>NZ_CP029710.1:4800000-8919230 GCF_004634405.1 Nocardia sp. CS682 | reverse complement strand
GCACGTCACCCGCCCGCTCTCGGTACGACACGAGATTGCCGCGCGTGACAAGCACGTCGGGGTGGTCGGGCCCCAGGACGCGCAGTTGATCGGCGACGACCTGCTCGGCCTCGGCGATCGCACCGGCCAAGTCACCACCGCGTGCCCGCAGGGAGGCGAGATTACCTCTGCTGTACAAGGTTTCGCGATGGTCTCGGCCCTGCACCCGAATCCGGTCGGCCACCACGTCTTCCAGCTCGGTCATCGCACGCGCCAGGTCGCCGGCCTGCGCGCGATAAGCCGCGAGGTTCGTGCGCGTCCGCAGCACGCTCGGGTCGTCGGGCCCGTGCAGGCGAAGTTGATCGGCCAGCACGGATTCGGCCGCTGCGATCGCCCCCGCGATGTCACCATCGCGCGCACGCACGGTAGCGAGTTTCGCGCGCGTGAGCCGCACCCGGCTGTCGTCGAGCCCCAGCACCTCGCGCTGATCCGTGAGTAGATCCGTCAGCTCCGCTACGGCACCCGCCGAGTCCCCGTTCTGGCTGAGATACCCCGCGAGATTGCTGCGGGTCGCCATGGTGTCGGGGTGTTCCGGGCCCAGAATGCGACGCTGATCGTCCAGCAATTGTCGCGCCTCGGCAATGGCGCCGGACAGATCGCCCCGCAGCGCCTGAAGTGCAATGAGCCTGTTCCGCGTCGCCAACGTCGCCTCGTGGCCTGCGCCGAGCACTCGACGCCGGTCGGCGAGGACCCGGGTCAGCTCCGCCGTGGCGTCCGCCGCATCGCCGGACTCACCGCGGTATGCGGCGAGGTGGTGGCGTGTCGCCAGGGTGTTCGGATGGTCCGGGCCGAGGATCGCGAGCTGGTCGTCGAGCAGGCGCGCGTACTCGGCGATCGCACCGGGCAGATCGCCGCTCTCCGCCCGTCGCAGCGCCAGATACGCCCGGGCCTGCAACGCATCAGGATGAACGGCACCGGCCACTGCCTCGATCGACGGCAACCACGCGGCCCACAGATCGCGGTTGTCCGCGGCCCGGGGCGTCTCGAGCGTGGTGAGGTAGGCCAGGGCTCGGCCGCTGTCACCGCATGCGAGATAGTGGCGGGCTGTCGATCCACGGGCGTACTCGACAGCTCGAGCGCTGGTGCACCGCATGGTGGCGGCGATGATCGCGCGGTGCGCGTCTTCGATCGCCACGTCGAACCACGCGAACTGAACTGTCAGCGCCGGAAGCAGTGCGTTGTGGGCGATGCCGAGGGACTCCCGCGCGGTGCCGGGATTGCTGCGCGTGATCAGCGCACCCAGGCACACCGTGATGTCGCGAATACGGGCCGGCGTGATGTCTTCGCGGAACGACGACATCGCGCTCTCGAGCAGATCGATGGGTAGGACCGGGCCGGCCCCGGCCGCCACGAGGATAGCGAGCAAGGGACCGATCGAGCCGGACGCGGCGGATTCGGCCGTGTACATCGCTGTGCGAACGCGTTGGCTCACAATGGCTTCCAGGTCTGTTTCGATCGACATCGAATGCCCGAACAACAGCGGCTGCGATTCGCTTTGTAACTGTGCCAGCAGCCAACCACCGACTGTGTGGCTCGGCTCGCCTATGGGCTCGTCCTCGGCGGTGCTTTGCCAATCACTGTCCCCGTGCAGGGCCTTGCGCGACTTCTCGGCCGCACCGGAGCTACGCGGCCGTTCACGCGTGGGACCTGCGGGTGTGAGGTCCCCGTCGCTCGGCCATTTCGACCCGCCGGGTGCCGGGGGCACGCCGAACGCACCGGTCGAGCCCATCGGCCCGAGCTCGCGCCACCCCGCATGGACGAGGGCCGCAATGTCCGCAGCGCTCGGCTCGGGCAACGCGACGCGATGCATGTGGGCCAGGGCCGGGTGCCGGTCGGTGCCGGATCCCTCCCGGATCGCGGCGATGACGCGGACATGTCGCAGATCCTCGCGACCGGTGAGCTCGGCTACCGCCGCCACCAGCAGCTTTCGGCTACCCGCCTCGGGTTGATCGAGACCGTCCAGCACAAGTGTGATCCGGCTACCCGGCCTCGCTACCTCGGCCAGCGGCCGCCGGACACAGATATCGAAGACGTCCGATTCGGCAGCGTCGGCACGCTCCTGGGCGGCGCGCAGTGCCTCGACATATCCCGGAACCCGCTCCGCCAGCTGGGCGGACAATTCCTCGGCGACCGATTCGAGCGAGCTGCTCGCGGTGAGAAATATTGCTGCGGTGACATATTCGGGCGCGATGGCCAGACCATCGACCACGCTGGGCCGGATCAACAAAGCCATCAGGGTCGACTTGCCGGAGCCCGGCGGACCGACCACCGCGCGCAACCGCTGCCCACCCGCATCGATCACGTCGGCAAGGCACTCACGCATCGTGTCGGTGAACAGCAATCGGCGTGTCAGGTGATCGACGACCCCGGCCGCAGGCCGACCGGTGAGCGCGTCTCTGCGCCGAGCCGCGTTGGGTACCAGCCACAGTCCGGCATCGCCACCGGGACTCGTGGACACCGTGCCCGCGGTGAACGACAAGTGCAACGGCTGCTGGAGGGCACAACCGCGCGCGACCGGGTCGACCAGATCGTACGGCAGCAGATTCTCACCACGCAGCGGCAGTCCGGCACCGAAGGTGGAAAGCATTGTGCGCGTGAAACATCCCGCATAGGCAGGCCCGTCCCCCGCCGCCACCAGCAACTCCATCCGCCCCGCCGACCGCGCCAGCGGCCCGGTCCACAACCGGGCGGCACCCCGCACCCCCTGCTCGGTCTCACACGCATCGACCAGCACGATCAACCCGTCCAGCGCCGAGGTATTGAGCCGCTCCCTGATCCCCTGCGTCAAATGAAACGCATTGTCCGACCGCGGCACCAACGGCGAATCCCGTGCCATCAAATAGAAATCCCCCGAATTGGTCGCCGTCCCATGCCCGATGAACGCGACCAACAGCGTCGCCCGCTGCGCCGAAGCACTCTCGAACGCCGCATCGATCGCCGTAACCAGTTCCCCCGCAGTCGGATCGAGCACCGGCCCATCAACCCCCGTAGCACTCCCCCACCCACCCGCCTCCCGCAACCGCGCATACAGATCAGTGGCCAGCCGATCCGTAAACCCCAGCTCCCCCAATGCCGCACACTCGGACCCCACCACCAGTGCAAGCCGTCCTCCCATGCAAGGGAACATACTCGTTCACCGGCACCCGACGGACGCCGCCGACCGATCAGCCCACGCCCGCTCCGGTCAGTAGCGCCTGCTCGCCGTCACGAACTGCCCTGGCCGGTGCCCGACAGGTCGCCACTGGTCGCTGCCCAGTATGCGAGTCTCGCTTCGGCGGCAAGGGTATTCGGATGGAGCGATCCGACGGCGGAGGCGAACTGCGGCGACCACGCGGTCCACAGGTCGCGGTTATCGGCAGCCCGGGCTGTCTCGAGCGTGCCGAGGAACGCCAAGGCAGCGGCGGAGTCGCGGTACGCGAGATAGTGGCGCGCCGCTGAACCGCGGGCATAGTCGTGCGCCCCGGCGCTGCCGCCCGCCTCGATCGCCGCGATGATCGCGCGGTGCGCCGCCTCGAGGTCGATGTCGAGCACGGCGGTCAGCCCCGGTAAGAGTGCTTCGTGGGTGATACCGAGCGATTCCCGCGCACTGCCCGGCCGGTCGCGCGTGACCAGGACGCCCAGACTTACTGCGATGTCACGGATTCGGGCCGTGCCGGCGGGAGCCCCGAGCGCGACCATCGCGGCATCGAGCAGTTCGATGGGCAGCACGGGCCCGGCACCGGCCGCGACGAGAACGGCGAGCAGCGGTTCGATCGCGCGCGCCACCGCCGTGCTCGGTGTCGCCGTCGCGCGCCGAACGCGGCGAGCGACAACAGCATCGAGCTCCGTATCGCCCACCACGGCGTCGTCGTACAGAGTGGCGTCGACCTCGACGAGGAGCCGGGCCAGCAGCCAGCCACCCGCGTCCGGCCCGATCCTCGGTCCGCGGCCCGGCCCCATGGTCACCGGTTCCGCATCCCACGGTGCCTGGCCGTACGGAGGCCGCACCCGGCTGGCACGGACGATGGCGGCCAGTGCGCCATCGGTCGGCACAGTGAGCGCGATGCGGTGCATGTGGCCCAGTTCCGGCACATGTTCGACGCCGGTGCCTGCCCGGATGCCGACGATGACCCGCACGTGCCCGAGGTCGTGGCGGCGCGTCAGATCGGCGACCGCGCCGATCAGCAGCCGCCGGGTGCCTTCGGCCGGCTGGTCGAGGCCGTCGAGCACAATCGTGACGCGGACGCCCGGTCGCCCGATGTTCGCCAGCGGCTGACGGACTTCGACGTCGAAGGCGTCCGAGTCGAACCCCTGGCTGTGGGCAAAGTACCGAGCCTCCTCGAGGGCATCGGCGTACCCGGCCAGGCGTTCGCTCAGCTGCGCGGAAAGCTCGGCGGCGACGGCCTCGACAGAGCTGTTCACCGTGAGAAAGATTGCCGCGGTGACATATTCGGGCGAGATGGGCAACCCCTCGGCCAGGCTCGGCCGAATGAGCAACGCCAGCAGGGTCGATTTGCCGCTGCCCGCAGGTCCGACGACGGCGCGGAGCCGATGACCACCCGCGTCGACGACATCGTCCAAATGCCCTCGGATGGTGTCGGTGAGTAGCAGTGTGCGCGTGAGCTGATCCACGAACCCCGCCGCCGGACGCCCCGTCAACGCATCTCGGCGGCGGGCGCGGTTCGGCACCAACCAGAGGCCGGGATCGCTGCCGGGAGCTGTCGAGATCGTGCCCGCCGTGAACGACAGATGCTGCGGGAACTGGTAGCGGCACGAGTGCGCGATGGGCGCGATCAGATCACCGGGCAGCAGATTCTCACCGCGCAACGGCATCCCCGCGTCGAATGTTTCCAGCATTGTCCGGGTGAAACACCCGCCGTACGCGGCGTCTTCGTCCGCGGCGACGAGCATCTCCATTCGGCCGTACGACTGCGCAAGCAGGTCGGCCCAGCGGCGCGCGGCGCCTTGCACGCCCTGTCCTGTCTCGCAGGTATCGATCAGCACGATCAAACCGTCCAGCGCCGACGCACCGATCCGCTCCCTGATGCCCTGCGCCAAGTGGAATGCGTTGTGCGAGTTGGGCACCGCCGGGGAGTCGTGGGCCAGCAGGAAGAAATCTCCGTCGCCGATCGCCGCGCCGTGCCCGACGAAGGAGATCAGCAGGGTCGCCTGTTGTGCGGATGCTGTGCCGAAGGCCTCGTCGATGACCGAGACGAGTTGTGCGGCAGAGGGATTGAGCACCGGCCCCGCCACTGTCGTGGCGGGCAGCCACCCACCCGTGTCACGCAGCCGCCCGTACAGATCGGTGGCCAGCTGATCGGTGAACCCCAGCTCTCCCAGCGCCGCACACTCCGACCCCACCACCAGCGCAAGCCGTCCTCCCATGCCAGGCAACTTACCGTGTGCGCGCTATGCCGGGACCTGCACCGACTCTCGCCCCAGCGGGCGCGACCCCGAGAACCCGTGCGGATCAGCGGTAATCAACGCCCGAGCTGCTCGCGCCAGTAGGCCAGGGTGGTTTGGGTGCGGATGGTGGCGGCGTGGGTGGGGCCGAGGGCGCGGAGTTCGGCTACCAGGAGGACTTCGAGTTCGGCGATGGCGCCGGGAATGTCGCCGTTCTGGGCTTGGCGGGCGGCCAGTTCGTTGCGGGTGGCGAAGGTGTCGGGGTGGTCGGGGCCGAGCACGCGCAGCCGGTCGGCGAGCAGGCGGGCGAAATCGGCGATCGCGCCGGGGAGGTCACCGGCGTCGGCACGGTAACTCGCCAACGAGCTTCGGGTGGTCAGGGTGTCGGGATGATCGGGGCCGAGCACGCGCAGCCGGTCGGCGAGCAGGTGTTTGAACTCGGCGCCCGCGCCGGCGAGGTCGCCGCTGCGAGCGCGGAAGGCGGCCAGGCTATTTCGCGCGGCCAGGGTGGCGGGGCGGTCGGGGCCGAAGACGCGCTGGCAGTCGTCGAGGATCTGCTCGAAATCGGCTCGGGCGCCGGAGAAGTCGCCGGTCTCGGCGCGCCAGTAGGCCAGGCTGTTGCGGGTCTTCAGGGTTTGCGGGTGTTCGGGGCCGAGCACCCGGGAGCGGTCGGCGCGTAGTTCTTCGAAATCGGCGATGGCGCCGACGAGGTCGCCCAGGTCGGCACGGTTGGACGCCAGGTCGTTTCGGGTGCGCAGCGTGTCGGGATGGTCGGGGCCGAGCAGGCGGCGCTGGTCGCTGAACAGCCGCTTGTACTCGGCGCGGGCGCCGATGTAATCACCGCAGCGGGCCCGATAGCTGGCCAGGTTCGCGCGTGTGCCGAGAGCTTTGGGGTGATCGGGGCCGAGGATGCGCAGGCGGTCCGTGAGCAGCAGCTCGAAGGCGGTGATGGCGCCGACCAGGTCGCCGCTCTCGGCCCGGTGGTATGCCTCGCGACTGCGGGTCGTCAGGGTGTCGGGATGATCGGGTCCGAGCGTCTCGATGAAGGCGGGCACCCAGGCCGCCCAGAGATCGCGGTTGTCCGCGGATCTCGCGGTCTCCAGCAGTTCGAGGAAGTGCAGGGCGCTGGCGGAATCCCGATAGGCGAGGCAATGCCGCACCGCCGAGCCGCGCGCGTAGTCGGCAGCGCGGTCGCTGGTGCTCTCCTTGATCGCAGCCACGATTGCCCGATGCGCGTCCTCGAGTTCCGCGCCGAGCAGCCTGCACTCGTTGCGCAGGCCGGGGAGCAGGGCGCTGTGCGTCACGCCGAGCGACTCGCGCGGGGTACCCGGCCTGCTGCGCGTCACCAGCGCGCCCAAAGCCACCGTCATATCCCGGATCCTGGCGATGTGGAAGTCCACGCCGAGCGCCGTCATGGCGGCATCGAGCAGCTCGATCGGCAGCACCGGCCCGACCCCGGCGGCGACCAGCACACTGAGGAAAGTGCCTGCGGCACCGGCAGTTTCGGCAGACAGGCCGCGCAGTGCTCCCTCGACCCGCAAGGCGACGATGCGGTCGAACCCGATCCCGGCGGCGACCGCGCCATCGGTGATGCTGGACGCCACCTCCGCCAACATCCGAGCCAGCAACCACCCGCCGGAAACCACCTGCGACTCGTCCCCGACGGCGGTCGGCGCCTCGGCCAGCAGCGACTGGATCCAGTCCACCCAGTGCGCCGGGTCGGCGCGCGCCCCGCTGCCGCGCGCGGATCCGACCACGGTGGCGATGTCGTCGGCGGCGGGTTCGCCCACCTCGATCCGGTGCATGTGCGCCAGCTTCGGCGTGTGCTCGACACCGGTGCCGTCCCGGATCCCGACGATCACCCGCACGTGCCGCAGATCATCGCGCCTGGTCAGATCGGCGATGGCGGAGACAAGCAGCCGCCGGGTGCCTTCCTGCGGCTGGTTCAATCCGTCCAGCACCAGCGTGACCCGCCTGCCCGCGGTCGACAGTCGCGCCAGCGGATGCCGCACCGACAGATCGAAGATGTCGAACTCGTCCCTGGCCCGGTGCGCGCGCACCGTCTGCGCCGCCTCGGCGAATCCGGGCAGTCGCGCGGTCAGCTGCGCAGCCAGCTCGGCCGCGACCGCCTCGATCGAGCTAGCTGCGGTGAGAAAGACTGCGGCGGTGACGTATTCGGGCGTCACCGCGAGCCCTTCGACCAGGCTCGGCCGAATCAGCATGGCCAGCAAGGTCGATTTACCCGCGCCCGCCGGACCGATCACCACGCGCAGCCGATGGCTGCCCGCGTCGACGATCGCGTCTAGATGCTCACGAACATCCGGCGTCACCAGCAGTCCGCGGGTGAGCTGGTCGAGGAATCCCGCTGCCGAACGGCCGCTCACGGCGTCTCGATGCCGCGCGGTATTGGGCACCAGCCATAGCCCCGGATCCGCGGTGTGCGCCACCGAGACCGAGCCCGAGGTGAACGAAAGGTACTGCGGCTGTTGATGAACGCACGTGCCGGCGATCGGATCGACCAGATCGGCCGGCAGCAGATTCTCGCCACGCAGCGGCAGCCCGATGTCGAACGTGGACAGCATCGTTCGGGTGAAACAGCCGGAAAAGGCGGGCCCCTCGCCGGCCGCGACCAGCATCTCCATCCGCCCGGCCGACTGAGCCAGCAGATCGGTCCACCGGCGCGCCGCACCGATCACGCCCTGCCCGGTCTCGCAGGCATCGACCAGCACCACCAGGCCGTCCAGCGCCGACTGGTTCAGCCGTTCCCTGATCTCCTGGGTGAGGTGAAAGGCGTTGCGCGAGTTGGGTACTGCGGGCGAGTCATGCGCGAGCAGATAGAAATCCTCGGCGCTGGTCGTCACGCCGTGGCCGATGAACGCGAGCAACAGGGTCGCCTGCCGTTCCCCGGCCTCCGCGAACGCCGCATCCATCACCGTCGCCAGTTGCCCCGCGGTCGGATCCAGCACCGGCCCGTCCAGCTCCGTGGCCGAGCGCCAACCACCGGCCTCGGTCAAGCTCGCGTACAACCCGTTGGCGAGTTCGCCGGTGAACCCCAGTTCCCCCAGCGCCGCACACTCGGACCCGACAACCAACGCGAGCCGTCCTCCCATGCAAGCAACATACCCGTGGGCTATCGACGGCGGTCACACACCCGCAACCTGGGCATTCCGGCGTGACAACGATCGCGTTACGTTCGCCGCCGCCGTTCGGATACCGAAACGTGCTGTGCGGGACGTAGTGTGGCGGTCTGGTTGCCAGCGGGAGGAGATCGGTGCGATGAGCGACCCGGTGGTCGGTTTGACGGGTACGCTCACATCGCCGATCCGGGGTGCGGGCTTGCTCGGAGAGGTGCTGATAGCAATTCGAGGGGGGACAGAGCTGTACATCGCACGCGCCGCCGAGCCGATTCCGGCGGGCGCGACCGTGTTGGTCATCGAGGTGAATCCGGGGCGCATCCTCGATGTGGTGCCGTGGATTCCGCTGACGCCGGAACCGACCCGACCATTCTGAAGCAGTTCTGAAACAGTAAGGGAGACAACCGTGCTGGGTTACCACGTACCCAACCCGGACGAGGCGATGCTGATCAGCGGCGCCAAGAGCAAGGACAACGCGCCGTTCAAGGTGGTGATCGGCCGCGGCAGCTGGGTGATTCCGCTGTTCCGCAAGGTCAGCTACCTTTCGCTGGCCATGTTCGAGGCCGAGATCAAGGAGCGCTGCGTCACCAAGCAGGCCATCCAGCTCGAAGTCCGTGCGGTGATCGCATTCAAGGTCGCCAACGACACCACCTCGATCGTCAATGCGGCGCAACGCTTCCTGTCCGAACAGGAGAAGGAGATGTCGGTGCTCACCGGCCGCATCTTCTCCGGTCATTTGCGCTCGATCGTCGGCTCGATGACGGTCGAGGAGATCATCCGGGAACGCCAGAAGCTGGCCGATGAAGTGCTCGTGGCCTCCAAGGTGGAGATGGGCAATATCGGGCTCTGGGTGGATTCCTTCCAGATCCAGTCCATCGACGATGGCAACCTCGGCTACATCCAGGCGCTGGCCGCGCCGCACAACGCCTCCGTCCAGCGCGACGCGCAGATCGCGCAATCGCAGGCGGCGCAGCTCTCCGCGCAGGCCGAGCAGGAGTCGCTGCGCAGGCAGGCGGAGTACCAGCGCGAGACCGCGATCCTGCGCGCGCAGTACCAGCGCGACATCGACAAGGCGAATGCCGAAGCGGCACAGTCGGGTCCGCTCGCCGAGGCGATGGCGATGCAGGAAGTGCTTACCGCACAGGCCATCCAGGCACGCAAGGAAGCCGAACTCCGCGAACAGCAGCTGCAGACCGAAGTGGTGAAACCGGCTCAGGCCGAGGCGGAACGGGTGCGCATCCTGGCCGAGGCGGAGGCCGACCGCACCAGGATCCAGGCCGCCGCGGCCGCGTCGAACAACCGGATCGCGTTGGACCAGTTGTTGATCGAACAACTTCCGGAAATCGTCAAGCAGGCCTCGAACGGACTGGCGAACGCGAATCTGACCGTGCTCAACGGGCCGGACGGAGTGAGCGAACTCGTCAACGGAATGGTCGGCCAGGGACTCACCGTTTTCAATTCATTGCAAAAGGCGCTTTCAACCAACGACAGCGAAAACGCGGGCTAAGGTGGCCGAGTAGCGACGGCGCGGCGAGGAGCGGGTGTTGGTGTCCATCGGGAAATTGGTGTCGTTCGACAGCTCTCGGGGATTCGGTTTCATTCGACCGGAAGATGGCGGGCCGGACGTATTCGTGCACGTCAACGACATCGGTCTGGACGAAGACGAGTTGCGCCAGGGGCGGGTGTTCGAATTCGACATGACAGAGGGTGATCGTGGGCCGAAGGCCGTCAATCTGACCGTGGTGGCCGGTCAGCCGGGCCCGCCGCCCGCGCCGCACAAATCCAAACATCGGTCGAACTCGGGCCAGCTGAACGCGAGCGAACACAAACGACTGATCACCGAACTGCTGCTCGACGCGAGCCCCGCGCTTACCGCTGGTGAGATTCTCACCATCCGCGATCGGCTCACCGTCTTCGCCGAGCAGCATGGATGGTTAGACGGCTGACAGGGATACCGCCGCATCCGCGCGTTCGATGATCTTGTCGGATGCGGCGCATACGATCATCGGCGAGGCCACTACCCGCACCGATGAATTTCGCACGATCGCGGCGTCGGTACGGGTAAGCAACGAACCCGAGGAGGATCGCGTGGACCTGCCGGTCATGCCGCCCATCAAGCCGATGCTGGCCAAAACCACGTCCGGCGTGCCGCGCGAAGCGGGGCTGAGTTACGAGCCGAAGTGGGACGGATTCCGCTGCATCGTGTTCCGCGACGGGGACGAGGTGGAGCTCGGCTCGCGCAACGATCGCCCGCTCACCAGGTATTTCCCCGAGGTCGCCGAGCTGCTGAAGCAGGCGCTGCCGGATCGGTGCGTCGTCGACGGCGAGATCGTGGTGGTCACCGAGCAGGGCCTCGACTTCGATACTTTGCAGAATCGGTTGCACCCGGCCGCCTCGCGGGTGAACAAGCTGGCCGTGGAGACACCGGCCAGCTTCGTCGCCTTCGACCTGCTCGCCCTCGGCGACAAGGACCTGACCGAGGAGCCGTTCGCCGAACGCAGGCGGCTGCTGGAAACGATCTTGGACACCGCGCTCGCGCGCGTGCACCTCACGCCGATCACCCAGGATCCCGACGTCGCCGAGGACTGGTTCACCCGGTTCGAGGGCGCCGGATTCGACGGGGTGATGGTCAAGGGCAACGACCTCACCTACCTGCAGGACAAGCGGGTGATGCTCAAGGTCAAACACGAACGCACCGCCGACTGCGTGGTCGCCGGATTCCGCTGGCACAAGGACGGCGAGGGCGTCGGTTCGCTGCTGCTCGGCCTGTTCGACGACGAGGGCAATCTCAACCACGTCGGCGTCGCGAGCAGTTTCACGGCCGCGCGGCGCAAGGAACTGGTCGAGGAACTGGCACCGCTGCGCGAGAACGCTTTGGACAACCATCCGTGGCGGGAATGGGCCGACGCCGCGGCGCAGGCCAGGGCCGACGGCAAGATGCCGGGCGGGGTGAGCCGCTGGACCGGCGGCAAGGACCTGTCCTGGGAGGCGCTGCGCACCGAACTGGTCGCCGAGGTCCGCTACGAACACGTGCAGTCCGGGCGGCTGCGCCACGGCGGCAGACTGGTCCGCTTCCGGGCCGACCGCACGCCGGAATCGTGCACCTATGCCCAGCTCGACGAGGCACCGCCCGCCGAATTGAGTGCGATCTTCACCGAGGCACGAGCTCAGAGCCCGGAGGCGGTAGCGAAGCGTGACCACGCAGGGCCCGCGAAAGCCGATAGCGAGGCGAAGTCATGACCGAGTCGGTCGATATCGAGCTGGACGGCCAGACGGTCACCATCAGCAATCCCGACAAGGTGTATTTCACCAAGCGGGGCGAGACGAAACTCGATCTCGTGCATTACTACCAGGCGGTGGCCGAACCGTTCCTGAATGTGGTCGGCGGGCGTCCGTTGCTGCTGGAGCGTTATCCCGACGGCGCCTCCGGTAAGTCGTGGTTTCAGAAGCGGGTGCCGAAAACCGCGCCGAAATGGCTGCACACCGTCGAGGTGTCCACGCCGAACGGCACCACCGCCGATGCCCTCGTCGCCCACGATCTCGCGCACATTCTGTGGGCGGTGAACCAGGGCTGCCTCGGTTTTCACGTGTGGCCCAACCGGGCGGACAACCTGAAGATCGCCGACGAACTGCGCATCGACCTCGATCCCTCCCCCGGCATCACCTTCGACGACCTCAAGCACGCCGCCGTGCTCACCCGAGAGTTGTTCGCGGAGTTGGGCATCGAGTCGCGGATCAAGACGTCGGGCTCGCGCGGCCTGCACATTTATGTTGCGCTGGAACCGAATTGGGATGGATACCAGGTGCGGGCCGCGTCCGTCGCGCTGGCCAGGGAGCTGGAGCGCCGCCATCCGGAGGAGATCACCGCACAGTGGTGGAAAGAGGAGCGCGGTAACCGCGTGTTCGTCGACTTCAATCAGAACGCCCCGCACAAGACGGTGTTCGGGGCGTGGTGTGTGCGCCCGAAGGTCGGCGGGCAGGTCTCCACCCCGATCGACTGGTCCGAATTGGACACCGTCGTCCCGGACGAGCTGACCATCGCCACCGTACCCGCGCGACTGGCCGACAAGGGTGATCCGTGGGCCGACCGCGCACCGCAATCGATCGCCCCGCTACTGGAGATGTCGGAACGCGATATGGCCTCGGGTCTCATGGACGCGCCATGGCCACCGCAGTATCCGAAGATGCCGAACGAACCGCCCCGCGTTCAGCCGAGTCGTGCCAAGAAAGAGGAGTAGCGCGCTACTCGGTCCAGAGCACCCAGGTGCCGCTGCGGCCCGAGAGCTCACAGACCAGCGCGCGCCCGTCCGCGGTGCGGCCCGTCTTCGCGGTGCTGCCATCGCATTTGCCCCCGGCCTGCTGGATCGCCGTCGACACCACGAACGGTCCCGACCACCGATAGCTCCCGGAGCTCAGTAGGCAGATGAGCGTGCCACCCTCGGCGCCGCTGCCGATCTGGCCGACCTGACTCTCGGTGCACGACGCACCCTTTTTCAGGTTGCTCGGCTCGGTCGTGCTCGCACCCGTCGTGGTGGTCGCCGCCGCGCTCGGCGCGACGGAGGTGGTCGGCGGGGGTAGTCGATCGGCGGTCGACGGCGCGGACAGGCTCGCCGTCGTCGGCAGCCGGTCGGCGCGAGTCAGCGAGTCCGGCAGCATGTTTCCCGACAGCACCACGAGCCCGGCGACGGCGGTCACCTCCGCGACACCGATCAGCAGCGCGAACATCGCCATCACCCGGCCGCGCGGATGCGAGAACGCGATGAACCCGAAAACGATGGCGACCGGAAACAATCCGATCAACGCGGCCACCAGCGCGACGATCGCATAGGGATTCACAATGGGCGGAATTTCCACCCGCAATCGGCCGGTCCTGCGCCGCGGCGCCTCCTGCCAACGCTCCTCGGGCTCCGGCTCGACCCACTGCTCTTCCTCGGCCGCCGGCCACCTGTCATCCTGCGCTGCCGCAGGCCAACGTTCACTTTCACGGCGATCCGCCCGTGCCATGCCAGGACCCTCTCCACACAAACCACCGTGCAGGAACCTCGGACTGCCCGGACCCGCCCCGATATCCCGACCCACAATAGGGGCACGGCGGCGCGACATCATCTGAAACGTCCAATTGCTGGCTGTTTTGCCATTCGAGGTTCATGCTGATCGGAAAGTGTCACTGATCTTGCGCTGACTCCCCAGGAGGAACCATGTTCGGTAGCACCACCTCTGACGACCGCGAAAACCGGCCGTGGCACGCCCAGGCGGGCGATCTACTCGGCGACAATTACAACGTTCCCGGCCTCATTCTCTGCGCGCTCGGCATGGTCGCAATGGCCTGCACCCTCACCGCCGCCGGTTACGGCCTCAGCAATTGGACACAGATCGGCGCGATCGCGACGGCCGCGCTGTGGATCCTCGGCATCGGCGCGCTGCTGGTCGAGCATCGACGCGAGGAGGTGCTCGAACGCAAGTACGGCAGGCTCGGCCACGCGCCGGGACACCGACGGCCGGTGCGCTACAGCATGGAGCGCGCCACCTCCGGCGAGACGGCTCCGGAACCACTCACCTAGACCCTGTGTCGAAGCCCAGCTGGATGCACTGATGGACACGGACCGCCGGGCGCTCAGTGCCGGCGGTCCACCTTCGGCAGCGACTCGGTGACCAGGGTCATCAGCATGTCGGCGAGCAGCTCGTGCACCTGCGGGCGGGTGAGGGTGCCGCGGGTGATCCATTCGCGCCCCGCGACTTTCACCAGCCCGCCGTACGCGCGGACCATCGCGCGCAAAGCCGCACTGCGTGCCGAATCGGCCAGTCCGACCATGAGCAGCAGGCGCTCGGCGGCCGCGTCGTCGGCCTGATCGAGGATCTGCTGCACCTCGGGGTCGTCGCCGACGCCCTCGTGACTGGTCACCTTCACCCAGGTGCTGCCGTGCTCGGCGATGGTATCCAGCAGCCAGTGCACGCTTGCCTCGACGCGCTCGCGCTCGGTGCCGGTGGGCACGATCATGTCGTCCAGTTTGGGCAGGGTGACCATGCGGCGCACCACCGCGAGATAGAGGTCGCGCTTGTTGCCGAAGTAGTGGTTGATCAGCCCGCGGGCCACCCCGGCGCGCTGGGCCAGCTCGGCGGTGGACACGGCCGCGTAGGGCCGCTCACCGAACATGTCGATCGCGCAGGCCAGGATCTGGGCCCGCCGCTCGTCGGGTTCGAGCCGACGCCGGCGCGGCAGCGCGGCAGCGTCGGTGTCGCCCCGGCGAGCGGTGGGATCGCTCGTCGTATCAGAGAGACCGGGCAATGAGATCCTTCATCACCTCGTTGCTACCCGCGAGGATGCGCAGGACGCGGGCGCCGGTGTAGAGCTGCGAAATCGGATACTCCGTCATGTAGCCGTAGCCGCCGAACAGTTGCAGGCAGCGGTCCACCACGATACCCAGCTGGTCGGTGAGCCAGTACTTCGACATCGCCGCGGTGGGGATGTCGAGTTCGCCGCGCAGATGCTTGACGATGCAGTCGTCGAGGAAAGTGCGGCTGACCTTCGCGATGGTGGCACACTCGGCCAGCTCGAACTTGGTGTTCTGCATCGCGAACAGCGGCTTGCCGAAGGCCTCGCGGCCCTTGGTGTACTCGATGGTCAGCTGCACGGCCTGCTCCATCATCACGACCGCGATGATGCCGGTGACCAGGCGTTCCTGGGCCAGCATCTGCATCATCTGATAGAAGCCGAGGCCCTCGGCCTCGCCGAGCAGGTTCGAGGCGGGCACGCGCAGTCCGTCGAAGAACAACTCCGCGGTGTCCTGCGCCTTGCCGCCGATCTTGTTCAGGATGCGGCCGCGTTTGAAGCCGGGGGTGTCGTCGGAGACGTCGGCGAAGATCAGCGAGACGCCGGAGGCGCCCTTGGTCGGGTCGGTCTTGGCGGCGATGATGATGCCATCGCAGAGCCAGCCGTTGGTGATGAAGATCTTCGAGCCGGTGATGACGTACTCGTCGCCCTCGCGGATCGCGCGGGTCTTGATGTTCTGCAGGTCGGAGCCGGTGCCCGGTTCCGTCATGCCGATCGATAGCACCATCTCACCGCTGGCCGCCTTGGGCAGCACCCGCTGCTTCAGTTCCGCTGAGCCGAACTCCTTCAGGTACGGCGCGATGATCGAGCTGTGCACCGGCATGCCCATCGAGCCGTCACCCGCCCGGGACTGCTCCTCGATGATCGCGGCCTCGTGCGCGAAGGTGCCGCCGCCACCACCGAATTCGGTGGGAATGGCGGTGCACAGCAGGCCGAGCTCGCCGGCCCGGTTGTACAGCGCGCGGTCGGGGTGGCCCTGCGCGACGAACTTCTCCTCGTGCGGGACGACCTCCTTCTCGAAGAACGCCTTCGCGAGGTCGCGTACCGCCTCGACCTCGTCGTCACTCCATGCGGCGCGTGCCATCATCGGATCCTTTGCTCGCTGATCTCCGGCCTCGGTGCCGGTCCCTCGCCATCAGATTCTCGCACTATTGGCAGTGTGTCAACAAAGCGGGCACACGACGAGCCGACCAGTTCCGATGGTTACCGGGAAACGGTCAGCTTGCAGGCTGCTGCGCCTGATTCACGGCGGCGAGCGAGGTGAAGATCGGCGTCTCCGGATCGGCGGAAATACCCTGCCTGCGCAGGAAACCGTCGATCAGGCCCCAGACGAATTCGGTGGCCTGATCGATGAATTCGGCGGTCCGGTCCGGGTGCGGCACGACCGAGTCGGCCAGCCACAGGTCGGTGATCGCGACGACCACGCCGACCACCGCGCGCGACAGATAGTCGATGCCCGCGGTGTCGATCGGGATGGACTCGGCGATATCGCGGGCCTGCCTGGCGAAGCGGTCCGAGGCCGCGCGGCCGAGGTCGAATTGCAGCACCGTGCCGTCGGACTGCTGGGTCACCTGCGCCTGGCCCAGGAAGCGAAAAACGTTGGGATGCTGGAGAATGCTGTCGGCGTATCCGGTGAGCACCCGCCGCAACGCGATTCGCGGCGGTTGCAGCATGAGCGTCAGATCGTTGCCCGCGGCGGCCGCGGCGGCCTTGGCCATCCGGTTGCCGATCTCAGTGTAGAGATCGGCCTTGTCGGCGAACTGCCGATACAGGCGGGGCTTGGTGATCCCCGCTTCCCTGGCGATGTCGTCCATGCTCGGCCGCGGCCCGTCCCGGTCGATCACCCGGATCGCGGCATCGACGATCTCCGCGCGGGAGGTCATCGAAGAACGAACGCTGGGACGGGGCACGACCGCAGCATACACGTACCGCCGGTACGGTTATCGGCGTGAGCTACGCCATAGTCTGCGGCTACGTCTCCCGTTGCCGGGGTTTTCTTCGTACTGTCAGTATCGGAAAACGTACTAGCGGTACGGGGTGTCCGGTTTCGAGCAACCCGACCGATGAAGTGCGTGCACGGCCGGCCGCTCGCACCGAACGAGGCAACGACATGACCAACCTGCTCGACACCGACACCCCCCGCCCGGACCGGCAGTGGACGGTGACCGCCGACGGCACCGAACTCGCGGTCTTCGAATGGGGCGACCCCGCCGCCTTACCCCTGGTCCTGGTGCACGGCCTCACCGACACCCACCGCGTGTGGGCCACGGTGGCCGCCCTGCTCACCGACGGCTTCCGCGTGATCACCTACGACGTGCGCGGCCACGGCCGCTCGACCAGCCCCGCGCTGCTCGAAGACTTCCGGCTCGACCGGCTCGCGGCCGACTTCTACGCGGTGATCGACGCGGCGAGCCCGAAGCGACCGGTGCACACCTGCGGGCACGGCTGGGGTGCGGTGCAGCTGTGGGAGGCCGTGTGCGATCCGCGGGCGAACACCCGAATCGCCTCGTTCACCGCCATTTCCGGCCCCAACCTCGACCATCTCGGCCTGTGGTTGCGGGCCGTCGCACCGCAGGCCAAGCTGCGGGCCGGCGACCTCGGCTGGTGGTTGCGCAATGCCCGCGGCACGCTCAGCCCGGTTCCGGTAGCGCGCAGGCTCTATCCGCCGCGCGTCCGCACGCTGCTGCTGGAACGACTCGGCGGGCTCTCCCCCGTGCCCGCCCGGATCGCGCGCACCTGGCGCACGGATCTGCTGGCCGGCGGGCGGATCGCGCAGGCCAACCTGCTGCATCATCTGCGCCGCCCGCGGGTGCGGCGCACCGCGGTGCCGGTGCAGTTGCTCGTCGACAGCACCGACCCGTTCGTGCCCGCCGCCCTCTACGACACCTCGACCCGCTGGGTCGACCGGCTGTGGCGCTGTGCGGTCCCGGCCGATCACTGGCTGCCGGTCACCGAGCCGCTGCTGGTCGCCGAGGCGATCGCCAATTTCGTGGACGACATGCGCGCCGATCGTGCGGCGATCACCCCACGCAGCAGCTGACCTGCCCCTTTCGTCAACTCGACACCGATACGGAGATCTCATGCCGGACGCAGCCCTGAGCCGAACCCTCGGCGCACCACTGCCCGCCGAATTCGACCGGCTCACCGACTCCGACCTCGACGAACTCGACCGCCTGCTGCGCAACGCGGTGACCGCCCGCGGCGAGCGCCTCGGCGCGGCGGTCGAATCCTCGCTCCAGCTCATTCCCCGGCTGATGCGGCCGACCGTGAAAAGAGCGCTCGGCTTATGAGCACCCAACTGATGGCCCGCGCCGAGACCACGAAACTCGCCCGCCTGCTCGATATCTCCGATCCGGCGCAGCTCGACTTCCTCAATGGCCTTTCACCAGAAGCAATTCGGGCATTCCGCGAGCGAGCCACCGATCTGCTCTTCGACGGCGACGCCGCACGGATGAAACGTGTAGCCGCCGCAACGAAATTGGTACCGACCGCGATCAGTGCCAAGGCCGCCGAGCGCGCGTTCGGTCCGGTGCTGTGCGCGGCCGTCGCGGGCTCGGTCGAACCGGCACGCGCGGTCGATATCGCCAAGGCGTTGCCCGCGCGGTTCCTCGCCGAGACCGCGATCCAGCTCGATCCCCGGCGCACCGCCGACATCATCGCCGCGGTGCCGCCCCGGCTGGTGGTCGAGGTGGCGCGGGAGTTGGTGCGCCGCAACGATCACGTCACCATGAGTCGTTTCGTCGGCGTGGTGCCGGAGGAGTCGATGCGCGCGGCGGTGCCCGCCATGGGCGACGCCGATCTGCTGCGCATCGGCTTTCTGATGGAGGACAAGTCGGCCGTCGACCGGCTGCTGGGCCTGGTCACCGACCGGCTCGCCGGCGTCATCCTGGCCGCGCACGAACACGAGCTGTGGGCCGAGGGCCTCGACCTGCTCGACAGCGTCGGCCCGGAGAATCGGGCCGCGCTCGGCGATATCGCGGCCGGGCTCGGCGGCGACGTGCTCGACGGCCTGATCGAGGCGGTGTGGGCACTGGACGCCTGGGAGTCGCTGTTGCCGGTCACCAGCGCGATGAACGCCGAGAGCTTGCGCGTCTTCGCGGAACGGCCTGCGGTACAGGAGGAATCGGTGCTCGCCTCGATCATGAATGCCGCACTGAACAAAGGGTTCTGGCTCGACCTGCTGCCGCTCGCGGTGCACCTGCAGCCGTCCCAGCTCGCCGTCCTCGCCGCCCGCCTGGCCGACAAATCCGACGAGGAACTCGGCGACCTTGTCACCCAGGCGGATTCGGCGAAGCTGTGGGACGCCATGCTGCCGATCGCGCTCGCCATGACCGATGCCGACCGCCGCCGGATGGCCGGCCTGCCGATCATGCGTGACCCCGAGGTGCTGCGCGCGGTGATCGCCACCACCGCCGAGCACGAACTCTGGTCCCAGGCACTGCCTTTGGTGGACGCGCTACCCGACTCCGCGACCCCGATCCTCGCCTCCTGCCTCGGCGATCTCACCAGGGAACAGCTGCTCGCCGCCGTGCTCACCGCAGCGCGCAGCGACAACATCGACACCCTGGTGGCTGTCGCGCTCGCCCAGGACACCGCGGGCCGGGCCCGAGTACTCGACATCGTCGACGGGATGGCGGATCTCGACGAGTTCCTCGCCGCATTGACACCCGAAACGCCAGATGTGGTGTGGGCGGGGCTGATCGAGGTGCGCGCGGAGATCCCCGCCGAATTGCGCACCCGGCTCGCCGCCCGCGCGGACAGCTGCGGCCGCGGCGGCGAGGCGGCCGATCTGCGCGCCGAACAGGCCTGACCCGAACGACCGGCGGCGCCGACGGCGAGGTGATACTTTCGCCCCCATGACGGGACCGGCGGGTCAGGGGCCTCCTCGCCTCAGCAACGCCGGCTGGCTGCATCAACCGCTGGCGCCGATCGGGCCGATGCGGCCGTACCCGGACGGCCGGGTGCCGCCGCAACCGCTGGGGCGCTGGAAACCGCCCGGCGGCAACCGACTACGCACGCTCGGTGCCGTGGTCGGTGTCTCGACACTGCTGATCGTCGGCGTGCTCGGCGTCGCCGACGGCGATCACCGCGCCGAACCGGTGCCCGATCTGCGGGGCTATCACTACGTCGACAATCTGTGCGCGATCACCGATACGGCGCCCTACACGAACTCCGGCTTCGTCTTGGCGCCGTCGAGTTCGACCGGTCCGAAGTATCCGCTCCATCAGACGCTGCTGCACAACGCCGTCGACTCGATGACCTGCACGATTCGCCTGGCTCCGCCGGGGTCCCGGGAGCGGTCCAAGGACACCACGCTCAAGGCCGGCGCCGCGGTACACAAGCAAACCGATCCCGGTCCTGAATTCACTGCCCGCTTCGAGACCTGGAACAAGTCCGAACTCACCGAGGACGACGACGTCACGAAGATCGATGGTCTCGGTGACGAGGCCTACGTCGTCCGCAAGGAGTCCGAGCACGCCCCGAACACGGGCGTCACCGTCGCCGTCCGCGATGGCTGGACCACCTATGAGATCAGCTGGCTGCACCCACCCTCGCTCGACCCGAACACCGATCTCACGGTGGCGGCCGTCATCGAGTTGCTGAAGGGAACCGCCGCTACGACCATGGCGCTGCTGCGCGCATAGGCAACCGCGCGGTAACCCGGTGGCGGGGTTTGCGACAATGGTCGGGTCGATTTCCCAGCTCACCGAAGGATGCCTGTACCACCGATGGCCGAAAGCATGATCGATCCGGACGAACTCGCGACCTGTCTGCGGGTACTGGACCAGGCCGGACAGCTGGAAAAGGAGCATCCCGACTCGGTGGCGGTGCAGCGCGCGGTCGGCCACATGTTCAAGAAGCTCAAGCAGCGGCGCCGGATCGAGGCCAGGACGGCGGTGGCGCAGGCCGACCGTGAGGTGATCGCCGCGACGGCCACCGGCTCGCCACAGCGGATCGATGACGAGACCGCGGGCATCCCGCTGGCCTCCAACGCCCGCGGCGCGAGCGCGGGCACGCTGCTCCGTGCGCGCCCCTGCTACATCTGCAAGCAGTCGTACACCCAAGTCGACGCGTTCTATCACCAACTGTGCCCCGAGTGCGCGGCGAGCAGCCACGCCAAGCGGGACGCCCGTACCGATCTGACCGGTCGCCGCGCGCTGCTCACCGGCGGGCGCGCCAAGATCGGCATGTACATCGCGTTGCGGCTGCTGCGCGACGGCGCGCACACCACCATCACCACCCGCTTCCCGAACGACGCCATCCGCCGCTTCGCCGCCATGGACGACAGCGCGGACTGGCTGCACCGGCTGCGCGTCGTCGGCATCGACCTGCGCGATCCGGCCCAGGTGGTCGCCCTCGCCGACGACGTCGCGGCGCAGGGCCCGCTCGACATCCTGATCAACAATGCCGCCCAGACCGTGCGCCGCTCCCCCGGCGCCTACAGCGCGCTGGTCGACGCCGAGTCCGGTCCGCTGCCCGCGGGCGCGCTGCCCGACGTGGTGACCTTCGGCAAGACGATGCAGGCCCATCCCACCGCGCTCACCGCCTCGCTCACGCCCACGCTGTCCGCCGCCGATGTCGCCGAACTCGCGTTGGTCGCGGGATCGGCCACGCCCGAACGCATTTCGCGTGGCGTGGCGATCGATGCAGGCGGCCTGGTGCCGGATCTGGCGCACACCAACAGCTGGGTGCAGACCGTCGCCGAGGTGGACCCGACCGAACTTCTCGAAGTGCAGCTGTGCAATTCGGTCGCGCCGTTCATCCTGGTCTCCCGGTTGCGCCCGGCCATGGCAGCGTCGGCCGCGCGGCGCAAGTACATCGTCAACGTGTCGGCGATGGAAGGCCAGTTCGCCCGCGCCTACAAGGGACCGGGCCACCCGCACACCAACATGGCCAAGGCCGCGCTGAACATGCTGACCCGCACCAGCGCCGGCGAGATGCTCGAGGCCGACGGCATTCTGATGACCGCCGTCGACACCGGCTGGATCACCGACGAGCGGCCGCACTACACGAAGGTCCGGCTCGCCGAGGAGGGCTTCCACGCGCCCCTGGATCTCGTCGACGGCGCCGCGCGCGTCTACGACCCGATTGTCCAGGGCGAGAACGGCACCGACCTGTACGGCTGCTTCCTGAAGGATTACCGGCCCTCGCCCTGGTGAGCCCGCCCGGATCGCCGGTCGATGGCTAGGCTGGTGGAGTGTTGTACCGGTTGCTGGCCGATGTCACCGCCGCGGCGCATTTCGTGTTCGTGGCGTACGTGGTCGTCGGCGGGTTTCTCGCGTGGCGCTGGCCGCGCAGTATCTTCCTGCACCTGATCGCGTTCGGGTGGGGTTTCAGCACGATCCTGTTCGGGCTCGACTGCCCGCTCACCCATGCGGAGAACTGGGCGCGGCATAAGGCAGGCGACGCCGGACTGCCGTCGAGCGGGTTCATCGACCACTACCTCACCGGGGTGATCTATCCGGAGAGCGCGCTCGCGACCGTGCGGGTGCTCGTCGCGGTGTGTGTCGCGGTGTCCTGGGTGGGGTACGGATGGCTGCGGCGGCGGGCAGCCGGGTCGGCCACCCGCCTGCAGGCATCCCATTAGTTACACGCGCGAAACAGTCTGGGCCGGAACCGTTTTCATGCGCGCGTACGGTCGCGCGCGAGATGTGCCGCGACCACCTCGGCCACCTCGGCGGGTCGTTCGTCCAGATAGAAGTGCCCGCCGGAAAACGTTGCGCGGTCGAAGGTTCCGGTGGTGAAGGCGCGCCACTCGTCGGCCTGCTCGGGCGTCATCGTGGGGTCCTCGGTGCTGACGAGGGCGACGATATCGGCGGCCAGCGGGTCGCCCGGGGTGTACCGGTACGTCTCGACGGCCTGGTAGTCGCCGCGCACCGCGGGCAGCACCAATTCCGCGAGACTCGGTTCGTCACGCAGCATTTGGATCGGTGCCGGATCGGCGGCCAGCCGCTCCAGCTCCCCGATCAGTTCCGCGTCAGTGCCGAGGTGCACGCGCTGGGTCTCCACGAAACTCGGTGCGGGACGGCCGGATGCGAACAGCGTCGTCACCGGCTGCCCCCTGCGCTCCAGCCGTCGCGCGGTTTCGAACGCGACGCTGGCCCCCATGCTGTGGCCGAATAACGCGAGCCGGTCGATGATTCCGTGCCGCAGCACTTCTTCAGCAATCCGGTCGGCGAGCTCGGTGAGTTCGGTGATCGGCGCCTCGCCGAGCCGGTCCTGCCGGCCCGGATACTGCACCGCGACAACGGCGATGCCCGCCCCGAACTGCTGCGCCAACTCCCGATACGCGGTCGCCGGACCGCCGCCCGGCGGGAAACACAGCAGGTGGTGGCGGGGAGTCGCCTCGGATCGCAGGATCCGCAGCCACTCACCGGACTCGATTGTTCGGCCCACGTAAATCTCCTTCTCAGACGGAACTATTACGCTCTTTCGGGTGAACGCGCACACACGGCTGGTCCACGACTACGAAGCCGGAATCGGTGTCACCCCCTCTGCCATTACGCCGTCTCCCGATCCTGGCAGCAATCTGGCTGCGACACTGCCGGTCTGGTCGCTGGCCGCCGGGTCGGTCGCCGCGCTCATCGCCGCGGCGAACCGGATCCGCGTGGTCCGCGGACTCGATCCGGTCGCGCATCGCATCGACCCCGCGCGTATCACCGCCGCCTTCTGCAGCGAACGCTTATTACTGATCAACGGTCGTCCCGCAACCCTGTTCGGCGACCTCTCCGGATTCTTCCCTACTTTCGACGGATGGGTGCGCACCCACGCCAACTACCCGCACCACCGGGACCGCTTGCTCACCGCGCTCGGCCTGCCCACCGATGCGCCTTTCGATCTCGCCGTGGCGCACATGGCGATGAGCCGCGCTGCCGACATCGAGGACCATGCCGCCGCGCACGGGGCGATCGCGGTGCGCGTTCGCACCGAACAGGAATGGCTGGGCAGCGCCGAGGGCTGGGCCGCCGCCACCGGGCCCGTGGTGGCGATCGAATCGCGCGCCGACCGCGGCGAACCCGGATTGCCGATCGGTGGCGCGCCGTTCCAGCCGTTGCGCGGACTCCGGGTGCTCGACCTGACCCGGGTGATCGCCGGGCCGGTCGCGACGCGGGCGTTGGCACTGCTCGGTGCGGACGTGCTGCGCGTCGATCCGCCGCAGCTGCCAGAAATTCCCTGGCAGTACGCCGACACCTGCCAGGGCAAGCGTTCCACCCTGGTGGATCTGTGGACGCAGCTGCCATTGATCAGGGACTTGCTGGCCTCGGCCGACGTGCTGGTCACCGGCTACCGGCCGGGTTCGCTGGAACGCGCGGGGCTCATCGCCGCCATGCGGCCCGGTCTGGTGCACGGGCGGGTGAGTGCCTGGGGTGAGGTCGGGCCGTGGGGTGGGCGGCGCGGGTTCGACAGCATCGTGCAGGCCGCGTCGGGGATATCGATCGCCGAGGGCGCGCCCGCCGTACCGAGTGCGCTGCCCGCGCAGGCCCTCGATCATGCCTCCGGGTACCTGCTCGCCGCGGGCGTGATCGACGCGCTGGCCGCCCGCGCCACGGACGGCATCGGGCGCGATGTGCGAGTTTCGTTGGCACGCACGGCTTCCTGGCTGCTTGCCGCGCCGGACCGCACGCCGCGTCATCCGCCTGCGGCGCTGCCCGATCCCACCGAGGTGACGTCGCACGGGGAGGTCATCACCGCTACGCCCGCCATCGCCGAGTACCCCGCGTACAACTGGCCTGCCCCTGCCTACGGTGGGGACCGGCCGGCCTGGCCGTTGAAAACCCGGTAGTCGCCGCCCGCATACCGCCCACGGTTCGGGTGCGCGAACCGAAAATCGTTTGCGGTTTCTTACCGGTGACCGATGAGATAGACGTGCCGTGTTCGTCTGAACCGGCATGACCCTCATGGACTCCGCGGAAGGAAACCGTCCCGTGGACAGCACGCTCGACCGGACCTCGGACACGGTGCAGCCACGCGCCGGGCGACGGGAGTGGATCGGGCTCGCGGTGCTCGCGCTCGCCTGCTTCGTCTACGCGATGGACCTCACGGTGCTCCACCTCGCCGTGCCGATGCTCAGCGCCGATCTGCATCCGACCAGCGCGCAGCTGCTGTGGATCATCGACGTGTACGGGTTCATGGTGGCCGGACTGCTGATCACCATGGGCACCCTCGGTGACCGGATCGGACGGCGCCGCATACTGCTGGCCGGCGCGGCGGCGTTCGCGGTGGTGTCGGTGATCGCGGCGTTCGCCCCCACCGCGGAGCTGCTGATCGTCTGCCGCGCGCTGCTGGGCATCGCGGGTGCGACGCTCGCGCCGTCGACCCTGTCGTTGATTTTCAACATGTTCCGCGACAGCAAGCAGCGCTCGGTCGCCGTCGGCGTGTGGGTCGGCGCGTTCTCCGCGGGTGGCGCGGTCGGTCCGCTGTTCGGTGGGGTGCTGCTGGAACAATTCTGGTGGGGTTCGGTGTTTCTGCTCGCCGTGCCGGTGATGGCGTTGCTGCTGGTGATCGGGCCGAAGGTGCTGCCGGAGTTCCGGGATCCCGATGCGGGCAAGCTCGATCCGGTCAGCGCGCTGCTCAGCGTGGCCACCATGATCGCGCTGGTGTTCGGCATGAAGAAGATCGCGCAGGACGGGCTCGGTTTCGCCGCGCTACTGGCATTGGCGGTGGGCACGATCGTCGGCGTGCTGTTCGTGCGCCGCCAGCTGACCAGGCCCGATCCGATGCTCGATCTGCGGCTGTTCCGGCTCGGTGCGTTCCGGCTGGCCTTGCTGATCAATATCGTCGGCATCTTCGTCGCCTTCGGCTACTTCTTGTTCGTCGCCCAGTATTTCCAGCTGGTGCTCGAGCTTTCGCCGCTGGCCACCGGTCTAGCACTCGCGCCCTCGGGTATCGGGTTCATCGTCGGTTCGCAGATGTCGCCGCTCATCATCCGGGTGGTTCGGCCCGCGTATGTGATCGGCGTCGGCATGGCGATCACGGCCGTCGGGTTGCTGATGATGACGCGCGTCGGGCTCACCGGCGGCGTCGCGCTCACCGTCGCCGCCTCGGTGATCATCTCGCTCGGTCTCGCGCCGGTGTACGGGATCACCACCGAGCTCATCGTGGGTGCCGCGCCGCCGGAGCAGGCGGGTGCCGCCGCCGGTGTTTCCGAGACGGGCGCGGAACTCGGTGGGGCGCTGGGTATTTCGATTCTGGGTAGTATCAGTATCGCGCTGTATCGCGGCGATCTCGCCGACACGTTGCCCGCGGGACTGCCCGCCGAGGCGGGTCGATCGGTGCGCGACACCTTGGGTGCGGCGGTGCAGACGAGTGCCGAGTTGCCTGGGCAGCTCGGGGAGGCGGTGTTGCTCGCGGCGCGGGAGGCGTTCCTGCATGGCATGCAGGTCACCGCGTGGATCACGGCGGTTGCGGCGGCTGTCATTTCGGTGATCGCGGTGGTGCGGTTGCGGCATTTGCCCACGGGGGTCGGTGAGGAGCTGCACTGATCGGGTGCGGCACGGGTCGTCGTTGTATTCGGCTCGTCGCGTCTGCCGCGCTGGGCTGTGAACTGGAGTCCAGCCCGCCGGGGCGGGGCGGGGCAGAGCGGCAGCGTTAGTCTCGTGGGGTGCGGCAGAAGATCATCATGGATGTGGATACCGGGGTCGACGATTCCCTCGCACTGCTCTACCTGCTTGCCTCGCCCGAAGCCGAGATCGTCGGGATCGCCTCGACCGCGGGGAACGTGCCCGCGCCGCAGGTGGCGGCGAACAATCTCGCCTGGCTGGATGTGTGCCGCGCGCCCGAGATCGAGGTAGCACTCGGCGCCATCGAGCCGTTGGCGATTCCGCTGCGCACCACCGAGGACACGCATGGGCCGCAGGGGGTCGGTTATGCCGAGTTGCCGGCGTCGGACCGGGTGCTTTCGTCGCGTTCCGCCGCCCAGATGTGGGTCGATCTGGTGCGTGCGCGTCCCGGGGAGATCGTCGGGCTGTGTACCGGGCCGCTGACCAATCTGGCGCTGGCGGTCCGGCTGGAGCCCGCGTTGCCGACGCTGCTGCGCCGGCTCGTGATCATGGGCGGTGCGTTCAACCATCCCGGCAATACCACCCCCACCAACGAGTGGAACGTGCACGTCGATCCGGAGGCGGCCAAGGAGGTTTTCGATGCCTTCTCGGCCGCGCCGCCGGACCGCAGACCGATCGTCTGCGCGCTCGATATCACCGAGACCATCGAGATGCGGCCGAAGCATCTGGCGCTGCTCGCCGAGCGGGCGGGCAGCCTTCCCGTGGAAGCGGTTTCGGAGGCCGATCCGCCCGACGCGCGATCGGTGGCGAGCAATCCGATCGTCCGGCATGTCACCGACGCGGTGCGGTTCTACTTCGACTTCCATCGGCTCTACGACCTGGGTTACCTCGCGCACATGCATGATCCGTTCGCGGCGGCGGTCGCGCTGGATCCCGCCCTCGCCGTCACCCGGCCGGCGACGGTCGACGTCGAGCTCGCGGGAACCTTGACCCGCGCGACCACGGTCGCCGACTGGGCAGGCATGTGGGGTCGGGAACCCAACGCGGACATCGTGATCGGCACCGATCAGGGGTTGTTCTTCGACCGGCTGATCAGCCGGATCGGCGATTTCGCGCGGGCGCTGTACCCGCACGAGGCGGGAGCGCCCGAATGACAGGAGAAGCCGTGACCGGCGACCACGACGACAACACCTACCTCGCCGACTTCCGCGACCGGCTCGGCCTGCCCGGAATCATCGACGTGCACACCCATTTCATGCCGGAGCCGGTGATGCGGAAGGTGTGGGCTTACTTCGACTCGGCCGGTCCGCTCACCGCCCGCGCCTGGCCGATCGCCTACCGCGCCGACGAGCAGGTCCGGCTGAAGACCTTGCGCGGCTTCGGTGTTCGCGCCTTCAGCGCCCTGGTCTACCCACACAAGCCCGAGATGGCAGCCTGGCTGAATGAGTGGACCGCTGAGTTCGCCGAGCGCACCCCCGACTGCCTGCACACCGCGACCTTCTATCCCGAGCCGAGCGCCGAAACCTATGTGGCGGAGGCGATCCGACGCGGCGCCCAGGTCTTCAAGGTGCACATCCAGGTCGGCCGCTTCGATCCTCGCGACCCACTGCTCGACCCTGTGTGGGCACTGATCCAGGATGCGAGCATTCCGGTGGTGATCCATTGCGGGTCCGGGCCGGTGGCAGGCGAATTCACCGGTCCAAAACCCATCGCCGCGCTCCTACACCGTTTCCCGCGCCTACCTTTGATCGTCGCGCACATGGGCGCCCCCGAGTACACCGAGTTCCTCGACCTGGCCGACGAATACCCAGACCTCCGCTTCGACACCACCATGACCTTCACCGACTTCTTCGAAGAGGTCGACCCCTTCCCCGCCCACGAACGCACCAGGCTGCTCGCCTTCGGCGACCGAATCCTGTTCGGCAGCGACTTCCCCAACATCCCCTACACCTATGACCACGCCATCGACGCGCTGGTTCGCCTCGATCTCGGCGACGACTGGCTACGCCGAGTCTGCTACCAGAACGCTGCCGACCTGTTCGGTATCGAATAAGAGTCCGGGCCGTCAGAAACCCGGCGAACTCACCACCGCACCAGCGGATGCCGACAGCGGTCGGACACTGTCGTGTGGCAATGTTCTAGATCGCCCCGACGGTGAATCGCGTGCGCCGGTGGGTGGGGTTTTCGGCTTCGTCCAGTAGGGCGACGGCGAAATCCTCCGTGGAGATCGTTGATTCGCCATCGGGAGCAACGAGGAGTTCGTTCGTGCCGGTTCGGTAGGTGCCGGTTCGGGGGCCGGGGCGTAGGTCGGCGGGTGGGCTCAGATAGGTCCAGTCTGTGGTGGTTTCGGCTCGGCACAGGGCGAGTTGGTCGGCGCAGGCTTGGGCTATGGGGCGCAATTCCGTTGGGAAGTCGGGGGTTTCGTGCAGGATTGTGCCGTCGGTGCCGGGGACGAGCAGGGTTGATGCGCCGCCGACCACGAGTAGGCGGACTTCGGTGTGGGCCAAAGCTTTCAGTAGTACGGCGGTGATTTCGGGGAGCTCGTGTTCTCGGCCTGCTGGTGGGCGGGTGGCGGTGATCACGAGATCTTGTCCGAGACTGAGGGATACGACGTCGTCCAGGTCGGCGGCGTTACCGATGCGGACCTCGGCGGCGGCGGGTACGGCGGCGGCGCGCGCGGGGTCGCGGATGATGGCGAGTACCTCGTGGCCGCGGGCCAAGGCCTCGGCCACTACTCGACTGCCTACGTCACCTGTCGCGCCGAATACCGTGATGCGCATTATTCGTCCTCCTGTCGGACCCGAGCCCGTTTCGATTGCTTAGCACTAAGTAACTTAGCTTAGCGCTGAGTAATTCCCGCATCGAGATACCTCAGCGCTGAGGTATTCGCTAGAGTGCGGTGGTGACCGATCATGTCGACCAGGTGCTCGCGCAATGGCGGGAACAGCGGCCCGACCTGGACGTATCCCCAATGGCCGTGCTCGGGCGGCTGTCCAGGCTGACGCAGCTGACCGGTGTCGAGCTGCGCAAGACGTTCGCCGCGCACGGGCTGGACGCGGCATCTTTCGACGTGCTCGCCACCCTGCGGCGCAGCGATCCGCCGCACTCGCTGACACCCACCGAGCTGATGCACTCGGCCATGGTGACCTCCGGTGCCATCACACAGCGACTCGATCGGCTCGAGGAGCGCGGGCTGGTGCGGCGAACCCCCAGCGAGTCCGACGGCCGTGGCGTCCGCGTCTTTCTCACCGACGCGGGGCACGACGTCATCGATGCAGCGCTACCCGATCACGTCGCCACCGAGGAGCGCATCCTCGGCCCGCTCACCCCGAAGCAGCGCGCTGCGCTCGCGGACACGTTGCGCGTACTGCTCGAATCACTGGGCGACACACTGTGATTCGATGCCCGAGCAGCACGCTCAGGCGGCAGGCAAGGCGGCGACCAGGCTGCGGATGTAGTTGACGCGCTGTTCGGTGTCGAAGACCTGGGCACGGTCGGTGATCTTGACCTGGGTTGCGTAGTAGAAATCCGGCCCTTGCACGCTGACCTGGACGAATCCCTGGATCTTCTCCTCCTTGACGGCCAAGAACACCAGGCCGAGCAGGCAGAAGATCATGAGCAGTACGGCGAGCACGATCGCGTACGAAGGAATGCGGCGGTCGACGGTGGTCTGATTGGTGACAATCCAGACGGTGCCGGCCAACGGCCGCTGCCCGGACGGTGTCATTACCCGGGTCGCCGTGCATCCGATATCGCCGACGGTCACCAGAACCGGCTCCGGAGCGAACGGATGACCCTGTGGCGGCGGTGGCTCCGGCCCCGAAACCCATTGCGGCCGACCCATTTCAGGGTCGGGCGTGCGGTCGATCGCGTCATCGGACATCGCCAGGCACCTCCCTGCCCGCGAAGGGGACGAACCCCCCGCATCACGTCGGCCGGCGAGTCCTCGTTGCCGCGTCGTCGCCAGCTGAGGAACTTTCCACGTTACTACTCGTCAATGCCGCTCGACAACTAGTAGACGGTCAGCAAATAAGCGTTCCAGTCGATGACTATGCAGGTAGAGCGACCGAAGCGGACGGCCGAGGAGGTGAACAGCCCGCCGCCCCGACCGCCCGGCGACCGATCAGCGCTCGGTGCGCTCCCAATGGAACGGGCAGTGGGTGCCGCCGACTCCGATGGTGGTGGCGCGGTCGAAACGGAATCCGTGCTCCGCCGGGTCGATGGCGCGGATCCAGTTCGCGTCGAACTCACACATCACCGGCGTCAGCTCGGACGCCGAATGGGCAACCAGCACATCGTGATAGAAGCACTGGACGACATCCACGTGGTACCGCTGGTGGTCGTCTACGGGGCGCTCGAAGGTGAATCCGGCGCCGAAGGCGTGTTCCTCGCGTGACTTCGACACCGCGACCATGGCGGCGAACGGGTCCTCGGCCGAGTCGAGCATCGACCGGGTCGCTTCCTGAACGGCGTCGCCGAGCGGTTCGACGAACGCACCGCGCAGCGCGGCAATCGCGGCGTCGCCGCCGAGCCGAGGGAGCAAGGCCCGGTAGGCGACCACCAAGGCCAGGGTCATCCGCAGGTTGTAGCGCGCGGGCTCGTCGACGCATCGGTGTGCGTTGACGGCTTCCAACTCCGCGAGCGCCCTGCGCATATCGACGAATAGGCCCTCGGGCAGGTCCGCATGGGCCAAACCGGCTGCGAGGTGGTCGAAAAGTGCTTCGACGACGGCCGCCGAATCGCGTGCCACATCGGGCACGTAATTATTGTCGGCAAGACCGAAGGGGTCGGTGTGCATACTGCGTCCTTTCGAGACATCGCCGGTCTCGAACACAGCACAACCACAAGGCAGGGGTCGGCCGTGCCCGTCACCGACGAGCACGCCAACGCGCTCCACCGACCTACCTGGCGCTGACGATATTCTTGGATAGTCCCGCGGCTGCGAGATATTCGCAGCATCCCACGCGCGGCGATTCTTGTCCAATAGCCCTGGTACCGAACCCTTTTCACGTTCGGCAGACGCGCGCGACCAGCAGGTGGCACCCGGGGCACCCGACGGCCGCTCCCCGAGGGTCGACATTACCGATCCGTTCTGTCTAGACTGTCCAGATGGGGATACTTCAGCTAGACCAGGAGGCAGAGACGGTGCAATGGCAAGTTCAGGAGGCCAAGCAACGATTCTCCGAGGTATTGCGCGCGGCGGAATCGGACGGTCCACAGACCATCACCCGCCACGGTGACGCGGTGGCGGTAGTCCTCGATATCAACGAATACCGCAAGCTGACCCGGCCGGACATCAGCTTCGTCGACCATCTCCTGGTGACGTTCTCGGGTCTCGGCGACGACGTAGCCAACGTACTCGACGAGGTCGAGAGCGCGCGCCAGCACAGCATGCCGCGCGACGTCGACCTGTTCGACGATGCGGCCGGGTAGTCGTGAGCGAGCGTCAGCGAGCGAACCGAAAACACAGCGCGCCGGAGCGCACGACGGAGCCGAGCGCTAGCGAGGCGCAGTCGTGAGCGAGCGTCAGCGAGCGAACCGAAAACACAGCGCGCCGGAGCGCACGACGGAGCCGAGCGCTAGCGAGGCGCAGTCGTGAGCTACCTCCTCGACACCAATGTGCTGTCCGAAATCATGCGACCGAAGCCTGCACCCGCGGTTCTCGACTGGTTGAGCAAGGCACGCGACGCCGACCAGTGGCTCAGCGTCGTCACGGTCGGTGAGCTGCGCCGAGGCGTCGCCTTGCTGCGACATCGGGGCGGGACAGCGCGGGCGCAGCTCTTCGAGCAAGCGATCGCCGATATCGAAACCCGGCACGGCGATCGCATCCTGCCCGTCACCACCGAGATCGTCCGGGCGTGGGCGCGCATCAGCATTCACTCGATCGACATGGCGGACGGGCTCATCGCGGCCACCGCACTGACGCATGGTCTAGCCGTGGTCACCCGCAACGTGAAGCATTTCGAGGAGACGGGAGCGGCGGTGATCAACCCGTTCGGGTGAAGCAGGTCAGCGGCTGTCGAAGGCGCGTAGCAGTTCTTCGGCGGCCAGTGCGGCGGTGAGGGTTCCGTCGCGGACCTGCTTTTCCACCTGTGCGCGAATGGCTTTCACCGCGGGATTGTCGGCGAGGCGACGCAGCAGCTGATCGTGCACCATGGTCCACGTCCAGTCGATCTGCTGGCGACGGCGCTTCTCATCGAATTCCCCTGCGTCGGTGAGGACCCGGCGGTGTTCGAGGACGGTGTCCCAGAACTTGTCCAGCCCGATACCTTCCAGGCCGCTCATGGTGAGCACCGGCGGCCGCCACAGCGCGTCGTGCGGGTGGATCAGCCGCAGCGCGCCGGCGAGTTCGCGGGCAGCGGACTTGGCTTCCATCTCGTGCTTGCCGTCGGCCTTGTTGACCGCGACCAGATCGGCCAGCTCCAGCACGCCCTTCTTGATGCCCTGCAACTGATCACCGGTGCGGGCCAGCGTCAGAAAACAGAAGACGTCGACCATATTGGCGACCGTCACCTCGGACTGACCGACCCCGACCGTCTCCACCAGGATCACGTCGTACCCGGCGGCCTCGAGCAACACGATGGTCTCCCGGGTCGCCTTGGCCACACCGCCGAGGGTGCCCGCGGTCGGCGACGGCCGGATATAGGCGTTGCGCTCCACCGACAGTCGCGCCATCCGCGTCTTGTCACCCAGGATCGAACCACCGGTCCGGGTGGACGACGGATCGACCGCGAGCACCGCGACCCGATGCCCCTTGCCGATCAGATCCATCCCGAGCGCATCGATGAACGTCGACTTGCCGACCCCCGGAACACCGGTGATGCCAACACGATTCGACACCGCCGCCGTGGCCGAGCTGTGCTTGTCCGGCGTCAACTTCAGCAGCAACTGCTGCGCCTGATCCCGGTGATCGGCGCGCGTCGACTCCACCAGCGTGATCGCCCGCGCCAGGGCGGCCCGCTCCCCCGCCCGCACCGCCTCGGCCATCGCATCGATGTCGATCGCCCGACCGCGCCGAACGGACCCCCGCGAGCCCGGCTCGCGAGCGTCCGGCCCACCCGTTGCCGACCCCTGATGGCCCGCATCGGACGAGTCCGGCCGAAGGCCGCCGTGGGCCGAGGTAACCGCGGGATCGCGCTCGCTCATTCGGCCGCGGCGGAATCCTCGGCGCCGCTACCGCTTTCGGGAGACAACTCCGGGTGGCCGAGCTCGGTGGCGAGCTTCTTCAGCAGATCGATCGCCGCGTCGGCGATGACGGTACCCGGCGGGAAGATCGCCGCGGCACCGGCTTCGTAGAGCGCGTCGAAGTCACCGGGCGGGATGACGCCGCCGACGATGACCATGATGTCGGGTCGCCCCGCCTCGGCCAGCGCCTGCCGCAGGGCGGGCACCAGCGTGAGGTGCCCCGCCGCGAGCGAGGACACACCGACAACGTGTACGTCGTTGTCGGCGGCCTGCTGCGCCACCTCTTCCGGGGTCTGGAACAGCGGGCCCACATCGACGTCGAAGCCGAGGTCGGCAAAGGCGGTGGCGATCACCTTCTGGCCGCGGTCGTGCCCGTCCTGCCCCATCTTCGCGACGAGGATGCGCGGGCGACGACCCTCCGCCTCGGCGAAGGCCTCGACCAGATCGCTCGCCTTGGTGATGTTGCTGACCTTCCCGGCCTCGTCGCGGTACACACCGGAGAGCGTACGGATCTCGGCCTGGTGCCTGCCGTATACCTTCTCCAGCGCGTCGGAGATCTCGCCGACCGTGGCCTTGGCGCGGGCGGCATCGATGGCGAGGGCGAGCAGGTTGTTTTCCATGCCGCCCTCGGAAGAGGCTGCGGCACGGGTCAATTCGGCCAGTGCGCGGTCGACCGCGCCGGCGTCCCGATCGGCGCGCAGCTGCCGCAGCTTCTCGATCTGCTCGGCGCGCACCCGGGAGTTCTCGACCTTGAGTACCTCGACCTGCTGGTCCTCTTCGGCCTGATACTTGTTCACGCCGATCACCGGCTGCTGGCCGGTGTCGATCCGCGCCTGGGTGCGCGCGGCGGCCTCCTCGATGCGCAGCTTCGGGATGCCCTCACCGATCGCCTGCGCCATGCCGCCGTGCGCTTCCACCTCGGCGATGTGCGCGCGGGCCCGGTTGGCCAGCTGATGGGTCAGCCACTCGACGTAGTACGAACCGCCCCACGGGTCGACCGGCCGGGTGGTGTTGGACTCCTGCTGGATGAGCAGCTGGGTGTTGCGGGCGATGCGGGCGGAGAAGTCCGTCGGCAGCGCGAGCGCCTCGTCCAGTGCGTTCGTGTGCAGCGACTGAGTGTGCCCCTGAGTCGCCGCCATCGCCTCGATGCAGGTGCGCGCGACGTTGTTGTAGGCGTCCTGCGCGGTCAGCGACCAGCCGGAGGTCTGCGAATGTGTGCGCAGCGACAGCGATTTCGAGCTCTTCGGCTCGAACTTCGCGACCAGCTCGCTCCACAGCAGCCGCCCGGCGCGCAGCTTGGCGACCTCCATGAAGAAGTTCATGCCGATGGCCCAGAAGAACGACAGCCGTGGCGCGAACTTGTCCACCTCCATCCCCGCATCGATACCGGCCCGGATGTACTCGACGCCGTCGGCGAGGGTGTAGGCCAGTTCCAGGTCGGCGGTCGCGCCCGCTTCCTGAATGTGGTAGCCGGAGATGGAGATCGAGTTGAACTTCGGCATCTTGGCGCTGGTGTAGGCGAAGATGTCGGAGATGATCCGCATCGAAGGCTTCGGCGGGTAGATGTAGGTGTTACGGACCATGAACTCCTTCAGAATGTCGTTCTGAATGGTTCCGGCCAGCTGCTCCGGCGCGACGCCCTGCTCTTCTGCCGCAACGACATACAGCGCGAGGATCGGCAAGACCGCGCCGTTCATCGTCATCGATACGCTGACCTGGTCGAGCGGGATGTGGTCGAACAGCTGGCGCATGTCGAGAATCGAGTCGATGGCGACCCCGGCCATGCCGACGTCACCCTGCACCCGTGGGTGGTCGGAGTCGTAACCGCGGTGCGTGGCGAGGTCGAAGGCGACCGAGAGACCCTTCTGCCCGGCCTGAAGGTTGCGGCGGTAGAAGGCATTCGAGTCCGCGGCGGTGGAGAAGCCCGCGTACTGCCGGATGGTCCACGGCTGGTTGACGTACATGGTCGGGTACGGGCCACGCACGAACGGTGCGACGCCGGGCACGCTGTCGAGCGGATACCCTTCGGCCGCAACGGCATCCCGATCGGCCTTGGTGAACACCGGTGGCACGTCGATGCCTTCGGGGGTCGACCACTTCAGCTGCTCGGGCGCGTAGTGGTTGGCTGCGGCCGCCTCGCGGACGAAGGCCTCGACCTGCGCGGCGTCCACGGCGGCGGGCTCGGGTGCCCGCTCGGTCAGCGGCACCTCGGCGAAATTGCCGATCAGATGCTTGATCTCACGAGTAGTCATCAGGCTCCCACCTTCTCCAGCAGGCCGGACAGCGCGGCGACCGCATCGATCTTCGCCGCGAGGAATCCGTCCGGACGCTGCGCGTCATCCAGCTCGGCGATCGCCTTCGCGGCACCCGCCAGCAGCACCGTCGCCACGCCTGCGGCACGCAACTGCCGCACCGCCGCACCGGCTTCCGCGCCGTAGCGCTTGTCCGAACCACACAGCACCGCGATCGGCGCACCGGCTTCGGTTGCCGCCGCGGCGATTCCGTCCACCGTCAATGGTCCGGGATTGACGGACTCGATACCACCGGAGGCGAGCAGATTCGCGATAAAGGTCACCCGGACGTTGTGCTCGGCGACCGAACCCAGCGGCACGAGCAGCGCTTTCGGCCGCGCGCCGTGCGCGGCCAGATAGGCGTCGGAGCGGTTGCGCAGCGCCTCGAACGTGGCGCCGTAGCGGGCCACCTGATCGGCCTGACGCGCCGCCTCGGACAGCGGAGGTTCGGCCAGGTTCGGGAATTCGTTCACTCCGGTGACCGACGTCTTGCGGTGTGCCACATCGGTATCCCTGGCCGCCTTGGTGGCGGCGATGCGCTCGGCGATGAGCCCACTGTCCAGTGCGGCGAGATAACCGCCTGCGGACTCGATCTCCTGCATGAACTCCCACGCCTTGGCGGCGAGCGCGCCGGTCAGGTCCTCGACATACCAGGAGCCGGCACCGGGATCCTGCACGAAGCCCAGGTGCGACTCCTCGAGCAGCAGCAGCTGGGTGTTGCGAGCCATCCGGTCCGCGAAGGACTTCGAGACGCCGAGCTCACCGGCGGGCAGCGCGGCATCGAACGGCAGCACGGTCACCGTGTCCGCCCCGCCGACCCCGGCGCCGAACGCCGCGAGGGTGGTGCGCAGCAGGTTCACCCACGGATCGCGCTGGGTCATCATGGCCGCGGAGGTCACCGCGTGCTGCGGCGCGCCACCGAAATCCGGTGCGCCGCACACATGCGCGACCCGGGCCCAGAGTTGGCGTGCGGCACGGAACTTGGCGATCGTGGCGAACTGATCGTCGGTGGCCGCGAAGCGGAAGCTCAGCTGCTCCAGCGCATCCGCGATATCCAGTCCCTCGGTGAGGGCGCGCAGGTAGGCCAGGCCGGCGGCGACGGCGGCGCCGAGCTCCTGGGCGTCGGAGGCGCCCGCATTGTGGAAGACCGTGCCGTCCACGGTGATCGCGCGCACCGTCTCGGCGCGCGCTACCGCGGCCCCCGCCAACGTCACCGTCTCCGCGAGCCCCACGTCGGCGACTCCGGCGAACCCGCTGGTGAGCGGCGCCGCACCGAGCGAGACGTGAATGTCCTTGCGGGAAGCCGTGTCATAGCTGTCGAGCGCGGTGTACAGCTGCGCCGCCGCCTCGACCGCGTCAGTGCCCGCGTCGAGGGTCACCGGCGCGAGGTCGAACAGCAGCCCGGACAGGGCGGTAGGCAGATCGGCCGCCGGTACGCCTCGGTCGCCGACGCCGAGCCAGACCGCGCTGATCCCGCTGCCCAGACCGGCCAGGATCTCCCGATTGACCGCAGCCGCATCGTCGCCGCCGAAATGCGCGCTGACGTACCAGCCGCGGTGGACGTCGCGAGTGGCGTCACCACCCCGGACGAACGGATAGGTACCGGGCAGCGGCTGCTCCGGCAGCTCGTCCTTGCGCGTGTACAGCGGGGCGATGGTCAGCCCGTCGTAGGTGGTTTCCGCGAGCAGATGCTCTGGTTCCGCGGGCAGGTCGGCGATCTCGACCCGCCGGACCTTGGCCAGTACCCCGGCCACGCCCTTGCGCCACGCGGCGAATTGCGGAACCGGATCCGCGCCCGTGGGCGCCGCGTCCGGCCCGGGCTCTGAAGCAATCGGCATAGCTTGCTTTCCTCTTCCACTCGACTGCAGGCGCACCCGTGGTGTGTGCCGAAACCGCCGCATTCGCCCAGTTCAGCGACTACTTTGGTTAACGAGCATTCGTCCCGTTTCTTCTGATGCTAGCGGGACCGCTGCGACACGTTGTCTCCCAGTACCACTACCACCCGGTAACCTGGCCCCGGTGACCAGGCTGATCCGTGACCCGCGCGTGCTCGCGACGATCGTCGGCATCGCCGCGTTGTTCGTCGCCGCGCTGCTGGTCCCGCTGCCGACTCCACAGCAGATCCAGGACTGGGCGGGCTCGGTCGGGCCGATTTTTCCGTTGGTGTTCTTCGTCGTGCACGCGCTGGTGACCGTCGCGCCGATCCCGCGCACGGTGTTCACGGTGAGCGCCGGATTGCTCTTCGGCCCGGTGCTCGGCATCGCGCTGGCCGTCGGCGCGACCACGGTCAGTGCCGCGCTCGCCGTCCTGCTCGTGCGCGCCTTGGACCGCGAACAGGTCGCCTCGCGCCTCACCCACCCGGCCGTGCGCTCCGTCGACGATCGGCTGCGGCGGCGCGGCTGGCTCGCGGTCGGCTCGCTGCGCCTGATCGCCTTCGTGCCGTTCTCGGTACTCAACTACTGCTGCGGACTGTCCTCGATCCGCTTCTGGCCGTACATGGTTGCCACTCTGCTCGGCGTGCTGCCCGGCACCGTCGGCACTGTCATCCTCGGCGACGCCCTCACCGGCAACACCCATCCGGCCCTGATCGTGTTCTCCGGTGTGCTGATCGCCATCGGCGTGCTCGGATTGGTCGTCGACGCGCGCTGGAACAGCGACGAGAGTGTCGTACCGGCCGAGGAACCCACACCAGCCGCAGTCGCCGAGTAGCCCGGCCGATCAGCTCAGTCGACGGTCAACTCGATCGGGACAGCGACCATGTCGACCATGGCACCGTTGCGCAGCACGGTGACCGGCAGTTTGACACCGATCGCATCGGCGAAGAGCTGGCGCTGGATGCCCTGCGCGTCACGCACTTCGGCGCGCCCGACACTGAGAACCAGATCGCCGCGGCGCAGGCCGGCCTGCTCGGCCGGTCCGCCGCGGACGACCTCCATGATGCGGACACCGGCACTCTGACCGGTGCGAGCGGCGACGGCGGCGGGTAGTGGTGCGGGCATGCCGACCAGGCCCAGGTACGCGCGGCGCACTCGACCGTCGGCGTGCAGGGTATCGATGATGCGCCGAGTAGTCGCGTTGATCGGAATCGCCAGGCCCAGACCGATTCCCGCGACGGCGGTATTGATGCCGACCACCCGGCCCGCGGAATCCGACAGCGCGCCACCGGAATTGCCCGGATTGAGCGCCGCGTCGGTTTGGATCACGTCCTCGATGACCCGTCCTGCGCGGCGGGAGGCCACCGGGACGGCACGACCCAGCGCGCTCACCACCCCCGCGGTGACCGAACCGGCGAGTCCGAGCGGGCTGCCGACGGCCACCACCAGCTGACCCACCACGAGTTCGTCCGCGTCGCCCAGCGTCACCGCCGCGGGCGCGCCGTTGCGGGAATGCAGGACGGCCAGGTCGGAGAGCGGATCGATGCCGACGACCTCGAACTTGGCCTCCACCCCGTCGGCGAACACCACCTCGCCGCCGCTGGCCGACCCGATGACGTGCGCATTGGTCAGCAGGAAGCCGTCTTCGGTGAACACCACCGCCGACCCGCTGCCCCGCCGGGTGCGCACACTGGCCACATGCGGCGTGACCGACGCGGCGACCCTGATCACCGTGCGCGAATAGGCATCCATCGCGGCGTCATCGTCCACGTCGACCACCACCCCTGATTACCCGGCTACACCAACCCCTCCAGCATGCCCGCACTCCGCTCGGGGCGCACTGTGTTCACCAGAGCCCCAACCAAATCGGCCACGCGCACCGGGGTGACGGTCAGGCGGCGGGGCTCATGGTGGCGCCTTCGAAGAACTCCGCTTCGGTCATGCCGAGCCGCGTGGTGACCAGCTCGAGGGCGAGGCGAAGGACCTCGGGCGCGGTAGGCGCGACCACCTGCGACTGCTCGAGCCGCGTGGTCCCGCATTCGACGCGCACCCGGCAGCGCCAACCGGTGCGGTCAGGGTAGGGCTGGGGTCGTCCGATCGCGACGTATACCGGCACGCCGTCGTGCAGGAACTCGTTCGTGGCCAGCAGGTCGTCGGCCGGCGTGATCATCACAGCCATCTCAGCCACGACCGATCACAAGCAATGTTGCAGCTACAAGTCGGTTCCTCATCGGATGCTCCCGGTAATACTCAACAGGCAGGGCACTTACGACTATCCGTTCGCGATGAATCTAACTCGACTGCCGACACTCCGCAACATTTGAGCAAACATTCAGTCACGGCGGTTGAACCCCCCACCTCTTCGACGGCCGCGCCGCCCGTCGGCCGACGAACTCTGGTCAGCATTACCAGACACGCCAGTCCAACAGGCACAACGGAATTGCCTCTACCTGCGACATCCGAAACGCCTATTGCCTCATCCGTCTGAGACGGTATCGTACTAGTAGTACCGCATACTGACGGTACCGAGCTCAATGAGGTGCGAGATGACCGAGCAGAGTGTGCGAACCAAGGAACGCGCGGGCAGCGGATATCCGAGAGCGAGGCGAATCAGATTCCGCTTCGGCGAGCCGGTGCCCATGTCGAAGTACTACGCCGGCGGCGACATGGTGTTCAGCCACTTCATTGCCGGTCTCTCCGCGGGATTCCCGCCGGGCGAGGAGTCGTTCATCCGCTCGGTGCGCCGATTCGCCGACGAGATCACCGATCCGGTGCTCAAGAAACGAGTCGCCGGTTTCATCGGCCAAGAGGCGATGCACGGCCAGGAACACCGGCGGCTCAACGAGAAGCTGATCGAGATGGGCTACCCCATCGAGTGGCTGGACGCACCGGCGGCCGTCGAACGGCAGAAGCGCCTCGAACAGCGCATCCCCGCGCGGCTGCACCTGGCCGCCACCGCGGCGGCCGAGCATTACACGGCGGTGCTGGCCGAACGCGTGCTGTCCAGTCCTGAGATCCAGGCCCTCGCCGGCGACGACGAAGTGCGAAACCTTTTGAACTGGCATGCTTTCGAGGAGCTGGAGCACAAGTCGGTGGCCTTCGACGTGTACCGCGCGGTCGGCGGCACGGAGACGATGCGCATCCTCACCATGGCGACCCTGGTGGCGCTCACTCTCCCGCTCACCGCTGTCGGCCTCAGCGTATCGCTCGGCCGGGATCCAGACGCGCGACGTTATCCGTTGAGCCTGGCCAGAGAAGCCTTCACGCTCTTCCGCGGGCCGGTCTTCCGTGGCATCGGCCGCGAGCTGGTGCTGTATCTGCGGCCCGGCTTCCATCCCGACGACATCGATTCACGAGAGTTGTTGCAGCGCTGGCAGAAAGAACTCTTCGGCACCGACGGCACCCTCGTCGGCCACCTCGAGTAGCCCCACCGAACCCCGAATCAATGGAGATTCCCATGACTTCCAGTGCGCAGCACACCGGCGCGGGCAGCTACCCGAAGGTGCGGCGGATGAAATTCCGCTTCGGCCAGCCGGAACCGATGACCAAGTACTACGCGGGCGACGACATCGTGCTCAGCCATCTGGTCGCACTGCTCTCGGCCGTCTTTCCGCCCGGCGAGGAATCGTTCATCCGATCGGTGCGCCGCTTTGCCGACCAGATCACCGATCCGGTGCTCAAGAAGCGGGTCGCCGCCTTCATCGGCCAGGAGGCGGTGCACGGCCAGCAGCACGGAAAGCTGAACGAGCAGCTGTTCGCGCTCGGCTATCCCCTGCAACAGGTGGTGAGCCGGCAGCACCGACTCGTCCAGCAGGCCGAGCGGCTGGCGCCGCCCGCCGCCCACCTCGCCATCACGGCCGCCGCCGAGCACTACACCGCGGTACTGGCGGCGCGGGTGCTCTCCAGCAGCGAAATCCAGGCGCTCGCGGGCGATCCCGAGGTGCGCAACCTGCTCAACTGGCACGCCCTCGAAGAGCTGGAACACAAGTCGGTGGCCTTCGACGTCTATCGCGCGGTCGACGGACCGGAGTGGCTGCGGATCGCCGTCATGTCGGTGCTGTACGCCTTCACGATTCCCGTGGTCGGGCTGGGAGTGCTCGCCGCGATCGTTGCCGATCCCGCCGCATGGCGGCCGGTCACCGTCGCCCGGCAGTCCTATCGGCTGGCGCGCGGGCCGATCGTGCGCGGTCTGCTCAGCGAGATCCAGGTGTATCTGCGGCCGGGGTTCCACCCCGACGATGTGGACACCGCCGCCCTGCTGCGGCAGTGGCAGAACGAATTGTTCGGCGCCGAAGGCGCGCTCGTGGATCGCGTCCGATGAGCGCCCTGCTGCCCGATTACGAAGTGATCGTGGTCGGGGCGGGGTTCGGCGGCATCGGTGCTGCCATCGCCCTGCAACGCAAGGGTATTCACGACTTCGTCATCGTGGACAAATGGGATCGGGTCGGCGGGACCTGGCATGCCAACACCTATCCCGGTGTCGCCGTGGATATCCCGTCGTTCATCTACAGTTTCTCCTATGAGCAGCGCGGCGACTGGTCGCGAATCTTCGCGCCGGGCACCGAGTTGCGCGACTACGCCGAGAGCATGGTCGACAAGTACGGGCTCCGGCCGAAGCTGCGACTGAACACGACGATCGTCTCGGCGGCGTTCGACGCCGAGGACAGCGTCTGGTTGCTCGGCACCGACGGCGGCCGCACGCTCACCGCCCGCTACGTCGTGATGGCGATCGGCGGGCTGGAACGCCCGAAGATGCCCTATATTCCAGGCCTGCACGACTTCGGCGGCACCCTGATGCACACGGCGCTGTGGGACGACGATGTCGCGCTGACCGGCAAGCGGGTCGCGGTGATCGGGACCGGCGCGACCGCACTGCAACTGGTGCCCGCCATCGTCGACGAGGTGGCGCACCTGAGCGTCTTTCAGCGGACACCGATCTGGGTGTTCCCGAAAACCGATGCGGCGGTGGGCCGGGTCGGGCGCGCGGTGCTCGAACGGCCGTGGGTGCGTTCCGGTATCCGCCTGATCGGCACCGTCGCCACCGAGATCGGCATGGGCGGCATGGTGGCCGGCCCGACCTGGCTGTCCGACGCGGGCCGGCGGCTGGCGGAGATTCCGGCGCGGCGGTGGATGCGCGGCCAGGTGCACGATCCGGTACTGCGCGAGAAGCTGATTCCGGCCTACGGGCTGGGCTGCAAGCGGCCGTCGATGTCGAACGACTACCTGTCGACGTTCAATCGACCGGATGTCAGCCTGGTCACCGAGCCGATCGGGTTCGTCGGCGAGCGCGGGATCACCACCGAGGACGGGGTCGAGCACCCGGTCGACGTGCTGATCTGCGCCACGGGATTCAAACTGTGGGAGAAGGATTCGATACCGCCCTTCCCGGTCACCGGCCGCGACGGGCTCGATCTCGGCGAGTTCTGGGACCGGCATCGGTTCCAGGCCTACCACGGCGTTTCGGTGCCCGGGTTCCCGAATATGTTCACCATCACCGGACCCTACGGCTTCGTACTCGGCTCCTACATCTGGATGATCGAGGCCACCGCCGCGCACCTGAGCCGGGCCATCGCCGAGACCAAGCGGCGCGGCGCGACCGAGTGCGAGGTCAGCAAGCAGGCGCACGACGGATACTTCGCCAAATGCCTACGCCGCCAGCAGAAGAACTTTCTGTTCACCGACGCCTGCACCGGATCGAACACTTACTACGTCAACAGCCACGGGGATTCACCGTTCCGGCCGTCTACCCACGGCGAGATGTACTGGCAGAACCGGCATTTCGATCTCGACGACTACCACTATCGGAATACCGTTCCCGCACCGCGGACCGGCGCGATCCTCGAGGAATCCGTATGAAACTCACCAACATCGAGCCGAACCTGGTGGTGGTGACCGGCGCGGGCAGCGGCATCGGCCGGGCCATCGCTCTCCGATTCGCCAGGGCGGGCGCACATGTCGTGGTCTCCGACCTCGACCTGGACTCGGCCCTGGCGACCGAGGCGATGATTCGTGCACGCGGCCTGCGGGCCTCGGCGGCCCGCCTCGACGTCACCGATCCGGCCGCGTGGGAGACGTTCGCCCGGGACGTGCTAGCCGACCACGGCGTGCCGGACGTCCTGGTCAACAATGCGGGCATGCTGGTCAGCGGCGCGTTCGTGGACCTCTCGCCCGCCGACTGGGATCGTCAACTCGGCGTGAACCTGCTCGGGGTGGTGCACGGCTGCCGTGTCTTCGGGCAGCAGATGATCGACAACCACAAGCGCGGGCACATCGTGAACATCGCATCGGCTGCCGCGTTCACGCCGACGCCGGTGATGTCGGCGTACTCGGTGTCCAAGGCCGGGGTGAAGATGCTCACCGAGTGTCTGCGACTCGAGTTCGGGCCCAAGGGCATCGGGGTCAGCGCGATCTGTCCCGGTGTGATCAACACCAATATCGGCGAGCACGCGGTCACCGTTGGGGTGGATCAGGACCTGATCGAGCGCGGCAAGGAACTGACCCGGCGCGTACAGGACGCGGCCGCGAAATTGCCGTTCTCGCCGTTGAGTCCGGATCTGGTCGCGCGGGCTGCCCAACGGGCGGTGCGCTATGACCTCGCGGTCGTGCCGGTGCGCGCCGAGGCGTGGCTGGGGTACTTCATGCTGCGCATCGCGCCGGGGGTGAACCGGCGGTTGACCCAACCGTTGGATCTGCAACGGCTCGAACGGATCGGACGGCGCGTGCTGCAGCTGATCGATCCGGCCGCCGCGACGCCGGTAGCCCAGCCCCTTTCACCGCCGCTCGAGGTGTCGAGGTAGCACGATGAACGCGGACAACGGTGTGCGCGGACATGTTTTGAAGGTCGGTGCGGTCGTCGAGGAGACGGCCGATGCCCGCACCCTGATCTTCGAGGTACCCGACGAGCTGAGCGAACGCTTCCGCTACCGCCCCGGTCAGTTCCTCACCCTGCGGGTGCCCAGCGAGCGCAGCGGCTCGGTGGCGCGGTGCTATTCGTTGTGCAGCAGCCCGCACTGTGACGACCGGATCGCCGTGACCGTCAAGCGGATACCGGGCGGCTATGCCTCGAACCTCCTCTGCGACACCGTCGCCGTGGGTGACCTGATCACGGTGCTGGAGCCGTCCGGTTCGTTCGGCCCGCGCGACCTGGACGCCGATGTCCTGCTGTGCGCGGCGGGCAGCGGCATCACACCGGTCATGTCGATCATCAAGTCCATGTTGGTCGGCGGCAGCGGAAATATTGTTGTGCTTTATGCCAATCGGAATCGGCAGTCGGTGATCTTCGCCGACGCGCTCGACAAGTTGGCGAGCCGCTACCCCGGCCGTTTACGCGTAGTGCACTGGCTGGAATCGGAGCGCGGGCTACCCACCGCCAAGGCGGTTGCCGAACTCGTACGGCCGCACTCGAATCGTGACTGGTTTCGTTGCGGGCCCGCCGGATTCATGACTGCCGTGGGCGCAGCGGCCGCGGCGTTGCACGTACCGGCGACTCGTATACACACCGAGGAGTACCGATCTCTGCGGTCGAACCCGTTCGATGAACCTCCCCGCGTCAGCGAAATACCGCCAGCCGCAACAGATGTCGCCATCGCCGAAGTAGAGATCGATGGCGCAACCCACATCCTGAACTGGCCCAAGCACACTCCCCTGCTGGATGTGCTGCTGGACAACGGGATCGACGCGCCCTACGTCTGCCGCGAATCCGCCTGCGGCACCTGCGTCTGCTCGGTGAAGCAAGGCCGCACCCGAATGCGGCAGTGCGAGGCGCTCATCGATGACGAGATCGCGCTCGGCCTGACCCTTGCCTGCCAAACCCTCCCGGAGTCACCCAGGGTCCATATCGCCTTCGACCAATAGCGGGGCGATTCACTCCGGCAAGAACGCGAGGTGAGCCGGCTTGTCCACGTCGATCGACAAACTGTTGAGTTCGGCGACACCGTCGAGCATGCCGCGGGCGATAGTGCTCACGTGCTCGGTGAATCGCTCAGTCGACATCACGTCGGTCCTGGCCCGATTCGCCCCGAGCCACCAGTCGGTCGCCGAGCCCACCGCGCCGAAGATCGCATAGGCGGTGAGCTCCAGACTGCCGGTATCGACATCCTGCCCGGCCAGCCGTTCCTCGATCAGCTGCGCCGCCACCAACGCCGAACGCTGAGCCACCTCGATGGCCCGCTCCGGCTGCTCGGCCTGCTGCGCCATCCGGCTGTGCACCAGGAAGCGGAACACATCGGGCTGCTCCTCCACCACCGCGACATACTCGGCGATCGCGGTGCGCAGCAATTCGGCCACCGAATCGGTGGTCAGGCTGATCTTCGCGAGCACGCGCTCCCACAGCATGCTCTGCACCCGCTCGAGGATCGCCAGATACAGGTCGGTCTTGTCCGCGAAATGCCGGTACAGCTTCGGCTTGGCGCAACCCGCCGCCCGCGCGATGTCATCCATGCTCACGTCGGGCCCGTGCTCGGCCAGCGCGCGGAACGCGGCATCCACGAACTCGCCGCGCACCTGCTCCCGATGCGCACGCCACCGTTCGGTCCTGGCATCCAGGCGCGGCGCGGCGGGCGAGCTACTACCGGCGGCCGTCATGCCAGTCATGATATTGACTACCGAGCCAAGCCACGCCGTGCGGGCCGATCCCCACCGTCAGCGCAGCCAGCCCTTTCGTTTGATGTAGGCCAGCGGGATCACCGCGGCCACCAGGGTCATGCAGGTGGTGGCGACGAAGCCGTGCTGCCATTCCAGTTCGGGCATCCAGGTGAAGTTCATGCCGTAGAAGGTGGCGATGAGGGTGGGCGGCAGGAAGACCGCGGTGATGATGGTGAACACCTTGACGATCTGATTCTGTTTGACGTCGAGCCAGGTCATCACCGACTGTTGCAGGTAGCGGACCTTGTCGTGCTCGAAGCCCGCGTGCTGCTTCACCCCGTCGATATCGGCGATCAGGATGGCGAGCAGGCTCTCCAGTTCGGCGCTGTGCACGGTGCTGTCGGCCATCAGATGTCTTGCGGCACGGGCTAATTGGAGCTGGGTCTCCTGGGTGCGCGAGACGATCTCCTCGGCCGCGTTCATCCGCGACATGGTGCCGCGCATGTCGGCGACGCCGATCTCGCGGCCGCGCTGGTCGTAACCGTTGGTGGCCATCTCGATCTCGTCGTTCATCGCCTCCAGCGCGTCGCTGGCGTAGTAGATGACCCGCTCGGACGCCTCGTTCAGTGCCCAGAGCAGCGCGTACATCACGCCGTGCGCGGAGCCGGTGAGGGCCGGGTTGCGGCGCATCTTCGCGATCGCCTTGTCGAACGGCACGAAGTGCTCGTCCGGCTGCAGCGTCACCAGGAATTCGGAACCTAGTGCGAAGACTATCGTTTCGCGTTCGATGGCGTCGCCGCGCTTGTAGTTGGCGACGACCGGCAGGTACAGGAAGTTGTCCGTCTCCCAGACCCGGTTGCGCGCGGCGGCGAAGTCGACCCCGAGCCGCTCGCGCAGGACCGCGGCGGTGTCGGTATCGCCCGCCGCCAGCGGAATCCAATGTTGTTGCAGGACTTCGGTGTCGAACCGGTCGGCGGGCACGGCGGCGCTACTGAGGGCAGGCATCGCTACCGACCGTAGGACGAGTGGGCGGGCGAACCGGACGAGGAACCGACCGGCCCCTGCGGATGGGCGTAGTGCATGGTCAGCAGTCCCGCACTGATCAGCAGATAGAGGCCGATGGTGAACCAGATCGACTGCCGCTCCAAATTCGGTGCGCGGTGCGCTGTTTCGGCCTTCTTGAACATGATCGCCATGGCGGAACTCCCCTACTTCGTTGCGTCTGGAACTGGCAGTGCCCGCCTACCTCGCGGGTCGAGTGTCCGTGCGCGGGCATGATCGAACCGCGCCCGGATGCCGGCGCGCGGCCTTGCACATTCGCGCTGGTAAGCGCCCTGTGCGACCTCCCGCGCTCACACTTGTCCGCGTTGTATCCGGTGACAAGTGCTCCGTCGGGGGACGGTCGCGCCGACTGGACAGGCTGACGCCGTACGCGCCGACCCGCCGGGTCGAAAAGATCGAGAATTGGTGCCGCGTCAGGCGATCGACCGGCCGCTCAGCACGGCCACAGATCGCGCGGGCAGATCAACGACGAACCGGCACAACCCGTTTCGTTAGGGAGAACCGGCCAGAGACGTCGATACTGTCAACCGGCATCAGCCGCTCACCCCGTTTCGTTGGTTGTTCATTTACGCGGATTCGCGCACTCATTATTAGAAACCCGCTGCCCCACATCCGTCAATCAGTTGCGCAAGTATTCCACTCCGTGCCACGCTACCGACAGGTTGGAGGCGGACGTGACCGAGCACGGCGAGCCGGGTCCCATCCCGGCGGCTCAACTACATGACGCGGCAGCGGTTTTCGGCATGCTCGCGGCCACCGCCCGGCTGCAGATCCTCTGGCTGCTCAGTCAAGGCGAACGCGATGTCGGCACCCTGGCCGGCGAGATCGGCCAAACGGTCCCCGCGGTGAGTCAGCACCTCGCCAAACTCAAACTGACCGGTCTGGTGCGCATGCGCAAGGAGGGCAGGCGCAATGTCTACACGATCGCCGATCCCGGCATCGCCGATATCGTCCACCTCGCCTTCCGCCACCACCGGCTGCACGGTGGCCGGCTGCCCGACGGGGTCGACTGAGACCAAGATCGCCGCTGCTCAGGTCGCATATCTACAGACCGGTCGGTACCGTGACCTGGTCTGACCCCTTTGATGATCGAGAAGGGAGCGGTGATGACCCCGTTCTCTGCCCGCAACGCCGGATGCGCCGTGCTCGCCCTGGCCGGATTGGTGACGGGATGCACCAGCACCCCGGACGCCGCCCCCGCCGCGCCCGCCAGTCCGTTCGCCGACTGCGCGCCGGTGACCACCCAGCAGATCAGCGACGCCGTTCACGCCGACAGCCTCACCGCGCACCGCACCGCGCAGGCCTGCTTCTGGGAGGCGCAGGTGGGTGAGGGCGACGCGGGTATCAGCTTCACCTACTCCGCGCAGGACTCGCTCCAGCAGCTGTGGGACCGTGCCAGAGCAGGCGGCTTCCAGACCGAGCACATGGTGATCACCAAGCACGCCCTCGGCACGGTCACCGCGACCGCGTTCTACGTACGCAACCCGCACGATCCCGGCGACTGCGCGGTCGTCGCCGCGTCCAACGGCGCCATCACGTGGCGGGTCCAGAACCGTTCGCGCACAACAGCACTCGATCCATGCGCGGCCGCCTTGCAACTGGCCACGCTGATGGTCGACCTATCCCCCTAGAACAGGAAATAGCGCTGGGCCATCGGCAGTTCGGTGGCGGGCTGCTCGGTCCAGACCTCGCCGTCGATGCGCACGGTGAAGGTGTCCGGGTCGACCTCGATGCGCGGCATGGCGTCGTTGTGCGGCATGTCGGTCTTCTGGCGATCGCGAACGTTCTTGACCGGCACCAGCTTTCGGTTGATGCGCAGCCGGTCGGCCAGGCCGTCGTCGATCGCCTGCTCTGAGACGAAGTGCAAAGAGGTCGCGGCCGCGACGAGCGGGGCGGCACCGAACATGGGGCGCGGCAGCACCGGCTGCGGGGTCGGGATGGAGGCGTTGGCATCGCCCATCGCGGCCCAGGCGATGGCGCCGCCCTTGAGGACCGCGTGCGGGCGGACACCGAAGAAGGCAGGCTCCCACAGCACCAGGTCGGCGAGCTTGCCGACCGCCACCGACCCGATCTCGTGGTCGAGACCGTGCGCAACGGCCGGGCAGATGGTGTATTTGGCGATGTAGCGCTGCACCCGGGCGTTGTCGGCGGCGCCGTCGCCCGGCAGCGCGCCACGGCGGCGCTTCATCACGTGCGCGGTCTGCCAGGTGCGCATGACCACCTCGCCGATGCGGCCCATGGCCTGGGAATCGCTGCCGATCATCGAGATCGCGCCGAGGTCGTGCAGCAGGTCCTCGGCCGCGATGGTGGACGGGCGGATCCGGCTCTCCGCGAACGCGAGGTCCTCCGGGATGGACGCGCTCAGGTGGTGGCACACCATCAGCATGTCCAGATGCTCGTCGAGAGTGTTCACGGTGTGCGGGCGGGTCGGGTTGGTCGAACTCGGCAGCACGTTGAGATGCGCCGCGACAGTGATGATGTCGGGTGCGTGGCCGCCGCCGGCGCCCTCGGTGTGATAGGCGTGGATGCCGCGGCCCGCGATGGCGCCGAGGGTGTCCTCGACGAAACCGGCCTCGTTCAACGTGTCCGAGTGCAGGGCCACCTGCACGCCCGCCGCGTCGGCGACGGTGAGGCAGGCGTCGATCGCGGCCGGGGTGGAGCCCCAGTCCTCGTGCAACTTGAAACCTGCTGCGCCGCCGCGCAACTGCTCCCACATGGCGTCGGCGCTGACCGTGTTGCCCTTGCCGAGCAGCACAATGTTCAGCGGCCAGCCGTCGGTGGCCTCCAGCATCCTGGCCAGGTGCCAGGAACCGGGCGTGACGGTGGTCGCCTTGCTGCCCTCGGCCGGGCCGGTGCCGCCGCCGATCAGCGTGGTGATGCCGCCGCCGAGCGCCTCGTCCATCAGCTGCGGACAGATGAAATGCACATGGCAGTCGATGGCGCCCGCGGTGAGTATGCGGCCGTTACCCGCGATGATCTCGGTGGACGGGCCGACGACCAGGTCGGGGTGCACCCCGTCCATGGTGTCGGGGTTGCCCGCCTTGCCGATGCCGCAGATGCGGCCGTCCCGAATACCGATGTCGGCCTTGATGATGCCCCAGTGGTCGATGATCACCACCCCGGTGATCACCGTGTCCGGGGCGCCGTCGGCGCGGGTCGCGCGGGACTGGCCCATGGATTCGCGCAGCACCTTGCCGCCGCCGAAGACGGCTTCGTCACCCGCGAGTCCCGGTCCGCCGCTGCGGTCTTCGGTGATCTCGATGAACAGATCGGTGTCGGCCAGCCGAATTCGGTCGCCGGTGGTCGGCCCGAACAGCTCCGCATACCGTGCGCGGCTCAACTCACTCATCGTGCCCTCTCGGAGTCGGCGCACACTTTTTGATTTCCCGCACCGGAAATCCCATGCGATTCCGTATGCGGGAAATCAGAAGTCGTGCGGCTGCGCTTGCTCACTGCGGATCGTCCAGATGGCCGGGAGCGGGGAAGGTGATGCCGTGCACCTCGCGGGTGCCGCCGATGGGGACCAGCGAAACGCGTTGCCCTAGGCCGGGTTCGAAACGCACGGCGGTTCCGGCCGGGATGTCGAGCCGGTAGCCGTGCGCGGCTTCGCGGTCGAACCGCAGCGCGGCATTGGACTGCGGGAAGTGCACGTGGCTGCCGACCTGCACCGGCCGGTCGCCGGTATTGACCACGTCGAGTGCGATCCGGACGGCACCGGCGTTCAGCTCGATAGTGCCCTCGGCACAGCGGTATTCACCGGGAATCATGCCGCGTGCACCCGCCCGTCGGCTTCGCGTCGTTGTCTCATGCGGCGCTCCTAGCCGATCGGATGGTGGACGGTGACCAGCTTGGTGCCGTCGGGGAAGGTGGCCTCGACCTGGACGTCGTGGATCATCTCCGGCACGCCCTCCATCACGTCGGCGCGGGTGAGAACCGTTCGCCCCGAAGACATCAGCTCGGCCACCGAGCGACCGTCCCTTGCGCCTTCGAGCACGTGGTCGCTGATCAGCGCGACGGCCTCGGGGTGGTTGAGCTTGAGCCCGCGCGCCTGCCTGCGCCGGGCCAGCTCGGCCGCGTAGCTCAACAGCAGCCGTTCCTGCTCGTGCGGCGACAGTCGCATGCGGGTTCCTCACCGGGTCGGGGGTGGTCGGGGTGACGGTCATTCTGGCACGCCCGTCCCGGCGATGCGGGACGAGCGCCCGTTCAGTCCCTGGCAGGCAGGTTCTGCAGCCGGACCTGGCCGCGCGCGACCACCCGCTCCTGCTCGTCGGTGATCACCACCTGCCACAGCTGCTGCAACCGGCCGCGGTGGATGGGGGTCGCCTCGCCGTAGAGCGTGCCGTCGCGGACCGCGCGTAGGAAGTCGGTGTTGTTGTTCACCCCGACGACCGTGCCCTTGCCGCCGTACCAGATCCCGCCCGCGACGCTGGCCAGCGTCTCGATGACGGTGCAGTAGACGCCGCCGTTCTGAATGCCCGCGGGCTGGTACAGGTGCGGTTTGACGGTCCACTCGCCGCGCACCCGGTCCGGGCTCAGCTCGGTGTATTGCAGACCGATCAGGTCGCTGAACGTGCCTTCGCTGGCCTCCGTCATCTGTTCCGGCGTGATCGTCGCGAGCCAATCCGCCGCCGGCTTCTCCTGATCTGTCATGCGGTCCACTTTTGCACAGCGGTTTCCACCGATTACCGCTGGCTCACCCGCCTGCCAGCGTGACCGGTCGTCCGTTCAGCGGCTGGGTGGGGCGGTTGCTGTGCGGGAACAGGGCTCGGAACCGGTCCACACCTGCGGTGGCGACCGGCACCGGGTGTTCGAGCACGGTCCACGAGACGCCCTCGCTGCACGGTGGCGTGGTCAGCGAGCCTCGGTAGCGGAACTGGTCGAGGTCCGCGGGCAGGAGGGCGCGTAAGTCGGTCGGGGTTTCGATGATCGTCTCGGCGTCCACCGTTGTCGGTGCGGTCGAAAGGATTTCGTCGAACGGCGAGGCCTCGTCCGCCGCCTCCAGCAAGACGCCGAGCACCGCGAGATTTCCCGCGCTGCTCTTGTGCACCAGGTGCAATTCCATGGCCGTGCCGCTGCCGTCGACGGTGTGTTCGCTCGGCAGGTGGAAGTGGAACTGCGTGAGTTCGTAGGCCACTCCCCCGACGACGAGGCGATTTCCGTTGCCCGCCTGCAGGTTCGCCTGCACGGTATGGCCGTTGTCGACCAGCCGCAGCGTCGGCACCGAGCCGTAGTCGAGGGTGATGTGCTCGGCCGGGTCGAGCCGGGTATGGCTCGGTAGATCGATGGGCGACTGTTCGTGGCCGCTCTTACAAGTGAGGTAGTCGTGGTCCAAATCGGCCCAGTGGTCGGGACCTTCGGCGTCGTAGTCCCAGTGCGGTGCGGCATGCGCGGCCGCGCTGATCGGGACCTGACTGCGCGATTTCGGCTCATCGCCACAGGCGGCGGCGAGCAGCAGCGCCGTCGCGGCCGAGGCCGCGGCGACGGAACGGAAACGGGTTGGTTCGGCGAGCACCCGGCACACTCCTCGGTACAGGATGAGCGACGGCGAGAACGTTTGCCGGACAAGGCAAACGGGCGTCGGCGACTCGGCAGCGGTGCGGCTTCGGTCGCACCGAAAGGTCGGCGACACGGCACCGGACAGCGCGGCGGTTTCCGACCCGCCGTTTTGTCCGAAATGCGACGAATCACCCAGGGGTTCAGGGGATTTCGCTTCCGTGTCGGCGTCACAGTAGACCCGCGAAATCGCGGCACGCCAGGGAACGAAAAAGCGAGATAGGTCACACCTGGACAAAGCGAAGGGCTCCACCCCTGGGGGTGGAGCCCTTCGCGGCAATGGATCGGGGGTCACCGCAGCCCTCGGGACTCTCGACCAATCCTTACGCCGGTTATGACTATAGGTCAGGCTTACCTAACTTAGCAAGGCCGTCGCGCGTCGAACCGGTAATCCACGCTGCTCCAAGGCCGCCAAGAGCCCTTGACCGCGCCGCGTGCCGACCACGGCGTCGGTGCCGGCCAGGTCCGGCACGTACGTCGAGGCGCCCACGATGGATTCACCGACCAGCAACCAGAATCGGCGCGCACTCAGCCCGGAGTAGCGAGCCATGCTCGACTGGATCAGCGTCAGCGACGGCTCGCAGCGATGTGCGAGCCAGACATACATCGCACCCTCGCACGGCAGGCTCACCACACCCGGCTCCTCGGCTAGCGGGTCGCCGTCGAGCACCCGAATAGTGGTGTCGCCCAGCCCGGCCCAGTCGATGCCGCCGTCGTTGTCGGTGTGGATCCACAGGTTCTCCAGGCCCGGATCCCAGGCCCGACCCTCGGCCACCAGCAGCGCGATCACCCGGCCGACCACCGCGTGGATCAGCGCGGTCGCCACCACCTCGGCCGCGACATCGGCGCGGATCATCTCCGCCGCGTGCCTGCGATACATCCGTTCGATCCGGCCTTCACGCACCCCGTCGGCGAGCCGCCACCATCGGCGCTTGCCCTGCTCGACCATCGCCGCCACCGCATACACACGCGGATGCTCGGGCTGCAGCGCGCGCAGCCTGTCACACGTGCGATCGAACGCCAGGTACGTATGGCGCGGCGGGCAGGTGGTCATGAGCTCGGGCATTGAACCTCCTCGAGGATTGGCCGTAGCGGTGCGTACCGCAAGATAGGTTAGGCTTACCAGACCAACCAGTACTCTGCTACAACGAATCTCAGGAGTAGCTCGTCACCGTGACCACGCTCGGCACCACACGGCGGCGTCGCCTGACCGGCCTGCTCGTCCTGACCGCACTGCTCCTGCTCGCCGTGGTTGCCAGCATCGCGATCGGTACCAGGTCGCTGGCGCCGGGCACCGTCTACGACGCCCTGCACAACGCGCTCACCTGTCCCGGCGGACCGTTCAGTTGCCCGGCCGGTTCCACCGCCGAGGAAATCGTACGTGGACTTCGGCTCCCTCGCACGGCACTGGCACTGGTCACCGGACTCGCCCTCGGCATGGCCGGCGCGCTGATCCAGGGCTACACGCGCAACCCGCTCGCCGACGCCGGACTGCTCGGGCTCAACGCAGGCGCGGCGTTCCTCGCGGCGCTGAGCATCTATCTATTCGCGTTCACCGCGCCGGAGCAGTACATCTGGTTCGCCTTCGCCGGGGCACTGATCGCAGGGGTTGTGGTGTTCAGCGCCTCGGCCATCGGCGGCGGCAAGGCGAGCCCGTTGAGCCTGGTGCTGGCCGGCGCGGCAGTCAGCGCATTTTTGCAGGCGATGACGAATGCCATTGTGCTGCTTGACCCCGCGGCGCTGGATACCTACCGATTCTGGGTCGTCGGCACCGTCGCAGGCCGCGACGCCTCGGTGTTGTGGCAGGTACTGCCGTTCCTGGCACTCGGTCTGCTGCTCGCCCTCATCGCCTCCCCCGGCCTGAACCTGCTCAGTCTCGGCGACGATGTCGCGCGCGGGCTCGGGGTGAATATCGGCCGCAGTCGTGCGCTCGGACTGGCCGCGATCGTGCTGCTGTCCGGCGCGTCGACCGCGGCGGTCGGCCCGATCGCATTCCTCGGCCTGGTGGTGCCGCACCTGGCCCGGGTGATCACCGGACCGGATTACCGCTGGCTCATCCCGTACTCCGGATTGTTCGGCGCGCTGCTGCTGCTGCTCGCCGACATCGTCGGACGCGTCGTGGCCAAACCGGGTGAGTTGCAGGTGGGCGTGATGCTGGCCGTGGTGGGTGCGCCGTTCTTCATCGCGTTCGTCCGTCGTCGGAAGCTGGTGAGCCTGTGACACTGTCACTGAAGACCGAGGGTGCCCGGCCCGCGCTGCGGGTCGGGCCCGCCTCGGTGGTGTTGCGTCCGGTGATGGTGCTCGTCGTCCTGGCGCTGGTCGCGCTGCTGGTGCTGTGCTTCTGCCTGGACGTCGCCACCGGCGAATCGCACATTCCGCTCGGCCGGGTGATCGACGTGCTGACCGGCGGCGGAACCAGAGCCCAGCGGTTCATCGTGCTCGACTCCCGGCTGCCGCGGGCGCTCACCGCACTGGTGGTCGGGGCCGCGCTCGGACTCGCGGGTGCGATCACCCAGTCCATCCTGCACAACCCGCTCGCCGCGCCGGACATGCTCGGCATCACCACCGGCGCCAGCCTCGGCGCCGTCGCGGTGGTCGTCGGTGGCGGTGGCACCGGGCTACTCGCGACGTTCGGCGCACCGCTGGCCGCGCTGGCCGGCGGGCTGCTCACCGCGGTGGCGATCTATCTCTTGGCTTGGGGACGCAGTCCGACGGGCGATCGGGGCGTGACGGGTTTGCGCCTGGTCCTGATCGGCGTCGGGATGAACGCCTTGCTGCTGGCCGGCATCAGCTGGTTGCTCACCCGCGCCACGTTGCAAGACGCCCAACGAGCCCAGTTGTGGCTCAACGGATCGCTGAACAACGCCGATCGATCCGGTTTGCTCCCAGCGGCATTCGCGCTGGCCGTGGTAGTGGTCGTCGCGCTGGGCTCGGCCCGCACCTTGGCCGCGCTGCGGCTCGGCGCCGACACCACCCGGTCGCTGGGTGTGCACATCCAAACCCAGCAGGCCATCCTGATCGGCGCGGCGGTGGTCGGCGCCTCGGTGGCGACCGCGGCCGTCGGGCCGGTGAGTTTCGTCGCGCTGTCCGCGCCGCAGATCGCGCGGCGACTGCTGCGCACCCCCGGCGAACCGCTGATCGGGTCGGCGCTCACCGGTGCCATTCTGGTGGTCGGCGCGGATGTCGCGTCGCGCTCGCTCTTCCCGGCCGACCTGCCGGTGGGCATCGTGACCGCGGCTTTCGGCGGACCGTTCCTGCTCTACCTGCTCGTGCGAATGAATCGGAAGGCGACGCTGTCATGACCACAGACGCTGCGACCACCGCGGAATCGGTGCCCGCCCGGCTCGCCGCCGACGACGTCACGCTCGCCTACGGCGACCGGGTGATCATCGACGGGCTGACCCTCGACATCGCGCCCGGCGTGATCACCACCGTGATCGGGCCCAACGGCTGCGGCAAATCCACCCTGTTGCGCTCGCTCGGCCGGCTGCTCCGCCCGCAGCAGGGCCGAGTGTTGTTGGACGGCAAGGCTATTTCGACGATGAAGACCAAGGACGTGGCCAGGGTGATCGGCATGCTGCCGCAGTCGCCGGTCGCGCCGGAGGGGCTGACCGTCGCCGATCTGGTCGCGCGCGGGCGGCATCCGCATCAGTCGTGGTTCCGGCAGTGGTCGGCCGCCGACGAGGACGAGGTGATGACCGCGCTCGCGCAGACCGGCATCGCCGATCTGGCCGACCGCGCGCTCGACGAGCTCTCCGGCGGACAACGCCAGCGCGCCTGGATCTCCATGGCGCTGGCCCAGGGCACCGACATCCTGCTGCTCGACGAGCCGACCACCTATCTCGACCTGGCGCACGCGGTGGACGTGCTCGACCTGGTCGACCGGTTGCACGCCGAGCTCGGCCGCACCGTGGTGATGGTCCTGCACGACCTGAATCTGGCGATCCGCTACAGCGACGAGCTGATCGTCATGCGCGAGGGCCGCATCGTCGCGCAGGGTCGGCCCGCCGACATCATCGACGTCGCTTTGCTGCGCGAGGTTTTCGACCTCGACGCCTCGGTTCTGGAGGATCCGGTGTCCGGTCGGCCGATGGTGGTGCCGATCGGAACGCGCCACGTTCTCGGCAAGGCAGGCGGGCCCGTCATGCCCGAATCCACCGCCGTATGACAAATACCACACCAGCTATTCCATAGTTACGACACCCTGTAGTACGCATGCGCGTCGTTGAGTCCGTAAAATTGTGGAATGGCAGGACTTGGTGAACTCGAGAAAGCGGTCATGGACCAGTTGTGGTCGACCGATGAACCGCAGACAGTCCGGCAGGTGCACGAGGCATTGGCCGCACGCCGCGAGCTCGCGTACACCACGGTGATGACGGTGCTGCAACGACTCGCGAAGAAGAATCTCGTGGTCCAGCAGCGCGACGACCGTGCTCATCGCTACGCGCCCGTGCACAGCCGGGACGAATTGGTCGCCAGCCTCATGGTGGACGCACTGCAACAGGCCGACGCCGCGGGCAGCCGCGCCGCCGCGCTGGTGCACTTCGTGGAACAGGTCGGAAAGGATGAGGCTGCCGCACTTCGCGAAGCACTCGCTAAGCTCGAAGCGAACGAGGACACACCGCCCCCGCAGTAGACTCCTCGCGACCTTGCCCCCAACGCAGTGAGCTGAGTCGATGAACGCAACCGCGCCGGTATTCGCCGGACTCGCATTGCTTCTCGCGGGGCCTGCCCCGGCCTTGCTCAGCCGGGCGACCTGGACATACCGGACGCCCCGCGCCGCGCTCGTGCTCTGGCAGGCCATCGCGCTCGCCGCCGTGCTCAGCGCGTTCGGCTCCGGCCTGGCCATCGCCGCCGAACTGCTGGTGCCCGGACCCGACGGCAGGCCGACCACCGCACCCACCCGCGAGATCGACGCGCTCGGGTTACCGCTGTGGCTGGCCTACGTTTTCGTGTTCGCGCTGACACTGCTGGTCGGCGCGCGGTTGTGTTATGCGATCGTCCGGGTCGGGGTGCACACGCGGCGTAGGCGGGCCAGGCACCGGATGCTCGTCGACCTGCTCGATCAGAGCGGTCCGCGCCGCCGCGCCTCCGATATCCGGGTGCTCGCCGCGACCGAGCCGATCGCCTACTGCCTGCCCGGGCTCCGCCAGCGCGTGGTGATCAGCGAAGGCACCCTGACCAACCTGGACGACGCGGAGATCACCGCCATCGTCAGCCACGAACGCTCACACCTGCGCGCCAGGCACGACCTGGTGCTCGAGGCATTTACCGCTGTGCACGAAGCGTTTCCGCGATTCGTGCGCAGCAAGGCCGCGCTCGGCTCGGTGAAGCTGCTCATCGAATTGCTCGCCGACGACTCCGCGGTGAAGGTGACCGGGCCGAAGCCGCTCGCACGTGCGCTCGTCGCCTGCTCGAAATCCACCGCGCCCCAGGGTGCGCTCGCCGCGGGCGGGCCGACCACCCTGATTCGCATCCAGCGCCTCACCGGGCGGATCGGCGACGTTCGGGTCGCCACCGCCGCCTACCTCGGTTCGGCCGCCATCCTCGTCGTACCCACCATGGCCGTCGCGGTGCCCTGGCTGGTGGAGCTCGAACGCCTGTTCCGCGGCTAGCGGATCATAGGACGTATCCTGGACACTTGGCCTGCTACTCGGCCGGCCGCATCGTCTCTTCGCGCTGCTGTTCTCCCGTAGCGCGCACCGCCCCATCTACAACGCGTTTTCCGAGCACGAGCGCGTCCTACGAAAGGCACACAGCACCCGTGACCCCCTCGACACCCGTCGCCGCGGCGCCCACCGTGACCTTCATGGACCTGGGCCTGCCCGCCGTGCTCGTGCAGGCGCTGCGCAACGACGGCATCGAGGCACCGTTTCCCATCCAAGCCGCGACGGTGCCGGATGCGCTGGCGGGCAAGGATGTGCTCGGCCGCGGCCCGACCGGGTCCGGCAAGACCCTCGCGTTCGGGCTGCCCATGCTGGCCCGGCTCGCCAGCGGATCGACCAAGCCGGGGCGGCCGCGCGGACTGGTGCTGGTGCCCACCCGCGAACTGGCCGCGCAGATCGAACGGGCGCTGGACGGACCCGCGCTCGCGATGGGGCTGCGGGTCGCGTCGGTGGTCGGCGGCGCGCCGATCCGGCGACAGGCCGAGCGGCTCGCGCGCGGCGTCGATCTGCTCATCGCCACACCCGGGCGACTCTCCGATCTGATCGCGCAGGGGTCGGCGGGGCTGTCCGAGGTGCGGATCACCGCGCTGGACGAGGCCGATCACATGGCCGACATGGGGTTCCTGCCGCAGGTCACCAAGCTGCTCGACCAGACACCGAAAGATGGTCAGCGCCTGCTGTTCTCGGCCACGCTGGACGGCGAGGTGGACAAGCTGGTCAAGCGCTACCTGCGCTCCCCCGTCACCCACTCCACCGCGCCCGCGTCCGCGTCGGTCACCACCATGACGCACCACCTGCTCTTCGTGCGCGACAAGCTGGCCAAGCGGTCCGTGGCCGCCGAGATCGCCGCGCGCGACGGGCTGACCATCATGTTCGTGCGCACCAAGCACGGCGCCGACCGGCTGGCCAAGCAGCTGCGCGGGGCAGGCGTCGCGGCGGGCGCGCTGCACGGCGGCAAGGCGCAGAACAACCGGACGCGCACGCTGGCGGCGTTCGCGGACGGGTCGGTTCCGGTGCTGGTCACCACCGATGTCGCGGCCCGCGGTATCCACGTCGACAACATTTCGCTGGTGGTGCACGTCGATCCGCCCGCGGAGTCCAAGGCGTATCTGCATCGCGCCGGGCGGACCGCGCGGGCGGGTGAGGACGGGGTGGTCGTCACGCTGGTGATGGACGAGGAGCGGCGCGAGGTCGAGGCGATGACTCGTAAGGCGGGTGTCGAGATCGTGGGGATCGATGTTCGGCCCGGCGATCGTCGGCTGATCGAGATCACCGGGGCGCGCCAGCCATCGGGCGTTCCGGTGGCCGCGCCCGCGCCGCCCAAGCAGCCTGTGGCGGAGAGTAATTCGGGGACTGGTCGGCGACGCTCCGGAGCGGGGCGGCGGTCGGGTGAGACGCGCGGCGGGGGTGCGCCGGTGCGGGCCGAGCATGCGGCGGCCGATCGGCGCAAGGATGGTTCGGCGAAAGGGTCGTCGCGCGATCAGGGTTCGAAGGGCCGGTCCGGCGCGGGTAGTTCGGGCGGGCGCGCTGCGGGTTCACCGAGTGGCAGTGGTTCGAGCGTGCGTGGGGCCGGATCGGCCAAAGTCGGGGGTGGCGCGGGCGGACGTGGGCGCGGGTCCGGTCCAGCTGGGACTACCGGCGGCGACACGCCCGGGAATGAACGGCGACGCGCCGTGCGCCCGGAGCACTCGCCGGGGACTCGCAACCGTGGGGCAAACTGACGGTTGTGACCAGTCATCCAGCGGGTGCGGTGGGTTGCGCCCTGCTGGCGGCGCTGTTCTTCGCGGTAGCCGCGGTCGCGCAGCAACAAGCGGCGGCTGCGGTACCGGAGGGTGACTCGCTCATCCGGGCACTGCTGCGCAGCCCGCGCTGGTGGGCCGGAATAGCCGGCGATGTAGGCGGTTACGCGATGCAGGTCGCCGCGCTCGCGTTGGGCTCGGTACTGCTGGTGCAACCAATCCTGGTGAGCGCGTTGGTGTTCGCGCTACCGCTGGCGGCCAAACTCAACGGCCGCCGCGTCAGCGCGCGCACCTGGGCGACCGCGCTCGCGCTCACCGCGGCCCTGGCCTGCTTCCTGCTCGTCGGCGATCCGTCGGCCGGCAATACCGATGCACCCCTGCATCATTGGCTGCTGCCGCTAGCCGTCCTGGCCGCGCTCATCGGCGCAGCCACCATCATCGGCCTGCGCAGCGCCGCCCCCGGACGCCGCGCCCTCCTCCTCGGTGCCGCGAGCGGTTCGCTCTACGGCGTCGCCGCCGCCCTCACCTCCTACGTCACCATGCTGTTCGAACACGGCCTCACGGAGGTGCTCGGCAGCTGGCAGACCTGGGCCCTCGTGACCGCCGGGATCACCGGTGTCTACCTGCAACAGCGAGCATTCCAAGCCGGCCCCCTCACCGCGTCCCTGCCCGCGGTCACGATCGCCGAACCCCTCGCCGCCGCGTTCATCGGCGTCACCGTCCTCGACGAACGCTTCCGCACCAACACCTTCGGCCTCGTCATCACCGGCCTCGCGGTGGTCGTCATGTGCGCCACCGCAATCCGCTTATCGAGCGCCCAAGCCGCCGCCTGATCCGGCATCATGAGTAGCGGGCTGTCCGCGATAGCCGAGGATCAGGGGGACGCATGCAAGGGTTTCTGGTTGCCGCGCTCGGGGCCTTCGTAGGCGGATTGGCCGGTTTCCTGTCCTCGCTGATGCTGGCACGGCAGGAAAGACGAGCCACGATCACCAGTGAGCTCATCGCCACGTTCTTCTCGGATTCATTTCTGGCGCACCGTATTTCGATCTCCGACCTCTGGTACAAGTTCAAGGCCGGTGAGGTGCTCGCCGAGGATATCGCCGGTGGGTTCTGGTTCCCCGGCGTCGCCCCGCACTACGTCGGCGACACCTTCGGCACCCTCAACACCCATCAGCACCTCACGGCCTACATCGGCTTCATCGTGCGACTCGATCACGAGATGACGCACCGTCGGCTGCATCGGGACGAGATCCGCAGTGCGTTCGGGATGCAGTTGCACTACGCCGACGAACTGCTCACCCGAGTCGCGCAGGCGACAGCCGCGCAGGCCGAGCGCCACAACGCGCTCGCACCCGCGTGGGTCGAAGCGGCGCGGCGTGTCCACGATGCCCTGGTCGTCTCGACCACCTCGATGAACCGCCGCTGAATCCGTGAGTCGCACCGCAGTCGGGTTCGCTATGAGCGCGCCGGGACGTGGCGGTACGCGGGTCGGCGGCGTGGGTTGCACCGTCCTCCCAGCCAGCGTGCCCGCGCGACGCTGTGAGGTACATCTCCACCGAGTGCTGGAGAATTGCGCGCTACCGACCGGACTTGGTTATCATCGGTTAAGTGCAGTTTCTCCCTGGCCATCAGCCGCCGTATGACCTGACCTACGACGACCTCTTCCTCGTCCCTAATCGGACGGATGTCGCCTCACGGTTCGATGTCGACCTCTCCACCGTCGACGGGTCCGGCACCACCATTCCCATCGTCGTGGCCAATATGACCGCGGTCGCGGGTCGTCGGATGGCCGAGACGGTGGCCCGCCGCGGCGGCATCGTCGTGCTTCCGCAGGATCTGCCGATCAGCGCGGCCGCCGACACCATCGCGTTCGTCAAGAGCCGCTCGCTCACCGCCGACACCCCGGTCACCCTCGACCCCGAACGTTCGGTGTCCGAGGCCGTCGCCTTGATGCACAAGCGCGCCCACGGCGCCGTCATCGTGATCGACGCGGGCCGCCCGGTCGGTGTCGTCACCGAGGCGTCCTGCACCGATGTGGACCGGTTCGCCCGGCTGCGCGACGTCGCAATCACCGATTTCGTGCAGGCCCCCGCCAGCACCTCCCCGCGCGACATCTTCGAACTGCTCGAGGCCAAGCACGCCCAGCTCGCGGTGCTCACCGCCGAGGACGGCACGCTGGCCGGCGTGATGACCCGCACCGGCGCGGTCCGCGCAGGCATCTACCAGCCCGCCGTCGACAACCAGAGCCAGTTGCGCGTCGCCGCCGCGGTCGGCATCAACGGTGACGTGGTCGCCAAGGCCAAGGCACTGGTCGACGCAGGCGCCGACGTGCTGGTGATGGACACCGCGCACGGCCACCAGGCCAAGATGCTCGAATCCCTCAGCGCCGTCCGCGATCTCGGCCTCGGCGTGCCGCTGGTGGCGGGCAATGTGGTGTCCGCGCAGGGCACTCGCGATCTGGCCGCCGCGGGCGCCGACATCATCAAGGTCGGCGTCGGCCCCGGCGCCATGTGCACCACCCGCATGATGACCGGCGTCGGCCGACCGCAGTTCTCCGCGGTCGCCGAATGTGCCGCTGCCGCCAAGGAACTCGGCGTGCACATCTGGGCCGACGGCGGCGTGCGGCACCCGCGCGACGTCGCGCTGGCGCTGGCCGCGGGCGCGTCCAACGTGATGATCGGCTCGTGGTTCGCAGGCACCTACGAATCCCCCGGCGACCTGCGCCTGGACCGTGACGGCAACGCCTACAAGGAAAGCTTCGGCATGGCGTCCAAGCGCGCCGTCGCGGCCCGCACCGCCACTGACAGCGCCTTCGACCGGGCCCGCAAGGCCCTGTTCGAGGAGGGCATCTCCAGCTCGCGTATGCGCCTGGACCCCGAGCGCCCCGGCGTCGAGGACCTCATCGACCACATCTGCTCCGGCGTGCGCAGCGCGTGCACCTACGCGGGTGCCCGCAGCCTGGCCGAGTTGCACGACAAGGCGGTGCTCGGCGTGCAGTCGGCCGCCGGTTTCGCCGAGGGACGCCCGCTGCCCAGCGGTTGGTGAGACACGCCGACACGGCACGACCACCGGCCCACGCGACTCGACGCGTGGGCCGGTAACATAGTGGTTGCCGGTTTCCGGCAGCACATCTTCGGCTTGCGAAAGGATCCAGTTGTCACCCGCGTCCGAGGGCGCAGCACAGGAGGGCTCCTCTACCGAGCCGGGTGACAAACCCGGCGTCCTCCTTCCCCCAGCCCCATTCCCCACCGTGCAGTTCCCAGTCCCGTTCGGCGGGTGCTGACGATGTCCGTCGCACTCACGGTGCTCAGCCTGCTGGGGTTCATCGCTCTCACGGCAGGCACCGCCCTCTTCGTCGCCGCCGAATTCTCGCTCACCGCGCTGGAACGCAGCACCGTAGAGGCGCACGCGCGCGACGGTGACGTCCGCGCCAGGATGGTCCGCCAAGCCCATCGGACGCTGTCGTTCCAGCTGTCCGGCGCGCAGCTCGGCATCACCATTACCACCCTGATCACCGGTTATATCGCCGAGCCCGTGCTCGCGCGGCTGCTGGATCCGCTGTTCACCGGAGTCGGGCTGAGCGACACCGCCGCCCGCGGCATCTCGCTCACCCTCGCCCTGGTCCTGGCCACCTCGCTGTCGATGATCTACGGCGAGCTGGTGCCGAAGAACATCGCGATCGCCAAGCCGCTGGCCACCGCGCGCACCACGGCGCCGCCGATGGTCGCGTTCTCCGTCATCTTCAAGTGGCTGATCCATTTCCTCAACAACACCGCGAACTGGGTCGTCCGCAGGCTCGGTGTCGAGCCGGCCGAGGAACTGCGTTCGGCGCGTTCGCCGCAGGAACTCGGGTCGCTGGTGCGCACGTCCGCGCTGCGCGGCTCGCTCGACCAGCGCACCGCGCTGGTGATCGACCGGTCGCTGCAGTTCGGCGAGCGCAGCGCCGAGGAACTGATGACGCCGCGGGTGAAGATCGAGGCGCTGGACAAGCTGGACACCATCGCCGACCTCATCGACGCCGCCCGCCGCACCGGCTACTCCCGCTTCCCGGTGATCGACGGCGACCTGGACAACACCCTGGGCGTCGTGCACATCAAGCAGGCGTTCACCCATCCCGCGAACGTGCGCCGCACCATCCCGCTGCAGATGCTCGCCCACCCGGTGCCGATCGTGCCCGCCAGCCTGGACGGCGACGAGGTGCTCGAACGAATCCGGGCCGACGGCATGCAGGTCGCGCTGGTCGTCGACGAATACGGCGGCACCGCGGGCATCGTCACGATGGAGGACATCATCGAGGAGATCCTCGGCGACGTCCGCGACGAGCACGACGAGGAAGAACTCGACGTGCGCCGAGTGGCCGACGGCTGGGACTGCTCCGGCCTGCTGCGCATCGACGAGGTCTCCCGCGCCACCGGATACGACGCCCCCGAAGGCGAATACGAGACCCTCGGCGGGCTCGTGCTCACCCGGCTCGGCCGCATCCCCGAAGCCGGCGACGAGGTCGTGCTGCCCAATCCGCGTTCCCAGCAATGGTCTTCGGGCGAGCAGCCGAGCACCGGCGGCTGGATCGCGCGGGTAGAGCGCATGGACGGCCGCCGGATCGACCGGGTTCGGCTGCTTCCGGTCGCCCCCGACGACCTCGCGTTCCGGCAGCTGCAAGCCGAACCAGAGCAGGAGCACAGCCATGGGTGACCTCTTCGGTGTCCTGCTCACCGTGGTGCTGCTCGCGAGCAACGGCTTCTTCGTCGCGGCCGAGTTCGCCCTGATCTCCGCGCGCCGCGATCGCCTGGAAGCACTGGCAGCGCAGGGAAAGCGCAACGCCGACATCGTGATTCGGGCGGGCGAGAACCTGTCGATGATGCTCGCCGCCGCCCAGCTCGGCATCACCATCTGCTCGATCTTGCTCGGCCGCGTCGGCGAACCCGCGGTGGCCCACCTGCTGGAGGGGCCGTTCGATTTCCTCGGCATGCCCGAGCAGCTGCTGCATCCGGTGGCGTTCGCCATCGCCCTCGCCATCGTGGTGGTGCTGCACATCCTGTTCGGCGAGATGATCCCGAAGAACATCGCGCTGGCCGGGCCGGAACGCAGTGCGCTGCTGCTTGTTCCGGTGCACCTGATGTGGTTGCGGGTGGCCCGTCCACTCATCGCCTTCTACAACCTCTGCGCGAATCTCACGCTGCGGATGTTCCGGATCGAGCCGAAGGATGAGCTGCAGGCGACCGTCTCCTCGGTGGAGCTCGCCGAGATGATCGGTGAGTCGCGCTCGGAGGGCCTGCTCGACGAGGAGGAACACCGCAGGCTGACCCAGGCGCTGGGCACCAGTGAGCGAGTGGTCGCCGATGTGATGGTGCCGCTGGCGACGACCAGGACAGTTCCGTTGCGCGGCAACGGAACCACGCTCGGTGACATCGAAAGCGCCGTCGCCGAGACCGGCTTCTCCCGCTACCCCGTGCGCGCGAGCGACGGGTCGCTGGTCGGCTATATGCACGTGAAGGATGTGCTGGACAAGGTCGCCGACGAGAACGCGGGACCGACGACGCCCATCCCGCGCACCGACATTCGGCCGTTGCCGACGTTGAGCGTGCACACACCGCTGTACGAAGCGCTGGCCAGGTTGCGCCGGACGAACAGTCACCTGGGTCGTGTCGTCGACGCCCGCGGTAACACCACGGGCATTGTGGCGCTGGAAGACCTGGTGGAAGAGTTCGTCGGCACCGTCCGCGACGGGACGCACCGGATCGTCGAATGAGCGGGTCGGAAGTCGCCGTCCTAGCCGAAGCGCGGTGGCGCGCACAGGCTGCGGAGCACCTGGTTCGGGTGGATCACCTGGTCGGTCCGTATGTCGAACGGCGGGCCGCCGGGTCGTCACATCCGGTGATCGACTTCCTGTTCACCTATTACGGGCACAAGCCCGCCCAGTTGCGGCGCTGGCATCCGGGATTCGGCGTCGGACTGGCGGGGGCTCGCGAATACGACGGCGCGCGGGGCTACCACCGGCTCGCGGCGGATTCGCAGGTTTTTACGGCGGACCCCGGCTATCTCGCGCGCCGTCGCGACACCATCCAGTTCATCGCAAACCTGTTGCGCGCCACCGCATCCCGGCCCGCGCAACTGTCCTGCTTCGGGCTGCACGAATGGGCGATGGTGTATCGCACCGACGATGTCAGGCATCAGCAGGTGCCGCTGCGGTTGGGCCGGTCCGGCACCGATGAAGTCGTCGAGTCGATGTCGCTGCGCTGCACGCATTTCGACGCGTTCCGGTTCTTCACGCCCGATGCGGTGGGTCGGAATATCGAGCCGTTGACTCGGGCCGATCAGGTCAGCCGGGAACAGCCCGGGTGCCTGCACGCGAATATGGATCTGTACAAATGGGGGTTCAAGCTGGTCCCGCTGGTTTCGTCCGCGCTGATTCTGGACTGCTTCGAATTGGCCTGTGCGGCAAGGGAACTCGATATGCGCGCCAGTCCTTATGATTTGGCAGAGTACGGGTACGAACCTGTGCGCATCGAAACACCCTCCGGGCGGGCGGAATACGTGCGGTCCCAGTCCGCGTTGGCGGAGCGATCGGCGGAGTTGCGCGGTGCGCTGCTCGCGGCCTGCGAGGATCTACTCACCTACGACGTGGCGAAGCTTCTCGCGGACTGAACTCCGCACGGCGAGTGGCCGCCGATCCCCCGCTCGCACTTCCCCAGCCTGCCCGTGGCCCGCCCCCATCGGCGCCTCGCGCCTCACTGCCCGCGCCGCACTGCCCGCCTCCCGCGCCCGCACCCCACGTTCCGAGCCCCGCACCTGCGCTCGCACCTCACGACCCGCGCCTCAGACGGTGCGCCATGCCGACGACACCGTCCTGAACAGCTAGTTCATCGAATTTCCGCAAAACCTCCCGCATAAGTTAACGGTAGTTACTACTATTCAGTCAGTTCCCCGAGCTGTCCCAGTCAGCGGAGGGATGTCAGAGCAACACCTTGATGAAGGTTGGGGAGTCGACGATGCGCTCATTGGCGAGCCTGCGGCGTTTCAAACCATTGGCCCTGGTCACGGTCGGCCTTGCCGCCGTGTTGATGCTGCCCACCAGCGCATCGGCCGACCTGCAATCCGACATCCAGAACGCGGTCCAGGAGTTCCTGGACGTCGGCCGCACCTCGGTTCCTCGGGCCGACTGCGGGCCGGGCTCGCTACCCGAGAACGGCATGCAGGGCGACGTCACGGCGGCCGACCGAGACAGTGGCCGGAGCACCCAGGGCTATCGCTGCAACATGTCGTTCGTGGGCGGCTTCGCCGGTCGCGGCGCAGGCATCACCTCGACCAGCTTCGAGCACTGCTCTTATATGGGCTCCTTCTTCCCAGGTGACCTGATCAGCGAGGGTCGCGGCGTTCAGGTCGTCGACGCGTCCGATCCCGCGAACCCGCGACCGACCGCCAACCTGACCGAACCCGCGATGCTCGCCGGCACCTGGGAGAGCCTGAAGGTCAACACCGCGCGCAAGCTGCTGGTCGGCACCGGGGTCCCGGTCGGCACGGGCGTCGGTTACCTGTCGGTCTACGACATCTCCGACTGTGCGCATCCGCGGCTGCTCAATACCGGGCCCGGCACGAATATGCTGATGCCGCTCCCGATTACGACGCACGAAGGCGGCTTCTCCCCCGACGGCAACACTTACTGGGCCTCGGGCATCGCGCCTGGCTTCGTCAGCGCCATCGATCTGTCCGATCCCACCAACCCGCACGTCGTCTGGCAGGGCCTGACCGGGATCGAGGCGCACGGCTTCGGCATCAGCGCGGACGGCAACCGGATGTACATCTCCGCGCTCGGCGGCTTCACCGTGCTCGATATCAGCGCGGTGCAGCGCCGTGATCCGAACCCGCAGGTGTCCCATATCGGCCGGGTGTTCTGGACCGACGGCTGGGCGACCCAGCACAGCATTCCGGTGACCTACAACGGCAAGCCGTACCTCTACACCGTCGACGAAGGCGGTTCGGGCGGTGTGAAACTCATCGATATCTCCGATGACACCAATCCGAAGGTCGCCGCGAAGATCAAGCTGGAAATCAACCTGCCGCAGAACCTCGACAGCAATATCGGTTCGTCCATGGGTGGTTCGGCTTTCGCCTACGAATCGCACTATTGCACCGCGGACCGCCGGGACAATCCGACGGCGCTCGCCTGCGGCTGGATCTCCTCCGGTATCAGGGTTTTCGATGTGCGCGACCCGTTCGACATTCGTGAGATCGCCTACTTCAACCCACCGGCCCGCACCGGTCAGAACCTCAGCCTGTGGAATTCACCGCACGCGCTCGCCTCGATCATCGGGGTGCCGTTGATGAGCGCGCCGCCCGCGATTCGCGCGGTGCTGGAAGGGCAGTTCAATCCGACGGACGCGCTCACCCCGCGCACCGGCAGGCTCGCCTTCGGCGACGTCTCCACCGACTGGTGCCTCTCGCCGCCGGAATGGCGTGGCTCGCAACTGTATGTCACCTGCTCCGACAACGGATTCATGGTGCTGCAGCTGGAGAACGACGTGTATTCGCCGCCGGCGGACCAAGAGTCGATCGTCGGGTCGTAGCGATGCCACGCTGGATGCGCGGCGGCGCGCTCGCCTCCCTGGCCTTCGCGCTACTGGTGCTCGGCGCCGCGCTGCGCCCGCTCGTCCTGCCGGAATCACACACGGCCGCACCGGTTCTCAGCGCCGTCGAGATCGGTTTCGTGCAGGACATGACCGCGCACCATCAGCAGGCGCTGATCATGGCGCAACGCCTCGACCGCGCCGTCGATCCGGCGGTGTTGCGGCTGACCCAACAGCTCGACGACACCCAACGGCTGGAGATCGGCACCATGCTCGGCTGGTTGCGTTTGGCCAATGCCTCGCCGGTGCCCGCGCGGCCGATGGCATGGATGCACACCGATGAGGCTCTGCCGCACCAGCATTCGGCACCGGTCGCGCAAACCGATGGGAAGAAGTCATCGGACAGCGTGATGCCTGGGATGGCTACCATGGCGGAGCTCGATGCGCTCGCCGCCGCGCGCGGTCGTGACGCCGAGATCCTGTTCTTGCAGCTCATGTTTCGCCATCATCAAGGCGGGATTCTGATGGCGCAGGCCGCCGATCATTTGCTCCCGTCCGGGCCGGTGAAGGAGACCGCGCGTTCGATGATCCACGCTCAGGGGCAAGAGGCCGGGCTGATGGGAATGCTGCTCACCCAACGAGGTGCCGCGCCACTGCCCTGAACCAATTTAGTGGGCAACGTGCAGGCCGAACCCGGCGGACCCAGGCGTTTCCCGGCCCGACTCCAACCGCAGGCTTCGGTCGTAGTCGCCGCCACCTTGCGGCCGATACCGAATCGGTTCGAGCTTTTCCAGTTCCGACATCCGCCGACGCAGATCGTCAGCGATCTCACCGAACCGTTCGTCGTCGACCCGAATCGTCCCGTGCACCACGAACGGCGGCAACACATCCATGCCCGGGTAGTACAAGATTCCGTGCTGAATCGGAAACAACAGATCCTCGATCGGCCCGTTGATCCCCCGATCGGAGTAGGACGGTTCTTTCCCGCCGACCGAAACCACCAGCATCGCCCGCCGGCCGGCCAACACCCCCGCACCGTATCGCGGTATCGAATCACCGCCAGCCCCATAGGCGAACCCGCAGGTGAGGACCCGATCCACCCACCCCTTCATGATCGCGGGCATGCTGAACCACCACAGCGGGAAATGCAGCAGAACGGTGTCGGCCCACAGCAGCTTCTCCTGCTCAGCGCGAATATCAGCGCTCAGCGTCCCTTCCCGATAGGCCTCGCCGGAGGCCAACATGAAGTTCGACTCCGCCACCGCCCCGAAGTCCCCGGCATCCGCCTGCGCTTTCCACCCCATCGCGTACAGATCAGTGATCCGGACCTCATGCCCATCCGCCCGCAACTGTTCCACCGCAACGTCTTTCAACGCTCCGGTCAATGAGCCGGGCTCAGGGTGCGCGTACACGACAAGTACGTTCATTCCAGCTTCCGTCACACCCCCTCGCAACACCCCACCCACCACAGGAATTCCAACCCACATTCGCACCCCGAATACTCAGCACGAATACTGTTGCAGCGGAACCTTTTCCACCAATCCGGTTGCGATAGCAGATGGACATAAGTTGTCGGTGGGCGCCGGTAGCGTGCGGCGCATGCCCTCCTCGGTGCACGAAGCCCTCATCCAATTACTCCGACACAGACCAGGATTGGTCACCGAGCTACTGAGTTCCGTCGTCGGCACCCCATTGCCGGAGTTCGATCACGCCCACTCGGACTCCGGCGACCTGCCGGACATCCGCCCCACCGAATACCGTGCCGACCTGGTCGTCACGCTGACCTCCGACAACGTGCCCGTCTTCGGCATCGTGATCGAGGTCCAACTCAAACCGGACAAGGACAAATGCTGGAGCTGGCCGGTCTATCTGACCACCCTGCGTGCCCGCCAGCGATGTCCGGTCCTGCTGGTGGTGCTGTGCCCGAACCAGCACGCCGCCACCCACTGCCGCCAGCCGATCACCGTCTCACCCGGATTCATCCTGACCCCGGTAGTCCTCGGCCCAGCCGACGTACCCGTGATCACCGACCCGCAGTCCGTTATCGCCCACCCCGACCTCACCGTGCTATCCGCGATCGCCCACCGCAACGACCCCGAACGCGACGCGATCTTGTTTACCCTCGCCGAGACCATGCACTGCCTACCCGCACGCAACGAGTACATTGACGTAATAATGGCCGCACTCCCCGCAGGCGCGGCCCGGCACTTCTGGGAGATGCTGATGACGACTAAATCCGGCCCCTACCTGAGCGCACATCTGAACAAGCAGTACGCCAAAGCCAAATCCGAGGGCATGGCCGAAGGCAAAGCCAAAGGCATGGCGGAAGGCATGGCGGAAGGCAAAGCCAAGGGCAAGGCGGAAGGCAAAGCCGAAGGCGTCGCCGAGGGCAAAGCCCAGTCCCTGCTGACCGTACTGGCCGTCAAACGCTTGCACACCACACCCCAGATAGAGTCCAAGGTCAACGGCTGCACCGATCCGGCGCAGCTCGACCGCTGGACCAGACGAGCGATCACAGCGGACTCGATCGAGGAAGTATTCGCCGACTAGCCAGCGACGCGAATCGAGCGCTCAGGTCGGCCGTCACCACCGAGGTGGCGGCCGACCACGCGGTTGAGGTTGAGAAGTGCAGATTTCTCCGAATCACGGACACCTACGCGTCGCCCCGCGGCCAAAGTGGGCCAGGGCGAAGGCGCAGCTGCTCAGGACTCTTCGGTGAAGCGGTACCAGTTTCCCTGGAAGGTTTCGTATCCGATGCCGGAGGTGGGGGTGCCGAGGTAGGGCGGGGCGGTGTCGGGGAAGTAGGCGAAACCCTTGGCGGAGTTGGATTCTTCACCTTGGGTGTAGAAGAGGCAGCCGCCGTCTCGGCGGGTGATGTAGGTGATGGTGTAGACGCCCAGGCGGGTGCGGTGGCCGGGGTTGGCGCAGTCGGTGGCTTGGTTTTGCAGGATGTTGCGGGAGAGTTTCCAGCCGGTGGTTTCCGGGACGTCGTACCAGACGAGGGCGACGAAGATGCCGATCACCAGTGGGGCGATGAGGCTGTAGAAGAAGGAGCGGTAGCGGAACAGGCCGATCAGCGCGAACAGCAGCGCGACCGCGCCGAGGACGCCGATGGCCGACCACAGGACCACCTGGACGGGGAACGTGCCGTCCGCTGCCAACTGCCAGAACAATGCTAGGCAGCACAACACGATCAGGGCTGTCAGCAGCCCCATCCAGAGAATGAACCAACTCGGGGTGCGGCGCGTGGTTCCGGTGGTGCTCACGGTGCTCAACATACGGGGGCTATACCCGGATGGACGGCGAAATCCCCTTAACCCAACGACGTTCAGCACACGCCGGGCAGGTTCCCGCGCCGAACGAGGCGGCCGAGGTACACACCGGATCTACGCCGGGCCGAAGAACTAACAGCTCGGCCGAGCAGAGTATGGCGGCCAGATTCCCGCGCCGAACGAGGCGAGAGTCCGCACCGGACTACCCGGGCCGAAGAACCAACACCTCGACCGAGCAGAGTATGGCGGCCGGATACCTGCGCCGAGCGAAGCCGGGAAGTATGCACCGAATCTGCGCCGCGCTGAGGACGTCGGCGAATACACGAACGCCCCGGTCGAAAGACCAGGGCGTTCGCGAATTATCCGTTCAGCGCGCAATCACAGCGGCGGAAACCCCGACGACCCGGTGGCCATCCAATTCCAGAACATCGCCGCACGATTGGCGAGCAACGCGACAACGTCGAGGACAACGCTTCCCATAAATCTTCCTCACATCCGACAACCTCCAGTGCAGCGCCCAGGGTAGCCGATCCAGCCTGCACCGACCTGGACGCCAACCACAATCCCACTGCCCCACCGCAGCGGACCAGGGGATTTCTTGCAGCCTAACGCTTTACCGGCAATGCAGCGCCTTGGTCTCGCGCTGACGACCGTGCGCAACATGATCCCGACAGCGCCGAGCCGGGTGTGAGCTTCTGGTTGCGTTGTCAGCCCTCGTGCCGATTAGCGGCTTTGAGGTTCGCCACCAGATCTGCGGGCGCTTTGTCGGGAGATCCGGCTTGGTACGGCGGTTGCGGGTCGTATTCGGTCATCAGCTGCACCGCCATCGCGAACTGTTCACCGGCGATGGTGCCGAGCAGACTCAAGCCCATATCGATACCGGCGGAAACTCCGGCCGCGGTCACATACTTGCCGTCGACAACCACCCTCTCAGCCGTGGGTGTCGCGCCGAGACGGCCGAGGGTTTCCAGCGCCAACCAGTGTGACGTGGCGCGGCGCCCGTCGAGCAGTCCGGCGGCGGCGAGCAGCAGCGACCCGGTGCACACCGATGTGGTCCATGTGCTGGTCCGGTCGACGGCGCGCAGCCAGTCCAGCAGCACGGTGTTGCTTCGTTGCTTCGTTTCACCGGGGCCGCCGGGCACCACGATGATGTCGGGAGCGTCGACCTCGTCGAACGCGCGATCGGCGACGATCGCGAGGCTGCCCGCGTTGTCGTTGCGGATCGCGCCACGCTGTTGGGCCACGAAGACCGTTTCGGTCTCGGGTAACCGGCTGAGAATGTCGTAGGGTCCGACAGCGTCGAGGGCGGTGAATCCGTCGAACAAGACAATCGCGATCTGCATTATGTGCTCCCAGGGAAGTCGTCCGGCCAATCCGATAGTGCCCGATCAGAAAGCGACGCGGCACCCTACGTCGATGACCTGGAACGGCTTCGGTGTCGAGAAGCCTGGACCACGTCGCGCCGACGGGCGTGCCGTGCTCATCGTGGGCGATGAGCACGAGGTCGGGTCTGCGGTATTGCCCCGCGTCGAGTGGCAATTCGTCCGGCGACGGACGCACCCGGGGGCCGCTGGACGCAGGTAAACGTCGGCGGTTCCCCCGAGCCGACCCGACAACCTCAGCGAGCCAGGGCGACCTGGTGCGCGGACGAGAGCAAGACGGCGAGTTCCTGCTGCTCGGACTCGTCGAGAACCTCGAAGTAAGGCTGGATCATTCGATCGGTCAACGCCTCTGCGGCCACCCACCGATCGCGCTGCTCGGCCGTGATCTCCTCGAACGGTTCCGGCCAGCCGAGCAGCCGGGCCTGATCCGGCCCGTCGAGAATGGGCGACCCGGCGATGAGGATCGCCTGCAGAGGTGTCAGCAGGTTCGCTGTCAACGCCATGAAGTGCAGCCCTCCACGCAGTTCGCGAAGAACGTGAACCAACTGCAGAACTCTGGCAGAGCCGTTCTGCGGCAACGGCATTGCGCGCCAGCCGGCGAACAGCGCAAGCCCGGCGGGCGACGCCGCGGTCACGACCGCCTGCAGCAGTTCCGCCAGTCTGTCCGCCTCCGGGAACGCGACGAGCTTGCGCCGGCCGAAGTCCTGGCATGCGGCGAGGTAGCCGCGGGCGGCGTCGGCAGGCGGGATCGGCACGGATTCCCAGGCCGACCGGACCCGGTCCGGCGCGAAGAACCCGAACGCCGCGGTGACCACGTCGGCATCCACCTCGCCGAGCACGCCGCCGCGACCGCGGGTGTAGGGGCCGTGGAATCCGTCCACCCCGGTTGCACGCCCGAATTCTCTTGCCTCGCGCGACATCATGAATGCCCCACCCAGCTCCAGGATGTGCTTCTTGACCGTAACCGCGGTTGCCATGTCCGTCTTCCCTGCGTCCGATTCACTCAGTCTCACAGGCTATAGTTAACCATAGTCAGAGTGATCAGTCATTACCCAGCGAACAGTGGAGTGCCGAGGCCGACCGGGCCGCCGAGTTCGGACTCCGGGAGCGAATCACCATCTCCCAGTGCCGATCCGGACGATTGCGCTGGGGCTGCGAATCGCCGGATCCCCGAGGAGCCACGACAGGCACACGGAGCGGTTCACCACCCCTAGCGCGACACCGCCGCAGGTCGAATCTTGACCGATGCCGTCGCACACCAATCAACGCCCAGGACCCATCGCACCGATGACCTGACTGCCTAATGAGTACGCAAGCCCCGAATACCGGGGTGATATCTCTACTCGGCAACTCAACCCTTATCGGCATTCACCGAACCTGCGAACACTTGGGCGCATTCATGCCGAACGCATAAATACGCGAACTCGCTATCCCCCGGCGATTCCGGACACTCGGTTTGTTTCTGTTGCGCCGCAACATAATCGACATCTCACTCTTGACTCCGCCACGGACGCGGCCGTATGGTCATCGCACGGCCCTATAGGGTCGCAGGAGGGTCGGCGGGGATACCAAACCCCCTCCAGCATGGGGTATAAGCATACGTCGTTGAGTCAACGAATGAGCACGACGCAGATTCAGGCCTTCGCCCTGAATCTGCGTGCGAAGTCGAACAAGCACATATTTATAATTGGACAACCCTATGGGGGGTAGTGTGACAACGTCGGTAGTAATCGGCCAAAATCTTGCGGCCATTGTTCAAGAAATCCAGCTAGGCCCGGCTCGGTCCATTCAGGACCAGTTCAGCGGAGACGCTGCGGCCGAGTCGGCGAACATGCTGCGATCAGCCGCCGAGGACACCGTCGAGAGAGCACGCAAAGGATCGACCGATGCTTTGACCGAGTTGCATCTTGCGTTGGAGTCCATTCACCGCTCATATTTCGCCAAGCCGCGCCCCAACGAGTCTTGGTGCAACCGGAAAGGGATTCTCGATCCGGTACAGGCGATCCTCGAGGATTTCGTCATCGAGTACGAAGACCAGCGGATGGACGAGGGACAGATTCCTTTCACCGACGATCCTGATCAGTTCGTCCAGCAACTGAAAGAAGCGGTCCGCGCCCACCCCGCCAATCGGCACCCCTTTTACATCGACTTTCTTCCGTTCAAAGCCGGCATTGCCGATATCCGATACTATCTCGCCCAGGAAACCGCCCTGGATCCGCGGTTCGACGACTTCATCGCATTGATGCAATTGGGCTGCGACAGCCAGCAGAAACTGGAGCTGGCCGGTAACTACTGGGACGAGATGGGCAACGGCAACCCCGCCCAGGTGCACACATCGATGTTCGAGAACGCGATGCGTGAGGTCGGGGCGGACCCCGAGTTCATCCGCACGCACCGGCTGGTGGAAACGCTCATCTGCGGAAACCTCTCGGCGACGCTGGCCGTGAACCCCAGGTTCTACTACCGCTCCATCGGCAGCTTCGCGGTGACGGAGTTCCTGTTCCCGCGCCGCTGCGCGCAACTCCTCGAGGCGTGGCGACGGAACAATCTGTCCGAGCGCAACGGCGATTACCACAAGGAACACATCGGTATCGACGCCAGGCACGCGAGCGGTTTCTTCCGGAACGTCATCAAGCCGGAGATTCGCAAAGATCCGAGCGCAACCGGTGACATCTACTGGGGGGCGATAGCGCGCATGAACTCATCGCAACGCTATCTCGATGCGCTGCTGAACGAGCTCGTCACATGCTGATCGAGGTCGACGACAACACCCTGGCCGTCCGGAAGGGCGAGATCAGCGTCGAGTCCGCCGCGTTCCATGAATGGTGTCTGTTCATCAATATGCACACCGCCGAGCTGCGCGTTTCGGCTACCGCGGCGGATCTGGACGAGAACGAAAGGGAACTCGTCATCGCCATCACCGAACTGTCGGACGTGTTCGACGTGCCGTGCACCATCACCGTCGGGCCGTCCTGTGCACAACTGATCCACCAACTGCCGCTGGCAGCCGACTTCGTCACCGTGCGTATCTCCGGCTGACCGAACCAGCCCACGTCGAGCGGGCTGCACACTGAAAGGAAGACCTGTGTCCGAACTGCAAGATCGCGGCTTCAAGTTTGTCACCCTGCCACCTATCGGTGCTGACGTACTTTCCAGCTACGACGACATCGAACTCGATCCTTACATGGCGCACGGCACCAGGTACAAGCGGTTCTCCCAGTATCGGCTGACATTCTCCGGCGACGAGGGGTGGCAGTTCGAACTGCTGCCGCACCGGGCCTACTCGGCATTCAAGAAATTCAATAATGTCGCGGGCGGCATCCTTCGTGAGTACACGCCGATCGCCGTCGACTTCGTCAGCACGATCAAACACATCGTCGACCAGGAGCGCTTCCTCGACCAGACCGTCGACTGGCAGATCAACGTCCACCAGAACCGGAGCAAAACCACGACCGAGAAGTCGGCGGAGCTCACGCCGGAGGGAATCCACCAGGACGGTCACGAGTTCGTGATCATCTCGATCCTGAGCAGGAACCAAGTCCGGGGCGGCGAGATGCGTCTCTGGCCCGCGAAAGACGCCGACCCGATCTGGCGCGGCACGCTCGGCGCCGGCGACGCGGTCATTCTCGACGACCAACGCGTCTATCACGACGTGACGCCGATCGAACCGGACGGTTCGACGACCGGCACCCGCGACATTCTCATCGTCTCCTTCTCCCGGTGGGACGAACGCTGGTACGGCGAGGAACACGAACAAGCGGTCCTCTCCGATGTCAGCTGATCCTGGTGAGACCGCCGCGGCTCGGTCGGCGACCAGGCTGGTCCACGGTGCCTGTCCCCTGGATTGCCCCGACGGCTGCAGTTGGACGGTCACCGTCGACGGCGACGAGCCGGTGAAGCTGGCCGGGCGCAAAGACCACCCGTTCACCGCCGGTGCGCTGTGCGTCAAGGTCGGCCAGTACCTCGAACAGACCCGGTCACCGGCGCGGCTGCTGAACCCGAAACGGCGCGTCGGGCCGAAGGGGTCGGGCACATTCGAAGAGGTCGATTGGTCCACGGCGATCGACATGATCACCGACCAGCTCCAGCACGCGATCGATCGGTGGGGTGGGGAGTCGATCTGGCCCTACCAAGGCACGGGAAACCTCGGCTATATCCAAGGCCTGCAGGGCAAGTCGGGCAGGCGGCTGTGGAACGCGATCGGCGCGTCGCGCCATCACATGACGATCTGCTCGATCGCCGGGCAGGAAGGACTCGCGCAGTCCACCGGTACCTCGCTGGGGATCGACCCCGAATCGTTGGCGGCGTCTCGGCTGGTGCTCATGTGGGGTGTCAATACCGTGACCTCGGGGCACCATCTGTGGAAGTTCGTCCAGCAGGCGCGCAGGCACGGCGCGTGGATCGTCGCGATCGACCCGATCAGGACCCGGACAGTCAAACTGGCCGACGAGCACATCGCACCCCGTCCCGGCACCGACGCGCATCTGATACTCGGCCTGATCCACGAGCTCGTCGCGCGCGACGCGGTCGATGTCGACTACCTCGAGTCAATGACCAACGGGTGGACCGATTTTCGCGGCCGCCTGCCTGAATTCGCGCCTGCCGCCGTCGAAAAGACAACGGGCGTACCGGCATCGGTGATCACTCGCCTCGCCGAGCGAATCGCGTCGTCGCCCCCGGTCGGCATCCGCGCGGGGATGGGGCTGCAACGTCATGCCGGCGGCGGCAACGTCCTGCGGTTGCTGGCATGCCTGTCGGCGGCGACCGGCGACTGGGGTCGCTACGGCGGCGGCGTGTCCTATTCGACCGACGGGTATTTCGGGCTCAACCGCGCGGCCCTCGACCGCGACGACCTACAGACCCGGCCGGTACGGGGCCTATCCATGACCCGGCTCGGCGACACGCTCAACGATCCGAACCTGTCGCCGCCGGTCAAGGTGCTGTTCGTCTATGGCGCCAACCCCGTAGCCAGCGCGCCCGGCCAAGCCAACGTCATCAGGGGATTGTCGCGCGAAGATTTGTTCACCGTGGTTGTCGACCACTTCCAGACCGACACCTGCGATTACGCCGATATCGTGCTGCCCGCGACGATGCAGACAGAGCATCTCGACATTCACGACGGCTACGGCCACATGTATATCGCCTGGAACGAACCCGCGGTCGCCCCGGCGGGCCAGGCACTGTCGACGACCGAAATATTCCGTCGCATCGCCGCCGGGTTACGGTTGCGGGAACCGTGCCTGTACGACAGCGATTTCGACATAGCTCGCCAGCTGATGGCCTCGACGCATCCGTCACTGGAGGGCATCACCGTCCAATCGTTGCGCGAGCACGGGTGGCAACGACTTAATTACCCCGACGAGTTCATCCCCTTCGCCGACGGCTTCCGCACCGCGAGTGGCAAGTTCGAATTTCCGACGAAAGACTTCAGCGCTCAGGTTGCTGCGGAAACCGCGGGAACGGACGCCCGATACCCGCTGTCCCTGTTGGCGACAGCCGCGCACTACACACTCAACTCGACATTTCTCAACAATGAGTTGCTGGCCGGCAAGTCGAGTGGTACCGCAGTCACCCTGAACCCGGCGGACGCCGACTCGCGCGGAATCGGTGCGGGGTCCCGGGTCCGAGTTTTCAACAGCCGGGGCGAATTCAGCACCTGCGCCGAAGTCAGTGACGCGGTCCCACCCGGGGTGGTCGCGATGACCAAGGGGAGCTGGCTCAAGATCGTCGGCGGTCCGACCGTGAACGCGACGGTCGAGGAACGCGACGCCGACCTGGGCGGCGGAGCCGTATTCCACGACAACAATGTCGACGTCGTGCTACTCGACCGAAAGGACATCAATGATTGACTGGAATTTGTTCTGGCCGTTCATGCTCGCCGCGGTCGTACTGGTGATCATGCCCGGCCCGGACATGATCCTGATCGTCACGCTCGGCACCCGGCACGGCAAAGCCGCAGGAGTGGCGGCGGCCGCGGGCGTAGCTGCCGGACTCGCGGTCCACATCGTCATCACGGTGCTGGGACTGTCCGCGCTCGTGCACAAGTTCCCCGCCGTTTACCAGGGATTGAAGTGGCTCGGCGTCATCTACCTTGTCTACCTTGCGATTTCGTCGTTTCGCGCCGACCCCGAGCCGCCCACCGGTGAGGTTTCCGAAACGAAGATACTGCGCAAGCCGGTGCTGGCATCGTTTCGGAGCGCTGCCATCACCAACATCTTGAATCCCAAAGTAATTCTCTTCAACCTCGCATTCCTGCCCCAGTTCACTAACCCGGGCCTGGGGCACGTACCGCAGCAACTCGCCATTCTCGGACTCATCCTGGTCATAGTCGACTTCGCCATCGACGGCCCCATCGGTTACCTGTCGGGCATATTCGGTAGCCGTATCGCCGAGACCAGCAACAACTACAGTCGCCGAATAAATAATGTGGCCGGAGCAATATTCCTCTGCCTCGCGGGCTGGCTGGCAACGACGTGAAAGTAGCGAACAGTGGTCCCCTTCACCAAGATGCAGGCACTCGGTAACGACTATCTCGTGGTCGAACCCGACCAGCTCGCAGGTCCGATGGACGGCACCGTCGTCCGGCAGTTGTGCGACCGGCACTTCGGTATCGGAGCCGACGGAGTACTCTTCGGCCCGACCGACCGGATCATCGAGCGTGGCGCGGACACATCGGTAGGCTTGCGGATCTTCAATTCCGACGGTTCGGAGTGCGAAAAGAGCGGTAACGGCCTGCGCATGTTCGCCGCGTACCTGCGCCGCAACTATCTGAGCTCCGATAAATTCGTACTCGACGTCCTGGCGGGCCACTGCCCCGTCGAGATCATCAGTACCGACCCGTGGGAGGTGTCGGTGGACATGGGAATGGCGAAGTCCCTCGGTGATCTGGAATTGGAAACCCCTGAGGGCACAGTGGTCACCTTCGATCGCGTCGGCATCGGCAATCCGCATGCCGTCGCCTTCGTTCCGGACGCCACCGAGGAGTTGGCCCGCAGTGTCGGCGCCTGGGCGGCCCACCACCCCGCATTCGGCCTGCACGGCACCAACGTTCAACTCTGCACTGCCGTCGACCGGCAAACGTTGAAACTCCAGATTTGGGAACGCGGCGCCGGCTATACGCTGGCATCGGGCAGCAGCAGCTGCGCGGCCGCGTATAGTGCCTTCCGCGCTGGATACGTCGACAGGTCGGTCACGGTTACCATGCCGGGCGGCGAGGTCACCGTGCTCATCGACAACGACCGAATCCATTTGCAGGGGCGCTGTGAGTTCGTCGCCCACGGCAGCACGTTCGACAGCTAGCACGCAAGGTGATCATCCGGGCGATGGCAACGTCGCCGTAGCGAAAGGGACGCGCAGATTTCGGATACCGGTGGGGTTTCGGTGGCAAGCGAAATGAAGCTGTATGTCGTGATCAACAAGGTGCTTCGCGAGGAGCCAGGACGGGCGATCAACGTCGCGACCCACGCGATGGCGGGACTCGTCGCCAAAGCCGCATGCAAGGCGCCCGACTTGCTCCAAGCGATGGCATTCATCGACTACCCCGACGCGTCGGGCACCTCGCACGACTTCATCTCCGCCCACGGCCTGATCGTCCTGTCGGCCAAAACCGGTCAGCTGAAGACACTTCGGCGCACCTTCACCGAGCAGGATGTCCACTCGATCGACTTCTGCGACGGCATGCTCGACGGATCGACCGACGAACAACTCGCCCGCGTCGCGGCAACTCCCGCGGACGACATCATCCCGCTGTGTGTCGCGGCGTTCGGACCGGTAGACACCATCGACCCGCATACCCGCCGTTTGTCACTGTGGCGGTAGCGCAGCACCGGCCCGGCGTATCCGACCGACCGCAAAGCGGAGGTTCCCGGCGCGCGAATTTTCTGGCCCCGTCACCGCTACCGCAGAACCGCGCGGCCCCACCAGCCGGGCGGCCGTGACGCGGAGTTGCGCGCCTGGCCGGATTCCGACTGCCCCAGGTGTAGTTTACTGTGCGTTAGCTGTCTGTCCTGGTCCGTGCGGCAGGGAAGGAAGTCAGCGATGGCACGCTGGGGATCTACGGCAATGGCAATGGCCGCCCTGATGTCACTCGGCGCGATATCGGGGACCGCTGCGGCGGATCCGGCACCGGAGATGGCGACGCATTCGTCCGACACGACGGGCCACGGTCCGGTCCTGCCCCAGGGGGACGCTGCCTGGGTGGCCTACGGAATGCTGGGCGATACCGACCTCGCGCCCCAGGGCGCGAACGACTGGGCCTGCAAGCCCACGGCGGAACATCCGCGGCCGGTCATTCTGCTGCACGGCTCCTGGAACAGTGCCCTCGGCGGCTTTTCGCGCCTGTCTCCGCAGGTATCCCAGGCCGGCTACTGCGTCTTCGCGCTGAACTACGGCCGTCCCGACGTCGCCGGCGCCGGCCTCGTGCAACCCTGGATCGGCGCCGTCGGTCCGATCAGGGAGTCCGCGCGCCAGCTCGCCGCCTTCGTCGAGCGGGTCCTCGCGGCGACCGGCGCCGGCCAGGTGGACATGATCGGACACTCCCACGGCGGGTTGGTCATTCGCCAATACCTGAAGGACGGCGGCGGTGCCGACTCGGCGGATCCCGCCGCGAACAAGGTACGCAAGGTCATCACCTTAGGTGCCACCAACCACGGCACCACGCTGCTCGGACTCGGTAGCCTCGCCCTCGCTATCCAACAGCACCTGAACTCTGGTTTCCTGCCGCTCGTGCAGGAATTCATCGGCCCCGGCGGCATCGAGCAACTAGTCGGCTCCCCCTACCTCACACAGTTGAATGCGGGCGGCGACACCGTTCCAGGGGTCGACTACACCGTGATCGCCACCCAGTACGACGAAGTAAGCACCCCCTTCGACGCCACCTATCTGGCCCCCGGTCCCGGCGCCACAGTGCACAACATCCTGCTGCAAGACGGCTGCCCACTCGACACATCCACCCACAACGGCCTGCCCTACTCGCCACGCGCAGCCACAATCGCCTTGCGAGCACTGGACCCGGACAGCGCACCAGAACTGGCCTGCACGCCCAATCTGTAATCCAAGCAAGTCCCTCGCCTGGCGGCGCGCACACCCACTGTGCGCCGCTCGAACGGGCGCGGAAAACTCGGTTACAACCCATGAATAATGTTGCAATGCAACGACTTCAACGATCCCGCGCGGGAGCTACCCCGCCACGACGTCGTAAGGAGTCACCCCGTCGGGCTCACCACCATTGGGTGATCTCGCCGATTCGGCGACCGAGTTCGGGGGCCAGGGAACGAGCGTAGCTCGCGGTGAGGTGGTGCTCGTCGCGGTAGATCAGCACGTTGCCCTCGGCGGCCAGACAGCGGTCGGGGCGGCAGATGGCGTCGGACAGATCCAGCGGAAAGATGTTGGGATGCCTCGACGCCGGTAGCTCGGCGGGGTTCTCCGGGGCGAGCGCGGCCGCTCGGTCCATCCCGCAACTGTAGGGGGTCCCCCGCTGCGCCAGACAGTCGACGGCACGGTAGTGCACCTCACCACGGCGCAGCCAGGGGACATCGCGGATCGCGAGGACGTTGAGTCCGCGGTCCGCCAGTGCGGTCCAGGTGTCGATGAATTCCGTTGGTACGTAGTCTCCTTCGTCCCAGCGGGGCCGCGTGCCGATGGTGAACAGCCACTCCGGGCGGTGTTCGGCGAGCAGATCCAGGACCTCGATGGACCATTCGCGGCATTCGGGGAACGGTGCGAGGGCATAGGAGGGCTCATCGGAGAGGGTGAGCGGACAATTTTCCTTGAGATATGTCACGATGCGGAATTGATGCTCGCTCGCAAGGAGTTCCAAGGCAGGCAGCCAATGTTCGGAGTGTGAGCCGCCGACCAAGGCGATGGTGCGGGCGGCGTTCACGTCACCGTAAGTGCAGACACGGACTTCCCGGCTCGAGGTGATGCAGCCGTCGGAGGTCGGCGCCGGCGCGTCGAGCGGGCCTTCGAACACGGTCGGTCGCATCGGCTCCGGTGCGACGGCGATCTGCTCGAAAAGCGCTGCCGCGCCGGGATATCGGTTGACGGACAGCTCGGTCGCCGGGTGCGCGGGGTTCGCTCGGACCACCGCTTGCCAGCTGAGCGCGGCAGCCAGCACGCCGATGCCGAGTACCGACACCGCCGCTCCGATCCCGCGCTGGTAACGCGCGCCCACACCGGAGCGAATAGTGTTCGGGCGCAGGCGCAGCGGTGTCTCGATCAGCCGCTGTGTCGCCACCGCGAGGACGAGCGAGACGGCGATGACGAGAATTCCGCCATCGATGCCGGGACTGCTCTCGCCGGTTTCGGTCAGGTAGAAGATCAGCACCGGCCAATGCCACAGGTAGAGCGAGTAGGCCAGCGCACCCAGTTCGACGAGCAGCGGTGTCGCCAGCAGACGGTTGGTCCACGGCCGCGGTCCGGTTCCGGTGTTCATACCGGACACGATCAGCGCGGCGGCGGCCAGGACGGGATAGAGCGCGGCGGGGCCGGGGAATTCGGCGCCACCATCGATGAGCAGTCCACACGAGATCACCATGCCCAGCCCGAGGACCGCGAGTATCGCGCGCACCGGCTTGGGAATCGAAATCCAGGGCGCGGCAACGGCCAATGCCGCACCGACGAGCAATTCCCAGGCGCGGGCACCGCTGTCGTAGTACGTCCACGCCTGATGCTGCGCCGACCCGAACGCCGCGTACCAGAACGAGGCCACGCCGAAACCGGCCAGCCAGACCAGCAACCGCCCACGAAATCGCAGAGTCCACGACCAGATCCCGACGACCAGCAGCATCAGCAGATAAAACTGCCCCAGTACCGCCATCGACCACAGATGTTGCAGCGGACTGACCGAGGGATCCGGTGCGAGGTAGTCCAGTTCCGCACCTGCCAAATACCAGTTCTGGTAATACAGCACCGAAGCGAGCGTCTGGGCCGAGATGTCAGCCCAGCGCGTGTAGGGCTGGGCGATCACCGTGGCGGCCAGCACCGCGGCCAGGACCAGACACAGCGCGGGCAACAGCCTGCGGACGGTCCGGCGCACCGTGTATCCGAGACCGATCGCATCCGTGGTCTCGATGCGGCGCAACAACATTGCGGTGAAGAAGAACCCCGACAGGACCAGGAACACGTCCACCCCGCCGGAGACCCGGCCCATCCACACATGGAACACCACGACCAGCGCTATCGCGAGGCCACGCAGACCGTCGAGGTCGCGCCGATACCCGGTACCGACCGCTGCCCCAGGCCGGTCCCCCGCGATCTCGTTCGACGCCGACCTCAGGCTCACGGCGCCATGAACCCAAGTCAACATGCGCCACCTCGTACACCGTCCACCGGCTTCGCCGACCTCCGCGTGAGCACCGTCCGACTCCCACCATCGCTCTGACCGACCCGCCGCCCGGGCCGGGTTGCCGACCAGACCTCCCGGCACTCCGCCCGCAAACCATGCCGCAGCAGGCACCGTCGAATCAAACCGGCAGCAACACCCGACGCCGGATGATGCGGTTCGGTTGCCTTGGCGCCGAGGCTGTTCAGGGTTCTCGAAACATGTCGGGGATTCCATCGCAGGCCTCGTCTTCGATGATGACGCGATAACCTCGGTTACGGAACCGCAGCACCACCCTGGTCGGCAGCAGTTTCCTCGCCGTCTTGTGTGCCGCGCTCGTACTGCGCTGCGCGGTCGATGAGTTCCTGCGTATCCCAAGTCAGCTCGCGGCTCTCGATCGCCGCCAGAGTCTTTTTCACCCAGGCGATTTCGGCTCGCGCCATCCAGATCGTGTAATCGTTCTCGATCAGGAAGACGCGCGGTAGCTCCTGCGGTGCGTCGCGTACGCCGCAAATCTGCTCCTCGAGCGCGCGCCTGAGTTCCGCGTCGCGGTGCCGGAGCATGCGGGCGACCTCGGCCGGTCCGTTGATCGTCATGAACGACAGCGCGGCGGGAAACAGCGGATACTCGCGGGCCGGAATGGCCAGCGCGTTGTACATCGCGGCGAACAGTTCGGCCCGCCCCGCGGGGGTGAGGTGGTAGACGGTGCGCGCCGGTCGCCCGCCGACCCGCTCGGTTTGTCCGGCCTCGATAAGCCCGTCACGCTCGAGACGCTGCACCGTCTGCTGAATGCTGTTGCTGCTGCGGATGTTCACCACATCGTTTTTGCCCCGCTCCACGATCAGCTTCCGCATGCGGTACTGGTGCATCGGCCCGTGGCGCTGGGCAGCCGGCGCACTGATCGTCGGCACCATGCTCTACATCGTCCCGACCGCCATACACGGGAACCCGCCGATCGAGTCCGCGCAGGAAACACTCGAATACGTGCACGCTCGCCCCTTCTGGCGCGTGCTGCACCTCGTCAATATCGCCGCGGTGATCGTCTGGGCATGCGGGTTCACCGCCCTGGCCAAGGCAGCGTCGGCGAACGCGCTGACCAGGCAGCTGTTCGGAATCGTGTGCACCACGGCCGCAGCGACATTCGCCGTGTACTTCAGCCTGCACGCATTCGGGCTGCCCACGGCCGCCACGCAGTACTTCGACGCAGGCGCGGACCGCACGGCCGTCCTGGAACGCACCGAAACCACCCTGATCGCGCTCGGCAGCATCGCCTTCACCGCGCAGGCGCTACTCGGCGCGGCAGTCGCCTTCGCGGGTTACCTTTTCGCGCGCTCACCGATGCTGCCGACCTGGCTCGGCGGTGTCGGCATCATCGCGGGCCTTGGCTGGCTGACCGGCGCGCTCCTGGTCGACTTCGCCGTCATCGTCGCGTTCACCATCCTGACCTGGCTGTGGACCCTCGTCGTCGCGGGCGTGGCGCTGCGGGGATCCTTCGCGGTGCGTCCGCCGCACCCCACATCGTGAGCGAAATCGGTGATTACCCCGATGTGGACACAGCCCAGGGCGGCATAAGATTTCCTCGCGAGACCCGAAACATCAACGGGGCAACGCTTTCCGAACAGTCCGGGGGCCGAGGTGACAGCTAATCGCCGGTGGTCGACGACCGCTGCTGCGCTCTACACCGTGTGGGGTGTGCTGCACATGGGGCTCGGCGTCTCCATGGTGATCGGCGACCTCGCCGACGGCGCGCCCGGCACCGAGTCGGCGGCCGAAAGCCTGCTGTACTTCATCTGCGTGACCACGCTCGGTGCGCAGGCCATCTTCGTCGCGGCGACCATGAACAGGCTCAATAGTCGCCTGGGTTTCTGGCTCAACGCCGTCGTGCTCGGCGTGGTCGATCTGGCTTTCCTCGTGCTGCTAGCAGCGCCCGGTTACGTCGACCTGATCGGCGCGATCGTGGGACCGGTCGTCTGGCTGCTGGCCACCGCGTGCGCGACCGTCGCATTGCGGCGCCCGTCCACCTGATATCGGCGTAAATCGGACAGCCCTGCACGAATACGACGAAACCCGCATCAGCACAGAGCAATTCGAACGCCGAGTCCCTCCTGTCGCGCACACGACTTTTTCTGGTCCAGCCCGAAGCGGTGAGTGGTGGCGGCGTCCCCGGCATACCGGCCGGGGACGCCGCCGCATACTCAGCCGAGCGTGAACGTCGCGCGGCCCGCGATGTGCTCTAGATCAACATTCTGCGGATAGACCTTGGAGTACGTGTCGATCCACGCCTCCACCTTCCCGGCGCCCGGCCCCATGCCCATGCCGGTGATCACGTTGTCCGGCAAGCCGACCACCGAGGTGCCTTCGACACGCTGTGACTGCCCGCTGGTCCGGCCGGTGTCGAGGTTGCGCCAATGCACGGTGACGAAGTAGGCCCCGCAGAACTCCCCGGTCTGCGTGATCTTCACCCGAACACCGAATACACCGGACTGCGGCTGCGGCACCGTCTCGGCATTGATGATCGCCGCACAATTGGGCCCAGGCACCCGCGTGAGAGTCGAGGTGAACTGGGTAACCGGATCGTCGGGGTTGGCGCCGGCCGACCCGGTGAATCCGCTCACCGCGGCCACCATCGCCGTGGCGACCACACCCGTGCGGAACATAAACCGTTGTAGGAAAACATTTTTCATACTCATACCCCCTCTTTCGCCCGGCACAGCGGCAGCGTTATCGATCTTCGAGCCCGCAAACTCAGGGGCTGGACAATGCCCGCCACTCGGTGATGGGCGGGCCGAAGCGTTCGATTCCTCGAAGGTTCGGCGAATCCGCGATCGGTCGCGCTGGACCGGGCGAACTCCGCGCGCGGTACCGGCATGAGCGGCGTGCCGCGTCGGAGTCGAGTCTGCAACGAGTCCCCGTCAGCCGCCTGCTGTTTCGTTCGTGGCGTGTCGGAAGCTGCTGCGTTGCAGGGTATTCGACGTACAAATCTCGGCCATTCAGCAGGTTTGGCAGTCCCGGATACCCGACAATGGTGAGCACCGGCGTTTCGTTGCCGGTCGGTGGCCGATAGGAGAGCCCCGATGACACAGCTCGAATCCCACTCCACCGCACCCGATTCCCCCAAACCCGACCAGCCCGTGGCAACCAGCGTGTTCGTCAACGGATACATTCCGCGGCGGCGTGGGCTGGTCCTACTGCTCGGTGTGCTCGCCGGGTTCCTACTGACCGTGGTGTGGTCGGCGCCGTTCGTGGACACCACGATCGGTGGCACGGTGGCCGACGGGCTACTCGGCCACGACGCCAAGGAAACCGCGATCACCGGCATCGGCGCGGGCATCGTGTTCGCGTTCGTCTCCGGCCTGGCCGGCACGTTCACCGCGTGCAATATCGCCGTCTTCGGCGCGGTGGCGCCCCTGGCGGGCAGCGCGGGCGGCTGGTGGAACCGGGTGCAGGCGGTGCTACGGCCGCTGCTGTGGATGGCGCTCGGCATGGTCGTCGTATCCGCCGCCTACGGTGTCGTGGTCGGCATCTTCGGGACCGACATGCCTCAATTCGACACCGCGCCCAGCCAACCCGGCCAGATCTCGCCGCGGCTGATCCAATCCATGGTGGTGTTCGGCGTGATCGGGGTGATCATGACCTACCTCGGGCTCGCCGTCCTCGGTCTGGTGCGCGACCCGTTCGCCCGCATCGCCGCCCGCTTCCCGAACGCACCGCTGGTCGTCTTCGGCGGCCTGATCGGCGCCTTCCTCATCGGACGCCCGTTCCCGTTGTTCCGCAAGCTGTTTCGCGACGCCGCCGAAGAGGGCAACATCCTCTACGCCGCCGGCGCCTTCGTCCTGCAGTCCCTCGGCAACATCATCATCCTCGCCGTCCTGCTCATCCTGACCGTCCTCGTCGGTGGCCGCCTGCAACGCTGGTTCCAAACCGACCCACGCCGCGTCAGCATCCTCAGCGCCACCGCCCTGCTCACCGTCGGCGTGTTCACCTTCCTCTACTGGGATGTGCGCCTGCTCGCCATGCGCGACATCATCCCGTGGTATCCGGTGGCGCCCTGGGTGTAGTCCGAACTTCACAATGGACTTCCGCGCCTTGGACATCCGATCCGACCGCACCACGTTCCCTGTGCGGCTCGGGATGACGAGCCGATGCCCCGGCGTTGTTGCACAGCACCGCGATCTCGCGGCCGGATAGTTCCACACACAGCTTCGCACCGGCGGCACGGTCCGCCATGTCGACGGCGCGGGATTTCGGCTTCGACGCGGTAGCGGGCGGCCAGCCGGTCGGCGAGTTCGGTGCCCGCATTCCACGATCCGACAGCACCACGATGACCGACCGTGCGCCTTGTGCGCCTCGCGAGGTAACCGTCGCGCCGATACGGCCACCCGTGTGGCGGAAGCGCGATTGCGAGCGTTGTCGGCCGAGCCTTACACCATCCGTCTTCGCCTGATCGGCTGGGGGGAAACGAGTCTCGGCGATCGCGCAGCGGCTAAAGTCGTCGAGCAGTGGGTGTTCAGCAGCTAGCACCCACTACTTTGCTGACGATTCCTTCGGGCACGACATGGCGGGAAGCCGTCGTGCCTATGGGATCGATAGACCAGATCTGGGGACGAGGATGACCGACACGGTGGCTGCTGCCTCGGCTGGACGTAAGTACACACCCGCGGCTACGGATCAAGTCGAGTTGCGCCAGCTACTGGCCGGGTTGACGGCGGTGCGTGACGGTGATTTCGGCACTCGGTTGCCGATGGACGGTGACGGGCTGCTCGGCGAGATCGCGACGGTGTTCAACGGCATGGTGGATCAGCTCTCGCTGTTCACCTCGGAGGTCACGCGCGTGGCGCGCGAGGTCGGCACCGACGGGCGATTGGGCGGGCAGGCCGAGGTGCCGGGGGTGTCGGGCACCTGGAAGGACCTCACCGACTCGGTGAACGCGATGGCGGGCAACCTGACCAGTCAGGTGCGCGATATCGCGCAGGTGGCAACGGCTGTGGCCCGCGGCGATCTGTCCCAGAAGATCGACGTGGATGCGCGCGGCGAAATTCTGGAGCTGAAGAGCACCGTCAACACCATGGTGGACCAGTTGTCCGCGTTCGCCGACGAAGTCACCCGGATGGCACGGGAGGTCGGCTCGGAAGGACAGCTGGGCGGCCAGGCCCAGGTACCGGGAGTCGGCGGCGTGTGGCGCGATCTCACCGACTCGGTGAACTTCATGGCGGGCAACCTGACCGCGCAAGTCCGCAATATCGCCCAGGTCACGACCGCGGTGGCGGGTGGTGATCTGAGTCAGAAGATCACGGTGAGCGCCCGCGGAGAGATCCTGGAGCTGAAGAACACCATCAACACGATGGTCGACCAGTTGTCGTCGTTCGCCGACGAGGTCACCCGGGTGTCGCGCGAGGTCGGCACGGAAGGGATCCTCGGTGGTCAGGCGGACGTGAAGGGCGTCTCGGGCACGTGGCGCGATCTCACCGACTCGGTGAACTTCATGGCGGGCAACCTGACCGCGCAGGTGCGTTCGATCGCGCAGGTTGCTACCGCGGTCGCCGGTGGTGACCTGAGCCAGAAGATCCGGGTCGACGCGCGCGGGGAGATCCTGGAACTGAAGAACACCATCAACACGATGGTCGACCAGCTGTCGTCGTTCGCCGACGAGGTCACCCGAGTGTCGCGCGAGGTCGGCACGGAGGGCCGGCTGGGCGGGCAGGCGGACGTGAAGGGCGTCTCGGGTACCTGGAAGGACCTCACCGAATCGGTCAACGTCATGGCCGACAATCTCACCGCGCAGGTGCGTTCGATCGCCCAGGTCACCACCGCGGTCGCCGGTGGCGATCTGAGCCAGAAGATCCGGGTCGACGCGCGCGGGGAGATCCTGGAACTCAAGGAGACCATCAACACGATGGTCGACCAGTTGTCCGCCTTCGCCGACGAGGTCACCCGGGTCGCCCGCGAGGTCGGCACCGAGGGCAACCTGGGTGGTCAGGCGACCGTACGCGGCGCCTCGGGCACCTGGAAGGACCTGACCGACAACGTCAACGTCATGGCGTCCAACCTGACCAATCAGGTGCGGTCGATCTCTCAGGTCGCCACGGCGGTGGCCCGCGGCGACCTGAGCCAGAAGATCAACGTGGAGGCCAAGGGCGAGGTCGCCGCGCTCGCCGGCGTCATCAATACGATGGTCGACACGCTGTCGGCGTTCGCCGACGAGGTCACCCGGGTGGCCCGCGAGGTCGGCACCGAGGGCATGCTCGGCGGCCAGGCCCGGGTGCCGAATGTGGCGGGCACGTGGAAGGACCTGACCGACAACGTCAACTCGATGGCGAACAACCTGACCAATCAGGTCCGCAACATCGCCCAGGTCACGACCGCGGTCGCGCAGGGTGATCTCACCCGCAAGATCGATGTGGACGCGCGCGGGGAGATCCTCGAGCTGAAGACCACTATCAACACGATGGTCGATCAGCTTTCCGCATTCGCCGCCGAGGTGACCCGGGTGGCCCGCGAGGTCGGGTCGGAGGGCCGCCTCGGCGGTCAAGCCGAAGTCGAAGGCGTATCGGGCACCTGGAAGCGGCTGACCGAGAACGTCAACGAGCTGGCCGGCAACCTGACCCGCCAGGTTCGCGCGATCGCCGGGGTCACCAGTGCCGTCGCGGAGGGTGACTTGACCCGGTCCATCACCGTCGAGGCCTCCGGCGAGGTCGCGGAGTTGAAGGACAACATCAATTCGATGGTGGAGTCGCTGCGCGAGACCACCAAAGCCAACCAGGACCAGGACTGGCTCAAGACCAACTTGGCCCGTATCTCGAGCCTCATGCAAGGCCAACGCGACCTGCACGTGGTGGCCGAGCTGATCATGGACGAACTGGCGCCGCTGGTTTCCGCGCAGTTCGGCGCGTTCTACCTGGCCGACGACACCGCCGCGCCGCCGGAGCTGCGGCTGATCGGCTCCTACGGCAGCCCGGAGGAGCCCGACAGCCCTACCCGCTTCACGTTCGGCCAATCCCTGGTCGGCCAGGCCGCGCGCAGCCGCCGCACGATCGCGGTGGACTCCGTTCCCGGCGACTACGTCACCATTTCCTCCGGGTTGGGCCAGACCGCGCCGGTCAACCTGCTGGTGCTGCCGATCGTGGTCGAGGATCAGGTGCTCGGCGTGATCGAACTGGGCTCCCTGCACCGCTTTACCCGTATTCACCAGGACTTCCTCGACCAGCTGATGGAGACGGTCGGCGTCAACGTCAACACGATCGTCGCCAACGCCCGCACCGACGAGTTGCTCGGCGAGTCGCAGCGGCTGACCTCGGAGTTGCAGGCCCGCTCGCAGGAGTTGCAGGTTCGCCAGGAGGAACTGCAGCGGTCCAACGCCGAACTGGAGGAGAAGGCGGAGCTGCTGGCCATGCAGAACCGCGACATCGAGGCCAAGAACCTCGAGATCGAGCAGGCGCGACAGGAGCTGGAGACCCGGGCTCAGCAGCTCGCGCTCGCCTCGAAGTACAAGTCGGAATTTCTGGCCAACATGAGCCACGAACTGCGCACCCCGCTGAACAGCCTGTTGATCCTCGCTCAGCTGTTGGCGCAGAACCCGGCTCGCAACCTCACCCCCAAGCAGGTTGAGTACGCAGGCATCATCCACTCGGCGGGTTCGGATCTGCTGCAGCTGATCAACGACATCCTCGACCTGTCGAAGGTGGAGGCGGGCAAGATGGACCTGACCCCCGAGCGCGTGCCGCTGCGCAAGCTGCTGGACTACGTCGAGGCCACTTTCCGGCCGATGACCACCCAGAAAGGCCTGGGCTTCCGGGTGAGCACCGCGCCCGAGTTGCCGGTCGAGCTGCTCACCGACGACTCGCGACTGCGCCAGGTGCTCGGCAATCTGCTGTCCAATGCGGTGAAGTTCACCGAGACCGGGTCGGTACAGCTGCGAATCACACCGACGCGAGCCGACGACGTGCCCCCCGCCGCGCGCCGCCACGGCCCCACCCTCGCCTTCGAAGTGATCGACACCGGCATCGGCATCGCCGAACATCAGCTCGAGTCGATTTTCGGCGCGTTCCAACAGGCCGACGGCACGACCAGCCGCAAGTACGGCGGCACCGGACTCGGCCTGTCGATCAGCAGAGAGATCGCCTATCTTCTCGGCGGCGCCATCACCGCCGACAGCACCCTCGGTCAGGGCAGCACCTTCACCCTGTACCTCCCGATCGCCCGACCGGATTTCCAGCAGGCGCCACACCACGACGAAGACACCCGGCAGCTCGAGGACGGCGCCCGGCACGAGGCCGCTCCCGCGCCGCCCCAGCGGCAGCAGCGCAGGCTGCTGATCGTGGAGGAACGTCCACAAGGATTGTTGTCCCTGGTCGCACAGAGTGCGGTGGCTGATCTCACCGACGGCAACGACCCGCGCGGTCCGGTGCAGATCGTCGCCGCGGTCGGCGCGGAGGAGGCGGTGGCGGCACTGGCCGTCGACGCGTTCCACTGCGTGGTGCTGGAGTTGGACATGCCCGACGATGCCGCGCTGCGATTCCTGGAGACCATGGAAGGGGACGCCGCGATGCGCGGTGTTCCGGTACTGGCGCACAATCGCCGACTCGACGCCGAGCAGGAGCGTCTGTTGCAGCGGCTCACCGCGAACCGTCCGCTGGAGTTGCTGTCCAGCCTGGACGAGCTGCGGGAGCGGATCGTCCTGCATGTCACGGCCGCGGCACCGGGAGATGTGCTGCCCCTGGTGCGCCGCGAGGACGCCACGGCCGCGGCGCCGCAGCGCTCGGACGGCAAGCTCGCAGGCCGTACGGTGCTCATCGTCGACGACGACGCCCGAAACCTGTTCGCCCTCAGCAGCATCCTCGAACTGCACGGCATCAACGTGCTGCACGCCGAGAACGGGCGGGAGGGAATCGACACCCTGCTTGCCCGCGCGGAGACGGATCTGGTCCTGATGGACGTCATGATGCCCGAGATGGACGGCTATGCCGCGACCGCGGCGATCCGCCGGATGCCGCAGTACGCGGATCTGCCGATCATCGCCGTGACGGCCAAGGCCATGCTCGGCGACCGGGAAAAGTGCCTCGCCGCAGGCGCCAACGACTACGTGACCAAACCGGTCGACGCGGACGCGCTGCTCGCCTGCATCCAGCACTGGCTCGACGCCTGATGCCCGCCTCGGACACCGGTGCGGACGCGACTTCCGGCACCGGCCCAACCGAGGGGCCTGCGGTCAACCGCCTCGCGGCCACCGTCGAGCGGTTGCGCAACGAGATTGCCCAGGCCCAAGCCACCGCCGATGGCCGTGCGCTGATCGAGATGGCCAAGGGCGTCCTGGTCGAACGGCTGCGTTGCGGGCCGGCCCAGGCGGCGCGCCAACTCGGGGTGCTCGCCGAGCAGGCGGGTGTCACGCCGTTGGAGCTGGCCGCCGAGGTGGTGAACCAGGCCGCACAAGACAAGGTCAGTGCGGCAGCGGGAGAATTCCTGCTCCGCGCCGCGGCACCGGGCGATGCGTCGGCGGCGGTACGGCTGCGCACGGCGGAGAGCGGTCTGCTCGCCGCCGGCGACACCCAGCGGGTGGCCAAGGCGCTGCTCGACCACGCGCTGGCGCCGCTCGGTGCCTCGGCGGCGGCGATCTGGGCCGCGGGTACCGACGGATCGCTCTCGCTGCGGGGTTTCGTCGGTATCAGTCCGCAAGAGGCGCAGCGGTGGCGATATGTGCCACCCGGGGTGGCGACCCCCGCTCGGCAGGCGCTGATCGAACGAAACGCGCTGTGGATCGAGGACCTGGGTTCGTCCAGGTTGCCGTCGATCGGCGACCACAGTGGTGGCCGGGTGGCGATCCCGGCGGGCACCAGCGGCAAACTGCTCGGCGTGCTCGAGGTGTGCTGGCCGCAACCGCTCGAACCACAACGGCCGCAGATACAACGGCAGCTGGAGGCCTTGGCCGAACTGTGCGCCCACACCTTGGAATCGGACATGGCCGGTGCGCCGGTACCCAACGGACCTGACGTCGCCGACCTCGTCCGGCTGGCCGAGGCGCTGTTCGACTCGGTCCTCGTGCTGCTACCGCACCTCGACCACGACGGTGCCGTCACCGACTTCCGCATCCAGCACGTCAACTCCCGCTTCGTCGATCTGGCAGGCCGTCCCCGCAGCCGGATAAACGGCGCCCTGCTGCTCGAGGCGTACCCGATGGCGGCGGGGGCAGGCCAGATATTCGAACTGATCGAGCATGTCTACGCCACCGGGGAGACCTACCGCGCCGACCGGGCGGTGCTGACCGAATTGGTCGACCAGATACCACTGACCGTCTCGGCGGCGCTCAGCATCAGCCGCCACGGTGACGGGGTGCTCATGGTGTGGCAGGTCGAGGATGAGACGGTGCGGCTCGCGGCGCTGCTCCAGCACGCGCAACGCCTCGGCCGCGTCGGCGGATTCGAGGAGAACCCGGACATCGGTGAAATCACCTGGAGCAGCCAGCTGTTCGACCTCTACGGACTGGCGCCGACCGCGAACCCGATCCCGCTGCGCCAACTGCCCGACCACGCGCACAACGACGACGCCGACGCGGTCCGACGGTTCCTGCGCACCGTGCTCCGCTACGGCAACGCCGCCTCCACCGCGTTCCGGCTGATCCGGCCCGACGGCGTAACCCGCCACATCCGGATCATCGCCGAGCCGGTACTCGACACAGCAGGCAATCTGCTCGCCATCCGCGGTGCCTACCAAGACATTTCGGCACAGCACTGGACCGAGGTCGCGCTGTCGGCCACCCGCGACCAGCTCGCCCACACCGAGCAACACGCCGCCGAGCAGAGTCGCCTGGCGCGCCAACTCCAACAGGCGATCATGCCCGCCGCGCAACCGTCCATCGACGCCTTCGGGCTGCACATCGCGGTGCGCTACCAGCCGACCGAACAGGACCACCTCGTCGGCGGCGACTGGTATGACGCAATTGTGTTGCCCTCCAAGCAGATTCTGGTGTCGGTCGGCGACATCACCGGCCACGGCATCACCGCGGCCACCGACATGGTCGTGCTACGCAACGCACTGCGCGGTCTCGCCGCCACCGGAGCGGGGCCCGGGCAACTGCTCACCTGGCTGAATCTGGTAGCCCATCACCTGACGACCGACATCTATGCCACCGCCATCTGTGGCCTCTACGACCCGCAGACCCGCGTCCTGAGTTGGGCCCGCGCGGGCCACCTCCCCCCGGTGCTGGTCCGCGCCGGGCAAGCGACCGCCTTGCCGCTGCTCAACGGGATAATTCTCGGTGCACTGGCCGAAACCACGTATGAAGAAGGCGAACTCCAGTTGGAACCGGACGACGTCCTCCTGCTCTACACCGACGGCCTGATCGAGCGCCGCGGGCGACACCTCGACGAGTGTGTCGAGCGACTGCTCACCGCGTCGGCTCGCTTCAGCGGCAGCCTCGACGAGCGCTTGGACGATCTGCTCGACAACAGCGACTCCGACACCGACGACGACACCTGCGTGGTAGGGCTGCAAGTGGGACCGGGGCTAGCATCTCCGAATGACTCGTAGCGCCCGGATGAGCGCTATGGGACCGGCGCGCCGGCGGGGCTGGTCAGCTTGCTCACCGGATCTCTACTCGCACAGCAGAATCCACGCGCGGCCCGATGGTGTACACCCACTCGCGTGCGACGGGGTCACCGAGCTGTGCGCGAAACCAACTGGCCGTCCATCGGGCAGCGGTCGTGGCGGTCTCGTGCTGCGGGGCGGTACCGGGCCGCGGATCGGGCGCGGCACCAGGTGGGTTGTCGATATCGGCGAGCCCGAAGTGGTTGGCGCCCAGCAGATGAACGTAGGCCGCCGAGGGCGCACCGGAGATCTTGGCGAAACTCTCGTACGCTTCCGCCGGCTCGCTGACCCCGTCTTCGGTGCCGTTGACGTACATCACCGGAATCCCGCCCACATCGACCGCCTCGACCTCGGTGCCGACGCTGGTGTTCGTCCCGTATCCGACAAACGCCTTCAGCTCCGGTGGACGTCGGTAGTCGGCAGCGGAGCAGAACGGCGGGCGGCAGCGGTCTGTAGTGGCGAACAGCGCCGCGGCGCCACCGTAGGAGTGCCCGGCCACTACCAGCGCGGTGGGGTCGATGCGGGCACCCACCGCCGAGGCCGGGTCCCCCGCCTGCTCGCGCGCCCAGGTGAGCGCCTCGACAAGCCCGTATCCGCGCGGCGCGTTATCGGCCGAGGTCAGGTCGCGCTCCGGCACCAGGACAACGAAACCGTATTCGGCGATCGCCGCGGCGAATCGGGAATAGTACCCCCGCCCAACATTCGCCCCGGGCAGTATCAGCGCCAGCGGAAGCCGGCGAGCGGACCGAGCCGGGTACCAGATCGTGGCCGCCTCCCTCGCGACCACCGTGTCCGCACGCCGGATCTGGTCCTCGGCGGCAGCGGTGGAACCGGGGACGACAAGCAGGGACAAGGCAACCGTCAGCAGGGTTTTCGTTCCGAACTGAGACAACCGGCGGAACATATCCGAAAACTCCTTCTAGCCAACCGATCCCGAACCGCTGGGCGGCGGATCACCCTATCGCGCCTGCGCTGACGGACTTCGCGCCGGTGCACGTCACCAGCGACGACCACGAACATCCGCGGCAGAACTCGTCGCCCGCTGCGACGAACGCCTGCCCACGTCGCTCGACGGCACAGCGAACAACACCACCGCAGGAACCGCCCCGTACCCGCACCGGTCGCTACCGGGCCGACCACCGACCTCAGGCCATCCGGTCCAGCAATAACGCAAGAACCTCATCGGCCGGCGTCATAGCGGCGATCCTGTCCGCTATCTCGGACGCGGCCACCGCGAACGACGGGTTACCCAGAATTCGCACAACGGCGGCGCCCGCCTGCCGGGGATCGTGGATGACCGCTGCGGCCCCCACCGCCGCGGCGCGTTCGGCATTGAGCGGCTTGTCCAAGCCCAGCGGCAGGATGACCATCGGAACGGCCGCACCCAACACCGAAAGCACCGTGCCCGCACCGCCGGAGCTGACCACCACGTCGACCCCGTCCAGCAGGTGCCGCATGGGCACGAAACCCGTCACGTGCACCCGGCTCGCGTCGACGACGAGATCCCGCGGATCCGACGCCGGGTGCACGGCCACAACGACATTCACCTCCTGCGCTAGCAGTGACTCGACAATCGCCGTGAGCGTGCCCGGCTCGTCGACGATCGTGCCGAGTGTCACCAGCACCCTCGGCAATTCCCTCCGCTCGGGAAAAGAAGGCGCGGTCCACGGCGCATCCAGTTCGGACTCCGGCGCTTCCGGCCGGATGTCGATGCGATCGAGGGAGGGCTCCCAGGTGTCGGATTGCAGCGAGTCGGGCCACGGGTCCACCGCCGCGATCGGGGGCGCCAACTCGATGTCTCGTTCCTTCATCCGCTGGGCAGCCACCGCGACCACCGCCTCGGCAATCGCCGCATCGACAGCGATGCCCACCGCGTGCGAAACCCACGGCACGCCGAGCTCGGACGCGACGAGCGGGCCCAGGAAATCGGCGGCCTCCGCGACAATCAGGTCCGGCGCGAAAGCCGCTGCCACAGCCAGCGACTCGTCGGCCCCGAGGTCGATCCGGACACCGCCGAAGAACTCCGCCACCGTCGCCGGACTCATGTCGGTGGTGGCGTCGGCTCCAGTACGGCGGTGCACCTCGGCCAGGGTCTCCCCCAGTGTCGCTCCGGCCGAGAGCACCTCGGCCGGAGCGACGACGTCAGCGACGGATCCGTTGGTCAGAAATGCGGTGACGTGCCCGGCCCGGCGGGCCGCCCTTTCGAGCGGCACCATCGGCAGCAGATGACCGTGAGCGGGCGTGCTGGAGAACAGAATTCGCAGCTGCGTCACTGCGTCGGTTCCGGTAGGAAGTCCAGGAGCAACTCGTTGACCTGGTTCGGTGCCTCGAGTTGCATCCAGTGTCCGATGCCGTCGAGCCGTTCATACCGCCACGACCCTTCGACGTACTTCTCGTTGCCGAGCATCGACTCCTCGGTGAGGTACGCATCGTCGCTGCTCCACACGCCCATCATCGGCGCGAGCACCGGTGGCAGCACGGGCGGATCGACGAGGAACTCCGGGCCCGCTCCGGTGCGGTACAGCCCAAGGCTGGTGCTGAGCGCCCGCGGGTCCCGCATCCGTTCGATGACCTCGAGCAAATCCGGGTGACTGGCCAGCCATCGCCTGGTGTTGGCGAAATCGTCCTGGGAGAGCCAGCGTTCGGCGATGCCCAGGGACTGGAACAGCAGGAAGTACCAGGACTTCTCGCGCTGCGGCAGGCCCGCGTCCACGACTGCCGCCGCAGTTCCGACCGACAGGGTGGTGAGGCTGTCGACCCGATCGGGGTGCAGCCCGGCGAGCAGTACCGACAGCGAGGCGCCCCAGTCGTGTCCGATGACGTGGGCGTGCTGCACGTCGAGGTCGTCCAGCACGCCCACCAGATCGGCGACGTACTCGGCGAGTTCGTACTGCGCCAGATCCGTGGGTTTGTCCGAGGCGCCGAAACCGCGCAGATCGGGTGCAATCGTGCGGTAACCGGCGGCGTTCAACGCAGGCACCTGGTGGCGCCACACGGCGTGGGTGTCCGGATAGCCGTGCACCAGCAGCACATCCGGGCCGGACCCGCTGACCTGGACCTGCAGTTCGATGCCGTTGGTTTCGATACGCATTACTTCGCTCCGATCACAGTGAGCAGTTCGGCACGGGAGGGGCCCGGTTCCGGGTATCCCGTTGCGCCGCCGCCGAGTTCGTTGATTCGATCGAGGACACCGGGGCGGCCCAGCGCTTCCTCGGGGCCGACCAGTCCGGAACCGACATCGCCGAACGCCCGCAGCACGTCGGGATCCCGCAGCTTCGCGGCCTCCACCGCTTGCCGCAGATTCCACTCCGGATCCTCGGTGCGGTAGGCGACGCTCTGCTGGTAGGGAATGGCCTCGATTTCCAGGTCGATCTGTGCGAGCCGGTGCAGATCCCAGGCGGCCGAGGCCTGCTGGGTGGGTCCGAGCGTGCCGTTGGTGAGCTCGTCGAAACGGCGCGCGAGCTTTTCCCGATCGTCGAAGCCGCTCTCGCGCAACACATCCCGCAGCAGCAGCGCGTGGGACATTCCCATGGTGAGGCCGAACCCGAAGGTGGGATTGGTTGTCGCCCAGGCATCTCCGATGCTGAGCAGCCCGGTCGCCACCGGCTTGCCACCGACGACGAAACTCCGATGCCGGGACTCCATCCCGGCCATCGCCAACACCCCGGTGATCGGCTCACCGTAGGAGGCCCAGTGCGCCATATTCGGATACAGCGCCGCGACCCGCTGCCAGACCTGCGCATCGCTCAGTGCCCGCATAGCGCGGTCCTCGGCCGAGACGAACAGGGCTATGGCCCAGGTGCCCGCATCGCCGGGCACGGTGGTCAGCCCCAGACTGTCGTGGTGTTCCAGCGGCCACGCCACCTGTTCGGGATAGGAACCGTCGGCCGAGCGGAAGTAGCGGCTGTAGGCCAGGAACCCGGTCTCGTGCTTGTCCAATACTGGTGCGGCCGCGCCGATGTCGGTGAGCATCTTGCTCGCGGGAGAATTGCGGCCCATGGCATCGATGACCAGATCGGCGGAGATATCCTCGCCCTGCGCGGTCCGCACGCCGGTGATGTGCGGGATCGCGGCCACCGCCTCGGTCAGCAACCCCGTGACCGGGGCGTCTCGGCGCACGGTGACCCCGGCCTTCGCCGCGGCGTTGCCGAGGCCCTGCTCGATGACGGGCCTGCGGGCGGAGAGGGTGTCGAACCGTTCGTCGCCCGGCCTGCGGCCGCCGATCGCGGGGAGTTCGAAGGCGGCGTCGAGCATGTTGTGTTCGCGCGCGCCCAGCGCCCGTAGTTCGGTGAGCACATCGGGTAGTTCGCGAGCGAGCACCTGATACCCGCCGGGCAGCAGGATGTGCGGATGCCGGAACTGATTGACACCCGGTCGGCGCCACTGGTCCCAGGCCTGCTCGGCCTCGGCGCCGGGCCCACCGGAATCCTTGTCCAGCAGGGTGACTCGATGACCTTCAGCGGCCAGCAGCAGCGCCGCGGTCGTGCCGGTCGGCCCGCCGCCGAGCACTACCACGTGCATCGGCCGGCCTTCCTTGGTGGTTCGCATGATGGATCCTTTCGACTTCGGAGCGGGTCTTGGTGCAACTCTCGGTGGGAACGGCGCTCACTTCCCAGACCGGAAACTGCTCAATCTCGCGAATGTCCGGCGGTGCCGCGTGGTCGTGCCCGCGGCACCGCATCGACTTCGCCCGGGGTGATCAGGAAACGGCGCTCGCGGCGTCGACGATGACCTTCGCCACGGCGTCGGGCTGGGAGACCGTGAGCGCGTGCGAGGCGCCCGGGATCTCCACGGTCGCGCGGGCCTTGGCGCGTTCGGCCATGAACCGATGCGCGGCGACCGGGATGTTGTTGTCGGCGTCGGGGTAGACGAACCAGGACGGCAGGTTCTTCCAGCTGGGTGCACCGGACTTGCCGTTGAGCGCGCGGTCGTTGAGCGGGCGCTGGGTGCGGGCGTCGAGTGCGGCTTGCGCGTTGGGGACGTCGGCGGCGAACTGCTTCTGGTACTTCTCGGGCTGGATGTAGAGGTCGGTACTGCCGTCGGCGAGGGGGACCTTGTCGAGGGTCTCGCCGAGGGTGCTGCCCGGGAACTTGCCGGAGAGTTCGCCGATGGTCTCGCCATCCTCGGGAGCGAACGCCGCGACGTAGACCAGTCCCTTGACCTTGGGGTCGTTGATCTGCGAAATGATTTGCCCGCCATAGGAATGCCCGACCAGCACGACCGGCCCGTCGATGGCGGCGACGACACTGCGGACGGTGTCGGCGTCGCCCTGGACGCTGCGCAGCGGGTTGCCCACCGCGATGTTGGCCAGGCCCTGCTGGTTCAGCCGGTCGATGACGCCGTTCCAGCTGGCGGATTCGGCGAAGGCGCCGTGCACCAGGACGATGGTCGGCTGTACCGCAGCGGGTTCGGCGGAGGCGCAGCCGGAGCCGGCGAGGGTGGCGGTCACTCCGAGCGCGGCGGCGGCGAGTTTGGCGGATTTGGCGATACGCATGACGGTTTCCTTTGCTGTGCAGTGTGTTCGGTGAGGTTTGGGAACTGGGTCAGTTCTTCAGGAACTCGAGCAGATCCGCTTCGAAGGCGGTCCGGAATTCGCCGTGCAGCCCGTGCGCGGCTCCGGGGTAGATGCGCAAGGTCGAGTTCTTGATCAGCGCAGCGGATTTCACCGCCGAGTCGTGTAGGGGGACGATCTGGTCGTCGTCGCCGTGGGCGACGAGCACCGGGACATCGATGCGCCGCAGATCGTCGGTGAAGTCGGTCTCGGAGAACTGGGTGATGCACTCGTAGGCGGCACGGACGCCGGCCTGCATGCTCAGCCGCCAGAACGCGCGGCGCATCCCCTCCGAAGCGGCCGCACCGGGCCGGTTGAAGCCGTAGAAGGTTTCGCTCAGCTCCCAATAGAACTGCGAGCGATCGGTGCTGACCCCGTGGCGAATGCCGTCGAACACCTCCATCGGGGTGCCCTCGGGATTGCTCGCCGACTTGACCATGACCGGCGGCACGGCGCCGAGCAGCACCGCCTTGGCGACCCGGCCGCTGCCGTGGCGGCTGAGGTAGCGGGCGACCTCGCCGCCGCCGGTGGAATGTCCGACGAGCACGGCGTCGCGCAGGTCGAGCGTTTCGATCAGCTCGGCCAGATCGTCGGCGTAGCGGTCCATGTGGTTGCCGTCCCAGGTTTGGGTGGATCGGCCGTGCCCGCGGCGGTCGTGGGCAATCGCGCGGTAACCGTGCTCGGCGACCAGGCGGGCCTGGTCGTCCCAGGCGTCGGCGTTGAGCGGCCAGCCGTGGCTGAAGACGACCGGCTGTCCGGTGCCCCAGTCCTTGAAGAAGATCTCGGCGCCGTCTGTGGTGGTGAATGTCGATGTCATGGCTATGAAATTACGAAGCGGGACACCCCCGCCGAATCCGTCGAGCGACTGCATCGGTGACTGAGTCGACGACTGAGTCACGTTGTCGAACCGCGCCGGTTCTGCCAGTCTTCGGGGATGGGAAGCGAGATTGCGGCACCGGCGTTCTTCACCAGAGATGTGCTGGCGACCACGCCTGCGGGTGGTCGCGGGCTGATCGGACGCGAGCAGTACCTGGCGGCGCTGGCGGACCTGCTCGACCGGGCGGCGGCGGGAAACGGCTCGGCGCTGGTGTTGCGCGGCGCGGCCGGTATCGGCAAGTCGGCGCTGCTGGCGGCGGTCCGGGACGCGGCGCTGGAACGGGATCTGACGGTTCTGTCGGCGGTCGGCGTGGAGAACGAAGCAGGTTTGTGTTTCGCCGCATTGCACCAGCTGCTGCATCCGCTGCTGCCCGAAGCCGTGAAACTGCCGCTGGCGCAACAGCGCACGCTGCGCGCGGCGTTCGGGCAGGAGGAGGGCGGCCCGGATCTGTTCAGTGTGGCGCTGGCAGCCTTGCAACTGATCGGCGAGGCGGCGGCGCAGCAGCCGATCGTGCTGATCATCGACGATCTGCACTGGCTCGACTCGGCCAGCGCCGACGCGCTGAGCTTCCTGGCGCGCCGCATCGGCAAGGACGCGGTCTTCGTGCTGGCCGCCACCCGCGCCGACCAGGGCGATCCGGCGGATCGCGCCGGACTGCCGGAGCTGGTGGTCGAACCGCTCGCCGAGGACGCCGCCGCCGAACTGCTGCAGACCCGAGCTCCGGCGTTGACGACCACCGCGCGCCAGCGGCTGCTCGCGCAAGCGTCCGGAAATCCCTTGGCACTGACCGAACTTCCCCGCGCACTGCGGCACAGCGGAGCCGATCGGGTGGCCGAGGAGTTCCCGCTCACCGCTCGGCTGGAGGTCGCGTTCGCGGCCCGATCCGCCGAACTCTGCCCCGCCGCGCGCACGCTGCTCGTCGTGCTCGCCGCCGATGTCGGTTGCGAGCTGCGTCGGCTACTGGCCGCGGCCACCGAACTCGCAGGCACCCCGGTGACCGCCGATCATCTGCAGGACGCACTCGACATCGGCCTGGTCGAATTGTCCGGCGCGGGAATGCGATTCCGGCATCCGATGATGCGCACGGCCATCTACGCGCGCGCACCGCTGACCCAGCGCCTCGGCGCACACTCCTGTCTGGCCGCGGCACTGGCGGATTTCCCGGACAAGCAGCTCTGGCATCGCGCCGCCGCGACCCTCGGCACCGACGACACCCTCGCCGCGGAGCTGGCGGAGTTCGCCGAACGGTCCCGTCGCCGCGGCGCGATCATGACGGCAGTGCACGCGCTGCACCGCGCCGCCGAACTCGCCGAACGCCCGGACCGCACCACCACGCTGTTGCTCAGCGCGGCGGAATTGGCCAGCGAAATCGGAGCCCGGCGGGAAGCGCAGGATCTCGTGGACCGCGCCAACCCGACCGCACTGGGACCCATCGATCGCGCCCGGCTCGCCACGGTGCAGGAGGTCATCGCCTTCAGCCAGTACGACCCGGAGCATCGGATGCTCGAACTGGTCGACCTCGCGGGGAACGCCCACGCGGCGGGCAATACCGATCTCGCGGCTGAGCTGTTGTGGCGGGCCGCCTCTCGCTGCTTCTTCCAGGATGCCTCCGCGCCGGCCCGGACCGCGATCGCCGAGCAACTCGACACCCTCGACCTGTCCGCGCACGATCCACGCCGCCTCGCCATCGAGGCGTACACGGTGCCCTGGGATCGCGGTCCCGCGGTGCTCGACCAGCTCGCCCGACTGGCCCCGGACCGCTCCGACGCCGACACCATGCGCTACCTCGGCTACGCCGCGCTCTTCCTCGGTGATCTCCGGCGCGGCTCGGCCTACATCGACGCCGCCGCGGGCGTCGGCCGCAATCAGGGGCGGCTCGGCCTGCTCGCGGGCATTCTGGGGGCGGGCAACTGGAGCCGCATCTGGCTCGGCGAGTGGGACACGGTGCGCACCGAAACCGAGGAATCCCGGGCCTTCGCCGCGGAGACCGGCGAGGAGTTCTACGCGGTCGCCGGACGCACCAACCTGGCCATGATCGCCGCCCTGCGCGGGGAAACCGAACTCGCCGAGGATCACTTGCGCGAGATCCACGCCAGCCCGATGGCGGTCGGCATGCGCTGCATTCAAGTCACCGCTCAGCAAACCCGCGGCATGATCCAGTTGCTGGCGGGCCGCGCCGAAGACGCCTTCGCGACATTGCGGCGCGTCTACGACCCGGCCGACCCGGTCAGTCATCCGATGCGGCGCTGGTGGATCGCGGCCGAACTCGCCGATGCCGCCGTCGCGGCCGGAAAGGTCGAGCAGGCAAGGCATTTGCTGGCCGAGCTGCCCGCGCTGGCGACCCGGCTACCGGCGCCCATGCTGCTGGTCGTCGACGAATACAGCCGTGCGGTCCTCGCCGCCGACGACGACGCGGAGGCTGGCTACGCCGCCGCGCTGGCCGGCCATGTCGGCAGCTGGCCGCTCTACCGGGCCCGGCTGCAGTTGCACCACGGCCGCCGCCTGCGCCGCCAGCGCCGGATGGCCGAGGCCCGCGAACCCCTGCGCGCGGCCCGCGACAGCTTCGATGCCCTCGGCGCCGCCCCCTGGGCCGAGTCCGCACGCCTCGAGTTGCGCGCCGCGGGCGAGACCAGCGCCCGCCGCGCCGCGAACGCTCGCGACCACCTCACCGCGCAGGAACTCCAGATCGCCACGCTGGCCGCCGAAGGACTCACCAACCGCCAGATCGCCGAGAAGCTCTATCTTTCGCACCGTACTGTCGGCTCGCATCTGTACCGGATCTTCCCGCGCCTGGGCATCACCGGCCGAGCCGAGTTGGCCGCGGCCCTGGAGGGTGCCGCAGCCTGACGCCCGAGTCGAACTCCACCACCGCGGATTCGAGCACTGCCCGACATCCGAATGGGCTGGCAAGTGAGCAGCTTTCACCGTGATCATCGGCTCCTACCCAGCGTGCGGAGTACGACGGCGCCGGACACGGAGATACCGAGATGATGTCCGATCCCGTACGTTCCTCCGGCCCCGCACAGCCTCGGAACGGAGCACAACTATGCATGCGATCAACTGGGTCGGATTCCTCCCGACCGCGCTACTCGTCTCACTCATCCCCGGCGCCAGCCAGATCCTGGGCCTGAACAACGCTGTGCGCCACGGCATTCCCTATGCCTTGGCGGGTGTAGGCGGACGACTCGCCGCCTTTGTCGTGCTGGTCGCGCTGGTGGTGGCCGGCCTCGGCGCGGCGCTCGCGGCCTCGGTGACCGCGCTCACCGTGATCAAGTGGGCGGGTGTGGCCTACCTCGCCTGGATCGGCATCCAGGCTTTACGGCGGGCCTGGCGACCAGCGGCCATCGAGGCGCCGACACAGTCTGCGAGCACCGTTCGGTGGCGGATCGTCGGGAACGAATTCGCGGTAGGGATCAGCAATCCGAAGGCGCTGCTGCTTTTCGCCGCGCTGCTACCCCAGTTCGCCGCGGCGTCGGCCGGCGGGTTCGGCACCCAGATCGCGCTGCTCGGCGCCGCGTACGCGGGTATCGAATTCGTGGTGGGCCTCGGCTATGTCGTCGTGGGTGGTCTGATCGGTGCGACCGGCTTCTCGGCCAGGACCTCGCGCCGAATCGATCTCGGCACCGCAGTGTGCTTCCTCGGCCTGGCCGGACTGCTCGCCGCGGACGGCGCCTGATCCGAAGTGGGGTCAGAGCAGCTCAGGTCGCGGCGGAGTGGTTCATCGCGATCCGTGACCGACAGTGGCAGCCTGAGCCGTAGAGTGCGGGAGGCCGATGGCGGTGGCTGCGGGGAAGGCCGCGGTGAGCCCAACCCAAACGGTGCATCAGGAGGAAGACGGCACCGCCGTCATAGTGATACCGATGCACACCACTGCGGCGTTGTTCGCATTCGGTCAGGAACAGCCAGCCCGAACCGGCACACATGCAATGAGTCCACCTACCGGTCATCGCCACATCTCGACAACGGTTGCGCCAGTTCACCATTCATCCGGATCAGGCGTCGGCTCGGACTGCCCCGACCGGCTCACCCTCAGTGAGGACGAACTGGCCGCATGCATGTTCGACGCGAGCTGGCCGACTGTGCTGGTCGCACTGACGGGCCTCGGATTCGGCGAGTTATGTTCTGCGAGTGCAGGTCACCACTGTATGGCCGGAGTTCGGGGTCGCCCATAGGGTCGTGGTACCACCATGTCGGCTCGGCTCGGGTGGCGAGACGCTGGCAAGCATGGTGGATGCAGGGTCGACCGAAGAGGTTGCGGCACAACGGTTCTTCTTGAAGTTGTCCGGGGTGTGCGCCCTGGTCGGCAGTATCGGTTTCGTTCTCGTGGGTACCGCGCACGGGGATCTGCCCGATGACGATGTGGCGGCCGCGCTGCGGTTCGTCGCCGATCATCCGCATTGGTATCTCACTCATTTCGCCGGGATAGTGTGCGTGCTGTTGTGGGTCGTGGCGCTGATGGGTTTAGCCTATTCGCTGGAGGGGATAGCCGCGTTCGCACTGGGCCGAACGGCGGTGGCGGCCATGGGGATCGGGGCGGCCGTTTTCGTCGTCGACTACACCATCGACGGTTACGCGTTCAAACGGATCGCCGACCAGTGGGCGGCCGCAGGACCAGGGGACGCGGAACAATTACCAGTGGCCGAAACCTTGTTCGCCATGCTGTACGGCACAGTCACGGCGTCGGCGACGTGGACCTTCGGATTGCCCTTCCTGCTCATCGGACTGGCGGTGGCGGTCGGCCGCGGCTATCCGCGGTGGCTCGGGTGGGTGGTCACCGTGACCGGCAGCGGCAGCGTGATCGGTGGCGTCGCCACCTATCTGGCTTGGCATCCGAGCGCCGGGTTCGTCGCCGCGCTGGGGTTCAACGCCGCGTCGACCATGTGGCTGGCGGTAATGGGAGTTCTCATGCTGCGCCGGGCGCGGCGCATGCTGCGATACGACGCGTCGATTTCCTGACCGCGCGGGTCTGAGTGACTCAGTGCTCCTCCCCCGCACGGATTTGCCATACATGCATGGGCGCCGCGAGCGAAGACTGACACTGCTGGCCAGGATCGGCTCAGGGCAGCTCGTGGGTAGCCCGGAGCCGCCAATGGCTTTCTGGATCTCGATCTGCGACGAGCGTCGTCGTCGAAATGCTTGTGCGACAACAGCTATGGAGCACCCAGCAATTGGCCTACGTCTTGCCGAGGTGATGAGCCCGGTCTCGTAGGCGACGACGACGGCTTGGGCTCGGCTGGTGAGGCCGAGATTGCTCATGACGCGGTAGAGGTGGGTTTTGACGGTGCCGTCACTGAGGAACAGGCGGGCGGCGAAGATTCCGGTGCCGACTTCTATTTGTTCGCTGATTACGTCGGCCCCTCGGTGGCCGAGAAGAAGCGTTTGAGCGGCTTATACGACACCAACCTCGACGATATTCTCCGCGCGGCCCCGCATCGCGGCAGCCGAGAGCATGTCGATCTCCGATCGTTGCAGAACATCTGGGGTTGCACGCTGCCCATTCCGGACAACTCGAACAGGGAGGGTGTGCGTGGAGTTGCGCGGTGTCCGCTCCACTGATACGTGGCGAACCGCTGGTGGCCCCAGGGAGTCCGCCAAAATTTTAATGGGCGCCGTTCACTATTCGCGGTGGGAGCGATCAAGAAAGGCACGCGGCGTCTCTGGCGCGCGCAAGCAGCTCATCGATGGCGTCCTGGATCCACCCTGCGACCAGGTGCAGATCGGGCGTACTGTCGAAATCCCCGGTGATGCCCAACGTCAACTGGTCGCTGTAGCTGAGGATGGCGATCCCCGTGCGTACCCGCATCGCGATCGGAGCATAGGCCAGGATTTCCAGTACCTCGTGGCCGTGTAGGTACAGCCGACGCCGCGGGCCGGGCACATTCGTTGCCAGGCCGGATATTCCGTGCTGCGGGAAGCGCGACACCAGCCGGACAGTCCACGCGATCGACGCGAACGGTAGTAAACGAGCCAGCGACAGCATCGAATTCGCGGCCGAAGCCTCGCCGCTCGCCTTGTGTGCGGACATCCTGGAGTGCACGATGCCCAATTGTTGGACCAGATCCGCCGATTCGATCGGCAGTAACGGCAATGTCGCCGAAACCCGATTGTCCAGAACGTATTTCGCATCCGCAGGTCGTACCGATACCGGCGCCAGGATTCGGACTTTGTCCGCTGTCGGCTCCTCGCCGCGCGCGAGCAGCAAGGCACGAAAGGCGGCGGCGACTGCCGCGAGTACGACGTCGTTGACCGTCGCCCCGAACACCGCGCCGATTTCCCGAACGGCAGGCAGCGATGCACGCGCCACCGCGTAGCGTCGTTGCCTGCCGATCGGGCCGTTGAGTGAGGACCCTGGCGCGGGCAACACCGCCGACAATGCCATGGGCACCACCGCGCGCAGCGTATCCACCGCCAACCGTGGACCGTCGATGGGGAGCCGCAGGCCCTTCATAACAAGGCTGCGCACACCAGAAGTTCCCTCGTCTCGGACTGGCTTCCAGACGGCAGGTTGCGGCACCGCCGCCTCGACGGCCGGGTCACAGAGCCGCTCGAACAGCGTAATCCCGGAGACACCGTCGACCATGCTGTGGTGCGCCTTCACGATCATCGCCCAGCGATCGTGCACGAGTCGCTCGACCACGACGCATTGCCACAGCGGATGATCGCGGTCGAGACGTTCCTCCATCACCTCGGCCACCAGTTCGTACAGCATGGACTCGTCCGCGGGTTCAGGCAATGCCATCCATCGAAGATGATGTGCCAGATCGAAATCGGGGTCGTCGACCCAGGCCGGTGCAGCGAGATCCCAAGGCGTCCTGCGTACTTTCTGCCGAAGCCGGTCGTCCACGGTGAGCCGCCGCGTCAGTTCGGCGGCGAACTGCGCACGTGGCGGCGGTGACCCGGCCACCACCGCGATGGCGCCGATCCCGACACTCACGTGTCGATCGCTGTCTTCCAATTCGATGAATCCCGAGTCCAGCGGGCTCAGTTCGGTCATCGCGGGCATCCATCTCGTCTAGGTTCCGACGAACTTCAGGGTGCTGCCTCGTTGGCAGCCACCGCATCTACCAGTACCCGCGGGGGTGGAATCCGCTCCCGGACACCGAGGATGCGGCTGAGATGCCATTCGGCGCCGCAGCTGTGACAACGAACGGAGCTGGCCTGCTGCCCATGTGCGGTACCGATATCGTCCGACCCGCAACTCGGGCAAGTCTGGGCCGGGCCGAAGATTCTGCTGAAATCGAGGGTGGCCGGGTAAGTCATGGTTTCAGGAAACCGTGTTGGACGTGCAGGCACCAGGGCCGGAGGTCCCCGCAGGAGCTGCGAAAAGGCCATATCGGTGCCGACGCCACACGGATCACACTCGGTGATATGAACGCCACAGAGCTTCCCACACCCGAGGTGCCGGATCACCCGACGATGCTGGCGGCGTTGCGACTCGCTTGCCGCGCGCCGTCGGTGCACAACACCCAGCCGTGGCGCTGGGTGTTCGACGGCACCCGCCTACACCTCTACAGCGACACAGACCGTCAGCTGCTGTCCGCGGATCCCCTCGGCCGCCAGCTGACGATCAGCTGCGGTGCCGCGTTGCATCGTGCCCGCACCGCCTTCGCAGCCCACAACTGGCACACCGACACAGTGCGTCTTCCCGATGCGCACAACCCACAGCACTTGGCGGCCATCGAATTCCGGCTATGGCCCGACCCGCCCGCCGGAGTCCGCACGCGCACCGACGCCATCGAGCATCGCTACACCGATCGGCTGCCGATGCTGGAACCGGTCGGCTGGGATGCGGTCGCGCACTTCCTCCGCATGCTGGTTTCGCCGCATGACATCGAGCTCGACGTGCTCGACGAGAGCGCGCGGGCGAGGCTCGCCGCTGCCTCCGCACAGACGGCCTCGATTCGGCGCTACGACATGCACTATCAGACCGAAATACATTGGTGGGCCGGCCATACCGAAATGCCGGAAGGGGTGCCGCCGTCCGCGATGACCTCCGCCGCCGAGTTCGCCCGCGTCGGTGTCGGGCGCACCTTCCCCTCGGTGCCGCATTCGATGCGCCGAGCCGACGTCGAAGACCGGTCTCGCCTCGTGGTACTCAGCTCGGCCGCCGACACCGCCCACCAATGGCTGCATACGGGCGAGGCACTGTCGGCAGTGCTGCTCGAGTGCACTGCCGCCGGGCTGAGCACCTGTGCCCTCACCCATATCACCGAACTGCCGGCCGGGCGCAAACTGCTCACCGGCCTGGTACCCCGCGTCGGTCTGCCGCAGGTAGTGCTTCGCGTCGGCACCGCACCCGAGCAGAACGAAACGCCGCCGACGCCGCGTCGACCGCTCACCGACGTCTTCACCGAGCAACGGGGGTAGGAGCTGGCGCGCCGGCGATCATCAACCCTGCTACACCGGAATCACCCGTCCCGGCGCGGCTTTCGCTTCTCGACGAGCCTGATGCCGGTGACCATCTCCGGTTCGATCGATATGACGCTGTCCATCACTCCGTCGACCCAGGGATGCAGCAGTTGCTCATAGCGGGCAACGAGCTCGGGGGTGGTGACGGTGCGCGCCAATCCGGTCACCGAGACCGACCAGCCAGTCCGCCGGACCGGGTCGATGTCGTCGGCCGCGTAGGTCACCACGACCGGGGAATTGCCACGCACGGCGCCGGTGAACTGAGCGCCGAGCCGAGTGCGGACCACGATGAATCCGTCATCGACCAGATGATTGACCGGGCGGATCGCGGGTAGCGCGTTGCGGGTGAACACAACTCGTCCGAGCGGAGTGCTCGCCAGCAGGCGCAACGCTTCGGCGCGGTCCAGTGCTACTACGTCGCGCTGTTCATCACCCCGAGTGCTGGGATCGATCATGCCGACACGCCGCCGAATGTCGCCTCGTCGGGCAGCACAATCGCAAGATCACCGTCGTGCCGCCGGTACAGTAGACGCCCACGCCCGCTGCGTGGTTCGGTGAAGAACACGAACGGCAGACCGTATCGGCACAACCTAGCCGCGGCCTCGCGATCGGTCAGCAAGGGAGCCGGCCGGGGATCGACCGTGAGCGGCACCGTTTGTGCCGGTTCCGATTGCGGCGGCGCCAGATGTTGACGCGCGAGACGCACTCCGAGTGGGCCCGCCCAGAAGATCACAGCATCGTGACCGGTCTGCGCATCTATGAACAGGTGTGCGTCGTAATCCATCGCGTCCATAGCCCGGGTCGCCGCAGCCGGGTCGCCGACCGCCAACGCGCACGCTTTGCGACGAACGATCGGTCGTTCCTCGGTTACCGCTGCTAACGGCGGCCGTGCCGGATCAGGCCAGTATCGCGGCTCCCCCGTGCCCGTTAGTCGGGCCAACTGTCGGTCGAGCCGTTCGGCCGTGAAGGTGGCCACGAATCCTCGCGGGCCCGCGACCTGCACTCTGGCCTGCGCACCACGGAACCGAATGTTGGCCTGTACCAACACCTGACCATCGCCGCATGGCGGCGCGGACACCCGGACCTGCGCCGCGCACGCGACATGATGCCGACGTAACACCCGAGTGATCGCCCGTTCCAGCCGCGTGACCTCCCTGTCCATCACCTCTCCTCGGGTGACGACGAGCATCGTCGGATCGGTGTCCGACGGCCACGGCTCTATCATTTTCACGGCGACGACCTCGCTTTCTGCATGCCCGGATGTCGCCCCCCATGCCACCAAGCACGCCCTTGCCGCAGACAGGGCCGAAAGTCCCATGATCATTGGACTCAACTCCTGAAAACGGCCCTACCGGATGCCGGCTACCCCGTTGGACAGTGGCGCGACCGGTGACCCGTGGAGTGCGTGACCATCGGCCCGCTGGGCACCGCCTTTCGGCTCTTGGGGTGGCGCCACAAGTGCCGAATGCTGAGTAGCGGCACATGGACCGGCTGCCTGAAGGCCGCACAGCAGTACGTACTGGCCTGCGACAGCTCCGCCCACCTGCAACGGCGGTCCCTTCGCAGGCCAAGCCTGTTCTGCGACAATGCAATCAGGAGATGCGTGATGAGCACAACGCAAGGCAAGCCGCTGACGCCCCCTCGGGTCTTCCGCGACCGGCACGAAGCCGGGCGAGTCCTGGCCGGGCTGCTCGAGCACTATCGCGGCGAGCCGGATGTGCTGGTGCTCGGCTTGCCCCGCGGTGGTATCCCGGTCGCCTGGGAGGTCGCGGCAGCGCTCGGCGCACCGCTGGACGCACTGGTCGTACGCAAGCTCGGCGCGCCGGGGCATCCCGAGTACGCCATCGGGGCATTGGCTACCGGCGGCCGCATCGTGCTCAACGACGACGTGGTACGCGCCCTCGACCTGTCCGCGGACCAGGTGCGCACCATCGCCCGCGCCGAGGCTGTCGAGCTGCATCGCCGCGAGGCCGCTTATCGCGGCCATCGTGGCCCACTCGAGGTGACCGGGCGGACCGTGATCGTGGTAGACGACGGATTGGCTACCGGCGCAAGCATGTTCGCGGCCATCGAGGCCGTTCGGGCGGGCGACCCGAGACGGATCGTGGTCGCCGTCCCCGCCGCACCGCAATCAACCTGCGCCGAGCTCGGTGCCGCCGTCGACGAAATGGTGTGCGCGACAATACCTGCACCGTTCCGCGCGGTCGGTGAGTCCTTCTGGGACTTCACCCAGGTGGCCGATGAGCAGGTACAGGTGCTGCTGGCCACCTCGACCACCGGCACCGCGGTACCGCCGATCAATGCCGCGGCAATAATCCGGGCTGCGGCCATCGACGCACCCGGCGGTGTCCCACCCGAGCAGGTGCTCGAAGACCTGATCGGCAACGCCCGAATCGTGCTGATCGGCGAAAGCTCGCACGGCACAGCCGAGTTCTACACGGCACGCGCGCAGATCACCCGATGGCTGATCGAGCAGAAGGGCTTCACCGCGATCGCCGTCGAGGCCGATTGGCCCGACGCCTTCCGGGTGAATCGCTACCTGCACGGGCACGGCACCGATGCCACGGTCGAAGAGGCCTTGCGCGGATTCCAGCGGTTCCCCGCCTGGATGTGGCGCAACACCGCGGTCCGCGATTTCCTCACCTGGCTGCGGGCGCACAACGCCGGGCAACTACGCGATGGCAAACCCCGCACCGGCTTCTATGGGCTGGACCTGTACAGCCTGCACCGATCGATGCAGGAGGTGGTGCGTTACCTCGAACGCATCGATCCGGTCGCGGCGCGGCGAGCCAGGGCACGCTACGGCTGTTTCGACCACACCGTCGGCGAGGACGACGGCCAGGCCTACGGTTTCGCCGCAGCCTTCGGCGCGGGTAAATCCTGTGAGACACAAGCCATCCGCCAACTGCTCGAACTGCAACGCGGTGCCATCGACAGCCGAGAGCTGACACGTTACGACGCGGACCGGCAATTCGACGCGCTGCGCAACGCCTGGTCGGTGCGCGACGCGGAGGCCTACTACCGCGCTATGTTCGACGATCTAGTGTCCTCGTGGAACCTGCGCGACCGGCACATGGCCGATACTCTCGACGCACTGGACAGCCACCTGTATCGCTACGGTGAGCAATCGGCCCTGGGCGCGGGTCCGGAGGCTCGAATCGTGGTGTGGGCCCACAACTCTCATATCGGCGATGCCCGCGCCACCGAACTGGGCGCGACCGGCCAGCTCACCCTCGGCCAGCTCGTCCGCGAACGCCACGGCGGACACTGCCGATCCATCGGGTTCAGCACCCACTCGGGCACGGTTACCGCCGCCGAGGAGTGGGGCGGGGCCGTCATCCGCGAAACCGTCCGTCCCGCACTGTCGTCCAGCACGGAGGAGCTCCTGCACGACACCGGCAATCCGGAATTCCTCCTTCGCCTCGACATTCCGAACGACGCCGTCGATATCCTCCGCCGACCACGCCTGCAACGCGCCATCGGCGTGATCTACCGCCCGGGCACCGAACGCCAGAGCCATTACTTCCACGCCCGGCCCGCCGACCAATTCGACGCCCTCATCCACATCGACCGGACCACCGCCCTGGAACCACTCGACCCGGTGAGCCGCTCGATCCCGGGCACCGTACCGGAGGCCTACCCGACCGGTCTCTAGCCGAGTCCCAGCGCGAACGTCAGCCCCGATACCGGGGCTGGCGTTCTTTGGATCGTGGGTACTCCGCGGACGATTCGGGGGCGGCCGAAGACGGACCGATATCCGGCGCTCAGCCGACTCTCGACTGCACCGAGTCCATCGGTGCGCGCAGAATACGCACGAGGAACGTGCCGGTGACGGCGGCCATCACCGCGGCCATCAGCAATCCACCCAACACCCCGATCAGCACCATCAGCACGGCGGATTGCCCTTCCTGCCACAGCGGGCTGGTGAACGCGGTGAAGGCGAGCAGTCCTGCCAGCCAGGCGAGAGCCGTAGCCCAAATCCACTGTCCTGCACCGGCTATCAGCCGCCGCAACACCAACCACTGGGCGACACCGATCGACAACAGCACGATCAGACCGCCACCCACCACCGCGGGCCAGAGCACGGCGGGCGACCATCGACCGATCCCCTCGGACGACGCGACCGGCACCACACCCACCGACCACGCGACCAAGGCTCCCAGCATGGTCGCGAAAACCCAAGTACGCGAACGAAACCCGGGCACGACCGGCCGAAGCACGCGTGCCTGGAACAGGCCGAGCACGCTCCCCTCGACCCCGCCCGCGATCAGCAGCGCTACTACCGCCGCCACCGGTGCGGCGTCGCGCACCAGCACGCCGGTGACGGCGGGCACCGCGAAGCCGAACAACTCCCCCACCGTGACGAACGCGAACCAGCGCCGCCACAATCCGTGCCGCCCGGTCGTGCCGGGCCGCTCGTGCAGCCCGAGCGGCGAGTGCGCGGTCGCCAATTCGATCACCACGAACGGGTCCGTCACCGACAGCTCCGCGCGCGGATGATCTGCCTGATAGATCGCCGCCACCTCTTCGTGTTCCAGCGATCCGACGGGTGCCACATGTCCCGTACCGATACGCCACCGACCGTCGATCCACAGGGATACGAGGCGGGGGGTCCGGAAGTTGCGCCACCACGTCTTTGTGTCGGCGCGAGCTACATAGACGACAACGTTGTCGCCCGTGCGGGAGTAGGACACCGGCAGCGCGATATGTCGACCGGAGCGCCTGGCTTGGTAGCGCAGTTCGCTCAGGTTGTGCCGCAGCCCGCGGCCGATCGGCGAATGCAATGCCGTCAGTACCGCTGATGCGCCGAGGCCTGCGGTTTCGTATCGAGTCGTGCCTGTCATGACTTCTATCGTGGTCCGCGTCACACCGGTAGCGGGAGGATCGAAAGCCCCCATTCGGGAGGACCTCCCGGCCCTACGGTCGGTGACCCACCGGCAGGGCGAGCCGCGCGCACCGAGGGGCTACGACCACCTCGCCAACTGACCGAAGGCCTCCGCCGCGGGGCACCAATTCCCCTACCCCCGGCGACCGCGCTGCGGCAATGGTGAGTGGCACCGGCACGGCCGGCGAGAAGGGTGGACATCGGTGAGCACGAGGAGAACGGTGACTGTGCGGCGGCGAGCCCTCGACGGATGGCTGGTCGTCGGCGGCGCGGTGGGCACCGGGCTGTGCGCCGTGGCCGCCGCGGCAGCGCTGACCGATCAGGGGGATCGCACTCTGTTCCTGCACATCAATGCACTGCCCGATGCGCTGTACCGACCGCTGTGGATCGTCCAGTTGATCGGCGTACTCGGCGCGCCGATAGCGGTCGCCGCACTCGCGGTCGGCACTCGGCGATTCCGCCTTGCCGCCGGACTGGTGCTGCTGGTGCCGACGAAACTCGTGGTGGAGCGGGATGTTTTGAAGCAACTCGTGCACCGGCCCCGGCCAGGAGCAATGGTTCCGGAGGCGATCCTGCGGGACGTGCCCACCGCCGGATCCGCGTTTCCGTCGGGTCACGCGATGATCGTGTTCGCGATGGTGGTTCTGCTGAGTCCATATGTGAACCGTCGCGCGCAACTGGCGCTCGCCGCGGCCGCACTGCTGGCCGCCGTCGCACGCATCTACCTGGGTGCGCACACGCCGCTCGACGTGCTGGGCGGGGCGGCTGCGGGTATCACCCTGGGAGCACTGCTCAATCTCGCTGTCGGCGTCGGGCCCGCAGCCTCCGGTCCGCGTGACGATGGACCCCCGCATCCGAGCCGAAGTCCCCTGCCCGGACGCGGCCGCCGTTGGGAGAGTACAGATTCGCCGACGAAAGACGAGAGACGATGACGGCCCAGGCAGCATGCACCGCAAGCCCGCAGACAACCGGGACCCCTGAACCATCCGCCCGCCCGGTCGTTCAACGCCACGTAGGTGACGCCGTTCGAGTGGCTCTCGGCATTGTGGCACTGACTATTTCGGCGCTCGTGGCCCGGCACACCGAAGTCCCCCGGCTGGAAATCGACCTGTTCCGGTTGATCAACGACTTGCCGTCGTGGGTCACCCCGGTCCTGTACGTCATCATGCAACTGGGCACGATCGGTGCCGTCGGCGCCGTCGCCGCCGGCGCATTGCTGGCACGGCAGGTCCGGCTCGCCCGCGACGTCGCGGCCGCGGGAGCCATCTCGTATTTCCTTGCCATAGAAGTGAAGTCGCTGATCGGCCGAGCACGACCCGACGCCCTGCTCGAGGAGTTGAACCTGCGGACCCAGCAGGGCGGGCTCGGTTTCGTCTCCGGGCACGCAGCGGTAGCGGCCGCCATGGCCGCGGCGGCCGCGCCGTGGCTGCCTCGGCCATGGCGCCGGGTCGTCTGGGCAGTTGCCGGAGTCGTCGCCTTGTCCCGGGTCTTCGTCGGCGCACATCTCGTCCTGGATGTTTTCGGCGGCGCGGCCCTGGGCTGGACGGTTGCCGCCGCCCTACACCTGCTGTGGGGCGCACCCGTGCACCGGACCGAGGCCCCGGCACTACAGCGAGCGCTGGCCGCCGCAGGGCTACGTCCGCTGCTGGTCACCCCGGTCGCCCTCGATGCGCGCGGTTCCCGGCCGTTCCTCGTCACCACCGACGGCGGCCCCGGCGACCTGTTCGTCAAAGTGATCGGCTACCACGAACGCAACGCCGACGTGCTCTTCAAGCTGTTCCGCCACCTCATCTTCCGCGAGGTAGAGGATGAAACACCGTTCACCACACCGAAACAGGAGGCCGAGCACGAAGCGTTCATCGCACTGCTGGCACAGCGAGCCGGCGTGCGTACCCCGCCGATAGTCTCGGTCGGTGTCGCCGAGAGCGGTGATGCGTGGCTCGCCGAAACCCGCGTACCCGGCCGCAATTTCGCCCGCTCGATGCCGGAGCCCATCTCCGATGAGTTGCTCTGCGACATCTGGTGCCAGCTCGCACTGCTGCGCGCGGCCCGAATCGCCCACCGCGATCTGCGCTTGGCCAACATCCTGATCGATGAGCAGGGCGCGCCATGGATCGTCGATTTCGGTTTCGGGGAATCCAGTGCTTCCGATCACCGGCTCGACGCCGATGTGGCCGAGTTGCTCACCTCGATGAGTCTGAAAGTCGGTGCGAAACGCGCGGTCGACAGCGCCCTACGCGTGCTCGGCGCCGATGCGCTGACCGGCGCGGCACCCCTGCTGCAGCCGCTGGCGCTCGCCTCGGCCACCCGCAGTGCGGCTCGGCAGCACCGCGGGCTCCTGAACCAATTGCGCACCGCCGTCGGCGATGTCACCGCAACGTCACCGGCACAACCGGAGGTCCTGTTGCGGTTCCGCTGGCGCACTCTCGGCTGGATCGCGGCGACAGTATTCGCGACCTATGTTTTGCTACCCCAGATCGGCCAGCTCGGCCAGACCATCACCGCGCTCGACGACGCGCAATGGCAATGGCTGGCGGGCACGCTCGCGATGTCGGCCGCGACCTACGCCGCGGCGGCGCTCGCCCTGATGGGTGCCAGTCCGCGCCCGCTGGCCTTCGGCCGCACCATGAATGTGCAGCTGGCGACCTCGTTCGCCAATCGGCTGATGCCGTACGGCATCGGCGGAACCGCCGTCAACGAGCGGTATCTGGAACGGTCGGGACTGCCCCGGGCCACTGCCGTCGCGGCCGTCGCGCTGACGATTACCTCTGGTGCGGTCATGCATCTGATCGAGCTCGCCGGTGCCGGGATCTGGCTCGGCCAGACCCGATTGCTGCTGGCCTCGGCACTGCCCTCCGCATGGAGTCTGCTCATCGGCTTCGTCGCCGCGATGACCGCACTCGGTGTCGCGATCACAGTACTGCTACGCCGCCCCGACTGGCTGGCCGCGATACGCACCGCCGCAAGTGCGATGGCCGATATTCTGCACCAACCGCGACGCGCCGCCATGTTGATCGGCGGACATGTCCTCACCAACGTCGGCTACATTGCGGCACTGGGCTTTTCGATCCACGCGTTCGGCGGGCACGCCTCGGCGGCCTTGGTGACCGCCGTCTTCCTCGGCGGGGCGGCACTGGGTGCGGCGAGCCCGACTCCAGCGGGCCTCGGCGTTGTCGAGGCCGCGCTGGTAGCCGGTCTGATGGTCGGCGGTGTGGCGAGCGCACCTGCCGTCGCAGGCGTACTCGCCTACCGGCTCGCCACCTTCTGGATCCCGGCCGCCGCGGGCTTCATCTCCTTCAAGTCCCTGCAACGCCAGCGGATTCTCTGAAAGGTCGTTGGTCCCACATCCCTGAGTACGACGACTCTGATCGGTACGACGGGGCACAGGCAGGCTGAAAACATGGATTCGTCACCCACTGAACTCGTGGCAGGCCGTCGCGGTCTCTCGCACCCCACGGCGGCCGAGCGCAGTCACCGCGACGGACCGAACACCCTGCCCACCCCGCCCAGAACGAATCCGGCCCTACTGCTGGTAGCTCAGCTGACCCACTTCTTCGCGGTGATGCTCTGGGTCGCAGCGGCATTGGCATTGCTCGCAGGCATGCCCGCGCTGGCGATAGCCATCGCGGTCGTGGTTGTGCTCAACGGGGTATTCGCGTTCGCCCAGGAGTATCAGGCCGATCGTGCCGCCGAGCGGTTGCGCGATCTGCTCCCGGTGCGCGCGCGGGTGCGCCGCGACGGTCGAATCGTCATGGTGGACTCCACCGACCTGGTCGTCGACGACCTCGTTGTGCTCGAGGCCGGAGACCGCGTGTGCGCCGACGCCGTGGTACTCGACGCGCAGCGCCTCGATGTCGACGAATCGATGCTGACCGGTGAGAGCAAGCCGGTGACCGTCGAGCCGGGGTGCGGCGTGCTCGCGGGCACCTATGTCGTTGCCGGACACGCAGAGGCCCGAGTGCGTGCGATCGGCGGGCAGACCAGGCTGGCCGGACTCGCGGCGGTGACTGTCCACGCCACCCGTCCGCCGAGTCCGCTGACCAGGCAGTTGCATCGCGTCGTCCGCATGGTGGCGATGATCGCGGTGGCCGTCGGTGGACTCTCGTTCGCCGTGTTCGCGCTGCTCGGCCGCGACACCACGCCGTCCCTGCTGTTTTCGATCGGCGTCACCGTCGCCCTGGTACCCGAGGGTCTGTTGCCCACGGTCACGTTGTCACTGGCGCGGGCCGCGCAACGGATGGCCGGTGCGAACGCCTTGGTGCGCAAGCTGGAGTCGGTCGAGACACTGGGCGCCACCACGTTCATCTGCACCGATAAGACAGGCACCCTCACCCGCAACGAGATGCAGGCCGTCGAAGTGTGGACTCCGCAGGGCACCACAACTGTTGAGGGCGCCGGGTACGGCCCCGCGGGCACCCTGATCGGCACCGAACAGGCGGTCGCCGAGGCGCGCGCTGTCGCGGATTCGGCCGCGCGCTGTTCACCGGATGCCCACGCGCGCGAACATCAAGGCCGATGGCTGGCGGTCGGCGACCCGATGGAGGTGGCTGTGCACGTGTTGGCCACCCGTGCGGGTGCCGCGGTGGCACCGGTCCCCCGGCATCGGGAACCGTTCGACACCCACACCCGCCGGGCTTCGGTCACCGATGTCGACGGCGTCCACATCACTGGTGCGTCCGAGGCCGTGTTTGCCCTGTGCGACAAAGGCGATCCCGGGACGGCCGAGGCCATTGCGGTCGCCACCACGCAGGTCGATGCCATGGCGGCTCGTGGTCTGCGCGTGATCGCGGTGGCCATGGCCGAGCACGCTGCCGGACCGGCGCGGCTACTCGGGCTGATCGGGCTGGAGGATCCGCCGCGTCCCGATGTCGCCGACGCGATCGCCGCCTGTCGCCGCGCCGGCATCAAGATTGCCATGGTCACCGGCGACCATCCGGGCACCGCAGCCGCGATCGCCGCCGAGGTCGGCTTGTTCGGCACCGACCGAATCGTAGTGGAGGGCAAGGATCTGCCGGCTGACGACGCTGAATTGGCGGCCCTGCTGGCGCGCGACGGCGTAGTCGTCGCCCGGGTGGCACCGGAGGAGAAATTGCGGATCGCGGTGGCCTTGCAGCGGCACGGGCATGTGGTCGCCATGACCGGCGACGGTGTCAACGACGGCCCGGCGCTGCGCACGGCCGACATCGGGATCGCCATGGGCGCGTCCGGCACCGATGTCGCCCGCGAGGCGGCGGATCTGGTGCTACTGGACGACCATTTCGGCACCATAGTGGCCGCCATCCAGCTCGGCCGTGCGACCTTCGCCAACATCCGCCGCTTCCTGACCTACCACCTCACCGACAATGTCGCCGAACTCGCGCCGTTCGCCGTGTGGGGCGCCTCCGGTGGCGCGATTCCCTTGGGATTCACCGTTTTACAGGTACTCGCCCTCGATATCGGTACCGATCTGCTGCCCGCGCTCGCCCTCGGTGCCGAGCCGCCCAACCCGCGCACGATGTCCGGGCCCGCCCGCACCGGCAACCTGCTGGACGCAAGACTGCTGCGCCGCGTTTTCGGTGTATTGGGGCCCGTCGAAGCCGGGGTGGGCATGGTCGCGTTCCTCACTGTCCTCTACGCCGGGGGTTGGCGAGTCGGGGCCGCCGCCGACCCTGGACTGGTCGCGGCGGCCTCCGGCGCGCTGTTCGCTGCCGTCGTGCTCGGGCAGTTGACCAACGCGTTCGCCTGCCGCAGCGAAACCCGCTGGTTCGGCGTGACCGGCTGGCGTGGCAATCCGCTGCTGCTGCTCGCGGTAGCCGCCGAACTCGTACTGCTTGTCCTCGCTTTGTGGCTGCCCCCGTTGCCGGGACTGCTCGGTGGCTCCGCACCGACCCTGCTGGGTTGGTCGATTGCCGCCGCGGCGATTCCCGCGCTGTTGTTGGCCGATACCGGATACAAGGTATATCGCCGCCGTCGCGTCCTGGCTGAGGCCGTTGGTCACCCCACAACGGGCATCACGGCTCTGACCGGCGCGGGCAGTCCTGGGTCACGCTGAAGACATGAATGCGAACACACCTCACATCGCTGTCGTCTACGCGACAGAACAGGGATCGACCCGCGATATCGCGGAATTCATCGCTGCCACACTGACCGAGCGTGGCGCCGTCGTAGAGTTGGCCGACGTCGAGCACGCACCCGACCTTTCCCGCTTCGGCACTGTCGTGCTCGGCAGTGCGATCCATAATATGGAATTGCTGCCCGCGGCCGCCGAATACGTGCGCACGCACCGCGCCGAACTTCGCAACACCGACGTGTGGTTGTTCAGCGTCGGCCTCGGCCCGGCACTGCGCGGGCCGATCGGGCGGTGGGTCGGCCGCACGGTGCCGAAGAAGATCGCCGCACTGCGTGATTCGATCGCGCCGCACGACTACCACGCCTTCGCCGGGCATTACGACCGCGCCGGTGTCTCGCTGAAAGCGCGAACGATATACCGCCTGATGGGCGGCGGCCGATATGGCGACCTGCGTGATTGGGCCGACATCCGCGCCTGGTCGGCGACCATCGCGCAATCGCTCGGCTTGCCGCAACCGCGTTCGACCACGGTCCACCCGTAGGCAAAACAAGAAAGCGATAGGAATCGACATGGGCGACTATCTGGCCGACTTCGGTGAGCTGCGGCTCGCCGATGCGGATCGAGCCGGTGGCAAAGGCGCGAACCTGGGTGAGCTGGTAGCGGCGAAGCTACCGGTACCACCGGGTTTCGTGATCCTGCGGTCGTGCTATGAGGAGGTGATCACCAACGGCCCCTACGGCGCCGAGCTCGACCAGCTGCACACCCAGGCCATCGACGCGAGCGACGACGGCCCGCGCGTAGCCGAATTGTGCCGCCGGATGCGCGAACTCGTCCACAAGTCCACCCTCGACGGCACGCTCCGCGACGCGATACTGGCCGCCTACCATGCCCTCGGCGACCAGGTTCCGGTCGCCGTCCGCTCCTCGGCGATCGGCGAGGACAGCGCTACCTCCTCGTTCGCGGGCATGAACGTCTCGCGCACCAACGTGCACGGCGACGACAAGCTGCTCACCACCGTCATCGACTGCTGGGCTTCACTTTTCACCCCGCGCGTGGTGACCTACCGCGCCCGGCGCGGCATGCGGCAGCGGCCGTTGATGGCCGTGGTGGTGCAGCGCATGGTGACCGCAAGACAGTCCGGAGTCGCGTTCACCGCCGATCCGGCGACCGGTCGCCGGGACCGCGTCGTGATCGACGCCGCCCGCGGACAGGGTGAGGTGGTGGTGTCCGGCGCGACCGAACCCGACACCTACCTGTTCGACGCGGCCGGACCTACGCTGCTGGAAAGCCGCCGGGGCAGACAGAGTTTCGAGATCGTGGCCGGCGCCGACGGAGACCGGAAAGTTGACCTGACCGGCACCGACACCCCCGTTTTGGCTGAGGCGCAAGCGCTGGCGGTCGCTCGGCTCGCGCTGGCCGTGCAACGGCACCATGGCGGCACACCGCAAGACGTCGAGTGGACCTTCGACGACGAGACCCTCTGGCTCGTCCAAGCCCGCCCCATCACTATGCTCCCCGACAATCCGGTCGAGCAGCACAGCGCCGCTCCCGCTTCCCGAATCCTGGTGCGCGGCTTGGCCGCCGCGCCCGGCCGGGCGAGCGGTGCCGTGCGCGTGCTCACCTCACCCGACCAGGGTCAATCACTGCGCGACGGCGAGGTACTCGTCGCGCCGATGACCAATCCTGATTGGCTGCCCACCCTCACCCGCGCGGTCGCCGTCGTCACCGACAGCGGCGGCATGACCTGCCACGCGGCGATCGTCGCGCGGGAACTCGGTATCCCCTGCATCGTCGGTGCTCGTATCGCAACCACCGCGCTGACCGACGGCCTCCTCGTCACCGTCGACGGCGCCGCCGGCGAAGTCCGTTCCGGGCGAACGGAATCGAGCACCACCGCCATAGCGGCCGAATCTCCCGCAGCGGTCGGAGTCGCGGCCGAGGTCACCGCCACCCGGATCTACGTCAACCTCGCGCTGCCCGAGGCCGCCGAGCGGGTGGCGCAGACCCAGGTCGACGGCGTCGGCCTGCTGCGCGCGGAAACCCTGCTGACCCAGGCACTGGACGGCCGTCATCCCCGCGATCTGATCGCCAGGGGCGAGCAGCACCTCTTCGTCGATCGGATGGCCGAGTCGCTGCACCGGATCACCGCGGCATTCCAGCCCCGGCCGGTCGTCTATCGGGCAACGGACCTGCGCAGCAACGAATTCCGCGCCCTCACCGGCGGAGATCGGTACGAGCCCGTCGAACACAACCCGATGATCGGTTATCGCGGCTGCTACCGCTACGTCCGCGAGCCCGAGACCTTCGCGCTCGAACTGGCTGCCCTGGCCCGGGTCCGCGAACAAACTCCCAACTTGCACTTGATGATTCCGTTCGTGCGCACTCGCTGGGAGCTGGAGGCATGCCTCGAACTCATCGATGCCAGCGCGCTCGGCCGCCAGCGCGGCCTGCACCGCTGGGTCATGGCCGAAGTACCGTCGGTGGTGCACTGGCTGCCCGAGTACGTCGGCCTCGGCATCGACGGTGTCTCCATCGGCAGCAACGATCTCACGCAACTGATGCTCGGTGTCGACCGCGATTCCGAAGAATGCGCCGAGCTGTTCGACGAATCCGACCCGGCCGTCCTCGACGCCATCACCCGCATCGTCGGCACCGCGCGCCGCCTCGGCATCACCTCCTCACTGTGCGGACAGGCCCCCTCGAATCACCCCGAGTTCGCCGAACACCTTGTCCGCATGGGTATTACGTCGATTTCGGTCACGCCGGACGCCGTGCCCGCGGCACGCCGTGCCGTGGCCGCCGCAGAACGGCGGTTGCTGCTCGACAGTGCACTGTCCGATGCCGTTTCGACCTGACCACGTCCCGGGCGTAAGAGCATGGTCAACCATCGGCACCCGAGCAGCACCAGGCCGCGTCCGGTCGTCATCGACCGGGCCGGCCCGATGGATCTCACGGTACTGGCCGCCGACCATGCACCGGTCCCGATGAACATGGGCGCGATACTGATGTTCCAGGACGGCATCGCGCCCAGCGCAATCCGGGAGCTGCTAACCGAGCGGCTGCCCCGGATCCCTCGGTTACGACAAGCATTGCGCCGCACGCCTTTCGGTTGCGGACGTCCCGTGTGGCTCGACGATCCCGACTTCGACCTGGACCGGCATATGGATGTCGTGTCCTGGGCGGAACCAGGCAGCCGGGAGCTGCTCGATACCGCAGCCGAGCTGCTGTGCCGTCCGCTGCGCACCGATCGCCCGCTGTGGCGGGCGACCCTCGTGACCGCTACCAGCCATGCGGCGCTGGTCGTCGTCGTGCATCACGTCCTCGCGGACGGCCTCGGCGGTTTGGCCGTCCTCGCCGCGCTGGCCGACGAGGGACCGGAGCAACCGGTCCCGGACTTTCCGCGACCGCCACCGGACTCTCGAACATTGCTTGCCGATGCGATGCGCGAGCGACTCCGCGCGGTCCGCGCGCTACCCACTGCGCTGCGACAGGGGATCGCGGGCTTGCGCGAACTCGGCTTCGGGTGGACGCGGATTCATCTGGTCGAGCCGACTTCGCTGAACCAGCCCACCTCGCCGCGCAGGCGCCTCACCAGAATCACTACCCCGTTGGACGAGATCGCCGCCGCGGCGCATCGGCACGGCGGCACGGTCAACGATGTTGTCCTCGCCGCTGTTACTGGTGCACTGCTCGAAATAATGAGTGAACGCGGCGAGCACCCACCCCGGTTGGTTGTTTCGGTGCCCATCTCCGGACGCCGCAGCACCACCGCGAACGAATTGGGCAACAACACCGGCGTGCGCCCCATCTCGGTGCCCGCGACCCTCGACGACTCTGCCAGGCTCACCGAAATCATCACCCGCACAAGGGATGCGAGCAGATCGACCGTCCGGGCGTCCTCGTCGGGCCCGTTGGGCGCCCTCTTCCGGATCCTGCACCGCACCGGCCTGTTTCAGCGGTTCATCGATCATCAACGCTTGGTGCACACCTTCGAAACGAATCTGCGCGGCCCCGCTGTGGCATTACACCTCGCCGGACACCGCGTCGACGCCCTGATTCCGTTGGTGGTAACTCCGGGAAACGTCGGCGTGACCTTCGCTGTTCTGTCGTATGCAGGCACCCTCGGGGTCACCGTGATCGCCGACCCCGATCTCGTGCCGGATCAGGACATTTTGACCAGCGCCATCCACACAAGGTTCATTCGTCTCGTTCATTAGGCCAGAAATGGCCTCAGGGGTCGCCATATAGGGCCGAAGGCCCTTTCGCGTTTTCGCCGGTCTCTGTTGTCATGGGGACTTGCACCCAACGGTTATTCACAAACCGGCGCCGTGCTACCCGTTTCAATCTTTGAACGACGATGACGAAAGGCGGTACCGGACCATGATAATCGCTGCGTCCGAAGCAGTTTCCGGAAATCCTGCTCCATTCACCTGGGTGACGGCCGTCTCCATGGCCGTGTTCTGTGCGATCCTGTGGGCGATCGTCGGCTATATGCAAACCCACCCGCGAGCATCCATGTGGGTGTGGGGTCTGTCGATGCTCACCTTCCCCTTGTGGATCTGGGGGCCGGGCCGCGATATCGGCCTGATCAACTGGTTTTCCTGGGCGAAGATCCTCTCGGTGCTCATCCCCCTCGTCATTGTCGGCGCCATGCGCGTCGCGGTGTCCGAACATCGGGACGGCCCGGTATGGCGCTTGTTGCGGAACCCGGAGTTCCTCTGGTTTCCCTACGCCATCCTGTTCCTGAACATCGCCGAGGCGACCCTGCGCGATGCACAGATCGGAAATTATTTGAATGCGGCGGTGGGCCTTGGCCTTTGCCTGACGATTCCCTACAGCCCCCGGTTCTGGGCCTTCACCGGTGGCCGCAACGCGGAGTTGGTCGCCTACACCACGGTCGCGTGGAATTTCCTCTACACATCATGGAATCTGTGCTTCACCTTCGGTGGCTACCCCAGCCAGGAGGAGCATTTCGCGGGCAGTATCTGCATTCTCGCGGTCGCCGAAATCTATCCGTTGATCAAGCGCAGGCCCGAGCTCTACATCATGGCGCGGATCTACACCCTGCCGGTGTTGATGCTGGTGATCGGGGTCTACAACATCTTCCCGACGGTCATGCCCTCCGACGGCTGGTTCGACAACACAGTCTGGATCGTCTGGGGCGCCGCCAATTTCGTCCTCATGGTCCCCTACCTGTTCTGGCACACCTGGCAGCTACAGACCGGCAAAGCCTTCACCAGCTTCCGCCGCGGCACGGCACGGCAGGAGTTCATCGACCGACACGGCGCTGCCGTCGAACAGTTCGTCGACCTCGGACGCTCGCTCGAACCGGGCGGCGGACGCGAGCGTGCCCGCCGCCTCCGAGACGACCTTGGTCCGGTCCCCGCAGGACCAAGGACCCTGACCGCGACCGCCGCTGACCAGGCATTGTGAACGAGCGGGCCGCGGCAACCGTCCAACCGCGGCCCGTTCGAACCGACAGCAAAGGAAACAGCATGAGCGCATCGACATCCGGCCAGCGCTACCACAGCAAGCCCGGCGAGAGCCTCGCCGACACCTACAACATCCCCGGTATCGTGCTCTTCCTCGCCGGGATCGTCGGCCTCGCCTGCACGCTGACCGCCGCAGGCTACGGATTCGCCGGGTGGGCCGCGCTCGGCGCGGGAGCCACCGCGCTGTCCTTCCTCGTCAGCGTCACGCTGTTCCTCCTCGAGCACGAACGCCTGCGCCGACTCGCCGAGCGGCGTCCGGTGCCGACTACCGGGCAGCCACCCGTACAGCGCTGATCCGAGCGTGCGGCAACCGCTCACCGGAGGTCGGCGGCGGATGACACCGTCGCCGACGCCCGAGCGGTAATCTACCGTCGCCTGTGCAGCGTCATCGGCAACAGATCGAGATGCATTGTCGGACAACCGGTTCCAGTGTCAGCGCCGAAAACGACACGGGCCGAGGCGATGCCGAACTCGGACAGATCGATACGGAAAACGTACGGGTCCTTGTCGTCGTCGGGGTGCAGCGGCAGACCTCGCAGCAGACCCGGCACCGGAGTCAATACCCGCAGTATCGGCCTGCCGTGACGTATCCGAACTTCGGCGCCGGCGCCGATCATCAACCGCGCGCGGACATCGGCGAGTGAGCCGAGGATGCGGTAACGACCGCAGATCTCGCGCCAGATTTCCGGGCGGTGCGGTATATCAGTGCGAATCGCGGCCTCCGGCACGCCGAGCACGGTGCCGAGCAGTCCGGACGTTTCGGCGGGTAGCCACAACATCGCACGGTGTGCGCCGTTGGTGAAGGCCATGACACCGACACCGTCATCGGGGGCCAGCCAGATCTGGGAGTTGAAGCCCGGCAGAATGCCTTGATGCTCGACGACCCGACGGCCCCCCAGTTCGGCGCGGAAAAAGGCCAATCCCATGCCGGGCAGTCGCGGATCAGGCTGGTAGTGCGGCGCGAACATCGCTGCGAGCGTGGCCGATTCGAGTACCCGGCCGTAGTCGTTGGCTCCGCCGGCCAGCAGCGCGGACATATAGCGTGCCATGTCGTGAGGTGTGGAGTACGCCGAGGAAGCGCCGGCAGTCACCATGTCCCGCTGGACCACGACTCGGGCGCCACGCGCCCCGAACGTGTAGCCGGTGGCCAGTCGTGACCGTGCGATGCCCGACGGGTCGAGATCGGTGTCGGCCATGCCGAGGGGCCGGAAGACGTGCTCGCGCAGATATGACGCCAGCGGCATCCCGCTGACATCCTCGACGATCTGTCCGACGGTCGCGAATCCGTGGTCGGTGTAGATCCACCGCGTACCAGGGTCGGCTTGAACGCGCAGCGCGCCCCCGTAGAACTCGGCCAGCGTGGGTAACGGCTGCCCCGGTGCGACACTCTCGCCGAAGTCGGGGCGCAGAAGCTGTGCGGGACGCACGGTCTCGCCGACACCAGCGGTGTGGGTCAGCAGGTGCCGCACCGTGACGGGGCCGAATTCGGGGTCGGCGGGCACCAGCTGATAGGCGCGCAAGTACTGGTTCACAGACGTGTCCAGGTCGATCCGCCCGCGCTCCCATAGCTGCATGACCGCAATGGCGGTGCAGGTCTTGGTGATCGAGGCGATGCGGAAGACCGTGTCCTCGGTGACGGGCCGATGCGACTCGATGTCGGCGACGCCGTCACCGGCGAAGAACTCGAGAGAACCGCCGCGCACCACACCAACGGCCAACCCGACCGCCGGCCACCGGTTCCGTATTCCGTCGATCCGCTCTGTTAATGCAATCTGATCAATTTCAGCCATGCTGCCTCCATCCGCTCGGCCGGCGATGGGAGGTTCACCGGCTCCTGCCGAACAGACTGCGCGACAACCACACTCGAGTGATGGAGCAGATCGGACGGATTCCGATGGACTTTGGTCCCAACTACGAAGCGGGCGGCTCGGCGCCGAGCTATCGGTGACCCGGTCAGCGCACGACTGCGGCGCGGGGCCGAGTGTTCTCGGCCCCGCGCCCGGCGGTGCGGTCAGCGTTCGCGCACGACGATCATCGGCACCTCGACCGAGTGCAGCAGTGCGTTGCTGGTCGAGCCCAAAACCATGCTGGTGAATCCCCCGCGACCGTGGCTGCCGACGACAACCAGTTGGGCGTTCGACGATTCGTCGAGCAACGATCGAACAGGCCGATCCGCCACCACGATTCGGCGCACCGCGACATCGGGATAACGATCCGCGTAACCCGCCAGGCTCTCCGCCAGCACCGCCTCCGCGGACTGCTGCGCGCCATCCCAGCCCGCGACCGGCAGATCGAAACCACTGGTGTCACTCCAGGCATGCAACGCGGTCAGCCCCACCTTCCGACGCGACGCCTCCTCGAACGCGAGCTCCACCGCAGCCACACTGTTATCGGTGCCATCCACACCCACCAGCACCGGCTGAGTCGCCGACACGGCATCGATCGCCGCACTCCCGTGGATGACCGCGACCGGACAATGCGCATGATGAGTGGTAGCGGTACTGACCGAACCCAACAACCCACGCTGGAACGCACCCATCCCCCGGCTACCGACCACCAGCATCCGCACCCGCGCCGAACGCTCGATCAACATCGGGATCACCAACTCGAACGACACCTCACTGGTGATGCGCGCCGCCGCACCCGGCGCCGCCGTGCGGGCCACCCTGCTGGCCTCGGTCAGGACTCGCTCCCCGTCGACACGCAACCATTCCAGATCCGTCTCCCCCAACCCCAGCCCCGGCCCGTACCCAGGCCGGATCGCCATCGAGGTGAGCAGGTGCAGTCGGCAGTTGTGCAGTACGGCTTCGACCGCCGCCCACGCCGCCGCCTGATACGAGCTCGCCGACCCGTCGACAGCGACCAGAATCGTCGGTTCTCGTGTTGCGTTCGAGGGACTTTCGGCTGCCATGATCCTATTTCCTTTCGGCACAGAGCTTACTGGTGGGGCTGGGTTGGGTTGCTCGGCCTCGACTTAGCAACATTCGGGTGCAGCACCGAAAGCCGGTGCAGGTATTCGGTCTCGTCGACGTCGCCACTGGCGAAGCGTTCGGCGAGCAAGGCTTCCGGCGAGAGCCGGACCGGTTCGCCCGGCGTCCTTTCATCGCGGCGATCGAGCCTGAGCACCGCGACGGCCGCCACAGCTACGCCGACCCACAGCGGGATCATGAACAAAATCGTGAGAACCAGCATCCACCAATGTGGTCCGCTCCCATGCCAATACATCATTGTCTGTCCTCTCTGATCGGGCGGCTGAGCTGCCGCCACTCGGTGTCCCATCGGGCACCGCGGTGCCGGTCCAATAGCCATCCGGTGCCGCGCACCAGACACCAGCCGCAGAGCCAGGTGCTGACGAGCACCACGACTCCGACCCCGATGCCGGTCATCGCGGCTTCGTCCGAGCGACGCGGTTCCGTGGTCGGCACGCCGTCGGGCCCCAGCCAGACTGTGACGTGATCACCGATCTGCGCGTTCCGGCGTACCGGCACCATCGCGGTGCCGGATCGGCCGTTCTCGCTCCACTGCGCCCGCGCCTCGAGCCGGTACGCGGAGGACTCCGTAGGTTCGGCCGTGATCACCGCACTGACACTCGATTTCGTTGCGTTCTGGATGCGGATATCCGCGGCCGCATCGATGTATGCCTCGGTGCCGAGCGCCCCGGCGACCGGCACCACTACCAGCACGGCGACCACGGCAAGGAGCCGGAGCAGCGCTTCGAATCGATCCGAGGGGCGCATCAGCGGACTCGGGCTCCATGGCTGTATCGACCACAGGTGCGCCAGCCGGGCTTGCCACCCGCGGATCGGAATCGTCGTACTCTGGGCCATCGCCAGTCACCTTCTTTCGGCGGCATCTGCCATCGAGCATCTCGCGTTACCCGATGTGGTGGCAGAGAAGAAGGTCACCCATCGGATGGGCCGAGAGGCCCCCGTCGCGATGCACACGCCACAGGGTCCGGCGAGACGGGCGACAGGCGCCGCTCGCGACTTCCGGCCCGAGCACAAAGGCCGTCGTGCCCTGCCGCGCACCTGTGTCCGTACGAGACAGTCGGGGACATGGTGTTAACAACGTATGCACGAAAGGTCGGCACCCGACAGGGCATGTTGTGTCTGCTGTCCGGTTTCCTCGCGATCTGGGCCTTCGCCGGAGCACTCGGCCTGATGACGGGGGTGCTCAGCCTCGGCGCGGCCATCGACGACCGAATTCCCTTCCACAGCGCCGTTTTCGGTGGTCTCATGCTCGCCGTGATTGTCGGGCTGCCGATGGCGGTTGCCGGAATGCTGGCCGCACGAGACGATGCACGGACGCCGCTCGTCGCGATGGCCGCCGGTGCTGCGCTCGTCGGCTGGATCGTGGTGCAGGTCTTGCTCATTCGCGAGTTCAGCTGGCTGCAACCGATCTGCGTCGTACTCGGCCTGGCCGTCCTTTTCCTTGGCGCCACCGCCCGCCGCGGCGACATACGGCGGTAGCACCGCCACGCGGCCGAGGCCGAAGGTCACTCGTCCTGCGTAGGTTCGGCACTGGTCGCCGCCCACCGTTCAACCGTACCGTCGAAGTATTGATACCGCAGGTAGAGAGCGTAGTAGGAGACCGAGATGCGGGCACGAGTCGTCTATGAATCGATGTTCGGCAACACCGCCGCCATCGCCGAGGCCATCGCTGAAGTGCTCGGCAAACACGGCACCGTCGAGGTGTTGAACGTCGACGCGGCCGCGAGCGTCGCCGCCCCCACGGTCGATCTGCTGGTCGTCGGCGGGCCTACCCACGCCTTCGGACTCAGCAGGGAACGCACTCGGCGAGATGCTGCCGAACACACCGAGAGTCCGATCGCGCTGGACATCGGCATCCGCGAATGGCTCGACGCCGCTCTGCCGGTACCTGCGGGCCGCCGCGCCGCGGCATTCGGCACCAAGGTCGCCAAACCGCCGTGGCTGCCGGGATCCGCCGCCCGCGGCGCCGCTAAACGGTTGCGGCGCTTGGGTTACGAGCTCGCCGACGATCCGGTGGACTTCCTCGTCGAGGGTATGACCGGCCCGCTGACCGAAGGCGAACTCGACCGCGCCCGCGCCTGGGCCGAGCTGCTCGCGCACACCGAACTCGACCGCATCGCCCACCGGGCCTGACACCGAAGGAACGCGAGATGACCTACCGAGTCACCGTCGAACGATCGACCCCGCAAACAGTCCTCGAACTGCGCCGTACCGTGCGCGCCGATTACGCGGGTGACGACATCGGCAGCGGGATGCAAGCGCTCTACGACGTGGCCGCCAAGACCGGTCTCGCACCGGTCGGGCCGCCATCTACGACCTACCTCGGCGAATTCGGTGCCGGCACAACGAGCGAGGTCGACTTCGGATTGCCGGTCACGGCTGGGCCGATCGACAACGCCACCGAACAGCTCACGGTGCGACGCACCGAACCCGGTCTCTTCGCGCACATCACCCATCACGGCGACTACCACCACATCGGCGACGCCTATCGCGCGCTCGACGACTGGGTAAGCACCTCCGACTTCCAACCGGTCGGACCGCCCACCGAGGTCTACTTGATCGCCCCCGACGAGGCGACGAACCCCGACGATCTATGCACCGAGATCCGGATTCCCGTGGCGCCCGCCGAGCTCGTGGTGCGTGTCCGCGCCCCGTTCGCCGACACCGTCGCTCTGGTACGAAAGGCGTTGGCTGAACAAGGATTCGGCGTACTGACCGAAATCGACGTATCCGCGACGCTGCAGGCGAAGCTCGGTGTGGCGATGGAGGACTATCTCATCCTGGGCGCATGCAATCCGAATCTCGCGCACCGCGCGCTGCAGATCGTCCGGCAGATCGGACTTCTACTGCCCTGCAATGTCGTGGTGCGCACCGACGGCGACGCCACCGTGGTCGAAGCAGTGGACCCGGATCTGCTGGTGCGCCACGCTCGGCGGCCGGGCATGGAACCGATCGCCAGGGAAGCCAGGGCGCTCTTGGCCACAGCCCTCGGTACTGTGGAAAAGACCTCTGCGCCAACGGAATAGGCCCCCCTGAGCGATCACTGCTTCCGGAGATATGTCGCAACACTGATCGGCGAAATTCACCCCGCCGATCAGTGTTGCGCTACCGGTCGGTCGTCGATCCGGAACACCGGGTAGTCCGGGGCAATGCGCTGGAACTCCTCGACAGTGCCGTCCGGCCCGACCGGTATGTGCGGACGCGCGCCGGGTGCCACCCGCAGGTAGCGCTGGAGAATCGGACCTCGATCGGCCGGGTCGACCTCGGTCAGCTGGATCTCCTCCCGCCGACCATGGCGCAGCACCGCCCTGCCCTCGGCAGCGGCGAGGTTGCGCACCCAGTTGGTGTCCTTACCCAGCATCGAAACCACATACCGCCGACCGTCGAGCTCGGCCACCGCCATCGGAAACCAGATCACGCGCCCGCTGCGCCGCCCCCGGATTCCGAGGGCGGCGACCCGGCGCGGTGCGACACCGGTGGCGAACAACCAGGCCGACATCCGATTCTGCAGCCGGGCAAACGCATTGGGCCGCCCGGTGCGATACAGCCAACGCAAATAGCTGTCGAAACCTCTCATGGCGTGTTCCTGAGTACGGCTCAACGACCGTCGGACGGGTCGAACGGGTCGAGGACGTCCTCGATTGCGCGGCGCGGCGTCGCGGGCAGCGGCGGGGCGCTGGTCGGGGCCCAGCCGATGCGAATGATCGCCTGCGGGAAGGCATTGTCGTCGAACACGCCGATGCGGACATCGCGGCGCAGGTCGGGGATTTCGAGGGGTTCGGTGAGCACGCAGGTGGCCAGGCCCACGTTGGTGGCGGTCAGCAGGACCGCGCTCATCGCCTCGCCGGCCCGTAGCCGGGACAACCGATCGTCGCCGGAGGTGCCGATGACCAACAGCTGAGCGGAATCGGGTTCCTGTGCCGTGTCGATCAATTGCGGGGCGACAAAGGTCCGGGCGGGTAGCTCATCGTCGGTTCGTGGGTCAGGAGTGCTCTTGGCCGGAATGCCGTCCGCTGAGCTGTGCCGACCACTCCAGCTCGCCAGTTCGAAGCGGTACTCGGGATCCATGGCATGCCGGACCGCAGCGGCACGGGTCGCCTCGATCAGATGTTCCCGCGATCGATCGGACACATGACACACGACCGCACCGAGTGCCGCGGCACGTTCTGTGGCCAGGCTCAGGTAGCCCGGCGGTATCTCCCAGGAGGTGAAGTGCCTGCGATCGGTGTGCCGATGCGAAATGGCCGCGCTCAGCGCGACTTCCACCGGAGTGGGCCGATGCCGCAACAATTCGACCGACGCCAGGTGAGTCGGGTCCGCCGGATTCGGCAGCCGATGCACCACCGCCGACCAGCCGAGGGCGGCGAGCGCTATCCGCAGATGATGCAGTGCAGCACCGCAACTCAGCACCAGGTCACGCTGATCAGGGTCGGTGAACGGCAGGGCTCGCTCGGGATCGAGGTACAGGTGAATGGAGCGGGGGCCGATTCGCCACCGCCACGGTTGGGTGTTGTGCACCGACGGCGCCCGCACCGCGAGCGCCAATGCTGTCTTGACGGTGTTGTCGTCGGGCAGTCCGTGGTCCATGATGTCGTACCTTCCTTTCGTTTCGATCCACAGTCGCACCGGGTGTGCGGCTCCGGTAAGAGCCGGACGGCCTCTGCCTGCGGGACTTCGGGGCATCTGGACAAGCTCCGGAATGGACCGTCGAGGTCGGACCGGATGGCCCTGCGGATCGAGGACCTTCGGCCATCACCTCGGGCCCGCTCATGCGCGACGCTGGGAGCATCCACCCCAGCGAAAGGATCTGGTCACCATGACCGATTTGCACGGACGCAGCGCCATCGTCACCGGTGGCGCCCGCGGTATCGGCGCGGCCATCGCGCGCACCCTCGTCAAGTCCGGTGTCGGTGTCGTCGTGGCCGACATCCTCGATGACACGGGCGAGGCGACTGCCGAATCCCTCGGTCCGACCGCGCTTTTCCGGCATCTCGACGTCACCGACGACGATCAGTGGCGTCGCGTGCTCGACGATGCCGAGGCAAACTTCGGACCGCTCGCAGTATTGGTCAACAACGCGGGCATCCTCGATTTCGGCAGCGTCGAGTCCGAGTCGCCCGCGATGTTCCGCCACGTCGTCGATGTCAACCTTTTCGGTGCCTGGCTCGGCATGCATCTGGCGGCACCGCGCCTGCGCGCCAACGGCGATGGCGTGATCGTCAATATCTCCTCGACCGCAGGGCTGATGGGCTACTCCGGGATCGCCGGTTATGTCGCCAGCAAGTGGGGGCTGCGCGGGTTGACCAAGGCCGCGGCGATCGAACTCGGCCCGGCAGGCGTGCGCGTGTGCTCGGTACATCCTGGCCCGATCCACACCCCGATGACCGTCGGCTTCGATGCGAGTATCGCTGCGGGACAGCCACTTCCGCGGTTCGGCGAACCGGAGGAAGTTGCCTCGATGGTCGGCTTCATCGTGACCGAGGCGACGTTCTCGACCGGTTCGGAGTTCATCATCGACGGCGGCGCTACGGCCGGCATGTCACTGACCGATCTCTCTTGATGGGTCCGCAAAACATGATTACAGCGCCACCTCAGCCCACCGCCGCACCCGCCCAGCTGCGCGAGACCCACACTGGGGTCGTCGTGCTGTGCGGGGATCGCGCGTACAAGACGAAAAAGCCGATTGCCACCGATTTCCTCGACTTCAGCACCGTTGATCTCCGCGAGCAGGCCTGTGCACGGGAGCTCGAGCTCAACCGGCGGATGGCGCCGGATGTATATCTCGGCGTTGCCCATTTGAGCGATCCCACCGGCGGCCCTGCCGAACCGGTTCTCGTCATGCACCGGATGCCGGAGAACCGCAGGTTGTCCAACGTGCTCGGTGACCCGGCTGCCGGCAGGTCGGAACTGTCGGCGCTTGTCCAGGTATTGGCGCTGTTTCATTTCGCGGCGGACCGCGGGCCCGACATCGACCGGGCCGGGTCGCCGGAAGCACTGCGCCGACGGTGGAACGCGCTGCTGGAGACCCTGCGCGAGCAGCCGTCGGATCTGGTCGAGCCCAGTCGACTCGACCAGATCGAGACACTGGCGACGCGCTACATCGACGGCCGTAACAGCCTGCTGGCCAACAGGATCGCCGAAGGACGCATCGTCGACGGGCACGGAGATCTGCTCGCCGAGGACATCTTCGATCTGCCCGACGGCTTCCGGGTGCTGGACTGCCTGGACTTCGACGACCAGTTGCGCTACGTCGACTGCATCGACGATATCGCCTTCCTGGCAATGGATCTCGAGTTCCTCGGACACCACGACCTGGGCGACCGTCTGCTCGACGACTATCAGCAGGCCACCGAGGACTCGGCGCCGATGTCACTGCGCGACCACTACATCGCCTACCGCGCCATGGTCCGGGCGAAGGTCGACGTCATTCGCTACCGGCAGGGCGACGCAGCGGCTCGCGAGCACGCACACCGGCATCTGCAGATCGCCCTGCGCCATGTGGAGCGGGGAGCGGTTCGCCTCGTGCTGATCGGCGGTCTGCCCGGAACCGGGAAATCCACTGTCGCCGCCCGTCTTTCGGCGGCCACGGGAGCGGTTGTCCTTTCCAGCGACCATACCCGCAAGCAACTGTCCGCAACCGGAGACGTCAGCGGTGCGGCCGGTGAGTACGGCACCGGAATGTACTCCCCCGCCGGCAAAGCACGGGTCTACGCTGAGCTGCTGGCCAGGGCCCGATCTCTGCTCGAATCCGGGGTTTCGGTGATCCTCGATGCGAGCTGGATCGACGCGGACGAACGACACCGCGCCGCAGCGCTCGCCGACCAGCTCGCCGCCGACCTGGTGCAGCTTCGGTGCGCCTGCTCGCAGGCCCTTGCCACCAGTCGGATACGCCAGCGCCGTGCCTGCGAGTCCGAAGCGACTCCGGCGATCGCCGAGGCGATGTCCGCCGCGGCGTCGTCCTGGCCGGACGCGGCGTCGTTGGATACCGGTCAGCCGCTCGACGACACGGTGGCCGAGGCCTACCGCGCCTGGCAAAGACGCGGAGAATGGGAGAAGCATTCAGAATCGGGCGACACGGGCTCGTCAAGGGACTTCGGTCACCAAACCGGGGTCCAACTCCGGCGCGTTCTGCCCCACCACTCCGTAGGCTGAGGAGATCGAAGAGGAGGTTCAGCCATGGTCAAGGTGTTCTTGGTCGACGACCACGAGATCGTCCGCCGCGGTATCGGCGACCTCATCGGCCTCGAGCCCGACCTCGAAGTCGTCGGCGAAGCAGGCAGCTACGCTCAGGCACTCGCCCGCATCCCCGCCCTACGCCCCGACGTCGCCGTACTCGATGTCCGACTACCCGATGGCAACGGCATCGAACTGTGCCGCGAACTGCTCACGGCCAACACCGGCCTGCGCTGCCTGATCCTCACCTCGTTCACCGACGAACAGGCCATGCTCAACGCCATCCTCGCCGGAGCCAGCGGATACGTCGTCAAAGACATCAAAAGCCTCGAACTCATCGAAGCCATCCGCGAGGTCGGCGCCGGTAAATCCCTGCTGGACAACCGAGCCGCCGCCGCGCTGATGGCCAAACTCCGCTCCGAAGCCGAGGCCAAGACCGGCCCGCTGGCCAGTCTGACCGACCAGGAACGCGTACTGCTCGCCTTGCTCGGCGAGGGCCTGACCAACCGGCAGATCGCAGGCCGGATGTTCCTGGCCGAGAAAACGGTCAAGAACTACGTCTCCCGATTGCTGACCAAGCTCGGCGTCGAACGACGCACCCAAGCCGCCGTCCTGGCCTCCAAACTCAACCCGTCGGAGCAAGAGAACGAGTCGTAGGCCGAACATCCAGTCGGTTTATTTACCCAGCGAAACGAGTCTGAAACCTCCGAGCATGGAAGAATGCTCGGTATGGGTATCCCGCCATCGGCTGCAACGTCGAGCGGCCGGACGCCGGTGACCGAGACGCTGTCGCAGCTACGGCTACGAGAGTTACTCATCGAAGTCCAGGACCGGATCGCCCAGATCGTGGACGTCCGCGACCGTATGGACCGGCTCATCGAGGCGATGCTGGTGGTCACGGCGGGTCTGGACCTCGACAACACCCTGCGCACGATCGTGCACGCCGCCATCGAGTTGGTCGACGCCGGCTACGGCGCGCTCGGCGTGCGCGAAACCGACAAGGCCAGCTTGCAGCTGTCGGAGTTCGTCTACGAGGGCATTGATGATCGCACCCGCGTCATGATCGGCGATCTGCCCCGGGGCCACGGCGTCCTCGGGCTGCTGATCCAACAGCCCAAACCCATTCGGCTGACCAAACTGTCCGACCACCCGTCGTCGGTCGGATTCCCGCCGCACCATCCGCCGATGAACACCTTCCTCGGCGTCCCGGTCCAGGTCCGCAACGAGGTCTTCGGCAACCTCTACCTCACCGAGAAGGCGGGCGGTCTCGAGTTCACCGAGGACGACGAGGTCGTCGTGCAGGCGTTGGCCGCGGCCGCGGGTATCGCCATCGAAAACGCGAGGCTCTATGAGCAGTCCCGGCTCCGCCAGCAGTGGCTGGAAGCCACCCGGGACGTGGCGACCGAGCTGCTGGCCGGCGGCGAGCCGAACGAAGTCCTGACGCTGGTCGCCGAACGTGCCTTGACCCTGACCGAGTCCGCCTGCACCTTCCTCGCACTCCCCGAGGATCCGGACGTTCCACCCGAGGAAGTGACCGAGTTGGTCGTGGTCACGGCCAAGGGTGTCGACGCCCAAGACCTCGCCGGCCAACGGATTCCGCTGGGAGAATCCCATTTCGGTGCGGCGTTTCAGCATGGCCGCGTGGTTGCGGTCGAGAAGCTGGTGCACAACGAATTGTTCGACTCCGACGCCGAGTTCGGTCCGGCGCTGATCCTTCCGCTGCGCGCGGGTCGTTCCGTCATCGGGGTACTCACCACGTTGCGTCCCGCAGGCAAACTCGCTCTGGACACCGCGGCGCAGTCGATGATGGCCGCCATCGCCGACCAAGCCGCACTCGCCCTGCAACTGTCGGACAACCAACGCCAACGCCGCGAACTCGACGTGCTCTCCGACCGCGACCGCATCGCCCGCGGCCTGCACGACCACGTCATCCAACGCCTCTTCGCCGTCGGTCTGTCGTTGCAAGGCACGATGCAACGCGCGCGGATGCCCGAGGTCAAATCACGTCTCGCCGAGACGATCGACGACGTGCAAGCGATCGTGCAGGATATCCGGCACTCGATCTTCGACCTGCAGAGCAACACCACCGCCGACTCCTCGAAATACCGAAAACACTTGCACGGCATCATCGTCGACATGACCGCCGACACCGGCCTGCGCACCACCGTCCGCCTGGCCGGCCCGGTCACCGTCCTCGCCCCACCCCTGTCCGACGACGTCGAAGCCGTCCTGCGCGAAGCGGTCAGCAACGTCGTCCGGCACGCCTCCGCCACCACCGTCGCGGTCGAACTCAAGATCCGCGACGACGTCACCATCGAGGTCACCGACGACGGCACCGGCGTCCCCGCCGACAGCACCCGCCGCAGCGGCCTGGCCAACCTCGCCGCCCGCGCCGAACAGGCAGGCGGCACCTTCAGCATCGACAACAACCCCGGCGGCGGCACCGTGCTGCGCTGGTCCGCCCCGCTGCCTTAAGACCTCCCGGTTCGGGACCAACGACAGCAGAGCCGGCGTGCGCTGAATTCCTAACCTACGAGTACCGCAACAACGGACTCGAAGGGCTAGGCGCATGACCACTCAGCACAACGATGACCCGCACCGACTGGCGTCGGCAGCAGTGGTGGTCGGCACCGACGGCTCCGAAGCCGCCGATCTCGCCGTCCGCTGGGCCGCCGAGACCGCGTCCCAGCGCCATCGCAGGCTACGCATCGTGTACGGCCTCGACCTCGCCGCGGCCCAGGCCGTCATGGGCAGCTACAACCTGATGGTGCCCGCGGTGATCGACGCCATGCGTGACCAAGGCGCGCACGCGGTCCGCACCGCCCGCAGACTCGCGCACGACATCGATCCCGGCCTCACGGTGGAAACCGAAGTGTCCGAAGAAAGTCCCGCCGCGCTGCTGATCAGACACTCGAAGTCGGCCTACCTGGTGGCGATCGGCGCTGCGGGCGAGGGCGGCACGATCAGCCACCTCGGCTCCACCCTGCTCGCGGTGGCCAGCCATGGCCATGGGGCCGTCGTGGTCGTCCGCGACACCGGCACCGAGCAGCAAACCCGGCATCTCGGTCCGGTCGTGGTCGGCGTCGATGGTAGTCCGGTGAGCGAGGCCGCGGTCGGTGCCGCGTTCGCCGAAGCGAGCGACCGTAAGACCCAACTCGTCGCCGTGCACGCGTGGAGTGACCTGCACTTCGATCGCTTCGCCGGTATGCCGAACGCTATTCCGGATCGCGACGTGGCGGCTCAGGCGGAGCAGACCTTGGCCGAGCAGCTCGCAGGCTGGCAGGAGAAGTATCCGGACGTCAAGGTGATCCGCAAGGTGTATCTATCCGGTCCGAGCCACCACCTGCTCGAGTGGTCGAGGTCGGCACAGTTGCTCGTCGTCGGCAGCCGCGGCCGCGGCGGTTTCCGCGGATTGCTGCTCGGCTCCACCAGCAACGGACTGGTCCAGTATGCGCATTGCCCAGTCATGGTCGTCCACTCGCACTGAGCCCACCCGGCTCCCCCACCCCAGAAAGACGTGATTCGTATGTCCGCCAACACCATTAATCTCCCCGTCCTGGTCGGCACCGACGGCTCCGCCTGCGGAACCGATGCCGTACGCTGGGCCGCCGTCGATGCGGCCAGGCACGGCGCGCCCTTGCACATCGTTTACGCCATCGGTGCGCCGGTGGACTTCGGTCCGGGCCTCGCCTTCAATCAATTCGACTACGACGGCTATCGGAAGGCCGGTGCCGCCGCGGTCGCCGCGGCGAAGGACATCGCAACAGCCGCAGCGGAACCCATCCATCCCATCGACATCACCACTTTCGTTGTCGAGGCACCACCGATCCCCGTACTGCGCGATCGATCCAAGGACGCGCGGCTGCTCGTGGTCGGCAGCCGCGGGCTCGGTGCCTTCCGCCGCGGCCTGCTCGGCTCGGTGAGCACCTCGCTGGCGCGGCACGCACACTGCCCGGTCGCCGTCATCCCCGAAAGCGAAGACACCGCACCGGACCGGGCACAGGGCGCGGTCGTGGTCGGCGTCGACGGCTCACCGGCCGGCGCTCGCGCCGTCGAGATCGCCTTCGATGAGGCATCTCGCCGCGGCGCCACGGTCCTCGCGGTGCTCACCTGGTCCGAATTCAATCGCTACATCCCCCGCTCCGACATGCAGAAGGAAGCCGAAGAACTGCTTGCCGAAAGCTTGGCGGGTTACGCGGAGAAGTATCCCGAGGTCCGCGTGTCACGGCTGGTTGTCGAGGAAAGGCCCGCCAAATGCCTTCTCGGCGCCGCCAAGCTCGCCCAGCTCATCGTCGTGGGCAGCCACGGTAGCGGCGGTTTCGCGGGCATGACCCTCGGATCGGTCAGCCAGGCCGTCCTGCACGGCGCCGACTGTCCCGTCATCATCGCCCGATCCGCAAGCTGACGAACCAGTGCCCTCGGAGATCAGCTCGTCTCCGAGGGCACTGATTCGTCGGGTAGCTCAATCGCCGACCTTTTCGGTCGATGCGCCGATCCCCTCGTCGGCGATGAACCGGACACTCCGTAGCGCGCGGCTGCATGCACCGGGGAGCACGTGTGTACAGCGGTCGGCGATGTCGAGTTCGCGCACGTAGAGCACACCGTAGGTGAACGTGGTTTCCTCGGCATCCTCTGCTTCCCTGGTCAACTCCAGCAAATGGTGTTTCGCGCCGACCGCGTCGTGATGCTCACCGAGGACATCCTGCAGTGCGGTCAGTTCGACGAGGGCACCGTCGCAGTGCCGCAGCGAGAGTTGCCGGATGGACTCGAGGTAGTAGCGCATGCGCCTGGCCGCCTTGCGCACCGCGTGCACGGCGGCGTCATGGGCGTCCTCGTCGGTGGCGGCGTCTACCGCGCGGATGCGGGCACGGACTCGGGTCAGCAGATCACGCAGGATCGCATCGACTCGTTCGGTCGCCGCAAAGGGGCTCGATCCGTCCCGCAGCGACGCTGCACACACTTCGAGATCGTCGAGGATCGTCAGATAGCGGGCAGAGCCGAGGAAATCCTTGGCCTCGGCCGCCGCCAGTTGAATTCGGGTGTCGAAATAGTCCGCGATCCGTGTGCGAACCGGCCCTCGGATGTATCGAGGGCCCAGCGCATCCACAGCGGCTGTGATCCGGGTTCGCTGCGTCTCGAGGTCGTGCGCCAAGTCCAGGCCGACGCCGAGCCACCGTAGTTCCTCGATCAACCGGCGCGTCTCGGCATGTCGGCCGGCCGCGGATCGGTGCGCGGCGAGCGCGCTACGAGCCCGGCGAGCGGCGATGATGATCGCGGCGACCGCACCGGGTTCACCCCGGCGGGCCGCTGTCTCTCCCTCCGTGATTGCCGTGCGCTGCTTGTCCAGGTAGTGGGCGAGCAGCATGTTCGGCGAATTACCTGGCGCTTCAGCAATATTCGCGGCTTGCACAGTCTCGGAAGCGGCGTCGGTAAGTGTTTCGGCGTTCATCGGGCCTGCCTCGGGTAGGAGTTCGCGTGGTGATCTCTCCACCCTGTCCCGGTTGCGATAACACCTGGTAGAGCCGTTCGGCCTCGATGCGCCCCCTCCCGCCGGGACCAAAGACACTTACCACCGTGCTGCTGGACAGGCACACAGAAATGTCCACGGCGCAGCCATCTTTCGGCCCGTCGATCGGTGACCAACGCCAGCAGTCGAACCGGTCCGCGAATTCGTACCGTACGAATAACCCACTAAGCGAGCGCTCGAAGGACAACCGACATGGACACCTATCAGAACGACAATCCGCACCAGTTGGCATCGGCGGCGGTGGTGGTCGGAGTCGACGGCTCCGAGGGCAGCGACCTCGCCGTCCGGTGGGCCGCGGAAACCGCGGCACGGCGCGAGCGCCCACTGCGAATCGTGCACGGCCTCGACATCACCGCGACACGCTCACTGCTCGGCAGCTACGACGTGATGGTGCCTTCGGTCATCGATGCCATCCGCACCCGCGGTATGAAGGTCGTTGCCGACGCGCGCCGACTGGCCCACGAAGTCGCGCCGAGTCTGGACATCGCCACCGAGATCTCCGAAACCAGCGCGGCGCGGGTACTGATCCACCACTCCAAGACCGCGAACCTGGTAGCGCTGGGCGCCACCGGCACTGCGGGAACCATCGCACACCTCGGCTCCACCCTGCTCGCGGTCGCCAGCCACGGTCACGGCAACGTCGTGGTAGTCCGCACGGCGGGCACCGAACAGCCCCTTCGACACGACGGACCCGTCGTCGTCGGCATCGACGGCAGCCCGGTGAGCGAAACTGCGATTGCCGCCGCCTTCGCCGAAGCGTCGAACCGCAAGACCGACCTGATCGCCGTCCACTCCTGGAGCGATTGGCATTTCGGGGAGTTCGCCGGCCACCTCAACGTAGGCCTCGTGGGGCCGGACCAGGAAACCGCGGAAGACGCCATCCTGGCCGAACGGCTCGCCGGTTGGTCGGAAAAGTACCCCGATGTCACAGTCACACCCGAGGTATGCGCGCCCAGTCCGCGCGACCAGTTGATGAGTCGGTCGAAATCCGCCCAGCTCATCGTGGTCGGCAGTCGCGGACGCGGCGGATTCACCGGCCTGCTGCTCGGCTCGACCAGCAATTTCCTTGTCCAGCATGCCCATTGCCCGGTCATGGTCACCCACCCGGCGTAGCCGACTTCCCTTCGAACGAGACATCGATGAACAAAACCACAACGGCCGCAACCGGATTGGCGACATTGTTGGCCGCCTATCCGCTGTTCCTGCGCAAGCAATGCCTGACTTGGGGCGCCGACGCCGACGAAGTGGCGCGCGCCATGCCCGGCGACGAACTGCTCCCCGCACCCGACATCCAGTCCACCAGGGCCATCACCATCGCTACCGGACCCGAAGCGATCTGGCCATGGCTGGTGCAACTCGGCCCTGGCCGCGGTGGGGCATACACCTACGACTGGATCGAGAATCTATTCGGCCTGAACATGCACAGCGCCGACACCATCCTGTCGCAGTTCCAGAACCTCACGCCAGGAGACACTCTCGCGCTCGGGCCCAACGGCCCACAGATGCGCGTAGCGATCATGGAACCTCCGCAAGTACTGGTTTTCGCCGCCCAGGACGGCAGCTGGGTCTGGGCGTTCGGCCTGTATCCGACCGACCACGGCACCCGGCTGGTCAGCCGCAATCGCATCGCCACCCCGAACGCACCACTTCCCGTCCGGCTGTTCAACACCCTCGTCATGGAGCCGGGCAGCTGGGTGATGGAACGTAAAATGCTGCTCGGCATCAAAGCACGCGCCGAACACTGGGCTGTGTCCACACGAGCCGACGAGCAGGATAGGACAGGCCGCGCAGCGCAAGCTGTCGAGCAGAGCTCGGCAGGCACGACAAACGTCACCTGATCCGAACGCGCGCGGAGTGCGGCGACAAGCGGGCCCCGCCCCTGAAAGGGACGGGGCCCGGTTGACGATGCTGGGCAGCAGACGACGGCATTCTAGATGTCACCGTGCTGCCGGAGCGTCGACAACCACATCCTCGGGTGTGTGCGGCGCCGAAAAACGCTCGCCGAGGACGGGGTATCGAACAAGGTGCAATTCGGAACCGCAACTGCGGCAACTAAACGATATATCGCGATCCGATTCCGAAATACCGATATCAGCGGACCCACAAGCCGGGCAGGCCTGTGCCGCACCGAAAATGGAATCGAAGTCGAGCTTGGCGGAGTAAGTCATACTTCAAGGAAACCGCGTAAGTGGTGTTGTGCCTTAGGGCCACAAGCCCTCTACTTCGAGGCCATCGGTATGAACAGCACTGGTACCGCGAGGTCGGTCATGGCCCGCCGGACGACTTCCGCATGTCCCGGCGGCATGCACTGCGACCAGCCGAGGATGACCAGATCCGCCTCATTGTCGGCGATCTCGACAACACTCTCGGCGGGTACACCATTGCGCAATGTCAATGCCGGGCCTGGACTGCCGAAATACGGTGTGCAGTACCGCGACAGGAATTCTTCCTCCCACGCAACGCGCTCATGTGCCGCTTGATCCCAATATGCCGGAACAGTCCGCCGATCGAACACATGCAACACGATCACCTCGACGTCGGCCGCGCGGAACAACTGCGCTGTCTCGGCGACGGCCGCAGCCGCTTCCACCGTCCCGTCCAACGGCACCAGCACTCTCTGGATGGTCGCACACCGAAATCCACTGGGCACCGCAACGATCGGAGTCCGAGAGTCCCGAGCGATCCGCCAGGCCTGCTCGCCGCGTCCGAATACCCCGAGCACGACATCCGGCTCCGCGAGCGACCGCAGGTACTCAGCGGTGGACTCAAACGGCTCGGCACGGACTAAGGCGCCGAACACCACTGCCAGGGCACCGGCGACGGAGTCGACCGACGCACCGCCCGCACTCAGCACGTATCGCGCAGGCCCGGCCGGGTCCGCCCGGACGGCCGGATTCTCGTGGGGTGCTCCATGACTCTTATTCATGACCGCTCTCCTCCCGTGGGAACCACAGTGCGCCGCCCAGCTCGATGGGCGCCCGGTCGTACACGCCGACCGCGATAGCGCCGTCCGCGCGGACAGCGATTCCATCGCCGGTGATGTCGAGCCGTACACACACGCCGAGGCAGCGGAACGAAAGCCCAAGCCGGTACCATCCGGCAGGCAGTACCGGGCGTACACGCAGCACCCCGCCGCGCACGCGGACCCCTGCGAAACCCGTGAGCATCGCCTGCCAGACTCCAGCCAGGGTCGCCAGATGCAGGCCGGCGGCGGTGGTCCCGGTGCGATCGTCGAGATCAAGGCGTAACGCGATGCGCAGCATCGCCAGCGCTTCGTCCGGCCGACCGGCCCGGGCCAGCAGGGCCGCCATAATCGCCGGAGACAGCGACGAACCATGTGTCGTGCGCGGGCCGTAGAAATCGAGATTCGGGATCAGTGAACCCGGTGCGACCTCGTCGGGCACCAGGTGATGCAACATGAGTACGTCCGGCTGCTTGATCAATTGGGAACCGGCGACCCGCGCCGGTCCGAGCAGCACATCCGCCGCGACGGGTGGCCGCGCGACATCCGCAGCCACTAGTGGTTCCAATCCGAAGTACCCGGTGAACTGCTCGTAGCGCCCGTCCGGCTGTCGTTGGTCCACGATCCGGTCGGCCAGCCACCGCCACGCCGCGAACTCACTCGCCTCGGCGGCATCGCGTGGTTGGAGCCGCGCCGCGCGGCGCAGATTCCACCGGGCCATCACATTGGTGTACGCGTTGTCGTCGACGGCCTCGTGGTATTCGTCGGGCCCGATCACCCGGTCGAGGTGGGCGCGGCCGGTCGGGTCGAGCCTGCACCGCGACACCCAGTACGCGGCGGTATCGGTCAACAACTCGCGCACCGTTTCACCGGTGAACTCGGGTTGGCCTGTCCACTCCGCGTAATAGTCTGCCGCCCAGGCGACATCGGCGGTGATGTGCTCCTCCATACGTCCGGTCAGGATGGTCACCGGCGTGCCGCCGAGGTGGCCGGCCGTCGGAGTAACATCGGTCCCGTCGGCAGCGGACTCCCACGGAAATCGCGCGCCTCGGCAATCGTTCGCGCGGGCGCGCTGCCGTGCGGCGGGCAAACGGCGCATCCGATAGGCCACCATCGCCGCCGCGGCGGCGGGATCGATGCTGACCATCGCGGGCAACACGAAGACATCGCTGTCCCAGAAGACGTGGCCGCGGTAGCCGGAACCGGAGACACCGCGAGCACCCACCGCCGATTCGCCGTGCGCATTCGCGTTGCACCACAGTTGGAACAGTGCGAACCGCACGGCAAGTTCGACATCCGGAGCGTCGGGCAAGTCGATGCCCACGGCGGACCACCGTTGTGCCCAGGCGGCTTCCTGGTCACGTAGTAACCGATCGACGCCGCGTGCGCGGACCTCCGAAAGCTCCCCCATCGCACGATGAGCCGTCCGTTCGCCGGGCTTCTCGGCGATGTAGACGGCTATCCGATCCACGGTGCGATGGCCGCCGTCGTTCACGATTCGTTGTGTCGCCGCGGCGACGACCGCACCCGCGACGTCGGATGTCGTCCGGATGCTTCGTGTCTCGTCGTGCGAGGACTCGGCCTCGCACCCTGAGGACGCGGCATCGCGCAGCGCGGCACCGGGTTCGAGCCGCGACTCCGCGGCCTCGGCGCGCAACACGAACACCCCTGGCCGATCCGCGCAAGCGAACCGGAAACTCCGGAAGTCCTTGTCCATCGTTGTTTCTCGGCGATGCAGCACACCGGTGCGCAGATCGAGAATGCGTTCGTCGGCGGCGATCGGCGGGTCGATGGACAGGCCGGTCCATTGTGGACACCCGAGTAGCTGTTGCTCCGGCCCGGAACCGGTATATATTCCGGCCACATAGACTGCGGGCACCGCATCTTGGCCGTCCTCCTCAACCGATCCCCGGGTCCCGATCCCACCCTCGCCCACCATGAACACCGACTCGGACACCCTGCGCCGCAACACATTTCCCGATATTTCTCGAATCGACCAGGAAGATTCGAGACCTCGGGCCGCCCCGTCGGGTATCCGAAGCTGCGGTGCAGCCGTCACATCGGCATGATCATCGGCGGCAGCATCCCCCACTTGTGGTGCAGGCAGATCATCAGCATGTGCAGCAAACCACCCGGATGTGTATCCATTCCCATCATCGTTCATCTCCCGACGTCCGTTCGACCGACATATTCACTCGCTGACGTCCTCCGACTGTGACATCGATGCGGGCCTCGGCAGGAGAGCCGAAAGTCTTTGCTCCGGGGTCTAATTCCCCTAAATCATGCATAGTCACTCGACGCCGCACAGGGCAGCGAAACCCCGTGCGGCGTCCGTCGATCGCCAACGGCGATCCCGTCCCGATTACCGAGCCAGGATCGCGTCACGATCCGAGATCACGACGGCGCAGGCCGGCGAACCCGACGGCCGACACCGCTGCTGCAATGCCGAGCAGGGCCAGCATCGGTGCTGCCGCAATGGTTTCGAGCGGAACCTGCGGGATATGTTCGAACGGGGCGGCGTCATCGAACCACGCCGGTAAATCGAAGGAATCAGCGAACAACAGGGCCACCGCGCAGTAGGCGAACGCCGTCCACGCTACCGCGACGGCAATCCGGGGAAACCAGCCGACGGCCAGTACGGCGACGGCCACGATGACCCACACCGCCGGCAGGTACCCGAGCGCCGCGCCGGTCATCCGCAACACCTGGCTCGGCTCGCCGACCTGAACCGCGTGTGCCAGTCCTTCACCTGAGCCACCGGCCGCCAAAATTATCGCGCTACCGGCGAGGGCAACCGTGAGATGGCTCGCCAGCCAGGAAGATCGGCTGATCGGTGCAGCCAGCAGCGGCTCGGCTCGACCGGCGATCTCCTCGCTGCGGGCCCGCAGCACGCTGGCGATGCCGTACGCGGACGTCAGCAAGGCCACCATCATGATGGTCAGCGCCAGGTAGGCGTCGACCGCCTCCGCCGCGCCGCCGGGCAGAAATGCGGCGATATCCGGATTATCTGCGATGAACTCCGCGATGCTGTCGGCGAACGATCCGTACGCGGCCCCCAGGCCGAAAATGCCTACGCCCCAGCCGAATAGCGAACCACGCTGCAATCGCCAGGCCAGGCCGAGGGGTGAGCCCAGAGCCCAGGACGCAGTCGCCCGACCGGATCCGTACGGCATCAGGCCCGCCCCGAAGTCGCGTTGCTCGAGCAACGCGAACGCCACCGCGATCAGCACCGCGCTCGCGGCGAAGAACAGCAAGATCGGCCACCACCGGTCGACGACGTAAGGGTAGGTCCGCTGTCCCCACCCGAGGGGTGAGGCCCACGCCGCGGCTCCGTTGCCGACGTCGCCGACCGCACGCAGCACGTAGGCGCCGGCCAGGGCGAGCGCGACGGAACCGTATACGCTGCGGGGGTTCTCGAACACTTGCGCCGCCACCGTGGTCAGCGCCGCGAACGTGAGACCGACACCCGAGATCGCCGCCCCGAGCAGCAGCGACCCGCCCACCGGCAGCCCGGTACCGACCGCCGTTGCGAATACCACCAGTGCGACGGCGACGTCCGCGAGCACGGCCAAGGCCAGCGCGGCCACCGCAGGGGCCCGCCTGCCCACCCGTGCGGAGCGGACCAGCTCGGCCCGCCCGGCCTCTTCGTCCGTGCGGGTATGCCTGCCGATCAGGAACATGTTCAGCAACGCGACCACGATCGCAAGATAGGCGAAGATCTCGAACAAGATCTCGCCACCGATCGTGTCCAGCAACCGGGTGGGTCCGCCCATTGCCACGGCCGCCGCATTGCTGCCCATCGTTTCGCGCAACTGCGCGAGCTTCACCGGCGAACTGTAGAAACGCTGGCTGCTCACCGACTGGAACGCCAGCAACAGCCCCACCCCGAGCAACCACCACGGCAGCCAGAACCGTTCGCGGCGCAACGCGAATCGCAGCAGTTCACCCGCCGCCGAGATGTTGTCCCGCAATGGAGGCCGCGCTCCGACGATGCCGCCGTTCATGAGGGCACCTCGACCTTCGACGCCGATCCGGCACCGTAGTGCCGTAGGAAGATGTCCTCCAACGTCGGCGGCGTGCTGCTGAGGCTGCGCACGCCGAGCGCCGCGACCATCGTCAGCACGCTGTCCAAATGCGAGCTCTCGACGTCGAATCGGGCACGGGAGCCGTCCACGACCAGGTTGTGCACACCGGTCTGTGCGCCGAGGGTCGTCGCCGGCTGGACGGTTTCCACGGTGATCGTGGTGTGGGTCAGATGGCGCAGTTCGGTGAGCGTGCCACTTTCCACGGTTCGCCCGTGCCGGATGATGGTCACCCGATCACACAACGCCTCGACCTCGGCGAGAATATGACTGGACAACAGCACCGTTCGGCCCTGCCGCTTCATTTCCTCGACGCAACGCTGAAATTCGGCTTCCATCAACGGGTCGAGGCCGACCGTCGGTTCATCGAACAGCAGCAGCTCGGCATCGGTGGCCAGTGCAGCGACCAGGGCAACCTTCTGCCGGTTGCCTTTCGAGTACGCGCGGGCTTTGACGCGGGGATCCAAGTCGAATCGTTCCAGCAGTTCGTCGCGGCGCCGCCGATCCACCCCGCCGCGCAGTTTGCCCAGCAGATCGATGACCTCGCCGCCGGTAATGCCTGGCCAGAGCGTCACCTCGCCCGGCACATACGCCAGCCGGGCGTGCAATGCGACCGCATCGAGCCACGGGTCGCCGCCGAGTAACCGCACCGTGCCCGCGTCCGCGCGCAGCAGTCCGAGCAGGACGCGGATGGTCGTAGTCTTCCCTGAGCCGTTGGGCCCGAGAAAGCCGTGTACCTCTCCGATGCGCACGGACAGGTCGAGCCCGTCCAGTGCCTTGCTCCGGCCGAACGATTTCGTCAGGCCGGCAATTGAAATCGCCAGGTCAGCCATCATCTGTCCATCGTCGCTAGCTCGCAGGCCCCCCGGGAGGGCCGAAAGACCCGACCGCGCGGGCGAATCGACACCCGCCTCGCGGCCGCGACTCCGGCGGCCGGCACTGCGATGATCCGACCTACTGCGTCCGATCGGTTCCGGCAGTGCAGACTCGGCCGCATCATCGACGGTCCTTACCGATATCGCGAGGGGTGTCGCCTGTCGGGTCGGGCTCGGCGAGCGTGGTGCGGCTGGGGTGCAGTATCCGATCGAGCCGTACGGCCGCGTAGCCGAGCACGGACAGACTCGCCACGATGAGCAGATCGCCCAGTCCGAGCGGTTCGGTGCCGAGCAGTGCGCGCAGCGGCGGTAGGTAGAGTCCGGCCAGTTGCAGCGTGAACGCGGCGGCAACGGCGGCGAGCAGCAGCGGGTTGGCCAGCGATCCCGGGCGCGAGCGGGAACCGAGCGCGACCCCGAGTTGCGTTGCGCCCAAAGCGAAGAAGGCCATGCTCTGCCAGGGACGGTCGGTGTGGTACGCCCATACGGCTACCCCCAGCGTGACGACGGTCAGCACCACCGCGATGCGCAGCACCCGCTGCCACAGTCCCGCACCGAGAATGCTCTCGGTGGGTCGGCGAGGCACTCGTCGCATGGTGTTCGGTTCCACGGGCTCGCCGCCGAGGGCGACGCCGGGTAGACCATGGGTCAGTAGATTTATCCAGAGGATCTGCGCCGGGAGCAGTGGCAGTGCCAGCCCGAAGAACGGCCCGCAGAGCATGACGGCGATCTCCGCGGCGCCCCCGGACAGCCCGTAGATGAGGAAGCGGCGGATGTTGGCGTACACCCGCCTGCCCTCCTCCACGGCGGCGACCACCGTGTCGAGGTCGTCGTCGGCCAGCACAAGGTCGGCAGCCTGACGAGCGACTTCGGTGCCTCGCCCGCCCATCGCCACTCCGATATCGGCGCGCCGCAGGGCGGGCCCGTCGTTGACGCCGTCGCCGTTCATTGCCACGACCTGACCGTCGTCGCGCAGGGCCTGAATGATGTCGAGCTTCTGCCCTGGCGTGGCGCGAGCGAACACGGTTCCTTCGGTCAGGTCAGGCTTGCGCAACTCCCGGCAGTCGATCACGCGATCACCCGCACCAATGATGCCGAGTTCGGTGGCGATCGCGCGGGCGGTGCCGGCATGGTCTCCGGTGATGAGTACCGGGCGGATCCCGGCCCGGCGGCTCGCCGCGATGGTCGCGGCAGCCGCGGTGCGGGGTGGGTCCACGATCGCGATCAGGCCGAGCAGCCGCAGGCCACGTTCGGGGTCTTCGGCGGGGGACGGTTCGGTCACCACATCGGCCCGCGCCACGGCCAGCACCCGGTATCCGGCGTGCGCCCAACGATCCGCTTGCGCTGTCGCCCTGCGCAGTAACGTCGGATCATCCTCTAGGACAACGTGGTTGAGCACAGCCTCCGGGGCACCCTTACAGATCACCCGATAGCCGCCGGTGCGGAGCCGGTGAATCGTCGTCATCCGCTTACGGTCGCTGTCGAAGGGCCGTTCCCCGGTACGCGGCATCTCGGCTGCTAATTCATGGCGGTCCATTCCGAGCTTCACGGCGGCGCACAGCAGTGCCGTCTCGGTCGGGTCGCCCAACGCTGTCCATTCCCCGTCGCCGGTGTCCCGCGCGGACAACCGTGCGTCGTTACACAACGCCGCCGCCGCGAGTAGTTCAGTGACAGCGGGCACATCGGATTGGTGCAGTATTCGATCTCCGGCGCGTACCTGTCCATCGGAGGGCTGCGCGGTCCCGGTGATCGTGGCTTCGGCAGCAGGTGTCCAGATCTCGCGGGCGACCATCCGGCCTTCGGTGAGTGTTCCGGTCTTATCGGTGGCCAGTACCGTCACCGATCCCAGCGTCTCCACTGCGGGAAGCTTGCGCACCAACGCATTGCGCTCCGCCATGCGACGCGCACCGAGCGCGAGGCTCAATGTCACTACCGCGGGCAGCGATTCGGGAACTGCGGCCACGGCCAGACTCAGCGCGGTCACCACCATCAACTCGACTGGCTGACCACGCAGCAGGCCGAGCGCGAGAACAACCACACACAGCGCGACCGTGACCCCGGCGATCAGCCTGCCGATATCCACCAATCGCCGTTGCAACGGCGTCGCACCGGAACCCTGATCGAGCAGTTGCGCGATCCGCCCGGTAGCGCTCGCCGCTCCGATCGCCGTAACCTCGGCACGCCCACGGCCTTTCACCACGACGGTGCCTGCCGACACTGCGGTGTCGCCGGATACCGACTTGTCCACCGGCACCGACTCCCCCGTCAGCGCGGATTCGTCCACCATGAGCGCCGCCGCTTCGGTCACCGTCGCGTCGGCAGGCACGATATCGCCTTCGGTCAGCACCAGCAGGTCACCGACCACGGTCTCAGCGACAGGCACCTGCCGCTGGATCCCGTCTCGGATCACTCGCGCCGCCGGGGCGGTGAGCTGCGACAGCGCGGAGATCGCGTGCTCGGCGCGCACCTCCTGCCCGACCCCCACACTGGTATTCACCACGATGACCAGCAGGATCACTGTCATATCGGTCCAGTCACCCGTCACCGCCGTCAGGACCGCCGCCACCTGCAGCACGATGATCAGCGGGTCCCGCAGCTGAGCGATCACCCGTCGCCAGAGCCGGACGGGCGAACGCTGCGGCAGAATGTTCGGACCATCGCGGCGCAACCGAGCGGCGGCTTCCTCCGATGACAGCCCCACAGCAGGAGATCCGGGTCCTGCCGCTACCTCCGAGGTGGAGTACTCCATCCGAACTCCCAACCTTTCGATAGAACAACGACCTCACTCCCAGTGCAACAGCGGACTGCTCCCATCGGAAAGGGAACAAAGTCCCCGGCGGTGCCGTCGCAAAGCCATCTGGGTGTCGCATCCGCTGCTGTTTCGCTCGCCACGACATCGACCGGATTCGCCTGTCCCATCTGGGATGACGCCGCCGGTCAGTGCGCACCGAGCGCGGGACCATCGCCCTATCGGACGGCAACCTTCGGCCCTTGGACTCGGCGGTATGCACCACGCAGGCTGAGCGGTGCGACATCCCGATTCGCACCGGGTGATCCACCAAGGAGGAACACCATGCCGCATCACGACGATCTCTTCGCGTCCGCCGTGCAGACAGCCCATGACTGGGTCCGCGCTATCGCCGACGGGCTCGATACCGACGACACCGCCTTCGCCTACCGTGCCTTGCGCGCGTGGATGCATACCGTGCGCGACCGCATCGGCGTTGCCAACTCCGCCCACCTGGCCGCACAACTGCCCGAGCTGTTGCGCGGCACCTACTACGAGGGTTGGGTACCCAGCCACGTGCCGGTCCGGCACGGCACCGCCGAATTCGTCACCCAATTCGCCAGGGAGGCGGGTATCGAGCGCAGTGAGGTCGGATTCATCACCGGATCCATCACCGCCGTGCTCTCGGAACTCTTCTCCCCCGGTCAGCTCGACAGAGTCTTCGCAGTCCTGCCGACGCACCTCTACGGCATACTGTGCGGCACGTCGCCCGTCACAGACCGTGATGTCGCCGAACCTGCCCCCGTTGCCGACGCTCCCGACACCGATCGGTTCGCGGGTCTCGAATACCGGATCAGAGCGCTCAGCGACGCCGTCGCCGTGCTCGCGCGCGGTCTCGAACAACTCCCTGTCGACGAATCCGACAGCGCGCGAACAACTTCGGCAGCTCAGCAGGCACACCGGATACTGCTTGCCGAGGGCCTCGTCGGCGCCTACGCACAGGAGCGCTGACATGCTACGCGGCATCATTCCACTCGGTCACGTCGCGGGCGTCCGGGTCGGCGCACACTGGTCCGTGCTGGCCACGCTGGGACTGTTCACGCTGCTGCTCGGGCAGTCGCTGGCCGATGCCAACGGGAGTTCAATAGCCGGATGGTTCATCGCCGCCCTCGGCGCGGCCGGGTTGCTCGCCGCGCTACTCGCCCATGAGCTGGCTCACTCGATTGTCGCGCGCCGCAACGGAGTACGCGTCGAGCGAGTTGTCCTGTGGCTGCTCGGTGGGGTATCCGAACTCGGTGCGGAGCCGAAGGATCCACGTTCGGATCTGCGGATCGCACTCGCCGGCCCGCTGACCAGTCTCGCGCTGGCGGTCGGCTTCTTCGGCGTCGCGGTCGTGCTCGGGACCGCGGGCGGGCAGTCGGTAACGTACGTGCTCGTCTGGCTTGCCGCGATGAATCTCGTACTGGCACTGTTCAATCTGCTGCCCGGAGCACCGTTGGATGGCGGGCGGGTACTGCGCGCGATCATCTGGCGGCGCACCGGCGACCAACTGCACGCGGCCGCGACGGCTGCCCGCAGCGGGCGCGGCGTCGGAATCGGCTTGCTCGTGCTGGGTGGGGCGGAGCTGGTTCTCATCGGCAACACCGGCGGTATCTGGTTGATGCTGCTCGGCTGGTTCGTCACGTCGACGGCCAACGCCGAGCTAGCAGTGGCTGGCCTCCGTCATCGACTGGGCGACATCACAATCCGCGATGCGATGACCCAAGAACCGGTCACCGTCCCGGCGACCTGGTCGGTCGCCGAGCTGCTCCGTTCACCGGTCGCCCGCACCTCCCACCACGCGTACCCTGTCGTGGACCCGATCGGGCGGCCTGTCGGCGTGTTGTCCTTGGCGGATCTCGCGGCCCTGCCGCAGTCCATGCGAGCCACCGCGATGGTGTCTGCGGTCGCCCGCCCACTGCCGGAGGGGGCCCGAGCGAACGAGGACGAATTGCTCAGCGCCGCCGCCACGCGCGCAGTACTGCGCCCCGACGCGGATCTCCTCGTCGCGGTGGATTCGCTGGGGCGCTCGACCGGTGTGATCACCGCAGCGGACTTGGTGCTCGCGTGCCATCGCAGCGCGCTCGGCCTGCCGCCACGTCCGGCGGATCCGGACGCGCGACCGGCACCCAATCCCCGACGAGCCGATCAAGAGGTGCGCTATGCCTAGCGTGCAGGCTGCTCGGGTGGCCGTAATCTACGCGGCGGCATCGGGAACGACCCGCGACGTCGCGGAGTTGATCGCGACGGATCTCACCGAGCACGGGGCAGTTGTCGAACTGAGCGACATCGAGCACGCGCCCGACCTCTCCCGGTTCGATGGCATCGTGCTGGGTAGTGCAGTGCGCGGTAGCGCCTTCCTGCCCGATGCCGCGACTTTCCTTCGGACACACCGCGATGAACTGCGCAGATCCGATGTCTGGATGTTCAGCGTCGGCCCGGCCCCACACGGGCCGATCGGCCGGCGTATCGGCCGTACCGTACCGAAACGTATTGCCGCCCTGTGCGAATCGATCAACCCCTGGGACTTCCGCGCCTTCGCGGGGCACTGCACACCTGCCGAGCTGCCGTGGCAGGCCAGGATAATCAACCGTCTGCTCGGCGACGCCGACTACGGCGACCAGCAGGACTCGTACACGATTCGCACCTGGTCGTCGATGATCGCGCAGGCGCTCGGCCTGGCTCCAGCGAAGAACACGCCGATCCACCGGTAGCGCAAACGAGGTTATGCGACACCCGCCGGGGTGCGAAGCACCAACGGCGGGTGTCGACTTCAGCGATTGAGCACCACCTTGAGCGCTCCGGTCTCGCCCGACCGGCTGAAAACATCGTAGGCGAGCTCGAATTCGTCGAGACCGAACCGATGGGTGACGATCTCGCTCGGCTGCAACCTGCCACCGCGCACGAGCTCGATCAGCGTCGGGGTGGAATGAGTGTCGACCAGACCGGTGGTGATCGTGAGGTTGCGAATCCAGATACGTTCCAGGTGCAGCATCGCGGGAGTGCCGTGCACGCCGATATTCGCGACGTGACCGCCCGCGCGTACCAGATCGACGGCGAGCTCGAAGGTTTCGGGTCGCCCGACCGCCTCCATGGTCACGTCCGCGCCCAGACCACCGGTCAGCTCGGCGACGACCACACGCACATCGGCGTTGCGACTGTCCACCACGACATCGGCACCGAGTTGCCGGGCTGCCACCAATCGCGACTCGACGACGTCGACCACGATGATTTTGCTCGGACTGTACAGGCGGGCGGTCATGATGGCCGCGAGGCCGATCGGGCCGGCGCCGATGATGACGACAACGTCACCGGGCCGGACCCGGCCGTTCCTGACCCCCACCTCATAGCTGGTCGGCAGGATATCGGCCAGCATCAGCATCTGTTCATCGCTGAGCCCGTCCGGGATCCGGTGGGTGGAGGTGTCGGCGAACGGCACGCGCACCAGCTCGGCCTGCGTGCCGTCGATCGTGTGCCCGAGAATCCAACCGCCGCCACCGAGACACTGCCCATACGCGCCTTCACGGCAGAACCGGCACACCCCGCATGCGGAGATGCAAGAAGTCAGCACCCGGTCACCGGATTTCAGGGTGTGCACGCCGCTGCCGACCTCCGTAACCGTACCGACAGCTTCGTGCCCCAGAATCCGACCCGAAGCCACTTCGGGCACATCACCTTTCAGAATGTGCAGGTCGGTGCCGCAGATGGTGACCGCGTCCACCCGCACGATCGCATCCGTGCTCTCGACCAGTGCCGGATCGGGCACCTGCTCCCAAGCGCTCTTACCGGGTCCGTGAAAAACCATCGCGTGCATGAGGTCTCCTTGTCCGACCGCGCGGTGCGGTCAATCGAGCTGAAATCTGCTGGCCGAAGCGGCGTCCGCGGTGATGCCGCGCGCAATGCTGTCCGTGTGCACCTCATCGAGAAGTGCGTCGACGGTTGTGGCTTCGAACACGTCGGTTCCTGGTCGCGAGACGGTGGCGGCAGCCGCCGCGACGCCGTACTCGCAGGCATGCAGCCCGTCCCCGCTCGCGGCGAGCCGATAGGTGAATGCACCGACCAGGCTGTCCCCCGCGCAGGCGTCGCTACGAAATGGCGAACTCGGTGCGCAAATACGATGGTGGAAAGCGGCATTCGAGTACACGGCACCCAGCGCGCCGACGGTTGTTATCGCGATCTCGGTGGCACCCGCAGCGAGCAGGAGATCGTTGACGGCTTGGGCGTTCTCGAAGCGTTCGATCGGCCGACCGAGCAGCCCCGCGGCCGCGCAGCGGTCGAGCCGGATGGCGAATGCCTTCTCCCGCAACACCTCCCGCAATTGGGGTCCGGCTATGTCGAGCACGACCCGCGTCCTGGACGAATCGATGTTTCGCAGGAGCCGGGCACAGAAGTCATCGGGCAGCCCCGGCGGCACGCTGCCGGTCAGCACCAGATACGGAAACTGGTGCGCAGCAGCGAGGATTGCGTCGAACAAGCACGCCCGATCGGTCGCGGCCAGTTCGGCCCCGGGCGGCACGATATGAAAGCTGTGACCCGAGCTCAACTCGGCGATCACTACGGCTTCTCTTGTCTCAGCGCCGATCTCGATGCCGCGGTGCACCAGACCTTCCTCCGCGAGGAGGCGCTCCAACCGCAGGCCTGTCTCACCTCCGTACGTGTGCAATGCGAGTGCCGAACCGCCGAGTCTGGCTACGCAGCGCGCGACGTTGATTCCGCCACCACCGCCCTGCACAGACCGCACATGGGCACGGTTCTTGCCTTCGCCGTGTAGGTGATCTACTTCCAGGCAGATGTCCACGGTCGGGTTCATCGTGACCGTAAGAATCGTCGGCGGTTTGGGCATCGGGGTTCTCCTCAGGGCTTCGGCAGATTCAGGCTCCCGTGCCCGAGTGCGGTCGCCACAGTGCCGAAAGACCCGGACGCATGGCCATTGGTCGACAGGATGGCGCCCTTCAGACTGCGCCGAACTCTTCCTCGTCCGACGGGCCGACGGATACCCCGAACAACAGGTCGCGCAGCTGATTCGGCAAGCGGTGGAATACCGTTTCCAACTCACCCGGAGAGAACAGGTCACGCAGCGCGTCTGTCACCAGCCACGCCAATCCGACCGCCTCGTCCTCGGTCACTCCCGCCGCCACGGCGAAATCGGCGACGAAGCTCGAGACCTGATGCGCGACAGGGACTTTCTCAGGAACCCAGCCCTCGAAGTAGATACCGCGCAGCACGACGGGCAGCTGAGCGCTGAGATGCGCGGCTCCGGTGACGTCGAGCCGGTCACGGACCGTGTGCAACCAGGCGCGGGTCACCCGGTAGGCGAATGCGCGGTCCCGCGTGGCGAGGTCGTCGGTGATGCGACGCAACCACACGTGCGCGGTGTGCTCGGCATGGGCGAACGGATCGTCATGATGGGTCATGCTTCAACCGTATGAATGCCGCGATCCCTGAGCTGCTGGACATCGTCACCAACGGTGAGGCCGAATGACACCACCAGGGTCGGCACTACCATCGCCCTCTCGGAAAAGGCCCAAATGCCATATCCGGCGGTGCAGCGCACTGACCACACTCGAAGACATCACCGTCCAGCTCGCCTCCGTCCCGTACCGAAGGACGAGCGGGTTGGACACTTCCTTCGACCCCGAGGAGTCGTCATGAACTGGCCAGTCGCCGCCGTCATCATCGCCATCATCTTCGCGATGATGGTCATTGTCACGACCTATCTGTCCACGAAGAAGCCCTGATCCGTGCATGGTGGCGCCGTCGAAAGCTGCCGTTGCGCCCATCGGCATGGGACCAACGGCCCTGCATAACTTCCTCGATCCGCGAGAACCTGAAAGCAGGCCGGGAAGAACAGCTTCCGGAGCGAAACTACAAAGGGACAACCCATGAAGGTCGCAGACGTGCTCGCCACAGCGAAAGACTCGATGACGGTATCGCGGGTGTTCGGCGAACCGATCGAACGTGACGGCATCACGGTGATCGCCGCCGCCACGATCTCCGGCGGTGGCGGCGCCGGCGAAGGCGGCGATGACGCGGGGCAAGGATCCGGTGGCGGATTCGGTCTCGGCGCGAAACCGGTCGGCGCCTTCGTCATCAAGGACGGTCAGGTGCGTTGGCAACCATCCGTTGATGTCAACCGCGTGGTGCTGGTGGCGGGCGTTGTTGTGGTGACCGCGTTGGTCGTCGGTGCCCGTATCGCACGGCTCTATACGCACAGTGCTCCGTCCTGAAGCGGTCAGCTCACCACCGCTGGCGTCGGCACACGCGGTTCGGCTCGGCGAAATCGCACTGCGGCAAAATCCTCGAACTATGAAGGACAACAACGAATATGGCTACACCATCCGGCAACCCGCACCAACTCGCTACAGCGCCGGTCGTCGTCGGCGTCGACGGGTCACCGGGCAGTGACCTGGCCCTGCGATGGGCCGCCGAGCTCGCCGCGCAACGTGGCCGCACACTGCTCATCGCGCACGGCCTCGACCTAGCGGCCATGAAATCGGTGGTCGGCGGCTACGACGCGACGGTGTCCTCGATCATCGAAACCGCCCGTGCCCGGGCAGCGAAGATCGTTGCCGATGCACGCCGACTGGCCACCGAGGTCGCCCCGAACCTCGACATCACCTCCGATACAGCCGACGGGTCAGCCGCCGAGCTGCTGATCCAGCACTCGCGCACCGCGTATCTCGTCGCGGTCGGCGCCACCGGCAACCTAGGCAGCCTGGCTCACCTCGGCTCCACGCTGCTCGCCGTGGTCAGCCACGGGCACGGTTCGATCGTGGTGGTTCGCAGCACCGGTGCCGAACAGCTCATCCGAACCGACGGGCCGGTGGTGGTCGGCATCGACGGCGGGCCGGTCAGCGAGGCCGCGATCGCGGCGGCTTTCGCCGAGGCGAGCGCCCGCGGGGCCGAACTCATCGCCATGCACTCCTGGAGCTACTGGCACCTGGGCGATTTCGCGGGTGAACCTTACGTCCTCGTGGACGGAGAACAGATCGAGTCCACTGAAGACGCGATCCTCACCGAACGCCTCGCCGGTTGGCAGGAGAAGTATCCCGACGTCACCGTCACCCGCAAGGTCTACCGGACCGAGGCCACCGAACAACTCGCCGAATGGTCCAACGAGGCCCAGCTGATCGTCGTCGGCAGCCGCGGCCGCGGCGGTTTCACCGGCATGCTGCTCGGCTCCACCAGCCACTTCCTCGTCCAGCACGCCCACTGCCCAGTGCTGGTCGCACATCAGGGGTAAACAGATCGGGACGGTCCGCATGCGACGAAGCACGCGGACCGTTTCGGGCTCAGGCGGTGCCCGTCTGATGCGGTAGTGCTGTTTTCGGTTGTAGCCGCCGCCACGTCATGTATGTCGACGCCCACGGGTCCAACGCCCGAGTTCACCGGCTCAACGGCCCGCGTATCCGGGGCTCCTATCAGCGCAGGACCAGCAGACGGTTTCCTACCGCGATACTCTGCGCCCGCTGGACCCGTGTGGTTACCTCGACGACGCGGCACTAAATCGAATCGGGACACCGGCCCACGTCGGTGCCCTGCACGGTTTCAACGCGTGCACGGCGTCGTTCAAGTCCCCCGACGGTGCTCTGCTCTGCTCGGCTCGATCCAAAGCCACAACCCGGGACTCGCCACCAACCAGACCAACCCCGGCCTGCGAATCGTGTCTTGACACGAAGAGCCCGACCGCCTGGACGCGGTGGGCCCTGCGGTCGGCAAAGACCTGGGAATGACAATGGGCAGCTAGCCGCGTGTCACGATGATCGTGCGGGACACCTCCGCGCTTGTCCCACCTGCCGTGGTTTGAGTCGCCACGAGTCTCGATTGCCCGATCGGCAGGGGCTCGGCGAACCGCACAACCCAGACATCGGCGGTAATTCCCTCCGGAGGTGTACCGACGCTGGTGCCGAGTCCCAGCAACGGGAGGTTTCGGACCGTCACGGTGGCGCCGGGGATGCCGGTGCCGCTGATGGTGGGTCGCTGGCCTACGACAGCTCCCTCAGCGGGGCTTGCCTGTCGCGGCGCTTGTTCGCTATTTAGCTAGAGTGCTAAATTGAAAGCATGACCGAGATCGACCCTGCCGACGAAGCGGGAGTATTCCGCGCACTGGCCGATTCGACGCGCCGCCAGATCCTGGAAGACCTCCGCTCCGGCGAGTTGACCGCGGGTGACATCGCCGCGAGATTCCCGATCAGTGGCCCCTCGATCTCCCGGCATCTGAGCGTGCTCAAGGCCGCCGGGCTGGTCCGGGAGCGCCGAGACGCCAATCGAATCTTCTACTCGCTGGTCGAGGAGCGACTGGCGTTGTGCGTCGGCAGATTTCTGAGCACGATCTGCCCCGAGCAGGTCATCGTCAGGCAGCGCAGAGCCCGCAACACCAAGAACGAGGAACACGGATGAGACCACCGCGAATGTCCAGCGTCATAGAACGACGCCTGCTTGTGAACTACCGAGTCGACCCCGCGATCGCCACCACCCTGATGCCACCGACAATGCGACCGCAATTGGTCAACGGCTGGGCAGTCGCCGGCATCTGCCTGATCCGCCTCGGACAGTTCCGGCCCAGTGCACTACCCGGCTGGGCCGGACTGCGTACCGAGAACGCGGCACATCGCATCGCTGTCGAATGGGATGGCCCGCAGGGACACTCGACCGGCGTGTATATCGCACGCCGCGACAGCGGCTCGCTGATCAACGTCCTGGCCGGTGGGCGACTCTTTCCCGGCGAGCACAACGCCGCGCGATTCGACGTCCGCGAAACAGCGCGGGACCTGCACGTCGCCTACCGCACCCGCGACGAAACCATCTCCGTCAGTGTCGACGTCCGGACCGCCGAGGGATTCCAAAGCAGCGAATTGTTCGCCGATCTCGCGCAGGCGTCGGAGTTCTTCAGGCAGGGCTCGGCCGGATTCTCGGCCACCCGAGGCGGGCAACGGCTGGACGGGCTCGAGCTCCGAACAGACGCATGGCAGGTCGAGCCCGTCGACATCCGATCGGTTCGGTCCACGATCTTCGACGACCCGGACCGGTTCCCGCCGGGCAGCGCGAAACTCGACTGTGCGCTACTGATGCGCCAGGTACCGGCGACCTGGCAGCCCCTGCCACCCCAGCAACTCGTTGCCGACTATTCCACCGAAACGTACAGCGCCCGCTGAGAAGCACTGTTCGCCATTCGGTTTGGGCATTCGACCAGCGTCCGCCGCGCGGCACTACCGTGCGTTCGCCGACGTGCTCCCCACAGCATCTCCGGATGTCGGGATCTCGCACGCTTTGGGTGCTTGCGCCGGTTGTTCGCCTGCCACAACATGGTCCGCCCGTGTCGCCACCGTCGTCGGCGGTCCGGATCCAGGAAGCGTACGGGACGTAGGCTTTCAGGATGCGGATCGGTGAGCTGTCCAAACGCACGGGCGTGAGTCCGCGCTCGTTGCGGTACTACGAGGAGCAGGGTCTGCTGACCAGCTCGCGCTCCGACGCCGGGCAGCGTCACTATTCCGAGGCCGAGGTCGAGCGCGTGTCGCTCATCCAACAGCTCTATGACGCGGGCATGTCCAGCCGAGTGATAGCGACCGTGCTGCCGTGCGTGGAAACCCCCTCCGAGCCGGACATCATCGAGCAGGCGTACGAGACGATGACGCGTGAGCGCGACCGGATCGACGCCGATATCGCGCACCTGATCGAGACCCGCACGGCCCTCGACGCGCTGATCAGGATAAACGCCCGGCACCAGGCGGAGCTGGCGGTCGCCACTGAGCCGACGGCTCGCTCTGCCTGACTGTGTGACCCGGCTCTCAACCGGTTGCCCCTTACATCCATGTGAGGGATGAGGATTGCCTCATCGCCCGGAACAACCGGGCCGGTCGCACGAGAGGCAGCAGAAAATGGGGCAGGCATGGGGTTTCAGCAGGTATGGCGGGCCCGAGGTGCAGGAGTTCTTCGATCGTCCCGATCCCGTTCCCGGTCGCGGCGAGGTTCTGATCCGGGTCGACGTCGCCGGCGTGAACCCTCTCGATCACGCGCTGCGCTCGGGTCTGGTCCCTGGGCTCGACGGCGGCCGTGGGTTTCCGCTCGTGCTGGGCATGGAGGCCGCGGGAACTGTTCTCGCCTTGGGTGAGGAGGTCGACGGGCTCGAGGCGGGTGACGCGGTCTTCGGCCTCGCGCTCACCGGCGGTGGCACCTACGCCGAGACGACCGTTCTGTCCGCACCGAACACCGCGCGCATCCCGACCGGTCTGTCCGCGACGGTGGCGGCAACGCTGCCGGTGGCCGGGACGACCGCGGTGGATGTGCTCGACCAGCTAGGCCTCCCAGCCGGCGCCACAATCCTGGTCAACGGCGTCGGAGGTGGAGTCGGTCTCGCCGTCGCCCAGCTGGCTCTCGCACTCGAGCTGAGTGTGATCGGCACCGGAAGTGCCGCCAAACGCGAGCATGCCGACGCCATCGGGGTGCGGTTCATCGACTACGCCGCCGGAGACGTCGCCGCCGCAACGCGCGATCTCGCTCCCGACGGCGTCGACGGAATCGTCGACCTGGTCGGAGGCGCCGCACTGCGGACGGTCGCTCCGCTGGCTCGGGACCCCCGAAACGTCATCGCCGTGGGTGATGCGTCCGTAATCGATCTCGGCGGGCGTTTCGTCGAACGCCGCCTCGACCGCGAGAACCTGGAGCGATCGGCCCGGCTGGCCCTCGACGGAATCCTCGCACCTGTGATCACCGCAGTCCATCCGCTCTCCGACGCCCCGGCCGCCCTCGCTGCCGTCGAGAACGGCCACGTCTCGGGCAAGGTCGTCATAAAGGTGACCTGAGATGCGCCCGGTCGGCTGACGTCAAGAGCGGATTGCACACCGACCACGTCCGCACACCATCACAAAGCACTCGAAGAAGTGTGGCGTAGACCGCCTGAACCCGCAGGCACGATCGGAGTTCGTTCAGGTGAAACGGGCAGACAGGTGTGGAGTAAACGCGCCGCCTCCGACGTTGTAGCACTCGTTGTTACAGCGATCACTACAGGTTGGGCGATGGTCCGTCCGGGAAAGGACAGGAGCCGATGAGCCTTCGTCAGTTCGAGTACGCGCTGGCCGTGGCCGAGGCGGGCTCGGTGACGGCTGCGGCGGAGTTGCTGCATGTCGCTCAGCCATCGATGTCGCAGCAGATCCGCAACTTGGAGCGGGAACTGGGTGCGACGCTGTTCGCCCGGACACCGACCGGGCTGGTGCCCACCGTGGTGGGTCGTGCGTTCCTGCGGGAGGCGCAGGTCGCGGTGAGCGCGGCGCGGCGGGCGCGGGCGACGGCGCGCGACGGTGCCGAGGAGCTGGTGGGCGAGTTGGTGGTCGCGGCGCAGATGGGCTTCGGTACACGGCAGCTGCCGGTCGTGCTGAGCGCGCTGCGCCGCCGCTTCCCACGGCTGGAAGTCACCGTCTTCGAGGAGCCGAGTTCGGCCGAGCTGGAGCGGCTGTGTCGTCAGGGCGTGTTGGACCTCGCCTTGATCCCGGATAGGGTGAAGGCTCGAGGCGAGCGTCTCGAAGAGCAATTTCAGGCGATCCATGATCAGTGACAAGAGCATTCAGGAACGCCATTTCCCGACCACCACCTGTTTCGGATGCGGACCGGCCAACCCGTCCGGCATGCATGTTCGCAGCTATCGGGCAGACGACGACACTGTGGTGGGATCGTTCACCCCAGGCCCGGACCACAACAACGGACTCGGCTTGGTCCACGGCGGGGTGATCTCCACTGTGCTGGACTGTCATTCGGGTGCGGTCGTGTTCCAAGCAGCCATCGATCGCGGGTGGATCAGCGAACACAGCATGATGGCCCGTTCGTTACCGCCGGATTCGACGTCAGCTTCCTGCGCCCGACTCCGCTGGGCCCGAGCCTCGATCTTTGGGCGCAAATCGAACAGCTGACCGAGCAGCAAGCCGTCACCAATGCCGAACTGCGCTTCAACGGTAAGACGAGAGTCTCGATGCGCTCCATCTGGAAACGGCTCAATCCTCGCTGAGAATCATTGGCGCGTTCTTTCACTACATCGATCCCCCGCCATCACCGCGCCGGACAGCTCGAGTGCGATGCTCCCCCTTCACCGGTAGGACGGCAGGTTGTCAAAGGTGATCGTCCATGTTGCGGGATCCGACCAGGACGGAGGGTCGCCTCTACAGGAATGGGCACGGCACACTGCATTCGGCTACTTAGCATTGGCGCTAGGGCTTGATCCCGGCCAGGATCGGGTCCAGGTGTCCGGTGAGAAGCTCTCAAATCGGCTGCCCACCTGTGTCATTGGTGCGGCTCTCATCTGGCTTGCGTCTCACCGGTCACCGTGCCGGGAATGGCTGAAGAGGGCGTGCCCAGCTCGAAGTAGCGGTGTCTTTCCACACGGACACCACGATGTCGGATACGGGAAGGACTCACTGGTGACAGTCATCATCGGAATGGACCCGTACAAACGCTCAGCCACGATCGAGATCATCGACCCCACCGGCACCGTGCTGGACACGGGCCGATACGGCACCGACAACACCGGATACACCGAAATGCCCACCGCCGCAACGCGATACACCGAGCGAGTATGGGCGATCGAAGGGTGCAACGGTATCGGCCGCCATACCGCACACCGGCTGGTCTACGACGGTGAGATCGTGATCGACGTGCCGGCGAAACTCTCGGCACAGATTCAAGTGTTCGCGACCGGCAACGCACCGCTTGACCGACCCCGTCGACGCGCATTCGGTGGCATCGGCGGCGTTGCGATCACCGAACCTGCGCCGGGTCCAGGCCGATCCGGAACTGATCGCGTTGGACATGCTGGCCGATCGCCATGACGAGCTCGGCCGCGCCCGCACCGACACCGTCAACCGCCTGCACCGGCTGCTGCTGGAACTACTGCCCGGCGGGGCCAAGAAGTTCCTCTCCGCAATGGAAGCACGCAAGCTCGGCCTGACGATGGCTCGTCAGGCAATCGAGCACCGAGGGTCCGCCGGTAGCTGAGCAGGTCTCCGGGCGATGAAAGCTGCTCGGTCATCGGCATACCGGATGTTCTGAGCCGCGATGGCCTGGTCCCTGACTACTGCGGTGTGGCCGCTGCGCCTGGCGCTTGAGAGGCATGAGACTCTCCGCCGCGAGACCCCGAGCTCAGCCTTGTCCTCAGCAACCACCGTTCACAAATGAATCCAGCCGAACGAAAACTATGTGTTCGGCTTGATCCGCTGTGATGTTGCCGGTCACGGTCAGTCCGGCAAGGCCCGTGGACAGAGCGAGGAGTTCCCGTGCGGCCACGCCAACGTCGAGACCGGTTGTGACCCTGCGGCCCAGGAGAAGTGCGATCAGGTCGATCAGCCCGCCGTAGCCCTGGGTCACCTGCACGGCCAGGCTCGGGCGCGGCAGCGCGTGTGTCTCGAACGCCTGCATGATTCGGAACAGTCGGCGCTCTTCGGCTGTTCGCGGAATAGTCTCGGCAAGTATCGCGCGCAGCACCGCGATCGGGTCGTCGGTGCCCGCTGCCGCGACTTGCTCGCGAACTCGGCTGCCACCGACCTCGACGATGCTGGTGAACGCCGCCGCGAGCAGATCGTCCTTGGTAGGAAAGTAATGCTGGACTCGGCCGATGGAGACGCCGGCCTGCTGGGCGACATTCCGGATGCTCATCCCTTCGACGCCTTCGGTATCCACGATCGTGAACACCGCCTGCAGAATTGACTGCCGTCGCTCATCGTGCGCGGCACCCACACCGCGCACTGCCGCGCCCTTGCCGCCCACCACCAACACCTTTCCGTATCGATCGTATTGGTTTGACTCTGGCCAAGGTCAAGGTTACCCTTGCGACATCAAAGCAATACGAATGTATTGATAAAGGGAGAGTTGATGCTCGAAACACTAGGGTTGCTGCTGCTCATTCAGGGCGTCGGCGGGCTGATCAACAACTTCGCCGGGGGTTCGAGGAGTTGGTTCGCACTGAACTATCTCGGCCTCCCGGACTGGGCGCGGCTGGTCGGTTACCTGATCCTGATCGCAGTCGGCGCTGCTATCCTGCTGTGGCGCAAAGCGTTCCGCTGACCGAGCGGCATCGGCTATCCGATTCCCAGCTGCGAACCCCTGAAGCGCTCGACTGACCAAGGCGCGATATTCGGCATGAGCGCGGTCAAGAAGCTTTGCCAGCCAACCTTTCTGGACCGTTGACCACACGCGCCATGCGGGATCATGGTGCGTTGCCGCACGCTGAGATGGACTCTGCCCGTTGATCTCCCGCACATCCGCGCTGAGCGCCTTGGTTCCGCGCGGTCGCCGCATGGGAGCGCATTGTGCTCAAGCTCGTCCTTCGCCGCGGAGCGATACTCGGCAGTTCGCATAGTTAGTGAGCAGTAGATTAGATTTTCAGGGCAGGAGACGGGTTCGGCCGGGTCACGGCGCTGGGCCGGGCATCACAGACGGAGCTCGACAAGGTGTCTAGCCGACCATCCGTCTTGTAGACAACAGGGACAGTCCCGGGCACGATCGCGTACGAAATATTGTTCTCCACCAGGTACTCCCGTACTCCGATGCGGAAAACGTATAACTCATCGTTCTCTGTGATCTGCCGATCATCGATGCAGAATGTACCGAAGTCATCGGGCCAGTTCGGTTCGTACTTGGCTCGAACGATCTCACGGGCCTGCTCGTAGCTGACCGTCATTTCCCACCCTCTAAACGGACCCCGCGATGCTCTCGCGCAGGTACACCGACGATGCCCACGCGCATTGCTTGGCCTCCACTTCCACCGACATCCGAAGCATCCTTGACGAACCCGGCGCACGCAATGCGGCAGTTGAGTGCGTTCGTCGGCCCGGCACCCGCGACCCCAAACGATCGCGCGCGCAGCGGCATTCCAGGACGTTGGGGCACGGCATGCGAGCTCAGCTCTTGATGGTTTCTGCGATCCGAACGGCGGTCTGGCCGGGTGTCATAAGCGCGCTTTGCTGGTGCAGTGCAACCGTCGGCCTTGGTAGGCTCCGGCTGTGAGCGTAGGTGGGGCGGGATCGCCTGTGTCAGCACGGCGGAAGAAGCGCTATACACAAATCATCTGGGTTGCGACGCTGGTCGCCATCGGCCTGTACTTGGCTGCGTCGACCAGGTTGGTTGGCAGCGGAGACTGGAACGATCATGTGGCGACTCGCCTGAGTGCCTTCGCGATGATCGGCACTGCCCTGGTGATGTTTCTTTCGATTTTCGGGCAGGAACCGGCTGCGACACGTGGCCCGCGGAAACGCTGGACAAACCGCCGCATAGTTGTCCGTCTCGCCATCGCCTGCCCGCTGCTGGCCGGGGCTATTTGGTCGATGATCAACTCGGGCACGCTCATGGGTCAGCTGATGTGCCAAATGACCGCCATCGCCGTCTTGCTCATCCTCGCATGGAGCTCGACCGCCCCCCAGCGGCAATGATGCATTTGCCCTTCGACGTGCTCCGAAATGCTCTCGGGCCGTTGATCTTCGGGCTGGTCGCGCGGCCGCTTCGGACCGCACGGCATTCGGCATGATGGTGCCTCGCCGACGCTGAGATAATCTCTGCCCGCTGACCTTCCGCAGTCCCCGCGCTGGCCACCTCGGACCGCCCGGCTCGCGGCATCATCGCTCACTCTTCCCGACTGAAGTCAGAGCTGCCGGCTGCCGATTCAGCGTCTTCCGGAAGGACTCGATGGCGTCGGTCGAAAGCCGCCATTGAGCCTCTTCTCTTACGTGAGGCAAGAACTTGCGCCCCGGACGACGGACTGATAGTGATGCGCAGCCACTTGCTGGTACTACCTGACGAACGGCAAGTTTCGACTTACTGAGGGCTTACGTCGAATTCCGCCGTGGGTGGTCGGGGTCAGGGCTGCCACGATACGTTCACGAATCCGTCGCTACCGCTGCCACCGGACGGGGTGACCAGATTCCCAGCAGCTCCACCAATACCCTGTTCAGCCGAAAGGCCGACACAGATACTGCGGGGGACGCCGGCTTCACCACGGCTCGACAGCAAGAAAACCGCGTCGTTGCAGTACCGTTACAAGGGTTCCCCGTCACGGCTGACCGAGATCGTCGATCCGGTGTCGGGACGCTCGCACACCCTGCACTACAACACCGACGGCAGCAACAGTTGCTACGGCGGGGTGTCGCTACCGTCGGGGGCCAATTCCGCCCCCGCACAACAGTTGTGCCGCATCACTTATTGGGACGGCACCGAAACCCGGTTGTGGTACCTGCTGAACGTACTTGCTCGGATCGAGAACCCGGGCGCGGCTATGCAGGACTTCAGCTAATCGTCCGAGGCGGACGCCATGGCGTCCAGGACGCGCCGGTGACAATTCGCGCCACGAAACCTCAGTTCTCACGAACATCGGCATTGGTGGAGTCGCGTAACTCGTAGCGGAGTTGTAGTGGCGCAGGCTACGTCATCGGGGCCGTGGTCCTCGCAGAAGCGAAGTGACGGCGGTGTCGCGGTGGACGACCGAAAAACAGCAGATCATCGACTATCTGTAGACACATCGCAGTCAAGTGTCTACAGTTCGATCATGGCTGAAAGCACAGGAATTTTCGAGACCGAGCTACTACCCGATGACGACAGAGAGGCCAGGCTCGCCGCGATCGGCCAGGGCGTTCCCGATCAGGTGCGGAAACGTTTTCTGCACGGGATGTTCTGGACCGACGGGCTGGTGGACACAGTCGTCGAAGACTTCGCCGACATGGATCGTGGTCGAGGTTGGCGTCTACTCGACGAGGCATTGAACTCGGTCACCCCGTTCGTGGCCGGCGCCCCAGCATCGCTGCGCGAATTGCTCGGGCCTCTGATGGAGCCGCCGAGTTGGTTCGATGCGGACAAGGTGCGCTGGGGAGCCGCGGTGTGGTGGCGGTTCGAACCGGCCGTGGTGATCGGTATGACCGGGGCCTTGCGTCTCAGTTATCAGTGGGGCGATCTGAACAAACCCCAGGCCATGAACGGCCGCTCCGTGAAGATGGCGGCCCGCCGCTATGAGGAAACAGCTCGGTGGGTGCTGTCCGCGACGGATCCGGGCACAGTGGTGCCGGGGGGCTCCGGCTTCAACGACACCGTCAAGATTCGGTTGGTACATGCAATGGTGCGCCGCCGATTGCGCCGCGCCCCCGCATGGAACACCGGAGCTTGGGGCGAACCCATTCATGGCACCGGGATGGCGCTGACCAACAACGCGTTTCTCTTACTCCCCATGTCGATGTTCCAATTGCTCGGGGCCGAGTTCACCGACGACGAATTGGAGGCGGTACGCGCGCTGTGGCAGTGGATCGGCTACCTCATGGGCGTGCCCGATGAGCTGCTGCCCGTCGAGATCGAGGAGGCTCGACAACTCGCGGCGGCAGCACCGAAAATCTTCGCCCCGCCGGATCAGGACTCCGCCGATCTCGACCGAGCGCTGGCTGTGGCAGGTGTCCGAGCCGAACGGATCTTCCCGAACCGGCTGCGTCCCGTCCTCGCCCCCATCGCCCGTCCACTAGCCTCGCGTATCGTCTGGGGCACGTCCAACACCATTCTGAATCGACTCGTGGAGCATCAAGATGATCCCACGCGGGTGCGACATCCACTTATGACTACCCTGCGCCCGATCGTCGCGCGCTACGAACGCTTGCGTCGCAGCGGACGACTGGGCACAGATTTCGACATCGCTTCTCGCCAACGCGGTTATCTCGAAAGGTCGCTGGCACTTATCGACGCAGCTCCGCACGCGCTGCACCCGCGACAAGCCGCACACTCTGTCGCATGAACAGTCGCCGAGCGGACGACGGCGCGCCCTCAGCGCAACTCCATTCCGCCCCGATCAGTACTCCGTGGGGTATCCTGAGCGGGGACGACCTCCCCGTGTCGGATCGTCAGATCCGCGACCACATCCTTGATGTCGCGGCGAAATGCTTTGCGGCTCAGGGGATCACCGCGACATCCATGGCAGAGCTAGCGAAGCGGGCCGAGATCTCCAGAGCCTGGTTGTATCGCAATTTTGCTAGCCGAGACGCCATCGTACGAGGCTTGCTCGTGCGGGAGTCCCAACGCTTCACTGCCATGCTTCTCGCGGCCGATCGGCCTGACCGCAGCACCGAGGAAACCGTAACCGAGACCTTCATCTACATCGTGCGCCGATGCCGCACAGACCGTTTGGTGCAGCAGGTCGCAGATCAGGACACCGGGCCCCTGGCACTAGCGACGGTCAACGCATTGGAAACATACTTGATCGAGCAGCGACACCTCGCACCGGTCCACGCGCGCATTGCTGCCGAAACGATCGTCCGCCTCATCATCTCTATCCTGACAACACCCAGCGCGGCGATAGATTTCGGCAACGACGAGGAACTGCGATCCTTTGCCTACCGGGTCATTCCACCGCTCGTAGCCGTCGAGTGACTGAAATGGTCGCGACATACGCGACATAAACTAATTATCCATCCGGTCGCCGATCCGCCGCCATCCGGCCGACCGATATAGTAACTCGCTGGTTGAGGATTTGAGAAATGGCCGGTAAACCGTTGCATACATCATTCGACATGAACGACGACCACAGGTCATGTCGATCTCGCGAAGAAGTCGTCAACAGTTTGCGTGTCAGAGCGGTGGCAGCAGTAGACAGTTATAGTGACCGACGAGGCGACGGGCAGTTGCCGGTGTCGATGGTGGAGGCTGAATTTGCAGCGGGCGCACTGCTCAACCTGGACCTGTTCTTCCGATTCTTTCGCACTGGCGTCGAGCCGACCGAGGATGAAACCCAACCGCTGATCCGCCGGGCGATGGACCTTGTAAAAGGCGGTATGCCTCTGGCCGACATTCTCTACAACTACCGCGTTACCACCCGCCTGATCTGGTCGGCTCTACTAGAGCATTCCTCAGAACAGGCGCGCACGGCGCTGCTCGACATGGCACTGCCGCTGATGCAATACCTGTCCATTACAACCAGTCGCATCGCTATCGCGTGCGTCGAGTATGCCAACGATTCGAGGTCGGACCTCATCGAACAGCGGCGGCGGGTCGGGAGCGCGCTGCTCACCGGCCGCGATCCGTGGGATTGGGCATCCGACATCGAGGTCGCGATCGCGGACCGTTTTCTCGTAGCCGTCTGCCGGTCAGTGAACACCGGCTGTGAAGCCGCGATGCGTGTCCGAACCCGTATTCGCCTCATGCCGAACACATTCCTTGTCCGAGAAGGCGACGGATGGACAGCGCTTATCCCGATCGAAGAGCACGATGAGGACGGGACGGCCCCGATCGATGAGATGCAAGCAGTGCTGTCTGCGACCGTGGACGACTGCCTTGCTCCGTCGTTGTGGGTGGGCGTTTCACCGGCGCAGACACGATTGGACATTCCGATGCGCGCGGCGGAAGCGCGGGTCCTCAGCGAGATCGGCCGGTCGCTCGGCCACCGTGAAATGATCTGTCGTAAGGATGAATTGCGCCTCGAGTACATCGTCGCCTCCAGCAGTGACGATGCGCGCCAGTGGATGGCGAAAGCCCTGGACCCGTTGGACAACCACCCCCAGTTGCAATCCACGGTAGCGGCTTTCGTCGACTGCGCGTTCAACCAGGCTGCCGCTGCCAGGACGCTGCACCTCCATCGCAATTCCATAGCATACCGGTTGTCGCGGATACATGATCTGACCGGGTTCGACCCGATGCTGCCGTCCGATGCAATCGCACTGGCTGCCGCGCAGACGGCACGCCGGCTGCGCTCGAGCGCTGCGACATAACGCTTTGCGGCGTCGCGCCGATGGACTCGACTCGCTGCCGCAACAGTCGATATGCCCAGCGCGTCAACCAGCTTTTCGTGCTTGCGCCCATTATGTCTTTACGAACTCCATGTTTGACTCCAAATTTGCGGAGTGGAACCGGCCTAGTCGGCGCAACCCTATCCGTCGATGTGCACTATCCGGAACGGAATTTGCCGTCGATTTGACGACGATATCAAGAGCTCTTGTGAGCGCTGTCGCGGTAAGGGTAACTTCGATGACATCTCAGCGAGACGCAATTGTCTCAGCATGCGCATAGTCGATGACGAGAGGTGATTGTGGTCGAAGGTTCCATTCGAGCCAGCCTTCATGCTCGACGTCACGGCTGTTTCTTCGCCCTTCATGTGATCACTCCTACCGCCATTGATTCAGCGCTCTCACCCGAGTTGGCGTATCCCGTCGGCGCGAAATCGACCGCGTTGCGTGGCCGGACAGGTGAGGTCGATACACAGATGGCAGAACGGGGCGTGTAGATGGTTGGTGATTCCCAGATGTACTCGCGAGCCGAGGCCGATTCCCGAGCCTTCCACAAGAGCCGGGCGGAGTTGGTCAACGGTTTACACGGCAGAGCGTTGACAGTGATCGACTTCTTTGCCGCCCGGCAGAGTGGGGAATATTTCGCGGCACCATCACCGGACCTAGAATTCACGTTCGGTGCACAGGTGAATCTCGACCTGTTCTTCCGGTACTTCCGGAGCGGGATCGAGCCGACCGAAAACGAATCTCGACCGCTGACGCGGCGAGCCATAACGATGATCGAAAGCGGCGTCACGCTGCAGGACATCCTCGACAACTATCGTTTTGTGGTCTCCTCGCTGTGGTCGTCGCTCCTCGGGTCTGCGACCGACCAAGTTCGAGCCGTGATGCTGGACATGGCTTTGCCGTTGATGCAGTACCTCTTGATCACGTCCAGCCGTATCGCCGTGGCCTGCACGGAGCACATCGGCAATTCGAGATGGGATCTGATCGAACAGCGGCGGCGGATCGGCAGCGCCTTGCTGGCCGGGACCGAACCCTTGGAACGAGGGCCGGACACCGACTTCCCAATCGCTGATCGGTTCCTGGTCGCCGTGTGCCGGGCCGGCAGCGAACGGTTCGAGGCGGCGATGCGCATCCGAGCCCGAGTAAGCAGAATGGGCAACTCCTTCGTCATCAGAGACGAGAAGGGCTGGACGGCACTGGTACCGCTCGGAGAGCATGACGACACCGGGACAGACAAGATCGAGGAGTTGCAGTCGCTGCTGTCCACGACAGCCGGAGATGCTCCCGGCCCGGGGCTATGGGTGGGGGTCTCCGCTGCCCACAACCGGTCGGAAATTCCTGCGCGAGCAGCAGAGGCGCGCGTGCTCGCCGAACTCGGTAGCTCGCTGCGCCTGGACACAATGATCTGCCGCAAAGACGCGTTGCGGTTCGAATACATAGTGGCCTCCAGCAGTCCGGACGCCCGGCTGTGGATGGCCCAGTTATTGGAACCTTTGGACTCTCACCCGGTGTTACAGTCCACCGTCGAAGCCTTCGTAAGCTGCGCCTTCAATCAAGCGGCCGCTGCAAGAATACTCCATATTCATAGGAATTCGATGGCCTACCGGTTGCTGCGCATACGCGAACTCACAGGTCTGGACCCCACGGTTCCGCCCGATGCCATAGCGCTCGCAGCTGCGCACACGGCTCGAAGAATCAAACTTGCACTACCGTAATTGCATCGAGCGACCTCCCCCTTTCGGCGATGAGCACAATCGCGCCGGCGTTGATTCGAGGAAAAACCAGTAGCCCTGGGGACGATAGTTGGGCCATTCTGTAGTCGTGGCACATCGAAATCACGAGGTTATAATGAAACGGACACTGTGTACTGTATTGGCCTTCGGGCTGATCGGCTTGACTACCTCTCAGCAGGCCTCGACCGCCGCGGCGGATGAGCTTCCCGTCATATACGGCAACGGCCAAATGCTTCACATCGCGATGACAGGATGGGATAGCCCGGTCCCCGGCGCCGACGATTACAGCTGCAAACCCTCCGCGGAGCACCCGAGACCGGTAGTGCTCACCGGATCGACCTTTCTCTCGGCGGCGGTAAATTGGACCGCTCTCGCACCTTCCCTCCACAATCACGGATTCTGCGTCTTCACAGTAGATTACGGCCGTCAGCTCTACAACATTCCACCCGGCCTCAACGGAATGGACCCGATTCCTCTATCTGCGGAACAGGTACGCAACACCGTCGATCAGATCTTGTCAGCCACTGGTGCCGAGAAGGTCGATCTCGTGGGTCATTCCCAGGGCGGCGTTGTCGACCGATACTATTTGAACGAACTCGGTGGCGCCGCCAAAGCCCGACAGATGGTACTTCTCTCTTCGCCGTATCGAGCTACCGGACTTCCTGTCGACATGGCCGCCGTTGCGCGAGACATGATTCCGGAGCCGTTGTACCGAGCAATCCTGTACAACGGTCGCATACCACCGTTGTACTTGAATTTCCTGGACCCCTGGACGTTCGGAAAAGCTCAAGTCCTGAGACCCGAAATCACGTACACAGTGGTCACCGATATCGCTGATGAGGTAGGCCTACTTGGCGGAATGATCGCCCCAGCCGGGGCCGCCAACGCAGCCACCGAGTACATAAACGATAGGTGCCCTTTCGACTTCTCACAGCATTTCGCTCAACCCTACTCTCCTACTGCCGTCGCCATGATAACCGAGATATTGGACCCGGGTTATCACGCCACCCCTCCATGCACACCCATCCTCGGTTACGCATTGTGATCTGAACACCTTCGTCGAGAAAGACTATTATCACGTGAGCATCCTACGTAGTTCGAAGATTGCATTGGCAGCGGCAATCCTGATGGCAAACGTCACCATTGCGGCTGCCGAGCCGGCCGAGACCACAGTACCGGTACAGCCGGCATTGCCGTTTCCCGTCCCGCCGCTACCGCCTGAATTCGATCCGAGCTTCTATCAACCGGCGCAGTACATCATCGATAGCAAGCAGCCGGGCGACATCATCGCCGCACGGCAGGTGCACCTGGCCGGCCTCTCGGTATTGCCGATCAACATCGAGAGTTGGCAGCTGTCGTACCGCTCGAACAATGGTCGAGGGGAAGCCATTGCTGCGGTCACCACGGTGATGAGGCCCACCGGGGACAACCACGGCAAACCGCGAAACCTCCTGTCGTACCAATTCCCTATCGATTCACTCGCTCACTACTGCGATCCGTCCTACGCGCTGCAGTTGGCCTCGGTACCGACCGTTACCGGCCAACTGGACGTACCCGCCGAGGCCGCGTTTCCCCTGGCAGCCGCACAGATGGGCTGGGCAGTGAGCATGCCCGACCATCAGGGCCCGCGCTCGGCGTACGCCGCGGGACCGCTGTCCGGGCACATCACTCTCGACGGTATCCGGGCCGCGGAGAACTTCGCTCCGCTGGGGCTGAACGGTTCGGCGACCAGAGTGGGATTGTCCGGCTATTCAGGCGGGGCCATCCCCACTGGACATGCCGCCGAATTGCGTGCCACCTACGCGCCCGAGTTGAATATCGTAGGGGCAGCGGAGGGCGGCATTGCTGCCCGGCCAGGCGCCGTCATAGACATGGCGAGCAGCAATGCTCCTGCTGGACTCATACTGGCGGCGGCGATCGGAGTGAGCAGAGACTACCCCGAACTCGCCCAGTATCTGGACCAGCATATGACGCCCCTGGGGAAGGATCTCGTCGCTGCGAAAAGCAACGTGTGCATGCTCTATCAAGCATTGATGATTCCGTTCGCGGACATCAGAGCGATGTTCGACACGCCTGACGGCCTGCACAGTCCGACCGTCCTTCGGATCCTGGACGAGACCAACATGGGCCGCCGTGTTCCAGATGTTCCCATGTTCATGTACCAATCGAATCCGGACTGGATCATCCCGGTCGGCCCGGTCAACGATCTCGTGGACAGGTACTGCCACGATCCGAAGGCCAGCATCGAGTACACCCGCGACCATTTCAGTGAACACATCAGCCTGGCAGTCATCGCTGCTCCTCGCACCCTGTTGTGGCTTGCTGATCGCTTCGCCGGTATCCCACCGATAGAAGGCTGCCGGGCCACCGACGTCGGAAGCATGGCCCTCGACCCGGCGACTTGGCCGAAATGGGCGGACATACTCGGTGGCACGATCGCAGGCCTGCTCGGCCTACCAGTGGGCAGCTGAACGTCGGCAGGACCGACCCTCGGGTGCCGACTTTGGCAACGATCGCCCACAGCGACGGCACGTCGGCACCGGACACCTCGGCGACGGGCCGATCAGGCCACAAGGGGGTCCCCGCGTGGCGGTGCATGGTTCGGTGGCATCTCGGGCCTCGGCCCGCACGTGGATGCACGCGCGGGCCTCGCAGTGGAAATCGCGGTGTTGCCAGTATGTCGACACCTCAACTCACTACACCGCCGAGTCCGGCCCGATCAGGTACACCCGGCGTCGGGCCGGATCGAACTCACATGTTGTGCCAGTTCGGAGCGGGCGGGTGCGCGTCGGGGCAGACCGTCTCCAGCGGAAACCACATGGGCACCTGGGTCGACTCCTCGAGATTCCAGCACATCACACCCGGCTCAAGCGGCTCCGCGTAAGCAATACCGGCGCCACTGATCACGACCCCCGCAAGAATCGCGACCCTTGCGGCCCATCGATTGACACTCATATTCGTACTCCCCTTCGAATCGAACACGAAGTGGATGAAACGGCAGCTGATCGACGGAATTCGCTGGCGGACAAGGGTCGGGGCGCGCCCGTCCGTACCGCTGCTGTGGCGGTGGAATGTCTTCGAACGCACCGACCCGGACGCCGAGGGCGAGTGGGCGCGGGACGAGTTGGCGTATTTGCGGGCCGCAGCGCCCGCCTGCAACGCCCTTTTTCAAGGTCAGTCCCTCAGCCACGGAACCTTTCTTGCGGATTTAGAGAAACGCACCACACCTTGCCGCCGATTAGCTGAGTGACGCTGTAACCCTGCAGCGGCGCAAGGAAGGTGAAGAAAATGGTCATCGCAACTGTTCTGGTACTGGCACAACATCTGCTGAATCACCTCATCATCGGGGGAGGTGTGTAGGTAAGCCCTCACCCGAGATCGAATATCCCCCGTCGGCGTCCTTTGCTGAGTGGCGCAGCTATACGCAGCCGACAGCCCTCGAACGGATCCACCAGCGTGTCCACCAGCATCGGCCCGCTCGACGATTACAGGTACGGCTTTGACGAACACACGCACATCGGTTAGAAGAGGATGTCCCAGAAGCATTGGTGGCCGACCGGTTCGAGGCCGGCCACCGATCGCTCACAACGCGCGCTCCGCGACGTGTCAGGATGTTGGCTGAGACGGTCCCGGCGACAATGAGCACCATGGGTGCTGATCACGCGGCGCTATCGGCCAGCTGGAAGCGGGCGGCTGGCCACCTCAATGCCGCTGAGGCTCACCTGGCTAACCTGCCGGGTGACGGCCTCTCACCGCCCCGCGAATTCCTCGAACACAATGAACTCGGCCTTGCCTTCGACTGCCTGGTCCACCTCGGCCACATCCTTGATCTGCCCCTTTCCTATTAACAGCACCTGGACCATGCAGCCCAGGAAATGCGGCTGTACAGTTCCGAGGCCGACACGGACCACCGGGCTTCTGCTCAGGTCTGCCGACTTCATCTGCAAGTCGAATCCGGCTTGGAGTAGTGCTCAAGATAGCTCGTGCGCTGATCGTAGAACCGCGCGCCATGCTGATTATCGCCCACTCGTTCCGACCGACGTCAGCGTGGATGAACGCGACACAGAACGTCTTATGCTGATGTGCGGATGTTGAATGCAGCGGTCCGCCGTGCCGAACCTGTGCCAGTTGGTGATCAGTGCTGTCGTTGGCTGGTATCGGTCGTATAGGTAACCGGCCAACACATCACTCCGGGTGAATGCTCGTGACCGGGCCCGCGTTCGATGGTGGCGGGCAACTGCCCGGGTCTGGCCAGGGCCGATTCGACGTTGAGACGGATCACGGCATCGAGGGTCGCGGGCGCCATCGCCTTCGGAAGGAACACATTCATCTGTTCGGTGCCCGGTTCGGTCATAGACCCGATTCTGGTCCGGAGGGTGCAGTCACGCCCGACATCCGCTGCATTCCATTCGGCCTTCTGCGTTGCCGACACCGAGACTGAACTCCGCGCATTGATCTTCAGCGTGTGTGCGGCCGATTCCGAAGCGCGCGCCCCGCGCGGCATGTTGCGGGAACGTTTGGTCCGGTGTCTCCGGCAGTCTGACTGAGGTCTAGGGGTCCGGGACTAAGCGACCTGCCGGTTCGACACTCCCATCCGGAATGCTCGCTGGCCCGAATACGTGGAATCACCCCGTGGCACACCGCCGCCGAGCCGATGATCCTCCCGGCTGCTGAGATTTAAGGCCGAGACACCCATCTTTGGGCAGCGCAACTACGAACTACTTCTGGCTTCGCGAATCCCAAGCAAATCTGACTCCTATGAGGAGAACTATGCGTCGGAAATCGGTAAGTGTCGTGGTCGCTGGGCTCACTGTTGCATCGCTGGTAGGCGTTGTACAGGCCGGTAGCGCCACCGCCGCAAACGACATTGCGGTGGACTGTGCAAAGAATGTGCACGTAATAAAATTCGAGGATTACAAGGACTGCGTTGCGAAAGGTGATGTCAAGAAGTGGGAGAAAGAGCACTTGGCTGATAGCGGCGACGACTAGGTAGTCGCGACTCTTCATGGTTCGGTAGGCGAGCGGTCCTGCGTTCGCTTTGTTCGCCCGCCTACCGAACTGGGCTATACTCCGCGATCTGGGCGCATTGGTCGAGGTCGACACCCTTGGCGAACTCAGCAATCTGAGCCACGGTGAGCAGAGCGTTGGGTGGTGCCACCGTCGAGAACCCGCGATCTTCGAAACACGGCGATCGCCACTATCGGATGTTCTGAGCCGCAGCACCTTCGGGGTGCCTGGCCGTCGAGGCGTGGCCGCTTCGCTCAGCACGCACAGCGGCAGTACCGGACGGTATGCGCCGCATTCGATCTCGCCGCGCAGAACGCCCGCCCCGCGGCATGCCAGTGCGTTGGTTCGCACACCTTGCCATCGAGCCCATGACTGGTCGCCAGCGGGTGTCTTGATCGCTTGATCGCGGGCCGGTGGATCCGAAGATCACCCCGAATCTTTAAGGTCTTCGGGGACTCGCCAATCCGAGCGGGTCACGGGTCTTGGATAGCTCGTGGAAGGGTGACCATGGCGGCGACACCGACGCGAACGGTCTGCCTATGCGTTCACTGATTACCCAGCGGCGCGGTGCACGCACCACTGGGTTAGGCCGGATAATCACCATCCGAGCTAGTCGCTCGGCTACATCAGCCCAGCTTCCCTCATTGCACTTTCCATATCTTCCAACTTTTTATCGTACAGCTCGCGAATCTTTTCATCGTCGTCGTAGCCGGGTTGCAAAGTCTTTCCATACATTTCCGTGAAGACCGAGAGGGCGTCATTATATTGCGACTTGAAATCCGAGACACTGCAAAACAGAAACCAGAAATAGCGGAGAGTATCCCCTTGCGTGAATCCGGTGGGCGGTGTGAAGTCCACTTTCCTCTTGGTGTACGACCGATTCTCTTTTTTGCCGTGCGCTTCCGTTATGGTAAGAACAGTCATTACATCGGCACGGGCGGCATCAACCGGATCTGTGGAAAACTTCAGCGGGCTCAATCGATACCCCTGGTCATACTTTTCGATCACGTCGTCTTCGAGGCGTTCTCTCGCCGCGTTCTTTTCGGACTCACCCTTTGATGGATTGATAATGCCGTCGCAGAGTGCACCCACCACCTTCGCCCATCGGCCAATGTTTGCCTTGAACTCTTCTTGCTCCAATACTTGAACTCTGCTGGCCACACTCTCCTCAGCATGTGCCATGCGAGGCGTAGCGATGCCAGAGACCAGCAGCGCGGACAGGCAAGCCATAGTCAGCGCGGACGCGCGTATCCTCACGGTTCTCCTTGAAAGGTCGTGCTACCGGCCCGGCTCGACATGGCAGCTGCCATGTATTCGGCACCGCCGAGCCTTTGGATGTGCCACCGATTTCAGCTCCGCCGGGCCACGGTGGCACCGTCCGATCATTCGCGTGCGACGCACGCGGTCCGCAAGCGGATAGCCCGGCCCAGCCTGTGTGAAATCGTGCGATATGGGTCGTCGTCGCTACCTTGAAATCGGCATGAGCGCGCATTGGGAAGCCATGTTGGCCAGCAGATTTGGGCGGCGGACCAACGCGCGGGATGCGGCACTACCGGATGTCTCGATCCGTGGTACCGCGGCGGGATTTCGTGAAGGGGCGACGATTGGAGCTCTGGTGGGTGGAGGGATCTTGAGCCGGTCGAAGTGCTGGATCCAAATCGGTTGCGGGCGAGTCCGATTGCCCTGGCGCCCGCTAGGGGTGTGGTTGGGGGATGTGGGCGAGGATGGCGTCGGTGTCGGCGGTGCGGTCGGTGACGGCGCGGGCTAGATGAACCAGGCGGGTGCCGGTGGCGCGGGCGTAGGCGCGTAACGCGGCGAAGGTGGTGTCCATGTCGAGATGGGTTTGTTCGCTGAGCATGCCTTTGGCTTGCTCGATGAGGATGCGGCTGTTGAGCGCCCGGTGTAGTTGCGCCGAGACGGTCAGGGTGTCGGCGAGCACGCGCGCGTGCAGCATGCCGATGGTCGCGACGTCGGCCAGTGCCTGGGTGGCGGCGATGTCGTCGTCGTTGAGCCCCTCCGGGGTCGGGCAGAACACCTTGACCACGCCGACGCGCTCGTCGCGTAATCGCATCGGCAGCACATACGCCGAGGCCCAACCGCGAGCGCGGGCGCGGGCGGCGAATCCGGGCCAGCGTTGGGGATCGGCGGCAAGATCGGGCAACAGGACCTGGCGGCCCTCGGCGAAGGCGGTGCGGCTCGGCCCGATTTCAGTGGGCGGGACGGGCAGCAACTCGAGCAGGTCGTCTTGTTCGCTGGTGGCGGCCAGCAGCTGCAGCTGGTTCAGGTGGTCGGCCACAAGCACGCCGGCGGCGGTGCAGGGCAGAACGTCGGCGAGGGTCTCGACCATGTCCTGAGCTATTTCGACCGGATCGTAGTCGGCGATCAGGGAATCAGACAGATGCACGAACGCCTTGATCAGAACCCGCTCTCGCGTGGGCATGGCCGCCCCACCTCCACGCAGCCGCGTATCCAGTGTCCCTTCGATTCTAGGTTTGCGACCGGCCCGGCTCAACCGTGTCATCGGGGCTGAACGAAACCCGGTGCGCCACAACGTCGGTAGCGAGCTCGGCGATCGGGCGCCCGGCGGTGAGCGCATGCCCGATCAGCCGGGCGTAGGCGGTCGCGATGTCGACACCCAGCTGGATCGCCACTATCCCGGTGGCCTGATGGATCTCACGTGTCGAAACCGCTGTCTCCCACCACTGTCCGAGCCCGTTGAGATCGTTGCCGTGGTTGTTCTCGAGGCCGCCGAGTGCGGTCTCCAACCGCACATGCGGGGTGCGGATCGCGGCCAGCAACACCACCGTGATCAGATCCGCCAATTCGACCGCGGCGGCGAACCCGGTGCCGCGCAACACAGTCGGGGCATCGGCGTAGAGGTCGAGAGTCCCGACCCGGATAGCGCCGCGGTGCAGCGGGAACGCGAACACCCCGCCCCTGCGCTGCCCCTGCCCGGACGCCGCCAGCAGCGGCCACCGGCCCGCGGCGAGCGTGGCCCCGAGATCGGGGACCAGCATCGGCCCGTCGAGTTCGAAAGCAGCCGGGCCAGGGCCTTCCCCCGCGGCGGCCTGTATCTGCGCCCAGCCCAGCGCGTCCGGGTCCGACGCGCCCAGCATCTCCCACCCCTCCCCGCCGTCGGGGTTGCCCGTGCTGACCATGATCGCCGCGTGCTCGACCGGCAGCAGCCGCACACACGCCGCGCACAGCAAACCCGCGCCGCGACGATCACCCGGCTCGGCCTCGACCTCGTGCAACGCCGTCATGAACCGCACCGCGAGCATGTCTGTCTCGCCCATTACCTCGACTCCATCGTCTGCTCGTCGGCGACGGTCCAGCGGCCGTGAATCACCGCTCCAGTACTGGGCTCGCAGCTCAGCGGCGCCACCAACTGCGCCGCGGTTCCCGGTCTCGGCTTCCCCGCGCCCGCGGTGTCACGCGTGGCGAGCAGATACCAGCCGCCGTGGCCGATCAAGTCCGGGTCGAGGTGCGCGCACATCTGCTCGGCCGCCAACTCCAGATCCGCGGCCACCACCGCCCCCGCCGAAGCGGGGGTATCCCGCTCGCCGCTTATCACGACCGATACCGTCCACACCCGCACCTGGTGCTCACGCCGTTCGGCTCGCACCCGGCTCGCGTCCGCCTCTGCGTCGAGCCCCGTCAGTACCCATCCGAATCCGATCCACATCCTCTGGTCACCACCCACCCGCGTGGTCGTACAGCGCTGTATCGACCCGACCGCTCCGTCACCGGAGCTACCGCATCGGTCGATCACTGCACACACCGTCGAACTCGAGTAGGCAACGGACCGACCGGGGGCCAGGGAACGGGCCGATGCCACGGAAAACGGACCCACCTCAACGGAATCCATTCACTCACATTCTACGGCCGAGACCGACGCCGCAGAAGTACCCGCCGTCCACACCGCCCCAAAACCACGAACAGCACATAATCGGCATGTGCGGGCATTGCCGACGCTGAGATGATCTCTGCCCGTTGATCTTCCGCACGCCCGCGCTGGTCCTCGTCGAACCGCGCGGGTCGCGGCATGTGCGGATGTCCGCATTGGAAGTTGAACGCGTCCCTGTCATCCGGTGTGGAACTATGCGATGGATCAACGATGTGGGAACACGGTTAGGCAGAGCTGGATGACGCTGTCGCGAGATGAGGCATTGGCGCTACTGACGGACTCGCTCTCGGCGCGGCGGCGACGAGGAGCCAAACGGCTGCGCGTGCTCGCGGACCCGACGACAGCGACCGAAGTTCGCACCGCGGTCGAACGTGAAGTGCTGGACAAGCGCACCTGGGAGACCCAGTACCAATTGATCATGGCACTGGGGATGACTGGTGGCCGTGGCGATGTCGAACTGTTGAAAGGACTGGCGCTGCAACCTCGCTCGGCAACTGTGGTCAACGTTGCCCTTGGCGACGCCATTGTCCGCCTGGGTCGTGAGGTCGACAACGACCCGGCTCCTGCCTTGTGGTGCCTGCAGCAAGATGTCGAACTTCTCGCTGACGGCGCGCTGCGCGCGGTGGCGATGCTGCGACTGAACTTCCCCGACACCGCGGTCGACGACGTCCTCGACTACGCCGAGGCAAACTTCCGCGATCTCAACCATAAGTCCCTGCCTTACTGGCCGGCGGTCGCGGCAGCTGGTTGGTCCGGGCCTCGCGTGCGTGGGTTTCTCAGCCGATGCTCGAAAGACAGCCGCCAGATCATCGCCGACGCCGCAAAGGACGCTCTGAACGGTCATTACGGAAACCATGTGAGCGTTCTCTGACCGAGGTAAAGCACAGCACACGGCAGTATCCCGTCCTGCCCTTGCCTATGGACCGCGACGATACGAACTGAACAGCCGAATTGCTTGGATGTCGGGCATGATTGGCAGATGGAGTTCCGATTGGCTGTCACAGCCCCACTCGACAGCCATCAATTCTCGATCATCGTCGAGCCGGAAGCGATGACGTATGAGTTCCCGGCGGCGGGCAAGATTGGCCTGACGTTCCGCGGGCCGGATTCCATGCTGGCCGAACTGACTCACTATCCCGACACGGTGGTCATCTGGCGTCCCGCCGACACCGAGGTCTGGGCCACGACAGCGGACGGCCAGAGCGAGCAGATCGGTGGGTTCGCCGACAATCCGGCACCAGGATTCGACACCGGCGGGAGGCCGTTGGATCGACCACTCCGAGAGACGCTCGAGCGGATTTTCTACGACCAGCCACCGACGGACAATTCCTCCATATAAGCCGGCGGCCCCGCAATCACACGCACATCGCCATGAGCGCGCGCCGCTGCATCAAACATGATGCAGGCCAGCCGATCTGGAGATGAGTCTCCATCACCGGAACTCGTGTACGACCTCGATCGGGCCGACCAGGTGAGCGTTGAACTCCTCCAACTCTTCGGCTGGCACCCATAGCTCCAGAATGGTCTTCCCGCCCACTTGCTGAACCGGATAGCGCCCGAGGAAGTCCTTGGCAACCCGGAAGCGAGTCACATAGCCCACTCCGTGGTGGGCGACATTCCAGTCACGCGCGATGTTAATCGCGTAGTCCTCGTTGAGGACCGGATAAAAGATCGGCTGTTCAGGGAGTCTGGGAGGCCAAGCGCGCCAGCCGGACTGGCGAACCAGCGCGAGCTCCTCCGGACCGGTCGGGCGCCACAGCACGGTGACCGGCACCTCTTCATCCCGAACCACTGCGCACCTCACCACGATCACCAACAGAACCAGCGCACCTTATCCGGCAGTTGGACCCCACCGCCACACCATTTGAGACGCACCGGCGAGGGATATTCCGGAGCGGTCGTGCGACATCGCGCGATAGGCGGCATTACCGCTCATTCGCCCTAGCTGAAGCCAGCTTGGATAGCTGAGGTCCTATGTGTTGCGGATCCAGGCAGCGACGACTTCTCCGGCCTGCCGTGGACCCATCCAAGCAATGTTGCTGCAGCGTTTGGGGCGGTGCAGGTTGCCGCTGATAGGGCCGGAATCGCGTGGCACGGGCACCAGCCCGGCGTAGGACGCCAGCAGGCCCGCGGTGGCGAACTCGGCGATGGCGTCGCCGCCGGTGCTCACCAGGAATTCAGTCCCCAGATGAGGCCCCATGCCGGGCAGGGACTCGATGATCCCGACGCCGACGGGTGCTTGCGGAAACGTCTTTTGATCACCGACTCGGTCGCCTTCTGATCGTTGCCGAACTTACCCGACCAGCACACTTTGCCGGTCTCGTCCATTACGCAGGCGTGATGGGTGGCCTCACCGACATCGATGCCGATCCAGATCCGTTGGCGCAAAGCCACTCTCACACTCCTGTCAACACAGCACAGGCCCGTGGACAACCCCGCCATCAGGTCCCTAACCAGCGACGACTCACATCAGATCTCGATAAGTGGCCGGAGCGCCCAGCGCTGCGGGGCAGCCATTCCTCCGAAGCCACAACAGCTGCAACGAACCATCAGCTACACCCCACCGCTCTGGGCATCCAGGGCACCAACCCCAGACACCTACAAACTTAGGGACGTTCCATGAGCAACGGTGGCGGTGTGTCCCGGGGTGATCGCAACCGCAACACGCGGATGAGCAGCCTTCGGGCGTTGGTGCCGGTCCGGAATGCGATAGTCGGGATCGCTCTGGCCGCCCGCAAACAGATGGTCGAGGTCTGTGACCACGACCCGAAAGTCCTGGCCCGCAAGACGTTCCGGTGCCGAGCCTTGGATATGGGTGTCGCGTTGGACTGGGCTGGGCAACGCGACGCCGCGGCGGGGTTCGCTGGTGTGACGGTGGCGTGTGAGCCGACCGGGCATCGGTGGCGAGTGCTCGGACAGCTGGCCGCGGATCGAGGCATGTTGTTCGTGTGTGTGCAGCCGGCGGATGACTGCGCAATTAGTGAGTCCCCGCAGCTGCGGTCAGCTGGTGCTGGGTGTCGGACTGGTACACCGACAATGGCTGCAGGCCGGAGAATTGCAGCGGAACATTCGGCGAGCTCTTCCCACCCGGAACGCGCGGAGAGAACTCGGATTTCCAGTCGGTGCGATTCGGACGCCCCATCTGACCAGTTGAGCGGTAGTTGCGCCTACCGCTGGGTCGGATCGACGAGGTATGCGATCGCGCGGCGGGTGGTGTCGGGGTCGTTGAGCAGGGCGGTGTGGCCGTAGCCGTCCCAGGTCACGAGGAAGGAGCCGTGGATCTGGCGGTTCAGGGCCTCGCCCCACGGCAGCGGGGTGGCGGGGTCGTGTTTGCCTGCCACGATCATGATCGGCGGAGCGCCGCGCACCTCGAACGGGGCGGGTGGATAGGCGGCGGCGATGGGCCAGCCGAGGCAACCGGCTTGCACGTCCGCGCCCTCGACGTAGCCGCGGGTGTTGGGGGCGGCACGCCTCGCGGTGTCGAGACGGGCGGCCAGGTCGTTGAAATCGCTTGTGCTGCTGGGGAAGTCATGGCAGATGATCGTGCGGTAAGCGGGCTTGGCGCTTTCGTCGCCCTTGAAGCCTGCGGCGTCCGGTGTCGGCGCGGTGGCGTCGGCGATCGCCTGCGCCAGTCCGGGCCACGCGGCGCGGATGGTCAGCATGCCGTAGGCGCCCATGCCGATCTGTTCGGCGGTCATCCCGGCGGGGTCGTCCTTGGCCGGCACCGGCTGTTGGGCGGCGCGGTCGAGCAGCCCTCGGTAGTCGGCGGCGACGTCCCGCCCGGTCAGCGGGCAGGTGGCGTCGGTGCGGCACCATTCGGCGAAACCGGTGAAGGAGTCTTCGGCGCTGCGGGATTCGTCGAGGAAGAACTGGCCGGCGGAGGTCGTGTGATCGACCGGTCCGTCCAGGACAGCGGCCCGCAACTGGTCCGGGTACAGGTGCGCGTAGGTCGCGCCGAGCAGAGTTCCGTAGGACAGGCCGAGCCAGTTGAGCTTTTCGCCGCCGAGTGCGCGGCGGACCGCCTCGATGTCACGCGCGGTACTGACGGAGTCGACGTGCTCGGCCAGCGAACCGGTGGCCTCGCGGCAGGCGGTGCCGACGGTGCGGTTGTAGGCGAACAAGGCATCGAATTCATCGGCGCTGGAAGGGAATTGGGTCACCTTCTGACTGACCGGCGGGATCGGACAGGTGATCGCCGGACGGCTCTCGCCCACGCCGCGCGGATCCATGCTGATGATGTCGAATCGGTCGCGCAGTTCGGCTGGAAGAAGGTGGGCGTAGTCCCGAGCCAAAGCCACTGGCGCGCCGCCGGGGCCGCCCGGATTGAAGAACACCGAACCGACGCGCTGGTCCGCGTTCCGCGCACGCAAGCGGGCCAAGGCGAGGGTGATCCGCTCGCCGTTCGGCGCCGCCCAATCCAGCGGCACCGGCAGCGAGGCGCATTCGGCGCCGTTTTGGCCGCACGGCTGCCAGTTCGGCGTCTCCAGTTGCACACCCGCGACCGGGTCGGCCGGGATGTCCGAGCGCTGCTCGGCACAGGCACCGGCGAACACACTGCCTGTGATCAGTAGCACTCCCGCGCTCATTCGCGCCCAACCCCGTACGGTCATTCCCGCAGACTATCGGTCCCGAGCGCTTCGACGGACCCGACAGGTCCAACGGTGGGGAACCGCTATTCACTCCGCCGCCGCAGGTCACGCACGGTCACCGCGATCACCGCCTCCAGCTTCCGAGGCATCCGCACCGACCGCACCATCACCGAAGTGGGCTGGCCCAAATGACGGCTCGAGGTCAGTGAGGCCGATGCGCATGGACGAGTTCAGTCCCGAAACACGTGCACCACAACTGTTGCGAGTTGCCAGAGTCACCGCGAAAGTCACTGAGCTGCACAAACTTCTAACAGAACCGCGATGGGCACTGGGCCACCCCAAGAGCAGTGGCCGCCGACTACGCACCCGACCTGGATTTGCGCGCAACGATCGCCTACGCCCCGGCCAATCATTTCACCGAACAACTGCTCGCCTTCGGCAATCCCGCCACTCCCGCATCATTGACCCCCGGCGAGGTCACCGCCTACGCCGCCTACGGCCTCCGCGCGCTGACCGTGGCTCGCCCGGACTTCGATCTGGACAGCTACCTCACCCCCATCGGCAAGCAGGTCCTCGCCGACACCGCACGCCTGTGCCTGGACCCGATGGCCGAGCGGGTCGGCACTATCGGTTTCGGGCAGATGCTCACCAAACCCTTGGCAGTCGGCGATTTCCCCACCGTCGCCGCCACCACCTTCGAGATCCCGCTGACCGGCTACCAGCGCCCGGTATTCGTCGCCCAAGGCTTGGCCGACACCGCCGTGTTCCCGGTCACCACCGACCTACTCGCCGCCGAACTCACCGCCCACGCCAACCCCCTCACCTACCGCCACTACCCGGACCAAGACCACATGAGCATCCTCGCCACAGCCACCGAGGACGGCCTCGCCTTCGCCGAGACCCACCTCCGCCGATAGAGCCCTGCACTCCTGGACCGACGCGGTCATAGCGTTCGGTGCGGGAGTGTCTGATTGACCTGCCCACCACCTGGATCGGCTCGGCGGTGCGCAGATCGGCGGGCGGATCCAATCACCGCACCGCTGACAACCCGAGCGGGAAGCGTCCTCAGCTCCCGCACCTGCGCCCAATGCTCGACGACCGACAGAGTTATCCCGCCGACCACGCGCTCAGTGGCTACCGCGTGTCCGCGGCACAGTCAGTCACCCCGGTCGACGGCCAACCCCTCCCGCCGATCAACCCCGCCGGGTTCTTGACCCGAGACACGGGTGTGCGCGCCATGACAGGCGGATTCTCGATTTTCACATTACATTTTCAGAAATAGGCAGGATAGCGCTTCCGGCGTCAGCGATTTCGTTGGGGACGGCAACGGGCCCAGACCACTTCTACCCCGAGGTCCCTTTAGTCGGTCACGCAGGCCATCGACCCCGGCGTCGTAGCGCTGCACCCACGTGTCGTAAACCTGGCCGATCTGGAAATACCAGCAGGTCATCGCCAGGTTGTCGCAGACTCCCTTGGCATGTTGTACGGCCGCCGGACATCGACGCACCTCACGCTCAACGGTAGGTCGACTCACCCGGATCTCCTTACGGCTCAGGAGATCTCGGTGTCAAGCATCTCTCTGAGTCCCACTTCGACAAGCCATCGGAATCGTCCATCCGCACGCAGACCCGCACGCCGAGCCGGAGCCCATGAGCTACCCCGCCATTTTCTTCGGGCAGCATCGCGGCCGTTCTCCGCGCGATTTCGATCGCCGGTAACGCTTCGGCGCTGTTATTCAATAACTCGTAACAAGGCGGGATTCGCGGTCGACGTTCATAGTGACGGCACAAAATCCACCCGCTCGGCTACCACCGAGACGCCAAGAGGCAATTCGCCAACTCCGGCACCGGTTAGCGTGGAACTGTAAGGTATTGCCGCACAACAGATTCGGTGCCCCATCAGCATTGCGGGTACAGAGTCTCAACTACTCGTCGGACAGTCAGAACGACTCGGTCCAGAATTCATAGGAAGAACAGTCCAATGATGCCCAAATCGGGTCAGGAGAACAATTGTGAGCCCGCAGTGCGGGCTTCCAGAACGGCGGAAATCTCCGCAAACCCGACCCTGAAGGGCATCGTCGGCCGACGCACAGTGCGACATACCACGATCATCGCATTGATCGTTGCCGCCGAACTCGCCGTCGCGGGATTCGCGGTCAGCGTGGCAACCGCCGGGCCCGGCATGAACACCGCGATCTCGATCGAGGGCACCACCGGCACGTGGGCACCCACCGCTATCCAATCCACCACCGCGGCACCGACGGCGACCACACCGATCCAGACGACCACAACATCGCCTGTCCCGACCACTCCGGAAACGACGACCACCATTTCGCCCATCACGACAACACCAGCCACGCCGGTAACGACGACGACCACGCCGGTCACGACCGCCACCACACCCGAGGTGGAGCCATCCAGCGTCAGCGAGCCGAAACCCCCGACCAGTCCCTGACGGCCGAGCACACCCGGCCCACTGCCACCGCCAGGCTCCTCAACCGGAACCACTACCCATCAACCTGCTGCCGACCGGCCGCACGATTTCCACCCGCTAGAAGGAGAATCTCCATGCGTATCACCAACAGAATCAAAGCCCTCGCCGCCGTCACCGCTATCGGCGCAATGTTGGGCGTGGCCGGCATCGCCTTCGCCGCGTTCGTCCAAGACAGCAGCTCCGGCGGCGTCGGAGGCTCGGCCGAAGCCATGGCACCCGCCACGGTGACCGGCGCGCAAACCGGGGTCCTCCTGCCCGGTGAAAAGGCCTACGTCACCCTGACACTGTCCAACCCGAACACCAACGTCAAGGTCAAACTGGTGTCCATCGCCGCGGGCGAAGTCGTCGTCGACTCCGTCGCCAACTCCGCGGACATGAGCTACTGCCGCGACCAGATCACCCTGTCCGCCGCCGGCGCGGACCCGCTCCTGCCCACCCTCGCGGTCAGCGAAGCCAACTTCCCCTACAAACTGACCGACGCCGTAATGCTGAAGGACGACACCGACATCCGCTGCCAGGCCATGACCTACCACACCACCTGGACCGCACAATTCCAGGCCGTCCGCTAATCACCGACCACGACAACCCCGCGGCCTCGGCCTCGGGGTTGTCGTACCCAAGCGGCCCGGCCCACCGAACGGGCACGGCTTACCCCCCGTTTGGCCCCCGCCGCACGACGCACCCGATGAAAGAACCGCCATGGGTATCCCTGGGAAAATCAGACGCACAGTCGGCACCACAGCGGCCGGCGCAATCTTCGGTATCGCTGGCATCGCAGGCTTCGCTCTCGCGGCGTCTGTGCAGAGCAGCGCCGCGGGCGGCGGGTCGGACCCCGCCGAGTCGCACGCCACCGTGGTCGGCGCACATATCGGCGTCCTGCTACCCGGCGAAAAAGCGTATATCACCCTCAGCCTGTCCAACCCGAACGCCGACGTACAAGCCAAACTGCTGCCCATCCGCGCAAACGACGTCGTGATCGACACCGTCGCCGACCCCGCCGACAAGCCCTACTGCCACGACCAAATCGAACTGTCCACCGTCGGCGCCGACCCCCACCTACCGACACTCGCCAAGAACGAAACCAATTACCAATACCGAATGATCGACGCCGTGATCCTGAAGGCCGACACCGACGCCCGCTGCCAGGGCATGACCTTCTACACCACCTGGACCGCCCAATTCGAGAACGTTCCCTGACAACGCCTTTCCTCAGGCTGGAGCCCGTTTGGAGAACGGCTCCGTCCCGGACGGGAGTCGCAGCCAGGATAAGCGCTGCTCTTTCGATGCGGCGTACATGTCGCGAGTGAGTCTAGGCCTCTAGTCTTCGACATCGCCGAGAATCGAATTACCTGATGCAATCGAGGAATATGAACATCATACTTTTGGTCATCTTTGTGTGGTCTGCTGTGTCGATCCTTATTACCGCAGTTCTGATCCTTCTGATCCATCGTGGAAAACATAATAGGCAACGTGACGTTTCCGACCAGCGCGTCTGGGAGCCCGAGTTGCGACGACGCCTCCACCAGACCGGGAAGAGTCTTTGACCGAGACCGGAGCGAAGGGACTTCGGTCAGGTTTGCCGAGCGAAGGTGTCTTAAAGCCAGGGAAGCGCTGGGAGGGCATGTCGGGTTCGGCGAGCGGCCGCAGAAACGTTCGAACCGCGCGCCACGCGGCATTGCCGCTCACTCTCGCTGACTGAAGTCAGCACGTTGAGTGCAAGTCATCGTCGACAATCTCAGGTGCCCAAAGCCCTACCCGGCCAGTAACTGACAATCGGACCGACAGGTTCCTGATCTCGATACAGCACCATGGGCGAGCGCCGATCCATCAGCTGAACCTATGCGAGCCCACCTGGCCCAGGCAGGCAGCTGAAGCCTCTGACCGGAGGCGCGGTACGATTCACTTGGGGTGCATTGGGATCCGCGACCGTCGCGTCGTGTTGTCTATCTCCCGATGTCGATGATGATCGCGAAATCCGTTGCTGCGGAATTGGTCTACGGCTCTGTCGAGTCATGGGAGTACGGCTGCTGCGGAGAAGTCCCGGCCGAAGGCGGTTCGCTTCGCGCGGGTGTAACGGCGTTGCCGGACGAGGCGGGTGGGCGGTTTCTCGCGCCGCCCATACTGGACTGGGATCGCGACTTGGAGTTGGTGCGATTCACCAACTTCTCCGCTCGGTGGGACCCGAAGTACGGGGAACCTCGTGGGCTGCCGCTCCGGCTGGGCGTGTCGTGGCACAATCAGGGCTCTGTGGTTCCGGCGATCGTGGCAGACATCGTCACCGTGTACCAGGAGTCGATGCTCTATCAGCTCTCCGGCCCGGCCCTGATCCCAATGCGCGGCACAATGGAATATACGAGAATGACTGCCGTCGAACGATTCCCGGACACCGGCGCATTTGAACAGGAACAGGCAGTCGGCGCCCCGGTGCGAAACATATGTGGTGCTCTGATGGGGATCCGGTTACGGTCATGCGAGGAACCATCGGCCGAGGTTCTCACTGCGTATCGTGACGGACTCGAGCGGGCCTCCCGAACAGTTGACCTCATCGGGCCGCCGACCATATTCGGGCCTGTGGTGCCCGGACGTGGCGATCGACTGACGGTCGACCTATCGGATTCGCGGCTCACACTGCTGGGCAAACGCACCGAACTTTCCGGAGTAGTACACGGGCAGGCTGGTCAGGTCAGCATCGTCAACAACCCCGGGCAAGGATGGATCGACCTCGGCGACATCACCCCAGGCACGCCAACGGACACGATTGACGCACCGCTGTACGTGACACTGACGATCGACCCCAGCCGTCGGCCCGACCTCCGAGGCAATTGAGGACGTTCGTTCGAATACTCCGGCTTGACCTTGCCCGTCCTGTTTTCGACATGAGCGCGCATGCTCAGCGGCCGGAAGTCGCATGGCCCGTTGATCTTCCACGGGTTCGCGCTGGCCGGGTTCAGACGCGCGGGTCGCGGCAGATGCGGACATTCTGAGGGATGGCCGGACCGGCGCTCCAGCAATCTGCCACTCAGGGGGACCTCACGAATCGCTGATGAGAACCAGCACCACGACAATGCAGCAGGTGAACGAGGCGAGGGTGAGGATGAACACCAGCAGCCAACCTGGCGTCACCTGCTTCCATCGGGGGACAACGTTGGCGATGAGACCAACGATCGAGCCTGCGATAGCGAAAACCAGGACCACGAGCGGACCTGAGTCCGACGGAAGAAGATACCCGACACAAACGACCAAGACCCCATACAGCGTGGCGGCCACAATCGCCGAGCGCTCCCGCCGGATCACCCTGGACACCGTCGATTTCGGTAGCATCCGTCATCTTCCCTTCGGCAGAGCCGCGACCATCATGTTCTCCACCGAGGGGACGGGCGGCCAAGTGATCGAACACTTTTCGAACGGGCGATGCCAACGGGGCGCCGATGCCGACCACCATGCGCTGCCGTTTCTTCATGGCCCTTCGCCTGGCATATCGCCAAGTACTGGTCCTCATTACAGATGCTCGCTCGTCGGCAGTAGCGCGCGTTCACGTGAACGCGCGCTTCTCGGCTACTGGGTGCATTGGATCGCCGAGCCGGACGCCATTGTCGGACAACCGATCTGGATCCGGTCCTGCCGCCGGACAAGATCCGTCGAATCCTCATGCCCCCAGGACAGGCGATATACCGTCGAACGCGCGCTTCTCGCGCATTACCGGATATTCATTCTGGCGCGCACGATGTGTGCGACAAGGGTGTCGAAGCCGCCACCATGACATCGCTGATTCGGTACGCGTTGCGCACGGCAGCGTCGATGCCCCCTTTCCGAACCGGTACTGGCCCATCGCAATACGGTGATGGTGCGCGCCGCCCAGCCGGGTGCGGCGCGGTTCTGCACCGTTTTTACGGGCAGTTCAGCCTCACGGGTTCCTCGGCTCACAGTCACCATCGCCTCAGGCGGCCATCCCCCAACACCGACGAGGGGTATCACGGCGAAGCCGCGCTGCTCGAATTCGCGCGCGGTGTGGCCCCGGTGTCGGCTACCGACACGGCCAGTACGGTGCGAGAGCTGCTCGATTCGCTGGGTCCCGGAGTCACCGACGACGCGGCGATCCTGGCTCTGCATCGCCTAGCTTCCTGAGCGGATGCGGAAGCGCAGGTGGGTCACCGTCGGCGAGGCGATGGTTTCGACCGGTTCCATGTCGATGCCCGACAGCCCTTCCAGAAGCCGTTCACCGGAGCCCATGACCACAGGCACCAGGTGCAGCACCAGTTCGTCGAGCAACCCGGCGGCGAGGTACTGCCGGACCGCGGCCGCGCCGCCGGCAATCTCGATGTCCTTGTCCCCCGCGGCGGCACGAGCCTGAGCCAGTGCGGATTCGATGCCGTCGTTGACGAAGAAGAAGGTGGTGCCACCATCCATCGGCAAGGGGTCCCGCTGGTGGTGGGTGAGGACGAAAACCGGTGAATGGTACGGCGGTTCCGGACCCCACCAGCCGGTCCAGTCCAGATCCCACTCCCCGCGGCCTGGCCCGAACATGTTGCGGCCCATGATGTGTGCGCCCGTCCCGCTGTGCAGGTCGGCCAGGAGCTTGGCGTCCTGCTCCCGCCCCGGCTGTTCGGTCTCGAACATCCACGCCGTCAGCGCCTCCGCGCCTGTTCCGAATGGTTGCTCGGCGGTCTGCCCCGGCCCGGCGGTGAAGCCGTCGAGCGAGATGGCCAAGTTCGCAGTCACTATTCCCATACGCAAGTAGACGACACCGGGCCGCGAAACTCATCGGTTAGATCATTTGGCGGCGATCGCGGTGATCAGGGTGCGGCCGCCGAGGTGGTCGAGCCGAGGATGGCCCGCGCCCTCGCTCGATCAGATAGAGAGGACTATCCCTCTAATGGACGTAAACACCGCGATCTTCTCTACCGGCTTCGTCGGAACCATCAGCGGCACAACCATCTTCATTTATGCGCTGAAGGGCGTGCCAGCCGAACATCGGGTCCACATCATCCGCGAACTGCGCCGCTTCTTCCGCCGCGGAGGTGACGATAAGCCGCGACTTCCTCCGAGTGGTGGGTTGTAGCTGAATCGCGTGCGCGCGCCGGCGCACGGCGATGCCGCGCTCGCAGGAGTCGGGGTCGGCGTCGGGCGACAACGCAGTGACCACGTGGTACATGCCCGACTGCTCAGCCAGTCCTGGGAGGCCATCGGCCGGGCCGCGGGGATGACCCGCTAGTCCGCCCATGAACGCTGGTGCAAGACAACAGACGACCGAAGCGAACCTGTCACCGGCGAAGGCGCCAACCTTGAACCTCCGACATCCCGACCCTCTCCATCGGTAGCCATGCCAACCGTCACCCGCGCGTACACGCTGCTGAACACGAAACCCGACCTCTACCAACGGGCTACGCAACACCGGTGTCGACGCGCGCTCCTCGGCCGCGTGCGTCAACCGCGAATGCCGTAGCCGGTGCAGCGTCAAGAGATAACCCGTTCGGCGGTCTGTACCAGCATGGTTGAGCGGTGACGGCAGGAACCCTGAAGCTCCGGCGAAGTGCCACATGTCGATTCATACTCAGGGTTGAAAGTGTTTCTCAACAACTGTTTTGAAAAACATGGGGGTTATCTTGAGTACACGTAACCTACGGACATCAAAGAGAGCGACTGCGGTCCTGGCTACGCTCGCGGGTTTGACTCTGACTGGGGCGCCCAACGCCGCTGCCGACGATCAGGCCTCGTTCGACCTCACCTTCGGTGCGACCTACTTCCGTGGCACGGTCGAGTTCTACAACCGGTCGGCCATCGTCGCCGGCAACCTCCGAGGCCTGAGCACCGGTTGCCGCCGGGGATGGGCTAGCACGCACGATACCTCCGGCGCGCGTTTGGACGTCAACAGTATGAGCGCCACGTGCACGGGGCCCGTTCATCGGGAGATCCCGCTCAAGGCAGACGTGGCAGGTGGAGCCGCGCGGGTGCAGGTCAGGCTCTTGGAGGCCAACGGCAACGTCCTTACGTCCTGCTGGGTCACGCGCGGAGAGGAGAGGTGCGGCTAGAGCGCGTCTCCCAATTGATGGTGTAGGGGTGGGTGCCTAGCGGTTTGCGAATCGCCCAGCCAAGAGATCGGCGCGCTCCTCTTCGTTGAGGTTGATGATCGCCAGCGCTTGCCAGGGGCCGTAGCGGTTGTCGATCCAGGCGCCGGCGAGCAACTCACGCAGCAGAACCTTCCGCCACCAATCCTTCTCGGCGCTGCGCATCTGCATGGTTTCGAACTCGCGCACCTTGTTCGCGCGGGCAGTGGTGGCCCAGCCGAGCTGCTTGTCGGTTCCGGTGAGTTCCGGCCATCCAGCGGTGCGTGCCGCTTCGGCGTTGGCCGCGTTGATGGTGTCGTGCGCATCCATGGACCCCATGGTGCGCCGGGGTACCGACACAGTCCCCACCCCGAACAGGAAGCTGACTGTGAGGGAGGCTTTTTCACCCGCGCCGGATCGGTGGATTGCATCAATAGATTGTGTAGAACGTCCTATGCCGGAGCTAAGACTGCGGACGTTGCGTTCATGCTCACCGTCCACGGCGGGACCACAGCAGACCTTCGGTTCGCCGCGCGATGCGTTTGTCGAGTTCGGCCATCGTGATCGGTTGCTCGTCGAATCCCAGCAAGACCAGTTTCCACTTTTCCGACGCCGCGACAACGACTTCCGCGATAAGCCATTCCGACGCACCGTTCGAGGAGCCGTGCAGCATAACCCGGTAACATGGCTCCGATCCAAGCAGCCGCTCGACCACGTCGAAGTGACTCATTCGTCCGGGAACGGCAGGCAGGATGTCGATCCAGACGACGGAGTCACCTCGCTGCATTACGACATCCCAGTAAACGTCGTCCCGCTCTCCGCCGAGTCCCGCCACGAGTTGCCGGAACTGCTCGGGATCGAAGTCGCCACCGAACGTCAGCTCCGCGATGGACTTCACCATGTACATCTCCACGCCCGGTCGCTACTCCCTGACACCCTCGATTGAGCTTATCCAACCGGCATCCATCGACCCCGTGCCGATTTACCACCCATGGGAGCGGAACGCCTGCTTCCCAAGTGGGTCAACGTCGGAACGGAAGCGACGGGTTCGCGATTGGGCCGAGGTTGGCAGCTGGCAGGCGACGGCCTCGAACGCTGGCCCGCCTCACCAACTCGAGCTCGCATCCATCCGGGATGAGGTACGGCTGGCTTCGTTGATTCTGAACCACCAGCGGACGCGCCTGCTGCCGCTGGTAAAGGCCGATGAGATGCGCCACGGGAGACGAGGTCGGTCAGGACACCGATGGACTTGCTGTTGCGGAGCAAAGTGGGCGGTCGTGGTGGATTCGAGTATCCGGCCAGGGCATCTGGCGCCGTTTCTCCACCGTATGTGTTACCGCCCTACCTGTTTGCGCCGCATTGAAGAGGCCCCGCGCCGGACGTTTCCGGTGCGGGGCCTCGAGACGAAAAGAGCTGATACGAGCTACTTTTCAATCACTGAACATCACTCACTTACAAGCTTCCTTGGCCTCCCGCCGACGCCGATGCAGAATCGGCTCGGTGTACCCGTTGGGCTGCTTGGTGCCCTCGAGGATCAGTTCCTTGGCCGCCTGGAAGGCGATGCTGCCCGCGAAGTCCGGCGACAGCGGACGGTAGTTCGGATCGCCGTCGTTCTGCCGGTCCACCACCGGTGCCATCCGCTCCAGGCTGGCCACCACCTCGTCGGCGGTGACGATGCCGTGGCGCAGCCAGTTCGCCATCAGCTGGCTCGAAATGCGCAGGGTGGCACGGTCTTCCATGAGGGCGACGTCTTCGATGTCGGGGACCTTGGAGCAGCCGACGCCCTGGTCGATCCAGCGCACCACGTAGCCGAGGATGGACTGGGAGTTGTTGTCGAGTTCCTGCTGCTTCTCCTCGGCGGACCAGTTCGGCGCCGCGGCCAGCGGGATCTCCAGGATCTGGTCGACGCTCGCGCGCGGGCCGCCCTTGATGATCTCCTGCTGCCGCTCCAGCACGTTCACCTGGTGGTAGTGCGTGACGTGCAGGGTGGCGGCGGTGGGCGAGGGCACCCACGCGGTGTTGGCGCCCGCCTTCGGGTGGCCGATCTTCTGCTCGAGCATGTCGTGCATCAGATCCGGCATCGCCCACATGCCCTTGCCGATCTGCGCCTTGCCGGGCAGCCCGGTGGCCAGGCCGGTGTCGACGTTCCAGTCCTCGTAGGACTTGATCCACTGCTGGGCCTTCATGTCGGCCTTGCGGACCATCGGCCCGGCCTCCATGGAGGTGTGGATCTCGTCGCCGGTGCGGTCGAGGAAGCCGGTGTTGATGAACACGACGCGGTCGGCGGCGGCCTGGATGCAGGCCTTGAGGTTCACCGTGGTGCGGCGTTCCTCGTCCATGATGCCGACCTTGAGGGTGTGGCGCGGCAGGCCGAGCACGTCCTCGATCCGGCCGAACAGTTCGTTGGTGAACGCGACCTCGTCAGGGCCGTGCATCTTCGGCTTCACGATGTAGACCGAGCCGGTGCGGCTGTTCTTCAGCTCGGTGTCGCCACGCAGCGAGTGGGTGGCGACGAGCGAGGTGACCAGGCCGTCCATGATGCCTTCGGGCACCTCGTTGCCCTCGGCGTCGAGGATGGCGTCGCTGGTCATCAGGTGACCGACGTTGCGCACGAACAGCAGCGAACGACCGTGCAGCACGAGCTCGCTGCCGTCGAGCGCGGTGTAGACGCGGTCGGGGTTCATGGTGCGGGTGAAGGTCTTGTCGCCCTTGCTCACCTGCTCGGCGAGATCGCCCTTCATCAGGCCGAGCCAGTTGCGGTAGCAGAGGACCTTGTCCTCGGCGTCCACCGCCGCCACCGAGTCCTCGAAGTCCATGATCGTGGTGATCGCGGACTCGAGCACCAGATCCTTGACGCCCGCGGTGTCGGTGCTGCCGACGGGCGACTCGGGATCGATCTGGATCTCGATGTGCAAACCGTTGTGCTTCAACAACACTGCGGTCGGCGCGGCCGGGTCGCCGAGGTAGCCGACGAGCTGCGACGGATCGGCGAGGCCGATCTCGGTGCCGTCTTCCAGGCCGACCTCGAGCTCACCGTCGACGATCTTGTAGGAGGTCGAGCCGACGTGCGAGCCGGTGATCAGGGTCGCGGAGTCGTCGAGGAAGTTGCGGGCCCACTCGATGACCTTGTCGCCGCGAACCTTGTTGTAGCTCTTGCCCTTCTCCGCGCCGTTGGCCTCGGAGATGGCGTCGGTGCCGTAGAGCGCGTCGTAGAGCGAGCCCCAGCGCGCGTTGGCGGCGTTGATCGCGAAGCGGGCGTTCATCACCGGCACCACGAGCTGCGGGCCCGCGGTGGTGGCGATCTCGGTGTCCACGTTCTGGGTGGCGATCTGGAAATCGGCGGGTTCGGGGCGCAGGTAGCCGATTTCGCTCAGGAAGCTCTTGTAGGCGGCCTTGTCGTAGTTCGCGCCGGGGTGCTCGGCGTGCCAGGCGTCGACCTTGCCTTGGATCTCGTCGCGTTCGGCGAGCAGCGCGCGATTGCGCGGTGCGAGATCGTTGATGACCTGCTCGGCTCCGGCCCAGAACGCGGCGGAATCTACGCCGGTTCCGGGGAGCGCCTGGTTCTCGATGAACTCGTGGAGAACGCTGGCCACCTGAAGCCCGCCGACCTGAATCCGCTCTGTCATCTACTGCCTCACTTCTGAGAAAGCCGGGTGGGAAAGACGCATCCATGTTACCCGTGGGTAGTGATAACACCCCGTACCGGGTCGAACACGGCCTCTCGCCGTGGGAATTTCGGCACGCCGATCGTGAGGGGATCGATCAGTCGGCGCGTCGTGGGGTGTCGGCGGTCGGCCGGACAGCCCCTTGATTGTATCGCCGCCGGGATTTAATGTACTGATCGGAACATTTTCTGATCTGGCGGGAGTGTGCGTGTCGCTCAGGGACAAGGTCGTCGTGGTGACCGGCGGGAGTCGTGGCCTCGGCAAAGAGATGGTGCTGGCGTTCGCCGCGGCGGGTGCGGACGTGGTGATCGCCAGCCGGAAACTCGACAGTTGTGTGGCACTGGCCGAGGAGGTCCGCACCACCCACGGACGGCGTGCGCTGCCGGTGGCGTGCAATGTCAGCGACTGGGCGCAGTGCGACGCACTGGTGGAGACGGTGTACGCCGAATTCGGCCGGGTCGACGTGCTGGTGAACAACGCGGGCCTCTCCCCCCTCTACCCGAGCCTGGATCAGGTCTCGGAGGCGCTGTTCGACAAGGTGATCGGTGTGAACCTCAAAGGGCCGTTCCGGCTCTCCTCGCTCATCGGCACCCGAATGGCGGCCGACGGCGGCGGGTCGATCATCAACATCTCCTCGATCGAGGCGGTCCGGCCTGCACCGTTCGCGCTGCCCTATGCCGCCGCGAAGGCCGGATTGAACACGCTCACCGCGGGTCTCGCGCAGAGCTTCGGACCGACCGTGCGGGTCAACACGATTCAGTGCGGCGCCTTCGCCACGGACATCTCGAAGGCCTGGACCGACGAGATGCGCACGCACCTCGACACTCTCAACGCCCAGCAACGAGTCGGTCAACCACACGAGATCGTGGGCGCCGCAATATTCTTCGCCACGGACGCCGCTGCCTTCTGCACCGGCGCCACCCTCGCACTGGACGGCGGTTGGCGATGAAAGCACTGACTTACCAAGGCCCGCGGCAGATCTCGTACTCCGACGTGCCCGACCCCACCCTCACCGCGCCGGACAGCGCGATCATCCGGGTCACCGCGACCGGCATCTGCGGCAGCGACCTGCACATCTACGGCGGGCACGGCTTCACCGACACGACCGGTTACACCGTCGGCCACGAAGCCGTCGGCGAGATCGTCGAACTCGGCCCTGAGGTGCGTCGTCTCTCGGTCGGCGACCGGGTGCTGGTGGCCGCGTCAGCCGGATGCGACCGCTGCGCCAAGTGCCGGGTCGGCATCGTGGCCGCCTGCGAGCGCACGCCTTTGGCGATCGATGCCTGCTACGGGCTCGGTGGCGCGCTGCCCGGCGGACAGGCCGAGCTGCTCGCCGTCCCGCACGCCGACGGAAACCTGGTGCGGCTGCCCGAGGAAGTCAGCGACGCCGCCGCGGTGGTGCTCACCGACAACGCGCCCACCGCGTGGTACGGGGCCCGGCGTGCGCGCATCGCGCCCGGCGAGACCGTCGTGGTGATCGGCCTCGGCCCGGTCGGGTTGATGGCGATCCAGTCGGCGTTCGCGATGGGTGCCTCGCGGGTGCTCGGCGTCGATCTGATCCCCGAGCGCCGCAAGCAGGCCGCCGAACTCGGCGCCGAGCCGATCGAGGCCGAGGACCCCAAGCTCGCGATCCGCGACATGCTCGACGGCGGCGCCGATGTCGCGATCGAAGCCGTCGGCGCCGACGCCACCATCAAGCTGGCCACCAGCGCGGTCGGCCATCGCGGCCGGGTCAGCGTCATCGGTGTCAGCCAGAACCGGGCCTACCCCTTCCATATGCCGCTGGCCCAGGTCAAGGAGCTCGAGTTCCATATCGGCCTGTGCTCGATCCAGTACGAGCTACCCACCTTGCTGAAGCTCACTGCGGCGGGCCGGTTGCGCCCGGAAGCCGTTGTCACCCATCCGCTTCCGATGTCCGAGGGCGCGGACGCCTACCGCTTGTTCGCCGAGCGCGCGGACGGAGTGAGCAAGGTCGTGCTGGACCCTGCCCGATGACCACCGCATCGCGCTCCACGCGGGGGAATGCGATGCCCCTGTCCTCGCGCCGGCAGCGGACGCGACCGAGCGCGGTGGCGAGCCCATGACCCGGATACCCGATGTCGCGCCGACCCGCCGTCGCGGCCGCCCGCCCGCGGCCGAATCGACGGCGGGTGACACCCGTCAACGCATCGTGCGTGCCGCAGTAGAACTGTTTGCGGAGAAGGGATTCCACGGCACCGGGGTCGCCGAGATCGGCGACCGCGCCGACGTGCAGCGCGGCGCGCTGTACTACCACATCGGCTCCAAAGAGGAACTGCTCTGGCAGATCCTGCACGACTACATTCAGCTGATGCTGGTCGACGCCGAACGCATCACCGCGAGCGCCGACGACCCGATCACCAAGCTGCGCAAGCTGATCCACAGCCACGTCGGCCTGATCATCGATCACCGCCGCGAGGTCGCGATCCAGCTGCGCGATGTCACCGCGCTGAGCGGTGAACGCGGTGCGCAGCTACAAGAACTCCGCGACCGGGTACAGCACTGCTGGCAGCGGGTGATCGACGCGGGCCACGCCGCCGGACTGTTGCGCACCGACGACCACGTGGTCACCAACAGCGTGCTCGGCATGCTGAACATGGTGACCTTCTGGTATCGGCCGCACGGCGAGCACTCCCCCGCCGAGATCGCCGAGATTCTCGCGACCACCTTCCTCGACGGCGTGGTGAGCACGTCCGACAACCACACGAAAGGCTGACCATGGCTTGGGATTTCGAGACCGACCCGGACTTCCAGCAGAAGCTGGACTGGGCGGCGGAGTTCGTCCGCACCGAGGTGGAGCCGCTCGACCTGCTCTACCCGAACCCCTACGACCGCACCGACAAAGAGGCGATGGCGCTGATGCGCCCGCTCAAGGAACAGGTCAAGGAACAGGGACTGTGGGCCTGCCACCTCGGCCCTGAGCTCGGCGGCCAGGGCTACGGGCAGATGAAACTAGCGCTGCTCAACGAGGTACTCGGCACGTCGTTCTGGGCGCCGTCGGTATTCGGTTGCCAGGCACCGGATTCCGGTAACGCCGAGATTCTCGCGCACTACGGCACCGCGGAGCAGAAGGCGAAATACCTGGAGCCGCTGCTGGCCGGCGAGATCGGCTCCTGTTATGTCATGACCGAACCCACCGGCGGCTCGGACCCGACGACGTTCAAGACGCGCGCCGTGCGCGACGGCGACCACTGGGTGATCAACGGCGAGAAGTGGTTCAACTCCAACGCCCAGTTCGCCAGCTTCCACATCGTCATGGTGGTCACCAACACCGAAGTCAGCCCGTACCAGGGCATGTCGATGTTCATCGTGCCCGCCGACACCCCCGGCCTGGAGATCGTCAAGAACTTCCACGTGCACGGGTTCAGCGAGCACGAGGGCCACCTGCGCTTCACCGATGTCCGGGTCCCCGCCGACCATCTACTCGGCGCCGAAGGCCAGGGCTTCATCGTCGCGCAGACCCGCCTCGGCGGCGGCCGCGTGCACCACGCCATGCGCACGGTCGCGTTGGTGCGCAAGGCCTTCGACATGATGGCCGAACGCGCCGTCTCCCGCCCGATGCGCAAGGGCCCGCTGGCCGGCCTGCAGATGACCCAGGAACGCATCGCGGACAGCTGGATCGAGATGGAGCAGTTCCGCCTGCTGGTCCTGCGCACCGCGTGGCGGATCGACAAGGAACAGGACTATCTGAAGGTGCGCAAGGACATTGCCGCCATCAAGGTGGCCATGCCCAAGGTGATGCACGACATCGCCCAGCGCGCACTGCATCTGCACGGCGCGATCGGCGTCAGCACCGACCTGCCCTTCGTGGACATGATGAACTACGCCGAGGTGATGGCGATCGCCGACGGCCCCACCGAGGTGCACAAGATCACCCTCGCCAAGGAGGTTCTCAAGGACTACGCGCCCGGCGATCCCGTCTACCCCAGCGGCTACCGCCCGGCGCTGCGCGAGAAGGCCCGCGAGCTCGTCGCCCAGCGCCTCGAACACATCGTCGGCAACCTGTAGGACCTACCGCAGGCCCTCGGCGGACGCGCCGTCGAGGGCCGGGTCGGCCAAGCCGTTGACCAGGCACTTCAGCACGCCCGGCAGCGCTGTGGTCTCGCTGCTTCGCCCGCGTCGTCGACCGACCATCACCGTTCGACCTGCTCCGACCCACCCCATCGGTTAACAACGCCGCTGCCTGCCCCCATGACCAAGTGGGGGCAATAACCCCGGCGGCGGTGTTGAATGAGATGAGACGGTCGTCCGAAGGAGGAGCCATGGTGTCCACACGCAAGATCGCGCGTTCTCCGATCACGTGGACCCTGGCCGTTCTGCTGGTGATCGGGCTCGGCGTCGGACTGGCGCTGACCCAACCGTGGCGACTGTTCACCAACACCACCGTCAACGAGGCCGCGCCCTCGGTCGCCGCTCCGGCGGCGCCGGGTGAATCCGCCCAGCCACGGACGCTCGCGCGCGGCAGCCTCATCTCGCACGAGCATCAGACCTCCGGCTCCGTGGTGATCCTGCAACTGCCCGACGGCAGCCGGGTGCTGCGGCTCGAGGACCTCGACACCTCCGACGGCCCCGACCTGCACGTCTGGCTCACCGACGCCGAGGTGCTCGAAGGTAAAGCGGGCTGGTTCGTCTTCGACGACGGCGCCCACACCGATCTCGGCAGCCTGAAAGGCAACAAGGGCAGCCAGAACTATCCCATCGCCGCCGACACCGACCTGTCGGCACTGACCAGTGTCACGATCTGGTGCGAGCGATTCCGTGTCTCCTTCGGCGCCGCCCAGCTCCAGAGCGCCTGACCCTGAGCCCGTCCCGAAATAAATGACCCGACAGCGGTAGGTCCGTTATGTCACCATGGGATTCGACGATGATCACCAGGTAGCGGTGATCCACGAGCGTATGGAGAGGAGGAGGTGGCGATGATTCCGATGAAGGCGAATGACGCTGCGGTGCAACGATTGTCGACCGGCAAACCCGCATTCGACCGCCAGCTGAGCTGCGGACATGAAGACGGCCACCTCCCGGCCGATAGCTGACCGCCCTCCTCGCCCGCCCGCTCGACCTCTCCCGAAACATGGTGATTCCCATGCCATTTCGCCATGCCGCTGACCCTGCGGCGCTCACCCCCGACAACTGGATACGCACCGGGGTGCTGGTGCTGAACGCCTCCTACGAGGCGCTCGACATGATCAGCGCCGACCGGGCCGTCGTGCTGCTGCTGGCGGGCGCCGCGGAGTCGATCGCCGACCGGGCGCCGCACTTCCCGATCCGCTCGAAGCACTGCGAAGTGCTCCTACCGGAGACCATCCGGCTGCTGCGCTACGTGTACATCGAGCACAGCGCGCGAGTACACGACGAGAGCCGGGCCACCTTGGCCGGCGTCCTGCGCCGCGACCGGAACCGGTGCGGCTACTGCGCCGCCTGGGCCCGCACCGTCGACCACATCCGGCCGCGCAGCCGGGGCGGCCCCAACACCTGGAGCAACCTCGTCGCCTGCTGCGGGCCGTGCAACACGACCAAGGCCGACCGCACCCCGGAGGAAGCGGGCATGCGGCTGCTGTGGCAACCCAAGGCACCCAACCACCACCTCAAGCAACAGCGGCAGATCTGGAAGCAGCTCGCCGCCACCTGACCACCGAGAAAGGAGTAATCGCGATGACCGTTCGTAACCAGAACGCCGCGGTCGTGGACCTGACCCTGGCCGAGCTGCTCCCGCTCTCGGACTCCCGAGAGTGGCATCGGGCGGCCTGCCGGGGTGATCCGCATCACGAGGCGTGGTTCCCGTACCCCTCGCAGGATTTCGACTACGCCCGCGGCGTCTGCGCGGGCTGCCCCATTCGCGCGGCCTGTGCCGAATTCGCTGCCCGCACCGGACAGTCCGGCGTGTGGGGTGGTCACGAGTTCGACCGCGGCCAGCTGATCCGCCCCTGAACACCGCCGCCGTGCCCGCCGTTGGCACGGCGGCGGGCGTTTCGCGGCGGCTCGCCGACTCGGCGAGCCCGCAAACCGCAGGTGAACATACACTGTGCAGCGTGGGCACTCATCGCAGCGGAGCCAGATCCCGAGGCATCAGCAAAGGTCCGGTTATCGCAGTGGTCGCCGTCGTGCTGCTGGTCGCCGGGGTCTTCGCGTGGTTCCAATTACGGGATAGGGCGGCCGACGAGGACAGCGCCGCGGCGGCGGAGTGCGTGTCCGGCCCCTCGACGCTGTATGTGACCGCCGATCCGGACATCGCCACGCTGGTGCGCGCCGCCGCGGACCGGTACAACGCGACCAAACCTCGGGTGCGCGACCACTGCGCCCAGGTCGCGGTGACCGCACAGCCCTCGGCCGCCGTCGTCGCCGCCTTCACCAGCGGTAAGCCGTGGGACCAGTCCCTCGGCCCGCAACCAGTGCTGTGGATCCCCGATTCGTCGCGCTCGATCGAGGCCATGCGGGTGCCCGGGCTGATCGAAGGCACGCCCGCGCCGATCGCGGTGAGCCCGATCGTGCTCGCGGTGCCCGACGAATTGCGTGGCGCGCTCGACCAAGCCAAGACCACCTGGGCGGATCTGCCACGCCTGCAACAGGGTTCGCTCAACGACATCGGCCTGTCCGGGTGGGGTGGCCTACGCATGGCGCTGCCGCCCGGGGATGCCTCGCTGGCCGCGGCTGTCGCCGTCGGGTCCGCCATATCCGGCGCCGAGCCGCTGACCGAGCAGGCCGCGCAGTCCGGTCAGGCCGTGTCCGCGGTCTCCGGACTCGCCGCCGGCGCACCCGAGGCACCGGACACCGCGGCGGCATTCGGCATCATCGCGACTGCTCCGCAGACCGCCACCGTGCACGCCGTAGCCACTACCGAACAGCAGGCCAAAACCCAACCGGGACTTACCGTCTACCAGCCGACCGGTGCCGCACCGGTCGCCGACCACCCCGCCGCGCTGATGTCCGGGCCGTGGGTGGACAAGACGCAGAACCTCATCGGCGGCCTCTTCGCCGACTTCCTGCGCGCCCCCGAACAAGCCCGGACGTTCACCGCCGCAGGGTTCACCACCGCGCCGGCGACCACTCCGGTGCCGGCCCGCGCCGCGCTCGACAAAGTGCGCGACACCATGGCCAATCCGGTGCTCGGCGTGCAATCCACCGTCCTGGTCGATGTCTCGGCGTCCATGACCACCACCGACGGTTCGATGACCCGGCTCGCGAATGTCCTTGCCGCCCTGAACTCCACGATGACCGTGATGCCACCCGACTTCGGCCTCGGCGTCTGGACGTTCGGCAAAAACCTCGACGGCACCACGCCGTACAAGGTGCAGGCCGCCACCGCTCCCCTCACCAACGAGCAGCGCACCAAGCTCAGCACCGCGTTGAATGCCGTGCGCGCCAGCGATGTTCGCGCGGATCAGGCCTACCCGACACTGATCGCCGCGTACAAGAACGCAATCAAGGAGTACACCGCGGGCCGCACCAATTCGGTGCTGCTCATCACCGACGGACCCGAGGACGACTCGACGGTCACCGGCGCGAAACTCGCCAGTGATATGGCGGCCGCGATCGACCGGGCCCATCCGGTTCGCGTCGACATCATCGTGATCGGCGGGCAAGGCACGCAGACGCTGAAGAGCATCTCCGAGCAGTCCGGCGGCACCTACACCCGCGTGGCGACCTCGGACGATCTCAAATTCGCGTCCGCCGTCGTGCAGTCGCTCACCACGCCGTAGCGACTTCTTCCGCAACGGCTTTCGGAGGCGATGGCGCGTGCGGGAGATAGGCAGACTTACGCCGATGCACCGGCGCAGAATTCACCGCCGCAGACGCTCAACCCACCGCCAAGGCGAAGGCGCCCTCCAGCTGAAATCAGCTGGAGGGCGCCTTCGCTACATAGTCGGCATCCCTGTCACTCGGCGTACGCCTCGAGCGGCGGGCACGAGCACACCAGGTTACGGTCGCCATAAGCCCCGTCGATCCGGCGCACCGGCGGCCACACCTTCGCCCGCGCATGCCCGAGACCCCTTGGGTAAACAGCGGTTTCGCGGCTGTACGGGTGCTCCCACTCCCCGACCAGGCTGGCCGCGGTATGCGGCGCACCGCGCAACGGGTTGTCGGTAACCGGCCACACCCCGGCCGCCACCTGATCGATCTCCTTACGAATCGCGATCATCGCCTCGATGAAATCGTCCAGCTCGGCAAGGTTCTCGCTCTCGGTGGGCTCCACCATCAACGTGCCCGCCACCGGGAAGCTCATGGTCGGCGCGTGGAATCCGTAGTCCGCCAGCCGCTTCGCCACATCATCGACGGTGACACCGGTCTGCTTGGTGATCTCCCGCAGGTCCAGGATGCACTCGTGCGCGACCATGCCGTGCTCGCCGGTGTAGAGCACCGGGAAGTACTCGTCGAGCCTGCGCGCGATGTAGTTGGCCGACGCGATCGCCGTCAAGGTGGCGCTGCGCAGCCCGTCCGCGCCCATCATCCGAATGTAGGCCCAGGTGATCGGCAGGATCGAGGCGGAGCCGTAGTTCGCGGCCGACACCGCGTGCGAGTCGGTCACCAGTGGGTCGCCCGGCAGGTATTGCGCGAGGTGCGAGCGGACCGCCACCGGACCGACGCCCGGACCGCCACCGCCGTGCGGGATGCAGAACGTCTTGTGCAGGTTCAGGTGGCTCACGTCGCCGCCGAACTTACCCGGACGGGCGAGCCCGACAAGAGCATTCAGGTTCGCGCCGTCGACGTACACCTGACCGCCCGCGTCGTGCACCAGCTCGCACAGCTCGGCGACCTCGTGCTCGTACACGCCGTGCGTGGACGGGTAGGTGATCATGATGCAGGCCAGCCGGGCGGCGTGGTCGGCGATCTTGGCCCGCAGGTCGTCCAGGTCGATATCGCCGTTCTCGCGGCACTTGACCACCTCGACGCGCAGCCCGGCCATCGCCGCCGAGGCCGCGTTGGTGCCGTGCGCGCTGGACGGGATCAGGCAGGTATCCCGGTGTGTGTCACCGCGATCCAGGTGGTAGCGCCGGATCGCCAGCAGGCCCGCGTACTCGCCCTGGCTGCCCGCGTTGGGCTGCAAGCTCACCGAGTCGTAGCCGGTAATGGCGCACAGCCACTGCTCCAGATCGGTGATCACCTGGAGCAGGCCGGGGGCGTCCTCGACCGGCGCGTATGGGTGCACGCGGGCGAAGCCGGGCCAGGTGATGGCCTCCATCTCGGCGGTCGCGTTGAGCTTCATGGTGCAGGAGCCGAGCGGAATCATGCTGCGGTCCAAGGCAATATCCTTGTCCGACAGCGACCGCAGGTAGCGCAGCATGGCGGTTTCGGTGTGGTACTTGGTGAAGGCCGGGTGGTCGAGGAACCCGGAGGTGCGGTTCTCGATCGCGGCGACCGGGGCCGGCTCGCTCTGCTCGGCCGACAGTGTGGTGCCGAAGGATTCGAGCACCGCCGCGACATGCGCCTCGATGGTCGCTTCGTCGCAGGCGATCCCGACATGATCGGCGTCGACCAGGCGCAGGTTGATCCCGCGCGACTTCGCCTTCGCCACAACGGCTTCCGCCCCACCGGGCACGTGCGCGAGCACGGTGTCGAAGAAGGTGTCGTGCACGACCGCGCCGTCGAGACCGGCGGCGATGGTGGCCGCGTGCCGGTGCACCCGGCGGGCGATCTCGCGCAGCCCGTCGGCACCGTGGTAGCTCGCGTACATCGCCGCGACGATGGCCAGCAGCACCTGCGCGGTACAGATGTTGGAGGTGGCCTTCTCGCGCCGGATGTGCTGTTCCCGGGTCTGCAACGCCAGCCGGTAGGCCACGTCACCGTCGGCGTCCACCGAGACGCCTACCAGCCGGCCCGGCAGCTGCCTGGCATACGCCGTGCGCACTGCCAGATACCCCGCGTGCGGCCCGCCGAAGCCGAGCGGCACGCCGAAACGCTGGGTGGTACCGAAGCAGACGTCCGCGCCCTGGTCGCCGGGCGAGGCGATCAGCGTCATCGCCAGCAGGTCCGCGCCGACCGCGACCAGCGCGCCACGCTCGTGCGCCGCGCTGATCAGCGACGTCCAGTCCACTACACGGCCCGACGCGCCGGGAGCCTGCACCAGCACGCCGAAGAACTCACCCTCGGGCAGCTCGCCACCGGCCAGATCGGCCGGAACGAGTTCGATACCCAGCGGCTGTGCCCGGGTGGTCAGCACGGTTTTGGTCTGCGGGAAGAGATCGGTGTCGATGACCAGGCGCGCCGACTTGGACCGGCTCGCCCGGTGCAGCAGGGTCATCGCCTCGGCGGCCGCGGTGGCCTCGTCGAGCATGGACGCGTTGGCCACGTCCATGCCGGTCAGCTCCGACACCATGGTCTGGAAGTTGAGCAGCGCCTCTAGCCTGCCCTGGCTGATCTCCGGCTGGTACGGCGTGTAGGCGGTGTACCAGGCCGGGTTCTCCAGCAGGTTGCGAACGAGCACCGGCGGAGTCAGCGTGTCGTAGTAGCCGAGCCCGATCATCGAGGTGGCCACGGTGTTCGAGTGGGCGAGCCCGGCGAGTTCGGTGAGCACCTCGTGTTCGGTTGCCGCGGGCGGCAATCCGGAAAGTCCGGACCCGTCCAGGATGGTGGCGGGCAAGGCCTTCGTGGCGAGCTCGTCGAGCGAGCCGACGCCGACGACGTCCAGGATCCGGGCGAGTTCGCCCCGGTCGGGTCCGATGTGGCGGTCGGCGAATGAGCGAGTCACGGCAGCTCCCATTGGGTCGGGCGGGTCGACGGCGGTCGACGGGTACCAGCCCTCCCCCTCTGTTTTGTTGCCTGAGAGATTCGGACGCCGCGGCCTACTCGTAGGCCGAGCCCCTTTCCCCATCGGCGGGCAGCCCGAAGCCACCGCTTTCCAGAGGCGCCCAAGCCCGCACGGTCCCTGTTGCCTGAGAGATTGACGGGGAGGTGCTGCTCCTTCGGCGCCCGGACTCTGACGAACCCGGGACTCTCCCGCACGGCGTTGGCGCGCCACCAGTTTAAGCCGATGACACGCCGGAACGTGGCACTGGTCCCGTCCCGGCGGTGTCGCGCTCGTCACGTGCAGGTCAAGGACTGTTCCAGCAGGAACATAGTTAGATGCGCATATCTACTTAACGACATGTTTTTCGGAACCTTATAGGCCGCGTCCGGGTCCCCGTCCCCTGCACCAAAAATCAAGTGCCACACAGCACAACACCCCGCTACCCTCGATTCGTCGGGGAGGCGGGGTGTTGTTTCGGTTGGCTACTTTTAACCGGTCTTGCGGCTCATCCGTGCCTTGCGCCGGTAGGACAGCTCGTCCTCCGGACGCTCCGACACCGCGGACGCGCGTTCCGCGGGGAAGTTGGCAATGGCGCCGGTGAGTTCATGCATGGCTCCGCTGATGGCGATGCCGAAGACGCCTTGCCCGCCCTGCAGTAAATCAACTACCTCCTCGGCCGAGGTGCACTCGTACACCGAGGTACCGTCGGAGAACAGGGTGATGCCCGCGAGGTCCTGCACTCCCCTGCTGCGTAGGTGGTCGACCGCGATCCGAATGTTTTGTAGCGAGATGCCCGCGTCGAGCAGCCGCTTCACGATCTTGAGGACGAGAATGTCCTTGAACGAATATAGGCGCTGGCTCCCCGAGCCTGCGGCGCTGCGGATGGAGGGCACCACCAATCCGGTGCGCGCCCAGTAGTCGAGCTGCCGGTAGGTGATCCCGGCTACCTGGCATGCACTGGGTACCCGGTAGCCGACCAGATCGTCGGGAACCGAGTCGTCCGGGAACAGGCCTGGCTGTACCACATCCTGCGATTGCTCTGCCACTGACCACTCCCTTGCTTCGCCGACGGCTAGCCTCATCGATGACCCGGCTCCGTTTCGACCACTGCTTGTACTGACGACCTGGCCAAAACGGACGTGGCCCAACTATCGAGATTACTCCCCTTGATTGTCCAGGGAGCACCATCGTCGAGCCAAACGCGACGCGCGGTTAAAGTCTCGACCTCTGGTTCAGCTCCGCGCGTCGTCGGCGCGGCGGCACCGGGGCGGCGGATGGGCCGGTCAGCTGTCGGTGGCCTTGAAGTCGTCCGGTGAGACGGATTCGAGAAATTCCTTGAACTTCTCGACCTCGTCCTCGCGCTCGTCCGGCATGACCAGCCCGGCTTCCTCGAGCACCGGCTCCTCGGCGTAGATCGGGCAACCGACCCGCAAGGCGATCGCTACCGAATCCGACGGCCTGGCCGAGATGTGCAGATCGTTCTCGAACACCAGGTCCGCGTAGAAGGTGCCTTCCTGCAGGTCGACGATGCGCACCTCTTTGAGGGTGTGCCCGAGCTCGGTGATCAGAATCTTGATCAGATCGTGGGTCAGCGGGCGGATCGGGGTCACCCCCTCCTGCTCCAGCACGATCGCGGTCGCCTCGGCCTGCCCGATCCAAATCGGTAGGTACCGATCCCCCGACACCTCACGGAGCAACAGCACGGGTTGGTTCTGTGGCTGCTCGACACGAATGCCGATTACCCGCATCTCACTCATGCCTGCACCTCGCTGCCGCCCGGCTCCGGTATGAGCGAAGCACGCTGTGACATGACTCGTTCGCTGCGCTCACTCATACCTGCACCTCGCTCACGAAATTTCGCCCCGGCACGCGCGACACACGCTGTGACATGATTCGTTCGCTACGCTCACTCATCGCACTGCCTCCCAATACTCGCCGGCCGCCCGGCACGACCACCGCCCAGCTCGCCGTACCAACGAGTCTAGGCGAACCCGCGCGGGTGCAGTGATCGGTGTGCACAGCCGAAATCGGCGTGTTGGATGACCGAAACATGACACGGATCGCGCCTCGGCGGTCGAACGGGATGTTCAGCCGCCCAGCGACGTCCGCACCGACGACTTCACCAGACAGGTGTGCAACGTCAGCGACAGCGCCGCAAGTTCGCGCACTGTTTCCTCGGCACGGGCGCGGGCACCGGCGTCCCGGCTCTTCGCGATGGGGGCGGCGATCTGTGCGACCAGCGCGGCCTCCCGATCGGCGGCCAGCTTGAACGCACGCAAATGCCGTGCCTCCAAACCGAATTCGGCCATCGCCTTGGCGGTCCTGGCGAGCGTCACATCGTCGCCGTCGAAGAATCCGGCCGGGCCGGGCGTGATCAGGTTCGCGCGAACCAGATCGTTGAGGAAGGTCTCATCGATGTCGGCCTGCGCGAGCAGATCCGCGCGGGTGAGCCGTATTTCGTGATCGAAACGCAGATCATCGGGGGAAATCTCGCTGGGCACCACGCCGAGCCTCCTCGGCGCCGCGGCGCCGTTCCGATTCCCGCCGGTGGTGGCCGGGTGCTCGGAGTCGGACGCTGCCGACTCCGACGCACCCGCACGGCCGGAGTGCGCCCGGGCGCGGGCTTCCCGCACGCCGAGCGTCGCCGCACCGCTGTCGATCGCTTCGAGTTGTTCCTTGATCACCTTCAGCGGCAGGTACTGATCGCGTTGCGCGGTCAGCACGAACCGAAGCCGTTCACAATCGGCGACGGAGAATCTGCGGTAGCCCGAGGGCGTGCGCTCCGGCCGGATCAGGCCTTCCGCTTCCAGGAAGCGGATCTTGGAGATGGTGACGTCCGGAAAATCCGGGCGCAGCAGGTCGAGCACGGAGCCGATCGACATGCCTCCGCGGGCCCACTGCGCCGCGCCCGTCACTGCGCCGAATCCGTCACGACACCGAGTTCCTTCATGACCCCGAGCCCTTCACGTCTCGAAAGAACCCAGCGTCGCGTGCTCATAGGCTGCCTGCACCCGCAGACGGCTCGTTCACCTGAGCCCGCGGTCCGGTGAGGAACACGAGACGGAACTTGCCGATCTGTACCTCGTCGCCGTTCTGGAGTTCCGAGGAGTCCACCGGCTCCCGATTCACATAGGTGCCGTTCAGGCTGCCCACGTCGACAACCTGGAACGAATCGTCGTCCTGGCGGAACTCGGCATGCCGACGGCTGACGGTGACGTCGTCGAGAAAGATGTCACTGTCGGGGTGGCGGCCCGCCGACGTCGTCGGCTGATCCAGCAGGAACCGCGAGCCCGCGTTCGGGCCGCGCTTGACGACCAGGAGGGCCGCACCAACGGGCAGACCCTCGACCCCTTGGACCGGCTGTTCACCGGTCGGCTCTCCGGAGCGCGACGCGTCGACCTCGTTCAGGAAATCCGCGCGGAAGACCGACGTCGTCTCGGCCGCGGTCTCCCCGTAACCCGGGTCTTTGTTCTCGCTCACCGTTTCTCTCCTCCTCGAACCTGATTATCCATGCAAGCAGGTGATACCTGTGGCACCACGACCTGCCGTCGAGTCCCTAGATTCCCGACAATGACTGTCGGCGCATCTGTTGGCATTGACCGTACCCTGCCAGGGCGTGCCCGTGCAGGTAGAACCGGGAAGGCTGATTCAGCCCCCGATAACTCCTTGATAACCTGCCGCATCCAGCAGTTCACCGAGGGTGGTGTCGAGGCCTGCGGCGTCCGCGACCTCGAGTTCGAACAGCCATCCGTCGCCGTACGGATCGGTGTTCAGCGTTTCCGGCTGTTGCACCAGATCCTCGTTCACCGCAACAACTTTCGCGGCGATCGGGGCGTAGATGTCGGACACGCTCTTGGTCGACTCGACCTCGGCGATGCTGTCCGCAACGGCGACGTCCTTGTCCGTTTCGGGCAGCTGCACGAACACAACGTCACCGAGTTGAGACTGTGCGTAATCGGTGATGCCTACCCGAACCCGGGTCGGGCTGATCCGCTGCACCCACTCGTGCTCCTCGGTGTAGCGCAGATCTTCGGGGGTCTGGGTCACAGGCCGTCCGTCCTTTCCGTTGTGATCGTGTGGGCGCAACTCTATGCGAGGGTCGAGACAATGTTCGACCCGACGCCGTCGGTCAGGTCGAGCGGTGTGGCACAGCCGGTATCGCGCGGGCGACGGCGATCGCCTTACCGGTGTAGAGCAAGCCGGTCCATACATACACCGCCGTGCCCCAGACCAGTAATGCCCCACCGAAGGCGCGCCCGAAACCGTCCAGCGCCCAATCCATCTCCCCGGCCAGCAGCCAGGGCAACGCCGACATCAACGCGAAGGTGGCCGCCTTGCCGAGATAGATGACATCGGGTGGGGGCAGATCGCGGCGTTTGTAGACCGAGAGCGTCAGGGTGAGCACCAGATCGCGACCGACCAGGATGACCGCCACCCACCAGGGGATCAACCCGCGGATCACGAACGCCGCCAGGGTCGTCACGAGGTACAGCCGGTCCACGAACGGGTCGAGCAGGGCGCCGAGGCGCGAAGACTGATCGAGCAGCCGGGCCAGCTTGCCGTCCAGGAAGTCGGTCACCCCGCTGGCGATCAGCAGAACGAACGCCCAGCCGTCGGCGTGCTCGACCAGCAACAGCCACAAGAACAGCGGAACACCCAGCAGCCGCACCACACTCAGGACATTCGGGACGGTGAGGATGCGGTCGTCGAACACACCGCCTGCCGCGCCGTCGGTGTCGGCGCGCTCCCCCGGTTCCGTGGTGCCCGATTCGGTTGTCACGCCCCGTGCTTACCGCACCGGACCCGTTCGACGCCATCCGGGCACGCCGGATTCGGCGATATCGCCGGGTAAGGATGGTTTCCGCCACAGCCCGCGCAGTGACAGAATGAGTATGAAATCGTCTCATCTGCCGGTACGGTGAGTGACCGGCCCGATGGGCCGGTGAACGAGAGGAAGTCATGCCCGCATTCGACTACGACGTGGTGGTGATCGGCTCCGGATTCGGCGGCAGCGTGAGCGCGCTCCGGCTGACCGAGAAGGGGTATCGGGTCGGCGTGCTCGAGGCGGGCAGACGCTGGCCCGCCGAGGACATCCCGAAGTCGAATTGGAATGTGCGCAAATCGATTTGGGCGCCGCGACTGGGCCTGACCGGTCCGCAGCGGATCAGCGTGCTCGGCAAGTGCGCGGTATTCTCCGGCGCGGGCGTCGGCGGCGGCTCCCTCATCTACGGCAACACCCTGTACGAACCGCTGTCGAACTTCTATACCGACAAACAGTGGGCACACATCACCGACTGGCGGGCCGAACTCGCGCCGTACTACGACCAGGCCCAGCGAATGCTCGGCGTGGCGCCGAATCCGCGGCTGACCCCGGCCGACGAGGTGATCCGCGAGATCGCCGAGGACCTCGGTGTGCCCGAGACCTTCCACCCGACCAATGTGGGTGTGTTCTTCAACGAAAGCGACCCGGGCACCGAGGTCGACGACCCCTATTTCGGCGGCGTCGGCCCCCGCAGGCGCGGCTGCGTGCACTGCGCGCAATGTTTCACCGGCTGCCCGCACAACGCCAAGAACACCACCACCACGAACTACCTCTACCTGGCCGAACAGGCGGGCGCCGAGGTGCATCCGCTGACCACCGCCACCGAGGTCCGGCCGCTGCCCGAGGGTGGCTACGCCGTGCAGACCGAGCGCTCGGACCGCTGGGTGCGCAAGGAGCGCAAGACCTTCACCGCCGAGCAGGTGGTCTTCGCCGGCGCCGCGCTCGGCACGCAGAAGCTGCTGCACAAGATGCGCGACGAGGCGGTGCTGCCGCATCTCTCGCCGCGCCTGGGCGAGCTGACCCGCAGCAACTCCGAGGCAATCCTCAACGTGGTGAGCCGCTCGCGCCGCGACTTCGCCGAGGGCATCGCGATCACCTCGTCGATCCATCCGGCCGAGGACACCCACATCGAGGTGTGCCACTACGGCAAGGGCCAGAACGCGCTGTTCCCGATGTCGGTGCCGATCGTGGACGGCGGCGCGTTCCGGTTCCTGCGCTTCCTGCTCGCCATCCTGGTGCATCCGCTGGTGTTCCTGCGCAGTCTCAATGCCAGGCGGGCCTCGGAGAAGTCGGTGATCCTGCTGGTCATGCAGTCGCTGGACAACTCGCTGACCTCCTTCCGCAGGCGCGGGCTGCTCAAGACGAAGCAGGGCACCGGCGAACCCAACCCGACCTGGATCCCGATGGCGCACGACATCGGCCGCCGCTTCGGCGAGAAGGTGCACGGTGACACGCACGGGCTGGTGATGGACGTATTCAACATCCCGGCGACCGCGCACTACATCGGCGGCTGCGTCATCGGCGACACCCCGGAAACCGGCGTCGTCGACCCGTATCAACGGGTGTACGGCCACCCCGGCCTGCATGTCGCGGACGGCTCCGCGGTGACCGCCAACCTGGGCGTCAACCCGTCGCTCACCATCACCGCGCAGGCGGAGCGGGCGATGGCGTTCTGGCCCAACAAGAACGAGGCCGACCCCCGTCCGGAACTCGGGGCGGCATATCAGCGGATCGCCCCGGTGGCGCCGAAGCAGCCCGTGGTGCCCGAGTCCGCCCCCGGCGCGTTGCGGCTGCCGATCACTCCGGTCGATCGGACGGTGCCCGCCAACTGAGACCGGTGGTGTCACAGCCGACAGCTGGGGTTATAGCCGTCCGAACGTGGTGAAACCGACACCCGCACAGGCTCCGGCAACCGCTAGCGTCAGCAGCGTGTCAGACAGTCGGATCGATCTACGCTCCTACGTTCCCGCGGCGGAGGTGCGCGCCCGCGGCCAGGCCGTGCGCGAGCGCGTGCCCGTCGACGCCAGGGATCGGGCCGCCGAGGGCGCTCGGCGGCCCGACGTGCTGGAGTTCATCGCCGCGAGCAATGCGGGCCGCCTCACCCACCTGGTGCCGCTGCGGATCGGCCGGATGATGGCGTCCCCGTTCACCTTCTACCGCGGCGCGGCCGGGCTCATGGCCGCCGATCTCGCGGACGGACCCGATACCGGGCTCAACGCACAGCTCTGCGGCGACGCGCACGCCGCGAACTTCGGCCTGTACGGCACGCCACGCGGCGAAATCATCATGGACATCAATGATTTCGACGAAACCATCGTCGGCCCGTGGGAGTGGGATCTGGAGCGCCTCGCGGCCAGCCTGGTGCTGGCGGGCCGGGACAGCGGTGCGGGCGAAGACGACTGCCGCACGGCGGCCCACGACGCGGCCCGCGCCTACCGCCTCGTGGTGGCCCAGCTGGCCGAGCAGCCGTTCCTGGAGTCGTGGAGCGCGCTGCCCGACGAATCGGTACTGGATCAAGCCGCCGCGCACGACCTGATCGACGACTTCAAGAAGGCCGCGAAGAAGGCGCGCAAGAACACCAGCGCGAAGGTGGTGGCCAAGTGGACCGAACGCCTCGACGATCACCGAACCGGCATCACCAAGCACCGATTCATCAGCGACCCACCGGTTCTCACCGCGGTAGACGATCGGCTCGCGGCCGCCGTCACCGACGGCCTGGAGCGTTACGCCGACACGCTGCGCGAGTCCCGGCGCAACCTGCTCGCCCGATTCGCGGTGTCCGACATCGCCTTCCGCATCGTCGGCACCGGCAGCGTCGGCCTGCACACCTATGTCGCGTTGCTCCACGGCAACGAGGGCGAAGACCTGGTGTTGCAGCTCAAGCAGGCCAATCCGTCCTCGCTCGCCCCGTTCCTGCCCGCGCCCCGGCCGAAACACGAGGGCAAGCGAATCGTGCAGGGCGCCAGGCTGGTTCAGTCCGAGACCGATATCCTGCTCGGCTGGACCAGTGTCGACCCGACCGGCGACGGCACCGAAATGCCGTTCATCGTCCGGCAATTCCGCAATCTCAAGGGCAGCATCGACCCGGCCGGGCTGTCCGCGTCGGACCTCGACGACTACGGCAGGCTGGCCGGCGCGCTGCTGGCCCGCGCGCATGCGCGCTCGCTCGATCCGCGGCTGCTGGCGGGCTACCTCGGTGACGACGAGCGGTTCGAGAACGCGGTCGCGAATTTCGCGGTCCGCTACGCCGACCGCACCGAATCCGACCATGCCGCACTGGTCGAGGCGGTAAAGGCGGGCAAGTTCGCGGCCGAACTGCCGCAGTGAGCGCGGCACCAACACGCCGACTGTTGCCATGAGGGCGGCGAACTCGCCCGCGCACCTCGTATCCTGTGCACTGTCGAGTGTCGACGTGAAGGGCGGTCGTCAATGCTGGTGCGAGTGCAGAACGCGGCGGGCACCAATGCCGAGCGGGCGCTGATCGATTGGCTGCGCACCTGGAAGGACCCGGACAGTCCGCACGGCGTCGCCACCATCAACTGCAGTCTGTTCCACCGGGATCGGCTGCACCAGTTCGACGCGGTGGTGTGGACGCCGACCAGCTGCGTGGTGATCGAGGCCGAGGCGCTGGTGGCCCGGCAGGACGGCGTGCTGGAGATCCCGCTCAACGGTCAGTGGACGATCAACGGCGACCCGGCCGCCATGGAGGGCCGGGATCGGCGCACGCCGCTGGAGAAGTCGCGCGAGCACACCTTCGCGTTGCAGAGCTGGCTGGCCGACCGCGGCCTCGGTCAGCGCGCGGTGCACGGTCTCGCGATAGTCGTGCCGCTGCGCGGGGCCGAGCTGACGATCAAGCAGGCCTGGAGCGACCCGAGCTTCGACGTGATCCTCGGCGACGATCCAGGCAGGCTGCGGCACTACTTCGACTCGCTCGCCGAGCAGGAGAAGCACCTGTGGACGGCCAACGATGTCGCCATCGCCTTCCGCGGCCTCGGCATCCTGCCCTACCTGCCCGCCCCGCAAGAGCTGTTGAACGAGGGCTTCCTCGGCCCGATCGACATCACGCTGTGGCACGGCGGGCCGAATCAGGCGCAGGCCGAGGCCTACGCGGAGGAGCTGGCGCAGGCCGAGCGGGAGGCGCACAAGCCGGTGTACGCGGTCGCGGCGCCGTGGTACAGCCCGTGGAAGCTGTATCCGCGCGAGACCCGCGACATGGATTTCGGCCGGGCTTTCATGCGGATCACGCTGGCGGTGGGCATGGTGATCGCCTTCGCGTGGGTGCTGTGGTTCGTGATCAGCGTGGTGCTGACCTACGGGCCGTAGTCCGGCTCGGGGCCGTGCGTACCGGCACTCGCTCGTGCCTGCCTACATTCGGACGGCGCCCAGCGGTCGCTATGTCTTGCGCGCCACCGTCATTCGTGGAAGCTCACCAGTACGCTCGTCGACCACGGGTTCGCCGCGGCCCGCTCCCTCGGTGGCGGACTGCGAATCCCGTTCCACCACCAGCGCGACGTGCAGCCGTGACGGACAGTCGAGCTTGATCATCACCTGGCGCACGTGATTGACGACGGTCCACTCCGAAATCCCCAGCTGAGTGGCGATCATCCGGTTGGTCAGGCCGGTGGCGACCAGCCTGGCGATCTCGCGCTGCCGGTTGGTCAGCGCGGCCAGCGGGGATCCGTCCGGATCGGGCAGCGTCGGGCCTGCACAGGCATAGGCCACCGCGTCCGCCAGGCTCATCTCCCCCGCCTTACGCATGATCTCCCGGAACCGGCTCTCGCCCAACGCGTTTCGATGTTCGACCTCTCTCGGTGCCGGATCGCCCGCGCCCAGCTGCGGTATGCCGTGCGTGGCTCGCAGCTGCCTGGCCGCGAGCATCAGCGTCACCGTCGGTTCGGCGTACTCGACACCGGCCGCGTCGTAGGCCATGGCGCAGCCCTCCAGCGCGACGATCGCCTGCAGCGCATGCGTTTGCAGATCGTCGTCGGCTAAATTCTCGCGATAGAGCGACTGTGCCCGAGCCGCGGTCAGCTCGCCGATCTGCGTGCGCGCCAGCGTGTTCAGGCCGATGAGCCGCGCCGTGCTGTCCAGACGGCGGGCCCGGCCGCACAGTCCGGCCAAGACCTCGGTGTCGCGCGCGGGCGGGACCGGAATTCGCAGCAGCATGGCCGAGCCCCTGAGCCGGGACGGCCACGGACCATCGAGTTCGTCGGCATACTGCGACGCCACGGCCACTTGTGCTTTGGCGGCCGCCCGCTCCCCGAGCCCGATCAGCACCGCGATCAGCACCACGGTGACCCGGGCCGCGTCGACGTGCTTGTCGAAACGGCGGTACGCGGCAGCCGAATTCGTCAGCAGCTCGACCGCCCGCCGTAACCGCCCGGATCGGCCGGCCCAGGTGCCGAGCACCTCGAGGCACAGCGGCGCGGTCACGCCGGGGTCCACCGTGCTGCGATCGCTCATCTCCAGCGCCTCGGCCAGAACCGACTCCAGCTCGGACTGATAGCCGTGCTGGATCCACGCCGATTCCAGCTGGGCCGCCAGGTGCACGGCGCGTTCCGGACGCCCGGTGTCGATCAGATAGTGCACCGCGGCGAGAAAGTCCACGATCTGCTTGCCCGCGGCGTCCAACGCGTCCGCCCGATGCTCGTGCTGGTCGAATCGGGGTCCGATGAGCTCCGCGAGCCGGCACAGCCGGTCCACATGGTCCTCACGGATCGCGGTGGCGTGCAACGGATCAGCGGCGAGCACCTGGCGGCAGTAGGACCGCACGGTGGCGAAGAGCCGATAGCCGTGCCCGTGCGGCCCGCTGGACAGATGGTCCAGCAAGCTGCGCTGGACCAGCTCCGCCATCGCGACGGTGGTCTCCTCCTCCGGCTTGCCCGCCACCAGGCAGGCCATGTCGGTATCGATCACCGACCGGTACAGCGAGAGGCGCAGCAACAGGTCGAGCACCTCCGGGGTGACGCCGTCGAGGCCCCATTCGACCGCGCCGTGCAAGGTCCGGTGCCGCGCAGGCACGTCGACGAACGACGGCGACCGCAGGTCCGCACCCGCCTCGATGCGGTGCAGGGTGCGCACCGGGCCGATCCGGGCGATCGAGCCTGCGGCGAGTTCGATGGCCAGCGGTACGCCGTCGAGCTCGCGCACGATCTCGTCGAGGACCAGCCGATCGGCCACCGCGGCCGTGCCACGGTAGTGGCTGTCGATGCTGTCGAGCAACAGCTGGGCGGCGGGCGCGGAGCCCGGGTAGTAGTCGACGGTGTCGCAGCCGGTGCGCAACGGGCGCACACACAACACGCATTCGCGGTACAGGTTGAACGGGACGCGGCTGGTCGCCACGAGGACCAGGTTCGGGCAGTGTTCCAGCAGGCGCGCCACATCGGTGGAGATCTGCTCGACCACCCGATCGCAGTTGTCCAGCAACAGGATTGCCCGGCAGGTGCCGATCCTGGAGGCCAGCACGGCCAGCGCCGCGTCCGGCTCGAGGTCTTGCGGTGCGCAGGCCAGCGAGCGACGACTCGCCTTCGCCAGCACCGCGTTCCACGTGCTCGCGCGGTCGGCACACTCGCCGAGATCGACCATCGCGTCGAGGCAGCCATGGAACGCGCTGTCCGAGAGCGCCTCTCGGGCCAGCCGGGATTTGCCCACACCGGCGGTCCCGGTGAGGGTGAGCAGCCGGACTCGGGGATCAACGAGCAGTCGACCGACCTCGGCGAGCTCGGCGGCCCGCCCGATGATGGTCGGAAGCCGATATGTGCCTGCCAGCGTAGGCCGGACCTCATCGCCCACCATGGGTACCTCTCAGTCACCTGCCACGGACCGGACGACCGCGCGAAATACGCCCGAGCCACATTGCATCCAGGTCGACCGAGCCGAGATTTCGATCGGCGAACCGGAATGTTCACTGATCGAATACGACCATACCAAGACCTCGCAGCACCGCGAGGTGTTCAATACATCTCCGAGTTGACCTGGGGCTGCGGCGGTTTCGACGGCCAGACGAGTTCGGTCGAACGACCATCGACTTCTCGCACAACCCTCGGTCGGGTAGCAAGAACCTGTCTGTAGTTATGGTCGACCGGTGTTCGGACTACGGCAAGACGTCAGCGCCGGGGGCGCGCTCCGGCTCGGCGGCATCGCACTGGGCGGCACCGTCACCGCCGTCCTGCCCGCGACCTTCCCGCCGGACGGCGGCCCGACGCCGCTCGATCGCGATCTCGCCGCCCCGATCCATTCGGCACTGGACACCCGGCCGGGCCTGTACCAGGCCTTGGTGATTCCCAGCAATGCCTACATTCTCGTGCCACTGTTGCTGATCGCCGCAGCCTGGTTCGGTTACCGCGGCCGATGGCGGCACGCCGCGATCATGGTGGTGGTGCCCGAACTCGCGCTCGGCCTGAATACCTGGCTCTGGAAACCGCTCTGGGATCGGCAGTTACACGACTACCTCGCCTATCCCAGCGGGCACACCGTGCATCTGGTCGCCATCGCGACAACGTTCATCGTGCTGATCGACTCGATCCGGGCCCGGCTCAGGACGCTCGCGGTGGCGGTGCCGGCGCTACTCGCGGTGGCCGTCGGGATGGTCGGGCTCGATTACCACCTGCCGACCGACATCATCGGCGGCACGGCGGCGGCCGTCGCCATGGCGCTCGCGCTGTGCCTGCTCGCGCAAACCCTTGGTGCCGATCGAGAAAGATGGTAGAACTTGTTCTAGTTCAGCCGATGGGAGCGTGTGCGGTGCGGTACGGAATTGTGTTGTTCACCAGCGATCGAGGCATTACGCCCTCGGCGGCGGCGGCCGCCGCCGAGGATTCCGGTTTCGACACCTTCTACGTGCCGGAGCACACGCATATCCCGGTGGTGCGGGCCGCCGCGCATCCGCAAACGGGCGATGCGAGCCTGCCGGACGATCGGTATCTACGCACCCTCGATCCCTGGGTGGCGCTGGCTACCGCGGCCGCCGTGACCAGCCGGATCGGCTTGTCCACGGCGGTGGCGCTACCCGCCGAGCACCACCCGATCACGCTGGCCAAGACCATCGCCTCGCTGGACCACCTGTCCGGCGGCCGGGTCAGCCTCGGCGTCGGATTCGGTTGGAACACCGACGAACTCGCCCACCACGGGGTTCCGCCGGGCAAGCGCAGGACGGTACTGCGCGAGCACTTGGACGCCATGCGGACCATCTGGACCGAGGAGGAGGCCAGCTTCGCGGGCGATTTCGTGAACTTCGGCGCGAGCTGGTCGTGGCCGAAGCCGGTGCAGAAGCGGATACCGGTGCATCTCGGCGCCGCGGGCACCGAGAAGTCGTTCACCTGGCTGGCCAAGCACGCGGACGGGTGGATCACCACCCCGACCGAAGACGGGGTGGACACCAAGATCGCCCTGCTGCATCGGATCTGGCGCGAACACGACCGGGCGGGTACGCCGGAGGTCATCGCGCTGGCCGGTCGGCCGGACCCGGCGCAGCTGGCGCAGTGGGCCGAATTCGGCGTGACCGAGGTTGTTTTCGGGGTGCCGGATCGTTCGGCGGATGAGGTACTCGCCTATCTGGGCCGGCTCGCCGGGAAACTCGGGATCGGCTGACAGAGCCACCCGGACCGCGGCACGCCGTGCTGTGCTGACGGCGGGCCGCACCATGGTGTTCTCGTCCGCAACGGTCGCTCCGGTGATGCGGTTCCGGGCGCACCAGCTGTCGATAACCCTCGTTGCGATGCCGACGGCCCGCGCACCCTGTCGAGTGCGCGGGCCGGGCGATATGGAGTCAGCGCAGATCGCGCCTGCGGAAGGCGACGATGCCGACCGCGAGCAACGCCGCGGCGACGCCGAGCAGCCAGAGCACCGGGGCGGCCTGGAACTCCGCGCCGGGCAGCTTCGGCGGATGGACGAAGGGCACGAGATCGACCAACCACTGCGGCAGCCCGTCCAGCGAGCCGATGAAGAAGATCACGATCAACACGCTCAGCACACCCCAGGCAATCGGCGTGAAGCGCGGAGCGATCCCGTAGATCGCCACCGCGATACCCGTGAACACCCACACCGCGGGCACCTGGACGGCCGCGGCACCCACCGCGTCGGTCAGCTTGCCCGCCATATCGCCGTCGGTCGCGCCGTAGACCACGCCGATCGCCAGCGCGGCCACCAGCAGGAGCAGCGCGGGACCCAGTAGCGCGAAACCGATGTGGCTCAGCGCGTATCGCTCCCGGCTCACCGCTCCGGCCAGGGTGGATTCGGCCCGCTGACTGGATTCCTCGTCGTGCAGCCGCAGCACGGCCGAGACGGAATAGGCGGCCGCGCCCGCGGCGAGCAGGGTGAGCGCGAGGGTGATGAACGAGTTCTGCAGCATGTCCGAACCGCCCATCCGGGTGACCAGGTCCTGCACCGTCGAGTTGTCGTTGACCATGTTGCCGACGCTGCGCACCGCCCCGCCCATCAGCAGTCCGTACAGCAGGAAGCCGATGGTCCAGGCCAGCAGCGAGCCACGCTGCAGCCGCCAGGCCAGCCCGGCCGGGCCGGACAGCGCGGGCGCCGCCGCCGGTGGGCCCGGTCGCTCGGCGAGCAGGCCGGAACCGGTATCGCGCCGACTCAGCAGTACATAGGCCGCCGCGGTGGTGAGCGCGGCCAGCACGAGCAGCGGGATCAGGACCCACCAGCGTTCCTGCGCGAAGGCCCGCAGCTGAATACACCAGCCGACGGGCGAGAACCAGGACAGCACACCGTTGCCCGCGTCACCGATGGCCCGAAGGGCGAAGGCCGCGGCGAGCGCGCCGAGCGCCACACCGCGGGCGATCCGCGCGCCGGTACTCACCTGCGCGGCCACCGCGGCGACGCCGGCCCAGGCCAGGCCGGAGCAGGCCAGCGTCACCGAGAACGCCGCCGATCCGGTGAGGGGCAGGTCGTTGCTGTACAGCATTGCGGTGGACAGGATTCCGACGACCACACAGCCGAACGTGGTCATCAGCAGCACCGCGGTGAGCCCGGCGAAGCGGCCGATGCTGGTGGCGCCGACCAGTTCGGCGCGGCCGGTCTCCTCCTCGACCCGGGTGTGCCGGATGACGGTGAGGATGGTCGCGATTCCGATCATCGCGAAGTAGGGCCCCGCTTTCCACAGCGCCAAGGAGCCGATATCGGTGCTGAACACCGGGCCGTACATGGCGACGAGCGCCGGGCTGTCGGTGATGGTCTTCGCGTAGTTGTCGAGATCGGCTTGCGTGCTGTAGACGCTCTTGGTGCTCGCGACATAGAAAGCCGGTAGCAGACCGAACGCGATCACCCACAGCGGCAACACGATTCGGTCGCGGCGCAGGAACAGGCGCAGCAGTTGGCCGGTGCCCGCCAAGTCGGCCGAGCCACGCACCGTGGGGGCGGCATAGTGCCTGCCCGCGGTTGCCGTAGTCATGCGCCCACCTTCTCCCCGCTCTTCGTCGCGTGCGCCGAGGCGTCGCCGTCGACGTGGTAATGCCGCATGAACAGCTCTTCCAGGGTCGGCGGTGCGCTGGTCAGGCTGCGCACGCCGGCGTCGCCGAGCACCCGGATCAGTTCGCCCAGATGCTCACCGTCCACCTGGCAGCGCAGGGTCGAGCCGTCCCGCTCGATGTCCTCCACGCCGTCGATGCGGCTGAGATCACCTGGGTCGCCCAGCAATTCGGCGGTGATCGAGGTGCGGGAGAGGTGCCGCAGCTCCTGCAGCGAGCCGCTTTCCACGGTGCGTCCGGCGCGAATGATGGTCACCCGATCGCAGAGCGCCTCCACCTCGGACAGGATGTGGCTGGACAGCAGTACGGTGGTGCCGCGCTGCTTGGCCTCGTCGACGCATTCGCGAAACACCTGTTCCATCAACGGATCCAGGCCCGAGGTCGGTTCGTCGAGCAGCAGCAGTCGCACGTCGGACGCGAGCGCGGAGATCAGCGCGACCTTCTGCCGGTTGCCTTTGGAGTAGGTGCGCGCCTTCTTGCGCGGATCCAGATCGAACCGCTGGATCAGTTCTTCGCGCCGGCCGGCGTTGATGCCGCCGCGCATGCGGGCGAGCAGGTCGATCGTCTCGCCGCCGGACAGCGACGGCCACAGCGTGACATCGCCTGGCACATAGGCGAGTTCGTGGTGCAGCGCGACCGCGTCGGACCACGGGTCACGCCCGAGCAGTTCGGCGCGGCCGGAGGTGGCGCGCAGAATGCCGAGCAGGACGCGGATCGTCGTCGACTTACCCGCGCCGTTGGGACCCAGGAACCCGTGGATCTCGCCCTCGCTGACCGTGAGGTCGAGGCCGTCCAGAGCGGCGACATGACCGAAAGTCTTACGGAGATTGTTGATTTGGATGACTTCGGACATCAATGCTCCTCGATGAAAGTGTCCAATAGCGTGGGGTCGGTCAGGATGCCCTGGGTGTAGAACTCCAGAGCGGGGGGTGTGAGCTCTTCGGTCAGCTCGCGAATCGCCTTGCGGAAGTCGAGCTTCTCGCCGGGCTGCTGGTGCATCTGCACCCACAGCAGGGTTGCGCCGACGTTGAGTGTCATCAGATATCTGGCACGCGCCGCCGGGTCGCGGCTCGGTTTGAGCACGCCCGCATCGACGCCTTGCTGGATGTAGACCTCGGCATCGGCGACCATGTGCTCGAAAAGCGACTGAGCCATCGGCCCACCCGCCTGCAGGCTGCGCACCATGTAGGCGACCAGTGGTCCGTATACCTCGATCTCGGCGAGCGCGGACAGCATGCCCTTCGCCACACTCTGCGCGGTGATCGCCTTGATCTTCTCGTCGCGAATCAGCTGGAGCACCCGCTCGTCGCAGGCGGCGCGCAGGCCGTCCTTGGAGCCGAAGTGATGGTTCACCAGGCCGGGCGAGACGCCTGCCGCCTGGGCGATCACGCGCACGCCGACCTGGAAGCCCTGGTCGCCGAAGATCTCGATCGCGGCGTCACGTATTCGGGCCGCCGTGGTCAGATCCGCGGCGGGTCCTTGCGGTAAGGGCTGTTCGTTAAACACATGTTCAATATATTAAACACTCGTTCAATCCGCCACAAGAGCCCTGCCCGGAATGTCGTGTCAACAGTCACGGTTTGCTCGGCGCGGCGCGGGCTAATGTCGAGTTATGACAACCGGCACCGCAACGACGGCGGATCACCTACGCGCAGCACTGGACGGACCGTGGGGCGAGATCCGGGAGCAGGCCCGAATCCAGCTCGCGGACGACAAATTCGCCGGAGACCCTTACCTCGACTACAAGGCCGCTCGGGCCCGGGTGCTCGAGCAGATGCGGGTCATCGCCACGATGGGTTACGCCGAGCGCGGTTTCCGCCGGGAGAACGGCGGCACCAGCGAGCCGGGCGCCGCGGTCACGGGGCTGGAGATGCTGGCCTACACGGATCTGTCGCTGTGGGTCAAAGCCGGCGTGCAGTGGGGGCTGTTCGGCGGGGCGGTGGAGAACCTCGGCACCGAACGGCACCGCGAGTACATCAAGCGGCTGATCTCGCTCGATCTGCTCGGTTGTTTCGCGATGACCGAGTCCGGGCACGGCAGCGACGTGGCCCACCTGGAGACCACCGCGACCTACGATCCGGACACCGAGGAGTTCGTGATCCACTCGCCGACGCCCTCGGCGCGCAAGGACTACATCGGCGGTGCCGCCGAACACGCAAGAATGGCAGCGGTTTTCGCCCAGCTGGTCACCCAGGGCGAGGGTCGCGGCGTGCACTGCCTGCTGGTGCCGATCCGCGACGAGAACGGCGCCGATCTGCCGGGCGTGACCACCATCGACGATGGACTCAAGGGCGGCCTGCCGGGTGTCGACAACGGACGCATCGTGTTCGACCACGTACGCATTCCGCGGGAGAACCTGCTCAACCGGTACGCAGACGTCGAGCCGGACGGCACCTACACCTCCGAGATCGAGAATCCGAGCCGTCGCTTCTTCACCACCCTGGGCACACTGGTGCGCGGGCGGGTCAGCGTCGGCGGTGCGGCGGCGGCAGGCACCCGGGTCGCGCTGAGCATCGCGCTGCGTTATGCGTTGAAGCGCAGGCAGTTCTCCGATCCGGACAGCGGGCAGGAGACGGTGCTGCTGGACTACCGCAGCCACCAGCGGCGCTTGCTGCCGCTGGTCGCCAAGACCTACGCCTTGGCGTTCGCGCAGAACGATCTCGTGCGCCGCATGCATCTCGTGCAGACCGGTCAGGATCTCAACCCGAGCTCGCAGCGGGCGCTGGAGAAGCGGGCCGCCGGTTTGAAGGTCGCGCAGACCCGGCACGCCACCCGCGCGATCCAGGAGTGCCGCGAAGCTTGCGGTGGCGCAGGCTATTTGACCGAGAACCGCCTCGTCGGGTTGAAGGCGGACACCGACGTGTTCACCACCTTCGAGGGCGACAATGTGGTGCTCACCCAGCTGGTGGCCAAGGAGCTGCTCACCGCGTACTCCGACGAGGTGCGCGACCTGGACGCGCTGGGCTGGGTGAAGTTCGCCGCCACCATGGCCGGTGACGAAGTGCGCAAGGTGACCGGTGTGCGGCAGTTGATCCAGCGCCTGCGCGACGGTTCCAACGACTCCATCGACGACGGCGATCTCGCCCGGCGCGCGGTACAGCTCCAGCTGTTCGCCGACCGCGAGGAATACCTGGTGCGCACCGCGGGTCACCGTCTGCGCGCCCGGGCCAAGGACACCACACCGTTCGAAGCTTTCAACAACGCCCAGGACCACATCCTCGCGGCGGGCACCGCCCACATCGATCGCCTGGTGCTGGAGGCCTTCATCGAGGGCATCGAAGACATCCAAGACCCGGACGCACGCGCCCTCGCGGAAACGGTCTGCGATCTCTTCGTCTACTCGACACTGGAAGAGAACCAGGCGTGGTACATCATGCACCGGTTCATGTCCGTCGAGCGGGCCAAGGCGGTGCGCCGGGGCGTCAACGAACTCGTCGACCGGCTCCGCCCGGAAGCGCTCACCCTCGTCGAGGGCATGGGCGTGCCGGAATCAATGCTGCACGCCGCCATGCTGGACGACGCGAGCGTGTTCGAGCGGGGCTGAAACACCTCGACTACCCGCGCGATCACACACTCTTCTCGCGCGGGTAGTCGATGATCTCGTTGCCGCCGAAGGTCCGGCAGTCCCCGACATCGGCTGCGCTGTCAGGAGGGGGCGGTCGACCGGTGGGAGCCGGTCGATGCAGCGGTCTCCCCCGCGACGTCGCGCAGATCGCGGCCGCGGGTCTCGCCGGCCCAAAGGAACGCGCTCGCGGTGCAGGCCAGTGTCGCGCACAGCAGCAGGGTGATGGGGACGGTCGACGGAAAGCGGTGCAGCAGGGCCACACCGATGATCGGAATGAGCGAACCACCGATGATCGTCGCGAGTTGGTAGCCCAATGACGCTCCGGTGTAACGCACCTCGCTCGGGAACAGCTCCGCGAAGAAGGGCGCCTGTGCGCCCGTCAGCAGGCCGTGCAGGGTCAAGCCGACAGTGATGACCACGGTGATCCGGACCGCACTTCCGCTGTCCACCATGGGCAGCGCGCTGAGCGCCCACCCCGCGACCAGCACGGCGAGCAGCACGCTGGATACCCGTCGCCCGAACCGGTCGCCGAGCGCCCCACCCAGCACGATCGCGGTCGCCTGAAAGACCGAGGCGATGGTAATCGCGGTCAGCGCAGTGGATTTCGGCACATGCACCACTTGGGTCAGATAGGCGAGCAAGAAGATGCTGAAGGTGTAATACGTCGCCTTCTCACCGACGTCGGCCAGCGCCGCCATCAGCACCTGCTTGCGATAGCGACCCAGCACGATCCGCAGCGGCGCGTGCCCCTGCCGCGTCGCCCCGCGTCGCTGTGCCGCCACGAAGATCGGCGACTCCTCTACCGCGTGCCGCAACCAAAGGCCCACCGCGACAAGGACTATCGACAGCAGGAACGGTATCCGCCAGCCCCACGCCTCGAATTCCGCGTTGGAGACGCCTAGACCGAGCGCCGCGAGCACCCCGGTGGCCAGCAGATTCCCCAGTGGCCCGCCGGTCTGCGGCCAGCTGCTCCAGAACCCTCGGTGCGCCGCCGACCCGTGCTCGGCCACCAGCAGCACCGCGCCGCCCCATTCGCCACCCAGCGCCAACCCCTGCACCAGCCGCAACAGCACCAGCAGAATCGGCGCCGCGACCCCGATCGTCGCGTAGGACGGAATGAGCCCGATCGCCACCGTCGCCGCACCCATCAGCATCAACGTGATGGACAGGGTGCGCCGCCGCCCGACCCGGTCGCCGAGGTGCCCGAACAGCACCCCACCGAGCGGCCGCGCGAGAAACCCCACCGCATAGGTCCCCATCGCCAGCAGCACCCCGACCAATGGATCACCGGCCGGAAAGAACACCTTGTTGAAGACCAGCGCCGCCGCCAGGCCGTAGAGGAAGAAGTCGTAGAACTCGATCGTCGTGCCCGCCACGCTGGCCGCGACCACCCGCGCGAATCGCGCCCCCGAAGTCGCCGCCGGCTCACTCATCATCTCAGGCCCCTCGCTCGTGCCGAATCACCTTGTACGACTATGACTTAGCACTCAGCGTCGGGCCTGGTATTCGCCACGGCAACCGCTCATAGCGAGATCGAGGCGAGCTCAATGCCGCGCAACGGTGTGGCAACAACCTGGTGTACCCGCGGCGTCCAGACCGCGTGGCCGTGGCCGGACCACAGTGGGGCTATCGGCAGGTCGCGCAGCAGGTGGTTTTCGACGAGGCGGTAGCGCTGACCACTCTCCGCTGCGGTGGCCGCCGTATCGGCAGCAGCCAACAGCTGGGTGAACCCTTCGTCGGGCATGCCTGTGGTTTTCGCCAGGGCGGTGAGGAGTTCATGGGGGCTGGCGGTGCTCGGTGCATAGGTCAGCAGAAAGGGTGCGTCGGACGGTTGGGGCGCCTGGTCGCCGCGCGGTCGGGCGGTCACCTCCAACGCGAAGGCGGTGCGCAGCTGCTCGGCGAGCGGCTGCGCCCATTGCTCCTGCGCGGCACCGAAATACAGCGTGACCGGACCGGTGAAGGTGACCTGGCCGAGCAGTGACTTCGCCGCGGGCTGGTCGTGCGTGCACGGCCGACAGGTGGCGGAGCGTTCGCCCGGAGCTATGCCGGGTGGCAGTAGGGCGCGGGCCGGATCGACCTGGTTCGCAAGCGGGCCCGCCGCCAAGGCCGCGCGGTCCAGCGCCATCGCGAACGCATGGCGCGCGGCCGCGTCCTCGAATCGCTTGTCGGACATGGGGAATGCTAGATAACTGGCCTCCGGCAGCGGCCACATCGCGTGCCGGTCGGCGAAATCCTGGTGCATGGCGTCGTGCCGCGCGCCGGGCACCTCGGTGGCCAGGTCGAGCGAGCCCGCCCGCACCTGGGCGTACTGCGCGACGGAATCGCCCACCCTGAGCTGGATCTCGCGCACGTTGCCCGCGGCCTCCCCGACCCGCACGAGCCGACCACCCGAATTCGGCTGCCATGGTTCGGTCAGCCGGAACGGCCCGTTACCAACCGGGTTGAGCGCGAAGCCCGCCCAATCCCGGGAGGCCAGCACCGACGCGGGCAGCGGCAGCAACGCGGGAGCGGCCAGCACGGCGGGCACCTGACCGAACGGCCGGTCGAGCACGATCCGCACTGTGTGCTCGTCCGGCGCGCTGATCTCGTTAGCGCGCAACACTTCGGTGAGCGCCACCGAGCCGGCCCACCGCTCGGCGGCCACAGTTCGCCAGGTGTCGACATAAGACTTCGCGGTGACCGGCGTCCCGTCGTGGAACTGGTTTCCGTTGCGTAGCTTGACCTCCCAGGTCACCTGGTCCGTGCTGGAGACCGCCTCCGCGGCCCGCAGAGTGGTCGTCCCGGTCGCCGCGTCATAGTCGACCAGCGGTGTCCACAGCGCGCCGACGATCATCCGGCCCGTCTGATCTCGCAGATCGGCGGGCAGCAGGCCAGCCGATTCTCGGACACCGACCGTGAGCACACCCGGCTCCGCCTGCTCCACCGACGCGGCGCAGCCGGCGACGCCGAGCAGGAGAACGACGAACACGGCGACAAGGCGCACGGCACGAGCAGCCCACCGGCTATTGCGAGCAGCGACCCGGTTCGGGCATGGATCACCTGGCATACCAACATCATTCACCGAGCAACGCTCGAAACACACCGCCGAACCGGTCAGCACGCCGACTACCACGCGAAAGTTGCTCCCCAGTTCCCGATCTGGCGATATGGGTATCGCGTGCGGCCCCGCCGACATTTACAGTGAGGCATCTCGGCGACCAGGAATCCCCTGGTCACGCCTCGCTGGGAGGTAGTTGTGCGCCGCTTGTTCTTCCGGTCGTCCCTGCTGTTGATCGCCGTGACGGCGACCCTCACCGCCACCGCGCTGCCCGCCGTGGCCTGCGGGGAGGAGGACGGTCCACCGGCCGCGGCACCGTCGGCAACGAATGCGCCCGCCGCGGAGAAGAATGTCAAAGCCGTCGGCAGCGTCCCCGACGCACAGGGCGCGATCTCGCTGCAATTCCTGCAGTACGGCGCCAGGGACGTCATGGTCGTGGCCGGCGAGTTCGGGGTGAAGACCTACGACCTCACCGCCAACCCGGCGGCTCCGAAGCTCATCGGGCAGCTCAACATGCCTGGCATGTGGGAGACCGAGGACACCGAGGTCGACCCGGTGCGCAAACGCGTCTTCCTAGCCAGGGACCCGCGCGCCTTCGGCGGCAACGTCCGCACCGGCGAGTCCGGGATCTACGTGGTCGACCTCGCCGATCCGGCGAAACCGTCCGTGATGAGCTACGTCAAGGTGCCCGCAGGCCACACCACCACCTGCATCAACGACTGCCAGTATCTCTGGACCGGCGGCCCGGCCAAGGCCGACAGCATGCCCACCGAGTGGGGCGGTCGCCCGATCTGGGTCACCGACATCAGGAACCCGCGCAAGCCGAAGGTCTTCCCCAACCCGATCGAACTGGCGCGCAACGACGGCAAGACCGACTACGTGCACGACGTCCAGGTCGACCAGACCGGTGTCGCCTGGGCGTCGGGCCGCGGCGGTGTGCGCGGGTACTGGACCGAGGGCATGCACAAGGACCCGGTGACCGGCAAGGTCCGGCTGGCCTCGCCGAACGACCCGGTCCCTTACGCAGGCGGCGGCATCAAGGAGACGGCCGCGCCGTCCAAGTTCATGCACAACAGCTACCGCCCGATCGGCAACCGCGCGAAGGACGGCGGCGGCACCGGCCCCTGGGGCAACGGAAACCTGATCTACGCCACCGAAGAGAGCTTCGTCGACGGCTGCGCCGGAGACGGCGTGCTGGTGATCGCGTCCCTCGAAGGGTCCTACAACGGCGAAGGCTGGCGCTCCACCCCGCAAAAACCGTACCGCCTCAACACCATCGGCACCTGGAGCGTCGCCGGCCAAGAAGGCAGCAACCCCGCCTCCGCCGACTGCTCCGCCCACTACTTCGACGTCCAGGACAAGGTCCTCGTCCAATCCTTCTACGCCCAGGGCACGCGGTTCTTGGACGTCAGCGACCCCACCAACCCCAAACAGATCGCCTACTACCGCCCCGGCGACGCGGCCGCCTGGGCACCCTACTGGCACCGCGGCTACGCCTACGTCGCCGACAACAACCGAGGCGTGGACATCCTCCAACTCACCCGCTGAAGTGGAGCTGTCACTCAGCCTGCGAGTGGGGCCTGGATGCTCAGCACGCGCCCGTCGGGGTCGCGAACCGGTCGCGAAGTCCAGCTCGAAGCCGAGTGCCTCGTAGAACTTGGCCGCCCTGCCCCAGTTGTGGGCGCGGTCCCCGCGCCGCAGACTGCAGACTGCGCCCGCGGCGGCGGATGATCATCTCCGGCGCGCGACACGCGGTCGGCGGGCCGTTGTGCCAGCCCGGATGCGAAGGTCGCCGGGAGGTGACTACGTTCGCGTGCATGGATTCAGACACGCTGCCGGGAGGCGACAGCACGGAGACGCGGGTCGATCATCTCGGTCGGCGGCGGCTGTTCCGGCGCGGGCGGCGGATGCCGGTGGTGAGTCAGGCGGTCGGGAAACTGGTCGCCGATCGGCCGGCTACCGCGGACACGATCGTCGCGGCGCCTTCGCCGCTGCAACCGATCGACCTCACCGACGACGCACGGGTCGCGGAGGTGCTGGATCTCGCGGTGCGCGTCGGCGAGGTGGTGCTGGCCTCGGGGACGGGCGTGATCGATACGACCACCCAGGTCCGCTTCATCGCCGCCACCTACGGGCTGGCGCGCTGCGATGTGGACGTCACCTACGACTCCATCAGGATCTGGGCCGATCGGGGCCCGCGGCTGCCGCCGGCCAGTTCCATGCGGATCGTGACCTACCGGTCGCTGGACTTCACCAGGCTGGCCGCGGTCGACCGGCTGACCCGCCGCATCCGCAACGAGGTGGTCGCGCCGGAGGACGCGCGCGCCGCGCTCGACACGATCACCACGGCGCCGCACCCCTACCACCGCTGGACGGCTACGTTCGGCTGGTCGCTGCTGGCCGCGGCGATCGCCGCGCTGCTCGGCGGTGGCATCGTCGTCGCGGCAGTCAGTTTCGTCACCACGCTGGCCATCGACCGGTCCAACCGCGTGCTCAACCGCTACGGCCTGCCGTTCTTCTTCCAGCACATGGTGGGTGGTGCGATCGCCGCCACGCCCGCCGTCGTGCTCGCCACCCTGGCCGAGCCGCTCGGCATCCAGGTGGATCCGGCGCTGATCATCGCGGCCGGAATCACCGTGCTGCTCAGTGGATTACAACTGGTCGGCGCGGTGCAGGACGGCATAACCGGTGCGCCGATCACCTCGACGGCCCGCATGCTCGAGGTGATGATGATGACCGGCGGCATCATCGCGGGCATCGCGCTCACGCTGCGTATCGGCTGGCTCTTCGGCGCCACGGTGCCGCCGATCCTGACCACACCGGCGGGCGGCATCATCGACCTGCCGGTGCAGATCGTGGCCGGTGCGGTCGCCTCGCTCGCCTTCGCGCTCGCCTGCTATGCCGAGAAACGCGCGCTCACCGCCGCGGCGGGCAGTGGCGCGGCGGGCACCATCTGCTATCTGGTGGTGCAGGAGATCGGGTTCGGCCCGGTGCTGTCCTCGGGCGTCGCCGCGACCGTGATCGGCATGGCCGGTGGTCTGATGGCGCGTCGCGCGCTGACTCCCCCGCTGGTAGTCGCCATCGCGGGCATCACCCCGCTGCTGCCCGGCCTCAAGCTCTACCGCGGACTGTATGCGGTGCTCAACGACGAGCTGGTGCTCGGCGCGAACCAGCTGCTGCTCGCCTTCGGCGTCGGCTGCGCGCTGGCCGCAGGCGTCACCCTCGGCGAGTGGTTCGACCGTACCGTTCGACGGCCGCGCATCCTGCGCCGCTTCGGTTCGCTGCGCCGCCCGATCGTGCGCCGGATCCGGCCGCGCGGGCGCCGCAGGCCGCCGCCTATCCAATGACGCGCCGCCCATTGAGTGAGGCATGTCCGTGCGCGGCGCACGTGAACCCGGTATGGTCGAACGGAGTTAGTTAGGGTAGCCATACTAGAAGGTGACCCACAGGTGCTCGAGTGAGGTGGTTCGGATATGTCAGAGGCAACGCCGTTCTCGAAACAGATCCGTAGCGCCACCGAGCAGCAGCACGCGGCGGCCGAGAACTCACGGTTCATGAGCGACATGCTCGGTGGCGCGCTCGGGGTCGACTCGTATCACCGCTACACCGGCCAACTCTGGTTCATCTACCGCGCACTCGAGCGCCGCTGGGACACCCTGAGCGAGGACCCGATCGCCGGTCCGTTCATCCGGCCCGAACTGGCCCGCACCGCCGAGCTCGAACGCGATCTCGCCCACCTCATCGGCCCGGACTGGCGCGCCGGACTCGAACCACTACCCGCCACCGCGGCTTACGCCGCGCGCATCGACGAGTGCGCCCGTGACTGGCCCGCGGGCTACATCGCCCACCACTACACCCGCTACCTCGGCGACCTCTCCGGCGGACAGGTCATCCGTGGTACCGCGGAGAAGCTGTGGAACCTGCCGCACCGCGGCGACGGCGTCCGCTTCTACGTCTTCGACGGCGTCGGCAACCCGGCCGCGTTCAAGCGCGAATACCGCAGCCTGCTCGACCAGCTGCCGCTCGACGATCTCGAGCGCCGCCGCGTCCTCGACGAGGGACAGCGCGCGTTCGCGATGAACACCGCGCTGTTCCAGGAACTCGCGCAGGAGTTTCCGGCCGCTCAGTAGGCGCCCGCGCCGCGGGTCACCGCGCCGATCGTCCTGGCGATGAGCAGCAGGTCCAGCACCATGGACCAGTTCTCCACGTACGAAAGGTCCAGCCGCACCGAGTCTTCCAGCGACAGGTCCGATCGGCCACTGACCTGCCACAGCCCGGTGACCCCCGGCTTGACCAGCAGCCTGCGCCGCATCTCGCCGTCGTAGCTGTCCACCTCACGCTGCACCTGCGGGCGCGGCCCGACCACGCTCATCTCACCGCGCAGCACGTTGAAGAACTGCGGCAGCTCGTCCAGGCTGAACTTGCGAATGATCTTGCCCACCGGCGTGATCCGCGGGTCGTCCTTGATCTTGAAGAAGACCGGATTGCCCCCGTGGCGCGCGATGAGCGCGTCCACGCCCGCCTCCGCCTCGACGTACATGCTGCGGAACTTGATCATCCGGAACGGCTTGCCGCCCCGCCCGATTCGCTCGGACAGATAGAACACCGGGCCGGGGCTGGTCAGTTTCACCGCCAGCGCGATGGCCAGCATGGTCGGCGCGATCAGCACCAGCACCGCGGCCGCGAAGCACATGTCGAACACCGCCTTGCCGGTCGACTTGGCGCGATCGTACTGCGGTTTGGCGATGTGCAGCATCGGCACACCCGCGACGAAACGATTGGTCAGCCGGGTACCCGCGATATCGACGACGCCGGGCGCGACGATGAGCTCGACGCCGAGGGGGTCGAGTTCCCAGGCCATCCGCCGCAATTCGACCGGGCCGAGGTGATCGGTCGCGGTGACCGCCACGGTATCGGCACCACTGCGACGCACCGCGTCGAGCACTGTGCGGTCGCTGCCCACCACGGAGAACGTGTGCCCCGATGGCTCCCTGATGTATTCGGTGATCTCGTTGAGCCCGTTCGGAATACACACACCGACCACCCGGTATCCCGAGGCCGGGTCACGGGCGAAGGCATTCGCCATCGCCTGCGCCGCCTCCGCGCAGCCGACGACGAGCACCGAGGTCCGGTACTCCCCGCGGGCGCGCAGCTGTCGCGCGTGGATGCGCCATAGCAATCTGTTCAGCATCAGCCCGAACAGACCGAGCGGTAGGGCGATCGCCAAATAGCCACGAGCGAACTCGATCTGGAACACCAGCGACACGATCGCGAGCACACCGAACAGTCGCAGCGTCGCGGCGACCAAGCGCCGATACTCCTCAGTGCCGCTGCCCACCACCTGGGGCGAGCGGGTATTGCCTACCGCGAGGAAGCCTGCCCAGCTCAGCGCGAGCACGCCGGAGACGACCGTGTACCCCACTTCATAGGGCAGGTGCCAGGCCAGCGGCGGCGCGGCGGGCCCGCCGAACCGGATGATCTGCGCCAGCGCCACCGCGACCACGATAACGCCGAAATCTGTTGCGCCTATCCGCTTTACATACTCAGCCTGCCAGCGTTCGCGCTCGGAGCGCGGCAGGCTGTGCGGCGACCGACGATAGTCCAGATCGTCGTCGCCGGTGAGCTCGAAGCTCATGAAACGCACCTCCCCCTGGGAGAGAAGAAAGAAGCCCCCCGATCTGCGTTGACCGGTCCCCGCGACATCATCCTGACGCCTCGGTGTCCCGTCCTTCGGCGGCCAGAAGCCGATTGTTACAGAACACAATCCGTTTCACATGTCGAATCATCAGGGCCGCAAAGTGTTCCACGCAGTAGCCGACAGAGTAACGGTCGGTTTTCCGCCCCGGTATGTTTCGGGCGTTCGGGGGCACAGCAGGCCAGGTCGCGAACCTTCGCTATCCGCAGGCGAATTCATGCGATGGGGGCGGAACCACCAAGCCGCCCGGTAGCCACCCGGAAGCTACTCGTCGGAAACAGGCCAAAATTACCGGAAATTACTTTCAGACCAGTCGATTTCACCTACGACACGCGGGGCATTCGTTGTAACGTCTCACTGGATCGGGTCGACTTCAGGGGTGCGCCGGCAATGCGCCGGAGGTACGGCTCTCGGCAGAAGGTGGGCTTCGTTGTTATGTCGACTGTGTGATTCCGGGCGCTTGACGAGCGTGCTCGATTTGGGTGCGACACCGCCGTGCGAGAAATTTCTCGCGCCGGACGAACTCGACCTTCCGGAACCAACCTACCCGCTGCACCTTCGGCTGTGCACGAACTGTCTGTTGTTGCAGATTCCCGCCTTGATCACCCCGGCGGAGACGTTCACCGAGTACGCGTATTTCTCGTCGTACTCCGACAGCTGGGTGCGGCACGCGCAATCCTTTGTCGCACAGGCGATCGAGCGACTCGGCCTGACTGCGCAATCCTTCGTCGTCGAGGTGGCGAGCAACGACGGTTACCTGCTGCGGCACGCGGTGGCCGCGGGCATCCCCTGCCTCGGTGTGGAACCCTCGGTGAACGTCGGCGACGCCGCGCGGGCGGCGGGCGTCCCTACCGAGACCACCTTCCTGGACGAGGACTCGGCCGCGAAGATCCGTGCGGCACATCGTCCCGCGGACCTGGTGATCGCCAACAACGTGTACGCGCACGTGCCCGATCTGCGCGGCTTCACCAGGTCGCTGCGCGAGCTGATGGCCGACGACGGCTGGCTCTCGATCGAGGTGCACCACGCGCTGAACCTGCTGCGGCTGGGCCAGTTCGACACGATCTACCACGAGCACTTCCAGTACTACACCGTGCATTCGGCGCAGCGGGCGCTGGCGACGGCCGGTCTGTCGGTCGTCGATGTCGAACTGCTCGACACCCACGGCGGCTCGCTACGCCTATGGGCCCGCCCTACCCCGCTCGGCGCCACCCCGACCAGCCGGGTAGCCGACGTGCTTCGCCTGGAACGGGATGCGGGCCTGCACCAGGTCGACGGCTACACCCAGCTGCGCCCGCGCACCGAGGCGGTCCGCCACGACCTGCTGCGCTTCCTGCTCGACCAGCGCGCCGCGGGCAAGCGCGTCGTCGGCTACGGCGCGCCGGGCAAGGGCAACACCCTGCTCAACTACTGCGGCATCCGCACCGACCTGCTCGAATACACCGTCGACCGCAACCCCTACAAGCACGGACGCTTCACCCCCGGGACCCGGATCCCGATCTACGCACCCGATCGGATCGAGCTCGATCGACCGGACGTCGTGCTGGTGCTGCCGTGGAATCTCGAAACCGAGATCACCGCGCAACTGCGCCATATCGCCTCGTGGGGAGCCGAATTGGTCTACCCGCTTCCGGCACTGCATCGTGCCGATCTCACCAGTCACAACGAAGTGAACAGCGCTACACATTCAGGAAAGACAGGGAGGGGAGCACGATGAAGGTTGTGCTGTTCTGCGGCGGGTACGGCATGCGGATGCGGGACGGGACCGACGACATGATTCCGAAACCCATGCAACTCGTCGGCCCACGACCACTGCTGTGGCATGTGATGCGTTACTACGCGCACTACGGGCACAAGGAATTCATCCTGTGCCTCGGCTACGGCGGTCTGCACATCAAGAATTTCTTTCTGACCTACCAGGAATCGGTGTCCAACGACTTCGTCATGCGGGACGGCCGGGTGGAAATGCTGCGCTCCGATATCAGCGACTGGCAGATCACCTTTGTCGACACCGGCCTGGAATCGCCCATCGGCGAGCGGCTGCGCCGGGTCCGTGACCACGTCGGTGCCGACGAGCGATTCCTGGCGAACTACGCCGACGTGCTCACCGACGCACCGCTGGACGACATGATCGAGAAGTTCACCGAGTCCGGCGCGGCCGCCTCGATGATGGTGGTGCCGCCGCAGTCGTCGTTCCACTGCGTGGACATGAAGCCAACCGGTGAGGTCAAGGAGATCATGCCGGTGTCGCGAATGCCGTTGTGGGAGAACGGCGGTTACTTCGTGCTGAATCAGGAGATCTTCGATCTGCTGCCGCCGGGCGGCGATCTGGTCGCGGACGCGTGCGGCACGCTGGCCGGGCAGGGACGGCTGTACGGCTATCAGCATCTCGGCTTCTGGAAGCCGGCCGACACGTTCAAGGAGCGCGCCGAACTCGACGCGGGCTACCGCAGCGGCGCGCGGCCCTGGATGGTCTGGGAGCACGCGTGATCCGACTCGGCGTCGGAGCGGTCGCCGAGATCGCGGTGCTCGGTGCGCACTGCGACGACATCGCCATCGGCATGGGCGCGACGCTGCTGACACTGGCTCGCGCGCACCCGGGACTGCGGGTGCGCGCCCTGGTCATGTCCGGCGGCGGAACGGCGCGGGCGGACGAGGAACGCCTGGCGCTGGCGGCGTTCTGCCCGGGGGCTGAGGTCGACCTCACCGTGCTCGACCTACCCGACGGCCGAGCCCCGGCGCACTGGGACCGTATCAAGGACGCGCTCAGCACTTTTCGTGGCAGCACCGAGCCCGACCTGGTCTTCGCCACGCAACGCGGCGACGCGCATCAGGATCATCGGCTGCTGGCCGAGTTGGTGCCGACCGAGTTCCGCGATCACCTCGTGCTCGGCTACGAGATCCTCAAGTGGGAGAGCGACACTCCCAGTCCCAGCGTCTACCACCGGCTCACCGCGGCGCTCGCCGAGGAGAAGGCCCGGCTGCTACTGAAGCACTATCCGTCCCAGGCCCACCGGGACTGGTTCGACGAGCAGGCGTTCACCGGCCTGACCCGGCTGCGCGGCGTGCAATGCCACGCCGGGCACGCCGAAGCGTTCGTGCTCGACAAGGCCGTCATCGATTTCGGAGGTTCGTAAGTCATGCGGGTACTCGTCACCGGACACCAGGGGTATCTCGGCACCGTCATGGTGCCGGTCCTGCGCGCCAACGCGCACGAGGTGGTCGGTCTGGACGCCGGCTTCTTCGCCGACTGCGTCCTCGGCGACCTGCCGGGCGACCCGCCCGGCCTGGCCGTGGACCTGCGCGACGTGACCGTCGACCAGCTGCGCGGCTTCGACGCGGTCATCCATCTCGCCGCGCTGTCCAATGATCCGCTCGGCGCGCTGGCGCCCGAGATCACCTACGCCATCAACCATCACGCGTCGGTGCGGCTGGCCCGGCTCGCGAAGGAGGCCGGGGTGCGGCGGTTCCTGTACGCCTCCACCTGTTCGGTCTACGGCGCCGCGGGCGCGGACCTGGTCACCGAGGACGCGCCGCTGCGCCCGATCACCCCGTACGCGGAGAGCAAGGTGCGGGTCGAAGACGACGTCGCCGCGCTCGCGGACTCCGGCTTCTCCCCCGTATTCCTGCGCAACGCAACGGCATTCGGCTTCTCGCCACGGTTGCGGGCCGACATCGTGCTCAACAATCTGGTCGGGTACGCCACGCTGACCGGCGAGGTGAAGGTGCTCTCCGACGGCACTCCGTGGCGACCGCTGGTGCATGCCCGCGACATCGCGTGGGCCTTCGCCAACTGTCTCACCGCTCCACCGGCGGCAATCCACTGCCGCGCCTTCAACATCGGCACCGAGGCCAACAACCTCACCGTCGCCGATATCGCGCAGGCGGTGGTGGCGGCGGTGCCCGGGTCGCGACTGAACATCACCGGCGAGAGCGGCGCCGACCCGCGCTCCTATCGCGTCGACTTCTCGGCTGCCCGCGCCGCCATCGGGTTTCGCGCGCTGTGGACCGTGCAGGCCGGGGCGGACGAGCTGTTCCAGGAGTACACCGCGCGTGGCCTCACCTACGACGACTTCTTCCAGAAGTTCACCCGGCTGCCGCACCTGGAGAAGCTACGCGACAGCGGGGTGCTCGACGGGTCGATGCGCCGGATACAGCCCGGGCCCGCTCGTGTTCCAGCCACTTAGGCCGGGCGAGACCGGCACAGCGTCGACGACGGTCGGCCACGGTGCCATGCGTGCGGCCCGCGCCGGCGCACAGCGAAAGGGCCGGTGATGGTTCCCCTCGATAGCGGGCGACCCTGCCGGGGTTGCGGCGGCACCGAACTCACGACGGTGCTCGATCTCGGTATGGTCCCGGCCGCGGACTACTTCCCGCCGCTGGCCGCCCCGGTCGGCCTCGCCGAGACGGCGCATCCGCTGCGCATGGATCTGTGCGCGCGCTGCGCTCTCGCGCAACTGGCCGAGGACGACACCCGCACGCAGGAACCACGCGGCATCGAGCCCGCGGCGTTGCGCGAGCAGGCGGCCGAGGCTGTCGCACGTGTCGCCGAATCCGGTCTGCTGCAAGGGAACACCGTGCGCGAGTTCGGCAGCCCGCACGGGGGCACCTGGGTGCCCCTGCTGACCGAGCGCGGCTACACCCAGACCGAGGGTGTCGCCGATGTGGTGCTCGACTGTTTCGGCCTCATGCACGAACCCGACCAGCGCGCGGCCTTCGCCGAGCGGGCGGCGGCCACCGCGCCCGACGGCCTGCTGTTGATCCAATTCCATTCGCTGGCCACCATCGTCGCCGCGCGCCAGTGGAACGCATTGCGGCACGGGCACTTTGCCTACTATTCGCTGTCCGCGCTGAGCCGATTGCTGGCCGCCGCGGGCATGAGCGTCACCACCGCGTGGCGATTCGACCTGTACGGCGGCACCGTACTGGTCAGTGCGCGCCACGGCACACATCGTCCCGATGCGGCGGCGCGCGAAATCCTCACCCAGGAGACCACCTACACCGCGGCCACCGCCGTCGGCAGCCTCCAGCAGGCTGCCGACGCACACGCCGAGGCGTTGCGTCGCTGGCTCACCAGGCATGCCGCACAGGGTGATCGGGTGTTCGCCTACGGCGCGGCGTCGCGTGCGGTGGCGCTGTTCAGCTTGGCGGGTGTCGATCGAGGGTTGATCGCCGCCGTCGCCGACGCGTCACCGGCCAAGCAGGGTCGCCGGATGCCGGGCACCGACGTGCCCATCATCGCGCCCGACGAACTGGTCACGGCCCGACCGGATCTCGTGCTGCTGACGCTGCCCGATCTGCTGCCGGAGGTCCGCGCCCGCTACCCGGAACTCGACGGCTGCTGGATCGTCGACGACCCGGCCGACACCACCGTCCGAGGAGGCTGAGTTGCTCCGAATTCGCTGTCCCCCAGCGCATTCTCGCCCGTTTGCTCGATGCGCTTGATCTGACATGATTCGATTTACCGAACACCTGATCGCCACAGATGATCGATGAGTTCTTCGCTCCCGCGTGTCGGGGAGCGGGCGTCGAGCGAACGACCACGCTCGGCCAGGTGTGTGTGCAGAGGGGACAAAACCTGATGAGGGATATCACGCAACAATGCAGCCGTTGCGTCCGAATGTTCGCGTTCGCCACCGTGGTGGCGTCGGGGCTGGCTTTGGGAATAGGCACCGCGGGAGCGGTCGTCGACAGCAGTAACCAGATCGTCGATCAGAAGGATCGTTCGATCGAGGCGATCCAGTCCGACACGCGGATCGACTTCGTGCCGCCGCTGGACGGAAACGCGTTGACCCGCGAGTGGTTTCACAATGGCGAGGCGGCCTACAAGATTGCCGGGCCGAACGCCGAGGACTGGCGCGGGCACATCACCATCGGCTACCAGGTCGGCTATCCGGCGACCCTGACCGGGCGGTTGAAGTTCAACTACTCGACGCCGGGTCTCGGGGTGGACCTCGGCAGCGACGGCGCGACCTTGAAGCTGGAGGGGCTGATCCCCCGGGCCGGCGTCGAACTCGAGGTCGGCTTCGGACCGGGGATCCAGACGGTGGAGTGCGCCGGCGGCGATGTTTCCGGCGCGGCAGGGTTCCTGCGGATGTCCGGCTTCCACGGCACCGTGACCGGGGTGGTCGGGCAGACCACGATCCGGCCGTTCGTCAAGGTGGTCAGTTCCAGTGGTGACGCCGTGTACACCTATGGGCGGCTCTGGTCGATCTGAGACGATCGCGGTGAGGTGATCATTATGAATGCCGAAACCGCCCCGCGGTGCGGGGCGGTTTCGGCGTTTTCAGACCAGTAGGTCCGGCCGGTTCCGCACGGTGGCCACCGTGCGAACCCGCAAGCGGTACAACGCCGCCCGCGCCAAGCGGGTATCCCCCGCCAGCACGTCGCCGCGGCTCACCAGGTGCGGATAGTCGCCCGCGATGCGGTGATGGAACCGGTACATGTCGGTCAGCTTGCTCACCGTCGAGGTGCGGCTGCACAGGTTGAACGACGAATTACGCCAGGCCGCAAGGGTTTCCGACATCCCGAAGAACGCGCCGAACGAGGACACCCTGGCGAACAGGTCGACGTCCATCGGGAACACCAGATCGCCACGCAATCCGCCGACCAGGTCGAAGTGCTTGCGGTAGAACATCGCCGCCGCCGTCGGCCCGAAATCGGCCGGACCGCGCCGCACGATGACCTTGGCCAGGGCCCGCGCGGTCTGCTTGCCGAGCAAACCGGCCAGTCCCAGCCCGGTTTCGAGCACCTCACCCGCCTCGTCGATCACCTCGAAGCGACTCGACGAGATGGCGAGCGAGGGATCGTCGGCCATCACCGCGAGCTGCGCGGCCAGCGCACCGGGCCGTAGCACATCGTCGGCACAGACCACCTTGACCAGTTGCCCGGTCGACGCGGTGATCGCCTTGTTCCAGTTGTCCCCGATCGGCAGCACGGTGTCGTTGCGCAGCACCCGAATTCGCGGATCGTCGATCGAATGCGCGATGTCACCCGTCTCGTCGGTACTGGCGTTGTCCAGCACCAGGAGTTCGAGGTCCACGTCCTGGTCGAGCACCGAGCGCAATGTCGTGGCCAGCGTGCGTCCTGAGTTGTAGGCAGGCACGCAAACCGACAAACTAGCCATGATCTATCCCCCTAGCTGATGGCCCGGCCGCACCGGTCCGCTTTCCACCAGCCGGCAGACCCGTTCGAGCCCGGCCCGGCTGGCGTCGATCTGCTGGACGGCCTTCTGCTGCAACGTATCCCGCACCGTCGGCGCCTCGGACCACGACTCCGTCACGGCCGTGGTCAGCGTCCGGTCCAGCGCGGGGTCGTCGAGGTGCACGATCCGCAGTCCGGTGCCGAACATCTGGCGTAGCCCGTGGAACTTGTCGTCGTAGTACTCCGAGGCGGTGATGCCGACGGCCGGAATGCCTTGGGACAGCGCGAAAACCGCGAGATGGTAAGCACTGGTGACCAGCACCCGGCAGCCCGCGACCTGACGCGCCACATCCTCGGGAGTGCCGCCACGACCGATGGCAGGCCTGGCGCACTCCGCTCCGGCGAGCAGCGGCAGGGTCGATAGTCGATCCTCGGAGGCGTATTCGGAGATGATCAGGGGCACCACCCCGGCCTCGAGCTGGCCGGCGCAGGCTCGTACCACCCGGCCCAGCGTGGCCTGCGCGGCCGCGCTGACCCGCGAATAGTCGGCCACCCGCAGGCACAGTCCGATATCCGTGCCGATCTTGGCCTGCCGCAGGCGGTAGCCGAACTCGATCGCGTCGTCACCGGTGACCAGTACCCGTTCCGGTGCGACGCCGAAGCGCGACAACAGTTCCGGGCCACGCCTGGCTTCACGCAGCGCCAGGAAATCGACGCCGGGCAACACCTCGGCCGCGCGCCGGACCAGCGCCGGATCACGCAGCGGTCCGAGGCCCTGGCCGACCAGGGCCGTCGGAATGCCCCGCGACCGCGCGTGTTCGAGCAGGTTCAGCGTCCGGTGCGCCTGATAGCGGTCGACGTCGGTCATGTAGCCACCACCGAGGGCGAGCACCAGCGATGCCTGCTCGACGGCGGCCGGGATCTCCACCGGGAACTCAGTCTGCTCCGGTGTCGCGACGTGTTCGGTACGGCCGGGGCCGTCGGCGCGGCGCCGGGCGGCCGAGCGCAGCGCCCGCAGCCGGTCCTTCGGTCCGTCGGTCGCGGCCCGCCAGCGCAGCGCCGCCGGGCCGACCAATCGTGTTCCGGCCGTACGGGTTAGGCGGCCGGGCCACCCGTCGCGGCCCCAGCTCCAGTCCGGCCCGCACAGCGGTTCCGCCTCGGGCAGCAGCGCCTGCAGGATGCCGGGTTGATGGGTGAGCACGCCGATCCGCGCGCGCGGCCAGCGCGCCCGCAGCCGCTCGACGGTCACCGCCATCATCGCGATGTCGCCGCGGTTACGCAGCCAGTACTCACCGTTCTCGACCAGCACTCGGATATCGCCCTCGGCGATAGCGGCGCGCTCGGCCTCGGAACCTACGGTCCCCACTGTCCATGTCCTCCCGCCAGTCCCCCGCGGGTCGGTCCGTGCCGAGCACGAACTCGTTGTGAAATCTACCTCACGCTATGCATCGCGGCTACCGGACCGAGGGTTACCCGCCAGCGCCGAGCTACTTACTCCGTTGCGCGCGAAGCTGCTTCGTGCCGACCGGATTGTTTGGTTATCCGCCCGGCGTACAGCGAGCCGAGCGACGCACCGGCGAATGCCGTGCAATAGTCCACCAGCTCGTCCATCGGCACGGTTACCCGCCCGCCCTGCTTCTCGACGAGGACGCGCTCGAGCATGCCGACGACCGAGAGCGCGTAGATGTCGACCAGTTCGGCCGGTGGCCGCGCTTCGGGTCTGGCCTCGGTCGCGGTCGCGGCCACCAATCGCGCGAAGCGCCAAAGTGCCGCACGCATGCGGTGTTCCGCGCCCGCCCCGGTGGGCTCCACGAAGACGATGCGGAGTTTGCGCGGGTCCTCGGCCAACGCGGTGAGGTAGGTGCCGATGCCCGCGCGCAACTTGCGGGTCCCCTCGGCGGGCACGGCACCCACGGCGCGGGCGACCGCGTCGAACAGCTCGTCGATGACGCGATCGAAGACCGCGGCGAACAACTCCTTGGTGCCGCCGAATGATTCGTAGAAGTACCGGTCGGTGAGCCCGGCGGCCCGGCACAGGTCTTTGACGCCGGTCGCCGCGTAACCCTGGGTGCCGAACAGTTCCAGGCCGGCGTCGAGCAGTTTGCCGCGCCGCGCGGCGACCCGGTCCGCCGCGCCGACGCCGCCGTAGGGCCGCACGGGTCGTCGCTGTTTGGCGTCGCCACTCATCGCTGGGCGTTTCTCGTCATCTCCGCATTGTCTCCCATGACGAGCGACCATCTGCTAAATATGACGATCAGGATAGTCAGAATTGCGAACGGGGTCGTGCAGTGACAGCTCACAATCGGGACAGCGCGGTCAGCAGGCGATCGGTGCTGCGTGGCGCGGCGGGTCTGGCAGGCGCGGCCGGGTTGGCAGCGACGGCGGGTCCGGCGACGGCACAGGGGTCACGCAGGCGAAACGGCCCGCCGCGCAATACGGTTGCGGTCTTGGGTGCGGGCATCGGCGGACTCACCGCCGCGCACGAGCTCGCCGAGCGCGGCTTCCAGGTGACGGTGTTCGACCGCAAGGAGCTGGGCGGCAAGTCGCGCACCATCCCGCTGCCCGGCACCGGCGGCGGCGGTCGCGCGCCGCTACCGGGCGAGCACGGCGCCCGCGGCTTCACCTCGTTCTATCACCACGTGCACGACACGATGCGCCGCATTCCCCTGCCGGGTACGCGGAACACGGTGCACGACAACCTGGTTCCGTTCTCGGTCAACGACCCGCGCTACCCGCGCGCCGGAAATCTGCCGGACGGCTTCCCGCTCATGTTCGGCTTCTACTTCGATCCACGGCAGGCCCTCACCCCGGACGGGTTGCAGCGCATCCTGGTCGAGGTCTTTCTGAAGAACAACCTCATCCCGCTCCCCGAGGCGATCCACATGGCCGGCCGGGTCGTCACCTACCTGACCTCCAGCGAGGAGCGCAGGTTCGGCCAGTGGGAGCACGTGAGCTGGTGGGATTTCGTCGACGCAGGCAGCCGGTCGGCCCAGTTCCAGGCGCTCGCCGCAACGGGTTTGACGCGTGCGCTGGTCGCCGCGAAGGAGTACGTCGCCAGCACCAGGACGATGGGCAACATGATGGAGGGTTTCTTCATCGCCCTGCTCCAGGAGCTCACCGGCGGCCCCAAGGTCTACGAGGTGCTCAACGGCCCGACCAACGAGGCGTGGCTGGATCCGTGGATCACGCTGCTGCGCGAGATGGGTGTCGAGTTCCGGCCCGGCCATGCCCTCGACGGCTTCGAGGTGGCGGGCGACCAGATCGCCGGCGCGCGAATCCGGCTGCCGGACGGCGCAACTCGACTACACAGTGCCGACTGGTATGTCTGCGCGGTGCCGACGGACCGCGCGCGGCGATTGTGGTCGCCCGAGATCCGGAGCCTGGACCCGGATCTCGCGCGGATGGACGAGCTCACCCTCGACTGGATGACCGGCTTGCAGATGTTCGTCAGTGAAAAGCTGGAACTCGGCGCGGGTTACAACATCTACCTCGACGCGCCGTGGCGCTTGACCTCGTACTCCCAGCGCGCGTTCTGGGAGGTGGACTACGCCGCGAAGTACGGCGACGGCACCGTCCGCGACGGCCTCACCATCGACATCGCCGACTGGGACACCCCCGGCATCCTGTTCGGCAAAACCGCCAAACACTGCACCCGCGAAGAGATTTACCAGGAGACCTGGGCACAGCTCACCGCCGCGCTCAACGACGACGGCCGAATTCAGCTGAAGGACGGCATCGTCCGGGACTGGCTGCTCGATCCAGGCATCAGCTGGCAGGACGGCCGGAACCACAATGATGAACCGTTGCTGGTCAACACGATCGGCTCCTGGGCGGCGCGGCCCAACGCGTACACGAAGATCCCGAACCTGTTTCTCGCCGCCGACTATGTGCGGACCAATTTCGACCTCGCGACGATGGAGGGCGCCAACGAGGCGGGTCGCACCGCGGTGAACGCGCTGCTCGACGCCGCGGGATCCACCGCGCAACGGGCCACGCTGTTCACCCGCGACTCGATTCCCGCCTTCGAACCGCTGCGGCAGCTGGATGCCGCTCGCTACCGCGCGGGGCAGCCGAATCTGTTCGATCTCGGTTGACTTTTCGGTTGCTCGCCGACTGCCCGCCAGAAAAGCCTCGGTCCCCTAGACTTTTGCGGGAGAGACGGGTTCACCGACAGCGACTCGTCCGCCATCACCGCCAGTAGGGGGCATGGGTGACGGAAAGTACCGAGATCGTCCGGGTGCATATGACGGGATCCGAGTGGTTCGCGTCCGCGCCGGGTGGGCTCAACCGGTACTTCACCGAGCTGTTCCACGCGCTCGCCAGGCAACCCGGTGCGGAGGTATCCGCCGCGGCTTTCGGCACACCCGCCCCCGGTGCCCGATCATGGGGCGGGCTGGGCGGTTCCACGGTGCGCCGGGCCCGCACCGCCTTCCTCGATCGCGACGGCCTGCACCCCGGCACGGTGCTCGACCGGCACTTCTGCCTCTACGGGCCGGCCGCCGTGGCCCGGCACGGACGGCTGCCGCTGGTCGTGCATTTCCATGGGCCGTGGGCGGCCGAGAGCCTGCTCACCGGGCAGAGCGCGGCGGCGGCGCGCGCGAAGTACCTGATCGAACGCCTCCGCTACCTCGGCGCGGACCGATTCGTGGTGCTGTCCAACCACTTTCGCGAGGTACTACATAACGACTACCGGGTTTCCCTCGACCGCATCGCGGTGATTCCGCCCGGCGTCGACCTAACCCGCTTCCATGCCTCCCCCATCCGCCCCGAGACGCCGGCCCGGACCGTGCTGTGCGTGCGCAGGCTCGAACGCCGGATGGGAATCGATACCCTGCTGCGCGCCTGGCCCGATGTGCTCGACGAGCATCCGACGGCGCGCCTGGTAATCGTCGGCACCGGCACGGCCGAGGCCGAATTGCGCGCCGCCGCAGCATCACTCGGTGACACCGTCGAGTTCGCCGGGCACGTCGACGATCAGCGGCTCACCGAGCTCTACGAGCAGGCGCAGCTGACCGTCGTGCCCACCACCGCGTTGGAAGGCTTCGGCCTGATCGCCCTCGAATCGCTGGCGGCGGGCCGCGCGCCGATCGTCACCGACTGTGGCGGACTACCGGATTCGGTGCGCGGGCTCGATCCGTCGCTCATCGTGCCCGCCGGTGACGCCGACGCGCTCGCGGCCCGCCTGGCCGCCGGCTTGCACGGCGCGGTCCCAACACCCGCGCAATGCCGAGCCCACGCGGAGACCTTCTCCTGGGATGTCACAGCCGAGCGACATCTCGCGATGTACCGGGCAATCAGGCGATGACCACGGCACTGTTCGTGGCCCACACCGCGGCGCCCTCCGGCGCCGAGCTCGCCACGCTGCGGCTGGTGTCGGCGCTCCGCGACCAGGGGCGGCTCGGCGTCGCCATGGTCTACACCGAGGACGGCCCCATGGTCGAACGGATGCGTGCACGCGGGATCGAAACCCGCGTGCTGCGTGGCCGATTCGACAGCCGGGCGATGACCATCGGTTCCGGCCCGCTCCGCCTGGTCGCCGGGTTCGCGGGTCTGCTGCGGCTCGGCTGGTCGCTCGGCGCGACCGCCAGGGAGCTCGGCGCGCACGTGGTGGTGGCGGAGAGCAGCAAGGCGCTGGTGATGGGTGCGGTGGCCGCGCGGCGCGCCCGCGTGCCGCTGGTCTGGCAGGTGCACGATCGCCTCGCCCGCGACTACTTCGGGCGGCTGCCCACCCTCGTACTGCGGCTGCTCGGGCGGCTGTTCAGCCGTGGCTATCTCGCCAACAGCCGCACCACCCTGGCTACCCTGCCGGTCGGACGCAGGCCCGCACTGGTGGCCTATCCCGGGGTCGAACTCGGCCCTGATCTCCCCCGTCCGGATCAGCGTCCGCCCGCCGACACCGTGGTCGCCGTGGTCGGCCGGTTGTCACCCTGGAAGGGTCAGGACGTACTGCTGCGTGCCCTCGCCGCCACGAAAGTCCGTCCGCGACAAGTATTTCTGATCGGCGGCACGTTCTTCGACGAAGAGCCGTACCGGGCCGAACTCGAACGTCTTGCCCGCGACCTCCGGTTGCCGGTGACTTTCACCGGCCACGTCGACGATCCCGCCGAATACCTGCGTGACACCGACATTCTCGTGCACAGCTCGATCCTTCCCGAGCCGTTCGGCCAGGTCGTGCTGGAGGGCATGCACGCGGGCTGCGCCGTCATCGCCAGCACGCCGGGTGGCCCCGCCGAGATCGTCCAGCCCGGTGTCGACGGGCTACTCGTACCGGGCGGCGACGAAGGACGACTCACCACCGCACTCGATACCCTCATCGGCGACCCGGCACTGCGCACCAGGCTGGCCACGGCCGCCCGCACCCGCGCCGAGGACTTCGACATCACCGAAACGGCGCGCACGGTCGCCGCCTTCCTCTACGACATCGCACAACGCAACGGCGCGGCGGGCACCCCCCATTCAGCAGAGAGAGCCCCGCATGGCTGAACACGCGGACCAGGACGATCCGGACCGTTCACCCGCTCCGCACGGAGCACACCGCCGAAATATCAAGCGCGGCCACGGCTTTCTCGGGATCGTTCGCGACATCGGCTATGTCAGCTTCGGCAAGTACGGGCAGTACGTCGTCACCATCGTGACGGTGCCGCTGATCGCCCGCGTGCTGGGCGCGCACGGTCTCGGCCTGCTCGCGATCGGTATGTCGGCCTATTTCATCGGCTCGCTGCTGGTCGATCTCGGCATCACCTCGTATCTGGCCGCGCGGGTGCACGACGCGGGCCTCGGCGACGACCGGCTGGCCCACATCAATCAGCTGCGCGGCGACTACCTGGCCATCCGTATGAGCACCCTCGGCGTCCTCGGGGTCGCCTTGCTGCTCAGCTACGCGCTCGGCGCACCGGTGCATCTGGAGATGATCCTGCTCGGGCTGTTCGCGGGCGGCTTCTGGTCGGTGTCGGAGGACTGGCTGCTCATCGGGCAGGGGCGCTTCGGCGCCTCCACCGCCTATCAGGCCGTCGGCCGCATCGGGTACCTCGTGCTGCTCGTGGCGGTGCTCCCCCGCGTGCCCAATGCCCAGGTCGCGGTGCTGTGCCTGCTCGTCTCGTCCATTCCGACCGTGCTGCTGACCTGGTGGGATTCGCTGCGCACCTTCGGGCTGCCGTCGCGGCCGCGCGCCGTACGGACCGTGTTACGCACCGGCGCACCGGTTTTCACTTCTCGCCTCTTGGTGACCACCTATGGACAGGGTGCGGCGGCGGTGTACTCGGGGGTGCTGGACGCCGTGTCACTCGGGCTCTACTCGGCGGGCGACCGGTTGGTCCGCGCCATCCAATCCACCCTGGACCCCATCGGTTTCGCCCTGCTACCGCGGATGGCGCGCAAGAGCGCCGACGACAACTTCTGGCGGCACGCACTCCAGGCACTTGCCGCCTGCGTCTGCACCGCGACGGTGGCGGCCGCCGCGGTATGGCTGGCCGCGCCGATGCTGATCCATCTGGTGTTCGGCAAGGATTTCACCGCCGCGATCGACCTGCTGCGGGTGGAGACGTTCGTGCTGCCCGCGACGGCGATCACCTCGTTCGTCACCACCGCCGTGCTCCCGGTGCGCCAGGACACCACCGGCGTACTCATCGGGGCGGTGCTCGGCACCTGCGTGGCGGCCACGGCCCTGGCCATCGCGTTCCGCACTCACTCGGTGTGGACGCTGGTCTACGGCACCGTCATCGTCGAATTCACCGTCGCCGCTTGGTATCTGCTCAGAATCCGCACACTCGTCCGCCGTGAGCGGGTAACGCCCGCTCCGGATCCCGCGATTGTGCTGATGCGGGAGGACGGCGGGACATGAGAATTCTCTATCTTGGCGACGATTGGGTCGGCAGCAACGCCCACTCACTGGCCGACGGCTTCCGGCAGGCCGGGCACGACGTGGTGGTCATCGACACCACCCGCGTCACCTTGCCGACCAGACTCTCGCCGCCCTGGGTGTATTCGAAGCTGGCCCGCAGGCGCGCGCCGTGGATCGTGGCCGGGTTGCACGCCGACATCGACCGCGCCGCCGCCGCGTTCCGGCCGGACATGGTGTTCGCGTTCAAGAGCATTCACCTCGACCAGCGCAGGCTGCTGGACGTACCGGCGCGACTGCACGTGCACTACAGCCCCGACGACGTCGCGAACCCCGAGAATGTCAGCACGGAATACCTTGCGCACGAGGCCGACTGGGACCACATCGTCACCACCAAGCGCCACAATGTCGCCGAACTGCGCGACCGCGGCGCCCGCGCCGTCACCTTCGTGCGCAGCGCCTACGACCCGGCCTGGCACCGCCCCACCGCACGGCGCGGCACCCGGCAGTTCCTCGTCGGCTTCATCGGCGTGTGCCGCCCGGACCGCCGGGCCGAGCTGGTCGGGCTCGCCCGTACGCACGGCTCCCGCATGCTGGTGCGCGGGCCGGGCTGGCGCCGGGTGCCCGAATTGCGCGCCACCGGAGCCGAAGTCGGCGGCGCCGTGTACGGCGAACGCTACTCGGAGGTGGTCGCGAGCGTTACCGCCAACCTGGTCCTGCTCAACTCCGACAACCGCGATACGCACACCTGCCGCACCTTCGAAGTGCCCGCCGCCGGTGGGCTTTTCGTCGGCGAACGCACCGACGAGCACGCCGAACTACTCCAGGACACCAGCGAGTGCTTCCTGTTCGGCGAGGCCGACGAGCTGAACTCCATCCTGGACTGGTGCGCCGCGCATCCCGACAAAGCGGCCGCGGTGGCCGAGGCCGGCTACCAGCGCATCGTCGCGAGCGAGCACCGCTACGTCGACCGGGCCCGCGAGATCGTGCGCGCGGTCAGTGACTGCTCATGACAGCCACCCCCGAGGTCCTCCTGATCGCGCTCGCGCTGGCCACGATCGTGGCGGCCGCCAGCACGATTCCCGGTGTCGCGCGGGTGTTTCTCATCGCGCAGGCGGCGTTCTGGTCGTTGTCGTATCTGGCGCGCCCGCTGGCGCTGCTGTGGGTGCAGCCCGAACCGCACTTCGGTGACAATGTGGCCGACCCGCGGCTGGCCCAGTTCGGCTACGACCGCGGCATCGCGCTGGTGCTCGAGCATGTCGCCTTCGGCCTATGGGTCTACGCGGGACTCGTTGTCGCCTATGCGTTCTGGGCTCGCCGGCATCCGCCCGTCAAGCTGCCCGCACTGACCGGCGATCCGAATTTCGTGCCGACCCTGGTGGCCACCTACGGCGTCGGGCTGTTCGGCCGGGCCGCCTCCGTCGCCTCCGGTTCGGTCGGCGGCGCGGGCGAGATCGGCAGCGCCAATCCGATCCTGTCCTTCGTCGCCATCCTGGCCACCATCTCCGCCCTCGGGCTGATCATTTTCGTCCGCCCCGCCCGCCCGCAGCTGACCGCCCTGATCATCGGCGGGTTGCTCATGGGTGAGCTGGCCTGGACGGCCGTTGTCGAGTCGAAGACGCCGATCATCGGTGCCGCACTTGCCATCGCAATCCGTTTCGCGATCCTCGGGTGGACCAAGACCAAGGCGATCTCCGTCGGTGCCATTGCGGTGCTCGGCGTCGGCGGGTTCGGCTGGTTGCAGTCACTGAAGCAAACCGAGTACGCGAAAGCCGAAGCAGCGCTGGTCGATTCGAGTTACCCGTCGGTTGTCCAGCCCTTCTTGAGCATTCTGCGACGGTTCGATCTGCTCGAGGCCGCGACCGACGCCTACTTCCACCAACCGGGCCTGTGGCTCTCGCCCGTCGAGGCGCTGCGGCATGCCTCGGCCAGCCTGGTCCCCAGCCAGCTGCTGGGCACGGCCAAGTTCCAGTCCGGCACCGCGTGGGCGCAGGATGTGCGCGGCGCGTCGGTCGACATGACCAGGGTGTCGGTGTCGCTGGCCGAGGGCAATCTCAACGAAGGCTATGTGCTGGGCGGCTATCCGGGCGTGGTCATCTGCGCCGTGTTCACCTTCCTGTTGCTGCTCGCCTGGGCCAGGGCGCTGTATTCGCGCGTGTTCCCGATCGTGGTGCTCGGGCTCGCGATGACCGGCTCCTCTGCCCTGTTCGAACGCGGGATTCTCGGCAGCATGGAGAATCTCGGCAAATTCCTGCAAGCCGCCGTGCTCGCCTGGCTCATCTCGCTGGTCGTCCGCGAGTACCGCAGGCGCACACAGACTGATCTACCGTCCGCGGAGCCACCACCTGCCGCGGAACCTGTTGTCGTCGGGGCTGTCACTACCGAAAAGAGAGAATCCCCATGGGATTGAGCGATTATTGGCATATCGCGCGCCGACGCTGGGTCATCATCGTCGCGGTGCTGGTGCTGTGTTTCGGCGCGTCGGCCGGATATCTCAGCACCCTCCCGACCACCTACGTCGCCACCAGCAGCATGTATGTGTCGATGGCGACCGGCACCTCGGTCAACGACTCCTATCAGGGCGGACTGGCCGCCCAGCAGCGGGTCCGCTCGTATCTGGACCTGGCCACCAGCGCCACCGTCGCCAAACGCGTCATCGACGACCTGGGCCTGAAGATGTCGGTCAGCGAGGTGCAGGGCAACATCAAGGCGTTCTCGCCGCCCGCGACGACGAACATCATCCTCACCGTGCAGTCCTCGTCCGCCGAGGGCGCGCGCGATCTCGCCAATTCGGTGGTTGCCCAATTCCGGCGCCTGGTAGACGAATTGGAGACCATCGAGCGTGACGCGGCGCCGGCCGCACGGGTCACCGTGGTCGACCGCGCCGAGGTGCCCGCCGCACCGAGCGGACCGCAGTCGACCCGCATCCTGGCGCTCGGCCTGCTCGCCGGCGTCGCGCTCGGCTGCGCGGCGGCCTTCGTCCGCGATCGCACCGACCGCACCCTGCGCACGTCCAACGATCTCGCGGCCGTGCTGCCGGTGCCGATCCTGGGCATCATCGACGCGGATCGGCCCGGCGCCCCCGACGAGACACGCAGGCTACGGACCCGGCTGCTCCGCGAAGGCGAGAGCCGAAGCACGCTGCTGACCAGCTTTTCGTCGCGGTCCGAGCCGGAAGTAGCGGTGGCACTGGCGAAGTCGTTCGCCGATACCGGCAGCAAGGTGGTGCTGATCGACGCCGACACCTCGGGCCATGGCAGCTCCCGCGCCTCGGCCGAGCAGCCGAGCGTCGGTCTGGCAACGGTGTTGCAGGGCACCGCGCCGATCTCGGAGGCACTGACCGCATGTCCGGAGACCGGCCTCACCGTGCTGCCGCTCGGCGCGGCCGACGAGCGGACACCCGATCTGCTCGCCTCGGACCGGTTCGCGGCCGTCGTCGCGAAACTCACCACCGACTACGACCATGTCGTGGTGCAGGCCGCGCCCGTCGCGCACGCCGCCGACGCCATCGCCGTGGCCCCGCTCTGCGATCACACCATCGCGGTCGTGTTGCTCGGCCAGACCAGCGCGCCGGAATTGCGCGGTGCGCTGGCCACATTCGGCGACAACAAGCTCACCGGCGCGGTAGCGTACAGCAAGCCGGGCAACCGGCTGCAGCGACTCAGTGGGAGGCTGCGGCGATGAACGACGATGCGGTCGGCCGACGGAGCATGCTCGCCGCGGCGCTCGGCGCGGCGGGTGCCGTCCCGATGCTCGCGGCCTGTAGCACAGGCTCCAGCACCTCGGGAACTCCGCACGTCGAGTTCCGTTCCCCGCACGTCTCCGACGCACCCGCGGCACGCAATGTTCGCGACTTCGGCGCGGTCGGTGACGGCATCGCCGACGACACGGCCGCGATCGCCGCGGCCGCCGCGGTGCGCGATGTTCCGCTGGTGATGTACCTACCCGCGGGCCACTACCGGGTGACGGCGTGGCCCGAACTCGGCGATTACGCCACGATTCTCGGCGACGGCGCGGATATCACCATCGTGGTCTGCGAAACCGATACCACCCTCGTCGCGCTGCGCCGGCGCAGCCGGGTGCGGTTCGCGCGGCTCGGCTTCTACCTGACCGGGCCGAAGGCCACCGCCGTGCTGCTCTCGGAGTGCTTCCGCTGCTCGTTCGACTCGGTGGTGATCCGCGGCAACCACATCGCCGAGAACCATCCGCGCTATCTCGGGCAACGCGGGGTGGTGCTGGAGGGCAATACCGGCGGCACCGCATTCCTGAACTGCGACATCAACAATTTCGGCTACGGCATCGTCACCTCCTGCATCCAGAACTACGTGACCTCCTCCAAGCTCACCAGCAACTTCATCGGTGTGCTCGGCACCGGCAACAACCACAACGCCGGATTGGCGCTGACCAACGTCGAATTCGTCTCCGACGCCGACCCGCGGACCACCGACAAGCACATCCTCGTCGACGGTGCGGCCAACGACTGGTGGCTCACCAACGTCTGGTTCGAGGGCGCCGACATCGCGCTGTCCATCGGCCGGGCCGATCGCGGCGGGCCCGCGCAGTTCGGCATGACCAACTGCAAGGTCGCCGCGCGCACCGTCGCCGTAGATCTGATCTACTGCCGCCAGCCCTATCTCGCGAACGTCCAATTCGACCGGGATCTGGACCAGCCGCCCATCGAATTGCGGATCGATCCGGCCGGCTGCCCTGAAGGGACCGCGGTGAACCTGATCTCCACGGCGGCAGAGGATCTCAATCCGACACTATTTCCGCCACGATGGCATGTGCTCGGCCGCACCAGCACGCACGCACCATCGTTCACCGGGACCATCGTCGCCAAGGCCGGACGCGGCGACGCCGACGTCTTTCAGGCGCAGTCGCCCGACGGCGCCCTGCGTTCGGCCGTATTGGCGAGCGGGACTTGGCTTTCCGAGCAGACCGAAGGCGGCATCGTACTCAAAGACGCTACCGGGACATACTGGCGGCTGTCCGTCTCCACCGAGGGCGTGCTGAAGACGATGTCGCTGGGCAAAACGCGACCGCGCGAGTAGCCGCCATGACGACAACTCCCAGCTCGTTGGCGCACATCACTCTCGGTCCGGTCCTGCTGCACGGAAACAGTGTCGTGGTCCGACCGCCGCGGATCGCGGATTACCCGCACTGGCGGCGCATCCGACTGCGAGATCGGCACTACATCGAGCCGTTCTGGTACAGCTCCACCTTGGACTGGGCGGCCCGGCATTGCGGAACCCATTGGGTGCGTGAGTGTTTGACCAGCCGCGCGGAAGCGCGGACCGGTCGCAGGCTGGCGTCGGTGATCGAGGTCGACGGCCGGTTCGCCGGGCAGGTCGAGCTCGGCTCGATCGACGCCGCCGCCGCGTCGGCCGAACTGGGCATCTGGGTCGACGCCGAGGTCGCCAGGCATGGGATCGGCGGCATGGCGGCCGCGATGCTGATGGACTACGGCGTCGAACACCTCGGCCTGCAGCGGATCACCGCGCCGATCTCACCGGCGAATGTCGCCGCCGCGCGCGGCGCCGCCGGGCTCGGCTTCCGCCGGGAAGCCTTGATGGGTCGGTACTTCGATGTCGGCGGTGCACGCCGCGACCACGAGTTGTGGGGGCTCACCAAGGCCGATGTTCCGCCACGGGGCTTCGTGGCGCACTGGATCGACCGCTACGACGCCCACCCCACCTCGCCGCCGCCCACCGCCGCCGGCGAGGCGACCGAGGCGCCGTTGCCGAGAATCACGGTGCTCGCCGCGACCTCGCGCCACTACGCCGGGCGGGTGCTGCATCTGCTCGACCCGCTGCGCACCCCACGGCGGGTCCGGCTCGCCGATCCAGGCAGGCAGGAGGTGGTCATCCGGAACCGGCGCGTGACCGACTGGAGCCGGTGGCGCGCGACCCGGCTGCGCAGTCGTGCGGTGCTCGACCCCGATCTGGCGACGCCGGCGCAAACCTGGGCCCGCGGGCACACCTGGTTCCGGTGGCTACGCGAATTCCTCTATGCGCGGCCAGGCTTGCGGTCCGCACGCGGACTCGTGCTGGCGATCGAGGTCAACGGCGACTATGTCGGCGAGGCCAGGTTGTTCGACCTCGACATGTTCGACCGCAATGCCCGCATGTTCGTCTGGACCGATCCCGCGCACGGCGACGATATCCGGACGGCCGCCACCCGGCTGCTGCTCACCCACGCGTTCGGCCCGCTCGGCCTGTGCCGGGTCGCGACGGCCGTCGAACCCGACGATGCCCGCTCCGCCGATATCGCCGCGCGCGTCGGCATGACCCGCGAGGGGCGCATGCGCGGCTATGTCGGCGCCACCGGCCGTCGCGGCGACCACGACCTGTGGGCCGTCACCATGGGCACGGCCGCCGACGCGGAGCCGGAGACCCCCGCGCCCTCCGCCAGGCGGACGCTGGGCCCGACCGACCCGCAGTGACCACAACCCGACCCTCCAGGAGCCCGACCATGGAGCCGATTTCCGACGATCCGGCGGCACCCCGCCGCTTCACCCGCAGCAACGAGCTCCAAGCCCGGCTGCACGAGCTGATCCCCGGTGGCGCACACACCTATGCCAGAGGCCCCGACCAGTACCCCGAGCACATGGCACCGATCCTGGTGCGCGGCAGGGGCTGCCACGTCTGGGACGCGGACGGCAACCGCTATATCGAATACGGCATGGGACTGCGCTCGGTCACCCTGGGTCACGCCTTCCAACCGGTCCTCGACGCCGTGCACCGCGCCATCGCCGACGGCATCAGCTTCAGTCGGCCGACCGAACTGGAACTACTTGCCGCGCAGGATTTCCTGAGCCTTGTACCGGGCGCCGACATGGTGAAGTTCGCCAAGAACGGCTCCGACGCGACCACCGCCGCGGTCCGGCTGGCCAGAGCCGCCACCGGCCGGACGGCCATCGCCGTCTGCGATCAACCGTTCTTCTCGGTGGACGACTGGTTCATCGGCACCACCGCGATGAACAGCGGCATCCCGGCCGAAACCTCGGCGAGCACAGTGCGATTCCGCTACAACGATCTGCCCTCGCTGGCGGCCGTGCTGGATTCCGGGGCGATCGCGGCGGTCGTCCTGGAGGCCGCCACCGCGCTGGCCGAACCGGAGCCCGGCTTCCTGGCCGGTGTTCGGGCGCTCTGCGACCGTTACGGCGCCCTGCTCGTTTTCGACGAGATGATCACCGGCTTCCGCTGGTCCGCGGGCGGCGCGCAGGCGGTGTACGGCGTGCGGCCCGACCTTTCCTGCTGGGGGAAGGCCATGGGCAACGGATTTCCGCTCTCGGCCCTCGCGGGCCGGCGCGAATTCATGGAACTCGGCGGCCTGCGCACCGATCGGGACCGGGTCTTCCTGTTGTCCACCACGCACGGACCGGAAACCGGTGCGCTGGCCGCGTTCCGTGCCGTGGTGCACGAGTACCGGACCAGCGATCCCATCGAGCGAATGGAGCGCGCGGGCCGCAGGCTCGCCGACGGTGTCAACGCCGTGGCCGCCGATCTCGGTATCGCCGAGTATCTTCAGGTGCTCGGGCGCCCGTCCTGCCTCATCTTCGTCACCCGCGACCCGGACCGTCAGCCTTCTCAGGAGTTCCGCACCTTGTTCCTCCAGGAGCTGCTGCACCGCGGTGTGCTCGGGCAGTCCTTCGTCACCTCGGGCGCGCACACCGACGCCGATATCGACGAGACGATCGCGGCCTGCCGGGAAGCGGCGGCCGTCTATCGCAAGGCGATCGAGCAGGGTGGCGTCGGCGGTCTGCTCGAGGGCCGTGCCGTCGCCCCCGCTATCCGTCGTCACGCGGCGCCGCGGCGCATCTCGTCCGAGCTCGCATGACGCAGCCGCGCATCGCCATCGTGCACGAACGGTTCACCGAGTTCGGCGGCTCCGAGGCGGTCGTCGGTGCGCTCGCCGAAACCTGGCCGGAGACCGAGGTTTTCGCGCCGATCGTCGATCCCGCGGGCGTGCGGGCACCGCTCGCCACGGTGCACGACACTTGGCTGAGCCGCGCCTACGCCGTCTCGGGTGGCCGGTCGCACGCGCCGTTGCTGCCGTTCGTCCCCCGCGCCTTGCGCCGCCTGCCCCTGCGGGACCGATACGACGCCGTCGTCGTCAGCCATCACGCCTTCGCGACGCAAGCCGCCTTCGCCACCGACGCGCCGGTTATCGCCTATGTGCACAGCCCGGCACGGTGGGCCTGGGACAAGGACTTTCGTGCGCAGGAGGCCGGTGGCCGGGCGGGTCAGCTCGCGCTCACCGCACTGGGGTCGCTGGCTCGCCGGTCCGAATTGCGTGCTGCGCCCAGGCTTTCGCACGTTATCGCGAATTCCCGAGCCGTCGCCGACCGGGTCAACGACTGGTGGGGGTTGCCCGCCACAGTCACCTATCCGCCGGTCCAGATCGATCGCTTCACGCCGCAGCCTGCGATTCCCCGCGAGGACTTCTTCCTCTTCGCGGGCAGGCTGGTCCCGTACAAACGCCCGGACCTGGCCATCCGCGCCGCACAGCGCGCGGGCTGCCGCCTGGTCATCCTCGGTGATGGACGGTTCCGCGCCCACCTCGACACGCTCGCCGGACCGGAGACGACCTTTCTCGGCGCCACCTCCCATGACGTGCTGCTCGACACCTATCGTCGGTGCCGCGCGCTGCTCATGCCCGGTGTGGAGGACTTCGGCATCGTCCCGGTCGAGGCAATGGCTTGTGGCACACCGATTCTCGCGGTCGGCCACGGTGGCGCGCTGGACACCGTCGTCCCCGGGGTGACCGGCGAGCACATACCACACGGCCCCGACGCGGCGGTCGTCGATCACCTGGCCAAGACGATGGTCGACTTCGACCCCGCCTGCTATCGACCAACCGTTATCCGTGCCCACGCCGAGACGTTCTCCCCTGCCGCGTTCCGCGCCGAGGTGGCCGCCACCGTCGCCCGGTTCGTGCGCTGACCCACACCGTGCCCCGAGGATGGCGCGGGAATAGGTCGGGTCGCCGGCTGGTTGCGGCCGATGGTCGAGTAAGCAGCGTGCGCGAAGGAGGCAGCAGTATGTCGCAGGTCAGGGTCGACACCACCGCCGACGGTTCCGGCGCACCGAACGATGCCGGGGATCTGCGCGGGCGGACGGTGGTGCTGATCGGCGGCGGCTCCGGCATCGGGTTGCGGGTTGCGCACCGGGTGGTCGCGGCAGGCGGGCGAGTCGTCCTGGGCGGTCGCACCGCCGCCCGGTTGACCGCAGCGGCCGCCGAACTCGGCGACGCGGCCAGGTGGCAGACCGTCGACACCGGCGATACCGCTTCGCTCGCCGCCTTCTTCGACGGCATCGAGCGCGTCGACCATCTGTTCACCACGGCGGCGTCCTACCAGGTCGGGCCGATGCGTGAGCTGAGCGCGGCGGACGCGGCGTCACCGTTCGAGTCCAAGTTCTGGGGCCAGTACCACGCGATCCGGTTGGCCGCGCCCAAGCTCGCTGCGGACGGATCGGTGGTCTTGATGTCCGGTGCCGCGTCGACCCGTCCGGCCGGACTCGCCCCCGCATACGTCGCGTGCAATGCCGCCATCGAAGGACTGGGCCGCGGGCTCGCCGTCGAACTCGCGCCGGTCCGCGTCAATGTCGTCTCGCCGGGCACGGTGGACGGGCATCTGTGGTCGAACCGGCCGGATCTCGCCCGGGCGGCCGCGTTCGATCAGTATCGCCGCGACACGTTGCTCGGCCGCCCCGCGACCGAGGACGAGATCGCGCACTCGGTCGTCTACCTGTTCACCAATACCTTCACCACCGGATCTACTCTCTACCCCGATGGCGGCTACACACTGCGCTGACCGGACGCGACGATCACTCGTCCACGGCACCCCGCACCCGTCGGCGCAGGTGCCGTGGACGCTCAGCCGAGCCGGTAGGTCGCCAGCACGGCTTTGTGGTCGGTCACCCACTTCGGCGGCGAGGCGATGAAATTGTCCTGCGTGTTCTCGTCCTGGCGGGTGTTGCGCACAATCGAGCCGCGGGGGCCGACGATTCCGGCGCCGGTCAAAGTCAGCGCGGAGCCGGGGCCCGCGAAGATGTAGTCGATCCGGTCGCGCTCGTCGGCCTCGGGTGTCCAGGTAAGCTGGTCGACCGGTGCGTCCGGGTTGGCGGCGGGCCAGGTGAATCCGGGGTGGGTCACCGGGTTCGGGTAGGTCGTGCGGTAGGCGTCCGCGAAACCGGCCTGTTGCAGGCGCCGCGTGCTCTCCCACGGCAGCACCACGCCGTGGTGGTCGAACAGGTTCGCCGTCGCCGGCGTCCAGTCCAGTGCGGACGGTTCATTGAAGTCACCGCCCAGCAGTACCGAACTGCCCGCTGCCGCTTCGGCTTTCGCATCGTCGATGAAGGCGCTGAGCACATCGGGGCGACCCGAGGCGAGGTTGACCCGCTGCACCGCCACCGGATCGGTCACCGGCCCGCCCGGCATCTTGTTCCAGCCGAACTCGGAGTACTCCCCCGGCGCGGGCACGCCCGCACCGTAGCCGCGCGGCAGATAGGTCGCGTACCAACGGTATTCGAGGTGGGCGGCGTAGGCGGTCACCCGCTTTCCGCCGATGTTCAACCGCGCCTTGACCATCCACCGCTGATCGGCGCTGTCCTCGACCGGGAACTCCGTGAGCAGGCCCGTGTCGCCGGAAGACACCGCGGTGAACTTTCGCCCCTTCTTTTCCAGCGCGGCCGCGATCGCGTTCGTGGCCTTGTTCGCCTCGGACAGCAGCACGATCGAGGCCTGCGTATCGATGATCAGATCGGCGACCAGATTTATCCCGTTGGCGATCTTGCTACCGCCCAGCCAGATATTGATCGCCAGCACGCGGATCTCCCCCGGGGCCGCGGCGGCCACCGGCACTCCGGCACCCGCGGCCAGCACACCGCCCGCCACCCCGAACACCTTCATCGCATCGCGTCGCGTCATCGAACTCGTCATGGTGACCTCACTCCGATCGTCTGCACAGCGGGATCTGGTTCTGCCTTCGTGCCTAGCCAGCCGATCGGAATACCCGGTGAACTGAGCGAGAGCACCGCGCGAACACCGGCGTGGACAGCCGTGTGCGGTGGCAGCGACCGGCCGCACATGGGACAGTCTGAGAATGTACGCGCGCCGTCGCTTTGCCGCGGTTTTCTCCGGGTTCGTGAGCATCGTCTTGATAGCGGGATGCGGCACCGCTGACGACAAGGGCGGTGCGCCGACCACGTCGCCCACACCGGTCGCCGTCCCCTTGGTCTCGACGAACGATCTGCCCGCGGCGAAATCCGACGAGGTGCATCTGTTCGGGTTCAACGACCTGCACGGGAACTTGCAGCCACCGGCCGGTTCGACCGGCAAGATCGCCAACTACGACGCGGGTGGTGCCGCCTACCTGGCGACACATCTGACGCGGTTGCAGGCGGCCTACCCGGCGAGCGCGGTGGTCGCGGCGGGCGACGACATCGGGGCCAGCCCGCTGGTGTCCGGGCTCTTCCGCGACGAGCCGACCATCACGTTCATGAACAACATCGGCGTTGCCGCCTCCTCGGTCGGCAATCACGAATTCGACGACGGCGTACTGGAATTGGCCCGGCTCCAGCAGGGCGGCTGCGCGCCGGACGGGTGTTCACCGGGCGAACCGTTCACCGGAGCAAAGTTTCCCTACCTGGCCGCGAACGTCACCGACGCCGAGGGCAAGCTGCCGCCCGCGCTGACACCGTGGACCATCCTGCAGGTCGGCGGGCACAAGGTCGGCGTGGTCGGCACGGTCACCCCCGACACCGTGAATCTCGTTTTCCCCGAAGGCATTCGGGGATACCGGTTCGGCGACGGGGTGGACGCCATCAACAAGTATGTGCCGGAGATGCGGGCGGCGGGCGCCGAGACCGTCGTGGCGCTCATGCACGACGGCGGCAGTCAGCGTGCCGAGAAAGACGCCCCGATCGACTACAACGGATGCGCCGACCTCACCCCGAATGTCGTCGGGCTCGCCAAGCGCGTCGATCCCGTGGTGAAGGCGCTGTTCACCGCGCACAGCCACCAGTCCTACGTGTGCACGATCGACGGCAAGGTGGTCACCCAGGCGGCCTCCTTCGGCAGGCTCATCACCGATCTCACGTTGCGTTTCGCACCCGAGGGCGTGCAGGCGTCGGCCGTGAACCGGGTGGTGACCCGGGACGTGACACCAGACGCGGCCACCACCGCGCTGGTCGACTTCTACGCCGAGCAGGCCCGCCCGCGCGCGGCTCGGGTGGTCGGTGCGGCCGCCGACGTGCTGCCGCGCGAACCGGACGCGTCGGGCGCCTCACCGCTGGGCAATATCATTGCCGACTCAATGCTCTCGGCGACCGCGGGACCGGCCGGTGCCGTCGCGGCGTTCATGAATCCGGGCGGCGTCCGCGCCGACCTGAAGGCGGGGCCGGTGACCTATGGCGACATCTACACCGTCCAACCGTTCGGCAATCAGGTCGTCACCGTGACCCTCACCGGGCAGCATGTCCTGCGCCTGCTCGAGCAGCAGTGGGACAACACCAGCAAGCCCGCGGTACTCTCCCTCGCCGGCCTCACCTATGCCTACGCCGACTCGGCCCCCAAGGGCCGCAAGGTGATCGGCGACAGCGTCCGGATCGCGGGACAGCCGCTCAACCCGGCCGCTGCCTATCGGATCGCCACCAACAGCTTCCTCGCCGGTGGCGGCGACGGCTTCACGGTCTTCACCGAGGGCATCGACAAGGTCCCCGGCCCAACCGATCTCGACGCTCTCGAAGCGCTCTTTCGCGACAAGCCCGCCGTCCAGGCGCCGCCCGCCCGGATCGAGAAGCGGTAGCCGGTCGGTAGCCGCGCCCTACTGGACGATTGACCAGTTAAGCGATACCTGGAAATTGTTGTAACACTTACCCTTTGACCTGCACCGATGGGTGACCAGTCCCACATAGTGATCCGGCCCGGAAGGCTTGCCGGAAATGATCAGGATCATTACTGTTTCCTATAAGTCAGGACGAAGGGGTTCCTGCTTTCCAAAATCTCCGCATTCACCGTTGCATGCCGGATGACTTGTGCGACAACACGGTTCGAATGAACAGCAGGAGAGGGCGATGGCTACCTACATCGTGACGGGCGGTACCGGATTCTTGGGACGGCGGGTCGTTCAGGAACTCCTGGACAATGACCCCGAGGCCGTCATCCACGTGCTGGTGCGCGAGGAGTCGCTGCAGAAGTTCGCCGACCTCGCCACCGGATGGAACGGCGGCGAGCGGGTGTTCTCGCTGGTCGGCGATCTCACCGCCGAGGGACTCGGACTCACCAGGGAGGCGCCCGCGGCGGATCACCTGATCCATCTCGGCGCCGTCTACGACATGACCGCCGACGAGGACACCGCGCACGCGGCCAATGTCGCGGGCACCCGGTCGGTGCTCGACCTGGCCCGCGCGAGCGGCGCTGTGCTGCATCATGTTTCGTCGGTCGCGGTGGCGGGCGACCACAAGGGCAAGTTCTTCGAGGAGGATTTCGACCTCGGCCAGCGGCTGACCTCGCCCTATCACCGGACCAAGTTCGCGGCGGAGAAACTCGTCCGCGAATCGCACGGGGTGCGCTGGCGGGTGTACCGGCCCGCGATCGTGGTCGGCGACTCGCGGACCGGTGCGATGGACAAGATCGACGGTCCGTACTACTTCTTCTCGGCGATCGCCAAGCTGGCCGCGCTGCCGTCGGAACTGCCGCTGCCGCTGCCCGATCTCGGCGCGACCAATATCGTGCCGGTCGATTACGTGGCCGCCGCGATGGCCGCCCTGGTGCACAAGCCCGGCTTGGACGGGCGCACATTCCACCTGGTCAATCCCGAGCCGCAGCCGTTCAGCGAGGTGTACAGCGCGCTCGCCGCGGCGGCGGGTGCGCCGTCGGGGATCGGCGTCGTGCCGCTCAGCGCTCGGGCACTGAGCGGGCTCTCCCAGCTGCCCGGCGTGCCCGCGGTGCGCGATTTCCTGTTGGAGCAGTTGGGGATTCCGGCCGCCGTCGCGCCGCACACCTCCTTCTCCGCGGAGTTCATCTCCGACTCCACCCGGGCGCAGCTGCGCGGCACCGGGCTGTCCGTGCCGCCTTTCGCCAGCTATGCCGACCGGCTCTGGCAGTACTGGCGGGAAAACCTCGACCCGCATCGCGGGCAGCCCGCCGTGGCCAACGAGCCGCTCAACGGCCGGATCGTGCTCATCACCGGCGCGTCGTCGGGCATCGGCCTGGCCACCGCGCACGCGGTCGCCCGCCGCGGCGCCACCGTCCTGATGGTGGCCCGCGGCAAGGACGACCTCGCCGACGCGGCCGACTCCGTGCGTGCGGAAGGTGGTGTGGCCTATGACTATCCGTGCGACATCACCGACGCCGACGCGGTCGCGACGCTGGTGCAGGTCGTGCTCACCGAGCACGGCCACGTCGACTACCTGGTGAACAACGCGGGCCGCTCGATCCGCCGGTCGGTGCTCAACTCCACCGACCGCATGCACGATTTCGAGCGGACGATGGCGGTCAACTACTTCGGCGCGGTCCGGCTGATCCTGGCGCTGCTGCCCGCCATGCGGGCAAGGCGTTTCGGCCACATCGTCAACATCTCCTCGATCGCCGTCCAGACCAAGGTGCCCCGGTTCGCGGCCTACGTCGCGAGCAAGTCGGCGCTGGACAACTTCAGCGAGATCGCGGCCGTCGAAAACCGGGATGCGGGAATCACTTTCACCTCGGTGCGGATGCCGCTGGTGCGCACCCCGATGATCGCCCCCACCGACCTCTACAAGTCGCTGCCCGTCCCGGACCCCGACCAGGCGGCCGCCATCGTGGTCCGCGCACTCGAGGATCGCCCGCACCGCATCGACACCCCTGTCGGCACCTTCGCCCAGGCCGTTGACCTCCTGATGCCGTCGGTGAAGCAGACCATCCTGCACCAGGGCTTCCGCCTCTTCGGGGAATCCCCTGCGGCACAGGGCAAGAAGAAGACGGCGGCGAAGAAGGCCGACGCCGGGCGCAGCCCGCTGCAGGTCCTCTCGCCAGTCCTCATGCCCTTCATGGCACTCCCCGGCCCGGCCGCGCGCGTGGCCCGGGTGGTGCCCGGGCTGCAGTGGTAGTCCCGAGCTGATCGACGGATCGCACCGGATCCGCTGACCCACAGCGCACCCCACGCTTTTGTTCGAGCCGCACACCCCCATAGCGGGTGTGCGGCCTGCACAAGCGGTGTGCGCCTTCGTTTCACAACCCGTGCCTGATTTCGCAAATTGTGAGCGATCGAGGCGGAATCGCTCAGATTCGGGCGCGGTTCGGTGGGGTGATATGGGGGTAGCGGTAGTGGATTCGGGCGATGCAGTGGCGCACTGTGTGCAGCTCCGCGTGTAGGTCGCGCAGTCGCTGTGTTTGGAATGTCCTTTCGGCGGTATTGATGGCGCGCACGAGGGTGCGGGCGTGTGCGGCGAGCAAGTCCAGAAAGACCCGGGCTTGTGCGATGTCGGAATCATCGGACATTCGCTGTTCCTATCACGCCTTCCTCGGGCCGCACCACCGGAACTCCCCGCGTTCCACCGGATTTCGCCGCAGCGTGTCCGAATCGAAAAGGACCACCGGCGTTTCAGAGAATTTGCTGCGCATGGCGAACAAAGGACCGTCGGTGGTACCGACGCACCTACCGCGAACAGCCGACAGCGGGGCCGACCCTCCGGTCGGCCCCGCCGCGGATTCCCCGGTAGAGGACTCAGACTCGCGAAGCGGCGAACTCGGCCGCAGGCCACATGGCCCACCCGTAGTTGCCGTGCGCCCCGAAGTCGAAGCCGGCACCGCACACCGGATCGCCACCGGTGCAGTAGTTCGCGGTGCGCCAGCCGTACAGATCCGGCACGTTCCAGCCGACCAGCCGGACCGGATCACCGAACAGCAGCACCGCCGCCACCCGCCATTCCATGTCGAACGGGAGGGTGTGCATGCCACCGAGCGCGGTCACGATGCCGGTACCGAGCACGCCGTGGGTGACCACCGCGCCCTGCGAGTAGCCGACCAGGATGAACCGCTGATCAGGGCAGATCGAGGACTGCCACATGATGTGCGCGGTCATGTCCTGGGTGCCCCTGCTGATCGAGGTCGGATCCAGCAGGTCCGCAGGATAATTGACGCGGTACGCGCTGGAGCTCACCGGAAGCGTCTGCCGCAGCGTGTCATACAGTGGATCGCCGACCCCCGAACCCAGATATCCGGGTTCGTTGGTACCTCGTGCGACCACCACCTCGACCGCTGTACAGGGCGACGCCCACGCACTCGATCCTGTCGTCGTTCCGAATCCCGCGACGAGCAGTAGCACAATGAATGCCTGCACCACCCGCCACTTTTCGAAATGAATTACCTTCCGGTTTGCCATCGTGATCACCCGCTCACGCCGTTGTGAGAAGCCGAGTGACACTTGTCATAGACAAGTGCCACTCGGCTATATCTGCGAAGGTAAGAACGGCGGAGCGGGCCGTCAAGCAAAAGGACCCGAACGATGCGTACTCAGCACCGAATCGTGTCCTGCGGGGCTTTTTCTATGGCACGAGAACCGCTGCGCCCGTGAATCGTCCGTGCGCGAGGTCGGCGAGGGCCTGATTTGCCGCTCCCAAGGAGTACCCACGGGTGGTCACTTCTATGCGGTGTTCGCTTGCGAGGGAGAGAAATTCGCGGGCGTCGGCGCGGGTGTTGGCGGTGACCGAGCGAATTTCCCGCTCCTGGAACAGGTGCCGCTGGTAATTCAGCGCCGGGATGTCGCTGAGGTGAATGCCCGCGATGGCGAGGATGCCGCCGCGATCCAGCGCTTCGAGGGCAGGCGGCACCAGGCTGCCGACCGGCGCGAACATGATCGCCGAATCCAGTTGCACCGGAGGCGGCTCCGCGGCGCCCTGCGCGGAGGCGGCGCCGAGCGCCAGGGCTAGTTCCCGTGCGGCCGGGTCGCGGGTCATCACATGCAGCTCCGCGCCACGGGACAGCGCTACCTGAGCGGCGATATGCGCACTGCCGCCGAAGCCGTAGAGACCGAGGCGGCCACCGGGTGGCAGTGCGGCGCGTTCCAGTGCGCGGTAACCGATGATGCCCGCGCACAGCAGCGGGGCCAGTTCGGTATCGGCGTAGCCGTCCGGTAGACGCAGCGCGTAATCGGCTGGCACAGTAGCGAATTCGGCATAGCCGCCGTCGGCATCCCAGCCGGTGTAAGTCGAACGGGGGCAGAGGTTTTCGGCGCCGCGCAGACAGTACTTACAGGCGCCGCAGGTATGCCGCAGCCAGGCGATGCCGACCCGATCACCCACGGCGAAGGTCTGGGTGAACCGCGACTCTTCGGCCACCGCGCCGACCCCCGGCCCGACGGCCACCACCTCCCCGACCACCTCGTGCCCGGGTACCACCCCTACTCGATGCACCGGCAGGTCGCCCTCGGCCACGTGCAGGTCCGTCCGGCACACACCGCACGCCAGCACGCGCACGAGTAGCTCGTCGGCGGCGGGTTCGGGCATCGGCTCCCACACCTGTTCCAACGGTGCCTCGTCGATAGGCCCGGGGCGTCGCACGCGCCAGCCGGTCATGGATGCGGGCCGGTCGACCTCGTTCATACCGATCTCTCCTTTGCCACCAGGATGCACGGTCGTATCGAGTAGCGATCACGCTACCCGTCCGATTTCACCACGTCACAGCACCAAATCTGATACATTTATGTATTGAATACATTTCTGTATCCATTCGGCCGGTTCGCACCGGTCCCGCCCCAGGAGGTGCCCGTTGTCGCCCACCGACGCGAGAACCTCGGCGACCCGCGTCACCCGCCGCCGCGCCGAGACCAGGGAGCGGTTGCTCACCGCCGCCTACGAAGCCTTCGCCGAGGAAGGCTTCGGCAAGGCCACCGTGGAACGCGTCTGTGAGCGCGCCGGGTTCACCCGCGGCGCCTTCTACTCGAACTTCGGCTCGCTCGACGAGTTGTTCCTGGCCATGTGGGAGCAGCGCTCGGCCGCCATGCTCGCCGGCGTGCAGCGCCTGCTCGACGATATCCCGGTCGGCGGCACCGATGTCCGCACGTCGATCGAGCAGTTGGAGCGGGCGGTACCGATCGACGAGGGCTGGTATCGCATCACCGCGGAGTTCACCACGCATGCGCTGCGCAATCCCGAGCTGCGGCGGGTGATGGCCGCGCGCGAAGAGGCGATCGTCGGCGCCCTGATGCCGACCGTCGTCGCGGGCCTGGCCAAGATCGGCCGCACCGTGCCCGACCCGGAAGCGCTGGGCCAAGCCCTCGTCGCGGTGCACGACGGCACCAGCGTGCAGGTGCTGATGGAACCACGTAGCCGCGTCGTCCGACGCAGGCGCACCGACCTCTTCTACCACGTCGTGCTGGCCTACAGCACCGAGACCGAAGGATGAACATGTCCGATTCCACATTCGCCACCGAGGCAGATGTCATTGTCGTCGGCGCCGGGCTGGCCGGCCTGGTCGCGACGCACGAGCTGGTCAAGGCGGGCCGCAAGGTGCACGTGCTCGACCAGGAGAACCGCAACAACCTCGGCGGGCAAGCGTTCTGGTCGCTCGGCGGCCTGTTCATGGTGGACACCCCGGAGCAGCGGCGACTCGGCATCAAGGACTCCTACGACCTGGCGCTGCAGGATTGGCTCGGCTCGGCCGGTTTCGACCGCGACGACGAGGACTTCTGGGGCAAGCAGTGGGCGCAGGCCTATGTGCGGTTCGCGGCCACCGAGAAGCGCGACTATCTGCACGAGCTCGGGCTGCGGATCACCCCGGTGATCGGGTGGGCCGAGCGCGGCGGGAGTTTCGCCGACGGGCACGGCAATTCGGTGCCGCGCTTCCACCTCACCTGGGGCACCGGGCCGGAGGTGGTGCGGGTCTTCGCGGAGCCGGTCCTGGAAGGCGAACGAAAAGGGTTGGTCGGCTTCAGTTTCCGGCACCGAGTCGACGAGCTGATCATCGAGGACGGCGCCGCGGTCGGCGTGCGCGGCAGCGTGCTGGCGGAGACCGACCTCGACCGCGGCAAGGCCTCGTCGCGAGAGGTGGTCGGCGAGTTCGAGTTCCGGGCGAAGGCGGTGATCGTCACCTCCGGCGGCATCGGGCACAACCACGAGATGATCCGGCGCAACTGGCCCACCGAACGGCTCGGCAAGTGCCCGGAGACGATGATCTCCGGCGTGCCCGCGTACGTGGACGGGCGGATGCTCGCCATCGCCGAGTCCGCGGGCGGCGCCCTGGTCAACCGGGATCGGATGTGGCACTACACCGAGGGCATCAAGAACTGGGATTCGATCTGGCCCGACCACGGCATCCGGATCATTCCCGGGCCTTCCTCGCTGTGGTTCGACGCGAACGGAACACGTTTGCCCGCACCGTGTTTCCCTGGCTTCGACACCATCAGCACGATGAAGGCGATCCTGGCCACCGGCTACGACTACTCCTGGTTCGTGCTCACCCAGTCGATCATCGAGAAGGAGTTCGCGCTGTCGGGTTCGGAGCAGAACCCCGACATCACCAGCAAGGACTGGAAATTCACGCTCAAGAGCCGCCTCGCCAAGGGCGCGCCGGGGCCGGTGGAGGCGTTCAAGCAGCACGGCGTCGACTTCGTGGTCGCGGACAACCTGCGCGAGCTGGTCGCCGGGATGAACAAGATCGCGCGTGGGCCGCAGCTCGACTACGACGCGCTGGAAGGCCAGATCGTCGCCAGGGACCGGGAAGTGGCCAACAAGTACACCAAGGACAGCCAGCTGATGGCGATCACCAACGCCCGCCAGTACCTCGGCGACAAGGTGAGCCGGGTCGCCAAGCCGCACCGGATCCTCGACCCGGCGGCAGGCCCGCTCATCGCGGTCCGGCTCAACATCATCACGCGGAAAACGCTGGGCGGCTTGCAAACCAACCTCGATTCGCAGGTGATGCGCCAGGACGGCACCGCATTCCCCGGCCTCTACGCGGCGGGTGAGGTGGCCGGGTTCGGCGGCGGCGGGGTGCACGGATACAACGCGCTGGAGGGCACCTTCCTCGGTGGGTGCATTTTCTCCGGGCGCGCGGCGGGTAAGGCGCTGGCCGCGAAACTCGGCTAGGCCCTGTCGAGGGCCTAGCGCCGGCAGGCTGCGGAGACCAGGCTCGACGGCGGTTGCGGCGCGGCGGCCAGCGTGGTCGGCGAGGTGATCGGCGGTGGCGTGGTCACGGGCGCGGCGACCGGCGGTGTCCCGCTGTAGAGCCGGGTACCGGTCGGATGCACGCCCGGCTCCAGGTCGATGTCGTAGATCTCGGCCTGGTTGCCGTGCACGTCGGTGACCCGCGCGACGAAGGGGCCCGCTCCGGCGCCGGAGATGGTCCAGTAGTTGTCCATGCCGCGGGTGAGAGGCCGCCAATCGCCGCCGAGAACATGACGAATAGCGATGTCCCGCAACGGGTTCCCGGCTCCGCTGACCAGCATGGCGAACCACGCGCTGCTGGAATCCGGTTTCACCTGATAGGACAGTTCCGGCGGCGGCTCCGGGTTGTGCACCACGCTGTAGCGGATCGGCACCACGCCGTCGGACAGGTCGGCGAGCTGAGCGAAGGCGGCGACGCTCAGATCCAGTTGTCCCGGAGCACATGCCGGGCAACGGTCGACGATGAGGGCCCGCACGTCGCCGCGCGGCCCCTGGATATCGAGGTACGCACCGCACGGATCGGCCCTGCCGAACTCCGGCGTCGACATCCCCACATAGAAACCGTCCAGCGGCAGACCGGCGAACGAGCACGAGACACCCTGGCTGAACGAGTAGAACCGCGCCTCACCGGCGACCACCGGCTGCGGGTCCGCCGCAGGGGCGGTGATCGGCGTGAAACCGCTGCTGTCCACCGGCATTCGGACCGTCGACGACTGGGTGAGCGCGCTCGGCGTCTCACAGTGCAGCGGGTCAGGGCGGGTAAGCCAGACCGCCGCACCCGCGATCGCGACCACACCGATTGCAGACCACAGCCACCCCGAACGGACGTGTCGTTGATTGATAGGTATCCGGTGCATCGCTCCCCGACTACGGTTCACCTGCACATGACGGCCTCGCGAGCGCTCGGCTGCGTCACGCGCCGGACGCGCTGCAAGATGGTTCGCTCGCTGCGCTCCTTCACGGACTGTCCATCCTGACGTCCATCAGGAAAGCAGTCGGACGGCCCGCCCATATGGGGAACGAAAATTCTTCGCAGTGAAAGGCTCACGCTTCAGCAAGCGTGGGGCAAACGCCCAGCATACTGTTGGACACTCCAGCAGCCCACCGGAAATCATCCGGTCAGGAGGCGCGGCGCTTCGCTTTCGGCACGGCCTTGGTGGCGATCTTGTCGACATCGGCGAGCAGTTCCCGGCCGAATTCGGCCTCGGCCTCGTAATGGCGCACGCACCAGCGCAATACGGCGGCCGGATAGGGCTGGGCCGGATCGTCCCCCGCGCCCGCCACGTCCGCCTCGGCCAGCCCCCGCATGCGGTCGGCGTAACCGATGTGCTCGGTGAGGATTTCGCGCAGCCGGTCCGGCTCCGCCAGGTGGCCGAGCCAGGCGCGCAGCATCACGCTGTGCTTGAGCACCGGCGCCTCCACCGGCGCGTGATTCACCCAATATGCCGCTGCCGCACGGCCGTTCGCGGTGATGGCATACATCCGCTTGCCGCGCACGCCGTCCTCCTGCGGCACCGTGCGCGAGGTCGCGTAGCCGTATTTCTCCAGCCGTTTCAGCTCGGCGTAGATCTGGCTGAACGACGGGCTCCAGTAGAAGAACTGCAAGCTGCCGTCGGCCCACTTCTTCAGGTCGTAGCCGGATAGTTCGTCCGCGTGCGAGAGCATTCCGAGCACGGCCCAGCTGGTCGTGGGAAGGTCGGGTACCTCGGATTTCGCCGAAACAGCCTGCGCGTCGGTCACCAGCAGAACTATATCGCTCAGGCATATTTCGGGGGTCAGGTGAAACCGTCCATCAGGGAAAGAACGCGCAGCATGACCTCGTCCGCGCCGCCGCCGATGCTCAGCAGACGACTGTCCCGGTACGCGCGCGAGGTCCAGGTCTCGGCCATGTAGCCCATGCCGCCGTGCACCTGCAGGCACCAGTCGGCGACCTGACGCGACAGCCTGCCCGCCTCCAGTTTGGCGATCGTGGCCATCCGGGTCACGTCACCGCCTTCGTGATAGGACTGGGCGACGGCCTCGGTATAGACGCGCAGCAAGTCGACCTTGGCGGCGAGCTCGGCGTAGGTGTACTGCAAGTACTGGTTCGCGGACAGCGGCTGACCGAACACCTTGCGCTGCCGCGCATAGTCCCGCGTCATCTCCAGTTCCATCGCGCAGCTGACCGGCACACCGTAGGCGGCGAACATCCGCTCCATCACGAACTGCGACATTTGCTGCTGGAAGCCCCGCCCGATCTCACCGATGGTGTTGCGCACCGGAACTCGCACGTCCTCGAAGGTGAGCAGGCCGGTGTCGGAGGCCCACATGCCCAGTTTGTCGAGCTTGCGATCGACCCGGAAGCCGGGGGCGTCGGTGGGCACGATGATCTGGCTGATGCCCCGATACCCGCCCTCCGGCGACGTGCGGACCAGGGTGCACAGCCAATCCGCCTGCACGGCGTTGGTGATGAACATCTTCGAGCCGTTGATCACCCAGTCGTCGCCGTCGCGGCGGGCGCTGGTCCGGATGCCCGCCACGTCGGAACCGGCCTCCGGCTCGGTAACCGCTACGCCGCAGACTGTTTCACCGCGCATCGCCGGCGCCAGATACTCCTGCTTCAGTTCCTCGCTGCCGTGCGCGTGCAGCGACGGCGTGGCCATCGCGACGTGCACGCCCAGCGCCATCGGGAACGACCCGTGCGCGACCCGGCCCAATTCCTGACACAGCACCACGGTGAACAGATGGTCGGCGCCCTGCCCCGCGTAGGCCGGATCGTACTCGAGCCCCAGCATGCCGAGCTCGGCCATATCGGCGAAAATCTCGTGCAGCGGCATCATCTCGGCCCGCTCCCACTCGTCGACGTGCGGGTTGATCTTCTGCTCGACGTAGCGCCGGACCATCGCCCGGAATTCCTGATGTTGGTCGCTGTACATCATGCGTTGCTCCTCGTCCCGGCCACCCTCATTGTCACCGCGGCCCCCGCACCGCGTCCCCGTTCCGGCCAACCATCAGGACAGGGGTAGGGTCCCCGACATGTCGCGTGCGCGCATTATTCGGATCGCTACTCGGTCCAGTCCTATGGCGGTGGCTCAGGCAGAGCAGGTTGCCGGGTTGCTTGCGGGGCTCGGGGTGGCGAGCGAGCTGGTCAAGGTCACCACCGCCGGGGATCGGTGGATGGGTGATCTGTCCAAGCTCGGCGGCAAGGGCGCCTTCGTCAAGGAGATCGACCACGCGCTGCTGGTGGACGAGGCAGACCTGGCGGTGCACTGCCTCAAGGACATTCCCGGCGATATCCCGGTGCCGGAGGGGCTGGCGTTCGCCGGATATCTGACGCGCGACGACGTGCACGACGCGGTGATCACCGGTAACGGAGCACCGCTCGCCGAACAGCCGGAGGGCACTGTGGTCGGCACCAGCTCGGTGCGCCGGACCGCGCAGCTGCTCCTGCACTATCCGCACCTGACGGTGAAACCGTTGCGCGGCAACGTGAATACCCGGCTGGCCCGGCTCGAAGAGGGGCACGTCGATGTGCTGATCGCGGCCGTCTCCGGGCTGCACCGGGTCGAGCAGGCTCATCGGATCACCGAGACCCTCGATCTCGACACCATGTGCCCGCCGATCGGCGCGGGCATCATCGCGCTGGAGTGCCGGACCACCGACACCGAACTGCTCGAACTCGGCGCCCGCCTGGACGACCCGGACACGCACCGTCAGGCCGATGCCGAACGCGCCATGCTGCACGCCCTGCAGGGGCACTGCAACTCCCCCATCGCCGGCTTCGCCACCACCGACCGCACCGGCCGACTCACCCTGCACGGCAAGGTGTTCAGCCCGGACGGCGCCCAGTGGCTGGACTCCCGCCAGTGGGGTGTCCCGGAAGATCCGCAGGCGCTCGGCTTCTTCGTCGGCGCGGATCTGCTGCGCCAAGGCGCGCGCGCCATCATCGACGCCATCCCGCACTGAGCCGCAGGCTCAGCGCCAGCGGGCGTGCCGCGGGAAGAGCGAACGGCCGGCCTCGTGCGCGACCTCGACCAGCACCCGAGCCAGCCGGGCGGTGTCCAGAACTGTTCGCTCGCCGCCGATTTGACCGGACAACGACAGCGCGGCCACCGCGGCCCCGCGACCGCGGAGAGGGACGGCCACACAGGCGATGCCCGCCACCGACTCCTCGTTGTCCACGGCGACGCCCTGCCGCTGCCGGACGCGGGCGAGCTCGCGATGCAATTCGGCTCTGTCGCAGATGGTTCGGGCCGTCAGCTGTGGCAGATGATCCCGGAACGAGGTCTCGACGATGCTCGGTTCGAGGGAGGCAAGCAGCGCCTTGCCCAGCGCGGTGCTGTGCGCGGGCATCCGGCCGCCGAGGCGCGTCGGGATGCTGGCGGCGAACCGGCCGCCCGCCTTGTCCAGGTAGAGCACCTCGCGACCGTCCAGCACACCGAGGTGTCCGACCATGCCGGTGCGTTGACAGAGGTCGTGCAGCAGCGGGCTCACCACGTCGCGAATCTCGTTGTGGTCAGCGGCAAGTCCGCCCAGTTCGAGCGTGCGCATGCCGAGCCGATAGCCGCCGGGGGCGTGCGCGAGCCAGCGCAGCCGGATCATCTGATCCAGGATGCGATGCACCGTCGAGCGGGGTAGGCCGGTGCGCTCGGACAGTCCAAGCAGGGTGAGCGTCGGCGTCGCGCCGTCGAAAGCGTCCAGTATCAGCGTCATTCGCTCGATCATCGACACCGGTGGCTGCGACGGCCGAGCCGGCACCGGAGCCGATCCCGCCCACAACTCTCCGGATTCGGGAGGGGTCACCGCCTCGACCGCCATGGCTCACCTCCACTGTGTGCTCGCCTAGAGCTTAGAAGTATTTCTAATAGGCATGTATGTTTCCGGCGCACTCCTTTGTGTGCCCCATCACAGTGCCTCGGCGGGCGCGAAGTGGAATCCCGGAAACTACGGAGACCACTACGGATCTTCTCGGTAGCCGGGAGCGAAGCTTGACAGTTTTGCGCGGCTGCCTTGCTGGTCGACCATGGCGGACAACCACTCTCGGGTGTAGCGCTCGGCGAGCAGCGGGAGGAAGTTGTCGATGGTCGCGTGGTCGGCGACGTGCTCATAGGCCGAGTGCAGGAACTGCTCGATGGCCTCGTCGGCGATGAGACCGTCGAATTCTTCCTCCAGCCGGAGCGCGGCCGCGTGCAGGGCGACCGCCTGATCGAGGGACGGATCGTGCGGATTGGGCGTGGTAACAGGGCTGTCGTTCACTGCGGACTCCCGATCGTGACGAGACTTTTGGTGCGGTGAGCGCATGTACTGGCTGCGACATGCCTCGGTGAGTCGAGTACCCAACGGTCGGCTCGGAACACATTCCCGGCCGCCAGCGGACAAACTAGAACAGGTTATTGTTTACTGAGCGATGGCGTGCCACGCTGGTCGGATGGATCTCGCCGCCATCGAAGCCGTCCGTCAGCTCAAGTACCGGTACTTCCGGACGCTCGACCTCAAACAGTGGGACGCGTTCGGCGACACCCTCGCCGTCGACGCCGCCGGCCGTTACGGCACGCACGCGCTCGGCGAACCGCTCACGCTGGACGGCCGCGACGCCATCACCGCGTTCATGCGCGAGAACCTCGGACCCACGGTCGTCACGGTCCATATCGCGAACCATCCAGAGATCACCGTGGACGGCGACACCGCCACTGGCTCATGGGCTTTCGAGGACACGGTGATCGCCACCGAATACAACGTGCTGATCCGCGGCGCGGGGTACTACACCGACAGTTACCGGCTCGACGCCGACGGCAGCTGGCGCATCGCCTCCACCACTTACCAGCGGATCTACGAATCGATGCAGTCGCTCGCCGACACCCCCAGCCATCAACTGCTGACGAACATGTGGGCGGCGCCCACAGCGAAATAGCCGCCTCGGCGCGGCGATTAAGCTGAGTGCGTGGCGGAGACGCGGCTGATCGGCCGAGACCACCCGGCGGCGCTGCTGCGGGAGGCGCTGCGCCGCACGGTGTCCAGTCACGGTGGGCTGGTGCTGGTGTCCGGTGAGGCGGGCATCGGGAAGACGGCGCTGGTCACCGAGGTCGTCGGCGAGTTCGACGATCGCGAGGTGCTGGTGCTCACCGCGACGGCCTGGAGCGGCGACGGCACCCCCGGATTCTGGCCGTGGGTGCAGGTGCTGCGCGGACTCCGGCGCGCCGCCACCCCTGAGCAGTGGGCCGCCGTCGACGACGCGCTGTCGTTCCTGATCGGCGAGGCGGAACAGCCGGACCCCGCGACCGGCTCGCTGTTCCGGATCGGTGACGCGGTGACCGAGGCGCTCGTCACCGCCAGCGCGCTGCGGCCGGTGTTCGTGGTGATCGACGATCTGCACCGGGCCGATCCGGCATCGATCAGGGTGCTGGCTTTCGTCGCCCGGCATTCGTGGTTCGAGCGGTTGGCGATTGTCGGCACCGTGCGCGACACCGATATCGACGCCGCACTGCGAAAGGTGTTCGCGGAGTTACTGACCGCCGCTAGGACCATCGAGTTGACGGGTCTGCCGGTCGACGGGGTCGCGGCGCTGGTCGGTAGCGTGACGGGTGCGCACGCCGACGACGACGTCGTGCACACGCTGCACAGTTTGTCCGGCGGTAACCCCTTCCTCATCGAGCAGGCCGCGCGCCTGTGGCAGGCGGGCAGTCCGCTCGACACCCTGGCTCCTGGTGTGCGGGAAACCCTCGACGCGCGACTCGAACCGCTGCCTGCGACCGCGATCGATATCTTGACGACCGCCGCACTGGTCGGGCGCGAGTTCGCCGCGGCGGTGGTGGCGGCCAGTACCGGGAGCGAAACCGCCGTCGTGCCAGAACAATTGGCCGCGGCCGTGCGCGCCAGGCTGGTGACCCCACTCCCCAGCGACCGATTCACCTTCGTGCACGATCTGGTTCGCGAGACACTGCGAGCCCGGATCGGCGAGGCGGAGGCCCGCAAACGCCACGCCGCCATCCTCGCCGCGCTCGAGCAGCTGCCACGGGAGGTCTCCGGGGCGACCCCGAGCGACCTGGCGCAGCATGCCTACGACGCCGCCGACGCGATCGACGATGCCCGGACGCTGCGGTATCTGCTCGACGCGGCGGCCGACGCGTGCGGGCGGCTGGCCGCAGGCGAGGTCGCCGAGCACTATCGGCACGCGCTCACCCGCATTCCGGAGGATCAGGCCGATCTGCGCGGCACCGTCGGCCTCGGCTTGGCTGCGGCACAGAGCGATTCGGGAGACCTGGCCGCCGCGCGCCACACCTACGAGGCGTTGCTGACCGCCGCCAAAGCACGCTCGGCGCCGGAGCTGTTCGCCAGGGCCGCGCTCGGGCTGCACGTGCTCGGCATGCCCGACCCGGAACGGGAAGCGCAGCGTGAGATCGAGATCATGGACCAGGCGCACCGGCTGCTACTGGCCGAACGCCCACCCGCCGATCCCCTCGCTGTGCAGGTGCTTGCCGCCGCGACGCGCGTGCGGGTGCATACCGGGCATGCGCTGCGACACGATGCCACCGACCGGGCGAGTGCCGAAACACTGCGCCTGGCCAGGGAATCCGGGGACGATGACGCGCTCGCGGCGAGCCTGCTGGCCCGGCATGACGCGATCTGGCGGCCCGGTGCCGCCGGCGACCGGCTGCCGCTGGCCGACGAACTCGCCGGGGTCGGCCGCCGCATGCACCGCGACGAGCTCGAATTGCAGGGCCGCCTGCTGCGATTCGCCGCGCTGCTGGAGCTCGGGGACCCGCGAGTGCACACCGAGTTGGCCGCGTTCCGCGCGCTGGCGGACCGGGCCCGCCATCCGCGGTTCCGATTCATCGCGTTGTCGCGAACGGGTGCCGTCGCCATGGTGAGCGGCCGATTCGCCGACGCACGCACGGCCATCGATGACGCGTACGCCCTCGCGGAACGACTCGGCGAAGTCGATCGGGTGCCGCTCTGGCTCGAACAGCGTTGGGCCCTGGCCCTGTTCACGGGCGATCTCGCCGAGGCCGATGCCTTCGTCGACCGCTATCGCGAGATGGCGGGCGAGTACACGGCGATCGTGGACGTGATCACGGCGGCCCGGCGTGGTGATGTCGAGCGGGTTCGACGCGGCATCGGCGAGCTTCCGGCGCTGTACGAGTTCTATCCCCGGCACTTCCACCCCGCCATCCTGATCGCGCAGGTGTATGCCGCGCTCGTCCTCGATGACGCGGAGCTGCGAGCGGCGTTGCGCGCCAGGCTGACTCCGCTGGCCGGATGGTGGGCGGTCGTCGCCGGGGGCGGCGCGGTCTACGGCCCGTACGCCTACTGGCTCGGGCGGTTGGCGGCGGCGGACGGTGACCTCGACGCCGCGGCCGAACATCTGACGGCCGCAGCGGATTCGGCACATCGGATGCGAGCGCAGCCGTGGGGCGAGGCCGCGCGGCACCACCTGCGGCTGATTTCGCATCGGGAGCCACCGACGGCCCGAGCCCCGGAACCACCGCCGGACAACGAGTTCCGGTTCGACGGCGCGGTGTGGACGCTGCGGTTCGCCGAGCGCACCGTCCATCTGCCCGACGCCAAAGGAATCCGGGATCTGCACGTGCTGCTCGCGCATCCGGGACACGACATCCCGTCGCTCGAACTGTTCGGTGCGCCCGATGCCGGAATCCAGCACGCGGCACAGTCTTTCGGCAGCGATCCGGTGCTCGACGATCGCGCCAAAGCCGAGTATCAGCGGCGACTCAGTACCCTCGACGCCGAGATCGATCGGGCCGTCGCGGTCGGAAACGACGGTCGCGCTGTCGAACTCGACCAGGAACGCGCGGCGCTGCTCGACGAGCTACGCCGCACCGCGGGCCTGGCCGGACGCACCCGGCAGCTCGGCGACGACGCGGAACGCGCTCGCAAAACCGTCTCCGCCCGGGTCCGCGACACGTTGCGCCGGATCGACCGGCTGCACCCCGAACTCGCCGAACACCTGCGCGCCGCGATCTCCTTGGGCCTGCTCTGCCGGTACCAGCCGCACCGCGAGATCCGCTGGCGGCTCTGATCTAGCGTCGCGAGATCCGATCTAGCGCCTTCCCAGTAGAGACATCACGCGGAAGGAGCACACCATGCACCAGATCGTCCCCAACCTCTGGGAGACCGAGACCCTCAGCCCGTTCCCCGGTCTGAACACCCACGCCTACCTATGGACAACCCCCGAGGGAAACGTGTTGTTCTACAACACCACCTTCACCGAGGACTTCGACAAGATGGCCGAACTCGGCGGTGTCGCCCACCACTACCTGAGCCATCGCGACGAGATCGCCTCGTCCCTGGCCACCGTCCGTGCACGCTTCGATGCAAAGCTGCACATCCACAAAGCAGACGCGGTCATGGTCACCGACACCCCCGTCGACGACGCCTTCGACACCCGCCACACCGCGATCGCCGGCCTCGAGGTGATCCCCACCCCCGGCCACACCCCCGGCAGCGCCTGCTACCTCGCCACGATCGACGGCAAACGCTACCTCTTCACCGGCGACACCCTCGTCCTCGGCGAGAACGGCAAGTGGTGGGCCGGATACATCGAGGGCCACAGCGACCGTGACACCCTCCTCGCCACCCTCGACGCCCTCGCCCAACTCGAGCCGGACGTCATCGTCTCCAGCGCCTTCATGAGCGACAAGGGCGTCATCGAACTCGGCGACCGCCCCTGGTCCGAATGCGTCGCGGAGGCCCGCAGCGGTCTGCTCGCCGATCCGCCGAAGGAGTAGATGCACGCGGCGGCCCCGCCGAAGCTTGCAGGGCCGCCGTCTAGTACGAAGATGGTCTACTCGTAGCGGCACCAGCCTTCTGGACGGCTCTCTTCGCCCACCTCGGCGACTTCGACGTCATCGCGTGCGAAGGCGTACAGGCCGGTCCCCTCCTCGCGTTCCAGCGTCACCGACACTTCAGCCTTGCCAGCAGAAAAGTTGCCAGCCCTGTCCTGCCAGCACCATTTGGCGTCCTTACCGGACGCTGGACAGGACTCCCGGATATCCCGGATGTAACTCTCACGTCCCTGTTCGATCTTCAGGTACAGAACGACATCCTTGAAGGTGGCTTGGCCACAGTTGAACGTGCCCGCCACCACGAAGTCTCGGTACGGCTTACCCAACGTGTGACTGACTACCAGCTTGATCTGGTCCTTGACGATGATCTCGCCGCGTACGTTCGCGTGGGCGGGCGCGACCGCCACGAGAGCACTCAGCAGCGCGGCGGATGTCAACATCAGCACGCGCGAAAGACTTCGGTTACGCACGATCGCTCCTCTACGTTGTGACGACTGTCCGGGTGGATCCGATGGCGAACTCCGTGCCGAGGTTGATGCGTTGCCCGCTACCAGGCGTCTCAGCGCGTCGCTAGTATCTTCGGCGCGGCCAACGTGCTGGATGGCAACCGAAACCTGGTGTGGCGATTCCGAAACCAAAGCCCCGTCGCGATTACTCGAACTACTCGGCAGACGCGCCTGACACCGACTGCCGGCTCGGCGGCACATTTCGGTCCAGTTTCGGGGTGCTGGCGCTGTACTGGTGCGGCGCGGCGGCGGATGCTCCTCCTATGTCCTCCCTTGCGCCCAATGAGTTCTCGACCGACGTCACCTATCTCAATACCGCCTCGTTCGGGCTGCCGTCCGCGCGTTCGCTGGCCGCCGTGCAGGAAGCGAGTGAGCGGTGGGCGGCGGGGCGGGGCGGTCCGATGTCGAACGACGTGCTGGTACCGAGGCTGCGGGAGGGGTTCGCACGGCTGCTGGCGGGTGCTACCCCGGACGACATCGCGCTCGGTGGCGCCGCTTCGCAGTTGATCGGGCCGATCGCGGTCGCGCTGCCGCCGGGGGCCGAGGTGCTGGTGGCCGAGGGTGAATTCGCCTCGGTCACCATGCCGTTCCTGCACCGGGGCGATCTCACGGTGCGGGTGGTGCCGCTGGAGCGGCTGGCCGAGGAGGTGCGGCCGGAGACCGCGCTGGTCGCGGTGAGCGTGGTGCAGTCGGCGGACGGGCGGATCACCGATCTGCCGACGCTGCGCGCCGCCACCCGAGCACACAATGCCCGGCTGCTGGTGGATGCCACGCAGGCGGCGAGCTGGCTGCCGCTCACCTTCGCCGACGCCGACTACTGGGTGTGCGCGACGTTCAAGTGGCTGATCGGCGCGCGCAGCGTGTCGTTCTTCGCGGCGGGACCCGAGGCGCTGGAGTCGATCCGGCCGGTCGGGCCCGGCTGGTACGCGGCGGCAGACCCGTGGGCGGAGCTGTACAACCCGGTCGAGCTGCCGAAGACCACCCGGCGCTTCGATTCGACCCCCGATTGGCTGGGCGTGACCGCGGCGAGCGCGGGGCTCTCGCTGATCGAGGAGTTGACGGTCGACAAGATCAACGCGCACAACCTCGCGCTGGCCGACCGCTTCCGCGCCGGACTGACCGACCTCGGCCTGCCGATGGTGCCCACCCGTTCGCCGATCGTCAACGTTCCCGGTGCGGGCGATGCGGCAGAGCGCCTGGAACAGGCCGACGTCATCACCTCCGCGCGCAATGGCGGGCTGCGGTTCGCCTTCCACCTGTACAACACCGCTGAGGAGGTCGACCGGGCGCTGGCGGTCCTTGCCGCGAAGTGACCGAGCAACCTCAGGCCTGCACCGGCGCGGGCGCTGCCGCAGCTGCCGACACCGCGTCGCGGCAGCGCTGCCTCGCCCGGCCGATCCCCTCGATCTCGACCTCCACCACGTCACCGTCGCGCAGGTACGGATAACGACCGGAAAGTGCCACGCCCGCAGGGGTTCCGGTGTTGACGATGTCGCCGGGTTCGAGCACCGCGTACTGGGACAGATGCCAGACCAGGTAGTCGACGCCGAAGATGAGGTCGGCGGTACTGGAGTCCTGGCGGGGTTCGCCGTTCACGAAAGAACGCAAGCGCAGGTTGCCCGCGTCGAGCCGGTCGCGCGGCACCAGCGCGGGGCCGAGCGGGTTGAAGGTCTCGCAGCACTTGCCTTTCGACCACTGCCCGCCCGATTGTTCGAGCTGGAACGCACGCTCGGAGACGTCGTTCGAGATGGTGTACCCCGCAATGTGATTCGGGGCATCTTCGATCGAGCCGAGATAGCGGGCCCGCCCGCCGATCACCACGGCGAGTTCCACCTCCCAGTCGGTCTTGCTTGAGTCGCGCGGGATCAGCACGTCGTCATACGGGCCGACCACCGTGTTCGGCGTCTTGAAGAACACGACGGGCGTCTGCGGCGGCGCCGACCCCGATTCGGCGGCGTGCGCGGCGTAGTTCATGCCGACGCACCACACCGCCTGCGGCCGCGCGATCGGGGCGCCGATGCGCTGTCCGGTGATGTCGATGCGGGGAAGCCGTTCCGCCGCAAGCGCTTCGGCGACGGCCTCGATGCCGCCCGCCGCGAGGAAGTCGCCGTCGATGTCGCCGGTGAGCGCGCGCAGGTCGTAGGCGTGCTCGCCGTCGACCACGATCGGCCGCTCCGCGCCCACTTCGCCGATGCGCTGCAACTTCATTCGGGTTCTCCTTCGGTCATCCAGGTCGGTGCGAGAGGTAGTTGGTAAGTGCGCCAGGCGACTTCGGTCAGCACCTGAACGCGGTCGGCGGGGGCGAGGTGGGCGAGGGTGTCCAGCGTGGTCCGCCACACGGTCCGGTACGACGCGGCGGTGAGCGTGAACGGCCAGTCGCCGCCGACCATCAGTCGCCGGGGACCGAAGACCGCGAGCGCGTGGTCGACGTAGGGCTGCCACGCCTCGGCGCTGATCTCCGGGCCGGAGACCGTGGCCAGGCCGGAGATCTTGGCGACCACGTTCGGCTGCGCGGCCGCTTCGGCGAGCAGATCGGCCCAGGGCTGCCAGGCGCCGGTCGCGATCGGCGGTTTGCCCAAATGGTCCAGGACGATGGTCAGTTCGGGGTGTGCGCGCGCGATCACCGGCACCTGCGCGAGCAGATCGGGTCGTTCGGCGACCGCATCGAAGACGAGGCCCGCGTCGGCCAGTTGAGCGAGGCCGTCCGAAACCTCGGGCCGCAGCAGCCATTTCGGGTCCGGATCGCGGTGGATCATGTGCCGGACGCCGACGAACTCGGGATGGGCGCGCAGCGCGGGCAGTTCGACGGCGACGACCTCGGGCCGGTGCAGTGGCAGCCAGCCGACCACGGCCGCAGGGTGCGGCGTCGCCGTCGCGGCGGCCAGCAGCGCGCGATTCTCGGCCAGCGAATCGGCGGCCTGCACCAGCACGACCGCGCCGACCCCGTGCGCCGACAGCTCCGGCTCGATATCCGGCAGCGCGTAGTTTCGACACAAAACATCCGATGTTTCGCTCAGCCAGTCGTACTCGACGCCGAATTCTCCGCCGTCTACCCGCCAAACATGAACATGTGAGTCTACAGTCATCGGAGGCATACGTTCACATCCTCGAGGGCGAAGGAAACAGGTGTCGGTTACCGACGACGCGATAGCGAAGATCAAGGCGATGATCATCTCGGGTGATCTCGAGCCGGGTGCGCGACTGCCCAGGGAAGCGGACCTCGCCGCGCAGCTCGGCGTTTCGCGCAACTCGCTGCGGGAGGCGGTCCGCGCGCTCTCGCTGGTCCGGATTCTGGACGTGCGGCAGGGCGACGGCACCTACGTGGCCAGCCTGGAGCCGAAGTCGCTGCTCGACGCGATGAGCTTCCTGCTCGAATTCCACCAGGACGACTCGGTTCTCGACATTCTCGCCATCCGGCGCATCCTCGAACCCGCCGCCACCGCACTCGCCGCCCGCGCGATGCCGGAGGACGAGATCGCCCATCTGCGCACCCTGGTCGAGCCCGAGACGTCGTCGGTGACCGAGCTCGTGACGCTGGACCTCGAGTTCCACGCCGCCATCGCCGCCGCCTCCGGCAACAAAGTGCTTGCCTCCCTGCTGGAGTCGCTGTCGCTGCCGACGATGCGGGCCAGGATCTGGCGCGGTATCACCGAGGAGCGGGCCTTCGAGCGCACCGTCGCCGAGCACCGTGGCATCTGCGACGCGATCGCCGCGCACGACCCCGAACTCGCGCACGCCAGGGCGCTGGCCCATGTCGCGGGTGTCATGGAGTGGCTGCGCCGCGCCGCGGGCTGAGCGCTGACGGCCGCTCACAGGCACCGGTCCAGTTCGTGCCAGAGGTCCTGCGGCACTGTCGCATTCAGCATCGCGATGGTGTCCGCGACCTCCGCGGCGGTGCCCGCGCCGATGACGGTGGCGGCGACCGCCGGGTTGCGCCGGGCGAACTGCAATGCCGCCGCCCGCAGCGCGACATCGTATTTCGCGCAGAGCCGCGCCATCGCCTGTGCCCGTTCGATGACGTGCTGCTGCGCGGGCCGATAGTCGAAAGTCGTTCTGTGCCACGGGTCGGCCAGAATTCCGCTGTTCAGCACACCGGCGACCAGCACGCGCACGCCCCGGCGGGCGCACTCGGGGAGTAACTCGGCTTCGGCTTGCCGGTCCAGCAAGGTATAGCGGCCTGCGATCAGCACGTGGTCGATGCCGGCCTCCCGCACGAAGCGCAGTGCGACATCCGCATCGTTGACGCCGACGCCGATCGCCGAGACGATTCCTGCCGCGCGCATCCGCTCCAGTTCCGGCACTGCCTCGGCAAGGGCTTGCTCCTGGTAGTCGTCCGGGTCGTGGATCAGCAGCAGATCGATCCGATCCAGGCCGAGGCGCTCGAGCGAGTCCTCCAGTGAACGCCGTACGCCCGCAGCCGAATAGTCGCGGCGGCGTGCACGTTTCGGGGCGCCGTAGAAGTCATCGACACCATCGGGTGCGAGCGGGTCCTCGTAGAGCAGCCGCCCCACTTTTGTCGACACCGTGTACTCCGACCGCGACCGTAGGAACCGGCCGAGACGTTCCTCGCTGCTGCCCGCGCCGTAGTGCGGCGCGGTGTCGAAGGCGCGAATGCCCGCGTCCCACGCGGCCGCGATGCCCGCCTGGGCTTCGGCCTCGCCGACCGCGCGGAACAGGCCCGCGTAACCCGCGCCACCGAGGACGATGTCGGCTACCTCATTCATCGGCGCCACCCGCCGGATTCAGCTCCCACACCACCGGCAGGGCCGCGGCGGCGCCCGTCCCCGAATAGTCGTGTGTTCCTTCGAGATACTCGTTGATCTGCAACTGCCAGGACACATTGACGGGTAGCTCAGCCAACCGGCTGAGCAGCAGATCGTAGGCGGCACAGTCGATCACGTGGAACAGATCGGTGCCACTGCGCCAAATCGTCCAGGAGGTGGCCCCGGCCGCCTTGATGGCCGCGACCAGATCCGCGGGCACCGCCCGGTGCGCCACCTCGTATGCTGCCTCGGCGCCGGGTTTCAGCTTGGTGTGCAACGCGATTCGCACGCTCACTCCTGCCGTCGTCCGCTGGCGATACGCGTGATCACCAGGGCCACCAGGATCAGCGCGCCGTTGATGAACTTGAGCGAGTCGGCGCTGACACCACCGTAGGACAGCAGCTTCTGGATGAGCGTCAGGATCAGCACACCGAAGAACGCGCCGAGCACCGAACCACGCCCGCCGTTGAGCGCCACCCCTCCGATGACGCAGGCGGCGAACACCTGGAAAATCATCCCGTCACCCTGGCTGACCTGCACGCTGGCGAACTGCCCCGAGTAGATGAGCCCACCGACCGCGGCGAGCCCACCCGCGACGACCAGCACGGCGATGACGACGTGATCGGTGCGGATACCGGCGGCCCGCGCGGCGGCCTCGTTGCCACCGACGGCATAGAGGGCACGCCCGGCCGTCGTATAGGTGAGGACGAAGTAGCCGAGGAGGAACAGGGCCAGACAGACCGCCACGTCCACCGGCACGCCGAATACGTCGGTGTTGCCGAGCCATTCGACCGACGGCGGGATCTTGGTCAGCGTGAATCCTTCCGTGAGGAAGGTCAGCAGTCCGCGCAGGGCGATGAGCATCGCCAGGGTCACGATGAAGCCGTTCAAGCCGAACCGGACGATCAGCACGCCGTTGAGCGCGCCGACGGCGAGGCCGACGAGCAGCGCGATCGGAATGGCCATCCACGGCGAGGTCCAGGTGTAGGCGCCCACCTTCGCGGTGCCCATGGTCGCCCAGATGGCGACGCCGGGGGCGAGCCCGAAGGTCGATTCGAGCGACAGGTCCATCCGGCCGACCACCAGCACCAGCACCTCGGCCAGCACGATGAGCGCGATTCCGCTCATCGCGGTCAGCACATTGGCGAGGTTGGCCGAGGAGACGAAGTTGCTGTTGATGAAGTAGCCGACCACCAGCACCAGCAGGATCGGCGGCACGAGCAGGAAGTCGCGTAGGGCACCCCAGCGCACCGTCCCCGGCCACCGCCGGGTCGCGGGGGACGCGCTGGTCGCGGGTTCGCGCCCGGTAGCGATCGGGGTCATGACAGTCCTTCCATCGCGGCGACGAGTTCTTTGTCGCCCCAGCCTTTCTCGAATTCCCGCACGATCCGGCCCTGCACCATCACCAGTACCCGGTCGCAGTCGCGCAGATCGTCGAGTTCGTCCGACACCACCAGGACGGCGGTGCCGCGGTCGGCGGCGTCGCGCACGACACCGCGCAGGGTCTCCTTCGACCGCACATCGACACCAGCCGTCGGCGTGATCAGCACCAGCACGGCGGGGTCGGTGGCCAGCGCGCGAGCGAAGACCACCTTCTGCTGGTTGCCACCCGACAGCTCGGCGACGCTCTGGTCCGGGCCCTCGGTCTTGATGCCCAGCTCGCCGATGGCCTTGCCCGCCACCGTGTTCCGGGTGCGCCGGGACAGCAGACCGAGGCGCCCCAGCCTGCGCGGCACGGTCAGCGTGGCGTTGTCGGCGACGCTCATCTCGGGGATCAACCCCTCCTCGTGCCGATCCCGCGGCACGAAGCCGATACCGGCGTCGAGCGCGGCACGAACACCGTTGCGGCGCAGCCGAATACCGGAAATGAAGACGGATCCGGTGGCCGCCTTGCGCAGTCCGACAATGGTTTCGGCGACCTCGATCCGGCCGCTGCTGCCGCCACCCGCGAGGCCGGCGATCTCCCCCGGCTTGACCGACAACGTCACGTCCGCGAATTCGCCTGCCCGCGAGAGCCCGTCGACCCGCAGCGTCGGCGTCGCCGCGGCCGCGGGATCGCGCCGCGGGATCGGCGTCGCGAGTTCGACCGAATCGCCGGTCATCGCCGCGACGAGCGCCTTCTTGCCGAGCTCGGCGACCGGCGCGGTCACCACGTGCCTGGCGTCCCGGAAAACGGTGATGTCCTGGCAGATTTCGTAGGTCTCGTCGAGATGATGGGAGATGAACAGGAAGGTGACGCCCTGCTTCTGCAGGTCGGTGATCCTGCTGAACAATCGTTTGATCGCGGGTCCGTCGAGCTGGGCGGTCGGTTCGTCCAGGATGATGAAACGCGCACCGTGCGAGAGGGAACGCGCGATCTCCACCAGCTGCCGATGCTCGACGGACAGGTCGCGGGCGACGGTGTCGACATCGACCGGCACCGACCAGGTGTCGAGCAGCTCGCGCGCCCGGCCACGTACTGTGCGCCAGTTGATGATTCGGCCGCCGAACCCCTGACTGTTGACGAACAGGTTCTCCGCCACCGACAGATCAGGGATGATCGTCGACTTCTGATACACGCACGCCACCCTGGAGCGCCACGCGTCCCGGTCGGCGGGCGAGGGCGCTGGAACTCCGTTGAACCGCACCTCCCCCGCGTCGGGCGTGGTGAGTCCGGTCAGGATCGACACCAGGGTCGATTTCCCGGCGCCGTTGCGGCCGACCAGCGCGTGCGTCCGGCCCGCCGCCACCCGCAGCCCCACCTTGTCGAGCGCGATCACATTGCGGCCGAAGCGTTTCGACACGTCGATCGCCTCGGCGATCGGTTCGCCGGTCATCCGCCGTGACCCCACAGGCCGGGCGCGGAGGTACTCAACGTGTCGAGTTCGCCTACCTTGCCGCCGGTTCGAGTGACCACCGGGGCGGGCAGCTGATCTTCGAGGGTCCCGCCGACGCCGGTGTCGATGATCGTGGACCCGTGGTCGGTGGGTCCGGGGGTGAACTTGCGGCCGTCGACGGCGGCCTTGGCATAGAAGGTCGCGTACTGCGCGTACAGGTCGGCGGGCTGGGAAATGGTGGCGTCGATCTCGCCGGCTTCGATGGCGTCCAGCTCGGCCTTGATGCCGTCGTTGGACACGATCGTGATGTGGCCCGGCGTACCAGCTTTCACCAGTTTGTCGCTGCGCCGCAGCAGGGCCAGCGTCGACTGCAGGAACACGCCGCCCGCCTGCATGTAGATGCCGTTGATGTCGGGATCGGTGAGTAGTTTGTCCTGTAGGCCCGAGACGGCCCGATCGCCCTTCCAGTCGGTCGGGATCTCGATCACCTTGATGCCGGGATACCGCGTTTTCATGCACTCGGCGAACGCTTCCGACCGATCGCGTCCGTTGATCGAACTCAGGTCACCCTGGAATTCGACGACTTTGCCGGTGCCCTTCAGGGTTTCGCCGAGGTAGATACACGACTTGGTGCCGTAAGCCCGGTTGTCCGCCCGCACCACCATGTACACCCCGCCGCTGTCGGGCCGGGTGTCGACGCTGACCACCGGCACATTCTTCGCGGCCGCCGCGGCGAGGGCCGGCTTGACCGCGGCGGTGTCCTGCGGGGCCATGATGAGCGCTTTGACGTTCTTGGACAGCAGGGTGTCGACGTTCGACTTGAGCCGGTTGGCGTCGTTGTCGGAGGAGGTGTTCTCCAGCTTCACCCCCGCGGCAGCGGCTTTCGGTCCCAGATAACCCGCGTAGGCGCTCCAGAAGTCGGAGTCCGAGCGGGGTTGATCGGCACCGACGAGGACGCCGTTGTCCGCGCCGCTACCAACGGTGACGGCGGGTGCGCTGTCACCGGCGCCGGTGGGTTCCCTGGTACACGCGGCGCCCGCGGAAATGATCAGGGTCGCGCCGAGGGCTACGCCGATGATGCTGGCGGTTTTCATGAGTTCTCCTGCGGTTGGAACGAGCGGGCTTGCGGATCCGCCTGCCACGCGGCGCCGGACGGATAGGTGTAGTCGCGCAGCGACGCGGGTAGCATCTCGGCGCTGAAACCGGGCTCACGCGGTGCCAGATAGCGGCCGCCGACCACGCGCACGGGATGGCGGAAATGCTCGTGCAGATGGTCCACGAACTCGATCGCGCGGTCCTCGGTGGTGCCGGTGACCGCCACGTAGTCGATCATTGCGAGATGCTGGACCAGCTCACAGAGTCCGACGCCGCCCGCGTGCGGCACCACCGGCACACCGAACTTGGCCGCCAGCAACAGGATTGCCAGGTTCTCGTTGACACCGGCGACCCTGGCCGCGTCGATCTGCACGAGATCGACGGCGCCGGCCTGCAACAGCTGCTTGAACAGGATCCGGTTCTGGCCGTGCTCGCCGGTCGAGATGCGCACCGGCGCGACGCGGCGGCGGATCGCGGCGTGGCCGAGGATGTCGTCCGGGCTGGTCGGCTCCTCGATCCAGGCCGGATTCGCCGACGCGAGCCGGGAGATCCAGTCCACCGCGACGTCGACATCCCAGCGCTGGTTCGCGTCGACCGCCAGTCCGATGTCGGGTCCGATCGCCTCCCTGGCGACCTTGACCCGGCGCACGTCCTCGTCCACATCGCGGCCGACCTTGATCTTGATGGTGCCGAAACCGTCGGCCACCGCCTGCCTGGCCAGCCGGGCGAGCTTCTCGTCGGAGTAGCCGAGCCAGCCCGGCGAGGTCGTGTATGCCGGATACCCGGTGTCGAGTAGCCGAGCGATGCGCTCCTGCCTGCCCGGCTCGGCACGGCGCAGGATCGCCAGCGCCTCGGCGGGGGTGAGCGCATCGGTGAGGTAGCGGAAGTCGATGAGGTCGACGATCTCCTCGGGGGACATCTCGGCGACCAACTGCCACACCGGTTTTCCGGCGAGTTTCGCTGCGAGATCCCAAGCGGCGTTGATCACCGCACCGACCGCCATGTGCATGACGCCCTTTTCGGGACCGAGCCAGCGCAGCTGGGAATCCGCGGTGAGAGATTGAGCGAATCCTCCGAGGTTCCCGGCGATTTCGGCCACCGATCGGCCGACCACCAAGTGGGCGAGCGATTCGATGGCGACGCGCTGAACATCGTTGCCGCGGCCGATGGTGAACGCGAAGCCGTGGCCCTGCGGGCCCGCCGGATCGTCGGTGCGCAGGATCACGTAGGCCGCCGAATAATCGGGGTCGGGATTCATCGCGTCCGAGCCGTCCAGCTCGCGCGAGGTCGGGAACCGGACGTCCAGCGTGTCCAGCGCCGTGAGGTGCGCCATGGGTGATCCTCGTTCCAGATAGTGATCTGGGTCACGACTATACATCGGATGTCTGCTTGCGCAATGCGAGATGGAAAATCCGTCAATCCTGGTTGCGCAGTGGCAATCTCGCGCGAGCACCCGCGATCGGTGTTATGTTCGCCCGAGTTAAACATCGGATCTGTCCGGGTCGAGCTATCGCACCGGAACCGAGGTGAGAAGGTGGGCGGTATGTCGGTACAAAGCACGTTCGACGGGCTGGTAGCAGTGGTCACCGGTGGTGCGTCCGGCATCGGAATGGCCGTCACCGAGACCTTGGCGGCGGCGGGCGCGCGGGTGGCGGTGCTCGATCTGCACCCTGGCAACACCCCGGGGATCGCGCTGCGCTGCGATGTCGCCGATGACGAATCGGTCCGCAGTGCCATCGCGGGCGTCGTCGACAAGTACGGCAGGCTCGACATCCTCGTCAACAACGCGGGCATCGGCGCACAGGGCACCATCGCCGACCACACCGACGACGAGTGGCGGCGGGTGTTCGAGGTCAACGTCCTGGGCACCGTGCGCGTTTCCCGCGCCGCGCTCCCCCACCTGCGCCGGTCACCGGCCGCCGCCATCGTGAACATCTGCTCGATCGCGGCCACCACCGGACTGCCCGACCGCGCTGTCTACAGCGCGAGCAAAGGGGCGATCCTGTCGCTCACCCGCGCGATGGCCGCCGACCACCTCCGCGACGGCATCCGAGTGAACTGTGTCAATCCGGGGACCGTCGACACGCCCTGGGTGCAGCGGCTTCTGGCGAGCAGCGCGGATCCCGGCGCGGAAATGGCCGCGCTGCAAGCACGTCAGCCGCACGGGCGCCTCGTTACCGCCGCCGAAGTCGCGAGCGCGGTCGCGTATCTGGCCGGACCGGCGGCGGCGTCCATCACCGCGACGATGCTGGAGGTCGACGGCGGCATGCATTCACTACGCCTGCGGGCGGCGGCACAGGTCGCGGGGGCGCCCCGATGACCGCGCGCAGGGTGCCCCGACCACGCGACCTCGCACCGCTGGTCAAATTCGAGCGCCCGTTCGGCGGCCGGGAGCGCAGACTCGCTCGGGCACAGACGATCTGGGAGCTGCGTGAGCTGGCCCGGAAACGCACGCCCAAGGTCGCGTTCGATTACACCGACGGCGCGGCCGATGCGGAGATCAGCCTCGCTCGGGCCCGGGAAGCGTTCGCCGACATCGAGTTCCGGCCCGCGATCCTGCGCGACGTCAGCACCGCCGACACCACGGTTCAGGTACTCGGTAAGACGTCCGCGCTGCCCTTCGGCATCGCGCCGACCGGGTTCACCAGGATGATGCACACGGCAGGCGAGCTGGCGGGGGCGCGCGCCGCCGAGCGTGCGGGCATCCCGTTCACGCTGTCCACCATGGGGACCACCGCCATCGAGGATGTCGCCGCGGGCACCGGACCTGACGCGCGCAATTGGTTTCAGCTGTACATGTGGACCGATCGCGACCGTTCCCTGGCGCTGGTCGAGCGCGCCGCACGAACCGGCTTCGACACGCTCGTCGTCACGGTCGACGTGCCGGTAGCGGGGGCCCGGCTGCGCGACGTCCGCAACGGCATGACGGTGCCGCCCTCGATCACGCTGAGCGGCGCCGTCGATGCGTTGCGCAGGCCATGGTGGTGGTGGGATTTCCTTACCACCGAACCGTTGGCCTTCGCTTCGCTGGACCGTTGGCCGGGGACGGTCGCCGAGCTGCTCGATGCCATGTTCGACCCGACCGTCGGCTTCGACGATCTGGCCTGGATCAGGGCGCAATGGCGGGGCAAACTGCTGGTGAAGGGCGTGCAGACGGTCGACGACGCCAAGCGCCTGGCCGGGCTCGGCGTCGACGGCATCATCCTGTCGAATCACGGTGGGCGGCAACTGGATCGCGCACCGGTACCGCTCCACCTGCTGCCCGCGGTGGTGCGCGAGGTGGGCGACGACCTGGAAGTCCACCTCGACACCGGCATCATGCACGGCGCCGATATCGTCGCCGCCCTCGCGCACGGCGCGCGGTTCACCCTCGTCGGCCGGGCCTACCTGTACGGGCTGATGGCCGGCGGCGAGGCGGGCGTGGACCGCACGATCGACATTCTCCGTACCCAGATCGTGCGGACGATGAAGCTGCTCGGCGTCGGCTCGGTCGAGGAGCTCGAGCCGGGGCATGTGCGCCTGCTCGAGCGGTACCGCCCGCGGGAACAGGGTTAGCGCTGTGCGGGTTTCGTGATCAGCGGCAGATCCAAGGCGGTCAGGATGCCTGCGGGCGCTCGGACTACGGCGGGGATCGCGTTGACGATGCGCATGGCGGTGGCGAGTAGGGTGGCGTGGTTGTGGTCGCCGTTGCCGCTCGACGTGACCAGATCCATTGCGTAACTGGGTTCGCCGGTGATCTCGACCCGATACGAGCCCTCGCGGTGGGCCGGTTGCGGCCAGTCCGGGCAGAGATCGGGGTGCAGCCGGGTGATGTGCTCCAGGACCGTGACGGGCTCGTCGCCGACCATGCCGCGCACCTCGAAACGCAGGGCGGCCGCGGTGCCCTCGGCGATGTGGCCGGTGGCGATGTCGAAAGAGTGGTCGGCCGGGATCCGCTGGTAGGTCTCGGTGACCGCGTCGAGGGTGACGCCGATGCCCGCGGCGAGTTGGCGCACGGTGCCGCCCCAGGCGAGCGACAGTACACCGGGCTGGAGCAGCATCGGGATGTCGTCGAGTGGTTTGCCGAAACCCATGATGTCGAACATGACTTCGCGGTTGTCGTAGCTGGCATAGTCCACGATCTCTATGCAGCGCAGCTGATCGATGCGCAGGCAGGTGCCCGCAAGTGCCAGTGGCAGGAGATCATTGGCGAAACCGGGATCGATGCCGTTCACCCACAGCGACGCATTGCCCTGTGCCGCAGCCTCTTGCACCGGCTTCAGCAGATCGTCGGGCAGGACGCCGTAGGGGTACTGGAAGAACACCGGGGCGCACGCGACGACATTGATTCCGGCGCTGAGGATTCGCCGCAGGTCGGCGAGGGCCTCCATCAGGCGGTTGTCGGTCATCGAGCAGTAGACGACACAATCGGGTCGGGCCGCGAGGATCGCCCCGGTATCCATGGACGCGGATACCCCTACCGGATGATTTAGTCCCGCAAGGGTTCCCGCGTCGATACCGTCCTTGGCCGAACCCGATACCCAGACGCCGGCCAGCTCGAGGTCGGGGTTGGCGATAACACCGGCCAGGGCGTGCTTGCCGACATTGCCGGTGCCCCACTGCACTACGCGATAGGTCATGTCACAGGTCCCCGATCGGGAGGTCGAGATTGGGAGCGATCAGGCCGCCGTCGGGTTCGAGCACCTTGCCGGTGAGGTACTTGCCCGCCGGGGAGACCAGGTAGAGCGCGGCCGCGGCGATGTCCTCGGGTTCACCGAGGCGGTGTAGCGGTGTCTTGGTTTCCAGTTCGGTACGCATCGCGTCGTTACCCGCGACGATCTCCAGCGCGGAAGTAAGGATGGAGCCGGGGGCAATGGCATTCACCCGGATGCGCGGGTTCAGGTCCAGTGCGGCGAGTTTGGTGTAGTGCGCCAGCGCGGCTTTGGCGGTGCCGTACGCCGCGAACGCGCGGCCCGGCAACCGGCCCATCGTCGAGGTGATGTTGAGAATCGAACCGCCACCGGCGGTTTCGAGGATGTGCGGCACCGCGGCGCGGACGAGTGCGTGCGCGTTGGTGACGTTGAAGTTGAACGCGTCCACCAGGGCCTGCGGGGTGGTGTCGAGCAGCGGGCACGGCATTGCGCCGCCGACATTGTTCACCACGATGTCCAACCGGCCGAAGCGCTCCACCGCGATATTCGCGAGTGCCGCGGTCGCCTCGATATCGCTCAGGTCCGCCGGGACCACATGCGCCTGGCGTCCCGCTGCGGTCACCTTTTCGGCTACCTCGTCCAATTGGCTCTTGGTACGTGACGCTATGACGACGTCCGCGCCCGCCTCCGCGAAGGCCACCGCGATCGCCGCACCCAGGCCGCGGCCGGCGCCGGTCACCACGGCGACCTGACCATCTATGCGGAATCGATCCAGAATCATTCGCGCTCCATCCGCGCCGCAGACGACTCCCGCCGATCCCCATCGAGTCGGTGTCGAATATTCGACGACTAGTGCTCTAATATTCGACACATCGTAGGTCGCCCATCCGAGCAGAACAAGGGGTTCCGCCATGCCGGATCGCTCAGCGTCACCGCCGACGCGCCGCGTCATCGAGATCGTTTCGCTGCTCGCGACGTCCACCGAGCCGATCAGCGTGGCCGGGATCGCCGAACGCCTCGAGATCGCCCGCGCCACGGCGACCGCGATCCTCACCGAGCTCGACGCGGCCGGCTGGGTCGGCCGGGATCCGCATCGTGGCTACGCGATCGGCCCGGCCCTGGCCGGCCTGCACGGCGCGGCGCTCCCCTCCGCTGTCGGTACGGTGCTTGCGGAACTGGCCGAACGGACCGGATCGGGCGCGACATTCAGTCGCATCGAGCCCGATCGCCTGACCGTTCTCGACATCCGCCACGGCACCGACCGAGTGGTCCCCGGGATTCCGGTCGGGCATCGCATTCCGTTGCAATTCCCGGCCGGGGCGAGCGTGATGCCGTGGCGCTCGGCGAGCGAACAGAACGCCTGGACCGCGACCGCCGCCGGTGCGGACCGGCGCACCGCGAGCACGTTGCTCGCCGTCGTCCGGGAACGCGGCGTCGCCGTCTTCCGGCCGCGCGCCGATGACGCGGGCTTGGTCGACCTGCTGGCCGATCTACTCGGCGCCATGGGATCCGAACTCCTGCAACCACATCTGCGCACGCGCGCACTTCGCCAGCTGGCGGCCCTGACGTCACGGCCGTTCACCAGGAGCGAATTGGATTCCGATGACGCACTGGCGTTGAGTTATCTGGCGGCTCCAGTCTTCGATGCCACCGGTACCGCCGCCTACGAGGTGCAGCTCGGCCCACTACGCGCTGAGGTAGCCAAACCTGAACGAGACGAATACATTTCGGCCACCCTCGATGCCGCGCGGCAACTGACGGCGGCTCTTTCCGGTGCTCCACACCGCTGACCCACGCGGCGATGGTGTCCGTGGATTGCCCTATCGTTGCAGGACAGACACTGGGACGGAGGTGACGGCATCGGTAAACAGAATCGGCGCAAGCGGTCGGGTCGCCGTCCGGAGAGTGGTTCGTCCGGCGACGCCGGACTCGGGTCTGCGCACTATGGATCTGCCGTGCCGGCGGATGCGGAGCAGATCGCCAACGCGGTGATGGCTGCCGCTATGGAGTACGCGCAAGGCGTTGGCACGGCGGCGCGGCGTTGTGCGACCGTGGTGGTCGGGCGTGCGGCGCTGACGCCGCAGGCGGAACACGGTGCGCACCTTGCGGGACAGCACATCATTTCGCGGATCTTTCAGTACGGCTAGCTGCCCGAGGATGTGCACCAGGCTGCGCGGCGGCATCTCGACGAGTATGCGGTGGCGCTGCTGACCGATGTGATCGCCGCGTATATGCGCCCGTTCGCCGCCGCGTCGGTAGACGAGACGTGGCGTGCGCAGCTCGACGAGCTCGATGCTGTCGTGTGGTGGTCGGAGTCCGCTCCGCACCTCGGCCAATGGGCGGTGAAGCATCTGCTGACTGCGGAGGAAGCGCTCACCACCGTGGTCGAGGCGTTGGCGCTGTTGATCCGGCTGCCGCAGTTGGAGCTCATCCGCCCGCTGCCCGGGACCGCGCGACCGAGTGCCGCGGGTCATCACCATGTGGACGAGAAGATACTGAGCCGGGTGCGGGGGTTGCTGGCGAAAGCCGAGTCGACGTCGTTTCCGGAGGAGGCCGAGACGCTGTCGGCAAAAGCACAGGAATTGATGACCAAGTACGCGGTGGACCGCGTACTGGTCGACGCGGACACCTCCGTGCCGGATCTGCCTGGTGCCCGCAGGATTTGGCTGGATACGCCGTACGTCGATGCCAAGGCGTTGTTGGTCGATGTGGCCACCAAAGCCAACCGTTGCCGGGCGATCTTTTCGTCCGCGTGGGGGTTCATGACGGTCGTCGGCGACGAGAACGATCTGGATGTCGTGGAGCTGTTGACGACTTCATTGCTCGTGCAAGCGACCAGGGCAATGATCGCCAGCGGCAATCAGGCTGAGCGCAGTGCAGACTCACGCAGCCGTTCGTATCGAAAGTCGTTCCTCATCGCCTACGCCACGCGGATCGGTGAGCGATTGGCGGCGGCAAACGAGAGCACTATCGCCAACTCAATGGACTCTGCGCGGTTGCTGCCGGTGCTCGCTTCCCGTCAGTTGCAGGTGGACAAAGCATTCGATTCGCTATTCCCGGAGGTCCGGAATCGCGGTGTCTCCATTCCCAATGCGAACGGTTGGGATGACGGTCGCGCGGCGGCCGAGACCGCCGAACTCGGCGCCCGCCGCCCCCTTCGCAAGTAGCCCCGAGCCGAGGTTCGCCGCTGTTCAGTAGCGGATTGGTCTGGGAACGACGAAAGCCCCCAGCTGGGCTGGGGGGCTTTCGTGAATGATGTTCCGGCGGTGTCCTACTCTCCCACACCCTGTCGAGTGCAGTACCATCGGCGCTGGCAGGCTTAGCTTCCGGGTTCGGAATGGGACCGGGCGTTTCCCTGCCGCTATGGCCGCCGTAACTCTATGAAACTATCCACACAGCAGCGCTGACACGATCCATCAGCGAAACCCCCGGGTAGGGGGTTCGCAGACAGTGTGTGTCTGCTGCAGTGTCTGTGTGTTGTTTCAGATACTGCACAGTGGACGCGTAGCTTCTTTGTTGGTAAGTCCTCGGCCGATTAGTACCAGTCACCTGCACCCGTTACCGGGCTTCCAGTTCTGGCCTATCAACCCCATGGTCTGTGGGGGGCCTTAACCACTCGAAGGTGGTGAGAAACCTCATCTTGGAACAGGCTTCCCGCTTAGATGCTTTCAGCGGTTATCCCTTCCGAACGTAGCTAACCAGCGGTGCTCCTGGCGGAACAACTGGCACACCAGAGGTTCGTCCGTCCCGGTCCTCTCGTACTAGGGACAGCCTTCCTCAAGTTTCTGACGCGCGCGGCGGATAGAGACCGAACTGTCTCACGACGTTCTAAACCCAGCTCGCGTGCCGCTTTAATGGGCGAACAGCCCAACCCTTGGGACCTACTCCAGCCCCAGGATGCGACGAGCCGACATCGAGGTGCCAAACCATCCCGTCGATATGGACTCTTGGGGAAGATCAGCCTGTTATCCCCGGGGTACCTTTTATCCGTTGAGCGACACCGCTTCCACTTGCCGGTGCCGGATCACTAGTCCCGACTTTCGTCCCTGCTCGAGCTGTCGCTCTCACAGTCAAGCTCCCTTGTGCACTTGCACTCGACACCTGATTGCCAACCAGGCTGAGGGAACCTTTGGGCGCCTCCGTTACATTTTAGGAGGCAACCGCCCCAGTTAAACTACCCACCAGGCACTGTCCCTGAACCAGATCATGGTCCGAGGTTAGAAGTCCAATACGATCAGAGTGGTATTTCAACGATGACTCCACGAACACTGGCGTGCCCGCTTCACAGTCTCCCACCTATCCTACACAAACCGTACCGAACACCAATACCAAGCTATAGTGAAGGTCCCGGGGTCTTTTCGTCCTGCCGCGCGTAACGAGCATCTTTACTCGTAATGCAATTTCGCCGAGTCTGTGGTTGAGACAGCTGAGAAGTCGTTACGCCATTCGTGCAGGTCGGAACTTACCCGACAAGGAATTTCGCTACCTTAGGATGGTTATAGTTACCACCGCCGTTTACCGGGGCTTAAATTCTCAGCTTCGCACCCGAAGGCGCTAACCGGTCCTCTTAACCTTCCGGCACCGGGCAGGCGTCAGTCCGTATACATCGTCTTACGACTTCGCACGGACCTGTGTTTTTAGTAAACAGTCGCTTCTCACTGGTCTCTGCGACCACCCCCAGCTCAGGAAGTAAATTCCGTCACCAGAAATGGTCCCCCTTCTCCCGAAGTTACGGGGGCATTTTGCCGAGTTCCTTAACCACAGTTCTCTCGATCGCCTTAGTATTCTCTACCTGACCACCTGTGTCGGTTTGGGGTACGGGCCGTGTACCAACTCACTAGAGGCTTTTCTCGGCAGCATAGGATCACTGAATTCGCCTCAATCGGCTACGCATCACCTCTCAGGCTATATGCGGTGCGGATTTGCCTACACCACGCCCTACAGGCTTACACCAGTACAACCACTGACTGGCCCAGCTACCTTCCTGCGTCACCCCATCGCTTGACTACTACCAGCCGGGGTCATGTGCAGCCCCTCACTCGAGACCCGAAGGTCTTCTCGGAGGATTTGGACACTTAGCACAACTGATTCATCATGGGCGCGGATACACGGGTACGGGAATATCAACCCGTTGTCCATCGACTACGCCTGTCGGCCTCGCCTTAGGTCCCGACTCACCCTGGGCGGATTAACCTGGCCCAGGAACCCTTGGTCATTCGGCGGACGAGTTTCTCACTCGTCTTTCGCTACTCATGCCTGCATTCTCACTCCCATAGCCTCCACAACTAGGTCACCCTGCTGCTTCCATGGCTATAGGACGCTCCCCTACCCACCCCAACCACTGCACACCGTCCCGTAGAACGATGCGGATGTATTGTTGGAGTGCCGCGGCTTCGGCGGTGTACTTGAGCCCCGCTACATTGTCGGCGCAAAATCACTTGACCAGTGAGCTATTACGCACTCTTTCAAGGGTGGCTGCTTCTAAGCCAACCTCCTGGTTGTCTTCGCGACTTCACATCCTTTTCCACTTAGTACACGCTTAGGGGCCTTAGCCGGCGATCTGGGCTGTTTCCCTCTCGACTACGAAGCTTATCCCCCGCAGTCTCACTGCCACGCTCTCACACACCGGCATTCGGAGTTTGGCTGATTTCGGTAAGCTTGTAGGCCCCCTAGACCATCCAGTAGCTCTACCTCCGGCGTGAAACACGTGACGCTGCACCTAAATGCATTTCGGGGAGAACCAGCTATCACGGAGTTTGATTGGCCTTTCACCCCTACCCACAGCTCATCCCCTCAGTTTTCAACCTAAGTGGGTTCGGGCCTCCACGACGTCTTACCGTCGCTTCACCCTGGCCATGGGTAGATCACTCCGCTTCGGGTCTAGAACATGCGACTGTATCGCCCTATTCGGACTCGCTTTCGCTACGGCTACCCCACACGGGTTAACCTCGCCACATGCCACTAACTCGCAGGCTCATTCTTCAAAAGGCACGCCATCACCCACAGTGCACTAAAGCACTCGCAGGCTTTGACGGATTGTAAGCGCACGGTTTCAGGTACTATTTCACTCCCCTCCCGGGGTACTTTTCACCTTTCCCTCACGGTACTAGTCCGCTATCGGTCACCAGGGAGTATTCAGGCTTACCGGGTGGTCCCGGCAGATTCACAGCAGATTTCACGGGCCCGCTGCTACTCGGGTACTCACTACAAGAGCCGTTGAGTTTTCGTCTACGGGATTCTCACCCTCTACGACAGGCCGTTCCAGACCACTTCGACTAACACAACGGTTTCTGACTCCCGCTCCATCCGGCAGAATGAAGAAAGTGAGCCCCACTACCCCACATACACAACCCCTGCCGGGTATCACATGTACATGGTTTAGCCTCATCCGCTTTCGCTCGCCACTACTCACGGAATCACAATTGTTTTCTCTTCCTGTGGGTACTGAGATGTTTCACTTCCCCACGTTCCCTCCACACACCCTATATATTCAGATGCGGGTAACACGACATCACTCGTGCTGGGTTTCCCCATTCGGAAATCCTCGGATCTCAGCTCGGTTGACAGCTCCCCGAGGCTTATCGCAGCCTCCTACGTCCTTCATCGGCTCCTGGTGCCAAGGCATCCACCGTACGCTCTTAAACACTTACTAACAAAGATGCTCGCGTCCACTGTGCAGTTCTCAAACAACACACAAGATCCGATCTCGACTCGGCACCAGCCAGAGGAAAACCCCTGCGGTATGACCGAAGACCCGATCCTGTCGTTATCTTGCCCAGAGAAACACTCGCGTGTTCTCTCAGGACCCAACAGTGTGCCGATATATCCCCTCACCGACCAGTCATGACGACCGATCGATACGTGAGAAGAGTCAGTCAGTGTTCCACCCATGAGCGTCCGCCGGATGACGTATGCATCCGAAACGGTCTCTGCCACAAGACGTTTAACATCCCACCTGTGTGGGTGTCCGTGGAGAAGTGCTCCTTAGAAAGGAGGTGATCCAGCCGCACCTTCCGGTACGGCTACCTTGTTACGACTTCGTCCCAATCGCCAATCCCACCTTCGACGGCTCCCTCCCACAAGGGGTTAGGCCACCGGCTTCGGGTGTTACCGACTTTCATGACGTGACGGGCGGTGTGTACAAGGCCCGGGAACGTATTCACCGCAGCGTTGCTGATCTGCGATTACTAGCGACTCCAACTTCACGGGGTCGAGTTGCAGACCCCGATCCGAACTGAGACCGGCTTTAAGGGATTCGCTCCACCTCACGGTATCGCAGCCCTCTGTACCGGCCATTGTAGCATGTGTGAAGCCCTGGACATAAGGGGCATGATGACTTGACGTCGTCCCCACCTTCCTCCGAGTTGACCCCGGCAGTCTCCTGCGAGTCCCCGCCATTACGCGCTGGCAACACAGGACAAGGGTTGCGCTCGTTGCGGGACTTAACCCAACATCTCACGACACGAGCTGACGACAGCCATGCACCACCTGTACACCGACCACAAGGGGGCCTACATCTCTGCAGGTTTCCGGTGTATGTCAAACCCAGGTAAGGTTCTTCGCGTTGCATCGAATTAATCCACATGCTCCGCCGCTTGTGCGGGCCCCCGTCAATTCCTTTGAGTTTTAGCCTTGCGGCCGTACTCCCCAGGCGGGGTACTTAATGCGTTAGCTACGGCACGGATCCCGTGGAAGGAAACCCACACCTAGTACCCACCGTTTACGGCGTGGACTACCAGGGTATCTAATCCTGTTCGCTACCCACGCTTTCGCTTCTCAGCGTCAGTTACTTCCCAGAGACCCGCCTTCGCCACCGGTGTTCCTCCTGATATCTGCGCATTTCACCGCTACACCAGGAATTCCAGTCTCCCCTGAAGTACTCTAGTCTGCCCGTATCGCCTGCAAGCTTAAGGTTGAGCCCCAAGTTTTCACAGAAGACGCGACAGACCGCCTACAAGCTCTTTACGCCCAGTAATTCCGGACAACGCTCGCACCCTACGTATTACCGCGGCTGCTGGCACGTAGTTGGCCGGTGCTTCTTCTACAGGTACCGTCACTTGCGCTTCGTCCCTGTCGAAAGAGGTTTACAACCCGAAGGCCGTCATCCCTCACGCGGCGTCGCTGCATCAGGCTTTCGCCCATTGTGCAATATTCCCCACTGCTGCCTCCCGTAGGAGTCTGGGCCGTGTCTCAGTCCCAGTGTGGCCGGTCACCCTCTCAGGTCGGCTACCCGTCGTCGCCTTGGTGGGCCGTTACCCCGCCAACAAGCTGATAGGCCGCGGGCCCATCTCGCACCGATAAATCTTTCCACCACGAAACATGCATCCCATGGTCATATCCGGTATTAGACCCAGTTTCCCAGGCTTATCCCGAAGTGCGAGGCAGATCACCCACGTGTTACTCACCCGTTCGCCGCTCGTGTACCCCGAAGGGCCTTACCGCTCGACTTGCATGTGTTAAGCACGCCGCCAGCGTTCGTCCTGAGCCAGGATCAAACTCTCCGTTGAAGACTCTCAACCAACCTCCGAAGAGGTCAATCAGAAGAATAACTAGAGTCCGAAAACCTAGCAAAACAAAACGCCAGCAAAAAAATTTGCTGACTAAATGTCCGACCTCTCAACCGGGGGGTATGAGAAGCCGGAACCAATTAAATAATTGGCACTGACATTCATCGACACACTATTGAGTTCTCAAAGAACACACGCACACACCATCTCGCGGGGCTGGCCCGGTCGATCGGTGAGGCAACTTTTCAAGCTTAGCTCAGCCATGAACCCGACGTGAAATCGGGGTACCGGTAGAGCTAGTGTGAGTGTCAGGCGCTCCTCGTCCTACCTCGTTTCCCGGTCCATCCGCGCAGCGTCTCCGCTGTGCTTCTCGGCTCCGGGTCGGTGTCCGTGTCGCTCTGACTTGGATAAAGTTACGCGGCGGAGAACGCCACGTCAAATCGCCTGCGCAGCCCGAGAATTCGCAGGTCAAGGCCCCTGACATCGGCCGGCGATCGGCCTGAATCACGCGAATGTGACTCAGACCACCGCAACTTCATCCGAAAGCGGCCATCAGGCCTCCCCACGGCCCCTGTCAGTTGGCCAGTGCGTGCTCTGCCCCGCGGTGCAGCGGCACGGGGTTCGTCTCGCGCGCATGGTCCCGGACGATCCCCTTGGCCGCGGAGTTCGCCTGCTCCAGCTGAGCCTTCCGATCGAACAGCGCCTTGGTGAGCACACAGGCCACGTCCGCATCCAAGTTGTCGCGCACCAACAGCACATTCGGCACGACGATGGACGGCACGTCTTCCGGCAGTCCATAGACAGCGGCGGGAATAGCGCCCACCTCGTACACCGGGCTCAGGATGCGCATCCCGGCCAGCAGATCGGACGTATCGAGGAAGCGGAACCTGTCCCCGCCCGAGCTGAACAGCTCGACCAGGCCCGGCGTCGGCAGGCCCCCGGTGAAGAACAGCGCATCGAGCGACCCGTCCTTCATCCCGGCGACTGCCTTCGTGAGATCCAGGCGATGGACCGCGATATCGCTGTCCGGGTTCAACCCGGCCGCCCGCAGCTGCCGACGTGCCAGCATCTCGGTGCCGGATTTCGGCGAGCCGGTCGACACCCGCTTACCGCGCAACTCCGAAACAGAGGTGATGCCGGAGTCGGCCCGCACGACCACCGCCGCATAGCTCGGGTACAACCGCGCCAACGCCTGCACCGGCTGCTTCGCCCCGTCGAACGTGCCGATGCCAAGCACCGCGTCGGCGGCCGTATCGGTCTGCGCGAACGCCACCTGGTACTTCCCCGCCACCAACTGCTGAATGTTCTGCACCGACGCCATCGTCTCCGCGGCCGTCGCCGTCACCTTGCCGCCGGTGGCCAGCGTGATCTGGTCCGCGTAGGCATTACCCAGCGCCGAGTACACACCGGTCGCGTTGCCGGTGGCGATGCCGAGCTCGGTCTCCTCCTGCACCGTGCAGGTGACCGGCGCACCCGAGTCGGTGGGTGTTCCCTCCTGACTCTTCGTGCATCCGGTGACGAACCCGGCCGACACCGACACCACGGCGACAACGATCGCCACTTTCCTCATCTCATCCTCCCTGGCGTGCGCCGGCGACCACAGCGGCCGCGGACCCACTCCGCACCTGCACCGTGTGCTCCGCATCGTCGACCACCACCGGCGGCCGGCTCGCCACGGACTCGAGCCGGCCGCCTTCGCGAGGTGGTCGAGTTCCTACTTGGTCAGTGCGTGATCTGCGCCGCGGTGCAGCGGAACCGGGTCGGTGTTGCGCGCGGTGTCGCGAGTGATGCCCTTGGCCGCGGAGTTCGCCTGTTCCAGTTGCGCCTTGCGGTCGAACAGCGACTTGGTCAGGACACAGGCCAGATCGGCGTCGAGGTCGTCGCGGACCAGCAGGACGTTCGGGACGACGATGGTTTTGGCGTCGGCCGGCAGGCCATAGGTGGCGGCGGGGATCGTGCCTGCCTCGTAGACGGGGCTCACCTTGCGCATCGCGTCGAGCTGACTCGAGAGATCGAGAAAGCGGACCTTGTCCCGCGAGGAGGTGAAGAGGTCGGTGATGCCTGGTGTCGGCAGACCACCGGAGAAGAACATGGCGTCGATGGAGCCGTCCTTCATACCGTCGACGGTCTTGGTGAGATCCAGCCGCTGGGCGGAGACATCGCTGTCCGGGTTCAGGCCCGCGGCTTGCAGCACGCGCTGGGCGATCACCTCGGTGCCGGACTTCGGTGAGCCGGTGGACACGCGCTTGCCACGCAGGTCGGCGACGGAGTTGATGCCGGCGTCGGCGCGGACCACCACCTGGGTGTAGTTCGGGTAGAGGCGGGTGAGCGCCTGCACCGGTTGCTTCTTGCCGTCGAAGCTGCCGGTGCCGAGCACGGCGTCCGCGGCGGTGTCGGCGAGCGAGAACGCCACCTGGTAGTTGCCCGCGACCAGCTGCTGGATGTTCTGCACGGACGCACCCGTTTCCGAGGCGGTCGCCTTCACCTTGCCGTTGGTCGCCTGCGCGACCTGGTCGGCGTAGGCGTTGCCCAGCGCGAAGTACACGCCGGTCGCGTTGCCGGTCGCGATGCCGACCCTGGTCTCCTGTTTCACCTCGCAGGTGATGGCGCCCCCTGCGTCGTTTTGCGGCGCGTCCCGGCGGCCACCGCATCCGGTGAGCAGACCGGCCGATACCGCGGCAACAGCGAAAATTACGGCGACTCTTCTCATGTCGTCCTCCTTCGAGTGAGCAGAGTGATCCCGATGGCCGCGCTCAGCGCGACCAGTCCGGCGATGAGCGCGCCGGTCTCCAGGTACAGCAGCAGCAGACCGCCGACGCCGGCCAGCGCCCTGGCGACCGGCCGGGCGGGGCCGACCCCGAGGATCCAGCCGCCGGTGGCGATCGCGAGGCCCGCGACACCGAGGCAGGCGACTGCCGTGGCCCACAGGATGCCCAGCAGCGGGCCGCGGCCGAGCAGATATTCGCCCGGCTCGGTGAGCACGAAAACAACCGGCACCAGGAACGCGGGCAGCGCGTACTTCAGCGCCTGCCACATGGTCGGCACGGTGCGCGCGCCGGTGACCGCGGCGGCGCCCACCGCAGCCAGCGCCGTCGGCGGCGTCACCTCCGACAGCACCGAGTAGTAGAAGACGAACATGGCGGCCGCCGGGGGTGGCACGTCGAGCGCGAGCAGCGCGGGTCCGATGATCGCCCAGCCGATGATGAACGACGCGGTCACCGGCACCGCGAGGCCGAGCAGTGCGAGCGCGATGGCGGCGAGCACGACGGTGCAGGCCAGCACCACGGTGTGGTTGTCGGACAACGCTCGCGCCGCGCGGACCAGCAGGGCGGCCAGCTGCGCGCCGAGACCCGTCTTGGTCGTCATCGCGGTGATCACGCCCGCCGAGGCACACACCGCGACCACCGGCAACGCGGCGCGCACACCGCTGCCGATCGCGTAGAACACCCGCCGCGGCGAGCGCGCGTTGGCGCGGGTACGTGGGTCGAGGAAGGAGAGTACGAAAGCCAGCACGGTCGCGTAGACGACGGCGCGGGTGGCGCTCACGTCGATCAGCAGCAGCACGACGATCGCGATGAGCGACAAGAAGTGGTAACCGAAGCGCAGCAGCAGCCGCCACGCCGAAACACCGTCCGTCTCCACCGGTTTGGTGCCCAATCGGCGCGCGTCGATCTCCACGGCCAGCAGGATGCCGAGGTAGTAGAGGACCGTCGGGATCAGCGCCCAGCCGAGCACCGTGACGTAGGAGACCTCCAGGTACTCGGCGACGATGAACGCCGCGACCCCGAGGGTGGGCGGCGAAAGGATCGCGCCGACACCGGCGGCCGCGAGCATGCCGCCCGCCTGCTCCGGTGGATAGCCCGCCCGCTTCAGGATCGGCCAGGTAACCGCGCCGACCGTCACGGCCGTCGCGGTACCGGAGCCCGACACCGTGCCGAGCAGGAAGCCCGACGCGACGGCGGTCCGCCCGGCGGCGCCGCGCGAGCGCCGGAACGCGGCCACCGAGAGGTCAACGAAAAACTGTGCCGCGCCGGAGAATTCGAGGACGGCCCCGTACAGCGTGAACAGCACGATATAGGTGGCCGCGACATCCAGTGGCGTGCCGTAGAACCCGCTGCCGGAGTTGAACAGCGCGTCGACGATCTGCCCGAAGTCCAAGCCCGCGTGCGCGATCGTCCAGTCCTGCGGCAGGAAACCGCCGTAATACCCGTACGCCACGAACACCAGGCAGACCGCGACGAGCACCCATCCGGTCGTGCGCCTGCACGCCTCCAGCACGAGGATCAGCAGCACCGCGCCCATGCCGACGTCGACCGGATCGAGCAGTCCTTGCCGATCCAGGAAGGCGTTGTATCCACCACCGCCGGAGCCGATCGTGAACGGCAGCACCGGATACAGGCACACCACCACGGCGACGACGGCGAGTAACCAATCGAAGACGCCGGGTCCGTCGGCTCGATCGAGCACCCGCACGCCGGACCGGTACGCCAGGAACACCACCGGCAAGGTCGCCGCCAGGAACACCACCAGGTAGTACTGGCTGCCCTGGGGCAACGGCCGAAATACCTGCCACACCACCAACATCGCGACAACGAACGACGTCACCGCGACTATCCGCTCGGCCCAGCCGGTCAGTACCCGGGCGGGCTTCTCCTCATCATCGACCTCCAGCAAGGAGGGCCGATCTTCCACGGGCGCCTCGGCATCCAAACGCTCGCCCGCCGTGTTCGACATGGCGGAACGATAGCAACGCACGCCCGGTTGTATACGGGTATTGAAAACAGGGGTACCGGTCGCCTTTCAGTTTGCGGCAGGCTCGGGCAACTTGCGGGCGTCATCTCGGCTCGTCGTCCTGCGGATCTCCCGCCGCCCGAAGGAGTTTGGCGCCGAGATCGCGCAGCATGGTCTGCATCTGCGGCGGTTCCCGCACCTCGAACTCCACGCCGAGGTGGGCGATCCGCAGGGCGGTCCACTCCAGCGAGTCGGCGCTGGTGCGGATCAGGCAGCTGCGATCGTCGATCGGCTCGACCTCTTCGGGTCGCACGCGGAAAATCTCGGCTAATTGCTCGGCCGAGGCGTGCACCAGGATGACCACGCGGCGGGCCGGCCGGGAGTGGGCGAGCTGAGCGGTGACGAAGGCCGCGGCATCGGCGGCGGGTAATTCCCTTGGCGCGCACCGCACTCCGGTCGGAAAGGGGGCCTCGATCCGATCGACACGGAAGGTCCGCCAATCGGCCCGATCGACATCCCAGGCGACCAGATACCAGCGGCGGCCCGCGGAGACGAGGCTGTGCGGCTCGGCGAATCGCTTGGTCTGCGCGTCGCCCTTGTCCCGATAGCGGAAGCGGATCCGCTCGCCGTCGCGGGCCGCGGCGGCCAGGACGACCAGGGTCTGCGGGTCGACCCGCGGCCCGGTGGCCGGGCCACCCAGCGAGACCGTCGCCGAGTCGATGGCGTCCACCCGGCCGCGCAGCCGGGACGGCAGCACTTGCTGGAGTTTGACCAGGGCCCGCGCCGCCGACTCCTCGATGCCCGCGACCGAGCCCTGTGCGGCGCTGCGCAGGCCGAGGGTGATCGCCACCGCCTCCTCGTCGTCGAGCAGCAACGGCGGCAAGGCGGTCCCCGCTTCCAGGCGATAGCCGCCGACCGCGCCGAGGCTGGCGTGCACCGGATACTCCAGTTCCCGCAGCCGCTCGATATCGCGGCGCACCGTGCGTACGGTCACGCCGAGGCGTTCGGCCAGCTCAGGGCCCGTCCATTCCCGGCGGGTCTGCAACAGTGACAGCAATTGCAGCAGTCGCGCGGCGGTCTCGGTCACTGTTTCAGTATGGCGCGCAATGAGGACCGAATCCGACCTCATTGCCACCTACCGTGGCGATCGTGAATGCAGAGCGAGACACCATCCAGATCGTCGGAGCCCGCGAGAACAACCTGCGCAACATCTCGCTGGAGATCCCGAAGGGCAAGATCGTGGTCTTCACCGGCGTGTCCGGGTCCGGCAAATCGTCGATCGTGTTCGGCACCGTCGCGGTCGAGTCGCAGCGCCAATTGAACGAGACCTACACCTGGTTCATCCGCAATCGGCTACCGAAGTACGAGCGCCCGGAGGCCGACGCGATCGACAATCTGGCGCCCGCGGTGGTGGTCGACCAGCGGCCGATCGGCGGCAACTCCCGCTCCACCGTCGGCACCATGACCGACATCCAGTCGATCATCCGGGTGTTGTTCTCCCGGCACAGCACGCCGAGTGCCGGTGAGGCGACCAGCTATTCGTTCAACGACCCGCTCGGCATGTGCCAGGAATGCGGTGGGCTCGGCCATGTGGTGCGGCCGGACCTGGACAAGCTGCTCGACACCGACAAGTCGCTCAATGAAGGAGCGATCACCTTCCGGCCGTTCGCCATCGGCACCTTTCAATGGCAGTTGTACGCCGAGTCGGGGCTTTTCGATCCGGACAAGCCGTTACGCGACTTCACGGCCGAAGAGTGGCAACTGTTCCTGCGCGGCAGCGGTTTTCGGGTACCGCGGCCGAACAGGACCGGAAGTATGGGCAACAACGCCTACGAGGGTCTGCTCGAACGGTTCGATCGCCTCTACATCAAGCGCGATCTCGACGCGCTGTCGGACAAGAATCGGGCGGCGGCACGTGCAGTGGTCACCGAGGAGGTCTGCCCGGCCTGCGGCGGTGCGCGGCTCAACGCCGCCGCCCTGGCCAGCCGGATCGACGGGCTCGGCATCGCCGACTACGGCAGGCTCGAGGTGACGGACCTGATCGAGGTGCTCGGCGCCATCGGCGATCCGATCGCCCGGCCGATCGCCGAGGCCGCGATCGCCCGGCTGCGCCGGATCGAGGAGGTGGGTCTGGGCTACCTGTCGCTGGATCGGGAGACCTCGTCGCTGTCCGGTGGTGAGGCGCAACGACTCAAAGTCGTCCGGCACCTGGGATCCAGCCTCACCGGCATGACCTACATTTTCGACGAGCCGAGCGTCGGCATGCACCCGCGCGACGTGGGCCGGTTGAACAACCTGCTGATCCAGTTGCGCGACAAGGGCAATACCGTGCTGGTGGTCGAGCACTCCCCCGACGTCATCGCGGTCGCCGATCATGTGGTGGACATGGGCCCCGGTGCGGGCGGGCACGGCGGGCAGGTCATGTTCCAGGGCACGGTCGAAAAGCTGCGTGCCTCGGGAACTTTGACGGGTGAGCGGCTGCGCCGGGTGCAGCAGGTCAAGGACGAAACCAGAGCCCCGATCGGGTGGTTGAGTGTCACCGATGTCGTGTTGCACAACTTGAAGAACGTCACCGCGCGGTTCCCGACCGGTGTGCTGACCGCGATCACCGGTGTCGCGGGCTCGGGTAAGAGCACGCTGGTCTCCGGCGCGTTTCTGGCCGCGCACCCGGACGCGATCGCGGTGAACCAGTCGGCGATCCATGCGTCCCGGCGTTCCAGCCCGGCCACCTATATCGGCATCATGGATCCGCTGCGGCAGTTGTTCGCCAGGGAGCACGGGGTGAAGCCGGGGCTGTTCAGCTTCAACTCCGACGGCGCGTGTGCCGAATGCGGCGGCGCGGGAGTCATTTTCACCGATCTGGCGTACATGGATCCGATCACCACCGTGTGCCAGACCTGCCACGGCAGGCGATTCCGCCCCGAGGTGCTGCGGTACACGGTGCGCGGTGCGTCCATCGCCGACGTGCTGGACCTGACCGCCGAGCAGGCCCTCGAGTTCTGGGACGGGCACGCGGACAGCAAGATTCGTAAGCCGCTGCGGTCGCTGAACGAGGTCGGGCTCGGCTACCTCACGCTGGGCCGTTCGCTCAGTTCACTGTCGGGCGGGGAACGCCAGCGCATCAAGCTGGCCGACCATCTGCACCGCAGCGGCGGCATCTACGTCCTCGACGAGCCGACCACCGGCTTGCACATGGCCGACGTCGACACACTGATGGGATTGCTCGACCGCCTGGTGGACGCGGGCAATACGGTGATCGTCATCGAGCACGACCTCGATGTCGTCAAACGGGCGGATTGGGTGATCGATCTCGGCCCGGACGGCGGTAAGCACGGCGGCGAGATCGTGTTCACCGGCACGCCCGCCGCGCTGCTCGCCGCCGAGAACTCGATTACCGCCGATTACCTGCGGCGGAGCCTGGTCGATGCCGCATAGGAGCTGCTGGTCGTAGCGCCGGATTCGCGCCGATCAGGACTGCTCGACCATCGCGCGGCGCAGCGCGGCCAGTTCGAGGTCGGTGAGGCCGTTCGCCCGCAGCCAGCGGGCGGCACCACCGTGGTCGGCGTGCAGGTCGCGCAGGAAGCGGCGCATCGGGGCCGGGTCGACGTCGAGGATTCCGGTCCGCACCGGCGGGAGACCACGGTAGGAATGCATGGCGTCGAGTCGGGCGCGGATGCGGACGATGCGTTCCGCGGTGAGCGCATAGTCCGCGACAATGGCTTCGGCCTGCACGCCGACCGCGTCGAGCAGCACGGCGGCCAGGATGCCGGTGCGATCTTTGCCTGCGGCGCAATGGAAGACGACCGAATGCCGACGCGCATCACCGATCAATCGTGCGGCGGACACCACGGAGTCGGCACTGCCGGAGAGCAGTTCGTGGTAGAGCTGCCGTAGATCGAACCGCTGCGCGTCCGGCACCAATGCGCTGGGGGCCGCCGTACTCGCCACCCTGCAGACCGGCAGATTGACCAGCCGCACGGCGCTTTCGGCGAGCCTGCCGTACCCCTCCTGCGTAACCTCCGGTGGCGTCCGCAGATCCACGAGGGTCCGCAGACCCACCGGCCCGAGGAGATGGGCCAGGTCGGATTCGGACAACTGCTGGGGTGTGCTGGATCGATAGACAACACCGAAACGAGTTGCGCCGCCGCCCTGCACGGGCAGACCGCCGAGATCGCGCGCATTGTCGATCTCGGCGAATTTCACCCACCGGCGCGAGGTGAGGTCGCTATCCATGACTGACTCTCTGCAAGCCCGGATCAACGCTCGCCGGGGTCGCAACACCAGTCTACGGCGCGCAGCACGTAAAGATGTTGCCGGGCGCTGGCTTTCGTGCTTCGCTGGCCGCTTCGTGACCCCGTGCGGGTCTGCTGAGAGGAGCACGCGCCGGTGCCGATGCTGACTTCGGGCCCATCCACCACCGACATCCGGTCGGCACTGTGGTCGGTCCGGTTGGTCTTCTTTCTCACCGGGTCCCTGTTCGCCACCTGGGTTGCACGCACGCCGACCATCAAGGACGAGCTCGGGCTCGACGAAGCCGGGCTGGCAACAGCATTCGCGGGATTGAACATCGGGGCCGTACTCGGCCTGCAACTCGGCAAGTTCGTCACGCTGCGGTTCGGTAGCCGCGCCACGCTGCGCCTCGCGGTACCACCGTTCGCGCTGTCGCTGTCCGGGCTACTGGTCGCCGGGAACTTGGCCGGGCTGACGGCAGCACTGCTCGTGTTCGCGGTCCTCAACAGTGTGGTGGACGTCGCGATGAACGCGCACGGGGTGGCCGTGGAGCAGGCCAGTGGGCGGCCGCTGCTGTCGGGCATCCACGCCTGTCACAGCCTGGGGATGATCGGCGGTTCGCTGGTCGGTGCGGCGGTCGAGCGGGCGCAGGTGACGCTGGCAGGGCACTTCCTCGGCGTCAGCGTGCTGGTCGCCGCCGCGGCCGTGCTCGGCGCGCGCGGGCTGTTGCCGTCGGCCACCGACCGCACTGTGCGTGGCGCGGAGGTCGCCGGTGGGGGCAGGCGGCGTTGGCCGACCAGGTTGATCGTCCTCGGCGTACTGGCGTTCTGCGTGGCGTTGGCCGAAGGCGCGGCCAATGATTGGACCGCGGTCTACCTGCACGACGAGACGCACGCCAGCACCACGGTCGCGGCCATGGGCTTCGCGCTGTTCGCCGGGTCGATGTGTGCAGGACGGCTGCTCGGCGATCGGCTCGTCGCCTGGTCCGGCCCGGTGCGGCCATTCCTGATCGGCACCCTCGCGGCCGGACTCGGCCTGGGCACGGCACTGCTGATCGGGGACACCACCGCGGCACTGCTCGGGTTGGCGGTGTTCGGCCTCGGCATCTCGTGCACGCTGCCGCTGGCTTTCGCCGCGAGCGGCACCGTGGCGGGCGTCGCACCCGCCCGTGCCATCGCCAACGTGTCGTTCGTCGGCTATCTCGGCTTCTTCACCGGACCCGTGCTGATCGGCTACGTCGCCCAAAGCCACGGTCTGACGGTCGGTCTCGCGATTCCGGTGCTGTTCGTCCTGGCGGCAGCGGCGGGCGCGGGAGCGCTGCGGATCCGGCACTGAACCGCATCGGTGCGGTAGATCAGCGCAGCGGCGCGACCATGACGAGGATGATGGTGGGCATGGCGATTCGCGATGTGGTGCGTGCGGGCGCCTTCACCCGGATCTACGATCCCGGTCTCGGCGAGTCCGTGCCGTGGTACATCAATGATCACACCATCGTTCGGGCCACGGGTGGGCGGTGGCATCTGTTCGGGATCACGCATCCGGAGCCTGCGGATCCCTTCGACGAGACCGAGTTCGCGCACGCGACCGCGGACGACCTGTTCGGACCGTGGACCAAGCAACCGTCCGCGCTGCACGCCGACCCGGACTACGGGGAGACGCAGCTGTGGGCACCGTTCGTCATCGCGGCGCACCGGCGGTACTACATGTTCTATGCGGGCGGCGGCACGGACCGGACCGCCGCCGCGATCAACCTGGCCGCCTCCACCGATCTGTTCCATTGGGCGCGTAGGCGTTCCGGCCCGCTGTTCCGCGACGGCTACGACGCACGCGACCCGATGGTGGCCCGGGTCGGTGACCAGTGGGTGATGTATTACTGCGCGACCAGCACACCCGCGGGCGGCCACCATGTGGTCGCGTACCGCACCAGCACCGACCTCGTGCACTGGGGCGAACGGCACATCGCCTACACCGACCCGACCAAGGGCACCGAGGCGGGAAATACCGAGTCCCCCTTCGTCGTCCAGCACAACGGCTGGTGGTACCTGTTCATCGGCCCGCGCCCGCGCTACGTCGGTACCGATGTGTTCCGTAGTGACAGCCCCTTTCGCTTCCGCATCGGCGACAAGATCGGTCATATCGCCGCGCACGCCGCCGAAGTGGTGCACGACGACCTCCGCTGGTGGGTGACCAGCGCGGGGTGGGGGCAGGGCGGGGTCCACCTCGCTCGGCTCAGCTTCCCGCAGCCCCGCGACCCGCATGCTGTGAATGCCGTACCGAGGTAACCGATTCGGCTCAGGCAGCCCGGCCGGTGGACTCGGTGCGCCGGGCATTTTGGATGGCGGCGATGATCTCGGCGGCCCACTCGATCGGATTGTGCTGCCCGAGTAGTTCACTCAGGCAGGCCAGTCGCTCTCGGCGTTGCGTGGGCGGCAGATTCAGCGCATGCAGCAGCGTGTCGACCAGATCCGTCGGCGAATTCGGTTCGGTGAGTAAGGCTCCGGCTGCCAACTGTGCGGCAGCGCCGGTGTGCCGCGAGAGCACCAGCACACCGCAACCGCCGACGGCTGCCTGCGCCGCGATGAACTCCTTGGCGGTCAGGTTCATCCCGTCCTGTAGCGAGGTCACCCAGAACACGTCCGCGGCGAGATAGTGGTCGACGACCTCGGGAAAGCTCAGGAACTCCGGGAAGTATTCGATGGGTTGCCAGCCGCCGATCGCCCAGGCGCTGTTGATCTCGGCGATACGGCGCTCGAGCAGTTGCCTGGTCGCGTCGTAGGCGGTGAGGCCGGGCTCCGGTGGCGGGCAGACGAGCCGGAACCGGAGCGCGCCGCGCAGTTCGGGATGGCGGGTCAACAGGCCGGCGATCGCGTCGACCTTCTGCACCGGGGCTTTGATGTAATCCAGGCGTTCGACCGAGAGCACCACGTGCCCATCGTGTTTCCGGCAGCCGAGCGGGCGGCTGCGGGCCAGCTGCTCGATCGCGGCGCGGTCGATGCCCAGTGGGTGGACGCCGACCATGGGTCGGCGGGCGTGGTCGGTGAGTGACCCGAGGAAGCGGTCGGCGAAGACCTCAGTGTGGAAGCCGGCCCAGTCCAGCGCGCCGAGGGACGTGCGGATCTCGGCGGCAGGCGGCAGCGCGGCGAAGACGTCCGGTTCGGGAAAGGGTGTGTGGTGGAACAGGCCGACCCGCAGGTCCGGTCGCGTCTCGCGCAGCCGGCCCGGCACCAGCCACATGTTGTAGTCGTGCAGCCACACGGTCGCGCCCGGCGCCGCGTGCACGCTGATGTGATCGGCGAAGCGCCGGTTCACCGCGCGATACTCGGCCCAGGCGGTGGGATCGAAACGCGCACGGTGCGGTTGCGACATCAGCACCGGCCACAGCGCTTCCTTGCAGGCCCGGTGGAAGTATCCGCTCCATTCGGCCGAGGTCAGTGGCAGAAAGGCCAGGGGCAGGCCGGTGTCGTGATCGTCGAGGTGCGCGGCGGATTGGTGGGGTTCGATGACGACGCCCGCTGCCCACACGGCCCGCAGATCTCCGGTGAACACGCTGTGCAGGGTCGGCAGGATGCCATTGGGACTCGATGGGCTGCGCCAGCCGTCAGGCGTCCAGGTGATCGGCGCGCGGTGGTAGCCAACCACCAGCGGGAAGTCGGGCTCGATCCAACCGAGATCCTCTAGGGCGGCAAGGATTCCGGCGGCGCCGGGCAGATCCGGCCGATGTGCCGCGTCGGCGGCGGGCACCGCGCTCAGCAGGCCACTCTCGGCGTTGCCGACGATCACACCGTGGGCGCCGCGGCCGAACATCGAGCGGTCGTTGGCCGAGTCGCCCGCGACCAGCACCGCGTCCATCGACCAGCCCTGTTGCGTGGCGAGGGCGACGAGCGCGTTGCCCTTACTGGCGTGGGCGGGCAGCACGTCGAAGTAGGTGTCGGCCGAGTATTGCCACGAGCAACCCAGCGCGTGCACGGCGTCGATCAGTGCCGGCGTCAGGCCCGCGGGCGACAGGTGGAACGAGCAGCGTCCGTCCTGCGGCACACCGTGCTGGTAGGTCAGCGCTGGAAAGTGGCGCAGGGCAGCGCGAACGCGCTCGGCGCCGGGCCAGCCCGCGCGCAGCGCCGTTTGCAGCGCGGTGACCGGGGTGAGGTCCGCGCCGGCGATGAGGCTGGCGCCGACGTCGGCGATGATCCATCGTGGCTGCGGGACAACAGGATCGCGCAGGACCTCACGGATCGACTCGAGGCCGCGCCCGGTCGCGAAGACCACCGTCACCTCGGGATGCCGGATCAGCGCGTTGCGCAGTCGCAGCCGATCGGTGGGGGTGCCGCCCAGTAGGGTGCCGTCGAGATCGGTGACCAGGATCTTTCCGGCGGCCCCGGTTACCCCGCGGCACCGCATGCCGGGTGAACTCGCTTCCGGCTCAACAGATTTGGAACCCTCGCCGGTTGCCATCTACGCAACGATAGCAGGAACGCATCATGAAACCGTGCGGAATTTTCAGACCCGACGGGCGCGCGGCACCCGGGCGACCCAGCCGGGAAGCTCGCTCAGGTCCGGCGCGGCACTGGATCCGAGCGCCGTCGTCGCGGCCGCACCGCAGGCCACGGCGGTGGCGAGACAGTCCGGCAGCGGGCGACCGGCCAGGTGCGCGTGCAGGAAGCCGGCGTTGAAGCAGTCACCCGCTGCGGTGGTGTCGACGACTTCGACAGCGACGGCGTCGATCTCGCACCGCGCACCGTCCCGGACCGCGATGGCGCCGCAGCTCCCCCGTTTGACGACGAGCGTATTCGCCAGGTCGGCAAGGACATCGATGGCAGCGTCGAGGGTCGGCGCGCCGGTCAGCCGCAAGGCCTCGTCGGCGTTCGGCGCGAAAATGTCTACCTCGGCGAGGATCTCACGCACGGTCGGCGTGTCGAGCGTGCACGGGACGTCCTGACAATCCATGAAAACTTGGGTCCCGAGCCGATGCGCGACGTCGAGGGCGGCGTGCACGGTCTCGCCGTACCGCAGCTGCGGCAGGATCACCACCCGTGCCCGATGTTCGCGCAGCAGCGTCGCGAGCGGAAGGGCGGTCACCGGGTCCTGGTAGCTCACCATCGCCCGGTCCGCGGGGAACGACAACGCCGCGGTGACGCTGCGTACCGGCATCGCGTGCAAGCGAAAGCCGCTGTCGTCCAGGCCCTCCGCGCGCGCCGCCGCCAAGACCTGTTCGCTGAACAGGTCGGTGCCGAAGTCGGTGGACCACACCACCTCGTGCCCGAGCCTGCGCATCGCCATCGCGGGCGTGAACGCACCGCCGGGCAGTATCGCGAAGCCGCTGGCAAACACCTCGGTACCGGGCTGAACGGGCCGAGTCAGGCCGTGAAAAACGAGATCGGCGAAGTAGGCGCCGACAACGAGCACCTCGGTGCGGTGATGCCGGCTGTTCGATGAGGTCGCGGCATCGACCCGCCCCGCCGGGTCCGTTCCCATCCGGCGACCCTAGCAAACCGCACGCCATCCATCGGCCTGGTCGCGCGATTTCGCGAATCGCCCCGAACGCACTGTTCAGCCTGGTATTTCTGGAGTGGAACCGTCTATCCGACCCACCCACCCGCGCGGAGGGACCGGCATGGCCCGTATCGGTGTAATCAGCATGTCCGACGGTCGCGACTATGTGCACGCGGGGATCGCGGACTTCATCGGAACCACCGAGGATCACCTGGTGGCGGCGCTGACCCGGGCCGGGCATGAGGTGGTGTGCGGCGCGGCCGCCGTCAGCGACAACGCGCTGGCCACCTCGGTGGCGCGCAGTGTGGCGGGGGCCGACGTCGATCTGACCGTATTCCACTACGCCGTCTGGGCTTTCCCGCATTTCACCATGCTCGCGGCGGGCGCGACGCCCGGTCCGCTGCTGCTGTTGTCGAATATCGACCCCGTGCAGCCGGGCATGGTCGGCATGCTGGCCGCCGGCGGCGCACTCGACCAGATCGGGCGCAGCCATGCCCGATTATGGGGCGACCCGGACGATCCCGCGCTGATCGAGGAGATCGGCGTGCGGGCCCGTGCGGCCGCGGCGGTGGCGAGCCTGCGCGGCAGTACGTTCGGGCGGTTCGGCGGGCGACCGATGGGGATGAACACGGCGGTCGCCAATACCGATCAGTGGCAACGGCTTTTCGGCATCGACGTCGAGGAGATCGACCAGTGGGAGATCGTGCGGCGCGCCGAACTGGCCGACGCGGGCGAGGCGAAGGCGGCCCGCGAGTGGCTGGAACGCCATGCCGCGGGCGTGCATTACGACGGCGCGAAGCTGACACCGGACATACTGGAACGCCAGATTCGTTCGTATCTGGCGGTGCGTGAGCTGATCGCCGAACGGCGCCTGGACTTCTCGGGGATCAAGGGCCAGCCGGAACTCACCCAGTATTTCGCCACGATGGACATCACCGAGGCCTTCCTCAACGACCCGTACGACTGGAACGGGCCGAAGGAAACACACGTGTGCGCCACCGAGGCGGACATGGACGGTGCGCTCACCATGCAGCTGCTCAAGCACATCGCGGGCACCCCCGCGCTTTTCGCCGATGTGCGGCACTATCACGCCGACCGCGACATCTGGGATCTGTGCAATTCGGGCCAGCACGCGACCTGGTTCGCGGCTCGCAGCGCGGACCCGGCGGAGAACCTCGCCAAGGTGCACCTGTATCCGGAGGTGTTCTTCTTCCCGGCGGGCGGTGCCTCGGTGCATCACCTCGCCGCACCGGGCGCCATGACACTGGCCCGGCTGACGCGCAAGGACGGCGACTATCGAATGCAGTTGATGCTGGGCGACTTCGAGACCTACGACGACCAGACCAACGAGGCGCTGATGAAGCAGTCGACCTGGGAATGGCCGCACGCGTTCGCCCGGCTGGATGCCCGGTCCGAGGATTTCCTGTCCCGCTTCGGCGCCAACCACATTCATGCGGTGCCCGGCGACCACCTGGCTGCGCTGCGGGCGGTCTGCGACCTGCTCGGCGTCACCCTCGACGAGTTCACCCGGTGATGCGGTTCCTCGGCGTCGACATCGGCACCGCCAGCTCGAAGGGCGTGCTGACCGACGAACACGGTGTGGTGCTCGCCAGAGCCGAACGGGCGCACGGCGTTTCGACGCCGCGACCGGGCTGGGTGGAACACGATGCGGAGCAGGTGTGGTGGACCGACTTCGTCGCGATCATCGGCGAGCTCGTCGCGGCGGCGGACGGCGCGACCCTCGACGGGCTCGCGGTCTCGGGTATCGGCCCGTGCCTGCTGCCTGCCGACGCGCACGGCCGTCCGCTGCGGCCCGCCATCCTCTACGGGGTCGACACCAGGGCGACCACCGAAATCGCAGAGCTCACCGCCGAATTCGGCGCCGAGGACGTGTTGGCGCGGGCGGGGTCACCGATCACCAGCCAAGCCGTCGGGCCGAAGCTGCGCTGGCTCGCCCGCCACGAGCCACAGGTCGCCGCGGACACCGGCATGCTGTTGATGGCGAGTTCCTTTCTGGTGCACCGGCTCACCGGCCGGTACGTGCTCGATCACCAATCGGCCAGCCAGTGCGTGCCGATGTACGACCTGCGGCGGCGCGAATGGGCCACCGACTGGGCCGACCGGGTGGCACCCGGCCTGCGGCTGCCCGAACTCGCCTGGCCGACCGAGGTGGTCGGGCGGGTCGGGACGCGAGCGGCGGCGAGTACCGGTCTGCCCGTCGGCCTTCCGGTCACCACCGGCACCATCGACGCCTGGGCCGAGGCGGCCAGCGTCGGTGTGCGTGCGCCGGGCGACGCGATGATCATGTACGGCACCACCATGTTCCTGGTCCAGGTGCTGAAGGATCCACGCCCGCATCCCGGCCTGTGGGGTACCTGCGGAACCTGGCCGGGCACATACACTCTCGCCGCGGGCATGGCGACCTCGGGCGCGGTGACCGACTGGCTGCGCAAGCTGGTCGGTGGCGAGTTCGCCGACCTCGTCACGGAAGCGGCCCAGGTGCCGCCCGGCAGCCGGGGACTGCTGGTGCTGCCCTATTTCGCCGGCGAGCGCACTCCCCTGTTCGATCCGGCTGCCCGCGGCATCATCGCGGGCCTGACCCTCGGCCACGGGCGCGCCGAGCTGTACCGGGCGGTGCTGGAGGGCATCGCCTACGGCGTGCGGCACAACCTCGCGGCCATGACCGAGGCCGGTGGCGGGGCCGGGCGGCTGGTCGCGGTCGGCGGCGGCACCAAGGGCGGGTTGTGGACGCAGATCGTCTCCGACGTGACCGGGCTGCCGCAGCAACTCCCGGCCGAGACGATCGGCGCGTGTCTCGGCGATGCTCTGCTGGCGGCCGAGGCGGCGGGTGTCGACACCGCGAATTGGAATCCGGTGATCAGCACCGTCGAGCCCTATCCTGGACGTACCGGAGAATACGATTCGTATTATCGGCACTACCGCGAACTGTATGAATGCAGCACTGCTATTACGCATTTCCTGGCGGCCGAGCAGCACCGCAAGGGGGTGTTTTCCTGATCCTCGTTGATCATGCGAGGATGCAGGGTTGCTCTGTCGGACATCAAACGAGGATTTCATGCCCACTGTCACACTGACCCCGCACAATTTCGATGCTGTCATCGCCCGCCACCCCATCGTGCTCGTCGATTGGTGGGCCGACTGGTGCGGCTGGTGTACGCGATTCGCCCCGGTCTACGAATCCTCGGCGGAACGACATCCCGACGTCGTGCACGGCATGGTCGACGCCGTCGCGGAGGAGGCGATGAAGGTCTCGGCACAGATCAGCGCCTTCCCCACGCTGATGGCGTACCGGGAGGGCCTGCTGGTGTACAACGAGTCGGGCTATCTCGAGCCCGAGGCACTCGAAGAACTGGTCCAGAACATCAAGTGGCTGGATATGGAGAAGCTCCGCCGTGAAGTAGCCCAGCAAATGGACGCCCCGCAATATCCGGCCAACGCACCCGCACCGGCCGCTTCCGGGCCGGGCTCGCGGCAGGCGGGTCTGGCGGCCACCGCGCATCGATACGGCTGGCCCGGGTTATGACCCCCGAGCGCCCGGCGGAACTATGGCGGCTGGACCGCACGCGCACGCGGTCGATCAGCGCGGAGAATCCGACGGGCGCTCCCGGCGGCGGCGCCCGCGCGACCACCGGCACCGGCGCGCACGCGGCACGGCTGCTCGGCATCGGCTGGAAGATATCGCCCTCGATCTTGCTCACGGATGGCGAGACCGCCACGCTGGCAGACATTTCCGGCCCCGGCGTGCTCCGCCACTGCTGGCTGACCACCGACCGCACCGCCCTGCGGGCCATCACGCTACGGATGTACTGGGACGGGGCCGCCGAACCCGCGATCGAGGCGCCGCTCGGCGACTTGTTCTGCAACGGCTGGGACGAACTGGCCCTGATCGATTCGGAGATGATCGTGGTCGCCCCGGCGGGCGGCCTGAACAGCTACTGGCCCATGCCGTTTCGCGGGCACGCCAGGGTCACGCTGGAAAACAACTGCGGCCGAACGGTTCCGGTGTACTACCAGATCACCTACGGCGAGGAGGAGGTGCCCGCGGACGCGGGCTACCTGCACGCCCGCTGGTCGCGCAGCGCGCCGGTGGGCAGCCCCGCCATCCACACCGTCCTGGACACGGTGCCCGGCCCTGGGCGTTACGTCGGTACCTACCAGGCGATTCGGCCCAACGCCCCGCGCTGGTGGGGCGAGGGCGAGTTCAAGTTCTATCTGGACGGCGATACCGAGTTCCCGACACTGTGCGGCACCGGCACCGAGGATTACTTCGGCGGCGCCTGGAATTTCGACATCAACGGGGCGTATCGGCCGTACTGCACGCAGTACCTCGGATTGCCGCAGGTGCTGCCCGCCGACGAGATCTACCAACCGCACCAGCGCTACGGCATGTACCGCTGGCATGTGCGCGACCCCATCTGCTTCGACCGGGACCTGCGCGTCACCGTGCAGGCGCTCGGCTGGCGGGACTCCGAAACCTATCTGCCGCTGGAGGATGCGGAGATCGCCACCACCGCGTGGTGGTATCAGGCCGTGTCGTCGCGCTGATCGGCGGGCCCCGGCGGCAACTCGTCGAAGTCCATGGCGAGCAGTTCGTCCGCGCGGGCCATCGCGTCGTCCATCGAGGCCTGAATGCCGTCGAGCACCGACATGCCGCCCAGTAGGTCCTCGAAGTCGTGCAGCACCGACTGCACCTCGGCGACGGCCGGATCGACCCGGTACCAGGCGACCGAATCACGCCACCACGGGTCTTCGTCCACCCACGCCCACATCACGTCACGCACCAGGCGGGCGTCGGAGGTGTACACCTGGAACAACTCGTCCGACCCGCCGGCGCGATGCTCGATCTCGTAGACACCGTCGGGGAGCAGGCGGGTCTGGATGTAGTCGTGGTCGCCGCGGTTGATCACGATGAACGGGCACTCCGGATCGGGTGGCTCGTCGAGCATTTCGGAGAGCACATCGTCGGTCAGCTCCGGCACCGGGGTTCCGGCGCCGGTCCGGACATGCACGTCGGCAGGTCGGTCCGGATCGTCGGTCACCGGGCCAGTGTGCCCGATCCGGCCGTCGATTGCCCGAAATGCGCCGAGGGTGGCCGCTTCGGGTGCAAGGTGGAGCTATGTGCGCGGCGAAGGTGGCCGGGGTGGACAGCTCCACCCAGTCCTGCAAAGTGGTGGTCTGCGACGCGGACACCGGCGAGATCCTGCACCAGGCGCACGCGCCGCACCCGGACGGCACCGAAGTGGCGCCGGAGGCCTGGTGGGACGCCCTACGCGCGGCTGGCGACGGATTGCTGGACCAGGTCGACGCGATCGCCGTGGCCGGCCAGCAACACGGCTTGGTCGCCCTCGATGCCGAGGGCCGTCCGGTGCGCGACGCACTGCTGTGGAACGACATCCGCTCCGCGGCGGCGGCCGACGAGCTGATTCTCGAGCTCGGCGGCGCGCAGGCGTGGGCCGACGCGGTCGGCAGCGTACCGGTCGCCGCCTTCACGGTGGCCAAGCTGCGCTGGCTGGCCGATCACGAGCCCGAACTCGCCGACCGCACCGCCCGGATCATGCTGCCGCACGACTACCTGACCTGGCGGTTGCGCGGCGGCGGGCCCGGGACGCCCGAGCCCGAACCGACCACCGATCGCGGCGACGCCTCGGGCACCGGCTACTGGTCGCCTGCCGACTGTGAATATCGCAAAGACCTACTCGCCCTTGGCTTCCGCGGGCGCACGCCGGAACCGCCGCGGGTGCTCGCGCCCGCCGAGGCCGCAGGGCGCACTCCCGCCGGCGTGCTGGTGGCGGCCGGGACCGGCGACAATGCCGGTGCCGCACTGGGTCTCGGCATCGGCGACGGTGACGTGGTGGTGTCGCTCGGCACCAGCGGCACCGTCTTCGCCCGCAGCGCCGTGCCCAGCGCCGACGCGACCGCCGCGGTGGCCGGATTCGCGGACGCGACCGGGGCATTCCTGCCGCTCGTGTGCACGTTGAACGCCGCACGCGTGCTGGAGTACGCCGCCGATCTGCTCGGCGTCGACCTGGTCACGCTGGAATCGCTTGCCGCGCAAGCGCCCCCGGGCGCCGACGGGCTCGTGCTGCTGCCCTATCTGTCCGGTGAACGGACCCCGAACCTGCCGCACGCCACCGGCAGCCTGCACGGTTTGCGTCCGGAAACCATGCGGCCCAGCCATATTGCCCGGGCCGCGTTCGAGGGCATGCTCTGCAATATGGCGGAGGCGCTCGATCATCTGCGCTCGCGGGGCACCGGTGTGCGGCGCATTCTCTTGATCGGCGGGGCCACCCGGTCCGCGCTGGTCGCCGAGATCGCCGCGCAGATCTTCGGTGTCCCCGTCACCGTGCCGCAGCCGATCGAATACGTCGCGCTCGGCGCGGCCAGGCAGGCGGCTTGGGCGCTCAGCGGTGCGGCGGAACCACCGGCCTGGCCCGCCCGGACCGCCGCCGAGATCCCGGCCCCGGACCTGCCCACTGTCGGCCGCCGAATCCGTACCGAATATCAACGGGCACACAACGACCTCTACGGCATGGGAGTGCCCGCGTCGCGGCAGCAGCGCCGCCGACGTGGTCATGCGTGATCGACCTCAACAAACACGGCGAACCCGTGCGACGATGTAGTCATTACCGGTAGTACCGGATACCGGCGGTTAGTCGAGGGAGCGCAGATGCAACCGTGTGACGTGGTGATTCGCGGCGGATCGGTCTTCGACGGTGCGGGTTCCGCGCCGCGCACGGCCGATGTCGGCATCAAGGACGGCAAGGTGGTTGCGGTCAGCGCCGAGTCGCTGCCCGATGGCGCACGGAACCTGGACGCCTCGGGCAAGTGGGTCATTCCGGGCATGCTCGACGTGCACACCCATTACGACGCCGAGGTGCTCGGCAGCCCCGGACTCGGTGAGTCGGTGCGCCACGGCGTCACCTCCGTGGTGATCGGGAACTGCTCGCTGTCCACGGTCTACGCCGAGGCCGACGACTGCGCGGACATGTTCGCCCGGGTCGAGGCGCTGCCCTGGGACGCGGTGCACTCGGCGGTCAAGGAGCACAAGACCTGGGACGGCCCGCGCGCCTACGTCGATTCGCTCGCCGCGCGCCCACTCGGCGCCAATGTGGCTGCGCTGCTGGGACACTCGGATATCCGGGTGGCAGTCATGGGTCTCGGTCGCGCCACCGACCCGCAGGTCCGGCCGACCGGCGATGAGCTCGATCGCATGCGGCGGATGCTGACCGACGCGCTCGATGCCGGATTCCTCGGCCTGTCCACGATCCGCAGCTCGTTCTCGAAGCTGGAGGGGGCGCGCTTCCCCACCAGGCAGCTACCGTCGACCTACGCGAGCTGGCGCGAGTACGCGGCGCTGAACGCTATTCTGCGGCAACGGAATCGGATTCATCAGAGCACGCCGAACCTCACCTCGCGGCTGGAGATCGCCCGCTACTTCGCACAGAGTGCCGGACGCTTCCGTAAGCCGCTCAAGACGACGCTCATCGCGGGCATGGATGTGAAGGCCGATCGCACCACGGCCCGCGCCGCGACCACCGCGGCGTGGATCGCGAATACCTTGGGCAAGGCCGCTTTCCGATGGCAGCATCTGCCCGTGCCGTTCGAGGTGTACGCCGACGGCGTCGATCTCGTTGTGTTCGAAGAGTTCGGCTCGGGGGTCGCGGCGCTCAACATCCGCGACGTGCTGAAACGAGGCGAGTTGCTGGCCGACGAGGACTACCGGAGGCAGTTCCGCAAGGACCTCGCGAAGAAGTACGGTCCGCGGGTGTGGCATCGGGATCTGTACGACGCCCAGATCATGGCTTGCCCCGAGCCCGAGGTGGTCGGCAAATCGTTCGGCGAGGTGGCCGACGAGCGCGGCATCCATCCGGCCGACGCGCTGCTCGATCTCGCCGTCGCGCACGGGGCGAAGCTGCGCTGGCGCACCGTCATCGCCAACGATCGCGACGACGTGCTCGACTGGCTGCAACGCTCCCCGCACGTCCAGGTCGGATTCGCCGATTCCGGTGCACACCTGCGCAATATGGCCTTCTACAACTTCGGCCTGCGCATGCTGGAGCGGGTGTACGAGCGCAAGTTCATGCCGATCGAGGCGGCGGTGCATCGGCTCACCGGTGAGCTGGCCGACTGGTACGGGCTGGACACCGGCCGCCTGCACGAGGGTGCGCGCGCCGATATCGCCGTGATCGACCCGGCCGGGTTCGACGGTTCCAGTGCCGCCTATGCCGAAGCCCCATTTCCCGGCATTGCGGGTCTGGAACGGATGGTCAACCGCAACGACCGCGCCGTCGCCGCCACGCTGGTCGGCGGGCAGGTCGTCTACGAGTACGGCACCTTCGCTCCCGGCTTCGGCAGCACCCTGCACGCCGGAACTTTCCTCACACCCGCCTGATCTCCTGCGCGACACGCCGGTGTGAAACGCCGAGAACCCACTCCGCTCCGTCGAGGCATACCATCACCCGAACGGGACAATCCCGACAATTCGCAGCTCAGTCCACCGCCGGGCACCGCTCGGCCGGACGACGGGCGCGGTCGGGTGGCATCTCACGGCGTGGGGGGAGACCACGGCGAGGAGACACAATGACCGATAGCGACGTGCGCAGGGCGATCACGGCCGAACGAACCGACCTCGCCGAAATTCTGACCGGCCTCGACGCCGACAGCTGGAACGCACCGACCCTGTGCCGCGGCTGGCGGGTGCGCGAGGTCCTCGCGCACATCACCCTCCCCTTCCGCCTCTCCGAACCCCGCTTCGCCTACGAAATGCTCAGAGCAGCAGGCGGTTTCAACCGCATGGCCGACCACGCCGCCCGCCTGGACGCCGCCGAGTTCACCGCCGAAGATCTCCTGAAATCCCTGTGGGACAACGTCGCCCACCCCTGGAAGCCGCCCGGCGGCGGTTTCGCCGCCGCCCTCGGCCACGACGTCGTCCACGGCCTGGACATCACCGTCCCCCTCGGACTCGACCGAAAAGTCCCCGAAGACCGACTCCGCCCGGTCCTCGACGCCATCAACCCCCAGTGCCTGAAGTTCTTCGGCGTCGATCTCGACGGCATCCAACTCCGCGCCGAAGACATGGACTGGCACTACGGCACCGGCGAAATCCTCTCCGGCCCCGCCCAAAACCTCCTCCTCGTCCTCTGCGGCCGCATCCTGCCCGACGGATCCCTACACGGCCTCAAAGCCAACCGCTTCACCCGCGCCGGCCAACGCGGCCGCCACCGCAGGCACCTCCCGGTCTAGACACCGAGGGTTACCGGCAACGCCTGTAGGCCATGTTCCCGGAACGAGGGACACCAGCGGATTTCCTCCCGTGGGATCGCCAGCTCGATGCGTGGAAAGCGGTGCAGGAGACTGCCGATCGCGATGCGAGTCTCCAAACGAGCCAGCGGAGCACCTAGGCAGTAGTGGATGCCGTGACCGAGTGCGAGATGCGCGTTGTCGGCTCTCATCAGGTCGAGGGTGTCGGGGTCGGGGACGAACGCAGGATCCCGGTTGGCAGACGCAGTACCGAGTAGGACGGTGTCCCCCGCGGGGATACGGACACCGCCGATGGTGATGTCCTCCGTAGGGAACCGACGGATGGCGAATTGGCTCGGATGGGCGTAGCGCAGCAACTCCTCGACCGCCGAGCTGCTCACCGCAGGCGCGGTACGCCGGAGCAGGGCGAGTTGCTCAGGGTTGTCGAGCAACGCTAAAACGGCCTTCCCGATGAGCTCGACGGCACTTTGGTACCCGGCCCAGAAAATGAGGAATGCCAGCGAAACCAGTTCGTTCTCGGTGAGCACCTCGCCCGCGTCGCGCACGGCGATCAGGTCGGACAGGAAGTCGTCAACGGGCGCGGCGCGCTTGATGGCGACCAGGTCCACGATGAATTGCTCCATGTTGACGATGGCTTGTTTCGCTTGCTGCGGGTCGTTCGGATCGGCGGCGAGCATGGTATTCGTCCAGGTACGAAATCGCTCGCGATTCTCGTTCGGAACGCCCAACAGATCGCTGATTACCGAGAGCGGCAACGGAGCGGCGAAGTCGGCGACGAGGTCGGACTGTGCGCGGTCGGCGATGCGGTCGAGTAAGACATCGACTTCGCCTTGGACCTTATCGTGAAGGCTCTCAATGCGTTGACGAGTGAAGGCGTGGGATACCAAGCGGCGCAGACGAGTGTGGTCGGGTGCGTCGAGGTTGAGCAGGTTCGCGTCCAATACCGGTGGCAGTTTGAAGCCGGTGTAGCCGGCCCGGGATGAGCGCCTGTCGATCGACAGGCGCGGATCGGTGTGCGCACGCCGCACATCAGCTTCCCGAGTGACCAACCACGCTTCCGCGCCACCAGGCAGCGCAATCCGATGCACCGGTGCACTTTCGCGGAGTTTGCGATGCACGACGTGCGGATCGAGGAGATAGTCCTCATCGAAGGGCGCGATGGGTGAAGTCAAAGCTCTACTCCCGGATAGCATGCGGCGGTCGGCCGGTAATTTACTCGTCCTCTGGCGTCTCGGAGCGGTAGGAGGGATGATCTCCGGCGAGGAGAGACGATGACCGATACCGGGGTGCGTAGGGCGATTACTGCTGAGCGGACCGAGCTTGCCGAGTTGCTGGCGGGGCTCGACGCCGAGCGGTGGGATGGGGCGACGTTGTGCCGAGGGTGGCGGGTGCGGGAGGTGGTCGCGCATATCACCATGCCGTATCGGTTGTCGGGGGCGCGGTTCGCGGTCGAGATGGTGCGGGCGGCGGGGAGTTTTCATCGGATGGCGGATCGGGTGGCGCGCCGTGATGCGGCGGAGTTGACGGCGGAGGACTTGTTGAAGTCGCTCTGGGACAACGTTGCTCATCCGTGGAAGCCGCCGGGTGGTGGGTTCGCGGGGGCGTTGAGTCATGACGTTATTCATGGGCTGGATATCACGGTGGGGCTCGGGCTGGGGCGGAAGGTGCCGGAGGACCGGTTGCGGATAGTGCTGGATGCGATCAATCCGAAGAGTGTCAAGTTCTTCGGGGTCGATTTGCAGGGGATCGAGTTGCGCGCCGATGATGTGGATTGGCGGTATGGGTCCGGCGAGGTGGTGTCCGGTGCGGCGCAGGATCTGCTGTTGGTGTTGTGCGGGCGCAGGCTGCCCGCCGGGACACTGCACGGGGCCGAGGCACAGAGGTTCACCCGGTCGGGCTAGCACGCGATAATCGCGGGGCGGCGATGACGGTGCGGCGTTAGAGTCAGCGGCGTGAACTGGATCGCGCCCGACCTCATCCGCACCGATGCACCGCGGATCGCCGACGAGCGGCCGATGTTGCAGGCCTGGCTCGATTTTCACCGGGACACGCTGCTGCTCAAGTGCGCGGGACTGAATGAGGAGCAGCTCAAACGGCGTTCCGCCGAACCGTCCACGTTGTCGCTGCACGGCCTGGTCCGGCACATGACCGAGGTGGAACGCGGCTGGTTCCGGCTCGCCGCCGCGGCCCAGCCGGTGCCGTACGTCTACGGCAGCGAAGACAACCTGGACGGCGACTTCGACGACACCGAAAACGCCGATCCCGCCACCGATTTCGCGGCACTGCGGCGCGAGATCGAACTGGCCGATGCCGCGGTGGCCGACCTGCCGCTCGACCACACTTTCAAGCATCCGAGGCGGCCCGACCTGGAGTACAACCTCCGCTGGGTCTACCTGCACATGATCGAGGAGTACGCCAGGCACAACGGGCACGCCGACCTGCTGCGCGAACGCATCGACGGCGCGACCGGCGACTGACCGGTCAGGGGCTGTGCCTGCTGACCCACGCCGCGATCTGGGCGCGCGAGGTGTAGCCGAGCTTGGTCAGGATGTGGTCGACGTGGCTCTCCGCGGTACGAATCGAGATGACCAGTTCGGCGGCGATGCGTTTGTTGCTGTAGCCGGCGGCAACCAATCGCGCCACGTCCCGTTCGCGGCGCGTGAGTTGTTCGACGGCAACGGATTTCGGCGGTACGTCGGCCTGCTCGGCGCCGAGGGCGTAGCGCACCGCCTCGTCGAGGCCGAGCGCGGCACCACTGTCGAAGGCGGCCCGGAACTCCTTGTCCCCCATGGCTTCGTAGACCTGCGATCGGACCTTGTCACCGACCACGTCGGTCATCGCGTGCGCGAGCCGCTGCGTGCTGCCGTGCCGCACGGTCGCCGCGGCACCCATCAGCCGAGCGGCACGGTTCAGGTCACCGCCGGCCGCCGCGACCCAGGCGAGCCCATCGAAGGCGGAGGCGGTCCACACGCACCGATCGAACAGTCGCAGTAGCTCGACCGCGCGCCGGAGCTCCTCGATCGCCTTGTCCTCGTGCCCGTTTCGCCAATGATTGGTCCCGACCGCCCACGAGGCGAGTCCGCCGAGCAGATGCGAACCGTGCTGGGTGGACTTCGCCAGGAACTGCTCGGCCAACGCCCCCGCACGCTCGTCCGCCAGCACCATCGCGCAGACGTAAGCAAAGGCCAGGCATTCCATCTCGGTACCGTGGTGCGCGCATGCCCGCGCCCGCACGGCCGCCTCCTCGGCGATCTCGAGCGCACGCACCGGTCCCGACTCGGCGAAGGCCAGCACCGCCGCCAGCAGCGTCGCCTCGACCAGCACCTCCTCGGCACCCAATTCCGTGGCTATCGACACACATTCGCGCAGATACTCGTTCGCCGACTCGGTGTCCGACAGCATGGCCGCGATGATCGACGCGGCGGTCAGCGCCCGCGCCCGGTCGCTGGTGCGCTCGGGATCTTTGCCGAGCGCGTCCATCAACCAGCGGTACCCCTCCAGCAGGAACCGATAGTGCTCCCAGAACGGCCGCAGCTCGGCGGCGATCTGTAACCCGCGGTGCGCGCCGTCCGGGTCGGCGAGCGCGAACTGTAGCGCCGCACGCAGATTCGCGTGTTCGCGGGTGACGTCCCGGAACCAGACGACGTCGGCCGCACCCCAGTATTCGGTGCGCCCGCGCTGCGCGACGCGGTGATAGTGATCGCGGTGCCGGATACGGACCGCGTACTCGTCGCCGTGCGCCGCGAGCCGCGCCAGCGCGAACTGGCGCAGTGGCTCGAGCACGGTGTAGCGGCCGGTGCCGTCGTTGTCGTGGCGATGGCTCAGCACCGACTTCTCGACCAGACCGGTCAGCGCGTCCACCAGCACGCCCGGCGGCTCCAGCACGCACACCGCCTCGGCGGCCGCCAGGTCGAAGCCGCCCGCGAACACGGCGAGCTGCTCCCAGAGGCGTTGTTCGTCCGGGGTGCACAGGTCGTAACTCCAGCGGATGGCGGCCTCGAGCGTCTGCTGCCGCTCCGGTGCCGTGCGCAGTCCGGTGGTGAGCAGGCGCATGGTGTCGTCGAGGCGTTCCAGCACCTGGTCGGGGGTGAAAGCCCGCAGCCGCAACGCCGCGAGCTCCAAGGCCAGCGGAATGCCGTCCAGCCGAAGGCAGATCCCGGCCAGCGCACCGAGATTGGCGGTGCTGACCCGGAATTCGGGATTCGCGGCGGTGGCCCGATCGATCAGCAGCCGCAGCGCCGCGTTGTCCGCGGCGTCGACCTCGCCGGAGTCCTCGTCCAGCTCGGGCACCGGCAGCGGCGCGATCGGCAGCACCTGCTCACCCAGCACGCCGAGCGGCTCCCGGCTGGTCGCCAGCACCCGCACCTCGGGCGTGCGCGCGATCAGCCGGTCGACGAGTTCGGCGCAGGCGTCGATGAGGTGCTCGCAGTTGTCGAGGACGAGCAGCAGGTGCTTGCCGCCGAGGTAATCGGTGAGACCGGCCAGCGGCGCGCTGGTGTCGTCGCGCAGGCCGAGCGCCTGGGCGACGCTGAGCGCCACCAGCTCACCGTTGTTGACGTGGGCCACCTCGACCAGCCACACCCCATCCGGGAAGGCGCGCCGCACCGTGTCGCCCACCCGCCGGGCCAGCCGGGTCTTGCCGACGCCGCCCGGCCCGGTCAGCGTGAGCAACCGCGTGCTGGACAGCAGTTTCCTGGCGGCGGCGACTTCACCGGCCCGCCCGACGAAGCTGGTCACTTCGGCGGGGAGGTTTCCAGTCACGTGCCGCGCCACGCCGATTACCTTCGCACGGACGACCGTGGCCCCCGGGCGTTTTGCCGGAAGATGCCGGGTGCGGCGGTGGTGTCCGTGCTGGCTAGACTGCCCCTTTCCGAAGGAGGTATGCACGTGACCGGCGCACCGGTGCTCGAACTGACGGATGTGACGTTCCGCCGCGAGGGCAAGAAGATCATCAACGGTATCTCGCTGACCGTGCGCGCGGGCGAACACTGGGCGCTGCTCGGGCCGAACGGGGCGGGCAAAAGCACTCTGCTCGGCTTCTGTGGCGCGGTCATGTTCCCCACCTCGGGCACGGTTCGGGTGCTCGGTGAACAGCTGGGCCGCGTCGAACTGCAACGCCTGCGCCATTCGATCGGGCATGTGAATCCGCGCCACCCGCTGCGTTATCCGCTGACCATTCGTGAGGTGGTGCTGACCGGTCTCACGGCGACCATCGACACCCCGATGCGCTGGACGCCGACGCCCGATCAGCTCAGCCGCGCCGATGCGATGATCGATACGGTCGGCCTCACCGGGAAGGCCGACAACACCTGGCCGACGCTGTCCCAAGGTGAACGCGGCCGCACGTTGATCGCCCGCGCGCTCATCGCCGAACCACGCCTGCTGCTGTTCGACGAGCCCTCCACCGGCCTGGATCTCGCTGCCCGCGAACAACTCCTGGAGACCATCGATACCCTCGGCGATACCCACCCAGAGGTCGCGTCGGTGCTGGTCACCCACCATCTGGAGGAGCTTCCGAGCACCACGACGCACGCGCTGCTGATCGCCGACGGCCACACCGTCGCCGCGGGTCTCGCGCGCGACATCCTCACCACCGAGAACGTCACCAGCGCCTTCGCGCATCCTGTCGAAGTCCGCTACGACGGCAGGTGGACCGCGCGTGCCGCACACGCCCGAGCCGTCTGGCCTGGCGAACAGCGCTGAGCCGCAAGCAGAACCGCGGGCACCAGAGCAGATCAGGTGACGCGTGGCGTGAGGTTCATCCGGATGTCATCGGCCGCCCACAGGACGAAGCGTTCGACGGGAACCACCGAATGCCCAGGGGCAAGCTCTAATCGGAAGCGCCGCAGCAGAACCGCGAGCACCAGTTGTGCTTCGACCATGGCCAGCGCGGCGCCTTCGCAGCTGCGCGGGCCGAGGCCGAAGGGGATGTACGCGAGCCTGGGACGTCCGGCCGATTCCGCTGCGGAGAACCGTTCGGGACGGAAAACCTCTGGCTGCGGCCAGTATTCGGGGTTGAGGTGCACGGCCCAGATCGGGTAGAAGATGGTGGTCCCGGCCGGGATCGTGTACTCGCCCACGCGAAGGTCTTCCGAGATTTCGCGGGCGCCGTAGGGGCCGGGCGGGTAGAGCCGCATCGATTCCTCGAGCACCATCTTCAGATACGTCAGGCGTTTGAGATCTGCGTAGTCGGGCGCGGGCCTGTCCCCTAGTACGTCGGCGAGTTCTTCGGCGACGCGGTCGGCGACGTCTGGGTGCTGCGCGAGTAGATACAAGGTCCAGGAGATCGCGACTCCGGTGGTGTGGTGTGCGGCCAGCATGGTCATCAGCACGGTGTCGCGGATCCGCGCCGGGGGTTGGCCGGCCGCGGCCAGTGCGGCGATCAGGTCGCTGCCGTCGGTCCGGTGCGCGTCGGTCTGCCGTGCGCTGTCCTGGTGCGCGGCGAGCACGTCGTTCACCGTCGTACGAAGAAAGGTCAAGGCACGCTGCGCGCGGGCACCGCGTTCGTCCTCGGTTCCCGGCAGATCGGCCTGATAAAGCCGAGCCAACTGGTCGGTCAGCACATCCTCGAAGGCCGACACGATCCGCCCGGCCTGCTCCGGCGAGTCCGCACCGGCACCGAGCGCGTAATCACAGATCATCCGCAGCGACAACTCACTCAGGTGCTGCTGCAAAGCAATCGGCCCGTCCGAGGCCGCCCACCGACCGGCCATGTCGCAAGTCAGCGCGACGAACTGCCCGAAATGCGCCTCGTGCGAACGCCGCCCGGCCAGCACCGACAGCAACACTCGCCGCCACGGTGTGTGCTGCTCGGCGGAGAACGTCTGCAAATTGTCCGATTCCTGCAGCGGCGCCAGGAACTCGAACAGCTTCTCGGGCCGCTTGTCGACCTTCGCGGTGGCCTCCAGCAGCACCGGATCGGCGATCGACACCGCCGTGTCCGCGCCGGGCAACCGGAAACGAACGACGGGACCGTAGTCGGCATGCAGTTTCAGCTGGTAGTTGTGCAGGCCACCCGCCGCCACGATCTCGGCGAGGCCGTCACCCGCGCCGCCGGGTCCGGGGATCACTGCGAAGGCATCGCCGCCACCAGGTTCCATGACATCCCTCCACCGCCATGCTCCCCGCCGCGAATGCTTCCCGCAATACCGCGGAAACCGTGGCCTGCCGTCCCGCACCGAAAATATTCGAGGAGAATTTTTCGCAGGAGTGTCGATCCGGGTGGTGGCCGTTCGATGCAGTGAGGTGAGGATCGGACGATCCTGACGACGACGAGCAAAGGACCCGAGATGCGCTACATGATGCTGATCCACCTCGACCCGACCACCGCGCCCGAGCCGGACGCGGCGCTGATGGACCGGGTGGGCAAGGTGATCGAGGAGATGACCAAGGCAGGCGTGCTGCTGGACACCAATGGCTTGAGCCCGGTCAGCGAGGCCACCACGATCAGGCAGTCCGGCGGCAAGCAGACCGTGCTCGACGGCCCGTTCACGGAGTCCAAAGAAGTAGTCGGCGGGTACTGCATCTTGCAGACGAAGACCAAAGACGAAGCGGTCGAGTGGACCTCACGCTTCCTCGACGTGCACGGCCCCGAGTGGGAGATCGAGGTCGAACTCCGGCAGATCGCCGAAGAGGCCTGATCGGCGCGGCGGACGATGAGCCAGGACCGGTCGCCCGAGCAGACCCACCGCGCCGTGGAAACGGTGTGGCGGATGGAATGGCCGCGACTGGTCGCGGGGCTCACCCGCGTCGTCGGTGATATCGACGCGGCCGAGGAGCTGGCGCAGGACGCGCTGGTCGCGGCGCTGGAGCAATGGCCACGCGACGGGGTGCCGCCTAATCCGGGCGGCTGGCTGATGCTCACCGCCAAGCATCGGGCGATCGACCGGATCCGCCGGAATCAGACCTTCGCCCGCAAGCTCGCGCTGCTCGGTCACCAGCTGGTGACCGAGCAGGCGCCGGAGGAACCCGAGCCGGACGCCGCCGTCGCGGACGATCTGCTCCGGATGATGTTCACCGCCTGTCATCCGGTGCTGCCGGAGCAGGCGCGGGTGGCGTTGACGCTGCGACTCCTCGGCGGCTTGACCACCGAGGAGATCGCCCGTGCTTTCGTTGTCGCGGAATCCACGGTGGCACAACGCATTGTGCGCGCCAAGCGCACGATCGCCGCGAAGCGAGTGCCCTATGAGGTGCCCGGTGGCGAGGAGCTGACCGCGCGGCTGGCCTCGGTGCTCGCGGTCGTCTATCTGATCTTCAACGAGGGATATGCGGCGACCGCGGGCGAGGATTGGATCCGCGTCGAGCTGTGCCAGGACGCACTGCGATTGGCCCGCATCCTGGCCGAGCTGCTGCCCGCCGAACCCGAGGTGCACGGGCTGGTCGCGCTGCTGGAACTGCAAGCCTCGCGACTGCCCGCGCGCACCGGCCCGGCGAATGATGTTGTGCTGCTTGCCGATCAGAACCGGGCACGGTGGGATCGGCTGTTGATCCGGCGTGGTTTCGCGGCGTTGGGGCGCGCCAACGCGGTCGCCAGGGAGCGCGGCCTGCTGCCGGGCAGTTACGCGTTGCAGGCCGCGATCGCCGCCGTGCACGCCATGGCGGCGACGCCGCAGGACACCGATTGGCGGCGCATCGCCGGGCTGTATGCCGTGCTCGCCGAACGCTTTCCGTCACCGATCGTGGCGTTGAACCGCGCGGTGGCGGTGAGCAAGGTGCACGGTCCGGCGGCGGGCCTGGACCTCGTCGACGCGCTCGCGGCGGGCGTGCTGGACACCTACCACCTCTACTACGCCGTGCGCGGTGATCTGCTCGGCCAACTCGGTCGGCACGCCGAAGCGGGTGCCGAATTCATCCGCGCCGCCGAGCTGACCGGTAACAAGGCCGAGCGCGCGCTGCTGCTCGACCGCGCGGAGGACAGCGGGGCCCGCTAGTTCGGTTGTAACGCCGCGGTAATCGCCACACCGCAATCGAGTGTGAGCATGCTACGAAACCGCTTACCTCCGAAAGGAATCCGGCCGCGTGCGACAGTTCTATCGAGCAGTGCTCCTGGACGACGACTACCGGCTGATCGGATATGTGGAGCCAGGTGCGCGGCTGGTGGAACACGCCTGGATCGGCAATCACAGCGTGCAGGGCATCGAACGGCTGCTGTCCGTGCCCGCCCGGGTGGTGTGGGCTCGGCGGCAGCTGGGCGCGGAAAATCTGTATGCGGCCGCGGCATCCGTCGCGGCGCTGCGGCCGCCGGAGCACGGCTGCACCGGGCGATACCTCCTCAACCACGATCAGCTCGGATACGTGGACAAGGCGGCCGCGGTGGAGCAGGCCGGGCGGCGGCGCACCCATCCGCTGCCGATTCTCACCGCCGCGGGTGGCGCCGAGCCGCACGCATTGGCAGGCACGTGGGCGCGCGACCGGATTTCGGTCAGCGACACCGTGCCGGACGGGTTCGAGTTGTGGAAGTTCGATGTAGCCGAACTTCACCAGTTTCAGTAAATAGTGGGCAACCCGCCGACGACACGCGGCATCTCGACGGTGTCGTCGATATATTCGGCGCGCACGTCGGCCAACCGGTCCAGGAACGCTTCCGCAGAGCCGAACTTCGCCGCGACCTGCGCCAACAGTTGCTCGGCTGGTTTCATGAAGTCCATGCGTTCAGCATGACTGGTCGGATGCCCAGCAGCGATACTGTTAGCACATAGTTTGCCCAAATATCTTGCGCCGCCGGGATCCTGCTACCGGATAGAAACGTTCGGGACACTCCCCCTCAGGCGCGGCGGATCGGCTGCCAGGTTCGGGCCGCGTCGGTCGTGAGGAAACTGCCGACGACGCGGTAGACCTCGGCGGGCTTCTCCACCACCAGCAGATGCGAGGTGCCCGGGATGATGGCGAGCTCGGAATCGGGGATGGCCCGATAGAGGGCGATCGTGTGCTCCAGGCTCATCGCGTCGTCGTCGGCGGCGATGACGAGGGTGCGGCTGGCGATGCCCGCGAGCTCCTCGACCGTCAGTGTGGGCTCGGCGCGCGCCATCGACAGCAGTTTCTCGGCGACCACGCGGAAGTGCTCCTCGCCGTCGGGCGACACCTCGCCGTACCGAGCGGCCAAGCGCCGCATCGGCTCTTCGTGCGCGAAACCGTCGAGCACGCCGGGCAGCAGGCCGTCGTGGTGGAAGTTGCCGCTGATCGAGACGAGCTTGCGGACCAGATCCGGCCTGCGGAGCGCGACCAGCAAGGCGACGACCGCGCCGTCGCTGTAGCCGACCAGATGCGCGGCGCCGCCGACGACCGTGTCGAGGAACGCGATGGTGTCCTGCGCCATCAGGTCGTAGGAGATCGGTCCCGCGACGTCGGGGGTGCGGCCGTGTCCGCGGCGATCCATCCGGTAGACGCGGAAGTGCTCGGCCAGTCCGGCGACGGCGGGTTCGAACGAGCGGGAGTCCACGAAACCGCCGTGCAGCAACAACACCGGCTCGCCGTCGCCGGTCTCGTCGTACCAGGTGCGGACGGCACCGAGCTGAACATCTTTTGCCATGGGCAGATCATCCTCGAACGTCGGCAGACCGCATGCACCAGACCCGGCGCACTGTGCAGCGCGACACAGTCCTATTGCAGTTCGACCCGCGGCTCGGCGCGGTCCTCGGCTTCGGCCAGCTCTTTCAGTGTCAACAGCTGTTTGCGCATCATGATGACGTCGCCGAAGGCCAACAGTCGTCCGATAATTCGCGGACCGCCCATGCGCACCCGGACCACCAGGCGAGTGCCGTCACCCTCGGGACGGACCGCGTAGGTGACGGCGATTTTCCCGGTGACCAGGGTGATGTGCTGGCTCAGCGCGAAGGAGACCAGGTCGAACTGGCCCATGAAGCGTTGTCCCACTTCGAGTTCCGCGAGCTGCGGATCGCGATTCCGTGGGCTGGGGCGGCCCCAGCGGTCGAGCAGGTCGTAACTGTATGGCGCGACCCGTAATTGGCAGAGCCAGGCATAGACCAGGCCGTGGGGTGCGTCGATGCTGATGGCTCGATCAGCTTGCACCCCGGTGGGTTGCAGGGCGTCGCACGGGAGTGGGTGTCCGCGCTCGGCGTCGGTGGCGCCCCAGACCAGTCCGGGGATCATGCGGCGGCCGCGATCTGGCGCAGCAGCCGGCGGACCACGATCTTGTGCCCGCCGCTGCCGACGACGAGCGCGCGGTAGATCTTGCCGTGCAGCCCAGGGAAATTGCCCCACGACTTCGCGCGGACACGGGTCTGGCTCGCCCCTTCGTCCTCCAGCTCGAAGACCAGGGCGTACTCCGAAAACCAGTGCCGCCCTTTCATCGCCAGCCGGGCGGGGACTTCCGCGGCCTCGAGTTCGAAGCCGCTCGGTACGGTGGACGGATCCGCCGGGTCCTTGCAGACGACTTTCAGCAGTGCCTGCCAGGCCCGGTCGCGATTCGCGTCGACGGATCTGGCATGCTCATCAATATAGGACAAACGCTCCATATAGAAGGAACGTACTAGTATATGGCACCTCCCCGCAAGCACGACACCGACGTGATCCTCGACGCCGCACGCACCCTGGTGCTCGCCGAGGGACCCCGCGCCGCCAGTGTCGCGGCGATCGCCGAGGCCAGTGGCGCGCCGGTCGGCACGCTGTACCACCGCTTCGGCAACCGCAACGGTGTGCTGACCGCCGCCTGGCTGCGCGCCCTCGAACGTTTCCAGAGCGGCGTACTCACCGCCGCCGAGCACCCCGACGCGATCGAAGCGGGCGTCGCGATGGTCCGCGCCGCCCTCACCTTCGGACGCGAACTACCCGACGACGCAAGGCTTCTCCTGAACCTGCGCCCCAGCGACCTCCTCGACGGCGGCCCCGACGACGACTTCCGCGCCCGCCTGACCACCATGAACGCCCCCCTCTTCGACCACCTCCGCCGCATCGCCACCGCCCGCTTCGGCCGTGCAGGCGACCGCGAAATCGACGCGATCAGCCGAGCCGTCGTAGACCTCCCCTACGCCGCCCTACGCCGCCACGCCCACGCCCCGACCCTCCCCGCCTGGCTGGACACCGACCTCCCCACCGCGGCCCGCACCCTGCTCGCCTCCTACCACCCGGACGAGTCGCCGACCGCGACCTGACGACAGCGCCACCCACGATTCGACGCCACCATGTCCCGCTCCACCCGACCACCCGCAAACGGGAAGCCGCGTCCCTGCGGTCAGGCCGGTTCGGTGACCAGGGTAGGGGTTAGTTCGTCCAGGTCCGTGATGACGTGAGTGGCGAGGGCCAGGGCGTCGGGGGCCGGTGGATATTCGGGGCGGGGGGCGGCGATGACGCGCATGCCCGCGGCGTGCGCGGAACGCATGCCGTTGCTCGAATCCTCTACTGCGGCACAGTCGGTGGGGCGTTGGCGGAGGAACGCGGCGACGGCGACGTAGACGTCGGGGGCGGGTTTGCCGCGGTCGACCTCTTCGGTCGAGAAGGTGACGGTGAAGAATTCGATCAGGCCGGTGCGTCCGAGCACGACGTCGATCAGCGTTCGCGGGGAGGAGCTGGCCACGCCGAGCGGCCACTTCTCGCTCATGCGTTGCACGGCGTCGATCGCGCCGGGTAGCAGCGGGACCTTGCGGTCGTATTGCGCGGCCATCCGCTCGATCACCTCGCGAGCCACCGTCTCCGGCGGTGCGTCGACGCCCAGATCGGTGCTGAGGTATTCCGACCATTCGCGGGTGCTCATGCCCATCAGCCGTTGCTGAGTATCGGGCAGCCACTGCCCGCCCCGCTCCGCGACATAGTCCCGGCGCACCCGCTCCCACACCGGCTCGGAGTCGATCAGTACGCCGTCCATATCGAAGACAACTGCCGTAATACCCATCTAATCAATGCCTTTCGCCAGCGGACTCGTCCTTGCGCCGAGCGGCCGAGCTGCGCCACCCACCTGCTGATTCTCGTCGCGTCACGCGATCGGTGATCGCGAACCAGCCTAGGCCACATCGCTCGTTTCGGGCCCGATCCGCCGATCCACCGGACGACCGTGCCGAGAGCATTCGGTGGGCAACCGATAACGTGTTCCGCATGAACGAACAGCAGGCCGGTGACTCGCTACCGAACGCGGAGCACCATGAGGGCGCGTTCCGGCCGATGACCGAGCTGATGAACGCGCACGACGACGGCACCATCGACATCACCAGGGGCGGGCCGCACTACGGGGAGTTCGTCGAGCAGGTGCGCGGACTGATGGATCGCGCGCGGCTCGCCTGCCCGTCGGACGAGCAGGCCCTGGAAACGATCGGCATTCTCAAGCAGCTGAACGACAAGCTGGACGCCGCGATCGTCGACGAATGGTCCACGCCGACCTGGACCCGCCACGATCTGCCCGCCCGCGGCAACATCACCCTGCCGCCGTTCGTCGTCGATCACGCCGACCGCGAGGGCGTCGACGCGCGCATCACCTTCCGCAACTTCCATCTCGGTGGCAACAATGCCGCACATGGCGGCCAGATCGCGATCGGCTTCGACGATCTGCTCGGCTTGGCCGCGGCCGTGCACGCCGGCGCGGTGACCAGGACCGCCTCGCTCACCGTCGACTACCGCTCCGTCACTCCGCTGAATACGGAACTGAAGGTCCGCGCTTGGGCCGAGCGCCAAGAGGGCCGCAAGGTCTATGTCCGCGCCACCCTGCACGACGGGGACCGCCTCTGCGCCGAAGCGCACGGCTTGTTCATCGTCCTCAAGCCCGGCCAGCCGTAACGCCGAGTGGCTGCGGCGTGCACCCTCGGAATTGCGCACGCTGCATCCATGCACGAGATGCTCTGATACCCAAGCTATTCCGAATTCGGGCCCGTGGGGCGACAGCAGCCGCCCACGGGCCCGAAAACTGCGCACCATGCAAGCATGCACGAAACGCCTTGCCTGACTTGTTCTCCGGATGACGCTCAGCGCCCCGGGAAGTGTGCCTCCCGATACGCCGCGAACCGTTCGTCGACTTCCTCGGCGGTGAGGCCGAAGTCGGCGAGGGTGTATCGGTGCGCGGGACGGGCGGCCCCGGAGGTGCTTTCGGCGTGCAGCGCCGCCATCGCCGCGGTCGCCTCCTCGGTCAGTGGCAGATCGAAGTGCCGGTAGATCGAGGCGACGGTGCCGATCGGGTCGGCGACGAAGTCGTCGTAGTCGACGTCCCAGAACTGAGCGGCATTGTGCTGCTTGCGGTCTGCCAGGAAACGATCGGCACCGCGGGCCCAGAGGTCGAGCTGGCTGGCGCCGACCACCGAGCCGCGGAACTTGTCGGACCAGCCCGCCGACGCCTGCTCGTTGAGACTGCACACCGAGGCGATGATGGTCCGCGGATCGCGATGCATCTGGATGACGAGCGCGTCCGGATACACCTCGAAAATGGCATCGAGTGCGAACAAGTGGCTGGGGTTCTTCAGCACCCAGCGCCGCCCGGCGTCCGGCAGGCCGATCAACTGCAGGTTGCGCCGATGCCTGCGGTAGGCCGGAGTCCAGTCCTGTTCGCGCAGCCACTCGGAGTAGCTGGGCAGGTAGCCCAGGCACTCGTAGGACACCGACATGGCCGACTGCCGCAGCAGCTGCCAGCACTCCTCCACCTGGTCGGCGGAGATGTGGTGCACGCCCATGAATTCCGGATGCTCCACGTGGTGCTGCTCGAACGCGGCTTCGATCCGCTGGTACACCGGATTGCTCGCCCACGTCTCGCGCGGCGGGCGCGGCTGCGGCATCTCGGTGAGCCACATCTCCAGGCCCTGGTGCGCCGGGTCCGCGTTGAGCAGCCGGTGCACCGCCGTCGTGCCCGACCGCGGCAGCCCGGTCACGAAGATCGGCCGCTCGATCGCCACCTCGGCGTGCTCCGGAAAGCGTTGCCACGCGGCCTCGCTGAGCAGCCGGGCGATCAGCGCCCCGCGCAGGAAAGCCCGATTCACCTTGTTGCCGAACGGCGTCAGCTCCGCATCCTTGGCATAGGACTCGAGCAGTACCTCGAGCCCGGTGCGGTAGTCGTCGGCCCCGAAATCGTCCAGCCCGACGACCTTGGTCGCCGATGCGTGCAGATCATCGATGGTCCCGACATCGTCCCTACCGATCAACGTCATCTCCTCAATAGTGGTGCGAGCCGGCCGCACCCGGTCAGTGGTGGTATTCGCCGCCGTTGACATCCAGACAGGCCCCGGTGATCGCGCGCGCCATCGGCGAGGCGAAGAACACCACGGCGTCGGCGATCTCGTCGGGTTCGGGCAGCTTGCGCAGGTCGATGGTCTTCGCCGTCTCGGCGTAGACCGCCTCGGCGGTGATGCCGCGCTGCTCGGCGAGGTAGTTGAAGTACCACTTCAGGTTGTCGGCCCAGATGTAGCCGGGGGCAATGGTGTTCACCCGGATGCCGCGCGGCCCGAGCTCGGTGGCCAGGCTCTGCGCCAGCGCGAGCAGGCTGGCCTTGGCCATCTTGTAGGGGCCGAAGGTTCGCCGGGAGTGCCGCAGCACCGCCGAGTTGATCATCACCACCGAGCCGTTGGTTTCGGCCAGCGCGGGGATGAACAGCCGCGTCAACCGCAGCGCCGCAAGCACATTGGTCTCGAAGCCGGCCCGCACCTGATCCAGGTCCACGTCGGCGAGGTCAACGATCGGCGGAATCGCGAAGGCGTTGTTCACCAGCGTGTCCACCCGGCCGAACGCATTGTGCGCGGCCGCCACCAGATTCGCCGCGGCCGCTTCATCGTTGATGTCGGTCGGCACCACGACCGCGCGCCTGCCGAGCTCGGTGATTTCCTTGGCCACCTCGGTGAGCCGCGACTCGGTTCGCGACGCGAGCACCACATCGGCGCCCGCCCTCGCACTCTGCACCGCGATGGCGCGACCGAGCCCGGGACCTACCCCGGAGACCACAACAACCTTGTCCTGCAACAACATCAGCCGAGCATCCTCTCCGCGACGGCGGCCTGCCGTACCGCGATTCGTGCGCGCCATTGGTCCGGCGTGACGCGCGCCTGGTCGTAGAACGGCAGGCGCTGCGCCAGTTCGTCGACCGTCACCACCTCGACGGTCGGCCCGTCCTCGGGCTTCATCTCGCGCGCCAGCCGCTGCCAGCGGAACTGGAGATAGCCGCGGTCGTGCCCGGTGCGTTCGATCCAGTTCGCCAGCCCCGGATCTCGCTCGCTGACCACCAGCCGGATCATCCCGTCGGGGTCCACGTGCGCCTGGTCCGCGGTGAGGCTGGTCTGGTGGTTGATGTAGTCCAGCGACAGGTACCACATGCTGCCGAGCTGGAAACCCTGATACGGGGCATCGGATTTCGGCACCGTGATGATCATCGCCTGGTCGTCGGTGAGCTCGTAGTGACCGGCCGAGGAGAACTGCGTGGTAAGACCGCCCGGCGTGGACCGGGGTTCGGTCATCGCATTCACCGGCAGGTTCAGGTAGAACCACTCCGGGAAGGCCAGGAAGGTTTTGATCCGGGAGATCAGCATCTTGCCCGCGACGCCGTAGCGCTTGGTCAGCTGGTCTTTCGTCAGCGGCGGCGGTGCGTCACCGATGCCGTCGACCCGCGCGATCCGGATCGTACCCGGCTTCTCGACGGCCCAGTCGCTGTAGACCTCCCGGACCACCAGCATCGCGGAGTCGGCGGCGAGGTGCACATAGCCCGGCCGGGCCTCGCCGGGGCCGAGTCGGAGTTCGTAGGAGCCGTCCGGCCCGACTTCCAGGGCACGGTCGTCGAAGGCGGTGAGGCTGTCCGGCACGTCCACCGGCGAGTAGTTCCCGTTCAGCACCTGGAAGCTCAAATCCCTGGTGGTGCCGCGCTTTCCGATGACCACATACTCCGCGTCCGGGCGCAGATACGAGTGGTAGTAGAGCGTGTCCGGGTTGTCCAGGCCCATCTTCGTGTACGGCCCGGTGGACTGGACGAAGAACGGGAAGTCTCGCTCATAGGCCCACGCCATCTGTAAGGCGGCGCGAATGCTGCCCGCCAGATAGTCGTAGCCCTCGACGAGGTCCTGCTCGGTGCGGATGTGCGCGGCTCCGGTGATGATCTGCTCGGCGGCGGCGATGGCATCCGCGAACGGCTGTGTCAGCAAAGGGTCTCCAGTGGATCGGCAGCGGTGTTCCAAATATGTACCGCTCTGGTACATTCCGTGTGAGGCAAGATTAGAACGTGTTCTAGGAGTGGTCAATGGTCGGCCGTAGATCCGCACCCACGGTGCGGGTGGTGCAGGTACTGGATTTCCTCGTCGAGCAGCGCGGCAAGCGGTTCGGCCTGTCCGAGCTGGCGCGGGCGCTCGACCTGGCGAAACCGACCTGCCTCGGCATCCTCACCGAGCTCACCGCGGGCGGCTACCTGGTGCGCGACGCCGACACGCTGACCTACGGCCTCGGACCCGCGCTCATCGCCGCGGGCCGGGTCGCCCAGGACAGCTTCGCCATCTCCGCCCTCGCCCGCACCGAGTTGGAGCGACTGACCGCGCGATACCGCACCACCTGCACCGCATCCGCCGTGGTCGGCGAGCAGATCATGGTCCTGGAGAGCACCGGACCGGGGATGGTCAAGGTCGGCGCGGCCTACCACTTCGCGCCGCCGGTCGGCCTGATGTACGTGCTGTGGGACACCGACGCGGCGTTCGACGCCTGGCTGGCCAAGCCCTCTACGGTGCCGTTGCAGCAGGACGAGGCGCGGCTGCGGCAGGTGGTCGCCGAATGCCGCGAGCGCGGCTATCTGGTGGAGAGCCTCACCGCGGCGGGCCGCAGGCTGTACTCCATGCTGGCCGGCTTCGCCGCCCACGATCTCCCCGATGAGCTGCGTGAACTGGTCGGTGAGCTGGTCACCAGCCTCGGCGAGCGGGTGTACCTCGGCACCGATCTGCGGCCGCGCAAGGAGCACCCGGTCAGCCTGCTCGCCGCGCCGACCTACGGCGGGGACGGCAGGCAGAACATGGTGCTGACCATGTATGTCGGCGCGTCCATCACCGGCGCCGAAATCGACCGGCGCGGAACGGCTCTGGTTGCCGCGGCGGACGCCGTGACCGCCGCGTCGGGCGGGCGCAAACCTGCCCTCAGCCCCGCCGAGCTGTTGCCAACAACCGAAACGTGTTCTAGTTTTGCGGTGTGAGCCAGTACGCGAAGTCGACGGCGAGCACCTACGAGCTGCCCCATCTGGACGTGCTCGAGGCCGAGTCGGCACATATATTCCGTGAAGTAGCGGCAACTTTCGAACGTCCGGTGTTGCTGTTCTCCGGCGGCAAGGACTCGGTGGTGATGCTGCACCTGGCGGCCAAGGCCTTCTGGCCCGCGCCGCTGCCGTTCCCGGTACTGCACATCGATACCGGACACAACTTCGACGAGGTGATCGCCTTCCGCGACGAGACGGTCGCGCGGTTCGGGCTGCGGCTGGTGGTCGGCAGCGTGCAGGACGACATCGACGCGGGCCGCGCGGTCGAGGAGACCGGACCGCGCGCCTCCCGTAACCGATTGCAGACCACCACACTGCTGCGGTCGATCCAGGAGGGCGGATTCGACGCGGTCTTCGGTGGCGCGCGCCGCGACGAGGAGAAGGCCCGCGCCAAGGAGCGGGTATTCAGCTTCCGCGACGAGTACGGCCAGTGGGACCCGCGCAGCCAGCGACCGGAACTGTGGAACCTCTACAACGGCAAACACCGTGCTGGCGAACATATTCGGGTGTTCCCGCTGTCCAACTGGACCGAGCTCGACATCTGGACCTACATCGCCGCCGAGGGCATCGACCTGCCGCCGCTCTATTACGCACACCGCCGCCCGGTGGTGCAGCGCGACGGAATGCTGTTGGCGCACACCCGCTTCCTGCAACTCCTCGACGGCGAGCAGCCGCACGAGACCACGGTGCGCTTCCGCACGGTCGGCGACGCCACCTGCACCGGCTGCGTGGAATCCACCGCCGCCACCCCCGCCGAGGTGGTCACCGAGGTGGCCGCGGCCCGGGTCACCGAGCGTGGCGCCACCCGCGCCGACGATCGAATCTCCGAGGCGGGCATGGAAGATCGCAAACGAGAGGGCTACTTCTGATGACCGCAACACTGCTGCGCCTCGCCACCGCGGGCAGCGTCGACGACGGCAAATCCACCCTCATCGGCCGGCTGCTCTTCGATTCCAAGACGATCTTCACCGACCAGCTCGCCGCCGTGGAGCGGACCAGCCGTGACCGCGGCGACGACTATCCGAACCTGGCCCTGCTCACCGACGGACTGCGCGCCGAACGCGAACAGGGCATCACCATCGACGTCGCCCACCGCTATTTCGCCACGCCCCGGCGCAAATTCATCATCGCCGATACCCCCGGCCACATCCAGTACACCAGGAACATGGTGACCGGCGCGTCCACCGCCGACCTCGCACTGATCCTGGTCGACGCCCGCAAGGGCGTGGTGGAGCAGACCCGCAGGCATGCGTTCCTGGCCAGCCTGCTCGGCATCCCGCACTTGGTGCTGTGTGTCAACAAGATGGACCTGGTGGACTGGTCGCAGGCCCGGTTCGAGGAGATCCGCACCGAATTCGCCCAGTTCGCCTCGAAACTCGACATCTTCGACCTGACCTTCGTGCCGATGTCGGCGCTGGACGGCGAGAACATCGTGCATCGCGGCGCGAGTATGCCGTGGTACGAGGGCACTCCCCTGCTGCACCACCTCGAAGAGGTGCACATCGCCTCCGACCGCAACCTCATCGACGCGCGCTTCCCGGTGCAGTACGTAACCCGCAGTCACGCACAGGATTTCCGTGGGTATGCGGGCACGGTGGCCGGTGGCGTGTTCAAGCCCGGGGACGAGGTCGCGGTGCTGCCTTCGGGTTTCACCACCACCGTCGAGGCCATCTGGGGTCCCGGTGGCAAGCCCGTCACGGAAGCCTTTCCGCCACAGGCGGTGACCATGCAGCTCGCCGACCACCTCGACGTGTCCCGCGGCGACATGATCTGCCGGCCGAACAACCGCCCCACCGCCGGACGCGATCTCGACGCGATGGTCTGCTGGTTCGCCGACGAGTCGCAGCTGACCCCCGGCGCGACCTACACCATCCGGCACACCACGCGCACCGCCACCGTCGAGGTGCGCACGCTGGACTACCGGCTCGACGTCAATACGCTGCACCGGGACGAGCAGGCGGAGTCGTTGTCGCTCAACGAGATAGGCCGCGTCCAGCTACGGACTCGGCAGCCGCTGCTGTTCGATCCGTACCGGCGCAATCGGTTCACCGGCAGCTTCATCCTGGTCGACGACACCACCAACAACACCGTCGGCGCGGGCATGATCACCGGCCCGAGCCTGCCGTCCTCGCGGGTGGTCTGGCACTCCACCGCGGTCGGCCGAGACGAGCGGGCGACCCGTGGCCTCACCGTGTGGCTGACCGGCCTGTCCGGTTCGGGAAAGTCCACGGTGGCAGTGGAACTCGAACGCCGACTGGTCGCGGCGGGTCGCCCCGCCTTCCTGCTCGACGGCGACAACCTGCGGCACGGACTGAATGCCGACCTCGGCTTCAGCGCCGCCGACCGGGTGGAGAACGTCCGCCGGGTCGGTGAGGTGGCCCGGCTCTTCGCCGAAGCCGGTGTGGTCGCGGTGGTTTCGCTGATCAGCCCGTACCGCGTCGACCGGGACCGTGTCCGTGCGACACATCTCGCGGCAGGCATTCCGTTCGTGGAGGTCTTTGTCGATACGCCCTTGGAGATCTGCGAAGCCCGGGATCCGAAGGGCATGTACGCCAAGGCGCGCGCGGGCGAGATCCGCGGCTTCACCGGCATCGACGACCCGTATGAGTCGCCCACCGAGGCCGAACTCGTGCTGCGTCCCGACGACGGCGATCCGGCGGCGATGGCGGCCACCATCCTCGCCCGGCTGTCGGGGCTCGACTGAAGAACACCCGGCAACGAGGAGGGGGCAGGCAGCGGATCGCTGCCTGCCCCCTCCTCGTTCGTGCTTCAGCTCAGCGAGCTTGGTGAGGATGACACACCAGCTGGTGGCGACCGAGGGCTGATCAGCGGTCATTTCGGGTGAGCCGCGAAGAACTCCCACAGCAGATCGGTCGCGTTCACCCCGGCGTCCGGCTCGGACAGTGTGCCCTGCGCCGCGCCCGGCCACCCGTGACCCATCTCGGGAATCCGGTAGACCTGGACCTCGCTGCCGTCGCCGCACCTGGCTGTCGTGCGGGTGATCCGCTTGGTCAAGGCTGCGGCCGGTTCCGCGGGCGCGCACGAAAGCCGCTGCTGCCACTGCGTGATTCCGGCTTCGAACTGGTCGTTGTAGCGGTCCCGGCCGCCGAGGAAGGTGATCACCGAAACCGGCACGGCCGGCTTGTATGCCGCTTCCTCGGTCTTCGCGCCGATGAAGCCGCCGCTGACCGGAGCGATGGCGGCGAAGGTACCGGGTAGTTCCACCGCGAGCTTGTAGGACATGTCGCCACCATTGGACATGCCGGTGGCGTAGACGCGCTTCGGATCGGCCTTCCACTCGGCGACCATCGCGGCGACAACCGTCCGGATGAAACCAACGTCGTCTTCCGTACCGCAGCAGATCAGGGCGTTGTACGCGCGGGAATACCCCTCTGGGTAGACGACGAGGAAGTTCTCCTTGTCCGCCTTGGCATTCAAGCCGGAGGTGGTGGCGATCTGGGCCGCAGCACTCGGGTAGGAGTGCATGGCAACTACCAGCGGCAGGGCGGCACTGTCCTGATAACGCGGCGGCGTATGCACCACGTAAGACCGCTGCTTACCACCGAATTCGAGGCGGATGGTTCGATCCTGATCGGTACTGCCAGTGGTGCTGAGTGGTGTCGACGGTGGCGGCTGAGCAGTCGGGGTGTCCTCCGGCGCGGACGAGTCCGTGCACGCCGAGATACTGAGCAGACAAACAACACTGGCGATGGCGGCGAAGCCACGAAGCCGACCCATCGAATCACTATGACACCGACGGCCGTTCCGCGAGGCGACTCGCCGTCGGGTTCCGGCACGTATTCTCGCGTACAGGGCGTCGGACGTTCGGAGACAGCAGGTTTCGGCGTCGTCGAGGCCGTGTGTCACCCCCGCAGGTGCGGGTGCGCGCGACGAAGATCTCGATAACCAGATCGGTGGTGGCGGATTCGCCGGCGTCCTCGGGGATGCCGGGGGCGATCCGCTCGGCGAGTGCTTTGCGGGCGGGGAGGTCGGCGCGGTCATGCTCTCCGTCGCGCTGCTGCGGATCTCGACCTACCTCGACATGGGTGACCTGTCGGCCGTCGCCCGTCTGGAGTTATTGCTCGGCGGGTGGCGTAGGCGGCACATGAGCGCTACGGTCACCCCCTTCCGAGCGCGACGGTCATTGGCGCTACCCCGGAGCAGGCCTAGCCTCGGGAACACCGATCCGGACGGGCGGGGTTCGGCCGTGGCCGCGTGCCCTCGTCGAGGACGACAGAGAGCGGAGACATGGGACCCCTGCACGGAGTGAAAGTCATCGAGATCGCCAGTCTCGCGCCAGGCCCGTTCGGCGCGATGATCCTGGCCGATCTCGGCGCGGAGGTGCTGCGCGTGGACCGTGGCGGCGCGCCCGGCGAGGGCATCGTCTCGCCGGAGGGTCCGTTGGATCGCGGAAAGCACAGCATCACACTGGATCTCAAGCAACCCGCGGATCGCGAGACGCTGCTCGGGCTCGCCGACCATGCCGATGTGCTCATCGAGGGGTTCCGTCCCGGTGTCGCCGAACGCCTCGGCTTCGGCCCCGCCGAGCTCGCCGCGCGCAACCCGCGCCTGATCTACGGCCGGATGACCGGCTGGGGCCAGGACGGCCCGCTGGCCCGCACCGCCGGGCACGACATCGATTACATCGCGATCTCCGGCGCGCTCGGGTTGGTCGGCCGCGCCGGGGAGCCGCCGGTACCGCCGGCCAATATGCTCGGCGACTATGCGGGCGGTGGCCTGCTGCTCGCGCTCGGTGTGCTCGGCGCGCTGTACGAACGGGAACGGTCCGGCAAGGGGCAGGTGATCGACGCGGCCATGGTCGACGGGTCCGCCCTGTTCACCGCGTCCATGCACGGGCTGCACCACCTCGGCCTGTGGAACTTCCCGCGTGGCGAGAACATGCTCGACGGCGGCGCCCCGTTCTACGACACCTACGAGTGCGCCGACGGTGGGTACCTCGCGGTCGGCTGCGTGGAGATCCCGTTCTACAACCAGATGCTCGCCATCCTCGGCATCGACGACCCCGAGCTGCCGTTCCAGCTCGACAAGAACGGCTGGCCGCAGCTCAAGGAGGTGCTCGGCGCGAAGTTCAAGGAGCGCACCCGGGACGAATGGGCCGAGATCTTCGCGGGTTCGGACGCCTGCGTCGCGCCGGTGCTGAGCCCGTGGGAGGCGCATGAGCATCCGCACAACAAGGCCCGCAACGCCTTCATCGAGGTCGACGGCGTGCTCCAGCCCGCACCGGCGCCGCGGTTCGACCGTACCCCCGTCGACGTCCCCGCGCCGCTCAGCTCGGACCCGGAGCAGGTGCGAAAGCTGCTGTCCGGCTGGGGTGTTCACGCCGACCATATCCAACGGGTGACCAGCTGATCCGAGTTCGACTCGAAGGCCGCTCCCGTCCGCTACCTTCGATCCATGGCCGACCCACTGCATCCGCGCGAACCGTAAGATACAGTGGTCGGCACATGTCTCGAAAGGACGGCTGATGCGTTCGACGCTGCTTTCCCGGCGCGATCTCGATTTCCTGCTCTACGAGTGGCTGAATGTCGAGGAGCTCACCAAACGTGGGCGCTACGCCGACCATTCGCGCGAGACCTTCGACGCCGTGCTCGAGCTCAGCGAGCAGCTGGCCACCAAATACTTTGCACCGCACAACAAACTCAACGACGCGAACGAGCCGACCTTCGACGGCGAACGGGTCACCATCATCCCCGAGGTGGCCACGGCGCTGGCCGCCTTCGCCAAGGCCGGATTGCCCGCCGCGGCAATGGATTACGACCTCGGCGGCGCGCAGTTGCCGGTCACCGTCGCACAGGCCAGCTACGCCTGGTTCCAGGCGGCCAACCCGGGCACCTCGGGTTACTCGTTCCTCACCGTCGCGAACGCGAACCTGCTGCTCAGCCATACCGGCCCGGAGTTCACCGAGCGGTTCGTCCGCCCGATGCTGGAGGGCCGGTTCTTCGGCACGATGTGCCTGTCCGAGCCGCAGGCCGGTTCGTCACTGGCCGACATCGTCACCCGCGCCGAACCGCAGGGCGACGGCACCTACCGGCTGTTCGGCACCAAGATGTGGATCTCCGGCGGCGATCACGAGCTCGGTGAGAACATCGTGCACCTGGTGCTGGCGAAGATCCCGGGCGGCCCGGCGGGCACCAAAGGCATCTCGCTGTTCGTCGTGCCGCGGTTCCTGGTCGACGACGACGGCGCGGTCGGTGAGCGCAACGATGTCGCGCTGGCCGGACTCAATCACAAGATGGGTTTCCGCGGGACCGTCAACACCGTGCTGAACTTCGGCGAGGGCCGCTGGACCCCCGGCGGCGCGGCGGGCGCCGTCGGCTACCTGGTCGGTGAGCCGCACCGCGGGCTGTCCTACATGTTCCACATGATGAACGAGGCGCGCATCGGCGTCGGCCTGGTCGCGACGGCGCTCGGCTACACCGGCTACCTCGAATCCCTCGACTACGCCCGCACGCGCACGCAGGGCCGAGCCAAGCTGCCCGCCGACCCGTCGGCACCGCAGCGGCCGATCATCGAGCACGCCGACGTCAAGCGAATGCTGTTGGCGCAGAAGGCCTACACCGAAGGCGCGCTGGGGCTGGTGCTCTACTGCGCCCGGCTGGTCGACGAACAGCACACCGCCGACTCGGACGAGGAGAAGCGGGCGCTCACCCTGCTGCTCGACATCCTGACCCCGATCGCCAAGAGCTGGCCCTCGCAGTGGTGCCTGGAGGCGAACAACCTCGCCATCCAGGTGCTCGGTGGTTACGGCTACACCCGCGAATACAACGTCGAGCAGCACTACCGGGACAACCGGCTCAACCCGATCCACGAGGGCACCCACGGCATCCAGGGCTTGGATCTGCTGGGGCGCAAGGTAACCCAGCAGGGCGGTGCGAGCCTGATTGCCCTCGCAGGCCGGGTGCAGAACACTGTGGCCGCCGCCCGCGCGGCCGGTGGCGAGGCGGCCGAGCTGGCCGGTCAGTTGGACGCGGCGTGGCAGCGGCTGATCGAGGTGACCGCGGGATTGTTCGCCGGCGGTGACGTCGAGGTCGCGCTGGCGAACAGCTCGGTCTACCTCGAAGCCTTCGGCCATCTGGTGCTGGCCTGGATCTGGCTCGAGCAGCTGCTGGCCGCCGCCGGGCACACCGGCGACTTCTACGACGGCAAGCGGCATGCGGCGCGGTATTTCTACCGGTTCGAGCTGCCCAAGACGGCACCGGCATTGGATCTGCTCGCCCGCCTCGACACCACTACCCTCGAGATGCGGGACGCCTGGTTCTGATTCGGTACACGCATGGGAGGATGTACCATTTTTCGATGACCACCCCGAGCCAGCGAACCACCCGCCCACCAGGACGACCGGCGTCGGCGACCCGCGAACAGGTCATCGCGCTGGCCCGACAGGCGTTCCTGGCCGGTGAACGGGTGGACATCCAGGCCATCGCGGCCGAGCTCGGACTCAGCCGCGCCTCGGTCTATCGCTGGTTCGGGTCCCGCGAGGGGGTACTCGGCACGGTGCTGGCCGGCGAGTTCGCCGCGCTGCTCACCCGCGCCGACGCCCGGCGGCGCTCGACCGGGGCCCGGCGCATCCTCGACGTGCTGTACCGGGTCAATCGCTGGATGACCGACAACGTGCCGTTCCGGCGGTACTTCGAGAACGAGCCGCTGTCCGGTCTGCGGATTCTCACCGCCAGCGACGGGCCGGTGCAGCCCTTGGTGGTCACCACCGTGCGCGAGCTCATCGCCCGCGCCGAGCGCGAGGACGGCTACCGGCCGCCGGTCGAACCGGACCTGCTCGCCTACGCGCTGGTCCGCCTCGGCGAGGCTTTCCTGTACAACGATAATGTCGCAGGCATCAGCGGGGATGTCGACCGGCTGCACGAGGTGCAAGCCGCGCTGCTCGGCATCCCCGAGGCGATCACGAGACCTGCCACGGGAAGCTGACATGTCGGACGCACTGCTGCACAAGCGTTTTCCTGAACTCACCGACTCGCTGCCGTATGTGCGGCTCGGTACCTCGCCGACCCCGATCCGACGGCTCGACGTCGGCACCGGAGTTCCGCTGTGGTGCAAGGACGACGGTCGCTACGGCGACGGCGGCTGGGGCGGCAACAAGGTCCGCAAGCTCGAATGGCTACTGCCCGAGGCGCATCGACGCGGCGCGCGAACGATCTTCACCGTCGGTGGCACCGGCACCAACTGGGGGCTCGCCACCGCACTGTACGGCCGCGAGCAGGGCATCGAGACCGTGCTCGCGCTGGTCGACCAGCCGATGGACGACCATGTCCGCGCGCAACTGCGGCGCCTGGAGAACTCCGGTGCCACAGTGCATTTCACGCACACCAAGCGGCGCACCCTACTAACGGCTCCGTGGTTGTACCTGCGGCACATGCGGGGCCGCAAGCGGCCCTACTACCTGCCGGTGGGCGGCTCGTCGCCGATCGGCGCGCTCGGCTATGTCGAGGGCGCGCTCGAACTGGCCGAGCAGATCGCCGCGGGTGCGGTGCCCGAGCCGAGCCACATCGTGACAGCCGTCGGATCCGGCGGCACCGCAGCAGGTTTGGCGCTCGGCCTGCGGCTGGCCGGGCTGAGCACCCGGGTTGTCGGCGTTGTAGTGAACGACGCACTCCCCCTCGATGCCTCGCACATCGCCCGCCTGGCCGGGCGCGCGGAGCGGCTGTTGCGTTCGCGCGGTGCCCGATTCCAGCCGATCGGCCTGCGCCCCGACGACCTGACCATCACCACGGACTGGCTCGGCCCCGGCTACGGCCACCCCACCCCCGCCGCCCACGAGGCGCAGACCCTCGCGACGCAGGACGGGCTCCAGCTCGAAACCGTGTACACCGCCAAGGCATTGGCGGCGGTCCTGCACCTCGATACCGCTGACTTTTTCGGTGCGGGGCCAGTGCTGTTCCTCAACACGTACGGTCCCCGGTAGCACGCACTCGTCTTCCGCATTCCGATCGGCATGATCCGAATCCGGTCCCGCCGCGCCAAGGTGGCGTATTGGCGTGCGGGCCGGACATTTCACCAGGTCGGAGCGAGGGAGCGCACGGCGCAATAACATCCCTTGATTTTCGCGCGGTCCCGCGCCGGGATTCGGGCCGCCGAATCCGCACTATCGTCGCTGTCCATGCAGGTCAGCGATGGAAAGGCGGCGGAACCCACGCCGATGCGGCGCTCGCGCGCCGATCAAGCGCGGCGGGTCGCCGATCTGCTCCGGCATCAAGTGCACGCGGGCGCGTTCGACGACGGGGTGCCGAGCGAACAACAGCTCGCGACAGAGTTCGAGGCATCGCGCAACACCGTGCGTGAGGCGCTCGCTCTGCTCAAGGACGAGGGGCTGATCGACCGGCTGCCGAAGGTCGGCACCCGGGTGGCGACCCGTAAGTACGACCACGGTCTCGACGCGCTGCTCGGCCTGCAGGAGACGTTCAAGGGTTACGGCACCGTGCGCAACGAGGTGCGGGCCGCCATGCACGTCACCGCGCCGGCCGCCGTCGCGCGCCGCCTACAGCTGGCTCCCGGGGAACGCGTTGTCTACCTCGAACGGCTGCGATACCTCGCGGATCTACCACTCAGCCTGGATCTCACCTACCTGGCGCCCGATATCGGCACCGAAATCCTCGGCCACGACCTGGCGCACACCGACATCTTCGTGCTGCTCGAGCAGATCAGCGGCCACTCACTCGGGCACGCCGAGCTCGCGCTGGAGGCGGTGCCCGCCGACCCGCACACCGCCTCCACCCTCGACATCCCCGGCGGCGCACCGCTGTTGATGCTCGAACGGCTGACCCACCTCGACGACGGCCGTCCGGTCGATCTCGAGTACATCCGCCTGCGCGGTGACCGAATCACCATGCGCGGCAACCTGACCCGAAGCACCCCCGAATGGAAGGTCCGCTAGATGGCACTCGTGAACCAGCGCACCGATATCCCCGTGACCATCGACGAATCTCTGTGCATTCAGGGCTGCACGCTGTGCGTCGAGATCTGCCCGCTCGATTCGCTCGCGATCAACCCGGAGAACGGCAAGGCCTTCATGCACGTGGACGAGTGCTGGTACTGCGGCCCGTGCGCCGCCCGCTGTCCCACCGGCGCGGTCACCGTCAACATGCCCTACCTGCTCCGCTGATCTGGAAGTCTGATGAAAGTACGCCTCGTTCCCCTCCTGCTCGCCACCGCGCTCACCCTCGCGGGCTGCTCACTCGAGAGTTCCGGCGACACCCCGTCCGGCACCGTCAAGGTCGTCATCGGCTATCAGTCCAAGACCATCAACACCGTCACCGCCGGCACCTTACTGAAGGCACAGGGGTATCTGGAACGGCGACTGCAACAGCTCACCGACCGGGGTGGTGCGAAGTATCACGTCGAGTGGCAGGACTACGACACCGGCGCGCCGATCACCGCGCAGATGGTCGCGGAGAAGATCGATATCGGGTCGATGGGCGATTATCCGTTGCTGATCAACGGATCTCGCACCCAGGCCAATGAGCGAGCCAAGACCGCGCTCGTCTCGGTGACCGGGTACAACCCGAAGGGCGCGCTCAATATGGTCGTCGTGCCGCCGGATTCGGCCGCGACGAGCATCAATGACCTCGCCGGGCAGAAGGTTTCGGCCAGCGTGGGCTCGGCCGGGCACGGCACGCTGGTGCAGGCGCTGACCCGGGCGGGCATCGATGCGAGCAAGGGGGTCGAGGTGCTGAACCAGCAGCCGCAGATCGGCGCGACGGCGCTGGAATCGCATCAGGTGCAGGCACTTTCGCAGTTCGTCGCATGGCCGGGGCTGCTGGTGTTCCAGAACAAGGCCAAACTGCTCTACGACGGCGCGGAACTGGGTGTGCCGACCTTCCACGGCGTCGTGGCCCGCCGGGCGTACACCGCCGAGCACCCGGAGGTGTTGCAGGCGTTTCTGGCGGCCCAGCTGGATGCGACCGCGTTCCTGCGGGACAAGCCGTTCGAGGCCGCGAAGATCGTCGCCGACGGTTCGGGGCTGCCACAGGAGGTTGTCTACCTCTACAACGGGCCGGGCGGAACGCATTTCGACACCACGCTCAAGCCGAGTCTGATCGACGCGTTCAAAGATGACGTGCGGTACCTGAAGTCGATCGGTGACTTCGCCGAGCTGGATATCGACGGCTTCGTCGACAGTACGCCGCTGCGCAAGGCGTTCGCCGAGAACGGGTTCGGCGACTACGACAGATCGATGGCGTCGACCGCCAATCCGAGTCAGGTCAGCGGCACCGATCCGATCTGCGGTCGGGCCGTGACGGATGCTGCCGCGGCGGGCGAGATCTGGCTGGATGGTGCCGAACGGCCGCAACCGGCTGCCGACGCGGTGTGCCTGCTGCGGGCGGTGCAGGTCGCCAAGGCGCAAGGCAAGGTCATCCGGGCCGCTTATCTCCCCGATGCCGAACTCGGTACGCGGTGGTTCGCCGACAAGGCGATCTGGGTACGCGACAGTGCCGCTTTGCTGCCGTTCACGACACCGGCTGCCGTGCACCGGTATCGGCAAGGGCATCCGGGCGCGGTCACTGTTTCTTATGAGCAAGCCGTCACGGAAGTTCGCGGATGACCACCGAAGCCCCGGCGACCAATGCTGCCACTGAGCGAACGCAAGCGCTTCCCGCGAATGCGGTAACAACTCCTGCTACCGGCTCGATCGACGACTACAGCACGGACACCGCACGCACGGGACTCCCCCTCTGGCGGTCCCGCGCGATCCGCGTGGCATCGGTCGCCGCCGCGGTCGGCCTGTGGCAACTGCTCACCGCCAACAACGTCCGCGCCGGACTGCGTTTCGACACGCTCCCCACCGTCACCGAGATCATCGCCGAATTCGGCGAACACCTGGGCTCGCACCAGTACTACCTGGACATCGCCCAGTCACTGATCCGGATCGTGACCGGCTTCGGTCTCGCGGCGGCGGTCGGCATCCTCGCCGGAATCGGGCTCGGCCGCTCCCGGCTGCTGGCCGACATCTTCGGCCCGCTCACCGAACTGGCGCGCCCGATTCCCGCGATCGCGCTGGTCCCGGTGGCGATCCTGATGTTCCCGAGCGACGAATCCGGCATGGTGTTCATCACCTTCACCGCGTCGGTGTTCCCGGTACTGGTCAGCACCAGGCATGCGGTGCGCGCGCTGCCGACCGTCTGGGAGGACGCGGTACGCACGCTGGGTGCATCGCGTGCGGGCGTCCTTGTGCGCGTGGTCTTTCCGGGAATTCTGCCCGGTGTATTCAGCGGTCTCTCGGTGGGGATGGGCGTGGCGTGGATCTGTCTCATCTCGGCCGAGATGATCTCGGGCCGGCTCGGCGTCGGCTATCGCACCTGGCAGGCCTACACCATCGTCGATTATCCGGCCGTGTTCGTCGGCATGATCACCATCGGCATCCTCGGCTTCGGCACCTCGGGAATCGTCGAGTTGACCGGCCGCAGAATCACCCGCTGGCTCCCCAGAGAGGTGTCCGCATGACCACGACCGCTCCGCTCGACACCATCGGAATGCGGCTGAGCCTCAACGGTATCCGGATCTCCTACGGTGACCGGACCGTCATCGATCAGCTCGATCTCGAGATCGCGCCCGGCGAAATACTGGTTCTGGTCGGCAAATCCGGCTGCGGCAAGTCCACCGTGTTGCGCGCGCTCGCCGGATTGCGGACCCCGCAGGCGGGCGCCGTGCTGGCCGATGACGCAACGGTCACCGGGCCCTCGGCCGAGCGCGCGCTGGTGTTCCAGGACGACGCGCTGCTGCCGTGGCGCACCGTCCGCCAGAACATCGAATTACCGCTGCGGCTGCGTGGCCTGCCGCGCGGCATCCGCAAAGAGCGGGTCGAGCATTGGCTGCGCGAGATCGGGCTGACCGGTTATGCCGACTTCCTGCCGCGGGATCTGTCCGGCGGCATGCGCCAACGAGTGCAGTTGGCGCGCAGCCTCGCCGGTGCGCCCCGCGCAGTACTCATGGACGAACCGTTCGGCGCCCTCGACACCCAAACCCGGGCGACCATGCAGCGCTTGCTGATCGACACCTGGCGCGCACACCCGACCACCATCGTCTTCGTCACCCACGATCTGGACGAGGCACTGCTGCTCGGCGATCGCATCGCCGTGCTCGGCGGCGGCACGCTCCGTGCGGTCGTCGAGGTGCCGAACCCGCGTCAGCAGGTCGACCGGCGCGCTGTGCGGGCCCGAATCTTGGAGAAACTGTGAACATTCCGGAGCTGTCCGATCGGATCCGGCTGGACTGCGATGTGCTCGTCATCGGCGGCGGCACCGCCGGCACCATGGCCGCGCTCACCGCCGCCGAGGCAGGCGCGGATGTGCTGCTGCTGGAGAAGGCGCACGTACGGCACTCGGGGGCGCTGGCGATGGGGATGGACGGTGTGAACAATGCCGTCATCCCCGGCAAGGCTGAGCCGGCGGATTACGTCGCCGAAATCACCAGGGCCAACGACGGAATCGTCGACCAGCGCACGGTGTATCAGACCGCGACCCGCGGCTTCGCCATGGTGCAGCGGCTGGAGCGCTACGGCGTGAAGTTCGAGAAGGACGAGTACGGCGAATACGCGGTGCGCCGGGTGCATCGCTCCGGTTCCTACGTGCTGCCCATGCCGGAGGGCAAGGACGTCAAGAAGGCGCTGTATCGCGTACTGCGGCAGCGGAAGATGCGGGAGAAGATCCGGATCGAGAACCGGCTGATGCCGGTCCGCGTACTCACCGACGGTGGACGCGCGGTGGGCGCGGCCGCATTGCATACGCGCACCGGTGCATTCGTGGCGGTCGGCGCCAAGTCGGTGATCCTGGCCACCGGCCCGTGCGGTCGACTCGGCCTGCCCGCCTCGGGTTATCTGTATGGCACCTACGAGAATCCGACGAACGCGGGTGACGGCTATTCGATGGCCTACCACGCGGGCGCGGAACTCAGCGGGATCGAGTGCTTTCAGATCAACCCGCTCATCAAGGATTACAACGGGCCGGCCTGCGCCTATGTGGCCAACCCGTTCGGCGGCTATCAGGTGAACGCACAGGGTGAGCGTTTCGTCGACTCCGACTACTGGTCGGGGGCGATGATGGCGGAGGTGAAGCGAGAGATCGAATCCGCGCGCGGCCCCATCTATCTCAAGGTTTCGCATCTGCCGGACGAGACGCTCACGACGCTGGAGGGGATTCTGCACACCACCGAGCGGCCGACCCGGGGCACCTTCCACGCCAACCGTGGGCACGACTACCGCACGCACGACATCGAGATGCACATCTCCGAAATAGGCCTGTGCGGCGGGCATTCCGCATCGGGCGTGTGGGTGGACGAGCATGCGCGCACCACGGTGCCCGGCCTCTACGCGGCGGGCGACCTGGCGTGCGTGCCGCACAACTACATGATCGGCGCGTTCGTCTTCGGCGATCTCGCCGGCGCGCATGCCGCGTCGACACTCGCCGAGATCGCGGCACCGGAGGTATTGCCCGAGGATCAACTGGCCGAGGCGCACGAGCTGATCTATCGGCCGCTGCGTCATCCGGAGGGTCCGCCGCAGCCGCAGGTGGAGTACAAGCTGCGCCGGTTCGTCAACGACTATGTGGCGCCGCCGAAGACCGCCGCCAAGCTCTCGATCGCGGTCGAGACCTTCGACCGGATGCGTGCGGAGATCGCCGAGATCGGGGCGCAGACCCCGCACGAGCTGATGCGGGCCGTCGAGGTGTCGTTCATCCGCGACTGCGCGGAAATGGCCGCCCGCAGCTCGCTGACTCGCACCGAATCTCGGTGGGGGCTCTATCACGAGCGGGCCGACCTGCCCGAACGTGACGATGTGGCGTGGCGCTACCACCTCAACCTTCGCAAGAACGCCAACGGCACAATGGAATTCCACAAGCGTCCCGTCGCGCCGTACCTGGTTCCTGTTCCCGGCCTCGACGATCTGACCTCCGCCGATGCCACGATCATCCCGGTGCACCAGCCCGCCCCACGCGGCGGCCGTGCGCCACAGCAGGCCGATGCGGTCGGCCCGATTCGGGAGACCGTCGCGCCCCCGTCGCCTCGCCACGTCGCGCTGCTCGCCCTCGATGCGCCGACCGTGTCGGAGTTGTCGAGTTACCTCACCGATGAAGACAGCGGCGTGCGGGTCGCGGCGATCTCCGTGCTCACCGAGAACACACCGGACGGGTTCGCGGCGGTGCTTATCGACGCGCTCGACGATGACGCTGCCTCGGTCCGCCGGGCGGCCGCGGCGAGCCTGCGGGAGCTCGTCGAGGTATTGCCCTCGCCAGTCGGGCTGTCCGACCGACTCGGGTCGCCGGATCCCGTCGTGCGTGCCACCGTCATCGATCTGCTGCGTGCGTTGCGCGCCGGGCCGGCACCGGACTATGTAGCGGCACTGTCGGATTCGGACCATCGCGTGCGGATCGAAGCGGTGCGCGCGCTGGTGTCGCTCGATGATCGGGCGGCGGTCGCTTCCGTGGCCGGTGACGACATCCGTGAGGTCAGGATCGCGGTGGCGCAGGGTCTGGCCGCCATCGGTGACGGCGGTACCGAGGTCATCCGGAGGCTGGCCGGGGACCACGATCCGCTCGTCCGTGCCGCCGCCCTCGCGGCATTCGCCGTGCTCGGCGCGGACTCGGCCGATATCACCGAGCTGTCTGCCGCACTGCGTCATTCGGCCTGGCAGGTCCGCGTCGGTGCGGCCCGTGGCCTGGCCGGTGGCGGCGCGGAGGCCGCCGTGCCCGTCTTGGCAGCAGCTTTGGGAGACCCGCATCTCGACGTTCGCAAGGCGGCGGTGCTCGCGTTGACCACCTGGCCGGACAGCAGCGAGGCGTTAGCGGCGCTGGAGCGGGCCGTCGACGATGTGGACGCCGATGTCCGTGCCTATGCGCGCCGCGCATTGCCGCAGCCTATCGCCTGACGCGGACAACGGATTCGCTGCGCCGCAGCGCGAGGCCCGGCGGGTTAGGCCACGTCGGCGACGATGATCACGCCGGTCGACGCCTCGAGTAGCGGAATGGTCCGTGCCGCAGCGTCGTATACGTGCACCCGAGGATGTGGTGGGTGCTGGTCTTCGTAATAGGTGCCGGGGCCGTAAAACTGGCCGTATTTCACGACGACACCGTCGATGTCGAGGACGGCGGCCTCGTGGTCCTGGATGACCTGTCCGCGGCCGCCCGCCGGTTCCCAGGCGATGCTCTGCGCCAGGAACCGCTTGGCTCCGGCGGCGCGGGCGGCGGCGATGAGGTTGCGGGTGCCCTCGGTGCGGATGCGTGCGTTCGCCTCGGCGCGGTCCGGGAGCAGGGTGGCGTCGTCGGGGAGATCGGTCAGCTGGTGCATCACCAGGTCGGGGCGGAAGTCGATGACGGCCGCGGTCAACGCGTCCAGGTCGTAGACGTCGCAGATCACCGGTACCGCCCCGGCGTCACGTACCTGGTCGGCTTTGGCGGCCGATCGGGTCATGCCCGCGACCTCGTGCCCGGCCTCTACCAGCAGCGGGACCAACCGTGTTCCGATGACGCCGGTCGCGCCGGCCAGAAAGATCCGCATCATTCCACCCTAGTGACCCGGTCCGGTGTGAGACGTTCAAGGTGTCGTCGGCGAGGTGAGGAATCTTGATGCATGCGTCAGTAGTCGCGCTATCCCAGGGCAAAGTCCGCGGCAATGCCACCGGGTCGGTGTCCGCTTTCCTCGGAATACCCTATGCGGCAGCGCCATTGGGTGCCGCGCTGTTTCAGGCGCCGGGACCCGCGCCCAGCTGGGATGGGGAACGGGATGCGACCCGCTTCGGGCCGACCGCGCCGCAACTGGGCTACCCGGAGCCATTGAGCTCGATCTTGCACAACCCGATCATCGACGGGCCCGAGTTTCTGAATCTCAATGTGTGGACCCCCGATCCGACGGCCTCGGACCTGCCGGTGATGGTGTGGATTCACGGTGGGGCCTTCCGGGTCGGCTCCAGCGCCGTCTCGGTGTACGACGGGCACGCCTTCGCCCGTGACGGCGTGGTGCTGGTCAGCATCAACTATCGCCTCGGGGCTATCGGTTTCGCGGCGATCGACGGGTACCCGGCCAATCGCGGTCTGCTCGACCAGATCGCCGCCTTGCAGTGGGTTCGCGACAATATCGCGTCGTTCGGCGGGGACCCCGAGCGAGTCACCATCTTCGGCGAATCCGCGGGTGCCATGAGCGTCGCCACGTTGATCGCCTCACCGTTGGCCACGGGTTTGTTCCAGCGCGCGATCATTCAGAGCGGCAACGGCACCATCGCCTCCACTCTCGAGGACGCGCGCCTGGTCGCCGCCGATTTCGTCAGGCGACTCTCGACTGCTCCTGAAGACGCCGATATCCCCGCGCTGCTCGAGGCAGAGCGAAATTTAGTGCTCGACTTCATGTTCCAACAGCTCCCCCGCCGTTGGGGCGAGTCATCCATTGCCGCAGGGTTGGGCATGATGGCTTTCGTTCCCACGATCGACGGCCACAGCCTCACCCAACTCCCCCTCGACGCCATCGCCGGGGGCGCGGCGCACGACATCCCGCTCATCGTCGGCAGCACCACCGACGAATTCCGGCTGTACACGGCGGCCGCGGGACTCACCGCCACGCTGACTCCGGAACTGCTCGCCAAAACGCTCGCTGCCCGAGGACTCGACCCCGCCATCGCCGACATCTATGCAGCCAACCGTCCCACCGCGAGCCCCGGCGACCTGCTGTCCGCCATCCTCACCGACTGGGCGTTCCGGCTCCCCGCAGCCCGCGTGGCCGAAGCCGCCGCCACCGCGCACGTCTACGAATTCGCCTGGCCCACTAGTCATCTGGACCTGCGCGCCTGCCACGCACTCGAAATCGCCTTCGTCTTCGACACGTTGACCGCCGAGGGCACACCGATGCTGGTCGGCGCCGACGTTCCGCCGCAGACGCTCGCCTCCGAAATGCACCACATCTGGGTCGATTTCGCGTACGGACGTACACCCTGCTGGGCTCCCTACGACGCAGGCACCCGGACCGTCATGACCTTCGACGCTCCGCGGTCCCACGCCGTGTCCAACCCGCGCGCCGACGAACTCGCGATCTGGCTCGATTGACCGCCAGTGGGTTCCGTGCTGCATGGGCCGTTTACGATGTGCGCGGGGATCTGCAACGAGGAGCGGCTTGATGGAAGCGACGTTCGATGTGGCCGCATTGGTCGGGCATCACTATCGTGCTGACGACTACTACGAGGTCGGCCGGGAGAAGATCCGCGAATACGCGCGTGCGGTGCAGGATTTCCATCCGGCGCACTGGAGCGAGGACGCCGCCGACGAGCTCGGCTACGCCGGTTTGGTCGCGCCGACCACGTTCGTCTCGATCCCCGCGATGCTGGCCAACCGCAAGCTCTTCGAGTCCGTCATCACCGGATACGACGTCTTCGTGCAGACCGATCAGGTCTTCGAGATGTACCAGCCGGTAGTGACCGGTGATCGGCTGACCAGCGATGTCGAGCTCGCGTCGGTGCGCCGCATCGCGGGCAACGACCTGCTCACCATCAAGAACACCTTCACCGACCAGACCGGGCGGGTCGTGCAGGTCATGCACACCACCGTCGCGGGCATCACCGGCAACGACGTCGCCGCCGGGATCGGCGACGCGATCGAGCGCGTGATCATGCACGGCATCGAAATCCCCTCCCGCGCCGCGGCCGCCGCGCGCACCCCCGGCGACTCCACCCGGACCACCGCCCCCAGCACGAGCCTGTCCGAGGTCTCCCGAACGCGACTCCCACGCACCACGATCCGTTTCGAGGATCTCACCGTCGGCGACGAACTCCCGCCCCGCACCAACCAACTCACCCGCGGCGACCTCGTGAACTACGCCGGTGTCGCCGGCGATGCCAACCCCATCCACTGGCACGACGCCATCGCCACCCTGACCGGCCTGCCCGACGTGATCGCCCACGGCATGCTCACCATGGGCCTCGGCGCCGGCTTCCTCACCGACTGGCTCGGCGACCCGGGCGCCATGACCCGCTACGGCGTCCGCCTCTCCAACTACACCGTCGTCGACGCCCGCTCCATCGGCACCGTCGAATTCACCGCCCGCGTCAAATCCCTCGACCCCGAAACCCGCTCCGCCGTCCTCGTCCTCGTCGCAAAATCCGCAGGCCGCAAAATCTTCGGCCTCGCCACGGCCGAAGTCCGCCTCGCGTAAGCCAGACGAAAGGCTGGGTTCAGCCGCGATGAGTGCAGACTTTCGCACTGACCGTATAGGCAGCGCCCTGCGCGGCGAAAACCCTACTGTGCTGCGGAGATTGGACGCCGGGTTTGCAGTACCCCCGCGAAAATTGGAGCGACGAGCGATACGCGCTCGGTCCGCGGCATTCCGCACTGCGGCAGGCAATCGCGGCCGAGCTGGACCGGACCGCACGCCGGTCATCCTGACCAGCTGGGGAACGAACCGAATGGTGGGCATACATCTTCGCCCGCGACAAACCGCCACGATACGACAGCACACCGGGCCGGATAGTCATCTCTCCGAAACATGACAAAGCCTAGTCCCCCTTCGACGAATCCCTAACTGCTCCACCCACGTTAGGTTTCTCACAGCGCACTGATAGGTGCCTATCGCCCAGAATACTCATAGCGCCCAACGCGTCCCGCATATACAACGTCGTATAGAACGAGGATCGACATGACACTTCCCCCGGGCCAACGAGCCGTCGACGGATTCCCGCGCTTCGGCACCCATCTGCATCACCCTCCGCCGCCGGTCCCCGCCGACCCCGCGATCGAGATCAGCGGACCCCTGACCGAGACCCTCACGCTGTCGGTGGCCGAACTCGCGAACATGCCGCGGAAGCAGCTCGATGCCGACTTCCACTGTGTCGCAGGATGGTCGGCCACCGGCCTGCGCTGGGAAGGAACCGCGTTCGAGCCCCTCTACCGCACGCGGATCGAACCGCTGCTCCAGTCCGGCGCGATCATCAGCCACGTTGTCTTCGAAGGCCTCGACGGCCACCGCGCGATCGTGCTGCTCGAGGACGCCCTGACCGCCGATGTGCTCATCGCCGACCGTCTCGACGGCCAGCCTTTGAACGGCGACCACGGCGCTCCCATCCGACTGGTCAGCCCCCACCAGTACGGCTACGTCAACACGAAGCACCTGTGCCGCATCGAATTCCACGCCACCGAGCCCGTGGATCCGGAACGCTGGTCCCCCCTCGCCGCCCACCGCAGAGCCCGCGTCTGGCAGGAGGAACGTCACCGCTACCTCCCCGGCCGCTTCGTGCGCCCCATCTACCGCACACTCATCGGCCCGATCCGCGCCCTGAGCGCCCGAGGCAGTCGCGAATGACCGCATGATCTGACAGGGTGTCACCGTGGCGGGATTGTGGAAACGACTGTTCGGCAAGAGCGCGGCAGAGGTCTACCCCGGCCACACCGTTGCGGAAACAGCGAGGATCAAGGCGCAGTTCGAGGAATTCAACCGAGAACGACAGCGCGCCGAGGCCGAATTACGCGCCAACCCCTACCATCCGGATCCCAGCGACAATCCCGCCATCGAATCGGCCCTGCGCGCCGCGCCCCAGGAAGCCTGGCACCAATTGTGGTCTGCCGTAGACGAAATCCACACCGAGGACCCGCAATCCCTGGGGAGCTGGCGGACGAATAGTCACGACGGCTCGTTGTGTATGCCCTACGTCCAGTACAGCGAAGCGGTCGATCGCATGACCCAGGCCGTCTACGCCGTCGGTGCCATCGTGGGCTTCGAGTGGATGAAATGGGACATGAAGAGCACGTACCCGGGCGGTCTAGGCCTAGAGACCGCTCCCGTCGCCGATGCCGCCCGGGTGCTCACCGCAGTGATCCGCGGCGAGCGCTTCGGCGACGGCATCATCCTCGCGGCGCTGAACGACGGCACCCTGCCTGCTGCTCTGCAACGGTTGCGCACCTGGTACGAGCAGCAGGCGATCGATTGACCTAGGGCGACCCCGCCGCGCTGACCTGCCGGGCCCCTCGGGCGGCGAGCACCACTCCGATACCAACTATCCCGGCGCCGACGAACCGCAGTGGCGAGCTTTCCGAGACGCCCAGCAGTACGCCGGTCACCAACGCGCACACGGGCACCACCCCGGCGAAGGCACCGGCGGTTTCCACCGGGATGCGATCCAGCGCCGCGTACCACAGGAGGAAGGCACCGGCCGACGCCACCACGGCGAGATAGAGGATCGCCGCCGATTCCCCCATCGTGGGCAGCCGGGCGGCCGGCACCTCGATCAGCACCGCGACGATTCCGCAGAGAACCGCGCCGGCGGTGGCGGCGTAGGTAGCCGTAGCTTTCGCTCCGATCTCCCGCACCAGCGGAATGGCCACGAGCGAGAAGGCGCACTCGCCCGCGAGGGCGCCCGCCGCGAGGAGCAGTCCGACCGGATCGGCTGCGGCACCGGACCATTGCACGACGACCGCGCCCGTGGTCACGATGCCCGCGGCCAGCACCGCCCGCATCGAGGGCGAGCGACGAGCCATGAGCGGACCTGCGAGGGCGAGCACCACCGGCACCGCACCGACAACCGCACCGACCACACCCGCATCGACCCGTTGCAGCGCCAGCACCAGGCAGATATTGAAGCCGGCGAGTCCGGTCGCCCCCAGCACACCGATCCTGGTGGCCTGCGCCGTGCTGACCCGAGGCAGCCGCCCCCAGAAGAGGGCGAACATCAACGCGGCGGCGATCCCGTACCGCACGGCTTGCCCGGTCATGATCGGGAACGCGGTCAGCGCCGTCGTCGCGGCTATCGCGGAGCCGACCGCGACACTGGAGCCCAAGGCCAGCAGCGTCCCGAGCCAAGCACCGGAGCGTTGCTCAGCGGCTCGGGACACACTGAGGCTCATACGATTTCGCTCGGATCCGCTGAACGCAGCGCGGTCACCGGGCAGCTCTGCGCGCATCCGGCCATCATCTCGCGGCGATGTTCGCAGAGTTCGGGATGACGGGCCCGGAGCTCGGCCAATCGTTCCGGCTGGAGCACGTCCTGCACGACCGCGGGTTGACACCGGTTGCGAGCGAACAGGAAACCGTCACAGTGGTGGGCGTCCTGGTAGGACGGTGTCGCCTGCAAGGTCTCGTGCAGCTGGCGAATCCGGTAGTGCGGGACCGCCGGGTACAGGTGATGTGCGAGGTGCCAATTGGAATTGTGCGGTGCGAGGAATTGCCGCACCAACCACGGCGCGTCCCAACTACGCGTCGCCTGCCATGGATTGTCCGACCGCAATCCGGCGTGATCGGCGATATCACTCCAGTACCGCAGAATTTGATAGAAGGTCACGTATGGGACCACCCACAGCAGCAGAAATTCCAGACCGGCACCGGTCACCAAGAAGGCTACGGACACCGCAAACAGGAAAAGGAATCGCAGGCGAGTTTCCTTACGATCCTCGTCTCGTCCGATGAGGTCCGCCGTCACCTGATACGGCACATGCGTCATCAAGAGCGGCTTCAACAGGTGCCTGCGCACGAATTGCTTCATATCGCGGGGATTCACCAGCCCGAGCCGCATATAGCCGAGTAATTTCGGATCGCGGCGATCGTCCCAGAGGTGACGGTGATGTTCGCAATGCGCACAGGTGTACGCCGACAATCCGGAGAAGATCGGCCATGCGATGAACACCCGCCCGAGCCACGTGTTGGCCGGCCCGTGACGAGTGAGTTTCAGGTGGCTGGCCTCGTGCATCAGGCTACGCAGCGCGCGCTGTCTGCCCGCGATGATGATCACCCCGGCCAGGTACACCAACGGTTGATAATCGAAGTGGACCACAACTACGGCCGAGCCGATGATGACCAGCCAGTCGGCCAACAATCCGAGCGGTCCGTGCCAATTGTCCCTGCTGTTATGGATATCTTTGACGGCTTCTTTGGTCTCCGGAGAAAGTTCCCTTTTGAAGCCACCACTCGACGGTCTCGAAGCTCGACATCTTTGCTGAACTCTGTCTTCTTGCGGCATTGCCGTATGTCCCCACTCGAATCACCACACGGCATCGACCCGGTCGACGCCGCGGCCGGATAGTGCAGGTCCAGCGAATTCCAGGCAGCCACGATAGCGATGTCCCCCGTGAATTGAACGCATTTCTCCCCGACTCCACCCGGCTGAATTACCAGAGCCCAGACTACGCCCGAGACATGTCATATGTCGAAGAAATAACGGCAATTTTCCAAAAACCGGCCGGTCGGCATTTACAAGCGACTCGACGGCTAACGCAACGGACCAGCGGAGCCGATATCGGCTCCGCCGGTCCGCGGTGCTGACTCAGGCGCCGACGTACTCGGCGAGGTGCTCCCCGGTGAGGGTGGAGCGGGCCGCGACCAGATCGGCGGGGGTGCCCTCGAAGACGATCTTGCCGCCGTCGTGCCCGGCGCCGGGCCCGAGGTCGATGATCCAGTCGGCGTGCGCCATCACGGCCTGGTGATGCTCGATCACGATGACCGACTTACCGGACTCGACCAGCCGGTCGAGCAGGGCGAGCAGGTTCTCCACGTCGGCCAGGTGCAGGCCGGTGGTCGGCTCGTCGAGGACGTAGACCCCGCCCTTGTCGGCCATGTGCGTGGCCAGCTTCAACCGCTGCCGTTCGCCGCCGGAGAGCGTGGTGAGCGGCTGGCCGATGGTGAGGTAGCCGAGCCCGACATCGACCAGGCGCTCGAGGATGGCGTGCGCGGCCGGAATACGCGATTCGCCTGCGCCGAAGAACTTTTCGGCCTCGGTCACCGACATGGCGAGCACCTCGCTGATGTCGCGGCCGCCGAGGTGGTACTCGAGCACCGAGGCGTCGAACCGCTTGCCCTCGCACACCTCGCAGGTGGTTTCCATGCTCGCCATGATGCCCAGGTCGGTGTAGATGACCCCGGCGCCGTTGCAGTTGGGGCACGCGCCCTCGGAGTTCGAGCTGAACAGCGCGGGCTTCACGCCGTTGGCCTTCGCGAACGCCTTGCGGATGGGTTCGAGCAGCCCGGTGTAGGTCGCCGGGTTACTACGCCGCGAACCGCGGATCGGTGTCTGATCGACCGCCACCACACCCGCCGAGGCCGGGATCGACCCGTGCACGAGCGAGCTCTTACCGGAGCCCGCAACGCCGGTGATCACACAGAGCACGCCGAGCGGGATGTCGACATCGACGTTCTGCAGGTTGTGCCGGTTGGCACCGCGAATCTCCAACGCGCCGGTCGACTTTCGCACCGTCTCCTTCAGCGCGGCCCGGTCGTCGAAGTGCTTGCCGGTGATGGTGCCGCTGGACCGCAGCCCCTCGACCGTGCCCTCGAAACAGACTGTGCCGCCGCCGGAACCGGCGCCCGGGCCGAGATCGACCACATGGTCGGCGATGGCGATCGTCTCCGGCTTGTGCTCCACCACGAGCACCGTGTTGCCCTTGTCGCGCAATTGCAGCAGCAGGTCGTTCATCCGCTGGATGTCGTGCGGGTGCAGCCCGATGGTCGGCTCGTCGAACACGTAGGTGACGTCGGTGAGCGCGGACCCGAGGTGACGAATCATCTTGACGCGCTGGGCTTCACCGCCCGACAGCGTGCCGGAGGGCCGTTCGAGCGACAGGTAGCCGAGACCGATGTCCACGAAGGAATCGAGGGTATGCACCAGCGAGTCGAGCAACGGTTTCACCGAGGGCTCGTCCAGCGCACGGACCCATTCGGCGAGGTCGCTGATCTGCATCGCGCAGAGATCGGCGATGTTCTTGCGCTTGATCTTCGACGAGCGGGCCTCCGCGCTGAGCCGGGTGCCGTCGCAGTCGGGGCAGGTGGTGAAGGTGACCGCCCGGTCCACGAATGCCCGGATGTGCGGCTGCATCGCCTCGCGGTCCTTGGACAGGAACGATTTCTGGATCTTCGGGATCAGGCCCTCGTAGGTGAGGTTGACGCCGTCGACCTTGACCTTGACCGGCTCTTTGTAGAGGAAGTCGTTGAGTTCTTTCTTGGTGTACTTGCGAATCGGCTTGTTCGGATCGACGAAGCCGGACTCGGCGTAAACCCGTACCGTCCAGAAGCTGTCGGATTTCCAACCGGGAATGGTGAACGCGCCCTCGGCGAGCGATTTGGAGTCGTCGTAGAGCTGAGTCAGGTCGATATCGGAGACCGAGCCCCGGCCTTCACAGCGCGGGCACATGCCGCCGGTGATGCTGAAGCTGCGCCGCTCCTTCACGGTCCGGCCGGCCTTCTCGATGGTGACCGCGCCCGCGCCGCTGATCGAGGCGACGTTGAACGAAAACGCCTGGGGCGAACCGATATGCGGCTTACCGAGCCGGCTGAACAGGATGCGCAGCATCGCGTTGGCGTCGGTCGCGGTGCCGACCGTGGAGCGCGGGTCGGCGCCCATCCGCTGCTGATCGACGGTGATCACCGTGGTCAGGCCTTCGAGCACGTCGACCTCGGGCCGGGCCAGCGTGGGCATGAATCCTTGCACGAAGGAGCTGTAGGTCTCGTTGATCAGCCGCTGCGACTCCGCGGCGATCGTGCTGAACACCAGCGAGCTCTTACCCGAGCCGGAGACGCCGGTGAACACCGTCAGCCTGCGCTTGGGGATCTCGATGCTGACATCGCGCAGGTTGTTCACCCGTGCACCGTGCACCCGGATCAGATCGTGGCTGTCGGCGGCCGGCAGCGCGGGCTTGGTGCTCTTCTTCTTCGTGGCGGTGGTCATGGTGTCTCCATCTAACCTGATCAGGACTATTGGGCGAGGTTCGGGCGCGCGGCGCGGCGCTTGGTGCGGTAGGGCTGCGCGAACATGTACAAGCCGGTGCCCATGAGCAAGAACAGTGGGGGCAGCGGCAGGTAGAACAGCCACATCGCGGTCTCGGTGAGGCCGAGGGCGGCGCCGATGAAGGCGACGATGACGGTCGTGGTGAAGATGATGGACAGCTGGCGGTGCAGCTGGCGGTTTCGCTTGCTCCAAGCCATGATGATCTCCTTTTCTGCGCACGGTCCGCAGGTCGTGCAGTGAATGTTTCGGTTTATCGATCGTCGAGGACTTTGCCGTCGACCACGCTGTGCTGGGTGGTCAGCGCCGCGGCCGCCGTCGCGAGGGGGCAGCTCTGCGCACTCGCCGTCGCGCCGCGCATGCCCTCGGCCGACTCCCAGCGCCAGATGTCGAGGTAGGACCCGTCTTCCTGGCGGATCAAGGTGGCGGCGGTGAAGGCCGCGTTCGCCGACCGAATGGCCCGCAGCACCAGCGTGCGCTGCTCGAGCAGCTGGGCCAGCTTGCCGGTCACGACGGTGTATCGGTGCGTGCGTACGACTGCCATCGTGTCGTGCCCTCTCGTCTCGGATCGGTTTTCCTTGTGACTCATAGTTTTCCGCCGCGGCAACCTGCGAACAATGAGCAATCACGAAACGACAGTTGCGCTCGGGGTTAACGATCGCAACGATGACGGAGTGGAATTGCGTGACATCGAGATCTTCCTGACCCTCGCCGAAGAGTTGCATTTCGGCCGTACCGCGGAGCGGTTGCATATTTCGACGCCCCGGGTGAGTCAGACGATCGCCAAGCAGGAGCGGCGAATCGGTGCGCCACTGTTCGAGCGAACCAGCCGCAAGGTGACCCTGACGCCGCTGGGCGAACAGCTCCGCGACGACCTGCAAGCCGGTTACCGCCGCATTCTCGACGGCGTCGAATCGGCGACGAACCTCGCGCGGGGCGGCCCGGACACGCTGACCTTGGGTGTGCTCGGCCCGATGTGGCAGGACCTGGCGCCGATGACCGCGCTGTTCCGTAACCGTTTCCCGCACGTCGAGTTCCGGATGCGCGAGGTGCGCATCGATGACCCGTTCGCGCTGATCCGCAGCGACGAGGTCGACGTGGCCCTGCTCGCGCTGCCCGTGCGCGAACCCGACCTGCGCGAAGGACCCGTCGCGTTCAGCGAGCCCATCGTGCTGGTCGTCGGGCGGACGCACCCGCTGGCCGGGCGCGCCTCGGTGTCACTGGCCGAGCTGTCCGGCTACGACGTCCTGCCGTCCGGGCTGCCGATCCCGGAGTATTGGGAAGAGTCGTTCTCGCCGCTGGCGCCGGACGCCCGCCCAGCCGGTGCGCCCTCCCCGACCCGCGAGGAAGTGTTGTGGTCGGTAACCTCGGGCGACGCGGTGGCCTTCGCGTGTGGGCAGGCGATCAAGTACTACGACCGTGGCGAGGCGGTGTACCTGCCGATCGACGAGAATCCCACGCTGAGCTGGGGTTTGATCCACCGCGCCGAGACCGCCAGTCGCTGGGGGACGGAGTTCGCGCGCATCGCGACCGAACTCGGGCCGATCGAACTGACCCTCGATCTCGATCCGTCCACCCTGCACCGGCTGCGTTCGGTGAGCTGACCGGCTCAGCTCACCTGCTGGATCCGGACCATGTTGCCCGCGGGATCACGGAAGGCACAGTCGCGGACACCGTACGGCTGGTCGGTCGGCTCCTGGACCACCTCGGCGTCGCCGGCCTGCAGGCGTTCGAAGGTGCCGTCGACATCCTTGGTTGCCAGCAGGATGCTGCCGTAGGTGCCCTTGGCCATCATCTCCTCGATGGTGCGCCGCTCGTCGTCGGTGATGCCGGGGCTGGCGGCGGGCGGGTACAGGACGATTGAGGTGCCCGGCTGCTCCGCCGGGCCGACCGTGATCCAGCGCATCCCGTTGTATCCGACGTCGTTGCGCACCTCGAAGCCGAGGATGTCGCGGTAGAAGGCGATGGCGGCTTCCGGGTCGTTCTGCGGGAGGAAGCTCGATTGAATGGTGATTGTCATGCTGATCAGGCTAATTCCGGTGCACTCGCCGGCGCTTCTCGATTCCTGATCGGTCTGGTGACCTGTTTGGCCACGCAGGACGGCATCCCCGCGGTCGCCTCCGCCGCCTCGCGCCGGTAGGTGCTCGGCGGCACGCCGACCAGCTCGGTGAAGCGGGTGCTGAAGGTGCCCAACGATGAGCAGCCGACCGCGAAACACACCTCGGTGACGCTGAGGTCGCCGCGGCGCAGCAACGCCATGGCACGCTCGATCCGCCGCGTCATCAGGTAGCTGTACGGCGACTCGCCGTAGGCGAGCCGGAACTGGCGGCTGAGGTGGCCTGCGGACATGTGCGCGTCCCTGGCGAGGGCCTCGACGTCGAGCGGCTGGGCGTATTCACGATCGATTCGGTCGCGAACACGGCGCAGCCGCGCGAGATCGCGCAGGGTCTGCGCTTCGTCGGGCTTGCTGGTCACTCGAATGATCGTGCCATGTCGTCTCGGAGTTGCCTAGCGCCCGCCTTCTTACCCAATTCGCCGGGGCGTGAAGGACGTCATTTCTATGGGGGTGCACCGCACCCGCCGGTAAGACAGTATCGGGGGTCGTGACCGCTTATCTTCACCACGAATCACCCACGCTCGAACAGTTACTCGACGATGCCGCACTGATGTCTTTCGAACATCAAGAGCACAGTATCGAGGTGCTGGGTGAGCATCGGTGGCAGGTGAGTTACGAACCGCCGCGGTTCGAGTTCTTCGGCGAAAAGCCGTTGGTGTGCACGCGATTTCATGTGCTCGGCACGGCAGCGCCCGGTCCCCGCAGTTGGCTGTGGAGTTGGGCGAACAACGACTGGTATCCGCCCGAGGTAACCGAGCTGGCCCGCTCGGTGCGCGATTACGGACTGCGGCACGGGATTTCGGCGCTGTGCACCGACGAGGTGCCGTTCGCGGAGTTGCCCGGCGCGCCCACCGACCCGAACCGAGCCACCTGGCTGATGGGCGAACTCGCCAAAGCGGTATCCGGCAGTTGGACCTGGTACAGCTGCGACGTCGGCGGCGGCACCCGCCTCGCCGTGCTCATCGAACACCCCGACCTCGCCCTCCCCGCCCCCGACCTGATGCACACCATGCAGGCACTCACCGGCGTCTTCAAACTCGACCTACCCGACCACAAACGCGCACTGCACAGCTATGCGATGCAACGCGGACTGACCGCCACGTTCGCCACCGACGGCTCGACAATGCGCATCGCAGGTCCGGGAATCGAAGTCGCCATCGCGTTCAACGAGCGCGGCCTCGTCACCGCGATGTCGTCATCGACCGGCGCCGAGCCCAGGGCCGTCCCGGCCGAATAATCACTGGCGCCGCCGAATCTGCTCGCTAAGCTCGCAGATATGCGGCGATGACGAGCGTGACGAACTTCGAGCCGCGTCGGCCGGTCACCGAGAATTCGACCAGTAGAGGCAGTGCGCATCGCGCTGCGAAGGTGTGGTGGCACCGCGACGGACCCGATCGCCCACACCTCCCGGGGATAGCAACCTGGAGGTGAAGCTGATGCCACGCACGCTCTGTTCGGCATTGCCGACAACACGCAAGGACGGCGGATCGGTGACCGTCGAGGGATGGATACACCGGCGCAGGCAGCTCGCGACCGTCACATTCCTCGTGCTGCGCGACCGATCCGGCCTCGCGCAGGTGGTGGTAACGGATCCACAAGTCCGAGAACAGGTTTCGGTGCTGCCGGAGGAGACCGTGGTCCGGGTGACCGGCACCCCGATCGGCAATGCGAAGGCACCCGGCGGCGTCGAGATCATCGAGCCGGCGTTTCTGCCACTGAGTGCACCGGCCGAGCCACCGCCGGTCGAGCTGTGGCGGCCCGGCCTCGGGGTCACCCTGCCGACCATGCTCGACCACGCCGCGATCAGCTGGCGCCATCCCGCCCGGCAGGCGGTGTGGCGGATCGCGGCCGCCTCGATGGCCGGGTTCCGCCGCCACCTGGACGAAGCGGGATTCACCGAGGTCACGACACCCAAGATCGTCGACCAGTGCACCGAGTCCGGCGCGAATGTGTTCGCGCTGGACTACTTCGGCGCGACCGCCTATCTCGCCCAGTCGCCGCAGCTGTACAAGCAGATGCTCACCGGCGTCTTCGAGCGGGTGTACGAGGTGGGGCCGGTCTTTCGGGCCGAACCGCACGACACCGCGCGGCACCTCGCCGAATATGTCTCGCTCGACGTCGAATTCGGTTTCATCCGCGACCATCGCGACGTACTCGGCCAGCTGCGTGACACACTCGCCGCGATGATCGAGGCTGTTCGCGAAAAGGCCGGTGCCGCAATGGTAACCGTGGGTGCCGAGGTGCCGGTGGTGCCCGAGCGGATCCCGATCATCCACTTCCGGGAAGCCCTCGAACTGGTCGGGGCGGCGCCCACCGAACCCGACCTCGCGCCCGAGCACGAACGCCTCCTCGGCACGTGGGCCAAGGAGCGGTTCAACTCGGATTTCCTTGCGGTAGAGGGTTATCCGGCGGTCAAACGCCCCTTCTACACGCACCCGCAACCGAGCGACCCGCGATGGACGAACTCCTTCGACCTGTTGTTCCGCGGACTCGAACTGGTGACCGGTGGCCAACGGCTGCACAACCACGCCGACTACCTCTCGGCGCTTGCCGCCCGCGGCGTGGACCCGGCGGCGTACGCCCCCTACCTCGCGGCTATGCGCCACGGCATGCCGCCACACGGTGGCTTCGCCATCGGTTTGGCACGGTGGGTCACCCGCTTGATCGGCGCGGACAACATCCGCTACGCGACCCTGTTTCCCCGCGACATTCACCGCCTCCGTCCGTGAGCCCGGCGGCAGCTGCCCACATCACGGCAGCTGCCGCCGAACGGACGGCGGTGGCGCGTTGCGTCTTTCGGCGCGAACCAGTCCCCTCGCCGCGATTTCGGCGGGTACGGTGGGGGCAGTGGGCTGGGCTTCGATGTCGCGGGGACCGCGGCGAAAGTGGGGAAAATGACGATCATCGGTAGGTCGGTGCGACGGCTGGAGCCCAGTGCGAAAGGCGTGCAGGTGTTCGGTGAGCCCTACGAGACGGCCGACGGGTCGACCGTCATCACCGTTACCAGGGTGGGTGGGGGTCCGTTCGCGGCGTCACCGCAGGGCATCTTCGTCATTCACAACGGCAAGGTGCACTGGGAAGCCGCGGTCGATGTCACCCGGGTGGCGTTGCTCGGTGAGTTCATCGGGTTGGTGGCGACGGTGATCACCACGCTGGCAATTCTGCGCCGACCGCCGTGGCCCGACGTGTCCGCTGCCGGAATGGCCGCGATGAAGCGCATGAAGTCCGCCTGGAAGTAATACGCACTCTCAGCGCATTTCATAGACGTAGCAACCGAACCCGTCGACTTTCGCAGGCAGCGCCGCTTCACCGAATCCGTTCTGGGATTCACCCTCACAGACGGCAACCATCCCGGGTTTCGGTTGCACACCGCGCTGGTGCAGTTTGAATTTCTGTTTGATCGGACCGGTCGCGGGCGCACCGTGCTCCGCTTGGCAATTCCCGGTGCCCTCCGCGCCGACGTCTTCGGGCTCCTCGATCTCGTCACAGACGTAGGTCCACGTCTCGTCCGCGCTGGCCACCGAGGCGAGGAAGGTCAGACCGGCGGCCGCCGCGACGAAGACGACTGCGAGGGCGGCGATCCGAGTCGGACTGATGCGCATGACAATCCCCATTCTCTCTGGATTCGGTCATTCGGCCGCGGTTCGCACGAGCACCGGCATGTGCGGATCGACGCGGCCAAAAGAATTCCGGATAACACGCGATAGCGCGAACCGTAGCGGAATCGAGCGACGGTTCGGCCGATTTGAAACCGGGTGTCGCGGGCGAATCGCTGCCCACCGAAAAGCAGGATGAAAACTCCAGCAAATACACACCGGCAAAGCCCATAAATCGCGGTCACAGACAAAACAATGTTTGCCGATACCGCGGACCGGGTACGTGCCGACGGCCACATCCTGGCTACTCGTATGCTCTGTGCGCAGTCGCATCGAGGGAGACGGAGCATCCATGGCGGATCGGGAAGTGCTGAGCTGGGAGTTGTTCGGTTCGGCGAGCCGGGAGTTGGCGACCATGATCGCGGACGACGGGTTCGAGCCCGATCTGATCCTGTCGATCGCGCGCGGCGGGCTGTTCGTGGCCGGCGCGCTCGGGTACGCGCTGGACGTGAAGAACCTGCACGTGATGAACGTGGAGTTCTACACCGGCATCGACCAGCGCCTCGATATGCCGGTGATGTTGCCGCCGGTGCCGCAGGCGGTGGATCTCGCCGGAGCCACCGTGCTGGTGGCCGACGATGTGGCCGACACCGGCGCCACCCTCAAACTGGTGCGCGACTTCTGCGAGCACCACGTCGCGGAGGTCCGCTGCGCGGTGATCTACCAGAAGCCGCGCTCGGAGGTCGATTGCGAGTACGTCTGGAAGCACACCGACCGCTGGATCAACTTCCCGTGGTCGACCGAGCCGCCGGTGGTGCAGCGCAAGGTCAAGGTGCTCGACGCGTAACCGGCGCGCTCAGGCTTCTTTTCGCGCCTCGGCGATCGCGTCCAACCGTTCGCCGAGCGCGTTGACCTGATCGCGGAGGGCGATGAGGTGCTCGATCGGGTAGCCGACCCCTTCCATCACCGACTCGATCATCTCCCTGGCCTGATGTTGCAGGGCGACACCGGCTTCGGTCGCGCGGAGCTCTACCGCGCGGCGATCGTGGATTCTGCGCACGCTTTCCACGAACCCGTGCGCCTGTAGTCGCTGGATCAGCGGCGAGACGGTGCCGTAGTCCAGGCTCAGCTGTTCGCCCAGTTCCTTCATCGTCATGCCGGGCCGTTCCCACAGCGCGAGTAGCGCAAGGTACTGGGGATAGGTGATGTGCATCTGCTCGAGAAAAGGCCGGTAAGCGGCGGTCATCGAGCGCGATGTGGAGTACAGGGCGAAGCACAGCTGATTCGCCAACGACAGCAGATCGGGATCGGAGTCCCTGGCGGTTGCGGTGGTGCCCGGCGCTGCGGCCGGTTCGACACGCACCGCGGAACTTGGATGCGCTACCTCGGGCATACCTGCACTGTACGCATTGCTACCGACGAATTTCGCATCGTCGGGCCGGGACGCCGGCTCCGTTACCGCGGTGTAGCCCATGATGATCCGCTATCGGTCCGCATCGCGCGATATTCCGCCGAGGTGCGGGACCGCCATACACGCGGGGTGCACTATCGCCGCCCGGGCTTCCGCGGCCGAGGCCGACCGCGTCGGCGTCGGGCGGCACTTTCCGCCCCCTCCGTACTCGAACCGCCGAGCCGACCTCGACGACCGCTCGCGCTCGGTGGTGCTCAGCACCGACGGTCACTCCCCCGGCGAATGGGTGGATACCGGCGAGGTCTTGTCGCAGATGCTGATCCGGATCGGCACCGCCGCGCCGGACCATGGCCGCGCCCCGACACCGAGGCGCGCACTGTCCGACGTATTCCACGACAGCACAATCGAATCCGGCTCAACGAGGGACATTTCGCCGAGCCGGTGGCCTCAGTATCCGATCAGATGACGGCGTTCATGATGGTGCCGGCGCTGGTCGCTACCGCGCCGCCCGCCATCGCGCTGGCGATCATCTTCGGCGATTGCAAACCGCCGCCGTTCCACTTCTCCCACGCGAATCGGCCGCCGCCGTAGGTGATGGCGGTGATACCGGACAGTTGGACCAGCCAGGTGAAGTAGCGACCCATTTGCAGCAATTTGTCCGCCAGCGGCGGCGCCTCCGGTGTCGGATTTCCGACCTCCGCGAGAACGGTGTCGTGTAGCGCGGCCAGAATCATGCTCACGTGCGTGCTCCTTTTCGCAGGGTGGGGTGGGCCGTCTCCTGCTTTCCGCTCGGCGCCGGAAAAACTCGTGACCTGCGCAATTCAACCCCATCAAGATCACGGATGCGGTGCGACACACCGCACGGCGACACACCGTCCGAGCGAGACGACCGCCCGGATCGAAGGCAGCCGGTGCGGTATCGAAGAAAGTTCGCCGAAACCGGATGGTTCCCCGAAAATCCACCCTCATCCGGCCGAAGCGCCGCATGCCAGCCATTCGCTGGAATATCCTTGGCGGGCAAGATTCGCAGTAGCAGTCGCCGTCCCATCGGCGACTCGGCGGTCACCGGGCCCGACTCTCCCGTGACCGCCACAGGAGGGAATCCCCATGTCGGACAGTCGTGCACAGACCCCCACCGCATTACCTACCAAGATCGATACGAGCGTCGCGCACGAAGCGCGAGTCTACGATTACTGGCTGGGCGGAAAAGACAATTACCCGGCCGACCGCGCGCTCGGCGACGCCATTGCCGGCCACATCCCCGCCATTCAGACCATGGCGCGCGCCAATCGGGCGTTCCTCGGCCGCGCGGTGCAGTATCTGACCAGCGAGGTGGGCATCAACCAGTTCCTGGACATCGGCACCGGCATTCCCACCGCGGGCAACACGCACGAAGTGGCGCAGCGGCTCGATCCGGCGGCCCGGGTGGTTTACGTGGACAACGATCCGATCGTGCTCGCGCACGCCCGCGCCCTGATGGCGAGCAAACCGCAAGGCAAGACGGCCTTCATCCATGCCGACCTGCACGACCCCGGCGCCATCCTGCGCAACGCGACCCTCGGCGCCACCCTCGATTTGACGCAACCGGTGGCCATCATGCTGGTAGCGATCATGATGTACTTCCGGGACAGCGACGATCCGCACGGCATCATCCGCAACCTCCTGGACGTGGTGCCGTCCGGCAGCTACCTCGTACTCACCCACCCCACCGCCGATTTCGACGAGCGCGCGATGGCCCGGGTGGCGGCCGCCGCGGAAGACGCGGGCATCACCTTCTACCCGCGCAGCCGCACCGAAACCGAGGCGCTGTTCGCGGGCACCGAACTGATCGAGCCGGGCGTCGTCCCGGTGGTCACCTGGCATCCCACGCCCGGCGAGGAACCGGTCGACCCGGAGTCCGCCTGGTACTGGGCAGGCGTCGGCCGCAAGCCCTGACCAGCGCGCCTGCGCTGAGCAGGCGATGTTTGGCCTGCGCCAGGTCGGCAATGCCGGGAAGACCCTAGGCGGACCCGAGACCGGTGAGGTGCAGACATGGTCAACGACGTGCGGAAACGCCAACGCGACCCCAAAACCTATCGCCGCGCCGCGACCTACGTCCTCATCGTCAACGCGGCCGCCGCCCTGGCCTTCGCGGTGGCGGCCATCTGGACGGCGAACCGCAGCGCGTGCGCCGCTGCGGACACCCTGCTCTGTGACACCGGCGCGAAAACCGCGATGCTGCTGGTGCCCACCGCGATCCTGCTGCTCGGCGGCGTCGGCGCGTTCATCGAGACCTACCTCGAGTGGCGGCGCGGCAAGGCCTGGCCGATCTGGCAGGGCGCGGGCTGGTTCCTGTTCATGGTGATGGTGGTCTACCTGGCGATCGGCGGCAGCACGGTCGCGCGCTAGTCGGCGACCTTGACGACCACCTTGCCGAAATTACGACCCTCGAGCATGCCGATGAACGCCTCGGGAGCGTTCTCGAACCCCTCGGTGATGTCTTCGAGGTAGCGGACGCGACCGTCGCCGACCCATTCGCCCATCTCACGCAGGAAGTCCGGGTACAGCTCGCGGACGAACTCGGTCTGAATGAAGCCGCGGACGGTGAGGCTCTTGACCAGGATGCGGCTGTAGAAAGCGGGCAGGCGGTCCGGGCCGTCCGCGTCGCCGGTCGTGTTGTAGTTGGCGATGAGCCCGCACACCGGGACGCGCGCGTAGGTGTTCAACAGCGGATATACCGCGTCGGCGACCGCGCCTGCCACGTTCTCGAAGTAGACGTCGATGCCATCGGGCACCGCCGCCTTCAGCTGTTCGGCGAAGTCGGGCGCGCGGTGGTCGATCGCGACGTCGAAACCCAGCTCGTCGAGCAGGGCCGCGCACTTGCGCGGTCCGCCCGCGATGCCGACCGCGCGGGCCCCTTTGATCTTGGCGATCTGGCCGACCGCCGAGCCGACCGGCCCGGTGGCGGCGGCGACCACGACGGTCTCCCCCGCCTGCGGCTGCCCGATCTTCAGCAGCCCGGAGTACGCGGTGAAACCGGGCATACCCAGCACGCCGAGCGCCGTCGAGACGGGCGCCGTCTCGGGATCGAGCTTGCGCACGCTGGTCGCGGCGACCACGTCGTGCGTCTGCCAGCCCGAATAGGCCAGCACCACATCGCCTTTCGCCAGCTCGGCGGCCCGGGAGTCGACCACCTCGGCCACGGTGCCACCGACCATCACGCCACCGACCTCGACCGGTTTCGCATACGACTTCGCGGCGCTCATCCGGCCACGCATGTACGGATCCAGGGACAGATACAACGTGCGCAGCAGCACCTGCCCTTCCTCGAGCGGCGGCAGCTCGGCGGTCTCGGTGCGGAAGTTCGCCGCGGTAGGCGCACCTTCCGGGCGGGAAGCAAGCACGATTCGCGTCGTCTCGACCATGGAATCGAGCTTAGACCCGAGCGCGTTCGCGCCCGGCCAAGCTAACGGCACTGCCGGTGCGGCCGATAGAGCGATTGTCGGACACCACGACACCGGCTCTTCCACGTCGAAGGGAAAAACCGTGAAATCAGCAATGAAACGCGCGCTCGTCGGTACCGCCGCTGCGAGTTTGCTCACGCTGGCACTCGCGCCCGCCGCCTCCGCCTACCCCGTCGGGCCGTGGGGCGTGGAAGGTCCGTGCAAGGGCCTGCAACCGAACGAATGTCCGTGGAGCCACTCGGACGACGGCCTGACCTGGTCGTATAAGGGCCACTCGTCGAACTACGACAAGCAGGGGAACTTCGTCTGCGGCACCGGCGACACGCCGCTGGACAACCTGTACTGCGACCCGATCATGCTCGCGGTGCGCGCCCTGCCCTCGCTGCCGATCGGCAAATGGCTGCACCCTGGTAGCTGAGCTCCACCTCTGTCTCGGATCCGACCACCTTGCTCGAGGAGTTTCTTTTGGCACGCCTACGTCGCACCCGCGTCGCATTCACGATGACCACCGCCACCCTGGCGGTCCTGCTCACCGCGGGCACCGCGGCCGGACGGCCGATCGGGCCGTTCGATGTCGGCGGGGCGATCGAGGTCGAGTACGACCAGGCCGGCGGTGGCGCGGTCTTCGGTGACCCGGTCATCCCCGAATCCGACGCGGGCCGCGGCGGCAAGTACCAGGCCTTCGAACGCAACTCCTCCATCTACTGGCACCCGGCCACCGGGGCCAACCAGGTCGGCGGCGCCATCCGCGACAAATGGGGCAACCTCGGCTGGGAGAACGGCTTCCTCGGCTATCCCGTCACCCGGGAAGCGGCGACGCCGTCGAAACCGGGTCGCTACAACCACTTCCAGGGCGGCTCGATCTACTGGTCCGTCGGCACCGCCGCGCACCAGATCGGCGGTGCGATCCGCGACAAGTGGGGCTCCTACGGCTGGGAGAACAGCCCGCTCGGCTTCCCGATCACCGACGAGGCCCCCGCCAAGAACAACGGGCGCTACAACCTGTTCAACGACGGCGCCATCTACTGGTCCGGTGCCACCGGTGCGCACGTCGTCTGGGGAGCGATTCGCACCACCTGGGAAGCCAGGGCAGGCGTGAACGGTGGCTACGGCTACCCCACCAGCGACGAATACGACTACCAGAACGGCAAAGCTCAGGACTTCCAGGGCGGCCGCATCACCTGGCAGCCCTGACCCGCCGCCGAGCTGTTCGGACCGGGGCGCGTGCGCGGAGGTCGAGTCGTCGTGCCATCATCGCCTACCGACGCTCCGCCCTGTCTCAGCACACCTGACTAGGAGTTCTCTTGGTTCGCCTTCGTGGTATCCACCGCACGTCCGCACCGCTGGCCACGGCCGCCGTCGCACTGGCGGTGCTCCTGACCGCGGGCACCGCGGCCGCGCGCCCGATCGGGCCCTTCGAGGTCGGCGGCGCGATCGAGGTCGAATACGACCAGGCCGGCGGTGGCAACGTCTTCGGCGACCCGACCTCGCCGGAGTCGGATGCCGCCGATGGTGGCAGGTTCCAGACCTTCGAACGCAACGCCGCCATCTATTGGCACAACGACACCGGCGCCCATCAGATCGGCGGACCGATCCTGGACAAGTGGCGCGCACTGGGTTCGGAGACCGGCGGGCTGCGCTACCCGGTGACCCGCGAAGAGTCGACACCGGCGAAGCCCGGACGCTTCAGCCACTTCCAGGGTGGTTCGATCTACTGGTCGGTGGGTACCGCGGCGCACCAGGTCAGCGGCGTGATCCGGGACAAGTGGTACGCCCTCGGCGCGGAGAACAGCCCGCTCGGGTTCCCGATCACCGACGAGGCCCCCGCCAAGAACAACGGGCGCTACAACCTGTTCAACGACGGCGCGATCTACTGGTCGCCGCGCACCGGTGCGCACGCCGTCTGGGGCGCGATCCGAACGAGCTGGGAGGCAAGGGCCGGCGCGGACGGTGTCTACGGCTACCCCACCGGTGACGAATACGACATCGAGGGCGGCAAAGCCCAAGAGTTCCAAGGTGGCCGAATCACCTGGAAGCCTTAACAATTCAATACCTGCCAGACTGAGCCACCCGAGCTGTCCGCCGGGTGGCTCAGTTGTTCGAGCACGACCCCGTCGATACACCCTTTTCTGAATACAGAAATTTCTGTACAGTTGGCGTCGTGGACACGACGCTGCACAGTGGCGCGCTCTCCCGGTTCGGGTACGCGCTGTCGGATTCGACTCGAACGCGGATCCTGTTGAGCCTGCGGACGGCGCCCGGGTACCCGTCCGAGTTGGCCGACCAGATCGGGGTGTCGCGGCAGATCCTGTCCAACCACCTGGCCTGTCTGCGCGGTTGCGGACTGGTGGTCGCGGTGCCGGACGGTCGGCGGAGCCGGTACGAGCTGGCCGATCCGCGCATCGGCCGGGCCCTCGACGACCTCGTCGGCCTGGTGCTGGCGGTCGATCCCACCTGCTGTGCCGCCTCCGAAACCGAGGACTGCTGCTGATGCCGGACCTCGGCACTCCCCTCTTCGCGCCGAATCTCACACGGCGGCAAGTATTGTCGCGACGCATCCGATGGTTCGTCGCCGCGACGATCAGCTACAACATCATCGAGGCGATCATTGCGCTCACCGAAGGGACGCGGGTTTCCTCGACGGCGCTGATCGGTTTCGGCCTCGACTCGGTGATCGAGGTGTCCTCCGCGGCCGCGGTGGCATGGCAGTTCAGCGGCCGGGATCCCGAAGCGCGCGAAAAGATCACGCTGCGCATCATCGCCTTCTCGTTCTTCGCCCTCGCCGGCTACGTCGCGGTCGACGCCGTCCGGTCGCTACTCGGCGTCGGCGAGGCCGAGCATTCGCCGATCGGGATCGGTTTGGCGGCAGCGAGTTTGGTGATCATGCCGGTGCTGTCCTTGGCACAGCGCCGCGCGGGACGCGAACTCGGATCCGCCTCCGCGGTCGCCGATTCCAAGCAGACCCTCCTGTGCACCTACCTCTCGGCGGTGCTCCTGATCGGCCTGGTCCTCAACAGCCTGTTCGGGTGGTCCTGGGCCGACCCGATCGCCGCACTCGTCATCGCGGCCATCGCGGTCAAAGAAGGCCGCAACGCCTGGAAAGGTGACACCTGCTGCCCCACACCATCATTCGTGGACCCGGCGCAAAAGCGAACCCCGGCGTGCGACTGCTGCGACGACGAGCGGTGACACCGGCTGGTCAACCTTCTGCCGTAGCAGGTGAACTCAGTCGCCGCCCCATCCAGATGTAGGCCGCGATGAGCGCGACACCGACGGCGCACTGAAAGGCAATGTTCGCGAGGCGTCCGTCCAAGGCAACCAGGAGCAGCCCGAACAGCGCCGCCGACAGGCCCGTACCGAAGCAGAGGGCGAGCTGGTGTCGCGGCGTCCACTCGCGCCGGGTCCACCGCCGCAGCACCAGCGCCACCGCGGCGGCGAAGGTCAGCGCGCCGACGGTCCACCACACGAACGAGATCGGGCCGCCGATGAACGCGGCCAGGAACAACACGAACCACACCGTGCCTGCCGCCACCCCGAACAGCGCGACCCGCTTGGGTTTCGGCACACGCCCGGCAAGCACAACACGTCCGTTGTCCCGGCATCGCGTACTCGCCCAGACGAGACCGGCCGCCACGACGATCGTGACAGCGGCATGCCCAAGCGGGAGCCTGAAGTCGGAGCGCAGCAGCGAGATCGTTACGAATAGGGCGGTGCCGCAGGCGAAGACAGCGGCGAACGCTCCAGCCGACCGTCGGGATAGCCACGGCGCGCGACTGCTGCGCGGAAAGACCAGATGGGCCGCTGCAATCGGCAGCAGCACGCTCCACACGACGTGGTATCCGGACACGACCACCGCCCAGAACCAGTTGACCCCGAACGCGTTTCCATGCACCGGCTCGCCGTCCATCCCGACGGGGTTGAAGATCGTCTGCAAGGCCAGCCCCTCCTCGATCAGCGCAAAGGCGCAGCCGAGCAACACAATTCCCCAGCCGGACAGCCGCCACCGTTGCGCGAGCTCACGGATCAACACCACGCCGGCACCGTAGAAGCAGGCGATGGCCACCACCCGCAGCGGCTGCACGAAATAGCTCAACCGCAAGGAAGCGCCGAGCACCTCGCCCAGCACGGGAGCGAGGACGAAAAGGGTGAGCACTGCGCGCCGGCGCTCGCGTGCACTACTGGCGATGGCAGCCGGACGTGAGGACGAACCCATGCCCCGACATTAACAGAGTGGCTACTCTATTAACTATGCTGAACATGTGCCCCGTCCCATCGATCCGCAGCGACACCAGGCCCGACGACTCGAAATCATCGACGCGGGGCTGACCGCCTTCGCCGAGCACGGCTATGCCGGCGCCACCACCGCGATCATCTGCCGCATCGCCGGGATCGGCTCGGGCACCTTCTTCCACTACTTCCCCACCAAGGACGCGCTGCTGGTCGCGATCCTCGAACACAACACCGTGGAGACCCGCGAGTTCTTCGAGCAGCAGGCCGATCCGGACGATCCCCGTCGGCTGGTCCTCGGCTACGTCGAGCACGCCGCCGCCGGGCTGCTGGATCCGCGGGCCGCCGGATTCATCTCCGTCGTCGGCGGCCTGACCCACCGACCGGAAATCGCCCTGGCGCTGCGCGCGGACGACGAAACCGCCCGTACCGCACTGCAAGCCGCCGTGCGCGCCGCTCAGCAGGTTCGGCGGGTCCGCGGCGACGTGACGGCCGAACGGCTCGCGGAATGGATCCTGCTGCTGCTCGACGGTTTCGCCGCCAGGGTCGTCACCAGCGACGGCTTCGTCGCCGAACAGGAAGTCGACATGCTGAACGAACAGGCGGCACTCCTGCTCGACGGTCCGCGGGCATCCGAGGACCGTCGTCTTGCCCCAGCCCGCCGCGCTGACCACGGCTCGGCACCGATCAGCTTGTAGGCCTTGGCAATCCACCGCTGCGTCCGGTGGCCGGTGCGGGTGATCCGGTCGTGCGCGGCGGGATGCTTTGGGAGACTGCGCTTATCCGATACCGCACGGTCGGCAAGGAGAGCGTATGTCCACGGATACGGTGGGATCACTGACTTTGGCGTTGTTGCTGCTGATCGCCTGCGCCAATCTGTTCGGCCAACTCGCCGCGCTGCTGCGGCAGCCCAAGGTCGTCGGCGAGATCGCGGCGGGCATTCTGCTCGGCCCGTCGCTGTTCGGTCTGCTGGCGCCCGATACGGCGGCGCGGATCTTCGGCAACGGCGGCGACGACCCCTCCACGGTGGTGATCGGCTTCCTCTACCACCTGGGTTTGCTGTTGCTGATGTTCGTCTCCGGTGCGAGCGCCCGGAACGTGCTCGGCAAGGAGAATTGGAAGCCGACCGCCTGGATTCTGGGTCTCGGTACGCCGCTGCCGTTCTTCCTGGCCCTCGCGGTGGCCCCGCTGCTGCCGCTGGAGGATTTCATGGGCGACGCGGGCAGCGAGCCCGCGGTGATCCTGGTGTTCGCGGTCGCGACGGCGGTCACCTCGATCCCGGTGATCACCAAGATCTTCTACGACCTGGGCATCCTGCACACCCGCTTCGCCAGCCTCATCCTCGGCGCCGCCGTCGTGGAGGACATCGTGCTCTGGGGCGTGCTGGCGCTGGCCACCGCGATCGCCTCGGCCACGGTGGCCGCGGGCGGTGACGCGCTGGCCGAAACGGTGTCGGTGCATGTGGTGGCCAATGGTTTGTATGTGCTGGTCGCGATGACCGTACTGCCGCCGTTGCTGCGCAGGCTCAGCCGCGCCCGGTGGAACGTCCTCGCCGCACACACCCCGATCGCCTGGATCATGGTGGTCGTCCTCGGCTACGTCAGCGTCGCGGCGGCGCTGGACGTCACGCTGGCCTTCGCCGCGTTCCTCGCGGGCTTCGGCATCGTCGGCGGCATCAAAAGCACCGAGCACCAACGCTTCCGCGTCCCGCTGGAGGCGATCGAACACGTCTCCGCGGCGGTGTTCATCCCGATCTACTTCGCGGTCGTCGGCTACCGGCTCGACTTCACCAAGGGCTTCTCGCCGGTCATGCTGATCGCGTTCCTGCTCGGCTCCTCGGCGGTGGTGCTGCTGTCGACCGGGCTGGCCGCCCGGCTGGCGGGCTTTCGCCGCCTCGACATCGTCAACCTGGCGGTGACGTGCAATGCCCGCGGTGGGCCCGGGATCGTCTTGGCCAGTGTCGCGTTCGACGCGGGCATCATCAACGCCCCGTTCTTCACCACGCTCGTCCTCACCGCCGTGCTGACCTCCCAGGCCTGCGGCGCGTGGCTGGACTTCGTGCTGCGCAAGGGCTGGCCGCTGCTGTCCAGCGAAGGGGCCGAGCAGCAGCGCAAACCACCACACCAGTTCGTGCCTGAGTGAGCCAACCCGACTTATGCTGCGTCACAATGCATTAGACCGAACGTAGGCTGGACCGCCCGATTCACCTGGCGGTCCAGCGTTCAAGCAGGCTGGCCCATTTCGCTCGGGAACTCAGGCCGACCATCGGACGCGGACAGCGTCGGATAGGCGGAGCGAAGCCGTTGGCGGGCAGCCGCGGACGCACCGAGATGATCGAGCCCGAGCAGCGCGGCCCCGAGAACCGGTGGGGCAACGACGATTCGAGGCTCGGCCAGCGGTGCGACCTCGGCAAGCCGGGCCTTCACGTTCTCGACCAGTAGCGGCTGGCGCGCCGCGAGGACACCACCACCGAGGATCACCGGGGTCGGCGTATCGAGCAGATCGAGCTTGCGCAAGGCGACCAAGGCAAGCCGGGTGATCTCATCGGCCTGCCGATCGATGAGCCGCAGCGCGGTCGGATCCCCGGCCTCGGCGGTGGCGAACAGCACCCGGACCAGCTCGTGCAGCCGCTGCTCCGCGAGCTGGCCGAGATGGATTGCCTCGGCGACCGCATTGGCACCGGCGAGCCCGAAATACGCACCGATAGCGGCGGATAGCGCGGTCGGCTCGCCGCGGCCGTCCTCGGCCCTGGCCGCGTGCCACATCGCCTCGGCCGCCATGCCGCCGCCACCGCCCCAGTCGCCGGTGAGCACACCGAGCGCCGGGAAGCGGGCGGTGCGGCCGTCCGGCAGCAGCCCGGCACAGTTGATGCCTGCACCGCAGACCACCGCGACCCCGCGCGGCCCGTCGGTGCCCGCGCGGAGCAGACCGAAGGTGTCATTGACGACGCCCACCGTCAAACCCCAAGGGCGCGCGGCGATCGCGGCATGTAATCGCTGCTCCTCGATGGGCAGATCGACATTGGCCATGCACGCGCTCACCCGGGTGGTGAGAATCCCGCCGCGGGTCAATCCGGCCTGCCTGGCCACCGATTCGACCAGCGGCGTGAGCCCCTCGATCGCCTGACGGGCCCCGGTGCGGTGCGGTTGGTAACCGCCGCCACGCGCGGCGCCGAGCACCGACCCGTCGATCCCGACCAGCGCCACATCGGTCTTGCTGTTGCCCGCATCGATGGCGAGGACGCCCGGAATCTGCTCGTTCTGTGGGATTTTCATCAGACGCTTCCCCCGCCAACAGTTCACGGTGTTTTTCGGCATGATCACGCCCAGCCCAGGTAGGCGCGGTTATGCGCGATCAGCCGATCGGTCAGCTGGTCGGCCAGCTCGTTCTGGCCGATCAGCGGGTGCGCTAGTAGTGCGCGGAAAACACGGTCGCGACTGCCTTCCAGCGCGGCCTGCACTGCGAGTTGCTCGTACGCGGTGACGTGCGCGATCAGGCCCGCGAAGAGCGGTTCGATCGGGTGCTGCGGCAGTGGGCGCACCCCTGCGGCGTCCACCGCCGCAGGCACCTCGATCACGGCATCGTCGGGCAGGAACGGCAGGACGCCGTCGTTGCGGGTGTTGACCACCTGGACCGTGGTGCCGCCGCCGGTGCCGAGTAGCGCGGCGAGCAGCTGTACCGCAGCCTCGGAATAGAAAGCGCCGCCGCGCTGTCCGAGCAGTTCGGGCTTGGTGTCGAGGGTGGGGTCGGCATACATGTCCAGCAATTCCCGCTCGATGGCCGCCACTTCGGCGGCCCGTGAACCGGTGGTCGCGGACTCCTCGACCACCACGTCGTGCTGATAGAAGTAGCGCAGGTAATACGACGGGACGACGCCGAGCCGCTGGATCAGCGCCAACGGCAGCCGCACGTCGGCCGCGATGTCCGCGCCGAAGTCGGCGAGGAGCTTGGGCAGCGCCTCATGGCCGGTGCCCGCGCCGGGGTGGTCGAGCACGGTGACCCCGCGCACCCAGGTGAGGTGATTGAGGCCGACGTGGTCGAGCAGGATCAGCTCCGGGTCGACACCCAAGTGCGCGGCGAACTTTCGCTGGAACCCGATCGCGACATTGCACAGACCGACGGCCTTGTGTCCTGCCGATTGCAGTGCGCGAGTGACGATCCCGACGGGATTGGTGAAGTCGATGATCCAGGCGTCCGGGTTGGCCCGGCGCACCTGCTCGGCGATGTCGAGCACCACCGGGACAGTGCGCAACGCCTTCGCCAGACCACCGGCCCCGGTCGTTTCCTGTCCGACGCAACCACATTCGAGTGGCCAGCGTTCGTCCTCGTTGCGGGCGGCCTGCCCGCCGATACGCAGTTGCAACAGCACGGCATCGGCACCGTCGACCCCGTCGGCGACCGAGGTGGCCGTGCTGACCGTGGCCTGGTGTCCCTGTTTGGCGAAGATCCGGCGGGCCAGCCCGGCGATCAACTCCAGCCGGTCCGCGGCGGGGTCGATGAGGACGATCTCACCGATCGGGAGCGTGTCACGGAGCCGGGCGAATCCGTCGATCAACTCCGGCGTGTAGGTGGAACCACCACCGACTATGCAAAGTTTTAATGCGCGCATCAGCCTTTGACCCCTGTCAGTGTCACGCCTTCGATGAAGGCCTTCTGTGCGAAGAAGAAAAGGAGGATCACCGGCGCCATCACCAGCAGGGTGGCGGCCATGGTGAGGTTCCAGTTGACGTGGTGGGCGCTCTTGAACGACTCCAGGCCGTAGCTCAGCGTCCAAGCGGCCGGGTTCTCGCTGGCATAGATCTGCGGCCCGAAATAGTCATTCCAGCAGTAGAAGAACTGGAACAGCGCGACCGCGGCGACGGCGGGCTTGGCCATCGGCAACACGATCCGCAGCAGGATGCGCACTTCACCGCAGCCGTCGATGCGAGCCGCCTCCAGGTAGTCGTCGGGGATGGTCAGCAGGAACTGCCGCAGCAGGAAGATGGAGAAGGCGTCACCGAAGGCCAGCGGAATGATCAACGGCCACAGCGAGCCGGTGAGATGGAACTGCTTGGACCAGATCATGTACATCGGGATGACCGTCACCTGCGGCGGCAGCATCATCATCGAAACAACGGCCATCAGCGCGAGATTGCGACCGCGGAAGCGAAACTTGGCCAGCGCGTAGGCCACCGGGATGCTGGAGAGCAGCGTCAGCGCGGTGCCTGCCGCCGCGTACAGCAGGGTGTTGCGCCACCAGGTCAGGAATCCCGGCGTCTCCCAAACCTTTACGTAGTTTTCCCAGTGCCACGAGGCCGGCCAGAGGTCGGCGGTGAGTGCCTGCCGGTCCGACATCACCGAGGTGAGCAGCACGAAGGCGAACGGCATCAGGAACAGCAGCGCGGCGGCGATGGCGAGCGAGTGCACGGCAACCCAGTGCAGCGCGTCCTTGCGGCGGGCACCCCTGGCTTCGGCGGTCGGCATGGTGGGCACCGGGCGGGCGGGAGTCATGGTCATCGCTCAGTCCTCCTGCAGGAAGCCGGATTTGCGCCGCAGCAGCAACGCGGTGAACGCCATCGAGATGGCGAACAGGATCACGGCGACCACGCACGCGGAGCCGATATCGAAGCGCTGGAAACCGAGGTTGTAGACCATCTGCGGCAGCGTCCAGGTGGAACCGTGCGGGTAGCCGGGTACGAACGGCTCACCGGAGTTGCCCGCCTTGCCGCTGGCGACCTTCCCCGCCACGATCGCCTGCGTGTAGTACTGCATCGTCTGGATCACGCCGGTCACCACGGCAAACAGCACGATGGGCGTGATGTTCGGCAGCGTGACGTACCGGAACCGCTGCCACGGACCGGCACCGTCGAGCTCGGCCGCCTCGTACTGCTCCTTGGACACGTCCAGCAGTGCCGCCGTGAAGATGACCATCAGATCGCCGATGCCCCACAGCGCGAGCATGGTCAACGCGGGCTTGGACCACTCGGGGTCGGTGAACCAACCCGGCTGCGGCAGACCGATTGTGCCGAGCAGGTGGTTCACCGGGCCGGTCCCCGGGTTCAGCAGGAAGGCGAAGGCCATCGTGGCCGCCACCGGTGGCGCGAGGAACGGCAGATAGAACACCGTGCGGAAGAAGCCGAGTCCGGTCTTGATCTTGGTGACCAACAGCCCGATACCGAGTCCGAAGGCCGCCCGCAGCGTCACCATCACCAACACCAGCCACAGGGTGTTGCCCAGCCCCTTCCAGAAGAACGGGTACTTGTCGAGGACGTAGTTCCAGTTCTTCAGGCCGGTAAAGGTCGGCGCGGCGAACCCGTCGTACTTCATGAAGGAGAAGTAGAGGGTGGACAGCAACGGATAGGCGAAGAAGAAGCCGAACCCGATCAGCCACGGCGCGAGAAATGCCAAGGTGCGCAGAGTCCTCCGGCGGCGCTTGTGTTTCAGTGCCGCCGGAGCGGGCCGTTTCGATGCCACCCGGGTAGCGGGCTCGAGCGTCGGCTCGAGTGCCGCCGGGACGGACGTGCTCGACAGTGCCATCGCTACATCACTTCGCCTGGTCGATCGCCTCGTCGATTTCCTTCGCGGTCGCGGCCAGTCCCGCGGCGAGGTCGACCTTGCCCGCCTCGTAGTCGTAGCCGAAGTTGTTCAGCGAAAGCTGGTACGCGCCACCGTTGATGCTGGCCGGCGTGGTCGAGGAGTTGGGGTTCTTCGCGATGTCGATGAAGGTCTTGAAGTTCGCATCGGCCGTCAGCTTCGGCGAATCCAAGGCCTCGTTGGTGCTCGGCACGTTATGGATAGCATTGGCGAAACTGACCAGCGCATCGGTGTTCGTGGCCAGGTACTTCACCAATTCCCAAGCCGCGGTCTGCTTTTGGCTCGACTTGGCGACGCCGATGATGGTGCCGGTCTGGTAGCCGCGGCCGTAGGTCTCGGCCTGGTCGTCGGGCACCGGGAAGGGCGCGGTGGCCCACTCGAAGCCCACCGGGAATTCGGCCAGCGACGCGGTGCGCCATTCGCCGTCGAGCGACATGGCCACCTGGCCGGTGTGGAAGGGGTTCTTGGCGCTGAACTCCTCGCCGAAGGTGGTGCGGTACCGCTCCAGCTTGTCGTACCCGCCGAGCTTGCCGATCAGATCTTTTTGCCAGGAGAACATCGCGGCGACCTTGGGATCGGTGGCGATGTTCGACTTACCGTTCGCGTCGAAGTATGTCGCGCCGTACTGGCCCAGGTAGTGCGTGGGACTGGTCTCGTAGCCGTGGTAGTTCGGCATGAAGCCGAGCTGTTTGTAGCCGTCACCCTCGGCGATGGTCAGCTTCAATGCCGCGGCCTCGAACTCACTGAATGTCTTCGGTGGCGAGGTGATTCCGGCGGCAGCGAAAGCGGTCTTGTTGTAGTACAAGCCATAAGAGTCGCTGAGCAGCGGCAGCGCGCACTGGTTGCCTTGGAACCGGCTGTACTCGAGCATGGCGCGCGGGAAGGTCGCGGCGGGGTCGATGCCTGACTTCTTCAGGAAGGGGTCGAGATCGGCCCAGACATTGGCGGAGCAGAACTTGCCGACCGAGTCGGTGGTGAAGGAGGAGACCGCGTCCGGCGCGTCCCGGCCGCCGGCCCGCAGCGCCTGTTCGAGCTTGTCGTCGGCGATATTGGCGACCGCCTTGACGCGGATGTTGGGGTGCAGTTTCTCGAAGGCGGCGATGTTGTCGTTGATCGCCCTGACCTCGTGGTCCTGACTCCAGCCGTGCCAGAACGTGATGGTGACTTCTTTGCCTTGGTCGGAGCCGTCGCTGCCACCGGTGGAGCTCTGCCCGGTACAGGCGGTGACGAACAGCGCGGCGGACGCGCATGCGGTGAGGGCGGCGAGGATGCGGCGTGTCGTTCTGCGCATGTGCGGTTCTCCTGGGTACTGCTCGAGGTGCGGTGGATCAGTGAGTCGAGAACACGGTGTCCCTCGTGGTGGCCAAGGCGCGTTCCAGCGCTCCGTGTAGTACGGGCGACCCGGGTACGGTGCTGGCGCGCACCGCGGGTCGTGCGAAGGTGAGTTCGGTCAGGGCGTCCTCGACCAGCGCGGCCAGCCGTTCGCCGCCGGCCCGTGGCACGTCACCGCCGAGGATCAGCAGCTCCGGGTCCACCACCGAGACGATCGAGGCGATCCCGAGGGCCAGGCGGCTGGCGAACTCGACCAGGAACGCATCGCCGGACCCCGGCGTCTCCAGTGCCTCGGCGACCACCCGCGCGGCCGTCGGCGCGGACAGGCCGTGCTTCTTCGCCAACGCCAGAACCGCTGGGGCTCCGGCCAATTCCTGGAAGCCGCCGGAATTCTTGCGGCGGACGTCGTGCACGATCGGCGCGCCGGGCAGTGGCATGTAGCCGACTTCGCCTGCGCCGCTGTGGAAGCCGCGGTGCAGCCGACCGGCGATCACGATCGCGGCGCCGACACCGACGCCGGTCCACAGCAGCACGAAGTCCTCGCTGCCCTGCGCCGCGCCGTGCGCCTGCTCGGCGATGGCGGCGAGGTTGACGTCGTTCTCGACCGATACCGAGCAGCCGATGGCCGCCTCCAGTTCGGCGACCAGTCGCGGGGAATGCCAGCCGGGAAGGTGTGTGGCGTAACGCAGTTTTCCGGTGGCCGGGTCGAGCGCGCCGCCGATACCGATGACCACCTCGCCGCAGACCCCGTCGCCGATCTCGGCGAGGGTGACCGTCTCGGCGACCGCCTCGCCCACCCTGGTGATGGTCTCGGCGGCGGGCCAGCCCTTGGTGGCGACCTCGTGTTCGGCGAGCACCCGACCGGTGATGTCGGCGACGGCGATGCGGATCCGATAGGCGGTGACGTCGAGCCCGGCCACATACCCTGCCGTCGGATTCACCTGGTACAACTGGGCATTCGGCCCGGGCCCACCCGGCATGGTGCCGACCGGGACCACCAGTCCGGCCGCCTCCAATCGTGACAGCAGCTGGGAGGCGGTCGGCTTGGAAAGGCCGGTGAGCGTGCCGATTTGGGTGCGGGACAGCGGGCCGTTGGCGAGCAGCAGTTCCAGCGCGGCGCGGTCGTTGATCGCGCGCAACAGGCTGGGCGTGCCTGCGAGGGTCTGGCGCGTATTCACGTGACGCCCCTCCCCTCACCGCGACCGGTGAACTATTAGGAAAGTTTCCAATTACTGTGAGGAGGGACACTATGTCCGGTTCGTCTGGCTGTCAATCGCTGTCCGCGTGGCGGATACCCACACGTCACGTGTCGGACGCCGCCGTTGACCTCAACCATCGTTGCGGATCCAGGGTCGTTTCCGAACGAACGACACCGAAGGGCTGCCCCGGAAATTCGCGAAGTCGCAATCGGCACAACAGATCTCGCTGCAGCAGCGGACTTCTACCGGAACGTGTTACGCCTTCCGGTCACTGCGGAGCGTTCGGAATTTCCCCAGATGATTTCGAGCTCGCCTCAGAACTGGGTACGCGCATCGACGCACCCAGGAGGGCGGCAAGCTCATGCTCACCTCGGCGGCGCACATCGAAAGCTGATCAGCGGCGTCGCCGCGCGAAGGTCGCCCGCAGATTGGTGCCGACCTTCTTGGCTGTGGCCTGAGCTTGCTGTCCACGTTCGGAATCGAGCAACTGCCGGACGGTCTCGCCGGTGTGTTTGCCCGCACTCTGACTCAGGAGACGCAGCTGCGTCGCCTGAGTCGACGCACGCAGCTCGCGGAAGCGTTCGTCCTCGGAAAGGTGTTGGGCGTGTTGCTTCATGGCCTGCGAGACGGCCTGCACGCGTTCGAGGCCGAGTTGCGTGCCGCGATCGATGATCGCCGTGTCCTTGGCGGCCCGCCATGACTTTTGGTACAGGCCCGCGCGGACGACCGTGGTGCCCGCGATGTGATCGATCACGGTGCGACGGCTCGCGCTCGCCATCGGGGCCGCGTTGAGCACCAGCGCGAGGACGGCGACGTGCCAGAGGGCAAGTGACAGCACGAACTTGCCTGCGAGCAGGGCGATGCAGGCGGCGGAGTACAGGCCGACATCCACCACGGTGCTCGCCAGTGCCCGGCGGGCCGACTGCCACTTCCCCAGCCTGCCGCGGGGACCGGCGAGTGCGTGAACTCTGATGTCCAGCAAGAACTTTCCGAGCGTACGACCCTTCCAGAGCAGGCAGGCGAAGTGATACACGAACACGATCAGCACTAGCGCGAGGAACGCCTCGGTGATCAGTAGCAGGACTTCGCCGAAGACGTCCCAGCCGAACGCCCTACCCGCGCCGCCCCAATCTCCGTTGGCGCGGAACAGGTTCCAGCCACCCGACTGGGCAAGGCCGGGCCAGCCGGACAGGTAGTCGGCGATCCGGTAGTGCGTCACCGAGCCGAGCAGGACCGCCGCCGCCACGATCACGGCGAAGTCGACCGCCCACGCGACTATTCGCCGGTTCGCCGGTGCCGTTTCGGGCGTGGGGGTGGGCTCGGCCATGATGTGCACCTCTTCGCAATACCGGCTGCGCGAGTCCGGAAATCCGCGCGCCGGCGCGTTCTTCTTGCGTCTCACAGACTCCTCGGACGAGGCAGGTCGCACAATCGGCCGAACAGCCGACAGGACTGAGACTCGCGCGCTTGCCCTGGGTTAGGCGGAGACTCGCGTCGAGGAGACGGGGCGGACGTCCACGGCCACCCGGCGGCGCGGGGCAGCACGGCGCTGCGCCAAATGCGCGGCCACCACCATGGCATGCGCTGCGATCACGACGGCTGACGCAGTACCGATTCCCACCAGCAGCAGAACCACGACAGATACCGATCCTTCCGAAGCACTGTTTCGACGGCGCGCACTGTGCGTCGCCCGACGGGCTGTATGCCCCGGGTTCAGTAGGCCAAACAGTGTGTGACCCACGACACAATGCCGCGGCAACTTGGCGGCCGGTGCGGTCGTAGCCTGGGGCCATGATCACCTGTGTTGTGGAGTATGTGATCGATCCCGCGAAGATCGACACGTTCGAGCGGTTCGGCCGCCGGTGGATGGAGCTGGTCGAGCGGCACGGCGGCACCCATCACGGCTATTTCCTGCCCGCGGAAGGCGCCAGTGACAAGGCGATGGCCTTGTTCAGCTTCGCCGGCCTCGGGGCCTACGAGCAGTATCGGGCGCTGTTCGGCGTCGACCCCGACTTCATCGAGGCCGATCGCATCCGCGATGAGAGCGGCTGTGTGCTCCGCTACGAGCGCACCTTCATGCGGCCGCTGCTTCCCGGCAGCGGCTAGTCCCGAGTGACCTGCGGTTCGGTGCCGCCGGGGAAAGCCGGACGTTGGGCGGCGAGATACTCGGCCTGGATCTTGTAGTAGCGGGAAGTGGCGTCGTAGGCGGTGTAGAACACGAAGCCGCGGGTTTCCGGGTCGGCGAAGGGGGCTTCCTCGACGAAGCGGGCCAGTACCGGGTCGAGGTGGGTCGGGAAGGTCGTGGCGGTGCAGCGCAGCGGGAAGCAGATGCGTTGCATGCGTGGCGAAGTCCAGGAGAACGTGCGGTACAGGTTGAAGGTGCGGCCGAGCAGCGCCAGTTCCTCGTCGGTGGCCGGCACGAAGTCGAGGTCGGCCAGGATCGTGCTGATGTCGGCGGCGGTGAGTTGGCCCGCTTCGAACACCTGTGAGTACAGGTTCATCGTGCGGGCGGCGAAATCCACGCCGAGGATGCCGATTCGGCCGCCGTAGCGCGACAGGTGCGCGGCGTGCGCGCGGGCGGATTCGGGCATGCCGGGGAAGGCGAGTATCCGCTCCACACCGACGAGTTCGGGGAAGATCAGCCAGATTTTCTCCACGCCACCGGCGAGCGCTACATCGACGCCCGCGCGCACGGGCAGGGCCGCACAGATCTCGGCCAGCAGCTGTTCCATCGGATGGCCGGTGTAGGTGAGCAGTCCGGCGTCACGCAGGGTCTGGATCAGCTCGGTCGGTTCGCCGGGGTGCATCACCCGTGCGTTGACCTGCCGTTCCGGGACCGGCTGTGTGGTGGTTCGCACGGCGACGAAGGAGCCGGTCCACAGATCGGACAAGGTATCCAGCACCGGATCCATCACCGCCGGGTCGTAGCGGGCCTCGGCGATGCGCGCGTATGCCCGCAGGTCTTGCCGGAAGCGATCGAGAGTCGGAACGGCGGATGTGCGCATGAGTCACCTCGAATACCTAACCGCCACAGGCGGTCCGCAGCCGCCGATGGCTCAGGAACAAGAATGTCGAACACAATGCCTTGGGCACAGGATAGTCGCGTGGTGGCGCGGGGTCCGAGTTTTCTGCGGTATTGCTGCGACGACGGCTGCCGCGGTCCGGCGATCAGGCCGGACCGCTGTGACGGACATGGACGGGCACGTCGTCGGCCCACGGCTGCCGGGTCACCATGTCGGCGACGTAGACGACCCCGCGCTCGAACTCGCCGGTGGCGGCGTCGACGAGCCGATACTCCTGCGTCCCTTGGTGAATCGGCTGGGCGTCGAGCAGCACGACACGCACCTCGCCGGGCTCGAACCGGCATCGCTGCTGCATCGCCGCGATGAGTTGCTCGTTGTGCATGTGGCCGTCGCCGAAGTTCCAGCCGAGCGCGGTGCTGCAGATACGCTCACCGTCGGTGATGGTGTACTCGTCCTCGCGCCCGGGTGGCATGGCTCGATGCACGAGGGTGAACAGCGCGCGGCCGTGAGTGTTCATGGCGCGGAAGGCATATCCCATGAACATCGGGATCTGCGCCCGATCCTTGCCGTAGAACCGCTCCAGCTGTGCCTGCGGCATACTGGCGATCGCGACGATGCCGCTGCTGATCTTCGCGGCGGCCGACGGTTTGATGCACCACAACGTCGTGTCCCAGTTTCCTGCGTAGTAGCGCATGCCGGGCAGGAACGAGATCTTGCGCGGGAACAGGTTTCCGGCGATGACGATGCCGGCGATCACCAGGAACAGCACCGCCACCGGTAGCGGATTCTGCAGGCCGCCGAGACCGAGGTCGGCGTGCGCGACGAACAGCACCAGCACGCCGAAGATCATGAAGACGTTCCACTCCAGCGGCACCCCCATGGGAATGGCGGTCAGGATCATCAGGTGGAAGCCGATCATCGCGATCGCCGCGATCGTGGTCGGCAGACCACCGTGCGAGAAGAACAGCACCAGCGGGGCGCACATCTCGACGGCGGTGCCACCGTGGGCGAAGATGCGGGACAACCGCCCTGGGCGCAGATCGTCGGGGAAGTTCTCGAAAAACTTGCGCTTCAGCGACTTTCGCCGGAAGACCGGACTGTTGGACATCATGGTGGACACCACGAACGGGAAGTGCTTGTTCAGCTTCGAGGTCGCCGCGCCCATCCAGATCACCACGAAGACCACCTTCGCGGCGACGATCATGTCGGCGCCGGTGAACAGGAAAGTGACTGCCAGCGTGGCATACACCTCGCCCCGCGCCGCCAGGAAGATCACCTTGTCGCGCAACCCGATGATTGCGAGCAGGCCGAGCACCGCCGCGACTTGCCAGACCGGCAACAGTCCCACCGTCGTACCCAGCTCCGGTACCGGGCCGGTGCCGTTGGACAGCACCGCGATCGACGTCATCACCAGCAACGCGGCGTACAGCGCGACATCCACCGGCGTGCGCGTGGTGCCCCTGGTCAACGGGACCCGCTCAGGCCACGGCGGCAATCGAATCGTCTTGGGCCGCAACCAATACAGGATCGAACCGAGCGGCGGAAAGAACCTGTTGTTCAGCGGCCCGAACCCACACCCGAGCCCGACCACCTCGAACAGCAACGTATACAGCACGACCTTCTGGAAGACGACCGGCTCCGACCACCAGTCCCCCACGCTCGTGAACCCATCGATGCCCTTGGTGGACAACACGATCAGCCAGCCACCGAGCACATACAGGCACACCTTGCCCGCATAGAACAGATGCAGCACGACCGGCGTCCCGAACCCCACCTCGGCCCAATGCCGAGCCATCGGCCGAATCCGTTCGCTCCGAGTGCCTTTGCTCCACTCCGCCATATCGACCACCGGCAGGTCGGGTTCCAGAAACCCCATCGAGCACTCTCCGATTCGACGACACCGAGGCACCCACCCGAATCAGGGACCTCGCGGTCCTTCGATACGTTGACAGGTCAGCAATGCCGTGTCAACGGTCCGTCCCAAGATCAGCCCGCCCTCCTGGACAGGTGATCACGGGGAACTGAGGCTGTTGCCCACTCGACCGATGCCAGCACCATTTCCCCATGATCAATCGACCAATAGGCTCGACCGGCCGATCCTTACGAGCGCGATGTCGGTCGTTTGCACGACTGACCGCAGAGCCCCTCGAACGGACAATTGACCGATGGGATCGGTGTCCACCTACGAAGCCGCGAGCCTCGTGCTCGGCGCGGGAGCCCTCGTTCTCAATACCGCGGTCTTCGGCCTACTCATCTGGCAGCTGAAACTGCTCCGCCGCCAGGTCGCCGATTCCAGCAGATCGCTCGATCTGGCCACCAGCGAGGCGGCAGCCGAGAACGTCCGACAGCGAAAGCAGACAACCCTGGATTTCATCGGCACAACAATCGAGAAGCAACACGATCTGTTCGGACGGTTGAAGACCGATGCGCAGTTCATGGAGAAGGCCAGCGATCGCGACACCGTCGAGTACTTGGTCGTCCGCGACTACCTGAGCTACCTGGAAGACCTCTCGGTTGGCGTCAATATGGAGGTTTTCGATCGCGAGGTTGTCGACCGCAGCATCGGTGGCCGGATAATCCGCGTATGGTTCGAGCTTTACGGCGACTGGATCCAGCGCGAACGGACAGATCTCGACAGCGATCGCCTTTACGAGGAAGTCGAAGCCCTCGCGAAATCGCTGAAAGCGTCCCGCGATGCAGCCGACAGGTCACGAGTTCCTGCCGAGGCGTCCCGCGCGGCGATACGCACTCGATGAGCCGACCAGTCACGCAAAGTCGGACATAGCATTCCCTTGCCAGAGCCGGGTCTTCCAGCAGCCCCCTCGCCACAGCGGCGCTCCAGAATCGTCCGGCGGGACAGATGATCATGGGGAACTGAGGCTGTCGCCCGCTCGACCGACACCAGCACCAAATCCCCATGATCAAATGACCAGCTGGGCCCTGTGTCCAAGTCGGGCGGAGGCGCTGGATGGGACTTCGACACAGGGCGTAGGGCCTAGCGGCGGTGGTCGCCGAGAGGGAGGTCCAGCTCCGCAACTTTGATAAGGCTGTGGTCTGGGCGGGCGGATTCCAGGGTGAATCTGGCGGCGCGGCCGGTGATGTGGAGGGAGGCGATGGAGTTGCCGAAGTGGGGGCCGGTGACTTTGTGCCAGTGGACCGGGTCGGGTGAGATGCCGCGGCGGGCGGCGTGGTGGCGCAGTGCTGCGGCAATGGGGGTGGCCCAGGAGAGGGCGAAGGCGGGGCGGAAGATTTTGGGTGGGTCGTTGTGGACCGGCGAGCACACCAGTTGCAGCACTTCGGATTTCGTCGGTTGCGCGTAGGTGGCGCGGGCGGCGTAGCTGTGGTGGACGTCGCCGGACAGCACGCAGATGGTGCTCGGCGCGTCGGGTGCGGTGCCGAGCCGGTGGATCAGTCGAGCCAGCCGTTCGAAGGAGGCGCGGAAGGCCGGCCAGTGCTCCAGATCGGCTGCCTGCCTGACCTTCTCACCGAGTCGCCCGCGCCAGCCCGGTTGGCTCGCCGCGCGCTCGTTGAGCGATTGCAGGTAGCTGAGCGCGTGCGGCATCAACCAGGGCAGCGACGAGCCGATGAGCAAGTGGTCGTAGTCGCCTGCGGCGTTCTCCTCGATCCAATCGAACTCGTCGGAGCCGACCATGAGCCGCTGACCGTCGAGGATGCGTCCGCTGCGGGTGTCGATCACCAGCAGCCGGATCCGGCCGAAGTCGCGACGGTAGCTCCAGCGGGTGGGTTTGCGGCCGTCGACCTCCTTGTCGGCCTCCTCGGCGAAGTCCTCCAGCAGATCCTGCACGTCGACGCCCGCCTCGGTCACCTTGCTGTACAGCAGGTTTCGCGTGAGCTCGTCCGGGCCCAGGTTGCCGATGTGCTGATACACCCAGTACGACGCGAGCCCCGCGCGAATGCGCTTGCGCCACCACGGCTTCGCCGCCATCCGCTCCCGCCAGGTCCGCGAGGTGTTCCAGTCGTCGCGCACGTCGTGGTCGTCGAAGATCATCGAGGTCGGCACGTTCGACATCAGCCAGCGAATCTCCGGGTCCGACCACGACTCGTGGTACAGCTCGGCGTACTCGCGGAACGACACCACCTCCCCCGCCGGCTCCTGCCCGCCGCGCCGCTGCGCCAGCCACTCCTGCATCCGAGGTGTCGGCTCGTCGGCGTACACCTGATCCCCGAGCAGCAGCAGCGCATCCGGCCACTCCTGCTCGGGCAGGCCCTGCATCCGCATCGCGTACGCGTCCAAGGCGTCGGGTCCGAGCTTGTCCGCTGTCATCTCTTCGGGAGTCGCCTTGGCCGCCCGGCACGAGCCGAAAATGATCTTCTCGACCGCTTGCGTGCGTATCCGGCACGGCGGCAACGGGGACGCCGGTTCCGGCCAGGCGACCACGCCGTCCAGCGCCACCTGGTAGGGAATGGACGCGTCAGGTTCCAGCCCGTCGACGACTACCAGCGCGAAATGCTGCTCCCCCACCTGAAATGTCCGCGCCCGCCGACCGAGTACGTCCACTTCGCACGCACCGTCCGTCTCTACCCAGACCGTCGCCGAGGTCGCATCCACATGCCGCAAAACCGGGCCCAAAACCAACTCAGCCATACCAGTCGACGTTACTTCGTTAAGCGCCACCGAGGTTGGCAAGTGAGTTCAGCGGATACCGATCTGCTGCCCCGTAAGCGTCCCGCGATCGACGCGCCCACTGATGTGACAGCGCGACACCGACCGACTCGGTCGGTAATGATGTTGTCTCATGGTGGATTACGCGATGATTTTCGACCGGGTTCGGGGATCTCTGCTGGGTGGGGCGGTCGGGGACGCGTTGGGGTGGCCCATCGAATTCCAGACGCTGACGCAAATTCGCGACCGATACGGCGCGGACGGAGTAACGGGTTTTCTGCCGCAGCACGATGACGGTGCGCCGCAGCAGATTACCGACGACACACAAATGACCTTGTTCACGGCGGAGGGTTTATTGCGGTCGGTGCCGGGCGCCGACCCCATGCCCGCGCTGCGCCGGGCGTATCTGCGCTGGTTACAGACTCAGCAGGCGGAGGGTCCGGCGGCCGACAGTGATGGCTGGCTGGTGAGTTTGCCGTTTCTGCACGCGGTGCGGGCGCCGGGGAACGCGTGTATGTCCGGGCTCCGCAGACAGGCGCTGAGTTATCTTGCGCCGGAGCCGTTCGGCGCGAACGGGCCGGTGAATTCGCACTCCAAAGGTTGCGGCACCGTCATGCGGTCCGCACCGTTCGGGCTGGCCGGGATGGGGCCCGAGCATGCGTTCACGACCGCGGCGCGGGCTGCGCAGTTGACCCACGGACATCCCACGGGTTACCTCGCCGCAGGTGCGTTCGCGGCACTGGTCGATCGGGTGGTGAGCGGGATCGAGTTGCCGATAGCGGTGCGGGAGACCATTGCTCAACTCACCGACATTCCGGAGAGTGCGGAGACAATCGACGCGTTGACGCGAGCGGTCACGTTGGCCGAGGACGCGCCCGCCGCCGAACAGGTCGAGCAGATAGGCGGCGGATGGATCGCCGAGGAGTGCCTGGCTATCGCGGTGTACTGCGCCGTGCAAGCGGCCAGGACCGGCGATGTGCGCGCGGCACTTCTGCTGTCGGTGAACCACTCCGGTGACTCCGATTCCACCGGCGCGGTGGCCGGGAACCTGATCGGTGCGATGCACGGTGTCTCCGCGCTGCCGATGGACTGGGTGGCCACGGTGGAGGGGCGCGACGTGCTGATTCAGGTGGCCGATGACCTCGTCATGAACTTCGGCGTCGGCGATCGGTCCGCACTCGCCGCGCGATACCCGCTCGATGAGGGGCGATAACTCGCGCTGTCGAGCAATACTCGGTCCGCCTACCAGTCGACCGCACCGAGCTCGTGCAGCCTGCGGAACACCAGCATCGACCCGGGCGCCACATGCTCCATCGCGGCGTACTCGCTCACCGTGAAGTACCGCAGCTCCGCGATCTCACTGGTCGGCTGCGGGTCACCGTCGAGTTCCGCGGTGAAGCACGTCATGTGCAGCTGGGTGCCGGACGCGTGCCCGTACGCCTCGGCCAGGAACACCCCGAGCTCGTCGCAGGACACGATGCCGACGCCGAGCTCCTCCCTGACCTCGCGATGCAGTGCCAGTTCGGGCGTCTCGCCGGGGTCGATCTTCCCGCCCGCCATGTAGAAGACTTCCTTGCCGATCGATCGCGCCTGCAGCAGACGACGATCCCTGACGTGGGCCAACGCGGCTGTGCGAATCACCGGCCCCACCCTACTTTTCCGGCTCGGGAGCGGGTCGACCGGTCGGCGCCCCAAACCCCATCGGCAACCATTAGGGTGGCGGAACGAAACTGTTCGAGCGGCGAGAAGCACGGGGGCACATAGTGAACACCACGCAGGGCGACTGGTCGAGCCTCCCGTCGGAGTCGCAGCGCGCCGCGCACAATCGCAAGGTTCTCGTCGGATTGGTGACAGGCGGTGTGCTTTTCATCCTCGTCTCGGCACTGTGCGTGGGGATCGTTGCGCAAGATCTGACCAAGGATGTCGTCGGTACGCCGAAGCCGGTGCAGAACTCCGCGCAACTCCCGGGTGCCCCCGCGGGCGTCACCGATACCGGTGCGGTCCGGGTCGGCGATCCCGGCGCGAAAGTCGTGGTCCGTGTCGTCGCCGACTTGCAGTGTCCCGCATGCCAAATGTTCGACCGGGCCAATGCCAGAGTCCTCCAGGAGGCGGCGGCCAGCGGTTCGGCCATCGTCGAATACAACGTCATCTCGTTCCTGGACCGGGCCTCGACCAATCAGTACTCGTCCCGGGCGGGCAACGCGTCGTTCTGCGTGGCCGAGGCGGACCTGTCGAAGTACCAGGGGTGGCTGGTCGCGATGTTCGACAACCAGCCCGCCGAAGGCGGTGACGGCCTGGCCGACGACCGGCTGATCGAGATCGCCAGGGAGTCCGGATACGCCGATGCCACAGTGGCCCAATGCATTACCGAGCGCAAGTACGACTCGTACCTGCGGGTGAAGACCAAAGAGGTACTGGCGGGCGGAGTCAACTCCACCCCGTCGGTGTTCGTCAACGGTCAGCAGGTCGCCGACGCGGAGCATCTGTTCGCCCCCGACGGTCTCGGTCCGCTGATCAGCGCCACGCGGTAGTAGCCGGTCGAACAAGAACGTGCCCGAATTGCGGCTTTGCCGAACTTGTTTCGGTGAGATCCGCTAGCTTGCTCGCTATGAACTCACGCTGGGGCGCCGCGCTCGCCATCTCCGTCCTATCGTTGTCCGGCCTGGTTGCCGGCGCTGCCCCGGCCTCGGCAGGCCCGCCCGTGGTGACGTGCGCTTTCACGCCGACCCCGGACAATCCGGCGGCCCGCCCGGTGCTGCCACCGCCGCCGGTCGCGCTGGCCGTGGGCACGATGGACGTGACGTTCCAGTTCAACTACGGCCCGGTGACCGTGCGACTCGACCGCGCGGGCGCCGCCCCGTGCGGCGTGCAGAACATGGCGAGCCTGGTGCTGCAACGGTTCTACGATCAGAGCCAATGCTGGCGGCTGACCGACAGCGCCCGTCTCGGCGTCCTGCAATGCGGCGACATCTACGAGGTGGAGAAGGGCGGTCCCGGTTACCAATTCCCCGATGAGGTCGACGGCACCGAAACCTACCCGCGCGGCACCGTAGCCATGGGCAACCAGGGGCCGGGTACCAATGGCAGCGAATTCTTCATCGTGCACTCCTTCGCCAATATTCCGGCGAACTACTCGGTGCTCGGGCAGGTCGTGCGCGGCATGGACGTGCTGGATCGGATGGTCGCCGCCGGCATCACGCCCACCGAGCGCGGTCCGCGCGACGGGCTGCCTGCCGAGCCGGTGGTGATCACCAGCGCCCACCTCGGCTAGCCGGTTCGCGTTGCCCCGCTGCCGAGCTGATCGGTTGGTGCAAGCAGGTTGTGTAAGCCACACTGGTCTGCTGACAGAGGGGCGTGCATGGCGGATATTCCGGAGTGGTCGAAGCAGCTTCCGTGGGGAGTTCGGATCGAGTGGGGCTCGGCAGGCGCGCGAGCGCTCGGGCCCGATAGTGCAGCGCTCGTCGTGATCGATGTGCTGTCGTTCACGACTTCGGTGTCGGTTGCGGTCGAGGCTGGGACGCGGGTGTTTCCCTATCCGTGGCGCGACGAGACAGCCGCGGCGTTCGCGGCGAGCCAGGGCGCGCGGCTGGCGGTCGGACGTAAAGCCGCGTCCGCACAGCAGCCGTGGTCGCTGTCTCCTGCGGCGTTGCAGCGGGCACCCGCCCCGGCCCGGCTGGTGTTGCCCTCGCCGAATGGGTCGGCTATTTCGGCGTCCGTCCGTGGCGTGCCGGTGATCGCGGCCTGCCTGCGGAACGCGTCCTCGGTCGCCCGGTGGATCGTCGAGCAAGGTTGGGGCACTGCGGAGCGGCCGATCGCGGTGATCGCCGCGGGCGAGCACTGGCCGGGACACAACGTGCTGCGGCCCGCGATCGAGGACTGGCTCGGCGCTGCCGCGGTCATCTCGGCCCTCGCCGAGCACGGCGCCGGGCCGCTGTCGCCGGAGGCTGCGGCGGCCAAGACTTGCTATGACGCGACCGACGACGTGCCACGGCTGATCGCCGAGTGCGCCTCCGGCCGCGAGTTGGCGGCGATCGGGTTCGCCGACGATGTCGCCGTCGCCACCGAAATCGACGTGAGCAAGACGGTTCCGGTGCTGGTCGACGGCTCATTCGTCGACGCGTCGGCCCTCGACGCGGCACACTGGTGACGCAAGTGTGACGTCCCGCTGGGCGGGGACTTTCCGAACCGGGTCGCGGGTTATACGTGGGGCCGATATGAGGAGGTCATGTGGCACAGGAATACAACAGGAATCCCGCGGCCGTCGCCGCCCTGTCACCTGAGCAGTACCACGTCACCCAGGAGAACGGGACAGAACGGGCGTTCACCGGCGAGTACTGGGACAATCACGAACCCGGTATCTACGTCGATGTGGTGTCCGGTGAGCCGTTGTTCGCGTCGGTCGACAAGTTCGACAGCGGATCGGGATGGCCGAGTTTTACCAAGCCGATCGACGCCGGGAACGTGGTCGAGAAGCGGGACTTCAGCCATCTGATGATTCGCACCGAGGCGCGTTCGGCGCACGGCGGCAGCCATCTCGGGCACGTGTTCACCGACGGGCCGCGCGAGGCAGGCGGCCTGCGGTATTGCATCAATTCCGCGGCACTGCGTTTCATCCACCTCGATAACCTCGAGGCGGAAGGTTACGGACAGTACCGGACCCTGTTCACGAAGGAGGACGCGTGACCGACACACGCAAGGCGATTCTGGCCGGCGGATGCTTTTGGGGCATGGAGGACCTGATCCGCAAGCAGCCGGGGGTGTTGTCGACTCGGGTCGGCTACACCGGCGGGAAGAACGACAACCCCACCTATCGCAACCACCCGGGCCATGCGGAAGCCGTGGAGATCATCTACGACCCGGCGCAGACCGACTACCGGGCGCTGCTGGAGTTCCTGTTCCAGATCCACGATCCGACCACGAAGGACCGCCAGGGCAACGACATCGGTACCAGCTACCGGTCCGCCATCTTCTACCTCGACGAGGAGCAGAAGCGGATCGCGCTGGACACCATCGCCGACGTGGACGCGTCGGGGCTGTGGCCCGGCAAGGTGGTCACCGAGGTGACCCCGGCGAGCACGTTCTGGGAGGCCGAGCCGGAGCACCAGGACTATCTGGAGCGCTACCCGGACGGATACACCTGCCACTTCCCCCGTCCCGGGTGGAAATTGCCGAAGCGGGAGACCGCCGCACAGTAGTCGCGGGTCGAAACACCTTCGGGCACAAGTCAACCAGCTGAGAACAACCGACTGCGCCACCTTCAGGGGTGGCGCAGTCGCTGTCTATTGTTAGCGCAGGAACGTTGCTACTGCTCAGCGTCGACGAGACCCAATGATCCCATGCGGGATTGACCATCACCCGGCTGCGGGAGACCGAGCTGCTGCCCTGGCCCAGATTCGAACGCATGATTCGCGATGCGGACAGCGGATGGTGGCGACTCCCTCCTGCTGACGCCCGCATTCCGCTCCTGTACGCCGTGGCCGCGACCAAGGCCGGGGTCCCCTAGCTCGCGGGAAACACCGAACGGTTCGAGGCCGCGACGCTGCGCGGGACGGTGGTGGGGTCGGAGAGGGCTACGCGGCGGGCGAATTCGATGACGCCGAGGAGGGTGGCGTCGGTGCCGAGGCAGGCGGGGATGACGGCTGGTTCGATGTCGGGGACCAGGGCTCGGCGGCCGGCGAGCTGGTGCCGGATCGATGGCTCCAACCATGGAAACCATTGCGCGAGTGTGCCGCCGAGGATCACTTCGTCGATGTCGAGCAGGGCGGTGATGGACAGTATCGCGGTGCCCAAGGCCTGTCCGGCGAGATCGGCTGCCGCGCGGGCGCGTTCGTCGCCGCGGTCGAGTGCCTGGGTCAGCTGGTCGGTGGCGGGGCCTAGTCCGTTGCGCCGCAACAGATCACCGAGGCCGGCGGCGGTGAGCAGCGCCTCGGGACCCGCGTAGCAGACCAGGCAGCCGTGCGCACCGCAGGCGCAGGGCGGACCGTCGATGGCGACGGGCAGGTGGCCCGGCTCGCCGGCGATGCCGTGGCTGCCGGTGTGGATGCGCCCGTCCAGCACCACTCCGCCGCCGATGCCGGTGCCCGCCGCGATGTAGACGACGCCGCGCGGTCGCCGTGGCTGCGCGTGGTATTCGGCCAGGGCGGCGGCGTTCGCATCGTTGATCACGTCGATCGGGCACGTCCTCCCCGGCAGCCGGGCGGCGATCAGCGCACGTAGTCGGACGGGGCGCAACCAACCGAAATCCGGTGCGACGAGCACGGTTTGCGCCTCATCGGCGGCGACCGGCCCCGCCATCGCGACCGCGACGCGCACCAGTTCCGCGCCGGGTGGCGCCGCCGCTTCGGCCCGCCGGACCGCGGTGGCGACCGCGTCCGCCATGGTGGCGGGCACGCCTGCGGCACTGTGGTGCGGCACGGCGTCCTGCCACACGATCGTGCCCGCGAGATCGGCGACGGCCACGCGGAGCTGTTCGGCGCTGATCTGCACCGCGACGGTCACCGCACGGCGCGGGACAATTCGGAGCAGGCGGCGCGGACGCCCGCGGGCGCCGCTGGTCAGCACACCGTCTTCGCGCAGCAGCCCGCGGGCTGTGAGGTCGGCCACCAGGGTGGTGACCGACGCGTGCGACAGGCCGGTGGCCACGGCGATCTCGGTGCGCGCGCAGGGCCCGTGTTCGGCGACGTGGCGCAGCACCGAGCCAAGGTTGCGGCGGCGGACGGCCACCGAATCGTGTGCCGGACTTGTCTCCACAATCCAACAATAGGCTGGTCACGAATTTTTTCAACCGTTGACTTATTTCCGGCGCAACCGCGAACATGCCTTGGTCAACCCACACACGAATCGAGGTCGCAATGCCCCACCTGACCCGCCGGACGGTGCTGCTCGGAGCAGGCGCGCTGGCATTGGCCGCCGCGTGCTCGTCCGAGCGCGCTCCGTCGGAGGTCGTCCAGACGACATACGGTCCGGTCCGGGGCAGCCGACGCGACACCGGCATCGCGTTCCTGGGCGTGCCGTTCGCGAAGCCGCCGGTCGGTGAGTTGCGGTTCGCCGCTCCGGTACCGCCCGCGCCGTGGACCGAAACGCTGGAGTGCACCGCGTACGGGCCCACCGCCCAGCGCCGATCGATGGGTGCGGTGACCACCATCCCGGAGCCGAGCATTCCAGGTGCGGCCATCCTCAACCTGAATGTCTTCACTCCCGACCCGTCGGCGCGCGGGCTGCCGGTGCTGGTGTGGATCCACGGCGGCGGCTTCGTCGCGGGCAGCCCGGCCAGCCCCTGGTACGACGGCACCGCGTTCAATCGTGATGGCGTGGTGGTGGTTTCGGTCGGTTATCGGCTGGGCATCGATGGCTTCCTGAGCCTGGACGGCGCTCCGGACAATCGAGCGGTGCTGGACTGGATCGCTGGTCTCCAGTGGGTTCGCGACAATATCGCGTCGTTCGGTGGCGATCCGGCTCAGGTCACCATCGCCGGTCAGTCCGCGGGCGGCGGGGCGGTCTGGGCGCTGATGGCCACGCCGTCCGCGCGTGGCCTGTTCCGTGCGGGCATCAGCGCCTCCGGGGCGGTGACCCAACCGAACGATCTCGCCGCGGGCCGCGCCGTCGCCGAGTTGTTCACCCGGCGCACCGGGGTGCCCGCGACGGCGGCCGCGTTACGCGCGCTGTCCGAGGACAAGGTGCTCGATCTGCAGGACGCGCTCCAGGCGCCGGGGCCGGGCAGCGAGAGCGTGCCGATGCTCGGCTTGGCACCGTTCGCCGACGGCCGGCTGATCCCCGACGCGACACCGGCGATGTTGAGCAACGGTGCGGGCGGCGACATTCCGCTGCTGCTCGGCTTCACCAGGCATGAATTCAATATGGCGGCAACCATGCTCGCGCAGAATCCGGAAGCGGCGGCCGCCAGCCCGCTCGCGCTCGCCGGTCGAGGCGCCGACATGGACGCCTACCGTGCCGCCTATCCCGGCGCGGACCCGACCCAGCTGGCTGGTCAAGCCATCAGCGACAGCATCATTCGGGGACCGTCGTATCAGGTCGCCGAAGCACGCGCCGGACTGAACCTCCCGACCTGGCTGTACGAATTCGACTGGACCTCAACGGCTCCCAGCTATCGCGGGCTGGCAGCGCATTGCTTGGACCTGCCGTTCGAGTTCGATCTGCTGAAGGCTCCCGGCGTCACCGACGTGGAGGGCGATGCACCGCCGCAAGCACTGGCCGACGCCATGCACGCGTCCTGGGTCGCCTTCATCAAAAACCGTGACCCGGGCTCGAATTGGCCCCGATACACACTGGACAAGCGGCAGACGATGATCTGGTCCGATCAGAGCCGTGTCGAACCCGACCCATTCGCTGCGCAACGCCGGATCTGGACATCGTGATACCCGAGCACAGAGTTCAGCGGCGGAGAAGTCTTCGGTCGATGCGTCGCCGCCTGCGCAGCGCCACGACAACCACCGCAGCGAATCATGCAGTGGCCGTTGCCTGCTGAACAACGTGAGCGGCGGTTGGGCTGCAGTGCCGCGACCGCCGCTTGTGCTACCTCCTAGCGAAAGGTGTTATTACTGACGCGGTTTCGAGATTGCGTCGCGGACACGGTCGAGCACTGCGGCGAACGGTCCCGCGAACATGTTCGCGGGTGCGGACTCCACACCCGGGTGCGGCCGGGTCGGCGCGGTCTTCTCGGCGAATTCGACAACGCCGCGCATCCGCTCCAGGTCGTCCTGGTCGAGCTGGGTGCGCAGCTGCTTGAATTCTTCGCTTTCCTCGTGCCCGGCGTGGTTGAGTACCGCGTCGCGCAGGGCAGCGAGTTTCACGCCGAATTCCGGTGCGTTCACATTCATCTTGTCGAGTTCGGCCAGTGCTTGCTTGGCCTTGTTCTCCTCCTGCAACCGGGCGTCCACGATGGCGTCGCCGTTGTCGAGCGCACGGCGAGCCCGCGGGTGGACGATCTCCTCCTCGGCGGTCTCGTGGACCGCGAGCAGCCGACGCAGCTCGAAGAACTTCTGCTCCCGTTCCTCCGGGGTCACCGCCGCGGCGGTTTCGGTGAACAGCTGACGAATCCGATTGTGTTGTTCCACTAGGAAGTCGATGACATCCGCAGTGCTGTCGATGCGTTGTGTCGCCATGGTTGATACCTCCTGGTCGGCCTGGGTGGCCGGGCTGATAGCCACCCATCGACGCCCTACCCGGCTTGCCGGCGCACAAACGACAGGGAACAAGGTCGTTCAGCTCGCACGATTCCGACCGCGTCAGGCACTCTCCTTGCCGCGGATGTTCTCCAGATGTTTCATCACCCAGCCCGCGCTGGCACCGTGGACGAGCACGGACAGGACGATCGTGAATGCCGTGATCGCCCACAGGGCCTCGGCTTCGGAGGAAAGGTCCGCCTGGGTCAGGCCGTAGGAGACGTAGTAGATCGAGCCGATACCGCGGACGCCGAAGAATGCCGTGACGGCGCGCTCTTTCGGCGCCATCTCGTCGCAGCGCTGCAATGCCAGCCACCCGGCGAACGGCCGGAAGACGAAAACGAGCAGTACACCGAGTGCGACTCCTTGCCAGGACAGCGCGGTCAACAGTCCGGTGGTCAACGCCGCTCCGAGCAGCAGCACTACCAGCGTCAGGACATGTTCCAACTGTTCGACCAGGCTGTGCATCTGTTCGTGGTATCCGCTGTCGCGCTCGATCCGTCGCATGGCGATCGCGCACGCGAACACCGCGAGAAAGCCGTAGCCGCCGACGAGTTCGGTGAGCCCGTAGACCGCGAACACCGCGGCCAAGGCGGCGATCGGTTCGCCCTGGTCGGCGAGTCGTGCGTTCTCGATGGGGAATCGGAACAAGCCGCGCCCGAGCAGGTCCCCCACGATTGCCCCGAGGACGGCGCCGACCGCGATCTTGCCGAGCAGTTCCCAAGCGAACCAGCCGGCGAACCAGTTCTGCACCGAGCCGTGGGTGGCGAGGAAGATCGCCAGGTAGACGAAGGGGAAGGCAAGGGCATCGTTGAGGCCCGCCTCCGACGTGAGCGCGAACCGCACTTCGTCGTCCTCCTCGGCGGAGCTCGCGCCGCCGGGCGTCGGCCCCTCCACCTGCACATCCGAGGCCAGCACCGGGTCGGTGGGCGCCAGCACTGCGGCGAGCAGAACGGCGGCGGCAGGCGTCAACGCCGCCGCCCACCACCCGAATACCGCCACGGCCGCGATGCACAGCGGCATCGTGATCAGCAGCAGCCGCCAGGTGGAGCCCCAGGTACGCCAGTGCAGCGGACGGTCGATGGCCAGCCCGACACCCATCAGCGCCACGATCACACACAGCTCCGCGACGTGTTCGATCACGGTCGGATGGGACAGCGGCGACACCGCCCGCAAGCCGGTCGGCCCGATCACCAGTCCGCCGACCGCCCCGACCCCCAACATGAGCATCGGCGCGGTGATCGCCCGATCCTTGAAGAGCCGAGGCAGCGTCGCCGCCAACAACAATGCGACTCCGGCGATCAGATACGCACGTTCGATATCGAGCTCGTTCATCGTTGTTGCCACGCCACTGCACAAGCACCTGTCGATCGGAGCAGAAAATCAAGATCTACCCGGTCGATGTCGTCCGAAACTCCGGGCACACTCGTTCGCGAGCGACTGCACCAGTCCGGCGCACGCCGTTCGACGGTCGCGTGATTCGACAGCACAAGCTGATGTGGTTTTGACTCGGCGGCCATGCACAAGTGCTCAAAACGCCTTCCGCAGGAAACGAATTCGGACATGGCAGGCAAGGCGTCGGCTGTACCAAGCAATTGCTTGGTTGTAGCCTGAGCCTCGTAACTGCTGACAGCGCGGGGAAGGTGGCGGTGTGTGATCCCTCGAATGTGACGTCGATACGGCGTGGATCGATATCAACAATCACATGAACGCCCAGCACTACGGGATCGTGGTCTACCGCGCCCATGCCGCGTTCACCGACGCGCTCGGCCTCGGAGACGAGTACGTCCGGACAACCGGGTTCGGGAAGGTCGTCGTGCAGTCCGCCATGACTTACGAACGAGAGGTGCTGCACGGGTCACGGCTGGCCGTCGATTCCTGGCTGCTGGGGGTAGATGCCAAGCGGCTGCACTTCTTTCATGAGGTGCGCAATCTCGGCGACCGGACACGGGTGGCCGTCTCCGAACAGCTGGACCTGCACGTCGACCTCGGGACGAGGAGAACCGCGGCGATGCCGGACGACGTCCGCGCCCGGCTCACACAGTTCACCGCCGAACAGCGGGAGGCCGGTGGCCATCCCGAAGGGACCGGGCGCAGGATCAGATTCCCACGAATCGTCGATGCCGCTCAACCCGAATCATGATGGTGCCGTGAGGCAGACCACATCGCGCGATGTCACGGTCGAGGGCCGAGTGGTGTCCAAGAGTCATGTCCGGAACAACGCCAAGAGGGATCGATATGGAAACCATCGTTGTCGAACGCACCATCGCCGCACCGCTCGAGAAAGTCTTCGAGTGGTGTGCCGACACCACGAATTACGAACGCACAGCTTGGGTGTTGCGTGACAAGCTCACCCGCCCGGGCGAAGGCGCGGCGTACGGGGTCGGCGCGATCCGGCGGCACACCTGGCTGATCGGTCACTTCCATGAGCGAATCACCAGCTATGACCCACCACATTCGTTCGAGTATGTCGTCGACCGCAGTTTTCCGCCGATACCGCACAAGGGCGCATCGATGACGTTCACAACAGTGCCGGGCGGGACCGGGGTGGCTTGGACCACCGCCATCGATGCGGGTCCCCTCGTAGGCAGGATCGCCAGAACCGTGGTCGGCCATGTGTTCGGGCGAATCCTCAACGCCTGCAACAAGGAACTTGCCAGCAAGTAATAGTCGATGCACTGCATCCCTGCCGACGGTCCATCGAGTTCGCCCAGCGAGCGAGATGGGTAAAGGCTGGGATCAGTTGAGGGACTTCAAGACTGCGCGATCGAAAGCGATCGTCTCATCGAGGCGGCCTTGCAGCGCCTTGGTGGCCCAGTCGGGATTGGCCAGCAGTGCCCGGCCGACGGCGACGAGGTCGAACTCGTCGCGCTCGAGGCGATCGAGCAACTGATCGATGCCCGCCACGCCGGCTTGCTTCTGCCAGCCGCCGGAACCGACGAACTCCTGGTCCAGCCCGATCGAGCCGACGGTCATCGTTGGCTTGCCGGTGAGCTTCTTGACCCAGCCGGCCAGGTTGAGGTCGCTGCCGTCGAACTCGGGTAGCCAGTATCGGCGGGTCGAGGCGTGGAAGGCGTCCACACCCGCGTCGACCAGTGGCGACAGGAGCTGATCCAGTTCGCCCGCGCTCTCCGCGATCTTGGCCTCGTAGTTCCCGGACTTCCACTGGGAGAGCCGGAAGAAGAGGGGGAAACCGGGAGAGACGGCGGCACGCACGGCCTCGACGATCTCTACGGCGAACCGGGCCCTGGACGCCGGGTCACCGCCGTAGCCATCGGTGCGCTGGTTGGTGCCGCTCCACAGAAAGCTGTCGATCAGATAGCCGTGCGCGCCGTGCAGTTCGGCACCGTCGAAGCCGAGGCGCTCCGCCGCGGCCGCCGCCTCGGCGAAGGCGGCGACCGTCTCGTCGATATCGCGCTGCGTCATGGCTTTTCCGGTCGCATCCCCGGTCAGCCCCACCCCGGACGGGCTTTCGGCGGGCGGCTCGGTCGCGGTGCGCGCCACTCCCGTGTGCCACAGCTGCGGAATGATCTTGCCGCCCGCGAGGTGCACCTGCTCGACCACGTGCGCCCAGCCGGCGAGCGACTGCCCACCGTAGAAGTGCGGCACGTTGTCGTAAGCGCCGGCCGCGGCCCGGTTGATATACGTGCCCTCGGTGACGATAAGACCCACATTGTTGGCCGCCCGGCGGGCGTAGTACTCGGCGACGTCGGTTCCCGGAACGCCGTCCGGCGACATATTTCGCGTCATCGGGGCCATCGCGATCCGGTTCGCAACGGTCAGGTCGCCGACCGTGAACGGGCGATCCAGCAACCGCCGGATCCGAGTGGTGTCTACTACCGAGGTCATATCGTCTCCGAAATCGGCGCCGAGCCGGTGCCAGCACCGTCGGCGGCCGCAGTCTGTGGAAGAGCAGGGTTAACGGGGGCGCTCGAGCCGCCAGATAGTTGAGCAACTCAAGCAACTTCTCGACAGTACATCCGAGAGTGTTTGATTTTGTCAAGCATTCTGTCGAGCGTCACGGGCGTAAGCATCCGTCGAGAAACTTGAGTTCATCAAGTATTCGGCATACCTTTGCACTGTGCCACGCTCCTCGCCACCGGTCGCGCCGACCGCCCTCGATGTCATGGCGACCCTCGCGGAGTTCTGCCGCGTCTACCAACAGGACTTTCTCGCCGCGGCACAGGGGTTGGATCTGACCTACAGCCAAGCCAAGCTCCTCTTCCTGCTGGCCGAACCGCGAGCAATGCGCGATCTGGCCGAAGCTTTGTCCTGTGACGCATCGAACATCACCTTGCTCATCGATCGATTGGAGCAGCGTGGACTGGTCGAGCGGCACATCGACCAAGCCGATCGCCGCGTGAAGAAGGTCGTTGCCACCGCCGAGGGCACCGCGATCGCTCAGCAGGTGCGCGAGCGGATGCACGGCGTCCGCGCGGCGCTGGAAACCCTGACGCCGGCACGCCGGCGCAACCTGCAGGGCATCCTCGAGCAGCTACATGCCCATATGACAAGCAGCCCGGACTGAACCCTCCCTGCCCCCGCACCCAAAAGCCTTGCAGTGCAAACAATTAGGCAGCGCTGTTCTGCTTGAAACGACGGTTGGATGCCGCCGAATACGGTGACCCCAGCCAGCAAAATGCGTTGTGATGAAGGTGTATCCCATCCATGGCAGGTGCGGCTCCGAATCAGGTCTGTGTCGATCCTGCGTTTCGGGCGTGTGGTCGGCCGTCCTGAGTTCGGCGCTATCAGCGGAGGTTGGAATGGGATCTCGTATGCGGAGGATGTGCACGGCATTGGCGATGACCGCGGCGGTGCTGTGCACCGGGATCGGTGTCTCGGCGCCGGCGCACGCGAAAACCCCGTGGGAGGGCAAGTGCACTGGCGCGAACGCTTGGGAAGCGGCGGAGAAGGAGTTGATCATCCAGGCGTGTCAGCGCGCCTACAGCGCCGCCGCTCGCGCATGGGCGATCGTACAGAGCGAGACCGTCACCGACGCTCTCGCCGAGGGTCTCGCCGCGCGTATGATCGAGAATGAAGCAGGCCCCGACGCCATTCAGGAACTCCGTCAGAAGCTCGGCGAATACACCCTAGGGGCTTCAAAACACGCCGATGACGCCGACGACAAAGGCACCGACGCCAACCATGCCGCCGAATACGCCGCCGGTGCCGCCGCCCTCACCGCCGAGCTCGTCGATCTCGTCATGCAAGTCAACGCCGCCATCGACCTCGACGGTGCCCGCGCCGCCGCCGACGCCGCCGCGAAGGCTATGGAGGAGCCCACGAATTCGGCGCTCGCCGACAAGGCGGCGGAGGCTGAGGAGAAGGCTGTCGACATGACGAACAAGAGGCTGGGCGTTCCTGAGCTGGTGCGGATCCCGCGACTCACCCCAGCGGAGTAATCGAAACGCGCCCCCTCGACGACCCTGCGTGCCGATGGCCTTTTGCGCCAGGCAGGTCCGACCTGCCGACTACGTGTGTCGAGTTCGGCCCGCTCGATCCCCACGGGACGCCTTGGCGTAGCGGGGTTCAGCGTGGCCGCGACTCGGCCTCCGCTGGGATGGCGGCGTCGAGTAGTGCTCGTGCGGCTGCTCGCGCATATTCGGCACAACCGGTGTCGTTGAGGACCATCGAGCGACTCGCGGCGCCATCGGCCAGCAGATGGATTACGCACCGTCGCCGACCTGGCGGAGCTGATCGTGGTCCGTTCGTTGTTCGGAGGCCCTCGACTCGACGGGGTCGCACGCCAGGCCACGACCGCGACGAAGACGGTCTATAACCCGGCGAGTACACCCCGGTCGGCGACCCCGTCGTGGAGAATGCGCCGGCTCCGCATTGCTAGTGCCCGACTTGGTCGGTCAGGGAAAGTCCTTCCTTGGCCTTGATTCGACGATGCTCGAGCAGGAGCCAGCCCGAACCACCCAGCAGGGAGACTGCGCACACGATCGCGCCGATCGTCGCCCACCCACGGAAGCCGGACCCGGCCGCGGTGAGCGTCGCACCGAGTGCAGCGATACCCACTACCCACAACAGGATGCCGGGGATGTTGTAGCCGTCTTGTATCCCTTCCCCAGCGTGGCTGCGCGAGGTCCGTGTCGCATCGGAAGAAAAGCCGTCGGACTCGCGGTCACGCGAGGCCGTGTCGTTCTCGTATATTGCGTCGAGGTTAGCCATCTGATAGCTCCTTCGGTATCTATCCCCCTGGCGTGCTTTCCCCAGCTCCGATCGAGCAAACCCGACGGACCACAGCCGTGGGGAGATACTGCTTACAGTGAGTCCGTACTGCTGCGCCGGATCAGCCGCTGGCGAGCATTACCACGAGAGTTGTAGAAGCCGAAGGTTTGCCTGTGTCCCACGTCGGCCACACGGCAACGGCAACGGCATACCGGCTGTCGGCCCCGTTCGCACCAACGGGGACCGATGTGCGAAGGCAGCGGCCGGTGGATCGGCGTGCTCAGGTTGCGGTCGCGTCCAGGGATTCGCTACCCACCGCCCATGTGGGACCCGGACCTCCCCGACGAGATCATCCCCGTGCCCACTGCCGACGCCGAAGCCATGGCACGACGATCGTGACGGAAGAAGGGCTGTTCACCGGAGCCTCCCCCGGCGTCAACGTCATTGCGGCCATCGAACTCGGGCAACGACTCGCCCCCGACACCAACATCCTGGTGGACTCCGGCCTGAAATACCTCAGCACGAACGTGTTCCGAAAAAGTGAGGTCTGAAACAGATCAACCCGGCCCGGCACCGCGCAGGCCGCGCCAGAGGACTGCGTCCTCGCCGCGGTACCTGAATTCTCGGCTGTTACCAGTACTCTGAATCGTTCACCTGCGGGAACGGGTGTCCGGCCGGACGGGAGAACTGACTACAGCATGAGCGACGAGCAACAAATCCTCACCCCCGGCGACACCTGCTGGCAGATCGCCCGGGCCGATCGGCTGGCGTGCATCGTCGATGCGGCAGACTATTTCCGCTATGCCAAGTCCGCGATGTTGCAGGCCCGCAAGCGCATCGTGCTGATCGGCTGGGACTTCGATACCCGGATCAAGTTCGAACCGCAGGGCAAGACCCTCGAGGGACCTGATCGGCTGGGCAGATTCTTGTCCTGGCTGCCGAAAGTGCGACCGGAGCTCGAGATCTATCTGCTGAAATGGAATGTGGGTGCGTTCGCCGCGATCAGCCGCGGGATGACACCGATCTTCGTCGTCAATTGGATCACCGATCGACGGCTGCATTTCGAAATGGACGGCGCGCACCCGCTGGGCTCGGCGCACCATCAGAAGATCGTGGTGATCGACGACGCGCTCGCCTTCTGCGGCGGCATCGACATGACCGTCGACCGCTGGGACACCAGCGACCACCGCGACGACAACCACTTCCGCACCAAGCCGAACGGCAACCGGTACGGACCATGGCACGACGCGACCACCGCCGTCGACGGTGCCGCGGCGAAGGCGATCGGCGAATTGGCCAGGGCCCGATGGCAGGCGGCGACGGGACAGCAATTGGCCGCGGTCGACGAAATCACCGGGGACACACCGTGGCCGGACGGGCTGGAGCCGACGATGCGGTCCGTGGATGTCGGTATCGCGCGGACCTTCCCCGAGCTCGCCGACCGCGCCGAGGTCAGGGAGATCGAGGCGCTGTATCTGGCGGCGATCGCGGGCGCCACGCGGTCGTTGTACATCGAAAGCCAGTACCTCGCCTCACGCACCCTCGCCGAGGCGATCGCCGCGCGGCTGCGCGAGCCGAACGGTCCGGAGATCGTGCTGGTGCTGCCGCGGCACGCCGACGGCTGGCTCGAACAACAAGCGATGGACGGTGCTCGCCGCCGCCTACTGCATCTGTTGTGGCAGGCCGACACCGAGAACCGGCTCGGCGTCTACTACCCCGTCACCGACGCCGGCGCCCCGATCTATGTCCATGCCAAGGTGCTGGTGATGGACGATCGACTGCTGCGGGTGGGATCGTCGAACCTCAACAACCGTTCGATGGGGTTCGACACCGAATGCGATCTGGCCGTCGAGGTTACGCCCGCCACCGCGAACGGTGACCAGCTGCGCGAGACCATCCTCGGCATCCGGCGCCAGCTGATCTGCGAACATCTCGCTGCCGAACCCGCCAAGTTCGACGCCACCCTCACCGAGACGTCGTCGCTGCTGCACACCGTCGAGGCGTTGCGCGGCGACGGCCGGACCCTGATGCGATTCGAGCCGGCGACCGTCGAGAACGAGGACAGTCCGCTGGCGGAGAACGAACTGATGGATCCCGAACGCACGCCACCGAGCCTGTGGGACAAGCCATTACTGAGCCGGGGTATCCGCAGATTCAAGGCAGCGGGGGCGGCGCGCTGACAACTTCCGCTGTCGGCTGTCGGTTACTGTTCGGTGGAAGGCGGCGACGGTTGGAGAGGGTTCACGGCAATGGAGGCAGCACAGGAGCCCTACCCCTCGTTCAGTGCGATCGACAAGGCGGACGTCGCGGCGATCTCTGCGGGACTGCGTCAGAAAGAGGCGGGCGTTCTCGGTGAACAGGCCTATGCGGCAACAGTTTTCGGCGAACCCGTCACTGCCGAGGGCATCACCGTCATCCCCGTCGCCCGCGCACGCTTCGGATACAGTCGCACCGGATCCAGCGACGGAGCCGAAGGCGGCGGCGCAGACGTACGCGCCATGGGCTACATCGAAATCCGCGACGGCACTGCCCGCTACCGTCCGATCGGCAACCGAGGGAGCCGAGCCATCACAGCACTGATCGGCCTCGCCTCAGGACTCGCCGTCTCGAGGATCATTCACGTCCTGCTCAGGGATTCCCGCCCACGGTTCTGATCAAGTCCGCTCGTAGCTGAAGTCCGATTTTCCGCAGCAATCGCTCGCGAATTGATCCCTCGTTCAAATCGGCTGGCTGGCAAAGCTTCCCAATGCCCAGGGGACGAGCATCGGCGATATGGATGTCTTCTCCGGAAACGCCATCAAGGACGGGCGAAAGGTCGGACGCGGGGGAGGCACTTGCCAAGCCATCCATGTCGACGGGGAAAAGGTCACTACGCAGTGCTTGCTCACGATGCAGCTCGAGAGCGGCTCGGTCACGATGCAGGCGCTGTGGGTGCGGGGCTCGAGCCCGCTCGACATGGCCATCACCGGTGGAACCGGCTCCTACCTCGACGCTGAGGCAATGTTCGCTTCTGGAACATCGGGACACCGAACGAAAGAGTGCGCGCCGAAATTATCCGTTGATGGCTCCTGACACTTGCGCAGCCTCTGAAGGCCGTCGCCGCAGCCCCGACCGACCCACCCGCGCCGCCGACAGTACCGTGCGATGCTGCCGAGGTGGAGATCTGGGAGCACGACGGCAACCTGTACGAGGTCAGCTCGTACTACTGCCTGCCCGAGGACGCTTGGACCTATGCACTGCAAGGGATTACCGGTCCGCCCGGCACCGGGCCGCACCTCGATGTCAGCGTTGCGGACATGACTCCCGACGAGGGCCCGTTCGCCCCGAAGTCTCAGCACCACGGTGCGGTCAGCTTCGGGCCGGGGTCGATCCCTTGGCTGGTCCTGCGCCGGTTCCGCGACCAGGTGCAGACCTCAGGAGACATCTTCACCACGAGCCGACCAGCCGAGGTCGTCGGCGATATCCGGCGGACCAACAATGCCTGGCACTACGGGGACCAGCGATTCGAAGTCAACTCGTTCTACTTCAGCGATCGCAATGCATGGTGCTAAGAACTCTGTGTTCCGGGTCCGGATCCCGACGCCAACAACTACCTGGACGTGCTCGTCCCGGATCTCACGCCGAACGGCCCGTTCACTCCGGCCACGGTCGACCGGGTGGTGCTGACCCCGCACGGCGAGGTGAAGCTTCCCTGGCCCCTGTTCATCCACTTCATGACGGCACTGGAGTTGGCCGAGGACATCGCGACCTAGGCTCCGTTCCTCACCGCCGACAGCGCCTGCGCACCAACCACCTTGCGGCACCATCGACTGAGATCGCGGACCACAGTGCATCTTCCGTCCCGGCTATTCGCGCGCCGGCGAAGCGAACACGCGAACCTCAGTGCGAACGCCGTTCCACGCCAACGCTATTGGTGGCCGAGTACGGGGTGCGGCCGATAGGGCGCTTGCAGGGTCGCAATCTCCGTCTCGCTCAACTGGATCGGCATCGCGGCTATCGCATCCGCGAGGTGCCTCGTCTTCGTCGCTCCGATGATCGGCGCGGTTACCCCGGGGCGGCCCAGTAGCCAGGCCAAGGCGATCTGGGCGGGTGGGAGGTCGCGTTCGGCGGCGACCTTGCGTACCGCGTCGACTATGTCGAAGTCGTCGTCGGTGTACATGGTGTCCGCGATGGGGTCGGTGCCGGAGCGCACGGTGGTCAGGGCGCCGCCGCGTTCGCGGGAGCCGGTGAGTAGTCCGCGGGCCAGGGGGCTCCACGGGATGATGCCGACGCCCTGGTCTCGGCAGAGTGGGATCATTTCACGCTCTTCTTCTCGGTAGGCGAGGTTGTAGTGGTTCTGCATCGAGATGAATTTCGTCCAGCCGTGCGTCTCGGCGACGTGCTGCGCCTTGGCGAACTGCCAGGCGAACATGCTGGAGGCGCCGAGGTATCTGGCTTTTCCGGCGGTGACGACGTCATGCAGGGCGTGCATGGTCTCCTCGATCGGAGTCTCGTTGTCCCAGCGGTGGATCTGATACAGGTCGACGTAGTCGACGCCGAGCCGGTCGAGCGATGCGTCGATGGCGGACATGATGTGCTTGCGGGACAAGCCTTTGTCGTTCGGGCCGGGGCCCATCGGGAAGTAGACCTTGGTGGCCAGCACGTAGTCGTCGCGGCGGGGAAACAGCTGGGCGAGCAGCCGACCGGTGATCAGCTCGCTGGCCCCGTCGGAGTACATGTCCGCAGTGTCGAAGAACGTGACGCCCGATTCGACGGCCTGCCGGACGATCGGTGCCGCGGCATCCTCGTCGAGCATCCAGGCCCACGAGTCGGGGCTGCCGTAGCTCATCATGCCGAGGCAGATTCGGGACACGGTGAGACCGGAGGTGCCCAACCGGAGGTACTCCATCGCTACTCCTTGCTTTCTTGGTGGATCAGGACACCGACGGCGATCAACGCGATGCCGGTCAACTCCTGGAGGGCGGGGATCTGGGTGAGCACCACGATCCCGATCACCGTCGCGACGGCGGGCAGGATGCTCAGCATCAATGCGAAGGTGTGGCGCCGTAATCGGGCCATAGCGAGCTGGTCGGTGACGTACGGGATGACCGACGAGCAGACGCCGACGCCCACGCCGGCCAACAGCGCCGCCGGGCTGGTGAGAGCGGGGACTGCCGCGCCGAGACAGAACGGTGTCGCGACGACTGCGGCGATCAGCATCGCGGCGGCGAGCTGGTCGACGCCGGACAGTCCCCCGCCGGTGTTCGCGATCCGGTGGCCGAGGAGCACATAGAGCATGAACAGCGCGCAGTTCACGAAGGCGAAGACGAAACCCCATGGCGCACCGGTTAACTGGACATCGACCAACGCGACCACCCCGGCGATGGCGAGCACGAGGGCGATCCCGTTGCGGCCGTTGCGTACACCGATCGCGGCGAGCACGATCGTGCCGAGGAATTCGATCGCCCCGACGGTGGCCAGCGGTAGCCGCTCGATGGCCAGGTAGAACGTCGCGTTCATGGTCGCGAGCACGACACCGAGCCCGAGCAGTACCCACCGCTGCTCCGGCGTGAGCCGACGAACGAGCCGCCACGGCCTGCGCCATACCGCGAAAACCACTGCGGCAGCAGCGATTCGCAGCCAAGCCACGCCCAGCACGTCCACGCGGGCGAACAGCAGCACGGCGAAAGCCGGCCCCAGATAATGGAAGATCGCGCTGATGCCGAAGTAGGCCGACGCCGGTACCCGCGGTGTTCGCCGCGTAGCGAGCCCGGACGGTGTTGTCATGCGGAGTATCTTCCTAAGAAATACTCCCCGCCGGAATGGCACTATCCAGGAAGAGGAAGTGAGTTGGCTGGAAAATCAAGGCACAATGGCCAAGATTCCTTAACCGAACGATCGCGGCTGCTGGACGCGGTGAACGTGCAACTGCTCAACGAACTACACGCCGATCCACGGCTGTCCATGTCCGAGCTCGCCCGCCGCGTCGGTATGTCGGCGCCCGCGGTCACCGAGCGGGTGCAGCGACTGGAACGCGACGGCGTGATCACCGGCTTCCGGATGGAGGTCGACCCGGCCGCCCTCGGCATGCCGGTGGCCGCGCTGGTGCGCATCCGCCCCGGCCCCGGCCAGCTCCCGAAAATCGTTGCAGCGGCCCGAGATACACCGCAGGTGGTGCAGTGCTTCCGCATCACCGGCGAGGACTGTTTCCTGCTCCAGGTGCACGGGCCGTCGATCGCTCAACTCGAGGAAATACTCGACAGGTTCCTCATGTTCGGGCAGACGACCACGTCGATCGTCGTCGCCGAGCCGGTACCGCGCCGGCCGTTGCCCATCCCATCCTGAACCCGCAGGCCCGGTCAGTGCGGAATGCGGCAGTGCGGACGTGGCTTCGGGCGTGCCGACAGATGTGCTTCGATGACCTGCACCACCTGGTAGGCGCGCTCGGTATGCGCGAGCAGCGGTAAGTACTCGACGCTGCGGGCGAGCGCAGGCAGATCGATGGTCAGGTACATCGCCATCAGTGGATTCACGAACAGTTCGGTGCCGTTGGTGCGGGCTGTGGCGTGCACGTCACCGAACTCGCCGCGCAGCGCGTCGGCGATCTGGGAGTGAACAATGCTGGGCCGCAACGGCGTATCGGTGACGGAGTGCCGAACGGCGGCAAGGTATGCCGCGGCGCCGGCGGTGCTTCACCAGCCGCCCTCGAAGAAGGCCAGCAGGGCGGGGGCCGAGTCTGTGGCGGTGGACGTGTTCACCACGGCGATGACGAGCGCGGCCAGCGACACCACTGTGAAGAGGGCGCCGAAGGAACCCCACGTGCGTCTGGTTCGGCTGTCGGAGGAGTCCGTTCGCTTGAACGCGGTCCATGACGCGATGCTTATGGCGAGGAGGATGAGGGCCGCGACGGCGGCGATAACGGCCATCGCCAGGTGGTAGCGGGCGAAGTCGCCGATCATCGCGTCGAGGGCAGGCGGGGTTCGGCCACCTGCGCTAAGGGAGTCGGCGAGTTGCAGCCGGATTTGGTCGAGCGTGTCGGCGAGTGCGCCATCGGGTGCGCCTGCTGTCAGCAGTGGTAGCAGTGACGAAAAGGGGGCTACCGCACCCTGGATGTTGGCCATTACCAGCACTGATGAGCCGAGTGCGAGCAGCGTGACCAGTGCGCCGGCCGATGCGAAGGCGAGGCTGTTTCGCCTACCACTCAGGAATGCCCGCCAGAGCAAAACGGCGAGTGCGCCGAGCACGACCAGCAATACAGCCGCGATCAAGGCTTTGACCACGTGGTAGCGGAACCAATAATCGACAACGTTGGATAAGGCAGGCGGGAAATCCCGGTCGCCGGAACCCCAGTACTCGACGAACGCCACGCGAAGAGTCGCGCGAAGGCTGCTTTCATCGCCGAAGTCGCTCGAGCCGTTCGCCGCCAGCTTGCCCGGAGCGGCGATGAAAGCGGCCACCAGACCCACGGCGAGCGCGACGAGCAGGGCGACCGAAGGACCGGAGATGCCAGCGGACCGCGAAGCGTTTGCGTACACGCGTGCCTAGACCAACTCGATCTCGTCGAATCCGACGGTCAGACTGTGCCGCCGCTCTCGCAGCACATTTCCTTCCCGGTGGACCGCGCCCTCACCGAAGTCGATGCGCAGCTTCGCGGTCCGGGCGTCGACCGCCCGCACGACCGCGCAGACACCGCTGAACGGCCCTTCCGGGAAGTAGACGACATCACCTGGCGCATATTCGGTAAACCCCACGTCGTCAGAGTAATCCAAGTCAGGAGTCGGCAGCGGGGACCCGCAGATCAGCCGAGCACCTCAGGACGCACCGGTCAACCAGCTCCGAACGCGACCGATGCCGGAGTGTTTGCGTCGGCGCGGCGGATCGAACCAGTCGGGCAACGGTTCGCGCGCGGCGAGCCAGTACTGCGGCACTGCGGCGGTGCCCGTGTAGGCGGCGACGATTCCGCCGACGATGGCGCTGGTCGTGTCGATATCTCCGTCTGCCGCAATGCATGTCGTAATCGCGGTCCGATAGTCGTGCAGATGTGTCGCGGCGACCCACGTCGTGAACGGCACAGTGTTCTGCGCGGTGACCCGAGAGCCGTTGCCCAGTTCGGCCGCGGCCTCGCCGACGGAGGCACCGAGCAGGGCGCGGGCACGATGAATCAGGCGGGTCGTCTCGCCGTCGTCGAGGTGGTCTAGGACGGCGGTGATGAACTCCGCTGGCGTGGGCCGTGTTCCGCGCAACCGGGCATGCGCGGCTTGCCCGGCCGCGAGCGCAACCGCGACCGTGCCGAGGACACCTTCACGATGCATATGGGTCACCTGCGCCGACCGGACCGCTTCGGCGACAATCCTTTTCGGGTCACCGGCGTAGAAGGCACCCAGCGGGGCGACCCGCATGGCTCCACCGTTGCCACAGGAACCCTGGTTGTCGTACGCCGCGCCGGACACTTCCCGCCAGTGCGCGCCCTCCCGAATCCGACGCAACGTGCTGACGGCTATGAAGCCGTACTCACGGCGCGGGTCGAACCTTCGCGCGAAGGCAGCGGCCAGCCGATCCTGGTCGATGCCGCCGTGGCGGCCGAGCTCGGCGACCACGGAGCAGGCCATTTCGGTGTCGTCGGTCCATCCCCACGGGCCGGCCGGGAGATTGTCGGTGCCGAGATCCGGAATCGACCGTCGCATGACGGGGAATTCCGCACCCAACGCGTCCCCCACGGACAACCCGTCCAGTGAATCCAGCATCAAGTCGATATGCATCGCGTTCGATGGTAACCGTGGCGGTGGCGGAGGTCGGCGTGCACCTGGACTGAGAGCCCGTCCGTCAGAGCGTCGGTGGCCCCTGGTTGATGCGCCGCATGATCGGTGCGAGTCGGTGCAGAGCCTCGGTGGTCATCAGCTGACGTTCATCCCACCAGGTCGCGCCCGCCTCGGCGAGTGGCGCAATCAGGTCCCTGGCCTTATCCGGATCGCCCGGACTGACGCCGCCGACTACGACCTCGAATGGCTTGTCCTGGTGTTCTTTTCGATGTTCGTGCACATAGGTGACGACATCACGCAGCTCATCGACGGGCGGCACATGCCCGTGGCTCGCGCTGGTGAACAGGGGAACGACGCCGTCCCAGCGCGCGGCTCGGCGGAACGGGCGCCGACGGGGCCAGAACCCGCCGATCCAGACCGGCGGGCGGGGCTGTTGAGTCGAGGCAGGCAGCAACGTGACGTCTCGGACCTCGTAATGCTTGCCGAGATGGTCGACTCGCTCACCGGACCAATAGCGCTGCAGCAATTCCAGGCCTTCGTCCAGACGCTCGGCGAGCACGACGGGATCGGTCGGCTCGCCGAAGCTGCCGAATTCATCCGCTACCGGGCCACCGAGGCCCGCGCTGAAAATAACCCGGCCGCCGCTGAGCGAGTCCAGAGTCGCCACCTGGCGGGCGAGTTGTTCCGGCCGTCGCCGAGCCACCGGAGTAACCAGCGCACCCAGCCTGATCCGGGATGTCGCCAACGCTGCCGCAGTGAGCAGCATCCACGGATCACCGAACGGCTGCCCCCGCCGTTCCACCTTGTCGTGCACCACGTGGTCCCAGATGAACAGCGCGTCCCAGCCCGCCTGTTCCGCCGCGACGGCCGCCGTCGCGACCGTCCTGGCATCGGCGAAGTCCCCGAAGTTCGGAATGTTGATCGAGAAACGCATACCGGAATAGTGCTAGCCCGCACCCATCCCTGGCAATGGAATTGAACGCCGCGACAGCGCTACTCGCCCGGAATGGGAGTATTCCCCCGCGCCGGCGAAGCAGGGCGCGACTGCTGGACCAGCTTCGAGAAGGTCCGGCTCGGCCATTGCGGCCCGCCGAGTTCTGTCGGTGGCCCATGCCAAGGTGGCCGCGTGATCATGAACGGCGAGCACGCCACCGACCTACCGCCCGCCGACCTGACGCCATGGTCGACGACCGTCGTCGACGGCGACCTGCACATGGCGAAAGTACTCGTGTACGACCCCTGCGGGTTCGTCTGCTCACCACCGCTCCCCGAAGCCGAGAGCGCCGCGTACGCCGCTCATTCGTTCACCGTCGACGGCCGCTCGATCCGGTTCCGCGCGGCCAAGACGACCCCCACCAAAGTCGGGCAATTCGTCACCGTGTGGAAGCGGTCCCCGGGTGGGCCGATCCAACCCTTCGACCGCACCGACCCCGTCGACCTCTTCGTCATCAGCACTCGGGAGCGGGAGCAGTTGGGCCAGTTCGTCTTTCCTGCGCACGTGCTGCACGAGCGTGGGGTCCTCGCGTCGGCGGGCGGCGGCGGGAAACGGGCGTTCCGCGTCTATCCGCCGTGGGCGCACACCACCAACCGTCAGGCGGCCGGCGCGCAGGCATGGCAGCTGGAGCACTTCCTGCCGCTGCACCGTGACAAACCGCTCGATGCGGCGCGTGCCCGGATGCTCTATCACCGATCTGCGAAAAGTTGACTGGCAGTGCGCATCTGCCACGAATCGCCCTTGCCACCGGCCGGGGAGCCGAGTTCGCCGGTGCGGCCTGCGGATTCGGGTACCGTCTGCGGCCGTCATGGCAGAGCGGCTCCACGGTGCGGGAGGTTGGGGATTGGCAGAGAGTGCAGTTTCGCGGCGCCGTCTGATGCGCGGAACCCTGGGGGTCGTCGCTTCCGGCGCTATTGCGGCGACGGCGTGCGCGCCGGCCGCTTCCGAGAACGCCGGGCGTGACCGTAGTGCCGTGCTTGCCCGGCAGCTGCTCGGGGTCGACGAGAACGGAAACGACCGCACGCTGGACTATCTGAAGATCCTCATCGATAACGGTCTGCCCGCGACGGATCGGCGCAAGAAGATCATTGTCGTCGGGGCAGGACCGGCGGGGTTGACTGCGGCAAATCTGCTGGCCGAGGCCGGGCATCAGGTCACGGTGTTGGAGGCCAACGGGAATCGAACGGGTGGGCGAGTCAAGACATTTCGTGGAGTATTCACCGATCCTGCGCTGCACGCCGAGGCGGGGGCGATGCGGTTGTCCAGTGCGCACCCGATGGTGTTGGCGCTCGCGGACAAGCTCGGGGTGCCGCGCAGGCCGTTCTACAACTCCGACGTGCTCGTGGAAACGCCCACTCCCCCGACTCCCCCGGTGTTCTATCGATCGCGCACCGGCGAGGAGTGGTCCAATGGGCCGAGGCAGCGTTATGTGCCGCCGCCCTCGGCCGGGCGCGGTCTGCTCCGGGTCAACGGAATCACCACCACCCGAGGCGAATACGCCGCGAATCCGGGCGCGGTGCACGCGGGCTTCGGCTGCGGATTGGCGACCGCGAGCCGGCAAGCCCTCGGTGCCGCGTTGCGTCAGGTCGCACTGTTGGACGACCAGCCGATCGAGCGGCAGGTCGAGGGGTGGACCGAGTTGCTGCACACCTACGAAAACCATTCCCTGCGGCGCTATCTCAGGGAGCAGGGCTGGCCGAAGGAACGCATCGAGGCGGTCGGCACACTCGAGAATCTGACCGCCCGGCTGCGGCACAGCGTCGTCTTCCCGCTCGTCGATCACACGCTCGTCCCGCCCGATGCGACCTACTGGGAACTGGCGGGCGGCATGGCCTCGCTCACCGATGCCCTGACCGCGCGACTCGGACCCGCCATCCTGATGGGCAAGCGAATGACCCGGCTGGAACAGACCGAGCACGGCGTACGGGTCTGGACCACCGGCGAGACCGGCGACGAAAGCTCCGACGGTCAGCCGATCGGTCCGGTCGAGTCGTTCGAGGCCGATTACGCGATCGTGGCCATCCCGCTCTCCGCCGCCCGGTTCTGCACCTTCGACCCGCCGCTGTCCTACGGCAAGCGCCGGGCCATCATCGAACTGCACCACGACGCGGCGACGAAAGTCCTGCTGGAGTTCAAGACTCGCTTCTGGGAGCAGGGGCCGGGCGGGTTCCGCGGCGGCCGCTGCATCACCGATTCGCCCAGCCGGAACCTCTATTTTCCCTCGCACGTCGAGGATTCCGACGGCGGCGTGGTACTGGCGTCCTACACCTTCGCCGACGATGCGATGCGCTGGGATTCGCTCACCGAGGGCGAACGCATCCACTTCGCGATGGCCGGGCTGCGCGAACTGTTCGGCCCGCGGGTGGACACCGAATTCACCGGCGTCGGCCTGACCCAGAGCTGGGTGCGCGCCCGCTACGCACTCGGCGAGGCCGCCATCCCCACCCCCGGCCAACTGCACGACCACCACGGCGCCACCCGAACGGTCGAAGGCAGAACACATTTCGCCGGCGACCACACCAGCCTCGACACCGCATGGATCCAAGGCGCCCTGGAAAGTGGCGTGCGCGCCGCAGTCGAGGTCCATCGACGCTGAGCACGTGGCCGCTGTCGTATTGTCGGCAGCGTGAGTCCGGAGACGCCCGATGTCCTCGAACAGAGCCGGGAACGGAGCAGGCAAGCGCACGAGATCCTCGGCCGGTTGCGGCTTTTCGAGCGCTGGCAGGAGTTCGGGTCGCCGGTCCTGGTGGGCGCGGTGGCCTGCGAGTTGGCGCTGGCGCCGGACATCGACGTCGAGATCTATTGCGACACACCACGGATCGAGGATGGCTTCACCGTGTTGCGGGACTGCGCGATGCTCGACGGGGTGCGTAAGGCGCGGTTCGGTAACCACCTGGACGACGCCGACGAAGGGCTGTACTGGCGGCTCGACTACCGCGCCGCCGACGGCACCGACTGGAAGATCGACATGTGGGCCCTGGCCCGTAACCATCCCGGTCCTTGCGCCGCGCAACTGGTGCGTCCGCTGCGCGACGCGCTGACTCCGGAAACCCGGCGCGCGATTCTGGAGCTGAAGTCGCTGATGCAGCGCGGAGCGATCCCGCGGTGCCCGTCCATCGACGTCTACCGCGCCGTCATCGACGGCGGGCTTCGTTCCGGCAGCGACCTTTCCGAGTGGGTGACGGCGCACCCGCGCAGCGACCTCACGTTCTGGCAGCCCGGTTAGCGGCCTGCCGAATCTGTCGGTGGGTTCTGGCAGGGTGGGTTTCGACCAAACGTGCCCGCTGATCGGTTCGGCGGGGAAGCAGGAGGGGAATGATGACCGACATCGCGAACGGGACGGACGAGGCGCAGATCCGAGGCGTGATCGATAAGTGGGTGGCGGCGTTCCGGGATCGCGACGTGGACGCGGCCATGGCGATCCACTCCGCGGACACGGTGTCGTTCGATATCGTGCCGCCGCTGCGCTTCGTCGGAACGGACGCCTATCGCAAACCGTGGGAGGAGACGTTCCAGAACTTCGCCGGCCCGATCAATTTCGAGATCCGCGACCTGGACATCACCATCGGCGGCGACCTCGCCTTCAGTCGCAGCCTCAACCGGATGATGGGCACCATGGCCGACGGCCAGCAGACCGACCTCTGGTTCCGCTGGACCGCCTGTTTCCAGAAGCGCGACGGGCAGTGGCTCATCGTGCACGACCACACCTCGGCACCCACGGACTTCGCCACCGGCGCAGCGGTCCTCGACCTCACCCCATAGGACCAGCTCAGGCCCGAGGTCGCGCCGCAGGCAACCGGATGCCACTGAAACCCAGCGAGCTGGCGGTCGCGGCATCCCAGAAGTCCCACAGATTCGGCAGGATGCGCAGCTGAATCCCGGCTTCCTCATGCAACTTCAGCAGATCGCCGACCCTGCGCGGCGGCGCCAACGGCTCGACCGGCACCGTCGCCACGTGCGCGTGCGATACCGGGGAGCCGAAGTGTCCGGATCGGCGCGGCAGACAATCGAACTGGTGCAGCAACTCGGCGGCGGCGGTTGCGCACGGCGTGGCGGCGAAACGGTGGGGCGGTGTGGCGCGATGGGGACTGTATGCGTACCGACCTCACTTGCGGTGAGCGGCGGCAAGCCGTACGACGGCTGGTCGCCGTGTGCCATCTGATGAATCAGCTGGTCGACTTGGCGGAAGGGGGGTCGTCGGAGGCGTTGATCGCGCAGGCGCATGCGACGCGCCGACTATTACAGGATCTCGTTCTCGACATGGTGGCGACGGCCGACTCCGACGGCTGAGGCGACCAGATCGCCGATATTGCTTCGGCGTGCCGTCAATCCAGACGGGGGACCAGACCGAACGTAGATGTGTAGGCATCGATGTTTCGGAATGAGGTCACCATGACACACCCGCGGTTCGGTCCAGCCCGGCTCGCAGCGACGTCCGCGTCCGAAGAGCCGTCGCGGCGCACCTCACTCGGCCAAGGCCGTGCGCCAGCACCAGGTGTCGGTGTACTGGTGCAACGCACTGAGCTTCCCGTCCGAAACGTGCCAGACGTGCGCGAACTCGGCATCCACGGCCTTGCCGGTCGCGCGCGCCGTGCCGCGGTAATGCCCGGTGACGATCACGGCATTGTCCTGCGCCTCGTACCAGGTCTCGGCGAACGGCGCGATCTCGAAGTCACCGAACACCGGCCCCCACACTCCGTTCAGCGCGGCCATCGGACCCTCCGGCGCGGTGTCGGTGACGCTCGGCATCCCGGGTGCGATGCGAGCCGTGAACCGCGGGTGCAGCGCGTCGAGGATCGCGGCCGCGTCGTCGGATTGTGTTGCCAGATAGAACTTTTCTACTACTTCCCGATTGCTCATGACTCGATATTAGAGGGATCGTTCTATATCGGCCAGCGGGGTGGCGGTGATTCAAGGCACAACCAGGCGCGCCGCGAGATCGGTTGCGTAGCAGGCTATGACCGGCGACGCGACCGCAGCATTCGCGCGGCGTTTGCGGTGCCGCGCTGACATCGTGCGGCTATCATTTAGTTAATCGTTCGGTATACCGGGGGTCGGGTGGTAGCCGAGAGCAGCTCGGCGAGTCATGACAAGGCAGGGGTTGAGTGGCCACGATCGCGCAATTGAGGGCAATTCTCGCGGTGCTGCATATCGACCCAGGCGAGATGGATGTCCCCGCGCACAACGACACCGCGGTCGAACGCGCCAAGCTGGCGGCGCTGCTGCAACGGGTCTTCAGCAGCGAACTGCGCAGCGCGGTCACCACCGCGCCGGACCAGAACGAGCTGGCCAGGCGCTGGACCGCGGCGAGCACCCAACCCGCGCTGGACGGCGAAAACGCCACCGAGCAGGCCCATTTCGACGCGCACTGGCTGCACAACCGGATCGACGCGCTGGCCCCGCGCGACACCTCCGACCAGGCCCCGGTGCTGCTCGACGCCGCGGCCAGGGCCGCCGAGGCCGCGCAGGTGCTGCTCTCACTGAGCAGCGGCAACCCGCACGGCGACGGCACCGAACCGCTCTGGCAGACCGCGCTCGACGACCTGGCCTCCGCGTTTCACCTGATCAACGACGAACACAACGCGATCACCCAGCCGATCGAGTAGCGCGTCAGCTCCGGCCGACCTTGCTGTGGTTGAGCCGGAACTTGAACAGGGCGACCAGTCCGCCTGCCACGCCGACGGCGAGCAGGATCAGGCACGGCTTGACGATGTCGCCGAAGCCGGCGCCGTGCAGGATGACGTCCTGATATCCCTTCAGCGCCCAGTACTGCGGCGTGTACGGCGACAACGCGCGCGCCCAGGCGGGCAGGGTGTCGCGCGGGGTGATCGTGCCCGCGAGACCACCGATGGCGAGCGAACCGACCTGCGCCATGATCGCGAGCTGATCGATGGTCCGGCACAGCGAGACGAGCGCGATGCCGAATCCCCAGGTCGCGACGGCGAGCGACGCGGTGAGCGGAACGAGCAGCCAGGTCGATCCCTTGCTGTGCAGGTCCCACAGCGTGAATGCGACCAACCACAGGAAGGTCAGCTGGAACACCGAGAACAGCACGGACGGGAAGGACTTCCCGAGGATCACCTCCACCGCGCGCACCGGCGCGGCCCGCAACCGATCCCAGGTCCCCCACTCGTGTTCGCGGAAGAACGAGGCGCCGAGCAGCGTCGTGATGAAGAACGCGAACAGCACGATCGTGCCCGGTCCCGACTGCTCGATGCCGGTGGCGTCGAAGTATCCGGTCAACCGCAGCTGCGCCCGGTTGGCGGGTGTCAGGAACGCCATCATGCCGATGGGCAGCACCATCATCACGATCAGTTGGGCCGGGTCGGAACGAATGCGGCGCAGATCCGCCCAGGACAACGCGCGTACCCGATCGACGGCAGAGTCATGCAACAGCATCTCGGATTCCTTCCACGGGCTGGTCGACCGCGTCCTGCGCCGCGCGCATGATCGCCAAGTAGGCGTTCTCCAGATTCGGGTGATGGATCTCCGCGGCCAGCAGCTGGTCGGTGTCGGTGTCCAAGGTGGCGAACAACTGCGCGAGCAGCTGTCCCGGTGTGCTGGTCGGGATGTTCAGTCGTTTCGACTCCAGCACCGCGGCGCCGGGCGCGGCGAGGAACCCGCCGAGGCTCGCGGGGATGGCCGCCGAGAACTCGAGGCTCACCGCGGCCTGCGCGTACTCCTCCACCAGATCCGCGGCACTGCCCTGCGCCAGGATTCGGCCCTCGTGCAGCACGACGACACGCGCGTCGAGCACCTCGAGTTCGGGCAGATAGTGCGTCGCGTACACCACGGCGGCACCCTGGTCGGCCAGGTTGCGCACCTCGGCAAGCAGGTCCTGGCGCGCCGAAACATCGGCGCCGACAGTCGGTTCGTCGAGCCACAGCACATCCGGCTCGTGCAGCAACGCCATCGCGGTGTGCAGTCGCCGCTGCTGGCCACCGGAGAGCTGATGCGCCCGGGTCTGCAGGAAAGGCGTGACGCCGAGCCGCTCGCCGACCTCGGCGATGCGCGCGGTCAGGTCCTTGCGGCCGACGCCCATCAGCCTGCCGAAGAAGAGGAGGTTCTCCGCGGCGGTCAGCGTCGGGTACACGCCGAGTTCCTGCGGCGCGAGACCGAGCTTGCGCCGCGCCTGGCGTGGCTTGCTGCGGATGTCGATGCCGTCGATGCGTACCGTGCCGGAATCGGCGGCGGTCAGACCGGCGACGATCGAGGCCGTCGTGGTCTTGCCCGCACCGTTGGGGCCGAGCAGTCCGACGATCTCGCCGGGCCGCACGGTCAGATCGATACCGGTGAGGACCTGTTTCTTACCGTACGACTTGTTCAGGTCGGCGATCTCCAGCATCCCGCACCTCCTCACTCAGAATTGGCCATGGTGCGCCCCAACCGGCGGCGCCGAGCACCGAGACTTCCCCGGCGACAACGTCTTGCGCGGAGAACGCGTTGACGATGTCGGCGGCGACCGGTGCGATGGGATTGCTCACGGCACGTCCGCCCGGCGTGTTCGTCAGGTCGGTCCACAGCCGCGGTGGCCGCACCACCACGACGTTCCAGGGATGGTGTCGCGCAACGTATTCCGCGAGACCCTCGACGGCCGCCTTGGCCGCCGCGTAGTGCGGCCACCAGCGCGGCGGCGCGAGTACCGCCTCCGAGGAGATCATCACCACCGTCGCGCCTTTGCGGAGCCGGGGCACGCACACCGAGAGCGGGGCGAAGACCAGCCGGGTGCTCGCCGCCATGAACTGTGCGGCGGTCTCGACCGCGTCCGGTGCCAGCGGCAGCGTCGGAATGGCCGGTGCGGCAAGCAGAACCACGCCGTCCAGGGGGCCTTCCGGCAATGCCGCGCCCAATGCGTACCCGTCGCTGGCGTCGGCGAGCACCGGCCACAAGCGATCCCGGTAGGCGTGCGAGGCCGCCGCGAGCACCTCGGGCGCCCTGGTGCAGCTCACCAGGACGCGCGCGCCCTGACTCGCCAAACCCAGTGAGACCGCGGCGCCGAGTCCGCGACTGCCGCCGACGACCAGGATGGTGCGTCCGGCCAGCGCATCCGACGGCGGCAGCACCGCGGCGAGTTCGGCCGGGTCCGGACCGGGCACCGACTCTCTGATCAGACTCTGCACGGTGACATCGGCGCTGGCGCCGCAGCGCATGCCCGCACGCAAGGTGACCAGCCCCGATCGCCGGTCCACCTCGGGTTCGGCGGTCTCGAATGCCACCGCGCCGGAGCCGGATCCGTGCAGCACCACGGTGCAGGCGACGAGCAGGGCATCCCGGCCGGGCGTGCACATGCCGGTCCAGTAACTGGCCCAACCGAGCACCGCCGCAACATGTTCGGGAACACGACCGCCGATCACCCGCGACACGAGTCCCGCGATGAGCGGATAGTCCACCGAGTACGACCCGCGCTCCTGGCTGGGCGACTGCGCGGAATCCCCTGCTACATCGGCCAACCCGAGTACCCGTGGGGCATCGCGGCGCGGCTCGTCCTCGGCGGCGGGACCGCACCACGGCAGCACCGAGCCGAGCCTGCACCGGATGCCGACCACCTCGATGCCGCCGAAGCTGACCCGGCCGCGAGCCTCGCTCTCCGACACCGTCCAGTCGACCTCGTAGCGTCGACCGGGAATCGTCGGCTGCCGGAACGTCGCCCGGATATCGCGCACCGCCATCGGATCGGTGGTCTCGGCCAGTGCCGCCAAGGCGAGGGTGACCACCAGCGCGCCGTGCGCGACCGGCCTACCGTACGGCGAGCGGTGGCCGAAGTCGTTGTCCACGTGCAGCGGGTTCCGATCGCCGACCGCAGCGGCGTAAGTGGCCACGTCCGTGTCGGTAACCCGGAACACCCGGCTGTTCATGACACCCGCTCCTGCCGTGCGGCCGCCACGGTGGCGGCGATCTCGGCCAGCGACGGCTCCGAGGTGAGCGTGCGCTCCGGAAGTTCCACGCCGAAGGCGCGTTCCACCGCGTAGACCAGCCGCACCTGGGCGAGCGAGTCCCAGGTGTCCATGTCCGCGCGGACCGTGTCGGGGCCGTGTGCGGCCGGCTCGCCGACCACCTCGGCGAACAGCTCGAGCAGCTGTTCCATCAGATCAGTAGCCATGTTGAATCTGCGCCTCTCGCACATGCGGGCTGCGTGCGGGCACGCCGCCCGAAAGGTCGTAACCGAACACCGACCCCTGCTCGGACTCCGCCTCCAGCGCGAAGCCGTGCCCGGGGTACAGATCGCGCACCAGCGCGTTGCGGGCGGTCGGGAGATACCGGCCCACCAGTCGCGAACTGCCCTGTGCCAGCGCCCATTCGGCGGCGGCGGCCAGCAGATTGTTCTCCACGTTCCGCCCGATCACCCGGCAGCTGAGCAGCAGCGTGTCGATCTCGACGGTGCCGCCATCGCCTATAGCCTCGGCAAGCAGCACACCGACGATGCCGTGATCGGCGAAGCGGTCTCGCAGGCGCAGCGTGGCCGCGAACCACTGGGGGTCCTCGGCGATCTTGCGGACCTGGGTCTGGGTGTGCCTGCGGGTGGTCAGGTTGAACTGGTTGGTCTTGGCGATCAGCTGCGCGGCCCGGTCGAGGGTGGTGCTGTTGATCGGCTCGATGGTGGCCACCATCTCCAGGCCTGCCAGGAACTCGTCGAGGTTGTCCGTCGCGGTCCGCTCGGCGGCGGCGAGGGCCTGGTAGGAGCGCTGCCTGGTGAAGTCTTCACTGGACAACGAGCCCGGGTGCAGCCACGGCAGCGCCGCCAGTTCGGGGGCGAATTTCGCGGCAGAGGCGGGCAGGCACAGGGCGCGCACCTCCGGGTGTGCCGCGGCGACCTGGGCGCATTCGGCGGGATTGTCGTCCACGAAGACGAAGCTCGACAGGCCGAGCCGGATTTTGTCCGAGATTTCTTGCAGCTGTTCGGATTTGGGACGCCAGTCGGCGACGATGTGGGTGAAGTCCTCGACCCGGAGCACCATGCCCGGCGCCTCCGCGATGGCGCGCAGCGCGAGGTCACGATCGTTCTTGCTGGCCACGGCGAGCAGCACGCCGCGCTCGGTCAGTGCGCGCAGGTAGCGCTGGAAGTCGGCGAACGCCTCGCCGTCCGCGCCGGTGCCGACGCGAATGCCGTCGATGCCGTCGTCGCCGAGGATGCCGCCCCACAGGGTGCCGTCCAGGTCGACGACCACGCAGCGCGCCGAACGGCCACGGTCGGCGGCGATGGTGTCGGCGATGGCCGCGGCGAGCCACGGCAGGCTGTCCGGTGCGTACGGCTGGCGGACGCGGTACCAGCTGCGCGGGTCTTCCCACTGCCGCAAGCCGACCTGGGCGGCCAGCTGCTCGACGTCGACGAAAAGCACTCGGCCCGCGGCATGTTCGGCAAGCCGCGCGTTGACCTCCCGTACCCGATGGGACAGCGATTGCGGCGCGCGCCAGGCCGCCGGTCCGTAAGCGTCCACCGCGGGCGGCGCGAAACCGAGCTGGACGACCCGGACACCGGAGCGCGCGGCCGCGTCCCAGAGGCCGACCCAGCGGTTGACGGTCTCGTCCACCGCGCCGGTGATGTCGTGATGGGTACCGGCCAGCACCACGTAATCGCCCTCGCGGAACGGTGTTTGCGGCGCGAGCAGCACCTGCTCGACCTGGCCGAACGGGAAGGACAGCAGTTCCGGCGTCAACCCGGCCCTGGCGCCTGCCACCGGCAGCAGTTCGGCGAGGAAGTCGGTGGTGTAGGTGGCCAGCAGTGCCATCCGCACCGCGATGCCGGGCGTACCGGGCTCGCGCGCAAGCGCTTTCGCCCGCTGCGTCCACGTCACATAGCCGTCGGCGGGTGAAAGCTGCACTGCCACATCGGTTGCCATGACTACTCCCCCTCCGTGCGGGGACGGTGCGCGAAGGCCAGGTGCTTGCCTTCGAATTCGGCTAGTGACAGCAACGTTTCGGCGATATGTGCGGTGTGCGCGGTGCGGCCCGCGGCGGCGCGCATCCGGGCGTGCATCAGCAGCGGCGGCAGCTTGCGCCATTGCGTGACCGCGCGTTCCCAGTGATCGCGACCATCGGCATCGAGCAGCTCGGGATCGAGATCGGCCGCCCACAGCAGCAGTTCGCGCTGGCGGAGTGCTTGCCATAGATCGTCGAGCTGCGTGAAATCGTCGGGTGTCGCGGCGAACTGGTAGCGGCTGGCCAGTGCCACCAGTGCGTCGCCGCCGACGAGACGGTCCTCGCGCGGCGATAGTGGCGCGACCGGATGGGATTCGAGCCACCGGTAGGTCCGGCCGGCATGGATCGCGTTGGAACCGGCCATCGCCCGTTCCCGCAGCAGTGCGACGGTGTCGTCCGCGCCGAGGCCCACCGACCAGTCGCGCAGCTCCGCCGCCGAGAGCACCGGAACCCGTTGCCCGGCTTGCTTGCCGAGCTCGGTGGTCATCGTGAGCGGATCCTCCACCACCCAGCCGTCGAGAGTCTCGACGATGGCCAGCCAGTGCGGGGCGTGCCAGCGCTGGTAACCGTGCTGCCACGGCAGGTGGAAGATGTCGGCGAGCAGCACCACCGAGCCGCGCTCGGCCACTTGTTCTTCAAGGGCGTGGTAGGCCGTTGCCCAGTCGTCCGTGCCGTTCACCCGAAGGCCGAGGGCGGGCAGCGGCGGCGTGGCGTCGTGCTCGAACAGCAGCAGGTCGTCCTCGGCGGGGCTCACCGCGAGTGTCGGTCCGCCCGCGAGCAGCGGCCGCCACCACCGGGTTTCGCCGCGGGCCACGAGCGCGCTGGCCAACGCCGCGGTGAAGCAGGTCAGCTTGTCGCCGTGCGGGGCGAGGGCGGTGGTCACTTCGCACCCGGCAAGCGGAGCGTGCCGTCGAGGTAGGCGGTGCGCGAGGCCGAACGCTGGATCTTGCCGCTGGACGTGCGCGGTATCGCGCCGGGGCCGAGCAGCACCACCTCGTGCACGCCGACGTCGTGAATGGTGAAGATGGCCTGGCGCACCGAGTTTCGCAGTTCTTGCGCGGTGGCTTCGTCGTCGCTGGGGATCCTGGCTTCGATCAGCACCACGATCTTCTCCTGCACACCGACCTCGACGGAGAAGGCCGAGCAGCGACCGGGCAGCACCAAGGGGTGTGCCTGCTCGGCGGCGTCCTCCAGATCCGGCGGGTAGTAGTTGCGGCCGTCGATGATGATCAGGTCCTTGAGCCGGGTAGTCGGATAGACCTCGCCGTCGTGCAGGAAGCCGATGTCGCCGGTGCGCAGGTAGTACTTGCCGTCGCGCGGCGCGAGTTCGCCGCGGAAGGTGTGCTCGGTCTCCTCCGGCCGGTTGTAGTACCCGGTGCAGACGGCCGGGCCTGCGACCCAGATCTCGCCGAGCCGGTCCTCGGGCAGCGGCTCCCTGGTCTCCGGATCCACGATCTGGATGGTGGTGCCCGGTGCCGCGGCACCGCCGCTGACGATGCTTGCGCCGTCCTGCGCGACCACCACCTGACCCGAGGCGAGCGCCGCGCGGTCCACCGTGAGCGTCTGCACGCCGGACAGGGTCCGCCAGTTCACCGACACGATCAGGGTCGACTCCGCCAGGCCGTACCCGGCGATCAGGGTCGAGCGCGCCAGGCCGTGGTCGGCGAAGGCGGCATGGAATTTCTCGATGGTGCTCACCCGCACCGGCTCCGCGCCGGACAGGGCGTACCGCCACCGGCTCAGGTCGATGCCGTCGAGCTCCTTGGGGCCGATACGTTCGGCGCACAGCTCGTAGCCGACGTTCGGCGAGGCCGCGAAGACCTGCGCGGGGTGGTCGCTGATCGCCTGCAGCCAGCGCTGCGGCCTGCGCAGGAACGACGTCGGCGACATCTGCACCACGCCATGGCCGTTGATGATCGGCATGATCACCCCGACCATCAGGCCCATGTCGTGGAACAGCGGCAGCCAGCTGACGAAACCGACCTCCTCGTCGGCGGAGATGCCGACGTGGTACATCATTTCGTAGACCTGCCTGGCGTTGTCCAGCAGTCCGCGATGCGGCACCATCACCCCGGCGGGCGTGCGGGTAGAGCCAGAGGTGTATTGCAGCAGAGCGATCTGCTCGCGGTCCACCAGCACGGGTTCCCAGTCGATCGCCAGCTTCTCGTCCACCTCGCCGGTGGTCACGATGAGGCGGGTGGTGTCGGTCGGCGAATTGTCCAGCCAGGCAGTCACATTGGCCAGCGCACCGTCGATGGTCACCAGGCAGGCCGGGTCGGCGTCGACACAGACCGCGTCGATGCGCCCGTTGGAGTTGTGCGCGCTCGGCGGATACAGCGGCACCGCGATGATCCCGGCGTAGAGGCAGCCGAAGAACGCCTTCACGTACTCCAAGCCAGGCGGCAGCAGCAGCACCGCGCGGTCGCCGGGGCGCGCGACCTGGAGCAGCGTGGCCGCGTATGCCCTTGCCGCACGGTCGATCTCGGCGTAGGTCAGCGACTCGGTCTCGCCGTGCTGGGACGATGAATCCGGGTAGTGCAGGAAGCTGTACGCGACCCGATCCGGTCGGCGCGCGGCCTGGTTCGTCAGCGCGCGCACCAAGGTGTCGTACTCGAGCGCGCCCCCGGTGAGCAGTGTTGTGGTCATACTCCGACCTCCTGTGGTGACGGCGCGGCGAGGAAGCCGACCTTGCGGAAGTAATCCAGGTAGCGGATGAACAGGTCACGCGAGACCGGCGGGCACTGCACGCCGACCCGATCCAGTGCGGTGACGGCCTGGTCGACGTCGAACTGGATCAGCGGGGTGAGCCCGCCGTTGGCGCTCAGCAGGCTCAACACGCTGAAGGACGCCGATCCAGGGCCCGCGCTCGCGGCGTGCGCGGCGATCGCGGCACGCCACTGGTCGAGAGCGACCAGGCGCACCGGCCAGCCGCTTTCGCGCAGCCAGCCGATCGCGTCGGTGAACGTGCACGGCTGTGGGTTGCGCAGGTGGTAGATGTGCGTGCCTGGTTCGGCGTTGCGGGCCAGTTCGACCATGGCCGCGCCGGTGAAGTCGGCGGGCGCCAGGTCGACGGCGAAGTCCACCTCCGGCGCGAGACCCACCTCCTGGCTGGCCTTGACGAGCAGCCAGAAGAAGTCGCTGGTCTGGCAGGCGCCGGTGCGGCTGTCGCCGCCGATGCGGCCGAGCCGGAACACGCTCACCGGCAGCCCGCGCTCGCCCGCCTCGGTGACCAGCCGTTCGGCCACCCACTTGCTCTGCAGGTAGCCGAGCGACAGCTGGGTGGGATCCTGGGCGGGCAGCGGTGCCGCGACCCGGCCGTCGACCGCGTCGCCGGGACCGAGCACATACAGCGAGGACACGAAATGCAATGGGGCACCACTGGTTCGGGCCAGCGTGATGAGCTCCTGGGTGCCCTGGATGTTGGCCGCCGCCAGCACCCGGTACGGCAGCGCGAAGTTCACCTGCGCGCCGTTGTGGTAGATCGCGTCGATGGTGCGCCCCAGCAGCAGGAACTGCTTCTCGGACAGCCCGAGTCGTGGCTCGGCCAGGTCGCCGAGGACCGGGATCACCCGGTCGAACGCCGCGCGCGGCAGCTCGTAGCTGTCGAAGGTGGCGGCCAACCGCGCCAGCCCCTCTTCTTTGCTGTCCGCCCGCACCAGGCAATGCACGCGAGAGTCGGTGCGTGCCAAGAGTTCATGGAGCAGGAAGGCGCCGACGAAGCCGGTCGCGCCGGTGAGCAGCACCTCGCCCGTGCTGGGCGGGGTGGCGGTCCACGGTGCGGCGGGCCACGATTCGAGCGCCGTGGCCACCTCGGCCTCGAGATCGATCGTCTCCTCCGCCGCGGCCTCCCCGGCCAGCAGGGCCACCACGCCGGCCACGGTCGGCCGGGCGAACAGCGAGCCCAGCGGAATGTCCTCGCCGAAGGTCTGTTTCAGCCGCAGGATCAGCTGCGCCGCGAGCAGCGAGTGGCCGCCGAGGTCGAAGAAGTTGTCCTCGCGGCCCACCCGCGGGATGCCGAGGACGTGGGCGAAGACGCCCGCGACCCGCTGTTCGAGCGGGGTGCGCGGCGGCTCGTACTCCAAGGTGTTGCGGCGCAGGACCGGGGCGGGCAGTGCGCGACGATCCAGCTTTCCGTTGGTGGTCAACGGGAATTCGTCCAGCACGAGCACCGCGGCGGGCACCATGTGCTGCGGCAGTCGCCGGGCCAGGTGCGCACGCACATCGACGACCAGGTCATCACGTGCCTTGACGCGCAACGGATCCGAGATGACCAGATCGTCCGGCCATTCGGCGTCGCGGGCCGCCGGGATGGACGGCAAGGGGACCTCCCAGCCGGTCACCACGACGTCGTACCGGCCGCCGGGGCGGCGCAGCGCCTCGAAGCGGTACGGCAGCCGATCGGCGAGGGCCAGGTAGTCCTCCGGGCTCACGCCACCGGAATCGGCGAGGGCGGCACGGATCTGGCCCGCACCGGCCCGGCCACGCTGCAACTCGGCGACCACCGCCAGTGGCCCGGCCACCCGTGCGTCGAGGACATCGGCGATCAGCACCGCCGCGGGGCGGTCGCGCTCGAGCAGGTCCGCCAGCTGCTGCGGCGTCGTCGATGCGTCGAGCAGTTTCGGCCGCACCGGTAGCCCGCGCTCGCCCGCGTACAGCACCGCGTCATACCGGAATCGGGACATCTCGTTGAGGTGCTCGCCGCGCTTGAGCCGGATCCTGGAGCCGGTCAGCGTGGGGTGCGCAGCCACGAAGTCCTCGAAATATTTTGGCGCGATCACCAATTCGGCGTCCCGGTCGAGCGCGGCGCGCACGGCAGGCGCGAGCTCGGCGGCACCGGCGGACGGCGCGTTGGTCGCCTCTACGGTCGCGTGGAACGACTCGCTGAGCGTGAGGTCGCGGACGTCGCCGACGAACAGCACCCCTTCGGGGGCGAGCAGGCCGGCCACCGAGTCCAGTACCCGGGTCAGGTAGTCGGCGCTCGGGAAGTACTGCACCACCGAGTTGATCAGGATGAGGTCGTACGGGCCCGCGACGTCGTAGGGCAGTTCGTCGGCGGCACACAGGTCCAGCCGGACGTGCTCGAGGTCCCGGTTGCCCGCGACGATCTTGATCCGCACGTTCTCGATGGCCGAGGCGGAGACGTCGGTGGCGTCGTAGACCGCGCACTGCGGTGCGAGCCGAGACAGCAACAGGCCGGTGCCGCAGCCGATTTCGAGGACGCGCTGCGGGGCGAGCGTACGCACCGCGGCCACGGTGGCCTCGACCCATTCCCGCATGTGCTCCTCGGGGATGGCGGCGTTGGTGTAGGAGTCGTTCCAGCCGGAGATATCGAAATCGGCGGCACCGTCGTGCCCTTGGCGGTAGGTGCTGTTGAAGACGATCTGCCAGTTGGCGACCTGATCCTGTTCCGCCTCGGCCGCGTCGGCGGCCGCATCACCCGGCGTGAAATAGGCGACCAGGGACAGGTTTCCGCCGGTGTCCTTGCGCGCCAGCACCACCGACTGGTCGACGCCGGGGTGTGCGGTGATCGCGGCCTCGATCTCGCCGAGTTCGATGCGGAAGCCACGCACCTTGACCTGCTGATCGATCCGGCCGAGGTATTCGAGGTCGCCGTCGGCCCTGCGGCGGGCGAGATCACCGGTCCGGTAGACCCGGCGTCCGCCGAGCACCGGGCTTGCCACGAAACGCTCCGCCGTGAGGTCGTCACGGTTCAGGTAGCCGCGCCCGACGCCGGGGCCGGCGACCAGCATCTCCCCCGCCACACCATCGGGCACCGGGCGCCCCGCCGGATCGACGATCAGCACGCCCAGATCGGGCAGTGGAACACCGATCAGGCTGCCCGCGGCCGACACCACATCCGCGCGGGTGAGCTCGCGATAGGTGACGTGCACGGTCGTCTCGGTGATGCCGTACATGTTCACCAACCGCGCGGACTCGCCGTAGCGGTCGAACCATGGTGTGAGCGTGGACAGATCGAGCGCTTCGCCACCGAAGATCACCCAGCGCACCGACAGCTCCATGCCCGGCGCGTTCTCCAGCGCACGCAGCAGTTGGGTGAACGCCGACGGGGTCTGGTTGAGCACCGTGACCTGTTCGCGCGCAAGTAGTTCGGCGAACTCCGCGGTGGACCGGCTGACCGAGCCGGGAACCACGACCAATCGGCCGCCGTACAGCAGCGCGCCCCACATCTCCCAGACGGCGAAGTCGAACGAGTACGAGTGGAACATCGTCCACACGTCCTGCGGGCCGAAGTCGTACCAGCGCCGGGTGGTGGCGAACAGGCGAACCACGTTGGCGTGCTCGATGACCACACCCTTGGGGACGCCGGTCGAGCCCGAGGTGTAGATCACGTAGCACGGGTCGTGCGGTTCGGCCGTCGCCAACGGCAGATCGGGCACGGTCTCGTCCGGTGACTGGTCGATGAGCAGCAGCTCGGGCCCCGATTCCGGCGCCGAGACCAGCGAGCTGTGGCTGATCACCAGCCGCGCACCGGAATCCGCGATCATGAACTCGATCCGGTCGGCCGGATACATCGGGTCGAGCGGCACATAGGCGGCGCCGGCCCGCAGCACCGCGAGGATCGCGACGACCACCTCGGCGGACCGCTCGAGGTGGATGCCGACGAACGAGCCACGGCCGACACCGCGGGCACGCAGGCGCCGCGCCAGCCGATCGGCGGCGGCCGCCAGTTCGGCGTAGCTCAATGCGCTGTCGCCGAAGGTGAGCGCCACCGCGTCCGGGGTCTGGATCGCCTGTGCCGCGAAGAGTTCGTGCAGCGTCCGGGCGGGCTCGGTGGCGGGCTCACTGGGCAATGCCGCGGCCAGCGCGCGTTCCCGCTCGGCCGGCTCGAGGAAGTCCAGCTCCGGCAGTGCGGTGTCGGGCTCGGCGACCACGGCGGTGAGCAGGGCGACGAAGTGCCGGGCGATGGCGGCGACGGTGGGCTCGTCGTAGAGGTCGACGTCGTATTCGAAGGCGCCGACGAGTTCCGCGCCGACCTGGCGCAGGGTCACCAGAACGTCGAATTTGGTTGTGCCCGAATGGACTTCGACGTATTCGGCGCTGAGGCCGGGGATCGCGAGTTCCGGGAGCGCGGTGTTCTGCAGCACGACGGCCGTGCGGAACAGCGGCGAGTGGCTGAGTTCCCGATCGGGCCGCACATGCTCGACGACGAGGTCGAACGGCGCCTCCTGGTGGTCGAACGCGTCGAAGACGACACGCTGTTCCCTGGCGAGCAGCTCGCGGAAGGTCGGCGCACCGGACAGATCCGTCCGCAGGGCGAGCGCGTTGACGAAGAACCCGATGAGCGGCTCGATCTCCGGCCGGTTGCGGCCCGCGATCGGCGTGCCGACGGTGATGTCCTCCGCGCCGGTGTAATAGCGAAGCAGCGCTTTGAATCCCGCCATCAGCGCGATGAACAGGGTGGCCGGGCGATCGTTCACCCTGACCTCGTCGGCGAGGTGCCGCAGCCCCGACAGCACCGGCGCCGGGATGGTGAACGGCACTCTGGCACCGCGGTTGTCCGGCTCGAGCGCGCGCGGGCGGTCGGGGTGGAAGGTGACCAGCGGCGGTTCGTCGCCGAGCACGCCGCGCCAGTAGTCGAGGTCGGCGCCGAACTTGTCCTGCTGGGCGAGATCCTGGAGCCACGTCGCGTAGTCGGGGTATTGCAGTGGTAGAGCGGGCAGTTCGGGCTGGTGCCTGCCCGCGGTCAGATCGGCGTAGGCCGACATCAGTTCGGTGGCGAACACCCCGAGCGACCAGCCGTCGGAGATGATGTGGTGCATCGCGACCGCGAAGATCGAATCGTCCTCGCTCAACCGCACCAGCAGCACCTCCACCAGCTGACCGGAAAGGTCGAACACCGTCCGGCTGAACTGCTCTACCTGCGCGATCGCGTCGGCGAGCGGCTGCTGCGGATCCAGCTGCGCCGGGGACACCATGGTCATCGGCAGCGGGGCCACCGGCCCGACCACCTGCACCGGAACACCGTCGCGCACTTCGATGCTGGTGCGCAGCGACTCGTGCCTGGCCACGACCAGCGACAGCGCGCCCTGCAGGGCCGCGACGTCGAGGTGGCCGCGCAGGCGCAGCGCCAGCGGCATGGTGTAGGTCGCCCGATCCGGGAACAGCTGCTCCAGGAACCAGATCCGCTGCTGCGCGGCCGAAAGCGGCGCGGCGGCAGTCGGATCGGGGCGGCGCGGGATGCCCGCCCGCGGCGTACCACCGGCGGCCCAGCGGCGCAGCAACGCGCGGCGCGACGCTCCCGAATCGACGAGTTCAGGCATTGTTGCTCCGTTCTTCGGCCGCCCCCGGCTGCTCGAGCAGTTGCTCGACCTCGCTGTCGGACAGTTCGTCCAACCGCTGCATCAGATGTGCGGCGATGGTGTCGGCCATCCCCGCGGCCGTCGGCGCGGCGAACAGCTCGCCGAGGGCGAGTTCCAACGGGAAGACGGCGCGCAGCTGGGTCGCCACGTGCACCGCGAGCAGCGAATCGCCGCCCGCCTCGAAGAAATTCGCGTCGTGGGCGATCTGCTCGACACCCAGCGCCGCGCACCACACCGAGACGACCCGGTTACGCACCGAGACCACGAAGTCGTCCTCGTCGTCTGCTGCGGTGTCGTCGCTTGTCACCGGCGGCGCCGGGGCGGGTCGCTCGGTGCCGAAGCGCCGGGTGGGTACTGCTTCCGGCGGGTCGACCCAATAGCGTTTGAGGGCAAAGGGATACGTCGGCAAACTGACGGTGGCCGGTGTCTCGCCGCCGTAGATGGCGTCGAAATCGACCGTGACACCGGACAACCAGAGTCGCGCCGCCGCGTCCACGGTCGCGGACTCGGCCGAGCCCGTGCCGAGGCTGCCGACCGTCGCCGCCGCCCGATCGGCGGTGCGCAGGAACGAGACCAGCGACTTGCCCGGGCCGACCTCCAGCGCGACCGTCCCCTGGTGCCTGCCGACCAACCCGATGGCGGCCTCCCGGAAGCGCACCGTGCTGGTCATCTGCCGAGCCCAGTAAGCGGGGTCCACCGCCTGCTCGGCGGTGATCGGCGCGCCGGTGACGTTGGACCAGAACGGGACCTGCGGAGCCTGCCGCGGCACGCCACGCACGAGCTCCGCGAAGCGGGCCGCGGCCTCGTCCATGAGCGGCGTGTGGAACGCGTGCCCGACGGGCAACAGCGAGTTCGGGACACCCTCCTCCGACAGCTCACCGGCCAAACGGAACAGCGGCGCGGGTGCGCCGGCGACGACGCAACGCGTGGCGGAGTTGTCGGCGGCGAGCCACACGTCCTCCGGCAGGCGAGCCGCGATGACGTCCACGCCCTTGGAGACGGCGAGCATGCCGCCGGGCGGTGCCGCCGCCATGATCCGGCCCCGCTCGACCACCAGGGCCAGCGCGTCGGGCAGCTCGAAGACGCCCGCGAGGGTGGCGCAGACCAGCTCGCCGAGACTGTGGCCCAGCAGTTCCCGTGGTTCGGCGCCGAACTCGCGCCACATCTCAGCCAGTGCGTATTCGACCGCGAACAACGCGACCTGAGTCTGTTCGGTGCCGTCGCCGGTGCGTACCGCGGACTCCAGGTCGAAGTCGGCGCGGTCGCGCAGGATGTCCGCGCATTCGCGGAATCGGTCGCCGAATTGCCGGATGCTCGCGGCGAGTTCGAGGACGGCGGTGCCCAGTGCGACACCCTGGCCGGGGAACAACCAGGCGAGTGCGGGGGACGGTATGGCCTCCCCTGCCGCGGGCTTACCGAGCGTGGCTGCGGCCTCTTCGGTGGTGCTCGCCACGACCATGCGGCGATGCGGGAAGGTACGGCGGCCGTGCGCCAAAGTGTGTGCGACCGATGCCAGCTCCGCGTCGGTGCCGCGCAGGTGCTCGCCGAGCCGGGCAGCGATGCGGTCGGCGTCCCGGGCGGTACGGCCCGAGATCAACAGTGCGCGCGGTCCGGGTTGCACGGCGGCTGGTTTTTGCGTCGGCGGCTGCTCCACGATCACATGGGCGTTGGTGCCGCCGATACCGAAGGCGCTGACGCCTGCCCGGCGCACGTCGTCGGGCCAGGTCCGCAGTTCGGTGTTGACGAAGAACGGGCTCGCCGCGAAATCTATTTCGGGATTCGGTCGGGTGTAATGCAAACTCGCCGGAATGCGCCCCTCGCGCACGGCGAGCACGGCCTTGATAAATCCCGCGACGCCGCCCGCCGAATTGAGATGGCCGACATTGGCTTTCACCGAGCCGAGCGCGCAGTACTGCGTCGCATCGGTGTGCTCGCGGTATGCCGCGCTCAGCGCCGACACCTCGATCGGGTCGCCGAGTTTGGTTCCGGTGCCGTGCGCCTCGACGTAGCCGATGGTGTCGGCGCCGATGCCGGCCGCCGACAACGCCTCCCGGATGACGGCGCGCTGGCCCGCGATGCCGGGGGCGGTGTAGCCGATCTTGTTGGCGCCGTCGTTGTTCACCGCGGAGCCCAGGATGACGGCGTGGATGTGGTCGCCGTCGGCGATCGCGTCGGTGAGCCGCTTGAGCACGACAACGCCGACACCCGAACCGAAGACGGTGCCGCCCGCGTCTGCGTCGAACGCCCGGCAGTGACCGTCCGGGGAGAGGATCGAGCCTTCCTCGTAGATGTAGCCGGCCTCCTGCGGCACCTGCACGCTGGCACCGCCCGCCAGCGCTACGTCGCACTGGAAGTCGAGCAGCGCCTGCGCGGCCTGGTGCACGGCGACCAGCGACGTGGAACACGCCGTCTGCACGGCGACGCTCGGCCCGGTCAGGTTCAGCTTGTAGGACACCTTGGTGGCCATGTAGTCGGAGGCGTTGCCGTGCAACGCGTGCAGCTGCGAGCTGGGGCTCTGGAACACGCTCGCGTGCCCGACCAGGTTGCGCAGCAGATAGGTGCTGAGGCCGGCGCCCGCGAAAACGCCGACCGGCGTGGGATTTTCGGCCGCGATGTGCCCGGCGTCCTCGAGGGCCTCCCACGCGCACAGGGTGAACAGGCGATGCTGCGGGTCGGTGAGTTGCGCTTCGCGCGGGGTCATTTCGAAGAACTCCGCGTCGAACTTGTCGGCGTCGGCGAGTAGCGCGCCCGCGTGCACGTAACCGGCGGGCGGGTCGGCGGGCATGGCCTCCGGCGCGAGCGGGCGCACCGATTCGCGGCCCTCGCACAGGTTGCGCCAGTACTCGGTGACGGTGTCCGCGTCGGGGAAGCGGCACGCCATGCCGATCACCGCGATCCGGAACTCGCTGTCGTCGTGGGTCATCGCTGGCTCCCAACGCTGTCGGGCCGGGTCTCGGTGGCCTGGCGGTGTGCCCGGCGGCGGGCCGCGGCCGCGCGGCGGTCCTGTCCCCGGTCCGTGTCATCCTGCGGGGCCGCTCGCCCGGCCAGCGCCTTCGCCAGCCCGTCGACGGTCGGTGCGGCGAACAGGTCGGTCATCGCCAGTTCCACGCCGAGGCGGCGCTCGAGCAGGCCACGCACCCTGGCCAGCGCCAGCGAATGGCCGCCGAGGTCGAAGAAGTTCTGCCCGAGGCCGACCTCGCGGTCGAGCACCTGCGCCCACACCTCGGCGACGATCCGCTCCAGCTCGGTCCCCGGCGGGGTGAACACCGGTGCGGCGGCCGGGGCGATCTTCGGCAGCTCGGCGCGGTCGAGCTTGCCGGTGAGGCCGCGCGGCAGGTTGTCGAGGACCATGTAGGCCGACGGAATCATGTAGTCCGGCAACCGAGTACGCAGGAACGCCGACAGCTCCAAGTAGTCGGGCTCCAGCGGGCCGTCCTGGGTGAGGTAGGCGACCAGCCGCGGCACGTCGGCCGCGGTGTCCAGCACCACCGCCGCCTCGCCGACCGTCGAGTGCGACCGCAGGAAGGTCTCGGCCTCACCCGGTTCCACCCGGTGGCCGCGAATCTTGACCTGCCGGTCCTTGCGGCCGACGAACACCAGTGTGCCGTCGGGCAACCGCCGCGCCAGGTCGCCGGTCCGGTAGTACGGAGTGCCGTCGGAGCCGGTGCCGAAGACCTTCTCGGTGAGTTCCGGCCGGCTCCAATAGCCGATGGCCACGTGCGAGCTGCGCAGGGCGATCTCACCGTAAACCTCCGTGGGGCGGCCACTTTCGTCGACCAGGTCCACCTCGACGCCCTCCACCGGGTGCCCGATCGGCACCCCGGCGCGGTCCGCGTCCTCGGGAGTGATGATGTGCTGCAAGGCGACCGAGCATTCGGACGGCCCATACAGGCTCACCAGTCGGCAGGCCGGTGTGAAGTGCTTGCCGAAGTCGACGACGTCGCCGCGGACCACCTCTTCGCCACCGAGCGCGACCAAGCGCAGGTCGGCGGGTACCCACGGCCCGTCGGTGTCGCTCAGCAGGTAGCGGAAAAGTGTTGGGGTGCAGTGCAGCACGGTGACCCCGGCGCGTTCGATCTCCTCGCGCAGGCCCGCGGGGCCGAACAGATGCGGGTCGATCACGTACAGCTCGGCCCCCGCCACCGCGGCGCCGAACGAGTTCAGCACGCCCGCGTCGAAGGTGTAGCGGGCGGGCGCGGCCACGACGTCGTCCGGACCGATGCGCAGTCGCCGTGCATAGGTGACCGCGTGGGCCAGCGCGTTACCGCGGCTCTGCGCCACGCCTTTCGGGCGGCCGGTCGAGCCGGACGTGTGCAGGATGTAGGCGAGGTCGTCGGCGCTGATGTGGGATTTCGCCCAGGTCGACAGGTCGTTGGTGAGGATCGTGCTCACGGCGGGGTCCGGTTCGGCACGCCCGGAGACCGGGAAGACGTGCGCCCCACCGGCGATCGAACGGCCCAGCTCCGCCAGCGACGGATCGCACAGCAGCGCGGAGACGTCGGCCTCCTCCATGATCTCGACCAGCCGGGCCTGCGGCGCGCGCGGGTCGAGCGGGACGTAGGCGACGCCTGCGCGCAGGGCCGCCCAGACGGCGACGAAACTCTCCGGCGTGTGGTCGTAGAGCAGCGCGACGCGGCTGCCGTCGAGGCCTGCGCCGATCAGCTTCTTGGCGATGACCGCGGTGATCGCGTCGAGCTCGGCGAAGCTCGTGCTGTGCTCGCCCGCACGCAAGGCCGGGGCGCTGCCGCGCAGGTCGATCACGGTGTCCAGCCGGTCGATCAACAGCTCGTCCGGCGCCGCCTCGGGCACCATCGCGGTACCCGGCAGTGCCCAGACCGCCTCGGCGACAGCCTCGTCCGGGTCCGCGAGGCCGATCGCACCGACGCGCTGATCGGGTTCCGCCACGATGCTGGCGAGCGCCGTCGCGTAATGCCGCAGTGCCCGAACGGCGGTCGGTGCGTCGTAGAGGTCGGCGCTGTATTCCAGGGTCAGCTTGGTCGGGCCGTCGGTCTCGTCGACTGTGAGATCGAAGTCCATCTTGGCCGTCGTGCGAGGGGCATCGACGAGCTCGACCTCGAGGTCGGCCATATCGAGAGACGGTGGCGGCGTGTTCAAGTAGTTGAACATGACCTGGGCCAGCGGGGTGCGGCTCATGTCCCTGGTCGGCACCATTGCCTCGATGACCTTCTCGAACGGCAAGTCCTGGTTGGCATGTGCGGACAGGACCGTCTTGCCGACGCGGGCCACCAGTGCGGTGAAGGTTTCTTCCGGATCGACCTCGGTCCGCAGTGCCAAGGTGTTGAGGAAGCAGCCGACCAGTGGTTCCACCGCCGACCGGGTGCGTCCGGCGATCGGCGAGGCCACGATCAGATCCTGTTGGCGGGTATACCGATTCAGCATCGTGTAGAAGGCGGCGAGCAGCACCGCGAAGGTGGTGACGCCGCTGCGGGCGGCGAGCGCCCTGACCTCGGCCATCACCTGCGGGTCGACCGCCAGCCGCGCGACCGCGCCGCGGGAGGTGCGCCGGGCCGGCCGTGGCCGGTCGCCGGGGATCTCGGTGACCGTCGGGTCGGCCAGTTCGCTGCGCCAGAACTCCAGTTGCCCGTCGAGCCGGTCGGCATTGCCGCGCTGCCAGGCCGCGTAGTCCGCGTACTGCACCACCAGCGGCGGCAGCGGCGCGGCCAGGCCGGCGACCGCTGCGCGGTAATGTGCCGAAACCTCTTGGCTCAGTACGGCAACGGACCAGCCGTCACAGACGATGTGATGCAGCGCGATGGCCAGAAAATACTCGTTCGGGGCCGACTTGATCAGGTGGTAGCGCCAGACCGGGCCCTCGGCCAGATCGAACGGGGCACGGTAGATGCTCGCCGCGAGCTCGGCCTCGGCGTCGCCGCGCTGCTCGGGTGGCAAGGTGCTGAGATCCGTGAACTCCAGCGGCCGTGCCGAATGCGGGCGGACCACCTGACGCAGCTGACCGTCCTCGGTGGTCCGGTACACGCTGCGCAGCACCTCGTGCCGCTGTTCCACCAGCGCGAGGGCCTGCTCCACCGCGGCGACGTCGAGCTCACCGCGCAGCCGCAGGCCGCCGGGCATGATGTAGGTGGCGTTGCCGGGGTCCAGGGTCTCCAGGAACCACAGGCGCTCCTGGGCGTAGGACACGGCAAGCAGCTCGCCGTCCGCGCGCGGCGCGGCCTGCAGCGGTGGCAGCGAATCCTGCTCCGCGGACGCCGATTCGATCAGCCGGGCGGCCGTCACGATCGTCGGGCTCTCGAAAAGCTCACGCAGCGAGACACTTACGCCGAACTCGTCGAGGATCTGGGAGATCACCCTGGTTGCCGCGAGGGAGGTGCCGCCGAGCAGGAAGAAGTCGTCGTGGCGGCCGATGTCGGTGCGCTCGAGCGCCTGTGCCCAGAGGGCCGCGAGGCGGGTTTCCCGCTCGCCGATCGGGGCCTCGAAAGCGACCTCTGCGGATTCGGCCGAATCCGTCTCGGCCGCTTCGTCGTTCATCGTGTACTCACGCACCGGCAGTGCGGCGAGCAGGTCATCGACCGGGGTTTCCGGTGCGGTGGCCGCCGCGGCGGCGAGGGTCAGGAAGTCCTGGGCCAGGTCGGCTGCCGCCGCCGCATTGAGCAGCTTCGCGTTGTAGGTCAGGTGGCAGACCAGCTCCGAGCCGGTCTCGGCGACGTGCATGACCAGGTCGTAGAGGGTGGCGCCGGTGTCGATGGTGTGCCATTCGACGGTCAGGCCCCACTCGCTCAGATCGGGGCGCTCCAGCACCTGCTGCACGAACAGGGTCTGAAAGATCGGGCTGAAGGCCGGATCCCACGGTCCGCCGACGGCCTCGACGATCTGCTCGAACGGGACGGTCTCGTCGTCGTAGGCCGCCATCGCGGTGTCGCGGGTGCGGTGCAGCAGCTCGCGGAAGGTCTGCCCGGTCGCGAGATCGGCGCGGACCGGGACGGTGTTGACGAAGTGCCCGATGGTTTTCGCGAGCTCGGTGTACGGGCGGGCCGCCATCGGGATGCCGACGCAGAAGTCACGCTGGCCGGTGCGGTGCGCCAAAGTCAGTTCGTAGCAGGCCAACAGGAGCACGAACGGTGGCACACCGTTGGCCGCGGCACACGCGCGGACAGCGTCGGTCACCTGTCGAGGGAACGACGTCTCGACGCGCGCACCGGTGTTGCCCACGCGCCGCGGGCGGCGACCGATGGACAGGTCCAGCGGCGGGGCGCCACGCAACAGTGCGGCCCGGCGTTCGACCGCCGCCGCTTGCGTTGCGGGCGCGGCATGTTCGGCACTCCACACGGCGTAGTCGGCGTATTGACGCGGCGGAACGGGCAGGATGCTCTCCGCGTCGTGCCGGGCGGCGCCGTAGGCCGCCCACAGTTGATCGATCAGCAGTGCGATCGACAATCCGTCCAGCACGAGGTGGTGCGCGACGACTGCGAGGATCCACTCCTGCTCGGCCAGCCGGATCAGCGCCCACCGCACCGGCGGCCGGGCCGCCAGGTCGAACGGGGCGCCTGCGAGGGATTCGAGCAGCTGATCGACCGCCGCCGCCCGCGCCTTCGCGGGTACCAAGCGCAGGTCGGGCGTCTGCCAGTCGGCGCCCGTGGCCTCGACGACCTCGGCCCGCAGGCCATCCGGCGCCTCCTTGAAGACCGTGCGGAAGGCATGCTGCTGGTGGGTCACCGCGTCGGCGGCCGCGTGCAGTGCCGCGACATCGAGCGGTCCGGTGATCCGAATGCCGAGCGGCACATGGTAGATCGCGGCGTGACCGGCCAGCTGCTCGTGCAGCCAGATGCCACGCTGGGCGGGCGTCACCGGGAACGGCCCCGCGCCCTCGCGCAGCGGAACGGTGGTGGTGGAGATGCCCGCGGCGCGGCGTTCCCGCAGGCGCGCCAACGCCAGGCTGCTAGCCGGTGAGTTCATGATCGCTCTCCAAAAGGGCGGCATCGGCCTGTTCGACCATCAGCTCCTCCAGCGCCGCGGCCACCTGGGCCACGGTCGGCTCCTGCAACATGCGCCGGAGCGCGAACTCGATCTCGAAGAGTTCGCGGAGTCTGCGAACGAACTGGGTGGCGGCCAGCGAATGCCCGCCGATGCGGAAGAAGTTCTCGAACACGCCGACCTGCTCCAGACCGAGCAGCTCGGCCCACATCTCGGCGACCACCTGCTCGTATTCGGTACGCGGCGCGACGTAGTCGACGTCGGCGGTGAACAGATCCGTCGTCGCGCGCGACACGGGGGCGGCGTCGACGCTCGGCACGCCGCCGACGATCCGATACGACTTGCGCTCGAACGGATACAACGGCAACCGGGCCTGCGGCCGCCGCACCGCGTCCACGCCCGCCCAGCGCACCTCGTGCCCGCGGACATGCAGTTCGCCGAGGGCGGCCAGCATCACCGAGAGGTCGTCCACGTCGCGGACCAGCGACGGCACCGCGACCCCGGCCCGGTCATGGTGGCGGAGCAGGCTTTTCAGCATGCCGTTGAGCGCGGGGTGCGGGCCGATCTCGAGGAACGAGCCGACGTTGGCGTCGATCATGGCGCCCACCGCCTCCGCGAACTGCACCGGGCGCACCACCTGGTCGGTCCAGTAGAGGCCGTTCAGTTGCGCGCCGTCGACCCGGCCGCCGGTGACCGTCGAGAAGAACGGGATGCTGCCCTCGCGGGGTTGGATGCACGGCATGTCCGCCGCGAATTCCGGCAGGCAGTCGCGCATCAGCGGCGAGTGGAAGGCGTAGCGGCCGGGCAGGCGGCGGGTCATCACCTGCTCGCCGTCCAGCCGGGCCAGGAAGCCGTCGACGGCACTCGTGTTGCCCGAGATCAGCGTCCACTTCGGTCCATTGGTGCCGGCGAGGTAGACCCGTTGCGGCAGTTCGAGTTCCGCGGCGGGCAGGTTGACCACGGCCATGCAGCCGTTGTCGCGAAGGCGCGCAGTAGCTTTGGCCCGAGCCGCGATGATCTGTGCCGCGGTCCGCAGATCGATCGCACCGCTGACGTGTGCGGCGGCGACCTCACCGACGCTGTGTCCTACCACGGCGGCGGGGGTGATCCCCCACGATTGCCACAGCGTCGCAAGGGCGACCTGGAGGGCGAACAGCACCGGCTGCGCCGTGCCGGTGTCGGCGAGAGCCTCCTCGTCCCGGCCCCGATCGAGCACGGCGAAGGTGGACCAGCCGAGTTCGACGCGCAACTCGCGATCGACCGCGAGCAAGGCGTCACGGAATACCGGCTGGTGCCGAATCAGCTTGCGTCCCATGCCGACCCACTGGTTGCCCTGGCCGGTGAAGACGAAGCCCACCTTGCCAGGCCCACTGCGCGGCACCCGGCCCGCGGCGGCGCCGAGCGGCAGCGAACCGCCGGAGATGGCGGTGAGCTGCTCGGCCAGGTCCGCGTGGTCCCGCGCGGCGACGGCCACCCGGTACGGATGCTGGGCCCGGCGCGCGGTCGAGGTCTGCGCCAGTTCGGCGATCGGCGCTGCCGTGCCGTCGCGCAGCATGTCGATCCAGCTGTCGACCAGGTCGAGCGTCGATTGCTCGCTGCGGCCGGAAATGCTGACCAGGTATGGCTTCTCGGTTGCCGCAGGGCGTGCCGCCGGTGCGGGCGGGCCGGTCAGGACGGCGTGCGCGTTGGTGCCGCCGAAGCCGAAGGAGCTCACGCCGGCCAGCGCCCGCCCGCTGCGGTGCGGCCAATCCTGGTTCGCCGCAGGCACGTCGAACGGCAGCTCATCGAAAGCGATGTGCTTGCTCGGCGATTCGAAGTTCAGGTTTGCGGGCACCTGCCCGTGGTGCAGCGCCAAGGCGGTTTTCACCAGCCCTGTGATGCCCGCGGCGGCCTCCAGGTGGCCGACCACCGTCTTGGCCGAGCCGACGAGGAATTTGTCTTCGCTACCGCGGTTTTCGGCGAAGACGGCGCCCAGTGCGCGGGCCTCGATGGCGTCGCCGAGGATGGTGCCGGTGCCGTGCGCCTCGATGTACTGCACGTCGCCGGGGTGCACACCGGCCCGTCGATAGGCGCGGCGCAGCACGTCGACCTGGGACTGGTAGCTGGGCGCGGTCAGCCCGTTGGTACGGCCGTCCTGGTTTATCGCGGAGCCGAGCAGCACCGCGTACACGCGATCGCCGTCCTGTTCGGCCTGCGCCAAAGGCTTCAGTACGACGGCGGCACTGCCCTCGCCGCGGACATATCCGTCGGCGCGCTCATCGAAGGTCTTGCATCGCCCGTCGGCGGCCATCATGCCCGCGTCGGCCAGCGACTCGGTGACCCGCGGGTCGAGGGTCATGTTCACCCCGCCGACCACGGCGACATCGCAGTCGCCGTCGTGCAGACTGCGCAGCGCCATGTGCAGGGCCACCAGCGACGACGAGCAGGCGGTGTCCACGCTGACGCTCGGGCCGCGCAGGTCGTAGAGGTAGGACAGCCGGTTTGCCGCGATGCTGCTGGCATTGCCGGTGACGGCGGCGATCGGCATCCCGGACTCGGCGGCCTCGCCCATGCCGCGCGCGTAGTCGCCCGCGGTGATGCCGACGAAGGTGCCGGTCGAGGTGCCGGCCAGCCGTTCTACCGGCACGCCCGCGTCCTCGAAGGCGTCGGCCACGGTCTCCGCGAGCAGACGATGCTGGGGGTCCATCGCCGCGGCCTCGGCGTCGCCGATGCCGAAGTAGTTGGCGTCGAACGCGTACGGGTCGTCGAGGAAGGCGCCGAACCAGGCGCGGCGACGCTCGCCGCGCGCGCCGCCGGACGGCGGCCAGTCGTGCCGAGCGTCCGGCGCTTCGCCGACCAATTCCCGGCCGTGCCACAGGGTTTCCCACAGCTGCTCGGGTCCGCGCAGGCCGGGGAACGAGCAACCGATGCCGATGATGGCCACCGGTTCCTGCGCGGTGTTGTCCCGCACCGGGCGCGCCCCGACTTCGGGCTCCCGATCCCGGGCATCCGGCGCGACCGGTTCGGTGCTGTCCTGCGCCGCCGCGAGCCCTTCGGCCAGGGCGTGCACGGTCGGATACTCCCAGGGCAGATCCGGCGGGAGTGGTTTACCCATCCAGGTGGAAATCTTGCCCACGAATACCAGCGCCACCGCCGAGGTGAGCCCGAAACTCGCGAAGGGCTCACTCAGCGCGACGTCATCGGTGGCAATGTCCAATAGATCCCCGAGTGTTTCGGTGAGAAACAAACTGATCTCGTCGGCCGTCCGACGGGCCATTTCTGCAGACATCTAAGCACTATCCCTACTACGTAGAAACAGAAGTACGTGGCTCGACTGAATTTTCAGTATTGTCCGCGACGGCGGGGACATTGTGGTCACTCAGGGTTTTCCCGGGAATTTCGGACAATCCACGCGCCGCCAGATTCCGGCGAGCCTGGGCCAGCGGGAATGCCAGCACGCGCAGGTCGTGGAAGAGCTTCACCGCGATGGTCGGCCAGATCGCACCGGTCAATTTGTAGGTGAGCGCCAGCGCGACGCCACCGAATATCACCTGGGCGGAGACGGCAGGCCGGAATCCGTGCCGCAGACCATCGATGACGCCACCGGCAACGATGATCAGGATCCAGAACGGCAGGTCCGGCCAGAGCAGCGCGACCGCGTAGATGGTGAAGCCACGGTAGACGACCTCCTCGGCGGGCGTGCTGAAGGAGTTCGCCAGCCACCAGAACCGCTCGATGGAGGTCTCCGGCGTGATGAAGACGACGTACTCGATCTTGCTCGCGATCCAGTCCTTGCCGCGCTGCCCGCCGAGCAGCGGAATCAGCACGGGGCCAAACAGATACGAGACGTAGATGGTGACGATGGCCAGGCTGATGATCTTCTCCGCGAGCGAGAAGCCGCGGAAGACGCTGAAGTCGAAGTGGGTCAGTCCGAGCTCGTGTACCGAGGTGCCGCTCACCGCGAAGCCCACCAGGATGACCGCCAGCGTGGCCCAGGTGCGGAAAACGCCGCCCTGGTACAGGCGCACGCGCGCGTCGGATCGCTCACCGAATTCACGCGTGAAGACGCGGACCGAGAATATCTCGAAGAATGGCTCCGCGAAGACGAGATAGACAAGCAGAATTATGCAGAAGATTTCCATCGGGAGGCCCCGTTCACTATCCGGTCGGGTCGGTATCTAGCTTGAATGGATTGGGGTCGTCCGCGCCCTCACGCTTAGGACAACGATTCATTTCGACGCTGAGGAAAACATCAGTGAAATGCTCAACTGCCCGAGCCTTGACACCACCTACCTAGAGCGTCGTCCTGAACACATCGGCAGACAGTACAACCGTACTGAGATGACTGTCTACAGCTTCCACCTGGAAGCGCCTGTGAGCTGAGACACCGGATTTATACGGAGTAAGGACCTCCGCATGCAGTAGGGGTGGAACGTCCTATTCGCGCCGTTTTTTCGCCCGATTTCAGCTGGTCGGCCAAACGTCGTTAACCATTCACCGCATTGCATTCAACTACCGGCAACATTCGGCGCGGTTCGGCGGAACGTCGCGTCACGTCAATTTGATTGCCAATTGTTTGCCGGAGATGTGCGGTGGTCCAACTCCGTATGTACGGCAGTCCAACATCGCCGGTCTCGGCCGCAGGGTGCCCGCTGCCCGCTCCCACCGCCTTCCCCCGCGCGGCGGTCCCGAGGGATGGGAAAATTCCAGGCGGGAATAGCTGACATCGCGATACGTTCGTGATGATGGTTAGTCGAACAAACGAAAGGGGCCGCGCGCGTGGCGACCGAGACAGTGGCATCGTCCGTCGGCTTCCGATCGGAGCGAGGTGCCATCCTCGGCGCGCTGATGCTGTCGACCGGTTTGGTGGCGTTGGATTCCACCATCATCGCCACCGCGGTGCTGACCATCACCAGCACCCTCGGCGGCTTCGCCCAGTTCCCCTGGCTCTTCTCCATCTATCTGCTGGCGCAGGCGGTCACCGTGCCGATCTACGGCAAGCTCGCCGACACGGTCGGGCGTAAGCCGGTCCTGATGTTCGGGATCGCGGTGTTCGCGCTCGGCTCGCTGCTGTGCGGGCTGGCGACCAGCATGCTCGGGCTGATCATCTTCCGCGCGGTGCAGGGCATCGGTGCGGGCGCGATCCAGCCGATGACCATGACCATCGCGAGCGACCTCTACACACTGACCGAGCGGGCCAAGGTGCAGGGTTACCTGGCGAGCGTGTGGGCCATGTCGTCGGTGGCCGGGCCGCTGCTCGGCGGCGTCTTCGCCGATTACCTCAGCTGGCGCTGGATCTTCCTGATCAACCTGCCGCTCTCGGCGGTGGCCGCGTGGATGCTGCTGCGCAAGTTCACCGAGAGCGCGCCGCGCCGCAAGCAACAGGTGGACTATCTCGGTGCCGCGCTGTTGACGATCGGCGCGGGCGCGCTGATCCTCGGGTTGCTCGAGGGTGGACAGGCCTGGGCCTGGGACTCCCCCGCGAGCATCGGCATCTTCGTCGGCGGGGCGGTGTTGCTCGTGCTGTTCGGTCTGGTCGAGCGGCGGGCGGCCAATCCCATTCTGCCGCTGTGGGTGTTCACCCGGCGGGTGGTCATCGCGAGCAGCCTGGTCTCGGTGCTGGTCGGCGCCATCCTGGTCGGATTGACCACCTACGTACCGACTTTCACGCAGGGCGTGCTCGGGACCGGCGCGCTCGTCGCGGGGCTCACCGTCGGTGCGCTCACCCTCGGCTGGCCGATCGCCGCGTCCCAGGCGGGAAAGGTGTACCTGCGCATCGGGTTCCGGGCGACCGCGCTGATCGGCAGTGGGCTGGCGACCGTCGGTGCCGCGACCACGCTTCTGATCACCGAGGACTCGACGTTGTGGCAGGTCGCGGGGTCGTGTTTCGTGATCGGCGTGGGGATGGGCCTGGTCGCGACGCCCACCCTCATCGCGGCGCAGACGAGCGCGGACTGGACCGAGCGCGGTGTGGTGACTTCGGCCAATATGTTCGCGCGCTCGATCGGTAGTGCGGTGGGTGTCGCGGTCTTCGGGGCGATCGTGAACGCGCGGATCGGCGACACCGATCATCCGGTGCCCGCGATCCTGTCGTCGGCGGTGCATCTGGTTTTCATCACGGTGGCGGTAATGGCGGGTGTGATGGTGCTGGCTGCGGCGTGCATGCCGAGCCGGAAGACCGTCGTCAGCTAGGCCCGGTGTCGAAGTCCAGCCGGATGGGACTTCGACGCAGGGCCTTCGTCAGGCGAACTCGAAGGTCGCGACGATCGGTGCGTGGTCGGACTCGGGGAACTTCTTGTCCGTCGCGAAGTCGGCCGACTCGTCGTGCAGCAACTCGTTGTGGATCTCCGTGCCGCGGTAGTGGGCCAGCAGATTGCGGGTGACCAGCAGATGGTCCAGCATGTAGCCGGTGCCGTGGTGGAACAGCGAGTAGCGCGCGGATTCGGGGATGGTGTTCTCCAGCGGCACGAGCACTCGGCCGGCCAGCGCGCCGTTGCCGGTGTCCTCGACATTGCCGAGGATCGCGACCAGCGGCACCTCGTCGGTGGTGGAGTTGAAGTCACCGGCCACCACGATGCGAGCGTTCGGGTCCTCGTCGAGGATCTGGTCGACCAGGCGCCGGACCTCCACGGCCTGACTCATCCGCTTCATGTCGGACAGGAACGAACCCTCGGCCGCCGCGCCCGCGTCGCGCCAGGTGAAGCGGTCCAGCTTCTGGCCGGTGATGTCGGTGGCCAGTTTCGACTTCAGGTGGACCACGATCACGTGCAGCGGGGCGCCGAGCAGGTCCAATTCCACGTGCAGGATCGGGCGTTCGATGCCGATCTTCTGCGGTTGCAGCGCAGGGGGATTCGCGGTCAGCACCTGGTAAACCGGGGCGGCGACGAGATCGTTGAGCAGTTGGGCGCGAGCGGTGACCGGCAGCGAGGTGACCACCGCGAGATTGCGTTCGTCGAACACCTCACCGTTGGCCTTCTCCGTCGACACGACATTGTGGCCGGCCAGTGCGGTGCCCTGGAGGAGTTCGGCCAGGGCGAGCAGCGATCGAGGTTGTCCGGGGCGCTCCTGGCCGTTCACCTCCTGCAAGCACAGGACGTCGGCGCGGAGACGGTCGATCTGCGGGCGCATCACGGCGATGCGGTCGGCGAGGGTGGGCTCGAACGGGGTGGGGTTCGGCGTCTCGTCGAAGTTTTCCAGATTGAACGTCGCGATACGAAGGGTGACCATGGCACACATCCTCATCAGGCCCCGACGATTCCAACAGCTCTATTCTCGTACTGCTTGGCGGGCGGAGCGTACGTAGTCGACTACCTGAAAATCCCCGGCCCCGGTGGATTCATGATCAACGGTACCTAGTGGCGGCACAGTGCGAGTGGCGCCGCCGTCAGGTACCGCTCGGCGCGGGTCGGGTCGACATGGCGGCGGCGTGCGGGTGGGGTGCGGTCATGTCCGGTCGGTGCAGATCTCGAGAAGGGGTGCTGATCCGGGAAGGGTGCGCCAGCTTGGGGGTGGTCCGGGTTACGTGGGGCGGCGGTCGGCGATCTCGGCGAGGGCGCGGTCGCGGAGGTCGGGTGGGAGTTGGTCGGCTGCGGCGCGGACCGTGGCGAGGGCTGGGGCGGGCAGGCCGTCGAGGGTGCTGCGATATTCGTCCCAGAGGTCGTGTTCGGCGGCGGCGCGGAGCATTTCGGCGAGCTTTGCCTCGGAGACCGAGGCGACCAGGCGTGCCAGGTGTTCGGCGTCGTCCACGAGGTAGGCGGCGTGCAGCAGGGCGGCGCCGTCGAGGGCGGCTTGGGCGGCGCGGGCGGCGGCGTCGGAGATGACGGCCATCAAGTCGCCGAGGGTGATCCAATCTTGCCGGCGGGCAAGGAGTTTGCCGACGGCGACGATGGTGTCCGTCGGTAGGTCGGCGATGAGGTAGGCGGAGCGGCGGGCGTCGAGCAATGGTGCAACCTCGGCGAGGAAGTCGACGGGCAGACGCTTGGCGACGTCGACTGCGTGCGACGGCTCCAGCACTCCCGCCATGCGTGCCGCGAGCAGCGCGTTGCGGTTGCGGGCGACCAGCTTCGCGATGACCTGGGCGGGGATCACCTTGGCCGCGGCAGCGACCTTGCGCAACCCGCCGGATTGGCTCTCGAACAACAGGTCGGCGATCTGGAAACGGAAGTCTCTGAGGTCGGTCGCGGGCACGTCGGCGAGATAGTCGAGCCGGTCGACGGGCACGCCGAGTGTGCGGGCGAGCTTGGTCAGCTGAGCGCCCGCCGCATCGGTCACAGCCCCGCCGCCTTCTTGACCGCGCCGCGCAGGAACCGGGGCACGAAATCCAGCAACGAGTACGCAGCGGTTTCCAAATCGGCCGCCTGCTTGCGCCTGGCCGCCACCACCACCGTGGCAAGCTCGGCCTGCACCTCCGGCGCCAGCCCGGCGATCCCCGCAGGCAGTTCGCCCGGCACCAACTCCGCCAACGTCTTGGTTGTCATGTTCCTACCTCCGCCGCTCGACCCAGCACCGAATCGCCCCCGACCACGCTTCCTGAGGCCCGGCCTTTGCACGCAACGCTACTGTGCAGAGAGCCTGCACGCCGCGCGCCAAGCCATGATCACAACCGCCGCGCACCCGTGCAACCCACCACCGCGCGCCAACACGATCTCGGCACGTGCCAGCACAACCTGTCGGCGTGCGCCTGCGCAAACCCTGCCAACACGCGCCGGTGTAACCCTCACCTGACGATTCGGCGTTCGGGACTGCAGAGCGGAAGCGCAGCGCTGCTGGACTGAAGCCGGATCGGCTGTGCCGCAACGGCCTTGACATGCCAACGTTACGTATTCACCCACGCGGGCCGATGCAACCCGGCGGCGCGAGCGCCCACGCGAACCTGGCCGACGTAACGCCTCAGTGCGCCCAGCGCGCACCTGAGCGCACCGAACGGGCGCGGCTGTGGAGTCGCGAGTCTGTCGCCGCCCGCTGAGGCCCCGGCTGCTCTGGCTATAGGTCGAGGACCAAGTGGGTAAGGGTGCCGGGGGCGGTGGTGCAGAGGCGGAATGGGCGCGGGTAGCGGTCGGGACGGGTGCCGGTTCCGGACAGAGCGACGGTTTCGCAGGTGCCGCAGATGCCTGCCCGGCACATCGAGTCGACGGCGACGCCTTCGTTCTCCAAGGCCTCGAGCACGGTCAGTGCGGGTGGGACGAGCACCGTGCGGCCTGATCGGTGCAGTTCGACTACGAGCGGTGGGGGTTGGTGGGTCATCGGATCGGGCAGCGGGCCAGTCCGGTGGCCGAGTGGTCGTGTTGGTCGTAGGGGGTGCCGTAGATGCCGACGCGGGCGGCGAGGAGCTTGGCGATCTTGGTGTTGCGCCGCCAGACCGGGTCGTCGGCGGCCGCGCGGCGCTGCATGCGGCTGTGTGCGCCCGGGAGTGCGTCGTCGAGTGCTCGGAGGCGGACGTCGAGTGCCGCGGCGACGCCCGTCAGCGTGGCCCACGGTTGGACCGGTACGTCGCGTAATGCCGTACTGCGGAGCAACTCTCGGACGAGCGACTCGCTACTGAAGTATGTCAGCAGGCCGAGCACCGGTGCCGTCGCTTGCACTTTCAGCCGATCAACGAGGCCATTACCACCGGCGAGGCGGTGGGTGGCCGCACCAGCCATGTCGGCCGTCCACTCCGGTGCGACACCGGCGGTCGCGACCATATAGTCCGACATCTCCATGCCTTCGCGGGCGGTACGCGGGATCAGTTCGTCCGCGACACCGAACACGTAGGCGATGTAGGCCCAATAGTGCATCACCGCATCCAGCTGCCGCTCAGTGCATTTGCGGCCGTGCGCGTGGTCGAAGCACATCGGCGACAGTCCGAAGGTGACCGCCGCCCCCATCATGGTGCTGTTGGAGATGGGGTTGCCGTGGTCGGCGAAATGGTCCGCGCCCCAAGCTCGGCGCAGCCCGGCGCGCACCTGGGCGTGCATGAGTCGCACGCGCACAGTGTCTTTGAAGACCGGTGACCAGCGGTCCATGCCGCCGCGCACCGTCACGTTGCGGAACCAGGTGGAGGTCTCCAGGTTTCGCCGATAGGGATCATTGACGAACCGGCCGGTGGCCCCGGTCGCGGAGGCGACTTCGGCGCCGACGAAGGTGCCCATGAAGTCCTGCACGCCCATGGCGAGTTTGCCGGAGGTGGAGACGTTGATCCACAGTTGGCGGCCGTGTTCCCAGAGGTCGGGGTCGTACCAGTCCGGTGGGTTGTCGAGCGTGGCGAACAGCGCGGCCAGTTCCGGCGGCGGATCGTCGAGGGTATCGATGCCGTGGTCGAGCGCGTGCTCGAGCAGGCGCCTGCCCTCCGCCGTGCCGATCCGGCCGAACGCGGCGACGAGCCGGTCCATCGGTTCGTCGCCCTGCCAGAGATGGTCGGCCATCAGCCGGGTGCGCGGCGTTTCGGCCGGGACCGGGCGCACATCGAGCCACGGCGACAGTATCGATTTCCTTGGCTCGTACCATAATTCGGAGGCGACGGCGCGCGGCGGCGGTGGTCGCAGCGGCATGCCCGGGCGGTAGTAGTAGTCGTTGGGGTGTGCGGCGGTATTGACGTCCAGCATCGGTCAAAATCCTGTCAGTTGCCGGAATTTCGTGGCGGGGGTCGACCCGTGATCGGCGTGGACCGGGCAATAATGTTTGGGGTCGTCGCGGTGCTCGGTTGCGGGCCAGAGCAATTCGGGCGCCTCCGGCGGCGGCAACGTCGCGGGTCGCAGGCCGCGTTCGCGGCGGCGCCCGGCCCGGATGCGCGGGAAGAAGTAGCGGATCTCGTCCGGTGTCACCCGGTTCATCGCCGTGAACAGCGCGCACCAGCGGTCGAACCAGAACTGGTCGCGGCGGGTCCAGGTGAAGCCCATGGTGCGCCGGATCGCCGGGTCGCACAGGCCGACGGTGACGAACTGATAGAACCTGGCGCCGAACGGGCGAACCATCTTCTCCCACAGTGGTTTCGGCAGCATGCCCAGCACCGGGAACGGCGGTACCGGAGCGTTCTCGGCGAGGCGGTAGACATCCCATGCGGCCTGCGTCGGCTCCAAGACGTTGTCGCACATGTCGTTCCAGTAGTCCTGGAACCTCGGCCAGCTCTTCGGGACCACCCGCATGCTCATCCCGTACATCTCGTACCACTGGTACTGCTCGCGCCACAGCTGTTCGCGTTGCGCGGGCGAGAGGCCGCCCATGAACAGCTCGCCGGCGCGCAGGGTCTGCACGAAGAACACCGCGTGCGCCCAGTAGAAGGTGCCGGGATCGAGGGCGTGGTACCGGCGTCCCTGTGCGTCGGTGCCCTTGATCGTGCGGTGGTAGTTCACGATCTCGCGTGCGGTCTGCTGGGCCCGCGGCCCGTCGAAGACCACGCCGACGATCGGGTACGCCGACCGCAGCACCCGCTGATAGAACTCGTCCTGGATCTCGGAGTGGTACTCCACGCCCGCGCCGAGGCCGGGGTGCATGTTCTGCACCATGCCGAGGAACAGTCCGCTGGGCGCGAAGTAGAGGGAACCGAAGATCCGCCAGGTCAACGAGTCCGGACCGAGTGGCACGGGCGCACTGGGGCTCTCGTGCACGACGTCATTGTGTGCAACCATGAAACGATGCTGACACGAATAAATACTCGCGTTCAATTCGTCTTCTGATGCCACCGAAGACGCGGAAAACGCCGCAGCAGCAGCGCTCTCGCGCCATGGTGGCGCGCATCATCGATGCCGGGCAGACCGTGCTCGTCGAACACGGCTACGACGGCGCGTCCACCAATCGGATCGCCGACGCCGCGGGCATCAGTCCCGGTTCGCTGTACCAATACTTTCCGGGCAAGGACGCCATCGTCACCGCGGTGATCGACCGCTACAACAGCGAGGTGGCGACCCGGGTGCACAGCAGCGTGCTCGCGCAGTTGCACGAGCCGCCCGAAACCGCTGTCCCGGCAACGATTTCCGCGCTGCTCGACGCGCTGGGCAGCCATCCGGCGCTGCTGCGCGCGGTCATCGAGCAGACACCGCGGCTCAGCGGGGACAACACCGTCTTCGCCTTCGAGCAGCAGATCGGCGACCTGGCCCGGGTCGCGCTGACCATGCACCGGGACTCGCTGCCCGACGATGTGGACTTCGCGGCGGCGTCCTGGATGCTGGTCCGCACGGTCGAGCACCTGGCCATCCGGTACATCCTGGATCAGCCGCCGGTCTCCCGCGAGCGCTTCCTGGCCGACATCACCCGCCTGGTGCTGAACTTCTTCCTTCCCGCGCCGGGCTTGCTACCTGCACAAACCTCGAAACAGCGGCGATCACGAGCAGAACGCGAGTAACCCAGACAGTTGAGCCGAGCCGCACACATCCTGATTTCCCGCATACGGAATCGGATGCGATTCGGTATGCGGGAAGTCGAGAGGTGTGCGGCTGTCGCGGCTAGCGGGCGGCGGACTCGCGCGCGGGATCCGTTGCGTCGCCGGACTTTCCGAGGCGGGTCAGGGCGAGGTAGCCCGCGGAGACCAGCACCGCCCAGACGACGCCGACGACAACGGCGGTGCGGCCGCTCTCGGTGAAGAAGAGCAGAACGACCACCAGCGCGAGGAACGCCAGCGCCAGCACCGTCGTGTACGGCGCGGCGGGCAGGCGATAGTCCGCCGCGGGGAGCTCACCGCGGGCCACCCTGGCGCGGTAGATCAGGTGACAGACCAGGATCATGCCCCACACGAAGATGATGCCGATGGTGCTCACCGACGTGATGTAGGCGAACGCCTTGTCCGGGGAGATGATGTTGACGATCACGCCGATGACCATCATCGCCGCCGACGCCGAGATGCCGACGTAGGGCACGTGGCGCGAGCTCAGCTTGCTGAGCGCGGACGGGGCTTCGCCGTGCAGCGACAGGGTGCGCAGCATGCGGCCGGTCGAGTAGATGCCCGAGTTGCACGACGACAACGCGGCCGTCAGCAGCACGAAGTTGATGATGCCCGCCGCGCCGGGGATGCCGATCTGCTGGAACACCTCGACGAACGGGCTCTTTCCCTCCTTGAACGTGCGCCAGCTGGACACCGACATGATCACCAGTAGCGCGCCGACGTAGAACAAGCCGATGCGGAACGGCAGCGTATTGATCGCCTTGCGCAGGGTCTTGCGCGGTTCGCGCGCCTCACCGGCGGTGACGCCGACCAGCTCGACGCCGACGTAGGCGAACAGCACGATCTGCAACACCAGCAGCGACTGCCCGAAGCCGTTCGGGAACACGCCGCCGTCGGCCCACAGGTTGGTGACGGTCGGGTTCGCGGCGTGGCCGAAACCGATGGTCAGCACGCCGATACCGAGCAGGATCATGCCGATGATCGCGGTGACCTTGATGGCGGAGAACCAGAACTCGCCCTCACCGAACAGCCGCACCGAGATCAGGTTCGCCGCGAACATCAGCGCGAGCACCACCAGCGCCGTGATCCACGGCTTGATGTCGAACCAGTACTGCACGTACTTGCCCGCCACGGTGATCTCGGCCATGCAGGTGGCTACCCACACTGCCCAGTACGACCAGCCGGTGACGAAACCCGCGTAGCGGCCGAGGAATTCGTGCGCGTACTCGGCGAAACTGCCGGAAACCGGGCGATAGGTGAGCAACTCCCCCAGCGCCCGCATGATCACGAAGATCGCCAGGCCCGCGGCCAGGTAGGCGAGGATCAAGGCCGGTCCGGCCTTTTCGATCGCGCCGCCCGCGCCGTAGAACAGGCCGGTGCCGATGGCGCCGCCGATGGCGATCATCTGAATGGTGCGCGGGCTCAGGCCGCGCGAATAGCCCTCCGAGTCCCCGGTGCCGGTCGAATCGTGCGTTCCAGCGTCCGATAAATGACTGTCGGCGGCTGTCATAGTGCGGTCCTTCTCTCGTGCGGCAACGACGCGGCGCCCGGGATCGTCGGTCGGTGACCCCGGACACATGACATGGGATCATCGCATGTTCTGGGATCGATCAGCACGTCACGCTACCGGTCCCGGTGGGCGCTGGCGTAGTTCCCGGCGGGCGATGAAGAGAACACCGCAGGTCAGGCGCCTCGCTACGCGCCAGGCAGAGCTATGGGATCAGCACTGCTGGGGATCGGTGCGTGGCTGATCTTCGGGGGCCAGCGGTGGTGGGGCCTGCCGAACAGGGATAGCGCACGAGCCACCGGGTCGTGCTGGACCCCGCAAAGGCCATCACCTGTCACGCCCGGCGCTCGGTCATCCCGTGACAGACGCTGGACGATCCCGGCCCCGACGCGTGCAATACCGCAGAGCGCAGCTGCTTCGACAGTGCGGCGGAGCTCGCGCGAGACGGGCGGTCACTTCAGGTGGAAGCCGTGATTCTCCAGCGACTCGCGCAACCGGTCGCGACCACCGAGTCCAGCCACCGAGCCAAGCCGGGCCAGTACACGTTCGGACCAGGAGTGCGAGAGTTGTTGCTCGGCATAGAATTCGGCGATTCTAGCTTCATAGTCGGCGACGTGTTCGCGCTGCCCGGCGAGGTCGTAGGTCTCGTGATGCAGTACCGCAGCCTGGGGCAGCCGCGGTTTGACCCTGGCATCCTCGGTCGGATCGGGGTGGCCGACCACGAGCCCGAAGACCGCGAACACCTGCGGGGGCAGCTTCAGTTCCGCCGCAACGTCTTCCGGGTTGTTGCGCAGCGCCCCCAGATACACGGTGCCGAGCCCGAGGGATTCCGCGGCGACGACCGCGTTCTGCGCGGCGAGGGCCGCATCGATGAATCCGACGTAGCTGGATTCGAGGTAGTCGGCGCCGTCCAGCGCGGCGTTCCGGTCGTCCGCGAGCTGCCGCACGCGCGCGAAATCGGCTGTCCAGACCAGCAATACGGGCGCTTGCCGGATGTGCGCCTGATTGCCCGACAGCGCCGCGAGCCGCGCTTTGCGTTGCGGGTCGCGCACCGCGATGACGCTCCACACCTGCAGATTCGACGAAGTCGGCGCGGACTGGGCGGCCGAAATCAACAGGCGCAGTGTGTCGTCGGACACCGGGTCGGCCAGATAGCGCCGCACCGAACGATGCTCGTGCAACACCTGCAATACCTCGTTCCACCGGGCGGGTTCGGTAGGCTCGGGGTCTCGGTAACGCTGCTGCACCAGGTGGGTCGGCGTCGGCACGGTCTGGGTCATGCTCGTCATCCTGGACCGCCGCGGCGGGTTCGTCAGCGGTTGCTCGCACGATGAGCCGAACACCGCATGATTTCGTTCGAGATCAACTCGGAGTAGGGTAAGTAAGGTAACCCTAATTGTTGATAGTGGGAGGACTACCTATGGCCAGACCCCGCACCACCCTCACCGTGCAGCACACCGAGTGGCTCAGCCCGCACCTCATCCGGGTGCACCTCGGCGGCCCCGGCTTCGCCGCGTTCCAGACCAACGAGTTCACCGATGCCTACGTCAAGTTCATCTTCGAGCGCGACGGCATCGAGGTGCTGCGCACCTACACCGTCCGCTCGGTCGATCGGGACGCAGGCCAGATCGCGGCCGACTTCGTGTACCACGGCGCCGAGGGCATCGCGGGACCGTGGGCCGCGGCGGTCCAGCCCGGCGAGACCATCGATATGTACGGCCCCGGCGGCGCCTACTCCCCCCGCGCCGACGCCGACTGGCACCTGCTGGCCGGTGACGAGGCGGCACTGCCCGCGATCGCCGCCGCATTGGAGGCCATGGACCCGGCCGCCGTCGGCTACGCGTTCGTCGAGGTCGCCGGCCCCGACGACGAGCTTCCCTTGCAGAAGCCCGCGGGTATCGAACTGACCTGGCTGCACCGCGGCACCCAATCGCCGGGTGAAGTCCTCGCCGAAAGCGTCCGCAAGGCACCCTGGCGCGACGGACAGGTCCAGGTCTTCATCCACGGCGAAGCCCAGGCCGTCATGCACGACATGCGCCGCTACGTCCGCCGGGAACGCGGCGTCACCGCCGAATGGGCCGCCTCGATCTCCGGCTACTGGCGCCGCGGACGCACCGAAGAGGGCTTCCGCGAGTGGAAGGCCGAGCTCAAGGCGAAGGACACCGTCGACGCCGCACCGGCGAGCAGCTGACGACTACACCGACTCGAGTGGGGCGCCCGACCGGGCGCCCCACTTTCACGTCGAGCGACGGTGGGTCACCGTATCGCTTGCGACGTCGGGGCAGGCAGGAGCGCGACTGTGATTTGTCCGTGGACGCCTACCGCTGCAAGCAGTCGAGTATCACCTTCCCGGTCTATCGCGCTCCGATCAGTCGTGCCAGCCGCTGGAGGACACGATGTCGTCCCAGCTCAGTTGGGCGATCTCCGGATGGCGCAGCCGGAGTATTTCCCCCGCAAGGCTGGCCGGCGGTGCCTTGCGGGGGTCGGCCAGGGCTTGGGCTTCGATGGTTTCGGTGAGGACTCGGGTGCCACCCAGGCGGGGATACGCGGCGTGGACCTGGTCGGCGTAGCCCGGGGGCAGGTCCGTAGGGCTGCCGGCTACGTCGATGCCGATCCCTTCTACCGCCAGCCAGGATTCCGCTGGGCGGCGACGGCGGTAGACGGGGGAATCGGTGAAGCCGGTGGTGTGGGTGGCGATGGCGTCCCAGATGGTGTCGACCCGGGTGTCGGTGACGCCGTTGGCTTCGAGGAACAAGGCGGCTTGGTCCGCGCCGTCTATCTCGAATCGCTGGTCGCTGCTGGGGGTTTCGGCAAGGCCGACATCGTGCAGGACGCAGATGAGGTACATGGTCTCTTCGTCGTAGTCAGTGCCGGGGCGTAGGCCGTGCCGGTCGGCGACCGCGCGGGCAAAGAAGAATCCGCGCACGCTGTGGTTGCGTAGGGCTGGGGTCAAGGTCCGGTCGATCAACGCGGTTGCCTTGTCCGCCAACGGGGTCGACGGTAGTGGAAGCGGGTTCGGTTGGCCCGCTGCGGATGTCTGCGACAGCGCGGCGGCGGTTCCGGCGATTCCCACGCCGATGGCGGCGCGACGAGATAAGGACATGACTGAACTCCTTGGTACGGATCGGATTTCGAAGGCGTGAAGTCAGGGAGCGGTGGTGCGGAATCGACTCCGGTAGTCGCTCGGTGTCGTGCCGAGCACCTCGACGAAGGTGCGGCGCAGGGTCTCTTCGGATCCGAAACCGCTGCGCCTAGCGATAGCGGCGATCAGTTCGTCGCTCGTCTCCAGCAGTACTTGCGCGGCTTCCACGCGCACCTGCTTGACGTACTGCGCGGGCGTCATACCGGTTTCCTGCCGAAACAGCCTGCTCAGGTGGCGTTCGCTGAGCGCGGCACGGCCGGCCATGGCGGCCAGGCTGTGGTCGGCCGACAAGTCCGCGACGACGGCATCGATGGCCTTGCGCAGGCCACTGCTGCGTGGCATTCCGATGCCGGCGCGCACACTGAATTGCGCTTGCCCGCCGGGACGGCGCAGGAACACCACCAGATGTTTGGCGAGCGAGCGTGCCACCTCGACGCCGTGGTCCTCTTCCACCAGTGCGAGCGCCAGATCGATACCGGCGGTGACGCCCGCCGAGGTGATCACCGAACCGTCGCGGACAAAGATGGCGTCCGCGTCGACCTCGACGGCCGGGAACTGTTGCGCCAGTTGATCACAGGCCAACCAGTGCGTCGTCGCCCGGCGACCGTCCAGCAGTCCGGCTTCGGCAAGGACCAGCGCGCCGGTGCAGACCGAGGCGATCCGCCGCGCGACGGTACCGGCCACCCGCACCGACCGCACGAGGTCGGCCGGAACCTGCTGTTCCGGTGCGTATCCGGGAACGAGCAGCGTATCGATGGAACCCGTCAAATCCTCGATGGCACACGAAACACCCAGCGGCACACCGACGTCGGTATACACGTCCCGTCCATCCGGCGACGCGAACCGCACCCGGTGCCCGGCCCAGTGCAACACCTGAATCGGCCCGGCAACGTCGAGCAGCAACACACCCTCGGATACCGCGACCACCACGTCACCACTGGACTCCATGAACCCAGTCTCGATCAGCCGGGAAATGTCCACAAGGACACGTACCCCACAGATCAGGCCATCGAGACCGGTTCGGTCACCACCAGCTCGTCCGCAGCGCGCTCGACCTCGGCTAGTCGACCGGGCTCGGCGAGCAGCCCGATCAGCGCGAACTCGACGATCTCCGCAGGGCTGACCGAGATCTCCGGCAGCGCCAGCGCGTCGAACAAGGCCTGAACCAATCGGGCTCCGGACACCGGATTCATCGCCCGCACATCACCTTCCCGCTGCCCCGCCTCGACCATGGCGATAACGACCCGGTCGAGCCGCGAGACGAGCTCCAGCTCGTCGACGAACCGTTCCCGCTGCAGTTCCGGCGAGGTGAGGATGGAGGCGAGGACGTAAGGCGAGTCCTGCAGGTGCTGCAGCGTTTCCCGCAGCCAACGGTGCAGCTTGACCACGGCGGGCGCGGACACGCCAGCCAGTTCGTCGGCCAGCGCCAGTGGCCGTTCCAACCCGAGCCGGACCAGCGCCGCGAGGATGTCGTCCTTGGCGGAGAAGTGCTTGTAGATGGCGGGCTGCTGCACCCCGACCGCGGCCGCGATGTCGCGGGTGGAGGTGGCGGAGAAGCCGCGCACCGCGATGAGCTCGGCGGCAGTGCGCAGGATGCGTTCGGCCGCCGGGCTCGATCGGGTGGTTTCCGCGGGCATACGGTTCAGGTTAACGGCCGTTCGGTTCGTCGCTGAGCATTGCGTGCGCCAGGTTCCGATAAAACGCGAGCACGCCCGGCTGTTCCTTCGGGCTCAGGTGCCCGCGTTCGGCGAACCGCGAGGAGACGCCGCGCTGGACGGCTTCCAGCCCGAACCGATCCTCGTCGTTGATCATCGCCGTGGCCGCCTGCTGGGTTCTGGTCACCGCCTCGGACACACCGACCAGCTCGGGCATGGTGAGCACGCCGCCGACCACGTGCACCCGATCGATGGCCGTCGGCAGGAAGCTGAACCAGACGATCTGGTCACCGGTCCCGATGAAGGCGCTGGACGGGAAGGTCAGCAGCACCATGCCGTTGGCCTGCTGAACCTCGTTGAGCGTCAACACCTCCGGCTGCACCGACGCGGCGAACGGAATCCTGGCGTGCAGCACCCACGGCGAGTACTGCTCGACGAACATGTCACTGCCGCCGGGCATGAACGGCTCGAGCGTCTCCCGGTGCAGCCCGATGACGTGATAGTTCTCGTGGCCGTTCTCCATCACGCTCTTCCAGTTCGTCTGCCACTCGTAGGACCAGCCGTCGACCTGCACCATCTCGTTCAACCGGTAGTTGGCGAACTGGTGTCCGGCCAGGTCCAGGTGGGCACCGATCGGGTCGGCGTCCGCGTCGAGATTGACGAAGACCAAGCCGTTCCATTCCGCGACCGCGAACTGCGGCAACCGGCAGTCCTTCGGCTCGAACTGCTTGTTGCCGCTCATGTATGGCGCGCCGCGCAGCCGCCCGTCCAGTCCGTACTTCCACAGGTGGTACTGGCAGGTGAAGGCGTCGGTACGACCCGCGCCGGGTTCGACGAGCGGCATCAGCCGATGTCGGCAGATCGGTGACATCGCATGCAGCGCATCATCTTTCGCGCGGGCGACGACCACCGGTTCGCCGGCGATGGAGACAGCGACGTAGTCACCCGGGGTGGCGAGTTGACCGACGTGCGCGACGAGATACCAGCAGCGGGTGAAGATCCGCTCGCGTTCCATTTCCCACAGTTCGGGCGAGGTGTAGGCGCTCGGCGGCAGGGTGAGCGCGGGCGGATCGTCGTCGCGGTACTGCTGCAGTGCCGCGAGAACTTCCGCGGTGCCGGATGTGATGAGCGTAGACATACTGGACCTCCCTGCGTGGTTATCGTTCGATAACCTCTGCAGTCAGGTTATCAAACGATAACCATCCGTCAAGGGGTCGTCGGCGGCACGCGAAGTCCGACCACGAACAGCAGGTCCCGCGCTCCATCGACACCGGAGCGCGGGACCTGTACAGCTACTGCACTATTGGTTGGTCCGCAGTGCCTCCTCCACGAACTTCGTCGTGTACGTCTTGTCCAATTCGATCCGGTCACGCACCGGCGCCACATTGCGCGAGTACTTGCCGAGAATGTTCAAAACGTTCTGTGCCCCTTCGGCTTTCATCAGTCCGTCACCGTTGAACATGCCGATCGAGTCCCGAATCGACTGGACGTAGAGGTCCTTTCCGGCGTTCGCGTACTGCGGCGGCATCTTGGCGGCGATCTCCTCCGGGGTGTGCCGCTTGATCCACTGCAACGTCTGCACGAAGGCCGCCGCCAGCTTGCGGACGATATCCGGGTGCGATTCGACTGTCTGGCAACGCATGTACAGCGAGGTCGCCGGGTACAGCCCGCCGAGCGCCGCCCGGGTGCCCGCCTCGGTGCGCATGTCGACCAGGATCTCCGCTTCCCCCGAGTTGACCATCTGCGCCACCGTCGGATCGGTGGTCATGCCCGCATCGATGCCGTTGTGGTTCATGCCTGCGATGAACGTCTGTCCCGCGCCGGCCCGCACCCGGGTGTAATCCTTGGTGGTCATGCCCTCGATCCCGGTGAGCGCCTGGGTGAGGAAGTCGGTCGACGACCCGAACGAGGTGACACCGAGGTTTCGGCCGCGCAGATCGCGCACCGATTTGATGGTGCCGGCATCAGCTTTGGCCACCAACTCCACCTCACCCGGCACGTCGGCGAACTGCACCACCGAGGTGAGGCACTGGTCCTTGGCCTGCAGGTCGACGGTGTGATCGTAGAAACCGACCACCGCCTGCACATCGCCGGTCAGCAACGCGGTTTCGGCGTTGGCGCCGGACTGCTCGCCGAGCAGCGAGACGTCGATATCGTTCTTCTCGAAGAAACCCAGCTGCTTGGTCAGCATGGCGGGCAGGTAGATCACCTTCTCCAAACCGCCGACCATGATGGTGATCTGCGGTCGCCCGCCCGACATCGGGATGGTGCGCGAATCACGGCACCCGGTGACCGTCAGCAGCGCCGCTACGGCGAGGACGACGATGGCGGAGTTCTTGATATACCTCATCGCTCAGATCCCGTGGCTCGACTGTGCCTGCGAGGGACGCCATTTCAGCAGCTTGCCCTCGGCCATGCCGATCCCCCACTCCGCGAGCAGCGCGATCACCGTGATGATGATCATGCCCGCGTAGATGCCCGCCGAGTCGAACGTGCCCTGGGCGTTGCTGATCAGCAGGCCCAAACCTTTACTGGCACCGGCATATTCGCCAACCACCGCGCCGATCAAGGCGAAGCCGAAGGCGGTGTGCAGGCTGGACAGGATCCAGGTGGTCGCGCTCGGCAACACAATGGCGGTGAGCACCTGACGCTTACCGGCGCCGAGGATGCGCGCGTTGTTGATGACGTTGCCGTCCACCTCTCGCGCGCCGGTGAACGCGTTGAAGAACACCGCGAAGAACACCAGCACGACCACCGTGGCGACCTTCGAGCTGAGCCCGAGACCGAACCAGATGATGAACAGCGCCGCGAGCACGATGCGCGGAACCGCGTTGAGTGCCTTGATGAACGGCGCGAGCACGTCGGCCCAGTACCGGCTGCGGCCGAGCAGGGTGCCCAGTACCACGCCCGCGACCGCGCCGATCAGGAAGCCGAGCACGGCCTCCTGGACGGTGGTGAAGATCTGCAGCCAGATCGAACCGAATTGCGTTCCCTCGGTGAACCATTCGACCAATCGGTCCCAGATCAGCGACGGCTTCGAGTAGAAGAACGGATCGATCCACAGCGTGGCGGTGAGCTCCCACGAGCCGAGCCACAGGGCGACCAGCGCGACGCGCAGGCCCCAGGTGCGCAGCCGCACGCGCCGGGCGTTGGTGCGCACCCGCGCGAGGATCTGCTCCTCGGTCTCGTTCTCCGGCACCGGCGCCGGGACGGCATCCTTTTCTAGGACGTCATGCGACACGGGAGGCTCCCTTGGCTCGAGCCGCATCGACCTCGTCGCGCAGCGTTTCCCAGATTTCTTTGTAGATATCGCGGAACTCGGTGGTGAGCCGCACTTCTTCGACGTTGCGCGGGCGCTCCAGCGCGACGGGGAAGTCGCCGCACACGGTCGCCGGGCTCGCCGTCATCACGATCACCCGGTCGGCGAGCACGATCGCCTCTTCCAGATCGTGGGTGACGAAAATGACCGCCGCGCCGGTGCCCGCCCACACGCGCAGCAGTTCGTCCTGCATGAGCTGGCGGGTCTGCACGTCGAGCGCGCTGAACGGCTCGTCCATCAGCAGGATCTCCGGGTCATTGACCAGGGTTTGCGCCAACGCGACACGCTTGCGCATGCCGCCGGACAGCTGATGCGGATAGTAGGTCTCGAACCCGGCCAGGCCGACCTTGTGCACCCACACCGAAGCCTGCTGCCGCGCATCGGCTTTCGACGCACCCCGCAGGCGGGGACCGAGGGCGACGTTGTCCAGCACGGTTTTCCACGGCAGCACCGCGTCCAGCTGGAACATGTAACCGATTCCGTCCGGGATGCCGGTGACGTCCTTGCCGCGCACCAGCGTCCGGCCGGCCGAGGCGGGTTCGAGGCCGGATACGAGGGACAGGGTGGTCGACTTACCGCAGCCGGTCGGGCCGACCACGGCGACGAATTCGCCGGGGCGGACCGCAAGGTCGAGGTTCTGCACGGCGGTGTGGATGCCGCCACCGGTGCCGGGGAAACGCTTCGTCGCGCTCCGCAGCTCGATGAGTGGGTTGGTCATGGTGTAGCTCCTGCGAGATCGAGGTAGAGCGAACGTACGTGGGCCGGGTCACACCGCGGAGCTTGTGCGCACAAGCCGTGCAAAGTGCCGATTCGCTAGTTCTGCGCATTCTGCTCACGCTCGGCGCGGTGGTCTATGCTGCGGCAATGGCCACTGAGGGCGCGCGGGCCGTGCGATTGAGGACGCAGGTTCTGCTGTTGCAGATCGTGGTGGTCACCCTCACCCTCGGCGTCGCCTTCGCGGTTTTCGGCTACCTCAGCGACCAACGGCTGCGCGACGGATACGGGCAGCGGGCCCTCGCGATCGCGCGCACCGTGGCCGCCGATCCCGCGGTGCGCGACGAGGTGACCCGGTACGCGCCAGGGGCGATCAGCGCCGACCCGCTGCTGCGCGCCCGGCTCGCCGCCGGACCGCTGGAACGGATCGCCGTCGACACGACGGAGCGGACCGGCGCCTTGTTCGTGGTGATCACCGATGATTCCGGGATCCGGCTGGCGCATCCCGACGCGGCGCGGCTCACCGAGCATGTGAGCACCGATCCCTCCGGTGCGCTGGCCGGGCGCGAGGTGATCGCCGAGGAGCGCGGCACGCTCGGCGACTCGGTGCGGGCGAAAGTGCCGGTGCTCGAGCCTGATTCGGACCGAATCGTGGGCGCGGTGAGCGTCGGCATCTCCACCGAGGCGGTGCGTGATCAGTTGCTCGACGACTTGCGGACCGCCGGTTTGCTGGTCGGCGCCGCGCTTTTGGTGGGGATCGCGGGATCGATGCTGCTGGCGCGTCGTTGGCGCGGGCTGACGCTCGGGTTGGAGCCCGCGGAGCTCGCTGAGCTCGTGCGTGGCCAAGCCGCAGTGTTGCACGGCATCGGGCGCGGCGTGCTGGCGGTCGATTCTTCTTGGCGCACAACGTTTGTCAATGATGAGGCGCGCAGGCTGCTCGGGATCGATGCGGAGATCGGGCGGCCGGTGGACGAGATCGGGCTGACGCCACGGGTACTGGAGGTTTTCCGTGGGCTCGACGAGCAACCCGCGTCGGCTACGGTCGGGTCACATATCGTCGTGGTGGCCGCGCGGCCGGTACATCGGGACCGGCGCGACCTGGGTGCGGTGCTGACCGTGCGTGATCGGACCGACGTGGAGGCATTGACCCGTCAGCTCGATGCGGTGCAGTCGATGAGCACGGTGTTACGTGCGCAACGGCACGAGTTCTCCAACAAGATGCATTTGATCAGCGGGCTGTTGCACGGTGGGCGGACCGAGGAGGCGTCGCGGTCGATCGACGAGATGATCGGTGCGGGGCCGCTCGGTGCCGCCGCGCCCGGTATCGACGCCATTCACGACGCCTATCTCCAAGCGTTTCTCGCGGCCAAGGCGGCGCATGCGCGGGAGAGCGGCGTCGAACTGGTCCTCGGGCCGAACACCTGGGTGGACGGCAGCCTGGTCGATCCCGTCGACGTGACGACCGTGCTCGGTAACCTGCTCGACAACGCGATCGAGGCGGTGCTGGCCTCGGACAATCCGGTCAAGCAGGTGGAAGTCGAACTGGTGCAGGAAGATTCGACGCTGCACATCGTGGTGGCCGACAGCGGCGACGGTGTCGCGCCGGAGCTGATCGATGTGCTGTTCACCGAGGGCACCTCCACCCGCGACAGCCGTGACGTCCCCGGCGGACGCGGTGTCGGTCTCGCGTTGATTCGCCAGATCGCCCGCACGCACGGCGGCGACGTCCGGCTGGCCAGTCCGCACGGCGACACTCCCCCGCTGACCGGCGCCGAATTCAACGCCCGCATTCCCGAAGTGCTCGTAGACAGCAAGGTGTCATGGCCCCATCAGATTTGACTGTTCTCGTCGTCGACGACGACTTTCGCGTCGCCAACCTGCATGCCGGAATCGTCGACTCCATCGCGGGTTTCGCCGTCGCGGGGACCGCCAACACCTTGGCCGCGGCGCGTGCGGTGCTGGCGGCGGGCCCGGTCGACCTGGCTTTGGTCGACGTGTACCTGCCCGACGGTTCCGGCATCGACTTCGTGCGCGAATTACGCTGCGACGCAATGGTGCTGACCGCCTCCACCGACAGCACCGCGGTCCGCGCCGCCCTCTCCGCCGGTGCGCTCGCCTTCCTCGTCAAACCCTTCCCGCACACCGAACTCGCCGCCCGGCTGGCCGCCTACGCTCGCTATCGCCGCATCCTGACCACCCCGCAGGTGGACAACGCCCGCGTCGACGCCGCCCTGCAAGCCCTGCGCCCCACTACCACCGCAGGCACCCCCACCACCGTCGCCTCCCCCACCAAAGACCTTGTCCTGCACTCGATCCTCGAAGCAGGCCACCCCCTCTCCGCCGCCGAGGTAGCCACCGCCATCGGCATCTCCCGCGCCACCGCCCAGCGCTACCTCGCCACCCTCGTCGGCACCGGCACCCTCCGCATGAGCCTGCGCTACGGCAGCACCGGCCGTCCGGAACAGGAGTACTCGGCGGCAGTCAGCCAGGCCAGATCCGAGTAGAAGCTGCCCGGATCGTCCCGGGAAGCGGCGAGCTCAGGGTCCGCGCAGAGGTATTCGGCTGCGGGAGGACAGATTCGAGTGAGGGCCACCCGGCATCACGCCGCACGTGGCGATACCGAGTCCCGCAGAAGTGTTCGGCGGCGGTCGGCCAGACCAGAACCGAATGGGTCCTGCGCAGATTACACAGGGAAGCGGCGGGCCCACGTTTCGTGGTCGAGGCGGGCGGTGTTGATCACCGTGCCGAGTAGGCGGTACCAGCCGGTGGTGGTGATCAGTTCGAGGATTTGGTCGTCGCGGTAGTGGCTGGTCAGGTCCGGCCAGAGGGTGTCGGAAATTGTTGCGGTGTCGTGGAGTTCGTCCACCAGTCGGATCAGGGTGGTGTCGTTGACCGACCACGCCGGGTGGTCGGGGTCGCCTACGGTGGCGTCGATCTGTTCGGCGGTCAGGCCGACGTCGGGGGCTTGGCGTACGGCGTGGATGCCCCATTCGTACTCGGCGTTCGCGCGGGCGCAGGTGCGGAGGATGACGATCTCACGGTCGCGGGGTGGGACGCGGCCGTGGCCGAGGATGCCCGCACCGAGGGGGCGCATTCGGCTGAAGAGGTCGTCATGGCGTGCGAGGGTGCGGAACAGGGCCAGGGGTTCGATGGCCGAGCCGGGCGGCATCCACTTACGGAGTTGCGCCTCGATATCAGGAGCGTACGGCGGGGTCAGGGGTGCGATGCGCGGACGGGATTCGGTGCTCATGGTCGATCCTCATATCGGACGGCGTTGTATTCTTGCTTCGGAAACAAGAGCAAGGATGGTGGCAATGGTAGCTTCGGAATCCGAAGCGGGCAAGACTCCGGCCGTCGGCGGGCCGGTGCGCGGGTCACAGACCGGGCGTCCGATCATGGTGCTGCTGGATCTGCTGGGCAGGCGGTGGGCACTGCGGGTGTTGTGGGAGTTGCGCGACGGGCGCGCGGTGACGTTCCGGGAGTTGCAGGCGCTGTGCGGCGGCGTATCGGCCAGCGTGCTCAACGATCGGCTGCGGGAACTCCGCGAGGCGGGGGTGATCGCCGCGGAACCGAACGGCTACCAGCTCAGCGCGGACGGCCTGGATCTCGTCGCGGCGCTTGCGCCACTACAGGTGTGGGTGCAACGCTGGCCAGAGCCGGAACCCTGAGCCGCGCAACACCATTGCCGCACATCAGTAGGAGTGCCGCGCACCGCGCCGGATGCGACACATCGAGCCGGATGCGGGAGCTCGTGTGGTACAGGCGCAGCACGCCACGTCCAGCACACCAACCGTACGACTACTTCGGCGGCGTGCCGATCATCCGCACTTTCTGCCCCTCCCAACGGAATTGGACATGGGTGACGGTGCCGTCGGGGCAGGCGTTGCAGCTGCCGGGCGTCTTGTAGGCCAGGCCGACGGTGTCGTCGGTGGTGCGGTCGACGTCCAGTGACGTGAACCCGTGCGCCTGCGGCGTCGCGGTCCCGATGTAGGCGCCCTTGTGAAACAGCAAGGCATGGTTCGGCGAACTTCCCGTCGCCCCTTGCACCGTGATGATCACGGCCGACAAGGTGGCGCATGGATCGAAGTTCCCCTCGAAACCACGCGGATCGGTGGACCACGGCGCGTGCGTGACCGGCTCGGCGGGCAACGCGGCGATGGCCGACTGGATCACCGGCGCCGAAAGGTCGACACCGCACCGGACGGGCGCGCCCGAGGTGGTCGGCGCGGCATTGCGCACGCGGGTCTGCGATGACCCACTGTCACCGTCGGCGGCGCATCCGGCGACCGCCACCACGATTCCGGCACACACGACGAAGACAGGTCGAGCTATCCGCACCACGAGAGATCCTTTTCAGGTCCGCCGACAGATTCAGAGTTAGCTCGGAACAGTCTCGCCTATGCGGTCGACGCGGTCGAGGCCGCATTGGCGACCGCGAGGTATTCGATGACCTGATGCAGATCCGGGTACAGCCGGTGCGCGAGCCTGCGGGACTCCTCGGTCGGCTGCACCAGATCGGGAACGAGGATGCAGCGCAGGCCAGCGGCGCAGGCAGCACGTAGGCCGTTGGTCGAATCTTCCAGTGCGAGTGTGGTTTCCACCTCGCCGCCGAGCGCCGCCATCGCCTTGAGGTACGGCTCGGGGTCGGGCTTGCCCTTGGTCACGTCCTGACGCGTCACGACCACGTCGAACCGGTCCGCGATGCCGGCCAGTTGCAGGTGGTGGTCGGCGCGCTCCCGCGACGACGACGTCGCGATCGCCTTCGGGACGCCTTGCGCGTCGAGCGCGTCGAGCAGCGCCACCGCGCCGGGCTTGGTGGTCAGCCTGCCGCCGTCGACGAGCCTGCGCAGGTGTACCTCGTGCAGGTCGAAGTACTCCTCCAGCGGAAATCCGCGACCATACGCGGCCGCGGCGAGCGTGCGGCAGCGGTCGGCGGGCACGCCGATCATGCTGCGACAGAACTCGGGTGCCATCTCGTAGCCGAGCTCGGCGCCCGCGGAGACCAGCGACTCCATGGCCAGGCTCTCCGAGTCGATGAGCAACCCGTCCATATCGAACACTACTGCGCGAACCGGGTTTTCGGCGTTCACCCGATGCTCCCTTCCGATTGCGGCGCCAACCGGCGCCGGACCGCGGCCGCGACACCGTCGCGGGTCATTTCGGCCAGGGCGTCACCGACCTGCCGCTGCACGTTCTCCAGTTCCGGTAGCGTGCCGAAAATATCGGTGCGCTGCAAGAACGCCTGCGCACAGCGATGCGGGTCGGCGTCGACCAGCACCGCGAGCGAATCTTCCCTCGGGTCGATCAGCTCCATCACCGCGTCGGGGGCGTGGCTGGCAGTGAACCACCGTATCCACGCGGCGATCAGCAAGGTCGCGCCGGGGGTGGGCCTGCCTGCGGCGATGTTGTCGCGCAGGGCGTCGACGACCCGGGGCATCATCTTGTCCGAGCCGTTGCGGCCGATGCGCGTCATGTCCTGAGCGATGGCCGGATTGCGGAAGCGGCGCATCAAATCGTCTACGGTCCTGCGTAATTCGGGGGTCGACAGGGCCAGCGTCGGTCCCTGTTCGTCCAGCATGAACTGGCGGGCCAGTGCCGCCAGTGCCGGATCGGCCGTCGCGTCGGCGATGGTGCGGTGGCCTGCCACGCCACCCAGGTACGCGAGCAGCATGTGCGTGCCGTTGAGCAGGCGAAGCTTGGCCAGCTCGTAATCCTTGACGTTGGCGACGAATTGGGCGCCACCGAGTTCCCACTGCGGGCGCTCGCCGTCGAAGTCCTCGATGGTCCAGGTCATGAACGGCTCGGCCGAGACCGGTGCGAGGTCCTCGATGCCGCCGAGCCAGTTGCGGGCGACCGCGGCGTCGGTGGGCGCGGTCGGCTGCACGATGCGGTCCACCACGCTGTTCGGGAACTGCACGTGCCTGGCGATCCACTCGGCGAGATGGTCGTCGCGCAGCAAGGCGAAATCGATGACCGCACGGCGCAGGGTGCTGCCGTTCGCGCACAGGTTGTCGCAGCTGATGATCACCGGCGGGGTGCTGCCCCGCCGCCGGACCAGTTCGAGACCCTGCGCGAGCATGCCGATCGGGGTGATCGGCCGGGTCGGGAACCGGACATCGTGGCGGACGCCGGGGCAGTCCACCTCCAACCGGCCGGTGACCGGCGATACGCAGTAACCGCTCGCGGTGACGGTGAGCGTGACGATCTTGACGCGCGGGTCGGCGATGCGCTGCGGCACACCGATCAGATCGGTCGGGGCGTGCACGGCCTCGGTGATCGAGCCGACCACCTCCACCCGCGCCGCACCGTCTTCGTGCAGCAGCGTGGTGTACAGGTGGTCCTGCGCCCGCAGCGCGTCGACGACCGTCGGGCGGTTGATGGCGACGGCGGTGATGCCCCAGCGCGGATCGCCGGTCTCGTTCATCGCATGCTGGGTTGCCAGGGCCTGGTGCGCGCGGTGGAACGAGCCGCAGCCGAGGTGCAGGATCCCGGCGGTCAGGCTGCGCGGGGCGAAGCCCGGCCTGGCGACCGAGACGGGGAGTCGGGTGAGCATGTCGGTGGACAGGCGCGGCACCACCTTGCCCGGTATCCGGGACGTCAATTCTGTCCGAGTTTTCTTCGCCGTAATCAGCGGCACACGCATGTGCGGCCTCCGTTGGGTCTACAGAAGGTGCGATACAGAACGCCTTATCAGCATTGACTAAGCGACATTTCAAACGTAGGTGAGGTCGGCCAGTATTTCGACAGCAAACCTCAGATCCAGCAACTGAAGGCACGTTGCAGCAGGTCACTGGGTGTATTGCAAATATTCCGTAAAGCTCCACCTCAGAGGCCACGAATTGGCGGTAACTAGCGGGAATACGCATCGCCGAAATGCATACTCGTGACGTCTGTCACGCAGACTTATTTCCGTTTTGCCCGTTAGGAAACGCTTTAAGATTACTCACAGATTTGCTGAGTAATTGCCGATATTCGACAGGAGAATACGGTGTAAACACAGCCGCTACGGGCCGGTGCGGTCATGAGATGCACTGCGGTGGACCTATTTCCGAATGGAACCATCTACCTGCCTGCTGCCTCGCAGGGTCGCAAGGTGGGCGCGGTCGTAAGCAAGACTAAGGTTGCTTCACTGTTGCCGACGGGCGATAGTGAGGCAGACCGCCACTCGGTGTCCGTCTCGGCCGACCATCGCGCTGCATCGGCCATCGCCAGGCATATCGGCCATCGTCAGCCATGTCGGCTCATCGCCCGTGTGTCGGCACGTCGGCCGCGCACCGTGTCCAGTCGGCACAGATTCGGGAAGTCGCTAGACGGCGCGCCCGACCACCGCCGCTAGTTCGACATATGTGCAGCCCGTCGCATTGCCCAGACCACAAGCAGACAGGCTGCGATCCCGAACAAGCCGTTCGACAGCAGATCGATGAGCACCGATCCACCGCTCTCGGGCTGCATCGGGAATGAGATCCACACATACGTCAGCGTCGCCCCCACGGCGAGCGCGCAGGTGTGCCGCTCGGTCCACCCGATCCGGCGCGACCACCGCACCACCGACCAGGCCCCGAGCCCCACCGCAGCGAACCACACTCCGACGCCGACCCACCCGCGCCAATCGGACGAAACCAGGATGGCACTGGAACCCACCAGCGCGGCGAGCCCGACCAGCCATGACGCGGGTGGCTCGCCCACCGTCCGGTCGACGCGTTCAGGCACGACCACTGAGGCGGCGACGACCAGCAGCACGATCACCACCGTGACCGAGCCGATCTGCCAGGGCGAGGCGACGAAGTGCTCCTCGCTGTAGTTGCCGTAGCAGACCAACACCGAGCCGGCGACGAACAGCGCCGACGTGACCGTCAACCCGATTCGCCCGAGCCACAGCGTGTTTCGCCGCTCACCGGCGATCGCTTCGACCAAGGCGATCGGCACGCAGATACTCCAGATCGTGTGCAGCGACAACACCTGCTGGGTCAGCGCGACACTCATCCCGACCGCCGGGATATATGTCGCCCCGGTCAGCAGGTCCTGCTGCGCGTACGAGTCGTTCCACAGCAGCTGATCGACCGGCCCCTCCTCGAACAGCGCGTACGCGGCCGCCAGTAGCACCATCGTCGGCCAACCCCGGGTGCGCCTGCCGATCTCACGCACCAGCAGCGCGCCGCACCCGTACATCGGCGCCAGCAGCAGGCCGAGCGGCAACTCCGACACGGTCAGATTGCCGAGCAGGAATTCACCGATGAACGGCGCCACCACGAGCAGGCCGAGAACCGGCGCCCATCGAGTCGCGTGGCCCCGCATGACAGGCACGCTAGTCAGCGACGGCCGCTCGGGGCATGACCCGAATTCCTGGGACGATCCGCTAGCGTCGAGGCATGACGCTAGAGGTCGCTGTCCTCGGGTACGGGTTGGCCGGGTCGGTTTTCCACGCGCCGCTGATCGCCGCCGATCCGCGGCTGCGGGTGGCGGTGGTGGTCACCTCGTCGGCCGAGCGGAAGGCGCAGGCCGAACGGGAGCATCCCGGCGTGCGGGTGGTCGCTACCGCCGACGAACTGTTCGCGGATCCCGCTGGGATAGATCTCGTCGTCATCGCTACGCCCAACCGGACGCATGCGCCGCTGGCCAGGCAGGCGTTGGACGCGGGCCTGCCGGTCGTGGTGGACAAGCCGTTCGCGGTGTCGGTCGCCGAGGCCGAGGAGCTGGTCGAGCGAGCCGAGCGAGCCGGGCTGGCACTGACTGTTTTTCAGAATCGTCGCTGGGACGGCGACTTCCTGACCGTGCGCGCCCTCACCGAAGCCGGTCGGCTCGGGCAGGTGCGGCGCTTCGAGTCGCGCTTCGAACGCTGGCGTCCGGTGCCGAAGGGCGGCTGGCGGGAGCTGGGCGGCGCCGCCGACGGCGCGGGGCTGCTCTTCGACCTCGGCAGCCATCTGATCGATCAGGCGCTGACCCTGTTCGGGCCGGTGGAATCGGTGTACTGCGAACTGGATCAGCGACGCGAGGGCGTGCAGACCGATGACGACGCCTTCCTCGCGCTGACGCACACCTCTGGCGTTCGATCTCACCTCTGGATGAGTGCCGTTGCGCCGCAGCTTGGTCCGCGATTTCGAGTGCTCGGTTCCCAGGCGGGGTATGTCAGCTACGGTCTGGATCCGCAGGAAAGCACGCTGCGCGCTGGGCGCCGTCCGGATGACGGCAAGCCTTGGGGCACAGTCGAATCCGAGCACTGGGGTGTCTTCGGCGCCGAGCCCGCCGTCGAACGGGTCCCCACCATCGCGGGCGACTACCCGGCTTTCTACTCCGCACTTGCTACCGCTCTGCTCGACGGCGGGCCCGTCCCGGTCGACCCGCGCGACGCCGTCGCCACACTGCGCGTGCTGGAGTCCGCACGCCGATCTGCCGCCGACGGCGAGATCGTCACGGCGTGAATCGGCGGCAACCTTAGAGCTCAACCCTCGGTATTTGGACTGGCGACGCGCGCCGTGGATCGATAACGTCGTCACTCGGTGTCGGCTGCGTGTGGGCCGGCCGCTCGGCTGAGGAGGAGATCCCCGTGGGTTCAACGATTTTCGCGGTGTTCCTGCCGCTGGCCCTGGCCTTGGTGATGTTCGGGCTCGGATTGACCCTGGCCGTCGACGATTTCGCCAGGGTGCTGCGCTATCCGAAAGCCGCGCTGATCGCGCTGCTCTGCCAGATGGTGCTGCTGCCCGCGGTGTGCCTCGGGCTGATCTATCTGTTCCGCCTCGAAGGGGCGCTCGCCGTGGGCATGCTGTTGCTCGCCGCGTCACCGGGCGGACCGTCGGCCAATCTGTTCAGCCACATCGCGGGCGGCAATGTGGCACTGAACATCACGCTCACCGCGATCAATTCGGTGCTCGCGGTGTTCACCATGCCGTTGATCGTCGCGTTCGCGTTCAGCCGATTCATGGACGGCGACGGGTCGTTCGGGCTCCGGCCGGACAAGTTCGCGCAGGTGTTCGCGATCGTGCTGGTGCCGGTGGCGATCGGTATGTGGGTACACCGCCGGTTCACCGCCTGGGCCGAGCGGATGCGCGGCAACGTCAAGATCCTGTCGATCGTGGTGCTCGCGCTGGTCGTGCTCGCCGCCGTGGCGAAAAACTTCAGCACGCTCACCGAGAACATCGGCAAGCTCGCCTCGCTGAGTCTGTTGTTCGCCGTGATCAGTCTGGCCGTGGGGTATTTCGTGCCACGGCTGTTCGGGATCGATGCCGATCAGGCGATCGCCTCGGCCATGGAGATCGGGATTCACAACGGTGCGATCGCCATTGCCATCGCGAGTTCGGTGCTGCACAACGGTGCGATGGCGGTGCCGGGCGCGGTGTACGGCGTGCTGATGAACATCCCTGCGGCGATCGCGGCCTTCCTGCTGGCCAGGTACGTGCGGCACGAGCGGCCTGCGCCGATGTCGACCGCAACGGCCGCTTAGGAGCAGAGCGAAGCCGCGTAAGCCCCTGGTCAATCGGGCGACTGGACCAGACAGCGTGGCAAGCGGTAGGTAACCTTTCGATGTTCGACACTCGAAGGGAGCCGCATCGCGATGCGACCGCTCGGCGCAGACGATCCGACCCGGATCGGCGACTACCGGCTACTCGGCGTGCTCGGTGCGGGCGGCATGGGCCGGGTGTATCTGGGACGCAATGCCGGTGGGCGGACGGTTGCGGTGAAGGTGATCAGGCCGGACCTGGTCGGCGACAACGAGTTCCGGGTGCGCTTTCGCCGCGAGGTGACCGCGGCGCGACGGGTGGGCGGGCGGTTCACCGCGCAGGTCCTCGATGCCGATGTCGATGCGAACCCGCCGTGGCTGGCGACGGGTTACGTGGCGGGTTTCTCACTGACCGAGGCGGTCGAGGAGTACGGGCCGTTCACCGAGAGCTCGCTGCTGGTGCTCGCGCACGGACTGGCCGAGGCCTTGGTCGCCGTCCATGCGGCGGGGCTGGTGCACCGCGACCTCAAACCGTCCAATGTGCTGCTCGCCCTCGACGGGCCCAAGGTGATCGACTTCGGCATCGCGCGGGCGATCGAGGACAGCCAGCTCACCACCACCGGAAAGGTCATCGGCTCACCGGGATTCATGTGTCCGGAACAGGTGACCGGTAGTCCGGTCGGCCCGGCGAGCGATGTGTTCGCGCTCGGCGGCGTGCTGGTGTTCGCGGCCACCGGGCACGGGCCGTTCGGGGTCGGCGAGATGGTGCAGATGCTGTGGCGGGTGGTGTACGAGGAGCCCGAACTCGACGGGGTGCCGGATCGACTGCGGCCGCTCATCGCCGCTTGCCTCACCAAGGACCCCGCCGCGCGCCCGACTCCCGAGCGGATCATCGCCGACCTGCAAGCCCTCGGCATTCCCGGCCGTGGCGGTTGGCTGCCCGGTCCGGCGCTGGAGGAGGTCAGCAGGCGCGCAGTGGAGTTGCTCGATCTGGATTCCGGCCCGTTCGACGTGCCTGAGGCGCTCGGCAAGACGGACGTGGATTCGGCGCGCGCCGCCGACACGGTGGCCCAGGCGTTTCTGGACCCGAATGTGCGGGCCGCCACCAGTCTTCCCGGGTTCGGGCAGGCGGAACTGGCCCCGCGCTCGGGGTGGCAGGATGCCGCTGAGCCGCCGGGTGCAGCGCGTCCGCCGGGACGGCCGGGTTCGCCGCAACAAACGGCGCAGACCCCGAACCCCGCAGGGCAGACAGCACATACGCCGGGGCAGGCAGCGCACCAGTCGGGTCAGACCCCGTACCCGTCAGGACAGACGACGCACCTGACAGGACAGACCACGCCTTCGCCGGGGCAGACGACACACCTGTCGGGACCTAGCGCGCAGTCGCAAGGACACACGACCTTCACGGCCGGGCAGCCCGCGTACCCGTCCGACCAGTCGTATTCCCGTGGCCCACAAGATGTTTCGACCAACCCGCCGGACGCTCAGCACCCCGCGGCCCGCCCGGCAGCACGCCCGAAGCGGCGCGCCGCACTGATCGCCGCCGCGCTCGCCCTGTGCCTCACCGTCGCAGTCGCCGCCTTCGTGATCACCAAACAGATCGCCCGCGGACCCGGTGGCTCCGCCACCCAATCCACCGACTCCCCCGGCACTCCCGCCGCCGACGTCCCGGACGCGTTCATCGGCGAATGGAAGGGCGTGGTCGAGGACAAACTCGGTAGCTACGACATCGTCTTGACGCTGAACGAGGGAGCGCTCGGCACGGAAATCGGCAGTTCCGCCAACACCGGAAATGTCATCGGGCTTAAATGTGGTCGAGCGGAAACACTCACGGATGCGTCGTCGGACACACTCACGCTGATCGCCCGACTCACCGAGGACGGCGGCGGCTGCAACGACGAAGGGGCGACCACCACCGTCCGGCTACAGTCCGACGGCACCTTGTCGTACACCACCCACGGAGTACTCGGCGACATGACGGGAACCCTCACCAAAACCTCGTGACCCGCTTGTGCTACGAGGTTGCTGACGGAGTGGCAGACTGCGAATCATGGATGATGCTTCATCGACCCCGACCATCACTTGCGCGGGACGCGTCCGGTCGCAGGCCGAGACGCACCAGCGCGCGGGACGGCTGGCGGCCGCGCTCGCGGAGGCGGGAGTGCAGCCCGGGAACCGCGTGGCGATCATGGTCCGCAACGACATCGAGTTTCTCGAGGTGTCCCTGGCCGTCGCGGCGTGCGGGGCGAACGCGGTGCCGATCAACACGCGCTGGCAGGTGCCCGAGGTCGCGCACGTGCTCGGCGACAGCAACGCCTGCCTGGTGGTCGCGCACACCGAGTTCATCGATATCGCGGAACGGGCTGTGCCGCAGGATGATACGACCATTCTCGAGATCGCGATGCCGCGCGAGATGCTCGCCGAGGCCGGCCTGGACGCGGCGCTGGCCGAGCCGACCGGCAGGCATCCGACCCTGGAACAGTGGATCGCCGGCCACCCCGAACCGCTGGGCCGCATCGAGGGCGCGCGCGACGATTCGACCGGACTGATCTATACCTCCGGCACCACCGGACGCCCCAAAGGTGTACTGCGCGAACGGATGACGCCGCACCAGTGGTTGACGATCGCGGGCAGCGCGGCCAAACGGCTCGGGCTCACGCCGCGCGGGCAGGCGGTGATTCCGGGACCGCTGTACCACGCCAGCCCGAACGGGATCGCGACGCTGGCGATGCGGGTGGGCACCAACCTCACCATCATGACGCGCTGGGATGCCGAGCAGTTCCTGCGGCTGGTCGACCAGCGCCGCATCAATCAGGCCAAGGTCGTGCCGACCATGCTGTCCCGGCTGCTGTCGCTGCCCGAGGACGTGCGCGGTCGCTACGACGTGTCCAGCCTTACCCACATCATTCACTCGTCGGCACCGTGCCCGCCTGCGGTGAAGCGGGCTGCGATCGACTGGTTCGGGGATGCGCTGATCGAGTACTACGGCTGTGCCGAGGCGGGCACCATCACCTGGATCTCCGCCCGAGAGTGGCTGGCGCATCCGGGTAGCGTCGGCCGCCCGGCGGACGGTGCGGCGGTGGTGGTCGTCGACGACGCGGGCGAGCCGCTGCCCGCGGGCGAGACCGGTCGGGTGTTCGTGCGCGGCGCCGATTACTGGCCGAGGTTCCGCTACCTGCACGACACCGACGAATCGGCGAGCCCGGTGCCGGGTTTCCTCGCCGTCGGCGACCGCGGTTATCTGGACGATGAGGGGTTCCTCTATCTCACCGGGCGGTCCAGCGAGCTCATCATCTCCGGCGGGGTGAACATCTATCCCGCCGAGATCGAGAACGCGATCATGTCGCTGGACGGTGTCGAGGATGTCGCGGTGTTCGGTATCCCGGACGCCGGTGATCTCGGCGAAGCCGTTGCCGCGCAAGTTGTTCCGCGTCCCGGTGCGGAGCTCACCGAGGAAGGCATCCGCGCGGCGCTGGTCGGGCAGCTCGCCTCTTACAAGGTGCCGAAGGCGTTGCGGATCGTGGCCGAACTCCCCCGCGACGACGCCGGAAAGATCTACAAGCGCCAGCTCCGAGCGGAGATGTCGGCCGCCGGTTGAGGCGCGCCCGGTGCGGCGGTAACCGTTAGAGTGCGGCGGTGGACAGAGCCGAATGGGTCGAGCGGGGCACCTCCATCGTCGACCGCCTGACGACAACCCAAACCCAGCCGCCATGGTGGCTGGTGGCAGGCGCCGGGGTGGTGGCGCTCGTACTGGTCGGGTACACCCCGCTGTGGCGGTTCACCCGCAATATCGTGACCATCGCGCACGAGGGTGGGCACGCGCTGGTCGCGCTGCTCACCGGGCGCAGGCTCAACAGCATCCGATTGCATTCGGACACTTCGGGTCTCACCGTGTCGAGCGGAAAACCCTACGGGCTCGGCATGATTCTCACGACGATGGCGGGCTATCCCGCGCCGCCGCTGCTCGGGCTGGGGTTCGCCGCGCTGCTCGGCGCGAGCAGGATCACACTGATGCTCTGGACCGCCATCGCGCTGCTGGCCGGAGTGTTGATCATGACGCGCAATGTCTACGGCATGCTGACCGTGTTCGCGGTCGGCGCGACCGTGTTCGCCGTGTCCTGGTTCGGCACCGACACGTTGCAGGCGGGTTTCGCCTACCTCGGCGCCTGGTTCCTGCTGCTCGCGGGCGCACGACCGGTGCTCGAACTGCAGCGCGGACGCTCCCGGCAGTTGCGCAGCCGCTACCAGCAGGACGTCGCCTCCGACGCCGACCAGCTCGCCCGCCTCACCCACCTGCCCGGGCTGCTGTGGGTCGGGCTGTTCGGGGTGGTCGCGGTGGGCTCGCTGCTCGTCGGCGCGGGGCTGCTGATCTCGGATATCTCCGGGGTTTGCCTGCCGAGTCCGTCCGGCGGGACCTGCACGTGATCACGACCCGTCTGCGTAGCCCGGCCTGCGCTAGAGCCTGTGGTCCGCGTCGCAGCGCCGACGTGGCCGTCGCGGTGCTTTCCCGACTCAGTGGGCTCTGACGGGTTTAGCCTTCCGTTTTCGCGGCACGCCTACTCCTGGGACGAACGAAAGGAGTAGTCGGCATGTCGGACGAACTGAATGGGACGCGCGTACTGATCATCACGTCGAACACGGGTGTAGAGCGCGATGAGCTGCTGGTACCGCAGCGGGAGCTGAAGGAAAAGGGTGCCACCGTCGTGCATGCCGCGCCCAAGAACGAGCAGGTACAGACGTTCGAGCACGACACCGAGAAGGACGTCACGGTACAGCCGGATTCGGCGTTCGATGAGGTCGAGGTCGAGGACTACGACGTGCTGGTGGTGCCCGGCGGCACGGTCAACGCCGACAAGTTGCGTGTGGAAGACCGCGCGGTCGAACTGGCCAAGGGGTTCGCCGCGGCGGGTAAGCCGATTGCCGCGATCTGCCACGGGCCGTGGTTGCTCGTGGAGGCCGGGCTCACGCCTGACAAGACGCTGACGTCGTACTTCTCGCTGCGCACGGATGTGAACAACGCCGGCGGACGGTGGGTCGATCAACCGGTGGTGCGTTCCGCTGAGGACGGGTGGGCGCTGATCACCTCGCGCAATCCTGATGATCTCGCCGACTTCTGCGGGGCGATTGCCGAGGAGTTGACGGCGAAGGTGTAGATCGGACGGCGTGCTCGGGGCGCCGGCCGCGTCGTCGCGCGCGTCCGGCTGCCGCGTCACCCGTGCAACGCTGTCGCCGTCTCCCGTGCCAGCTCCGCCGGATCTCGGGTCGCGTCGACTGCGGTGCCGCGCTCGTCATCGGCTAGTGGTTCGAGCGCGGCGAGCTGGGAGTCGAGCAGACTCGACGGCATGAAATGTCCGGTGCGGGCGGCCATTCGGTGTGCGAGTTCCTCGCGGGGCGCGGTGAGATGTAGGAAAAACGCGGTGGGTGCTGCGGCACGCAGTCGGTCACGGTAGGCGCGTTTGAGCGCCGAGCAGGTGATGACGCCGCCGTGCTCGCCGCGCTCGGCCATCCATGCGGCGACCTCATCGAGCCAGGGCCACCGATCGGCGTCGTCCAGCGGGATTCCGGCCGCCATTTTCGCCACGTTCGCCCTGGGGTGGAAGTCGTCACCCTCGGCGTATTCGACGCCCAGTTCGGCGGCTACCGCGCGGCCGACGGTCGACTTGCCGGATCCCGACACCCCCATCACCACGACGACAGGCAGGTCTCGGTCCGGCACATCGGCTCCTTTGCTCGTTGCACACCGCCTGCGAGTGGTGCGCCATGTCCGATCCGACAGTAGCGCGAGCGCGACGCCGTCTGGTCGGGCACGTCAGCACTACGACCGGCACGCCCCGGCACGCCGTCACTTCGACCCATCCGGCAGGGCAGGCCGGCACTACGACAACCCGGCCTGAACGGGTGGGTGGGTACTACCGCAGCCGGCTCGTTGCCGCCTTATCGTGCAGCCGCAGCGATCAGTTCGGCGATCGTGCGGCGGGTGTCGTCATCCACCGGCAGCAAGGGCGGTCTCGGGTCGCCGACGTCGATGCCGAGTGAACGCAGTCCCGCTTTGACGGTTCTCGGTAGTCCGTCACGGGTCAACGCGGTGAGCAACGGTTCCAGTTGTCCGAAAAGCTTTGTCGCCAACTCGCTATCGCCTGCTCTCAGCAGTCGCCACACCTCGGTGATCCGCTCGGGCACCAAACACGCTGCGGCCGTGCACCATCCCGCCGCTCCGGCGTCGAATGCTTGCAACGCGAGCCGATTACTGCCGTTGAAGAACGGCAAGCCCGCCCCACCGAGCTCCGCGATCCGGCGCATCCGCGCGATATCACCACTGGATTCTTTGATCATCGTGATGTTGTCCACACCCGCAACAAGATCCACCAGAAACTCCGGCGACATATCGATGCCGCTGGTGCCGGGATTGTTGTACGCCATGACCGGCAGCGCCACCGCATCGGCCACGGCGGTGAAGTGCCTGCGCAGCTCATCCTCGGTCAACCGCCAGTACGCCACCGGCAACATCATGAGGGCCGTGGCACCGAGCCGTTCGGCGAGCCGGGCGCGCGCAATCGTTCCCGCCGTGGTCAACTCCGACACCCCGACCACGGTCGGCACCCGCCGGTCGACCTGCTCCACACAGATCGATGCCACCGCCGCCCACTCCTGGTCGTCGAGGTACGCGCTCTCCCCCGTACTCCCCAGCGGCGCAACAGCATCCACTCCGGCCTCGACCAGCCGATCCACCAGCGCCCGCAGCACCTGCTCATCGACCTTGCCGCTGTCCGCACTGAACGGCGTCACCGGATACGCCACAATCCCCGAAACGAAATCACTCATCGCCACTCTCCAATCCTCACCCATCCTCGCGGTGGTGAACTTCATAGTGCGGGATGAGCCGCAACCCCCGGCCGTACCGGATGGAAACGTCCTCGGGCACCATGGTGATCATGGACTTGCGCATCTTCACCGAGCCGCAGCAGGGTGCGAGCTACGACACGTTGCTGACCGTGGCCAAAGCCACCGAGGACCTGGGATTCGACGCGTTCTTCCGGTCCGACCACTACGCCGCGATGGGCGGCGCGGATGGCCTGCCCGGCCCCACCGATGCCTGGATCACCCTCGCCGGGCTGGCCAGGGAGACCAAGCGGATCCGCCTGGGCACGCTGGTGACCGCCGCAACGTTCCGGCTGCCCGGACCGCTGGCGATCCAGGTCGCCCAGGTCGACCAGATGTCGGGCGGCCGGGTGGAGCTTGGGCTCGGCAGCGGCTGGTTCGCCGAGGAGCACGCCGCCTACGGAATCCCTTTTCCCGCAGATAAATTCGCTCGGTTCGAGGAGCAGCTCGCGATCATCACCGGCTTGTGGTCAACCAAGCCGGGTGACAAGTTCGACTTCGACGGCGAGCACTACCAGCTGACCAATTCCCCCGCGTTGCCGAAGCCGATGCAGGATCCCGTGCCGGTGCTGATCGGCGGACACGGCGCGACTCGCACGCCACGGTTGGCCGCGCAGTACGCGACGGAGTTCAACATGCCGTTCTCGTCCATCGAGGACAGCGCCGCCCAGTTCGGGCGGGTCCGCGCGGCCGCCGAGGCGCGGGGACGCCGGGCCGACGACCTGATCTACTCGAACGCGCTGGTCGCTTGCGTCGGCGCCGACGATGCCGAGGTGGCGCGGCGGGCCGCGGCGATCGGCCGCGAAGTGGACGAGCTCAAGACCAACGGGCTGGCCGGTTCGCCGGCCGAGGTGGTCGACAAGATCGGCCGGTACGCCGAGATCGGTGCACAGCGGATCTACCTGCAGATTCTGGACCTCGCCGACCTCGACCACCTCGAATTGATCGCCGAACAGGTCCAGGCGCAGCTCTGACCGCGGCGAGATCGGACGCCCCATGGAGACCGGACAGCCGAGCCGGACGGCCCTGGCCACCGCGTACGCCCGCGCCTACCACCAGGTCGCACCCGAGCCACGGGTGCTCACCGACCCGTTGGCTGCGGCGATCGCCGGGGTGCGTGCCGAGGAACTGAGCGAGGCGGCAGTCGCCCCGCCCGGCGAATCGGCGGCCGATGCCGCTCTGCAACGGCTACGACGCCTGTGTTTGGCGGCCCGGTCCCGCTTTGCCGAGGACACCATCGCCGACGCGGTGGCCGACGGGGTGCGGCAGGCGGTGAGCCTGGGCGCAGGCCTGGACACGTTCGCCTACCGCAACCCGCATGCCGGACTGCGCGTTTTCGAGGTCGATCATCCCGCGACGCAGACGTGGAAGCGTATGCGGCTGGCCGAGGCCGCGATCGAGGTCCCCGGTTCGCTGACCTTCGCGCCGGTCGACTTCGAAACCGCCACGCTCGCGCAGGGTTTGGCGGCGGCGGGCTTCGCACGCGACGAACCCGCCGTCTTCCTCTGGCTGGGTGTCGTGATGTACCTGGCCCCGGACACAGTCCGGGGCACCCTGCGCTACATCGCCGAGCACGCGGCCCCGGTGCGTGTGGTCGCCGACTACATCGGCCCGCCGTCGGCGGCCGCGCCCGAGTATCGGGCGGCACTCGCGGCCAGGGCGGAGCGGGTCGCCGCCCTCGGCGAGCCGTGGCTGAGTTACTTCACCGCGCCCGAGATGGCGGCGGAGTTGCGTGCCGCGGGCTTCACCCACATCGACGACCGCAACTCGGCGGACGTGCTCGCCGACTTCATCGGCCGGGCCGAGCTCGGCCCGGACCCGGATCTGTTGAACTCCCGCATCGTCCGCGCCGGCCGCACCTGATCGACGATCAAGCGGCGCATGGTCGCTCATCGGCCAGGCGACGAAGCGGCGGACCGAAACGGGCCCGGGTGGTAGCCGGGTGCGCGCTCGACGGTGCGCGCACACCGGCTACTCCGCAGCGCCGGCAATGAGTCCGCTGAGGGCTTCGGGCGCACCGAGCATGGCCGCGTGGCCGGTGGGGACTTCGATGGTGGTGGCGTTCATGCGGGCGGCCATGAGCCGTTGGCCCGCAAGGGGAATCATCTGGTCGCGGGTGGCGAGGGCGTAATGGCTGGGCAAAGTCTTCCAGGCGGGTGCGCCGGCCGGTTCGAGCATGGCGGCCAAGGCCAGCGGGCGCTGGGTCACGGTGAGGACAGCGGCGGTGTCGGGGTCGGCATCGGGTGCGAAGGCGGTGTGGAAATGCGCCGGGTCGATGGTGAGTTCGATGTTGGGCGGGCCTTGCGGGTCGGGGCCGGGCAGTGGACGGGCCTGGGTGATGTGCTGGGCCGCGCCGCCGAACTTCTCGTCGAGCGCTGCGGCACTTTCGCCCTCGTCGGGGGCGAAGGCGGCGATGTAGACCAAGCCGGTGACCGAGTCGGCACCGGTGGCGGCCTGGGTGATGACCGCGCCACCGTAGGAGTGGCCGACCAGCACTATCGGGCCCGCAACAGCTTCCAGCACGGATCGTAGGTAGTCGGCGTCGTGGCGCAGGCCGCGTAGCGGATTGGCGGGGGCGAGCACGGTGTGGCCACGGCGAATCAGGTTGGCGGCGACGGAGTTCCAACTGCTGGTGGCATCGGCGAAGGCACCGTGGACGAGAACAATGGTTGGCTTGCGCATGGGAGGTAGCCCTCTTCTGGGGGAGCGAAACGGGGAAAGGGGTCGGCGGGACTTCTCGCCGGATATGTTGATGCTGTTAACATAAGGTGCAATGGGAACGCTGTCAACATTTGAAGGTAGAGTGCGTCCGCATGGCGGAATCTGCACGGAAGGGTTATCACCACGGGGATTTGCCGAATGCGTTAGTGGAGGCCGCGATCGAGCTGGCGCGGGCGGGCGGGCCGGAGGCGATCGTGTTACGCGAGGCTGCACGACGAGTGGGCGTCTCGGCGACCTCGGCGTACCGGCACTTCGCCAACCATCAGGACCTGATCATCGCGGTGAAAGCGCATGCGCAGCAAGAACTCACGCGAGCAATGGCGTCGGAGCCGGTGGCATCCGAGACCGAAGCCGGCGCGCAGGCACTGGCGCGGTTGCACGCGTTGGGCCGAGGGTATGTGCGCTTCGCCCAGACCGAGTCGGGGTGGTTCCGGTCCGCGTTCACCCACGAGGTTCCGACGGTGAGGTCTTCGGAGTCGTTTCGGTTGCTGACGGATGCGCTCGATGGACTGGTCGCCGCCGGGGTATTACCGGCGTCTCGGCGGCCGGGTGCCGAGACGCCGGTATGGGCAACCATTCACGGGATCGCCACACTTTTGGTCGACGGCCCGCTGGCTTCGCTGCCCGCGAGCGAGCAGCAGGAGACCATTGCGCGGACCCAGCAGTTCATCACCCGCGCCCTGATCGGATAGCCCGTCGATCGGTCAGTGGTGGCGGTCGCGATGACGGTCGTGCCGTTCGCGGCGGCGCTGACCACCGTCGTCGCGGGTGCGCGCACCCTGCGGGTCGGTGATCAGCACTCCGCCCCAGACGACTCGCCCCGTCACATGCAGCAACGGCATGCCGGGGTCGCCGCGATGCTCCCCGGTGACGGTGACTCCGGCACCGCCGGCGACGAGCTCGTTCGCATCGACCGCCCAGTCCGCGGGCACGATCAGGGTGACCTTGCCCGCCTGGCAGCTCACCCGGACCTCGACCTGTTGATGCGGGCAGTCGGCGGCGGTGAAGTCCAGCAGAATCGAGCCCATGGTCGAGGTCACGGTGATCGAATCCGGCACCTGCCAGCGGCCGGTACGCGAAACCGAACCCCAGGTGCTGCTCAGCGCGAGCGGCGGGATAGTGGACATGACAGACTCCTAGTCGAACTGGTTGCACTACAAAGGAATTCGATGTTCACGCGGTTTGCAGGCCGCGTTCGTGGGCACTGATCCTGGCCCGGCCGGAGCGGTCGTAGAAGCTGGTGAGCGCTATCCCGGCCGCCAGTCCAGCCACCAGCCACACCGCGACCGCGAGCACGCTGCGGGTCAATGTCGTTGCGGGCGTATCGAACACGAGGTCTCGGACACCGTCGGTGATGTACCGCATGGGCAGCACCTCGCCCAGCCAGCGGAACGCCGCGGGCAACAGCTCGGGCGGGTAGGCGCCACCCGAGGACGGCACCCCGAATACCAGCAGCACCACCGTCGCCAGCAGCGCTCCCGGTGAACCGAACACCGCGAGCAGCACCAGCGGCAGCACGCCGGCCGTCGTCACGGCCAGCACCGAGAACGCCCACAACCCCAGCGGTGCGACGGTCGGCATGCCGAGCCCGGCCACCGCGACGGTCTCGATCACCGAGGCCGCGACCACCGCACAGCCCGTCATCAGCGCGGTCTTGGCGAGCAAGGTCTGCACCCGCCCGATCGGCAACGGAGCATGGGTCGCTCGCGTGTGCAGAAACTCGCGCGGCGTGAATCCCAGTACCCCATCGACGCCGGAGTGCAGCAACTGTGCGATGAGGAATCCGGTCAGGATCAGCACCAGCGTGTAGTAGAAGGCCGCCATCCCGCCCGCGGTGTGCGCGGGAGCGGGGGCCAGCGGCACGGTCACCACCGTGATCGGATTCGCCACAAGCACCCGCGCCGGGCCCGATTCGGCAGCGGCACCTGCGGGCAGGTGGGCGACGAGTTCGGTCCCCAAGGCCCGCGACAGCTGTGCCAGCACCTGCTGAGCCACCCCTGTCGCGGTGCCGGTCGCCGCCGGTCCCGCGATCGGATTGGTCAACAGCGTGACCGTGACAGCCGCCGATGGCTGACGCGGATCGGTCAACGCCGCCAGGCGCGCACTGAAATCCGCCGGAATGATCACCGCGGCATAACCGTCGCCCATGGACAACAACCGGCGGGCGTCGTCCTCGCTGTCGGCGAAGATCCACTGCGCCGCACCCGAAGCCGGCCCGGACCGGACCTGCTCGGTGAGAACCGCTGCGGCCGAACCATTCCCAGCCGCGGTATCGGCGTCGACCCAAACAATCGGGATCCGGCCCGCTGGTGCATCGGTGTCGAGCACCCCACCCAGATAACCCAACGACAACACCAAACCCAGCACCGCCCCGAACACGGTGAACACCCAGATCTTCGGACTACGCAACAACGCCGTGGCACGCATCGTGATCCCACTTCTCCTCGATCAGCGCCCGCGGGAAGCGAGCAAGTTCGGCTCGGTCCGCCGAGCGATGCGAACACCGTTAACATATTGCACGATGTGAACGGCGTCAACATGGAGGGTTGTGCAGGCCGTCACGAGAAACGACCGCACCCGCCGATCAGCGAGTGCGAGCACCGGTGAAATCGGGGTCCGCATCGGGGTGGTTCCCGATGCGGGCGCAGTCGGCAGATCCGTAGCGTCGACGGCATGTTCGATCTGGTTCGTCGCCGATTTCGTAAAGGCGCAACGCTTTTCGCATTGACCGCGACCTTCGCGGCGGCGGCGTGCACGTCATCGACGACCGTGCCCGAGCGGCCGGGCGCGGGTCGCAGCGGGGACATCGAGACGGTCGCACAGCAGCGCCTCGACGAACGGACAGTCGATCTCACGGTGCGGTCGGATGCCCTTGCACAGGACACCACGATTCGACTGCTCACCCCACCCGGCTGGCACGATCGCACCCCGGGGCGCACCTGGCCGGTGCTGTACCTGCTCCCCGGCGGCGACGGCGACCACACCAGCTGGACCACCGACACCGACATTGCCGGCATAGCGCAGCTCCGAGACGTCCTGATCGTGATCCCGGGAATGCCGATGTTCGGGTTCTACACCGACTGGGCCGTCGGCGAGCCGAGAATCGAGTCCTTCCACCTCGACCAGATGATTCCGCTGCTCGAACGCGACTTCGGCGCGAGCCGGAAGCGGGCGATCGCGGGTATTTCTCAAGGGGGTTACGGCGCACTGAAATACGCCGCCCTGCGGCCCGGTATGTTCGGCGCCGCCGCCAGCTATAGCGGCTGGCTGCACCCGGTCCGACGTCCAGAGGTGGTGCTCGGTGCCGCTACCTTCCTCGATATCGACGGCTCCGCGTTGTGGGGTGACCCGGTTCGCGATCGAGCGCGCTGGATGGCCAACGATCCCTACTATCTGACTGACAAGCTGGCCGAGATCCCTCTCTATCTATCCAGCGGTGACGGCTCCCCCGGCGAATTCGACCCCTCGAACCTGCCACGCGAATCCCTCTTCCCTGAAATCGACAGGCTCGCAAGTGAATTCCCCGCCAGCATGGTCGACCCGACCGAGGCGGTCATGGGCGAAAGCACCCGACTGGTCGCCGACCGATTGCAGGCATTGCACGCCACCGTGACCACGCACCTGACCGCAGGCACCCACAGCCCGCCCTACTGGCAGGACAACTTTCACCGCTCGCTGCCGATCCTGCTCGATGCGCTCGGGATCCGATAGCAGTAAGCGAGCAGCTCCGTCCGGAACAGTTCGATCCGACGATCGAAGCCTTCTTCCCTCGTCATCACGCCTCATCTCCACTGCTGCCGCAAGCACCATGCCGGCGACTGCATTGAATCCCGCTGCGGACGAATCGACCGCCACGCGGGTCGCCGACCTGGCCACAGCTGACCTCCTCGTCAGGCACTGCCTGAATGTGGTGGAAGTCAGGGATGTCGGTGTCCGAACCCGATGTCGGTCATCGGCGGGTGTGGACTGTTTTTGCTGTATAGGCCGGTGGCGCGGCGTGCCCGGTGGAGTCGGGCGCGTCGAGCGATTCCACGTAGCGCAGTGCGATCTCAGCGGCGTGTTGCATTGCGGCTCGGGTCCGTTCGGGTGGCTCGCCGCGTTGCAGGCTGGCGACGGCGGCGGCGCTGACGGCACCCGCTAGCGCACCGACGATGCCGGCCGCGGTGACCTCGTTGAGCGTGTCCGGGTACGCCTCGCGCAGCGCTGCGGCGATTCGGGTTTGAGCGGTGAACATGGTGTGCAGCACGCGCGCCTGAACGGCGGGTGTGGTGACTATCAGCCGGGCACGAAGCGCCGCGAGTCCCTTCGGCAGGTCACCGGCGGCGGCGTTGGCGATCATGTTCTTCGTTGCCTCGGCCAACACCTCGCCCATCGGCGCGTCGGGTCGCCGTCCCTCGATGGTCTGCACCGCCAGGTCGATCCGCGTGCCGCCATCGGCCAGCAGCACGTCTTCCTTGGTGGGGAAGTGCAGGAAGAACGTGCGCTTGCTGACATCGGCGGCTTCCGCGATGTCGGCCACGCTCGTCTGGTCGTAGCCCTGGTCGGTGAACAGGCGGACGGCCGCGTCCACCAGCGCCTGCCGGGTGAGCCGCTTTTTTCGTTCCCGACGTCCAACTTCATCTGGCACCAGGCGAGCATAATGCACCATACAACTTAATACACCTAGATTATTAGTATACTGAGTGCACTCATATCGAGCGGTAAGCATTGCAAGAGGAGACGTGTCGTGATCAGTGAATTGACCGGACGGACGGTGCTGGTGACCGGTGCCGGGCGCGGGATCGGCCGGGCGGAGGCGCTGTACCTGGCGGCCAGGGGTGCGAACGTAGTCGTAAACGACCCCGGCGTGGACATCGATGGGCGTGGGGGCGACGAGGGGGTGGCCTACAAGGTGGTCGCCGAAATTCGCGCGCGGGGCGGGCAGGCGGTCGCCGACACCGGCAGCGTTGCCGATTGGGCGGACGTCCAGCGCATGGTCGAGCGGGCAATCACGGAGTTCGGCGATCTGCACGCAGTGGTCAACAACGCTGCGATCGAGGTCAACAAGGGGCTCGAGCGGCTGACCGAAGCGGAGTTCGACGAGGTTGTCGCGGTCAAATTGAAAGGAACCTTCGCGCTGAGTCGCTGGGCCACCGCATACTGGCGCCGACGGGTGGACGACGGCGTGCGTACCGACCGCGCCATCGTCAACACCGCCTCGGGTTCCGGCCTGCTCAACCCACTGCCCACGCAGACGAACTATGCGGCAGCCAACGCCGGAGTCGCGGCCATGACCACCGTGCACGCGCTCGAACTGCGGCGGCTAGGGGTCCGGGTGAACTGCGTCAGCCCATCGATGGTGCGCACTCGGCTGACGAACTCGGTGCCCGGTATGGACCAGACGCTGACAGACGGAGAACCGGACCCGAGGGATCCCGCCGTGGTGGCTCCACTGGTCGCATACCTGGTAAGCGAGGGTTGCCCACTGACCGGACAGGTCCTGTCGGTACGCGGCGGCTCGATCGCGGTCAACCACGGCTGGTCGCGCGGCGCGCAGATCAATAAGGATGGCGCACTCTGGACGGTTCCCGAGCTCGCGGAAAATCTGGCGGAACTGCCACTGGAGGACCCGTTCGACCGGTTGGCGATCGCACTCGGCGGCGCCTTGGGCGTCCATGGCCGCGACGAATTCGAGAAGATGGTCAACGCCGAACTCGATAACAGCTGAGCAGCGCATCCCGCGGCAACGAGCAGACGACGAGCGCTTTACCGACGCGGCCAATCGGTCATCACCAGTGAGGTAGCTGGTGGTGCCGCCCGGCTGATCTCGTGTCCGCGGCACCTGCCAGCACCGCAGCCGCGGCCAGGGCCACCAACCACCGCGCCGCGCGGCACTCATGTAGTCGGCAGCCAGGTCCCGGAGCGTCCCGACGAGTAAGTCCGGAGCCCGTGGAAAATGGGTCTGCAGGGACGCTCTCACAGCTGATACGGTCACGCGACCGCAGACCGTATCGACCCTGGGGCGACAAGTGAGCGACCACACCGCACCCCCACCCTTGTGGTGGCGGTTGACCACCGTTGCGATTATCGTTGCGACAGTTGCCCTTTGCCTCGCCCAGCTGTGGGGTGAGATGTCGATAGAGTCGCTCCGCTACTGGCTCTACACGTTGATGTTGTTCTTGGCCGTCGGCCTGGCCTGCTTGGCGACCGGACTGGCCGGTGCATTGCTCTATCGCTCCTGGCGGCTGAGCCTGATCGCACCGGCGGTGGCGATACTGAGCATTGCCGTGGGGTTCACCGGCATACCAGGCAAAGTCGGCTGGGCCCTGTCGAAGGATGCGTTCGAGCACGCAGCAGTTACGTGTGCCCAGGCGAAAGACACCAGACTTGGCGTCATTCGGGTCACCACAATCACCAAACGTGACGGGGGCTGCCGTCTGTACACCCACGGTGGTCTGATCGACCCCGTGGGGTTCGCCTACTTCCCTGACCGCACCCCGGTCACCAGCAGTCCGGAGGACAGCTACACACACCTCGAGGGCCCCTGGTACCGCTTCTATGACGGCTTCTGAGCACCGCCGGCCTCACCCCAGCGGCCGGTCGGTCGGCAGGTTCACGAAGCTCGGCGCGGCCGGATCCAGGTGCAGGGACTGTGGTTTGAGTTCGGTGTTGTTGAGCAGGGGCCGGAAAGGCAGGCCCTTGGGCGAGTTTCCGGCGAAGACGTCAACGCGTAGTCGATGTCCGGGCTGGAGTACGGCTTGGATCGGGATGACGGCGATGTCGAGGGTGACGGGTTCGCCGGGCACTACCGGCAGCAGGCTGTCGAGGGTGATCGGGTTGTAGGTGGCGGTGTAGTCGCCGTTGGGTGAGCGGGTGCTTTTCGCGTCGTCCACGGCGCGCATCGACGCGGTGAGCTGGCCGGTGCTCAGGACGGTCGACGTTCCCTCGGGGGCAACGTCGTTCACGGTGACCGCCCAGTATCCGTCGGTCGCGTCGTGCACGGTGTTGAGGTGCACGTTGATCGGGCCGGAAAGGGTGGTCCGATCGGTGACCGGCAGGCTGGTGAAGGTCAGCGCGTTGCGTTCGGCGATGCGAGAGTCCTTGGCGCACATGTCCAATACCGCGGTGATGCCTGCGGCGCCCTGGGCGGTGTCGCGGGAGCAGACGGCGGTGAGGCCGGGGGCGACGGTCAGTGTGCGCGGTGCGTCGGGCTTTGTCGCGGACAAGGATCCGTCGTGCACGCTTTCGGCGGTGCCGCTGGGCTCGGCGGACAGATAGACCCGTCGATGGGTCATGTCGGTCTGCGGGAACTGTTTCATGGTGACCCAGCCGCCGCCCTGCTCCCAGACGGTCACCGGACCGAATCCGTCGATGCCGTGGTCGATGTCCTTGAGCCACTTGTCGAACCACACACGCTGCAAGACGTCCAGTCGCGCGGGGGCGCCGGGCAGGCCGGTGCCCGCGCCGGGATTCGCGTGGTAGGTGTCGCCGACCAGTAGGCGTTTCTTGTCGGCAGGCAACGGGATTGCGTTGTAGAGCGTGGTCGCGCTGTTGGCGAAGATATCGTGCCAGCCGCCATAGACGAAGGTGGGCACCGTGATTCGTTCCGGACGGCCCAGAATGGCTTGCCGGAAGTCGCTGTCGTCGTCCAGCGCGGCGGCCAGCGTCTGCGGGATCTGGTCGAGCGACGGCGTGAACAACGCCTGGGTCAGCAGGTCGACGTTGGTGGACGGATCGGCCATGCGGTCGCCCAACCAGCGCCAGTCGAAGGTGCCGTCGAGCATCGAGCGCACGTCGGGGATCAGCTTCGACTGGTTCACATTGCTCAGCCAGAGCGGCAGGAAGGTGGTGCCGACACCGCCGCCGGGCGCGACGACGTCGCGCATCAGGTCGCTACCCGGTTCCACCGGGAAGATGGCTTTCAGTGCGGGCGGGGCGTTCTCGGCCGCGCGGAGCTGGTTGATCCCCGCATAGGAGCCGCCGGTCATGCCGACCCTGCCGGTGGACCACCGCTGGACCGCCGCCCACTCGAGCACTTCGCGGGTGTCCTGCTGTTCACGGGCGCCGAGGGTGTCCCAGGTGCCCTGGGAGAAGCCGGTGCCGCGCACATCGGCGACGACCAGCGTGTATCCGCTGCGAATCAGGTTGCGGTCGAGGCCGAGGACGGTCTGCACGGTGCCGCCGTCGAGCGCGTGTAGTAGATCGCCGAAGCCGCTGATCGGCGTACCCGAGAGGTTCACCCGGCGCAGCGAGTCCAGGACGAGCGGCTGCAGGCCGGGTGCGGCCAGCGCCGAGTCGACCAGGTTCGCGATCAGTTTGGTGTACGGCGTGAGGTTCACGATGGTCGGCAGTGGACGCTGTTCCACCACGCCGTCCGCGTTCACCGGGCGGTAGACATTCGCCTTCAGCACCACGCCGTCGCTCATCCGGATCGGCACATCCCAGTCGATGTGCACGTCGGCGTACGGCTGCGGGCCGTCGTGCAGTGCGGTCCAGCGCTCACTGTGCGTGCCGGGGTGTGCCGCGGCCGAGCCCACCGCAAACCCGCCGCCGATCACTACCATCGAAAGGACCGTCGCCAGTCGAGCCGCGCGGACAAACCGTTGTGCCACTTGCTGCCCCGAAAACATCCTTCTCCTCGACCGATGTGCCGCTTATTGATTGGGCTCCGCAATGTCGAGGCACAACATAGCAATCTGTTCGCAAATGTCCGGGAGGTACGGCCCGGTCGGTTTGTCGGGTTGTCGCGGGACGGCTATCCGGTTGTGCGATATCGCATTTGCCCGAATTCAGCGTGGAGATACCAAGCGGTTGGGTTTAAGAATGTCGCCGGGCCGACACCGCTGCGCGGCTCAGTCGCGCCGTTGCCCGCAAAGCCACGCAGGGTGCCGCGGCGGGGGCCTACCTTGGTGGCATGACGCCGCTGCAGCGCTATATCGCGGAAGAAATCGCAGCCGATCACGCCGACGGCCTGGTGAATCGCCGGGAGGCGCTACGCCGCCTCGGGCTACTCGGTTTCGGGGTTCCCGCGGCGGCCGCCTTGCTCGCCGCCTGTTCCAGTGGGGACAACGACCAGCCCGCCAGCTCGCAACCGCCCACTCCCACAACGACATCCGCGCCGCCAGGGTCGAGCGCCGCGCTGCCGACCACGCCGATCACCTTTCCTGGACCGGACAATCGCGAATTACAGGGTGCCTGGGCCGGGAGTCCGCAGCCGCGCGGCGGCGTGCTCGTCATCCATGAGAACAAGGGCCTCACCGACCATATCCGTTCGGTGGCAGGGCGATTCGCCGGAGCCGGATACTCGGCCCTCGCCATCGACCTGCTCTCCGCGAAGGGCGGCACCGCGACGTTCACCGATCCGGCGGCCGCGACCGCCGAGCTCAGCAAAACCCCGCAGCAGCAGCTGCTCGCCGACCTGCGCGCCGGTCTCGACGAACTCGGGCGGCGGGTGCCGGGTAAGCAGCTCGGTGCCACCGGCTTCTGCTTCGGCGGTGGCCTGGTCTGGCTCCTGCTGACCGCCGGTCCGTCCACCCTCGCCGCTGCCACTCCGTTCTACGGGCCATTCCCTGACAACGGCGATTTCGCTGCTTCGAAAGCCGCAGTGCTCGGGGTCTACGCGGCGAAGGATGCTCGCATCGATGCCACCCGGCCCGCCGCTACGGCCGCGCTCGAGCGGGCAGGCACTCCGCACGAGATCTGGGTCGCGCCGAACGCCGATCACGCGTTCTTCAACGACACCGGGCCCCGCTATTCGCCGGCGGCCGCCGAGGAGGCTTGGCGGCGGGTACTCGGTTGGTACGGAACACATCTGGGCTGATCGAGCAGCCGGTCACCGGCCAGGTAGCCTTGGATCGGTGCGAGGTCTGGCGCAGCAACGCCGAGGTAGCCGTCGGAGCGGTCCGGCACCAGCGTGCCTGGACCAGCTGGATCGATGTCGTAGATACCGAAGGCCGAGCCGACGGTAGAGGTGGCGTCGCTGGCACCTACTACCAGCGACCGCCGACGAGGTGTCCGAACTGACGCGCTTGCCGGCATCGAACCACAGCGAAAGCGTGGGGCCGGCGCGCCTTGCTCGCCTGCGCCCGAGCGCAACGGCGTCCATTGTTATTGCTGCGTAACCGATTTCGCCGAGCAGTTCGACGGTGGCGGCGAGGAGCGTCTGTTCGCGTTCCGCGCCGCTGACCACAGATCCCCCAAGTGAACGGTACGGTGTCGTTCTCTTCGGCGCTAGCGCAAGACAACCGATCGGCATGAGGCCGACCGCGCGATTACCGAGCTTGATCGCCGAGAGCGACGTCCCGGCACGCCGCCAGCAGCGGCTGCAACCGCTCCATGGCGTTGTTGCGTACGGCCAGCACCGTGGGCAGCGCGAGCACGCCGGGCGTGCAGACCGGCAGGAAAGCCACCCGGCTGCTGTGCAGCAGGCGAGCGTGCGGGGCATACAGGACGGTCCAGCCTGCGGCGCCTGCGCCGAGCGCGGCGAGGGTGTCCTGGATGGATACCTGCTCGGGACCGAAGACCGGCTCGAATCCCGCCTTGCCGCAGGCGGTCAGCACGAGATCGTCGAGCAGGGCGTTGTTCTGCCGGTTGGTCAGGTAGAGCGGCAGCTCGGCGAGCTGGGCGAGATCGACACACCGGTCGGCGGCCGAGGGATGGTCGGCGGGCAGCGCGACGACCAGTTCGTCGTACCACACCGGGATCTGCTCCACGCCCTCCGGCGCGGTCACCTCGCCGCGCAGAAAGGCCGCGTCCCATTCGTATTCGGACACTTTGCGCAGTCGCTGGCCCAGGGCCGCCGAGGTCAACTCCACCTTCACACCCGGTGCGTGTTGTTTGAGCGCGACGAGCAACCGCTCCAGCCGTTCGCCCATCCCCCGGCTGGTCCCGATGCGCAGCACGGTCGGCGGGGTGAGGAAGTCCGCGACGCTGGTCCGCGCGCGCTTCTCCGCCGCGAGCACCTTCTTCGCGGCAGGCAGGAACGCCGCCCCGGCCTCGGTGAGCCGGACGCTACGAGGCGAGCGTTCCAGCAGCACGACACCGAGCTCGCGTTCGAGCCGGCCGAGCTGCTGGCTGACCGACGATTGCACAATCATCAGTCGTTCCGCCGCCCGGCCGAAATGTAGCTCCTCGGCCACCGCGACGAAATACCTCAGTTGACGAAGTTCCATGACCTCAACGTGGTTCGGGGACAAGACTGGGTCAGGCTACCGCCCGTGCTGCGCGGCCAACCGATGCGGCTTCTTCCCGCGCGCCGCGGGCCTTGGAAATGGTGTCGGAGGTGCCCACATGGGTATAAGGAATGTCAGGTTCGCGCGTCGTCGCGCGGTCGGTGCGGTGGGCACCGTATTTCTGGTCGTCGGCGTGCTGTGCGGGTGCGACAGCGGCGACCGGACCGAGCCCGCTCCCCCGACGGTGCACAGCACCGCGCCCAGTGTGCCCTCGGGCGCGCCCGATCTCGCAGTCGCGGAAGAGATCGCGCACGGCATCGAGGTGCCGTGGGGGCTGGCCTTCCTGCCCGACGGCAATGCCTTGGTGGCCGAGCGGGATACCGGGCGGATTCTGCGGATCGGGCCGGGCCACCCGCCGGAACAGGTGTACCAGGTGCCCGGCGTCGTCGCGCGCGGTGAAGGTGGCCTGCTCGGATTGGCGTTGTCACCGCAGTACAACGAAAACCGTTACGTCTACGCCTATTTCACCGGCGACACCGATAATCGAATCGTACGATTCCGGCTCGATGGACGGCCGGAAGTGGTGTTCGACGGGATTGCCAAGGCCGGCAATCACAATGGTGGGCGGATCGCGTTCGGACCGGACGGGATGTTGTACGTCGGGACCGGCGACGCGGGACAGACCGCGCGGTCGCAGGATCCGACGAGCCCCAACGGGAAGATTCTTCGGCTGACGCCGGAAGGAAAACCCGCGCAGGGTAATCCGACCCCGGGATCGCCGGTATACAGCCTGGGGCATCGCAATGTGCAGGGACTCGCGTGGGACCGCACCGGGCGGTTCTTCGCGGCGGAGTTCGGGCAGAACCGATTCGACGAGATCAATCTGATCGAGCCCGGACGCAACTATGGTTGGCCTGCGGTCGAGGGGAAGGGCGGCACGGATCGCGGATACGTCGAACCGTTGACGACGTGGACTACCGCGGAGGCGTCACCGTCCGGCATCGCGATCGCCGGGGACACACTCTATGTCGCAGCGTTGCGCGGTGCCCGATTGTGGACCGTGCCATTGCGCGACGGCACCGTCGGGCGCCCCCGAGATGTGCTGCAGGACAGATACGGTCGTCTACGCACGGTCATGGTCGCGCCCGACGGAGCACTGTGGCTCACCACCTCCAACACCGATGGGCGCGGTGATCCAGGCCCGAATGACGATCGCGTCCTTCGCTTCCCGGCTCGGTGAGCACCAGGACTCCTGGCCGACAGACTGTTTCGTGCTTCGACACGGCGCGCCCATATGCGAAATAGCCGAGGATATACCGAATATTCCCCACTTGAATTGCCGGTTATTCGATGCATAGTAATTGCTGCCCGAAGCGCGTAGGCTGAGTTCACTGCTCCAGCCAGCGACATCATCAATGTTTCCGTTGCTGGCAGATGAGTCAAAGCGTGGATGACTGTACGAGTGTGTCAATGTTTTCGATACTCTATCGAGACGCAGCACGGACATACGCCGCAGAAAATTGTTCCCGAAGTTCCTCAACGGCAACAGGTTTCATGGACCGGCTGAAATCGTACCGATAAACATTCCCCGCTGAGTCTCGATCTCCAACGCTGACGAAGACGGCGAATCAATGACTTGTCGATTAATCGACGAGCCGGTGAATACGCCGTGGCGCGCGTACTCGCATTCCTCCGAGTCGAACCGGAGGCATAAAAGCTCGCCATCTCGGCCGGTGCCGATACATCGGCCTCAGCGCATCAGCGCTTCAGCAATCGGAGTACGACCATGAATACGACACTCACCACACGCACCCGCATCGCTGCCCTACTGGGTGGACTCGTGCTGACCACCGGCACCATGATCGCCGTGGCACCACCGACGTTCGCGGCTGCCTGCGTCACCGTCCACGGCGCGAACGGCGCACCGGGCACCCCGACCAATCCAGCAGGCGGTGCGGGTGGGAACGGCAGCGCCGGTGCCAAGAACTGTCCAGGAGGTAACGGCGGCAACGGCGGCAACGGCTACGGCGGCGGAGCCGGTGGTGCGGGCGGCATCGGCGGCACCGGCGGACTCGGCGCCTCTGGCACCGGAGGGTCCGGCGGTACCGGCGGGCTCGGCGGCCCGACCGCGGGCTCAGGCGGTGCGGGCGGCGCAGGCGGCAACGGCGGCGCGGGCGCAACCGGCGGCTCCGGCAGCGCAGGGGCGGCAGGCGGTGCGGGCGGCCTCGGCGGCAACGCTCTTGCCGTTGCGACCGGTGGCGCGGGCGGCCGTGCGGGCAACGGCGGCAACGCCACCGGCACCAACAACAACGGTGGTGCGGGCGCTCGTGGTGGCAACGGCGGCAGCGGTGCCGTCGGAACCGGCGGAGCAGGCGGCAACGGTGGCAACGGCGGAGCCCAGGCCGGCACCGGCACCCTCGGCGCGTGCGGCAGCGGCGGCAACGGCGGACCGGGCTTGGTCGCAGGGGCGCCAGGCTCCGACGGCAGCGGCAGCGGCGTCTGCTGACGCAAACCCACCCCTGAATACAGCGGGCCCCACCACGCGATCGCGCGGTGGGGCCCGCCTTCATCCGAGGCGGTGCGAAAAATTTTCGCGGACAGCGATTAGTTCTCGCGCGGGGCTCCGTCCTATCCGTTGAACGCGCTTCCAACCCAGCGCGACCGACCAGAAGGACCAGAAATGACCACCGCGAACCCCGCCGCCAACTTCTCCGCCAACGCCACCTACCGCCCGGGCAAGGTCCGCGACCGCGTGCTGTGGACCCTGCAGATCCTGCTCGGCCTGTTCTTCATCATCGCTTCCGGCGGGCCGAAGCTCGTCATCCCGAACACCCTGATGGAGAACGCTCCCGAGAATCTGACCATCCCCATCGGACTGCTCATCTTCATCGGCGTTGTCGAGGTGGCGGGCGGAATCGGTCTGATGGTGCCGCGGCTCAGCGCCTTGGCCGCCGCGGGTCTGTCGGTGCTCACCGTGCTCGCCGCCGCGACGCAGGCTTTCATCGCCGACAAGCCTGCGATGGCGATCTTCCCGCTGGTGCTTGTCGCGATCTTCGCTTGGATCGCCTACGAGCGCCGCGCCACGATCACCGATCTGCGTAACTCGCTCTCGCGGTGACACATCCATAAAGCACGACCGGCGATCGGTGGCCTACCCACCGATCGCCATTCGTGCGTTCTCGGATCGATCGCCGTCGGGTTGGCGGCGACCGATCCGGCGGCCATCTGGTCCGCGGTGCACCGGCCGGTTTCGGGCGCCGCGCCAGGTGGCCGTTGTCGCGTCCGAGCGTGCTGCTTCGTTAATAATCCCGTTGGGCGGGAGGGACATCGGCCGCGACAGTTCAGTCGAACATCGGTACGCGGACTGCTCGGCCCAGCCGCCAGACCGCGTAGGTCAATGGCACTCCTGGGCGGTAAGCCAAGTGGGTGACCGAAGGGGCGTCGAGGACCTGGAGGTCGGCTCGGGCACCGACCCGGATGACGCCGACGTCGTCGCGGCGCAGTGCCCGCGCGCCGCCCGCGGTGGCGGCGTGCACGGCTTCGGCTATCGAGAGTCCCATCTGTAGCACGGCGGTGGCGACGCAGAAGGCCATCGAGGTGGTGTAGGAGCTGCCGGGGTTGGCGTTGGTGGCGAGTGCGACGGTGGCGCCCGCGTCGAGCAGGGCACGGGCTGGGGCGAGGCGCTGTCTGGTGGACAGGTCGCAGGCGGGTAGCACGGTGGCGACGGTGTCGGAGGCGGCGAGTGCCTCGATGTCCTCGTCGGTCAGGTAGGTGCAGTGGTCGACGCTCGCGGCGCCGTGGCGCACCGCGAGTTGGACGCCGGGGCCCTCCCCCAGCTGATTGCCGTGCACGCGCAGGCCGAGGCCGTGGGCGTGCGCGGCGCGCAACACCCGATCGGACTGGTCCTGGTCGAAAGCGCCTGTCTCGCAGAAGACGTCGGCCCAGCGCACGTAGGGGGCGACGGCGTCGAGCATCTCCCCGCACACCAGGTCGACGTAGGCGTCGGCGTCCATGTCGGACGGGACGAGGTGCGCGCCGAGGAAGGTGACCTCGTCGGCGGCGGCCGCGGCGAGCCGGGCGGAGCGGAGTTCGTCGGCGACGCTGAGCCCGTAACCGGTTTTGGTTTCCAGGCAGGTGGTGCCCTGGCGGCGGGCTTCGGCGAGGTGGCGAGCCAGGTTGACCGACAGCTCGTCGTCCGAGGCGGCCCTGGTGGCGGCGACAGTGGTGGCGATGCCGCCCGCGCGGTACGGCCGTCCGGCCATTCTGGCCTCGAATTCGGCGGTGCGGTCACCGGCGAAGACGAGATGGGTGTGGCTGTCGACCCAGCCCGGCAGGGCGGCGCGGCCGTCGAGGTCGATGCGATCGTCGGCGGCGGGTGCGTCGGCCGCCGGGCCGATCCAGGCGAAGCGGTCGCCGTCGAGCACGACCGCGGCGTCGTGCAGCGGGCCGTCCTCGGTGTTGGTGGTGAGTTCGCCGATACCGGTGATCAGGGTCGACACAGTGCCTCGATTTCTTCGCGCAACACGGTTTCCGGGCGTTCCACTCGCAGGTGCCGGTGCTCGGACACGACGAGGCGGCCCGCGACGAGCACCGAGCGGACGTCGCTCGCGGTCGCGGCGAACAGGGCGGCGGCGGGTGCGGTGCCGGCCGTGCGAATGGAGTCGAGATCGATGGTGACCAGATCGGCGGCGGCGTCAGGGGCGATCCGGCCGACCTCGGGCCACCCGATGGATGCGTGGTCGGTCGCGGCGCGGTAAAGCTCTGCCGGGGTGAAACGGCCACGAGCCCGGCTGGCTAGGCGCTCGTCGAGTTCGAGGGCGCGCCACTCCTCGAAGGCGTCGATCACCGCGTGGCTGTCGGTGCCGAGGCACAGGCCTACGCCGGCGTCCGACAGCGCGCGGGCCGGCCCAATGCCGTCGCCTAGGTCGCGTTCGGTGGTGGGGCAGAAACACGCGCGGCTGCCGCTGTCGGCGAGCAGGGCGACGTCGTCGGTCGTGAGGTGGGTGGCGTGTACCGCGACCGTCTGCGGGCCGAGCAGGCCCGCTTCGGCCAACAGTGCGGTCGGTGTACAGCCGTGTGCGGCGAGGCAATCGGCGTTCTCGGCGGGCTGCTCGGACAGGTGGACGTGCACCGGGCGGCCCTCGGCCGCGCCGGCAATTACCGGCAATGCCGCCGCGGGCACCGCACGCACGGAGTGCGCGGCGACGCCGGTCCGCACCAGCTCCGGTTTCGGCGCGAACGCGGCGGCGCGTTCGGCCCACGCGGCTACCGCGCCGTCGCTGAATCGAAGTTGATGCTCCCCCAGCTCGACACCGAATCCTCCTGCGAGATAACAGGTATCGAGCAGGGTGAGGCGGATACCGGCGTCCTCGGCGGCTGCGGCGAGTGCCGCGCTCATCGCGTTCGGATCTGAATACCGAGCGCCACCGGCAGCGTGATGCAGGTAGTGGAATTCGCCGACACTGGTGTATCCCGCCAGCACCATCTCGGCGTACACCGCGCGCGCCAGCCGGTAGTAGGAGTCCGGATTCAGTTGGGCGGCAACGGCATACATGCGTTCCCGCCAGGTCCAGAACGTGCCCTGGTCGTGCTGCGTGCGTCCGCGCAGCGCACGGTGGAAGGCATGCGAGTGCGCGTTGGCGAACCCGGGAATCGTCAATCCGGGCAGCACCGTGCCGGTCCGATCAGCGTCGCGGGTCACCGACCGGATCACCGCCCCGTGCACCTCGATCGCCACCGCCGCGGCCGGTCCGTCCGGCAGCCACGCGTGTTCGGCCCAGTAGACGGTCATCCGGCCAGTTCCTCGAGCACCCGTGCGAGACTCTGTGCGCCGCTGTCGATGTCGGCGGGCTCGGCGTACTCCTCGGGGGCGTGGCTGATGCCGGTCGGGTTGCGCACGTACAGCATGCCGGAGGGGACGTGCGCGGCGAGGATGCCCGCGTCGTGGCCCGCGCCGGTCGGCAGCGCGGGTACCCCGCCGAGCACCTTGTCCATTCGGCTCCGCAACGTCTCGTCGAAAACGACGTCGTCCGAGTAGGACTCCTCGGTGACGGTGAGCTCACACCCTTCCGCCGCAGCGGCCGCCCGCGCCGCTTCGGTGATGTCCTCGACCAGTGCCGCGGTGCGGCCCTCCCCCGAAACACGGGCGTCCAGCCACAGATCGACGGTGGACGCGATGACATTCGTGCCGCCGGGAGTAGGCACCAGCCTGCCCACCGTGGCGCGCGCGTCGGTCATCGCGGCGGCGGCCCGGCGCGCGGCCGCCACGACCGTCGCTGCGGGCAGCATCGGATCGTGCCGATCGGCGAGCCGGGTGGCGCCCGCGTGATTTCCCTGCCCGGCGAAGGAGAATCGGTAGCGCCCGTGCGCGATGATGCTGCTGCCGGTGGCGACCGGGCTGTCCAACTCGATCAGCCCGCGCCCCTGCTCCACGTGCAGTTCCACGAAACAGCCGATCTGGGCGAGTGATTCGGGATCGGCACCGAAACGCTTCGGATCGTGGCCTGCCTTCACGGCCGCTTCGGCGAGCGTCACGCCGTCGGTGTCTCGCAGGTTGCGCGCCCGATCGGCGTCGATGGCACCGGTGAGCAACCGGGAACCGAGGCACGGCACGCCGAAGCGGCCGCCCTCCTCCTCCGCGAACACCAGCAGGGCGAGCGGCTTGGCCGGGGTGAAACCCTTGCCCTGCAATATCTCCACCGCCGCGAGCGCGCTGGCCACGCCGAGCGGACCGTCGTAGGCGCCACCACCGGGCACCGAATCGAGATGGCTTCCCGTGACGACCGCGGCGCTGCCTGGATTTCCCCACCAAGCCCAGATATTGCCATTGCGGTCGGTATTCACGTCCAACCCGCTGTCGAGTGCCTGGTCGATGAACCAGTCGCGCAGCTCGAAGTCGGCGTAGTCATAGACGTGCCGGGAGTAGCCGCCGCGCCGGGCGTCTCGTCCGACACCGGCGATCTCGCCCATCAGCTCGTTCACGCCCACCGCGTTGCTCCTGTCGTGCCGTGCTCGCCGGTGTGGTTCACGGCGCCTCGTGCATGGGAATGCGGACACCGCGCTCGGCGGCCACCGTGGTCGCGCGCTCGTACCCGGCGTCGACGTGCCGGATCACGCCGGTGCCCGGGTCGTTGGTGAGCACCCGCTCGATCTTCTGCGCGGCCAGTTCGGTGCCGTCGGCCACGCAGACCTGCCCGGCGTGGATGGAGCGGCCCATGCCGACGCCGCCGCCGTGGTGGATGGACACCCAGGTCGCCCCGGACGCGGTGTTGAGCAGCGCGTTCAGCAGCGGCCAGTCCGCGATCGCGTCGGAACCGTCGGCCATCGACTCGGTCTCGCGGTACGGGGAGGCGACGCTGCCGGAGTCGAGATGGTCGCGCCCGATCACCACCGGCGCCGAAAGCTCACCGCTGGCGACCATTTCGTTGAATCGCAGGCCGGCCAGGTGCCGTTCGCCGTAGCCGAGCCAGCAGATGCGGGCCGGGAGCCCTTGGAAGGCAACACGTTCGCTCGCCATCCGGATCCAGCGGCGCAGCGACTCGTTCTCCGGGAACAGGTCGACGATGGCGCGGTCGGTGGCGGCGATGTCCTTCGGGTCGCCCGAGAGGGCCGCCCAGCGGAACGGGCCCTTGCCCTCGCAGAACAGCGGGCGGATGTAGGCGGGGACGAAGCCGGGGAAGTCGAAGGCCCGCTCGCAGCCGCCGAGTGCGGCCTCGCCGCGCAGTGAGTTGCCGTAGTCGAAGACCTCAGCGCCCTTGTCCAGGAAGCCGAGCATGGCGTCGACGTGCTCGGCCATCGATTCGCGGGCCCGCTCGGTGAACTCGTCGGGCTTCTTCGTCGCGTAGTCGGTCCAGTCTTCCACCGCGATGCCGCGCGGGAGGTAGGCGAGCGGATCGTGCGCGGAGGTCTGGTCGGTGACGATCTCGGGATCGAGACCGCGCGCGAGCAGCTGCGGCAGCACCTCGGCCGCGTTGCCGATCAGGCCGACGGACAACGCTTTTCGCTGCCTGCGCGCGCTAGTCACCCGCAGCACCGCGTCGTCGAGGTCGGTCGCGATCTCGTCCAGGTAGCGTTCCTGCACCCGCCGCTGGGCCCGGGCCGGGTCGCATTCGATGACCAGCGCGACACCGTCGTTCATGGTGACCGCCAGCGGTTGCGCGCCGCCCATGCCGCCGAGGCCCGCGGTCAGCGTGAGGGTGCCCGCGAGGGTGCCGCCGAAGCGCTTGTCCGCCACCGCCGCAAAAGTCTCGTAGGTGCCCTGGAGGATGCCCTGGGTGCCGATGTAGATCCACGAGCCCGCGGTCATCTGCCCGTACATGGTCAGCCCGAGCGCGTCGAGCCTGCGGAACTCCGGCCAATTCGCCCAGTCGCCAACGAGGTTCGAGTTCGCGATCAGGACCCGTGGCGCCCACTCGTGCGTGCGGAACACGCCGACCGGTTTACCCGACTGCACCAGCAGCGTCTCGTCGGCCTCCAGAGTGGTCAGACTCTGCGTGATCGCGTCGAAGCTGGCCCAGTTCCTGGCGGCCTTTCCGGTGCCGCCGTACACCACCAGATCCTCGGGCCGCTCGGCCACTTCGGGATCGAGATTGTTGTGCAGCATCCGCATCGCCGCCTCGGTCTGCCAGCTCTTGGCAGTGAGCTGCGCACCGCGCGCCGCCCGGACTATCCGACTCATAGAACCAACCTCCGATGAAATTTCGCCGCGAGCGGGGCAGCGCCGCGGCAGATGTCTGAAAAGTCAGGAACCGTTCGAGGACGCCAGGTGCGGGGCGACCGCGCGGGTGAGTTCGCCGGAACGGATGAGTGTCTCGGCCGCGGCGATCTCGGGAGCGAGATGGCGGTCCGGGCCGGGGCCGTCGACCTCGGTGCGCAGCAGCGCTCGGGCGGCGGCGGTGGCGGGGGCCGGACGCAGCGGCGCACGGAAGTCCAGTGCCCGTGCGGCCGTGAGGTATTCGACGGCCAGCACGGTGGTCAGGCCGTCCACCGCGGTGCGCAGTTTGCGGGCGGCGGACCAGCCCATCGACACGTGGTCCTCCTGCATCGCGCTGCTCGGGATCGAGTCCACCGACGCGGGCACCGCCAGGCGCTTGAGCTCACTCACCACGGCGGCCTGGGTGTACTGGGCGATCATGTGCCCGGAGTCGACACCGGGGTCGGCGGCCAGGAACGCCGGAAGGCCGTGCGACCGTGCGACATCGAGCATTCGGTCGGTTCGGCGCTCGGCCATGCTGGCGACGTCGGCCACCGGGATGGCGAGGAAGTCGAGTACGTAGGCGACCGGGGCGCCGTGAAAGTTGCCGTTGGATTCCAGCCGGCCGTCCGCGAGCACCACGGGATTGTCTACGGCGGCGGCCAATTCGCGATCGGCGACCAGCTCGGCGTGCGTGACGGTGTCGCGGGCCGCGCCGTGTACCTGCGGGGCGCAGCGCAGCGAGTAGGCGTCCTGCACCCGATTGCAGTCCGGCCCACGGTGACTGGCGACAATCTCCGAACCGGCCAGGGCGGCGGCGATCCGCGCCGCCGAGCGGGCCTGGCCCGGGTGCGGGCGCAGCGCCTGGAGGTCGGCGGCGAACACCCGGTCGGTGCCGAGCAGCGCCTCCACGCTCATGGCCGCGGTGAGGTCGGCGATGTCGAGCAGCATGTGCAGATCGGCGAGCGCGAGGGTCAGCATGCCGAGCATGCCGTCGGTGCCGTTGGTCAGCGCCAGCCCTTCCTTCTCGGCCAGCACCACCGGCTTGATGCCGTTGGCGCGCAAAGCCGTTGCCGCGTCCGACACCTTTCCAGCGGCATCGATGACTTCGCCCTCGCCCATCAGCGCGAGGGCCACCGCGGCCAGCGGCGCGAGGTCGCCGGAGCAGCCGAGCGAGCCGTACTCGTGCACGATCGGAGTGATGTCGGCATTGATCAGCGCGGCGAGGGTGGCCGCGGTCTCCGGGCGGATCCCGGTGTGGCCGGTCGCCAGGGTGCGCAACCGCAGCACCATCAGCGCGCGAACCACCTCGCGCTCGACCGGGCGGCCCGCCCCCGCCGCGTGCGAGCGGATCAGCGAACGCTGCAGGGCCGTGCGGCTCTCCTCGGGGATGTGGCGGGTCGCCAGCGCGCCGAAGCCGGTGGACACGCCGTAGGTCGGCACGGCGCCCGCGGCGAGCGCGTCGACGTGCGCCCGCGCCGCGGCCAGCCGGTCCTCGGTGGCCGCACTCAGGTGGACCTTGGCGCCGAGTCGCGCGACAGCGACGACCTGCTCCCCGGTCAACGGTCCGTCGAGGGCGACGGTCGGTAGCTGTGCAGTTTCGGGCATGGGCACCATTCCACCGTCGCGGCGGGCAGTGGAGAATGAGGGTCGGTCCGAATCTGTCTGATATCCAAGACTCGCCGAGGAGATGGCATGGGAACGAGCAGCGACGTCCCGGCGTTGCGCCGCGGCTTGGCGGTGTTGCAACTACTCGCGGGCCGGGCCGGGCCCATCTCCGCCTCGACGATCGCGCGCGAACTCGGGCTGCCCCGGTCCACGACATACCACCTGCTCGGCGAGCTGGAGGCGGCCCGATTCGTCACCCGGCTGCCCAGCGAGCGCCGCTACGGGCTCGGCATCGCCGCGTTCGAACTCGGTTCCGCGTACCTGCGCCACGATCCGCTGGAGCGGCTGGCCGGGCCGTTGCTGCGCGAACTGGTCGAGGAGGTCGGTCACAACGCGCACCTCGGGGTGCTGCACGGCAACGAATTGCTGTATCTCATCAAGGAACGCCCGTCGCGGCCGGAAACCCTGGTCACCAATGTGGGTGTGCGGCTGCCCGCGCATCTGACGGCCTGCGGCCGGGCGATCCTCGCCTACCTGCCTGCCGCGCAGATCCGCGCGCTGTTCCCGTCGGCGTCGTCGTTCGTCCGCCGTACCGAGCGCGGACCCAACTCGCTGGCGTCGCTGCGCAGCATCCTGGCCACCGAGCGCAAGCGCGGGTGGGCGTGTGAAGACGGCCATGTGACACCGGGTTTCGCCTCGGTCGCCTATCCGGTGTTCGATCACAACCAGCGTCCGATCGCGGCGATCAGTGTCACGCTGCGCCATCACTGCGCGGCCACGCCGTGTCCGGCCGACTGGGCGCCGCTGGCCGGGCGGGTGCGGGTCACCGCGGACAGCCTCACGCAGCGCATCGGCGGCCGGACCGCCTAGGCCTTGCGGCCGACGCCGCCCCATGCGGCCGACGGCGGTTCCGTGTTCGCGGCCTCGGGATCGTCGGGGTGCCAGTGATTGACCGGGACGATGCCGGGCGGCACGAGTTCGAGATTCTTGAAGACTTCACGGACCTGGTCGACGCTGCGCACGTAGTACGGAACGGCGCCGGTTTTGGAGTAGTAGTCCGAAAGGCGCACCAGCCGCGGATCTTCGTTGGTGCCCTCGTACATCGCGAAATAGCTTCCGGACGGAATGGCTTCCTGCAGCGCGGCGGTGATCCGGATAACGTCGTCCCAGGTGCGTGCGTGGCCGAGAACGCCCATGAACATCACGGCAATCGGTTTGTTGAAGTTCAGAATATTACGCGCTTCGGTGACCACCTGATCGGTGTCGTGGAAATCCGCTTCGATCAGCGCGGTCACACCTTCATCGGTGGTATTGATCAACAACGCGCGAGCATGGGCGAGCACGAGCGGATCGTTGTCCACGTAGACGACCTTGGATTCCGGCGCGACACCCTGTGCGACCTCGTGTGTGTTCTGCATGGTGGGCAACCCGGTGCCCACGTCGAGGAACTGGCGGATGCCGCACTCGGCGGCGAGGTAGCGCACCATGCGGATCAAGTACTTCCGCGATTGCCGCGCCATGGTGCCGATTTCGGGATACACCGATTCCCCCGACTCACCGGCTATCCGATCCACTTCGTAAAAGTCCTGACCACCGAGCCAGTAATTCCAGATTCGTGCGGAATGCGGTACATCGGTGCGGATCAGCCGATCGCTTTCGCGGACCATGATGCGGCTCCTCGAGAGGTGGTACTTGCGGCTGACTGTACAAGCGTCCAAGGGCCCGCGTCGGCGATTTACGACATAAACACCGAAGAGTCAGATTGGACACGAGTTGCGCGTTCCGCCGAACGCGCGGAGGGCGCTTCTCGCCAGCCCAGTGGGCTCCGACACTCTACATCTTTCAGCGTTCCCGTCGGTGACCGGGAACACAGTGAGGTCGGTTGTGCACAATATAATTGTGGACTACGTTATTGGACATGACCGATCATCTGACCCTCGATGAGCAGATCTGCTTCCCGCTGTACGCGGCATCCCGGGCGATGACGGCGGTCTACCGGCCGAAGCTGGAACGACTCGGGCTGACCTACCCGCAGTACCTGGTGATGCTCGCCCTGTGGGAACGAGACGGGCGTAGCGTCGGCGAGGTGTGCCAGGCGCTCGCGTTGGACTCCGGCACGCTGTCTCCGCTACTCAAGCGGCTGGAGGCTGCGGGCCTGGTGCAGCGAAGGCGCTCAGCCGCCGATGAACGTCGCGTCGATATCCAGCTCACCGAACGCGGGCGCGAGCTGCGGGCCCAGGCCCGCGACATACCGGCCGAAATGGCTGCGGCCTGCGGCCTATCCATGGACGAGTTCCTGGCGCTGCGCGAAACCCTGCGCAGGCTCACCGCCGCGCTGGCGGCCGCCGGGAACGAACTGCCTGCTTCATCGAACAAAGGAGAATAGACATGCAGATCCTCTACACCGCGGAAGCACTGGCGACCGGCGACGGCCGCAACGGCCACGCCCGCACCACCGACGGCAAGGTCGACGTTGACCTCGCCGCGCCCAAGGAAATGGGCGGCAGCGGCCAGGGCACCAACCCCGAGCAGCTGTTCGCGGCGGGTTACGCGGCCTGCTTCCACTCGGCGCTGCGGCTGGTCGGCAAGCAGGCCAAGGCGAACATCGACGACTCCGCCGTCGGCGCCAAGGTCGGCATCGGGCCGAACGACGCGGGCGGGTTCGCGCTCGCGGTCACCCTCGAGGTGTCGCTGCCGCATCTGTCCCGCGAGGAAGCCCAAGCCCTCGCCGACAAGGCACACCAGGTGTGCCCGTACTCCAACGCCACCCGCGGCAACATCGACGTCAACGTCGTTGTCGCCGAAGACTGAACGAAGGAGCAGAGCATGCGTGCGGTAGTCATCGAAAGTTTCGGCGAGCCCAAAGACGTACTGACCACGGCGGAACGGCCGCTGCCCGAACCCGGCGAGGGTGAGGTACGGCTCGAGCTGGTCCTCGCGCCCATCCACAATCACGACCTCGCAATCGTGCGCGGGGTGTACGGCTACAAGCCGCCGCTGCCTGCCATCCCGGGGACCGAAGGGGTCGGCCGGGTCGACGCGCTCGGTGCCGGCGTGACCGGATTGACTGTCGGGCAACGGGTTACCGTGTCCGGCGCGCAGAACGTCTGGGCCGACTACTTCGTCGTCAAGGCCGGTCAGGTGGTGCCGGTGCCGGATGCGGTGTCCGACGAGACCGCCGCTCAGCTGCTTGCCATGCCGCTCAGTGCGCTGATGCTACTGGAGGATCTCGAGGTGGCCGTGGGCGATTGGATCGCGATCAACGCCGCGAACGGCGCGGTCGGGCGGCTGGTCAATGTGCTTGCGCGGCAACGCGGTATCAACGTGCTCAACCTGGTGCGCGGGCCGAAATCGGTGGATGCCTTGCGCTCGGCAGGCTTCGAGCCGGTCTTCGACACGGAGGCCGAGGGCTGGCGGGACGAGGCCGTTGCCGCAACCTCCGGCGCGCCGATCGTGCGTGCGGTCGATCAGGTCGGTGGGCGGGCGGCCAGCGATGCGATGGCCTTGCTGGCGCCCAAGGGGCAGCTGATCTCGTTCGGTGCGCTGTCCGGTCAGCCGTTGACGCTCGGCCCCGGCGAACTCATCTTCAAGCAGATTGTGGTCAAGGGCTTCTGGGGTTCCAAGCGGATCGAGGAGACCTCTGCCGAGGACCGCAGGCGGTTGATCGGCGAACTCGTGTCCGCGGCGGCGCAGGGGGTGCTCCGGCTCGATGTCGAAGCCACTTACGCGCTGGACTCGGCGGCCGACGCGGCCGTGGCCACCGAGAGCCCGGGACGCAGCGCGAAGATCGCGCTGGCCCCGAAGGTCTGACGCTACGGGTGCGGTTCGAGGACGGCCATGGCGGCATTGTGACCGGGGATGCCGCTGACACCGCCGCCTCGGACCGCGCCCGCGCCGCACAGGAACACATTGGGGTGTCCGGTCGAGACACCCCACCGCACGGCGGGATCGGTAGCGTCGTCATCGGCGCGGTAGGGGAAAGCCAAGTCGCGGTGGAAGATATGGCCGCCGGGTAGACCTACCTCCTGCTCGAGGTCGAGTGGGGTCTTCGCCTCGACGCACGGTGCACCGTGCTCGTCCACGGCCAGACATTCGCCGATCGGCTCGGCGAGCACCGAATCCAGCTGGGCGATGGTCGCTTTCACCAGTTCGGCCTTCACACCCGCTGGATCCTTGGCGAAAAGCTTTGCCGGTGTGTGCAATCCGAACAGGGTGAGGGTATGGGCGCCCTGCGCGGCCAGCTCCGGTGACAGGATCGACGGGTCGGTCAGTGTGTGACAGTAGATCTCCGACGGTGGCGCGGACGGAATCCGGCCGATCGCGGCCTCGCCGTAGGCCCGGTCCAGCTGCGCATAGGACTCGCCGATGTGAAAGGTCCCGGCGAACGCTTCCCTCGGATCCACCGAACTATCCCGCAGCCGGGGCAGTCTCGTGAGCAGCATGTTGATCTTCAATTGCGCGCCTTCGGGTTTCGGCTCCGCTGGCGTGCCGAGCAGCCGGGCGAGTTCGTGCGGTGCGGCGTTCACCAGCACGTGCCCCGCGCCGACCACCCCGTCCGGATAGCTCACTTCAGCCGCGCGGCCGTCGGTTTCGATCCCGGTGACCGGGCAGTCGGTGACAATTTCCGCGCCCGCGGCGCGGGCCGCGTCGGCGAGCGCATCGGTGAGTGCGCCCATGCCACCCACCGGCACATCCCAGTCCCCCGTGCCGTTACCGATCACGTGATACAGGAAGCAGCGATTCTGGCGCAGCGTCGGATCGTGCGCCTGGGTGAACGTGCCGATCAACGCGTCGGTGAGCACGACACCGCGCACCGTGTCATCGACGAACTCCGACTCGATGAGCTCCCCCAGCGGCCGTTCGAACAACGCGGCCCAGGCGAATTCGTCGTCGACCACTCGACGCAGCTCTGCGCGCGACGGCAGCGGTCGCGTCAACGTGGGAAACACTCGCTCTGCCAGCCGTCCCGTCCTCGCGTAAAACCGCTGCCACGCAACGAAATCCTGATCCGAACCGGTGAGCCGCACAAAACTCTCGCGCGTACGCTCCGCCGACCCGGTATCCACGAGCAACCCACCCGCCCCCACCGGCGTGTACGACGAGATCCGCCGCCGCCGCGTCACGAAGGCCAACCCCAGCTCATCGATGATCTGCCGCGGCAACAAACTCACCAGGTACGAATACCGGGACAACCGCGCGTCCACCCCATCAAACACCGCAGCCGACACCGCGGCACCCCCCGTACGCGCCTGCCGCTCCAGCACCAGCACCGACCGCCCGGCCCGCCCCAGATACGCGGCAGCCACCAACCCATTGTGACCACCACCCACAACCACCACGTCATACGACGACCGAGTCGGCTTCATCCGTCCTCGATAGCACGAATCCCGCCGATCGACACCCGCAACACCGCGAAACCCCGCCCGGTCACCAAGGACCGGGCGGGGTCGAGTGTCCCCGGCGAACGCCGCGGGGATCTACCGAATTACCTACTTGGCCGGAGCCGGCGGCGGCATCGGCGGCTGATTGATCGTGGCGAAGTACTGGATCGCCGCACCGATCGCGACCGGGGCGGTCACCAGGATCTGGCCCGCGACAGTGCCTAGCGCACCGACGGCGATGATGCCGCCGAGGCAGCCGATGGCAGCAGCCGGGATGAACGGGCCGAACAGGCCGATGATGGTGGCCGAGGCCGCAGCAGCACCGAGGATGCCGCCGAGCACACAACCGACCGCCGCGCCGCCCAGGCCACCGACCAGGGTGCCGATGGTCGCACCCATCGAGATGGTGCTGGTCATCCGGCTCCAGGCCGCCTGCTCACGGTCGTAGTCGGTCTTCCACGGCGCCTTGTCCTCGAACGGCAGCGCGACCGGCTTGTAGGTCGCCTTGTCCATCTCGAACTGCGGGGTCAGCGTCGCGGTGCGATCGGAGATGTTCGCCGCGATCGGGAACTCGAACTCGTCGACCCGGAACTTCAGCGGGGTGCCCGCGACCACGTCGCCGTTGGCGGCCTTGATCTTGAACACGCCGTCCTCGACGACCATCGAGCCGGCATCGGTCTTGATGATGGAGGTCTGGTTCACCGCCTCAGCGGTGAAGTTGATCGCCTCGTCTTCAGCGGGCTGTGCGGCGGCAGTGCCGGTGGCAATGCCGACTGCGGCAGCCACACCCGCGGCCACCGCAACAATTTTCCTCATCGATACTTTCTCTCTTTTCGAATTTTCGGGGGACGGACGCGCGGTGCGCGCCCCATACCGGCCGCGGACCGCGGCGGCAGGTCAGAGGTCTAGGACGAGCACGTCCGACCTCGCACGCGAGACACACAGCATCATGGTGTCGCCGCGGCCCTGCTCCGCAGCGGTGAGTAGCGAATCTCGGTGGTCGATATCGCCTGCGAGAACGGCTGTTTCGCAGGTGCCGCAGGTACCTTCGCGGCAGGAGGTGACGATGCCGATGCCGGCGCGCTCCAGTACGTCGGCGATGGACTGGTTCGCGCCGACTCGGAAAGTTCTTCCGCTGCTTGCCAATCGGATCTCGAAGGTCTCGTTCGGCGCGAATTCCATCGGGCGCGGGACGAACCGTTCCAGGTGCACCGGCATCCCGCGGCGCGCTCCCTCGGCTTCCACCGCGGCGAGCAAAGGCTCGGGGCCGCAGCAATAGACGGTGGCGTTGCTGTGCTCGGCCAGGATGTCGGCGATGGGCAGTAGGCCGTGCTCGTCTTGTGGTAGCAGCCGCGCGGACGGATAGGTGTTCGTGAGCTCGTCGGCGAAGGCCATGTGGCCGCGGGACCGGCCGCCGTAGTACAGCGACCAGCGCGCGCCTGCGGCCTCGGCGGCGGCCACCATCGGCATGATGGGGGTAATTCCGATGCCGCCCGCGAGGAACACGTAACTCTCGCGCTCAACGAGCTCGAAATTGTTGCGCGGCATCGACACTCGCAGCACAGTACCTGGTAGCGCGGTACTCTGCAGATGTTGCGAGCCGCCGCGCCCGGCCTGCTCGTGCAACACCGCGATGCGCCAACGATCAGTCACCGCCGGGTGACCACACAGCGAATATTGCCGGACACCCGCGGCCCCTACTTCCACATCGATATGCGCACCGGGCGTCCAGCTCGGCAACTCGCCGCCGTCGGGTGCGACCAATTCGAGTGAGAACACTCCCTCAGCCTCGTCACCGCGCGCCGACACCTGTACCGGAAACTCTGTCATCTCGTCCCCTCACCTGCGGTCGTCCTCTCGCTCACCGTCTCGGACATCCGCTGGCTACGGGACGGACGAATCAGCAGTCGATTCGCACAATCGACGTTGACTATCGCCGCCGACGCCGCTGGGGCCGCGCCCTGAAACTTGCGCCATGACGACTGTGGGGCAATTGGTGGACAAGACCACCCGGTTCATTCGTGACCAGGTCGTTCCGGTGGAACGCGAGGTCATCGTCGACGGGCGGGTGATGGACGACGCACTGCGCCTCGACCTGCAAAAGAAGGCCAAGGAGGCGGGCGTGTTCGGGCCGCTGTCGGACCCGAAGTACGGCGGGCTGGGCCTGGATACCCGCGCCCAGGCCCAGGTGCTGGAGGCGGCGGGTGCCAGCTTGCTCGGGCCGATCGCGGTGAACGCCTGGGCGCCCGACGACGGCAACATCCATCTGCTCGCCCACATAGCGAATGCCGAGCAACAGGAGCGCTACCTCGCGCCGCTGGCGTCCGGGGAGGTGCGCTCGGCGATCGCGATGACCGAGCCCGCCCCCGGCGCCGGTTCCGACCCCGGCATGTTGCAGACGGTCGCCGAGGAGACCGACGGCGGTTGGGTCATCAACGGCGCCAAGCATTTCACCACCGGCGCACAGGGGGCCGCGTTCACCATCTGCGTCGCGCGCACCGGCGACGGGCCGACGATGTTCCTGGTGGACCAGGACAACCCGGGTCTGCGGATCGGGCGCCGGATGCCGACGCTCGACCACACCAGCGCCCCGGGCGGACACTGTGAGGTCACCTTCGTCGACTGCCTGGTGCCGGACTCCGCGGTGCTCGGCGAGGTCGGCCAGGGACTGGTGCTCGCGCAGGTGCGGCTCGCCCCGTCCCGGCTGGTGTTCTGCATGAACTGGCTCGGGCTCGCGGTGCGCGCGCACCGGCTCGCCATCGAACACATCAGCACCCGAACATCTTTCGGCATCCCGATCGCCGAGCACGGTCTGGCTCAGGGTCTGGTCGCCGACAACGAGATCGACATCGCCGCCGCGCGCGGCGTGATCCGCACCGCCGCGGAGACCATCGACGCACAGGGCCCCACCTCGTCGCAGGCGCGCCACGACGCGTCGATCGCGAAAACCTTCGTCTCCGAGGCGGTCTGGCGGGTGCTCGACCGCGCCGTCCAGCTGCACGGCGGCCTCGGGGTCTGCGAGGACTACCTGGTCGCCCGATTCCTGGTGGAGGCGCGGGCTTTCCGTATCTACGAGGGGCCGTCGGAAGTGCTGCGCTGGTCCATCGCTCGCCGTGCGCTGCGCAATCGCTGACGCCACTGCGCCATCGCTGCAAGACACCGCGTAATCGCTGAAGGGAGAACCGCATGACCACACGAGAGCTCGCCGGCTTCGCCGCCGCCTACCCCGAACTCGACGGTGCCGCCGTCGACTACGAATACCTGCGGGCCGTGTCGCAGGACATGGTGCCGTTCGGCCGCCACGTCGGCACCCGGATCACCGAGATCAGCCCGGAGCGGGCCGTCGTGGAGATCCCCACCGTCGACTCCGTTCGCAATCACATGGGCACCGTGCACGCGGGCGCCCTGTTCACCGCCGCCGATATCGGTGGTGCGGCGGCGTTCGTCGGCGCGGCCGCGCCCCGGCTGTCCACCATCGAGCGCCTGGTGCTGCGGGCAGGCACGGCGTCCTACCGCAAGCCCGCCATCGGCCGGATCCGCGCGATCGCCACCGTCGACCAGCGTGAGCTCGCCGAGGTGCTTGCCGCGACCGCGTCGAATCGGTTCGAGTTGTCCGGCAAGGCCGCACTGGTCGATGACAGCGAGGTGGTCGTCGCGAAGTTCACCTTCGACTACGTCTGCGATGTCACGATCCCGGAGGCCGACCGATGACGACGGCGGCCAAGAAGGGCGCCGAGTTCGCGGCGCTCGAATCGACAACGGTCTCGACCTCCGACGGTGTCACCTTCACCGTCCGTTTCCTGCCTGCCAAGAAGGCCGACGCACCGGTGGTGCTGATCCTGCCCGCCATGGCGATGAAGGCGAAGAACTACCTGCTGCTGGCGAAAGAGCTCAATGCCCAGGGGCTTTCGGTCGCCACCTGCGACCTGCGGGCACACGGTGAGGCACAGCCCGAACTCGGGCTGCATCGCGACTTCGGTTATCGGGAGATGCTGGAGATCGATATGCCCGCGATCGTGGCCGCGGTGCGGCAGCGTTTTCCGGACGCGCCGATCCACCTGTTCGGCCACAGCCTCGGCGGGCAGGTGGCCTTGCTGTTCGCCGCCGCTGAACCCGAGAGCGTCGCCGGGGTGACCGTCATCGGCACCGGCACCGTGTTCTGGTGGGCGTTCGGCCCGCGGCGCTGGTTCGAGGCGCTGAGTCAGATCCAGTGGATCGGGCTGGTTTCGCGCTGGAAGGGCCACTGGCCGGGCGGTGTGCTGATCCCCGCGCCCATGCCGGGCGGCGTGATGCGCGACTGGGCGATGCACTCGCTGACCAGCTTCTACCGGCCGAAAGGTACGGCGCGCAAGTACAACTCGCTGCTGCGCGACATGACGGCGCCGGTATTGGTCATCTCGCTGTCCGAGGACGTGCTCGGCCCGAAGTCCAATGTCGACTTCCTGGTCTCCCGGATGCCGAACGCCCGCGTCACCCAGTGGCACATCGACGAGGACTCGCCGGTCGCGCATCGCGACCACTTCACCTGGGTCAAGGATTCCCCGGCGATCGCGGCCCGGGTCGCGACCTGGATTGTCGCCGGCGAACTGCCCGGCTGAGGAGAACTGGTGGCAAGACTGCGAATTGACAAGGTGTCGAAACAATTCGGCGCCACCTACGCGGTGCGTGAGGTGAGCCTCGACATCGCCGACGGCGAGTTTCTGGTGCTGCTCGGGCCGAGTGGGTGCGGCAAGTCCACGCTGCTGCGGATGATCGCGGGCCTGGAGGAGCCGACCGACGGCCTGATCCTGTTGGACGACACCGACATCACCCACCGCGCGCCGCAGCAGCGCGATCTGGCGATGGTGTTCCAGAGCTACGCGCTCTACCCGCATCTGACGGTCGCCAAGAACATCGGCTTTCCACTGCGCGCCAGGCACACTTCGCGCTCGAAGATCACCGAGCGGGTGGCCGAGGTGGCCGCCGTGCTCGGGCTCGACGAGTTGCTGCGCCGCAAGCCCGCCGCGCTCTCGGGTGGCCAGCGACAGCGAGTCGCGTTGGCCCGCGCGATGGTTCGCGATCCCGGTGCGTTCCTGATGGACGAGCCGCTGTCGAACCTGGACGCCAAACTCCGCAGTGCGACCCGCGCGGAGCTGATCGCGCTGCACCGCAGGCTGGGGGCGACGTTCCTGTACGTCACCCACGATCAGGTCGAGGCGATGACCATGGCCGACCGGATCGCGTTGCTCAACGCGGGGCAGGTGGAGCAGGTCGGCACGCCGACCGAGCTGTACGACCGGCCGCGGTCCACCTTCGTCGCCGGGTTTCTCGGCGCCCCGCCGATGAACCTGTTCCCCGGGGCGGTCACCGAACGAGACGGCCGGCTGTTCCTGGTGACCGAGGGCATTGACGTCGAATTGGCTATCACCGCTGCCGGTTTCGGGGCGAACCTCGAGGTGATCGCGGGCATTCGACCCGAGCAGTTGCGCATCGACGCGACCGCCGCACACATCCGCGGCCGGGTCACCATGGTCGAAAACCTGGGCAGCGAGGAACTGATCCACTGCACCACCGGCGACCACACGCTCTGCGTCCGCGCGCCGCGCCCCGCCGACGTTCATGCCGACGACAGCATCGGGCTGCGCGTCGATCCCGCTCACCTCCACCTGTTCGATCCCGCTACCGGCCTGCGCATGACATGGCAAGAGCCGCAGCGTGATTCGGTATCCGACAGCGTCGAGGAACCCGTAGCTGTCGCCTGACTCGTGACAACGCCGTCCGACACCCCCAATAATGAGGAGAACACCGTGAAACGCACCGCGCCCATCTTGGGCATGGTGTTCGCAACCACCGTCGCGCTCAGCGCTTGCGGCGGACTCGGGAGCACCAGCACCGATTCGAACTCCAGCACCGCGCAGATCCCGGACCTGACACCGGATCAGCAGGTGTCCATCGTGTTCGAGTCCTACAACTACGGGCTCGCGGGCGCGTGGACCGATACCTTCAACACGCTGATCGCCGACTTCGGCAAGAAGTTCCCGAACATCAAGGTGACGGCGCAGAAGCCGCAGGGCAACAGCCCGAACCCGGCCACGGACACGATCTCCAGCATCCAGAACCAAACGGTCGCGGGCGCCCCGCCGGACGTCGCGCAGCTCGGTTTCAGCGACCTGGACTACACCATCCATCAGCTGGGCGCCAAGCCGCTGGACACGCTGGTCTCCCAGCAAGAGGTGCAGCGCAACTTCGACGGGGCCCAGCACCCGTACGCGCCGAAGGCCAGAACCCTCGCGGATTGGGACGGCCATACCTACGGCGTGCCGTTCGTGTTCTCCACCCCGGTGCTGTACTTCAACGCCTCGCTGTTCACCGCGGCCGGGCTCGATCCCGCCAAGCCGCCGAGCACCTGGCAGCAGGTCGCCGAGGCGTCGGCGGCCATTACCGGTAAGACCGGCAAGGGCGGCATCTACGTCGACTGCCTGACCAAGACCGCCAAGGACTGGTGCTTCCAGTCGCTGGTCCGGTCCAATGGCGGTCGGGTGATCTCCGAGGACCGCAAGACGCTGACCTTCGCCGACGCGCCCGTGGTCGAGGTCGCGCGGCAGCAGCAACAGCTCGTCGAGGCGGGCAGCATGCCCAAGCTGAACCAGAAGCAGGGTTACGAGGCGTTCGCGCGCGGCGACATCGGCATGATTCTGGAGACCAGCGCGATCCAGGGCACCTTCACCACCGGCGCCAAGGACAAGTGGGACCTGCGTTCGGCGCCCATGCCGAGCTTCGGGGCCAAGCCGACGGTGCCGACGAATTCCGGGGCCTCCCTGCACATCCTGTCCAACGACCCGGCCAAGCAGCGGGCATCCTGGGAGCTGATCAAGTACCTCACCAGCGAAGCCGCCTACACCAAGATCTCGCAGGGCATCGGCTATCTGCCGCTGCGCACGGGGCTGATGGACGATCCGAACGGGCTGAAGGAGTGGTCGGCGAAGAATCCGCTGCTGGCCCCGAACGTCGCGCAACTGGCGACCATGGAGCCATGGATCTCCATGCCCGGCAACAACTATCTGCAGATCCGCGACGGCATGATGGACGCGGTCGAGGCGATCGTGTTCCAGGGCAAGGAGGCCCAGTCCACCCTGAGCGCCGCCCGTGAGCAGGCCGCCAAACTGCTGCCCGCGTCATGAACCCGCCGGTCACGATCGTCCAGCTCACCGACACCCACATCCGGCCCGCCGGGGAACGGGTGCACGGCAAGGTCGACACCTACGAAAACCTCACGCACGTACTGCAACAGCTGCGGGCCTCACAGCAGCGGATCGACGCGCTGGTGCTCTCGGGTGACCTGACCGACAACGGGTCGCCCGAGGCGTATCGGCGGCTACGCGACGCAGTCGAGCCGGTGGCCGCCGAGCTCGGCGCGCAGACGGTGTACGTGATGGGCAATCACGACGACCGCGCGGCCTTCGGCACCGAACTGCTCGATATCGATTCCGCCACAGCAGATCCCGACTTCACCCACGATCAGGTCACCGACGTCGCGGGGCTGCGGGTGATCGCGCTGGACAGCACCACCCCGCGCCGCCACGACGGACGGCTGGAGCCCGAACAGCTGGACTGGCTGGCCGAGCAGCTGCGGCAGCCCGCGCGGCACGGCACGCTGCTCGTGCTGCACCACCCGCCGATCCCGTCGCCGATCGCAGCCACCGAGTATCTGCGGCTCGAACAGCCGGAACTGCTCGAAGAGGCGCTCGCGGGATCGGATGTGCGGCTGATCATCTGCGGGCACAACCACCTGACCGGTGCGGCCGCGCTCGGCGGCATCCCGGTGTGGATCGGACCGGCGCTGTCGTATCGGATTGATCCGATCGCGCCGATCGGGCGGCACCGCGGACTGCTCGGATTCGGTTACAGCCGTATCGATCTGCTCGGCTCGACCCTGGTCGCCACCGCGATCGAGGCCACCCCGGCCGAAACTCTCTACGACAGAACGGAACAGGACGTGCTCGAACAGCTCGCCGCGTTGGCCGCGGCGGAGGCCGGGTAGGTCGATGTTCGTTCTCGACATCCCCCGCGCCACCGAGGAAGTGGCCGCGCCGGTCGCTGCCCCGGCGCCGCCGCGGCGCCTCGCCCGGTTCCGCCGGGCGGGGCGGTTCGTGGTGCCGTACCTGTATCTGGCGCCCGCGCTGTCCTTGCTCGTCGTCTGGACCTACCGACCGCTGGTGCAGGCGTTCGAGCTGTCCGCCTACTCGTGGAATCTGCTGCCGACCTCGCCGATGAAGCCGGTGGGTACCGCCAATTACGAACGGCTGATGGAACTTCCGGCGTTCTGGAATTCGCTCGGTCGCACCGGTGCGCTGATCGTGGGCATGCTGCCGTTCACCGTGCTGCTTCCGGTGCTGATCGCGCTGGCGAGCCAGCGGGTGCAGGGGCGGGCGCGGACGATCTATCAGGCCTTCATCTTCGTGCCGTTCCTGGTGGCTCCTGTTGCGGCAGCGGCTGTTTGGCGGTGGCTGTTGCATCCCGGCAGCGGGTTCGTCGATCAGCTGCTCGGCTCGGAGCGCAACTGGGTCTACGACGTGAGCACCGCGCACCTGGTGATCATCGGTATCACCGGCTGGCAGTTGCTCGGGTTCTCGGTGCTGGTGGTGTGGGCCGGATTGGCCGGCATCAGTGGCGATTACGACGAGGCGGCGCGGGTGGACGGCGCGAGTCCGGCGCAGATCCGGCGCTGGATCACCCTGCCGCTGCTGTCGCCGACGGTGATGTTCCTGGTCCTGACCAGCGTATTGCTCAGTCCCATCCTGACTTTCCCGCTCATCGACTCGATGACGCAGGGCGGTCCCGCGCAGGCCACCACGAATATCTATTACCTGCTGTGGGACTACGCCTTCCACAGCTTCGACGCCGGGCTCAGCGCGGCGGCTGGTGTGCTGTTGTTCGCCGGATTCGGCGTGATCGCCGGGATCCTGGTGTGGATCTCGGAAAAGGTTGCCTTCCATGATGATTGATCGACTGCGCAGCGCGGGCAGCCATCTGCTGCTCGCGGTGACCGCCGTGGTGTGTATTTTCCCGATCTATTGGCTGTTCGCGACGTCGCTGCGCAGGCCGGAGGACGTCACCTCGCTGTCCCCGATCCCGTGGCCGATCTCGTTCGCCAACTACACCGACGCCGCCGCGAAGGTCGATGTGCTCGGTTTGATCGGCAACACCTTCATCATCGCGGCGCTGTCCGCGGCGGGGCAGCTGCTCGTGGCGCTGCTGGCCTCCTACGCGTTCGCGATGTACACGTTCCCGTTCCAGAAGGTCTTGTATCTCGCGTTCGTCGGCACCTGGCTCGTGCCGTTCCAGGTGACCATGCTGCCGAACTACGTGCTGCTCACTCAGCTGGGCCTGATCAACTCGCTGATCGGCGTAGTGCTGCCGACGCTGTGCTCGGCGCTGGCGGTGCTGCTGCTGCGTCAGCACATGGCGAGTTTTCCCAAGGAGCTCGTCGCCGCAGCCAAGATCGACGGACGCTCGTCCTGGTCCATCCTGTGGACCGTGGTGGTCCCCAATCTGCGGCCCGCGCTGGCGGCGCTCGGCATCCTGCTGTTCATCAATGCGTGGAACGAGTACTTCTGGCCCGCGGTGGTGCTGCGGCAGTCCAACAGCGTGCTCCAGCTCGGGTTGCGTAGCTTCATGGGCACCGAGGGTGATCAGTGGGGACCGATGATGGCGCTGGCGAGCCTGGCCTGTCTGCCCGTGCTGGTGCTGTACCTGTTATTGCAGCGCCACATCGTGAACGCCTTCGTTCGGTCGGGGCTTAAGTAGTTTCAGCTGGTCGGTAACGAATCGATAGGCAAACTGAGATTCCGGTCACTCGGCGGTGCGGAGACCGCGATCACAGGACATCCTGATCTTGCTGGACTGTCACGGCAGGTGCGTCGACCGGCGCCGAGCAGCGCGGGCCCGACGCACGGCGGTGACTATGCGGGGGATCAGAGAACGGTGCGCGGCAGAGTCGAAGGAGCGAATGGAACGTGCGTCCGAAGAGAGCATTGACGTGGGTTTCGCTGGCGGCGGCCGCGGTGCTGGTCGCCGCGAGTTGCGGGTCTTCCTCGGATACCGCGGCCGAAGCGCCACAGCAGCCGGGCACGCTGCTCGCGCAGCGGCCGCTTACCAATGGTGGCCCCAAGATCTCGGCGGCCGCAGAGTCGGCGACCTATTTCCGGTACGTCTCGACCTCTCCGGACAACACACCGATCGAAGTGTCGGGTGCGGTGTACTTACCGAAGGGCACCGCACCGGACGGGGGCTGGCCGCTGGTCGCCTACGGGCACGGCACCTCCGGGGTTGCGACTGGCTGCGCGCCGACCAGTGATCCCGGGCTGTTCGGCAACGACGTCACGGTCGCCAACCTGCTCGACGCCCACAAGGCCGTGGTGATGACCAACTATCAAGGTCTCGACGGCCCCGGTTCGGCGCCGTATCTGCATGCGCAGTCCTCCGGATACGATGTGCTCGACTCGGTCCGGGCCGCGCAGCAGTTGGGCCTGCCGGTGTCCAAAGAGGTTGTGCTCGTCGGGTTGTCCCAGGGTGGGCGGGCCACCGAGTCCGCGGCGGAGACCGCGAAGACCTACGCGCCCGAGCTGAAGATCCTCGGTAATGTGCTGCTGTCCCCCGCCCTGCGCAGCGAACTGGCGCTGGCCGCGCAAACGCAGACGCTCACCATCGGTCAGTATCTGCTGCTGCCCTACCTGGTGGCGGCGGTCCGCTACGACAACCCGGACTACTCGTACGACAAGGTCCTGCACGGACCGCTGCTGTCCGCGGCGCCGCGGCTCGAAGGACTCTGCACCGGGCAGTCCACGCTGAAGGACTTCGCTGTCGGCCAGGCGGCGACACCCGCGGCCGCGCAGTTCGTCGACGATGCGGCTCGGCAGGCGCTCGCCGACTACGAAGCCGCGGGCAACCTGCCCAAGATCGCCACGGACATTCCGACTTTCATCTCGCGCGGCGACAACGATGACCTGGTCAACACCGCGTGGGGTAATCAGGCCGTCGCCGATATGTGCCGGCTCGGCATCAACCTCGTCGACCACGTACTCCCGGGCGGGCACGAGGCTTGGCGGGCCCGCGGCGATCTGGTGACCGCGTGGATCAACGACCGCTTCGCGGGTGCGCCCGTGCCGGCCACCACCTGCCGCGCATGACCGGCCGGTTGAAAGCCGGTGCGGCGCTACTAGTCCTGACCGTCACCTATTACATCGCCCAGCTCGTCGTCGGCAACCGATGGCAGGAACCGCACTCCTACAGCTGGTCGGAGAACATGATCAGCGATCTCGGTGTGCCCGAATGCTTCGGTGACATGGCGCAATACGGCGCCACGACACCCCGCTACATCTGCTCACCGTGGCACACTCTGATGTCCGCGGAGTTCGTGCTGCTCGGCGTGCTGATGCTCGGGGCGGCGCTACTGCTGCTGCCCTTGCTGCCCAAAAGCCCCGCCGGACGGGCGATACCCTACTTGGCCGTGATCAACTGCGTCGGCATCGTCCTGGTCGGAACCTTTCCCGGCAGCGCAGGAGAGGTCCCGGGCGGCAATCAACTCCGGGCGGTCCTCCATCCGGCGGGTGCCTACCTGGAGCTGCTATCCGGGCTCGCGATCATGCTCGTGGTGGCTCGCCTCTACCGAACCTATCGCGCTTACACCGCAGCAACTCTCGCGCTGATCGTCGTCACCGTCTTCGGCATGGTCGCCAGCCTCGCCTCGGACCACCTCGGCCTCGGCGCAGGCACCGCCGAACGCCTCGCCATCGACCCGTTCGTTATCTGGCGAGTCCTCACCGGCGTCGTCCTGATCGTCGCCCTGCCTCGCTTGCAAGGCCCGGGCCAGGCGGTCCAGCCTTCGAGCGCTGCGGCTTGAGGGTGTAGCACTCCACCTGCCACAGGCGCCCGCGCCTGGTCCGCGCACCCGACCGCTGCTGATTCAGCGCAGCGTGGTGGTGAGTGCCGCCGAGTCGCGCTTGCTGGCCTGGCGCGCGGCGATGCGATCGCGGCGCTCCTCGAACTTGAGCATGTCCCGCTCGTACTTCGCGAGGTACTCCGCCAACTTTTCGCGGGTCTGCTCGCCGGCGGCGGTAAAATCGTTGCGCTCGAAGATCTTCCAGATGCGCAGCACCGGCATCACCACGTCCTCGAGGTGCTGGCGCATGTCGTAGATGGCGTGCTTGGCCATCAGCGCGCCATAGCGGCGGAAGTTCGGGTTCTCCGCGCCCGGCATCTGGAAGTTCATCAGCGTCAACGCGATCGCCTCGATCGCCTGATCGGGCGCGAGGTCCAGGGCAGCACCGCACATGTTGCGGTAGAAGATCATGTGCAGGTTCTCGTCGGCGGCGATGCGCTGGAGCATCTTGTCCGCGATCGGGTCGTTGCACACCCGGCCGGTGTTGCGGTGGCTCAGGCGAGTGGCGAGCTCCTGGAAGGTCACGTAGGCCACGCCGAGCAGGAACCCGGCATCGGGGACCTCGCTGGGATCGATAGTGCCGTACTTGGCGACGGCCAGCGGATCGAAACCAGTGGTCATCGCGATCATTCGCGCGTTCTCCAGCTCGACCGGGTCGACGCCGCGGGTGACCACCAGGTAGTCGCGCATCACGATGCCGTGCCGGTTCTCCTCGGCGGTCCAGCGGCCCACCCAGGTGCCCCACGCGCCGTCCTGCGAGAAGTTCTCCGCGATCACCCGGTGGTAAGAGGGCAGGTTGTCCTCGGTGAGCAGGTTGGTGATCATCGCCGCCTTGGCGACCTCGGACAACTGCGACTGGCTGGGGTCCCAGTCGACACCGCCCATGGCGGCGAAGTTACGGCCCTCGTCCCACGGCACGTAGTCGTGCGGGTGCCAGGCCTTCGCCATCGACAGATGTCGATGGACGTTCTCCTCGGCGACGGGCTCGAGCTCCGTGAGCAGCTCGAGCTGGGTGAGATTTCTCCCCATTTGCGTTACCCCTCAGACGTTTTGGCTCACCTGGCGCTGGCTCGAACACGACCGCCAGCGCGACAACCTCCGCGAGCCTACGGATCCGTAGGTGGCAATTCAACTGGCCATCCTGATGCCCCCAGAACTGGTGGCAGTGCCGATGAGTGCGGTGTCGTGGGTGGCGGCGCGGAAGCGCGGGTGGTCGAGGATGTCGTGCAGAAACTCGGCGGTCGTGGCGATGCCTTTACCGGTGATCCGGGTTTCGGCCAGGGCACGGCGCATGCGGGCGATGGCGGCGGGGCGGTCCGGCGCCCAGACGATGATCTTGGCGAGCAGGGAATCGTAGTGCGGTGGGATGGCGTAGCCGGGGCCCACATGGGTGTCGATGCGGACGAACGGGCCGCCGGGCAGGACACACTCGGTCAGCGTGCCGGGAGCGGGCGCGAATTCGCGGGTCGGGTCTTCGGCATTGATGCGGCATTCGATGGCCACGCCGCGCGCGGTGGCGGATTCGGTGGACAGGGTCAGTGGTCGCCCCGAGGCAATGTTGAGCTGTTCAGCGACGAGATCGATGCCGGTGACCATCTCGGTGACCGGATGTTCCACCTGGAGTCGGCAATTCACCTCCATGAAGTAGAAACGGCCCTCCGGATCCAGCAGGAACTCGAAGGTGCCCGCGCCGACGTAACCCACGGCTTGCGCGCCGCGCACAGCGGCGGCTCCGATGCGCGCGACCAGTTCGTCGGACAGGCCGGGAGCGGGCGACTCCTCGACGAGCTTCTGGTGGCGGCGTTGCAGGGAGCAGTCTCGCGCTCCCAGGTGGACGACCGTGCCGTGGCTGTCGGCGAGAATCTGCACCTCGATGTGCCGGGCGGAGTCGAGGTAGCGCTCGACGTAGAGCCTGCCGTCGCCGAAGACGGCGGTGGCGTTGGCGCGGGTCTGCTGCCACGCGCCCGCGAAATCGGCTGGATCACGCACGACCCGCATGCCGCGGCCGCCACCACCCGCGACCGCCTTGATGATCACAGGGTACCCGATGCCGTCGGCGAGAGCCTGTGCCTCCTCGGCAGTTTCGAGCGGTTCGCGGCTGCCCGGTAGCAGCGGCAGTCCGGCCGCAGCCATGAGCGTACGTGCGCTCGATTTGTCGCCGAGTTCGGCCATGACTGCGGCGGGCGTCCCGACGAAGACGAACCCCTCCGCGGCACAGACCTCCGCGAAATCCGGGTCCTCGGAAAGGAATCCGTACCCGGGGTGGATGGCGTCCGCGCCGGTCGCCTTGGCGGCCTCGATGATCGCCGGGATGTAGGAGTAGCTGCGTTTGGCGGGACCGGGGCCGATCCGGACCGCTTGATCGGCCAGGCGTACCGCCGCGGAATCGGCGTCCGGGACCGAGTACACCGCGACCGTGTCGATGCCGAGTTCGGCACAGGTCCGGATGACTCGGACGGCGATCTCACCGCGATTGGCAATGAGTACCTTGCGGATCGCCCGGGTACTCATCGCACCACCTCGAGCACAAGCAGGGGTGCGCCGTGTTCGACCGCTTCGCCGTTGTCGACGAGGAATTCGGCCACCCGGCCCTCGCGGGTCGCGGTCACCGGAATCATCAGCTTCATGGCCTCGACGATGCCGATCTGCTGGCCAGCGCGCACCGGGTCGCCCTCGGTGACGAACGGTGCGGCACCCGGCTCCGGGGAGCGGTAGAAGACGCCGACGGTTTCCGAGACAATGGTGAAAGTAGTGGCGTCCGTCATTGTTTCGCTCGGCGCAGAGCCAGGTGCGTCGATCGGCGGCGGTGTCGCGGCCGCCGGCGCGGACGCTGCATCCCAGCTGATCCGCAGCATCAGTGGACCATTGGCGACCGTCACCGACGTGGGTGCCGTCTGCGCGCGCACGGACAGCGCGTGCCTGGACAGCACGGCGAGTGCATGATCGGCGTCGGTCGCGGGCAATGCCGGGCCGACGGGCTCGGTTGCCACGGACATCGGCGCGTCGATCTCCCGTTCGCCACTGCTACTCGAGTCGCGATGCGTCGCGGTGTTCATGACATCTCCTGATGATTCGTGGGCAGGCCGAAGGCCCGGAAGCGCTTGTGGCGCTGGTCGAGTAGTTGCCGGACGGGCAGCGCACCGAGTCCGGCGACGGTATGCCGCAGCGCCTGACGCAGGTGGGCGGCGGCAGCGGCCGGGTCACGGTGTGCGCCGCCGTCGGGTTCCGGCACGACCGCATCGGCCACGCCGAGTTCGAGCAGGGAGGTCGAGTCGACCCGTAGCGCCGCCGCCGCCCGCGGAGCGGCGGACGCGTCTTTCCACAGGATCGACGCACACCCCTCCGGGCTGATCACCGAGTAGACCGCGTTCTCGAGCACCAGCACCCGGTCGGCGACGCCGAGGGCGAGCGCTCCCCCGCTGCCGCCCTCCCCGGTCACCACGGCGACCATCGGAACAGGCAGTCCGGCAAGTAATTTCAACGACTCGGCGATCGCGACCGCCTGGCCCTGCTCCTCCGCTGACACGCCAGGGTAGGCGCCCGCGGTGTCGATCAGGGTGATCACGGGAATACCGAGCTTCGCGGCCAGCCGCAGCACCCGCGCGGACTTCCGATAGCCGCCAGGAGTCGGCATCCCGAAGTTGCGCTTGGACAACTCGGAGGCGGTGTGGCCCTTCTGTGTTCCGATCACGACCATCGGCGCGCCGTCGAGGCGGGCCAGTGCGGTGATCATCGCCGGGCAGTCGGTGGAGAGCCGGTCGCCGTGCAGCTCCACGAACTCATCGAACGCCGCCGCCAGATAGTCCAGCGTCGTCGGGCGTCCCAATTCCCTTGCCGCACGGACGCTTTGCCATGCGTCCCGGATGGGCAGCTTTGCCGGATCCGTCCGCACCGGTGGTGTGGCCGCCACGAACTCGATCCGGCGTGGACTGTCCGCGGCCAGGGCGAGCAGCCGGGCCAGCCGGTCACGCAGCGCGGAGCGGTGGCAGATCATATCGACCACGCCGTGGTCGATCAGGAACTCCGCGGTCTGAAAGCCCGCAGGCAAGGTTTCGCCCATGGTCTGCTGGATCACCCGCGGGCCTGCGAAACCGAGGCGGGCACCGGGTTCGGCGATGATGATGTCGGTGGAGGTGGCATAGGAGGCCGCGACGCCGCCGTAGGTGGGGTCGGTGATCACCGAGATGGTGAGTACACCGGCATCGTCGAGATCGCGCAGGGCCTGACTGGTTTTGGCCATCTGCATCAGGGCCAGGATGCCCTCCTGCATACGCGCACCACCGGACGCGGTGACCAGCACGAGTGGCACGCGGGTGGACAGCGCGGCTTCGGCGGCGGTGGTCACCGCCTCCCCTACTGCCGTGCCGAGACTGCCGCCGAGGAAGCGAAAGTCCATGACCGCCAGCATGACCGGGGCGCCGCCGATGGTCGCGCGCACGCAGCTGATGCCGTCGGCCATACCGGTGCGGCGCTGCGCCTCCGCGTGCCGTTCGACATAGCTGCGGGAGTCGCTGAACCCCAATGGATCTCGCACCGTCGCGACTGGTTCGACGCGCTGGGCCGAGTCCTGATCCACCAGCGAAGCTATCCGCTGGTCGGCTGTGAGCACGCCGTGACCGTCGCAGTCCGGGCAGACACGGCCGGCCCGATCGTAGCGCTTCGCGTAGATCATGGTGCCGCAGGACGGGCACACCGTCCAGGAGGTCCGGGTGTCCGGCCCGGTTTCGAGTGTCGTCATCGTTGCTCCATCGGTCGCGGAACGAATCGGGTGCAGCTGGCGGGTAGTCGTGCGCCCGCCGTGCGCAGCTGGGCAATGCGCGTGAGATAGGCGGCGCCGAGCATCATCTGGTCGGCGATGTCGGCGACGTGCCGATTGCTGAGCGCCGCCAGATAGGTGCCGGCGACCCAGTTGTTGAAACCGCCCATCGCGGGTCCGCTCCACACCTGGTAGTCGGCGACGCGGTCGGCTTCGCCACGAATGCTCCAGCCGGAGGACAGACCCAGATACCACCGGAACACCAGGGCCATCTTGCGTTTCGGATCCTCGGCCGCGCCGACCAACTGCGCCGGGTCACGCTCGGTGAAGTAGCCGACGCAGTCCTGCCACACCGCGTCCAGCGGCCGCCGGAACAGCGTGGCCTCGAGCTCGCGGCGCAGATCCGCCGGGATGTCGTCGAGGCCGGCGTAGGCGCGGTAGGTATCGTACAGCCGCTGTGCGCGGGCGGCGAACATAGTTCCTCGGCGCAGCACCTGCACCTGCACGCCGAGTTCGAACATGTCGGAGGACGGCGCCATCGTGCAGTCGGCGAAATCCGCTTGGGTCAGTAGTTGTTTGGTGGTGTCACACTGGGCGGCCTCGCGGGTGGCCTGGTTGATCGAGCCGGTCACCACGTAGGCGGCGCCCAGGGCGAACGCCGCGGCGGCAGCGGCCGGTGTGCCGATGCCACCCGCGGCGCCGATCCGCACCGCCGCGGCGGCGGGCAGGGTGCTCCGATCGCGCGCGGCGATCAGTTCCGGCAGCAGTACCAGCAGCGGCCTGCGGTCGGTGTGCCCGCCGGAGTCGGCCTCGGCGGTGATGTCATCGGCCATCGGCACCCGCTCGGCCAGCCGCGCCTGCTCGGCCGTCACGTCACCGGCCTCTACCAGCCGACGCAGCAGCTTCGCCGGTGCCGGGCGCAGAAACGGCTCGGCGACCTCGACGCGGGACACCTTGGCAATCAGCCGGTTCCGGACCTCGAGCTGGCCATGCCGATCCGCTCCGAGCCCGGCGACCCGGTAGCGGACGACCTCGGCGGTGAGGCCCATGAAGGCCGAGGCCTCCACACATCGCACCTGATGGCGCAGACAGGAATCGACGATCGCCCGCTCCAGCGCCGGTTCGGACGGACTGTGAATGAGATTGCAGGCGAACGGCTTTCCCTGCAACGTAGTGCTGAGCTCGGCCAGTGCCGCATCCACCGCGGCGGGCGTCACGCCTGCGGCGCCGTAGGAGGCGAGGTAGCCTGCCCGTGCCATCGCCGAAACCAGTGCCGGAGAGGCGATTCCGTTGGCCATCGCCCCGGCCGCGTAGGCGGCACGGACGCCATGGGTGGCGTGGAACTGTTTGTCACCGAGCAGCTCCGGCGGCAGCGGAGCGACCGCCGTGAGCACCTCCGAGCGGGCGACGATGCTCTCGTCCGAGGTCGCACCCACCCGGCCGTCGTGGCGCACGATCCAGCACGGCCGCCGCACGTCGAGCAGCAAGGCGGTGATGTCGTCGGCGGTCTCCGCGAGGACGCCCATCCTCGATGTGGTCATCGGCCGTCCTCTCGCTCGCTGAGTTCGACCGCCAGGTCGATGAGTTCGTAGATACGCAGGCCGGGCTTCCACAGCGAGCCGTCCACAATGACGGTGACGCCGTGTGCGGTGCGCCGCACCTCCTTGATGTGCGCCTCCAGTTCCACCGTGCCGTCGGTGGGCAGGAACTGGCCGCGGTAGCGCCAGCTGAAGGGGATGCCGGCGGGAATGCGGAAGACCGGATCGCTGAGCTCGTCGGCGAATCCGGCGTCGAGCAGCCACTCCTGGACCGCGTGGATGACCGACTCCACGCCGAGCGAACCGGGGATCACCGGGTCGAGATGGAAGTGCCGATCGAAGCACCAGTCCGACGGGTCGATCGCGCGCAGCGAATGCAGGTAGCCCGCTTGGTATTTGCCGCCGCCGTCGACCACGTCGATGTGGGCGATCAGGGCCAAGGTCCGGCGGGCACACAGCTGGGCGTGCGAGTCGGCGCGGCGCGTGGCCACATCGATGATGCGAGTCGGCGCGTCCGGGTGTTCGTCGAGCCAGGTCGGTGCGGACTGTCCGGCGTCCAGGCCGGTCTGGTTCGCCAGTGCTTCGTCGCTGAAGTAGCCGAACATGGTCTCACCGGTGTAGAACGGTTCGCCGTCCACGCTCAGTGTGTAGTCGAACGTCTGTAGCGATGAGCCGGGCAGGATGGTGGTCGACAGCAGCCGGGACGCCTGCTCGATCGTCTTGTCGCGCAGGTCGATCTGCCGCAGTACCGTCGCCGTGCCGCCGAGGTTGCGCAGGCTCAGGGTGACGCCGGGCTGCGTGAGCGTCGGGCCTGCGTAATAGCCCATCAGCAACGCGGCCTGTAGTGAGGTTTCCATGTAGACGAAGTGCGGCATGGACTCGTTGGCGGTGTCGCCGTAGTACCAGGAATCGGCGGGTGAGTCGTACTCGGTGCGGTACGCCGCGCTGTCCAACCGGCCTCGCGCACCGTCGAACTCGCGCACCCGGTCGACGAGCAACAGTCCGCCGGAGGGCAGGCGGGTTGCCCGGACGCCGGTGTACGCAGCGAATTCCGGGCCCATGGCGATGCTTTGATCGCCGCGGGACAGGTGCGTCATGTGGAACTCGTTGAGCAGTACACCCGATGCGGTTTCACCCGGGCCGACGCCGGTGCCCGCGGGCTCGACTGCCGTGACGGTGACCTGCAAGTCCTCCTGCGTACCAGAGATACTCGCCGTTGCGGTGACGTGTGGTCGTGGGATCAGGTCGAGCTCGGTGACGACGAGCTGCACCGTTCCGGTGGACAGCCCGGCGGGCGAACCACCGACCTGCGCGGCCAGGGTGCTTCCGGACAGGCACAGTGGCAAGCCGGTGAACAGGGCGAACACCTCCGCCGCCTGAACCGCCGCCGCGCGTACGTTTCCATCGAATCGCGCGACAACGCGACCTTTTCCCCCGCTGCCCCCGCGCAATTCGATCGTCGTGACCTCGGTGAGCACCAGCGGACCAGCCGTGGCGAGCCTCGCCACCGAGGTGACACCGGGGCGCTGATGGTCGGTGCCGAAGACACCGACGACGTCGCCCTCGGTGAGCCGCAGCAGCGCGGCCGCATCCAGGCCGGCACGTCGGCTGCGGGCCAGCGGCTTGAACGCCGATTCAGATGCGATGACAATTGGTTCGGCGTCCAGCACGGCTGAACCGGCGGATGTGATCGCACCGAGGGCCGCCGGCCGCAAGGTTCGTTGCCACACTGCGCGCTGCAACGCCACCTGGGCCGCCAGTGCCGCGCGGTGGGCGGTAACCACGCCGGTTCGAATCTCACTGAGCGGGTTCGGTACTCGGGCACTGTCGACAGCTTGGGTCGACTCGGCAATGCGCCGGTCAGCTGCCGCAGCGGTCCGGTCAGGCATCGCCGTGGAGGTCGGGTGGCTCTCGGTCGCCGTCGCACCGGCCACCGGTTCGAGTTCCCCGACGGCCGAATCCTCTTGCGGCGGCTCGTTTCGCAGCGAACGAGGGGTGCGCGCACCGTCATCGCCCCCCGCTGGGCCACCGCCCACCGGATCGAAGGCGATGCCGTCGAATTCGAGGACCGTCATGACATCCACCGCCGCACCGAGGTCTGGAACTTCGCGGTCAGGTCCGGTGTCGTCACCACGGTGACGTCCGAGAAACGTTGCAGCACTGTGCCCTCCATCGTTGTCGCAGTGGCGTCTATGTGGGCGTCGACCCGTCCCGTGCGCGGGTCGTGCACAGTGAGCAGGAAGGGCTCGTCCGCGGGCAGCGGACGGTAGTAGTCGGCTCGGCCGACTCCGAGGGGCAGGCAGGCGCCGCCGAGGAGGCGGTGACCGAGAACCGGGGGGCCCTGCAGGATCAGGTCGGCGAGGACCGGGTCGTGCAGGCGGCCCGCGTAGGCACCGTCGGCCACTCGCGCTGCCGGGAGCGAACATTCGAACACGACGGCGTCGGCGGTGGCCCGCAGCAGGCGCAGACCTTGTAGCGCCGGGGCGTGAAACTGGATGGCGTCGCGGTAGATATTGCGGTCATCGGCCGGTCCGCTCGGGATCGGATGGAACGGCGGCTCATCGGTTTCGGTGGCGAGCAACAGGGTGGCGCGGAAGTGCAGGACCTTGTCGCCGCGGATGTTCGCTTCGATCACCGTCCGGCCCGCCTCGGCTTTTCCTGGGGCCAGTTCCAGCTCCAGTTCCGCCACCGGGTGGTCGAACACGATTCCCTTCAGGACCTGGAAGTCCCTGGCGCCGACCACGGTCTGTCCGACCAGGCTGCGCTCGGCGAGGTTGATCATCGCGCCGAGACCAAAAGTGGCCGGCAGCACGATGTGGTCGCCGATGCGGTGGGCCTGGATGATCGGATCGTCGGTGAGCCCGGTGAGGTCCCGGGTCGCGCACACCGGGCCCGGCTCGACGGCGGTGTCACCGGACAAGCCGTTCGCGGGGCCGACCAGGACCACGACGTCCTCGCGGTGGTCCGCCGTGAACTGCTCGGTGAACGCCGCCGCGCCGACCTCGGGGGCGAGCAGTGCGATACCGCGGCTCAGGAAGTGACCGCGGAGCGCGGGCGTCACCATGCCGCCGTCCCAGGCGCCCCAGTCGATCGCGGTGACATGGCAGTCGGGATGATGCCGCCGCCAGCTCACCGCGAACCGGGACAGCGCCTCGTTCGCGGCCGCGTAATCGGCCTGGCCCGCGTTGCCGAACAGGCCGGCCACCGAGGTGAACAGCACCAGGTGCCGCAGTTCGCCGAGGGCGGCGAGTACGGTGGCCAGTCCGGCGATCTTGGGCTCCAGTACTCGCGCGATGGATTCGGCGGTCTTGTCCGTGATCATCGAATCCGCCAGCACCCCGGCCCCGTGCACGACACCGGTAATGGTGTCTCGCCACGGCGCGAGTGCGGCACGAACCGCGTTCTCGTCGGTGGCATCCACCGCGAGATACTCGGCTCGCGAACCCAATTCGGTCAGCGTCGCCCGAATCTCCCTGGCGGCCAGCACCTCGGCGCACGCGCGCTCGATCTCGCGAGGTTTCGCGCCGGTACCGGCCAAGGCACGGACTGCTGCGGGCTTGAGTTCGGCCTCGGAAACGCCTGCCGCCCAGTCGGGTTCGGGGTTCAGCTGCGAGCGACCGAGGAGCACGAACCGCGCCTCGCATCGCTGCGCGAGCGCCGTGACACAGGTCGCCGTTACGCCTCGTGCGCCGCCGGTGACCAACAGGACATCCGCCGCCGACAGCAGGCTCGGCTGCTGCTCGGCGCCGGGCCGCACGATGGTCACGGATGCGGCAGGTGCGTAAGCGCTCGGCATCAGCGTCCACCGCTGACCTGTCGCGTCGATCCCGACTTCGACGGTATCTCGTGCCGCGTCGAACAATTCGGCCGTCACGAGACCGGCGAGCTGTTCCGGCGTGCGGGCCGGGTCGAGGTCCAATGCGCGGCAAAACAGCGACGGCTGCTCGGCCGCAAGCGTTTTCACGATGCCGCCGACTCCGCCGAGCAGGGCGCTCACCGGGTCAGCCGAGCCCGCGAAGCCGAGCTGACCGTCGAGGCGGGTGACCGTCACGAAGCCTGCCCGCTTGTCCGTCTGCCGCAACAGCGGCACGGCCTGACCGGCGGCCAGGATGGTCGCACCGATCCACCGCTGGGCCGAGTCCCAGTCGGCGGAGCCGCCGACGAGAACGAGGCAGACATCTACCGACGTGAGTTCCGGCAGGTCCCCCGAGCCGTCGACTCGGTGGACCACCCAGCCGAGCGCACCGAACGCGGATTCGAGTGCGGCACAGTCCGGCTCCGCCGCGCCGGTGAGATCCAGCAGCGCGACCGTAGCACCTTCCCGGTAGGGCGCGTCAGCGCGGTCCAGCGTGGGCAGGGTGATCAGTTCGACGGCGTGCCGCGGCGTTTCGGCCGCGGCCTCAGCTTTTGGGTGGACATCACCGCCCACCGACGTGGCGAGCTCGTCGACGATCTGATCCATAGTGCGCAGCGTGCCCAGCTGTTCCGGGCCGAGGCTCGGTAAGTCCGGAAACCGTTCCTGGAGTGCGCCGATCACCTGGACCCGCTTGATCGAGTCGACGCCGAGATCGGCCTCCAGATCCATCGACGGATCCACCATCTCGACGGGATAGCCGGTCTTCTCGGCCACCACTTCTTGGAGTGCGCGGCGCAGGATGTCACTGGTAGGCGAACCCGTAGCGATCGATGCCGCAGCAGCTTCAGCCGGTGCCGAGGGGGCAGGGAGGCCGGACTGGTTCGTTCCGTTCTGAGCGGATGCTGCTCCATTCGGACTGGCCGAGACTCCGTTCGGCTCAGGCTCGCCGAGCACGCTCGCGATCTGATCGAGCGTACGCAGCGTGCCTAGCTGCTCCGGGCCGAGGTTCGGCAGGTGCGGGAAACGTTCCTGGAGCGCGCCGATCACCTGGACCCGCTTGATCGAGTCGACGCCGAGGTCTGCTTCCAGATCCATCGACGGGTCGACCATCTCGACCGGGTAGCCGGTCTTTTCCGCTACCACCTCCTGCAACGCCTGCCGTAGCGCCTCGGCCGAGACCTGGCCGTTCGCTTCGGCCGATTCGGTGTGAGAACCGTGACCGTTGCGCTGCGGCTCCGGGACATTCTGTGCCGCAGCAGTTTCCACTGGCCGGCGGTCCGTTGCTACCGGCGCCACAACGCTTGCCACCGGCTGACGTTCGGCCGCTACCGGGGCAGTGGCGAGCGGCTGACGCTCCGGTGCCGACTCGATCGCGGGCTGCCGAGCGGAGGCCACCCGACGAGTAGCCGGGGCCGCCACCCGCGCCGTCGGTGCGAAACCGCTTTCCAGCTCGGCCAATTGCGCGAGCACATCGCTGGCCCGCGAATGGCTTTCGCTGATCGCGACGCCGTGATCCTTGACGGCTTCGATCGCACGTACCGTCGCCTCGTCGAGCGACCCGTTGCCGAGCACACCGGCGAGTCCGCGAGCCATGTCCAACTGTCCGTCGAGGAATTGGCGGTGCGTCTGTAGGTGCTGCACGAGCGCACTGTCCAATGCGTCCGCGCCTGGATCGTAGGACTGCGGGGATTGATACACGGTGGTCTCCGTTGATTCGGTGAAAGTTTGCGCCAAGGCCGGTGTTTCAGGCCGGTGATCGACCACGGTGTCGATAGGTGCGGTAGTGGTGGACGTCGCCACGCTGACCCGGTAGCCATCGTCGAGCGCCGCGGCATAGGCCGTACGCCGGCTCTCGGGCACGTACTCGGGCGCCGACATCGTCACGGTCATCGGGCGACTCGGCGTGTGGCGCACCGCGACCGGTGCCGCATGCCGGTTGATCCCGTGCAGGCCGAAGCCGAGCACGGCCAGCCGCACTGCGGCCCGGACCAGCGCGAGATCGCTGTTGCCGATCGGGCCGGAGTCCGTCGGAATGGCGACCACGTCGTCGCCGAGGGTGCGCCGCACCAGGGAGGTGAGCACCTGTTTCGGGCCGAACTCGACGAACACCGTGCAACCCGCCGCGCGCATCGCCGTCAATGCCGCCGCGAATTCGACCGGCTTGCTGAGCTGTTCGGTGAGCAGGGCACGGTTGGCCGCGACGTCGTCGCCGTAGTGGGCGTCCGGGGTGTTCGCGTAGACGGGTGCGTTCGGCACACCGATGGATACCGTGGCGGTGGCTTTCGCGAACGCCGCCACCGCGTGCGCGACATAGGGGGTATGGAACGCGCCGGAGACCGGCAGCGCCCTGGTCGCCACGCCACGCTCGGCGCTGCGCGCGACCACTGCGGCGACACCCTCGGTGCCGCCGCCGATGACGACCTGGTCGGGCGCGTTGTCGTTGCAGATCCACACGTCCTCGACACCGGCGATCAGCTCTTCGGCGACGGCCCTGGAGGCGCCGAGGGAAACCATCGTGCCCGCTTCGACACCTTCTTCTGGCGTCATCGCCACGCCGCGCGCCCTGGCCAGCTCGAAGAACTCCTCGGTGCCGAGTGCGCCTGCGGCCCACAGCGCGGTCAGTTCCCCGAAGCTGTGCCCGAGATAGCCGTCGGCACGGAACCCGTACCCGGTCAGTGTCTGGAACTGCCCGGCCGACAGCGCACCGATCGCGGGCTGTGCGAATTCGGTGCGGCGCAAAGCGGTTTCCTGCTCCCGCGCGGTGTCCTCGTCGAACGCGGGCGGCGGGAAGACGACCGATGACACCCGGGTCGGTGCACCGGCGAACGCGGTGTTGGCCGCATCGAATGCCGCGCCGACCACCGGAATGTTCAGTGCCGCATCCAGTCCCATGTCGACGTACTGGCTGCCCTGCCCGGCGAACAGCGCGCCGACCTTGCGGTCCGCCAGCGCGGCGGCTCGGAAGTACACGCCCTCCGGGTGATCCCACGCCGCCGCGTCCGGCCTGCGCACCAGCTCGTCGACGGCGAGTGCGCGCAGATGCTCGGCGTTGTCGTCGTCCACCGACACGAAGCCGATGCGCGCGTGGCCTTCCGGAATGTCACCACCGTCGACCGGGCCGACACTGCGCACCGCGTCCATCAGGGCGGCGACATCGGGGGCGTGCCAGAGGTGTGCCTGCGCGGTCCGGTGCAGCACCGCCTCGGTGCGGGCCGCGTCGGCTTCCTCCAGCACCACGTGAAAGTTGGTGCCGCCGAAGCCGAATGCCGAGGCGGCGGCCCGGCGCACCGGGCGCTGCGGGTCGCGGATCCACGGACGGGTGCGGGTATTGACGTAGTAGGGGGCGTCCGGGGCGGCGATCTCCGGATTGGGCGCCGACACATTGATGGTGCCGGGCAACACCTTCTGGTGCAGTGCGAACGCCAGCTTCATCAGGCTCGCCGTGCCCGCGGCACCCTTGGTGTGCCCGATCTGCGACTTCACGCTGCCGAGCGCGGCGAACCTCGGCTCCGAAGTGGCGTCGGACAGCAGGCCTTTCAGCGCGGTGAGCTCGGTCTTGTCGCCGACCGGTGTGCCGGTGGCGTGCGCCTCGATGAGCGCCACATCGGCGGGCGAGCACTCAGCGTCGGCGTAGGCCCGGTCGAGCGCCACCCGCTGACCGCCGGCGCGCGGCGCGTAGATGCTCTTGGCCCGGCCGTCGCTCGACGAGCCGAGACCGCGGATCACCGCGTAGATCCGATTGCCGTCGCGTCGGGCGTCTTCCAGCCTGCGCAACGCCAGCATGGTGATGCCCTCGCCGAGCAGGGTGCCGTTGGCGTCCGCCGCGAACGGGCTGATCTGCCCGCTCGACGACAGCGCACCGACCTTGCTGAAGCACAGGTAGATGAAGATGGTGTTCTCGGTGTCCACGCCGCCGGTGATCATCATGTCGGCCCGGCCGTCCTGCAGCTCGGCGATGGCCGTCCGCAGCGCCGCCAGCGACGCCGCACAAGCCGCGTCGACCGTGCAGTTGATGCCGCCCAGGCCCAACCGGTTCGCGACCCGGCCCGCCGTGATGTTGGCCAGCAGACCGGGGAAGGAATTCGCCTCCCACGGCGCGAACGCGGCGACGAACTTGTCCGCGATCGCGTCCGCGTCGGTATCGGACAGTCCGACCGAGCGCGCCGCCTCCTTCAACACCGGCGTGGACAGCCGTGCGGCCAGCGGATGCATGAGCGGCACGGGGCCGGTGGTGCCGAGCACCACGCCGGTCCGGCCTGGGTCATACCAGGGGGAATCCACGGCACCGGCATCGATGAGCAGATCACGCGCCACGCCGAGGCTCAGCGTCTGCATGGTGCTGGTCACCTCGAGCTGATTCGGCGGCAGGCCGAACTCCAGCGGGTCGAACTCGATATCGGGCAGGAAGGCGCCGCGGCGCGAGTACGTCTTGTCCGGGGCGTCTTGATCGGCGTCGAAGTAGTCGTCGAGGCTCCATCGGGACGTGGGCACCTCGGTGGTGCAGTCCACGCCGTCGACGATGTTCTGCCAGTACTCACGATGGTTGTGCGCATTGGGCAGCAGCCCGGACATCCCGACGATGGCGATCGGGTTGCGCGCCAGGCGTCTGTCGTCTGTCACGAAAGTTCCTCTCGAACCGGATGGAAAGATCAGGCGGCGACGGTGGTCGCTGTGCGCGACGCGATGAGCTCGGCCGCGCCCGCGGCGAACAGGTGGTGACCGAGCGAGCTCGGGTGCAGGCCGTCGGCGGTCCACACCTCGGGCAACGCCCAGTCCGGCTGGGTCGCGATATCCAGCAGCAGGGTGCCGGTGTCGGCGGTGACATCGACGAGCACGGTATTGGCGAAGTCGAACCGGGCGCGCAGCAGCGCACGGAAGTTGTCCGGCACCGGCAGCCGGGCCGGGATGTCCGGGTAACTGGCGGTGAAAACCGTTGCGCCGCTTGAGCGCAGCGTTGCGAAGATGGTGGCGAGGTTGCGTTCGAAGCGGTCGGCGTCGAAGTCGCTGACCAGATCGTTGACCCCGACGACCACCCCGTAGAGCGCGGCCCTGGCCGAAACTGCCCGGCGCAGTTGCTGTTCCACCACGACGGTCGTCGTCGCGCCGTGCACGCCAAAGTTGCGCACCGCGGCGGGGCGCAGGCCGAGCTGGCCACCCAGCCTCGGTACCCAGCCGCGGTAGCCGCCCCCGGCCGCGGCGTCGCCGCGGCCCTCGACAAAACTGTCCCCCAATGCCGTCAGGCCGGGGATGCTCATGCGATAACCCCATCCTTGGTGACATGCCTTGCGGCCATGGGGAAGTCGACCTTCTCGTACAGGTCGGCCAGCTCCTGCTCGCCGAAGTACTTTTCCGGCGAGTAAATTCCGGCGATGAGTCCGAAGAAGCCCTTCGTGTACTCCGCGTCATAGCTGGTGGCGCGGAACACCGAGTCGTAGTAAGGGGTCAGCGTCAGCTCCGAAATGCTCAGCGTCAGTTCGTAAGTGCTGGCGCTCTGGATGTCGCGCTCACGCTCGTACTCGGCGAGTACCTCGGCCATCGGACGGGCGCCGGACAGGCCCTCGTGGACCAGGTCGGCCAGCAACTGCGCGGACTTGAACGCGTCGGTGATGCCCCAGCCGGTGAACGGATCCTTGTGGTAGCCCGCGTCACCGACGAGCGCCCAGCCGGGACCGAACGAGCGGCGACGGTAGTTGTCCGGGTACAGCATCGGCCGGAACTGCTCGACCCGCTTGCCCGTATCCTTCAGGCGCGCACCGAGTTCCGGGTCGATCTGGGAGACGATCTCCTGCACGCCCGCGTCGGGATCGGTGCGGAACTCGCGGAACCGGTCCCGCTTGCGCATCACCGCGACGAGCGAGAGTCCGTCATTGGTCGGCCAGGCCGCGAACTGCTGCTCACCGAAGCCGGTGCGGTGCTGCATGCCCCAGTCGACGCCGTCGTAGTAGGAGTAGTAGATGAAGCACGCCGCCGGGGACCCCTCGTACACCTCGGCGCCGACTGCCTTCGCGACCGTCGAGTTCGAACCGTCGGCCCCGATCACCAGCTTGGCGCGGAACTCCTGCTCGGCGCCGTCGCCGACCTGGCCGCGCAGGCCAACCACCTGGTCGCCGTCGAAAACCAGGTCGTTGACGGTGAATCCGTTGATCACCTCGGCGCCCGCGTTACCGGCCGCGTCCACCAGGATCTTGTCCAGCACGGTGCGGCGCGGGCAGTACACGGCGTCGATGCCGTCGGCCGACACATCGGCGAAGCCCTTGATGACGATGTCGGTGTAGGAGAAGTTCAGGTGACGGATCGGCGGGGTGCCCGACGCCACCACCTCGTCGAGCAAGCCCCACGACTGCAGCAGCCCGAGACCGGCCTGGTGGATGTAGTGGGTCGAGGGGGTGTCGCTGGGGAAGGTCGCCCGGTCCACGGCGAGGACCCGGTAGCCCTGCCTGGCGAGCAGCATGGCCAGCGGAGCACCCGCGACCCGAGTTCCGACAACAATGACGTCGTACATGGTGGCATCACTTTCCGGTAGTCGAATACTGAAATCGAGTCTGTGGCCGACCCAGGGGGAAAACCACCGGAGGCAGCCGTATTTCATCGGGCGATCGGCGTGGGCTATCTACGCAGTCCGATGACGGCCGCACCCGATCGGGTAGCGCTATAACGCGGGTTGGCGCGCCCGGTAGAGGTAATCGATATCGGCCGCATACGCCGCCGCGATGGCGGCCCGGCGCAGTTTTCGTGAGGAAGTCAACAATCCGTCCTCGACGGTGAAATCACCGTCTACGATACGGAATGCTCGAATGGACTCGGGCCGGGAGACAAGGGAATTCGCGTCGTCGATCGCGGACTGGATGGCGGCGGTGAGATCGCGGTCGGCGGTATTGTCGCGCCAGCGCAACACCTGAATCGGATCCAGCGTCACCAGCGCGGTGACGAAGTCGCGGCCGTCGCCGATGACCATGCAGTTGCTCACCAGCGGATGCAGCCGCACCCGGTCCTCCAGCGGTGCGGGCGCGACGTTCTTGCCGCCGGAGGTCACCAGGATCTCCTTCTTGCGGCCGGTGATGCGCAGGTGACCTTCGGCGTCGAGTTCACCGATGTCGCCGGTGTGCAGCCAGCCTTGCGCGTCGACGACGGACTGGCCGGCCGCCGCGCCCCAATAACCCGGCGAGACGTGCGGGCCGGCCACCAGCACCTCACCGTCGGTATCGGCGATCGCCACGGACGTGCCGGGGATCGGCCTGCCCACCGTGCCGAGGCGGTTGGTCTCCGGTGCGCTGACGGTCACGGCGGTCGCCGCCTCGGTGAGGCCGTAGCAGTTCAGCAGCAGCACACCGAAGCCCGCGTAGAAGCCGGTGGTCGAATCGTCGAGCGACGCGCCACCGGAGATGACGTGGCGCAGCCTGCCGCCGAGTGCGGCCGCGACCGGATGGTCGGACGGCTCGGGGGTGCCCTGCCCGCGCAGGACATCCAGGCCGCGCGCCACGGCCTCCTGCTCCTCGGTGCCGGACAGCATGGTGCGGCAGTATTTGCGAATCTTCTCCAGCCCGAACGGAATCAGCGCCAGGAAGGTCGGGCGCAGCGTCGGCAGCACCGGGACCAGGTCGGGAATGCCGGGCAACAGGTGGGTGCGGCTGCCGCCCGCCAGGCAGGCGAACAGGATGGTCTGGCCGAACACGTGCGACAGCGGGAGGGCCAGCACGGTCGTCCCGTCGAACATGGCGCCGGTCTGGCGCACCGTGTTGACCGAGGAGACGAACATGTTGCGGTGGGTGATCAGGCAACCCTTGGACACCCCGGTGGTGCCGCTGGTGTAGACGATCATGGCCAGGTCGTCGGCGCGCACCACGGCGATGCGGTCGGCGAGACCGGGGTCTACCGCACCAGCGGCCCAGGTGGCGAGTTGTGCGAACGTCCACACCTCCCCCGCGCCGGCCGCTTTCAGTCGCACGGCGTCCGTCTCGTCCTCGGCGGCGAAGAACGCGCTGCCGCTGTCGGTGAGGATGTGCTCGATCTGGGCCGCTGAGGAGGTCGGGTAGACCGGAACCACGACGGCGCCGAGTGCGAGCAGCGCGCCATCGAGCAGCGCCCACTCCAGGCTGGTGCGGCCGAGGATCGCGACCCGATCCCCCGCCGCCACGCCGCGCGCCGCCAGCGCCGAGGCCAACGCGCGGGATTGCCGGTCGACATCGGCACAGGTGAGTTGCGTTCCGTCGGCGCCGCACAGCGAAAGTCGTTGCGGGTGTTCGGCGGCCGCACCGGAAATCACCGAGTACAAACTCGCGTCGTCCGGAAGGTCGATTCCATTCTCGGTGCTGGACACCGCGGTGACAGACAGTGTGTTCACAATGTTGAATTGTGGTCGCCCGCACCGAATTACCGTCCGGACGATATCGTGGTTCCTACCGCGCGAATGTCATGGTCTATCGACGAGACTAGGCCGACAACGCGCGGGCAATATCGATGCGTGCCGGTTCCGGGGATTCCACACACTCCAGGAAAAGCGAGACCGCCGGATTCGTCTCGTCCGCACGCCACACCGCGAACAAATCCAAGGTGGGTACCGGATCGAGCAGTTTGACCGCCACCGAGCTGCTGCCCGGCGCACCCATACCCATCGAAATCGCCCGGGGCAGCGAAGCGAAGCCGACCAGCGGGCGCACCGAAACCATGTGCGCGGTCGCGCCGGGATCGTCCGCGGTCTGCGCGACCGAGAGGGTGATCCTGGTGTCCGCGGCCGCGCGGAAGATCGAGTCGTACATGGCCGGACACTGTTCGCGAGCGAACAGCACACACTCCTGGCCTTCCAGTTCGGCGAACGGCACGCCGGGCCGGTCGGCCCACCTATGCCGTCGGCCGACGACGGCCACCAGCGGGACCCGGTGCAGCAGCCGGCGATACCGGAAATCCGTGGTGCTCGGGTGGCCGTACACCAGTGCCAGGTCGAGTGAGCCGTCGGCGAGCGCGGCGAGCTGCGGCCCGGTGCGCTTCTCCCACAGCGACACCCCGATGTCGGGGTGTTGCTCGGTCATCTTGATCAACGCTTCCGGCAGCACGTGTCTGCTGGCAGGCAGGTTGTAACCGATGTTCAGGGTGCCCGCTCGCCCCTCCGCGGTCGCCTTGGCGACCTGGGCTGCCCGGTCCATCTGGGCCACGATGATCCGGGCTTGACTCTCGAATTCCCGTCCCGCCGGGGTCAGCTTGACCTCGTGCGAGTTGCGTGCGACCAGTTGCACGCCCAACGACTTCTCCAGCTTCTGCAGCTGGGCACTGAGACTGGGCTGAGTGAGGTGCAAGCGCTGCGCTGCGCGGCCGAAATGTAGCTCTTCGGCAATCGTGATGAATGAAACCAGATGTCGGAACTCCATGCCGCCGGCTCCTTTTCCGCGTACCCCGAAAGGTAAGCGGCGTCGGGTAACCCCGGATGAACCGCGATCGCACAGATGTTGCCGGGACCGTTGCGGGCAGGTGAACCGACCCCGGTCGCGAGGCAGGGTGTGCTATCGCGAATCCCGTGACCATCCAGCATCCCCGATCGGACACCTGAGAGCAAGCCCCCGATGCTCCAGGTGGTGCCGGAAAACGTTGCGGGCCAGGCATAACACCGCGCACGGACGGGTGTCGGGACGCGCGTTTCTTGCGTGATTGCCGCTCTGATTGTCGGGTTGGCTCGGTACGCTCACAGGCGACGTGTGGACGGTGTCACGTCGTGAGGAGTGCCGCTATGCCCGAAACTCGCGCGCGGTTCGGCGTGCTCGGCGCGGTGGAGCTGACGATCGACGGTGTCGGACAGTCCCTCGGTGGTCCGAAACAGCGGGCAGTACTGGCGTATCTGGTGTGTAACGCGAATCGGCCGGTGTCGGTGGAGTCGCTGGCGCAGGCGGTATGGGAGGACAACCCGCCGCCGGACATCAGGGTGAGTCTGCATACGATCGTGTCGAATCTGCGGAAGCCGTTGCGCGACAACGGACTCGACGCGCGCGCGATCCTTGCTCAGGTGGGTGCGGGCTATCGGGTCGCGGTAGCCGACGGCGCCAGTGATGTGCAGCGGTTCCGGGTGCGCAAGGAGGCGGGCGTGCGGGCGCTGAGTGCGGGACGTTTCCGGGCTGCCAGCGAGTTGCTGTCCAGCGCGCTCGGCCAGTGGCGCGGACCGGTGCTGGCGGATCTGCGCGGGCTCGGCTTCGCCGATTCCTATGCGGCGGCGCTCGACAACGATCGGCTCAGTGCCATCGAAGCGCGGGCAGAGGCCGATATCGCGGAGGGGCGAGCGGAAGCCGTTGTCTCCGAGCTCGCGCTGCTGGCGGCGGAGTATCCGCTGCGCGAACCGCTGTGGGAGCAGCTGATCACCGCGTTGTATGTGGACGGCCGTCAGTCCGACGCGCTCGACGCGGCGCGGCGGTTGCGGGCCACGCTCGCCGACGAGCTCGGCATCGACCCCAGCCTGCCGATCCGGGAGCTGGAGGGGCGCATTCTCCGGCAGGAACCCGTGGATATTCGCGCGAAGGCGGCCGTTGCATCGTTGCGTGCGACGACGATCGTCGACCAGAGCTCCGGCGGGCCGACGGCACTGTTGCGCGAACGCTCCGGTGACACCTTCGCGATCATGGGCACGATCACCCGGATCGGGCGGCTGCCGGACAACGACATCGTGCTCGAACACGGCAAGGTCAGCAGGCACCACGCGGCGATCCTGCACAACGGGCTCACCTATGTGATCAAGGATCTGCTGTCCTCGAACGGAGTATTCGTCGACGGCATGCGCATCGTGGACAGCGTCGCGCTCACCGATGGTTCGGTGATCCGGATCGGCGATTACGCGCTGACCTTCACGCTGGTGCCGACGGACTGAGGTCGGCCGTTGGTGCGTCGTTAGTGGGCCGTTGGTACGTGCGGCGACAGTGGTTCTCAGCCGAAACCGGCTGGTCAATGCCTGAAAGGACCACAGATATGCTCCGCACCTCCGTACCTCGCCCCCTGCGCGTACTGCCCATCGCGCTGGGAATCGCGGCGGTGGCCGGTTTCGGCGCCCTCCTCCCGGCGCCGGCGTCCGCGCTGCCCTACGGGCCCTACACCTGCCAGCAAGGATTCGTCTGGCGGGATGCCTACAGCGGCGACACTGTGTGCGTGCGCCCCGGCGACCGGGACACCGCGCACGCCGAGAACGCTCAGGCCGCTGCCCGGCGTTCGCCGAACGGTGGCGCTTATGGTCCGGACACCTGCAAACAAGGGTTCGTTTGGCGCGAGACACGGCCTGCCGACCACGTCTGCGTGACACCCGATCGCCGAGACCGCGCCAGGGCCCAGAACAGCGAGGGCGTACAGCATTTCGCCGACGCGTCGCAGTTGCCCGTTGGCAAGGTGCACGTGCGTACGCAGAAGCATCAGCTCGGCGGCTGGCTCTTCGTGGACAAGGCCAGCGGGCTGTCGCCGAACGCTCGCCTGGAGTTCTATGCGGCGGGAGTGAACACCAATGGTCTGCGGGCGCTCGGCAACCGGCAGGCCGATGGAAACGGCAACTTGGCCAGGGAAACCGCCGCGTTGGCCGATGTACGCTGCCAGATCCCGCGGGATCGTGCGGCGACGGTGGTCGTCGTCGACACTCGGACCGGGATTGCAACGTCGGCTGGTACGACCTACGCGTTCAGCTGCTGAATTCGGTTGTTGCGCAACTGATGTGATGGCCTGCGGGTTTGGACCGCGGGCCATACGCCGGGTTGTAGCTCAGCGGCGTGGCGTGGTGGGTTGGGTCGTTTGCGTTGGTCGGGTGGGACTAGTTGTGACAGTGGATGTTCGGGACGGACTGGGCGTTGTCGAGGTCGTCGTCGCCGTGGGGTGGCAGGTTACGTTCCGGCTAGTTGTCGGTGTCGTCGAGCGGCTGGACCCGATCGACTGCTTCGTAGTAAATCTTGTTGTCGTGGTCGATGTTCGGGGCGTAGTGGTGGCCGATGCTGATGGCGTGGGGCGCTGTGTGGTCGACTGGGGTGAGGTGGACCGGCAAACCTCCGGCTGACGGGAAGTCGATGAGGTGGACAGCGGTGGGCACGTGACGCAGGGGACCGGCCTGCCTTGGATATCGATCGTCACCTCGATCGACAGCTCCAGGGGGCTTCTCGGGAATTCCGTTGTGGTCGTGGGCGTCTGAGTCTCTGTCGTGGTCGAAGAGGGTGGATCGGTGGTGGTCGGCACCTCTGCTGTGGACGCAGCGTCCAGCGGATCGGTGGACGTCGCCACAGGATCGATGGGTGGCGCAGGGTCCACGGGCTCGATGGGCGTCGAGTCCACCGGTTCGATCGGCGCGGAGTCCAGCGGATCTGTCGACGGTATGGAATCCAGCGGCTCGATGGGTGGGTCGAGGGCCAGCGGGTCTTCTTCGGCTGTGCCCGTGCCGGTTTCGCCGAGGTCGCCGCTGTCGGTACCCAGGTCGGTTTGCGGGAGTTCGACCGATTGATCAAGCGTCGGATCAGGCAGGGTGACGGTGAGCGAGGAATCCTCCGGCGTATCCGGTCGCGCTGTGGTCTGCGCCGCCGAACCCGAGATCATCAAACCGGCGGCTAGTACCAAAGATCCAGTAATCGGACCGGACCTTCGCATCGTCCGTGCTGTCTGCCACCACTTTCCGAACATCCCTCGAAGCATGGCACGACAGGCCTCTACCGTTGCTCCCCAGTCGAAATGGGGAATAGGTCGCCGACGCCGGGATGTTCACACACATTTTGTGAAAACCCGCAGATCAGATGGGGTTTTCTCTGGAAATCGTTGGCTCGGGTCGATAGGGTCTAGTACATGAGTTCGAGCGGTGGAGAGCATCAGGGACGGGTCGCTGATCCGCTACTGGGTGCTGTTGCTGATCTTCTCGAACGGCCGTTGACCGCTATGCCGGACGACAAGATCATCGAGTTGTTGCGTGATGTCGAGCAGGCCACTCGGAAGCTGGTGGCAGTCGGGCATCGGCTGATCGTGGAAGCCTCGGACCGAAACCTGCCCAACCAGACGGGAACCGGCACCGCTAAGAAGTTCCTGATGCACACGCTGCGCCTGTCGAACGCCGAAGCGGGCGCGCGGGTTGCTGCGGCATTGTCGCTGGGTTCGTGGCATGACATGGCGGGCGAGGTGCGGGCACCGCGCTTACCACACACCGCATCCGCGCAAGTCGATGGTGAGATCTCGGCTGACCATGCGCGTCAGATCGCAGCGGTGATGAAGCGCGTGCCGGGTTCGACGGCGAATGCGGAATTCGAAGCTGCAGAACAACTTCTGGCAGACTTCGCTCGGACTGGGTCGCCCGATGACATCGCCAAGGTGGGTGAGGCCGTTCTTGCCTATCTGGACCCGGACGGGGTACGCACCGACGATACCGACCGGGCCCGCATGCGGGGGATCACCATCGGCCGTCAGCGTGCGGACGGGATGTCGCCGATCAAGGGTGAAATAACCCCGACGCTGCGTGCACTGCTGGACCCCTGCCTGGCGAAACTTGCCCGACCCGGCATGAACAACCCCGATGATCCCGAAAGTCTCTCGGGGGAAGACGGGTTCGTGGATCAAGATCAACTTGCTGCCGCCGCTCGGCGCGACGCACGCAGCGCTGCGCAACGCACCCATGACGGGTTTCTCGCGTTGCTGCGGCACTGTGTCGCACCGGAGAAGCTGGGATCACATCGCGGACTTCCGGTTTCGACGATCTTGACGATGAGCATCGCGGATGTCGAGAAAGCCGCCGGGGTCGCGACCACCGCGACCGGCGGCATGGTTCCGATCAGCGATGCGCTGAAACTGGCTGCGGAGTCGGAGCCGTTCTTGATGGTGTTCGACACCGACGGTCTGCCGTTGCATCTAGGACGCACCAAACGTTTGGCTTCTGCCGCACAGCGATTGGCGTTGATCGCTGCCGTACGCGGCTGCTCGCGTCCCGGTTGTGATGCGCCCGCGAGTGTGTGCGCCATTCACCACGTCACGGACTGGAACAAGGGTGGGCCGACCGATATCGGCAACGAGACGCTGGCTTGTGACCAGTGCCATGCGTTGGTTCATGACGGGCCGGGCGGTTGGAAAACAGTTGTCCTCGGACCGGAATCGACGCACCCGGGGCGGGTCGCGTGGATCGGTCCACCACACATCAATCCCAGTGGACAGCCACAAATCAACAATCGTCACCGCCCGGGCGAACTCCTCGCCGAAGCGCTCTCGCGTATCCATGAGCGAAAACAGCACGAGAAGAACGACAAGCATGAGCGGACGCGACAAGGGCAGCGGTTGATCGGCGCTGCGTGAGCCACTCGGGGCTGGCGTCAATGGGACGCCAGCCGGGACGGCCGTGCCGTCATGGCGGCCCGGCTGGGACCCACAATAACCGACCCCTACCTGGCTACAGCGCAAGCTATTTCGGCACTGTGCTCCACAGGCCTGCAGGTTCTATCCCGTCGTATTCGACGAGCATCAGGGTTGCCGACGGCCTGTCATTATGATCCTATGTCTTCGGATATGCCGTGCGATCCGGCTCTGTCGTCCAGTACAGCTCTATCATCCGATCCAGTTGCGCATGCCCGCCACACCCGTGCGGAGTACGACCGCTTGGCGCCGGTGTGGTCATCCGCGACCGACGCGGGGCCCTTCAACGGAGGACTGGAACGGCCGGTTGTCCGTGAATTGGTGCCCACCCCTTTGGACGGAGCGGCGGTACTCGACGCCGGCTGTGGCTCCGGCGCACAATGCGAGTGGCTGCTCGATGCTGGTGCGGAAGCGACCGGAGTCGACGTAAGTCCACGAATGCTCAAAGAGTCCGAGCGGCGGTGCGCAGGGCGTGGGGGGCGCTTCTTTGTGGCTGATCTGGCCGAACCCCTTCCGGTCGACCCGAATTCCTTCGATGGAATCACATGCTCGCTCACGCTGCACTACCTGCGGGATTGGACGATTCCGCTGCGATCGTTCGCGGCTGCACTACGTCCGGGAGGTTGGGTGGTGCTGTCCTCAGATCATCCGTTCGGGCCGCCGCTACCGACCCAACATGGCGGGTATTTCGATACCGAACTCGTCAGCGATACCTGGACCAAGATCGGCGTCGAAGTCACCCAATATTTCTGGCGCCGCCCGCTGTCTGCCGTCGTCACGGACTTCAGCCGCGCCGGTTTTGTCGTCGACCGAATAGCCGAACCTCAACCGAGCAGCGAGGCGCTCGAGCGCTGGCCCGACGAACTCGCTGGACTCGTCGGAGTGCCGACCTTCATCGTGTATCGCTTGCTGAAGGCCTGACACAGCAGTGAAACACGTCAAAACTCTTGCGACCTATCCGTATCGGCGCAAGTTCTGCCGGTAACTCACAAGCGCAGTTTTCGTGTTTCGCAGGTCGGCCTCCGCTTTCGCCAACTGTTCCTGCGCATGTTGGCTGTCGAGACGGTTCCGCGCTGCGCCTGAACCCGCTGTCGTCTATTCACCCGAGTCTGGCAACCAGCAGGTACGGTGTCTGTCCCCTGAACATTCGACGTGCGACAGACCGACTCCGCGACGGTCATGCACTGAACGAGAAGCGAGCTCACGGTCGCGTGGACGCGGGCGATAGGGCCGGGTAGGGTCTCCCCATTCTGATGAGGAGATCGTGATGAAAAGCATTGCCCTGCTGGCCGTCGGGGTTGCGCTGGCGTTGTCGGCGTGTAGTTCTACGACAAGCACGGATGCCGCGCCGACGACCGCGATGAACGACGTCGTGCGGGGTAAGACGTGCGAGAACTACCTGCCGGTGTTGAGCAAGTTGAGGGCCGCCAGCGAGGAGTCCGCGAACAGGACGGCAGAGGACACGATCGCGCTACTCCCCCAGTCCCCGCAATGGTCGACTCTCAGCGAGGCGGACCGCCAGGCGACCATTGCCGGAATCCGGGACGCGGCCAAGGGAAAGTGCTAGTTCCTCCGATCTGACCGCCCAGTGAATGAATGCCGATTTCGCTTCTCCGGAAGCAGTATTCGCAGGGCCGCTAGTGCGCGGCGGCCACGCTCGGCATCGCTGGTACAGACGGCCGCACTGCTGACGAACTCCAGTCGCTCGTTGTGCGGCAGGCCGTGCTCGTGCGCGAACGAACGGTGCGTCAGCGCTCGATCGAGCAACTCCGCGTCCAGCGAAACTCCCAGCACGGCCTCGAAATACTCCCCCCTTGGCCATGCGCGGCAACTCGCGCATTTCGAATCACCTCCGATCAGCGAGTCGAAGACCCGCCTTCGCGACCGTGTTCACGGCGGTGCAGGGCGAGCTGAATTTCCAGCAGTAGCCGGTCGGCGGGGTCGGTGAGGTCGATGCGGAGGATTTCCTCGACGCGACGAATGCGGTAGCGCAACGTGTTCGGATGGACTTGGAGTGCGGTGGCTGCGTTGCGGACGTCGCCGTGTTCGCGCAGGTAGATGTCGACGCTTTCGCGCAAGCTCGCGGAATGCTTACGGTCATACTCGGATAGGGTGCGCAAGCGCGGGTCATGCAGCTCGGAGCGGGTACCGACGAGGTCGAGGATTTCGCCGAGCAGCACTGCGGTGCGAGATTCGGCGAGGGTGGTGACCCGACCGCGGGGGTATGTGGCGATGGTGCTGTCGAGGACCCGGTCGACCTCGCGCCTGGCCCCGGCGACGCTGCTCAGGTCGGCCACCGGGCAGGCGATGGCCGCGCGAAGCGCCAGCCCCCGTTTGGATTCGAGCTGCTCGACCAGCTGGCGCGTCCAAGCCGTAACGGCGTGTGCGGCTTTGTAACTGGGCAACAGCACATACACCCGTTCGCCGAGGGTGGCCGTCACCGAGTCGTTGCGAAATGAGCTGGCGCGCAGGCGAAGCATGCTGCCCAGTGCGGAAGGCTCAGTGGCGAGCGCGCTTTCGGTGGCGGTGAGCGCGAAGCCGACCACCGCGGCAGGCCCGGTCATCGGAAGGTTCAGCGCACCCGCCACGGACGCGACATCGACGGACCCGCCCTCACCGAAAAGCCGTTGCACGAGCAGCGCTTCGGTGGACGGCGCGTCGAGGCTGCGCGAAATGAGGCGGCCTGCGATGGCCGAGGCACCGCGCAGAATCTCCGCCGCGTCCGGCTTGAACGGCCGAGCACCCTGCTGCAGCCAGATAGTGCCGAGCACCCGCGGCGCACGCGCGGCTCCGTCGGCGGGATGCCGGATGCTCACCGCGAGCCTGCGCTTGATGTTCAGTTCCTGGTGCTCCGGCACATCGATGACCTCGTCGGTCCGCCGCAGCCGGTCGAACACTCCCCACTTCCGCAGGACCGCCAAGTATTCGCGCGGCCCTTCCCTACCCAAGATCGACATCACCCGCAATTGATCGGCCGCCTCATCGGAGGCCGAATACGCCAGCACATGAGACTGCGGGTCTTCGATCGACACCATGCCACCCGCGTTCTGGGCAACGATCTGCGCCAAACCGAACAGGTCGATGTCCGCGGCAACAAGCCCACTATCAACAGCCACGTCTACGCCTTTCGGCCAACTCGACAACACACTCATCCCATCTTTGTCCTTTCGGCCCATTTCCCGGGCACTTTTCCGGTGTTGACTTCGGCTGACCTCACAAGTGCCACATCCAGCAGGAGGAACCATGGACGCCATCGTGTCCACACCGCGGCCGGTGAACGAGCCGGTCGGCACCTTCGCCCCCGGTAGTGCGGAACGTACACGGTTGCAGGCGAAACTGGCCGAACTCGGCGCGACCCAGACCGAGGTGCACCACGTAATCGGCGGTGAGCACCGGCGCAGCTCGGGCAAGACGATCAAGGTTGTGCAGCCGCACAAGCACGCCGCCGTGCTCGGCACCCTCACCACCGCGAAGCCCAGCGACGTCGAGGACGCCATCGCCGCGGCCACCGCCGCCGCCCCCGCCTGGCGCGCGCTGTCGTTCGAGGATCGGGCCGCGGTGTTCCTGCGGGCCGCGGATCTGCTGGCCGGACCGTGGCGCGAAACCATCGCCGCCGCAACCATGCTCGGCCAGTCGAAGACGGCGTACCAAGCCGAGATCGACAGCCCGTGCGAGCTCGTCGACTTCTGGCGCTTCAACGTGCATTTCGCGCGCCAGATCCTCACCGACCAGCCGATCTCCTCCCCCGGCGTGTGGAACAAGGTCGAATACCGCCCGCTGGACGGCTTCGTCTACGCGATCACCCCGTTCAACTTCACCGCCATCGCGGGCAACCTGCCGACCGCGCCCGCGCTGATGGGCAACACCGTGGTCTGGAAGCCGGCGATGACCCAGTCGGTCGCCGCGTACTGGACGATGAAGCTGCTCGAAGCCGCCGGCCTGCCGCCCGGTGTGATCAACCTGGTGAACGGTGCAGGCCCGAAGGTCTCGGACGTGGCCCTTGCGGACCGTCGACTGGCCGGCATCCACTTCACCGGCTCCACCGCGACGTTCCAGCACCTGTGGCGCTCGGTCGCCGCGAACATCGCCGACTACAACGCCTACCCGCGCCTGGTCGGCGAGACCGGCGGCAAGGACTTCGTCGTCGCACACAGCTCCGCCGATCCCGACGTGCTGACCACCGCCCTGATCCGCGGGGCGTTCGACTACCAGGGCCAGAAGTGCTCGGCCGCTTCCCGCGCGTTCATCCCGAAGTCGGTGTGGGCCAGGATGGGCCGCGATTTCCTCGACAAGGTCGCCACCCTGAGCTACGGCGACGTCACCGATTTCAGCCACTACGGCGGCGCACTGATCGACAAGCGCGCCTTCGACAAGAACGCCGAGGCCATCGCCCGCGCCAAGGCCACGCCGGGCCTGTCGATCGCCGCAGGCGGACACGCCGACGATTCGGTCGGCTACTTCGTCGACCCGACCGTCCTGCTCGGCGAGGACCCCACCGACGAGGCGTTCCACACCGAGTACTTCGGCCCGATCCTGTCCGTGCACGTCTATGACGACTCGGTCCGCGGCTCCTTCGAGCAGACCCTCGACCTCGTTGACAAGGGCTCGCCCTACGCGCTGACCGGCGCGATCATCGCCGACGACCGCGCGGCGATCGCCACCGCCACCGAGGGCCTGCGCTTCGCGGCGGGCAACTTCTACATCAACGACAAGCCCACCGGCGCCGTCGTCGGCCAGCAGCCGTTCGGCGGGTCGCGCGCCTCCGGCACCAATGACAAGGCAGGCTCGGCGCAGAACCTGCTGCGCTGGACCTCCGCCCGCACCATCAAGGAGACGTTCGTCCCGGCCACTGATCACCGCTACCCGCACCAGGAGCTCTGATGGCCTTCTCCGCTCTGCTGCGGCCCGCCATGCTGGCCGCGTCCCGTTCGCCGCGCATGGAGCGCACCATCACCAGGATGCCGACGACCAAGAAGCTGGTCGACCGGTTCGTCGCGGGCGACTCCGCGGACCAGGCGGTGGCCGCGGTCGAAACCTTGCTGGGCTCCGGCCGCTACGTCACCATCGACTATCTCGGTGAGGACACCACCGAGATCGAGCAGGCCCGCACCACGGTCACGCACTACCTGCACATGCTGTCCGCACTGGCGCGCCTCGATGTCACCGCGAACACGGAATCTGTTCGGCCGCTGGAGGTTTCGCTCAAGCTGTCCGCGCTCGGCCAGTCTCTGTCCCGGGACGGGCACGCGATCGCGCTGGAGCACGCGCACCGGATCTGCGCGGCGGCCCAGGAGGCCGGCGTCTGGGTGAACGTCGACGCCGAGGACCACACGACCACCGACTCCACCCTCGGCATCGTGAGTGCACTGCGTGCCGACTTCCCCACTCTCGGCACGGTCCTGCAGGCCTACCTGCGCCGCACCGAGGGTGACTGCCGCGACCTCTCGGGCCCCGGCTCCCGAATCCGGCTGTGCAAAGGCGCCTACAAGGAGCCGGCCTCCGTCGCGTTCCAGAGCCGGGCCGACGTCGACGAATCCTACCTGCGCTGCCTGCGCCTGCTGATGCTCGGCGACGGCTACCCGATGGTCGCCACGCACGACCCGGCACTCATCGAGGCCGCGCGCAACTGCGTCGAGACAACGCATCGCAAACCCGACGAGTTCGAGTTCCAGATGCTGTACGGCATCCGCGACGCCGAGCAGCGCAGGCTGGTCGACGAGGGCAACCATCTGCGCGTCTACGTGCCCTACGGCGACCAGTGGTACGGCTACTTCATGCGCAGACTGGCCGAGCGTCCGGCCAATGTCGCGTTCTTCTTGCGCTCGCTGAAACCCGGTAGCCAGCGCTGACGGGCGGCGCGGTCGCACCGCGCCCGTCCGGTTGGCCAACCACGCTGAACAATATTTGGCCAACTCGCCGATCACAGTCGCGCTGTGGTCGTATTTAGTAACCACAGCTCGAAGTGTGATCTGCGTTACGCATCGTTGCGGAGCGCGGAGGACGAAAGGAAGCACATGTCCATTGCGGAGTTGCGCAGTCAAATGCTGCGCCGCAAACCCATGGGGCAGATCGATGACGACAGCCCCGCCGATGAGCAGCTGGCCCGGTCGCTCGGCCTGTGGCAGCTCACGGCGATCGGCGTCGGCGGCATCATCGGCGCCGGTATCTTCACCCTCGCCGGCGCGGTCGCCAACTCCGTCACCGGTCCCTCGGTGCTGATCTCGTTCCTGATCGCCGGTGTCGCCAGCGCCGCCGCCGCGCTCTGTTACGCCGAGTTCGCCGGCATGGTGCCGAAGGCGGGTTCCGCCTATACCTACGGCTACGTGTCACTGGGCGAGCTCGCGGGCTGGTTCATCGGCTGGGATCTGTTGCTGGAGTACATCGCCGTGGCGGCGGTGGTCGCCATCGGCGTCTCCGGCTACTTCAAGTTCCTGCTCGAGCAGGTGAACATCGATCTGCCCAACTGGATGCTGGGCGCCAGCGGCACCGGTGACGGCCATGTGGTCGACGTGTTCGCAATGCTGTTCTGCCTCGGTACCGCGTGGCTACTGTCGCGCGGTATCCGCAGCGTCGGCCGGTTCGAGGCCGTCGCGGTGGCCATCAAGGTCGCCCTGGTCGTGCTGATCATCGTGCTCGGTGTCTTCCACATCGACAGCTCGAACTACACCCCGTACTTCCCGTTCGGTGGCGCCGCGGTGTGGACCGGCGCGGCCACCGTGTTCTTCGCCGTGTTCGGCTACGACGCGATGAGCACCGCCGCCGAGGAGTCGACGGACGGCAAGAAGCACCTGCCGAAGGCCATTCTCTACTCGCTGGCCATCGCGATGGTGCTGTACGTGCTGGCCACGCTGGTGCTCACCGGTATGCAGAAGTACACCGAGATCAGCCCGACGAGCGGTTTCTCCACCGCCTTCGAGTCGGTCGGCATGCCCGGCATCGCCAACATCATCGCGATCGGCGCCATCGTCGGCATCGTCACCGTGGTGCTCACCTTCATGCTCGGCGTCACCCGCGTCTGGTACGCGATGAGCAGGGACGGGCTGCTGCCCGAGTGGTTCGCCAAGACGCATCCGGTCCGCAAGGTGCCCACCAGGGTGACTTGGATCGTCGGCATCGGCGCCGCGGTGATGGCCGGCCTGCTGGATATCACCGTGGTCGCCGAGCTCACCAACATCGGCATCCTGATGGCCTTCATCGTCGTCTCGATCGCCGTGATCGTGCTGCGGCGCACCAGGCCCGATGAGCCGCGCGAGTTCAAGCTGCCGCTCATGCCGGTGGTCCCGCTGATCGGCATCGGCTTCTCGCTGTACCTGATCTGGTCGCTGCCGTGGGAGACCTGGGCGCGGTTCGCGGTCTGGCTGGTCGTCGGACTCGCCGTGTACTTCGCCTACTCGCGCACCCACTCCAAGCTGGAGCGCACGGGTTCGGCGGAGACGGCCGAGGTGCTCTGAAGGAACTCCGAGGGGCACCGACGCCAGCTCCTCGGGCCGGTTGGGTGGGTTGGCCGTATGGCCACCCACCCAGCTGGTTTCTCGGCGACGTATCGGACGGAGGTACCGCTTGAGTTCGCAGAGGATTCTCGTCACCGGTGCGGGTGGCGGTATCGGCACTCTGCTGCGATCGCGCCTACGTCGCCCCGATCGCATTCTGCGCCTCTTGGATCTAACCGAACTCCTTACTCCCGCACCGGAAGAGCGAGTGGAGATCGTCACCGGATCGCTCACCGACGCCGACACCATGGCCGCCGCCTGCAGTGACGTCGACGCGATCATCCATCTCGGCGGGATCAGCCGCGAGGACAGCTGGGAACGCGTGCTCGCGGCGAATGTCGATGGCACGCATACGGTTCTGGAAGCCGCACGAAAAGCGGGTATCTCCCGCATCGTGCTGGCCTCCAGCAATCACGCGGTGGGCTACCGTGTAGTCGGCGAGGCAGGCCCGGACGGTATTGCCGGCGAGGCCCCACCGCGGCCGGACACCTATTACGGATTCAGCAAAGCGGCGATCGAGGCACTGGGCAGCCTCTATCACTCGCGGTTCGGCATGGATGTGCTGTGCATCCGGATCGGGTCGTGCTTCGAGCGGCCGCATGATGTGCGCGGACTGTCGCTGTGGCTGTCTCCCGACGACTGCGCCCGATTGTTCGAGGCGTGCTTGAGCGCGAACAGCCCCGGCTTCCGGGTGCTGTGGGGCGTCTCGAAGAATTCGCGCGCGGTCGTTTCCCTGCGCGAGGCCGAGGAGCTCGGCTACCGCAGTCTCGACGATGCCGAAAAGGTCGCTCCGGAAATCCTCGCCGCGGGTGCGACCGCGCCGCAACACATCGGCGGCGCCTTTCTGGAAACCCCACTCGGCATACCGAATCCCCCCTGACCTGGCTTTCCGTCGCTGGTCCAGCTACCGATCCGGCATCTCACGCACCCAATTCGCCGAAACACTGAACTCTTTGTGATTCGCATCCGTATTGATTGCGAAATGGTCATACGACTATCTACTGTCGGGGCTGCAACACGACGGCTCGGTCGTGCTGGTCACGCGCGGCGTGACCGAGAGGAGCGGTGGCAGATGGATCTCCAGGACGTCGTATCCGCAGGCGTGCTCGAACAGCGCACGCTCCTGGAGCAAGGCGCACTGTCCACGCATGAACTCGTCACCGCCACGCTGGACGCCATCGACGCGGCCGCGGACCTCAATGCTTTCACCCACGTCCGCCACGAACAGGCGCGCGCCGAGGCGATCGAGCGGGACCGGGAGCGCGCCGCAGGCGCCGTCGGCCCGCTACACGGCATACCTATCGCGATCAAAGACGAGATCGACGTCGCAGGTTCGGTGACCTCCTTCGGCACCCGGGCCAACTCGACCCCGGTGCAGGCCGACGCCGAAGTCGTGCGCCGGTTGCGGGCCGCAGGTGCCGTCATCGTCGGTAAAACCGCGATGCCCGAGTTCGGCCAGTGGCCGTTCACCGAGTCGAGTACATACGGCGTGACCCGCAATCCGTGGGATCGAACCCGGACCCCCGGCGGCTCCAGCGGTGGCTCCGCCGCGGCGGTCGCGGCGGGCCTGGTTCCGGTCGCGATCGGCAGTGACGGCGGCGGCTCCATCCGCATCCCGTCGGCCTGCTGTGGGCTCTTCGGCCTCAAAACTCAGCGCGGACGCGTGCCGGTCGCCCCCTTCGAGCATCTCTGGTGGGCGTTGGGCGTGACCGGGCCGTTGACCCGTGGCGTGCTCGACTCCGCGGTCGTCAACGACGTGATCCGCGGCAACACACCCGGCGACCGGTTCACCGCCCCGGACCCGGTGATGTCGTTCGAACAGGCCGCGCGGCAAACCACCACCGGTCTGCGGATCGGGTACAGCACGAAATCGCCTTCCCCACTGGCGAAGCCGGACCCGGAACATGTACGCGCGGTCCTCGATACCGCGAGACTCCTTGCCGATCTCGGTCATTCCGTCTTCGAGGTGGACCCGCACTATCCGGAGTCCCTGCACGCCTTCTTTCCGCAGTTCTTCGGTGGGGTCCGTGCCGAAATCGACCATGTCGAGCATCCGGAGCTGCTCGAACGCCGCACCCGCCAGACCGTCACGCTGGGTACCTGGGCCCGGCGGCCCGTCGTGGAATGGGCGATCCGGCAGGGAGACGCCTTGGCGCACAAGGTCGATCGCGTCTTCGCCGACTGCGACCTGCTGCTCACCCCCACCCTCGCGGGCCGCCCGCCGCGCATCGGCGTGCTCGACGGTGCGAATACGGTTCGGGCGCAACTGCGGTCCATCCCAATGGTGGCCTACACGGCGCTGTGGAACGTGACGGGTCACCCGGCGGCGTCCCTGCCCGCAGGTGTCGGCACGGACGGCTTGCCGCTGGCGGTTCAGCTGATCGGCCCGAGCAACGGCGAAACGACCATCCTCACGGTCGCCGCTCAGCTCGAACAGGCTCGGCCACATCCCCATCCGCTGGGCTGAAACCCGGTTCGGCGGCTATGGTGGCCGATGTGACCGAATTGGGCGATATCGCACCGGCTTTCGTGGAGATCGCGCACAGCATCGTTTGGTGCACCGTGTCCACGACCGATCCAGCCGGGCGGCCGCGCAGCCGCGTCCTGCATCCGATCTGGGAGTGGGACGGCCAGGAGCTGACCGGCTGGATCTTCACTGGTCAGACCCCCGCCAAGCTGGCCCACCTCGCGCATAGCCCGTATGTGTCGTGCAACTACTGGGTCCCGACGCACGACACCTGCCTGGCGGAGTGCGCCGCCGAATGGGTGGGCGACCTCGAGACGAAGACCAGATTGTGGGAGCTCTTCCGCAGCACACCCCCGCCGCTCGGCTACGACCCGGGCGGCATCGGCGTTCCCGGCTGGAACGGGCCGGATTCACCCGGTGTCAGCCTGTTGCGCCTACGCCCGTGGCGCCTACGCGTGCTGCCCGGAAAAGACTTCTTCAACGGCCTCCCCGCCACCTCGTGGCGCGAGTGAGCACAGTAACATTTCAGATTTATCGAAGATAATTCAGGACTAAGGCAGGATTTACGAACAAGATTCTGTACCGTCGAGGAATGCGGAAGAATGATTCATCAGGCGGCTCGACTCCACCCGCACCGCCGATCCACCCGCCCGCCGGTGTTCCGATCGATGATATCGACCGGATCCTGCTCGACCAGCTCGCGCGCGACGGCCGGATGACGAACAACGCGCTCGCCGCCGCGGCAGGCATCGCGCCGTCCACCTGTCTCGGCCGAGTGCGCGCCCTGGTGGAGCGCGGCGTCATTCGCGGGTTCCATGCCGACATCGATCCGGCGGCGCTCGGCCGCAGCCTGCAGGCCATGATCGCGGTGCGGCTGCGAGCCAGCGCCCGCCAGCACCTGGCCCAGTTCGGCGAGCAGATGTCGGAGTTCGAGGAGGTGCTCAACGTGTACTTCATCGCGGGCGCCGACGACTACCTGATCCATGTCGCCACCTCGCACACCGACGAGCTGCGCCGGTTCGTGCTGAACAACCTGAGCGAGCATCCGGCGGTCGCATCCACCGAGACGATCCTCATCTTCGAGCACATGCGGCCGCGGACGAACACCACGACATGACAGGGGCGGCCGACCCACCGGTCGGCCGCCCCTGCGAAACGTGTTACGCAACCAGGCTTTCGGCCGCGTAACCGTGCGCGGCCGCGACGGAAGCGGACAGCAGCACACCACCATGCGTACTGAGACCGCTCGCCAGGCCCTGATCCGCCGCCACCGCCTCGCGCCAGCCGTGCTCGGCCAGCGAAACAACGTACGGCAGAGTGGCATTGGTGAGTGCGACGGTCGAGGTGTACGGCACCGCGCCGGGCATGTTGGCGACGCAGTAGAACACCGACTCGTGCACCCGGTAGGTCGGGTCCGCGTGCGTGGTCGGGCGCGAGTCGGCGAAGCAGCCGCCCTGGTCGATGGCGATGTCGACGAGCACCGAGCCCGGCTTCATCTGCGCGACCAGATCATTGGACACCAGCGTCGGCGCCTTCGCACCGGGCACCAGCACCGCGCCGATCACCAGATCGGCTTCGCGCACGGCCTTTTCGACCTCGAGCCGGTTGGACATGATGGTCCGCACCTGACCCTTGTACTGCGCGTCGATCTCGCGCAGCCGGGCGATGTTCAGGTCGAGCACGGTCACCTCGGCGCGCATGCCGTGCGCGATGGCGATCGAGTTGCCGCCCGCGACACCCGCGCCGATCACCACCACGCTGGCAGGCGGGGTGCCGGGCACGCCGCCCATCAGCACGCCGCGGCCACCGCCGTTGCGCATCAGGTGGTAGGCGCCCGCCTGCGGCGCCAGCCGGCCCGCAACCTCGCTCATCGGGGCGAGCAGCGGCAGCGATCCGTCCCGGCCGGTGACCGTTTCGTAGGCGATCGAGGTGATGCCCGAGCTCAGCAGCGCGTCGGTGCACTCCTTGGAGGCCGCGAGGTGCAGGTAGGTGAACAGCACCTGACCTTCCCGCATGCGTGAATACTCCTCGGCCACCGGCTCTTTCACCTTGAGCACCAGTTCGGCGGTGCCCCAGACCTCGTCGGCGGAGTTCAGCACCCGCGCGCCTGCGACGGTGTATGCCTCGTCCTCGAACGCCGACCCGCGACCGGCACCGGTCTCGATGTACACCTCGTGCCCGCGGGAGACGAGCTCGTGCACACCGGCCGGGGTAATCGCAACCCGATACTCGTGGTTCTTGACCTCGCGGGGGACCCCGATCTTCACCTGCGCTCCTGAATGTCGATGGATGTCGATAGTCGATCCGCATAATATGGACCGTTACAGGTCAAATTATGAAGATCATGCAAGATCAGGTCTAGATATATGAAGATAATTCTTCGAACTGGCTCATGCGCGGTTGAATCCTCGGAACAGGTCCGGACTGACGGCCCTCGCCCGCAAGATGTTCGACCAGCTGGCCGCAGCCCCAGCCAACTGAAGGTTCGCCGCGCACCTCCCGCCGGCCTCACACAAGTCCCTCAGCCTCACGCACGGCCCCTCGGCCCTTACACCCCCTCGAACCTCGCGCACGTATTCGCTGGCCAGTTCGACCGCACATCCGTCGCTGCCGAATGCGCGCAACCGCAGCGGTAACAAACCTCACAGTCGGTTCGCGATGAACCCTACCTAAGATACAACTTGTGTCTAAGACGTATTCATCAGCTGAGCATGCCTACCGCGAGGTCAAGGAACGCATCCTGACCGGCGGTTTGTCCGGTGGCGAACTCATCAGCGAAGGCGAGATAGCCGCCGAGCTCGGCACGTCGCGGACCCCCGTGCGCGAGGCCTTCCTGCGGCTGGAAACCGAAGGCTGGATGAAGCTCTACCCCAAGCGCGGCGCGCTGGTGGTGCCGATACCGCCCGACGAGGCCGAGCACGTCGCCTACGCCCGCTATGTCGTCGAGGCGGCCGCAGTCCGTGCGCTGGCCGGCACCGACCGGACGGCACTGACGTCGCTGTTCCGATCGTCGCTCGACCGGCAGCGCGAACTGGCCGCGGCAGGCGACCTCGACCAGTTCGCCTTGGTGGACACCGACTTCCATCGCTCGTATGTGATCGCGGCGGGCAACCCACTGCTGGCAAGCTTCTACGACTCGTTGCGCGAGCGGCAGCGCCGAATGAACAGCGTCGCACTGCGCCGCGGCCCGATCGACATCGACCGGATCATCGAGCAGCACGCACACCTGGCCGGTCTGATCGAAGCCGGCGAGGTCGACCGCTTCGCCACCGCACTGGCCGAGCACCTCTCCGGCGTGCACCAGCTAGAGCTACGGGGGCTGTGATGACGACGCTGACCACCGCGCTCCGGCCCACCCTCACCGAGCCCGCAACGAGGGCGTGGTGGGGTGTCGCCGCCGCGATGTTCGCCATCGCCTGGGGCGGCAACGAATTCACCCCGCTGCTGGTGATGTACAAGGACCACGGCCTGCCGGTCACGACGGTGGATCTGCTGCTGTTCTATTACGTCCTCGGCATCGTGCCCGCGCTGCTGATCGGCGGGCCGCTGTCGGACCGGTACGGCCGCCGCGCGTTGCTGCGTCCGGCCCCGCTGATCAGCGCGGCGGGCTCGCTACTGCTCGCCTTCGGATCCGCTTCTGTGCCTGCACTTTCCGCCGGCCGGGTGCTGTGCGGGATGGCGCTCGGACTGGCCATGGCGGTCGGCAGCAGCTGGCTGAAAGAACTCGCGCAACCACCGTTCGGTCCTGCACTGCCCGGCGGCACCGGGGCGCGTCGCTCGGCCATGAGCCTCACCGGCGGCTTCGCGGTCGGCGCCGGCTTCGCTGGAGTGCTCGCACAGTGGGCGCCGTGGCCCAACACCCTCGCCTATCTGATCAACGTCGCGCTGTGCCTGGTCGCCGCGCTGTGGGTGGCGCGGGCACCGGAAACGGTAGTCCCCCAGGAGAACCCGGGTCGCCTGCGCGATGACCTGAAGGTGCCCGCAGCCGGGCACCGCCGATTCCGCTGTGTCGCACTGCCGGTCGCGCTGTGGTTGTTCACCTCCGCCGGCACGGCGTACGCGGTCATGCCGACACTGATGGCGCCGCATATCCACGGCGCACCGATCGCATTCTCGGCACTCGTCGGAGTCATCACGCTCAGTTGCGGTTTCACGATCCAGTCCGTGGCCCGACGAATCGACAAACCCGGCACCGCACGCGCAGCGGTCGTCTCACTGGCCTTCGTCACCTGCGGAATGATCACGGCGGCTTGGGCTTCCGGCGCACTGACGCTGTGGGCGACCCTGGCAACGGCCGTCGTACTCGGCGCGGGTTACGGCATCGGCCTGGTCGCCGGACTCCAGGAGATCGAACGCATCGCCACCCCAGCCGATCTGGCCGGACTGACCGCAGTGTTCTACTCGGTGAGCTATCTGGGCTTCGGCGTGCCCGCCCTACTGTCGTTCCTGCACGAGGACGTGGGTTTCAGCTACCCCTCGATGTTCGCGGTGGCGGCGCTCGCGGCAGCAGGCAGCCTGACGCTCGTCATCCGGAACTACCGCGCTTGAACCCCAGGCGACCTCCCTATAGGTAGGCCCATACCCGCCCCGTCGCCGCGCACGGTCGCCGGGCGGTCGGCCGCGATCGCCATCACCGACAAGACAGCGAGGCCGCCAGCAAAATCAGTGGCGACCGCGACCGACCCGTTGCTACGGTTGCCGCCGCGCTGGTAGAGCGCCCGAGAGATCGGTTTGCCCGGGCCGACGGCCCACGGAAGAAAGAGTGTTTATGACCCGGACCGCGCCGAGCGCGCCTCACCGCGTGGCGCCGAGCCGCACCGGTTCCGCCCACGCCCGCACAGCCAACCGCCGCTGAATATTTTCCGAGGCGCGCTCGGCCTGCTCCTGCTGTCACTGCATCAAGCCCTCAGCAAAGGAGTATCCGGGTGTCAGACAACACCTCTCACGGTCCCAGCGCATCGCTGCGTACCGACACCTTCACCTGCGTGCGCTGCGGCCTCGTCGTGGCCACGCTCGCGCCGGACAACAGCTGGCGTAACCACTGCCCGAGCTGCCTCAACTCACGGCACACCCACGACCACGTCGAGGGTGGCACCTCCGACTGCCGCGCCAGAATGGCGCCGCTGTCGATTGCCGTGCTGCGCACCGGCGAATGGGCCGTGGTGCACCGCTGCACCCGCTGCCACGAGCTGGCGCTGCACCCCGTGTGCGGCGACGACAACCAGCTCATCCTGATGCGCATGGCGGTCCGCCCGCTCGCCGAACCTCCGTTCCCCCTCGAAGTTTTCGGCGATCTGTAGGGGGTGCGGCATGCCACGAAGAAAACCGGCGGTCCGCCGTCCACAACGCACCAAGGACGTATTGCACGGTCGCGCAGGCGAATCCGGCGACGCGTTCCGCTGCGTCGGCTGCCGCATGGACGTGCCCGTCACCGCGCCGGGCACCGCCCACCGCAACCACTGCCCGCACTGCTTGTCCAGCCGCCACGTGGACCGACGCGTCCCCGGCGACCGAGCCGAGCAGTGCCGTGGCCGGATGGAGGCGGTGAGCATGTCCGCCCGCGACAACGGCGAATGGCAGCTGGTCCACCAGTGTCTCGCCTGCGGGGCACTGAAAGCGAACCGCATCGCAGGCGACGACAACGCCCTCGCCCTGATGCGAATCGCATTGCGCCCGTTGGCCGATCCACGCATCGGCCACCGAGCGCTGCTCGCGCTGTGAACCAGCCCGGTGCCTGCCGATCGCCCGGTAGGCACCGGAACAGCGCGGCACGCCCGGCTACTCGCCGTCGCTCATCGACCCGGCTTCGGCCTCTTGGTTGTCGGCTTGGACCGCACGCCGCACCTGGGCGGCCTCCGCGTCGAGCGCCGCGGCCTGCAGGTACGCGGCGGTGGTTTCGGCGAGCAGAGTCGTCCACCGGGCGAGACGTTCGGTGCGGCGCAGAACTTCACGCTCGGCAGTGGCCAGTGCCGCGTCGTCCCCGCCTGCCTCCGCCTCCACTGCGGCTGCGTGCGCCGCACGCAGCTTCTCCTCGGCACGGAATCGGAGTTCGCGGCAGTGGTCGGGATCGAAGACCTCGGCGCGAATGTCGGCGGCTTCGCCTTCCAGTTCGGCGATTCGAGTCAGCCGCGGGTCGGTCTGATCGATCGTTTCGTCCGGAATCCATTCCTCTTCGGTGGATTCCCATGGCAGGTCGAAGGTTTCGTCGCTCAGCGCTTTACGCTGGAGAAAGCGCCGGTGGTCTTCTTCGGCCCACTCCAGGTATTCGCGGTACTCCGTCATGTCCTTGTCGGTGATCGGCCGATGCCGCGGATGGGCCGTCATGGATATCGCGACGCTGCCGTCGGCATAGCGCAGCAGCACGGTGACCACGGTGACCGGGCGCGGTTCCGGGTTCCCGTCGACGCGCGCCATCATCACCTCGTACCGGTGTTCCTCCACCACCGTGTCGCAGGCTTGCTCGAACAGTCCGCACGCGACCTCGTAGTACTGCCCCGCGGTGCTCCCGGTCAGCGGATGCGGTTCGCCTAGTCGGCTCTCCCCCGAATCAACGGTGACCCCGTCATGGACGATCTCCCAGGTGTAGCGCTCCGAGAGCTCATCCGCGGCCGCACCGGCCGGCGCTTCAGGGGTATCGGTGACGTCGTGCACAGTCCGCTCCCATCTCGTGGCGAACAGCGGACGCGGCCCGGCTCGGAAACGCCGCTCCCGCTGGCGGTTGCACGCCTATATTTCTCCTTCCGAGCCCAGCACGCCAGCGGCAAATCTGGGGATTTCCGAAGGAACGGAAATACTCCGGTGGCTCAGTCCGCCGACGGAAAGGTGAGCCGGAACAGCGCGCCACCGCCCGGAGCGGATTCGGCGGCGATATCGGCCCCGTGCAGAGCCGCTACCTGTTGGACAATGGCCAGGCCGAGACCGTGCCCGGGTTTCGCCCGCGCGGCGGTGGAGCGATAGAAGCGATCGAAGATGTGCGGGAAATCTTCCGGCGGTATCCCCGGCCCGTGGTCGCGGACAGTCAATGCGTTGTGCCGCAACACAATGCGGACAACACCTCGCGGTGGACTGAATTTGGCGGCATTGTCGAGCAGGTTGGTGATGGCGCGGACGAGCCGAGCGTGCACGCCGCTGATCGTGACGGGCTGGAGCTCGGCCTCGAATGTCAGTGTCGGCCAGTGCCGCTCAGCGGCGCGCAGGCAGTCCGCCACCAGCAGGTCGAGCCGTAGATCTTCGAAAGATTCCGGCGCGGCGGCCGGATCGTCGGCGCGCGCGAGGTCGATGAGATCGGTGACCAGACCGGAGAGTTCCTCGGACTGAATGCGCAAGGCGGACACTGTTTCGTCGAGTTGTTCACCACTGAGGCGAGCGGCCCGGCGCAGCAGATCGATATTGGTGCGCAATGCCGTCAGCGGTGTGCGCAGTTCGTGCGAAGCGTCGGCGATCAAACGGTGCTGGGCCGCACGGGAGTTCCGCTCGGCGGTCAGCGCCTGATCGAGCTCGTCGAGCATAGTGTTGAAACTGCTTGCCAGGCTGCGCAATTCGCCGGGCCCGGTGACGGTGATGTGCTGGCGCGGATCCCTGGTCCGCGCGATCCGTTCGGCAGCCCTGGTCAGCGTGGTGACCGGCGCGACGGCGCGACGGGCGACAGCGAACCCGACTCCGATGGCGAGCAACGTCCCGGCCGCCGCCGCGGCCAGCAGGGCGTAGGCGACACGGCGAAGGCTGGTGTCCACGGGATCAGCGCGCTGCGCGATCTGCACCGCACTACCGGAACGCAATGGCGCGGTGTACATCCGGAGCGGATATCCATCCAGCCGGATATCGCTGAAGTACGCCGGTCGCGTGCCTGCCGCCACCGCCGCGGTAGCGGCATCGACCGGCAGCGGCTGGTTCGGGTCGTGCTCGGATTCGATCCGCCCGTCCGCACCCACCACCTGCACACAGCTCGGCGCGGTCAGATACCGGCACGGCCCGGACGCGGTGGCCACTTCGGGGTCGGTGGCCACCGTGCGGCTGATACGGGTCGCTTCCCGGCGCAGTCCGAGGTCGAGTGAACGGTCGAGTTCGTGCGCGACCACGGCGTAGGCCGCCACCCCCATCCCCGCCAGCGCGCACGCGATCGCGACCACGCAGAACAGCGCGACGCGGGCGCGTAGCGAACCAGGCAGCCTCACGGCGGAGCCAGCCGATAGCCGATACCGCGCAGGGTGTGGATCAGCCGGGGTTCGTTGTCGGCCTCCAGCTTGCGCCGCAGATACCGTATGTAGACCTCGAGCGAGTTCGACGTCGAGCCCACCCCGGTCCCCCAGACGCGTTCGATGAGCGTCTCCCGCGGCAGCGCCTGGCCTTCATTGCGCAACAGCACCTCCAGCAGCGCGAACTCGGTGCGGCTGAGTTCCACGAGCCGGGCACCCCGTCGAACCTCGTGCGCGGTGGTGTCCATCACCAAATCAGCGCAGGACAGCACGGCACCGTCATCGGGGTAGGTGCGCCGAACCAACGCGCGGACCCTGGCCAGCAGTTCATCCAGGTCGAAGGGCTTCACCAGGTAGTCGTCCGCGCCTGCATCGAGTCCGTCCACCCGATCGGCGACCGCATCGCGAGCGGTGAGCATCAAGATCGGCGTGCGATCCCCGCGCGCCCGCAACTGCCTGCACGCGGTCAGTCCGTCCATGAACGGCATCAGCACATCCAGCAGCACGACCTCCGGCTGCCACCGCTGGATCTCGGCGAGCGCGGCCGCACCGTCCCCCGCGGCGCGGGTCTCATAACCCTCGCTGTCCATCGCGCGCACCAGCGCCGCCCGGACCGCGTCCTCGTCGTCCACCACCAACACGCGCATCTTCCGGATACTACGGATCGGATCCGCGCAGGCCGGGGACCCTCATGTCGTCTCATCCAACTCTCATCCGGCTTCGGCAACGTGCCGGGCATGAGACGCCGGAGCATCGAACACACCTACCGAGGTATCGCCTTCACCACCGTGCTACTGATCGCGGGCCTCACTATCACCGCCTGCGACAGCAACCCCGACAGCACGCGACCACAGCAACGCGGCGATCACGTACTCGTGCCGATCGCCGGCGGCCGGGCGGACGTGGACACCGCATCACTGGCGATCACCGGACTCGTCGACGACGGCGCGCGCATCACCATCTCCGAAGGCGCGCCCGGCCTAGGCGCCGCAGGTCCGATCCGGATCACCGGCGACCTGGCCACCTGGACCTACCCCGACAAGGGCTTGACCGCCTCCGCCGACGCCGCCGGCGGCCGCCTCCGCGTCGTCCTGCACAGCGACCGCGACGAGCGCCTGGCCTGGCCGGTCACCGGCACCGACCCCGCCGCGGCCGCGCTCCAGCTCCCCCGCGGCGAGGGACTGTCGCTCCCCGTCGACGACCCGTTCTGGAACTCCCCCGACGCCACCCTCGTCGACAACCCCCTCGACCTGACCTCCGGACTGACCATGCCGTTCTGGGGCTACCGCATCGGCGACCGCGGCGTCAGCTACCTCGCCCCCACCGACATCGGCACCACCTTGACGGTCAACTCAGTCGGCGGGAAACTTCACGCAACAGCCGAACACGACTTCACGGCCAGAGCCGATACCCGCGACTACACAGTCACTTTCGCGCTGACCGACGCGTCACCCGTCGCCGCGGCCAAGGACTACCGCGCCTGGCTCATGCAACACGGCCAGTTCCGTTCCCTGACCGACAAGATCCGGCAGAACCCCGCGATCTCCCAGCTCCTCGGCGCTTTCCACGCCTACCTCTGGGGCGACGGCCGCACCCCCGACGCGATCCGCACGATGCGCGACCTCGGCTTGACCCGCATGTGGCTCGGCTACGACGCGGGCGACGACCCGATGACCCGCGCGGCCATCGACGCCGCGAAACAGGCCGGATATCTTGCCGGACCCTACGATTCGTACGCCAATGCCCAAGACCCGGCCACCGCCGACAACCCGAGCTCCCGCTGGCCCGACCCGATATGGCCGACCGGCTGCGTGCACGACGTGGACGGCAAGCCGCGCACCGGCTTCGGCAATCGCGGCTGCTACCTGAGTTCCCAAGCCCTGGCACAGCATCCGCGCCTGCTCGACGACAGGTACGCGAGCATCACCGCCAACGGCGCGAACACCTACTTCCTCGACGTCGACGCCGCAGGCGAGTTCTTCGACGACTACAGCCCCGACCACCCGATGAACCAGCAGCAGGACCGCACCAACCGGCTCGCCCGCATGCGCGCCCTGGCCGAGGACCGCAAGCAGGTGCTCGGCTCGGAATCGGCGGGCGCGTGGGCGAACACGGTGCTCGCCTACAACCACGGCTCCCAAACGCCGGTCTCGGATCTGCTGTGGAAGGCGGAGCGAGACAAGGAAACCTGGGGCGGCTGGGCACCGGCACGCGCCCCACGCAACTTCTTCCAACCCGCTGAACTACCCGCAGCAGTAGCGAAGGCCATGTTCGACCCGGCCTACCGAGTCCCGCTCTACGAAACCGTGCTGCACGACTCGGTGATCAACCTAGACCGCTGGGAGTTGCCGTACTACAAACTGCCGCAACAACAAACAATGCGGGCGCTGACTTCGATCTTGAACAACACCCCGCTGAACCTCGTACTGGACCAGGAACAACTCACCACCCACGGCGTCGAGATCGCCCGCCTGCAACAGTATTTCGCACCGCTGCACGAAGCAGCCGGCACCGCACCGATGACCGAATTCCAGTGGCTCACCGCAGATCATCTGGTGCAACGCAGCACATTCGGTGACGGCACACTGACGGTCACCGCCAACTTCGGTACGCACACCTACGCAGACCTTCCCGCAGGCTGTGTCGACGCGAAGCTCGAGACCGACAACGCACCGAAGCGACTCTGCCCCGGGGCATGAGCGAGCGAACCCGGTGCCCCTCCGGCACCGGGTCTCGCATCTCGACCAGAGACCGACTAGACAGGCGTGACTCGCGTCGGCAAGGACTCCAGCCCTCGGATCACGACATTCGGTTTGTACGGCGGTGTGTCGGTCAGCACCTCGATATCCCGCACCTTGCGCAGCAACACCTCGAGCAGCACCTCCATCTCCAGCAGGGCCAGCGGCGCGCCCAGGCAGTAGTGGATGCCGAGGCTGAACCCGAGGTGCTTCTTGGCCGGATTCATCGGATCGGAGTACCGCGCCACGTCCACCCGATCCGGGTCGGTGTACGCGTCATCGTCGCGATTGGCCGAATTGATCAGCACCACCACGCCATCCCCCGGCGCGAAGTCGTGGCCGGCCACCGTGATCGGCTTGGTCGCGGCCCGGGTGGTGATCTGCACCGACGGCTCGAGCCGGAGCAGTTCGTCCGGCGCCGCGGCGCACAGGTCGGGACGCGCACGCAACGCGGCGATCTGATCTTGATTGCGCATCAGCTGCAGCATGCCGGTGCCGATCAGATTCGCGGTGGTCTCGTGCCCGGCCACGAACGTGGTGATACAGGTGGCCAGCAACTCCTGCTCGGTGAGCACATCGCCACGGTCCTCGACCTGCGACAGCACGCTGAGCAGATCATCCTTCGGGTCCTTGCGCCGCTCGTTGAGCAACTCCCGGAAGTAACCCATGAATCCGCGCGAGGCAGCGCTGCGGGCCTGCAACGCTTCCTGGGGCAGCGTGTAGTCGTGATCGAACCCGCGCGCCAGATCCTGCGACCACTGGTGCACCTGGTCGTAGGCCTCCGGCGGAACACCGATCAGCTCGCACGCGATGATCAGCGGCAACGGGTAGGCAATGAACTCGACCAAGTCGAATTCACCTGCCTCCAAAGCCTTGTCGACGAGTTGCTCGGTGAGCTCCTCGATGCGCGGCCGCAGCCTGGTCACCATGCGCGGAGTGAAGCCCTTGGTCACCAGATTGCGCAGCCGGGTGTGGTCCGGCGGCTCCATCCAGAGGAACGAGGTGGGCAGTTCCTCGGGTGCGTCTTCGGGCGACACCGTCGGGTGCATCATCGCGGCCTCTTCCGCGTGGCTCCATGCGGTGGTCGACAGCACCGCGACGCAGTCCTCGTAGCGGGTCAGCAGGTGATGGCCGAGCGGGGTCTGGTGCAGTCGCCCCGCCTCGCGCAGCACCCGCGCGGGCGTATATGGGTCGGCTCGGCCTTCCGGGCCGAACAAGTGAGCGATCGCGGTCTGTACGGAATCCTGTTCCGCGACAGCCGTGCTCGCGTGCGACGAATCCATGTCGAGTGGTCCCTCCTGTACGGTGCACCGACCAGGTGCCGCCGGTCGTTCGGAATGCGTCAGCGTTCGGAATGGATAGGGAGGTGCCTGCCCGCGACGATGCGGTGCGTCACCTCGTCGGCTCGATGAGGATCGGGGAACGGTCGGCGAACGTCTGCCCGCCAAGTTCGGCGACGGCGGCAGCTTTGCCGTTGCCGCGCAGGATGATTCGACGCAACATGCGTGGATGCAGCAGCGCGGTCGACGGCTCGACCAGGTTGGCCACGCGCAGAAACGTCCGCGCGACCAGCGGATCGACATGCGCGGCGCGGTGCACTCGCGCCACGTAAGCATTGGTGAGGCGGGTCCGTAGTGTGCGCGGACCGAGCACACCGGGGTGGCTCAGATCCGCGCCCGCGGCGAGCTGCCAGGCGACGTCCACCACTTTGCCTGCGGCGCAATAGAACCTGGCAGGCAACTCGTCCGCCTCGGCGCCATCGGCGAGGCAATCACGCAGAGCGAGCGCCTGCTGGGCTGCCACCGCCATTCCTTGGGCATACAGCGGATTGAAACTGCACAGTGCGTCACCGAGCACCAGAAACCCCGCAGGCACTGCGCCGAGCCGCTCGAACCGGCGCCGCACCGGCGCCCGAAAGCGATGCGGCACCGCATCATCGAGCGGCTCGGACGACGTCACGAGGTCGTGAATATCCGGCGCCGCAATGCTGCGCGCGAACGCCGCGAACCCCTCCTGATCGGTCGGCGGATGGTCGCCGAGCATCCCGGCCAGCGTGACGTGCCAGCGGTCGCCCTCGACCCGAACCGCCCCGCCGCCACGGCCATTCGCGCCGGTAGAGATGATCACCGACGAATGACCGTCCAGTTGCCCCGGCGTGCGCCGGAACATCCGCGACGAGTACCCCAGGTCAACCTCGATCCGCTCCTCCGCCGGTGCCTGCGCGCCTAAGGCGGTCAGCCACATCGGCGCCCGCGAGCCGCGCCCGGTCGCGTCGACTGTCAGATCCGCCGCGTGCGGCTGCGCGCCGTACGCACCGGAGACCGTCACCCCGCGCACCCGATCGGCATCGCCGACCAGCCCACCGGCCACCCCTTCGCACAGCCGAACGCCGGGCGTGGCCAGCGTGCGTTGCCGCAGCACGGATTCCAGTAGCGGCCTGGTCGCAATCACCGAGGTCAGTCCCGTCGATGTCGGCGCGACCCGCAATCCGCCGACATACCAGCGAGTTCCGACCAGCGCCTCCGCGGTGGTCGCGCCCCGCCCGGCCAGCTCGGAGGTGAATCCCGGATACAGCTGTTCGATGATGGTGCGCCCACGATCGAGCAGACCGTGCAGGTGCCGCGCCTGCGGCACACCACGTCGAACGCCCGCCCCCTCGACGCTGTCCCGCTCGACGATGGTCACCTGCGCGAAATGCTCGGAAAGCACACGAGCGGCCAGCAATCCGGCGATGCCCGCGCCGAGCACGACCGCGTGCCGTCCCTCGGTCACAGCGTCACCGGCAGCGCCATGATGCCGCGGTGGATCAGGCTCGGCTGGTATTCGACCAGCTCGGTGGCCAACGTCAGCTTCGGCGCCTCCGCGAGCAACTGGCCGATCGCTGCCTCGGCTTCGATCCGCGCGAGCGGCGCGCCGACGCAGTAGTGGATACCGAGGCTGAACCCGAGATGCTTACGAGCGGGCCGGTTTCCGACGTATCGGGTGACGTCGAAGGTGTCGGCGTCGGGAAAGACCCGCTCGTCCCGGCTGGCCGACGCGGTCAGTACGACCACGCCATCGCCCCGCTGGAACCGATGCTCGCCGACCATGGTGTCCGCCAGCGCGACCCGGATGGTGAACTGCGTCGGCGCGTCGTAGCGCAGCATCTCCTCCAGCGCGGGCCCGATCAGCGCCGGGTTGTCCCGAAGCAGCGCAAGCTGTTCCGTGTTACGCAGCAGCGCGAGCATGCCGTTGCCGATCAGATTGATCGAGGTCTCCATGCCCGCGACCAGCGTGAGCAGCGCGATGCCGATCACCTCGGGATCGGTCAGCTGCCCGGCCGCGCTCGCCGCGACCAAGGTACCGAGCAGATCCGAAGTCGGCTTCGCCTTCTTCTGCTGGATCAGCCGCGCGAAGTAACCCATGCACTCCATCGCCGCGGTGCCGCGCGCGGCCACCTCGTCCGCGCCGAGTAGCGAATCCGGGTCGCTGCCCCGGGCGATCGCCAACTGCCACTGCCGGAACAGCGCACCGTCGGCCGGGTCGGCGCCGAGCAGCCGCACCGGGACCATCGCCACGGCCAATGGCACGGCCAGGTCGTTCAGCACATCGAGCTCGCCGCGCCGCGCCGCCGCCGCGATCAGATCGTGCACCACCTGCCCGGCCAGCGGCACCATCTCCGCCATCACCCGAGGCGTGAACGCTTTGGCCACCAGCTTGCGATAGCGACCGTGTTCGGGCGGATCCATCCGGACGAACGAGCCGGGGATCGCGGCGGTGGTGTCGCGGAACGGGCTGATGCCCGCCGCGTACCCGTGCCCCCAGTCGGCGCCGGTCAGGATCGCGGCACACTCCTCGTAGCGGGTGACCAACGTGACCGGAACATCCCCGAAGGCATAGGGGAACAACGGCGCGGCGTCCCGCACCCGGCGATAGGCCGGATACGGGTCGGCCCGCTCGCTCGGCTCGAAGGCGTCGAAGGTGACATCGGCGGGAACAGCAGTGCTCATCGTGGCTCCTGTATCAGTGCGCGGCCGTGTCTCATCTGCCCTCCAGCCGGACGCGAAGCTGTGACATGCCGCGCACGACCACGTTCGGCCGGTACGGCGGTTCTTCGAGCAAGGTCATGACGCCGACTCGCTCGGTGAGCGCGCGCAGCACCACCTGCATCTCCAGCCGGGCCAGCGGCGCACCCAGGCAGTAATGCAGGCCTAGGCCGAACGACAAGTGCCGCTCCGACTTTCGGCCGCGCGCGTACCGCGCGATATCGAAGCGGTCGGCCTCGGCGAACGCCAGCGGATCCCGGTTGGCCGAGGCGAGCAGCACGATCACCGCGTCCCCCGGCGCGAAAGTGCGGCCGGCGAGAGTGATCTCGTCGTGTGCGGTTCTGGTGGTGAGGTGCACCGGCGCGTCGTAACGCAGCACCTCGTCCACCGCGGGCTCGCACAGTTCTGGATAGGCCCGCAGCCGCTCGAACTCGTCGGGGTTGCGGATCAGCGCGAGCACCCCGTTGCCGATCAGGTTCACCGTTGTCTCGTGCCCGGCCACCACCAGGATCAGCAGCGTGCCGAGCAATTCGGTGGACGTCAGCTGAGCGCCCCCGTCGTCGGCCTGCACCAGCGCCGTGATCAGGTCCGCGCGCGGGGCTTTGCGCCGCTCCTCCACCAATTCGCCGAAGAAGTCCAGGAAGGCGTACACGGCGGCCGTCCGCGCGGCCAGCTCGTCCGGCGAAAGCAGCACGTCCGGATCGAGACCACGCGCAATACTCGTGGAGATCTCCCGCACATGCTCATGCGCTTCCGCAGGCACGCCGAGCAGCTCGCACACCATGGTCAGCGGCAGCGGATAGGCCAGCGCGTCCAGCAGATCGACGTCCCGCTCGGCGAGCATCTTCGCCATCAGGTCCTCGACCAACTGCTCCGCCCGCTCCCGCATCCCGCTGATGGTCCGCGCGGTGAACGCCTTGCTCACCAGCCCGCGCAGCCGGGTGTGGTCCGGCGGCTCCATCCACAGGAACGACCCGGGTAGCTCGACATCGCTGTCGCCGTGCAGCAGTTGCGGCTCCTCCGCGTGGCTCCAACGCGGGTCCTGCATGATCGCCTGCGCCTCATGGTGGCGGGTCACCAGCTGCATGTCGTGCGGGCCCGGCACGAACGGACCCGCGCCGCGCAGCACCTCGTAGCTGCCATACGGGTTGTGCCGCAGGTGCGGTGCGACGCTCTCGATGACCGCCAGCTGGACCGGGGTCAATTCCTCGACCGCCGAATGGTCGGAACTCACCGGCAACTCCTGGATAGCTGGATAACTGAACAGAAAGGAACGATGCCGGCAAAAATCGGCGGCACGTGATTCCTGGCTGTGCAAGTAATTTCGCGTCCATCGTCGGCCTTCCCGACACCCTGAAGCCGCGGCGATCACCCGTTCCTATCGAGCAATAGTCGAAATCCTTTATCGTGCACTGTGATTGGTTGATCGCGCTTCTTTATCGAACACCGCAATTCACAATGAGTTCAAGGCGCCGTCACAATGCGCTGTTGTCGTGGCAGTCATGAATTCTGCGGAATCGGTCGAAACCCTGCACGGCCGCATGGCCGAGATCGCGGCCGGACACCCTGGCGTGCCCGCCACGTTCTGGTCGGTGTCGGAGACCGTGGATTATGCCGAGCTCGACCGGCGCTCGCGCACGGCCGCAGCCACACTGGTTCGCCGCGGCGTCTCGCGTGGCGAGCCGGTGGGCATCCTGTGCCCCAACGCGCCCGAGTTCCTGACCAGCCTGTTCGGGATCGCTGCGGCAGGCGGCGCGGCCACTCCCCTGCCGTTGCCCGCAGGTGCGCGGCACCTGGGTGGCTACCCGCAGAAATTGGCCGCCATCGTCGCGGCCGCGGGCATGCGCAAGGTGCTGATGTCGCATCGATTCGCGGACCTGGCCACGCTGCTCGAAGGCGCGGTCGACGTCGAATTGATCGACACTGCAACATTATTCAGCACAACCGACACTGAAGACGTTCCGCTGCCCGTACTCGGCGCGGACGACCTCGCCATCGTGCAGTTCACCTCGGGCAGCACCGCCACACCCAAAGGTGTTCGCCTGACCCACCACAACGTGCTCAGCGGTTTGGCCGCGATCCGTACCGGCATCGCACTGGACCTGGCCGACACCGGCGGTTTCTGGCTGCCGCTCTTCCACGACATGGGCCTGTTCGGCACCCTCTCGGCCATCCTGCGCGGCATCCCCGCGCACGTCTGGTCACCACTGGCGTTCGTCAAGGATCCGGCGCGCTGGCTCACTGAATTCGCCGCCAGCGCAACGACCATCACTGCCATGCCGAACTTCGGCTACGAGGCGCTACTCGCCGCGATACCGCCGGAGCGGGTGCCCGACTACGACCTGAGCAACTGGCGGATCGCATTCAACGGCTCCGAGCCTATATCCCGCGACGTAGTCACCGCCTTCTGTGAGCGTTTCGCACCCGCGGGCTTCGCACCGACGACCATGTTCGGCGTCTACGGCATGGCCGAGGCCACGCTCGCCGTCGCCTTTCCGCCCCTGGGCCGAGAACCCTTGTTCGAGTGGGTCGATCGAGCGACGCTCGCGGATGACGCACAGGCACAGCGTGTTTCCCCGGACGCACCTGGCGCGCGGGCGGTAGCGGGCGTCGGTTCCGCCGTCGACGGACTGCGGCTGCGCATTGTCGGCCAGCACGACGACCAGCACCGCGTGCTGCCCGACGGCGCGGTCGGCGAGATCCTTATCCAAGGCCCGTCGGTCACCGACGGCTACCTGACCGCGGCGCCGGAGACGGTCGCCGGGTTGTTCACCGACGGCTGGCTGCGCACCGGCGACCTCGGCTACCTGCGCGACGGCGAACTCTTCGTCACCGGCCGCTGCAAGGACATGATCACCGTGCGCGGCGTGAACTACTACGCCCAGGACGTCGAGGCAGCAGTCCGCGACCTCGACGGCGTCTTCAAAGGCCGCTGCACGGCCGCCACCGACCCCGACGGCGCCGACGTGATCGCCCTCATCGCCGAAACCGAACTGACCGGCCCGGCCGCCGCGGCACTCGCCGATCGGATCAAAGCGCGGATCGCGGCCGAACTCGGGTTGGCCGCGGTCGAGGTGTATCCGGTCGCGCCGCGCAGCATTCCCCGGACCAGCAGCGGCAAGCTGCAACGGCTCGCCGCACGCGAGCTCGTCGCCGCTCGAAAGCACTGACCACCAACGCTATTCGCCACCAACCGAACTGGAGTCACCGGTGCACAGCTATGAAGTCTTCCGCCATTACGAGCGTCTGCATTGGAAACTGGCCGATCTGAACCTCGACACCGTCGACCGCGCCCTGGTCCGACCGGAATACGTGACGCTGGCCAAGAGCGCGACGATGGGCGAGTCCAACGTCATCGCCGCCGTGCACGGCTTCATGAACGAATTCGTCGACGACTACGACTTCTCCACCTTCGCGGTCGTCTGGGGCTACCAGGAAGTGCAGCACCACTACGCGTTTCGCGCCTGGCTCGGCGCGGTCGGTGAGAGCGTCGACGCCAAGGCGGTCGACGCCATGCGCGAGCCGTACGCACCCGGCAGCACGCCGTCGGCCACCTTGGCGACCAACATCATCTCCGAGCTCACGGTGAACCACATCTATCGGGCGGTAGCCGCCTGGGTGCAGGAGCCCGTACTGAAAGGCTTGTTGCTCAGCGCGAGTCGCGACGAAGCGGGACACGCTCGCGAGTTCATCCACTACGCGACGAAGCGACTGGCACAACGGCCGGAGGAGCTGCCCTCGGTGCTGGAGACGCTGTATGTGTACAGCTCGGAGGCGAAGATCAAGCATCCGGTGAGCACCTTCAAGGCGGGCATCAGCGAACTCGGCGACCACGAGACCATCGACACCGGCTTCGAGCTGTTCCTCGAGCAGGTCGCCGCGGAAGGCGAGCTGGAAGTACTGCACGACAAGGTGCGCCGCACCTTCGCCAATATGACGGGATTGGATCTGTCGAGCAATGGCAAGGTCCGCCGCGCACTGGCCGACGCGATCGCTTAGCGCCATGGACCGCTCCCTTGCCGTCGAGGACTTCGACCTGCCCGAGCCCGCACCGCAGGCCGCGGCGACCGTCCAGGTCCCGTGGTCGGTGATCCCCGACTACCACTGCTTCGGCTGCTCACCACACAACCCGAGCGGCCTGCGGTTGGCGTTCAACCCGCACCCGGACGGGTTGCAGGCCGCCTTCCGGCTCAGCCGTGCGTTCGAGTCGTATCCCGGTGTCGTGCACGGCGGCTTGATCGGCGTGATCTGTGATGAGGTGATGGGCAATCTCATCGTGCTCGCGCGCAACTACCCGGCCTTCACGGTGTCCCAGCGCACCCGGTTCCTCACACCGCTGCTCGTGGACCACGAATACCGCTGTGTCGCAACACTGTCGGCACCGGCGCCGGACCGGCCGATCCAGGCCGCCGCTGAGATCCTCGACGGCAACGGCGCCGTCTGCGCCACCTCCACCGCCACCTACCAGCGGTTCACGCTCGACGACGTGCGCCACCAGCTGACCCTGGGCGACGACGAGGTCACCCTGCTCTCCGACGCGCTGTCCGCCGCGAATACCTTCTCTACGAATGGAGTTCACTCATGACGATTCCCGCCGACATCCTGCGCACCGTCACCGAGATCGCCGCCGCCGAGACCGGCATCGCCGAGGCCGACCTGCGGCCCGACGTCGACCTGCGCGGCATGGCGGGCGTCGACTCCGTGCGAGTGCTGCGCATGGTCGCCAAGATCGAGCGCACCTATGACATCGAGCTGGAGGACGAGGACGTCTTCGGCCTGTCCACCCTGAACGATGTCGTCAAGGTCGTGGACCGGACGCTGAGCGAGGCGGCCGCATGACCGTCACCGCCGACACCAACCAACACTACGATCTCGATCCGGACATCTTCGGCCAGTTCCTCGACCCGCTACGCAAGTACAGCTCCGCGCTGTACACCTCCGACACCGACACCTTGGAGCAGGCGCAGCGCACCAAGCTCCGGTTCGTCGCCGATCGGCTCGGCCTGCGTGGCGGCGAGCGACTCCTGGACGTCGGCTGCGGCTGGGGTTCGCTGATCCTGTTCATGGCCGAGGAGTTCGGCTGCGACACACTGGGTGTCAGCCCGGCACCGCGTCAGCACGAGTACATCGCGGAGCAAGCGGCGGCGCGTGGCGTCGCCGAGCGGGTCCATACCCGGGTCGGTCATTTCGAACAGCTCGACCTGCCGCACCGCAGTGTCGACGCAGTTACTCTGCTCGGTTCGATCGTGCACATGCCCGATCTCGGCGCGGTCTTCCGGCGTGCCCGTGCGGTGCTGCGCCGTGGCGGCACGCTGTATGTCTCGGAGAGTTGCTTCCGAAACGCCTCGGCGCGCACCGCTTTCGACAGCCGGATCGGCACCGAGTTCGTGCGCGAGGACATCTTCGGCTGGGGTGATCTGCGTCCGCTGTCGGACCTGGTGACCGCCGCCGAGGACGCGGGCTTCTCGATCATCGCGGTGGACGATCTCACCGAGCACTACCGGCGCACCATCGACGACTGGATCGCCAATGTGTACGCCTCCGCCGAGCGCATCGACGCGCACGGGCCGGGCCTGGCCGCCAAGCTGCGGCACTATCTCGAGATCGCCAACGCCGGATGGGGCTACACGACAAAGCATTACGCACTGACGTGCCGTAAGGCCCGCTGAGGGTCAGGAGAGGCACATGGATATCGAATCGACACTGATCCCGGTCGACGAGGTGGCCGCCGCGGTCGACGGCTTCCTCGCCGCGTCCCCCGCCGCCCGCGCCTGGGATGTCGAGACCGCGTTCGACTGGTCCCGCGCGGATGCCGGCAGGCTCACCGAAGGACAGCGGTCGGCGGTGCAGTTCGTCACGCTGATCGAGGACCACCTGCCCGGCTACTTCGAGGTGTACCACCGGTACTTCCCGGTCGACGACACCGTCGACCGGGCCGCCTTCATCCATAACCGCGAGCTGTACCACTTCACCGTCCGCTGGGCCTTGGAGGAGGACACGCACGCACGCGCGCTGACCCGCTATCAGGAGGCGGCCGGTATCGCCGAACGTAGCGCGCTGCGTGCGGAATTGGCGGTCGAGGGGCAGAAACCGTTCGACCTGCCCTACGACCATCCGGTGCAGTTCTTCGCTTATGCGCTGGTGCAGGAGAAGGCCACCCAGATGTACTACCAACATCTCCGGGACGTGGTCGACGACCCGGTGCTCGCCTCGGTCCTGGCGCGGCTGGCCCGCGACGAGGCACGGCATTTCAGCTTCATGGCCGACGTGGTCGGCCGGTACCTGCGGGTGCACGGTGACGCGACGGTGGAGCCGATTCGCGACGTGATCGCCAACTTCCGAATGCCGTTGGCCGATACCATGCGTGGGTATTGGCGCTGGGCATTGAAGATCGCCGACGTGGCGTCCTACGACCACACCGAGGCGTACGAGCACTTGGTGAAGGTGATCGATCGCGCGGTAGACGCCCGCACCGATCGGCTCGACGAGCTGGTGCACTTCATCGAGGAGTGCCGCACCGTCGCCTGAGCTCAGTAGCGAAATGGCCCTGCCCACCGAGTACGTCTCGGGGGCAGGGCCATTCGGCGCAGCTCACTGCTCCGGGTTGAGCACCAGAATCGTGGTGGAGCCGTGCGCGATCAGCTTGCCGTTGCCGTCGACGATCCGGCCCTCGGCCGTCGCGGTCCGCCTGCCGACGTGAATCGCGTTGGCCTCACAGGTGAGTCGCGAACCGTCCAGCGTGACCGAACGAATGAAGTTCACCTTGAGCTCCAACGTCGTATAGGCCACACCGTCACCGAGTTTGGTGAAGACGGCACTGCCCATGGCCGTGTCCATCAGGGTCGCGATGACCCCGCCGTGCACGGTGAACATGGCGTTGATGGTGGCCGGGTTCGGATCCAGGTAGTACTGGGTGTAGCCGTCCCCCGCGGTCTCCAATCGAATCCCCAGCGACGCGCCGACGCCCAGGTTCTCCTGCAGACCACGCTCGAATACCGTGGTCAGTTCGTTGACGCGGGACGCCACGGTGGCGTCGGCCCGCGTGCCTGCGCCGTTGGTGTGTGTGGCCGGCTCGTTGGCATGTGTGTCGATGCTGGTCATGACCTTGTCCTCCCTGGCGAACGATGCCAGGCCATTCGACCAGCGCCCGATGAACACCAGCAGGCTTGCCGCCCTTGCATTTTCAGCTTCGATCGGCTGATCGAAACGCCGATCGGAAGCAGACGTGGATCCCGGCTACTCGCCTTCCGGCACCCCGAGCACCGACCTGCCGATCTCACCGGCGATCACCTCGGTCGAGTACGCCATCAGCTGCCCCGCCTCGGCATCACGCAGATGACGTTGAATAGGTGACTTTTTGAGATAACCCGAGGCACCACCCACCCGCATACCCAATTGCGCGACATCCACGGCGATCTTGTTGGCGAGATACTTGGCCCGCGACAGATTGGGAAAGAAGCTCGGCACCCCGTTGTCGGCCTCCCACAGCGCCCGCTCGTACAACGCATGCGCCGCCGCCAGTTTGGTCTGCACGTCGGCGACCTCGTACTGCACCCACTGCTGATGCGACAGCGGCTTGCCGAGGATCACCCGCGACTGCGCGTGCTCCACCAGCGCGTCCAGCGCCGCGTCGGCGATGCCGAGCGAGATGGCGGGCAGTCCGGCCGGAATCACCGCGAAATCCCCGAACCCTGGTGCCCGGCCCCGATATTCGGCCCGCAGCAGCGTGTTGTCGAACGACAGCAGCTGGCTGCGCGTCGCCCGCAAACCGAGGGTGTCCCAGATCGGGATGGTCGACACCGTCTCGTCGGGCACCACCCCGAAGAACGCGGGCACGTCGTCGACCCGCGCGTTCACCAGCAGGTACTCCGCGATCTCACACCCGGAGACGAATCGCTTGGCCCCGGTCAGCGACCAACCACCCGCGACCGGGAAGGCGTCCTGCTGCGGATTGAGAAACCGGTTCCCGCTGGCGGGTTCGGACAGCGCGTTGGCGAAGCGCTTGCCCGCGAGGAACTCGTCGGCGAAGAACGAGCCGAGCGTGTCCTTGGTGAACTCCGCGAGCGCGACCCCGGCCCCTGCGTGCATCGTCCAGATCGTCGCCGTCGACGGATCCGCCTTCGCGAGCACGCACACCACGTGCCCGAACGCCGAGTAGCTCAGCCCGAGTCCGCCTACGTGTTCCGGTAATGCCGCCCGATCGACGTCCGCGTCGTGTAGCGCCGTCAGGTGCGCCACCGCGATCTCGGCCCGCTCGTCGTACTCGGCCGCGACGGCCCGAAACCCCTCCGCCAACTCGGCGACTCGATCGAGCACCTTGCGCTCGACATCGCGGACCGGAAATGAAAACTGGACAGTAGTCACGAAACGCTCTCTGGTCGAAGGGATTCGGCTGACCTGCGGTCGGCGGACGACTCGCCGACCCAGGGTACGCAGATCCCCCGCCCATCGAGGCAGGAACGGACAAGCCCGGCACCACCGCTGCGCCGGCCCGGAATCCCCGCCTGACGTGCTACTCCGCTACGGGACGACCGGTTCCACTGCGGCGCAGGCCTTTATAGTCGTACCACCGGGTGATCACCACGCCGAGCACGAGACCGATGGCCAGTCCGAGCGCCGACATCCAGACGCCCCTGCTGAGCCCCGCCGGACCGCTCGCGTCGAAGTAGAGAATCGCGCGCACCCCGAGGAACACCTGGTGCATCGGCTCGAAGGACGCCAGCCAGCTGAAGTATTTCGGCGTCGCCTCGATCGGCACGGTGCCGCCGGAGGACGGCAGCCCGAGAATGATGAACAAGATCAGGTTGATCAGCAGGCCGGCCGACCCGACGGCCGCGAGCACGGACAGCCCGGTGACGCCGACGGCGATGATGGCCAGCGCGCTGTAGAGGAAAAGCCCGAGCGGATGATCGAGCGGCATGCCGAGCGCCTTCGCGACGAGAAGGAACACCCCCGCAACAACATTGGCGGTCACCACCATGACGCCCCACTTGATCAGCAGCGTGTGGAAACGCGAGATCGGCGTCGGCGGGAAATGCACGAACCACGGCCCGTACTCGGTGGGCACGAAGCCGAGTTGCGCGTCGATCATCGTGTGGATCGTCATCGAGCCGACCAGCCCGGCCAGCAGGAGCAGCAGCGCGTAGAAGAACGCCGTGAGCCCCTGACCCGTGCCGCTGGGCAACGGATGGAACGGTTCGGTGACGATCTGCAGCGGCTCGGCGAGCGCCACCCGGCTGGCACCGCTCAGTTCGGGCGCGGGCGGCCCGCCGGGTGGGGGCGTCAACTGCGCCCGCACCTGCTCGGTCAACTGCTGTCCGACCTGCGTGTTCACCTGATCGAGCGCCTGCGTACCGATCTGCGTGACGATCTCGGTCACGAACGCGCCGCTGCGCGGATTGGTCTGCAACGCGATGATCGGCCGCTCGATATCACCAGGGATCACGCTACCGACCCCGAGGATGCCCAGCCGTTTGCTGAAGTCGCTCGGGATCAGGATCGTGCCGTACACCTTGTTGTCCTGCATGCGCAGCGACGCCTCATTGGCGGAGACCACCTGCAAGTCGATCTTGTCCGCGGGCACCGCCTTCTTCAGCCCCTCGGCGACCTCGTCCCCGAAGACCACCCGCCGCTCCTGCCCCGGCGCGCCGATCGTGTCACCGACGTCCTGATTCACCAACGCGATCGGAAAGTCGTGCATGTTCTCTTCCGGATCGACCACGTAGGCCAGATACATCGTGCCGAGCAGCGCCATGAACACGCCGAGCACAGCCACCGGCAGGAACCACATGCGCAGGCCGAGACGACGGTCCGATCGGGCTGCCTCCACGCTGTCCGAAGTCACGGTGTCGGACGGTAGCAGCAGACCGCGCCGACGTTCGGGAGCTTCGCCGGGCTGTTTGCTACAGCGATGCGAAGGCGGCCCACACGCCTGCACCAGCCGAAGCCCGCGTGTCGCATCACCCCGAGGACGCGACCCCACCGACGGAGCCCTTTCCTGAACTGCGCCCCGATCGATGCGGGAAACCGCGACTGTCAGCAATGTGCGGTAGCGGCCCATCACCATGACCACGCAGAGCCGGTAGCACCGCGCAGCGCTACGGCGAGCGCAGATCGAGCCGCCGCATCACCCGGTCGACCAGATCGGGCGGCACCCCCGGTTCCCGCCGCGCGGCCATCGCTTCGGTACGCCCCGCCGCCAGCACCTCCTGATTGATCCGATCGAGCTTGCGATTCAGCCCGAAACTACCCTCGGCCGCCGCCTTTGCATCATCGGCGGCCTCGGGATCGGCTCGGGCCAAGCGTCTTTCGATCCCGACATGCAATCGGTCGTACACCTCGTCGGGCAGATCCTCGGTCTGCGCGACCTGTTGCAGCCGGGTCAGCTCCGCACGCAGAATCCGCGTCCACAGCTGCCGCTCCATCAACCGCTCCGACTCGGTATCGACCCGGACTCCCGTCGCACGCACCACAAGCGACAGCGTCGGCCCCTGGATCAGCAAGGTGAACAACACCAAGGCGAATGCGGTGAACAAGATTCCGTTGCGCCACGGGAACGCCGCCCCCGACTCGGTGGTCAACGGCACCGCCAAGGCCAACGCCACGGTGGCCACCCCGCGCTGCCCCGCCCACCAGGTGACCATGGTCTCCCGCCAGGTATACGGCTCATCCGCCTCCCGCCGCCGCCACCAGCGACCGAACACCGCCCAGGTCCCCATCGACCACACCAGCCGCACCCCGACGACGGCGCCGATCACCGCACCGGAGACCCAAGGAAGCGTGGCCACTCCGGCCCCACATCGCGCAGCACGGTGGCCAACTCCAGTCCGATCAGCCCGAAAGCGATCCCGGTGACCAGCATTTCGATGATCGCCCAGAACGAGTCCCCGACCAGCCGATAATCGCTGTCACCGAAATCGCTGGCCGCGTCGGTCAGATACAGCGCGCACACCAGCACCGCGAGCACCGCCGACCCACCCCACGCCTCGGCCAGCCGGTAGGCCGCGAACGGCAGCGCCAAACCCAGCGCCACCTGCCACGCGGCCTCGTCCAGCCGCCGCATCAACCGGCTGCCGCCCCAGCCGAACACCAACCCGACCGCGACACCGACCACCGCCGACACGACGAAGTCCATCGCCGCCGACCACGCGGAGAACTGCCCGGTGACCACCGCCTGCACCGCGATCCCGTACAGCACGATCGCGGTGACATCGTTGAACAGCCCCTCCCCCTCCAGCACCGCGACCAGCCGCCGCGGCAGCCCGAGCCGACCGGCCAGCGCGCCGACGGCCACCGGGTCCGGCGGCGCCACCAGCGCGCCGAGCACGAACGCCACGGCCAGCGGCACCGCCGGGTGCCACAGGTGCACCACCACTGCGACCACGGCCGCGGTGGCGATCACCAGCCCGAACGCCTGCAGCGCGATCGCACTCCAGTTCTGCGCGAACGTCCGCCACGAGGTGCGCCGCGCCGCCGCGTACAGCAGCGGCGGAAGCAGCAGCGGCAGAATCAGATCCGGCGCGACCCGCACATCGGGCACCGCCGGGATCAAGGCAAGCACACACCCGAACACCGTCATCAGCACGGCCGGGGCCACGCCGAGCCGCCGACCGAGCGGCTGGGCGAGGATCGTGCCGAACAGCACGAGAAACGGCAACTCCAGATGACTCACGCCCACGCAGTCTGCTGACCAGACCTGAGAAACGCGAGTGCGTCACCCTGAGAAACGCTGATGCGTTCGCACCCGTGCTCAGGGCTGAATGGTGCCCGCCGCAGTCTCGATGAGCTCGGTCACCGCCGCAGACTGCGACAACGCGACCGCGTGACTGCCCGCCTGCTCGACGGTGGTCGCGTTCATCCGCTTGGCCATCTCCCGCTGCCCGTCGGCCGGGATCATCCGATCGTCCTTGGCCACCAGCGCCCAGCTCGGCAGCGACTTCCACGCCGGAACCCCGCTCGGCTCCATGAACGAGGTCACCGCGATCGGCCGCTGCGCCGCGGCCAGCACCGCCGCCTCGCTCGCCGCCAGATCCTGCGCGAAGTTGTCGTGGAACTTGTCCGGCGCGACCGTCAACTCCTGACCGACCCCGCCGCCGGGCAGCGGAAAGTCATGCGGCACTCCGATTTTGGTAGCCGGTCCACCGAACTTCGCATCCAGCGCGCCGACCGGCTCGCCCTGATCCGGCGCGAACGCCGCCACGTACACCAGCCCCGCCGCCTTCGCCGAACCCGTTGCGGCATTGGTGATCAAGGCTCCGCCGTAGGAGTGACCCACCAGAACCGTCTTGCCCGGCAGCCCGTCCAGCACGCTGCGAATGTAGGCCGCGTCGTAGGTGAGCCCGCGCAGCGGCACCGCCGCCGTCGTCACCTGATACCCGTCGCGCTGCAGCTGTGCGGCGACCTTGCTCCAGCTCGACCCGTCGGCGAACGCCCCGTGCACCAGCAGCACACCAGGCTTGTTCGCGCTCGGCGCGGGACTCGGGTCGCTCTCGGCGGCGGCCGTGCACGCCGTCGCGGTCATGCCCAGCGTGAGCGCGGCGACCGTCAGTACGGTGCCGCGCCAGCCACGACCTGCCGCACGAGCACGGGACCTGTTGTTACGCATACCTTTTCGAACCCTTCGATAATCGGACTACGGACTCTCGCGGCGAGCAAGCTCCAAGGTAGGTGGACAATCAAGCAAAAGCTATGCTTCAGAAGCCGAGATAGTTTGCCGAAACTCCAGGAGCGTCGACCGTGTTCACCCAGACCGAGGACCTCGACGCACTCTCGGAGATCTTGGAGACCGTCCGGCTCCACGGCGACACGGTCGTCCGTTTCGCGCCGCCGCCACCCTTCGAGGTGACCATCCCGGACGGAATCCGCCTGCTGCACATCGTGGAACGCGGCACCATCCGCCTGGGCGTCGGCGACCGCCCGCCGATCCTGCTCGGCCCGGGCGACCTGGTCCTGCTCGGCTGCGGCGACGGCCATTCACTCGACGCCGGCACCGGCGCGACCGCGCGACCGCTGCGGGACTCCGACACCTTCCGCCTCGACACCGAACTCGCCGACCCCGAAGCGCCACGCTGGGTCACCGGAACGTTCGCGGTCCAGGAGGCCATCGCGGCCCCACTGCTGTCGGTGCTGCCCCCGGCGATCCACATCCCCGCCGATCCCGGCGACCGGCCGTGGCTCGCGGCCATCCTGCCGGTACTGCTCATCGAGGTGACCAACCCGAATCCCGGTGCCGCGGTAATGATCTCGCGAGTACTCGACCTGCTCTTCATCCATACCCTGCGCGCCTGGTTCGCCGGCCACGACGCCGAACCAGGCTGGCTCACCGCGGCCATGGACCCCGCGCTCGGCCCGGTCCTGGCCGCCATCCACCGCGACCCGAGCAAGCCCTGGACCGTCACGACGCTGGCCAGGGACGCCAGGATGTCCCGTTCGGCCTTCGCCGAACGCTTCACCAGGCTGCTCGGGCGAGCCCCCTCGGCCTACGTCACCGAACGCCGCCTCGACCGCGCCGCCGAACTGCTGCGCTCCACCACCGACCCGGTGTCGCGCATCGCCGCCGACGTCGGTTACACCTCCAACGCCGCGTTCAGCCGCGCCTTCCACCGCCGCTACGGCGACGCCCCGCAACGCTGGCGCAAGCTGACAGTGCGGTGAACGAGTTGTCCGGTGGACGTCCGGTCGATCGCCGTTTGGGGCGCGCCGCGCTGCGGCAATCTGGTGCTTACGACGCAGTTCCGGCGAGGTGGTGAAAGGAGAGTCCGATGATTATCGGGATGGTCAGCCACTGGGTTCGTTTGATGCTAGACGTGATCGGTATCTGACCGACGACTCCAGCACGTACTGCTGCGGAGCACCGCGAGACCGCCCGGTCTCGCGGTGCTCTCCGCGACCTCCGCGACACGCGTACGACCTCGAATGATGGGTATTCCCCCGCCATGGACGCAGCCGCGGCGACAGTCGGCGTCGAAGAGGAGTTCTTGCTCGCCGATCCCGAAACCGGTGCGCCCGCCGCGAAGAACGTCGAGGTCGCACATACCGCGGCCGAACTCGGCATCGACCTGCAACTCGAACTCACCCGCTGCCAGGTCGAAACCAGCACCGGAGTGCACACCGACTCGGCCGAGCTGGCCAAGGAACTGCGCGAACTGCGCTGTGGCGTCGCCGCCTGCGCGGAGAAAAACGGGGCACTGCTGCTCGCGGTCGCCATTCCGCCGACCGTACCGAGCAAGTTCCCGGTCACCGACACCCCGCGCTACCAGCGGATCGCCGATTCCTTCGGCATGCTCGCCCATGAGCAGGGGCTGTGCGGCTGCCATGTCCACGTGGCGGTACCCGACCGCGATACCGCCTTGCAGGTCAGTAATTTCCTGCGGCCATGGCTGCCGCTGCTACTGGCACTCACCGCCAATTCGGCCATCTATCGCGGCGCCGACACCGGCTTCGCCAGTTGGCGCAGCATCCTGTGGCGGCGCTGGCCGAGCGCGGGCCCACCGCCCTATTTCGAGTCGGCACGCGACTACGACGCCATGGTCGCCATCATGCTGTCCAGCGGCAGCATCCTCGACAAGAAAATGGTCTATTGGGATGTCCGCCCCTCGTCCACGTTCCCCACCGTGGAGGTCCGGGTCAGCGATGTGCCCGCGACGACCGAGGAAACCGTCCTGCTCGCCACGCTGGTCCGTGCGGCGGTGCTGACCGCGCGAATGTCGTTGGCCCAGCACCGTTCTGCGCCGGCGGTCAGCGCGGAGATGCTGCGCGCGGCCTATTGGAAGGCGGCCCGCACCGGACTCGACGGCGACCTGCTCGACCCGATGTGCGGCCGCATCGTGCCCGCCCGCGACCTCATCGCCGAGCTCATCGACTACGTCGGTCCCGCACTCGACGAACTCGGCGACCGCAGGCTCGTCACCGACTCCCTCACCGCCGTCCTGGCCCGCGGCAACGGAGCCATGCGGCAGCTCACAGCGTTTCGTCGACGTCGCGAGGTGGGCGATGTGGTGGCCGAACTGGCGTCGGCCACCCTGACCGGCTGCCGCCGAACCCCGCGGGCTACAGCCACATGAGGCAGAAGATGTGCCCCACCGGGTCGGCGTAGACCCGGAACTGGTCGTTGTCGTTGGGCTGCACCAGTTTCGCGCCGAGCGCGAGCGCCTTCGGCTCCGCCACCTGGATATCGTCGACCAAGACATCGAAGTGAATCTGTTGCGACGCTTCGGGATCCGGGAACCGCGGCGGCTTGTACTCCGGCGAGCGCTGGAAAACGATCCGCCTACCGTCGTTGTCGACGGTGACGACCCACGAGTCGTCCTCGTCATCGGCCAGTTCGAGGCCGAGCAGGTCGACATAGAACTCCGCGAGCTTGCGTGGCTCCGGGCAATCCAGCACCACACTGCGCAGCCGACCGACGAAACTGTCTGAACTCATGGGTGACCTCCTTGGATTCGGGACCTTGATCGCCTACCCGCCACCCCGGGCAAGCAAACGTCCGGCGATGCCGCCGGAACCCGCCGCTGAATGAAACACGTTGTGGTCAAATACAATTCGCTGCCGAAGCCCTTACCCCGCCGCACCCGGACTCCTACGATGAGACCGACAACAGCATCGGACAAGGGGGCACGACATGACCGACCTGACGCACGTGATCGACCAATCCAAGCCGAGCATCGCCCGGGTATACGACTACCTGCTCGACGGCAAGGACAACTTCGCCGTCGACCGCGCGATCGGCGACCACTTCAAGAACAACCTGCCCGGCTCAGTGGCCATCGCCTTCACCAACCGGCATGCCCTGGTCCGCGCCGTCCGCGACATCGCCCGCGACGGCGTGCGGCAGTTCATCGACCTGGGTAGCGGCCTGCCCACCGCGGACAACGTGCACCAGGTCGCGCACCGCTACGCACCCGACGCCAAAGTCGTCTACGTCGACAACGATCCCATCGTCCTGGCGCACGGCCGCGCCCTGCTCGCCACCGACGCCGACACCACCGTCTTCCAGGCCGACCTACGCGCCCCGCAGTCCATCCGGGAGCACAGCGAAGTCGGCCACATGATCGATTTCGACCAGCCGGTCGCCGTCATCTTCAGCGCCATCCTGCACCACCTCAACGACGACGAGGACCCGGCCGCCGTGGTGCGCTACTGGTCCGAGCAGCTGGTGCCGGGCAGTCTGGTCTACATCTCGCACTTTCGTTCGGGCGGCAACCGGGAGACGGCCGTCGCCGAGGAGAAACTCCAGTCGACCTTCGGGCGCGGCCGCTGGCGGACCGACCAGGAAATCGCGGCCCTGTTCGGTGACCTGGAAATCCTCGAACCCGGCATCGTGCCCTGCGCGAGCTGGCGACCGGATCTGGCACCGGTCGACGAGGCGGCACCGGACCGTGCGCTGTCGGTCTGGGAGCAACTGATCGTCACCGGCTTGGCGCGCAAAGCCTAGGCCATGCGTCGAAGGCCGGACGGCGGCGCCGGACGGGACTTCGACACCGGCTTGACCACCCCGGAAATACGCGAGGGATGCCGCGATTACGGCATCCCTCCCTCGAATAACGTTGCGCCGCTCGACTACTCCCCAGGCTGCAAGATCACCGGCAGCTTGCCGTGACCGTTCGAGATGAAGCTCGCCACGGCGCCCAGCTCGGCCGGCTCCGCCGCCAACCGCATGTTCGGGAACCGCTCGAAGAGCGCGGGCAGCGCGATCGCGGCCTCCAGCCGGGCCAGCGGCGCACCGAGGCAGTGATGCACGCCGTGCCCGAAAGCCAAGTGGTCCTTGGTCGCCCGGGTCACGTCGAACTCGTCGGCGGTCTCCCCGTGCACCTTCGGATCCCGGTTGGCCGCCGCGTAGGCGGGCAGGATCGGATCACCCTTCGCGATCCGCACCCCCTCGATCTCGATGTCGTCCACCGCGAACCGCAGCGGCAGATGTGCGACCGGCGCCTCGAAACGCAGCGACTCCTCGATCAGATCCGACCAGCCGACCTTGCCCTCGAGCACCGTCGCCCGCTGCTGCGGCCGGGTGATGATCGCGTAGATCGACTGGTCGAGCAGGTTGACCGTGGTCTCGTGGCCCGCGCTGATCACCAGCAGCAGCGTGTCGATGAGTTCCTGCTCGGTGAGCTGCGAGCCGTCGTCCTCGTCGCGATGCGAGACCAGCAGGCTGGTCATGTCGTCGCTCGGGTTCTCCCGCCGATAGGCCACCAGCTCGGCGAGGATGCGATACATCTCCATGTAGTTGGCCTGCGACTGCTCCGGAGTCAGCGAGGTGTCGAAAATCCCGTCGACGCATGTGCGCAGGCCCGGGTTCAGCGACTCCGGCACCCCCATCAGCTCGGAGATGACCTCGATCGGCACCGGATACGCGAAACCCTCGCGCAGATCCACCACTTCACCCGCGGGCACCGCCGCCAGCTCGGCGATCAGCCGCTGCACGATCCGGGTGATCCGCGGCCGCATCGCCTCGGTGCGCCGGTGCGTGAACGCCGGCGCCACCAGCTTGCGCAGCCGCCGGTGATCGGCGCCGTAGGCGGTGAACATGTTGTTCACCGCCACCCAGAGGAACAGCGGCCAGTCCTGCGGCACTTCACCTTTGGCGAAGGCAGGCCAGTGCTGCCTGGCGTCTTTGGACACTTTCGGATCGACGAGCAGCCGCTTGAGCAGGTCGGCGTCGGTGATCGACCACGCGCGCACGCCGCCGGGCAGCTCCACCAGGGTCGCCGGGCCACGCTCACGCAACCGGGCGGCCTCGCCCTGGATGTCGGTGCCGGTCGGGTCCAGGACTAGCGGCTCGGTGTCCATCGGGGTCCTCCTAAAACACGTTCAACGGTGGTGACCTAGGGAAGACTACCGGGAGCGAGACCAGCGCTCGATGGAAAGGTCCTGGCCGCCAAGACAATTCATCTGCGGGAACGGCAAGGTCCAACTCGGGCAGTGCGTCGAGGAGTTGATCGATGGCGTCCTGCACGATCAGGTAGGCCATCGACCTGGCGGGACACGAGTGCGGCCCGACGCTCCAGGCCAGATGCGAGCGGTTGTCGACGTACTCGCCGACGCTGATGGACGGATCGTTGTTGCAGCCCGTCATGCTGATCACCACCGGTCGATGCGCGGGCAGCCACACGCCGTCGATCAAGATCGGCTGCCGCGGGTAGGACACGCAGTAGTTCGCCATCGGCGGGTCGGTGAACAGCACCTCGTCCAGTGCGTCGCGGGTCGAAAGACTGCCGCCGAGTACGTTTCCCGCGAACCGGTCGTCGGTGAGCATGAGCAGCAGCGTGTTCACGATCAGGTTCTGCTGTGGCTCGATGCCCGCCCCGTACAACGTGACCAGCTGGTGGATCATCTCCACGTCGTCGAGCCTGGCGGGGTGCGCGAGTAGTCGCGAGGTGATGTCGTCGCCCGGCTCCTTGCGCTTCGTGGTGACCAGTTCGAACAGCGCGTCGGTGAGCATCGCATTGCCCTTGTCCGCGTTCACGCCCTCGAAGATCGCGGCCATCCCGGTCGCGACCTGCTGGCCGATGTCCGGCGGGCAACCGAGCGTGGCGTTGAGCACCGCGAAGGTGAGCGGAAATGCGTACTGGCTGATCAGGTCCGCGGCACCGTCCGCACAGAACGCGTTGATCAGCGGGATCGCGATCCGCTCGACGGTGGCGTGCAGGCTGTGCAGGTCGACCTCGGCGATGGCGGCCACGTTGGCCTGCCGGTAGCGCTCGTGTTCCAGGCCCGCGCTGCGCAGCGCGTTCGGCCGCCACTCCAGCATCGGCAGAATGGGGCACTCACCGGCCACACCCTTCTGCCAGGTGCGCGGGTCGGCCGGAAAATGCTCGGGATCGTTGAGGATGCTCAACGCGGTGTGATAGCCGATCACCAGCGTGGCGGGTACGTCGGGCGAGAGGTTCACCGGCACCAGCGAGCCGTACTGGCGGCGCATCTCGCGGTAGGCGCGGTGCGGGTCGGCGGCGAACTCTTCCGAGTACAGCGAAACACGGGGACCATCGGTGTCGATCGGTGATCCGTGCTGGACCGGGCAAGAACGCGAAGGCGTGGTCAAAGACGTGACTCCTGACGATAGAACAGGAATTCGACGAGCGTGATCAAGGACCGTAAGCAGGTGCCTCGGTCACGCGCGTCCAGCGAAGTGAGCGGGGTGTCGGGCGTCAAGTCCAGCGCGTCGCGGACCTCGCCGAGCGGAAAGTGCTTGGCACCTTCGAACTGGTTGACCGCCACCGAATACGGGACCCCGCGCTCCTCGAGCACCGAGAGCACCTCGTCGGACTTCTCGATGCGCCTGGTGTCGACCAGCACCAGTGCGCCGAGCGCACCCCGGGCCAGCTCTTCCCACAGCGGCACGAACCGCTGCTGGCCCGGGGTGCCGAATAGGTAGAGCGCGAGTTGCGGGTTCAGCGTGATGCGCCCGAAGTCCATCGCGACGGTGGTCTGGGATTTACCGGGCAGGCCCATCATGTCGTCGACGCCGACGCTGGCCTCGGTGATCGTCTCCTCGGTGCGCAGCGGCTCGATCTCCGAGACGCTGCTCACGAAGGTGGTCTTGCCGACCCCGAAATTGCCTGCCACCAACAGTTTTACGGAACGGGTAACGGTCTCCGGCACATAGTCGACTGGACGATCAGACGGCGAGAGCACGGAGCCCATTAAGTACCTCCTCGAGCAGAGCGATCTCCGGCAGGTGTTCCGCCGGGGTAGGTGTGACCAGGTGTCCGCCGTCCATCAGATCGGCCGCGACGATCTTCACTACGGACGGCGGCAGGTCGAGGTACGCGGCGATCTCGGCGATCGATAGCGTGCCCCGGCGGCTACAGAGATTCATGACCCGGCGTGCATCGGGCGCGACACCGGGTGACGGGTCCTTTGCGGTACGGACCAATGTGACCAGGTCCAACTCGCGGGTGGGACGCGTGCGTCCCCCGGTGCGCACGTATGCCCGAACCAAATCGGGATCACGCCGGGACCGTGGTGTCATGGCAATTCGCCACCATCAACACGCCTGCGCGGCTGGCTCCCCAGCTCGTGCCCGACCCGGCCCGCGAGTTCGTTCATCCGGTGCGCGATCAGTGCCACGTCGATCTCCGGGGTGGTCGCCACGCCGAGGAGCGCGCCGTCACCGGCGGCGGTGATCAGGATCATGCCCTGGTCGTACTCGGTCATGTTCTGCCGCACACCGTTGTCGCCCTCGCCGCAGAACTCCCCGAGGGCCTTGCCCAGTGACCGCAGGCCCGACGCGGCGGCGGAGAAGCGCTCCGCCTGGTCGCGCTCGATGCCGGCCGAGTGCGCGATCCGTAACCCGTCTTCGGATAGCAGTACTGCGAATCTGACGCCCGGGACATTGAGGTCTTCGAGTAGCCAGCCCAGCTTGTTGCTGCTGTCGGTCACGGGTGTGGCCATCAGGATGTCATCCCTTCCGTGTGATCGGAGTTGTCGGACTGATCGGTGGCGGCTGCGCGGCCGCTCTTGGAACCGGTGTGCCAGGCCGCGGCTACGTCGGGGCGGGCCAGGCCGGGTTCGGTGCGCGGCCCGACCGGGGCGAGCGCGACCGTCCGGCGGCGCCGCTTCGGTAAGCCGCCGCTGGTGATCTCGTGCACGGCGAATGGCTCACTCTCACTGGGCTCTTCGCTCTGCGGTGCGCTGTGCGCGGGGCTCGCGTGGACCGCAGCGGGGACGGGTTCGGCGGGGACCTCTACCTCACGCGCGGGCGTGACCTCCTGGCCGGGCTGCGGGGTCATCAGCAGGGCCTCGGGGATGTAGACCATCGCCCGCATGCCGCCGTAGACGTTCGGTCCGTCGATGTAGACGGTGAAGCCGTAGCGACGTGCCAGTGCGGCGATACCCGGGAAGCCGACCTTCGGCGCGGGGCCGAGCTGGTGGATGTCGACCGAGCGCTCGTGCGCGAGCACCTGCCTGGCCTCCTCCATCTGCTCGGCGTTCATCCGCACGCCCGCGTCGTCGATGATCACGGTGACGCCGTGGTGCCCCTCCTGGAAGCTGACATCCACGAAAGACGTTGGCGGGGAATACCGCAGCGCGTTGTCGAGCAGCGTGGCCAGCGTGTGCACGAGCGGTTCCACCGCACGGCTGATGACCACCCGGTCGAGCTGGCCGGGGCGCACCCGCAGGTAGTCGCGGACGCGGCCGACCGCGCCGCCGACGACGTCGGTGAGCGACTGGGCGGGCCAGCGCCTGCCGGGCAGGCCACCGCAGACGATCACGTAGGACTGCGCCTGCCGGATCATCTGCTGCACGGTGTGGTCGATGCGCGTGAGGGTTTCGTACACCTCGTCCTTGCGGTGCTCGCGCAGCGCGGCGCTGACCACCTGGCTGACGTCGGCGCCGAGACTGACCACCGACGTGCCGAACGAGCGCACGGCCGCACTGGTCGCCTGTCTGGCCGCGTTGGACACCTCGGTGCGCACCGCCTCCTCGGCGGACTTGATCGCCTGCTGCGCCTCGTGGTTCGCGTGTTCCCTGGTCTCGGACCGCAGCAGGCTCAGGTCGTCGGCGTACCGCTCGGCGATCCACCGCAACACCTGCGCGATGCGCGAGTTCTCCAGGCCCGGCGGCACTTCGACCGTAGGGGCTGGGCTGTCGAAACGTCTGATCGACTCCGCTACCGATGGCATCGTGGTCGTCGCGAAGCGTTCGACGGCTTCTTCGGCGGCTCGTTGCTCTCTACTGAGTGCTTCGGCTCTGGTTCGCTGCTGTTTGGCGTAATGCACTGCGTACAACGCCACCGCTGTCACCACTACGAGAGCGGCGGCGAGGACCCATGAAAGCACCACGGCGATATCTTGATTCATCAGTTCTTTCGTCGTCGATTGGCGCCGAGGAATCGACTGTCGGTCATGGTGGTTCGTCCCGCCTTCCTCGCGACGCCGACCAGCACACCCTGGTCGGATCTGGTCCACGTCGGAGGACCGGCAACCGCCGAACAACAGATTGTGTCCGAACAGTTACCAGAACCCGACGGACCGACATTAGCAGCAATGCAACTAGTTCTCGCCAGATCCGGTCACATGATTGCGTTTGCAGACAACAGATGACGGGCGCCGCGCCATGCGGAATAATGCTGCGCCACTGGCGATCACGGCCGCTAGCCACGCGTTGACCAGCGACGTTTCCGAAGTCGCGGCAATGGACACATCATCCGATCTATCAATGGTGCCGCATATCACGTGCGCGGCGTCAACCACGCCTATCGACATGCCGTCCGGAAACGCCTGACAGAACAGGGCATTCGGTTTACTTCCGCTCGGAAGTTTGCTGGCCCGTCCAGTTTGTTCTGCGCCCGCGGCACCCGAGTCGTCCGCCGCGCCCCCACCCCGAAGATTGCCCACATGTCGCCGGACCGCCTTCGAAGGTTCCGCACACGGTACGCCAGCAGATGTCTGCAGGTGCGCAGACCGTCGTTCGCCCGCATCAAACTACGCCGAACCCCGGGTACCGGATACTATGCGGCCATGGCAAAGCTGAAGGTCTCCGTGGATGTGCCGATCTCGCCCGAGGAGGCGTGGTCGCACACGTCCAACCTGGCCGATCTCGACAAGTGGCTGACGATGCACGAGGCCTGGCGCAGCGAGGTGCCCGAGCAGCTGACCGTCGGTACCCAACTGGTCGGTGTCGCCTCGGTCAAGGGACTCCGGAATCGGGTGACCTGGACGGTCAAGGCGGCTGAACCGCCGCGCCGGCTGCTGCTCACCGGGGCGGGCAAGGGCGGCACCAAACTCGGTCTCGAACTGCTGGTGGCGCCGAAGGGCGACGGCTCGGAGGTGACCGTCGACATCGAGCTCGGCGGCAAGCCGCTGTTCGGGCCGATCGGTGCGGGGGTGGCACGGGCGGTGAAGGGCGATATCGAGCGGTCGCTGGACAAGTTCGTGGCGCTGTACGCCTGAACAAGGCTGCGCCACAGGAGCGCTTCAACTACCGCGCCGCACCGGTGATCCGACGGCCGAGCCCGGCCTTCAAATGATCGATGACAGCCCGGGTTCGGCGTGGCAGCGGTGCGGCTGCGGCGTAGAGCGCGGAGATGTCGGCGCTGGGCGTCTGGATCTCCGGTAGCACCTGGACCAGCGAACCATCGCGCAGCAGCGGCTCGACGTGCCAGAGCGAGCGCATCACCAGTCCGCGCCCCTCCAGGCACCACCGGGTGATCACGTCACCGTCGTTGCTGATCAGATTGCCCGCCACGCGGACCGCGAGTTCCTTTCCACCGCTGTCGAACCGCCACAGCGCGTAGTCGGATTCGTTCTCGCGCAGGATGATGCAGTTGTGCTGCTCGAGCTCGTCGAGCGTCGCCGGTGATCCGTTGCGCCGCAGGTACTCCGGGGATGCGCAGAGCACCCGGCGATTCACCCAGAGGCGGGTCGCGGTCAATCGCGAATCCGGCAGCACGCCGACCCGGATGTCGATGTCGAAGCCGGTGCCCGCGATATTGAGCGGCAACGCCGACAGTTCCAGATCCACCTGCACCTGGGGATTGCGCTCGACGAAATCCGCGAGCAGCGCCGAGATGTGCGCCCGCCCCAGGCCGATCGTCGACCGGACGTGCACCCGCCCGCGCAGTTCGTGCCGTTGCTCGGCGATCGAGTCCTCCAACTCCTCGAGCTGGGCGGCGATCACCGACGCCCCGGCGGCGTAGCGCTCCCCCTCCGGCGTCAGCGTCAGCCTGCGCGTGCTGCGCTGCACCAGCAGCACACCGAGCCTCGCCTCCATCTGCGCGAGCCGTTTGCTGACCGACGACACCGAGACGCCGAATTCGCGCGCCGCCTCGGTCAGGCTGCGGGAGCGGGCGACGATGTCGAAAAAGGTGACGTCGTCGGTGGACGCGCCGGGCACGGTGACCTCCTCGTCTTTTCCATTCCGGAAACAGTCTCTTTCGCGTTCCGCGCTTTTGCCGCGGAATGTCCGAGCCTACCGTTGTGACCGACCCCGAGACAACGAAAACAGGGGCGTTATCAAGGAGATCGGAGCACGCGACGATGGGTGCAACTCACCGAATTGCGGTCATTCCAGGCGACGGTATCGGCAAGGAAGTCGTGCCGCAGGGAGTCCGGGTATTGGAGGCGGCCGCCGCGGCATTCGACTTCACCCTGGATTTCACCGAATTCGATTTCGCGAGCGCGGAATACTACGTGGCGACCGGGAAAATGCTGCCGGACCGCTGGTTCGACGAACTGGCCGGTTTCGATGCCATCTTCTTCGGCGCCGTCGGCTGGCCCGAGGTGGTGCCGGACCACATCTCGCTGTGGGGCAGCCTGCTGCAGTTCCGGCGGCATTTCGACCAGTACGTCAGCCTGCGGCCGGTCCGGCTGCTGCGCGGTATCACCAGCCCCCTGGCCGGTCGGCAGGCCGGCGAGGTCGATTTCTATGTGGTCCGGGAGAACACCGAGGGCGAGTACTCGAGCATCGGCGGCAAGATCTTCGAGGGCACCGATCGGGAAACGGTGTTGCAGGAGACCGTGATGACCAGGACCGGCGTCGACCGAATACTGAAGTACGCCTTCGAACTAGCGCGCCGCCGGCCGAAGCGGCACCTCACCTCGGCCACCAAGAGCAATGGCATCTCCATCACCATGCCCTATTGGGACGAACGCGTCGCGGCGATGGCGGTGGACTACCCCGACATCGAGGTCGACAAGTATCACATCGATATTTTGACGGCCAATTTCGTGCTGCACCCGGACTGGTTCGACGTGGTCGTCGCGAGCAATCTGTTCGGCGATATTCTGTCCGATCTCGGCCCGGCCTGCACCGGCACCATCGGTATCGCCCCGAGCGGAAACATCAACCCCGAGCGCCTGTTTCCCAGCCTCTTCGAACCCGTGCACGGCTCGGCCCCCGACATTGCCGGACAGGGCATCGCCAATCCGATCGGCCAGATCTGGAGCGGGGCGATGATGCTCGAGCACCTCGGCGAGCAGGACGCCGCCGACGCCGTGCTGGCGGCGATCGAAACAGTGCTCTCCCGCGGCGAGTCGGCGTTGACGCCGGACATGGGCGGATCGCAGACGACGGAATCCGTTGGCGGACAGGTACGTGCGCAGCTCGAGTCCGCGACGTCGATGGCGCCCGTGAGCCGGTCATGAGTCTTGAAGCACGGCCGGCGCGGTCGTTCGCGCTGCCCACCCTCGACGGCATGCCGCTGATCGTCCCGGTCATCCTGACCGCAGGCGTCCTCGCCGCCGGGCTCTTCGACGCCATACCCGAGAACATGATCGGCGGTCTCGCCGTGATCGTCGGCCTCGGCATGCTGCTCGGCCCGCTGGGCAACCGGCTGCCGGTCATCTCCAAAATCGGTGGCGGCGCGCTCATCTGCTTGATGACGCCCTCGGTGCTGGTGTACTTCGGCGCGTTCAACGAGAACACCCTGGCGGCGGTGAACTCGTTGATGAAGGAGGCCAACTTCCTCTACTTCGTCATCTGCACCTTGGTCGTCGGCAGCATCCTCGGGATGAGCCGGAAGGTGATGGTCGGCGGGTTGATCCGTATCTTCGTGCCGCTCGTCCTCGGTACGGCCGCGGCGGTCTCGGTGGGCATCGGCGTCGCCATGGCCTTCGGCTACAGCTTTCACCGAGCGCTGTTCTACATCGTGGTGCCGATCATCGGGGGCGGTATCGGCGAAGGTGTCATCCCGCTCTCCTCCGCCTACGCGTCGGCGTTGGGCGGATCACCGGGAAGTTATGTCGCCGAACTCATTCCAGCCGCGATCATCGGCAATATCGCTGCGGTCATCACCGCCGGGTTGCTGCGCAGACTCGGTGATCGCCGCCCGCAACTCGACGGTGGCGGTCAATTGGTGAAGGTGCCCACCGATCCCCTTGCCGCCCCGCCGATCCCGCAGCCCGACTTCCCCACCCGTAACCACGCGCTCGGCGTGCTGCTCATCTGCGGTCTGTTCGTCCTGGCCACGCTGCTGGAAGAGATCGTGCATCTCCCGGCGCCGGTGCTGGTGATCGTCATGTCGGTGCTCTGCAAGCTGTTCAATGTCTTCCCGGCCGCCGTCGAGGACAGTGTGCGCGGCATATACACCGTCATCTCGCGATACTTCATCTACCCGACCATGATCGGTCTCGGCATGCTGTATCTGCCGTTGAAGAACATCATGGGTGTGCTGTCGGTGGGGTACGTCGCCGCCTGCGTCGCCGTGGTACTTGCGATGGCGGCCACCGGCTTCTGGGTCGGGCGCGCGATCGGCATGTATCCGGTCGACGCCTCCTTGGTCACGGTGTGCCACAGCGGTCTCGGCGGAACCGGTGATGTGGCAATCCTCTCGGCCTCGAACCGGATGAATCTGATGCCGTTCGCGCAGATCTCGACGCGCATCGGCGGGGTGACCACGGTGATCTCGGCGGCGACGTTGATCAGGGTGCTCGACGCATGAGGGTCTTGGTCGCGCCCGACAAGTTCAAGGGGAGCCTGACCGCCGCGGCGGTCGCGCGATCGCTGGCCGAGGGGCTGGCCGGGGCCGGCGTCGACAGCACGCGGCTCCCGCTCGCCGACGGTGGTGACGGCAGTGTCGATGCCGCCGTCGCGGCCGGGTTCTCGCCTAAGGCGTGCACCGTCGCCGATGCCGTGGGTACACCGCGCCGTGCCACCATGGCAGTCCGTGGCGACACGGTGATCGTCGAGGTCGCCGACACCTGCGGGCTGGCCACGCTGCCCGGCGGGCGGATGCGACCTCTGGACGCATCGAGTCTCGGCTTCGGACAGGCGATTCGGCAAGCGCTGCGACTGTCGCCGCGCCGCGTGGTGCTGGCGCTCGGCGGCAGCGCCGGCACCGACGGCGGCATGGGATTACTGACCGCCTTCGGATTTCGGTTCATCGATCAGACCGGGCGGATCTTGCCGCCCGGTGGACGGGCGCTGCTCGACATCGCCTCGATCGATACCTCGGCCGCGGTGCGCCTGCCGGCGGTCGACCTCGTCCTCGCTTCTGACGTCACCAACCCGTTGACCGGGCCCGAAGGTGCTGCCGCCGTGTACGGTCCGCAGAAAGGGGCTGACCCGGCGGAGGTGCGGCTGCTCGACCATGGCCTGAACCACATGGTGGAAGCGCTGGCCCGCAACGGGTTTCCCAGAGCCCCGCGCTTTGCTGCGGCACCGGGTGCAGGCAGCGCGGGCGGGATCGGCTTCGCCGCCATGCTGCTCGGCGCCCGGACGACCTCCGGGGCCGAGTTCTTCCTCGACCTACTCGACTTCGATCGCCATTGCGCCCGGGCGGATCTGGTCGTCACCGGTGAGGGCAGCTTCGATGCGCAGTCCGAGCACGGAAAACTGCCCGCAGCCGTAGCACGGCGCGCCAAGCCGGTACCCGTCATCGCCGTCGCGGGGCGCAGCGAAGTACCTCGAAGCCGTTGGGGCCGAACAGGTTTCGCCGATGTCTACGCACTCCGCGACTACACCGATCGAGACACCGCCCGCGATCCCGCGTTGACGGCCGAGCTGCTCGTCCGGATCGGCCGCGAGATCGGGCACTCCCGCCTGCTGGAATCGGCCGGCGTTCGATGAGCCCCGCCGCCCCTCGAGCGCACTGGCGTGTGACCTCTCAACCCGGCAGGTCCGCGATGACGAGCCGGTACCCCAGATCCAGGTGCGACCGTTCGAGGAGGTCGGCGTAGCGGGTCTGCCATGCGCCGGTCTCCAGATCTTCGCTCAATCGCGACAACCCTTGTTGCAGCATCGGTTTCGGCGTGAGCGTCAGCATCGACATCCCCGCCTGCACCGTCTCGTCGAGATAAGCCTCAGGCCTGCGCCAATAGGCACCCCCGAACCCGTCAACGCAATCGTGCGGCACGGGAACCACGTGCACCTCGGGGTTCTCCAGCAATCCCGTGAGCCGCCCCAGCGACACCGCAAGCCTCGCGTCCGTCACCGCGGCCGCAGGCAGATAGTCCCGAACCAGCCAGAACTCCCGGAACACCGCGTGATCCCAAGTCAGAATCGCGATCCGCCGCCGCGCAACCCGAACCATCTCGGCAACCCCCCGCTCGAGATCGCCCCAGTGATGAATAGTCAGCACCGCCAACGCCGCATCCACCGACCCACTACGCACCGGCAGGTATTCGGCAACCGCCCGAACCGCAGGAGCCGCCCCCACCGGCCGCTGCGCAATCATCACCTGACTCGGCTCTACGGCAAGCACCGTCCGGCCCGGCTCGTAAGAACCGGTCCCCGCACCGACATTCACCACCGACGCCATGCCCTCCAGCGCCACCCCGATCGCTCCGGCAATCCGCGGATCAGGCCGCCGAGTCAGCGCATACGTCCGCCCCGTCGCGTCATAGACGCTCATAGTGCCCAGCCACCGAGGCGCATGATCGGACAGTACCGCGCGTGCCGGACCACCGACCGCCCCTGATATCAGGGGCGGTCGGTGCGAATTCAGTTCCCGTTCGACAACCAGCGCGCGTTCAGGTCACGTTCGGCCGCGGCGGTGAGCGCACCGAGCACGCGCAACCGGGCTATGCCACCGTCCGGATAGATGTCTACGCGGACATGCGTGGCCGGCCTGGTGGAGGGCGCGAGCCGGAACCGATGCGGGGTGTCGGGTTGCAGGGTGGTCCGCGGCAGCAACTCGAACCAAGCGGGGTCATCGGTGGACGGCAGGGGCTCCGGGCCTTGGTGATCGATACCCAGGATGCGGGTTTCCCCGGGTGCGTTGAACAGCAGGTTGGTGGTGTCGAGTTCGATCAGCGCCGGCACGCCCTGGGCCGCGAGTTCGATGACGGCCCAGTCGTTTCCGTTGTCGCGGCGGCGCGCGGTCTCCCACCCTTCGGCCTGGTTGCGGGCCAGGCCGGGCGAGAGCATGTTGTCGGGGGCGGAGTAGAACATGTTGGAGCAGGCCACGGTGCGGGCGCCGTTTTCGAGGGCGGCGAGGTCGACGGTGAGGCCGGTGAGCAGGGTCGGGTCCGGGACCACCTCGCCGTGCACGCGCAGCCGCGCGACGCCGCCGTCCGGGTAGATGTTCAGGCGGACGTGGGTGAAGATGCGGTCGTCGGCAACGGGGAGTTCGTGTTTCGCGTCACCGCCCAGTGCGCTGCGCGGCACGATCTCCACCCACTCGGCCGAATCCAGTTGGGACGGTGACGGATAGCCGGGAGCACGGCAGGCCTCAACAGAGGTGAACGGCGGGTAGTTGCCCTTGAACCAGGCGGTGTCGACCACGACGCCACGGATCACACCGGGCATACCGAGCCGGATGATGGCCCAGTCGTGGCCCGGCCCGCGATGGCGGCGCGTCTCCCAGCCGTCGTACTCCTGGCCTTTCGGCCCGAAGGTGTGCTCGGCGAAGCGCGGTTCCCAAGGGTTGATCAGGTTTTCCCGCTCCTCGAACGACTCGTCGCTCGCGGCGACCACCCCGGCGCGGTGCGTGCGCAGCGCCAGGTCGGGCAGGTTGGTGAAGTCAGACATGGTTCCCTATCCGGTTGTGGTGCAAGGAGATCAGGTTGCCCGCGGGCGGGTGGCCGTTGCCGACGACGCGGCCGCGCAGCCAGGTGGCGTGCACGAGCCCGCGCAGTTCCCGGCCGCCGTAGGGCGTGATCGGATTCTTGTGCGCCAGCGCGCCCGGATCGACGGTGATCGGCGCCCACGGATCGAACGCGACCAAGTCGGCGTCGCACCCGATCGCGATCCGCCCCTTGTGCGACAACCCGGCCAGCTCGGCGGGTGCGGCGGCCATCCAGCGGACCACATCGGTCAGCCGGAAGCCGCGCTCGGCGGCGGCCGTCCACACGGCGGGCAACCCGATCTGCAGCGACGAGATGCCGCCCCAGGCGGTCGCGAAGTCACCTTCCTTCAGCTCGGGCGTGCACGGCGAATGATCGGAGACCACACAGGACAGCACTCCGTCGGCCAAGCCCTGCCACAGCGCGTCCTGGTTGCCCGCGTCACGGATCGGCGGGCAGCACTTGAACGCGGTGGACGACGCCTCGGCCGCCGACAGCGTCAGATAGTGCGGGCAGGTCTCCGCGGTGATCCGCACCCCACGTGACTGCGCCGCAACCAACGGTTCGAGGCAGGCCGCCGCCGAAACATGCAGGATGTGCGCGCGCACGCCGGTCGCTTCGGCCAGCGCGATAACCTCCTGCACCGCAGCCTTTTCCGCCGCCCCCGGGCGCGAGTCCAGGAACGCGCGGTACGACCCGTCGACCGGATCGTGCAGTCGCACCGGATCTTCGGCGTGCACGACCAGCAGTCCGTCGAACGCCGCGAGCTCCCGCATCACCTGCTCGACCTCACTGAGCCCCAGCGGCGGGAATTCATCCACCCCGGACGGTGACAGGAAGCATTTGAAGCCGACCACGCCCGCCTCGTGCAACGGCCGCAACGACGTCAGGTTGCCGGGAATCGCACCGCCCCAGAACGCGACATCCACATGACACTGCCCCGCCGCAACAGACCGCTTGGTCGCCAAATGCGGCACGGTGACCGTCGGCGGCAGCGAGTTCAACGGCATGTCCACGATCGTGGTCACCCCGCCCGCCGCGGCGGCCTTGGTGGCCGTGGCGAAACCCTCCCACTCGGTCCGCCCCGGCTCGTTGACGTGCACGTGCGAGTCCACCAGACCCGGCAACACGACGAGATCCGCGAGGTCGGTGGTCGCCGCCGCCGGCAGCACCGCGTCGTAGTCCGCCAGGGCCACGATTTTGCCGTCCCGCACGGCAATCGAGGCCGCGCGGATCCCCTCCGGCAGCGCGACCCGCCGGGATCGGATGACCAGATCATGCATGAGCGCTCGCTCCCAGCCAGGCCCCGGCGATCTCACCGGCCAGCCGTTCCAACAGTGGTCCCGCGTTCGCCATGCAGACCTCCGGGTCGGGTTCGAGGTCGGTCAGCGCGTACGCCTGCGCGATGTGGGCGCGGCGCAGCTGCTCGCCGGTGAGCGAGCGCTGGCCGGCCACCGCGACGACCGGCACGGTGGCGCCTGCCGCGGCTCGCGCGACCCCGACCGGCGCTTTGCCGTGCAGGGTCTGCGGATCGAGGGACCCCTCACCGGTGATCACCAGCCGGGCCCCCGCGATCTGCTCGGTGAACGACATCAGCTCCAGAATGAGCTCGATGCCCGGCCGCACCGTCGCCCCGAGGAAGGCGAGCGCGGCGTAACCGACCCCGCCCGCGGCACCGGCGCCCGGCCGGTCCGCGACGTCGGCGCCGAGATCGCGTTCGACGATCGAGGCCAAACGTGCCAGGCCCCACTCCAATTCGTCGATGTCGCTGCTCCGCGCGCCCTTCTGCGGGCTGTAGATGTGCGCGGCGCCGCGCGGCCCGAGCAGCGGATTGTCCACGTCGGACGCGACGATCACCGGCACCTGCAGCATGTCACTGGCATCGATGCGCGCCAACCTGCTCAGCGCCGCACCGCCCGGCGGCAGCTCGCGACCGTGGTCGTCGAGGAAGCGCACGCCCAGGGCCGACATCATGCCGACTCCCCCGTCGGTGCACGCGCTGCCGCCGAGACCGAGCACGACCCGGCGAGCGCCGCGGGTGGCGGCCGCGCGGATCAGCTCGCCGGTGCCGTAACTCGTTGCCGTCATAGCGGTTTGGAAGGTCGGCCGAATAGGCAGCCGACGCAGGCCGGACGCTTCCGCCAGCTCGATCACGGCCGCCTCGCCCCTCATCGCGAACGAAGCAGCCACCGGCAATCCCAGCGGTCCGGCGACGCTCGTCTGAAAGCGGACGAAGCCCGACTCCACGACGGCGTCGACCGTACCGTCGCCCCCGTCTGCCACCGGCATGCTGACGACGGGGAGGTCCGGGCGGACCCGGCGGAGTCCGGTGACGATGTGCGCGGCGACCTGAGGCGCGGTCAGCGACCCCTTGAACTTGTCGGGGGCGACGACGCAATGGCCATCGCGCCACCCGCCGCGCACATCTTTCGAGCGGGGCGCGTCCGGCCCGCTCACCTGCCGCCTCCGACCGGTTCCGGCTCCGGTTCGATGGCGACGGTGGCAGTGGGCGCGTCCGCGGCGGACTGCGCCAGTTCCTCGAATTCGACGATGTTGTCGATCTCCAAGCCCATCGACACATTGGTGACGCGTTCGAGGATGCATTCGACGACCACCGGGACCCGGTGTTCGACGATCATCTTCTTGGCATCTTCCAGCGCCTGGCCGATCCGGTCCGGTTCGAAGACCCGAATGGCCTTGCAGCCCAGCCCTTCCGCGACCTTGACGTGATCGACGCCGTAGCCGCCGACCTCGGGGCTGTTGATGTTGTCGAAGTCGAGCTGAACGTAGTAGTCCATGGAGAAGTTGCGCTGCGCCTGGCGGATCAACCCCAGGTACGAGTTGTTCACCAGCACATGGATATACGGGATGTTGAACTGGGCGCCGACGGCCAATTCCTCGATGAGGAACTGGAAGTCGTAGTCACCCGACAACGCCACCACCGTCGAATCCGGATCCGCGGTCGCGACACCGAGGGCGGCGGGCAGCGTCCAGCCCAGCGGTCCGGCCTGCCCCGCATTGATCCAGTGCCGCGGCTTGTACACGTGCAGCAGCTGCGACGCCTGGATCTGCGAGAGCCCGATGGTGCTGACGTAGCGGACCTCCGGCCCGAACGCCCGGTTCATCTCCTCGTAGACCCGCTGCGGCTTGATCGGCACGTTGTCGAAGTGGGTCTTGCGCTGGCCGAGCTGCTTTCGCGCCCGGACCTGCCCCGCCCAGTCGCTGCGGTCGGGCAGTTCGCCGGCCGTCGCGAGCTCGCGGGCGACCTCGATGAATACTTTCAGCGCCGCACCGGCATCGGAGGTGATGCCGAAGTCCGGGGCGAAGACCCGGCCGATCTGGGTCGGCTCGATGTCGACGTGTACGAAAGTGCGGTCCTTGGTGTAGGTCTCGACGCCGCCGGTGTGCCGGTTGGCCCACCGGTTGCCGATACCCAGCACGAAATCCGACTCGAGCATGGTGGCATTGCCGTACCGATGCGAGGTCTGCAAGCCGACCATGCCCGCGTGCAACGCGTGGTCGTCGGGGATCGTGCCCCAGCCCATCAAGGTCGGCACCACGGGAACACCGGTCAGCTCGGCGAATTCGACGAGCAGTTCGGCGGCGTCGGCATTCACGATGCCGCCACCGGCCACCAGCAGCGGCCGCTGGGCCGCGTTCAGCATGGCGATGGCCTTCTCCGCCTGCGCCCGGGTCGCCGCGGGCCGATGCACCACGAGCGGCTCGTAGGTGTCGATGTCGAACTCGATCTCGGCGAGCTGCACATCGATCGGCAGGTCGATCAGCACCGGGCCCGGCCTGCCCTCCCGCATCAGCTGAAAGGCCTTCTGGAAACTACCGGGGACCTGCGCGGGCTCCAATACCGTGACCGCCCACTTGGCGACCGGCGCGGCGATCGAGGCGATGTCGACGGCCTGGAAGTCCTCCTTGTGCAGTTTCGCGACCGGCGCCTGACCGGTGATACACAGGATCGGGATGGAATCGGCGCTGGCCGAGTACAACCCGGTGATCATGTCGGTGCCCGCGGGCCCCGAGGTGCCGATGCAGACGCCGATGTTGCCCGCCGTGGCGCGGGTATAGCCCTCGGCCATGTGCGACGCCGCTTCGACGTGCCGCGCGAGCACGTGCTTGATGCCGCCGTGCGCGCGCATCGCGCTGTAGAAGGGGTTGATCGCCGCGCCGGGCAGCCCGAACGCCTGTGTCGCGCCTTCTTTTTCGAGGATCAGGACCGCGGCGTCGACGGTACGCATCCGTGCCATGGTCAACCCTCCTTGTTCTGGCTGATGTTGCGTGTTTGCATCGCGTGCGGCATCGCACGGTCGGCAGGTTTCTCGCTGCGCACCCAGCCGTCGGGCAGCCGGATGCCGCATGCTTCGTGCCGTGCGAGCGACGGCGCGGGCATTCTCATGCCTCGCCTCGACCCGACAGCGCCTCGGCGACCAGCAGCAGACCGGAGTGGTCCAGCGAGCCGTACCCCATGGCGCGGCCCGCCGCGATCAGCTGCGCGGTGAGCGCGCCCATCGGGATCGACACCTCGGCCTCGCGGGCGGCTTGCAGGATGATGCCCATGTCCTTGTGGTGCAGGTCGATCCGGAAGCCGGGCACGAAGTTGCGGGCCAGCATGGTTTCGCGCTTGAGCTCGAGGATCTTGCTGCCCGCCAGACCGCCGGCCAGCACGTCGAGCCCCTTGGCCGCGTCCGCCCCCAAGTTCTCCATCAGCAGGATCGCCTCGGCAACCAGGGCGTACGTGCCGCCGACGACGAGCTGGTTGGCCGCCTTGACGCATTGGCCCGCACCGCTGCCGCCGACCAACGCGAAGGTCTTGCCGACCGCCTCGAAAATCGGGGTGGCGGCGGCGAAGTCGGCCTCGGAGCCGCCGACCATGATCGACAGGGCCGCGTTGATCGCCCCGTTCTCCCCGCCGCTGACCGGTGCGTCCAGCACCCGCAGACCGTTCTTCTTGCCCTGCTCGGCCGTCCATTTGGCGGTCTTCGGGGTGATGGTGGAGAAGTCGATGTAGAGCGAGCCGGGGACGGAGTGCTCGACGATCTCGGGAAAGACCTGCTCGATGTGCTCGTCCTGCGGCAGCATCGTGATGATGATGTTCTTGTCGCGGACGGCCTCGGCGACACTGGCCGCGGCGGAACCGCCCGCCTCCTTCAGCTTTTCGAGACCCTTCGGGCCGATGTCGTAGCCGGTCACGTCGTGCCCGGCCTTGACGAGGTGGCCAGCCATCGGGCTGCCCATGATCCCGAGGCCGATAAAACCGATAGTGCTCATGCGCGCATCCACTTCCAATCAAGCTCGGGGTCTTTGTATTCGAGGCCGATCCAGCCGTCATAGCCTGCGGCGGCGAGGGTTTGGAACAGCGCTTCGAAGTCGAGTTCACCGGTCCCCGGCCGGCCGCGACCCGGGTCGTCGGCGATCTGCACGTGGCCGATGTGCTGGGCGTAGGTCTTGATGACCTGAATCAGGTTTTCGTCCATTCGCGCCAGGTGGTACAGGTCGCAGAGGAAGCGCACGTTCGGCTCGCCGGTCTGCTCGATCACGCGCACGGCATGCTCGGCGCTGACGATCGGATAGTGCGGCGACTCATGCGCATTCAACGCCTCGACCAATACGGCGGCACCGATCCGGGCGGCGGCGCGAGCGGCCAGCCGTAGGTTCTCCAGGGCCAGTTCGTCCTGCTTCGCCGGGTCCTCCCCCGCGATGCGGTTGCCGTAGAGGGCGTTCAGCGCCCGGCAGCCGGTGCGTTCGGCGATCCCGACGGCTACCTCGATGTTGTCGCGGAACCGGGAGGTCTCACTGGGCACGGAGACCAGACCACGGCCCACCGGAATAAGGTCGATGAAATTCAACCCGACCAGCTGCACACCGGCGTCATCGATCGCACGCACGAATGCGTCGATCTCTTTGTCCCCCGGCGTGGGATCTTCGCCGAAGGGCCACCAGAATTCGACCGCGTCGAAACCGGCGGCCTTGGCTGCGGCCGGACGCTCCAGCAGCGGTAGATCGGTGAAAAGAATAGAGCAATTGACGTCGAATCTCGGGAGACCGGACTCCCCTGCGTAATGCTTCATTCAGCTCCTTCTCGATATTTCTTCCAGCTGCCGATGCGGGTGATGTCGATCAGCTCCGGGTACGACGTCGGCGGCCTGCGCAACACCATCGACAGCACCGACCTGCCGTCGTCCAGCTCGATCGCGCCGAGCTCCAGCTCCGGCGGTTCCGCAGGTAGCAGGCTTTCGCGCAGCACGTCGAGCGGCACGTCGAACAGCTCGCCGGTGATCGAATAGCCGCCGTCCGGCGACGGGTCGAGGCCGGGAAAACGATCGCCGACCGAGAAGAATCGGTAGCGTGGTGCGGTTTTCGCCTCACCGGCGAACGGCGCACCGTTCAACAGGTGGTTGAGCGGCCCTCCGCGCATGGCGGAACCGTTCAGGAAAATCAACGGCATTATCGGGTCCTTTTGTATCGAATTTCATCAAGTATGCGTGGATTACGCGTGGTTCGGATAGATGACATCAACCCAAAGCTGATCGAGCATTCCGAAGTCGATTTCGTATGATGCTCCAGCCGAATACCGTCACCGGGTCGGCACCAGGTCCCGATGGATGGCTCCGTCGGTGGTGTTGAGTGGCCGGGCCGAGCCGCCGCGCCGGACCGCCACGATTTCCGCGGCGATGGCGACAGCGGTCTCCTCGGCCGTGCGCCCGCCCAGGTCGAGTCCGATCGGCGAATGCAGTACCGCCAGTTCGGCTTCGGAGAGACCAGCGGCGCGCAGACTGGCCATCCGATCCTCATGGGTGCGCCTCGAACCCATGGCACCGACGTAGGCGACCGGCAGCCGTAAGGCCTTCTCCAGCAACGGGATATCGAATTTCGCATCATGGGTCAGCACACACAGCACGGTCCGGGAGTCGACCTCGGTGCGCGCGAGATACCGGTCGGGCCACTCCACGACGACCTCGTGCGCGTCGGGGAATCGCGCCTGCGTGGCGAAGACGGGGCGGGCATCACACACGGTGACGTGGTAGCCGAGAAACCGGCCCATCCGCGTCACCGCAGCCGCGAAATCTATTGCGCCGAAGACGATCATGCGCGGCGGCGGTACATACGATTCCACGAAGACCGTCGCTTCCCGGTCGCCGCAGCCGATGGCGCGCACGCCGGTAGCTCCGATGTCGAGCATCGCCCGCGCTTCGGCAACCACCACCGGCTCGAAATCAGCCCCGAGCGTCCACCACGGCCCCACAGTCATTGCGGCTCCGGTATTCAGGTCACGGACGAGTGCCACCGGCTCGGCGGACCGCAGCAAAGCCGCGATCGTGTCGTGCTCGGCGGGCGTGACGGTCTGGACAAAGACTTCGATCTTGCCCCCGCAGGTCAGTCCGACGGCGAACGCGTCGTCGTCGCTGTACCCGAAGGTTTCGCGCGCCGGCCGCCCGGTGCGCAGTGCCTCGCGGCAGAGCTCGTACACCGCGCCTTCGACGCAGCCACCGGAAATGCTGCCGATGACAACACCTTCGGCGTCCACCGCCAGGGCGGCGCCCGGCGGCCGCGGCGCGCTGCCGCTGACGCCGATCACGGTGGCGACGGCGTAGGTCTTACCCGCCGTATGCCAGGGCAGGAGCTCTGCCGCGAGGTCACGCATTGTTTCCGCCGTTCTATCCGCCGAGCATCAGTTCGATGGCCGCGATGCCGAAGTACCCGGCGAAGACCACCGCGACCACCCAGATCAGCCAGTGGATCTCACTGAACTTGCCGCGCGCCGCCTTGATCACCACATAGGCGATGACGCCCGCGCCGACACCATTGGTGATCGAGTAGGTGAACGGCATCAGCACGATGGTCAGGAAGGCCGGGACGGCGACTTCCAGGTCGGCCCAGTCGATCTTGCGGGCCTGGGTCATCATCAGCGCCCCGACCAGCACCAGCGCCGGTGCGGCGGCCTGGATCGGCACCACGGCCGCGAGCGGGGTGAACAGCACTGCGAGACAGAACAATCCACCGGTCATCACACTGGCCAGCCCGGTACGTGCGCCCTCACCGACACCCGTCGCGGACTCGACATACACGGTGTTCCCCGCGCCGCCGCTCACGCCCCCGATGACCTGCCCGATACCGTCGACGGTCAGCACCTTGCCGAGGCCGGGCATGGTGCCCCGCTCGTCGAGCAGGCCCGCCTCGTCACAGACCCCGAACACGGTGCCCATGGCGTCGAAGAACCCGGTGAGCACCAGCGTGAACAACACAACGCCCGCGACCAGCCCGCCTGCCCTGGCGAATCCGCCGAGCAGATCGATATCGAGCACCAACCCGAAGTCCGGCGCGGCGAAGAACCCCTTCGGCGTCTCCGGCACCACCGGACCCCACGTTTTCGGATCGACCTTCGCCAGCGAGTTGACCACGATGGCGAGCACCGTGGCGACGGCGATGCTGATCAGGATGGCGCCGGGCACCTTGCGGATGAACAGTGCCAGCATGAGCAGCAATCCGACGGCGAAAATCACTACCGGCCACCCGGAAAGGTGCCCACCGGCACCGAGCGTGACCGGCGGCCCGGTCTGCGCACCGTGACCGACCACACCCGCCGACACCAGGCCGATCATCGCGATGAACATGCCGATGCCGACACCGATCGCGTTCTTCAGCGACAGCGGAATGGCATTGATGATCATCGTGCGCAGGCCGGTCGCGGCCAGGATCACGATGACCACGCCCATCAGCACCACCAGGCCCATGGTCTGCGGCCACGTCATGTGCGGGGCCGCCTGGAAGGCGACCACCGGGACGACGCCGAGGCCGGCCGCCAGGGCGAGTGGTACGTTGCCGACCAGGCCCATCAGAATGGTGCTGAGCCCGGCCGAGAACGCGGTGGCGGTGGTGAGTTGAGCGATGCTCAGCGTGTTGCCGTCGATGTCCTTGACCCCGCCGATGATCAGCGGGACGAGCAGGATGACATAGGCCATCGCCACGAAAGTGGTGATACCGCCGCGAATTTCGCGGGAGACGGTGGTCTTGCGTTCGCTCAGCCGAAAGAATCGGTCGAGCGGGGATCTTCCGGTGACCGGCTCCGGGACGGAGGAGTGGGTCTGGACTTGGGTCATTGGCGTGCCCTCCTCGGGGCATAGCCGACCTACGAACCGGCCGTCATGGCCGGATCGCGTGGTTCGGTTCTGCTGTTGTGGGGTCTGTGTTGCGTTGTCACGCAGGCGATGTCGTTCTAGACACGGCGCCCGCGTGACGGACACAACCCCTGTTGATCAACTGCTCCGGATGATGTCTTCCGGACGCACCGGCACTCGGTTGATGTGCACGGTTCCTCCCGCGGAACGGCATGCGTCCCGAATGGCCGCGACGACCGCGGGAGTCGAGGAGAGCGTGGGTGGCTCTCCGGCGCCGCGCAGCCCGTATGGGGCGTGCGGGTCGGCGTTTTCGAGAATCTCCAGCCGCTGTGGCGGCATATCGAGAATCGTGGGGATCAGGTAGTCGGTGAAGGACGGGTTGAGCACCTTTCCGTCGCGGACCTGAATTTCCTCCATGACCGCGAGGCCGAGGCCCTGGGCGGAGCCACCGTGGATCTGGCCCTCGAGCGACAAGCGGTTCATGATCTTTCCGACATCTTGGACGGCGTCCAGCGCAACGACTTTGACCAGCCCCAGTTCGGTGTCGACATCCACCACGGCCCGGTGCACGCACAGGGCGAGCTGGGTGTGGCTGTCGCCCTGGCCCGTCACGGGATCCATGCCGGTGGTCGGCCTGTGATGGAACTCCCTTGTCTCTTCGATGATTTCGTCGCCGAGCAGCTCCACGAGCGCGGCATACACCTCACCGGTGTGCGAGACCACCTTGCCGCCGACCAGCCGGAGTCCGCGGGCCGCGCCGAAACGACCTTGGGCCAAGGCGAGTACGCGCATCCGCACCGCCTCGCACGCGGCTTTCACCGCACCGCCGGTCATATACGTCTGCCGGGAGGCCGACGAGGAGCCGGAGCTGCCGACCTGGTTGTCGGCCGGATGGATGGTGACCTTCTCGACACCGAGCTCGGTGCGCGCGATCTGCGCTTCGACGGTGACCAGCCCTTGGCCGACCTCGGCCGCGGCGGTGTGCACCAGTGCGACCGGTTCACCGCCGATGACTTCCAGCCGGACCCGCGCGGTGGAGTAGTCGTCGAAACCCTCGGAGAAACAGATGTTCTTGATGCCGACGCCATAGCCGACGCCGCGCACGACGCCCTCGCCATGCGTGGTCTGCGAGGCACCACCGGGCAGGTTCCGGATATCGGCGACATCCAGGGGCGCGGGCAGCGGCATGTCGCGTGCCTGCCCGAGCATCTCGGCCATCGGCATCGGCGCGTGCACCACTTGCCCGGTCGCGATCTTGGAACCCTGACTCACGGCGTTGATCTGCCGCACGTGCACCGGGTCGAGCCCGACCGCCTCGGCGATCTTGTCCATCATCGACTCGTGCGCGAAACACGCCTGCACCGCACCGAATCCGCGCATCGCGCCGCACGGCGGGTTGTTCGTGTAGACGCCGTACGCGTCGATCTCGAGGTTCGGGATCTCGTAGGGGCCCACCGCGAGCGAGGCCGCGTTGCCGGTGACGTTGAGCGTGGCGGAGGTGTAGGCCCCGCCGTCCAGCACGATCCGGACCTTGGCGAACACGATCTTCCCGGCCCGGGTGACGCCGTACTCGTAGCGCATCTGCGCCGGATGCCGGTGCACGTGCCCGAAGAAGGACTCCTCGCGGTTGTACATCATCTTGACCGGCTTGCCGGTGTAGAGCGCCAGCATGCCCGCGTGGATCTGCATGGACAGGTCCTCGCGGCCGCCGAACGCGCCGCCGACGCCGGCCAGCGTCATCCGCATCTTGTCCTCGGGCAGGTCCAGACAGGGGCCGATCTGCGTGAGGTCCCAGTGCATCCACTGGGTGGCGACGTAGAAGTCCAGGCCGCCGTCTTCCGCGGGCACCACCAGGCCGGACTCCGGACCGAGGAACGCCTGGTCCTGGATGCCGACCTCGTAGTCCTCGGCGATCACCACCTCGGCCAGCGCCCGGCCGACCTCCATATCGCCGACGCGCACCGGCTGATACCGGGTGATGCCGCCGCGCTCCTGCACCTTGTGCCGCTCCGGGTCGGCGACCACGGCGAGCGGGTCGGTGATCGGCTCCAGCACCTCCCACTCGATCACGATGGCTTCCATTGCGCGCCGGGCGATCTCGGGATGATCGGCGGCGACCAGCGCGATCGGCTCACCGTGGTGGCGGACCTCTTCGATGGCGAGCACCGGCTGGTCCCAGGTGTGGTCGAGCCCGTACATCTTGCGGCCGGGCACGTCCTCGTGCGTCAGCACCGCGTGCACGCCGGGCAGTTTCAGCGCGGGGCCGATATCGAGGCTCAGGATGCGGGCGCGCGGATGCGGGCTGCGCAGGGTCGCGCCCCAGAGCATGCCGTCGATCCACAGATCCGAGGAGTAGGCGAATTCACCCTTCACCTTGAGGGTGCCGTCGGGCCGCAGCGGGCTCTCGCCGACGCCGCCCTTGCCGGGTGCGGCGACCTCACCGGGGAAACGGGTGGTTCGAGCCGAGGTCATCGAGATTCCTCCTGTAGCAGGCGATTCCGCGCGGCCGCGCCGGCCCGACCGACCGCGTCGTGCGAGACGGTGCGCAGCTCGTCGTTCTCCACGACGGTGCGACCACCGACCAGCAGCCGGGCCAGCGGCGGCGTCGGCCCGAAGACCAAGGTGCACACCGGATCCTGGACCGCTGCTCGGAACCCGTCGACCCGCCAGATGGCGATGTCGGCGAGCTTGCCCGGTTCCAGACTGCCGATCTCCAACTGGCGGCCCAGGTTCCGGGCGCCGCCCAGGGTGCCGACCTCGAGCGCCTGGCGCGCGGTCAGCGCGGTCGGGCCGTGTACCGCGCGCTGGAACAGCATGGTCTGGCGCAGTTCACCGGCCAGCGAGGTCAATTCGCTGGAGGCCGCGCCGTCCACCCCGAGACCGACCGGCGCGCCCGCCGCCAGCAGGTCGGTGATCCGGGCGATGCCCGCGCCGAGCCGGGCGTTGGAGCTCGGGCAATGCGCCATGCCCGTGCCGGTCTCGGCGAAGCGCCGAATGTCGGCGTCGTGCAGATGCACCGCGTGCGCGAACCAGACATCGTCGCCGAGCCAGCCGAGCTTCTCCATGTATTCGACCGGCGTGCAGCCCATCTGCTCGCGGCAGTGCTCTTCCTCGTCGAGCGTCTCGGCGAGATGGGTGTGCAGGCGGACACCTTTGCTGCGCGCCAGCGACGCGGCATCGGTCATCAGGCCCTCGCTCACCGAGAACGGCGAGCACGGCGCCACCGCGACGCGCAGCATCGAGTCGAACGACGGATCATGATATTTATCAATGATTTCCGCGGTGTTCAGCAGGATCGCGTCGCGATCCTCGACTACCTCGTCCGGCGGCAGCCCGCCGTCGGACTGACCGCGGTCCATCGAGCCGCGGCACGGATGGAACCGGATACCGAGCTCGCGGGCGGCCCGAACCTCGGCGTCGAACAGATCTCCGCGCCCCTGTGGGAAGACGTAGTGGTGATCGCTGCTGGTGGTGCAGCCGGTCAGCGCCATCCAGCCCAAACCGGCCGAGGCCGCGCCGTAGACGACGTCGGCGTCCATCCGCGCCCAGGTCCGGTACAGGCCGGTCAGCCACTCGAACAGCGTCGAGTCCTGGAACATGCCCTGGGTCGCCCACTGGTACAGATGGTGGTGGGTGTTGACCAGGCCGGGGGTGACCAGGCAGCCCGTGCCGTCGATGCGTTGCGCGTCGGGCACGATGGGCGCCGGTCCCGCGCCGAGGGATTCGATCCTGCCATCGGCGATCACCAGGTAGCCGGAGGGGATCTCCGGCCCGACGACCGGTGCGATGTACGCGTTCTCGATAACAGTCTTGCTCATTGCGCCGCCGCCTTTCGCTGTGCCGCGAGCCGCACGGCATCCAGGATTTTCTCGTATCCGGTGCAGCGGCAGAGGTTTCCGGCCAGTGCCTCGCGGATCTCCGCATCCGAAGGATCGGCATTGTGCTCGATGAGGTCGTGCGCCTGCACGATGAGACCCGGTGTGCAGAAACCGCATTGGACCGCTCCCGCCTCGACGAACGCCTGCTGCATCGGGTCGAGCTGCGCGCCCTTGGTCAGGCCCTCCACCGTCCGCACCGAGCAGCCCTCGGCCTGACCGGCCGCCACCAGGCAGGAACACACCGGCGTGCCGTTCAAATACACCGTGCAGGAACCACATTCGCCCTGCTCGCACGCGTTCTTGGAGCCGGGAAGGCCCATCCGCTCGCGCAGCATGTAGAGCAGGCTCTCGCCCTCCCACACGTCGTCGACGGTCTCCGTGGCGCCGTTCACGTCGAAGGTCACGCGCATCAGGCTGCCTTCCTTTCTGTCAGGTAGTCGGTCCATGCCCAGCCCAGCGTGCGGCGGGCCAGCACCGACAGGGCGTGCTTGCGGTAGTCCGCGGTGCCGCGGACGTCGTCGATCGGGGCCGCCGCGGCCGACACGAGCGCGCCGAACTCGCGCAGCACACTGTCGGAGAGCGGAGCCGGATCGTGCCAAGGCAGCTGCGCGGCAAGGAATTCCTCAGCCGGCTTCGCGCGCAACGGCGTCGGTCCGGCCGAGCCGATGCCGGTCCGCGCGGTGCCGGTACCCGGGTACAGCGCGACGGCGAACGAGCACACGGCGATCACCATGGCGTTGCGCGTGCCGACCTTCGAAAAGTACTGCGGCCCTTCGGCGGGCGGCAGCCAGATCGCGCGGATCAGCTCGTCGGACTCGAGGGCGTTCTTCTTCACCCAGACGTAGAAGTCGTCGATCGGGATCATCCGGGTGCCGCGGGTGGCCGACTCGACCTCGATCACCGCGTTGCCCGCGAGCAGCGCCGGATGGGTGTCCCCGGCCGGTGACGCGGCGCCGAGATTGCCGCCGACGGTGCCGCGGTTGCGGATCTGCGGCGAGCCGACGGTGCGCGAGGCCTGGGCCAGGCCCGGCAACTGATTGCCGAGCCGGTTGATGATCCGGACGTACGGCACACCCGCGCCGATACGCAGCTTGCCGTCGATCTCGCTGTACTCGAACAACTCTCGGCACGGATTGAGGTCGAGCAGGGCGCTCGGGCGGCCCTTGTCGAAGTTGAGCTCGACCATCATGTCGGTGCCGCCCTGGATGGGGGTGGCGTCCGGGCGGTTCGACTTGATGTCGAGGGCGTCCGCCCAGCTGGTGGGTCGCAAGAAGTCCATCGTCACTCCCACGCAGGTCCGGCGGCGGGCGCGTCCTCGCGCAACACGGTGCCTTCGATCAGGCCGTAGGGGCGGTCGGCCGCGTAGAACACCTCGTTGTCGTTGGTCAGCCCGAAGGCGGACAGGTCGACCACGAAGTGGTGCTTGTTGGGCAGCGACAGCCGGACCTCACCGATCTCCGCGCAGGCGGCGAGTACCCGCTCGCCCATTGCATACAGGGTCTGTTGCAGTGAGTAGCTATAGGTTTCGGCGAACGCCTCCAGCATGGCGCGCCTGGCCTCGCGGTAGGTCTTGTCCCAGTCACCGGGCTCGCCGATGTAACGCCACTCCGCATTGACCTCGGTGGCCAGGACCCGGTCGTAGGCCTCTTGCAGCGTCGTGTACTTGTCCTTCAGGTACCCGTGGAACTCCGAACCGGTGGAGTTGAGCACCACCAGACCCTGCAAACCCGCGACGACCCAGGACTTTTCGCCGTCGTAGTGCACCCGCGCGGTCCGCACCTCCTGACCCGAGCGAACGAACGAATGCTGCTCGTTGCTCGCGCCGAGCACGATGCGCTCCCAGGCGTACTCCTCGACGCTGACCCGCGCGTGGTGAATCGTCGGCTGCGAATCGACGAAATGCCGGGCCAGCAGCTCACCGAACGCCTCGGGCGAGCGGATGCCGTGCTCCTTGGCGAAGGCGAAGACGGTGTTCTTCTGCGTGTCCGTCGGCAGCACCGCGCTGTTGTCGCCGGTGAGATGCACCTCGTCCATGTCGCCGGACAGTGCGACGCCGACATTGAGATCCCGGATCTCGTGCACGCCACCGTTTTTCGTCACGCCGACGACATGGGTCTCCGCTTTGCCATATCGGTTCGGACCGAGCTTGATCGACATTGTTCAGCTACCTCGATAGGTGGAGTAGGAATACGGACTGAGCAGCAGCGGCACGTGGTAGTGCGCCGCCGGGTCGGCGACGGTGAAGTCGATGGCGACCGAGGGGTAGAAGGGGCTGAGCTCGGCGGTGTCGAAAGTCAGCCGGTGCGTACCGGTTTCGGGAGCGGGGAAGTCTTTGATGCGGCCGTCGTCGTCGGTGTGCCGTTCGGCGAGCACGGTTCCGTCGGCGCGCGACAGCTGGACCCTGACTCCGGCCGCCGGCCGCCCGGTCACCGCGTTCAGCACGTGGGTGGACAAACTCACCTCTCCCCCAGCAGCTTTCGCACACGCAGCCGGGTGATGTCGGCGAGCTCGCTCTGCACCTTGATGCGCTCGTCGAGCAGCGAGTTGGCCAGGCGCCTGCGCAGCTCGGTGAGCATCTCCTCGGCGCTGCGGCCGGTGGCGCGGATCAGGAAGACGTGGCCGAACCGGTCCTCGTAGGCCCGGTTGCCCGCGGCGAGCTCGGCCCGCACGGCGGCGTCGGCGGTCGCGGCGCCGGACTGTTCGCCGCGCGACCACGCGGCCTCCCGCTCGGACAACTCGGCCTTGGCCCGATCGCCGATGCGCGGATGCGCCGACAGCGCCTCCTCGACATCCGGCCAACTCAGCTCGCACACCGCGGCGACGGCCGCGGCGGTGGCGCTCGCGGCGTCGGGATAGGGCCGCGAGGCCGCCACCTTCTGCGCCCACTGCCGGGACGCGCAGCAGGTCAGCAGTTCCTGCACGGCGCAGTCCGGCGGCAACGAGTTGAGCCATCCGATGTCGCCTGCCATCTGACCTCCTGTCGGGGTTCGCCAATCTGTTCCGCAAGTACACCCGCCGGGGAACACCGCAGCTAGAAACGAGAAATCTGAACTGTGCGCCAGTTCACAACCAACTCTTTGTGCGAATGTCCAAGGGCGTTCACCAGGGGTGCGACTGTTAGCCTTCGCACCGTGCGCCTTCGATCACTGCTGACCATGGCGGACCTGGGACTAGAGCTCGTCACCGGCGAGGAAGAGCTGGACCGGTTCGTGCGCTGGGTGGTGACCACCGACATGCTCGACCCCGGTCGCTACCTCTCCGGCGGGGAGCTCGTGCTCACCGGCATGCAGTGGCGCCACGATCCCGCCGACAGCGAGGTCTTCGTCCGCGCGCTGGCCCAGGCCGGCGTGGCGGGCATGGCCGCGGGTGACGCCAGGTACGGCGGTGCACCGCCGGACGTGGTCGAGGCCTGTCGCAAGCACCGGATTCCGCTGTTCCGGGTGCCGGAGACGGTCGCGTTCGCCGCGGTCACCGAACAGATCACCCGCAACCTGTCGACCGGACGGGCCGCGGATCTCACCGCGATCCTGGACCGGCACCGCCAGCTCGTCTCGGGCGCCGGTCTCGGCTCGGTGCTGGAGCTCATCGAACGCGATCTCGGCATGCGCTGCTGGGTGGTGTCGTCCACCGGGCGGGCGGTCGCCGGGCCCGCCACCGCGCCACCGGTCGAGGTGACCACCGCGTTTCTCAGTGCCCGCCGCCTGCCGTGCGCGTTGCTGCACGAAGGCAGCCGATTCTCCCTGTTCGCGGTCGACGAGCACCGCACCTCGCGGGCCGCGGACTGGTTCCTGGTGTTCGAGGGCGATTACACCGAGTGGCCCGAGGAGCGGCGCGCACTGGCCGGTGAGCTCGCCGCCGTGGTGTCGCTGGAACGCGCCCGCCAGGACGACCGGCAGAGCGCCGAGGGGCGGCTCGCGCAGGAACTCATCGAACTCATCGTCTCGGATGCCAAACCGACCGAGATCATTTCGCGGTTGGAACTCACCGGATTGGGGCCCGCCGAGACCTATATCGCGGTCGCGGCCGCCGGTGACGATACGTTGCGGCCCGGCGAGTTACGCGTGCTGCTGCGCGAAATCCTTTACGGCAGAAGGCCTGCCGCGGGCGTGGTGGACGGCGAGGCGATCGCGCTGATCCCCGCCGGACCGGAAACCCCCGTCATCGACGAAATCAACCGTGCGGTCCCCGCTTTGGAGCCCGGACTGCGCGGCAGCCGACTATCCGTGGGCGTCAGCGGCGTGGTCGACGGCGAAGGCCTGCGCGGCGCCGTAGAAGAAGCCCGCTACGCCCGCCGCATGGCCGCAGGCCGCCTCCAACCCGCCAGCGTCGTCGGCCACGACGAACTCGCCACCCACATGCTCCTGCTCGCCTCGGTCCCCGACGAGGTCCGCCGCATGTTCCGCCTGCGCCTCCTCGACCCCCTCACCACTTACGACCAAGACAACCGCGCCGACCTAGTCCACACCCTGGAAACTTTCCTCGAGGTCTCCGGCTCGTGGACCAAATGCGCCGACCTCCTGCACGTCCACGTCAACACCCTGCGCTACCGCATCCAGCGCATCGAAGAACTGACCGCCCGCGACCTCTCGCGCCTCGAAGACCGCGTCGACTTCTTCCTCGCTCTTGCCTTGCGCTGACCAGAGTTCCGGCTCCGCCGGGCACTCGCCTCGAACAATCGACACCACCGCTTCGGCGCTCCGCACTGCGCCGATCTAACTGCTGCACAACAGATTCAACGACATCTACGCATCTGCTGAACCGACCTGGGTGATCTTGCGGTTGCCCAGGCGGGACATCAGGTCCTGGTGCAGGATGCGCAGTAGGTCGGTCAGGTCGGCCTGCTGTTCGGGAGTCAGGCCGGAGAGCAGGTCTGCTTCGCGGCCCAGGACCTGGTCGACCAGTCGCTCGACGAGGTCGTGGCCGGCCGGGGTGAGGGCGACGACGACGGCGCGTGAGCCGTCGTTCAGCGGCGAGCGGGCGACCAGGCCTTCGGCTTCGGCGCGGGCGACCCGCTGGGAGATCGCGCCTGCGGTGAGCATGGTGTGGTCTTGGAGCTGGCGGGTGGTCAGGCGGTATGGCGGGCCGCTGCGGCGGAGCACGCTGAGCAGGTCCAGGGTGGCTGTGTCGGCGTGCTCGGCGGCGAGCACTCGGCGACGGTCGTCACCGAATACCTTGGCCAGGTGCCAGATTCGGGTTACCACGCCGATGCCGTCGACCGGCGTGCCCGGGCGCTCGCGCCGCCAGGCCAGTGCGATCGCGTCGACGGGATCGTTGTCGTCCATGCCACTCCTCGGTTGCGTTCAGACCTAAACGACGGCTACGTTTAGATCTAAACATACTAGATGGAGGAGATCACATGGCACGGAACATCGTGGTAACCGGCGGAGCCACCGGCATCGGCCGGGCCATCGCGCGCACCTTCGCAGCCGAGGGCGACACGGTGGTGATCACCGGACGCCGGGCCGAGCCGCTGCACGCTACAGCCGCGGAACTCGGCGCGACGGGCTATGTCTGCGACGCGACCGATCCGGCGCAGATCGAGACGCTGGTCGATCACCTCCCCCGCGAAATCCACGTGCTGGTCAACAACGCGGGCGGCAATACCGACTTCGACCTGGACGCGCCGGCCGATCTGCGGAGTCTGGCCGCCGCCTGGCGAGCCAACCTCGACGCCAACTTGATCAGCGCCGTCCTGATGACCACGGCGCTGCGCGACCGGCTGACGAACCCAGGGGCCGTGGTGAACATCGGCTCGATCGCCGCCGACAAAGGCGCGGGCGCTTACGGCGCGGCCAAGGCCGGTCTCGCCTCGTGGAATACGCAACTGTCCGCCGAGTTGGGCCCGCTCGGCATCACCGCGAATGTCGTTTCCCCCGGCTACATCGCCGACACGGAGTTCTTCCGCGACAAATTGACCGACGAGCGGCGCGCATCCCTGATCGCCGCCACCCATACTCGCCGCCCCGGCGTTCCGGACGATATTGCCGCCGCGGTGCACTATCTCGCCTCACCCGCCGCCCGGCAGGTTACCGGCCAGGTGCTCGCGGTCAATGGCGGCGAACGCACCACACGATAAGCCCGCCGATACCCACGGCGCGCGGAGAAAGGCGGGCAATGGGGTCGATACAGGCATTACGGAAAGCGGGGATTAGCATGATCGAGCTGGTAACGGTGGATTTGCCGATCCCGAGGTGGTTCGATGACGAAAGCTGTTCCACGGCCTGTTGCGCTGGGCGATGATGCTGCCCGGACACTGGCTAATGCCACGAAGACCGTTCCGCAGATGGAGTCGATCACCCCACGGTGGTTGGTTCATCTGCTGAACTGGGTTCCTGTCGAGGCCGGTATCTACCGGCGCAACCGGGTTACCCACGAACAAACCGTCGATATTCAGTGCGACAACTTCGACGAGTCTCCGCTTCCGGAGACATTCATCGACTACGAACGCGACCCGCGAGAGTACCGACTCAAAGCGGTGCACACGATTCTCGACGTGCACACGCGCGTTTCAGATCTGTATTCGAGCCCGCACGATCAGATTGCTCAGCAGTTGCGGCTCACCATCGAAGCGATCAAAGAGCACCAAGAGGGCGAACTGATCAACAGCCCTGACTATGGGCTGATCGCCAATGCCGCGAAAAAGCAGCGGCTTGCGACGATCGCCGGGCCGCCGACGCCCGACGATCTCGACAATATGATCACGAAGGTATGGAAAGAACCCGGGTTCTTCCTTACTCATCCGCAGGGCATCGCGGCCTTCGGCAGGGAATGCACCCGGCGCGGTGTGCCGCCGCCGACGGTGAGCATGTTCGGGTCACAGTTCCTGACCTGGCGTGGCATTCCGATCATTCCGTCGGACAAGGTTCCGGTGGATCGCGGCAAGACCAAGTTCCTGCTGATTCGCACCGGCGAAGCCAGGCAGGGCGTGGTCGGTCTGTATCAGCCGGGTCTGGCCGGCGAACAGGGGCCGGGTCTCTCGGTGAAGTTCATGGGTATTGATCGCAGCGCGATCGCGTCGTATCTGGTGTCGCTGTACTGCTCGCTGGCGATTCTGACCGACGATGCGGTGGCAGTGCTCGACGGAGCCGAGGTGGGCAAGTTCCATGACTACGCACCGACCTACCGGAGCTGACATCTCGCGCCCATCCGACGATGGCGGCGCCGAGTGGATGCTGCCGGACGAGGCGACGCTGAATCGCCTTGCCGGAGCCTTCTTCTCGGCGCTGCCGTCGGCGTCGGCGGGTCTCCCCGCCGCACCGATGGGCCCGAGTGTGCTGCAACCGGATATGCCGACCTCGCCGCCGAACGTGCCGGTACCGTCTCCGGTGCCGACGGCGACGGCGGTTGGCGCGCCCGGGTTTTCGGGCGCGCCGCACCCAGGTGGACACCCGCCGGTGACGGCATCGTCAGGCGCACAGGAGGTTTCGGGCGCTACGTCCGGTGGCCGCACGGCCGCGCCGTACGTCCCTGGGGTCACCGGCGTCACTGCCCCCACAAGCACCCCGTCGGCTGCATCCGGCACTACATCGCCCGGCGGCCGCACCCCCTCAGCCGCGTCCGGCACGACAGAATCCGCGACCCCGCCGTCGGCAGCCTCCGGCACGAGAGCCTCCTCGGGTGCAACGCCGCCTGGCGGCCGCACGCCGGAGCCATCCGTCCCGGGCGTGTATGGCACTACCGTCCCAGGTAGACGTACACCGACAGGCGTACAAGGACTTTCGGGCACCACACCGCCGGGTGGCAGCACACCTGACCCGTCGGTGCCGAGCTGGGGACGCGACGTGCCGATGGCCGACGCGGCGGGACAACCCGCACACCCACCGGTCAGCACCGCGGGCATCCACCACGACCCGTTCCTGACCGCCCTACCGTCGTTGCGCGAAGTGCTTTCACCGCAACGTTTTCCGGAGCCCGCAGCACCGTCGTCCGCGGCACCGAGCTTCTACTTCCTGGACGCGCCGACGTCGACGGGCACCATCGCGCCGGCCCGCCTGCCGGACGCACACCCACCGTTCGACGTATACGCCGTGCGCAACGACTTCCCGATCCTGCGGGAACAGGTGAACGGCCATCCGCTGGTGTGGTTCGACAACGCCGCGACGACGCAGAAGCCGCGGTCGGTGATCGAGCGGATCACCCGCTTCTATGAGCACGAGAACTCCAATATCCACCGGGCCGCACACGAATTGGCGGCACGGTCCACCGACGCCTACGAGCAGGCCCGCGACATCGTGGCCCGGTTCATCGGCGCGTCCTCGGCGGAGGAGATCATCTTCGTCCGCGGCGCCACCGAGGGCATCAACCTGATCGCGCAGACCTGGGGCCGCAAGAACATTCGCGCGGGCGACGAGATCATCATCTCGCACCTGGAACACCACGCCAATATCGTCCCCTGGCAGCTGCTCGCCGCCGAGACCGGCGCGCAGCTGAAGGTCATTCCGGTGGACGACAACGGCGAGCTGCTGCTCGGCGAATACACCAGGTTGCTGTCCGATCGAACGAAACTCGTTTCGGTGACCCATGTCTCGAACGCTCTCGGCACCATCACCCCGGTGCGCGAGATCGTCGCCGAGGCGCAGCGCGCCGGGGCGGTCACCCTCGTCGACGGCGCGCAATCGGTCCCGCACACCAGCATCGACGTGCGCTCGATCGGCGCCGACTTCTTCGTGTTCTCCGGGCACAAACTGTTCGGCCCCACCGGAATCGGCGTGGTCTACGGAAAATCCGAGATACTGCAAGACGTGCCGCCCTGGCAGGGCGGCGGCAACATGATCAGCGACGTCACCCTGGAGCGTTCGCTGTTCCAGCCGCCACCGGGACGATTCGAGGCGGGCACCGGCAATATCGCCGACGCGGTCGGGCTGGGCGCGGCCATCGAGTACGTCGAACGTCTCGGCATGGACGCCATCGCACGCTACGAGCACCACCTGCTCGAGTACGCGACACCCCGGGTCGCCGCGGTCCGCGGGGTCCGGCTGGTGGGCACCGCCGCCGACAAGGCGAGCGTGCTCTCCTTCGTCATGGATGGCTATGAGCCGATCGAGGTCGGCCGGGCGTTGAACGAGCAGGGCATCGCGGTGCGCGCCGGTCATCACTGCGCTCAGCCGATCCTGCGCCGGCTCGGACTGGAGGCGACAGTGCGTCCGTCGTTCGCCTTCTACAACACCTGCGCCGAAATCGACCGGATGGTCGCGGCTCTCGACCAGCTCGCGGCTCGTTCGCCACGGTGAATGCCCCGCTCGTCTGCCTTTACGTCAGCCGCCCACCCTGGGCGGCTGACGTAAAGGACTTGGCACCAACGACAGTCACTCAGTACGGCTTGGCCTGACCCGACCACCGCGAATTCAGTGTCCCGGATAAGCGCGCAGGGAAGGAGATCTGCTGTGGATTACCGTCGGAGGTGTAGCGCTGCTGCGGATCCGCGGCGAGCCGGTCCAGCCAGTAGGTGGAGTCGAAGTCGACCGGCGTTGCACCGGAACGGATTCGGGGCACAGCCGTGGGATCGAGGTCCCCGTAGTGCGACGGTGCCGGATTCGAGCCGACCAGCATCACCGCCTCGAACGCATAGTTCGTGCCGTCCCAACTACCCGCGGTGGCCAGGGACCGGTCGGCCGGGGAGATGCCGAGCGGCAATGCCATTGTCCGCACCCGACCGGGCGCCGCCGACACGATGGCGCGCACATTGCCTGCCAGCTCGCGTTGGACTCCGGTGCTGTCCAGCTGGGCGAGGTTCGCGTGGCTCGCGGTGTGCGCGCCGATCTCGTAACCGCGTGCGGCCAGCCAGGACAGCGCGCGCGGATCATTACCGAACGGCTCATTGTTGACGTAGAACGTTGCGGTGGGCGCGAAGTCGGGATGCTCGGTGCGGAACTGTTCGAGGATGCCGATGGCGGTGTCGGGCGCTACCTGACCGTCCGCGGTGAAGGTGAGTTGGCTGAGGGTGGAGTCGTCGAAGGTGAGCACCACCGGATGGGCGCCCGCCGGGAGGTCGACGGCGCCGGAGATGTACGCGGCGGCGGTCACCGGACGGTAGTTCTCGCGATACAGCCGATCGAGCTCAGCGCGGAATTTCGCTGGCGTCTGGTCGTATTCGCTGTCCGGCGCGGCCGCCAGCTGGTGGTACATCAGGATCGGCACGACGCCGAGCTCGTTGGCGCCCACCGCGGCGGGATCGGGCGGCGGGCTGCTCGTGGGTGCCGGCGTTTCCGCCATCGCACGCCGTGGATCGACTGGTTCGGCGTCCGCCGTGCAGGCCGCGGCCGTGCACATCAGCACCGACAACATAACTCGAACACCGAAGGTCGCGTTCTTCGCCACCGCGCGAACAGTACGCGAGCGCGACCATTTCGTTGCACACGAAACACCGGCAAAGTAGCGACGGCCGCGGGCCGAACCCGCGATAGTTGATCATCTTCGGACGAAAGTTGGTGTGCGCGTTGCTAGAAAGACTAGGCGTTACAGGACACCGGCGGTTGGCGGCGGTCCTGGTTATCTCAGTCTTATCAATTCTTGTCGCTTCTGTGACCCTCAGCTGGGTCCGTACCGAACCCAAGGGATTGAGCCTGGCCGGCCTCCCGAACACGCTGATCGGCGCGACTGCCCTGTCCGCCACGACATTGCGGGTGGACGCGGGTGAACACGACCCCGCCGCTATGCGACTCGAGCTCAACGGTGCGCCGGTCGACGGCACCGTCGAAGGCAACACCGTGGTGTACCGCCCGGGGTCACTGCCCGATGGCGAGCACAAGTTCACCGCCGAGATCCCGCCGAGCGTGCTGGGTTTCCTGCGCACCGGCCCCGGCGTATCCACGACGTTCACGGTGGACAACGAGCCACCGACCCTGGAGCTGACCCAACCCACTGGCGTGACTTCCTACCGCCAGCCGGTTACCTTGCGCGGCAACACAAAAGGCGCCGAACGCGTCTCGGTGGGCACCCAGTCGGTGACCCCCGCCGCCGACGGAACGTTCGAGCTCACCCTGCCCCGGATCCAGACCGGTGCCGACGTCGTCGCCGTGGACGGCGCGGGAAACCGGACCACCGCGGCGATCACGGCGGCGGTGGAGCAGCCACGGATCAAGGCGGTCCACGTGACCGCCTACGGTTGGTCGGACGACGGCCTGCGCGAGGACGTGCTGGCCATGGCCCGCGACGGGCGCATCAACACCGTGCAGCTCGATATCAAGGACGAGGACGGTGTCGTCGGTTACGACTCCCAGGTGCCGCTCGCCCGGGAGTCGGGCGCGGTCACCCCGATCTACGACGCCCCGACGGCGCTGCGGCAACTGCACGACATGGGCATCCGCGTGGTGGGCCGGATCGTCGCGTTCCGGGACAAGACGATGGCCGAATGGGCCTGGCAGACAGGGCGTTCCGACTGGGTCGTGCAAACCCCCTCGGGTCAGCCGTACTCCAGCAAGTACGGCCCGATCGCCTTCACCAACTTCGCGAACCCCGAGATGCGCAAATACAACATCGATCTCGCGGTCGAGGCGGCGAAGCTCGGCTTCGACGGCATCATGTACGACTACATCCGGCGTCCGGACGGCGCGCTGTCGCAGATGCACTTCCCCGGCGCCACGGTGTCGCCGACCGTCTCCATCGCCGAGTTCCTCAGGGAGAGCCGCGATCCGGTGCGCGACGCGGGCGCCGACCAGAGCGCCGCAGTGTTCGGCATCGCCTCCACCCGCCCCGATCAGATCGCCCAGGATATTCCGCTGATGGCCGAGTACGTCGACTACATCGCCCCCATGGTGTACCCCTCCCATTGGAACCCCGGCGAATACGGTGTCGCCAACCCGAACTCCCAGCCCTACGACATCACCTTCCGGTCGTTGCAGGACTTCCGCACCCAGACCCAGGGCACCGGCGCCCAGATCGTCCCGTGGTTGCAGGACTTCAGCCTGGGCGTGAACTACGGGCCCGCCGAGGTGCGTGCCCAGATCGACGCCGCGAACGACGCGGGCGTCAACGGCTTCTTCCTCTGGAGCCCGACGGTGCGCTATCACCTCGCGGGCCCCTCGGACTGATTCGAGCCCGCAGGTGCGAACGGCCCAGGCGCGGCGCAGGCCTGGGCCGGCTACCTGCAAAAATACAACGCGTACGATCGATCGGTTATGATGAATAAGCATGATCACACCTCACCTGACCGGCGCGGTTACGCTGGTGTGGTGAACGTTGAAGTGACGCGCCTACCGGGTATCGGTGTGCGCAAGGACTTTCCGGTCAAGGGCGGTCGCCGCCGGATCGGGGTCATCGATCACAAGGACGGCACGATCTATCTGATCGTCAGCAAAGCCGACAATCCGGAAGCCACGGATCAGATTCCGCTGTCGGCGTCGGAGGCGGCCGCGCTGGCCAACTTATTGGGCGCCCCGCAGCTGATCGCGCAGCTGCGGGACGAGCACCGCGACTTCGACGGCGTGAATACCCGGCAGTTGTTGATTCTCGACGACTCCCCCTATGCCGGCCGCCCACTCGGCGATACCGAGATGCGCAGCCGGACAAGGTGTTCCATCGTGGCGATCATGCGGGGCGGTACGGTCATCCCCTCACCGGGCCCGGACTTCCTCTTCGCCGCAGGCGACCTGCTGGTGGTCGTCGGTACCGCCGAGGGATTGGAAGCCGCCGCCAAAATCCTCACGGACGGCTGAGCGGTACCGTCAGCCGCTGAATACGTCGAACACTTCCTCCGCCCGGCCCCGGCTGCGGTACATATCCCAGGCCGTGTCGGCGAGCTGGTCGGGATCGAGGGTGTGACCCTCGGGCGATCCGTAGCGATCCGGGTCGGCGGTCACCATGCTGTGGATATCCCCGCGTTCGATGAGACCGCCGATGGTGAGGGTGCCCGCATAGACCCCGCGATCGGCCAGAGCAGCATGCAGCGTGACGGCGTAGTTGCGCAGCGCGGCGGAGGGCAGGGCCAGGTGACCGAGCATGGGCATCGGCCGAACGCTGGAGAGCCCGCCCGCGAACAGTAAGGCGCCGGAACCGCGCGCCAGCATGGCCGGGAGCACATCGTGCACCATGTCGACGGCGGGCCAGATCCAGTCGAACGCGGATCGCGCTGTGTCGGCGTCGATTTCGGTAAGCGGAATGGGCTGGTGGGCCGGAGCCGGGCCGTAATAAACGAGTTCGATATCGCCATCGCTCGCTATGTCGGCGAGAACCGACTTCAGCCGGGCCCGGTCGGTGACGTCAGCAGCATGCGCGGTGCCGTCGATACCTTGCGCGGCAAGCTCTTTCAGATAGCCCTCGTGGCGCGCGTCGTTGCGCGACACCAGCGCGACCCGGAATCCCTCGCTGCCGAATCGCCGCGCCATGGACATGCCGAGTCCGGGTCCGACGCCGATGATCACGGCGGTGGATGTGCTGGACATACGATCTCCTGTTCCTAAACTGAGGGGACCCTCGTTTTAAAAACGTACCACGAAATCGAGGAGCCCCTCGACTTTTGTAGGATGGTCACCATGACCAAACCGTTGCGCCGCGACGCCGCCCGCAATCGCGAGAAGCTGTTGCGGGAGGCCGCCGGTGTGTTCACCGAGCAGGGCCTCGACGGTTCACTGGAGGAGATCGCGCGCCGGGCCGGGGTCAGCATCGGCACGCTCTACAACCACTTCCCGCACCGCGACGCGCTCATCGACGCGCTGCTGCCCGCCCGGCTCGCCGCGATGGAGGATTTCGCCGCGCGGGCGGCGGCCGAACCGGATGCGTGGGTGGCGTTCAGCGGATTCATCGAGGAGCTGCTGGATCAGTTCACCGCCGACCGCGGGCTGCTCGAGGCCTTCACCGGCGACCACCCCGCCGCCGCCCAACTCACCGAGGCCTGCCACCGCGGCATGTCGCACCTGTCGACGCTGCTGCACCGAGCCAGGCAGGCGGGTGCGGTGCGCGCCGACGCGACCGATGACGACGTGGTGCATCTGGTGTGGGCGCTGTCGCTGCTCGGTGAGGCGACCGGCTCGCCCGCGTGGCGCCGCTGCCTGCAATTGGTCCTCGCTGGCCTGCGCCCCACCGACCCACCGACGCGATAGGACCGATACCGTGCCATATGCCAAGGCCGCCAACGGAGTTCGCCTCGCGTATCAAACCGCAGGCGCCGGCAGCCCGCTGATCCTGCTCGCCGGACAAGCCAACAACCATCACTGGTGGGACGGCATCCGCGAGGACTTCGAAGCCCGGTATCGCACCGTCACCCTCGACTGGCGCGGCACCGGCGACAGCGACAAACCCGACGAGCCTTACAGCACAGCGGGTTTCGCCGATGACGTGGTCGCCGTGCTGGACGACCTCGGCATCGAACGAGCCGCGGTGTACGGCACGTCGATGGGTGGCCGGGTCGGGCAGTGGCTGGCCGCCCGCTATCCCGGACGAGTGCACGGCCTCATCCTCGGCTGCACCTCCCCCGGCGGTAGACACGGCATCGAACGCGGTCCCGAGATTCGGCAGTCGCTCATTCAACCCGACCAGGCCGCCGCCGATCAGGCCCTACTGGAATTGATGTACACCCCGGAATGGCTCGCACAGACCACCGGCCCGTACAACACCGTCGGCGATCCCACTATGCCCGCCTACGCCAAACGCCGGCACCTGATGGCCAGCAACCGGCACGACGCCTGGGACGCACTGCCGGACATCGCAACCCCCACCCTGATCGTGCACGGAACCGAGGACCGCTTCAATCCGGCGGCGAACGCGCCGCTGCTCGCCGAGCGCATCCCGCACGCCCGCATGCGGTTGATCCCCGGCGCCCGGCATGCCTACTTCGACGAATTCCGAGCCATTGCAAGCCCGCTCGTGCTGGACTTTCTGGACGAGGCCTGGACGTAGCGCAGCCCCGAACCGGACTTCTGCCATTGATTTCGCCGAAAGTCTTGACGCGGGCGACATCCCGGAGTTACTATTACCACAGAGGAAAACATTCGAAGTGGCTCTCCCATGTGCCCAATTATCGAATGCCTATTGTGCTGCCGCGAATATGCGAGTAATTTGATGCGTTGCGCTGGCTGCCTCCTGTCCGACCCCACGAACCAATCCGTTGTGATCACCACCGATACCGTGGTCCTCACTTCCTATGGTGTGCGAGTTCCGTTCGGGTAGGCGATCACACGCAATTCATCAGCATGAGGTCGTGGAAGGACGCACCGTGTCAGTCTCCCCGCACCAAGCCACCAACAACGCCCAGGTCATCGCCGGTGTCCCCGGCGCACCGAAGCGGGTGTCTTTCGCCAGAATTCGTGAGCCCCTCGACGTTCCGGGGCTGCTCGACCCCCAATTCGATTCATTCCAATGGCTGATCGGCGCGCCACAGTGGCGTGCCCGCGCCGCCGCCCGCGGCCAGGACAGCACCGCAGGCGGCCTCGAAGAGGTGCTCGCCGAACTCTCGCCGATCGAAGATTTCGCAGGCACGATGTCGCTGTCGCTGTCCGACCCTCGGTTCGAAGAGGTCAAGGCCTCCGCCGACGAGTGCAAAGACAAGGACATGACCTACGCGGCGCCGTTGTTCGTCACCGCGGAGTTCATCAACAACAACACCGGTGAGATCAAGAGCCAGACGGTCTTCATGGGAGATTTCCCGATGATGACCGACAAGGGCACGTTCATCATCAACGGCACCGAGCGCGTCGTCGTCTCCCAGCTGGTTCGTTCGCCGGGTGTCTACTTCGACCACTCTGTCGACAAGACCACCGAGAAGGACCTGCACAGCGCCCGGGTCATTCCGTCGCGTGGCGCGTGGCTGGAGTTCGACATCGACAAGCGCGACACGATCGGTGTGCGCATCGACCGCAAGCGTCGCCAGCCGGTCACCGTGCTGCTCAAGGCCTTCGGCTGGACCGTGGAGCAGATCGCCGAGCGTTTCGGGTTCTCCGAGATCATGCTGTCCACGCTGGCGAAAGACCACACGACGGGCACCGACGAGGCGCTGCTCGACATCTACCGCAAGCTGCGGCCCGGCGAACCGCCGACCAAAGAGTCGGCGCAGAACATGCTGGAAAACCTGTTCTTCAAGGAGAAGCGCTACGACCTGGCCCGCGTCGGCCGCTACAAGGTCAACAAGAAGCTCGGCCTGCACATCGACCAGATGACGCTGACCGAAACAGATCTCGTCACCATCATCGAGTACCTGGCCCGCCTGCACCGCGGCGACAAGACCATGAACTCACCCGACGGCGTCGAACTCCCGATCACCGTCGACGACATCGACCACTTCGGCAACCGTCGCCTGCGCACCGTCGGTGAACTGATCCAGAACCAGGTCCGGCTGGGCCTGTCCCGCATGGAACGTGTTGTCCGCGAACGGATGACGACCCAGGACATCGAGGCGATCACCCCGCAGACCCTGATCAATATCCGCCCGGTGAGCGCGGCGATCAAGGAGTTCTTCGGCACCTCCCAGATGTCGCAGTTCATGGACCAGAACAACCCGCTGTCCGGGCTCACCCAGAAACGCCGCCTCACGGCGCTGGGCCCGGGTGGTCTCTCGCGGGAACGGGCCAGCATCGAGGTCCGCGACATCCACTTCAGCCACTACGGCCGCATGTGCCCGATCGAAACGCCGGAAGGCCCGACCATCGGCCTGATCGGCTACCTCTCGGTGTTCGCGCGGGTCAATCCCTTCGGCTTCATCGAGACTCCGTACCGCAAGGTGGTCGACGGCCGGGCCACCGACGAGGTGGTCTACCTGACCGCCGATGAAGAGGAACGGTATATCCGCGCCCAGGCCAACTCGCCGGTCGACGCACAGGGGCGACTGGTCGAGCAGAAGGTCCTCGCGCGGCGCTTCGGCGACGAAGTCGAGTTCGTCTCCCCCGCCGAGGTCGACTACATGGATGTCTCACCGCGCCAAATGGTTTCGGTCGCGACAGCGATGATTCCGTTCCTCGAGCACGACGACGCCAACCGCGCGCTGATGGGCGCCAACATGCAGAAGCAGGCGGTGCCGCTCGTCCGTTCCGAGGCCCCGCTGGTGGGCACCGGCATGGAGCTACGCGCGGCCATCGACTCCGGCGATATGGTCGTCAACGAGAAACCCGGTGTGGTGGAGGAGGTTTCGGCCGACTACCTCACGGTGATGGCCGACGACGGCACCCGCAAGAGTTACCGCCTACGCAAGTTCGACCGGTCGAATCAGGGCAACTGCGTCAACCAGCGCCCGATCGTCGACGAGGGCGCGAGAGTCGAAGCGGGACAAGTCCTTGCCGACGGACCGTGCACCGAGAACGGTGAGATGGCGCTGGGCAAGAACCTGCTCGTCGCGATCATGCCGTGGGAAGGCCACAACTACGAGGACGCGATCATCCTGTCGCAGCGCCTCGTGGAAGAGGACGTGCTCACCTCGATCCACATCGAAGAGCACGAAGTCGATGCCCGCGACACGAAATTGGGCGCCGAGGAGATCACCCGCGATATTCCGAACATCTCCGACGACGTACTCGCCGACTTGGACGAGCGCGGCATCATCCGAATCGGTGCCGAGGTGCGTGACGGCGACATCCTCGTCGGCAAGGTCACCCCGAAGGGTGAGACCGAGCTGACCCCCGAGGAGCGGTTGCTGCGCGCGATCTTCGGTGAGAAGGCGCGCGAGGTGCGCGACACCTCGCTGAAGATGCCGCACGGACAATCCGGGAAAGTCATTGGCATCCGGGTCTTTTCGCGCGACGATGACGATGACCTGCCGCCGGGCGTGAATGAGCTGGTGCGCGTGTACGTGGCGCAGAAGCGCAAGATCCAGGACGGCGACAAGCTCGCCGGCCGCCACGGCAACAAGGGTGTTATCGGCAAGATCCTGCCGACCGAGGACATGCCGTTCATGACCGACGGCACCCCGGTCGACATCATCCTGAACACCCACGGCGTGCCGCGCCGGATGAACATCGGCCAGATCCTGGAGACCCACCTCGGCTGGATCGGCAAAACCGGTTGGGAGGTCAAGGGTGCGCCCGACTGGGCCGAAACACTGCCCGAAGAACTGCTCGCCGCACCCGCGAACAGCAATCTGGCCACGCCCGTGTTCGACGGAGCGCGGGACGAGGAGCTCACCGGACTACTCGGCTCGACCCTGCCCAATCGCGACGGCGAGGTGATGGTCGGCCCGGACGGCAAGGCCACCCTGCTCGACGGCCGCTCGGGCGAGCCGTTCCCGTACCCGGTGGCGGTCGGCTACATGTACATCCTGAAGCTGCACCACCTGGTCGACGACAAGATTCACGCCCGTTCGACCGGCCCGTACTCGATGATCACCCAGCAGCCGCTCGGTGGTAAGGCGCAGTTCGGTGGTCAGCGCTTCGGCGAAATGGAGTGCTGGGCCATGCAGGCCTACGGCGCGGCCTACACGCTGCAGGAACTGCTGACGATCAAGTCCGACGACATCGTGGGCCGGGTCAAGGTGTACGAGGCGATCGTCAAGGGCGAGAACATTCCGGAGCCGGGCATTCCGGAGTCCTTCAAGGTGCTCCTCAAGGAACTCCAGTCGCTGTGCCTCAACGTCGAGGTGCTGTCCTCGGACGGCATGGCGATCGAGATGCGCGACGGTGACGACGAGGATCTGGAGCGCGCCGCGGCGAACCTGGGCATCAATTTGTCCAGGAACGAGGCGGCGACCATCGAGGATCTGCCCGGCTGACCTCCCGCCCGCGAACACCGGGATCGAGCCGCGAGGTATCGCGGCTCGATCCCGGTCGCCGCACGCTGTGACATCCGCACGCGTGTCGGTGCGGCGAGTCGGTGGGCGGGAACCAGAAGGTGTGCGGTTGTCAGACGTGCACCGCGGCGATCGCGTCGACCGCTTCCGGGTTCTTCGGCTTGGTCCGCGGCAGGAAAAACGCCGGAACCAGCGTGAGGACGGTCAGCACCAGCGCCACGATGTAGGTGTGGCTGAATGCCGTTGCGGCCTGGCTCAATCCGGTCTCCAGCACACCCGGCGGCAGCTTGCTCGCGAACTCCGGGTTGGCGTTCGCCGCGATCGCCGGCTTGGCGAACTCCTCCTTGTTCAGGAAGTTGGTCAGCACCACCGAGATCACCGCGGTGCCGATCGAACCTGCGGTCTGGTTCACGATGTTCATCAAGGTCGAGCCGCGGGCGACCTGCTGATGGCTCAGCGTCTGAATCGCCGCGGTCATGATCGGCATCATCGTGCAGCCCATGCCCAGACCCATCACGAACAGCGCGCCGAGCATGAGCGGGTACGAGGTATCCACGCCGAGCTTGGTGAAGAACACCGTGCTGAACACGATCAGGGTGATGCCGACCAGCACGATCTTGCCCGGTCCGATCTTGTCGACCAGCCGTCCCGCGACCGGCATGGTGATCATCGCGCCCAAACCCTGTGGGATCAGTAGCAAGCCGGCCATCAGCGCCGATTCGCCGCGGATCTGCTGCAGGTAGGTCGGCAGCAGCAACGCCCCGCCGAAGAACGCGATGGCGAACAGCACCATGGTGAGCACCGCGAAGGTCAGCGCGCGGTTGCGGAACAGATGCAGATCGATCAGCGGATGCTCGGTGCGCAGCGCGTGGAAGACGAACGCCACCATGAGAATCAAGCCGATAATCGCGGGCAGCAGCACCTTCGTCGCCAGCACCGTTCCCTCACCGGGAATGGACGAGACGCCGAACAGGAACAGCGCGAGCCCGGGCGAGGCGAGCAACATGCCGAGGAAGTCGAACGACTCCGACGGCTCCGGCTTGTCCGCCGGGAACACCACCTGCGCCAAGACCAGCGAGATGACGCCGATCGGCACGTTGATCAGGAAGATCCACTGCCAGTGGAACTCGATCAACCAGCCACCGAGGATCGGTCCGCAGATCGGACCGAGCAGCATCGGCACACCGAGCACCGCCATCACCCGGCCGACCCGCTGCGGGCCCGCCGCGTGCGTCATGATCGTCATGCCGAGCGGCATCAGCATGCCGCCGCCGATGCCCTGGATCACCCGGAACGCGATGAGCGACTCGATGTTCCACGCGGTGGCGCACAGCACCGAGCCGAGGACGAAGAACGTCAGCGCCGCCATGTAGAGGCGTTTCGTGCCGAACCGATCCGCCGCCCAGCCGGTCAGCGGAATGACGGTGGCCAGCGCCAATGTGTAGCCGGTGATCGTCCACGCCGCGATGGCGTAGCTCGTCTCGAACTCGGCTTGGAAGGTAGGCAGCGCGATGTTGACGACGGTGATGTCGAGGATCGACATGATCGCGCCGAGCACGACCACGCCTGCCACCTTGAAGACCGCCGCGTCCAGTTTGTCGGCGGTCGGATCAGGCCCCGTCGCCTGAGTATCCGGAGGTTGAGTCACCGCTTCAGCGTTCCATCTCTTCGCCTCCTACACCAGCAATTTCTGCGTGGATTCGGCAGAACAAAATTCCAGCGCGGCGCAGGCGGCCGCCGTCGCGGCGGCACTCGCGGGAAGCAGCGGCAGGCGGACCGCCGGGCTGGGGATGCGCCCCTCGGCGGCCAGGACCGCCTTGATGACGGCGGGGTTGGGTTCGGCGAAGAGGGCTGCGGACAATGCGGCGAGACGGTGGCTGAGGGCGCGGGCCTCGTCCAGCGGTCCGTCGCGCCAGGCGGTCACCAGGGCGGCGAACGAGGCGGTGGCGAGTGTCGCGGAGGCGAGGATTCCGCCGGTGGCGCCGAGGGCGAGCAGCGGTGCGGCGTACAGATCGTCACCGGCGAGGACGGCGAAATCGGCTGGGCGCGTTCGCATCAGCTCGACGGTGGTGTCGTCGATGGCGCCGACGGCGTGTTTGACGCCGATGATGTTCGGCTCCGCGGCGAGCTCGCGCAAGGTGTCGGCGCCGAGGGTGCGGCCGGTCCGATACGGAATGTTGTAGACGACCAGCGGGACCGGGCTGGTGGCGACGAGGGCGCGGAAGTGGGCGAGGACGCCGGCTTCGGAGGGGCGGGTGTAGTACGGGACGACAGTGAGCGCGGCGGTGATGTGCGAGCTGAGGCCGGCGAGTGCGTCGATCGAGTCGGCCGTGCAGTTGGATCCGGCGCCGACGATCAAGGGGGCGTTGTGTTCTCGGCACGCGCGGGCGCAGATATCGACGACGAGTCGGCGCTCCGTCGCGTTCAGGGTCGCGGTCTCCGCGGTGGTGCCGAGCGCGACCAAACCGGTCGCGCCGTCGGCGAGCGCCGAATGTGCCAGGCCCGCCAGTGCGTCGGCCGCTAGCGCGCCGTCCGCGGTGAACGGGGTGACCAGGGGGACGAAGAGGCCTGCGAGCGTCATGCATATCAGCGTGACCTCGTTGAACCTTCAGGTCCAGTTCATATTTCTACATTCGAGCATAAGGTGAACTGATGCTCGATATTCGGAAGTTGCGACTGCTGCGCGAGCTGGCGCATCGCGAGACCATCGCGGCGGTCGCCGACGCGCTCGCCTACACGCCCTCGGCCGTCTCCCAGCAGCTCAGCGCGCTGGAGCGCGAAGCCGGTGTGCCGCTGCTGGAGCGGACCGGGCGGCGGGTCATGCTGACCCCGGCCGCGCGCACCCTCGTCGAGCACGCGGAGACGATCCTCGCGGTGCTCGAACAGGCCGCCGCCGACTTGGCCACCAGCCGCGCCGAACTCACCGGCACGTTGCGGATCGGCGCCTTTCCGACCGCCGTCCGAACGATCCTGTCCCCCGCGCTCGTCGCGCTGAGCCGCGATCATCCCGGGTTGGAACTGATGGTGACCGAACTGGATCCGGCGACCGCGCCCGCCGCGCTGCGCGCCGAGACGCTGGACGTCGCGCTGGTGCAGGAATACGACTATGTGCCCGTCGAGCCGGATTCGGCGCTCGATACCGAGCCGCTGCTCGAGGAAACCATCTATCTGGCAGCGCTGTCCGACGCGTCGCTGGGCGCGCATCGCGAAACCTCGTGGATCGCAGGCACTCCCGACACGTTGTGTCACACGATGACCGTGCGCGCCTGTCAGGCAGCGGGATTCACGCCGCACGTGCGGCATCATGCCGATGATTTCGGCACCGTGCTCGCGCTCGTCGCGGCGGGGCAGGGGGTGGCGCTGGTGCCGGAGCTCGGCGCGTTGACGTGCCCGGCGGAGGTCACGCTGACGCCGTTGGCGACGCGGCGGCGGACGCTGCTGGCGTATCGGCGGGGCACCGGGAACCATCCGGCTGTTCGGGCCGCCCGTTCGGCGCTCCATGCCTCGGTGGAGCGAGGCCGTGCCGCCGCAGCGAGCGGCGCGACCGTACCGGGCAGTGCCCCCGGGTCGGCTCAGCGCAGCAGGTAGCGGCTGGTCGGTACGACGTCGATGTCGCGGTCGGCGCCGAAGGCGGCCACGCTCTTCATCATTCGGTCGATCCGGCGCGTCAGTTCGGCGTTGTCACCGGCGCTGCCGTAGAACGCGTGCGGGTCGGTGAGTGCCTCGATGGGGAAGAGTTCCTCGACGATGGCGGCGATGTCGGGGGCGTCATTCGTGACGCGGTCGAGCACGAGATTCTGGACGTAGCCGAAGGTCGCCTGGGTGGTGATGGCGACTTCGGTGTGCTCGTCACGCCAGCGATGCAGCCATTCGGCGTGCGGGAGAGTGTCCGGCCGTCGGAGAAAAGCGAGATTGGCCAGACCCGGCGTTCGCCTACCGAGCGGGACCGCGGGCGGCTCGATCGGGCGCGCCTCCTCGACGTGCCAACCGGCGACCCGCTTCGCGACCTCCGCGAGAACTGCTGCGACGGAGTCCGTTTCGCGTGGTCCGGATATCCATGCGCTGACCACCGCGGCTACCGGCTCGTCGAAGGTTGTCAGCCGGAGCATGGCGTTCGCGACCTCGGCGTCGGCGATGTTCACCTGTAACGCAGTGGTTCCGGCGGCGGTCAGTCGTGCGGTCAGCTCGTCGGCGAGCAGATCGCCCGCGTCCCAGAGTGCGAACATCACCTTCATCGCGCGGCCACTTTCTGTAACAGGTTTCACTTCTGCGCAGGGTAGCTCAATCCCGTCTCGATGCGCCTGCCTGCGGGCGCTCAACGCCCTGACCTGGAGCAACGCGACCCGAACACGCGAGTGAATAGTCGCCTCTTCGCCGGGTAAACGGTCCGCATCGACCGAAGGTGGGTGGCCTGTGAAGACGATTTCGACCGACATTCCGGCGCGACTCGATCGTTTGCCGTGGTCGCGCTGGCACTGGATGGTGGTGATCGGGCTCGGGTCCGTGTGGATCCTGGATGGCCTCGAGGTCACCGTCGTCGGCAGCGTGGCGAGCCGGTTGTCCGAGCCCGGGAGCGGCCTGAACATCACGGCCGCACAGGTTTCCGGGCTCGCGGCGGCGATGTACGTCGCGGGTGCGGGCTGCGGCGCGCTGTTCTTCGGTTGGCTCACCGACAGATTCGGCCGCAAGAAGCTGTTCTTGATCACGCTTGCCGTGTATCTCATCGCGACAGCGCTTACCGCCGTGTCGTTTTCGGTGTGGTGGTTCATCCTGTTCCGCTTCCTCACCGGATTCGGCATCGGCGGCGAATACGCGGCGATCAACTCCGCGATCGACGAGCTCATCCCGCGCAAATATCGCGGACGCATCGACATCGTGATCAACGGGACGTTCTGGCTCGGCGCCGTCGGCGGCTCACTACTGTCCGTCGTCGCGTTGAATACCAACCTGTTCCCGGCGAACATCGGCTGGCGCTTGACCTTTGCGCTGGGCGCCGTGTTCGGGCTGGTCATTCTGGTGGTGCGCCGTCACGTACCGGAGAGTCCTCGTTGGATGTTCATCCATGAGCGAGAGGACGCGGCCGAGCGAACCGTAGTCGATATCGAAAAGCAAGTGCGTGCCGACACCGGTCGCGAACTGGAAGATGTGTCGGATCAGCGGATCGAGATCCAGCAGCGGCGCACCATCAGCTTCCGCGAGATCGCCGCGGTGATGGTGCGGCACTATCCGCGGCGCAGCGTGCTCGGGCTCGCGCTGTTCATCGGGCAGGCGTTTCTGTACAACGCCATCACCTTCAATTACGCGCTCATCCTGTCGAAGTCGTTTCATGTGGCCGACGATCGGGTCGGCTACTACTTCGCCGTGATCTGCTTCGGCAACTTCCTCGGGCCGCTGCTGCTCGGCAGGCTGTTCGACACGATCGGGCGCAAGCCGATGATCACGGGCTGCTACGTCGGCTCGGCGGTTCTATTGTTCGGCACCGCATGGCTTTTCCAGGCGGGCGTATTGTCGGCGGTTACCCTGACCGCGTGCTGGACGGCGGTGCTGTTCGTCGCATCCTGTGGCGCCAGCGCGGCGTATCTGACGGTGAGCGAGATCTTTCCGATGGAGACGCGGGCTATGGCCATCGCGTTCTTCTACGCGATCGGCACCGTCGCGGGTGGTGTGGCCGGGCCGCTGGTGTTCTCCAAGCTGGCCGCCGAGGGTGACCCCGGTAAGACCGCGCTCGCCTTCGCCATCGGCGCCACCGCGATGTTCGCCGCCGGGTTGGTCGAGCTGGCTTACGGCGTACGGGCAGAGGGTCGTTCGCTCGAGGACATCGCGAAACCCTTGAGCGCCACCGCCGCATCCGGCAGCTCGACCAAGGCTTCCTAAATTGTCTCAGACAATTTAGGATCGAGACCAGTTACCCAGAAGGGACGCTCATGTCAGCCATGCCGCACGCACCGGCCCGGGCCTTCAACAGTCTCGTCACCTTCAGCTGGAATCGACTTGCCCGGGTCTACAACGCGCCCCTGGTGCAGCGCGTCGCCTACCAGCCGCCGCAGGACGAGATCATCGACCAGCTGCGGCAGGCCGGGATCCGCCGGATTGCCGATGTCGGCTGCGGCACCGGCATTCTCGCGTCGCGGATCCAGCAGAAGCTGGCGCCCGAGGTGGTGTACGGCTGCGACGCCTCCGTCGGCATGCTCCGGCAGGCGAAAGCTCGCAACCGCGAGGTGAATTGGCTCAATCGGCAGGCCGAGGACCTCGGCCTGCCGGACGGGGCGGTCGACGCCGTCGTCTCCACCCACGCCTTCCACTTCTTCGACCACGCCGCGGCACTCGCGGAGTTCCACCGGATTCTCTCGCCCGGCGGGCTACTCGCCATCGTCCTCAACAACCCCCGCAGCCGCTTCGCCCGATTGTTGCAGCCGCAGCCGATTCAGAATGTCGCATACTTCCCGTCGCCCGCCGAGATGCGACTGCAGGTGGAATCCGCGGGCTTCCGAGTCACCGGGCAGCGCAAGGTGCGCAGGCCGCTCCCGGACGCGCTGGTGCCGGATGTGCTGACCGTCGCCAGGCGGGTTTGACCGGAGAATCGCTGTGCCACAACCGGGCTCGGCACCGCACCAGCGGGCCCGAACGGCTCGCCGGTACCGCTGCCCCGAGGTCACGCCACATTTGCTGGACCGAGCGGCTGCGCGATGCGCCTCCCCGACGAGCTGTCGGTGCGCCGGGGTAACCTAATCGACCGGAACGCGCTGCCCCAGCCCCTGTCAGCCGACCGTTTCAGGTACCGACATCGGTCGAGTTGGAGAGGGGCAGGTTGTTGGATCAGTCTGTTGATGTTCCGGAAGTCACGCCGGAGGGCGGCGACATTCCAGCCGAGGGCTCGGCCCGGATGCTGGTGGACTTCGGCGTCATCGGGTCCGAGACGGTGCGACCGGTCGAGGAGGTGCTCGGCGCGGGCAGCGCACAGCATGCGGGAACGTTCCGCTTCTGGCTCGCCGACCAGCGTTGGGAATGGTCCGACGAGGTCACGCTCATCCACGGCTACGAACCAGGAGCGGTGCGCCCGTCCACCGAACTCCTGCTGTCCCACAAGCACCCCGAGGACCGCGAACAGGTAGCGAACACCATCGCCCGCACCCTCGAAACCGGTGAACCGTTCTGCAGCAGGCACCGCATCATCGACACCACGGGCGGCGTGCACCATGTCCTCGTCGTCGGCGACGACATGGTCGACGACGACGGCGACGTGATCGGCACCTCCGGGTACTACATCGACATCACCAACACGCTCGAAGAAGACCGCAGGCAGACCCTCAACGGTGCGCTACCCGAGCTGTACACCGCGCGGGCCGCCATCGAGCAGGCCAAAGGCGTCCTGATGCTCATCTACGGCATCACCGCCGACCAGGCATTCCGGGTGCTCACCTGGCGATCCCAGGAGACCGGCACCAAGCTGCGCACGCTGGCCACCCAGCTCGTCTCCGAGGTCAGCACGCTGGACGGGCAGATGGTCGAGCTGCGCACCCGCTTCGACCATCTGCTGCTCACCGTGCACGAACGGCTGTGAACTCAGGGCCGGCGGTCCAGGATCTTGCTCACGTCGATAGTGCGGTCGACCACAGCGCGCGCAAGATCCGGTAGCCGGCAGCGGGTACTGCGGGCATATCCGCGCAACGCGTCGAACGCCGTCTCCGGATCCAGGTCGCCGTGCGCGGCCAGAATCCCCTTCGCCTGCTCGATCACCACCCGGCTCTGCAGCGCCGACTGCAACTGCCCGTTGACCGTCTTGTGGCCCGCCAGCAGCCGGGCCTGCAAAATCGCGATACTCGCGATATCCGCCAGCGCCTGCCCCACCAGCAGATCGTCCTCCGTCATGTGCCCCTCGCCGGTACTGAACAGATTCAGCGCCCCCACCCGGTCCGCCCGCAACCGCAGCGGCAGCGCATACACCGACTGAAAACCTTCCAGCAGAGCCTGTTTCGCGAACGCGGGCCACCGGTCGCGCGCCTCCTCCAGATCCTCGACGATGACCTGCTCGCTGTCGCGATACGACTGCACACACGGCCCGTCCTGCGCCTGGATCTGCAACAACTCCAGCCACCGAGTCGCCTCGCTGGTCGACGCCAGCACTTTCAGCTCCCCGTCCTCCCCCGCCAACAGCACGGCCGCAGTATCCACCGGTAGCAGGTCGACAGCCCGATCCAGCAGCTCCTGCACCACGTCCACCGGGTCGTACTCCTCCACCAGCGAGTCCGCCAACTGCACAAACGCCTCGACCAGCCGCCGCTCCCGACTCATACCCTCCCTCTCCTTCCGGTCCGCCGAACCGCACGGCCCCATTAGTACTGTGCGGAATGCCCCCACTGCTCGCCGCCAATCCGCCTCCCTCCCCCGTTCTCCGTCACACCCCATGCGCCCGACCAGGTTTCAGCCCCCACTCACCCGGTCGCCACGCCGCTCACCAGGCGATTCGCTAGCCTGGGGGTACCTGAGGTAATCTCTTCGAGCGCCCAGCAATGGGCGCGGACGGGCTGTGGCGCAGCTTGGTAGCGCACCTGACTGGGGGTCAGGTGGTCGCAGGTTCAAATCCTGTCAGCCCGACCAGGTCAGAGGTGGTTTCCACCTCTGACTTGAGTCATTTTGTGGACCAATTGTGGACCAGGGAGCAAACCCCGGGCACAACGGGTCTGGCAGGCACAGAGGTAGTCAACGGGTTCTCCGCCCAGGTCAAGCGGTCTTCTAGGTGTGCCCTACGCAGGCGTGGTCATCCCGGAGCGTGCCATCGGCGGCTGGTCCCGCCGAGGGTGCTCGACGGTTGCCCGCAGCCGAGTCCGCGGCTTACCCTTCTAGAGCACCCCATTTGTCGGGGTTTCCCGGTACCCGCCGTAGCGGAGCCGGACGTAGCGCCAGTCGGCAGATCTCAGATCGGCTGCGGGTTTACCGCGTCAGTGGCGATGAGCCCGGCACTGCGAGGCCCGCTCCGGAATCGCCGAGCATGGCTGGCATCCGATGACGCTCGACATCACGCTCTACCCGAATGTGCTGTTGCCGTTCGGTGTCGGTGCGGTGTCGGGTCCGAGGACAAGGGGGTCCGCCATGCAGCATTCGGACCACGCCCGGTTGGGCTTGTTGAACCAGCGGATGTACACGACCGGAGAAGTCGCCGAGATCCTCGGAGTGGACACCTCAACACTGCGTCGGTGGCGCCGCGGATGTCCTGTCGAGGGACCGGGATTCGTGCGGATATCCGAACGCGTCGCGAAATACCCGCAGAGCGACCTCGAAGCCTATTTAGAAGCACGCCACATCACACCCGCCGCGTGAGCAACCAGCACGCCGCTCCCCGACCATCACGGTTCGGCGTGGAGGTGCGCCGCCATGTCTGATGCCGTGCAGGTTCCGCTCGGGATCAAGCTGACCGTCGACATCGAGAAGCTCGAACGCCGAAGGTCGGGCAACCCGTTCCGAGCCCGGGTGCGCTGGACCAATCCGCTGACCAAGCAACGCGACTCCAAATCCGAGGTGTTCGAAACCGAAGACCTCGCCCAGGACTGGATCGCTCGGATGAAGGAGCTCGCTCGCCGCGGCTTGGACCCGATCAGCGCGAACGTTACGCTGCTCGACTACGGCGAAGCCAACATGTCCTTGGCACTGTCCGGGCTGGAGCCGAAGACCACCGACCCGTACCTGTGTGGCTGGCGCAAGCGGGTGAAACCGACCCTCGGCCACCTGCTCGTGCCGACCATCACCAACGGGATCGTCGACCGCGCCGTTGTTCAATGGATCGAAGAAGACGGCTGTAGCAAGTCCACCATCAAAAACACCATCGCGGTCCTGGTCCGCCTGATGGAGCAAGCCAAACGAGACGGCCTGCTCGACCTCAACCCCGCCCGCGTGCGCGGCTGGCAAGCCCTCTACAAACAGATCGAAGACGAACTCGAAGACCCACGCGCACTTGCCCTCCCGAACTGGCAGGCCCTCCTCGAGCTGTGCGACGCCCTCGTAGCCGCCTCCTACGAGAACTATCGCGGCTGGGGTCACGTCGTCATGTTCGCCGCCTGCACCGCCGCACGCATCGGCGAAATCTCCGGCTGCCGCGTCCGCGACATCGACACCACAACCTGGATATGGACCGTCCGCAGACAAACCACTCCCGGCCCCGGCGGACTCACCGACAAAGGCACCAAAGGCAACCGCGCCCGCTACGTCCCCATCATCGAACAGATCCAACCACTCGTCACCGAACTCATTGCCCGACATCCCCACAACCCCGACGCACGACTGTTCACCGGGCCACGAGGCGGACGAATCACCACCGCCGGACTCCGAGACCGCACCCACTGGGACCAAGTGGTCGCCCAACTCGGATACCAACACCTCGTCCGCCACACCCTGCGCCACACCGGACTCACCTGGTACGCCGACGCTGGAGTACCCCTGCACCGCCTGCAACAAATCGCCGGCCACGCAGACTCACGAGTCACCGAACGCTACATCCGCCCCGACCACACAAACCTCACCGAGGACGGACAACTGCTGTGTAAACACCTCTACGATGGCGGCATCAATCAAACTGACCCACCGACCGCTGCTCTCGCTGTCCCGCAAAATATTCCGTCAGCACAGTCAGCTCTCCCATCCAATGTTCTCCCATTCCGCCGCCGTTCGGCGAACTAGTGCCTGCCTGCCTTCCTATCAATCGGCTCGACATCCTGCGATCTCCCGGTCACGGCAGTACGGCATCCGAACCAGGCAGCCTCCCAGCAACACCGGGCGCCCCTTCGCAGCGACGTCGACCTACCCGTCAGGCAACTCGATTTCCCTCTCTTGTGCTGATGTCTAGGACGACGGATGCATCGCAAGCTGCCCGATGGTCCAGCAGCTCATAGTTCAATGCGCATATCTAGGTATATGAATACCTTTCGCTACCTAGGATCATCCGTGCCGTCTGGCTGCGAGCCTTCACGACTCTCCTCCAGTGCGAGGCCGTACAGACTGCAACTGGTCTGCACACGGCCACAGGCTCATCGGTCCAGACCGACGTCGACCTAGCCGACGCTCCCTACTGCGGGTTCTCGTGGGCGTAGCGGTCATGTCCGCAGGGGGACACGAACACAACGCCCACGTACTCCACCGGCAGATATCGCTGGAGATTGGGTCCTAGCGGCAGTACCGCCACCCACCACGCAGCGACCGAACTTTATCCGATGCAGGTCGTTGCCGGGTGACGTTGCGGTCCATCTGCCGACCTGTTGAGTTGCCGTAGGTCCACCCTCACGTGGATAGAACGCCACCATGGCTACGCAGTCGTCGCGCCCGACACACGGAAACGGAGAGCCACAGCGGACAAACGCCACGTACATCCGCGCAAGCGTCACGGAAGCCGCCGAACGCTCACTACACCCGCCGAAGCGCATCACTCGCCCGCGGCCTCTAAACGTCAGTTCGGCTGCGCCCGGGCAGCCCGCACCTTTAGGAGCGGGTCTTGGCGGCTTTCTTAGCCTCCTTCTTCGCGCGCTTCTTGGTGGGTTCAACGAATGCTGGAACAGCTGGCTTGCTTCGAGATGGCGCCGCTCCTTGTGGAGCCGCCTGCGCTGCCCGATACGCAGCAACGACGTCGGAAGGGATCCGGCCGCGGCTGGACACGCGGTGGCCGTTCTCGTTTGCCCATGTACGGATGGCTGCGACCTCGCTTGTGCCTGATGTGGTCCGGGTGCGGGAGTTGCCCGATCGAGAACTGGCCCGGCCGGTCTTCCGTGCTTTGTCGACCCATGGATCGACAGCGGCCCGAAGTTTGTTGGCGTTCGCATATGAGAGGTCGATTTCGTAGAGGCGACCATCGAAGCCGAACAGTACTGTTTCATCGGCTTCGGAGCCGTCCACGTCGTCGATTAACGCTTCGATGATGTGCCTTGCCATTCTGAATCCCTTCGAGCAGCGCGGACCGAGTAGACGACGACGTTAGCACTGGCACCCTGTATGACTTCGCCTTGCCTGCCGCCATGCCCCGGTCCTGCACCTTCCCAGGCTAAAGCGGTGGACATGCTTTAATCTCGCGACGTGGCGCATCGCCTGCCGATTACCGACAGACGACCCGGCTCGCTTTTTCGCGACGCACGGTCCTCGATGCTCTATCGTCACAAGGTCAGGTGTTATCCAGATCAATCAGAGCTGAGGTAACTAATATGGCTGCAACGTTCGAGATCTACAAGGACAAGTCCGACAAGTACAGGTTCCGGCTCAAGGCCGCCAATGGCGAAATCATTGCTGTCGGCGAAGCGTACGAGTCCAAAGCCGCGTGTAAGAACGGCATCGAGTCGATCAAGAAGAACGCTCCAGCCGCCGAGATCGTGGACCAGTCAATGGCCAAGGTCTAGCGAAGTCATGCCCGCGAGCTCGGTTCGGCACTTGGTGCCGGACCGAGCCAGCACCGGAGCGAGTGGATATCAACATTGGGCCCTAATGGGAAACCCGCACTCCGCCACGAAGCTCGACGCTCGGCACCGAAGGCGACGCGGAGTTGTGAAGATAGCGCCGCTATCGTGCTGCGGCCGTCGGCCATCATCTGCGAAACCACCACTAAGGCGATCGACCGCGATACCCGCCCGCTTCCAGCCGCCGATGCGCCGCTGGGCAATGTGGCGAGTCGGCGCTCGGCTCGCTGACGTCGCGCCCAAGGTCGGCCGCATGCTCAACGAAATTCACCGGCCCTTCGTGGACGAACCGGCCCAACCGAGCGCGGCGTCCAGTGGACCTGCCCCTTCGTCCACGACAACCTTCGCGACACCGCGAAACTTGCCACCTTGCGTGACCAATCCCAATCCGGGCAGCTGATCTTGCGGGTAGCGGCAACTTTCACTCCCGCCCAAGCCACTGACACACACCGGCTGCTCGAAGCAGGCGGCGTCCGCATACGCCCGGTCCGCCTTCTGACGACAAGCAGATTCGCGCCTTCACTCGATCCGGCAAGGTGCAATGAACGAAGCCCTCGTGGTTCGCGGCGACTCATGCTGTGTGAAGCTCACAGGCGTTTGCTCATGTCCACCCGGACCGGCAGCACCATCGGGATATCGCGCTCCAATCGATCTTCCGCTTGGCCGCGCGCACCACACGGCTGCCAGCTGACAGATCGTGCAGGGTTCGACGCTTTCCAGCAGGAATGGCCGCGAGCACGAAAATTCCGACAAGAGAAAGCATCCCGATAATGGCAATCCCGTTGAGAATCGCCGACTCGGGACTCGCCCCGGACAGAGACATGAAGACAAACGGCAGGAAGATCATCAGCATGCGGGTGGCAGCCGGCCACGGCTCCAACCTGGGCCGAGCCCACTCACCAGCAGGTACGACGCGCAGACCCAGGAGTCCCTTACCGAGAGTCTGACCATCGCGGCGAATCAGCAGAAAGACCTCCAACCCGACGTAAGCGAGGAAATAGCAAAACCATCCGCCGATTCCGAAGACCACACCCTTGTGAGCTTCGCCCGTCATCAAAACAACTGGGACCAACAGAATCCCCACCGGTATCGCAACCACGAACGTGAGTAGCAAACAGAACGCAAGGTCGAGAATCCTTGCGGCGAGCCGCCTCGGAAACGGGGCGGATTCGTGGTGCATATGACCTCGTCCTGAATGGTTCGTTGATACCGGACTGCCGGGCGGTCGAGCTGATGGTCATGTATCCCAACACTTTTCGCTGACCAGTCTGGCATCGAGACGACGCCGAGCCTATCCACCGAACGTCCGACAAACTCCCCCTCCCGGCGCGTACACCCCCGGAGGGTTCTGCCACCGACTCGCGGTGTCCACCATTCGATCGACGCCTAGAAGAGCGCCTACACGCAGTGAGTCGTTGGGCGGCGGGCGGGCGCACTCTACGCCGGTGGCGACGGGGTCAAGGCGCGAAGAGCGTGCGCCTTGACGCCCGTCTGGCGCGCCACCGGCGTAGCTGGAGTGCGCCCGCCGCCCAACGACTCATTGCGAGGTCTAGGGGTGGGTTGATCGCTTGCCGCCCGGTGAGCGGCGACGAGCCGAACGGATTTCGGCTTGTTCGCGCCAATCCTGTTCTCAGCAAAGGAGTTACCGTGTCCTCCTCGCGCGCCTATATCGATGATCCCGGCGATCTCATCGCCGCGATTCCGGCTATGCTCGGCTTTCCTCCTGAACGGTCACTGCTCATCGTGGTGTTGACAGATTCAGCGTGTGATCCCCCGCCCCATTCCGCGCGTGTGTTCGCGGCCATGCGCTTCGACCTCGAGCCTCCCCCAAACCTGTGCGGCGAGCCCGCCGAAATCATTGCCGCTGCGGTCGCCAAGGTGTGCACCTCCGCTGAGTCGACCGAAGTCTTGGCGGTCGTGGTCGATGATCGCGCCACCGCCGCGAAAACCGGTCCTCACGCCGCGCTGGTCACCGGTCTCGTTCAATATCTCGCCGATGACGGGATCGGTCTGGAAGGCGCTTGGGCGGTTGCGGCAATCGAGCCGGGCTCGCGATGGTGGAGTCTGCTTGATCCCTCCTCCCAGGGCGTGGTCCCGGATCCGCAGTCCTCGGTGGTCACCGCAGCGATGAACGCTGAGGGGAAATCGGTGTACGCCTCCCGATCCGAGCTTGTTGCCTTGATACAACCGGATCACCAGGCAGCGGAACGGGTCGCGCGGTTGTTACCTACGGCGCAGGCCGAGGTCCGGCGCCGTGCCGCAGTGCCGCAGTGCGACGACAATCCTGGGGGTGGCACTCGCTGGGGCCTCGAGCGTGTGCTCGCGCTTATCGCCGCACACGATGCCGGTGCGCTGCCGACCGATGCTGAATCCGCTGAGTTCGCTGCCATGGTGGCTGATGACCGTGTCCGCGACGGCTTGATGTCGACGGCGCTGAGTAATTACGCACGTGCGGCGGAATCGTTGTGGACCTATCTCACTCGTAGCCTGCCGGTACCGGAACGCGCCGAGGCCGCGGTCTTGCTCGCCTACAGCGCCTATGTCCACGGAGACGGAGTCCTGGCCGGTATCGCGGTGCAGACGGCACTGGATGCTGCTCCCTACCATCGCTTCGCGATCCTTCTCGAGGGCGCGCTGGAAATCGGTTTGGACCCCTACAGCATGCGTCAGCTCGGCCGTAGCGGCGCCGAGATCGTGCGAGGTGTCGGCATCGAGATCGATTTGCCCGAGGACCCTTCATGACTCGGGTACCGAACTACGAGCAGTGGTTTCGAGCAATCGAGAATCGCCAAGCCCATCTGATGTGTTTCGAAGCCATCGGCTATGCACGCGGATATTGCGATGCCGCAGGTATTGGCTCTGGCGATGCCCTCGACTTCGGACGGGCCTACGCGGTCTTGGTCGCCTCGGACAGGTCACGACCTTCGATCGACGGTGCGTGGCGCAACTGGCGAGCCGGCCTCGATATCGAAACCGTCTCGAGCAGTGTCGAATCTGCCGGGAGCCTGTGCAAACGCCGCGAACACGGTTCGCCCCCAAGGTAATTCGCGACGCCCAGGCACGTCCGCCGCACGGGTTGGCCGGTGGTGTGGCGGGCGGGCGCACTCTACACCGGCGGTCCGCGTGGTCAAGCGTTGCTTGACCACGCTCAAACGCCGCCGGTGTCTGTGGAGTGCGCCCACCACCCCACCGGCCATCCCTGCCAGCTGGCTCACTCGCCGAACTCACACGCGCAACTGGCACATCCCCGTCCAGGGCCAGCCCGATGGAGATTCCCATTCCACTGGGCCACGTCAGGTTGCCTAGCAAAGGAGATACGACATGAATTCCCTATTGTCCGTGCATTTTTCGGTGACGATCAGGTTCGGTTTCACACACACCGTCGCTCACCCCCGGCCAGCCGGTCAGCGTCGAACCAGGCTCGGCGTACGCGCTCGGACCCGCGTCAGACAGCGTTGCGGCGTTCGTCTGTGGTCGTTGCCTAGGGCGCGGCGATGAGCGCCGATGCGCGGCGGCGGGCCTGGGCGTTACTGTCACGAGCGGCATCCGGTCCCTCTCGCCCGATACAGGCGCTGATCACACAGCTGGGTGTGGAGCAGGCCGCCGATGCTGTGGTGGCTGGAGATGTGCCGGTCGCCGTCGATCGTCGTGTACTCGAGCGCGGCAGCAGCTTTGATGCTGCGGCACGGGATCTTGATCGTCTACATCAGCTAGGTGGCCGGTTGATCACTCCCGACGATGACGAATGGCCCGCCTATCTGCTGCACATGTTCAGGTCCACCTGCGATGACCCGGAATTCGTTGCGCCGGTGGGATTGTGGGCGCGCGGCCCGGTGTCGTTGCATGTGGCGACCGATCGCGCGATCGCGGTCGTCGGCGCGCGGGCGAGCACCGAGTACGGAAACCATGTCGCAACTGAAGTGGCCCGTGACTTGGCTGCCCGTGGCTGGGCTATCGTCTCCGGTGCCGCATTCGGTATCGATGGAGTCGCTCATCGTGCCGCTCTCGCCGCGGATGCCGCGACCATCGCTGTGCTGGCGTGCGGGGTCGACCGGGCATATCCGACAGCGCATGCGCGGTTGCTGGAGCAGATCGCCGAGTCCGGGCTGATCCTGAGCGAGTACCCGCTCGGAATGGCGCCATCACGGGATCAGTTCCTGGCCCGGAATCGGCTCACTGTCGGGCTCTCCGACGCGGTGATCGCGGTCGAGGCGGGGCTCCGCAGCGGCAGCATCAACAGCGTCAGGTGGGCTAACCGGTTGCACCGTCCGGCCTTTGCGATGCCAGGGCCTGTCACGTCGGCGGCGTCGGCGGGTTGTCATCGCGTCATTGCCGATGGTCGTGCCCGCTTGACCACGTGTGCTGACGATGTCATCGCTGCTCTGGCTGCTAGGCCGTCGTGGACTGATCGCTCGACTGTGGGTGCTGGGCCACTGACGACCGAGCGAGGCATCCGATGAGCCGGGCGGTTGCGTGGTCGGTCACGTTGGGGAGTCAGAACGCGGAGCCGTTACCTGTGACCGCCACACTCGATGCCCCCTCGCCTACCAGTGCGGGATGTATGAATGTGACTCCGGAATGCCGGGATCGCGTACGGGCCGCGCTCTTCAACAGCGGCGAGGTATGGCCCAATGCCGTAGTGGGATTGTCGATACCGAGTGCTCCACAGCCCGCTGGGGTCGCCGATCTAGCAGTGGGTGTATCGGTCCTGGCGGCCAGTGGGGCGCTCCGTTCAGCACCTCTGGGCAAGATCATGTTCGCGGCCGCGCTCGGTCTCGACGGCTCGTTACGCGCTGTAGAGGGTACGTGGGCCGCATTCGATGCCGCGCCGCTGCTGGGCATCACCCACGCGGTCGTCCCGCAACTCCTGCTTTCTGAGTTCGGTACTTCGGCCGGAATCACTGTTGTCGGCGCAACGACACTGTCTGCAGTGCTTGCCTGGCTACGCGGGACCCGCGCACTGCCGTGCGCAGGCACCCATCGTTGGGGCCCGTAGCCAGCCGCCGCCAAATCTGAGCACCTGGCGATCCGTTGCAGCGCAAGCGATTCAGTGCGCAACGAATCTTGTCACGTTCGAAATTCTGTCCTCCATTGAACTGGAAGGTCTGCTCATGTCACATCCTGTCTTCATTCGTCATGCCGATTTCGGCGACATGCTCGCGCTGCTGCAACAGCAGCAAGCGACCAAAGTCGATGTCGTTGCGCCTGCGACGTCGCTGCGTGCCCGCGATGGCATGTTCGAGCTAGCCGGAGTTCCGCCAGTCATCGATGACCGCGGCGTCACCGACGTCGTCGGCCTTTACCTGCCCACGGCAGCCGCTGATTCTCAGATCGGTACCAAACTGAAGGTCCCCGTGGCGTATTTGCGCTGGCTACGTGAGGGCCGCCGTCTCGATCTCTACGACCACAACATCAACGGGCTGCTCCACGGCCCACTCGGTGCTCAGGTCGCACCCGATCCTGACGCCAGCTCGTATCTGTTGCGGCTGTTCACCTCTGGGCATCCGAGCCGGCCTGGAGTGCTGCGCGCGTTCTTATCGACCCGCTACGGAATCGTCGACAACCTCGACCTGCTCACCGCGGTCATGGACGGTATCCGTCAAGTCGATGTCGACGTCACGATCCGCTCGTGCGATCTGAGCGATTCCTCGATGCATTGCAAGGTCTACTCCCCGCAGGTCGCGGCACTGGCACCGCACTTTCTCGCCAACTACCGCAACCCGTTCAGCAACCCCGAACTCGAAGCCGACCGTCACCGCGTGGCCGGAGAGCTCGATCGGTGGCGGCCGATCGCCGCGCGCGAAGGCATGGGCTTCGCACCCGGCAGCGAACCGGTCATTGCCGCCGGATTCCGGTTCTCCAACTCCGAAACCGGACACCACGCCATCACCCTGAAACCAGAACTGGTGATCCAGATCTGCGGCAACGGCCTCTCACTACCGCTGTTCACCTACCGCAAGAACCACATCGGCGAAAAACTCGACACTGGCACCATCCGCTGGTCTCAAGACACCTACCGCAAAGAGCTTGCGGTCATCACCGCCAAGACGCGCGACAAGGTCAGCGAATGGCTGTCGATGGACTTTCTCAACGCCCGCATCGAGGAGCTAGAACAGCACGCCGGCGCTCCAGTCACCCAGCCGGACAAGACAATCGAGGTCCTGGGCAAGAAGCTGGGGTTCACCGAGGCCGAACGCACCGGCATCCTGTCCCACTTCATCGCCGGCGGGCAGCTCACCGCGGCCGGAATCGCCAACGCGGTCACCAGCTACAGCCAAACCGTCGCCGATCCCGACCGGGCCGACTCCCTCGACGATCTTGCCCTGCACGCCATAGGCCTGGTCTGAAAACCATTGCGGCTCTGCAGTTCTTCAATCATCACCCAACACAGGAGGTAATACCGATGACCGACACCATCACCCGGGAGGAACTTGATCGCCGAGCCCATTTCGGCGACGCCGGACCCACATCCGTCCTCGACGAGGCGGAACTGGCTCGGTGGCGTAAGCAATATCCGGACTGGAAGGGCAAATACTGGACCTACACCCCGGTCGGCGATAACGACCAGGTGCTGCGTGCGCACCCGATAAACGTCGCCGCCCGCCCCAAGGCCCGGCGATGAACCGCCATCCGTCGTTTCTCGGTCACCATCGCCGAGCAACCCGCCGCCGCACACCGAGGCCAAGGCCGGCGATCGCCTTGCCCAGTGCAGCACAGGTGATCGCGGCCAGCTCCCACGCCCGCACCACCTCCAACGGTCGCGATCCCGAAATCCTGCGTTTAGTAAGGGAATTGGCGGCCGTCAGTTGGCACAGTCACTACTTCGACTATCCCGGTGCGGGTTCGGCGGCGGATGTCGCGGCGATCGACCCGGACTTGACACACGAGCAAGTGTTGGTCGGGCTCGATCGTCACATCCGGCATCGGCTTCCGCATCGGCGCCGCCGCCGAGTGAAAGTGCATACCGAACCCCTGGCCATGGTCATCGACCGGCTCGTATCGCTCGCCATCACTCACGCCGTGCTCACGGTAGCCGGCGATCGCCGTGGCGGAGTCCGCGAACTCGACACCGCACTGGCCGATCTCGCGCTCGGCTACGACCGACTGGTGGCCGACCTACTCACGGGGCGCCGGCGCGAACCACGTTTCGCCATCAGCCGCGCGATCTGAAACAACCCATTTGGGTAGGCACCGGGCAGCAGCTATCTGCCCGGTGCCTACCTATCTCACGATAGGAGTACCCCGCAATGACCACCACCATCGACACACCCCAGGACACCGACCCCGGTGACAACACCAACCTACCGCCCGACGCCGATTCACCCATGCCCGAAACGAACGCCGAGGCGGCTTTCCTGGATCCGAACGATCTGGTGATCGCCGAAAACGTACGGCGCACTTTCGATCTCAACGACCACCCGAAATACACCGCCTCTATCAGTGAGCACGGTGTGCTGACTCCGATCACCGCCGACCGGATGCCCGATGGCACCATCGCGGTCCGTGACGGCCAGCTGCGCACCTTGATCGCGGTCGCGCTCGGGTTGAACCGGGTACCGGTGTGGATCACCGCCGCCGTCGATCCGGGCACTGCCGAAGCCGACATCGCCCGGATCAGCGATCAGATCACCGTCAACCACCACCGCATCCCGCTCACCGACGGTGATCGCGCCGCAGGTATCGCCCAGATGCTCGACCTCGGTGCCCCGGTCACCCGCGTCGTCCGGGACCTGCAAGCCGACCGGGATGAGGTCAAGCTCGCCGGGCGGGTCGGCCACTCCGAAACAGCTCGACGGACTGTGGACGAGCTTCAGCTCAGTTTGGAGGAAGCCGCCATTCTGGCCGACTACGACGTAGTCGGCGACACCGCCGCGGTGCAGCATCTCCTCAACACCCCACGCAGCATGTTCACCTACGAAGCGCGCCGCATCGCCAACCAACGCGAAGAACGCCGCCAGCTGTTGCAAGCATCGCTGCCCTACGCCGCAGCCGGATTCACCATCCTTACCGAGGACCCGGACACCGATTCCGCCGACGCAATTTTTATCCCCGCCCAGCGACTGTTGACCGCCGAGGATGAGCCGGTCGGCTTAGCGCAGATTCAGGCCGAACCCCAACGATGGGCGGTGTACTGCGACCTCCTGGAAGACGTCGCGACCGTCGACCGCGAAACCGGTGAACCGGTCGATCCCGACATCGTGGACTGGGCTACCGAACGCTACCCAGAGGCTGAACCCGCCGATGGCCTGCGCCACGCTCGCGAGGTCGAGCAACGAGAGCTCTGGGATGCCATCTACTACCTGCCCATCGACCAGCTCGATGCCACCGGTCTACATGAATTCATGGAGACCGTTCAACCCGAGGATGTCGTCATCGTCGGCGGTGGCGTTCAGCCTGAGGTCGATTCGGGTGAGGACTCCGCTGTCGAGTCCGATCCCGAGGCGGCCGAGAGGGCACGAGTAGCCGCCCAGCAGCGGGCCGAAGCGCGAGCCCGTGTCGCTGTGGAACAGCGTCAACGCGAACTTGCTGAGCAACGCGCGACCGAGCTCGACAAACTCGGCAAGGCCGCGATGGAGGCGCGACGCGAATTCCTCGTCAAACTGGTCTCCCGCAAAACCGATCCACCGCAGCAGGCGTCGATGTTCGTCCTCAAGGCCGTCATCATCGAGCCCGGTCTGCTCGACAGCCACGACGCCACCGTCCTCGCGATGGAGCTCTTGGGTGTCAAAGGATGGCGTTCCGAGCTGCTGGCCAGCCTCGACAACGCTCGCCCACCGCGCTGCCGGGTCGTGCTCCTTGCACTGGTCCTCGCTGCACACGAACTGCGTGCCGGCAAGAAGGCTTGGCGCTACAACGACGCCAGAGTCCAGCGTTACCTGGCCTTCCTCGCCGAGATCGGGCACACGCTGACCCCGATCGAACAAGTCGCCCTCGGCGATCGTGACCCCGACAGCATCGAAATCTGACCCTGCCTTCCCTATCTGCAGCGGCGCACGCCAACCACGGCGTGCGCCGCTGCTTTTCATCCCACCCCATCTTTCGAGGAGGATCCCGTGTCCGCGGCCAATCCGTTGCGCGAGGCTGCCCTGCAGGCTGCCGCACGTGGCTGGCATGTCTTCCCGCTGCGTCCCCACGCCAAAACCCCATCTCTCGAAGGCGACTGGGCTGCCCATGCCACCACCGACCCCGATCAGATCCGGGACTGGTGGAACGACAACCCCCGCCGAAACATCGCCATCGCCACCGGCCTCAGCGGCCTACTGGTCATCGACATCGACATCGAACACCGCCGCACCGGACCACAATCAGCCCCTCCAGCCGCCGAGAAACTGTTGTCCCGCCTCTCGGCTATCACTGGCGATTCGGCCAGCCTGCGCACCTTCGCCGTGCAAACCCCTTCCGGCGGAGCGCACTTCTACTACCACGCACCCACCGCACCCGAGCTCGGTTGCTCGGTGGGCCGCATAGCGCCCTCGATCGATTCCAGAGGCCGCGGTGGATATGTCGTAGCCGCAGGTTCACGCACCCGGGCAGGAACCTATCGGGTCATCGACGGACGACCGGTGGCCGAACTGCCCGCACCGCTGGTCGAGTTACTCGTTCCCCCCGCACCCCAGTCTTCGTCAAATCTGGCACCGGGGCATCCGAGCGCCTATCTCGCGGCGATCGTGGCCGATGAAACACGCCGGGTCGCCAACCCGGCCCCGCATACCCGCAACCTCACCCTCTTCGACGCGGCAGTCACGTTGGGCCGGCTCGTCGCCGCCGGCGAACTGACCGAACAGCACGTCCGCACCCAGCTAACTGCTGCCGCCATCAAACACGTGGGCATCGACGGCTTCACCCACGCCGAACTCGACCGCGCCATCACCAACGGTCTCGCCTACGGCGCACACCGACCCCGCTACCTCGCCTCAGACCGCTGAACCGACCTCGCAGTCCTTCAGAAAGACCAGAGCAGCCTTCGATTTCTCGCCGAAAGGACCCGCCACGATGAATCCTGATCCGACACCACAGACTTCACCCGACGAGCTCGTTGTCCAATATCTCACCGACGAGGGCATGAAGGTCCTCGCGCGCAATTGGCGCTGCGCGTATGGCAAGATCAGTCTCATCGCCGAAGACGCGGGTACCACCGTGTTCATCCACCTGCGGACCCGAGCCAGCCAGCCGTTCCAGGTGCCCGCCGAGGCAGTGACCTTCGCCAAACAACAACGCCTGCGCCGCCTGTCGTTGCTGTGGTTGGCCGAACAAGACGGTCCCTGGTGGCGCGTTCGATTCGACGTCGCTGCGGTGATCGTCGAACCTGGCCGCGAACCCGAAGTCCAATATTTCCGAGCAGCGTTTTGACCTGGTGTCCGAGGTGCTGTCGATCAGCCCCCACAGGGGATCAGAGCCGGGGCGGGTGAACCGGCGATGAACCTGCGCCGCGACGGGAGTGGACAAGCCTTCGCTGCGCTCAGGTCGCCTGCGGCGATCCCTACCCGCGCGGTGCAGAACCCCCGCCGGCCCTGCGGGCCGACCCCGTCCCTGATGGCAGAGCCGCAGATCGACAGCTCCTCCGGTCACCGACCGGGTTGGGGTTGTCGGTCCATTCCATTTCCGAGCAATCCACCCGTAAGGAGATCTGTCATGGCTGGAGACCTTTTCATCACCGTCATCGGGAACGTCACCGAGGACCCCGAACATCGGTTTACCCGCTCAGGTAAGTCGGTCACCACTATCTCGGTGGCGCAAAACGCCCGGATCTTCGACCGCCAGGCCAACGAATGGAAGAACGGCGACGTCGTGTTCATGCGCTGCGTTATCTGGGAGGACTTGGCCGAGAACGTGGTCGACAGTCTCCGTCGCGGCATGCGGGTGATCGTGTACGGCAAGTTGAAGCAACGCAGCTACGACACCGCTGAGGGCGAAAAGCGTCAGGTCACCGAACTGATCGTCGACAGCATCGGCCCCGACCTGCGCTATGCCGTGGCCAAGGTGGGCAAGATCGACCGCCGAGCAGTCGACCCTCGCGACACCGACCCCGCCCCGGAATCGTCTCACCAGCTTGACGCAGACACTGCGCCAGCTGATGACCGTGAACTCGTCGGCGTCGGCGCCGATGAGGAACCACCGTTCTGACGTCCATGTCGCTGGGCGGGAACACCATCGTGTCCCGCCCAGCGATCTGCCTCTTCTTCGTCGCGAGCCGGAACCTACGGTGAATCGCGACTTTCCACCGATCCCACTTGGAGGTGACCCGACATGATTACCGACCGAACTCTCCGCGCTGCTGCGTTCGGCGGCAACCACGCATCACCCACGGCCACCGCTGCCATCCCTTGGCTCTCCTGGCAGTCCGGCTCAAGTCCACAGCCTCTCAATACAGCTCCGTTCGCGCTGATCGTGATTCTCGAGGACCGCATCCGCGCTCTCGTGTACGACAACCGTGAGCTTCGTGCGCATCTACATCGGCTCACCGTCGCCCTCGACGACTGCCTCGACCGCGAATCCGCCCACGCCCTATGCCCACACCACGAACGACTCGTCCCGGCGATGGATTTCCCTCGCGCTATGGCAAACCGGTCGCTATCGCGGTGCAATGGACTGACCAAGCCTTCCTCGATTGCCACGCGATCGGAGGTTGATCGATGTCCCTGATCTGGCTCGTAGCACTCATCGCTCTCGTACTGCTGGTGATCTGGTGGCTGTTCCCCATGCTCGCCCGCATCCTCGGCTTCCTCATCGTCATCGATGCCCTACTGGGAATCGTGCTGTTTCCCGACTACGCCCTGCCGGCCCGTCTGCCCTGGCTCGCTGGCGGGTTCCTGCTGTGGTTGGCCGGGAACTGGGCGTGGGCCGTCAAGCACGGTGCGTGGGGATCCCGATTGGCAAGCGCGTTCTTCCGGCTCCCCGGATTGCGGCACCTGGTTCCCCGTTCGGTCCTGATCGACTAACTCGCGCTCCGACGGCGATGACGCGCGTCTTACTCTCCGCGGTGTCGCTGAGCGCTTCGGCCTCGCGGTCACTGCTGGCGCGTCGGCACGGCGCAGCCTCTTCAGTTCGGCCGTACCAAGTCCGGTGACCTCCAGCAACTGTGACTCGTCCATGCCGCGCTGTTCCAGGCTGTTCAACACCGCGCCCTGCGCAGCGTCGGCTTCGGCCGCGATCGCCTCGTATCGGATGATCGCGCTTCCGATCACTGCGTCGCGGCGCTGCGCAGCGCGCCGCAATCGGGCGGCGTGTTTGTGAAACTCGACCAGGTCCGCCTCGGCAGCCCTCGCCGCCCGCATCTGAGCCTCTAGCACTCCAGCCATCGCGCTGCGCGCCCGCTTACGCGCCGACACCTCCTGAGCACCCATCGCCACCTCCACTCCATCCCATGTCACACATCGCGCTGCGCGCGCGAGGCGCACGGGATTCATTCAACTCCATCTCTCGTTCATTCCCTTCCACAATCTCATCGAATTGTTACCAACACAATCCCTGCCATCATTCCTTTCCATTTCCCATATGGGTGCTATTTCTTCAAACTGCCACACCTCTTGCATCGTGATGCTACCGGCGAGTAATGAGAAATCGCCCTGCCGATTCGGCGCTATTTTCGAAATGTGATGACGATCCATCGATTGCATGCCGGCGATGGCTACCAGTACCTTACGAGTCAGGTGGCCAGCGGTGATCGGCTGCGGGATCGCACACGCGATCTCACCGACTATTACCTCGAGAGCGGCACACCACCCGGTATATGGCTCGGTACCGGTGCCGCCCGACTGGGCGTTTCAGGAAACGTCACCGAAGCGCAAATGCAAGCGCTATTCGGTGAAGGGTTACACCCGCAAGCGAATGCGATCATCGCTGCTGAAATCGCCGCCGGAAGGACCGCCAAGCACACGATCGAGTCCGCTGAACTCGGTACCAGCTTCTACGAATTCACCAATAAACCCTCACCCATCACCGACCTTCTCGCCCGCAACATCGACGCCTTCACCGGGCTCCACCGACGCCGACCGACCTGGGACGAGCGCACTGTCCTGCGGACCGACGCCGCTCGTGAACACCTCACCGTCACCCTCGGTCACGAACCCCAACGCGGCGAGATCGAAGCCACTCTCGCCGAGGAGAAGACCGACAGCCGCAAGGCCGTGGCCGGGTTCGATCTGGTCTTCACACCACCGAAGTCGATCTCAATCCTGTGGGGCCTGGCAGATGACGAACTCCGCCGTGCCATCTGGCGCTGCCACACCGAAGCCGTACACGAAGTCCTCGCATCGGCTCAATCCCAATGTGCCGTCACCCGCCGCGGTCACAACGGCATCCGCCAGATCGACGCCGAAGGGTTCGTGATCGTGGCGTTCGATCACTTCGACAACAGATCTGGTGACCCGAACCTGCACACCCATGCCGTCCTGTCCGGCAAAGTTCTCGGCTCCGATGGCAAATGGTCCGCCCTGGACGCGCGGCCGCTGTATGCCTCGGCAGTGTCGTTCTCCTCCCGCTACAACGCCACCATCATCGGCAAAGTCCGACGCCAGATCGGTTTCCGGTGCGAGGAACGCAGCCGGGGCCGCGGCAAGCAACCCGTGCTCGAAGTGGTGGGCATCACCGACGAGATGATCGCCGAGTTCTCCCGCACTCCCGACATCATCGCCCGCACCGAAAAACTCGTCGCCGACTACCGCACCCGCCACGGCCGCAACCCCAGCACCAAGACCCAGTACCGCCTCGCCCAACAAGCAACCCTGCAGACCCGCCACACCAAACCACTCCCGAAAACGTTGCGGGAGATGATCACCGAATGGGATGCACGGATCCGCTGCTTCCTCGGCGACGGCCGCAATGCGGTCCGGTTCACCCGCGACCTCCTGCACTCACACACCCACCCGACAGCCCGCACCGACGTCGATCCAGCACACATCGCCATCGCAGTCGGCGTCGAACTCGGCGGGCCCCGCGCGCTCCTCGACAGTGCTCCCGGGCAACTCGACGAATGCACCGACCGCCACCTCCAAGCGGCTGCCTTCCCCACGCCCACTGCACGGGCTAGAGCCGCTCACGATGTCCGACAGCTGCTGTCCCCGTATCCGGATCTCGGGCTCCTGGACCAGCTTTCAGCTGCGCACACCGCGCGGCTGCGCACCTTGTGGGCACCAGACCGGATAGCTCGCGACGTCGCCGATACCGTCGCACGGCGCCGAGCAACCTGGACCGAAGCCAACATCCGCTCCGCGGTCGAAGATCGCCTCGCCGCCATCGAGTTCCCCACCGACACCGCCCACCGCGCCGCCGTCGAACACATCACCGTGGCAGTGCGCCACCAGTACAGCATCCAACTCACCGTCGACCCCGACCCCACCCCCGCCGCGCTCGCTCGCCGCGACGGCCACAGCGTATTCACCCTCACCGGCGCCACCCGCTACACCTCCCATGCCGTTCTCGACGCCGAAAACCGGCTACTCGAATCCGCACGGACCCCCACCGCTGAAGCAATCTCACCTGGACTTGTCGACGCCGCGATCACAAAGATCAGAAAACAAGATCGACTGATTCTCAACGAGGGCCAACGCGAGATCGCGCGCTACTTGTGCTGCTGCGCAACCGAACTCGCCGTCGCGGTCGGGCCCGCCGGCACCGGCAAAACGACCGCGATGAAAGCTGTCGCCACCGCTTGGCGAGCCTCAGGGCGCGTGGTGATCGCCCTCGCGCCTTCCGCGTCCGCGGCGCGTGAACTCTCCGCCGCCCTCGCTATTCCGGCACACACCATCGACCGACTCCTCACCCAAGCCGCCTACGGCATCCCCACCGGCATCACCCCCGCCACGATGCTGCTCATCGACGAAGCATCGATGGTCGCCACCGCAGACTTCGACGCCGTGCGCGCCCTGGCCCGCACCCACGGTGCGATCCTTCGCGGAATCGGTGACCCCGAACAACTCCCAGCCGTCGAAGCCGGCGGCATCTTCCGCACCCTCGCCCGCGACACCCGAGCACCCCAACTCCGCGAAGTCGTCCGCTTCACCGACCCCGACGAAGCCGACGCCACCCTGGCCGTTCGCGCCGGAAACATCGACCACGCGTGGGAGTTCTACAACGGCCACGGTCGCGTCACCTCCGGGATGAGCGACCAACTCCGCACAGCCATCCTGACCGAACATCTCGATGACACCGCGGCCGGAATCTCCTCGATCATGATCGCCGCCACCCTCGACGACGTCTCCGCACTCAACACCGCGACCCAAGCCCACCACATCTGCACCGGCCATATCGACACCAGCAAAGGCCGAGTCCGACTGTCCGACAACCACGCCGGCTATGTCGGTGACATCGTCATTACCCGACTCAACAACCCGCGCCTGCGCATCGCCGGCGGAATCCGCCATACCACCCACATCGACAATGGCGACCTCTGGCGAATCCACACCATCCACCCCGACGCAACGATCACCGCGATCGGCACCAACCATCGCGGCAGCGTCCACCTGCCCGCCGACTACATCCGAGAACACGTCGAACTCGGCTACGCCACCACCGTCCACCGCGCCCAAGGCATCACCGTCCGCCGCTGCTATGTGCTCATGAACGACATCCTCGGACGCGCCCTGGCCTACGTCGGGCTCACCCGCGGATCCGAACTCAACCGCATCTTCCTCGCCACCGACACCCTCATCGACCCCACCGGCAACCAACAACCCGACGACCCGACCGAACCCCGCACCATGTTCGCTCGCGTCCTGGCCCGCGAAGACGACAACCTCTCCGCCATCGACGTCATCCGCGCCGAACAAACCGCCGCCGACCACCGAACCCGCACCGCCTACAACCACGCCTACCAGCTACTCGCCGACGCACGAAGCACCTATCTTCTCGAGCGCGCACTACCGGTGGCGCTCTACCGCGACGCCACACGATCACCGAAATATCAGCAGCTACTCGACACCGTCGCACTCGCCGACGCTCACGGTCTCGACTCCTGCGAGCTCGTCGCCGCGATTGCGACCGACAATTATCGAGACCTCGGCGAATCCCTTGCCACCGCGAGCGACACCGCCGCAGTTCTGCGCTCCCGCGCCGACACCTGGATCCACAACCATCGCCAGGTCGCCCCGCCAGCAATAGCTACAGCCCGCATCGACACACTCACCGACCTATCCCCGCAGACAGCGGCCGCACTCCTCGCAGGGATCAACACCCGCACGATCCTCGGTCTACCGCACCGCAAATTCCGCGCTCTTCACGACTCTCCGGGCCGCGATAGAGCTCTGCGCCTACCCACGCGCCACCCCGGAATGGACATCGAACTCGCCAACTACGCCGAACAACTTCGAAATCGCATCCTCACAGCCGAATCGGTGGCACTGGCACCTCACAGCGCCACCGCACCTTTCACCGCAGCCGAAGCGACCCGCACGCGCACTCTGAGACAACACCGGTGGCGTGGACGCCTGCCCACCTCACCGCCGCCGAACCCTATTCGACGCGGGCGCTAAACGGACGACCGGCCACTCGACGGGTGAGGAGCGACTGCAGGCGGCAGGCGGGCCACCTCAGCAGTTCGGAAAACGACCGTTGGACGGACGCGAACAAGATCAACTATCCCGAACTGTTTTCGCTGGCCGAGGTGTTCCGGAAATTCGTTCATCAGCGGGTGGAGATTCCAGTTTATGAACGATCTGGGAGGTTGCGATGGCGATGATCTGTCTGGTGCGGGTCAGCACGAGCAAGCAGGAGACTCAGTGCCAGCACGATGGCCTCGACCCGATATGCACGAAGGTGTCTGAGGAGAAAGTCCCGTGGGAAGCTACGCGTCGCCGACCGCCCTGGCCTCCAAGCCGCCCTCGAATACATGCTCCCCGGTGACTGCGACATGATCAAAAGTAGCGTTCGGTGCGCTCCCGGGCGGCGATGCCACACAGGATCTTCACCGAGATGCCTTGCTAGAACAAGTCGTTGAGCACGATCAGTCCCTCGAGGAGGTTGCGGTCGAGTCGGTCGGCTTCCAGGGCGGTCATCCCCGACCTGGCGCTCGCACTCGCCGAGGACCGGCGACGCGACATCGTCCGCAAGACCCCGACGAACCCCTCGCGATCGTCATCGACCGGCTGGCCTTTGTTTCACCGACCCGCGCGCAACCGAAACCGACATCGTCGAGTCCGGGCACGGCTGGGCCAGCGGCACATTCCCATCGGTGTGCTCGGCGCTCATCTGGCGCGAGATGCGCACGCAAGGCCTTCGCATGGAAACACCGACCGGAGCCACTATCACCGTCGCGGACCTGGAAACCGCCGATATTCTCGACGGCGCTCAGGTGCGGGCGGGAACTCTGGACGGGCTCTACCTCTACACCGCCCAGGAGCGCCGCCACAACTTCGAAGCGGAGACGCGCCGATCCCCCTTGTCCTCAGGCAGAGTCGGCACAGCCGTCGGCTGCGGCCATCAACTCGTGATGTACTGAATCCAGTGTCGCCGTAGCCCATTCGTGGGTGCTCGGCGGTAGTGATGGGCGGTTGCGCAGGGTGAGAGGGGTGGGGATGCGTGCGGACAGGATGTCGGCCAGGATCAGTTCGAGTTCGGCGCTTTGGGCGGAGTGTAGCCGTGGCTGGCTGACTGTGATCGTGGTGCCAGGGGTCAATCCACGTGCGAGCGCGGCCAGTCGCGCGCAGTTCGTCCGTTCGAACGCGGGCCATACCAGGTCTAGCGAGTCCGTGGCCATGATCGAGTATTGAAGGGCGAGTACGGTGTTGAGCAGTACTTGGTCGTCGAGGCGTCGCCTGCGGGACAGTATGCCGCGGCACAGGTTCAGGACTTGGTCATGTTGAGCGGGGTGGAGGGTGCCGTCGAATTGCTCGGCGGCTCGGGCCGAGCGGCCGACCATGCGTTGCCCGAACAGCGCCAAGCTGTTGAGTCGTAGCCATTGGCCTTGTCGGACAGCGATATCGGACGCCAAGAGCCAGGACCGGAGTAGCACTTCGGCGTGCATCGACCCGGCGGCAAGCAGTCCGAGGAGCCTGGCCAAATGGACGGTGAGTTGCTCGAGCGCTTCGGATTCCACGATTCGTTGGTCGGTGAGTTCGTCGGCGAGGAGCACCGCTGACAGTGCAGGGACGACATCGATGTCCGCGTTCGATTGCTCGTCCCGCGGATCGGTGACGAGGGCCCGGCCGTCCTGGTCGAGCCAGCGCGCCAAGGCTCGTAGCGCGGTACCGCGTTGTTCGTCGCGTAGTTCGCCTTTGCGTGTCGTTGTCCACGCCGCTGTCACGAGCGCTTCGGTCGAGTCGTCGTTGGCCTCCGATATCCCGTACCGCGCTGCTTCGAGGCAGGGCGCGAGGTGATCTGCGGCGAGCCGGTGGAATGCCGTGGGGTCGAAGTGTCCTTGTGTGTGTGACTTCCGCAGCGCCCGAATGATCGATATCGGCAGATCGATATCGGTTCGCGCGGTGCCGACGGGAACGGCCACGATCGAATTCGGCCGGGCGCTGACAAGCTCGGCGCGGATCGGATCTACGTGCTCGATCTTTGTCTCCGAACGCAATTCGATCAACAGCGTGTTGGGGTGCACAGAGGCGACGTACGCGTCGACGGCAGTATCGGATTCGATCGGGGCCAGCGGTTGCACAGAGATCGCCTGCCCGGTGGGTATTCGAGATAGTTGCGCGACGGTGACCGCGTTGATCGCACTGAATCCGCCCTCCGGGCGAGCGAACAGGGACAGCGGGCGGCCTAATTTCTGCAGCGAACTGGCCACGGCCGAGCTGGATGCCGTGGGGACTAGCCCGACGTTATCGAGGTCGAGCCACAGCAGGGCGGAGGACGCGCGGTCGCGGACGACAATGCCGCGTTCCGCACCGGCGTCGGCCACCACATCGGCCTCGAATTGAGTTGTGTTGGCCAGCTGTGCGGAGCGCCACCGTTGGCCGTCCCAGGTCAGCCACAGTGGTCGTGCTTCGTGATCGAGTGCGGTGACGACCGCGTCACGTGCGGTGTGGGGGATACTCCGCACGAGTTCGTCGATATCGGTCAGCAGCAGGAGCGCACCACCGCGAACGAGGACTCGGCTCGCGTCGACCATGCCGAGCGCCCGCGCCGAGATCATGGTGCCTACCGGCGTTTCGCCGTTCCAGCCGGTGGGCGCGAGCGTGATTCGGAGCCCGTTCGCGCTCGGTGTAACCTCGGCCACACGCGCGGGGTAGCTTCCGCCCAACGCTCGTATTGTCGATGCCCGGGTCGCGGGATCGAGCAAGAGCTCGCGCAACCAGGCGTAGCCTCGCCAATCTGAGATGAAAACTACTTCAGCGCAGTCGATTCCGGCGATCTCGAAGGTTTCGGACTGTTCGTCGAAAGTCACGAATACCACGTCGCCACTGGTCACGGTTCGGATCCTGTCCGGTTCCAGGTCGTTGCCGGGGGTCAACCAGCAGAATTGGTCGACCGGGAGTTCCTTGGTCCGGCCCACCAGCGGATAGGTGAACCGCCATCGCCCGTCGCCGAGCACCACACCGCCGTTGCGCCGTTCGCGCAGCGGCAACAGCACGTGGGCGTCGCGGAAGTAACCACGCGGTCCGGGCCGCCAGTTCGTCAGGTTCAGGCTTGATACCCGCACATCGTGCGTGGATCTGCGATGCAGCTCGACCGTGTCGCCAGGGGACACCGCGCGCCACAAGAACGACCGCATAGTCGTTTGTCGAGAAGCGTCCGCGTACAACAGATTTCCCGGCACCTTGACCACCCGTCCCGGCGACAGCTCGATCCACACCGCGGTGTTCGTGGTGCCGGCGACAGGATAGCGACCGCCACCTCGTGGCAGCCCGCTCTCGACGATCTCGGTGGCGGGATAGCCGAAGCGCACCAGGTCGGTGGCCGAGTAACGTAACTTCCACTCATCGGTGAAGAACAGCGGCCCGTCCGCTGATAACACCGGATCGGGTAGCGCCGACAGTTCAGGCTTGCGCGCACCTCTCGGCCAGTGGCCGGTGGTGCGGTCGTGATAGCGCCACCGGCCACCCTCAGCGTGCTGAGCGATCTCCTTTGCCTCGCCGTCCAAGAAGCTGAGTTCCGGCCACTTCGCCCGCTTGCCCTGTGGATACCGCATCGCGCCGCGAGCGGACTTCACGGACGGGGCACCCCACTCGTTCGTGCACAACGCTCCGGCATACACCTTGACCACCGACAGTGTCAGCTTTCTGCGCTCGTCACGATCCAGCAGAGCGAAGCGCGGATGCTCGAAACCGGCGAATTGACGGGCGGTGGCCGGGTCGGACACAGTGATCGACGGCAGACCGGCAATCGTCATACCGGAACGCTTCGCCTCACTATGGCGTGCCTGCCACAGCGTGTCATCCTTCAGGAAAACCAACGCGGGCCTGCCGCCGCCGGGGATGAATTCGTGGTCGGATTCCACGATCTGGCTTGGCATCTGGTTTTTGCGCTCGGGCTCGATACTGCAGATCGAACCGGCCCGGGGGACGTATTTGCGGTTCGATACGTTCACCGAGAACAACACTCCCGGCGTGATCTCGAACTTGAGCTGCTTTACCTTCGAATTCCCGGCCTTCGACTGCTGTTCCTCGACATCGCCTGCGACCACCTCCGCCTCGCCGACCGTCCGCAGCCATTGTTCGACCTGCTTCGCGGACCGCTCTGGCACACTGGTGAGGTCGCCGGACCACAAGCCCGGCTCGTCGGTCTCTTCCCGAAGTCGCACCAACATCGGCACTCCGGCGTAGGTCTGTGGATCGTCGCGGTACGCGACGCGCAGACAGGACTCCTGGAACGAGAATTGGCGGCGGTGAACTCGAACCCGCAACTGCTGCGCCGGATCCGAGCCGCGGACCGCCGTTGGTGCGCTGAACACCACGAGATGGTCATTGCCGCTGCCATCCGGATCCTTCTCCTCGATGGCCCCGGCGATCAGAAAGACCAGATCCCCTCGCCGCGGCCGGACGTCTTCCGCCATGGCGTCTCTGGTGAGAGCTTTGAAATACAGGCTGTACTTCTCATTCGGATGTTTTGTGTCATCGACCCGCGCGTACACATCGAATTGCACCTGCTCACCCTGGGCACGCTCGCGTGGCGTCAAAAGGGCGATGATGCGCTCCCGCTCGGCCGGACTGAATTGCGCGTTACGCAGCCGTAGGTGGCGCTGCTGAGTGTCGCCACCAATATCATACTTACGGGCCTTCACACCGGTGACCACGACTCGCCCGCTGCGCGGATCGACGAGGACACGGACCTGGTGCAATATGCGGAGTTTCGCGTCGGCCCACACATTCTGCTCTGCGCCCCAACGGATGTCCTGGACAACGACGCACAATGCCGGGCGTTCGCCGACCCGACGCACATCTAGGGTGAATTTGCTGACCAGATCGCCGAAGAAGGGTTGCCACCTGGTGGCGTTGCCGATGATCAACCGCTCGGCGGGCACGATCACCGTCCACCCGAAGCCCCATTCGAAGCGATACGAGTCGTTCCTGGTGCGGCCGGCGAAGCGCATGGGAAATTCGATCGGCCTCTGGCGGGTGACCATCCCGGACTGACGCAAGTGTGCCTCGAACTCCCGCAGCGACAGGGACGGAACGGTTTTACACGACGCCGTCCAGGCCCTTTGCGTCTGCGACCAAACCACCTTGGCCCGAACGTCATTCCGGTTGTAGGGTTCATCGACCAAGGGGCGATGAGCCTGCCTCTCGAATGCCACCGAGGTGATCGCCTCGGCGTTGGCAGCGCCGGTGGCCGACGGATCGGTCAGGATCGGGTCGGTAAGTTCGAGAAAGTTCGGCCGGCCCCGATCTGTGTCGAAGGCGCCGGTGACAATATGCGTTCCTTCGCGTTCCCACGCCACGTACCTGTCCCACCAGGACGCCTTGTCCGTGCTCTGCGCACCCTTGCGCGGACGCGCGAGTGTGGCACCGCCGCGTTTGACCGCCTTCCCGGGTTGGAACAGTCGCCGCAGATCGATCAGCTCGCTACGGTCGGACAGTACCCACTTCTCCGCTATCAGATATGAGGACGACCAGCTCAGGTTCCTGCCGCGGAACAGTCTGGGTTTGGCTTCGCCGTAGAGATCGAATCCGTCAGTGTGCAGGCAAACAATGGCCCGTCCAGGCGACCCGGGCGCGTGCTGGGCTACCTCACTGACCGCCCCGTCTCGGACACGCGCACCGTACATACGCGGCGGGTTCGCGTCGTGCCGAGCGAGACAGTGGATTACTGCCTGTGCCGTATCCTCGACGGCCGCAACCGTGCCCATTCCAGGTATGGAGACGTTGCCGAGGACAATGCCCTGCGGTACCGCGTCGGCCCGTACCGCGGACCACAGGGCGCGCACATGAATGTGCCGGTGGGCCGCGGTCGCGACCCAGCCCGTGCCCACTCGGTGCAGTGTCACCAAGTCGCCGAGATGCGTGGGAATCTCATCGAAACTGGAAATCGGTACGTCGAGTCGATGCGCTCGACCGTCCATCCTCAGCCAGATCCCGCAGCGGTCCTCGTCGGGGCCGTAAACGCAGACGATGCCGGACAGCGTTGTCACGGTCTCGTCGGGCACGTCGAACTCCATGGGAATCGCCGACTGCTGTTGTCCCGAAACAAAACTCACCTCGGTAATCACTGCTCGGCGCTGGGCGCATTTGGTGCGCGGCGCCGAATCAGTTCCGAAGGTCAACGATTCCGGCGCGACATCGACCTCCTGACGGGTCACCGTCCGTGCGCGCAGGCGACCTGCGTCCACGTCACCGATCAGGTTGAGCAACAGCACGATTTGGCCTGCGGACATCATGATCATCGTGTCGAGCGCGGCGAGATCATCGAAATCCAGGTTCAACTCTTCCGATTTTACCAATTGCATGGTCACGCAGGCGGCCCGCTGAGCTTTGGCATCCCAGCCGCCGGCCACCAGTCGCGCGCGACCGGTTACGCGGTCACGAATGACCGCGGTGCCCAGGTCGACCTGGACGCGTTCGGGCATATTCGGTATCGCCACCGTCGTATGCCAAGCGTCACCTTCGAAGAAGACATCGACTGGCTCACCGGATCGGAACAGGTCTCGCCACATGATGTTCCGCTGGTCTATCGCCTTGTCGAGGCCACCAGAATCGTCGACGGCGAGGGCAATACGTGCTTCGTCGGCGCTGTCCGTCAGGCGCAAAGAGAGCCGAACACCGCTGACACTGGCATTGCGGGTGCTTAATTCGTGCAGCATCTGCCCGACGTGCATCCAAGACTCGGATTCCCACGCGTAATAAGGGATTTCATAGACTGCGCCGGGTCGCGCGCTCACCAGCAGCAGTGGTTGGCCATCGTGGTCGATTGACTCCACCAAGGTAACGGTCACGACCCGAGAGGGTTCTGCGCCGAACTGCTCGACGATCAGGCGCGCGAATATTCTGCGTTCCGGCAGCCATATCTCGCGCTCCACGTCCAAGTAGACCTCGGTCATCGGTGCCGGCACTCGCTCCTCGTCCTCGGCCAGTGCCATCACGTCGGGATCCCACTGCGCCGCCACGTGCGGATCGTCGAGGCCCGCCCGGACTTCGAGTCCGTTGACGACCAGGTGCAACCATTGCCATCGCCGATCGACGGCGACGGAAGCCCGACCGCGTGCGCCGACCGGTCCGACGACTGGTCGCGGCGTCGCCACCCCGTTTCCTGGGCCAAGCGTCACCAGGTCGCCGATCGCGACATCGGCGAGTGCGACCGATTGCTCGACGTCGCCGCCTCCGCAGTTGATCAGCATCTGTTTCGAGTCGACGTCGATGGCGGCTACAACACCGACGAAAGGCTTTCCTGCGGTCAGTGTTTCACCGAGGAATCGGTCGACTGCAGTGCCAGGAGGCAGGTTGCCGCGCCATCCGAGATAGACGGCCTCGCCGCGACGTTGATAGCTGAGGGCGTTGCGAGGGTCATCGTGTCGGCCACCGTCCGCCGCGATGCTCAGCATCGGCAAGGCGGTGTGCAGTGTGTCCTGCCAGACCCCGGACAGCTGACGCACGAGCGGTTCTGCCTGCACGGTCCGGTTCAACATCGCGCGCGCCAGCGTCTCGACCAGACCGGTGCGGATCGACCGCGTCTGGTGCCATCCGTAGCGAGTCCATGGCCCGGCGTCCGCGCCCCTGTCGCGGTACTGCTGTTGGCGCACGGCGGCCTCGAACCACCGGACCTCGAGCGCCTCGCGCGATGCCGGTCCGAGCTGGTATTCCTTGTCGAGCTTGTAAAGCAAACTGTCCTGGTAGTGAATCGTGTTGTAACTGAACTCCACAACGGTGTCGACAACGATTTCCTGCAGTCGAAGCAGCGTATCCTCCTGCCCCGCGGACGGACTCGCCGCGAGCATGGTGGCAAGTTTGGCACGGATCGCGCGCGCCAACGTATTCGGGCTGTTCACCTCCGATATTGCGCGTCGCCACGACTCGACCCACTCATGTGTGTCTGTCACTTGATGCTCGGCCAGCAGCGCGAGCAGGCGCATCGTCAACACCGGCAGTTCCGCGCCGACCTGGAATCGCTCGAATCGGAGATCTCCGAGCGAGGTCCAGCCCCCGACGGTCATCGGTTCGGCAAGCAGCGGCGCCAAGCGATTTATTTTGGCGTGCTCGCGATTCCGTTCGGAGTCGACGGCGTCGTAGGCGGCGAGCCACCCGACGGTGCGACCCGACTTGCGCAACAGAGTCGGAAAGGCCTCTGCGGCCAGCACCGTCACTTCGTGCATCGATGGGTTGTCCGATGGGAGCTCGGTCGTTTCGATGTAGTCCCAGAATTCACCGAGGCACTGGCGAACCAGCGACGCGGCCGGCGACTGGCTGTCGCCGCCGAACCAGGCCGCGGCCGAATCCGGCACGGACCCTTCGCGTTCGGCGCTCCGTGCGCCGAGCTCAGTGATGTACCCCGAGAAGGCCTCCTTGGCCCAGTACGCCGATATCAGCAGTGCCCCTTGGGCGTACAGCATCTGCTCCTGTAGGTTCCAAGGCCGCCCTGACTCGATACGATGGGCTTGCCCTTTCGGACCGGCATTATGGTCGAGAAAGTTGACCAGCGCGGTCGGCACCTGCTCGTTGATCGTCCCTTTCCCGACCCGATCGACCATCTTGCCCACCTGCACGCACAAGGTGAGCACGCCGTGGTCGAAGGGTGAAACGCGCGTCAGGTCGGGCTCGCCATCGTTGATCGCCTTGATCTGTTTCCGCAGCCTGCCATTGGCGAGTGCGCCGCCGACGTTGACCAACTGCGCCAGCAGGAAGTCGGGCATCGCGGCGGTGTTGGCCTCACGGCGCAGGGCGATCGTCATCGGTTCGACGGCGGCGAGCAGCCGCAATACCGCGACATGGTCGTCGGCATGATGGTAGTTGGGCCCACGTTTCGGATACGTATCGATCGGGTCGCCCACGTGCTGTCGCTCCAGCCTGCGGTCCAGCCACGGACTGTGCAGTGACCGCAACACCGAATCGTCGTTCTCGGGATCGCCGGTGACGACGAGGAATTCGGGTCGTCGCTTATCCGGCCGCAGTCGCAAGCTCGCCAGTCGCGGCAGGACGGCTGCTATCGGGCCACGATCCTGCGGGTGCGGGATCCGGCTGCCCGCCGGGAGCGGGCTCGGCGGACCCCAGACTCGTTCGAGGTGCCGCACCGTTGCAACCGGATCGTCGCGAACCGCGCAGCCCCACTGCGCCGCTTGCCAGAAGACCAGGGCCACCGCAAAGCCGTCGCCGCGCGGGCACCGCAGCAGCCAGCCCACATCCGGCTGCGCGGCACTGTCGGACTCGACGCCGACCAGCGCTGTCAGCATGTCGAACCGGACGGCCTCCCGAAGGCGACCGGCTACTCCCGCCGGCGGCGGGTTCAGCCGGACAACCAGTTCGACGAGGTCCGGTTGCCCGAGCCAATCGGTCCGTGCACCGCCCTCGCGGCGGATATCCAATAGCCATGTGCCCGGATCTTCCTCACACAGCGCAAGAATCTCGATCGCCAGCAGAAACGGCAGACGCCCGAGCGAACCGGCGCGCGCGGCCTTGAAGATCTCCATCACGTCGTCGCCGCGAATCAGCTCGTCCACTGGGTCACTGTGTCGTCGTGCTGCTGCCCGGAGTACCGCCAGCACGACAAGTTCCGTTGTGACATCGTCGAGTTCGAGATAAGAGGTTTCGATGGTGCCATGGGCTTTCGACGTGCGTATCCGTCGCAACCGGGTGGCAATATCGCTGCTGTCCGCCGAGGCGAGTTCCGGCAATGCACGAACGAGCGCCGTCTCGCCCGTGGTCTTCGCGACGATATCGCGAATCCTGGCCTCGATGTCGCGGTCGAGATCGACATCTTTGTCGAAGAGCAATTCGATCAGATCGGGAATCGCGTATGCGCGTGGCAATTCCGTACAGTCGGCGAGATGTTCGAGCGCGAACCCGCGCAGCATGGCCGGTGCGTGCCGATCTCGAATTACCGCCAGTGATTCGAGGAGCGCGGACGCGTCTTGGGGGTGTTGGTGGATCTTGACGGCGAAGAACCAGTCAGTTAACAGCATTATTCTCGTCCCTTACGATTTCGGACGTACAGCGTTTCTCAGCCCGGCCAACCGGTTGACCCACTCCGGATCCGCCCGGTCTGGATAGTCGGCGTCGAACACGGCGGCGGCGAAGGCACCCGCGCCCAGCTCCAGCAAACGCGCAAGCCCAGCCGTCGCGGGTGATTGCGCCACGCTCACCCAGCGAACGGTTTCATGCGCGTCCTGGGCCGCTTCGGGCGCTGGATATCCGTGCCGGGACAGCATCACTAACTGCTGTGCGGTCAAATTGCCCCAGTCCGCTGCTGGCCCCTGCTCGATGGCGTCGCGCACGGCAGCGGTCATGCGACGTTGCCACACCTGCCACCCTCGCCGGTACGACGGTCTCGAATCAGGCGTCAGAGTGAGATGCCGCAGTTCCATGCCGAGCTGATCGATCAGCTGGGTAGTGAGCCAACCGGTCACCGTGTTCGGGTGCTCCAGCACACGGTCGCGGCGGGTACCGAGCTCGCGGAGGAAACACACCAGATCGGATCGGATCTCTGCCGCTACTTCGAGTCCGGCCACCCACCCCGGCGTGCTGCGGATCTTCGCGTATTCCATGACCATCGAAGTCCACCGTTCGTGCAGGTTCTCTCGGATACTTCGAAGCAGCACAACCTCTTGCGCGTAGTCGAGTGCGTCGGCGTTCAACGCGTCGGCTATCTCGCGGACAACCTCTATCGGCACGATATGCGGCGCGACCGGCCTTCGGAGTTTGGCACGGCCGCGCGTCGCAAGGACCTGCCGCCGGGACGCGACTTCTCTCCGGACAGCGGCAATCGGACCGCCATCGGGTTGATAACCATGGTGGTCGACGCCCTCCGGGCCCGTGGGTACGGATCGGCTGTAGACCTCGACAGCGATCCCGCGGATCATGGCCTTCTCGGCAGCGGCGAGTGCGGTATGGACGCCGTCGAGTGTGCTGTCGGCGGCGAGTACGACGACGACCGCGTAGTCCCGGAATACGTTGGTGTGCAACACCCGCCATTGCTCGGCCCAGTCGACTTTCCGGTCGGGGTCGTGCACCGACAGCAGGACACCGCGCAGGATCGACTTATCGGAGCCAATCGGCTCGAATAATGCGTCGAGCCGGTCCCCGGTTAAGGTCTGGAGTTCGCGCCTGGAAAACGTGTCCAGATTTCGCCATTCACGAAGCGCGATAGGCGATTGCCCCTTCGACGATTCGGTCAGGGCGGGCCTGATCCCCGGCAGATCGTCGGCAAGGGACCGCACGCCGTCTTTTTCGATCACCATGGCTCGGAATACGGAGCGGCGAGCCGTGAATACGACATCGAGCCGAACGAGCGCCTGTTCGTTGAGTGGGATCGCGTTGGTTTCCCATGGCGTCCAGGATGGATACGTCCTTTTCGGATCTATATGGTATGCCAGATACGGATCGGACGGTAGGTCGGAACCCTTATGCCGTGGCGTATCGGGCTCGGGCTGCAGATCGTCTTCCCCATCGCGGGTCTTCACATAGCACGCGAAGGGCTGCTGACCTTTATTGTCGGCCTTGAGTCCGTGGTACAGGTTCCTGACTTCATGCAGGCGAATATCCCACCAGTCCGATACCGGCCGGACGGCAAGCCAATTCATTATCGCTGGACTGAATCCGCTATTCGCAGAGGCATACTCGCCGTGCACCGTGGCGTAGAACGCTACTCGCTCGAATTCGTCATCGTATCTACCGTCACTTAGCAATGGCGATTTCGTGAGAGACGGTCTACGATTCGCACAAACGTCCGCAACCAACATGATCCGGGTGAACGGAGATTCGCGTTTGTCGCTTGTTGCCGCCATGAGGTGTGCGATCAGTTCTTTATCGCTGACGCACCGACCCTCGCTCGACGCATCGGCGAACAGCAAACAGCGATCGCCGTCCCGTCCGATCGCCCCATGCCCTGTCCAATAAACGACTACGGAATCGCAATCCGCGTGGCGGCGGGCGATTTCAACCAGTTCCGAGAAGCTTTTCGCATCCGCATCGAAAACTTTCTCGACGGCCGAGTCCCTCCGCTCGGCGTCGGCGATGACGCTGTCATCACCGGCGGTCATCAGATAGATCGACTGTCTGGGTACACCGCGGCTACGTGCGGTCTCGGCAAAGTCCAGGGCACGGCGCGCAAGGCCAGCCGTCGCCCACAGCGTGCTGTCCTCGGGGAAATCGATACCGACCGCGATTACCACAATATCGTCGGCGGTGCTCACGGTACGGCCTTATGAACCAGCTCGCCTACCTTTTTCCACATGGAGTCCTGATCCACCCTCAGGTAGGAGCTGTGCGAATTAGGAAACGGTTGCCAGTCATCGATGCGATAGTCTTCGATCATGCCGTCCGAAAACACCGGCGCGGCAAGGTATGACAAGTAGTCGCGGCCGTGATAAATATTCAACCAGGGGATGGTGTCGAAGACACGCGCATCGCCCACAGCGATCACCCCGAACTCATGGAGCAGACCCGATTGCGACCCCATGGTGACTACGCCGCGGACCTTGGCGTGCAGGTCATTGACGATGTGGTCGATCGCGATGACGCCGCCCAGCGAGTGGCCAAGCAGGACGACGTCAGCTTCGGGCAGCTCGTCGAGGCAGGCGCGCAGGGAGTCGCGAAATGGCTTCGGATCGCGGATGAATCGCATGATGTCACCGATAAATGGGGTGGCCGAGCGGGTGACTTTACCCCGTTTGCGCATCTTGAACGAAACATATGGAGCCAGGATCCACGGCCATGCTCCGCCGAGCGTGGTCGCATCGAGTCCGTACACGATCGCCCGAACCAACTGTTGCCGTTCGGGGATGCTCGGCCAGGTCTTTTCGGGAACAGCAAGTTCGTTCAAGCAGTACCCAACGACCGTGAGCGCGAACAACTGCGCAAGGTCCCCGTACTGCGTTCGGCCGGCCGCTCGCTCGAAAGTGCTCGACTCCCTGACATAATCGATAGCAGCGGGCAGGTATGAGCCGATATCGGTGCCGAGCAACTCTGGTGTCGGCTCGTACTTTTTGATCCGCTCAATGTTTAGGTCGCCGGGGCGTCTGTTGTCTCCAAGCGTGCCCCGAAGTTCCCGCTCCTTCCGGCGGGCGCGCAATTGGTTGAAAGGATCCCCGGCCAGTGTCTCCCAGTAGCTTTCGTCAGCTGGGTTGTTGTAATCGTCGATCTTGTCGAGTTCATCGGTTTCATCGAAACGAGGAATCGACTTCCCGGCGAATGCCAACGCAGCACCGAGGTGCTCGCCCCAATAGAACGATGTCGGCCTGCCGGGTAAACAATGCCGAGTGAACGCCTTTCGGACACGACCGAAGTTTTCACTATGACCCGTTGGTCGCGTACCCGTTCCATGAATGAAGAGTACGGCGACCTGCTTGCGTTCCTCGCCTTGCATACCGGACAACATTAACAGTAACTTCGGTTCGCGCGATACTGTTCGTCCACCTGTTGTCGAGACTGTAACCTTCAGCGCCCGTGGCGGTTGCGCGCGCATCGCGACCGGGTCAGAGCAACCCACACGATCGTGCAGGTCCAGATCGATTGTGTACGAGTACAATTCGGCGCAGAGCAGCATATGTTCAAAGTTTCGACGGCAAGTGACGGCTAGTGGCCGATCGAACTCCCCGACATTCTCTCGATCGAATACACCGCTGTTTCAAGCATTTTCAGGCATGCGCCGCCCTTCCACAATCAGTCGAACGACTGACACGCCCGATCGGTACTGTTGGGTATTGGGCCAGCCGTCGGCACGGGTACCTGCAACAGGTCGGTCGCAGTGCGTTCGGCCCAGACGTTGCCGGTAGATGCGGACCGTGGATCTGCCCGATCGCCGTGGCTGGATTCCTGAGCGCATCCACCCTGCCCCACCTCGGCCACTGAACCGACGCGCAAATCCGCCACCGAACACCACCGCCACCCCCAAACAACCCCACACAACCGACCCCGCACGATGCCAAACCCTGACCCGCCAGCACCGAATGCCAAGGCGCACAAAGGTACCCACGAGATCCCATACTCTGCCACTATTCCGAATCACCCGAACACCGCCGCTGGTGCAGTTCACCCAACACGGCACCAGCCCTCGAACGGGAGAGTCACTCGAATACAGACCCGCGCCGCCCCTGCCGCCCGGATGGTTGTTGTCGGCCTAGACGAACCCCAGTAGGTAGCTAAACCCCTTCGGGCCCCCAGCGAAGACGGTCAGGCGATTACCGATGACACCGGAGCGGTACTGATTGAAACCGCCGCGCGACGCCGAGCAAGATCGCGGTACCGTGAGGCCATGATCGGGGCAGTTGTATTCGACGTCGGCGAAACACTCGTTGATGAGACGCGCGAGTACGGGACGTGGGCGGACTGGCTCGGGGTACCCCGCCACACATTCGTCTCGGTGTTCGGTGCGGTCATCGCCAGCGGCCAGGACTACCGCGAGACCTTCCAGGTCTTCCGGCCCGGATTCGATTTGGCCGAGGAGCGTAAGGCGCGAGCGGACGCCGGCCAGCCGGAGACCTATTCCGAGGAAGACCTGTATCCCGACGTCCGCTCGGCGCTCTCCAAGCTCCGCGAGATGGGCGTATGGGTCGGAATCGTCGGCAACCAAACCGTCCGCTCCGGACAGATCCTGCGCAGCCTCAGCCTTCCGACCGACTTCATCGCCACGTCGGACGATTGGGGCGTGGAGAAGCCCTCGTCGGAGTTCTTCTCGAAGGTCGTCGACGCAGCGCCGTGCAGCGGCGACCAGATCGTTTACGTCGGCGACCGGATCGACAACGATGTCGCGCCCGCGAAAGCGGCCGGGATGCGGACGGCCTACATCCAGCGCGGCCCGTGGGGATGGATACATCGCGACAAGCCGGAGGTCGCGGAGCTGTCCGATTGGAAGATCCGCGACCTCAACGAGCTACCGGGAATCGTTGCCGCAGAGAACGATTAGGCCGACAAGCTACGGATTGTGGTGTTCCAGTCGTACAACTGGTCATCGAGCTTTCTCACCTGCGGCAGCGAATCCCAATCCCGAAGAGACTTTCGTACGTCTCTCACACGGTCCATCGCCGTGGCGTACCAGTGTTCGCCGAGCACCTTCAGCGCCGCTTCGAGGTGGGCGCACGCCTGCTCCGGGTTTCGTTCCAGCACGGCAGCGGCTGCAAGATCGGCCAGGAAGACGGCGCGCTGCTTGATCGCGTCGGCAGGCAGCCCAGCGAGCGCCTGCTCCAGAGTGACGCGCGCTTCCGCCCCCATACCCGCGGCGAGCAACGTATTTCCCTTGAATCCTGCGAGCCGGGTCGTCGAGAACCAGTCCAGCCAGGGCGGGCTAGGGTTCTCCTCAGGGTCGTACTCGCTGTATACCGCCTCGGCGTGATAGAGAAGCTGTAGTGCTCGCCGCGTATCGCCGAGGCGGGTCTCGACTTCGGCCTCGACCGCATCGAGCCATGCCAACATCTCAGGACTGGGGTCCGCGCGGCGCGCGAACACTCGCGCGGCGCGGAGCTTGTCCCGCGCGTCCTCTGCCCGCACGGCATCGGCTGCGGCTCGCTTCGGGTCCTCCGCTGCTTGCTTCGGATCGACGGCGAACGCCGGAGCGAACGCCATGTGCGCAAGCGTTGCAGCTCCCAGGAGATCGTCGCCGGCTTCTCCCGCCGCCTGGAGTGCCAGGGTAAGGCTGGGCTTCGCGTCCTCGGGTCGCTGCAGATCGAAGAACTCAAGCCTGCCCGCGAGCATGCTGGACTCAGCAACCGCGCGCGCCATCACTACTTTCGCCGAGCCGGAAATCTGTGGCAGCAGATCCCATCCGAGACCCGCGTGCTCGGATACGAGGCGCTGTAGCCGCGCGGCCGGAACTGACCAATACAACCGCCGGAATGCGGCCGTTCCGGCGGCGAAGTCGTTTGCCACCGCAGGCGGGAGTACTCCGCCACCGGTCCCGCCGTGGCGAGACGCCCATGTTTCGCTGTATCCGCTGCCATGCGGCCGTGCAGCTTGTTCACCGCCTGCGCGACGCGAGGACGTGAATCCCAGTTCCGTGATCGGGCGGTTGAAGAGGGTCTCCAATGCGGTCACGTGCTCCGCCTGAGGCCATGGCGGCTCGATGGATTCCCATCGCCGGACGGTCCGCGCGTTGATCGAGACACGCAGACCGATCTCCTTGGCTGCGGCGTTCAGAGCTTTCGCCAGGGCTTCCTGCGATCGATAGCCGAGGGATTGGCGCGCGGCGCGTAGCGCGTTCTCCGGGGAAGTCATGCCCCGATTCTAGTGCGGCGGAGGCCGTAAATGTCCCATGCGGCCACAAAATGGCCGTCATATGTCCCCATGAATGACCTTCTTTAGGACATTGGACGGTGGGATCGTTGAGTAGCGGCCGGTCTCGGGTCGACGGTTGACGAGCCTGATCGAAGAAGCGAGACCCGAACTCCCCTATCCGATCCGGGGACCACGGCTCTCCTCAAGGCCGGGCGCCCTCCAGAACACACCTACACACGCGCCTAGGGGTACCGCCCGATGTCCGCATATTTGCCCGCTCTTGTTATCGCCGCCGCGCTGGGAGCTATGGCGGCGCTTTGCTACGCCGCAGCCTGGACTTTCAATGGCCCGCGTGCCGACATCGACGAGGACCGCTCATGAAGTCGGTGCGGAAGGCCCTCGTCGGCGAGGGATGTGAGGACGTACACGACATCTTCCACGCCGAGCAGGCGAGGGGGATCCTCCAGATCCATGCGGGCTGTGAGCCGCCCTGTCGGCGGAAGGTCGCGGCGCGCGAATTCCTCCGGTGGACGGGTACCGATCCGGATGTCGCATGAGCGCCTGCTCGACTGCCTCGCCGATCCTGGACTGCTAAGCGGTGACGCCGCTATCTACGCCCTTGCCGTTCATCACGCGTGCCCTGATCAGTGCCTGCCGCTCCGGCGGGCTGAGGCTGCCCTCGCAGCCGAGTTCACCGCGGTCACTCGCCCCACTGGTCGCATACAGCCAAGACGACGCCCACTTCGCCGAGGAGCTGCGTAGGGCTGTGCGCCTCATAGAGCGCGCCAACCGCAACGAGCGCCGGACGTGCTCCGGGGAGCTACCGCCCCGGTAGGCGAGACGCGTTCCCGCGCGCTTGCCAGCGGTGGCACATGGCGCTTCGGCCCAGGGTTGCCGGGTGCCGTCCGCGTATCCCCCATCAATCGAAAGAGGACCATGACAGCAGTAGGTAGTTCCCACAAAGTGTTTCGCTGGTACATCTGGTTCTGGCGAGCGCTTTTCGTTCTTGCGACGGCGCTCAGTCTCGTTGCCGTCGGCACGCTGATCATGATGGCTACCGGCCACAGCAAGGGAAGTGTTCCGGTTGCTGCGGTCGCGACCGCGCTTGCTGTCATGGGGACAGTCATGGCCGGGTGGATGTGCCGGTTCGCAGCCAAACTCCCTGCGGGTGCGGCCTATACCGCGCCGCCGGATACCGCGCCGCCGGAGAAGCCTCGCGACGTCACGCACATGCTCCTGCTGGACCTGTGCGACGCAGTGATCGCGAGCGCGTTGGCTCCTGATCCGCACCAGGCACGCCGCGCCGCCGTCGATCGGACGTACTGGCTGCTGTTCTCCACCGGTCCCGTCAAGGGCATCACAGAGCCACCCACCACAGAGGACGAGCCCATCGAAGACGCCCGTAGCGAGGGCTAGTCGACGCGGCCAAGACTCCGGGGTGGCGACCGCCCCGGTAGCGAGGCGCGCCTGTACGCCCCTCCGCGGCGGCAACCCGGTGGGCTCCGGGTTGCCGCCGCCTCCCATCCCTTCAATCGAAAAAAGGACCATGGGCTCACATCCCGGCGAAGAAGTAGCTCGAATGCGGCCATCAATTGGATTTCGGGCGGTGATGGGTGAATGTCATCGTTGCCCACTCCAGCGCCGCGTCGTATCCGGAACATTTACGGAGGCGATCCCGCCATGGAGGCCGAAGAACTCCGACACGACGCGCCGCTCGCCGAGACCCGCTGCGGCCGCGAGTCGCTGCCTGATTGGCATCAGCTTCTGGCCGCGTTCCGCGGTGAGGTTGGTTGGTCTCCGGGCGATCACCTGATCGCCTGCTGGGCGAAGGCATTTGCGAATCTGCATCGTGGACGACGCCTCAGCTCGCGGCGTGCCGTCGAAATTGATTGCCGCCGAGCACAAGTCGTGACCCTCGTAGATCAATGGACCGAACGCTATGTGATCGCTCCAAGCCGGAGGCTCTCACCGACCCAGTCGGTTGGAGCCGCCGTTGATGAGATCGCAGCGGCATACGTAGCTGCCGAGTACTGCCTGATGGCCGCTGAAGACGTCGCCGACGACGCGGTCCACGCAGCCTGGAGTCGAGTAGCCGAGCTGGCATGCCGCTGGAACGACCTAATTGCCAACAACCCTGGGCCATGGCACCCCAGTGGCGCAGACGGCCAGGAGTAGCGATGGCGTATGCACTGCTCGTTGGAGTAGCAGTCTTCCTTGCCGGAATCGCTCTGGCAGGAACGCTCTTTTGGGCTGTTCTCAACGTATGGGACAGGAGAACAGAAAAGGTCACGGTCTCCGACATCCAACGACGCCTCTCACACGAGAAGCCGACGCGGCCGCTGACTGTCCAGACGCCTTGGCCGAGAAGCCTGCGCATCGCGATTGCAGCGTCGCCAGGTGTCACAAAAAGCGCGCGATCAACCGAACTCTCGCCGCGGATCGGCGGCGTAAAGCCAGTGCGCGGCCGGGCCCGGTCGACCGAACGTCTCGCACCGAGCTTCCCGACTGAAAGGTGGACAGATGGCCGATCAGGAACAGCCAGCACCCATGCGACCAAGCCGGTCGATGATTGCAATTCCTCACTATGTCGACACAGGGGGAACAGTTGCTGCCGTCTCGAACGTCCCGATACAGGAACGGTGCGCACCCGCTGTGGCCGCCCACTACTGCTGCCGGAGCCGGCCATGACCTTGATCGAAATAGTCGAGCGATTGCCTACCACGACGCGAAGCTTCGCTCGATGACCTCTACCGCCCGCAACCCCGCCCGACTAATCGCGCCCCACGAAAGGAACTGCAATGACCTTCACCGGACCCACCCTCGCCCGCCGCATGCTGGCACGTCTGCTGCGCGAACTACGGGGGAAATCAGGCGTCAGCGCGGAACTCGCCCGCCAATCGCTCGGCGTCAGCAAACAGACACTGTGGCGGATAGAAACCGGGCAACCTACCCGACTGAACCCACCGTTTATCCAGCGACTATGCGCCCTGTACGGGGCAAACGACGTCACGACAAGCGTGCTACTCGAATTGGCGGAGGAAGCTCACCAGGCAGGATGGTGGCACGAGTTCGATAATGTGATTCCCAAGCACTTCGAACTGTTCGTAGGCCTGGAAAACGCTGCAAAGCGGATTGTCTCGTATCGGACGTTACTTCTGCCGGGACTACTGCAAACCGACGAATACCGCCGAGCGCTGATCTGGCTGAGGACACCGACGATGCCCAGCGCTGAGGTCGAACGGCGCGTCGAGATGCTCAACTGCCGAAAAGCGCGCCTCCAAGACCCCGCGAGACCTCTGATGCTGCACGCTGTTATCGACGAGGCCGCCTTGCGAAGGGCCGTCGGCGGGCGTTCTGCCATGGCGGACCAGCTGAACTACCTGGCGGCAGCTGGAGATCTGCCGAACGTCTCCGTACAGGTCATACCGCTGAGCGCCGAGGCCTACGGAGGACTCGACGTCGGCCCGTTCGAGCTGCTCGAGTTTCCGAGGCACGTGACGACACGGCTTACCGAACCGCCCGTCGTGTGCCTGGAGAGCTATACCGACACGCTGTATCTCGACAAGGTCGACGAGGTACAGCGGTACCAGCAGGTGTACGCGGAACTGCAACGTACGGCACTGGACGAGGCTCACAGTCGCTCACTCATCCATAAGATCGCCAAGGAGTCAGCGGCATGAACAACCACGAAGTCCATCGGCAAGTTACTCGCCAACGCGAGCGTTACGTGCGACCGAGGGGACGCAGGGGCGACGTATAGGCGACCAACTTCGAATGTGACCGCTCCACTCATATCCGCCGAGCTCGGCTGGTCGTCGCGGCGGTCGCCTGGTTGCGAAGTTGCTGACGTCGTCGTACTGCCGCTTCTTTGGACGACGTCTCCACTGCTCTTCCGTTGCTCCGCGCCGCGTTCGGTGTCGGCGCTTCGGAGTTCGTGCGCGTCCGGTTTGCGTGGTCCGACGGCTTCCTTGCCGCAGAGTTGTCTTGAGGTCCACCAGCTTCGAGGCGTCGCTGGAATTCTTCTAAGTATCCAGCCCTGTCTGCTTTGCTGGTATCGCCCAGCGCCAGCGCCTGCTGCTCTACCGCGGCATCGTCATTGATGTCACGGTTGAACGATCCTTTGATCGTGAGGGGATCAAGCGTCCCGGCGATGACCACGTCTCCGTTCAAGCCTTCGTGGCAGTCGACACACAGGTCGTCGCGGAGTTGCCTCCAGTCACCGCATTCGGTGCATTCACCGTTGAAGTCGGCCAATTTAGCTGCCGCGGTTGGTCTTACAACCACATTCGGATTGTGCTGCTTGACCCAGGCCTCGGTGACGGACTTGGTGAGGTGGTCTCCGTAGCGCCACTCGTGCCGGAACAGCTCAGGATTGTGGCTGTCGAAGTTTGTGGCGATGGTGTCGAGGCGAGCCCGGATAGCTTGAGAACGGCTGTGCCCGAGTGGAAGTTCGGGGATGCCTGGTCGGCCTTCTTCGCGGCATGGTCCGCAGAGGCCGTCATCGCCGTGGCCTGTGGTGATTTGGCCGGTCCAGCGGTCGAGGCAGGCGCGTTCGAGTCGGCATGACACGCACAGTGGTTCGGTGACTTCGGCAGCGGCGTCGCGGTCGTAGTCGCGGCGATCAACGATCAGTTCGGGGCGTGGCGTTCCCTGCTCTCTCCGTTCCTCAGCGTCGAACTGGTCTTCGTAGGCGTCAACGCGGGCGGCGCCCGCGCTTCCGGTACGTTCGCGCGGGCCGGCGCGTCGCGTCGGGTCGACTCGGCGCACGACGCGACCCGACGGGCGGCGCGGGCCTTCGGTTTGTCTACCCGCAGCGGGCTGATTGTCGGGAATGTACTGGCCGTCATCGGTTTTCGGTGCGCATGCTTCGATCAGGGCGCGGTGTTGTTCGTTGTCTCGCCAGAGTTTCCGGAGTTTGGTGAGGGCGACGTCGTGGGTCTTGTAGCGCAGGGTGTTGGCGATTTCACCGACCATGGCCCAGGTTGGGTCGTCGAAGTGGGCTTGGCTTCGCCGGAGTTGTTGTTTGGCGGCGCGGATGTCGCGTGCGTCTACCAGGGTTCGGATGGCTTGGATCGCGTCGCTCGCACCCGCCGATGCGGTGGTTTCGTCGTTGTGTGGTTGCGCCATGGCGGACCTCCTCCACGCTGAGGGCGACCGGGTCAGAGGTGGCGTCGGTGGGGACGGGATCGGTTGGGCCGACGCGTGATTCGCTCGCGACAACTGCCCGCCGCGTCGCGGGCGCGGTGTGGCGGTAGTGACGGGTCCGTGGTTGTGCCGGTTTCCGGCTGACTGGCCGTGGGCCCGTCACGGAATCCATCGCCCCGGTCCGACACAGTGGGTGTCGGTGCCCGATCTCGTGCGTTTGATGCGGTGGTGTTCGCGTGTGGTCCGGATGGTTTGAGCTGCACTGGTTGTCCGGACCGGATCGCGGCGCGGATCGTGGTGCTGGTCGTCAGGTTGTTGTCGAGTTCGCGGAGTTTCTGGTCGAACTCACGCAGCCGTGTCACGACCTCGCTGGGGACGCCAGGGGCTGGATGGCGGCTGTGGTCGGGATGCACTCTGGCGGAGTAGCTTTCCAGTGCGGTGAGTAATTCTTCGCAGGTGGCGTACCGGCCGATGCGGTGCATTTCCCCTGCGTGTTCGCCCGGTCGGGTCAACCGTAGTTCCTCGCCGTACCAGGAATCGAGGGATTCACCGGGGCTGCGTCCGGCGTGGATGATGTGGGTGGGGTCTTCGGTGGTGGTGGGGGTGTAGTGGGCGTCGATGCCGTGTCAGCTGATTTGCTCGCGGGCGCGTTCGGCATGGTCGGTGATTTGGTCGAGCCAGCTGACGTGCGGTGTGGCGTTGCCTGCGGTGTCGGTGCGGGCGGTGTGGTCGATGCTGGCCAGTGTTTCCACGGCGTCTTGTCTGCCGATGCTGCGGGCGAAGTCGAGGGTTTGGTCTCGAAGGTCGTCGGCACAGAGTTTGTGCTCGAACCGCCGCACCTCGGCATCAGGATGATTGGCGGCGGTCATCGCTGCCTGGTAGTCGTCGCACAGGATTTCATAGTGCAGGTCGTCGACGAACTCTTTGCCGTCGGGTTCACGTGCACCACCGAGAACAGCGGTCAGACGGTCCAGCTCGGTGAGCACGTCGGCTGCGGGGGCCGCGGTGGCCGTGGTCAGCACGCAGCGTTTCCCGCTGACCAGGTCGTGTGCGGAGATCGCGAGGTCGACCAGTGTGTCGGTGTCTTCGATCGCGTGGTCGCGTACCCATTCGCGGGCTTTCCACCAGCTGGTGTGGGTGGCAAGTTCAGCGTCGGCGCCGGTTCGGTTGTAGGTGGCGATGTAGGTCAGTGCGCTGGTGTGGGCCGGAGTCGCGGCGTCGGGGTGCTGGGTCAGCCGTTCGGCTTGGAGCAGGCTGTCGCGTTCGATCGCTGTTTCGGTGTGCGCTGGCTCGCGGCTGAAGAGGTATTGGTGGAGTACATCGCTCGCTGAGTCGGGGTCGTTGGCCCAGTTCTCGACGGCGTTGTCGAGGTATCGCCACTGCAGGGCCCATGCCGCGGGGCCGGTCAGCCAGGTCTGTTCCAGTTGGGATGCTTCGGTGTTCAGTGCTGTGTATTCGGTGGCGTCCTCGGTGGTGATGGCGTGTTGGCGTAGTTGGTAGAGGTGGTCGTATGCGGTGCGCATCGTGGCTTCGTTGAAGTTGTGTCCCGGGGGTCGGGCCTCCTCGTGGTTCATGAGTGCCTCCTGAGTTGTCGCGAGATGCTGTCTGGCGGGCTTCCTTTCGGTAGAGACGGCGGCCGGCGGCCGGTTCAATGTTGTTGACGATCACCGTGTGTGATGGCAGCTGAAGGTGGTTCGCTGGCATGCCTGGTGTTGTCGCGGTCGTCGAGGTCGGCGGTGATGTATTCGGCGATGCTGGGCAGGGTTGGTTGTGGTTGCGGGGTGTAGCGGCAGCGGCGGGGTTGGCATCCGGAAAAGTCCGAGATCTTGGTGAGCCGTTCGACGGTGGGCCACAGCCATTGGGTATGCCAAGCGGTCATGTCTTCACGCGGCAGGTCGGCGGTTTCGGTGTCGCACCAGTAGGCCGCGGTGTGTGCGGCCATCAAGGCAGTGAGTTCTTCTCGGACACCGTCGTGTTGGAACCAGCATCCGGGGATTCGGGAGCCGAGCTGGTAGGTCGCGCGCAGCCAGTCGACCCAGTCGATCAGTTCGTGCCACAGCGCCGCCGCCTCGTCACGGGCGAGGTGTCGCCAGCTGTAGCGGCATGGGTAGTACTGGGGCCCAGGTTGTTTCGTGCTCGGCGATGTGTTTGCAGTGTTCATCGGCAGCCTCCCGAGTCGTCGTGGTCGGGCGGGCGCAGATGGTCGGGAACTGTCCCGCTGGTGACGATTTCGTCGAATAGTGCTGTCGAGGCCAATGCTTCGCGACGCCAGCTCGGTGTCTCCCACACACTCGGTAGCCGCAGCAGGCATGCGGGGGCGTTGCGGTAGAGCAGTAGTGCGTGGTCGCTGGGGAGTTCACGGATTTCGTCGGCACGCAGGACGGTGTCGTCGTGGAGCTGGTAGGTGCGGCCGCCTTGGTGCAGGCTGGCTTCCCAGCCGCGGCGTTCCCCGATCAGCCGCGATATCGAGGCGAGTTCGTCGGTGCCGCGCAGCCCGGGCAGGATCAGCATCGCCGGAGCCGACTGAGCCAGGACTCGTCCGCCCTCTGTGCCCCACCGTAATTCGTTCTGGTCCTGGTTATGGGCGAAGGCCCAAACGCAGATGCCTTTGCCGCCGGAGTCGGTCATGATCTGGGGCAGGTCGGGGATTGGTGCGACGTTGTTGGTTTCGTCGAGCACGAGCCGGGCCGGTGGATCCAGGCGTTTGCCTGGCCGCAATTGCGAGGCCCGGTCGGCTACGTGATGGACTTCGGCTGCCAGGGCGGCCACGAAGGGTGCCATCGATCGTGTGCTGCCCTTTGACACCAGATACAGGGTGCTCGTACCGGAGAGCACGAACCGTTCGATGTCGAAGGACTCTGACGGGTCGACGTCGATGGCGGCCAGCAGTTTCGGTGACGCCAGCGGTTCGAGTAGCCGTGAGGCCGCGGCCAGGACGTCGTCGGTGGATTCGCTGCTCGAGCCGAGGATTTGGTCGAGTTCGCTGGCCCAGTCCGGCAGTGTCCGGCTCAGGATGTCGACCGGGGTGCGGTTGGTGCGTGCCGATACCCACACCCGGACGTCGCGGATCGAGTAGTTTCCGATCGCTGCCGCGTGCAGGCAGCAGCGCAGCATCGTGGCCGCCTTTTGTTCGAAGTAGGCGCCGTTGCGGGTGCCCTCGAGCGGCATCGCCCGGGCTGCGGCATCCGCGCGCCGGATAGCGGTGTCCGGATCGGCGCAGCCGGCCAGAAACGACCAGCGCAGCCCGGCGGGCCAGCCGGTCAACCCTTCGGGATCGAACACGGCCACCCGGCCTCGTTGTGCGCGCTGGGCGATGGTCGCGGCGACGAGGTCGGCTTTGGTGGTGGTGACGAGGGCGAATCCTGGTGCATCGCAGACGCGTTGGTAAGCCACCCGCCAGGTCTTCCCTGCGCCGGTGGGGCCGTGCACGATCACTCCGTCGCGGTGTTGAAGGAAGACGTGCTCGCGTGGCCGGCCGATGAGGGTGCCGAGATCGATGGCGGCCATCGACTGCTCGGCGCACCGCACGCATCGCCACCGCCGCCCCCTCACCGACCCCACCGCCACCACCGTCGGGAATTTCGTACCAGGCTGGGGAACTCGTAGCGGGCGTGGCGGACAGCGGAGCGATGGTCGAGGCCGATACGTCGTAAATCGGTGGTGGTCGCCAACCCCGGTTGGTGGCGATGGCGCCATCTGCTGTCGATCACGTCGCTGACCACGATCGCGAGCGAACACCACACGGTGGCGACTACGCCGATGCATAGCCAGGTCAGCCAGGCCGGGCCGGGGCGCGGGGCATCCGGCCACGCTGCGGCCGGGCTACTGGGATGTCCCGCTAGCTTGATCAGTGTCGGCACCATCTGCGCGGGCGCGACGAATCCGACGCCGTGGCCTGCCAGGACCGCCGAGACAGCGCCGCCGCCGAACACCCCGGCTACGACAGTGCTTATCGCATACAGCAACAAGGCGACCCCCGCGGGAAACACTGGCTCACCGCGCACCGGATTCGGCAATCGCCGCCCGGTCACGACCGTTCTCCGACCGGCTCAGTTTCGGGTGCTGGTGGGTGTTGTCCGGTGATGGCGGCGTCGGTATCGGTGAGCAACATTTCTTGCGGTGAGCGAATGTGGGTGAGCAGGAACGGATCTCGGGTGCCGACTTTGACCAGGCATTGCCCGCGTCCGAGCTGCATCAGGGTGTCTTCGGTGCCGGCCGGCAGCCGATACAGGCGCACCGTCTCGGCCGCGTCGTCAGCGCGGGCCTGGCCGAACAACACCACGATGCTCGCCTCGCTCATCAACGATCGCGCCGGAGAGTCCACGGGTTGATCGGCGGGGTGATGAAACGCGGCGATCGTGGAAAGGCCAAGTCCGCGAGAGAGTTTGACGTTGCCCCGGAACACTTTCCCGGTCGATCCGGCCGCGACGTGCCAGCCTTCCTCCACCACCAGGATCGTCTGCTGATACTGCGAGGATCGCGCCGCCAATTTGTTGGCCAGCCAGGTGTTGGCGGTGGTCATCACCACCCGCAGCGCCGGTCCTTCGGTGGGCAGCGCGCTGAGGTCGAAGTGCACCAGCGGATGGCTGTCCAGCGCAGTCCGCACCGCCGGGCTAGTCGGCGAATCGACCAGCCCGCGCAGGTCTCGTTCGGCCAAACGGAGCAGCGCCAGCCCTGGTTCGAGGCCCCATTCCAGGGCGCGTTCGCACCACCGTGGCCCGAAGCCGGCACCGTCTGCCGGATTCGGGTCCAGCAGGCGCAGGGCAAGGTCGCGGATGATCGGGGCTTTGCCTGTCTGTTGGGCTTGGGTGGTGATCATCGACAGTGCGGCGCCGACGGCGGCTTTTTCTTTCTCGTCCAGCTCGCGGGCCATGGCGTCGGTGAGCACCGCGACCACGAGTGCTTCCTGCCCGGCGGGGACGACTCCGTCGATGCCGCCGCGATGGTCGCCGCGGGCGCTGATGGCGGGGTCGAGCAGGTTCAGGCACGCACCGTTGCCACCGACCCGGAACCGGATACTGTCCGCGCCCAACATTCGTGCCAGCGGGGTGTACTCCCCCACCCCCGCCTGCGGTTTCTTGTCCAGGATGACGACTTGGCGGTTGGCCACCAATTGTCTTAGGACGCAGACGGTTTTGATCCAGGAACTTTTCCCGCGCCCGATGTCGCCGATGACGACGACGTTGATTCCGCTGGTCTCACTGCCGTAGGCGGCGAAGGCGTCGACGATTTCCAGTTCTTGGGAGATGGTGTTGAGTCCGGCGAGTACTCCGTCCTGGCGCGAGCGGCGTCGGCTGGTCGCCAGGTTCCATGCCTCGGCTTGCCGGGTCGTGGTCCACGCGCCTTCCAACCGGGGCTCGTACCAGCCGTATCGATCCAGCCCGCGGCGCCGCGTCGGAGCCGGATGCCGCGGGATCGGCGGCAGAGTCTCGCGCTCCTGTTCACCTGGACCACTGCTTTCGTCCTGTCCGGCCTGGACCGCAGGCCGGTGCGCTGATCGCTTCCAGGGCCCGATTCCGGGCCAGTACGAACGGGTTTGGGTCTGCTCCTTGGAGCGGGAGTTGCGGTGTCGTTGCATGGTTGCTCGCCTCCCTTATCGTGTGTAGGGGGTGGCGGCCAGGCCGCGTCCCAGGGGCAAGGTTGTGAACATCGCGACGTCGTGATCGTCTCTGGTCCAATCGATTCCGGCGATGGCGGAGTCGTTGGCGGCTTCTTCGACGCGCAGGCAGGCGCGGTCCAAGTCGTCGGGGTCGCGTCCGGTGACCGCGATCGCCGCGGCGTAGACCGCACCGTGGTGTCCGGAGCCGGGTACCAGGTCGCGGCGGCGGCGACTGGACGCGTTGGTCAGGACCTCGGTCGAACCGTCGTCGAGCTTGCCCCGTCTGGCCTCTTTATCTTTGCGCGCCTGATCGGAGGTGAAGTCCCCACGTGCTGCCGCGCGTGCCCGGTGAGCGGGGACGAAATCAAGGCGGACGCTCACGGTGCGGATCGTGGGCATCGGCGCCGTTTCCTCATCGCCGGGATCTGCTTCCACCCCGGTCAGCAGCGGCGCCAGCCACAACGGTCCGAGCTCGACCGGTTCGATCGCTCGTGGCCGGATGTAGCCGACCCGGGTTCGCCAGCAGCCCTCGGCTCCCACGGCGACGCTGTCGGCCCCGCCGATATAGGTGGGCCAGCAGCTGGTCCAGGTGGCGTCACGGTGGCGATCGATCTTGAAGCTCGGGTCGAGGAAGGCACGGATGACCGCGCACGCGCGGCGTTCACCGAGGACGTCGATGCGTCCCATGCCTGCGCCCGCGAGAAGCCTTGTGGCACGCTCGGTTTCATCGCGAACTACTTGTGCGATCGCTGCGGCGGTGGTGGCGTGTTTGGTTCGGGCCAGCCGCGCGGTCTCGGCCATGAACGCTTCGGTCTGTGGAAGACGCAGCACCACAAAGGATCTGTGCTCCTCGGCCAGCGGGGCTGTCAGGTCGATCAGTGCACCGTAGGATTCGACCGCGGGCCCCAGCCGCGCATCAGTCAGCTGTGCGACCCTGGCGTGTGCCCAGCGGGTGTGTGGGGTCATGTCGTGGGGCACGCTGCGGTGCAGGAGCTGGATGCCCCGGATATGGGAGCCACTGCGCGCCAGTTGCGCCAGGAACGTCCCGTACGCGGCCGACGAGGCCGCGTACGCCGAGTCTCCGCGTAAGCCGTCGGCGACGCCTTCGACCGCGACGATTACTGAATACGTGGTTCTTTCACCGGGATTGGCCGTACGCAGGATGAACATGTCGTCCAAACCGGTTCCCGTGACCGGCAACGGTCCGGTGTTACCCAGGGGCGGTGGGAATTCCCATCCCGGATCCAGTTCCGGGTCACCGTAGTGGGGGTCGCTGCGGTGGCGGTAGATATGTTCACCGCGCCGGCGCCGCAACCGAGTACGTGCGCTGTGGGCACGGCGGGATGCCCAGGACGGTTTCTCGCGCCATTCCATCGTGGCCGTAAACACCGACACCAGCTCGAGGATCGCGGTGGCAATCGCCCAAGCTTGTCCGCCACCGAGCACATAGATCGCCGCCGCCGCGGCGAGAGTCACCGCCCAGCTGATCAGCACCGGACGCGATAAACCCAGCCACGATCGGCGGGCGATCTCCCCACCCAGGATGCAGGTCCGCGCGCCGGTGCTCATGACGACTCCGACTCGGCGTCGCCAGGAGCTGCTTCGGCGGTCGAGCGTGCCTTGCTCAGCGCGCCGCTTGCTGCCTGTGCCGCGATGGGCGCGGCGACCATTCCCGCCGACATCGCCGCCGAACCGAGCCGCCGCGCTGTACCGCTCGCAGTCCGGCCGGCCTCCCCAAGTCCGCGCTTGCCACCGCTCGAACCGGAACCCATTGGGTCGCTGGTGTTTCGGGCCAGCGTCTGCCCGAAACGCGATTCGGTCGCTGAGCGCCCGTCGCTACTGCCTGCCGTCCGCCACCCTGGGTCACCACTGCCTCCCCCACCAGCTCCGCTCTCGCTGGAGGCCAGCTCACGCCCACCGCGGCCCTTCGCTCCCGCGCCGCGGCTGCTCCACCACATCGCAGTGCCCGCGCCACTGACCGCGCCGGCCATCAGCGAGGGCGATTGGCCGAACCCGGCGGCGTCTGAGCGTGACGGCAGCAGCGGCGCGTACCGCAGCAACGACCACGGCGCCAGACCCGCCACCCCGAAAGCCACCACGACCAAACACAACTGGCCCAAGGTGCCAAGCGGTAGTTGTCCGGCGGTGTCGGTGAGGCCGGCGTCGATGACTCCGGTCAATGTTGCCAACAGCAGAAACAGCAACGGCTTCGAGGCCACGATCGCGACGAATACCAGCACTGGGCGCAGGGCCTTCTTGCGCCATTGCGGGTGCACCCACATCCCGAACCCGATGCCCGCGGCCACCGCCAGGCACGGCAACGCCACCTGGTGCATCAACAACCCCGCGAACACCGACAGCGCGCACACGATCAGCAGCAGGAACAGAAACAGCCCGACCAGGACACCGCCGGCGAGGTCGGTGGCGGTGAGTTCGCCGGTGAAACGTTTGAGGTGGTCGATCATGTCACCCATGTCCGGGCCGGCCGTGCGGGCGATCGCTTCCGAGGCCAGGTTCGCCGCCTCGACCAGCATCGCGGCCAGCATCGGCGCGAACAACATCAACACCACCCCGGCCGGCATATAGCCGAACAAGTCCCCGGCGATGGTTTTGACGGTTTCTCCACGAGAGGCCGCACGCCACAACGCCATCAGCGTCATCAACCCCATCACCATCACCCCGATCCCCGTGCTCAGGGCGTACCAGCGCAGAAACCACGCGGCGGCGGGGTCGAAGCGCCCGGTCGCGGCCAACCCGTCGAGCACCTTCGCGCTCAACTCCGAGGCACTGGTTTTCGAAGAGTTGGCCCAGTCATCGATCACCGACTGCGGGTCCTCGACAAACCTCACAACTTTCCCTGTCGCATCCCACAACCAGGAGAACGCTCGGGTAAACGCTCCCCCAGCTGAATGTCCGGTCGCGCCGAACATCGCCTCGCCCAAACGATCGCCGAAGGAGGTATTTCGGTCCAGCCACTTCGCGGTCCCCACGAACAATCTTCCGACCGCGCGGTTCCACTCCAGGCATCGCACCAGATCCCCGGTAACGGTGTCGGCGCGGGTGCAGTCGGCGAAAAAGGCATGAGCACAATAGGACTGGCCAACCTTGCAGGGCTCGGTCCACGCCTGCCCCGGCACGGCGGAGAAGTCTTCGCCGGTGACTTTGGTGATCTCGTGCATCGATTGCCGGTCCGGGGTTTTCACCCAGTCGAGCCCCCAGGCGTTCCACGCCGGGCTCGCCCATCTCTTAACGTCCTCCGCACACACCGGTGAGGGCATCCCGAAGGTGGCGTCTCCGGCCGGAAATACTCTGGGGAGAAGGTCTTTCGGTGGTTCGGTCTCTTCCTGGATCCAGCGTGCCGCATCCGAACCCGCGCCCGCGCCGCCCAGCATCGCCTTCTTCTGCTCCACGGTGGCCGACCAGTACATCAGCCGGCCCTCGACGCCCATCACGGCGTTGACGTAGCCGCCGATATCACCGCCACGATCCTTGCACTCGCCGGAAAACCATGGCGCGGTGTGGAACTCGTCGGTTCCGCCTACGAATTGACGGAGGTCGGCGGGGAATCCGGTGGGCAATGACTTGGTTTCCGAGCCCTGGTCTGGTGGTTGAGCGGCTGCGGTGGCCGCACCGATTACGGTACCCACCGCCAGAGTGGCCAGCACCGCGGCGAGCGCGGCGATCAGGTGGCGTCGGTTCATCACTCACCTCGCCTAGTTGATGTAGACGGTGTAGTAGCCCGACTGCAGGGGCTGAGTCAGCGGTGAATCCGCACCCGGTGCGACGACCTCTTCCGGGGATGGACCAACGTGACCGGTGGCTTCCTTGGCTTTCCAGTCCCCGCGTTCCCACACCAGCTCCACGGTGTGGGTCGCCCACGCGGTGACCACCGAGACCGGCGCACCCTCGGCGATCGCCGAGCGCGACACAGCGACCGTCCACACCATTACTCGTGCCGAGGACGGGGTCAACGCGGTCACACTGACTGCGGCCGGGACGAGATTGACCACATCGGCACTGGGCGTTCGGTCCAGCCCGATCCGCATCGAGGTCCGCAGGCGTGGGCCCGGATCGCGAGCGAGCAGCGCGCCTTGCACCGCGTCCAGCGCGATCCGGCCTTGCCCGGCCTGGGTCAAGGCCTGCACCGTGTTCACTGCGGCCGTCGCCGCCCCTTCACGATCTCGGGTGTAGCCGATCGGGACGCCGTCGTGCACGCCGGTGGGACCGTGCGCGAGCCGCACCGCCGCGTCGGATCCGTGCTGGGTGGCGGTATCTCCATCGCAGGAACCGACAATCACCAACCCTGCCAGCGCGATAGACAATGCTGCCCCTCCGCCGAGCAGCAGCTTGCGCATCACCGTCGCCGACCGCTGGCTGGTCGCCCCGCTCGTCTCAGCTGTCCCGGACCGAGGCTGTGTACTGGATGCCGATTCCGGGGATATGTCGGTGAATCTGCTTGTGTTCCATCCCATTTGTTTCACCTCCTGTTCGCGCCGCCACGCGCTCCACACGCAAAGCTGGCGGGCGATCGATGGGCCTATCCGCCGACGACGAACAGGATGGTTGCCACGAGCGGTGAAGCAGCCGCGACGAGGCCTAGCGAGATCAGTGCGTCCTGGAGCTCTTCGGATCCTTCGGACAGATCGTTGGCATACCCGCGGCTCTTGGCCCGCTTGACCTTGAACGCGCCCACGATCACCCGCACCGAGGCGCCGATGATGACCAAGGCCCACACGAATGCCACGATCCGTTTCCACGTCGCATCCAGGGTGCCGCCGAACAATCCGAAGTCCGGGCTCACCCCGCCCAGCGGATTCTGGATTCCCTGTGCCGATGCCTGCGGCATACCGGCCAAGACAACAACTACCGCACCTGTTACCAATGCCGCGATGCTGCGACGCCGCTGCGTTAGCCGTTGCGGCACAACCCTTTTACCGATCATTGCTTCACCTCCTGGCCCGAGTGCAGCCGATTCGTAACCAGCTGATTTCGGCGTGTTGGACTGTGGAGGCGCGTTGTTCGCGCCCGCGTGGCGGTCACCAGTCGCCCCCGTTGTCGCCGGGGCGGTCCGCCCATGTGGGCGCCTGGTAGCGACCGGTCCGTGATCCCGTATCTTCGTGCAGCGCGTAGGACAGCAGCCGTGGATGGGTCGGTGTGTCCTGCCAGTCACCGAGCCGTCGTGATTCGGGAATGAACTGCGTCTCGATCGGGGCGTGTTGTGCGGCAAGGGTTTCCGCCCCTGCGTCGGCGACCGCTGCGGCGACTTGGGACCATGCCCGCAGCGCCGGGCGGCTCAGTCTCGACACCACGATCCGCTCACCGCCGGCCAGCATGGGGTCGAAGGGCACATGCAGGACACGCCCGATACCCGACCGGGCCAGAGCATCGGTTACCTCGGTTACCTGGATTGTGTCGCCGTTGTCGGCGAGCACGATCACCGCGCCGGCTGCGAGGGCTTCGTGGCCGGCGTCGGCGATGCCATCGAGAAGCCGTAGGGCGGCGACGACGACATCGCGGCGGCACATGACCGGCACCACGAGCTGGGTGGTGTTCTCGATTACCCATCGGAACGCAGGTGAGCGTTCGTTGTTGCCTGTGTCGATCAGGATCATCGATCGGTGCCGCCGCAGTACCGCCATGATCGCCGCGCATTCCTCTCGGCCCACGGTCACGCTGCCGCCCGGGGTTTGGTCCGAGGCAAGGACCTCGTCCAAACTCGGCTGCCGCTGCAGCATGCGCCCGAGTGCCGAGGCATCTCCGTTGGCAGAGCACAGTTCTCGTGCGTGGGCGAGAACATCCCACACGTTTTCTGGTCCGCTACACGTCGCGGCCCGGGCGGCCAAGGTGCCGCAGGATTCGTTGGCATCCCACGCCACCACCTGACCGCCACGCAAGCGTCCGAACAACGCCGACAACACCACCGTCACCGGGGTCACCCCCGACCCGCCCTTCGGGTTGGCCACCGCAACCACCGGCGTACCCGGCAGCGGTTGCCGAATCCGTTCCACCGCTCGCCGGTACGCCACTTCGGCACCGGAACGGGCAGGCTTGAGCCGCAACCCGACTGCGTTGACCTTGCCGCGCCATCCCCACTGCGCCGGGTCGGTTTCCGCACCTGGCGCCGGTCGCAGCAGCATCGACAACCGGACCTCCCGCGCGGCGGCCACATCGAGTACCGACGGCGCAGGCACCGAAAGATTCGCTTCCCCTACGCCGTAGGGATCATGCAGCGCCGACGTTTCGTCGATGTCTTGTCCGGTCGGCGCCTGCAAGCCTTCATCTTCAGCGTCGGCCGGTCGGCGCAGCCGTTGTCGGCGCAAGTCCACCGGGCGTTCGGCGGTGTATTCCGCCTCGGAGTCCCCTGCGGGAGTAGTGGTCTCGTCCATATCCGCCTCCTTGATCCGGTGAGCAACTGCTGACGCCCGAGCGCGGGGCTCTGCCTCGGTGCTCGGATCGGTCATCAGGGCGCACCCCCTGCCACGTTCACCGTGGCCCGCCGGCTCCTGCCAGGACGGAATTCGGACTCGGGTGCGGTAGTCACCGCGGTGTACTCAGCGGCCAGGCGCGGAATGGCTTTCACATATGCCAAGGTCTCCGTGTTCTGACACACCTCGCCCTGGGCGAGGGTGCCGTCGGGCCCGCAGTTGTACATGCTCAGCCACAACTCGGTCAGATCACCGCGCAACTTTCCCTCTGCTAGACCAGCTTTCGCTATCTCCACCAGTTCGCAGGCATACTTCGCTTGCGACATCACCGCATCCGGTACCGAGTAAATATCGGTGTCGCCGTCACCATCACCGTCGATCCCGTGCCACAGCCACGTATCCGGCATGAATTGCGCAGGTCCGAGCGCACCGGCTGGTGATCTGGCGAACTGGTTGAACCCCGCCTCCTGCTTCAACTCTGCGGCCAACAATGGCGCCGTCACTTCTCGGCAAGTCGTCGCAGCCTTGCCGATCCAGAGTTCGTACTCACTGGGCACTGCGCCCGGACGCAACTTGACCCCCGCCACCGCATCCGAATCCGGGTTACATCCCACGGGCGCTGTGGCCGATCCGAGCTTCCATCGAGATCGCGAACTCTGGCGTGGACCAGTACTCGCGCCCACGTGAACCACTGGCGTCACCTGCCCACCGGCTGAGGAACCATGCGCCTGCTCAAGCCATGGCACCGGGTCAATCTGTTGCCCGCCTTGAAGTCGCCCGCCGGGCACGACCTCGAAATGCAAATGCGGGCCAGAAGATTCACCGTCACTGCCGACGGCGCCGATCGGTTGCCCAGCGCGAACTTCATCGCCCGCCTTGACGAAGACACCGCCGGAACCCATATGTCCGTACACCGTTGAAAGCGGGCCGCCGTCGTAGACGGTGTCGAGGACGATCCAATGCCCGAACCCCTCGGCAGGGCCCGCCGCAACTACCCGGCCATCGGTGGCAGCCAGAATCGGTGTTCCTAACGGCGCTGCGAAGTCCACACCACGGTGTGCTGCCCCGTCGCGTAACCCGAACGGCGAGGACACCGTGTACGTGCCTTCGGCCATCGGCATCACCACCGCACCCGCCGACACCCGCTGATATGTGCGAGGAACGTCGGGCAGGCAGTTCGGGTTCGGCGGCGGGCGGTCTCCTGACCCGAGCACGAACGCGACCGCCGCCACCATCGCCACACCGCCGACACCGAGCAGGCCGATCCACGGTCCGGCCATCACACCACCCCCTCAACAGCGCGGATCCGGGCGGCAAACCAATCAGCCAGCCAGTCAACGGCATTGCGTTGCCCATCAACGAGATAGTGCTCATAGCCCTGATGCACGCCGGAGGCAAAGAAGTTCGCCGCAGAGACCCCTTCGGACATCAACTGAGCAAGAACGTCCCCGTCCTGTCCGCTGACGTTGTCGCTCAACTGCCGCGCCACCACGCCCAGGTCCCCGGCGCCGGCCGGCGCTGTGGGCTTAGCGCCGCCGCTGTGGCCGGCTGTGCCGGTCAGCGTGTCCGCCGCCAAGCTCGCGAATCCGAGCATCGTCGGAGCCAATCCGACCAGTCGAGTCCCGACCGCTATCGGATCGGAGCCCTTGGTGATGGCCTCAGCGATGCCCCACAGATCCTCCTGCAACCGCCCGACCTGACGGGCCAGCGCGACAACGTTCACGTTGTCCAAGAGCCCGACGAGAACCGAGGCGCTCTGCGCGGCACCGGAGGTGTCCGGGATCATCGCCACCAGCTGCGACACCGTCCGCAGATCCACGCCATCGGCCAGCACCACCAGCGGCTCGAACAGAGTGTTCAACTCACCGAACAAGTCGTGCAAAGTCGCCACCTTGGCCGCGACGTCGTTCGCTTCCACGACCGCCGCCCCGATACGCGAGACTGTCTCCACGATCGCGGGCACATTCGCCGCGAACATCAACCCGTTGGTCGCGATATTGCTCACCTGCCCCACCACGACCGCAGGTCGCAGAATGCCCAGCGCTCGCGACGCCTGAGACAGCACCTCCGGCGAGGATGTGCCCATCGACTCGGTCAACGGCGCCGTGGCCGACGCCAACCGGCTCGCAGCCGAACCTTCACTATCCGGAGTGCCCGCTGTCGCTCCGGCGAGTTCGGACAACGAGGTCAGCGCAGCCGGCACGTCCGACCGCGACAGTCCCCCGACCACCTCACCGGCTACCCGTTGTGGTGACCCCGCAGCATCATTCGACAGACCCGACGCTGCCTCTGGGTTCGCCTTCGCCCACGACGCCAACTCGCCCAGCGGCCCTAACACCGTCCGAACATCGCGCACCGCCGCCGACACATCGTTCGAGTCGACACGTCCTCGCCCCGCGGCCGCGACGATCTTCTCGATCGCACCCCGTAGACCGGGCAGGTCTATGTTGCCGACATCGGTGACGAGTGACTCGATCAGTTGCGGCGCCGAGCCGGCGTCGTGGTCGGTGTCCTTCGGGGCAGCGGCGCCGACAGGTTGCGACAGGATCCGACCCAGTCCCGCCAGAATAGGATTAGCCGAGGCATTGGTAGCGCAGTATTTGTCCTGCTGTGCACAGATTTCGGCGGTCACGGCCGAGAGCGCGCAGAACCCACCCGGGCGCGGACCCGCGATACCTTCACCCTCGACCTGCGGACCGACGAGCTTTCCACCATTCGTTCCCTGCCGCGGGTCAGCGATCAATCCCACCGCCAGTACCCGATCCGCGCCGATCGGCTCCCCGGAGCATCCGATCGATGCAGCAAGATCGCCCATCACATCAGCGCCCTGTGAATAGCCGGCGAGCACGAACTTCGTTGCACCGCAGCGTTGCCCGAAATCCTCGATGACCCGGCGCGCTGCAGTGAGCCCAGTAGCTTTGCTGTTTCCGTAGGCCATCCCGTCGAACGCCGCGGCCGCATACGCGGGAAACCGGAAGCTGAACTCGCCGCCGAATTCCTCCGCCAATCGCGTCGCCACCGGCCCCAGCAGCCCGACAGGCTTACTCTCGTCCGCTGAAGCGTTCGTCTCCCATGTACCAGGCAGGAACACGCCAGCCACCGCAGGGCAATCCGAGTTGTTGAATCCTGCTCCCGGCCAGGGGCTTCCAGCCGCGGCACCGGCCCACGTCGTCAGGCCGCCCGCCCATACCGCACACACTGTTCCGGCGATCAGCAGCGACTTCGTCGCAGTGCATCCGCCCGAACGCCTGACCGCCGGCCTCACGAGGCGTCTCGACTGGTCGATCGCTTCTGCTGCGCCACCCAAGCCTCGACTGCCGAGGCTTCCAGCTTCAGTGGAGAGTTCTTCGCCAGCCCTGACTTCCAAGCCCGCGAGTACAACTCGTGCCCGGCGACCCGTAAATGACGAATGCGGTCGGGCGTATCTCCCGTACGCGCACTTATTTCACGAATCCGCAACACTCGCTCAGTCGGAGCACATTTCGGCTTCTCCGCTGGACAGTCACTCATACAACCACCTCCACTGCTCTAGCGCGCAAAGAATTTCGCGCCTGGAACTACTCTCAGTCGCGCACGCGAACACGCTGGAACGGCTATCGCCTTTGTCTGAGAGACGCAACTATGTCAATGCATCAACTCTGGACTCGCCCACGACTACGTCGCACGCGGCATCCGAGATATCTACTCGGCGCTGGGATTCGCGATCCGATGCTGGCGCAATCCGCAGCCGCACGACCGCTCTCTGTCGCCTTGCAGTTGGCGGCGTTCATGAACTAGTCGCCGCATGCGCCGGTCGTCGTCGACCTTCACGTCGTATAGCCGCTCAAGGCGCTCACTGAGTCCTTTATCCCGCAGGACAACCGGACGCCGCCGACCGGGCTGAGCCACTGGCTCAACCTTCTCCTCAGCTTTGTCCACGACCACTGCGCGTTGCTGCCAGAGATAGCTCATAGCGACCCCCTCATCCGCCTGGTCTTGTCCGACAATCACTGCGGCACAACCGCTTTGGCCTCCTAGCCAGGCTTAGAATTGCCAAGCCGGTCAACAGCGCTCTTCGCGTGCGGAATATGCAGTCTCAACCTGCGATAGTCGACGCGCGGTCAGCGTCTGGATCATCCGGCCTACATCCGGTTCCGCAGTAGCGGGTGCCGGGCATTCCCTCAGCAATGGGGAGATACTCAAATATACCCAAGATTGTCAACAGCAGCAATAGGCAGCGCGAGGATTCAGGCTTCTATTGCCGTGCGGCGCCACGAATCCCGATGTCCGCGAACTCATTGCGGAGCCCATGTGATGTCGAAGACCGCTTGTAGTCGACAATTCCGAGACAGGATCTTCCATTCAGCCCAGACCGTATCCCATGGGTCCTGTTCGGAGAAACGAACATGCATCACACAGCCGCTTGACTCCGCACCCGCCAGCAAAGACGCCCGACATCGGGCGATGGATTCCATGTCCCCCGAATAAATCTCAGGATCCCGATATCGCCATCGATGCAGTGGTGTGTCATCTATGGCGATCCAGTCGTGAACCAGCCAGCTTCCCACGTCGATCAACCCAACAGCGTGGTTTTCCCGAGTCGGTATGCGACGCAAGGCTGCACCATGGACATCGAATCGCGGTGGCGGCTCCAACTCGGTGACATCGTGAACTAACGCACGAACGACGTACCCTGCCGCTGACGTACACCTCCGCGCTGCGACGTATACGTGGCAGCGCGCACGCTCGCCAGCGCCGGCGATAGTGGCCGTCCCCGTCCACTCATTCGCCGACCCGGAAGGATCGAACAGTGCCAGAAATCCCGCCCGGTCCTCCCACCATTCGAACCGGCACATCACGTCGGCAAGAGTCCATTCTCGAGACTCACCCTCCTGTGCCAGATCCAGCATTCGCTCCGCGGCAGCACTCGCAGTCGCGATTCCGGTGCGAGCGTTCCACTCCAGCGCTCCAACCGACGGAGGCGACGGTGGGATGCACGGGTCCGAGCTGGCCCACAGGAGCACCGCGTAAACAGCAGTCTCGGTTCCGTTCACTGGAATCGCGAAGAGCCAGATCGTTCCACCCGATGGCAGCAGGACGGGCTGTAGCTGAGGCTCGCCGGTCGTAACACACTCCTCGACGACTGCGGGGAGGCTACGCACCAACGATGCAGTCCTGGCAGTACTAACCCGTGTCAAGTTTCCAAATCGTCGCCGGTAGTTCCCGTCCATGACAACGGTCGGATGTGAAGGGCCACCCAAGGTTTCGACTACAACCCACCTGCGTGGCCCCGACGCTCCGCTTCTCCGCTTCGAAGTCGACAACAGTCGTCGAGGCATGTTGCCAGGCGAAGGGCACGACCTACCGATGCCGGAAGTATTCATCGCCCCTCCGCTCCACGAGACCATCGGCTCCCCAAGCCCTCCGCGTTGGATCGGCAGGCGGAGCGAATGCGTTCACCGCATCGACCATCTCTTCGAGTGAATGCAGCACTTTTGCAGACAACATTGCCCTCCAATCCTTCTCAGCTCTACCGCTCGACGCCTTCGCGGTCGCCGCCGCGCAGTTAGCACTCCGACCTACGCGAGTCAGCAAGTGAACCGCTCCAGGCGCCCGTCCCCCGCACGAGCAACAGACACGCACGCGTATCGACGGTTCGGCACGCAACGATGGCAGGAGGACCACGACCCGCTACACCTGGACCGCTGGCACCGGCCATGCGACAACCATCGAGGGGCGAGGCCGACGTGCCCACCTGCTCGGCGACGCGCTGAGCAGTCAGTGCATCATTCAGCCCACGCGACACAGCAGCCAGCCTCACGAGCACAACACCTTGGCATGACAAACGCGCAGCCGTCATCGCAGAATTGGCGAGATTTTCGATCGAAGTAGTCATGGCGCACACCGTGCAGCTGTGAAGCGACATCCTCCGCGTCGTACGCGCTCCGGACGGTCGACTTGTCGAACGCTACAAGGTGCACCGACATCGATGCGCCAGGACCCCGCCGGTTGCGGGAACGTTGCCCTTACGGTTATAGCCCCGGAACTCGTACGGCGCAAGGAACTTCGCAGCAAATCGCTACAAAAAATACGAGTTCCCGATACCCGCGCTTCAGACATACCGGACACTTGATATTCGTGCAATATTCCGACTAATTGTCCACGTTTCGAAGAGTGGTCCCGTCTCATTCCAAGGTGACCATGAGGCGGTCCAGGCCGCGAATGAGCATGCTCGCCCGCCATCTTCCCATCGGTTCAGCAAGCCCGATGCCCGGGAATCGAGTAACCAGTTCTCGGATCGCGACGCTTCCCTCCATACGTGCCAACCCGGCCCCCAGGCACTGGTGAATACCGCCCCCGAAGGCGAGGTGACCGCGGGTTTCACGGTCGAGGTCGAAGACGTCCGGACAGGCGAACCGCTTTTCGTCGCGATCAGCCGCGGCCAACGCGATGAGCACAACTTCGCCTCGGCTGATCGTGTGGGAGCCGGTTGGTATGTCCTCCGCGGCGTATCGGAGAGTTGCGACGTTGACCGGCCCGTTGTGTCGCAGGCTTTCCTCGACTAGCCGCTCGGGAGACTCCAGAGCACGGCGTGCCGAGACGGTGCCGTCAGCGACAGTGAGCGCAGCATTGGCGATGAGGTTGACAGTGGTCTCGTGACCAGCCACCAAAATCAGGAACACCGTCGACACCAGCTCAGCATCGGACAGTCGTTCGTCTGCACTACCTGCGGCAATCACGGCCGATATCAAGTCATCACGAGGACTCCGGCGGCGCTCGTCGACCAGAGCGCGCAGGTATTGCTCCAGGCTTCGGCTGTCGCGTCCGACCGCGTCCGCGTCGCCGACCAAGACGTCGATGACCGAGTTAGTCCATTTTCGAAACATCCTGCGATCGTCCGCCGGGACACCCAGCAGCTCACAGATGACCGTTATCGGAATCGGTGCCGCGTAGTGCTCGATCAGATCGAGCGCGCCGCCCTCGACCTGCGCCATGTCGTCGAGCAGGGCGTCGGCGATCTCGACAACGCGAGGACGCAACGCTGCCACGCGCACCGGTGTGAAGGCGGACGACACGATGCGCCGGAGCCTCGTGTGGTTGGGTGGGTCCGAGTTCAGCATGTGCGCGGTGATCCCGCCACTGACTGTCGTCGCGCCGGAACGACCCGCTCCAGAGCGTGCAGCTATCCCCGCTGTCGTGCGAGCGTCCTTGCACAACGCGGGGTTTCGCAGAAGCTCCGCCGCAACTCCGAACCCCGTCACCAGCCATGCACGCATACCGTTACCGAGTACTACCGGATGAAACGAACCTTTTTCATTCAGTACCCGGTAGAATTCGTACGGATCCTGAAAAAAGTTGCGTGGCAATGAGATGCACTCCGCTGCCGCAGGTAGCACGTTTCATTCCGTTCATCCAGTTAGCAAAACTGCTAATCTTTCGAATTATGCCGAGCAGCTGGTTGCTGATTGAGACATTGGATCAACGCGCCCCGTCGGTGATAGCCCAAGGCGGAGCGGTCAAAGCCATGGTCCCGATCGAATCTTTCTTCAAGCGTAGCAAGGCGAAGGACGCTCTGGCCGTACTCATCTCACATGTCTGCGAATCCGGCGAACAACAACAAGCCGATCTGCCCGGGGACAAACGCGCGACCGCCGAACCCATCTGCAACGACTGGGGACAAGTCCACGGAGTGTGGCTCCGCTCCGCCGACATCGCCGACACGCTCACCCCTCCACACAACCGCGCCTGGGCCTTCGTATGGAACCTCACCCGCGGCACAGTGACCCGCAGCAAAGGACTCGTACCCGAAGGCTCCACCGAGGAGCAACAGCCCAAAGAATGGACGATCGCCGAGGCCTTCAGCGTCCTCGAAACAGGCAGCGACGCATCCGAAACCCTCGTCAAAGTCATCAACGCAGCCCCCGGCACCCGACACCAAACCACGTGGGCACAGAAGCGACCCGACGGCACCCGACATGACGTCAATTTCGCAGTTCGAATCTCCTCCGAGCCTCCCCCCGACTCCCCCACAGGCAGTGCCCCCGAGCGCATACTCCGCGGAATCTCCCACGATCTCGGCCCGGCAGAGCAACGCGATGACCCCGAATCACCGATCATGCTCGCCGAACTGGTCGCCGCAACCACCGCCGAGCCCGGCGAATACCGCGCCATCCTCGAGCTCGAACCGCTACGCCTGCTGCGCTGGTACGGCGAGCCCTGCCCCGACCTTGCATGGGAGTACGACGAAATCAAACGACAAGGGCGACCACAGCTACACCCTGACGACCGTTCGATTGTCCGACGGATGCAGCGAGACCTCGACACCGGGCGAGCCTTCGGCAGAGTCCACCTGCTCACCAGATCCGGAGACTACGAACCGTTCGACGTCGTCGCCAAACTCATCGTCCTCAACCGCTCCACCACGGCCGCCCTCCTCACTGTCCGCAAAGCATGATCGCGCTCACATCGGGCACTGAAAGCCAATCCCAACCGTGAGGCCACGAATCCGCTTCGTGCGGCTACCGTTGCCGCTCCGCAAACGCAATTGCCAACAGATCTGCTACGAGCATGACGATTTGTTTGTCGGTGTCGACCAAATCACCGGCATTCGGAGCGTCGACCGTCAGCATCCCGTAGGCATCCACGCCGTCGCTGATCGAGGTCGATATGAACGTCTCATAGCCTTTCTTTGAGCCGTCGTAGTTCTGGGGCGGCTCGCGATCAACATCGGGTGTGACCTTCGTTCCGTGTTCCCTGACCATTTTGATCGCCAGGTCTCCCCGCAACGTGCCAGGAACGAACGGTGCAGGCGGCGGCCCGCCCCTACCCGAATAGCTCATCATCTTCATCAGACCGCTGCTGTCGTCAACCACCTCGTACACAACGACCCGTAACCGATCGACGTTGGCAAGTAGCTGCTTAATCGCTGCAGTGGCCTGTTCTGCGACACAGGTCAGCTGCGATCCCCGTTGCTGCTTGTTCATCCCCGGCATGGATGCTATGCGTTGCGTCAACGGTTGAAGTGCATCCTTCATCGCAACTCGGAGGCGATCAGCCTCATGATGTTCGCGATCTCGTCGTCGCTTCTCCACGAACTCCAAGGCACCGACGACGAGAAGCTGCGCCACTCCGCCACTGATCCACGCCCAGTCACCCCAGTCAGCAAACTCTTTGCCGAACGCCATACAGACCGCCGCGCCGACAGGCAGAAATGACACAATGGCGACCCGCCACCACGATCTGCTGAACCGAGAACGTATCCGGTCCAGAGTGGTTCCGCGATCATCCGGAAGCATCACCACATCCTACTTACCGCAGGTCAACACTGTGCCATTCCACGTTGGTCTCAGTAAGAGGCGCGCCCGCTGACTGATCCCGCTACGGTGCGGTCAGACTGTCTCAGCTCCGATCTCTCATGCTCTGCAACGCATCGAGCCGAGCCTGCAGCCATTCGTCGCCGACCGGGGCCGGCGGGCGACCCACAACCAGCCACTATCCCGTTATTATTGCCTACCCGCCGGCTGCCACCAAAGTCTCAAGAAACTGGACTCATCAACACGCAATCGGTTGTGCCCCTTCCGAAACGGCGCACGCAATAGGCACGTGTACACCTGGGCCTCCAGCAATCCATCCCCAATTAACTTATCGCACCCGCCACGAGGAAGACGCAAGTCCACGCGAAACCTCAACACGGTGACTAGGCGCCACACATACAGCACCCGTTGGATTAGCGCGCGGGTGTACGCGGTGCGCCGTCGCCCCCGCTAGCCCACTCGCAATATCAACAGGCAGGCAACAGAATTCGGCTAGCCGGAAGGAACTCGCGGGTTCGATGACTCATCTGGCAAAGTTGACTTGTTGCCCTATTTCGCAGGGTGGAGAAGGCAGGAATAACTCAGTGAAGCGATCGGCAGAGGTCCTGTACCAGGCCGCGTATCGCACGGGGTTCACCCCTTGGGACACCGGAAGACCCCCGGATGAGCTGGTGACGCTCACGGAAGGGCACCGTGCACTGCCACCCGGGCGTGCGTTGGATCTCGGCTGCGGCACCGGAACGAACACGATCTATCTGTCCCGCTGTGGCTGGCAGACCACCGGGGTTGACCTCGCTGCGTCAGCGATCACCAAAGCACGGCGCCGCGCCGCGGCGGCCGGGGTCGAGCCTGCCCTGGTACAGGGCGATGCCACCCGGCTGGTCGAGCTGGGGCTCGGCGACGGATTCGAGCTGATCCTCGATCTAGGCTGCTACCACAGTCTGTACCCGGAAACATTGCGCGAGAACTACGCACACAGCGTCACCGCAGTGGCCGCGCCCGGCGCCACCCTGCTGCTTTTTGGGTTTCTGCCGGGCAGGCTCTCTGCCCACCGCATCACTGCGACCGAACTACAGGCCCGATTCCCGGACTGGGAACTCCTGGACCAGTCACGTGGCAAGAACTGGCTGCCAACCGAAGCGTTCCGGCTACGGCGTCGATCGCTGAACCAGGAAACATGCGTAGACCGGATAAGTTGATCAGTAGTTGGCCCTGTCCCCCCTTGCTACCGTGATCAGCATCGCGACGTTCTGCAGTCAGCAGGGGTCCAATCCCCCGGTCCTGCAATGCATATGGCCGACAGAGTTGGAAAGGGGACACCGCTCATGCCTTTACCGACCGAACCGATTGGAAGCATTCCGAGGCCGGCGTCACTGCTGAAAGGTACGCAGGAGCATGCCGCCGGGCAGATGACCGACGAGGCTATTGCCGAACTATACGAAGCGGCGGTCAGGGACACCATCGCCCAACTGGAGTCGCTTGGGTCGCCAGTCGTCACCGACGGTGAACAGGCCAAACCCAGTTTTGTGACCTACCCCCTGGCCGGGTTGCCCAACCTGAGCGCCGACGGTGCCCTGATCCCCTTCGCCGACGGGCACACGAGACAGCTGCCGCGGCTGAACGCCCGCCCGTTTCGCTACGCCACCTTCAGTGCGCACTATCTCCAGACTGCCCGGAAGTATGCGACGACACCGGTCAAACAAGCCGTGATCGCAGCCTCCGCAGTAAGCTTGGTTTATCCCGCTGACAGTATCGAGGGGTATCCGCGCGAAGAGTTTTTCGCCGATCTCGTCGCCAACGCCGAAGCCGATATCCGCGGCGCCCTCGACGGCGGTGCCGACTCGGTTCAACTTGACTTCACCGAAGGGCGGCTGTCACTCAAGCTCGATCCTTCCGGCGCGCTACTCGACTCGTTCGTCGCGTTGAACAACCGCGTGCTCGATCGATTTACATCGGCCGAGAGGCAACGCATCGGTGTGCACACCTGCCCGGGCGGGGACCAGGATTCGACGCACAGCCTTGACGTGGACTACGTACAGCTGTTGCCGAAACTGTTCGATCTACACGCCGGACGGTTCTACGTGCAGCTCGCCAGCGAGCCCGATCCCGATCGGGTACTGGGCGTCATTGCTGAGCACCTGCCGCCCGAAGCCAGCATCTTCGTCGGCGTCATCGATCCGATCCATCCAACCGTCGAGACCACCGAACAGGTTCGGGACCGCGTGCTCAACGCCGCTCGACACTTACCGGTCGAACGCCTCGGGACGTGCGACGACTGCGGATTCTCGCCGTTCGGCGACGATGTCTCAACATCTCGAGATACAGCGTTCGCCAAAATTCGGGTCCGCCTCGAAGGCACCGCGGCAGCGTCCGCGGTGCTTGGTGTGTGAGCCGACAGGTACGTGAGCACAATCGGCTTGCCGCCGGGATGGGAACCGAATGAAAAGGTGCCTTTTCTGGCTTGTTTGGTTGATCGGCTATACCGCTCTCTGCAGTGCCTCTGCATGGCTTTTGAAGATCGGCTGGATCCACGTCTACCCGTAGAATCGACAGTCGTCTCAGCCCGCGGCAGACATGTGTTGACAGGCCGAGCCGGTAAGTGCAAACTGACCGTCAGTGAGAGCTTACGTACCTGACGGCTGGGGTGTGCTCGGTGATCGGACGCGGCGGACGATCTTCGAGCTCCTTGCCGACCGTGCACAGACGGTCGGTGAACTTGCTGCGGTCCTGCCAGTAAGCAGGTCAGCGGTATCGCAGCACCTGAAGGTGCTCAAGGACGCAAAACTTGTTACCGATGAACCCGACGGCAATCGGCGGATCTATCACGTCGACCCCGAGGGCGCTGCCGCGCTACGAGCAGAGCTCGACAACTTCTGGACCAAAACCTTGGCGGCATTCAAAGTGTCCGCAGAAAATCACGAGGAAGGTGCCACGGTGAGTACACCGATAGAAGACACGACGGTACGCGCACAGGTCGTCATCGACGCCCCGATTGAGCACGCGTTCGATGTCTTCACTGCACGGTTCGGCGATTTCAAGCTGAAAGAGCACAACATTCTCGGTGCCGACATCGCCGAGACGGTGTTCGAACGACGCGTCGGCGGCCACATCTACGACCGTGCGGTCGACGGCAGCGAGTGCCGGTGGGCACGAGTGCTGGAGTACGAACCGCCGAATCGCGTCCTATTCAGCTGGGACCTCAGCCCGCAGTGGCAGATCGAGTCGGACCACGACAAGACCAGCGAGGTCGAGGTCCGCTTCATCGCCGAGACCGACCAGCGCACCCGCGTCGAACTCGAGCACCGACACATCGATCGACATGGCGAGGGCTGGCAAGCCGTTGCCGATGGCTCCGCCGAGGGATGGCCGCTGTACCTGAGCGGGTACGTCGATCTGTTCACAAAGGAGAATTAAGATGGCACCGATCAGCACGACGGTCGAGATCGATCGCACACCGGAGGTCGTGTTCGCCTACGCCACCGATCCGACCCGCTTCAGCGAGTGGCAGAGCGGTGTTGTCGGCGGGCATATGGACGGCACAGGCCCGATTGCGGTCGGCCAGAAGTGCATGACTACGCGAAAGATCGGATTTGCCGAGCGCCCGATAACCTCGGAGGTCACTCACTTCGAGGCGCCGCGCACCTGGGGTGTACGCGGAGTCGACGGGCCCATCCGAGCCACCGTCGATGTAACCGTCGAGCCGCTCGATAACCGCAATCGCGCCAGGCTGACCATCGATGTCGACTTCGAAGGACACGGCATCGGCAAGTTGATCGTTCCGCTCGCCGTCCGACGGCAAGCTCGCAACGAGATGCCGGCCAACCTGCAAACGCTCAAGCAGAATCTCGAAAACGGTACTACCGGAGTCTGAAACGCTCCGGCATCTGCTGCACAACGACTGATCCACCAAGAATGACACCGCACCCGTTCCGCGGTGTGCCGAGACTCGAAATCGACTTCGGCACACCGCAGGACAGAACCTATTCGCTCACAGACGATCGAGGCCCTTGCCAAAGACCTTCTGTTACATAAAGTTTCGCGTGTGCAGCGCCGACAGATCAGCTGCCTCATCGGGGGGAAATCCGAGATGAATGAGCCTACGCTGCCGGCCGTCGTTCATCTCGGACTGCAATTTCATCACCGCGTCGTACCCCCTGGCGATGGAGCGCGGCGTCCAGTCCCCCGCGGCCAAGACGACCAGCGAGTCGAACACATCCTGGTTGAGTCCGGACGTGTCGACCAGAGCCTCGTACCGGCGCTCTACTGCACCTCGCAACCGCACTCGCACAGCGGGATCGAGCTCGGCTTGGTACTGCAGATGGGCGACGCCGAACGCGACGTGTCTGGCCTCGTCCCGGCGAGCGAGTCTGGTCACCTGCCGGGTGACAGGGTCTGGGGCGTTGTTGTCCAGGAACTCGAGCAGGTTGAGAAAACTGCCCTCCCCTAGTACCGACAGCAAGAACGACGCCATCGAGAAGTCGGGTTCGTCCAGCAAGGTCGCGAGCGACTGGCGACCACTCACGGATGAGGTGCCCATCTCACCACCCAGCAGCAACGCTCGACGAGTGAATACTTCGATGTGGCGTGCTTCGTCCGCGGCCTGCACCGCTAGCAGTTGCATCACTTCCCGGAAATGCGGATGGATGCGAGCGAGCAGCTTCGACGGGACAACCAACGCGGCGAGTTCGTTCTCGACGAGATACGTCATCACCTGGTTCACCGCCTGCTCGACCTCGGGCAGGTTGGTGAACTCGGCATCCCACTGCACCGCAGTGTTCGGATCCCATTGGGATGCAGCCGCATTGGCATATAAGGATGGCGCGATTTCAGCCCATACCAGGTCGCGGTCGGTAATATCGAATGGCGTTTGGGGACCGCCGGTTTCGATGAGTGCTCCGCGTGCTGCCAGGCCCCAGTCACTCGGCGGTGAGGCAACAATCTGATCGCTGCGCGGTCCCCCGGCCCGGCGCGCGTCACCCCAGCGGTCCAGATCAGCTCGACCGCGGGTGACCCACACGCGGACACCGAAGTCGGTGTCCAGCGCGGGTCGGACCTGGTGTCCGCGTTGCCGACACCAGGCCTCCAAGTGGACCCTCAGGGCCGGGTCAGCGCCTGTGACGCCCAGTTCCTGGCCCGGCGCCAGCTGCTGCAGTCTGCGTTCTATCAGCAGGTGGGCGCCGCGCTCGAAACCGAGATCCTCCAGGTCGAGAATGCCGGCCTCGCCGGTGGTCACGGGCTGTAGTCCTCACCTTTGACCTGCCCGTGCTCGTCGTAAAAGGATTCTTGATCCACTGCGGTTTCGAGCAGCGAGTAGCCGGTCGTGCGCCCCTCCTGCCACCTGGTCAATCCTTCGAGATCGAGCAGGGGACGGACTTCTGGATCGGCGTAGGACATCGAGAGCATCGACTTCTTGAACTCCTCGACGCGATCCCTTGGGGCGGTGTCAATTACAGTCATATTGCAATGGTCGTAGGCTGGCGTCTGCGCCAGTACACGCACGCGCCCGCTCGGGATTGTGCCCTCACGACTGAACAGCAGATGATTCGAATCGATCACTGCCGCAGCTTCGACTTCACCGGACAACAGTGCGCGAATCGCGTCCCGTTCGCCACCGATGTGGTCCCCATGGAGCCCGACCCCGACATCGAACCGGCGGATCTGGACGTTCTGCCCCGGAGTGAGCCCCGCTTCGCGGAGAAACGCGCTCGGAATGAGCCGAGCTTGCGGTGAGTCGACTGCTCCCATAGCAACTGATCGATTCTCCAGGTCGGAGATCTTCTCGTACGCGGAATCGTTGCGCACCAAGAACACCGATGTAAGGTCACGATCGGTATCTCGCATGAACAATGGTTCTGCTTCATGCCCGAGAGCACGTGCGAGACGTACTGTTCGGATCCAGGCCAGAGGTGAATTCCACGCCGCGTCGATACGTCCCGCCGCGAGGTCTTCTGCTTGGCGTTCGTAGTGGGAGTACAGCACAAAGTCGAATGGAAATTTCTGAGCTTTCAGCCAAGCTCGCATACCGGCCCAAATCGTTACGACTTTAGGGTCGTACGCGACCGCGCCCATCAGGAAAGTCATCGTGGTGTCCTCGGAATCGTTGGACGCTCAGAACAGTGGCAGACCGAGGCTGGCTCGACCGACAAAATCGTGCAGCGCTTCGGTGGTCGGCGCCATCACCCTGGCCGCCAGCGAATCTCGGAATCGTCGCTCGACGCCCAACTCCTTGCGGAATGCCGAGCCACCGCACAGCCGCATGACTCCGTCGGAGACCTCCGCAGCCGCCTCGGCGGCTACCGCCTTCACCTGTAGCACTCTCAGAGTGGCGTCCGCACGACCCGAACCCAACGCCGACAAAGTGTCTTGCAAGAACGCGCGAACCTCATCTGTCCGAGTGAGCAAGTGCGCGTATTGCGCTCTTTGGGTTGGCTGTTCGGCAAGCGTCTGCCCGAGATGGGCCAAGGTAGTGCGTTTGAGGTGCTCGCCGGCTTCGGTGACCAGAGACTGCATCAGACCGACGCAAAAAGCGGCGTTGAGCACGAGGAACTGGGGTAGTGCAGTTTGCAGCGCGATATCCAGCCCTGCGCCATCCGCGCCGAGTATGGCGTCTTCAGGAACCTTGACATCCTCGCCCGTGACCGGACTCGATGAATTTCCGCGCAGGCCAAAGCCATCGAACCTCTTCTGCACGGCCAATCCAGCAGATTTACTCGGCACGAACCACAGAGTCATCGGCCCGTCCGCGGCGAGCGGACGACTCGACCAGACGTAGCTGTCGGCCTCTCCAGCCGATGTAATCCAGCTCTTGCTCGCGTCCAGTGTGACCGTTCCGTTGTCGGTGCCGGTCGCCGAGCTGGTGGGAGCCCAGAAGTGACTACGCGAGCCCGCCTCGGAGAATGCCAGCGTGGTCAGGTGTTCTCCTGCGCCTATCGCCTCTCGAATGTCCTTGGGCCCGTGTGCTTCCAAGATGGCCGTTGCCGCATAGTGCATCAACAGGACCATTGCAGTCGATCCGCAGGCACCGGCTAGCTTTTCGATCACCTCGGCGGCGTCTCCGAGGGAGGCACCTTTACCGCCGACTTCGGTCGAACTGAGTAAGCCGAGCAGTCCGGCATCCCCCAGCGCCCGTATCCCTTCTCGCGGAAAATTTCCCGTGGAGTCGACCTGGTATGCCTGTGGTCGAATTACTTGATCTATCACCGAATCGAGTGCATCTGATTGATTGGATTCCACGACAATGTACCCCCATATCATTCACAAGCCACGGGCATTCTTGTCCCACCGTCAAGTTGTTGACAGACGGGAACTGGAGCTGGGTTCAGAAATTAGATCCAAGCGGAACTGGATGATAAACAGACTAGCCGCTCTGCTTGCGACCCGTCCAGGTTTCAATGAGATTTGCAAGCTCGCACAACGCCGGCGACGCGAGCCGACAACGCTGGATCCGTTGTCGCACAAGGACTGTTCGACGAGCAGATTTTGACGATCATCAAAGGTGCTGGCAGCCAAGTCAACCCGCTACGAGGTGACTGTCGGAGCCCGCAACGGTCCGCAGCACGACACGGTCTCCGTCGACGTCGAGCCGGACCGCTTGCCCGGGCTTGACCTTCTCACTGAGCACCATGTCACTGAGCGGGTCTTCGATATATGTGCGGATGGCGCGGCGTACCGGCCGGGCACCTTCGGCCAGGTCCCCGCCGAAGTCGGCAAGGACTTCCCGGGCCGACTCGGTGACCGTAAGTGTGATGTTCATTCGCGCCAATCGCTCGGCGAGGTGCACAAGCTGCAGATCCACAATGTCGCAAAGGTTCTCGCGAGTGAGCTGCGGGAAGACGATGACGTCATCGAGTCGGTTGAGGAACTCCGGGGAGAAGTGCTGCTTGATCGCCGACGTCACCATGGCAGTCAGGTACCGGTACCCATCACCATCGCCTGCGAAGCCGATCGGTCCCTTTGCGGCAGCACGTGTCCCGAGGTTGGTAGTCAGGATGATCACGGTGTTCGTGAAGTCCACCCGCCGCCCTGACGAGTCGTTCAGGTGTCCATCGTCGAGGACCTGCAGCAGGATGTTGAAGATGTCGATGTGCGCCTTCTCGACCTCATCGAACAGAACCACCGAAAACGGCTTCCGGAGCACCTTTTCGGTGAGCTGTCCGCCGTCGTCATAGCCGACGTACCCGGGCGGCGATCCGATCAGCCTCGAGATGGAATGGCTTTCGGTGAACTCCGACATGTCGAATCGGATGAGGTGGCTGTCATCGCCGAACAGGAACTCGGCCAGCGCTTTCGCAAGTTCGGTCTTCCCGACGCCGGTAGAACCAGCGAAGATGAACGATCCGGCCGGTCGCCCCGGATCGCGAATCCCGGTGCGGCCCCGCTTGATCGACTTCGTCACCGCCTCGATGGCCTGGTCTATCCCGACCAGGCGCTCGTGCAGATAGACGGGCATTTCCGTCAGGCGGTGAGCTTCGTCGGCGCCGATGATCGCGACCGGGATGCCAGTCTGTTCCGCTAGAACAGCCGCGACGTCGTCGGCTTGGACGCCGGACTCGGGCGCGTCGAGTCGCAATGCGACCTCCGCGGCAGCTTCGTCTACGAGGTCGATTGCCTTGTCGGGCAAGAACCGTGCGGGAAGGTACCGGCACGCGAGTTCTATTGCGGCGTCGATGGCCGACTCCGTGATGCTGACTTGGTGGTGCGCCTCGAGTAGTGGACGCAGCCCGAGCAAGATCATGCGCGTGTGCACCGGCGTCGGTTCGTCGACGTCGATTCGCTGGAACCGCCGACTCAACGCCGAATCCTTCTCGATCGTTTGCCGGTATTCCGATGGCGTAGTGGCGCCGATGAGCTTGATCTCGCCCCGGCTCAGGATCGGCTTCATGATGTTCGCGGCATCGATCGAACCCTCGGCGGCACCCGCACCCACGATCGTATGTACCTCATCGACGAAGAGGATGATGTCGCCTCGCTCCCGCACCTCGGTCAGGACCTTCTTGAACCGTTCTTCGAAGTCCCCTCGGTACCGCGATCCGGCAACCATCGATGCGACATCGATGGCATAGACTTGCTTGTCCCGCAATGACATTGGGACCTCGCGGAAGGCGATCTTCCGTGCCAGGCCTTCGACGATTGCGGTCTTCCCGACGCCCGCATCGCCAATCAGCACGGGATTGTTCTTGTTCCGCCGCGACAAGGTACGCGTGAGATTGTGTATTTCGCGGTCGCGGCCGATCAACGGATCAAGTGCATCCAATGCGGCATCTCGAGTCAGGTTCCGGCCGAATTGGTCCAGCAGCTGCGAGCCTGCCGGTCGAAACGGTGCGGGCAGTGGTGCCGTCGCGGTAGGCGTGGACAGCGCTGTGATCGTGTCTTGGACAAGTTCGCCGAGCGGCACGCCGAGGCTCAACAGAATATCGGCACCCAGATTGGACGCGTTCTCGGCGACGAGCGCGAGAACGATGTGCGCCGGCTCGGTCATGGCATCGCCGCGCTCACGAGCCTGTGCTTCAGCAGCCTCTAGGACGTGTGCGGCGGTGGCGGTGAGAGGAATTCGGTCCAGTTGCTGCGGCGGCCCTTCACCGAGAATGAAGTGGAGCTGGTTGTGCAGCGACGTCAGGGACACGCCGTACTCAGCTAGCACCTCGGCCGCGGGGTTGACCCGATGGTCCACAACCCCGAGGAGCAGATGTTCCGTGCCGACGTGGGGGTGATTGAAGCGCCGTGCCTGGCGTTCAGCGAGTTCCACCACTTCGACGCTGGCAGGACTGAAGGCGTTGTGCACTCGAATTCTCCCGACCTTAGAGCAAATTCGCCATTATGTATGGTGCCGCTTCGATTTGGAAGTCCATCTCGGGCGCGAACTTGTTGACCGTCCCCTCCAAAGCGATTAAACACAGCAGGGGAAAGGTCATTTCTGGGTCCGCGTAGTAGCCATTGCGCTGTTGGATACGGAACAGCTGAACCGCAAACTTTGGCACCGAGAAGTGGGCGACATCTTGCTCGGCGGACTCTTCGACGAGTTCGACGACTTCCCTGCGGAAACGGTCGGGGTTTCGCCCACGGCCGGTGGAGCTTGTTGTCGAAAGCACTATGTCGGCGCAACTATGACCGTGCCCGTTGACCATTCCACCGAAGAACTGGGTGAACCGGTCACGCGCGAACTCGCTCAGGAGGTGGGCGAACCCCACATCCAGGAGTGCAACCTTCCCGCTGCTCAGCAGATAGGCGTTGCCTTGATGTAGATCGACATGAATGAAGCCATGCTCGAAAATCAGTCGATACAGCCCCCGGACCAGCGTAGTGATTCCGTGTTGCCGTTGCCGCGGAGCCGCTTGGGCGAAACCGTCACGGTCGAGATCCTCGAGGAAATTCATGGCCAGCAGATCGTCACCGCAGAACCGATCGATCGGCCGCGGAACGATGATGTCGGGCTCGTCGGTGAGCGCGCCGGCCAACATATGCAGCATGACTCGCTCCTGAGACAAGTCGAGCTGGGCCTCGATCGCGGTGCTCAACTGATCGACGATCGTCACGATCGGACTCGACCAAAACGGCGGAAGCCAGCTGAGGCCTCGCGCTGACCGGCGCATTATGGCAGTGTCGGCCAGGACCGTCCGAACAGCGCTAGGTCGACGGATTTTCAAGGCAATCGCTGCCTCCCCCGCCGGCTGGCATCGGTACACGCACGCGATCGAGCCACTGGCCACCGGTCCCGCTTCGACGGCGGCCCTAGCTTCGGCTGGCAGCTGCGCAGGTGCCTGGTCCAGCACCGCCAGCGCTTCTTCGACCGGCATCGGGGCCACGCTGTCCTGCAGCCGGGCGAGCTGGTCGGACAAGCGCATCCCGACGATGTCCGGCCTGGTTGCCAACAACTGTCCGAACTTGATGTATGCACCACCGAGTCGCTCGATTCCGTCGACCAGCGCGCCGGCAACAACGTCGGGGTAGTCAGCTCGCCGTGCGACCCGGGCACGCGCGGCGATCGCCGTGAGCCGAAGCAGCATGAGCGCGACGACACCGATACGGGCCAGAAGTACTCGTCCGCGCAGTCGGGTCGATGTCATGATGACCTCGCAAGCTGATCGAGGGCGCATTTCAGGAGCCTCGCGGACGACTCGGTTCCGGGATTGGTATCGAGCGCGACTATCGGAGTGATGCGCTCGAAAACCGTCGTTTTTGGGCTGTCAGCACGGGTGACCTGCACACGTAGCGGAAGGCGATGGTCATCAACCGTGCCGATCTCCATGACCTGCCACGCACGTTCGAACTTGCCGGAACGTTCGACGATCCGTGACACCGGGGTCGTGGATACGTCCGTGTATTGCTCCGTTACGGTCAAGCCATCGGTGCGATACACCGCGGTCGCGTCGACCGACTGATTCGTGGTCGTCGACGCGTATGGCGACCTGGCGGCGGTGACGAGAGGCTCCGGAAGCACACTCGGACTGAGCGAGCGCATCAGATCGAGGTAGCTGATATCCGTCAGTGGCAAAGTATCGAACACCTGCGGGCGTCCGATCTCACGGGGAGCTCGCATTGTCGGAATATAAGTTTTCACTCGGTAGAACCCATCGAAATGCTCCCAAATCGCGATCTCGGTGCCACAAAGTGTCAACGGCACGTCGATGCGGACAATGGTGAGCGAGCTTTCCGGCTTTCGTGCGCGTGCGAAGCTGTACCGCATCTCTCGGTGCCCTACGTTGGCCGTAACCGCGAAGGTGTAGGCCGCGAGCGGGCCGGCATCGAGATTGGCACCGACCCGCTCACGACTATTCATCAGCGAACTCTCCTACTTGCTCAGGCGGAAACGATCGTCGCGAACTCGACGGGGCTAACCGCGTTCGCGATCGGGTAGTGGTGCAGCAGAGCACCGATCTCGAGGTCGGCCGCGAGCAGCGTGCCGACTCGACGGTCACCGTCGAACAGCGCGTATGCTTTCGAGGTGCGGGACACGTCGCCGATCGGCGGGACCATGTTGACCCGAGACTCCACATCGACCCTGGCGTCACCGGTGTTGATGGTGGAGCCGAGCGCTTCGAGCTCGAACTGCGGGTACAGCGCGGTAACGCAGTTCTTCATCGGAGTCACCTCTGGATCTACCGGACCCGGAACCAGGTTCGGCGAAACAGTTGCACCCTCGCTCTTCGACGGCGTGTTGGTGACCCGAACTTGTCCGAACACATCGCTGTGTCCGATCACTTGCAGTGACAAGAACTGCGCGCCGATTGTGGCGGTGCGCCAGGTCAATTCGGCCGAACCCTCGACGCCGATCCGCGGCTCGTGCCGGCGGTAGACGCCGATACCGTGCAGGTCGACCAGGTCCTCGCCGAGGCCGTCGATGTTGACGTGGATCCGTTCACGCACAGTGAAGGCCTCGAGTGCGGCCGGACCGAGCGTGTACGGCCGGATCGTGTAGAGATTGCCCTGCCCGCCCCAGGCGAGATTGTGGCCCTTCACGACCTCTGCGTTGTGCAACGCCGAACCATCGGCGCCGGCCACGACTGCGGCCTCACGTAGTTCGTTCATGATACTTCGCGACATGGAAATACTCCGTTTGGTTTCGCGATTGGATGTGAACTGTTTTGTTTTGTCTTGGGTGGCGGCGTCAATTCCCTTGCGCAGCCAGCGATTCCAACAAACTGTCGAGAGCGTCGATGACATAGGCGAAGTCGATGATTCGCTCCGGCAAGCGGGTACTGCCTGCGGTGTTTTCGCCCAGCTCTACCGAGAGAACGTCGACCAACCGTTCGAGGTTGTTGTGCGTGATCGTCACCGGGAAATAACGGAGCTGTTCCGCGTACGCAGGGTCGGCGGTCGGCGGGCCCGGTTCGATTCCCTGGTCGGGGCCATACGCCTCTCGCCACGCGTCCTGCACCGCTATCTCGTACTGCAGAAACGGACCACGGAAATAGGGCAGCCATTTCTCGCGGAGCGCTCGCGCCGAGATGTTGCCGCGAACGAAATCGGCCGCAGCCGGCACGACCGTGGCCCGATAGTCGGCAAGCAGAGCAGTAGTATCCAAGCTTGGAATGGCGATTACGTCGGTCATAGCAATCCCGTTCATCAGGTTTAGTCGAGTGCGGGGTGACCCGGCAGCTGATTGCTGACTTCTCCACTACACCACTATCGTTTTCTCCAGTCAATATTTCACGCGCCTCTGCGAAATTTGAGCACGCTTTAGGTGACCGTAGCCTCCGAATCCACCAGGCGCGCGGTAATATTCGGGCTTGTCGCACACACTCGAAACCGAGTGCGCGAATCCTGCCTTCGGCCGCTTCGGTCGTGAGAGCAACCATTTCTGGACTCCGGAAAGGTGATCGCATTGTCGCGCAAGCGAGGCGGACAGCCCGATGACTTCTGCGTATCAGCGGTGCACGGCCCAACTACAACGAATGACGCAGTACAGATCAACAACCTCACCGTTTCCCCGCCCCCCGGCAGCCTGCGCACGGGTGATTTCTTCGCCGGTCCGACCGCCGAAGAGTTCAAGTCCGCCCTCGGCCAGTTCCTCACTGGCTTGACCGTTGTGGCCACCCGCGACGGTGCCGGACCGATCGGTATGACATGCCAGGCGTTCACCGCAGTCTCTTTGTCGCCACCGCTGGTGCTGTTCTGTGCTCGAACACAGTCGGAAACAGCCCGAGCCATTGCCGGGACGGGCACATTTTCAGTGAGCATGCTGGGCAAGAGCCAGCGAACGATCGCTGAACGCTTCGGATCGTCGGCTTCTCACGATGATCGCTTCAACGACGTCGATTGGACGCCGGGTGCGACGACCGGATGTCCCCTTCTCAACGGCGCGATAGCGCATCTCGAATGCATCTTGCGCGCATCGCATCCCGCCGGCGATCACCGGATCCACATCGGTGAGGTCGTGGCGGCGAGTGCCTACACGGATAACCCGCTGACCTACTTTCGAGGTCGCTACAAATAATTCCGGGCGAGAGAGGTCCGCAAAGATGACGAACAGTTTCTTCACCGGTGCCGAAGCACGGCTGGTTGCCGATAGATACGATTTCGCCCGCGCGACGACCGTCGTGGACGTCGGCGGGGGAAATGGTCACCTTCTCACTGCGATCGTCCAGAGTTATCCGCTTGTCGAGGGCATCTTGTTCGACCGGCCGGAGGTCACCCGAGAAGCGCGAGAGCAGTTTGCTTCCGGCGGATTGAGTGAGCGGTGTCGAGCAGTCGTCGGCGACGTATTCTCAGCGATACCACGCGGCGCTGACCATTACATCTTGAACTCGGTTCTGCGCAGCTGCGACAACAACTGTGTAGCCCGATTACTCGACGCCTGCCAGAACGCGATGGACGAGGTCAGCACTCTCCTGATGATTACCTACCAAACCAGACCCGGCAGCAACTATCGCCGCTCCAGGGACCGGCGCGAACCGGCGCTCATCGAACTCGGCGGAGCCGAACACTCGGAACAAGAGATCTGCACGCTGCTCACCCCGGCCGACCTGCGCTTGGAGGCCAGCATCGACACGCACAGTTCAATGCGTATCCTGGTGTGTCGCAAGGCAAACAGCCAATCAGTCAGTCCCGGGTCCCGTTCACCACGGCATCGTTGAGACTCGACGCGGGTTGCTGTGATCGGTACGGTGCGAGAGCGTGCCGTAATGACTGAGGAACACGGGTCGGCTCCACTTTGTCGCCGACACCGCGCATGCACGCCACTCGCTGTCGGCCACGCGCCACGACTCGCTCGGTGCCATCGTCGTAGACCTTCACGTAGGTGAACTCGAACTCGATCTGGGTCTGTGTCAGGTCGATCAAGGTCATGCGCACGGCCACGCAGTCGAATGCCGTGAGTTCGGCAAAGTACTCGCAGTCGCATTTGATCGTGAACAGCTTGAGGTCTAGGGCGATCTCGTGCACGATGTCCGGCGCCTTCTCCTTCAGAAACATCTCACGGCACCGGCCTTGCCAGCGAAAGTAGTTGGCGAAGTATACGTTCCCGACAAGGTTGGTGTCCTCGAAACCGACGACGTGGGAGATCTCGTATCGGAGCATCCTGTTCAACCCTTCTGCGCGACAGCGACGACAACCGTCGTCGGCGACGGCATGGCCAGCGTGACGACGACCGACCAGACGAGATCACGGCCGTGCCGCATGGCGAGCCAGCCCGGTGGCGTGCCTCGGCTCTCGAACGTCAATCGTGGCCGATTGACCGTGACGCCCAGCTTGGACACCGCTTCACGGGCGCTCCACACTCGGGTCGCCGCGGTGGCGAATGCTTCGTTGCCAACCTCGCTACACATCTGGGCGAGCGCGACGCCCGACATTCCGAGCAGATCGTGCCACTGTTCCGCGGTCCGTTCGTCGACCGGCTCCAGATCGCAGCCGATGGGCCGCTCGGCAATTACAGCAAGTGTCAAGCCGGTTCCGTGCGAGACACTGATGTTCTTGCCCGGCATTTCGGGCCGACCGTCGGCACGGTGGTGCAGGTTCACCAGCCCACCCGATGCCGCCGCCAACGCACGTTCACTCGCGGCGCGCCGACTGGGGATCCGGCGGGAGCTCCTACCCGCTGTTGTCTGTGCTGATGCCCGCTCGTGGTCAGCGTCCCGAACAAGCGCCATCTGCAAGGGTTCTGACAGCAGACTTTGCAAGCGCCGAGCAAGGATCGGCGCCACGAGTTCCGGAGTCCAGCCACCCGCGGGTTCGATCGCTGCGACCGCGGTCAGCTCCAACCGTTCCCACACCGCCACAAGGTTCTGTTCCTGATCACGTACGACGACGTCGTAGACGTATTTGCCGGGATCACTGGACCGCTCGACGGCGGCGAGTCTGACCTTCCCTATCTCGGTGTCTCGCCCGAACTCCCGCACCGACCCGATCCGGGTCGGAAGCAGCGTGGCGTCGGGAACACACACCTGGATCGCGTGCATGAACCCGTCTCGAGCGGCGGGATCACCCAGCACCAACCGACCTGGCTGTGTCGCCACGAACCAAGGCATTTCGCCGGCCTGTATGTCCGCGACACATCGCTGCGCCGCGATATACCGATAGTCACGGACACTGCGGAATCGGGGACCGTGGAACATGATCCGGTCGTAGAACTCGGCTTCCACGTCCATCGTTGTCGGCGGGCAGCTGTCATCGACGAAGTCTGCGAGTTGAGCCGAAATCTCCGCATCCTCGTCCGAGCCGGCGTTCCCGGTCGAACAGATCGCCCGGAAGTGGTCGGTTTGGAACGCGGTCGTAGCCGAGCGGATCGCGATCCGGACTTCGCCGCCGCGCCGCAACGCGACGGTCCGGATGGTCGTCGCGCCGTCGCTGGGGACCACGATCGGGCGCAGGAACTCGACGTCACGTAGTTCAATCGGCTGCAAGCCTCCCAGCAGCGCGACTGCGGCCTGGGCCATCGCTTCCATCCCCATGACAGCGGGAAACAGGATGTCTCCGGACAACTGATGATCGGCGAGATAGGGATCGCTGCTGACCGAGAGGTCGGCTTCGGCGACGAGCTCGATCCCCGGGAAATGAAGCCGGGGCCGCTCGAGGAACCGCAGCAACGGCAACTCCACTTCCTCGAACGCGATCGTCGGCAGCTCTCCGGTTCTGCCGAGCACCACGACCGACGAGGGGCATGATGGCGTCCCAAGCAGGTCGAGCATGATCTCGACGCCGACATCCGTCGGGATTGCCTCGATGCCTTCGCGGGTGAGTGCATTCAGCACACCCAGCCGCTCGCCCATCCCAGCTCCGGACCAGATCGACCATTCGATCGTCAGACAACGGCAGTTTCGCAGTCGTCCATCGAGGACATCGATAGCGTTCCGAAGCCAATCGTTCGCGACAGCGTAGTGGGCTTCCCCGCGGAGTCCGGCTCGGCCGATGATGCTTCCGAAGCCGACGATCAGGCGCAACTGCGCGGCCTCGACTGCCTCGACGACATAGGTAAGGCCGTCGACTTTAGCGGCGACGGTAGTGCCGAACTCCTCAGGAGTGAGAGCGGAGATCAGCGCGGGTGCGTTGACGGCGGCGCCGTGCAGGATTCCGGTGACCGGACCGAGCTCACGCGCTACGTCGGTGATCGCAGCCGCAACCGCTGTTCGGTCGGTGACATCGGCGCGGTAGTAATTCGCGGTGATACCCGCGTCACGAATCCGCGCCAGGTTGGCGGCGACCTCGGCATCGTCGGTGTCGCGTCGACCGATAAGCGCCAGCGTGCACCCACTGCGGCCCGCCAGGGCAAGCGCACACTCGACGGTGATCCCATGACCACCGCCCGTAACGACAACGACGTCACCACCGCCGACCGGGAGCGGCTGCCCACCGGTCTCGAGTTCGCGTAGTACCGGCTCGGCACGGTTGCCGCGGATGTCGTACTCGACCTCGATGAACGTCGTCGTCGCCAACACCTCGGCGAGCACAAGCTCCGCGGCAGTATCCGCCGCCAGCGGAGCGGAAAAATGAACGACTGTCGTTCTGACCGTTGAATTTTCCAAGTGAACCGTCTTGGCAAGAGCGCCCGCACCGCGGCCGGTGTCGACAACCACCAACCGGATCCCCTGCTGGATCGCTGTTTGCCCGGCGCTTAGCATCCGCTTCAATTCGACTTGCACGTCCGTGTCTCCGCAGAGCAGGAGCACTCCGTTTCCAACCGGTGCGACTTCCAGCTGCCGAACCAATACCTCAGCGAGCGGATCGTCCTGCGCCGCATACACTTCCCACGTCCCTGCCTGTTCGCCGTTCGCCTGCAGTCGCCGCCGCGGACGGGCAGTGTGCTCGACAACGAAGCTTCGAGTCCAGGCGTCGATACCGGTGAGTTCGTCGCGGGGATGGACGTCGCCGACGCGGGCAGCTTCCTCTATCGCCTCGGCGAGATGCCCAACTGTCGCGGTTGCGACGTTTGTGGTCGGCTCGGGAGCTTGCAGACCCAGCATTCGAACTGCTTCACCGACCACCTGCGTGATGGTGATACTGCTCAAGTGCAGGTCGTCCAACGGGTGCGTCTCAGGCGTTATATCGGTGACGGGAAGCTCGGTGCGTTCAGCGAGCAGAGTCCGAAGCGCGTACAACGCCGACTTGGCAGCGCGAGGCTCGTGATCATCAGTGACAGCCGTTGAGGCGCTGTCCGCCAGCACCGGATCGATCAGGTATGCCGCCTCAGGGGCTCGCTCACAAGGACTTTCGATGAAACTGAACTGCTTATCCGAAGGCATAGCCCGGCAGAAGCGCTCTGCGGTGAGACGGCCCAGATCAGGATTCGCCCCGACCACGTAGCAGGCGGCGAGCGTCTGCAAAATGCCGGCCAGCGAGTCGGAGTCCGTGTCCATCGCGACCACCGGCACACAGGGTACGACGTGGGTCGCCAGCCCGGTCAACAGGCGGCCAGGTCCCACCTCGATCAGCAAATCGCAGCTCGCGGCAAGCTTTGCCAGCGCAGGCGCGAACTGGACCGGTGCCAGGATCTGGCGTTCCAGCAATTCGATGACATTCGAACTTGCGGTCAGAGCCGTCCCGGTGACGGTCGAGTACACGCCAGGGCGCTCGATACCTCGAATCTCCGTCTTGTCGAGATATGCCCGGAACTTTTCTGCTGCGGTACCGACCAGAGGTGAATGGAATGCATGCGAGACCGCGATCTCCTGGCAGTGCAATCCCGCAGCACGCGCTCGGTCCACGACCGCGTTGATGTCGGACGCCAAACCCGAGATGACCGTCTGGCGGGGACCGTTGTACCCCGCGATCACGACGGATCCGCCGTTCAACAGGGCCGCCACGGTGCTGGACTCAGCGGAAATCGACGCCATAGTGCCTGGTTTCGCGGCCGCTGCGGATTGCATCGCCTGGCCGCGGACCGCGGCTGCGGCAACGACTTGAGTTTCATTGAACACACCGGCCCAATGCAAGGCCGTCAGCTCACCAAGGCTGTGCCCGACACAGCCGACTGCCTGAACCCCCGCCAGATGCAGCAGCCGCAGTCCGGCCAATGACGCGGTGACGATACGGGGTTGGGCGTCCTTCGTCGTTGTCCCGGCCCGGTGGTGTCCCGTTGCTCGGTACAGGTCTGCGATCGCCTCGAACCGGGGGGCGGCGATGCCGCCGTCGCCCAGGCTGGCGACTCCCTGTCCTGGGAACAAGAGCCCGATCCTCGGCGTGGTCCTCGGCGGGCCAGCGGCGAATTGTCCGCGCTCCGGCATGAATACCGTTGGTTGGCCAGCACCGAGCGTTGCGGCCAGCTCGGTGAGGCGCGCCGCCGCCTGCGCCTGGTCGGATGCGACGACTGCAGCTTTATACGGCTCCTGGGAGTCGCGCCGGGCGAGTGCGGTCGAGAGATCCCCGAGTTCGGCGAACGAACATTGCGCCGCCAACGCGCCTACTTCGCGCAGCCGCGTTTCGAGCAGTTGCGGCGTCGCTTCGGACAGGACGAAGAGCTCGCAGTCCTGCTTGCTGTGGGCGAGTCGCCGACTGAGTTCAGCATCTATCGGTACAGGAGGCTGACTGCTTTCGATGACAACGTGTGCGTTGATGCCGCCGAAACCGAGGGCGGACATACCGGCCCGGCGCGGCGAGACCACGCCGCTTCGAGGCCCGGCGGGTTCGTCGGCGGAGCTCTGGGAGTGCGCGCTCGGCCAGGGCACCGCCGCGCGGGGCAGGTCGAGCAACGAGTCTGTGGTCAGCAACGGATGTGGCCGTTGGTTTCCGGTGATCGGCGGAATGGTTGCGTGATGCACGGCAAGGACCGTCTTGATCAAAGCCGCGATGCCTGCTGCTGCCTTGGTGTGCCCGACGTTCGCCTTCACCGCGCCGATGCTGACGCGCTGACGACGCCTGTCCCGCCCGGACACAGCGCGACCGAAGACCTCTAGTTCCGCGCGATCGCCGACCACCGTGCCGGCACCGTGGCCCTCGATGTAATCGACGGCGTTGGCCGCGAATCCGGCCATGCGATAGGCACGTTCGACAGCCACGAGGTGACCGTCCATGGCTGGTCGAGTGATGCCTCCTCGACCGTCGGACGAGACTCCCCATCCCGCGATGGTTGCGTAGCTGCGCAGTCCGCGCGCGAGCGCGTCGTCCTCGCGGACCAGCACGATCATGCCGCAGCCCTCACCAGGCCAGAAACCATTGGAGCCCTCGTCGTACACCCGCATTGCCGACGTGGCGAGCGCTCCGGTCTTCGCGAATCCGACCAACTCGAACGGATCGATCGAAATATCGACGCCGCCAACGACTACCGCGTCGAGTTGTCCGGCGGCCAGCGCGTTACCTGCTGTGGTAACCGACAGCAACGACGACGAACATGCGCCATCCACGGTATAGCCGCCGCCACCGAGGTCGAAGTGGTTACAGATCCGACCGGCGATGGTGTTTGCGAGACCGCCCGCAAGGCTGTCTTCGGAGATCGGCGCGAAACTCGCCTTGAAATCCACCTCGTACGCGATGAGGAATTCAGCGATGTCCTCGGCGTCCCAGCCCCGGCGCCGCAGCGAGTTCGCCAGTGTGCGCCGCACATACGGCCACCGCAGCCGAGTCGTGTTGGCCCTGGACATGTCGCCGGTCAGCGTATTGCCGATGACGACACCGGTACGAGCTCGGTCCAGCCCTTCGCCGGCCGGAAATCCGGCGTCGTCCAGTGCGGCCGCCGCGGTATCGAGCGCTAGCCAATGCGCGATGTCGGTCGACTTGAAAGCCGTTCCGGAGACTCGATATTTGCGACGATCGAAGGCCCAACCCTCGAGCACGGCGGCGTGCGTCGCGTAGTGGCGATCCGGAGCGGCAGCGTCGGTCGAGTAGTAGTCCGCCCGGTTGAGCCGGGTATCGGGAATCGGCCGAAACGCGCGCCGGCCGGAGAGCACGTTCTCCCATAGTTCTGCGGGCGAGACCGCGTCTGGATACCGGCACGCCATTCCGACAATCGCCAATCTGGGCATGGCTCAGGCTCGCTGAATACTCGGGGCCAGGGACGAGAGTGCCGGACCGGAGTCGGCTACTTCGGGTACGGCAGCTCGGCGGCGCCGTGCGGCACGCACCCAGTGCGCGATCCAGGCATAGCTGCCGCGAACCGCACACACGATCGTGACGGCGAAGAACAACGTGTAAACGACGTTGACGGCCATCAGCAGCCCGTACACGGTCGCAGCCGAGGCGCCGAACATCAACTGCGCTCGGGCCGGGAATGGTGTCGTGCCGGGGTCGTTGATCATGTAATTGGTGAACAGGATGAACGCGGTGCCGGTCATCGTGCCGAGGGCGGCGACCAAGGCGACGTCGAACAGTTCATGCCGGACGATGGCCTGGATCACGAACCCGGCGAGCCAGCCGGCGACCAGGGGTACCCGGCGCACCAACGTGGCATTGATCACGGTGCCCACGACCAGGAGCACGAGCGGGAGCGCCACCCGGAACATCGAATTGATGTTCTCGCCGAATTCGTAAGGCGGTGCGATGCTCACCCACGCGCTGAAGCACAGCAGCGTCACTGTGATCCCGAAATTGGAGGGATTCATGAAGTGTCGCATCCGCCCGGCGAAGGGGGCCTGGAGCACATGCTTGCTGGTGACTGCGACCGCGACGGCGAACAGGATCGGCCAAAACTGGTTGTTTGCGTAGAGCAGCATGTTCACCGCGAGGGCAGTGATGTGGGCCGGTAGGAGGAACTCGTAGACTCCGCGGAACCCTCGACCCAGGAACCGCGGCTCGGTGCCGTGGGCCCACGCACTGATCGTCTCGAAAACGAAGTCGATCGTATAAGCGGCGAGCACCGCCAGAATCGGCCACAGCGGCGGTTGTTCGAAGCCGAGGATGGTGTACCCGATGATGTTGAGAGCGGTGAGCGAGATCGCGAAGTTCCGTAGCGCAAGGTATCGAAAATCTTTGGCCGGCGGTTGCTTATCGTTCTGGTGAACGCTCGGGCCGGTGCCGTTTGTTGTGGAAGGTTCGACTGCGGGCATGGGTGCTTGATCGCCGACGATCGGTTTCCGGTTCAGCAAAGTCATGGTCTTGTGGTCCCCTCGTCGATCTCTGTGGCGGTATCGGTCAACATCAGCGCGTGTGTTCCGGGCGTCAGCTGGACTGTCTGGTGTTGCCGGGCACCGGCGTTGTCGATCCAATTGATTTCGGCGGTAACCGGGCCGATGTCCGAGCCCAGTCCGAAATGAACGTCGAAGCTGCGTTTACCGCTATGACCGCTGCCGCCGTCGAGCTGGCTGTGCATGGTCCGGCCGTCAGCGGTGCGTACGGTGACGGTTGCGTTGTACGCGGGTTGCCCGATGACCGCGGCGGGTCCGCTTGCGGAGGGCTGTGCCGGTCGATAGAGGCTGAGCTCCAACGGATTTCCCATGCGCGGAGACCTGTTCGCGAAGAACGCGGGTGGTCCCCATTGACGGGCGACTGCGAAGTCGAGTGTCCCGGTACCGGTGGTGTCGGCGACGGCAACACCGCGCGTGGGTATCGGCGCGTTGGTGCCGACCTCATCGGTGATGTTGACGTATTTTCCGTTGCCGCCCTTTGCGTACAGCGCCATACGGTGCCCGCCCGCGATGTCATCTCCGGGAGTTACCCTCGGCCAGGTCTTCGGGTCGTGGACCAGGACGTCGTTGCTGGTCGCCAGCTCTTGCAACCAGGGCCAACGGTTGTCGCCGCTGCCTTTGACGAACCCGGTCGTCTGGAGCACGTCGAGGGTTCCCGAGTTGCGCAGGTCAGCGGCCTTGATATCCCAACCCCAGCCTGACCATGCCAGTCCGAGTTGCTGGGCCTGCTGAGAGAACGGCGCGCGCCCGGCTGCGAGTTCTGCACGCATCGCGTCGGGCGTGGCGGTGTCGTTGCGCCAGGCGAAGTTGCTCTCCTGGATGCCCCACGGGGTGGTGATGTTGCTGACCAGCATGTCGAATTTGCCGCGGTTGTACAGGTCGGCGAAATCGACACCCATGCCTTTGAAGGAGTCACTACCCAGCACAAAGGATTTGGGGTCGGTCCATGTTCGATCACCGGTCACCGTGGTGAAACGGATAGTGCCGGGTGTGGACTGATTGAACAGCAGATGATCGTGTCCGAAGTCGTTGCCGATGTAGAGCTCGGGAATCAGGTCGCCGGTCAGGTCGCCGGCCCCGAGCGCCAACGTCCAGCCGGTCGAGTCGGCGTACGGGACAGCTTGTTTCTCCTCGACGTACGTCGGGAATCCGGCAGCGTCGTTGCCGTTCCACCGGAACACCCGCTCACCCGCGGCGTTCTTCGCGTTCGACATCGAGTCGTTCATCACGACGTCGGGGTGGCCGCTCGGGTCGAGCACGGCTGAATTCGGGAAGTAGTTGCCGAAGACGATGTCTGGATGGCCGTCACCGTCGAAGTCGGCGATCGAGACAGCATTGGTGTTCCACAGTTCACCGTTGTAGCGACCGCCGGGGCTGGCCGAGGGCACCACCTCGACCGGCGTGTACGATGCTGCAGACAGCTGACCGGGGTTCTTGTTGTGGTGGAAGATGATCGGCGTTCTCCCCCAGTAATAGACCAACAGGTCCATCTGGCCATCGCCGGTGAAATCGCCAGGCGCACAACCCATGGGGGCCATCGTCGAATCCACCACCAGTGGGTCCGGACGCAGCGCGAACGGCGTGAACTGATCGGCCGGCGCAGCGGTCGGCGTGTAAGTGACGATCACCGAGTCGGTGCGGGTGTCGACGATGCACATCCCGTCGGACCGGCCGTGTCCGACGAGGTCGTTGATCGCGACGGAGGCGCCGACCGACGAGATCCAGGATCGGATGTTCTCGTAGGCCGGATTCACCCGGCGCACCGTCTTCATCGGCACCTGGTCGTAGCCGGGTGGCATCGCGATCGGCATCGACTCCAGGTTGTAGTCAGCCGCAACGATGGCCGGATCTTCGGTGGTGACTTGGGCGCGTCCGATCAGGAACACCGAGATCAACAACGCCACTGCGCCGAGCGCTGGGACGAGAATTCTGATGCGAGATTTCATGATTCGACCTGCGCTGTCGCTGTCTTGGACGAGTTGCCGCTTTCGAGTTCCGCGCTCGCGCATCGGTGCCGGATACGATCGCGCCACACCGCGTAGGCGACCTGCCCGTCGACGATCGGTTCGGTGGGACGGGTATCGACGGCGACATCCGCGGCATGGATCACGCTGTGGCCGGTAAGGATTCGTACGGCTTTCGTGGTCGCGGGCTGCGTAATGCCTGCCCGCCGGCGGGCCTCGGCAGCGAATACCGCGCCTTGCGCCAAGCACAGGCGGTGCTCTGCGGCGCGCCGGGCCAGGCCGGTGAGCTCGGATTCGGTGGCTCCGCCGGCATAGGTGGCCGCTAGGCCGAGGCCGGCGAACAAGTCCGCGCGCCGATGCGGGGCGAACCCGTCGATCAACGTGCACGCGCGGTCCGGATCGGCACCGGACACGAACCACAGCGCTCGGCCGATGCCCTGGTCAATCGCGTTTCTGGCGTAATCGCCGGTAGCAATCGACAGTTGCGGCGGGTCTGTGTCCACGTAGTGGTCGTCCACGTACTTGCTGGTCCGGAAATACGCCTGGTGGAATCCGTAGCCGTCGAGCGCCAGCCAGACCAGAACCGGATCGGTAAGGCCGACCGTTGCTGCTCGATGCAACTGCCGCGGAAGTCTGGCCAAGGCCCAGCCGACACCGACGTACAGCATGTAGACGTGTTCTTCGGACACTGCGATGAAGTCGCTGACGTGATGCCGGTGCCCAATCGGCAACGCATCGCGAATCGCCAAAGCCATTGCGGCGCCCTCGAATGCGAATCCGCGCCGGTTGCCTTCGATGTCCCGTAGAGCAGTCGCGGCTTCGGCCGAAGTCGGGTGTTCGGCGGCGAGGCCGAAGCCTTCGAGAAATGCCCGCCCCGCGGTCTCCAGACTGGCTTGTGCGGATGGGGATCCGATGGGGAATCCCCGGACTTCCATCAGTACGTCGCGTGTATCGGGGGTGAGCGCAGCGCGGCGCATCCGTCTCAACCAGGGAGTCATTTCAGCCTCTCCTCTAGATCCATTGGTTTGGATTCGCAGCAGGACATGGACGTCAGGTGTAGAAGCTCGGCTGCGGGAGCTCGCCGAGCAATTGGTATCGACCGACCTCGCGCTGTTTGTAGGCGACCGGGTCATGAAGGCTGTGCGTGCGCAGGTTTCGCCAAAATCGGTCGTAGCCGTGCCGGGAAGCGGTCGATCGAGCGCCCATCACGTCGAATATGCGCGTCGTGATCTCGAGGCCGTCCTTGATGATTCGCTGCTTGGCCGCCGAGATGCGCACTGCCACTTCGCCACGCTGCGGCAGCGTGACAGATTCTCTTGCCGCGTGCAGCAATCCGGACAGCTCATCGTTGACCTGGTCGATCAGGGCTGCGGTCGCCCACAACTTCGACCGGAAATCCCCGTAGGCCTCGAGGATGTACCACTCCTCGGTCGCGGACTCTTTGTCGTCGCCGCCGTAGGGCCAGGGGCGAGTTATCGTCCGGGTGTACTCCGCAGCTGCCTCCATCGCCCCTTCGGCTATGCCCTGGTACAGATTGGTCATGATCAACTGCAGCGTGACCAGCGAAAGGCTGCTGTAGAACACTGTTGCGGCAAGGCTGTTGTCGGCCGCGCCGAGCACCGCGCTCCGTGGGACGACAAGGTCGCTGATCGTGACGCTCCCCGACTCGGTTTGCCGTTGCCCCATGTTGTCCCAGTCGTCGTTGTAGACGAGGCCGGGCGTCTTCGAGTCGACGATCAGAAAGACCGGCCGGCCGTCGCTGAAAGTCCCTAGCAGACAGGTGAGATCGGAGACTGCACTACCTGACGCGAACGCTTTACGGCCGTTGAGATGGAGCTCGTCACCGTTCTCGGTCACACGGACGTCTTTGTCTCGCGGATTGATCGCGCCGCCGAAGAAGAGATTCGAGCGAACGTAAAGCTCCTCGTACCTATCGATCTGGTCCGCAGTGCCGAAGAAGCGAACCGCCCAGGCCCACAGGTAGTGATAGCCGAGCAGCTGACCTATCGACCCGTCGGCCTTCGACACTTCGCGGCACACCCGCAACGCCGTGGACCAGGTTTGGCCGCCACCGCCACGCGAACGGTCACCCAGGATCGTCACCAGCCCGGCGTCCTTGAGTAATTGGATCTCGGTGTGCGGAGCGGTTCCCACTCGGTCCCGCTCCGCAGCATCCAGCGCGAGGACCGCCGCGACCTCACGGGCCCGGGTGATCCATCCGTCGGGGATCGCCGGCCTGACCGCCCAGTCAGCAACGGGTGCAGGTGCAAAAGCCATGACAAAGTTCCGTTCTGGTGAAGTCGAGACGGTCTGACGCCGATCGGCGGTCTACTGCCCTACGCGGTAGCGCAGCTGCTGTATCCCTCGCGAATGATGTGCGCGGCCATGCCCACATAGGCGGCCGGATCCTCGGGCACGATCGCTGCCATGCCGTCGCAGTAACGGTTGTACATACAGAAGGCAGCCGATATCAGCACCGAGTCATGGATTTCGGTGTCTGTCGCGCCCGCGGTGCGAGCCGCCTCGACCATCTCGTCGTTGACGAGTTTGCCGCTTTCCGCCACGGCCTCCGCGATGGTGATCAGCGCACGCATCTTCGGTGTCAGCGGGGCGCTGTCGATGTCGGCGAGCACCTTGTCCACGACGGTTCGACCCTCTGGGCTCTGTTGAGCGCTGACTTCGCTGTGGGTCCGGACGCAGAATTCGCAGTTGTTCAATTGCGAGACGTAGGCGGCGATCAACTCGCGATCGGACCTGCTCATGCTGTGTTCACTGCGGAGCAGCACCTCGGCGAGCTGGCTGATCGGACGGCCAGTTTCCTGGCGGTACTGCATGAGTCCGGGGGTTCCCGGCGGCAGATTTGCGGGAATAGTGACGTGCGGCATTCGAAGCTCCTTGAATGGTTTCCGACCAACCGGGCGCATACGTCGCCCGGGCACTGGTCTAGTACTGAGAGTTGGTCCGCCAGTGCGCGACTCGGCGGAACATCGAGTTAAACGTCGGCTCCCGACCATCGACTGATCCAGCTGACTTCTTCCTCCTCCTTTTCGACGTGCGACTCCGCGGACAGCTCGGTCAGCGTCACTGTCGGCGCCGGTTCCGTGTAGAAATTTCCGGCGCCTTTGGCCGCCAGGCCACCGCCTGCCTCGACATAGCAGTAGCCATCGCCGTTGAATTCTGTTGTCTCGATGTCGATTCCGAGATGACGTGCGACCCCGGTCGCGACCGCTGCAGCCTGACCTCGGGCGAACACCGCAGCTTTAGGCAGCGGTTTGCCGTTCGCCAACGTCACGAGCGCGACATCGCCGAGCGCCCACACGCCCTCCTCGGCGGTCGTCAGGGTCCGTGGGTCGACCGGTATCCACCCGGCCTCGCTGAAGCGTGCTTCGACAACCGGACGTGGTGCGCCGTGGGGCGGGATGGCAATCAGGTAGTCGAACGCGGCTCGTGATCCATCCGCGAATCGCAGCTCGCCCTCCGGATCCACTCGCTCGATCGGCATCAACGGGTGGTACTCGATATCTCGCTCGGCAAGCAGTGCGGCCAAGCGTTTGCCCACGGCTGGACCGGCGACCGGCATCGGTAGCGGCTCAGGGGTGTAGAAGTCGATTTGCACGCCCGACCGAACACCACGCTCCGCTAGCAAGTCAGCAGCTAGAAGAACACCTTCGTAAGGCGCTGCGGGACATTTGAAGGGCATCGCGGCGACTACGAACGCCAAACGGCCACCACTCAATCGGCGCAACTGATCGTGAACCGCCAGTGCTCCGTCCACGGTGTAGAACTCCCCCGCACGCCCAGCGTTGATTGCTTCCGGGAGGCCAACGAGCCCTTGTGGTCTCAGCTCTGCGCCGAGGGCGATCACCAGCGCGTCGTAGCTGATCTCGCCGGCCGCCGTAACGACACTCCGGCCGGCGAGATCGATTCGCCCGACTTCGGACTCGACCACGTCGACATCGAGACTGTTCAGTCGATCCGGCGTGTGCATGACCTGGTCAGAGCTGCGCCAGCCACGCATGATCCACAGCAGCGACAGTCCCTGCGCCGTCTTCAGACAGCGGTCGACAATGACGATCCGATCATCAGGATCGAGCATCTCGCGTAACAAACTCGCAGTGGTCAAACCACCAGCGCCAGCACCGAGAACTACAACGGTTCGCGACATGAGGAACGGTCCTCCAACAGTGAAAGGTGGATCAAACGTTGATGACGGTGTCTGCCCACTCCGTCCAACGGCCGAGCTCGGGCATCGATGAGCGATGCGTTCCTTTCACGAGATCGGTGTCCGGAATACCGCGTGCGTCCAGGCATGTTCCACAAGAACCGAGGGCCCCGCCGTGTTCTACGATGCTGCGGACCATCGTCTCGATGTTGTAGTAGCCGTCCGGCGTCTTCTGACCTGGCCGGACCGCACCCACCGAGTCACCCATGAAGAATACTTTTACCTCGTTATTCGACTGGCCCGCCAGCATTCGCTGCGCCCAGCGGAGTCCGTTATACGTGCGCTCTGTGCCATATGGAGGATCGTGAAGCACAAACAAGAACTTCATTTTTCAGTTCTCCAATCCCGGAATACCGGCGTCCCCGATCGCGGCACGGAATATTTGCCCGCCGCATTTCTTCACCGCTTCATTATGGTCAGAGGTCTCTCGCGCTGACAATGAACTCAATCCGTAAGCGATGATCGACCGACAGTGCTTGCGCACGCCAAAGGGAAGCAGTCGATTTCAGACATGTTCAACTTCGGAGATTCCGCATTTGAAAATATGTTGGAAACGCTGAACACAGACAAGTGCGCGTCAGCGGCTGTCGCTGCCAGGCACGGGAACCCGCGAAGACCACCAGCCGCTGAATCACGGACCACGAGGGGGTGGCCGCGCAACTCAGGGCTGATGGTCGAAATGCCACAGCTGCAGGCGAGCTGCCATAGGCCGCCTGCGCACACTTCTCCTATACAACCGTCGCGACGACCTCGAGGTACTCGGCCTCAGCGATATTGGTGCCGTCCTGAGCGCGGTTTGCTCGCTCGAACTCCGCTATGGCCGCAGCAGAGATCTCCTCTTGCTTCTCCGGTGTCAGTGCCTTGAAAGCAATATGCCAAGGAGGCAGATGGTCAAGCAGCAACCGAACCTGCGCCTCCGCAGTCGCTGCGCAGTATTCGTGAATACGAACCGCACTCGTCAGCTTCACCCGGTCGCCGAACAGCTCGCGGCAATGCGCTTCGGTGCCCCACAGTGTGGGCGGGCCGCTGCCTCCCGGCTTCGCTCCAGCGTTCGGCGGCTGGGCCATCGCCTTCGCCATCATCCCCTGCAAGCGGCCGACAAGACCACCAGGCGTCCAGCTTGCGAGTCCGATCCGTCCACCCGGCCGACAGACCCGAATCAGCTCGTCCGCGGTGCGCGCGTGGTTCGGCGCGTACATCGCCCCGAAGGTCGACATGACCACGTCGAAGGAGTCAGTATCGAACGGCAGGTCCTGGGCATCGGCTGTTTCGACTCGAAGATTCAGACCCTCGCACGATGCCCGTCGGGCCGCGGTTTCGAGCGACGACGCCACCAAGTCGGTGGCGATGACGCGTGCACCGCGTCGGGCCGCCGAGAGAGCGGCATTGCCGGATCCGGCGCCGACATCCAAGACATGCTGGCCCGGGTGCACGTCTACGGCGCGGGCCAGCAATTCGCCGACATATACATCACGCACCGCAATCGGGTGATAGTCGACTGCGCCCCACATACTGCGCATTCGATTCATAATTTCTGGCGCCACAGTCATCCCGGCTCCTTTTCCCGGAATACGCGAATTTTCACGAATTCCTATCCGACGATGGTTACTGCACAATGGTCTCGCCGAGGAACCGGGGCGTCAAATAAAAAGTACTGAAAACGGCCACAGAATAAATCTGCGGCCGTACATGATCAGAGTTTCTATGATTTGTCACTTCATGGAGACGGTGTCCACCTTGACCGAGCGCGGCCGGATCAGGAGCGCGGGGATCAAACCAGCAAGAGTGATCGCGGCGAGCACCACCGCAGCCGGCGTGTAGCCGTCAACAAAGTCTTGCGGAGACTGGTAGCCGCCGAACGAAGTGAAGATGGCCACGGCGACGGCCACACCGAACACCGCACCCACCTGCCTTATGGTGTTGCTGACACCAGAGGCCACACCGAGATGATCCGGATCGACGACCCTCATCACCGCGGTAGCCAGTGCGGGGAACAGCGCCGCCACACCGACGCCGGCCACGATCAGGGGCAACACGAGAGTCCCGTACCCGGCACCTGATTTGACCAACGGCCCTATCGCAAAGAACGCGCCGGCGAACAGCACGATCGCGACAATCACGATAGGTCGTTCGCCGATTCTGTCCGCGAGCATACCCGCAATCGGAGCAACAACAGGTGCGAGCGCCACCCACGGCAGCATTTTGATACCGACCATCAGCGGGTCGTTTCCGAGCGCAAGCTGCAGGTACTGCGCGAAAAGGAATGCGTTGCCATAAAGTCCGGCACCCAGAACGAAACCGACTCCGCAGCCACCCGAGAAGCTCAAATTCTCAAACATCTTCAACGGCATCATCGGTGCCGATGTCCGTCGCTGCCAGGCAACAAACGCGATCAGCAGGAGCAACCCCGCAATGATGCCACCGACGATGGAGGGTGCGGACCAGCCGACCTCACCACCGCGCAGCAGCGCTTGCGACAATGACACCACACCGGCCGTCGACAGGAACATGCCCAAGAAGTCGATCCCGGTCGCGCTACCGCGGGTCTCCGGAATCTTCCGCCAGGCAAGCACTATTACGGCGATGCCGATGGGCACGTTCAACCAGAAACACCACTCCCAGGACAAGAAGTGGATAATCGTTCCGCCGACCAGCGGACCAACCGCGACCGCCATTCCCATCACCGCACCCCAGATGCCGAACGCGGTGCCCCGGCGCTCCGATGGCGTCGACGCCGTGATCACCGCGAGCGCCAGCGCTGTCGCGATGCCGCCGCCGAGCCCTTGGAAACCGCGAGCGAGCACAAGCATTTCCATGCTGGTGCTGAGTGCGCACAGCACGGATCCGACCGTGAACCACGCGACTCCGACGATGAACATCCGCTTGCGTCCATACCGGTCGCCGATCACCGAGCCGGTGAGGATCAGCGCGGCGAAGCCGATCTCGTAGGCGTTGATGCTCCACCCGATACCTGCTGCGTCCGTTCCGAACTCGAGGTGCAGCGTCGACACGGCGGTCATCATGATCAGCACGTCCAGCCCAACCATGAATGACGCGACCGAGCCTAAAGCCACGGTCCAGGCGCGGCTTCCTGCGATGTCCTGACTATCAACTGCTGTCGCCAATGTCGGCTCCCCTCGTGAAGTCGTTCGACCAGCGTTCGTGGACGGAGGGGTCGCCGACTCCAAAGAAGCCCTCGCCGGCGACCGCTCACCCGTCTGAGATGGGTTTATTTGTTCGCGAGCGCCGCCGCGTAGGCATCCAGGTTGGCCTGCCAGCCGCCGCCTTGGTTGATGCCGTCGTAGACGCCCTGCCCCTGGACCAGTCGCTCGATGTTTCGATGCTCGACGTCGACCTTGGTCTGATCCGGACCTTCCGGTGCGAAGCGGATCTCGATCTCGCTGGCGTGATCAGGATCGGCGTCGAACGCGAACATCCCGTTGATCTGCCAGGTCAAGACGATCTTGTTCGGCGGGTCCCACGCGATCACGCGCCCCCAGTCGCATTCCGAACCGTCCACGCCTTTCTCGAACCACCGGCCGCCCTCCCGAGGTTCGATGACGCCGTCCGCCATGTCGACCTGACCGATGTGGAAGACGGTCGGCCACCAGCTTCCAAATGACTCGGTGAAAAACTTGAACGCGTGCTCCAGCGGCACATCGACCGTGACGGTCCCACTGATCACCGGGATCGAGGCTGGTGTACTCATAGATGACTCCTTTTCTGCCGTAGATAACGCCGCTTCCGCGGCGTTTCGAAAAGAGCGGAGCGCATCTTCCTGGATTTGATCCAGATACGCTCGTATTCCTGCCACACCCTCGACGTTGAGTCGGTAGACGTGTCTTGTGCCCTGCACCTCGCAGATGACAAGTCCACCGATTCGCAGCGCAGAAAGGTGCTGGGACACCGCCGGCCTACTAATGGGTAACAATTCCGCCAGCTCGCCGACCGAACGCGGCCCCCGAGCAAGGTGCTCGAAAATCGCGCGCCTACTACGGTCACCGAGCAACATGAGAGCAGCTGAACCCCCGTAAGTGTCCACCGTGAACCTCCGTTAGTGTTCACTGACGGTTAGACTAGACTTATACACCGATGGGGTGCAAGGGCCCTCGCCAAAACCGTTTCGAGTCGTCGCTGGACGACCGAATCATGGCCGCTCAACCGGATTTGAGCGCGTGGAAAACCACGTAGGCACCCTGTCGATCGAGGCGAAGGTCGACGAATCCCGCGCCGGTGAGGCACTCCCGCAAGTCCTCGGCGGAGCCGACGGTCGCGAACTGGTCAGTGCGCTGGAACTTCGCAATGGCCGCGGCCGACAAGGCGCTGCCCCCGGTGACGACGACGGTGCCGCGCAACTCGCCACCGACGCGCAGCACCCTGGCCATCTCCTGCACAGCCGCTGCCGGATCAGGAAAACAGTGCAGCCCGTTGTAACTCACGCACACATCGAACGAGCTGTCGGCGAAGGGCATACGCGCCACGTCGGTCTGGACGTACTCGATGTCGGAGAGGCCGCGGCGAGCCGCCTCGGCTCTCGCGGTGTCGAGCATGAAGGGCGAAATATCAGCGGCGACGAAGCGAATTCCGGCTGTCCCCTCGATACCTCGAAACGCCACGCCGCCTCCGCAAGGCACGTCGAGTACACGGGTCCCGGCGGCGAGATCGGCAAGCGCTGCGATGTCCGCGTAGAGCGGTCGCACGTCAGCGCCCCAGACGATCCTGCTCATCAAGCGAAACAGGACCGGCCGGCGAATTGTGTAGTTGTAGACCCGCTGGCTCCTCTTTCCTGAGCTCCAGCGGCGGGCCACCTTGTCGTTCGCGACAGCCATCTGCGTTTCCATTCTTCGATTCCGATCACTGGGATTCCGCGTTGTAGCTGGGGCCGCCGGTGTGGACGCTCTCGGCTACCGCGGCAGTCATCCGGTTCAGGATCTCGGCGAGGATGCCGGGGGCAGTGGCGAAGTTCAGGCGGACGAAGTCACCGCAGCCAGGCCCGAAGGTCTTGCCCGTGCTGAGTTCCACTCGAGCAGCGTCCCGAAAGAACAAGGCGGGGTCATCTTTCTGGAGCCTTCCGCAGTCAAGCCAGAGCAGATAGTTCGCCTCGGGTGGATCGCACCCGAGCGTCGGCATCCGCTGAACAATACTGTCGCACACTATGTCTCGGTTCTGTCGAAGTCGGTTCCGGACTGCATCCAGCCAATCGTCACCGTCGCGCCATGCGGCCTTCGTTGCCTCGATTCCGAGTACGTTGACCACACCGAAGACATCCGGAGGTGCGGCGTCGATCGCGTCGCGCAGTTCTACCGGACCGATGTGGGTCACCGCGCACCGTAGACCAGCGAAGTTGAAGGCTTTGGTCGCCGAGGTCATCGTGATTGTCCGCGCCGCGATCTCGGAACTCAGCGATGCGATCGGGATGTGCCGGTGCGGCGCGAACGCGAGATCGGCGAGCACCTCATCGGCCACGACCACCATGTCGTTGGTGATCGCGATCTCCGCGAGCTCCTCGAGTTCCGTCCTGGTGAACACTCGTCCGGTCGGGTTATGTGGATTCACAATGATCAGCACACGCGGGCGTTCCCTGGCGATCGTCCGGCGGAGCCGCTGCAGGTCGAATGACCATCCCGCGTCGGTACGTTCGATCGGATCGGCGACGGCACGCCGACCCATCATCGTCACCGTCTTCAGAAACGGTGGGTAACTCGGCGTTTGAACGACGACACCATCTCCCGGCTCAGTCATCGTCTGGATGACTATCTGGATTGCTTGGATGATGTCGCTGAAGCTGCGTACCCAATCAGGTTCCGGCGCCCACTGATACAACGCCATCCGCGCGGTGAAGTCTTCGGCGAGTGGGTCTGGACCCATCCAGTTCGACCAGGCGGGATATCCGAGATCGCCTCGCTTCAGGGTATCCGTCAGTGCGTTCAGCACCGGCGGTGCTACTGGGAAGTCCATGTCCGCGATCCACGCGGGAAGAACGTCGGGCGCGACCCGCGCCCATTTGACTCCGGTCTTGCGCCGAAGCCAGGCGAGATCGAGCCGGTCAAGTCCACACGCGCGCAGGTCCGTCTCGTTCACGGGTCGATAGGTCACCGCTGAATCGTCCGTCGGATCAGCGGCCGACGGCATGCCGCGCCTCCGGCTCGACCTGATCCGCTCGGACCTGCCACCGCCGTCCGTCTGCTGACGGCACGAACTTGGAAGCACCGGCGGGCGTCGGCGCGCCAGGGTCGACAGCGCCCCGCATGTCCCGGATGCCCATCTCCATCCCCTTGGCAAAGCCACCAATCATCGCCGGCGGAATAGGCATTGTCCTGGCCTCCGGAGGAAGTCCGCCCGGGGGAATGATGTCGCGCGCCATCATGCCCCCGACCACGTCCAGGAATGCCTGGAGAACCGAGCCGTCATGGTGGGCGGCGCGCTTGGCCTCCCAGTAGTACGACTCCTCGGTGAGGTTCATCTTGTAGAACGCGACGAGAAAATCCCGGAAGATCGCGAATTCACGGCGGTACCGATCTTCGAACTCGCCGAAGCAGGTGGCTTCGTCCGCACTACCCGCCAGGTGCGTATTGATTGCCCGCGCCGCGAGCAGCGCACCATACGTTGACAGGTGGACTCCGGATGAAAATACCGGATCGATGAACATCGCCGCATCGCCGACAACAGCCATGCCAGGCCGCCAGAGCACGGGCCGGTCGTACGAATAGTCCTTGCGCACTCGAACTGTGTCGTACGGTGCTGTCGTCGACCGTACGGCATCGCGCAGATAGCGGTCGACGAGCGGGCACTGAGCGATGTACGAGCGCAGCGCAGCATCGGGATCCGCTTGAATCGGTCCTGCCTTGTCCGCACCGACAACGGCGCCGACGCTGGTCAGTTTGTCGCTCAACGGTATATACCAGAACCAACCGTCGTCGAAGGCCGCCGAGAGAATATTTCCACTGTTCGGCTCCGGTAGCCGCTCTCCGCCTTCGAAATATGAGAACACCGCCAGGTTCCGGAAGAATGGCGAGTATTCACGGTCTCCGCCCACGGCTCGATGTATGCGGCTCCCGTTACCGGAAGCATCGATGACAAATTTCGCGGTGGCCGTGCGGCGTTGCCCGCTGTCATCGGTAAAGGTAACCCCGCTTACCCGACCGTCGTCTTCGAGCACGCCGTTCACACCGTGGTTCTGACGGACGTCCACACCTTTTCGTTGCGCATTGAGCAGGAGAATCCCATCGAACTTCATACGCTCAACTTGATAACCGTATGCACCGAGCTCGATCATGTCCGGAGACGCCGCGAAAGCAAATGTCCACGGCTCGCTACTGGCACCCCATCGGAAGGTTCCGCCATTCTTCCGGACGAACCCCGCAGCCTCGACTTCCTCGTGGACGCCGAGCAGCGGCAGGATGCCATGGATCGTCGACGGAAGTAGTGATTCGCCAATCTGATAGCGCGGCAACCTATCTCGCTCGAGCAGCAAGACGCGATGACCATCCAATGCGATGACGGTAGAGGCCGTCGATCCGGCCGGCCCACCGCCAACCACGATGACATCCCAATCGGTCGTAGTCATATGATCCTCCGTTCGAACCGCACTGGAGCGACTCACCAGAACCGGTGCCGATACCACTTCGAAAAATTGTCGCCACCCGAGGATGTCACTGTCAAATTTTCAGACAAAGGGTGATCAATTTCCAGGGAATGAAAGCCCAAAGCGGCCGCACCCCACCTGAACCCTTGCCGCATAATCCATATTCATTCAATCTAATGGACAATTGTTGACAGTCCACCCCCTTGCCAAGGAGCTGAAGATGTCGTCAACGTCGTCACATGAGCTGGTCGGCCAATTGAATGAGCACTCGATCGACAGCAAAGCACTTCAGGACAATATCTTGCAGGATTCGAGCACCCGGCCATTATGGGTGTACGTTCCCCCCGGCTACGACGAAGACACTCAGCGGTATCCGTCAGTTTACCTTTTGCAGGGTTATATGGGACGGATCGAAATGTGGCGGAACCACTACCCGTTCCAGCGCCCCTTTATCGAGGTTATCGACGAGCGGATGGCCGCCGGCGAGATCCCACCCGCGATCGTGGTGTTCGTCGACACCTGGACAAAATATGGCGGAAGCCAGTTTGTCGACTCGGCGGGGACCGGCCGCTATCACTCCTACCTCTGCGACGAGATTGTCCCGTGGGTCGATTCCTACTACCGAACCCAGCCTGAGGCCGCGCACCGCGGTGTCTCCGGGAAATCCAGCGGCGGGTTCGGCGCCATGGTCACCGCGATGTTGCGGCCGGATCTCTTCGGCGGTTTGGCGACCCACGCCGGCGATGCGTTGTTCGAGTTCACGTGTTTCGCCAAATTCCCGATGTGCGTACGCTTCCTGCGTAGTTACGGCGGGGACATCGAACGATGGTGGCTGGACTTCCAGCAGCGCGGCAGCTTCACCCGGCCCGAGGACCCCTCCCTGCTGATCATCTACGGTATGTCCGCGTGCTTGTCGGCCCATCCGGACGGCACGCCCGAACTTCCGTTCGACCCATCGACGGGAATGCTTCGACCCGCGGTATGGCAGCGGTGGCTGGACTCGGATCCAGTGCGGATGGTGCCCCAGCACGCTGAGGCATTGCGATCCATGCGCGCCATCTGGGTCGATGGCGGCACACAGGACGAGCACTACCTGGACATCGGCGCGCAGGCGTTCCACGCGGCCCTCGAACAGGCCGGCGTCCCCGACGACGTCGTGCACTTCGAGCTGTTCCCAGGAAAACACAACGGCATCGATCACCGTTACCCTCTATCGCTGGGCTGGCTCGTCGAACGGCTCTCGGGGGACTGATCGGGCCCACCGTGTTCAACCTGAATTTTCCGCAGTTGAACACTCGACCAAGCGGCTACCGTATCGAGCGACGGGCGAACGCGCTGGCGAAGTCGACCACGATCGTCAACACGGCGAGGGCGAGCATCGCAGCGAACGCCCCGCGGTAGTCGAACGCGTGCAACCGATGATCGAGCAGCAGCCCGAGCCCGCCCGCACCGACGACGCCCACCACGATGGTTTCCCGAATGGTCACCTCCCAGCGATACAGGCCGAAGGCGACGAACCGCGACGCCACCGCCGGTACCACGCCGTAGCTGAAAACTTGCGCTTCGGTTGCGCCTTGCGCTCGCAAAGCCCGCAACGGGCGACCGTCCAGGTTCTCAGCTGCTTCGGCCATCAACCGTCCCAGGACACCCGCGGTATAAACACCGAGCGCCAAGGCGCCCGGCACGATTCCCGGGTAACAGACGAACAGGAACAGCAGCGCCCAGACCGGTGGTGGAATCGCTCGCAGCACAACAAGAATGATCCGGACCGCGACCATCGAAGCGGCTCTGCCGGCCCGCCGTACGAGACCGCCATTGGTCCGGCGCCCGAGCTGTGACAATCTGGCCGCGGGAAACGCGAGCAGCACGCCGGTGAAGAAGGCGAACACCATGGCGAGCACGGACATCGCCAGTGTGACGGCCGTCAGCTCGATCAGATTGCCGATGCCGCCGGGCCCGAGATCCGGCGACCAAGCATCACCCAGCACCGTCACTGCCCGGTGCCAGTTGCCGCTGTCGCCGAGCACACGCACGTCGAGACCTATCCACCAGATCGACAGCACGGCAAGCAGAATGCCTACGAGCAAGGAGCCGATCAGCACTGGGTCGTGCGACGGACCGTTATGCCGGCGCCGCACCCATCCACTCCAGACTTCGGCTGCGGCGTTCAACGCGATCAGCGCATACAGCAAAGTCCAGATTTCGTGGTAGCGCAACGTCTGAAAACTCAGCACTAGTTCATAGCCGAGACCACCGGCACCGACGATGCCGAGGATCGCCGCGCTGCGAATCGCGCAGTCGAAGCGGTAGAAACTGTAGGAGACCAGGTCCGGCAACGCTAGCGGGACAAGCCCATACAACATCGCCGGCAGCTTCCTGACCCCAGCGGCTTGCAATGCTTCATAGGGCCGCCGGGGTGCTTCATCCAGCAGCTCGGAGAACACCTTTGCGGTGACGGCGCCGAACGGGATGCCGATGGCGAGCACCGCGACCATCGGGTTGAGTCCGAAGACGAGCAGGAAGAACAGCGCCCAGACCACCTCGTGAATTCCGCGCGGCACCGCCAGTACCAACCGCGCAACCGCCCACCCCGCCTTGCTACGTCGTGCCCGACCTCGAACACCGGACATCCACCACGCCTGCGACGCCAAGACGCCTCCGACGATGCCGATCACAGTGCTCAGCAAAGTTCCGAGCACCGCGTACGCGAGCGTGGTCAACGCCGCGATGAGCGTTAGTACGAGAAACTTCTGATCGAGCTCAGGGTGCAGCGCGGTTCCGAAGAACTCGACGAACGCTGCTCCGCCACCCGGCAGAATCACTGGCTTGTGCCAAATTCCCAGCACTACCGAGCCCGCCACCGCGCCCCCGAGCAGTCCCGACCACACATAGCGTCGGCGAGCGGCAAAACCCCTACCCGTAGCCTGTCTCAATCGAGGACCACCGCATGCGGGCGCGACGGTCACCCCATTCGATTCGAGCTCAGTGGTCTTGACGATCATCGTCGGACGACAGTCGGCTCGAGTACATAGAGTGCTTCGATTTCTGTGTCGCTCAGGTCTTTTCGAGAACAATCGAAGATCAACCGGCCCGCCCGCAGGCCGACGATCCGGTCGAACCGGCTCAATGCCAGGTCAACGTCGTGGAGACTCGTGATCAAAGTGACGCCGGCCTCGATCGAGAGCGCGAGCAGCAGGTCGATAATCTGCCTGCCGCGAGCCTGATCCAGACTTGCGACCGGCTCGTCGGCCAGAATCGCGACGGGCTTTTGCACCAGCACACGTGCGATCGCGACCCGTTGCTTCTCGCCTCCGGAGAGCGAGCCGGTCCGCTCGTTGATCTTGTCACCGATGCCGACCCGATCGAGCGCCGCACGCACTGACCGCAGTTCCTGCGGCCGTACCAACGACAGAACACCTTTCCAGAACGGCCAGCTGCCCAGCCGGCCCGCATTCACGTTGTGCACTGTCCGGAGCTGGTCGACGAGGTCGAACTGCTGGTAGATCGTGCCGATTCGGCGCTGCGTCACACGCACCGCACGGACATCTGCGGTCGTATATTCGCAACCCAGCGCGCGCACGCGGCCTTCCGTCGCGACGGACGTGCCATTGAGCAGTCCGATCAACGTCGTCTTGCCCGCGCCGCTCGGCCCGATGACCGCAATCCGCTCCCCCGGCGCCACCGTGAGATCGATGCCCGCGAGGGCAACTGTTGCTCCGTAACGCACGGTCACGTCCTGGAGTTCGAAGACTCGATTGGCCATTGCGATCAATTCAGCAGTCCCAGATCGCGTGCCACAGCCTCGATTTGAGCGTAGTTGGCCACCTCGGTCGTGATGAACTTCTTTGCTGCGAACGCCTGGAGGATCTCGCGCTCGTGCTGGTCGCTACCGTCGATCGACAGGAACGTCTCGGTCACTTTGCGCGTGAAACCGTCCCCGAACCTCTTGTCGAGATCCGGGCGGGCGACCCAGCAATAGTCGTGGTAGGACGGTGTGCGAAAGACTTCGCGAACCTTCGACGTGTCGATTGCGCCTGAGGCCAACCGGTCATCCCACACTGCGGCGTTCAGGGCACCTACTTCGTATGCCCCCTCCTGGACGAGCTTCCAGGTTGCATCGTGTGAGCCGGAGAATCCGGCCTCGCCGATGAAATCCCCGATACCGACGCCCGCTTGCTGCAAAAAGTATTGCGGCATCAGCCGACCCGAGGTCGAAGTGTCGGATCCGAAGGTATAACGGTGCCCGGCAAGCGTTTTCAGGCCGGCGATATCGTCGACAGGTGTGATGTTGCTCGCCACGTTGGCGACGAACACACTTCGAAATTCGGCGTCGACATCGCGCTGCGCGATCGGCGCCGCGCCCGCCAGTTGGTGCGTGGCCTGCACCGCAGTCAGCCCGCCGAAGAACACAAGATCGAGATCCCCGCGGACGAACGCGCTGACCGACGCCATGTAGTCCGTGACGGGGACGTATTCGACCTTGACCCCGAGTTGGTCACTGAGCCAGTCGGCCAGCACGCCGTAGGTCCGTTGCAGTTTTTGCGGATCCTGGTCGGGAATCGCCCCGATTCGTAGCTCGGCATCGCCGCCGACATGGTGCGGGTTGCCCGGCGAGCCGCCGCATGCGACCGCCAGCAATACGCTGAGTGCGAGAAGGACGGCGCGACCCAGATGTTTCATTCGGTATCCAACTTCCTCGGTGAGAACGCCACTTTTCGTCGGCGTAAAGCATTGCCGTACAGGCAGGAAACCCGTTTGCTCAGTTCTGTGTCATCGCTGTCGCCGTCGGCACCGGCCGTTCCGCTCCGCATACGAGACAGAACCGGAACATCTCGTCAACGAAGGACCGGCACCCGGTGCACCGCCAAGTGCGGAAGTCACCGCGGCCTCGATCCCGGTTGTCGACGCGGTGCAGATCATCGGTGTAGTGCGTGAAGTAGCGACCGATGCGTGCGTCGCGAACAACATCCAGGTCGCGAAGCCGATCGACGAGTTCATCGATCACAGCCGCGACCGCTTCCGCGGTGATGTCAGGGTGTTCGCCGCGCGCTTCACCGTCGCGCATGATGTCGACTACCCGCTGAACTGTCCGCGAGAAGTGCGGATCGAGCAGGTTGTACACATATGGATCCGATGGCGAGTAGTCGCCTCTCGGGAGAATGTCGGTGATACCGAAGAAGAACTTCAGCATCAGCACGCGTTCGAACGAACGCGCGGAGCGGAAGCTCCGGTACAGCATCTCATTCTCGCGAAACAGCGCTGTGCTGATCGCGCGCCGGTAGTTTTCGTACGTCTCGAAGCTGCCCCGGCTGGTGTCGGCGGTATCCAGGGCGCGGATCGAGGCTTGCACGGCCATATACGCAGTGCCGGAACCGAAGTTGAGCCCTGGTGAGAACAGCGGGTTGACGAAGAACGCGGAGTCCCCGATCGCAAGCCAGCCGTCCCCGGCCGCGCTCTCGAGGTCGTGCACCATGTTCTGGAAGCTGAGGATCGGGTGGTTCTTTCCGTACGGATTCTCCACCCGTTTATAGTGGCGGAGCACCGCCTCGACACCCGGGTAACGCTTGACCCAGTAGTCGAATCGGTCCTGCGTATTGAGGTGTTTGCTGTCGTCGCGGTCGTTCCGGACGACCACGCCTATGCTGACGATTTCCTCGGTCTCGCCGCCGAATCGCTTGGCGAACTCGGCCCGCGTCGGCACATTGTCGCCGTCCTCGATCGGCAGTTCGTCGAGCATCGCGCCGACCATGTCGTCTAAAGCGTCATCCGGCATCGCGTCCCAACTGCAGACGGTGATGAACCACCACCAACCTTCCGGGAAGCAGAGATGCCTGGTTGCGGCGATATCCCAGTGGTCGAGGTCGGGGTGTGAAACTCGTTTGAAATAGCCGAAATATGTATTGGCGTCGATAGTGTCCCGAGGTTTGCGCCGCTTGCCGAGCGACCGCGGGATCACCGAGGCGATCCCACTCGCGTCGCACACAATCGAGGTCGTCATCGTGTATTCGCCGTCGGCCGCACGACAGACAAGCGTGCTTCGTGGTGTCTCGACCGTACTGCGGGCAACATCCACCCGGCGGCCGGCGCGGACATCGATGCCCATCCGCGTCGCGCATTGCAACAGCGCTGTTTCCAGGACGCGACGCTCGACTTGGAATGTCTCCTCGATCTCGACCACATCAATGTGTGTGGTCGGCTTCGGCTGATCCGGTCCGACCCACCAGAACGCGAGTCCAAGTTTGTTCGCGAAGAGCCGGCGCAACATCGTCTGCGACAGCCCGAGTGAGCGCAGGCTGCGCACAGTGGTCGACAAGGCGCTCTCACCGACCTTGTACCCAGGCCGGGTCCGCCGATCCATCACCACGATTCGGGTCTCCGGACGGGCCCGCTTGAGCCAGATCGCGTACGCCAGGCCGATCGGACCTGCGCCGACGACCACGACGTCGACGTGCTCAGTCCGGTTGCCTGATGAATCGGCGCCGCGCTCTCCGCTGCCAAGGTGACCGCGCACCCTGCTGCACACCTGCCTGAACTCGCGCGCCAACTGCCGCAGCAGGGCCCGGCGCCATTGGACACGCAGGGCCGCCGAGGATTCTTCCATCGATCTCCGTGCCGAACCGCTCAGTCGCGCAACCGTACTCGGGAACAACGCACGGACCGTCAGTCCAGCCTCGGAATTCGAGCCCACGTTCGCTGTCGCGATCCAGTCTCCAGGGAGATATCGACCGACTTCACGCTCTCCGTACATCGTGACCAGTTCGCCGTCGAGCACGAGCCAGACGGCGTCCGCATGGCTGTCTGCCCCGACGAGCGTCCGACCGCCTCCGATTGTTTGAATCCGCAAGGAACGGATCAGTGTTTCGAGATCTGGTCCGACTGTCGAGCCGAACTCGTCGGAGTCGACGAGCAATGACCGCGCGCGCTGAGCCTCGCCGGGCTCAATCGGATCGCTGTCGATCGAACTACCAGCGCCGTTGTCCGCGCCTCGATCCAGGTCGTCGGTCGGCGGGTGCACTTCGGCGAGCTCGGTGAACAGGTCCATCTGTTCCGACTTGAGCTCTCTGAGCTCCATCTCGAGATAGTCCAGCAGAGTTTCGGCAAGCGCTGGATCGCTATCGGTCAACGCCGAGAGCTGGTCGTGCGCCAGGTGGATGACGGCGCACGGGGCCGCAGCGATGACCGTAGCCTCGGACGGGCCCGGATCCAGCAGATCAGCTGGGCCGATACACGCACCCGGCCCGGCTGTCCACCTTCGTTCGGTTCGACCGGCTTTCTGCACAACCACGTCGGCCGTCCCGTCGACCAGAAGATAGAGATCACTGCCTGCATGCTTCTGGCGAGTCAAGGCCGTGCCGGCCTCGACCTGTTCCCAACGACCTGCGGTAAGCAGGCGCTTCATCGCGGTCTTCGTCAGTCCGTCGGTGAGCCGGGGAAACACCCGGGCGAACCGCAGAACGTCGGATTCCTGAATTTCGTTACCGTCCATCATCAGTGGGCCTCGTCGAATGCTCGTAGTGCACTGTTGAGGAGCCGATTTGCCTGCTGCGACGTCACTTGACCGCTGGCACTCAAGTCGCTGACCGATTTGCTGACGCACGCTCGATACTGATCTGCCGGGACAGCAGGATCGGCGTAGCTGCAGGGGATTTCGGGGAAGGTGACCCGTTCTCCGGGCCTCACGTCGTAGAGCTTGTTCCGCACGCCACCCGGCCACAGCACCTCGACGACGGCGCTACCCGCGTCGCCCATGCCGAACGTGCCCTCGAGTTCGTCCTGCGAAGCAAAACTCGACCCCGCGATCACCGGCCTGATCGCAGCGTGTGCTCCCGCCGGGGTGAACTTCACGACCGCACCGATACCGCTCCGGTTGACCCGCGCTCCGTCGGTCAGGCCGATGCTCCCGACCGTGCGGACCGCGGCGGAGCGGTTTCCGTTGCCGCCGTTGTTCATTTCGACAACCAGGTCGCCGTCCTCCGTGTGCTTGCCGGTCGGTGTGTAGAGCACGGTGGTGCGCCGGTTGCCGCCCAGCGGCGCGTAGACCTCGAGGAATTTCGCATCATCGAACGGCGAGTTGAAATTGAACTGCTCGACATCGTGGTACGGCGTGAGGTCGCCGACGTTGCGGGACGATCCAACCGAGACAACATCATCGAATCCGTTGTGATCGAGGTCGGCGACGGCCACCCCGAGCACTGTCCGATGCCAGTGATCGGCGCCAGATTGTGTGAACGCGTCGTCGGAACTGAAGGACGGAAAGAAGCCGTTGCGCACGCCCTGCGGGCCCTCGTTGCGCAACAGTGCTCCTGGGTTGTCGGCGGTCACGACGGACAACGCGTCCAGTGATCCGTGATAAGTGATGTCGGTCGAGCCGTCGTTGTCGTAGTCGAGTGCCGACGCACCCCAGCCGAAGGGCGTCGCGTTCAGTCCACCGAGGCTCGGATCGGCAGCAGTGGCAACGGGATTGCGGACCGACGACCTCCGGGGATCCACGAAGGTGCCGTCGGGCCTCTGCAGCATCCAGCGACTAGACCAGTCGCCCAGATCCTGCGTCACGATCGGCACCGGGGGATTCATCATCACGTAGTCGCCGAAGTTGGTGGAGAAGAAGTCGATCGTGCCGTCGAAGTTGAAGTCGCCGAACGCAAGTCCCATCCATGCCCCCGGTTCGGCAAGACCCACGTCGTAGGTGACATCCTGAAAGTGACCGGTGCCGTCGTTGCGGTACAGGCGGTTGAAGCCGCGGTCGACGCCGCCGTACTTGCTCATGAAGAACGCGCCCTGATCATTGGCCACGACGAGGTCCGCGTCTCCGTCCTGGTCGATGTCGACCGCCGCAACAGCCCACGAGATGTCCCCCAGCGGGACCGGCGCGACGCCGCCGAGGTCGATCACGCCGAAGCCTGAGGTCGCAGTGGTATCCGCGAATGTCAATCCACCTGTGTTGCGTAACATTTGGTTCTGTTGCGTCAGGCCGTAAGGCACGCCGACGATCGCCAGGCCATCCGTCATAGAAAACGTGTTGGCGATCGCGATGTCGAGCAGGCCGTCGTTGTCGAAGTCCGCCACAGTGCAGCTCGTGTGGTTGAGATTGCCAAGGCCCGCGGCGCTCGCGTCCGTGATGTCTTGAAACGCACCGTTACCGAGGTTCTTCAGCAGATGGTTCGGCTGGTTGCGTCCGAGCACGTACAGGTCTATGTTTCCGTCGTTGTCCAGATCTCCGGCACACGCGCCGTTGGCGTCCATCGCCGTGAGTCCAACACCTGCGCTCGACCCGACGTCGACGAAGTTCGACTGCCCTCCCTGCAAGTCGTTGCGATACAGGCTGTTCGGCCTGCCGGGGCCGTTGGTGACGAAGACATCGGAGTCACCGTCGCTGTCGTAGTCGAAGAGAACAACGCCAGGCAAGCCTCGGTCGTGTACTGGCTCGGCCACGAAATCCGCGTCGTTGGCAACAGGTCGTTGCCGATTCCCCTCACGTCGAGCGAACTCGGCCGGCGAAGGCGCCCGGCGATAGTCGCCGAAACTCGAACCCGGAGTGATATCAGTGAATGTCACGCCAACTCCCGCGGCGACCGCAGGTCTCGGCACCACACCAACGAAAATAATAACCGTGACAGCCGTCAACACACTTGCCCAGCCATGGCCGACTTTCAACGTCATTGCGCCTCCATATGCCGCAAGGCTCTGCCTGGAGAGCCACTGCCTCATCGCCACCTGAGTGCGATCCCCAAGGAGCCAGAACTATCTATGAGAGCGAGATCTCACATTATGCACTCCCTGATTTACAATTTATCCATTCCGGACGATACCGCGCTCTACATGCGATAGTCAATTGGGCAGGATTCACATCAGAGAGACCCTCTCAATTGCTCGACAAAGTCTCACACCTGTGCCTCAAAGGCTGCCCCGACAGTGCGAATACAGACCTATACATACCATTGCCGATAAATTGCTACTGATAGAAAACGCCGGTACGATGTACTATAATATCCCGAATGGCGAGGTTTGCGAAGAGCATTCAAGTCAGACAATCGAGCACTTTAGGATCCTTCGCTCAGAGGTTGCTGATGTAGTACCGATTAGTCAAGGCGAGGGATCGCCCATAGAACGCAGAGGAAAGACCGTGCTCCGGTCGTCTTCCCGTGGTCCGACTCGAATGCATTACCGGTTCGCTATGAAGTAACCATCGAAGCACTGAGCACTCGAATTATTGGCCATTAATTGTTACCGAGCACGCCTCAGTGTGCTACATGGTTGGCTGCTTCAACGTCGTGTGCGAACCTTAGCCACGCATTGCCACATTGGCGAGCTAGCTGGATCACTGATTCGACACAATGCGGGGGCACCGTCCTCGCCTGCTTCATCGGACTGTCACGGACCACGTACGTATTCAGGAATCGCAACAGCTCCCGCCCGCTCTCGGAGTGGCGCAACGATGGGTCTTTGGCAAGCCTTTGGAGAATCGATAGGTCGATCTCCTGTGGCAGGACCTCGCGGGACACGCGCTTGCGCGCCAAGGAGGCGTCGGAGACATCACCGCTCGGCAGGGGCGTTCGATCATCGGCGTCGATGCGACGCCGATGCGACGGAATCGGGCTTTCGCCGTTGCGGATCCGTTTACGGACGTCATGCGCAGTCCCCACCGAGATCCCGGCGCCGACCGCGATCTCCCGCAGAGAAGCATTCGGACGCTCGTCCAGTATCTCCGCCGCGCGCCTCCGCCCCATCTCGGGGTCGAGCGGCCGAACCTTTCCGTCCGCGCCGATGCGGCTGCTCAACTGCGAATGTTCCGAGGTTGATCCATGGGCACGGACTGCACCGACGGTTTTGTCAGACAGTCCGACATAGCCGGCGATCGCCCGGTTCGACAGTGCCGGTGAGGACTCGATGATCCGACGGGCGGCCGCCACTCGCTCGGCCAATGAAAGCGGCAGGCCGTGGGCATTGTTCTCCTTTACCGCACAGATGAACGCCTCCGACTCATCGCCGTCGAAGAATCTCACCTGGATTGTGTCCGCTCCCGCCAGCTTGGCTGCGTAGAGCCGGTGCATTCCGTCGATCACTCGCATGGTTCGACGATGCACAAGAATAGGAGGCGTCGCGGTCTCGACCTCGGAAAGGCAACGACAGTAATCCTCGTTTATGCCATGAAAGCGAGGAGAGTCGGCCGGAAGTAACGATGCAATCGGCACCAACAGGCTTTCGAGTCTACTGAGCGGTTTACTATTCGATTCCTCTACCAATTCGGTAGAATTGGCCTCCGAGGATCCTGGTTGCTGCTTCATCTTTCACCTTCCCCCTCACCAGTTCGGGCAGTGTAACAAGGGCTCCACGAACCTGCCTCGTGAAGCCGATTCGAAACGAGATCTTTTAACAGAAAGGACCGAAAAACAAACGTCCGATGGGTTAGCGTTAACTAACGCTTAAGCGCTACGTCAACTGGTCGAGACATTCATACTGCTGGCTTGGGCAATTAGAGCGGGATTCGCACCTCTTCGCACGCTGGACTCCCCCCGGCTAAGATGGTTCCGATTGAAAGGTCAACCGAATCTTAGCATGTCTGTTGCGAATTCAGTGTTCATCTCGCTGAAAGCTGTGGAATGAAGTCAATTTGTCAATATGTCAAGCGATCAATGCAGTCATATCGGGCCGAAAAATGGAAAGGCGTAGCACGAGGCGTCCAATTACTTACGTTGCCCGACCCGTGCAATCAACGGCATCGGACAATCAAGGAGTTGCCCGGCTGAAGGTCGACCAATTCAGCCGGGAGGAGTTGGATGGTGCGAGTGGAATTCAGCGTGATCCTGCCGATCGGCGGACGGAGGCCGGCATATTCGCCTCGAGCAGCCAACATAGCCATCGAGCTGCGCGTGTCGGTGCGCACGCGGTCTTGCCCGGTCGACCACCACACCTTCCACGCAGCGTTTTCGGTACCCCGCCACACCCCCCGATTTCAACGGTAGCAATTCGCTATTTCTACCGACCCCGGCTGATCCGGCGAGGTACGGTTCTATGAACTCGCGCACCGCCGCAATGACGGTCTGAGTAGTCGGGCAGGCGCGAGAGTGATCGACCGACTTCAACGGCTGTCTCCCATTCCGAATCTGCGGCTCGAGATCCCTCGCGGGTTCCCGGAGCCCGGCGGTTCCGTGGGCACGTGGTTATCTGTTGTACGGCAGCTTGCTCAGCCTTGGATGGTAGTCGGATTTGAACTCGACCGGGCGGTTTGTGCCGATACAGTACATGAGCCGATCGCTCGCGCGACTCAATCAAACCCGAATTACGGTGTCGCCCTTAGCGACTCGCCAACCGACCTGTCACATCTCACTCGACCGCTTCGGAACCCGCTCCTGTACAACAGAAACACTGGCCGACGGAACAGACCCGAGCAGTCACCGCAGCTCGACATCCGGAAGCAATACGACGGCAGCGGGTTTCGGCTGTCCAACCCATCGCTGTCGGCGGTATTACCCACCTCGCGCAATGCCCGCACCTGAGAAAATCAGTGGCTCGCACCGGCTCACAGGACGGTCCTATCAACCTAGGTAAGGACGCCGTGGCACGTTCGCAGTTGCCGAGCGCCGACAGTCAGGCGCATGGTCGAAAATCTCGGAGCCGGGTTGTCGAACACGGTCCGATATTCCTTTGCCGGAAGATGGTGTTCTTCATGGTTTTCCCGGCGAAGTGCGCTAGCGGTGAACAGATGCCCTTTCACATTCGGTTACCGACGTGATCAGCGCCGCGACCGCGATCAGGATGTCTTCGGAGGTGCTCATGCGGCCCAACGACAGCCGTATCGCGCTCAGCGCACGATCTGCGTCCATGCCCATCGCGGCCAGAACTGGCGAAGGGCTGAATATCCCAGTGTGGCAAGCCGAACCCGTAGATGCTGCGATCTGTGGTGTGGCCGCGAGGATTTCGTGCGCACGCCCGCCGTCGATACTGATGTTCAGCGTGTTCGGTAGCCGATGCCCTGCACTGCCGTTCAGGTGAATCCGACCGGGAAGGGCGGCGGATAGCTGTTGATACAGCTGGTCACGCAGACGCTCGACACCGGCCGAGGCGCCGCAGGCAAGATCCGCGGCCGCCAGTTCGGCGGCGACCCCGAGTCCAGCCGCGAACGCGACGTTTTCGGTGCCCGCGCGCAGCTGATGTTCTTGGCCGCCGCCGTAGATCACCGGTTCGAGGACGAGGCCTTCGCGCACATAGAGCGCGCCGATTCCTTTGGGCGCGTACATCTTGTGCCCGACCACCGTGAGCAAGTCCACTCCGAGTTCGGCGACATCGACGCCGATCTTGCCCGCAGCCTGAGCGGCGTCGCAGTGCAACAGCGCGCCATGACGGTGGGCGAGCTCGGCGAGTTCGGAAATCGGCTGAAGCACACCGGTTTCGTTGTTGGCGGCCATCACCGAGACCACCGCCGGCTGCTCATCGATCGCAGCGGCGAGCGTGGCGGGATCCAGCCGCCCGTCCGATTCGACAGGCAGAACAGTGACGCGCACACCGTGCAGTCGGGCTAGCGCATCGCAGGTCGCCAACACCGCGGGATGCTCGGTGGCCTGCGTGATGAGGTGGGTCGCTGGGCGCCCGGGTGCCAGGACTGCGCCGCGCAGCGCCAGCAAGTTGGCTTCCGAGCCCGAGCCGGTGAAAACGATCTCGCGCGCCGCGGCACCGATCAACTCCGCGACCTGAGAACGAGCGGCCTCGAGCGCGGCCGCGGTTCGACGGCCGTACGCATGGTCGCTCGAAGGGTTTCCGAACGCCTGGGTGAGATAGGGGATCATCGCGTCGAGGACACGCTGGTCGACCGGGGTAGTGGCGTTGTAGTCCAGATAGACCGGAGGGGTTGCCGACGCTGCCGTCATACCAGCTCGGCTACATCGACAGGAAGTCCGGCGAGTCGCCACTCGAGCATGCCGTCGCGAAGCCGAATAGCGCGCCTGCCCCGGTCGTTGAGCAGACAGACGGCGTCATAGGCCATCACGCAGTACTCGCCTCGGCAGTACACCACGATGTCGGCGTCGTCGGCTAGTTCGCCGATACGCTCACCCAGTTGATCGACGGGAATGCAGACTGCCCCGGGAATGTGGCCGGCCCGGTATTCGGGTAGCGGGCGCACATCGAGAATGACGATCTCACCGCGGGCATCGCGGGCGATTAGGTCTTCGCGCGTCACTTCGTGTCCGTCATCGCGTCCGAGGTAGTTGGCCCGCGCCGGGAGGACCGCCGCCTGGTGGGCCTCCGCGACCTTCCGCAGCAACGCGAACAGCTGCGCTACATCAGCACCGGCCAGCCGGTAGTAGATCCGGACTCCCTCTCGGCGGGTAACGACGAATCCAGCCTGTTTGAGAGTCTGCAGATGGGCCGATGCCGTGGTGAGGTTCAAACCGCCCGCGACGGCCAGCGCTTCCACCGTCCGCTCACCTTGGGCGAGCAGATCGAGGAGCAAGAGCCGTTTGCCGCTCGCTAGTGCCTTGCCGCTGGCGGCGAACGCTTCGTAGAGGGCTGATTTCGCGGAGGCCCGGTCAGCGTCCATGTTTCCTCCAAAAACCCCGTGCCATAACACATCTCGCAGCGACCCGGTTGCTTGCCGCAATCGCATGACCTACTCTACTCATATTCCATGTTTTATTGGAATAGCATTTCGCTTGAACACATGACACAGGAGTTCTGCGATGCCGTCCGATTTCACGCTCGTGCCCGTCATCGACGAGGGCCTGGGCAACTCGACCTACCTGCTCGACCTCGGTAACGGTCAAGCCCTGGTCCTCGATCCTGAACGCGATGTCCGGCGAGTGCTCGCCGAAGCGCGTCACCGCGGCCTGCGGATCGCCTACGCCGTAGAAACTCACATGCATGCGGACTTCATCTCCGGAGTCCGTGAGCTGGCCGAGACCGACGGCGCGACTGTGCTGGCTCCCGAGGTCGGCCCGCGCGGATTCGCGGTGACAGGTATGCGCGACGGGCAGCGTCTCGCGGTGGGTTCGTTCACGCTCCAAGCCCTTTCCACCCCTGGTCACTCCCCCGAGCATCTGTCGTACCTGCTCTACGAAAACGATGACCTTCTCGGCGTTTTCACCGGTGGGTCGCTGATGGTCGGCACCGCAGGGCGCACCGACCTGGTCAGCCCGGACCAGACCGTGCCGTTGGCCCGCGCCCAGTACCACTCGCTGCAACTGTTGATGGAACTACCCGACGACACCCCGGTCTGGCCGACCCACGGTGCGGGGTCATTCTGCTCCTCAGGAGTAGGCGGGGACCGGGTGAGCACGATCGGTAAGGAGCGTGCCACCAATCCACTACTGCAAGTCGACAATGAGGACGCGTTCGTGGAAGCCCTCCTGGGCTCGCTGGGTACCTTCCCTGACTATTTCCTGCGCCTAGGTGAGGCCAATCGCGAAGGGCCCGCCGTTTTGGGCGAGACCCTCGAGCTCACTGCATTGACCTCCGACGAAGTACAGAAGTTGGTCGCCGATGGCGCGCAAATCGTCGACGTCCGCCCGGCCTCCGACTTCGCCACCGCGCACATACCCAATGCTCTGTCGATCACGTTGCGTCCGGTCTTCGCCACGTGGCTGGGCTGGCTCAGCGATCCGGACCGACCGCTCGTCATCGTCCGATCCGCAGATCAGGACCCCACCGACATCGTTTGGGAGGCAGCCAAAGTCGGGTTCGACGCTGTTTCAGGGGAGCTCGGTGGAGGAATGGACGCATGGAACGGTCCGGTAGACGCCGAGACAGTGAAATTCCTCGACGCCGAGCAACTGAGAACCGACTCACCGGTGACGGTTCTCGATATCCGGCAGGCCGGTGAGTTCGCGGCGGGTCATGTGCCCGGTGCCCGCCACGTCGAACTCGCTTCGCTCGCCCACAACCCGATTGAGCTACCAGACGGTCCGGTGATCGTCATGTGCGGGCACGGCGAACGGGCGATGGCCGCGGCGAGCATTCTCGAGGCCGCCGGAAAAACAGACGTACGAGTGCTGGCCGGGCACCCTGCCGACTACGCCCGCGTCCACGGACAGGAGCTGCTGACCCAACGATGAACCTGCCGCGCTCGGTGTTCGTATTGGGTCTGCGGGAGAACGCGGCCCAGTTCACCCTGCTCGTCGCGGTAAACGCGCTGGTCGGTGGCATGGTCGGTCAGCAACAAACGGTGGTGCCGCTGCTCGCCGAATCCGAGTTCGGACTCACCGGCTACACCTTCATCTTCACCTATGTCGCAGCCTTCGGAATCACGAAGGCGATTGCCAACTACTTCGCAGGAACTTTCTCTGACCGCTACGGCCGCAAACCAGTCCTCCTGGTGGGCTGGCTGTTCGCGCTACCGGTTCCGCTAATGCTGATCGCCGCACCCAACTGGGGCTGGGTCGTCGCAGCCAACGTTCTGCTGGGTATCAATCAAGGTTTGACCTGGTCGACCACAGTGGTTATGAAAATCGACCTGGTCGGTCCCAACCGCCGCGGGCTGGCCATGGGGCTCAACGAAGCAGCCGGATACGGCGCCGTGGCGGTGAGCTCCCTGCTCGCCGGGTATCTGGCTGAACAGTATGGGTTGCGTCCGGCGCCGTTCCTGCTCGGGTTTGCCTACGCCGCACTGGCATTGGCGTTATCGGGGGTCTTCATCCACGAGACCCGCGACTACGCACGACTGGAGGCCGCCGACTACAAGCCGTGCGCAGGCACTGTCGGCGATCACCTGCACGCCGATCTGACAAACCGCCAGATCGCCCTCCAAACCAGTCTGCAAGAGCCCGCCCTGTCGGCAGCCAGCCACGCTGGGCTGGTCAACAATCTCAACTTTGGATTGTCATGGGGATTGTTCCCGTTGCTGTTCTCGACCGCAGACCTCTCCGTCGGCCAGATCGGCCTCTTGTTCGCCTTGTACCCCGGCGTCTGGGGAGCCGGACAACTGCTCACCGGAGGGCTCTCCGACAGGATCGGTCGCAAATATCTGATCATCGGCGGGATGGCAATCCAGGCGGGGGCGCTCTCGGTGATCGCATCGTCGAGTGCGTTCGCCGGGTGGGCGACCGGCACCGTGCTACTCGGCGTCGGCACCGCGATGGTCTATCCGACCCTGCTCGCCGTGATCGGTGATGTCGCCCATCCGATGTGGCGCGGGCGCGCAGTCGGCGTCTACCGTGTCTGGCGCGATCTCGGCTACGCCGTCGGCGCCGTCCTCGGCGGTATTGTCGCCGACCTCATGGGCCTATACGCCGCAGTCTGGGCGGCCGCGGCGGTCAGCGCCGCGGCCACGCTCCTATCAGCGGCCCGCATGTACGAAACCCACCCACCGCACCTCGGGCCGCGTCGGTCGTCACGCCTCGAAGGCAACGCGAGCTGACTGCTCCACACCCGCAGAGCGCCCTGTCCGGCGGACGCAGACTGGTCGACCAACGATCGACTTCTACGTCATGAACGAATTCGGCGGCGGTACGTCCTGTACCCGGCTCACGCAGTCAGAGCCGACGAGCAACGAGGACAGCGTTGGCTCCAGGACCGTCGAGTCGCCGTATTTCAATACCTTCGAACCCACACGCGGCCACCCATTCGCGATACTCGGTCTCAGAGTAGTTCTTCCCCGCGGTGGTCTCGATCACCATGTTCAGACCCATCAACGCCGCGTCGGCTGGTCCAGCGCGCCGAGAATCGAGCATCAGCTCACAGACCAAGAGTGCTCCGCCTGCGCGAAGGGCGTTGTAGCTCTTGCGGATCAACGCGCAATTGGTCGCTGGATCCCAGTTGTGGAGTACCCCGCTGATCAAAATCACGTCAAACCCTTCTGGAAGGGCGGGATCCGCGATGAAATCGCCTGCTACGGTGTCGATTTGGTTCGCCAGGCCCGCGTCTACGATGCGAGCCGCAGCGTCGGCACAGACGTGATCCAATTCGTACAGCGTTCCACGCAGTGCTGGATTTCCCCGGCAGAGTTCGATCAGGAAAGCCCCCGACCCGCCGCCGACGTCGAGGAGGCGATGATGCGCACCGAAGTCATAGGTGTCCGCCAGGCCACGCGCCGTGTAGGTCGCCGCGACATGCAGCGCCTCCCAGAACATCTCGGTCATGACCCGGTCCTCGCGGGCGAACGGCGAATCCTGCGTGGCAGGGTCCCACGTCATCGGTCGATCTGTCCGTAAGGCCTCGACCAAACGACCCCAGGCTGGATACTCCCGCGCATCACAGAAACGGACAAAACCTCCGAAATAGTCGGGTCTGCCTTCAACGAGAAATTGTGCCGCCGTCGCGGAGTTGCCGTACTCACCGTCCTTCTCTACGAGCAAGCCCAATGCGGCGCACGAGGCCAAAAACATGTCGGCCGGGCGCATCTTTATCCCAGCCTCGTGCGCGATCTCTGCTGAACTCAGCGGCCCGGTTCGAGCAAGGAGCGTGAATATCCCCAACTCGACAGCGGCCGCCAAGGTCTTTGCCCGCCAGAAATTTGTGGCAATCTCCATCAATCCGGTCGGCGTCAGCGCCACTTCGCCACGCTGTACTGAAGTCATCGTCCCTACCTCCTAGAGTACCTGAGCTCGATTCGACTCAGCCTCTGCGCCGTTTACGAGCTCGTGTCGATATCACCGGATAGGACGTGGCGACAAAATCCGGGCTCATGACGATGCGACGAAAGTCGACCAACTCCGCTGCAGTCAGACCAGTGTTGACAAGAACATTTTCGAGTCGTCGGGTGACCACGTGGTGGAGCCTCATCCCGGCGGTACCACCGGGGCACGCACGAAACGCACCCTCCGCCGTGACTTGTTCCATGCCCAGATCAATCAGGCAGCCATACGCTCGGTGGCCCCACTCATGATCCATGCCTGCATGCTTGATAATGTCGGTGATCTTGGCGATTACTCGTCGATACAGAGCTTCTTCCTCCGGCCCAGGCGTCTTCATGACAACCGGCGGCAGTACCGTTTCGAACTCATCCAGGACTATCCATCCACCAGGCCGCAACGACTTCGTAAGCGTTTCCAACACAACCTCCCGCTCGTCGAGATGCCCGAGCACAAGGCGTGAATGCACGAGATCGAATTTTTCGACTGGAAGCGAGTCGTACCGCACATCGTGGCGCGCGATAGTCACGTTCGCACAGTCGAGTTCGGGCACCGACTCGAGGTGCGATGTATCGATGTCGGTGACTGTGATGTGCCCCTGTTCGCCCACAAGTCGACCCAGCCAACCCGCCACGCTGCCTGATCCTCCGCCGACCTCTAGACAATGCCAGCCGGCCTGCACATCGAGTGAGCGCAGGCTCGCGAAGGTAACCGAATCCAGCACTTCCGCGAGACATGTCACATGCTCGTCGTTGAGTCCGTCGGCGGGATCGAAGACGTACTCACTCATAGGACTACCTCCCCTATCAGATTTTGACTTGCTCGTCCGAAGCTTTTCTCGTTTTCCGATTCCGATTTCACACCAGCGGTGACCCACGTACCCATCGAGATTTCCGCAGTTATTCCCGGCCCAAAGCCGGCGATTATTCCGCGATCAAGGTCTGCACCCGGACTCTCCGCAAACTTCCGTGCCAGGGCATCCAGAACGACGACACTCGCTATATTTCCGTACTCGGTCAGTGTGGCCCGACTGTGGCGAAAGCAAGAACCGTCGACACCGAGCAGTTCCGATAAGTCATCCAGTATTCGTGGCCCGCCCGCGTGGATGATGTAGAAGTCGAGATCCGAGACATTCCAGTGCAGTTCGTCGGCCAGCGCAGCCAAGGACGGGGCGAGCATACTCATCGTATGTGGGACTCGCTTGTCGAGTTGGAAATGAAATCCGGTGTCTTTCACGGCGTAGGATATCCAACTCTCGGTATCCGGAACCAACCATGATCCGTTTCGTTCCAGCCTGACTCCCCTACCGCCTTCCCCTCGAACCACTGCGGCACCGATTGCATCACCAAAGAGCCCGTTCGACAACAACGATCCCACACCGAGGTCATCCGGCTGATAGCACAGAGAGCAGAACTCGCAGGCAACAATGAGCACGTTTTTCGCGGGATAGGCAGTGCAAAAATCATGCGCCCTGTTAATCGCGGCCCCACCGGCAGCGCATCCGAGCTGCGCGATAGGTAGCTGCTTGGTCGACGATTTGAAGTGGAGCTCGTTGATCATCCAGGCGGTCATGGACGGCATCGCGAACCCCGTACACGAAACATAGATTATGAGATCGATATCGCTTTCGACGACATCGGCGTTTCCTAGCGCTCGGTGCACGACCTTAGGTATACGTGCGCGGGCTTCACGCAGGTAGACCATATTTCGCTCTTCGAACCCAGGGTGGCACAGGGTCACATCCAGCGGTTGGATCAGATGTCGCTTTTCGACACCGGTATTATCGATCAGCCGCAGCGCGAGCGGCAGATCGGGATTCCCGGCGTGCATCTCGGCGGCGAGTTGGAGAGTTTCTTTTCTCGAAATGGTGTACTCGGGGACCGCGATTGCTGGTCGACACAAGATTGCCATTACGTCAACCTCCTTATCGGGCTGCGGTTGTGACTGACCGGGCAAGTGCTTCGAGAGTTGGGATCAGCGAACTCGGCGGATTTTGTGACTGCGCCTCGGCGGCCACCTCCATGGCCCTGCCCCGCATGAGTGAATTCTCGGACAGCAGTGAATCAACGAGGTTTGCGATAGTCTCCTTGCGCGCCATCGTCGGCGCCAGATCGATACCGATGCCACAGGCCGCGATCCGCTGAGCATTCGCGAATTGGTCAGCGAACTGAGGCAGTACGAGCTGGGGCACGCCGTGCACGAGCGAGGTCATCGTGGTTCCAGCCCCACCGTGATGGACGATTGCCCGACAGCTCGGCAGTAACAATCCGAGCGGAACCCAAGATGTGACAAAGACATTGGGTGCCACCGCAACCCTGTCTGACACCCGATCCCACGAGCGGGGGTCTATCGCCACAACGATATCCACGGACAGCCCGGACAAACCGTCGAGTATCGAGCACATTACCTCTGCGGCCCAAGGCAAGTTCGGCAGAATCGAACCCAGGGTGACGCACACTCGCGGCCGCTGACTCCTATCGTTCATCCACGACTCGTACACAGCGGCACCGTTGTAGGGCACGTACCGGACAGGCACGGTGGTGGAACTCGATGGCGCCTGATGAAAACTGGGCGGGCAGACATCGATGTTCAATGCCGCGGCCAGATCGACGTTGTCGTCCAAACGACCCGCCGCTACCAGCGACCGCTTTGCGCTGCTGACTATTTCACCAGATACCGGCAAGCTCCAGCGATGTTCGATCAGCGGGATCCCGCGCTCCGCAGCAAGTACCGCTCCGTCGAAAGCGGTAGGTTCACTGATGATCAGGTCGGGATGCCACTCCTCCGCAAGCTTCGCGCTGCCGGGCAGAACCAACTCGGCCAAGCGCGCGAATCCCTGCCCCATTGCCTCGTCGCTGATCGCCAGATCACTCGGCTGCGGCGGTCCCGCCTGCTGACGACCATCCAGCATCGCTTCCACGATCGTGATGGGGCCGTAGGACGATGCGAAAGCTAGTCCCGCCTCGACAACAGGGTTCCGCATATTCTCTGGTGCGACAACCAATATCTCATGGCCAGCCGCTCGAAGACCCCAAGCCAACGGCACCATGGGATATAAGTGACTGGTAGCCGGGCCGCACGTAATCATCGCCCGCATGGGCAAACCCCCTCGAATTGCCAAATTCTGCTTGATGTCTGATACAGAACCTTAATGGCCGACCAAGGGAAGATATAGACCTTTCATCTGAAAGCACCGCGCACTCACCGTCTACAGCTGCCACACACTTACAAGAGGATCCCCGCATCGGAATACCGCGCCGGTGACAGGGCTTGCCGGCCGATGTTCTGTTGTCCGACAACCGGTTTCGGGCACCAGGCCAGCCCGGCGGCACGAGCCCGGCACCGGCAACATCGACTCACCAAATCGCGCGCGAGCTACCAATAACGATTCGCATTTGACGCTTGCGATATCGCTGCGCCTTCAATCGAACCACAGAGCGTGGAAATGTCATCGGCCTCAGCCGAGACTGAAGACGTCGCCGTATTTTCGGCTGCGCAACCGACTTCATGCCCAATAATTGTGGCTTCAGACGGTAGACGACGAGCACTCCGACTCGGCGTCTCCGCGTGGAAGACATAAGCCGTTGCGGATCAGGCGATAGCACGTAGTTCCTCGGCGGTGATCTCCTCCAGCGAGCGGCGGCGCGTCTCGACCAGGAAGGCGATGCCTGCCGCCGCCGCGATGGTCATCGGGACGGCGCTGATGAGCGCGGTCATCGAAATCGATGGTGCCGCAACGGCGAGTACCACGAGCGCGAGCACGATGATGCCGCCTGCCTTGCTCATGCCTGCCGCCAAACCGGTGCCGCGGGAACGTATTCGCGTCGGGTACACCTCGGCGCCATAGGCGACGAGTACCGCCACCACCGAGCTCGCGCCCCAGATCGGCGGGATGAGCAGCGCGTACAGCAGAATCTTGTTGTCCGCGATGCGATCTCCGAGCGCGACGAAGCCGAACAGCGAAACCGCAAGTAGTGCACTGAGTATCACCATCGTCCATTTCGAGGAGCGGTGATAGCAGTAGGCGACCAGGAAATTGAGGGGGAAGCCGATAAGCGCGGAGTCGCGCAGGATCTGATCGGCCGAGACGCCGCTGTACCCGAGTTGGCGCAGGTTGGTCGGCAGCCAGAGCTGAAAACCGTAGACGACCAGGCCGACACCGAGACCGACCAGCACCAGGACAGTGGTGATCCCGCCGAACGGCGCCTGCACGAGCCGGCGGTATCCCCCCTTGACACCGGATTCGATTGTCAGCTCGGACTTTTCGACCTCGGTGATCGACGCGTTGTAGACACGCAGCACCTGCTCCGCCTCCCGGCGGCGGCCCAGCGCCAGCAGGAAGCGCGGCGACTCCGGGATCCATCGGGTGAGCAGAATGGTCAGCAAGCCGGTCGGGAACCCGATCAGCCACATCACCCGCCAGCCGTAGCTGTCGCCGACGGTGGCCGACAGCCAACTGGTGATGATGTAGGCGCCCGCGATGTCACCACCGATCAGCACCATCAGCCAGCCGCGATGCCGCGCCGGAATCGTCTCCGCGAGCAGGGTGAACGCGATCGGCAGCATGCCGCCCGCGCTGATGCCCATGATCAGGCACATCAGCAGATTCAGCTCGAAACTCGGCATCGCACCACACACCGAAGTAGCCACGAAGAACACCCCGGCCAGCAGAATCGCCGCCTTGCGACCGATTCTGTCGCTGAGCCAACCCCAGATGAACGAGCCGATCACCGTGCCGGTGATACCTGCCAGGGGCAGCAGTGCAGCCGGTAGGCCACCACCAGGATTGGTCGCGGTCTTCAGGCCGTATTCCTTGGCGACGCCGGGCACGACGAACGCCAGCGTGGTCGGCTTCATCACATCGATGGTGATCGCCGCGGCCATCACGAGCAGCAGAATCACATGCACGCGATTGATCGGAGCGTCGTCGAGCGCGCGCACCCGCAGGTTTGCCACCTGATCACGCTGTGCCCCAACAGGAACGAGTCCATAGGCGGTGACGACGAGGCCGACGACGATCAGCGCCATTCCTACGATCATCGACGCATCCATGGGCATGTCCGCCATGTGATAACCCATGTGCCTGGACTCCCAGTACATCGGAAAGTGCAGCGCGGTGCCCAAAGTTGTTGCGGCGAGCCCGAACCAGAAGGCACTGGTACGCCGCCGAATAGACGCCGGGCGAGGTACATCGTCGAAATGCTCGGTCGCCGTATCCAACTGCTTGTCGTTATGCACAGGTATCTCCATTCCCGACCGTACGAACAGCAAGCCAAGTGCACCCGATGTGCCGACGCGATTGCAGCATGACGGGCAAAATCCGAGGTGGCGAGCAATACTCCCGCCTGGCATGGCTGCGCCTGATCATCCGCCGACAGCCGCTTCGCGGGGCAACCATGCTGGCGCCGTCTGCTCTGTATTCACGCCTTTTTCGATGAAAGCGATGTTGTGATAGATATGGATTGCGGTAACGCCCCTCTCGATGTCGGCGGGCTCGTACGGGGACGTGCGAAGCTGGTCTTGATGGTGTAGACCATCGATCAGAGTTTTCAGGAAGCCCACCGCAGTCTCTGAGTCGTTCAGATCGGCGCGGTTGCCGTTATAGGCCGGCCAATAGGACGCCTGCAGATCCTCGATGACATACATCGCGCCGGGATTCATCAGCGGAAACAATGTCGTGAACGAAGCGCGCACGTGGTCGCTCTGGTGGCTGCCGTCGTCGATCACGAGGTCGAACGGCCCGATTTCCTTGTGCAACCGAACAAGGAGTTCCCGGTCGGACTGATCCCCGGCGATCGTGCTCAGCCGCGGCTCGTCCACCGCCGACTTGTCGAACAGATCCAGCCCGTAGACCAATCCACGGGTGAAATAATGCTTCCACATCCGCAACGAAGCGCCGCCCATGTCCCGCGACTGGTAGCCGCCAACACCAATCTCCAGCAACTTGACCCGCTGGGCTCGGTAAGGCGCGAAGTGCCGTTCATAGTGCGGGGTGTACCAGTGACCACCCCATTTGTCGGATCCGAACCGCAACGCCAGCTCAGTGAGCGTGGGGCGAAATTCGTCGCACGCCCGAATTACCTGACCGGCGGCGCTGCTCGCCAACCTCCACCTCACAACCCACGGGTCCTCGGTCGAGAACTCCGCCGGCCGCCCGGCATCGTTGATCCACACTTCCCGTGTTGCATCGTGCCGGATGCCGGGAACGCCGTAAACCGCACGCACAAACTCCGCCAAGTCTTGCCGAACCCGAACGTCGGCAGACTCACCCCAACCGGCCACAATCTCAACAGCATCGCCACCCACCACAATCCGATAGCCCCAACGGTCCCCCGAATGGCCCAAATCGAACTGCACCGCAATGACTGCCGGCGTCCCTTCGAAGAACTGCGTACGCGAAGCCACCTCAGTCAACACCAGCATCGCGATCTGGTCGACCTCGACGCCAGCCAGGGCAGCCTGGGTATCGGCGAAGGCTCCATCCGCAATGGCGAACGCGCGCTCATACATCTCATTGCCGGTCATCAAATGCCCCCTGGAGATGGTTCTCGCTGCCAGCGATGCTTGCGCACACCGAGTTTGGGGCCTCAGTCGACGATGAGGCCGCCGCTCGGCATCATCCGAAGCCCTCCGCAATATCGATTGCCAGCGGCCAGCGCGCTCAGTCCCGACCACGCTGCTTCCAGATAGTAATAGCGATGCACGAAGTTCAACCTGATCAACGTTGAGCCCTGTCCCCCTTGGGGTTTCAGAACCTTCATCCAATCCGTAGCCGAAGACAGGCCGTCTGACGGCAGTCGAGTGATCGCTCGATGACAACTACCCGGATGTCCGAGGTCTTTGCCACAGCCGCAGTGCGTGACCAGTCCAGCCATTCACCAACCAGATGACCACGTCAGGCCGCCGGCCTCCGCCGCGCCGGCAGCCTGCGCAGCGCGAAGCACCTTCGCGGGCGAGAAGTCTTCGGCTCGTCGGACAACTCGGAGAGTTGTTGCTGTGCCGTCATAGTTCCTCATCGTTGAAACAAGCTGTCCGGCTATCAATCTCGGTACACTTATCCGCGGTGGTAGGGGTGCGGAAGTCACCCCTACTTGGCTGAGCGTCGCGCCCAGGTTCCTTCATCGACCGCAGCTAACCCGCCCTACTCCAAGTGCAGGGGAACAAAATGAGTATCAGCGAACAAATCACCGCCGGCGAACTGGACCATCTCACCTTTCACGGCAAGCTCGAGAACGGGCACCTCGTGCCCGGTGGCCTGCTCGGCGACCAGGCCGCGATGGACGACATCGAGGTCGGGATGTATGTGCTGGAGAAGGACGGCACGCTGATCGCCTGCAACAAGACCGCTATCGGCGCCTGGGGACGCAGTCCCGAACTCGGTAAGAGCGAGAAGTACTGCGGCGCGTTCCGCCTGCGCTACCCCTCCGGCGAGGTCATGCCACACGAGGCGGCTCCGCCCTCGGTGGTCATCAACAACGGCGGCACCGTCCGCGACGCCGATGTCATCTGCGAACAGCCCAATGGTTTCCGGCTGCTCGCGCTGGTCAACGTCTTCCCGATCCGCGACGAGTCCGACGAGGTCGTCGGAGCGGTGAATATCTTCCGCCACAACGCCACCAAAACCGTGCCCGGACTGCTGGAGTCCGCTGGTGCCAGCTGAGCAGCAAGGGCGACACAGCGACTCTCCTGGCAGGAAGGTCTGCCAGGAGTGGCGGTAGCACGGAGGCCCGGACGCCCGGCTTCACAGCCCGAACTACGGCTGTGCAGCGAGCCACTCCTGATAGCTCTGATGCCGAAACTGATAGGCGGCACCGGTAACTCGCAGTAGACCCGCCCCGCGCGCACGCCGAGGTCATCTCCCTAAAAGGCGACAGCTACCGCCTCAAAGACCGCGACCTCGGCCGCGTTCCCGCTGCCAAGACCAACGACTGACTCAACGCCCGCGCCGCAGCACAGAACGCGCATTGTGAAGTGATGTTGACGGGGACGTATGGTCCCTTGTTCGCCCGATGTCCCGCAGGGCTCTAGCTCTGTCGATGATTGTTCTATGGCTGGTAGGTGAACATGTATGTGCCAGCTCCGCCAACAGTACAGAGTGTGATGGTGTTGGGGTGCCAGGCGATGCCGACCACGGGACCGGCGAAGCGCAGGGAGCAGTGACAGCGAGCGTCGGCTACCCGCCACAGTCGCACGGTGCCGTCGTTGCTCGCGGTCGCGAGCAGCGCGCCATCCGGGGAAAACGCGCAGTGGTCTACCCAGCTGGTATGGCCGGACAGGACCGCGTGTTGGGTGTCGTCGGCAACCCGCCAGAGTCGAGCGGTCCGGTCGTCGCTGGTCGTCGCGAACAATGTTCCATCCGGCGAGAACGCGCAGTCGTTGAGCAGGTCGCTATGGCCCGTCAGCACCGCGCGCGTGGTTCCGTCGGCCACCCACCACAACCGGACCGTACGGTCGCTGCTCGCGGTCGCCAGCAACGTGCCGTCGGGGGAGAACGTGCACTGCTTCACGCGGCCGGTGTGACCGGTCAGCACCGTGTGCTCGGTACCGTCGGCTACCCGCCATAGGCGCACGGTGCGGTCGCTGCTGCCGGTAGCGATCAGCGTTCCGTCTGGGGTGAAGCCGCAGCCGTTCACCTCGCTGCTATGGCCTGCGAAATATTGCCTGCTGGGTGCCGTCGGCGACCCGCCAGATTCGGGCCGTGGAGTCGTTGCCCGAACGGTCAGGACGGGACGGCGACCATCACGGTGCAACGTACCTCGGCACAGGGCGATCAAGTGACCTGATCCGGCTGCTTGATCCTTGACACCGGTCGCGCATTCCCGTTTCGGCCGGTTAGACCTGCTAGTGTAAGCGCCCGGAGTGCCGGGAAGCCTGGTCGGCGAGTCGATGACGCATCGCTAAACGACCTGGAGCCTCCTATGACCGCACACCCGATTGTCATCGGCTACGGCAGCATCGGCCGCAACGCCGCACGCGCGATCGCCGATGCGGGACTCGGGTCCGATCTCGTTGTCGTCGACCACGATCCGGTGCGCGCCGGCCTTGCTCGCCGCGACGGCGCCCGCTCCGTATTGGGTGACGCTTGCGACCTCGGCTTGCTCCGCAGGGCCGGAACAAGCGAGGCCGGATCCGTCACCATCGCCGTCGCAACGGACAGCGAAGCGGTCCGCATCACCTCGAGAGTTCGCGGGCTCAACAAACACGCCACAATCTGTACCTCCTTGCGCAGTGGCGGCTGGAGCCCCGTCGCCGAATACCTCGGCGCCGATCAGGTCGTTGCCGCCAGCAGGATGGCCGGCCGGCTATTGGGACTGAGCACACGTCGCCCCGGCCTGCTCGCCGAGTTCCGCCGGGCGCTACGGCAACCCCCGAAGTGGTTGTCGCGCAACGCCCTGTCAGCGCAAGTGAGGTCGGACAGCATCCGGCGCGCTGTGGCCCGCTCGTATTGGCAGTCGTCCGCGGGGGCCGAATCCGATGGTGCGACGACCCTGAGACGTCGTTACTACGCGCGCCCGATCGACTTCTCGTTATCCGCGCGGCATGGCCGACAACGCCAGCATTATGACCACGCGCCTGGACTGGCGGATCTGTGCGGCGACACCAGGTACCCAACATTCGATGATCTCTCGGAGGCACGATGGATAGCTTGCTCGGCACAGTCGTCGGATCCCGTCTCGTTAGCGACGGGTGCCGTTTGATCCTCCTCGAGATTGCGAAACCCCGCCCGGTCTCCGACGGTCACGAATGCACCTTTGTGATCCAGGACCGTGGGCAGTGGACCAGCCGCGGCCACGACAGCTTCGCTGCCCTATATACCGCCATGTCACAGATCGGCACCGAACTCGCCCGCGCCACCGAATCCGGGAACCAGTTCACCGTTGCCGGTCCCGCCGAGCTCGGCTTCCCCGTAGTCACCGCCGACCGGGCCGTCACTACCGACACCATCGACGTCGCAGACCTCGTTGCTATACGCTCCTTCTCGCGCAACGACCGCCGCCACCACATCTGCCTCGGTCAGCCCTTCGCACCACCTGATCAGAACGTGGTGCTGTGCCCGTTCCAAGTCGACACCCGACCTCGCGCCTTTGCCTCCGGCTTCGACAGCATGCAGGCTCTCGTCACCGCGATCCGCATGATCGGCGCCTGGCTGGACCTGCCCCAAGACTGGCCGCTCCACGCCGACGGCTGACCGATCGCGTACTTCGCCCGCAGATCTATGCCTCCGTAATCGAACTGGCCCGCCCGGTCGAATTGCGCAATACCCACGAGTGTCTGCCCAACCAGCGGAATGCTTCCCGCAAGCGCGGATGTGCCTGTCGACTGCGCCGCCGATGCGCGGGTGCTTCGTCCAAGGACGTGGGCCTGACCGGACTGGTCACCGAGCCGGCGTGCCCCACGATCCAGTCGATCGGCGAGAGCAGACCGTCGCTCATTTCCAATCCGATCAGACGGCAGCCCAAGCAGCTGTGCAGGCGCTGAATTCCGACGATCAGTTCCAGTGGCGCGGGAAAAAGTCGTTGAGCACGGACCAACTGACCGACTATCTGCGCGAGCTCACGCCGGTTGTCCTGCGGTTCGATCTTCGGGTCACCTACTACCTGCTGCAGCAGGGAAGGCCGGTGAGCCGCCAAGCTGTGTTGCAGGCCGGCACCGCAGTATTGGTCGACGTGCGCGGGGTACCCCGTATCCGTTCCATCAGCGGCACGCCCCTGACACTGCCCCACCTCGTCCAGAACGCCACGCCGCACTTCCTCGGAGACACCTGGACGGCTTTCGATCCGGCCAAGGTATTCGCCGTCCGGCCCGCCGATATCGAACTGGCATTCTTCGCCCTTTTCCCTATCGGCTCTGGCGTCAGGTTCGAAAGGCCGTGCGGCACAACAGGCAACGCCGACCGCGACCAGACACCGCCGACTAACTCCAGCGGACCGTCGACGCCGCAATCACCTCCTGCACCCGGACCGACTTCTGTCGCTCCGTCTGGCTTCGATACGAGCGGCACCTGGGTGATCGAGTCCGATGACAGCGCCGCGATCGGCACGCTTGTGCCTGACGGAGATGGATTCCGTTTCAAAACAACCGATTACATAGGTTGGGACTGCTATCTGGACGGCAGGCCGAACCAGGACGCGTCACTCACCTGCGTCTCCGGAGGAGGGATTGCAGCCACCTGGCGCGGGCAAGGACATATTTCGCCGGTCGGGGTGTCGAAGTTCCGCTTCGACGGAACGGCTGTCAGCATCCGCCCCGGTTCCACCATGATTCTGCGGCCGCAATAGTCGCCTGCGCGGACTTCGCGATCGTTACCGATGATCGGCAGCTCGGCTGTGTCCGGGCAGCGGGCAGCCCCTTTAGGAGCGGGTCTTGGCGGCCTTCTTCGCACGCTTCTTGGCGTGTTCGACGAAATGCGGAACAGCTGGCTTGCTCCGAGATGATGCCGCCTCGTGCGGAGCCGCCTGCGCTGCGCGGTACGCAGCAACGACGTCTGCAGAGATCCGGCCACGGCCTGATTGCTGGGCGCGGACGATACCCATAGCGTCCAGAAGCCCAGCTGATAGACAGCGGTCTCCTTACCATCGGTACCTCGTATCAGCACTGACGACCTCAGCAGGCCGCGTGGCTGAGGATCTCTGAAAGCACCCGGACTACTCATCCTCACAAGCTTCCTGAGCACGCCCCCGGCCAGAACATTTGTGGACCAATCGTGGACCAACAGTGTCGAATTCGGCCCCCACCGTGGACCAATTGTGGACCACCCGTTCCGCCCGCAACGTCCGTAACCAGCGGATATACTCGTTCTGCGCGCGGGTATATCGAGCGTTTCGCGCACGAAATGGCCTTATCGGGTATCAATTCTGGACTGGGGGTCAGGTGGTCGCAGGTTCAAATCCTGTCAGCCCGACAGAGAGAAACCCCTCCTGACCTCGGTCGGAGGGGTTTCGTCATTGCCACACCACCCGCAGAGCGGGACCAGAACGGGACCGCAGATGCTTGGACAGCCTGTCCCCGGCGTCGGTCAGCTCTCGATGATCGGGGTGCAAGTACTTCTCTGTCGTCCGGCTGTCCGCGTGCCCGGCGATCTTCTGCAACACGTGCGTTGCTGCTGGGGCGAGCGGCGTCGGGCATCGGGCATTTGTTCACCGTAGCCGGTCGCTTCCTCCCCCTGTGTCGCGGCGGCACAACGGGGTGTCCCTCGCGAGAGCTACCTGAAAAGACCACTCCGCGGCGGGATGTGGCGCCCAGGCGCCCGCGCTTACCGTCGGAGAGTGATCCAAGCGCAAGCCCTGACAAAGCACTACGGCCGGACACATGCCGTGGAAGATCTGAGCTTCACCGTCGAATCCGGCCGTGTGACCGGTTTCCTCGGCCCGAACGGGTCGGGCAAGTCGACGACCATGCGGCTGATCCTCGGTCTCGACGCCCCTTCGCGCGGGCAGGTCACAGTGCTCGGGCGCCGATACCGCGAACTGGTGCGACCGCTGCATACCGTCGGCGCGCTATTGGATTCCGGTGATGTCCTGCGATCCCGGACGGCTGCGGCACATCTATCGTTCCTCGCGGTGAGTAACCGTATCCCGCGTCGCCGAGTGGAGGAGGTACTGGCTTCGGTCGGTCTCACCGATGTTGCGGGCCAGCGTGTGAAAGGTTTCTCCCTCGGCATGCTGCAACGGCTCGGCATCGCGGTGGCGCTGCTGGGTGACCCCGCGATCCTGGTGCTGGACGAACCGGTCAACGGCTTGGACACCGAGGGCATCCGCTGGATACGCGGGATGCTGCGATCGATGGCGGACGAGGGCCGCACGGTGTTGCTTTCCAGCCATCTGATGAGCGAGACACAGCTGGTCGCCGATCATCTGATCGTGCTCGGCGCGGGTCGGCTGCTCGCGGATGAGCCGCTGACCGAGTTCGTCGAGCGCAGGGCCGACCCGGTGGTGCGCGTCCGCAGCGCTGAGCTGGCCACCTTGGCTGAGTCGCTGGGCCGGCCGATCGAGATTCATGGCGACACCGGCACGGTGCGCGGCCTGCGATCGCGCGAGATCGGCCGGTTGGCCGCCGCGCACGGAATAGTGCTGGATGAGTTGACGCCGATCCATGCCTCGGTGGAAGACGTTTATACCCGCTTGGTCGCCGAACATCAGCAGTTCGGTCACCGCGATACGCGACCGGCAAAGCATCGGGCCTTCAAGCACATGAAAGGTGATGCGGCGTGAGCACCTCCACCGCTGTGCCGGCGGAGCGGGTGAGCCTCGGTGACCAGATCCGCTCCGAGCTGATCAAGGTGCGGTCAGCACGATCGCTGTGGCTGCTGCCGGTGGCTGCGGTCGTGCTCGGTCCGGTGACGGCACTGTTCGTGGGGCTGACCGACAGCATGGAAACCGGCGATACGGTGCTCGGTGGCGCCCTGACCGGGCTCACCCTGTCACTCGCCGTGATCGCTTCGTGGGGTGCGCTGGTGGTCACCACGGAGTTCTCCTCCGGGACCATTCGGCCGGTCTTGGCCGCGACACCGCAGCGGGGGATCGTCCTGGTGGCGAAAATGGTCGCGGTGGGGACGATCGGGATTGTGGTCGGAGTGGTTACCACGACCTCGGCGTACGCGGTCGGGCTGGGCAGTATCACTGCTGGGAAATACGAAGCAGGTGAACCTCTTCCGGGCTTGCTGGGCATCTTCGGTTGCTTTCCGGCGGTAGCGCTGCTGGGGGTGGGTGCCGGTGTGGCGCTGCGCAGTTCGGTGGGCGCGGTTGCCGTCGTCGCCGCGCACGTGGTGCTGCCACAGTTGTCCTCGGCACAGGCATTCGGTGACCTGCACAAATGGGTGACAGTTGCCGCGCCCAGTGCGGTCGTCGCCAAGTTGTCGCAGAGTTCGGATGGCGCAGCCGAACTCATGGGATCCCTCGGCGGGTGGCCGCGGCTGGGGGTCGTGCTCGCCGGGACCGCTGGTGTGTTACTCCTGGCACGCAGGACCTTCGAACGCGAGGACATGTGAACATCCGGATGAGGCAGCAGTGGCGGCTACCAGCCTTGCTAGCGACCAGCGTGTTCGTATTCGTTGTCGTCGATCACACGCTGCTCTCCGACACCACCCTCGGTGCCCGGCCTTCAACCGGATTCGCACTGATCCAGGCGCTCGCGATCGTGCTGCAGATCCGGCTTCCGCGCATCGGCTGGGCGGCGAGTCTCACCGCGGTGGGGTGTGCTTCGGTCGTGGTGCGCGAATCGCTATGGGTCGACGCGATGTTCAACAGCTACCTGGTGGTGCTTGGCATCCTCGCCCTGCGCGTGTCGTGGCGCTCGGCCGTCGCGGCCTGGGCAGCCACCACCGCGCTGAGTCTCGTTCTGGCCCTGACGATGCCGCATACACGCCTCACCGACGCGGTGGAATCGGTACTCCTCACCGGACTGGTGCTGGTAGCCGGGTCCGCGATACGGGCACTGTTCCAGTCCCGGCGCGACGCGCTCGCGCAGAGCGCGGAATCAGAGCGCCAGCGCGAGCGCAACGCCGTGCTCGAGGAACGCACCCGCATCGCCCGCGAACTGCACGACGTTGTCGCCCACCACATGTCGGTCGTCGCGATCCAGGCCGGGGCCGCCCAGCACCGTGTCGCTGATCCCTCACCTGAGCTGCTCGCCGGCCTCGAGGCGATCCAGTCGAGCGCGGCCGCGGCGCTCGGCGAGATGCGCCGGATCCTCGGTGTCCTGCGAGCCGACAGCGACGCCCCGACTCACCCTCAGCCGTGCCTCGACGACGTGAACGAACTCGTCGACGGAGTGCGTGCCGCGGGCCGATCGGTGACGCTGACATTGCACGGTACGGCGCGAGACCTGCCGCCTGGTATGGCGGTCTCGGCTTACCGGATCGTCCAAGAAGCTCTGAGCAACGCCTTACGGCACGCACCTACTGCCGCCATAACTGTCGAATTGTGCTATCGCGAAACCGAACTCACACTCGACATCCGCAATGCCCCCGGTGGCAGCGCGGGACCGGTCACACACGGTGCGGGCCAAGGCTTGATCGGCATGCGTGAGCGAGTGGCTATGTTGAACGGTTCCTTCGACGCGGGTCCCACACCCGAAGGCGGCTACCACGTCCACGCACGCCTACCCCTCGATGGAAGGAGCCCCCGTGACGATCCGGGTACTGATCGCTGATGATCAAGCGTTGGTGCGCGACGGGCTCGCGGTGCTGCTCGCCGCCGAACCGGGAATCGAGGTGGTCGGGGCGGCCGCCGATGGCGCCTCCGCACAGCAGCTTGCCGGGGAACTGCTCCCCGACGTGGTGCTGATGGATGTGCGGATGCCCCGCGTCGACGGTCTGGCGGCTGCCGCGCACATTATCGCCTCCGGGATACCGACCAGGGTGATCATGCTGACGACCTACGACCTGGACGAGTACGTCTTTCGCGCGCTGCGCGCCGGAGCGAGCGGGTTTCTGCTCAAGGACACACCGGCCCAGGCCCTCGCCGACGGCATCCGCACCGTCGCCCGCGGTGACGCGATGCTCGCGCCCTCGGTCACTCGCCGGTTGCTCGGCGAGTTCGCCCGCCTCGGTGGCCGAGCGCGCCCGGACAACGCGCGCCTGCGGCTACTCACCGAACGCGAAACCCAAGTACTCGAACTTCTCGCGCGAGGACTATCCAACGCCGAGATCGCTGAAAGCCTTGTCATCGCAGAAGAAACCGTGAAAACCCATGTCGGTCGCATCCTCGCGAAACTGCACCTGCGTGACCGCACCCAGGCCGCGATCTTCGCCCATGAGACGGGGCTGGCCGGACCGCACTGACCGCGCTTGCCCGCAGCACAGGAGATTACCGTGCACCACACCCTCATCGTTGGAGCCGGACCCACCGGCTTGACCCTCGCCATCGATCTCGCCCGCCGTGGACTCGCCGTCCGGATCATCGACAAAGCACCGCGCCCCTTCACCGGTTCGCGCGGTGACGGTGTCCAGCCCCGCACCCTCGAAGTATTCGACGACCTAGGCGTCCTCAGCGAGGTTCTCACCCAGGGTTGCGGACAACCGGTTTTCCGAATGTTCACCGGCAGCGAACTAGTCCGTGAAGTGCAAATGACCGCCCCGAGAAAGCCCACTTCCGCTGTGCCGTACCCGAATCCGCAGGTGCTGGGTCAGTCGCAAACCGAAGAGATCCTGCGTCACCGCCTGACCGATTATCGGATCCGGGTCGAATTCGGCACCGAACTGGTCGAATTCGACCAAGACCCGGACAGAGTGACTGCGACATTGGCCCGCGACGGCGGCACAGAAACCGTGCGGGCCCACTATCTGGTCGGCGCGGACGGCGCCGCCAGCATCGTCCGCAAATCGCTGCGCATCGAGTTCGACGGCACCACCGACGACTCGGTTCGCCTGATGATCGGCGACGTCCGCGCCGACGCTCTCGACCATCAGTACGGCTACTGGTTCACCGCTGACAACCCACAAGAAGGGATCGCCCTATCGCCCTTGCCCGGTGGCCCCTACTTCCAGTTCGGCATGCCGATGACCTCTCCGGTCGAACCCGACCTCGAGCTGCTGCAGCAGTACCTCGAGAAGTATTCGGCCCGAACCGATATCCGGCTCACCGACCTGCGCTGGTCGACGGTCTGGCGACCGAACGTGCGCTTGGCTCGCCGCTATCGTGTGGGCCGAGTCTTCCTCGCAGGCGACGCCGCCCACGTGCATCCACCCACTGGCGGGCAAGGGCTCAATACCGGTATCCAGGACGCCTACAACCTCGGCTGGAAACTTGCCGACGGGTCATCAGAGTTGCTCGACAGCTACGAGAGCGAACGCCGAAAGGTCGCCGCCGATGTTCTCGGTCTCAGCACCGAATTGATGCGCAAGCACACCGAAGGCGACGAGAACGCACACCGCCGCGAGCACACCCATCAACTCGACGTCAGCTACCGCGACCCCGCCGACACTGGGCCCCTCGTCTCCGGCGACCGCGCGCCCGACGCACCCATCCTCGACACCGCCGGTCACCCGGCCCGGCTGTTCGACCTGTTCCGCGGACCGCACGCCACCCTGCTGTGCTTCGACTGCCCGACACCGGCCGACACCGATCCCGGCACCCACACCTGGTCGGTGCTCCCCGCCGATCAGCAGCCCGCCGTCCCGAATCAGTACGTCATCGACGCCGAAGGCCACGCCTTCGGCAACTACGCTGCCCGACCCGGCAGCCGCATCCTGGTTCGCCCAGACGGGTATCTGGCCTAAGCGAAACCCCTCTCGGGTACGACTTCGCAGGACCCCAGCATCCGCCCGCACCCGGGAGCAGCCCGCACCATCTTGCGGCCTCACGATTGTGCCGAATCCTGAGCGAGTCGTGGGGTCGCTTTGTGGCGCGATGACGATCCGTGCGCCCGTCCGGGGTACGGCGCAGCTTCGGCCTCGACGCGGACGGGCGTCGTTGAACGGGCCGTTCATGAGGTCACGATTCGGCTGGCCGTGACGGCTCGATGTGACTCGCGGACGACGGGCGGAGCGCGCGGATGCCGTGGGCGAGGCGTATCAAGAGCAGCATCGTGGTGGCCGCAAGGGTGAGGTAGATCAGCCCGGCGATATCGGGCGTCCACAGCATGAGCTGTGGCAGTGTGATGCCCATGCGTGCAGGGAGAGCGGCGGCGAGTCCGTAGAGTATCGCACCTGGTGCGAGTATCCAGGCGGCGAGCGCGATGCAAGAACGCCATCGTTTCGGTGCCGGTGTTTTCGGATGTACGAGGCGTCGAATTCCGTGTCCGATCAGGCCGATCAGGATCACGATCAGCGCAGCCAGCGCGCCGAGTATTGCCGTATAGCTCTGTCCCGAAGGAATTTCCGGCGGCGCGTGCCCGATAGATAGTGCGGCCAAGCCGAATCCGACGTTCAGCAGCTTCGGCTCGTGTAGTGTTCCGTAGCTGTTGACGAGCAGCACGATCGCTTGCTCCGGGAGCAGGATGATCTGCGCCCAGTAGCCGGGCGCTGCTCCGCCGTGCCAGATCATCGGGGTATCGGCGCCCGGAACCGTCCAGCGGCGCCACCCGAGCCCATAGCTCTTGCCGGGACTGGTGGGTATGTCGCCCGCGAACATCGTGTCCCGCTGGGCCTTATCGATGATTTCGGTGCCGCCGCCGAGATTCGTCCTGGCGAAAGCGGCGAGATCTGCCAGAGCTCCACCGAGGTATCCATATCCGACGCCCGCTGGATCGAAGGGCGGCGTCATGGGTACCGGGCGGTCGAAGATGTAGCGATGGCCGCGGGAGACGGCGGCCTGGGCTTGTGCCTGTGTAGTGATGGTGGTGCGCATGGCAAGCGGGTCGAGGACCCGGCTGTACAGCACATCGGTGAAAGGTTTGCCGGTGACTGCCTCCACGACCGCGGCGAGCAGCAAGTAGTTCGTGCTCGAATAGCGGTGTGCGACACCGGGTTCACCGGCGAGGGTCTGCTGTTCTAGTTCCGGCAGCACATCTGCCGGTCGGCGGTGCGCGTCGGTCCGATCGGTGTGGCGAGTGCTGGTCGGAAGTCCACTTGTCTGGTTGATCAACTGCCGCACCGTGATTCGCGCGGATCGCGCATGGTCGCGGGTTCGGAAGGATGGCAGATACGTGGCGACAGAGGCATCGAGTCGCAGCTCTCCGGCGGCAACCATGATCATCACCAGGGTCGCCGTCACCGGTTTGGCCACCGAACCCCACAGGAAGGGGGTCGTGGCATTCACGGCGGCGCCGTCTCCATCGGTGCCGAAGGTACCGGTGTGGCGTATGCCGTCGCGATCCACGATCGCATACGCGGCTCCGGGAATACGGACCGAGCGCATCTTGTCGCGCACGAATCGGTCCAGCTCACCGTACGGCCGCACCGCCTCGCCGCTGCGCCCGGAAGTTTCCGGTGCAGCCGTGCAGCCTGCCACTACGAGCACCGCGGCGAGCCAGGCGACGCACCGTAACAGTATGGTCATATTGGAAAGATAACCATACGAGTATATTGTTGTCACGTGCCCCGAACCGCTGACCACGACGAGCGCCGCGATCTGATGGCGCGGGCGTTTCAACGACTGCTCGCCACCGAGGGCCTGCCTCGGGTGTCGTTCACCCGGGTCGCGGCAGAGGCTGGCGTGTCGGTAGGCCTGATTCAGCACTATTTCGCGAACAAGGATGCGCTGCTACGGTTTTCGTACGAGGATTGCCTGCGTCGTAGTGCTGAGCGGGTTGAAACCCGAATCCAGGACGGCGAGGCCGCGAAACAGCCGATCGCGGAAATGCTGCTGGCGGGCCTGGCCGAGTTGTTGCCTCTCGATCCGGAACGCACGCTCGAATACCGAGTCGAGCGCAGTTTGTGGATATCCGCGCTCAACGATGCCGAACTGGCCGAGGTCGCACAACGCGCGAGCGCGGGCCTAGCCGGCCGGATCGCCGCCGCGATCGAAAACGGTAAGGAGTGCGGTGAAGTGCGCCCCGAAGTCGACAGCGCCCGCGCGGCCGCCATGATCTTGTCCACCGCTCGCGGATTCGCCGACACGCTGTCGATGGACACGACACTCGCTCACTCCTCCGACGCGATCAAGCATGTCCTTCATCCAGTGATCACGATCGTTTTCACCGGACGCTGCGATCACTACGATCAATGAATAATTTCTCCGCCCAAGGCATTTCGAGGGATGCGAGCGTCGGCGGCCGTTAGGCGAGGGCATGGACTCTGCCCGCTGCGCGGATCACCACGTACCCCCCGGGCCCGGACGGCACCTCTTGCCGTTCGGCTGCGGCGGAGAACGCGGTTCGACCGCCGAAACCAGCTCGCGCGAGGAAGGACTCAGCGATGGACCTGGCTCGCCTCGGGCCGAGTCCCACCCACCGACCGTGCTCAACCACCGATAATGCTCGCCAGCCAACTTCTCGACGAAACCCAGCCGCGGCAGCGCATCGCATTCCAACCCTCCACAAGCGCCAGCCGCCCTCCCCCCATGGCGACATTTCCCTGCGATCACCCGGCCATGCCTAAGTTCCATCAAGAGGTTGCGGGTCGCGTGAGCGCCGTTCGAGCCCGGCTGGTGCAGTTCAACGGTGACCCGGTCGGCCGGCTCGTCGAGGGGGCGTTGGCCATGTCCCCGTTGAGATTTCGGTATCGCCGGGTGGGATCTCGAGCCCGGACGTCGCCGTACTCGGTCTAAACGTGCTGCAGCCTGTATCGAGGTGGCCAACTGGAGAATCTCCGGCGATCAGTCGGGTGCGAAACCGCCAATGTCTACGCCGATCACCAGCGCACCCAGGAGACCACCGATCACCGCGGCGGTGATGAGGTACCCGACCGCGATCCGGCGGGTCCGTGGGAACACCGCGAGCACGGCAGCCGGAGCAAGGAGCACGATCAGGGAAATCCCCCAGGTCACCCAGTAGGAAGCGGCGATCTCGACCGGGTAGGCACGAAGATGCCGTGGTGTCGCGTTCGGCGCCGGGACGCCGAGTGCGCGTTGGGATTTGAGCGTGACGGGAATGTAAAGAAGTACCGCCACCACCACCCCGGCACCTATCCCCCATCCTGCGCTCCATCGCGACGGCTGCCGTGTCTCGCGTGCTGTCATCCTAGATTTACCTGACTCCAGTCCATGCCCACACCGATGCCGACCCAAGCACCAGGAACGGCTTTGCGATACCGAGCTTTTCGCCTTCAACACCAACCAGGACAGCTTGCTGCGCGGGGTTGCCGTAGTCATCGCCCGCAGCGAAATCGTACACGTCGTACATATGCGCCTGCGTTCTCAGCTGGATCTGATGCTGGCCGGGATTGCCGGGCTGGGCGATCACAGCAGTAGTGCAGCAGAGGCTGTACCGGCCGACGGACTGCACGTGATCGTTGCTGATGCCCGCCACCGGCAGCCATGGCGAGCTGATGATCACCTTGGCCGGTTGCCCTGTTCTGTTGGTTTCAGCGATCGCGGCTTGGATCGCTTCCTCTTTGTTGGCGTTGATTCGTTCTGCCGGCGGCTTCACATTCGGATCTTTGTAGGCGGTCCTGTCCTCGGCCGTCCACACGTCGAGTATCGAGGCGTTCAGCACGTAGTCCGAACCGGCGTTCTTGTAGTAGTTCTCCCATAGCTCGTGGGCGTTGGGGCGGTCATTCGCGGAGAAGTACGACGAGACCACGGCGGCCTTTTGCAGGTTCGCGGGGACCAGCGTGCCGAAGGGATCGGGAACGGTGTCGTAGTCGCTGAGGTCGACGGGGCAGGTCGGCGGCGAGTTGAGCGGGTCCGGGCAGTAGGCGGGGTGCAAGCCGGTGTCGTAGCTGGCGAACCCTTGAGCGGGGACGAGCAGCGCCCGCAGGTAGTCGTTGTGAACGAAGATCGAACCGCGTTCGAACTGCTGGAGGACGGCGCCGGGCTCGGAAGCCGGTACCGCATCGCCGATCGGGTAGCCGTACTGGCTCCTCTCGTAGCCTGCGCCGGCCCACACTTCCAGGATCCGTCCGGTGACGCTGTGGGCGCCGGCGGACGGGGACCAATAGATCATCCCCCGGTCGAATCTGTTGAAGCGGCCCATACCGTCTGGAGCGACGACCTCGTCGCTGGTCGGGTATCCGAGCGGGCCGCGTTCAGCGCCGGACTCTTCCCATTTCGTGCGGATCGCGCCTTGGATGTTGTGCGCTCCGCGCAGTGGCGCCCAATAGATGGTTGCGCCCTGGAATTCCTGGCGGCGGCCGACTCCATCGGAGAGCACGATTTCGTCGGTGGTGGGGTAGCCGATGAACCCGCCTTCGTACCCATACTCCCCCCACTTGGTCAGGAACTCGTGCGCCACGGGGTGCGCCCCGGTATCGGGTGACCAATAGATGTTGCCGCCCAGGAACTCTGACCGCCGACCGAAGCCGTCGGGATTTGCCAGCTCATTGGTTTTCGGGTGGAGGAGGAACCCATTCGGGCCGCCGGTTTGCAGGTATTTGTCGAGGATGGCACCGCACACCTGGAAAGGGGACGGAGGAAAGCTCTGACATGCCATGGAACAGCTCCTTGTTTGATTGCAGTCATTCGGCCATAGGTTCGAATGACTGCTTTGCGGGTGGGCCCTCAACGAGTGGTGCATCGATCGCGCGGGGACCCGTACCGTCAGCCAGCGGGTAGACAAAATCCGTGGCCGCCCGGGGAAAGGACCGTGGCGCGCCGACGCACCGCGGCAGGGCCATTGGACGAAAGAGTCCTCGATCCTTGTATGGATCGAGGACTCGATGCGAGCGGGCAAACGGCAAGGGGTATCGAAACACGTTGCCGATGGGATGATTCCGGAGAGGTCCGGGATTAGAGCGCAGCTATCGCGCTGTCAGCAGCTTCACCTACGGGGAGCGAATTGTCAATAGGCACAGGGAGATTCATGCGGAACTACGACTGAAGCCGCAGCTCCGACGTGTCGTTCAATCGCTTGCGAGTCGGATCCGGCTGTGAGCCGAGGATGGTGTACCCCGGCTTGCCAGATCGGATCGACGGGCGATTTCCAGGGCAGCATCGACGACACCGACTGCACTCGGAGGCTCTGACAAATGGAACCGCCTTCGCGCCGATACGACGAACCTCCCGAGATTCCGCGGAAATTGGAACCCATCGCTGTCGCGCTCGCAATCGGCGTACGCCCGGGCGTGGCCACCGACGATCAATCTGCAGGATCCTCCTCCACCACCAAACCTGGCGGCCGCGACGGGTACAGCGGCCGACGCGAGCCTCCCATACGGCCGCATCCAGCACCGCGGCATCAGCGAACGTTTCGAGATGGGCGTCCCCCGCACCGTCGAGCGCACGCAGCCGGAGCTCACACAGCAGTGGCCCGTCTCCGGCACTTGCACGTCTGACCGTGATGCGACAATGGCCTGATGGTTTGGCCGGATTTTGGAAACGTTTCTGACTCAGACATCCTGGTGTGGCATATACCGATGCAATCCGGTGCTATGCCGGTACTCGACGCTGAGGGTTTTAGCCCGCCCGAAGCTTGGGTGGAGGCGTTACATGCCGTTTCGCGGGACCTTCGATGCCTGCAGTACGGGGGCCGATTCGACAGCGGTGTTTTGGTTTGGGAACTATCGATCGACGGTAGCTACACCGTTGGGCTGGGATGGCGGCGCCCCGGTGGGAGCGATTTCTGGGACACGCGTGGCGGCGCATCGATGGATGCATCATTTGCGGAAGCAGCCGTATGGGCGGCTGGTGTGACTCAGGGTCAACTCGTCATCGGCCGAGAAGTTGTGCATTGGCCCAGTAAGGGTTGGAATCTGCTGACCGCGCAATTGATCGATGAGTTGCCTGTGTGGATTGATACATCTGACGGGTCGGTTATCAGCAGTATTGGGATGTTGTGCGAAGCAGAAGCCAATTGGTAGCTATCCATCCCATGTAATTTCACGTTATCTCGGAACTGCCGTCTGCGCTCCGCGTAAAATAGCCGAGCACACACGATGCAGCTACCGAATGCGGAAGATGTAAGTCATGTAGCACTCCGCGATTGTGATGCCATAAGCTAGTGTTCCATTTGCCTGCCTTTTGTCGTGTCTTGTTCTCGAATGAGCACCCCATCATCATTCGATAGTCCTTATTGTCGTCATGTCCAGTCGGAGCGAGATGGTATCGATAAGTGATCGCCTAGTTTTTGTGGCGCTCACTGTTGTCCTTGAACAAGAAGCGCCCTGTGCTAGGCGCAACGAGTAGGCGACGCAGTCTTTTTTAGTATTCAGTCCGTAGGCGGCTTCGTGAGAATATACGATTCACTGAGAGACCAATCCAAGGTTAGCAGGCGGGTGTCCATTCCATCCGCAGCTCTCCTGGCTCCGAATTCTCCGCGAGTAACGTTGCGTCTGTACTCATCGCCCGAATAGAACTCGAGGGTACCAGCATTGATATAGGCTTCATTCCTGGACGAGTTCAGCTGACCCGACCACGGAACACGACGAGGCTTCCGGTGTGTGTAGTGGTCACATCCGGCGTCCCGCCTGATCATCCTTTGCGGTGTTTGTCGTGATTCGGAGATTCCGGGGGTCGGCAAGGCAGAGCTGATCCCGTGTTGCCGCCACCCCGCTCCGATACTCCGCTTTTTATTCGTCTTCGTTCTCGATAATCGGCACGCAAGGAGAAAGTAAGGTGTCTGGCTCCACGGAGACCTGGCCGCGCCTCATAACAATCGCCTGGAACTCGTTGAATTTATCCGGGTCTTCGTCGTTTCGAATCCACAGCATGCCATAGGATCCCGGTGCTATCGTCCCGATTTCCTTGAATGCTTCGACGACGTTCCACTGCGGATGATTCTTGTAACCGGCGACGTGCAACTGGATCTTGCCGTTGACTCGCCGAAGATCTACGAGTCCGGACACGGTGTCGAACTCCGCCAGACGAGCTTCTACCGCCTCGTAAACTTCCGCACTGCGAGCCTGATCGTCATACTCGACATCATGTTGGGCAGTGAGCCAACCGTGGTACTCGAACATTCACTCTCCTTGCCTGATCAGAACGAAGTGGTGTCGATCACGACATCGACTCCGTATCGCGCCGAGTACTCGTACAGTTTGTCGATCACTCCCGGGCCGGGCTCTCCGTCGAAATGGTAGTACACCTTCCGGCCAGTCGCTCGAGCCGCTTCAAAGGATTCTTTGCCTTGATTTCTGAATGCTGAACCGAGTTGCTGCCCGCCGGGTTTCGCCTGTCCGATGAACTCGTCGCTGACCGCATCGAATTCTCGCCCGCTCGGATCATTGCCGAACTTGACTTGTGACTGACCACCGATCCGATCGGCCAGCTTGTCCGCGTCGGGATCGCGGCTGTTGATCTTCTGCAAGTCTCCGGAGTACTGCTCACTCTTCGGAAGTTGGTCAGGGTTGTTGCCCTGCTCCCCCGATGGACGGCTCGCTGGATCATCGCGGTTCTGCCTACCTTGTTCGGGCCGGCTCCCGTCCTTGTCCGCGCGGCCGCCCTCTGTTTCGGTACCGCGCTCGCTGTTCCCGTTGTTTCCCTTGTCGCCCTTTCCTCCACCGGATCGTCCTTCGCCGAGCAGAAACCGTCCCAGCAAGGAACCCGCGCGGGCGACGGATCCTTCGGCGAGCAGCGGTGCGAGTACGAGCGCTTGGGCTTCTTCGGTTGTCGCGAGGGCGCGGCCTTCATCGAGGGTGTTGGTGTCGGTGAGTTCGGTCCGGCCGTTGTTCTGACCGTAGCTGGACATGGTCAGGGTGGCTTCTTCGAAGGCTGTCACGATGTCGCCGTTGCTGTCGAAGGTCGTGCTCAGACCGTAGGTGACGCGGTCGCTGTTGGCGTAGGTGAAGCTGTTCGGGATGATGTTGCCGTCGCCGTCACGCGCTTGGGTGTAATACCTTGTGACGCCGTCGGCATCGGTGGTCGTGATCCCGTCGAGGGCGCCACGCGAGTCGTATCCGTAAACCTGGCGACCGCCGTCCGGCGTTTCGAAGGTCTGCGCAGAACGTGTCGAGGTCATCGGATCCGCGCCGGGGATGTGTGCGGTGGTGGTGGTCGTTGTGGTGTTGCCCTCCGTTGTCGATTGCTGAGCGGCGGACGCGCCCTGCCCCAGCAGCAGGGTTGTGATCGTCGGATCAACTTCGGTTTCCCCCTCCGCCAGTGGCGGTTTCACCGGCGCGGAAGTGGTGCGTGCGGGATAGTCGGGTGACAGTTCGGGTAGCACACCACATCAGCAACCTTTCAGCAACAGATCGCCATCATCCGTGCCCGAGCGATCGACCGCGGCGAGACAGCACCCGGCGTCGAGGCGGTCATCGATCATGTCGTCGCACCGCTGATGTACCGAATCCTCTTCCGCCCCGAGGGATTGAGCGCCGCACACGCCCGCCGCCTCGTGGCCGAAGTACTCGACTTCCAGGACCGACCCGGGCAGGAGTAACTGCTGCCGAGCGTTTCCTTGGCGTCCCGGCGGTGCTGGATGGCCCGCATTCAATGAACATCAGCTGCGCTGAATTTCGCTGCGACACAACGGAACCCCCCGGGGGGGGTGGCGCACTTTGCCGCAACGCACACGCCGAACCTGCTACTACCCGACACCGGTCGCATACATCCTCGCCGCCTACATGGCCTCGGGCACACAACAACTCAACGCGCGCACACGCCGAATTCAGCGGTAGCAGCGGTTCCGGTTACCACGTCGGGCGATCCACTCCAGCGCCCTAGCGAGACTCCAGCCGAGCGTGACCGCCAGGCAACCGTGGCAGTCGGCCTTGCATCTACGTATACATATGCTTATAGTGATTCTGTTACGACTTCCGGGATCTCCCAAACACCTTCTGCCGCAAAGGAACTGAGCATGAGTGAGGCTCTCCACACGATCGCGACGCTACCGACAGCGCGTCAGTCCGGCTGCCCGTTCGACCCTCCGGCCGAGCTGATCGAGGCACGTCGACACGGCCCGATCAGCCACTACACCTTCCCCGGCGGAAAACCCGGCTGGCTGGTCACCGGACACGACCTGGTCCGGTCGATCCTGTCCGACTCTCGATTCAGTTCGCGCAAGGAGCTCATGCTCCACCCGACCATCGACTACGCGGGCTTCGAGATCCCACCGGCACCGCCCGGCGAGTTCCTGCTCATGGACGACCCGCAGCACGGGCGTTGTCGGAAACCGCTGGCGAGCAAGTTCACCGCACGGCGCATGCGGCTGCTCACCGAACGCGTCGAGCAGATCACCACAGACCACCTCGACGCGATGGAGAAAACCGGGCCGCCAACGGACCTGGTGACGGCCTTCGCCAGGCCCATTCCCGCCATCATGATCTGTGAACTGCTGGGAGTGCCCTACCGGGACCGGGACTTCTTCCAGGAGAACGTGGAGTCGTTCATGGGCGGGGAGATCAGCGACGAGGACCTGATGGCAGCGGTTACCGCGACCTACGAGTACCTCACCGAACTGGTCGCCGCCAAGCGCGCCAACCCCACTGACGACGTGCTCAGCGAGCTCATCGACACCGATCTGACCGATGAGGAACTGCGGGGCATGGCCCTGGTTCTGCTGGCGGCAGGCTTGGACACCACCGCGAACATGCTGGCACTGGGCACCTTCGCGCTCCTGCGCCACCCGGGCCAACTCGCCGCGCTGCGCGCCGATCCCGCGCTCACCGACCAGGCAGTGGAGGAATTGCTGCGGTATCTCAGCGTCGCCAAGACCTCCATGAGGACAGCGCTGGAAGACGTCGAGCTGGCCGGCCAGACGATCAAGGCCGGGCAGGTGGTGATCGCGTCGTACCACACCGCCAATCACGACCCCGAGCGCTTCCCCGATCCGCACGCGCTCGATATCCACAGGCGGGCCGGCGGACACCTCGCCTTCGGTCACGGTGCCCACCACTGCCTGGGAGCGCAGCTCGCCCGCGTCGAAATGCGCGTCGCGTTCCCCGCTCTGATCAACAGGTTCCCCACCCTGCGCCTGGCCGTACCGGCCGACGAGGTGGCCCTGCGCCCGGAAACTGCGGACATCTTCGGGGTAAAGAGCCTGCCGGTCACCTGGGATGTGTGACCGCAGGATCCCTCGGGCAGGCGTTGTCGAAGGCGAACTGCAACGCGCGCATGAACTTTCGGGCGTTCGCTGGTCGCCGATCTCGCCCACTTATCGGCGGTCGAATACCGGCCTATTCAGGTTCTGGCCTACCCGGCAGCAAACAGCGCCCGCCGACCCCGGAACCTGGAAACCAGATCTGGCACGGATTGTGTGATCGATTTTGCTTGGATTGCCAACGGTTGCTTGTTGATTCATGATGTCGCTGGTGTTCTGATCCCGACGATCAGCAGTGGTTCGAGGCGATCCTGCCCGCCTGCCCCGAACTCGTTCGTCCGCGGCCTGCGCCGCGATTTTGACGCCGGCACTGCCTGAATCCTGTTGATTTCGCGACGACGAGGCATTAACACGGGCCGCTGCCTGGTGGGCGACGTAATCGCAGCTTCCGTCCGCGACAGCTGTTGCCGCACTGGGTATCCCGCGGACCGGCCGAGGGACCGCCGGGTAAATTGCCTCGCGGCAGGCAGCTTCGGGGCGTTACCCTCATACCATGGCGCGGCGGGTCATGTATGTGCAGCTCAAAAGCGGCTACGACACGGATCAGGGCCCGTCGTGGATCACGTGGGTTCGTTTCTCCAAGACTTGGAACACTGCGTATTTCCGCGGACGTACGCTGCGCCGTTGGCCAGGCATGTTCGACGCCAACTTCTACGACATCGAGACCGGTGAACATTTCTGGGTTTCCGGCCCGAAAAGAGATCGGACCGATGGACGGTACGGTCGCGTCCTGCCGGAGATCGACAACGACGCCCGGGGCCCGTACGGGAGGTTCTTACACGGAGCTCCGCTGCCCGGACGCGAACACGGATAGCGCCGGCCTGAACGTGCCACGCATCCAAGCCCGCCACCTGCCCTCCGAACAGTTAGGGCGTGAACCACCCCTGATTCGCAGTTCGCCCTCGAGGCGACCCTGGTGCGCGCACAACGCCCGCACAGTTCAGTACCGCAGCCGATCAGCAGAAGTGAAGAAGCCGTGAGCGATACCGCAGATTCGCACGATCCGCTTACCGATTTGAGTACATGGACGATCGAACGCCTTCAGGCATTGGTGGCAGTCGCCGGAGACCGGCAGCTCGAAGCCGTTCGCGTTGTCGCTCAGGGTCATGTCTACGACTTCGGCGAACCTTCAGACCTCCGCCGTCGATGGGCCAAGCTGTCGCTGTGGGCCAATGGACGGATGTCGGGCGAGGGTTCGGCGGGCCGCCAGCGGAAGGCTCAGAACAATTTCATGCTTCGCACGTGGGTCATAGACAAGCTCGGCCCAATCGCCGAAGACTCGGACTGGAGTCCCGAGGCACTCGCGACCCACACACTGTTTGAGCTTTCCCTAACCCCCCATCAAGCCCGCGCCCTCGGTGAGCGCTGGACCGAACTCCCCATCGACCAGATCAGAGAGCTGCGTCGACACAAGAACCTCACCGCCCACATCGAAAGACTCGCCGCACACCTGCAGCCGAGCGCCCTGCGGGACCAACTACTCGAGTGGGCACAGACACGCCGATACCTCCCGTGACCGACACCGCGCGAGGTATCGGCGTTGGCGGCGGAGCACGGCTGCGCCGCGCCGCCGTCGACATGCGCACGGCGTCGTCGATGTCCGAGGCGTGTGGCCGCGCTGCCGACTCCCTTGCGGCGCGGTGCTTGCCAAGGACCGTTGATTGGCACACACTGTCTCGGTAACTTATATGTAACCGAGCGTCTCGCTAACAACCTGCGGGCCCACAGATGCGGAGGACAGCGGTGTCCCTAGCGTTCGATACCGGCGCCGAACAGCTCGAACTCGCCTACGACGTGCGGGGTCACGGGCCGACACTGATCCTGCTGCACGGGCTCGTGCACCGACGGCACGCCTGGGATCCGGTGGCCGAGCGGCTGGCCCGCCATCGCCGAGTCGTCACGGTGGACCTGCCCGGGCACGGTGACTCGCCCGAACTGCCCGAGGACGCTGATGTTCTCGAAGGCTCGATCGAACGGCTGGCGCGTTTCGTCCGCGCGGTGACCCCGCCCGGCGAGAAACCGCATCTTGCGGGCAATTCACTCGGCGGTTATCTCGCGCTGGAGCTCGCCTGCCGCGGTATGGCCGAATCGGTGACGGCGCTCTCGCCCGCGGGCTTCGCCCTCGGAGCGCTCGACCACCGGCGTTCGGTCGCGATGTTCACGGCCCTGCGCACCGCTGTACGCCTGATGACCGCGGATCGGGTGAGCGCCGCGCTGGTGCGCGCGCCGCTGCGGGCGATACTGCTCGCGGCGTTCTATGCGCGAGGATGGAAGGCCGATCCGGTCACCGCGGCCATCGACGTCCGGTCGCTGCTCGACAATGCGGTCATCGACCGAGCGACGAGCGCGCCGGTCCCGAGGTTCACCGACCCCGCGACCGTGGATTGCCCGATCACCATCGCCTGGGGTCGGCGTGATCTCATCCTGCCGGTGTATCAGGTGCGGCAGGCCCGCAAGTTGTTCCCACAGGCCACCATGCTCACCCTGCCCGGGCTCGGCCACGTGCCCATGCCGGACGATCCGGCGCTGATCGGTGCTGTGCTGCTGGCAGGCAGCTCCTGACCATCCGGCGCACCACGCGGCGGCGTGAAAGGCATTGACCGGCCACCTCGATGACCATGGGATATGGTCGGGCGACAGCGTCGATATGGCAGCCCCCGGGTAGCCCAGCACGCTGGTCTGCCAAGCCCAGTTAGGGCACAAGCCGGGCCACCACCAGCGCGAAGTCATGGACGTCACCTGGACGGCTCAGGAAGGATTTCGATCCATCGCCTGAACCGTCCCTCGCGCGCCTTCGACCCCATCACCCCCGCGCGCGCTCGATCGGGGACAAACGTTGGCCAGCAGCTGATCTCGCGAACCCGCGCGCACGCCGGTGAGCGGGCTTGTGGATGGTGTGGCTGGTCATTGCGGCAGAGCCGCGGCGGGGATCGGGGTACCGTTTTTCCATGCAGCTCCATCACGTGTTCTGCATGGTCGACCCGGCCGGCGACTGGGCACGGCGCTTGTCCGAGGCAAGGCTGGTGCTCGACCAAGGCACCCGCCATCGCGGGCAGGGAACACGAAACCGCCGGCTTCCCTTGGGACCGCTGTATCTGGAGCTGCTGTGGGTATGCGACCGCGCCGAAGCTGCAAGCAACCCGCTGCGGCTGGACCGGCGCACCGACTGGTGCCGAACCGGCGCAAGCCCGTTCGGAGTGGGCCTGCGCGGACAGCTGCCCGAGCATCTGCGCGACCAGTTCTGGTTGTACAACGACCTCGGATTCCCCATCTGGGTCCAACGGGGCGCCCCCGAACTCCCGATGGTGTTCGTGATCGACCCTCCCCCGCAGCAGCCCGAAAACCCTTCCTGCACCGCGTCTTCCCGGACCGGCATGATCCGATCGATCTGCCTGCAAGCCACCGCGGCCGCCGTCATCCCGCGCTACGACGGGCCTGCCATCACGCAAACGGTCGGGCCTGCCCGTCTGGACCTGGTCCTCGACGGCGGACCCGATATCGACATCACCGATATCCTCGCTTTGCGAACCCACCAGAACTCGACGGCCTGCCCGTGAACACGCAGTCCACCGCGTAGCGGGGCTGATCAACGTGGCCAGTCTGACCGCCTACGCGCCCATGCCCGGAATGGCAGTGTATGCGGCGGCGAAAGCCTTCGTCCCGTCCTTCACCGGCGCTCTGTGGGCCGAGGCTCACGACAGCCGCCTGCGAGTTCTGTGCCTGTCACCAGGTCCTCCCAGTAGCGAGTTCTACCGGGTCTCGGGCACCTCCGACCAGGGCTTCCGCTTCCAGACCCCCGAACAGGTCGTAGACACCGCCTTCCGTGCCTTGCGCACCGACTGCCCTACCGTCGTGTCCGGCCGCATCAACGCCCTCGCCGCCGTTCTGATGCACTCGCTGCCCAGAAGGCTGGCGCTTGCCCTGACAGCACGTGTCCAACTAGCCGAATTGAGTGCGTTGACGGGCTTTGGATGTTTCGGCCGGGGGTTTGGTCCCGTTTGGTGTTCCGGTGACAGGTGCCCCGCCGCAATGACCTGAAAACCACGCTGGGCCCTGGGCAGCGAGGATGCTCACACCGGAATGGCGTGCTGGGTGACGTAATGCAGGATCAGTGTTTCGATCGATCGGCGGAAGGAGCCCTGCTGCCGCTCGCTCAAAGTGCTTGCCAGATCGCCGATCTCGGCTCGGACCGCGTCGCGTGCGCCTACTCGGTGTGGGAACCGGACTGCTGCGTATTGCCGAGACCGACACCGAGATCGCCGGCACGCCGATCGCCGCCGGAGACTACATAGTGGTGTCCGTCCAGGGCGCGAACCACGACCCGGCCCAGTTCCCCGATCCCGACCGGTTCGACCTCCGGCGTGACACCCGCGAGCACCTGGGCTTCGGCTTCGGTCCGCACCGGTGCGTCGGCCAGCAGCTGGCCAGGCTGGAACTGACGGTGGTCTTCAACACCCTGGCGCGCCGCATCCCGTCCCTGCGCCTGGCGGTGCCGCTCGAGGAAGTCACGTTCAAGACCGGGACCCCCAACACCTCACCGGCACACTTGCCGGTCGCTTGGGACGAGATCCGGCCCGGCTAGCGATGATGATTTGACTTCGAGTTGGTCACGCTCGGGTTCACCGGAACGGTTCGCGGAACACCTTTACGGAACACCCGCGACCTGGGCCGAACCGGTGCGGCGGGGTACTCCGTTCGATCGCCATACGGAACAGAAGGGGTGAGTCGGAATGCGAGGTTCGTATGCCGACGCTGACGCCGCCCGTGTCGGGATCGATCGGCCCGGCGGCCGCGAGGCCGACGCCGAGCTATGATCACGTAGTCGCGAAAAGCGATGTTCCGTGGGTTCTTCCGCAGGACATCGTTCGTACATCGATCCAGATGGTTCTGATCGTTGAGCGTCTCCTTGCTGAGACCGGGCATCCCGTCCGCTCCCGGCACTGACCATCGCCGGCATGTGCCGGCGCGACAGAGGAGCGCAGCATGCAGAGGACCATTGCCATTGTCGGAGCGGGACTGGGCGGGTTGACGCTCGCCCGGGTACTTCAGGCTCACGGCGTCGCCGCGACGATCTACGACGCGGACGCAGGGCGGCCTGCTCGACATCCACGAAGAGACCGGCCAGGTCGCGCTTCGTGCAGCCGGTCTACACGACGAGTTTTTAACTCTGGTCCGCCCAGGCGAGGACGCCAAGCGGGTGGTCGACCGCCACGGCACGATTCTGCTCGATATTCCTGCGGACCGCGGTTCGGTCCGTCCCGAGGTGGACCGTGGCGAACTCAGGCGCCTGCTCATCGACTCACTGGCGCCCGGGACGATCAGGTGGGGTCACCAGCTCGCCTCGATCCGGCACGGTGCGGAGGGGGGCTACGACCTCACCTTCGCGGAAGGTTCCGCCACACACGCCGACATCGTCATCGGCGCGGACGGTGCCTGGTCGAAGGTGCGTCCGCTGCTCACCCCCCCCAAGCCGCTCTACAGCGGAATCTGCTTTGTCGAGATCGCTCTCGCCTCAGGCAGCCAGAACTGTCGGGCGAGCGTGGCCGCGATCGGCAGCGGCACCCTGATGGCGGTCGCGCCGGGCAAAGGCATCATCGCCCATCGCTACGCCGACGGGCGCGTGTCCGGATACGTGGCGCTGAACAAGCCCGAGGAGTGGATGAGGTCGATCGACTTCGGCGACCCGGCCGCGGGCCTGCGTCGACTTGCCGACGAGTTCGCTGGCTGGTCGCCGCTGCTCACCGCCTTCGTGACCGAGAGCGACGCGCAACCGTGGCTCCGACCCATCTATGCCCTGCCCGTCGGGCTCGCATGGGGCAGGGTGCCCGGCGCGACGCTCGTCGGCGACGCCGCGCATCTGATGTCGCCCTTCGCTGGCGAGGGCGCGAACCTCGCCATGTACGACGGCGCTGACCTGGCAAGCAAGCTGATCGAGCAGCCCGACATCGAAGTCGCGCTCACCGCCTACGAAAAGCGGCTGTTCCTGAGTAGTAGCGACGCCGCCGGCCGCGCGGCGAATAACCTGGAGATCTTCTTCGGCCCGGAAGCACCGCAGAGCGTAGTCACCCTGTTCGATCACTCCTGACACTCAAACCCGGTTTCGCGATCTCGGTTGTTCCAGAACGCCGTGACCGCCACGACGGTTACAAAGGCGCGCCGGGCCAAGGCCAGTTGGACCGGTGCTGGCCGTCCGGATGCGGCTGCCTCGCGTAGCGCGCTACCTGCTCCGCACCCGAAGATTCTGGCCGGGCGCGGAGCGGATCCCGCGTCGTCGTCCGCGTCAGCGGGCGGGCAATTCAGTTGACTGATGAGGGTGGGATGATGCCGAATCGACATGGCCGCAACGCTTTTCGAGTACTACGAGCGGGACGGTCACCAGCGCCAGACCGGCACCGATCCACGGGATGGCGATGATCGATGCGCCCGCTCCCAAGGCAGCTCCGGCCAGTAGTGGGACCAGGCTGATCCCGAGTTGGAACGCTGACACCGTGGTGGCGCCCGCGAGGGTCGGGGCGTCGGCGGCGAGGGCGAAGACCCGGCCGTAGATTGCGGGGTTCAGGACGAATCCAGCGACACCGAGCAGCAGGACGACGGGGGTGACGACGAGTGCGCTGCCGGCTCCGGCGGCCAGAAGCACGGAGGCCGCGGCGATGCCGGTGGCTCCGATGAGCATGGCGCGGTGCGGAAGACGATCCGAGATCCGCCCACCGACCGCCAAGCCGATGTAGGAGCCCACTCCGAACAGCACCAACACCGGTGCCACCCAGATTTCACCGATTCCGGTGACTGTGATGAGGAGCTCGGCCAGGTAGTTGAAGGTGACCATGTAGGCGGCGGTGCTCAGCAAAGTGATCGCGTAGACGAGCCACAGCCGAGTGTTTCGCAGGGTGGCGAGTTCGGTGCCGATGTCGATGTTCTTCGCCGCCGAGGTCGGCGGCATGGTCAGGGCGACCGCGATCGCCGCGCCGACCGTGAGCGCGATCACCAGCCAGAATCCGCCCTGCCAGCCGGTCCAGTAACCGATCAGGGTGCCGACCGGGCCACCCAGGATCATCGCCAGGCCGAGTCCACTGACCACCACACCCGATGCGCGCGCCGCCCGGTCCGCCGGCACCAGGCCGACGGCGGTCGACGCCGCGACCGCGAAGAATCCAGCGTAGGCGAGACCAGCGGCGAAGCGGGTGATCAACAGCGCCGGGTAGCTGCCGATGATCAAGCCGATCGCGAGGCACGCCGCGAACGCCACCTGCGTCACGACGAGCGCGAGGCGCCGGGGCCAGCGGAGGCTGAGAATCGCGAACGGCGGCCCGCCCACAACGACCCCGATGGCGAAGCTGGTGATCAGCCCGCCCACCGCGGCCATGCTGACATCGATGTCGGCGGCGACCGCGGGCAGGACGCCCGCCAGCAGGAACTCGGCGCTGCCCATGGCGAACAGGCCGAACGCCATGAGGTACACACTGACTGGAAGAAATCTCGTCTCCGCGGTGGCATGGGCGCCGGATACGTTGACAGTCATCGGATTTCACTGACCTTCGCTCGAACTGATGGGGAGATTCAGCGTGCGCGACCCAGTCGGAATGTGGCAAAAACTGTTGCCGAATCTGGAACAGACACCAAGTGCGAGCGCCGTAACCCGCGCGAATCTCCATGCGGCTCAAAGCCGTCGGCGTCGACAACTCGAACCCGGTTCGGCGGGCGGGTTGCCTTGCTCCTCGAGCTCACTGCAGGGTTTGCCCGGGTAGAGCCTGCGGATAGGACGTGAGGAAGACGACCTCACTGATCAGACACGGTCAGCCGGTTTCGACCATCTCGCGCAGGGCGCGGAATTCCGCGGCGAGGGCGTCGAGTGTGTAGTGGGCGTTGAGGCCACTGGGGTTGGGCAGCACCCACACCGCGGTATCACCGATCCGTTCGGGTTGGGGGCCGATCGTGGTGCGCGGACGACCGAAAGCCGTGCGGTAGGCGCCGATACCGAGTACGGCCAGGACTCGCGGTTGATACTGCTCGACCCGATCGACCAGGGCGCGTCCGCCGGCGCGCAGTTCGTCGGCGGTCAGCTGCTCGGCTTTGGCGGTCGTGCGTGCGGCCACATTCGTGATCCCCAAGCCCAAGTCGAGCAGTTCTCGCTGTTCGTCGGGTTGGAGTAGGCGCGGCGTGAAGCCGGACCGATATAAGGCCGGCCAGAACCGATTTCCCGGACGAGCAAAGTGATATCCGGTGGCCCCGGACCACAGGCCCGGATTGATTCCACAGAACAGCACATGCAAGTCGGGCCCGATCACATCGGGAACAGTCTTGTCCTGCGCCGCGGCCAGATCCGCGGGCGACGGCCGAGCTGAAGAACCAGAACCCATGGCCTCAGTCTGCCCGGTCCCCCACCGACCACCCGCCGCAGGGCGCGGCATACAGGCTCGCTCGCTGCCGATCTGGGACACCATCGCTGCCGACGTGATCGGTTCCTGAACCAGGTCCCCGCTCGGGGCCTCGTACTCGATACCGCGCACCGCCGCAGGCGTCATGGCCTGTCTATACACCTACGAGACCGGCAGCCGCAGTGGCCGGTCTCGCACGCGGTCACCTTGCTGGAGGAGCAGGGCATGCTCCTCCGCGGTCATGACGAAAACAGCAGGCGCCAGCGCTATTTCATCGACGCGGACGCGGGCTTGCGCAGCGTCGTGGCCAGCGCCCGCGCCGATCAGCACCTGGCCGAGGTCGCACTGCGCTGCGCGTACACCTTCGGTGCCGATAACCCGGCCGGGGCCGGGCTCGCCGCGGCGGCCCGGTTCCTCGAACAGATCAGCACCGACATCATTCGCTCCGCAGAGCAATGGGATGCGACCTCACCGTCATCAGGCTTGGATCGGCCGGTGCGCGGAAGGTGACACGACGCGGTGGCACCACCGGCGAGTGCGAACAGTTCATCCGGCGGCAAGGACTTCGTCGGCGGCACGTTCGCCGGCCTGGATGGCGCCGCTGAGGAAACCCATCCAGGCGTCGGCGGTCTCGACACCGGCGAAGTGCACCCGGCCGACGGGAGTTTTCGGTAGGCGGCGTGCGGTGGTGAGAGCGCCGACCGCGAGGCCTCCTTCACAGCCATAGGCGAAGGGCTCGTCCTCCCAGCTCTTCTCGAGATAGTGCAGCGGTTCGGCTGCGCGTGGCCCGAACAGTGCGGTGCATACCGAGAGCACTGTGCGCTGCCGCTCCCCGGGGTCTGCGGAGCCCCGGTCACCGGGGAGGTAGCCCGACAGAACGCCGACGTTTCCGTCCGCAGGAGAAGCGTCGAGCAGTCCCGGGACCGCGTCGAGATCGGTCAGGACCGAGCCCGAAAGTCCGGTCTGCCGCCAGAATGGTTCGTCGTAAACGATGTTGACCTTGCGCCCGTGTACCGGCTGCCATCCGTGTTGCAGCGTGACGCGGTCCTGCGGCAGCTCTGGATCGAAACGCAGGTGACGCGCGCCTGCCGGGCTGATCGCGACGATAACCCGATCCGCCTCGTATTCGGTTTCCGCACAACGCACCACGACGCCTGCCGCGTAGTGGGTGATGGAGTGAACGGGACTGGCGAGGATGACACGCTCACCCAACGACCGCGACAGCGCCACAGCGAGTTCCTGTGCGCCGCCACGGAATCGGTATACCTGGGCGGGCCCGGCCAGCAGGCTGCCGATACTTCCCCAGGTGCTCAGGAAATGCAGGGCAAACAGCAGCGAGGTGGTCTCGGGCAGATACCCGGCGAAATTGGCCTCGAACAGCCGCCGGGCCCCGGGGTCGGGTAGCTGTTCGTGCAGCCACGAACCGAAGGTGCGGTTGTCGAGCTGGTCGGCGTCGGGGGCGGTCCAGGGTGCCGACGCGGGAATGGTCGCGGCCAGTTTGTCCAAGGCCGACACGGCTCCCAGTACCTGCAGCATGGTTTCGGCAGGCAGCGCGGTCCACCGCGAGGTGAGCCGAAGGATCGGGCGGAGCAGTGGCCGCAGGGCCGGTGCGCCGAACAACGTCATCGCACGAGAGTTGCCGAAACGGAAACCGCGGGTAGTACCGGCGGTGTGGAGCAGAAAGCGCCCTTCGGAATTGCTCTCGAACAGCCCTACGCCTTGTGCTCGCGCGAGCCGGAACACGTTGTCGTGCGCCCGGTAACCCAGGGTCGCCCCTTCGTCCAGCACCGTCTCACCTACCCGCTTGGTCAGCGTTCGACCACCGACACGCGGAAGGGCTTCGAGGACAACGACGGAGCGACCGTGGTCGACGAGCCGCCGTGCCGCGGCCAGACCGGACGCGCCCCCTCCGACTATCACGGTGTCCACCCTGCGCAGTTGATTTGTCGCCATCTTGACCTCTGTTCTCGAAAGAGTCGCAACCGTACACCTAACGAATCTCGTACGTTGTACGTACACCGTTCAGTGTACGAGTTACGTATGATCGGTCAATGCCTGAGAGGAAGTCGGTGTGGCTACGCCAGGAGAAGTCGTCCCGTGGCAGACCGGCGTTGGACCGTGCCCGGATAGTGTCCGCCGCGCTGACGCTGCTCGACGAGGACTCGGTGCCGGGGCTGACCATGCGCAAATTGGCCGATCGGCTCGGCGTACCGCCCATGACGCTGTACGGCTATGTCGCAAACAAGGACGACCTGCTCGAGTACGCGTTGGACGCGGTCTTCGCGGAGACATCGGCGGCAGTGGACGCTGCCGCAGGGTGGCGAACAACCCTGGAGGGCATCGGAATTCGGACGTTCGAGGCATTGCTGCGGCACCACTGGGCGGCGGCACTGGTGGGCACCGCCCCGCCGATGGGCCCGGCGGCCGTCGCGCAGTTCGGCACGATACTCGAGGTCCTCGAGTCGGCCGGATTCCGCGACGAGCGCCTGGAGGCGGCGACGACCGGCTTCTACTATTACGTGCTCGGCGCCGCTCTCGCCGAATCCGCCTGGGCACGAGGAGGTTCCGCCGTCCAAGCCCCCGCAATGGAAGTTCCGAACCTGCGGGACGCCGACGGCGACGGCGCCACGCTCGCGGCCGCTTTCCTCGCCCGTTATGCGAACACCGATGCGCGGGAACGCTTCCGGCGCGGCCTGAGCACGGTGCTCGATGGCCTGCGCCCGGCGTGATCGGACCCAGCTGAGAACGGACACTCTCGCGCGCGTCGCCGAGGCAGTTGCGTCACGCCGACTACCGAGTCCGACCGCAACGCTCCCAGGCAGATCATCGGAAACCTGTGCACGAACAGCCAACTCGGTCCATCCGCAGACGCGCGGATCCAAGACGGTCAGGTGACTCGCGGTTGCGCGCGGATGACGACTGCGGTGCATTACCGCGCCAACCCGCTACCGGAAAAACAACCCGAGCAGCCTTTCGACGGCGAACCCCGCCGCTTTTCCCAGCCCGTGCACCAATTCGGCGGTGAACGCGCGAAAGCTCAGGTCAGCTCGCTGCCTGCGGAGTGTCACGGCGGCTTCGCTCTGCTGCCGACCATCTGACCGATACCGGTCTTCGGCGATCGATGGTCGAGGTCTACATATTCGAACGAGCGACTGTAGGCAGCTCGCACATCGCCACTCGCAATGCGGACCAGCACAATTCTGATAGCGCAACGAGATTCAGATGTGCTTCTCGCGAATAGGTATCTCATCGTGCTCTGCCAGTTTTCTTGCGCCCTAACGCGATCCCTCGACTCGGGAGAATCGATGATGCGGAACCTCGGCCCGCCATGCCCGGCTGCTGGACCCACCGCGATCGCGGACTCATGAAGGTCACCACGGAGATTCGCCACATCCACATCCGGGCCGGCGCACTCGACCTGGAATACCAGGGCTGCGTCGAGCAGGTCGCCAGCGTCGCCGCCGAACTGGCCGCGAACACGGATCTGACTGTCACCGTCGATGACAACACCGACCCCGCATTACCAGCGCTCCCCTGCGCGCGCTTATGGCAATAGGTCAGTCCTGTCTGCCGCCCGGGCTAGTCGGTGATGATGGGCCTGATGTAGTCGCGGGCGAACGCGGTGAGCCCGGCGTCCAGGTCGAGCGTGCTGGTCGGTTGCAGGATCAGCGAGTGCATGATGCGGCAGACGACCTCAACGCGCACTTCCAGATCGCGAATTTCGCGGAAACCCTTCTCCCGCATCGCGTTCCGCAGGATCTCGGTCGTCGCGGCGACCGACATCAAGAAGAAGGCGCCGCCCTCGGTGGTGAGCTGCGGGAGTAGGCGGCCGGGCTCTAGGGTGAGCATCCGTTGCACGAGTGGATGGGTCCGCCAGCGCGTGAGAACGGTGGTGAACACCTCGACAACCAAGTCCTCCAGGGTGTCGTTGCGGGCGGGAAGCTCGGCGAGTTCGGCGAGCAGCTTGCGCACCTCCCAGTCGGTGACCGCACGCACCACGTCGTCCCGGGAGCCGACGCGCCGGTAGACGGTGACCCGGTCGACGCCGGCCTTGCGGGCGATGTCCTCGATGGTCGTCTTCTTCACGCCGACCTCGACGAACTGGATCAGGGCTGCTTCGAGGATCCGCTCCTGGATGGTCTCGGCTGCGTTTTCCGAGGTGGCGGCGGTGGAGGACACCTCTCGACGCTAGCACCGATCGCGATCGCTGCAACATCACGACTCGACTTGTTGCTGCAACATTGCAATATAATTTGTTGCTATGTACGGTCGGTGGATGGCTGATCACAGTGCAACGAAGCGCTCCTATCAGGACGAGGCCCACGCGATCCACGCCCGTGACGTCCACTTCGACTTCTCCTCGGTGCCGATGCACTACATCCCGGGCGAGGTGGTCGCGACCCACGTCACCAACGTGATGCACTTGGTACTGCCCGAAGGCGAACGGGCCATGGCGGCCTGCTTGGCCGAGGCCCTCCCGTTCATCCACGACGAACGCCTGCGCGAAGAGGTGACCGGATTCATCGGCCAGGAGTCGATGCATGCCAGCAGCCACGAGGGCGCGCGGGACCACCTGCAGTCGATCGGTCTGGACGTCGAGTCCTACGTGAGCAAGGTTGCCTGGCTGGTCGATCGTGTCCTGGGCGGTCATGAACTCAGCGGCAAGGCCGAGGAGCAGTGGCTCAAAGAGCGCCTCGGCCTGTTCGCGGGCATGGAGCATTTCACCGCGGTGATCGGCGAGTGGCTCCTGGAAGCCGAGGCCCTCGAAGCGGCGGGCATGCACCCGACGATGCTGGATCTGGTCCGCTGGCACGGCGCGGAGGAAGTCGAACACCGCAGCGTGGTCTTCGACGCCTACATGTACCTCGACGGCGGTTACGCGCGCCGGGCCCGCACCGGATTGCTCGCCACCGCACTGCTTTTGCCGCTCTTCGTGATCTCCACGGCGTACCTGTATCGCAAAGACCCCAGCACGAACAAAGGCCGATTCTGGGGTGCGCAGTTCGTGAGCGCGACCGTGCGGGGCGTGATCCCCAGTTTCACAACCTTCTTCACCGAAATGCCGCGCTACCTGCGTCCGAGTTTCCATCCCTCGCAGCTTGGGTCGATGGATAGCGCGCTGCGCTATCTCGCACATTCGCCGGCGGCGCGCGCATGACCAGCACCGATGCCACCCCCACGCCGAGCCTGCGAGCGTTCGGCGTCGCCATGGACATCTACAAAAAAGTGTTCACCACACCCGCGCTCTCCCGTCCGAAGCCGGTGCGGTTCCACGGATTCGAACTCGACACCGTGGTCGAGTCGGTGGGTGCCGAGACCGATGACGTCGTGACGCTCACGCTGGTCGGCCGGCACGGACAGATCCTGCCGTCGTGGCGGCCGGGTTCGCATCTCGATGTGTTTCTGCCGTCGGGGCGGCAACGGCAGTATTCGCTGTGCGGGGATCCCCGGGATCGGCGACGCTACCGCATCGCCGTGCGCCGCATCGCCGACGGCGGCGGCGGCGGATCACTGGAAATGCATGCGCGGCAACCGGGCGACGCGCTGCGAATTCGTGGGCCGCGCAACGCGTTCACCTATATCGAGAACGCGCCGTCGTACCTGTTCCTCGCCGCTGGCATCGGGATCACTCCCATCCTGCCGATGGCCAGAGCGGCCGGTGCACGTGGGCAATTGGTGTATCTGGGGCGCTCCCGCGCTAGCATGCCGTTGCAGAGCGAACTACCGCCGCACACCGACATCCGCCCCGACGACGAATACGGCGCACCCGATATCCCGGCCATCCTCGCTCGCGCGGAAGCTGGTGCGGCCGTGTATGTTTGCGGCCCTCCCCCGGTGCTGGACGCCGCGCAGCAGCACCTGTTCCGGCTCAACCCCACTGCGTCGCTACATACCGAACGCTTCTCCGCACTGCCGGTGACCGACGGCCGCGAATTCGACCTGACACTGGCCCGAACCGGGGTCGATGTCCGCGTCGGCAGCCGGGAAACGGCGCTGCAAGCCCTGCTCCGGGTCAAACCCAACGCCCTGTACTCCTGCCGGCAAGGGTTCTGCGGCACCTGCAAGACCCGGGTGCTCTCCGGCGACGTCGACCACCGCGACCGGTCGCTCACCGACACCGAACGTTTCGACCACATGTTGACCTGTGTCTCCCGCTCCACCGGCGGACCCCTCGTCCTCGATCTCTGACCGTGAAAGGCAATCCGGTCCCATGACTGCACGTTTCCTGCTGGCGGAATCCGATGACGCATTCCTCGCCGGCGCCGCCCGCCGCTACACCCATTTCGTCGACATACCGCAACTACCGCAGCGCGTCTGGGCGGCGTTGACCTCCGATGACACCCTCGTGTCGTGGTCGCCGGTGATCACCGCGGCGCGCTGGACCTCGCCCCGGCCGTTCGGTGTCGGCACCACCCGCGTGGTCACCCTCGGGCGCGTCGTGCACCTGGAAGAACGGTTCTATCGCTGGGAGGAGGGCGCGCAGCTGACCTTCACCGTCGACGCCGCCTCGATTCCGGGCCTGACGCGGTTCGCCGAGGACATCGCCTTGCAGCCGACCCCCGGCGGAACCCGGCTGATCTGGACGTTCGCGCTCGAAGGCAACCCCTTGCTGCGCCCGCTGCTGACCGCGGCGAGCCCGGTCAACCATTTCGTCACGAGATCGATTGCCCGCGGAATTCGCCGGGCGGTCCCGCCGACCCGGCAGGCGGCCGGCCGATGACCGCCACCCACGCCACCGTCCCTGCTCTCCCGCTGGGCGGCGTCGGGGCGTCCGGATTCGACCGGGTGCACGGCGCAGCTGGCTTGCGCGAGTTCGCCTATGCCAAAGCCACTATGCGGCGGCGTTTTCCCGCGCCGCTGGCGCTCACCACGTTCAGGCGCAGTGCACGCGTGGACTTCGTGGTCGATCTGCTGACCGCGGCACTGCACGGAAGGATGGGCTGACCCATGACCGCACAAGACAGCGAACACCGGCAGATCGTCGTTCTCGGCGCGGGCTTCGGCGGGATCGGCCTGGCGATCAAGCTGCGCGCAGCCGGATTCGACGACCTCGTGCTGATCGAACGCGCCGAGGGCCTCGGCGGCACCTGGCAGGCCAACACCTATCCGGGCTGTGCGTGCGATGTGCCCTCGCAGCTGTACAGCTACTCCTTCGCGCCGAACCCGGAGTGGTCACGTACCTATGGCGGCCAACGCGAAATCCTGGATTATCTTCGCTCGGTAGCGACGAAATACGATGTGGTGCGCCACATTCGGCTGAACACCGAACTGCTCGACGCGCACTGGGATGAGGCAGCGTCGGTCTGGCGCGTCGAAACCTCGCGCGGGACCCTCACCGCCGATTACTTCATCTGCGCCGCTGGGATCTTCGCGGAAGCGAAATACCCGGATCTACCGGGCCTGGACACATTCGAAGGCAAGGCCTTCCATTCGCTGCACTGGGACCACGATCACGACCTGTCCGGCGAACGGGTCGCGGTGATCGGCACCGGGGCGTCGGCTGTTCAGTTCGTCCCCGAGATTCAGCCGAATGTCGCGTCGCTGACCGTCTTCCAGCGTTCCGCCCCATGGATCGTGCCGCGGCTGGACCGCAGGACGCGGGCGCTCGAACGCCTGCTGCTGCGCCGGGTGCCCTTGACCCAGAAGGCAGTTCGCGGCATGTGGTACACCCTGATCGAAAGCTTCGGCTTGGTCGGCTTCGTGGACAACCGATTCCGGCACCCGTTCGAACTGCTCGGCCGCTTCCAGCTGCGGCGCCAGATCCGCGACGAGGCTTTGCGTGCGCGCGTCACGCCGGACTACCTGATCGGCTGCAAACGGGCCATCTTCTCCGACGCCTACCTGCCCGCGCTGGACCAGGACAACGTCGATGTCGTGACCGACGGTATCGACGAGGTCCGCCCGCACTCGATCCTGACCAGGACCGGGGTGGAGGTTCCGGTCGACACCATCATCTACGGCACCGGATTCACCGCCATCCCGACGGCGTTCGACCGGATCATCGGCCGGGAGAACCAGTCCATCGCCGAGCTGTATCACAAACAGCCGCAGACCTATCTCGGCGCCGCCATCGCCGGCTTCCCCAACTTCTTCTGCACGCTCGGGCCGTTCGGCGCGGCGGGCAATCAGTCCGCCATCTTCATGATCGAGTCGCAGATCGCCTACATCGTCGACGCCCTGTCGATGCTGCGCACCCGGGGCGCGCGGCGCGTCGAGCTGCGACCCGACGTCCAGGAAACGTTCGTCGAGGAGATGCGGCGGCGCAGCGCCGAAACCGTCTGGCTCACCGGCGGCTGCGTGAGCTACTACACCACCGCCGCCGGCGGCAATGCCGGGCTGTATCCGAGCTGGAGCTTCGAATACCGCAGGCGCACCGAACGATTCGACGCCGAAGCCTACGAGGTGGTCTGATGACTCGCAATCCGCTGCGCCGGTTCGCCTGCGCGCGCTATGACGTCAGCGGAAAGGTCGTGCTGATCACCGGCGCCGGACAGGGTATCGGCTTCGAACTCGCGAACCTCCTGCATAGCCGCGGCGCGACAGTGGTGGTCTGTGACATCGATGAGATCGCCGCGCGGGCAACGGCTTCCCAGCTCGGCTCCCCCGCCTGTCCGATCACCGCCGATGTCGCCGACCGTACCCGGATGGCACAGGTGGTGGCGGAGGTGGTGCACCGGTTCGGCCGGCTCGACGTCGTGGTCGCCAATGCCGGTGTCACCCCCGTTCCCGCCACGGTGCGCACGCTGGACCCCGCCGACTTCGACCGGGTCGTCGGCATCAATCTCACCGGGGTTTTCAATACCGTGCACCCCGCACTCGAGCACGTTGTCCAGGCCGGAGGCCATGTCGTGGTCGTCTCCTCGTGCGCCGCGTTCGCGCCCGGGATGGGCGGTTCGCCGTACATGGTCAGCAAGGCCGCGGTGGAACAACTCGGGCGCGCCCTGCGGGTCGAACTCGCTGCCGTGGGTGCGAGCGCAGGCATCGCCTACTTCGGCATCGTCGAGACCGGTATGACCCACGACATGCTCGACACCGACGAACTGGGCCGGCGGCTCGACGGCATGCTGCCCTGGCCGCTGCGGGTGCGGATCACCGCCGGACAGGCGGCACGCAGCATCGCCGACGGCATCGCCCGCCGGGCCCCGCGCACCATCGCGCCCGTCGGGTGGGCGCCCTACGCGCTGCTGCGGGGAGTGGTCAACGCCGTGCTCGACAACCGGCTCGCGGCGAGTTCGTCCGTGCACGAACTGCTGCACCTCATCGAGGCGCGCCGGTGAGCGCGGTTCGCCGCAGGCCGTTTTGTCACCTCCATCCTCGAATCATCAACTGCTGCCCCTTGATTCAGAAAGGCCAGTTCCATGCGCACTGCCCGCTTCGACACGCTGCCCGCCGCCTTCCAGCACACCGCGTCGATCGATCCCGACGCGATCGCACTGCGCACCCCAGGCAACGCCCGCACCCTCACCTGGCGGGACTACGCGCGCCGGGTTCGTGACGTGACTGCCGGGCTCGCCGGACTCGGTGTCCGGCGCGGCGACACCGTGGCGCTGATGCTGACCAACCGCATCGATTTCTACCCACTCGAGGTCGGGGCGCAACACCTCGGCGCGACAGCGTTCTCGCTGTACAACACGCTGCCCGCCGAGCAGCTCGGCTACGTTCTCGGCAATGCCCGTGCCCGCGTGGTGATCTGCGAACCGCAATTCCTACCGCGCCTGCGCGCCAGCGGAGTCGAACTCGAGCACGTGATCTGCGTCGACGACGCCCCGGTGGGCACACTGTCGGTCGAGCAGCTGATCGGTTCCGGCACAGCCGATTTCGACTTCGATGCGAGCTGGCGAGCGGTCCAGCCCGACGACGTCGCGACATTGATCTACACCTCGGGCACCACCGGCAACCCCAAGGGTGTGGAAACCACCCACGCCAACCTATCTGCAGCGTCAGCCATCCCGACGACGCCAAGCTCGGGACCGTCGGAAAACTCCTGCCCGGCATAGAATTTCGCCGCACGGCCGACGGCGAACTGCACGTGCGCGGTCCACTGGTCATGAAGGGTTATCGCGGCCTGCCCGAGCAGACCAGCGAGGCGATCGACGCGGACGGCTGGCTACACACCGGTGACATCGTGGAGATCGACGCCGACGGTTACCTGAAGATCGTGGATCGCAAGAAGGAGCTGATCATCAACGCCGCCGGGAAGAACATGTCGCCGGCACACATCGAGAACACCATCAAGGCCACGACACCGCTCGTCGGGGCTATCGCGGTTATCGGCGACGCTCGCCCCTACAACACCGCGCTGATCGTCCTCGATGCCGAAATCGCCGAGCCCTACGCTCGTCAGCACGGGCTTCCCGACGCGTCCGCGGCCAGCTTGGCCGCCGACCCCGCCGTCGTGCAGACCATCGCGGCGGGAAATCAACGGCTCTCCCGCATTGAGCAGATCAAGAGGTTTCGTGTGCTCCCGGTGTTCTGGGAAGCCGGCGGTGACGAGATCACCCTCACCATGAAGCTCAAGCGGAAAGTTATCGCCGAGAGATACCTTTCCGATATCGCCGACCTGTACAACAAGGAGCTCGCACCCGAGGTCCACGAGCCCCGGCAATCCTGACCGGGTGCTGCACTGGGCCACCAAAGGATTCAACTCACCCCAACCTCCGGCCGTAGCAACGACCTTGTCGTCCTCGTCGGTGTCGCCGGCACGCAACACCGCAGACACTCCGCTGCAGTTCTTGCCGCCACTACCGAAGTTCAGGTGATGCTGCCCTCGACGCCGATGCCGGGGGTACAGGTGGGCAATTCGGTGTAAAGGGCGGCGAGACCGTTTTCGGCTGCCTTTTTCATGCTTGAAGACGAATGAGGTTATGGCACAAATGGACTTGGACGCCGCACGCAGTCCGGGCTTAGTGTCCAGACGAACCGGCCACGATCCGCAGTCCCATCACAGGAGATGACCGCATGAGCGTCACCATTTCACCTGCCGTGCAACGAGTTCTCCCGCTACTCACCGACCCGCCGCGAACCCCGGCCACCCCGAACGGTTACCTCGACCAACTCGGCTCGCAACCTGGCGCCCACGGGCAAGATGTCAACAACGGCGTCGTGCAATCGCTGTGGAGCTCGCGCATCGGTGCGTTGTTGTTCGACCACGTATCCACGGCCGCCCGGCGCGTCGTCGGCTTCCTGCAATCCCCCGCCGAACGACTGCACCTGCAGCCGGGCCAGACGGTGCTCGACATCGCTTGCGGCCCAGGAGAAATCACCGCATCGCTGGCCGACACGGTTGGTCCGGACGGGCTCTCGATCGGCATCGACATCTCCGAGTCGATGCTCGTCCGCGCCGCCCATCGACACCCCGCCGACAACACCGTGTTCCTGCGCGCCGATGCCCAGCGACTCCCGTTGCGGGACAACACCATCGATGCGGTGACCTGCATAGCAGGGCTACAGCTCATCCCCGACCCGGATACCGCCCTGGCCGAGATGATCCGTGTCTTACGACCGGGCGGTCATCTCGCGGTGCTGGTGCCGACCGTGGGTGCCGGTCCGCTCGAACTGATCGGACGTTACGTACCAGGTGTCGGCGGGGCACGAATTTTCGCCGACACCGAAATCGCGGACAGTGTCCGGGGTTTCGGACTCGGTGAAGTAACCACTCGACGCCTCGGAACGGTCCAGTGGACCTGCGGGCACAAGATCGGCTGACGTAGCCGGCACGCTGCGTTGCCACGCGCCGATTAGTTTCCGCCTCGCCCCGCGTCACTATTGTCGCGTGCAGCCGAAGGGTTCCACTGGTAGAGGAGATCGGGCGATGGCGATTCAGCGGATGGACAACGTTCTCATTGTTGTCGAGGACCTCGACGCGGTAATCGCGTTCTTCGTGGCACTGGGCATGGAACTGGAGAGTAAGGGCCCCGTCGAAGGACGATGGGTGGAGCGGGTGATCGGAGTCGATGACGTCCGGCAAGACGTCGCCATGCTGCGAATTCCGGGCGCCCCCGGTCGGGTCGAGCTGGCGATGTTCCACACACCGCAGGCGATCAGTCCCGAGCCCAAGATCGCGCCGACGAACACGCTCGGCATTCGCCGCATCATGTTCGCCGTCGACGACATCGACGAAACCGTCGCCCGCCTGCTCGACCACGGCGCGCAACTCGTCGGCGAGATCGAGCAGTACGAGCAGATCTATCGGCTCTGCTACATCCGTGGCCCCGAAGGCATCGTCGTCGGGCTCGCCGAGCAGCTGAACTGATAGCCCAGAATTCGAGCAGGTATCGGTCGTCGAGCCCCGGCTACCGCGCAACGCGCGCCTAGCGGCTGTTCGGTCCCGGTGACCCGTCGCCCCCATCCGAGCCGGGGCGTTGGTTCCTACCGCCAGGTGCGTTGTTGCTCGACGGAAGGCTCGGGGTTCTCGGTTGGTTCGATGATTCCGGCACGCTGGTCGACGGTGCCGAGGACTTAGGCACACTCGTGGACGGTGTCGATGACGGCGGCATGCTCGTCGACGGTGTCGAACCGTTGGTCGTCGGCTGCTTCCCTCCGTCGCTGCCGTTCTGCGGGGTCGTGGTCGTCGGCACCCGGCTCTGACTGGGCTGCACTGTCTCGTCGCCTCCGCTCGCCGGGGGGCCGTCGGGCTGGTCGCTCCCGCCGCCACCCCACAAGTGGCCAACGGTGGTGACCTCGTCGCCCGAGATCGACTTCCCTGTGACGCCCTCGAAGCCGGTGATCAGCAGAATCGCGATGAGGAACCCGACCACGCTGGTGCCGACGATCAGCGGCCAGCGCAGGTGATACCGGCGGCGTATCTGCGCTGCGCGGGCTTCGGCACCGACGGCCGGAGACCGGAGATCCAGCTGGGGAAGGACCACGGTGGGTTCCGCACCGACGAATCGCCCGGCACCCGCTCCCGGCACCCTGTTGTTCGGGGGCTGCCGCACGGGTTGATACCCGGCACCGCCTGCTGGCGGCACGTCGTTTCTACGCCCCGCCCATGCCTGCGTGGGCGGATGGTGGCTGCCCGGGCGTTGTCCGGACACCTGCCGCGGTTGCTGGACCGGCCCGGACTGCTGCCGGGCACTCGGGTCTGCCAGCGCCAGCGCCGCCTCCCTGGTGCGCTGCGCCGCCTCTTTCGTCTTGCGCATCGAGCGCAGGTACAGCTCGCCGCCCACGGTGGACACCACGCTCGCGATCCCGGCACCCGCCACGGTGCCCGCGACCCCCAGCGTCGATCCCAGAAAAGCCGCAGTCACCGCCGCCAGGGCTGCCGCGGTGACCTGCGACGGTTTGATGCCGTCCTGCTTGTCAGAGGTACCTTCCCGCTCTTCGCCCATTATCCCGATCTGCTCGCATCGTCACCGTTTCAATTTCCAACGCTACAAGCCGGGCAGACCGATCGGCCTGCTGCCGGGACTACCTGTGACACAACGCATTCCAGTCGCTTAACGAACATGAAGTCGACCTAACAAATACGAACAATCCGGCCTCGACAATCCGGGCCGCCGCCCCGGGCGACGGACTGTATCGCCGCGTCGAACCCCTCAGCCCCACCGCAACTACGTCTACGCCAAAGGATTTCACCATCTGGCACGATAGAGATCATGCGGCCGCTTCTGCTCCTCGATATCGACGGTCCGCTGAACCCGTTCGCAGCCAAAGCCGACGCCAAACCCCTCGGCTACCGCGAGCACAAGTTCAAAATTTCCGGCTGGAGCAGGCGCCACCCGTTGCGCATGTGGCTCAACCCCACCCACGGTCCGGCCCTACTCCAAGCCGCCGGCCCCGCCGAACTCGTCTGGGCAACCACCTGGGAACACAAGGCCAACACCATGGTCGGTCCCGCCATCGGCCTGCCCAACCTGCCGGTGATCCGGTTCGGCGACACCGGCCCTGCCTGGAAGTTCCCCGCCGTCGCCGCCTACGCCCGGCAGCGCCCGCTCATCTGGCTCGACGACGACTTCGGCATGTACCCCACGGCCCGCGACGAGTTCCTGTCTTCCCGCGGCGACATGCCCACCACCTTGATCCCTGTCAACCCCCGGACCGGCCTCACCGAATCCCACTTCGCCGAGATCCGCGAGTCCTGGCGCAACCTCTAGGGCCCGCCGCGAAGTCTGGCCCGTCGACGACTGCCACCGAGTTCGTCAGGCGTTTCGAGGCCTGCTGGGCGAGCACGGTTCGGTAAGCGGCTTCGATTGTGCGCACGCCGTCTTCAGCAGCCATGCTGCCCGCATCGGTTTCGATGACCGCGGACTTCTCGCCGGACACAGCGACGAAGTGGACAGTTCGCTCGGTGCGGCCGATCCAGTCGCCTCGGCGAGTCCGTGGCAACCGACTGCGCAGCCCGCAGTACATTTCCTCATCGCATTTCTCCTTTGTTGCGGGTGAGTTCGTCGGCCCGGTCGACCTCGGCCAGATCGATCCCCTTGGTTTCGCGGGCGCAGAGCACGGCGACCACCGTGACGCCGGCGGCTACGGCTAGATAGATCGCGATCGGCACCGAGGAGCCGTACACGTCGAGCAATCGGACCGCGATGATCGGCGCGAGTGAACCGGCAACGATCGACGTGACTTGATACCCAAGGGACACACCGGAATAACGCATCCGGGTCGGGAACATCTCGGCCATGATCGCGGGCTGTGCGGCATACATGAAGGCGTGGAACACCAGGCCGATGACGATTGCTCCCACGATCGCGGCGTTGTGTCCGGAATCCATCATCGGGAAGGCGAAGAACCCCCAGCTCGCCGCGGTGACAGCGCCGACCAGATACACGGGCCGTCGGCCGTACCGATCGCTGAGCCGTCCAGCGAGCGGAATCACCAGGAAGTGCGCGACGTGGGCGACCAGCAGCCACCACAGGATCACCGAGGTGTCCGTGCCGACGTGCACTTTCAAATAGGTGATGGAGAAGGTGACCACCAGGTAGTACGTGATGTTCTCGCCGAGGCGCATGCCCATGGCGGTGAACACACCGCGCGGGTAGCGCCGCAACACCTCGACAGCGCTGAACGAGGTGGCCTTCTCCTGGTCGGCAAACTCTTGCGCGGCAAGGAAAATGGGCGCGTCGGTGATCTTCGTGCGCACGTAGTAGCCGACCAGTACCACCACCGCCGACAGCCAGAAGGCCACGCGCCAGCCCCAGCCCAGGAAGTCCGCGGCCGAGAGTGTCGAGGTCAAGACCAGCAGTACGACGGTCGCCAGCAGATTGCCGACGGGCACGGCCGCTTGTGGCCAGGACGCCCAGAAGGCCCGGCTGCGGCTGGGACTGTGCTCGGCGACCAGCAGCACCGCCCCACCCCACTCGCCCCCGACCGCGAAGCCCTGCAGGAATCGCAGGGCCACCAGCAGCGCAGGCGCCAGGTAGCCCACCTGTGCGAAGGTCGGCAGGCAGCCCATCAGGAAGGTAGCGGCGCCCACCAGGACCAGGCTCAGCTGCAGCAGCTTCTTGCGGCCGTACTTGTCGCCGAAGTGGCCGAATACCAGGCCACCCAGCGGACGCGCGGCGAAGCCGACGGCATAGGTGACGAAGGCGGCCAGGATGGCGTCGAGATCACTGGTGCCCTTAGCGAAGAACACCTTGTTGAACACCAGGGTCGCAGCGGTGCCGTAGAGGAAGAATTCATACCATTCGACAACGGTGCCCGCCATGGACGCGGCAACGACCCGCCGGAGTCCTCGCGGCGCCGGTTCACTCGCCGGAGTCTTGTCGAAATCTATTTTACTGCTTGTCATTTCACTACTTTCGGCATTGCTGGGTGCGACCGCGCACAGCGGTTCGGCTCCTGACGGATTCGATGAGGGGCGGCAGGTATCAACCGTCGATGGCCGCGGCGATCGCCGGCGCGCCGGTCCGGCTCGCGCGCAACTCGACGAAGGGCGTCAGTGCCTCGGGATCGGCAAGAACGCCTGGGGCGGCGACTGTTTCGGGCAGCTCCCCGCGCAGGATCCGTTTCACCGGCACCTCGAGCTTCTTTCCCGACAGCGTGCGCGGAACCGCACGGACGCAATGGATTTCGTCGGGCACGTGCCGCGGCGACAGCTCGTCGCGGAGCCGAGCCGCGAGCCGCTCCCGCAGGCGCGCGTCGAGGACACAGCCCGCGTCCAGCACCACGAACAAGAGCAGCTCATCGGCGCCGGAGTCGTTGTCGGACAGGTGGATGACGAGGCTGTCGCGGATCTCGGGCAGCGACTCGACGGCGCTGTAGAACTCGGCGGTGCCCAGCCGGACGCCGCCCCGGTTGAGGGTGGCGTCGGATCGTCCGCCGATCACGCAGCTGCCGTCCTCGGCGATGGTTATCCAGTCTCCATGCCGCCAAAAACCAGGGATCGCCGCGAAGTAAGCGCTACGGTAGCGAGCCCGGTCCGCGTCGCCCCAGAACCCGACCGGCATCGAGGGCATCGGTTTACCGATCACGAGTTCGCCCTCCCGGCCGATGGTCTGCCAGCCTTCCTCGTCGATCGACTGCACGGCGGCGCCCAGCGCCCGGCACGCCATGACCCCCGCCCGGACCGGCAGTACCGGCGCGCCGCCGATGAAGGCGGTGCACAGATCCGTCCCGCCGGAGATCGAGGCGAAGTAGATGTCCGGGGCGACGTGCTGGTAAACCCAGCGGTAGCCCTCGGCCGGTAGCGGCGCTCCGGTCGATCCGAGACCGCGCAATGCGGACAGATCAGCGACAGCGCGCGGTGCGACGCCGGCCTTGCGGCACGCCAGCAGAAATGGCGCGCTGGTGCCGAGATAGGTGGTATGGCTCATCGATGCGAGCTGCCACAACCGAGCCGGATCAGGGTAGGCGGGATCACCGTCAAACATGACTACCGCGCTGCCGACGCCAAGCCCGGACACCAGATAGTTCCACATCATCCATCCGGTGGTGGTGAACCAGAAGAACCGGTCGCCTGGCCCCAAATCATGATGCAGGGCAAGAGATTTCATGTGCTCCAACAGGATTCCACCGTGCCCGTGCACAATCGGCTTGGGTAGTCCGGTGGTGCCCGAGCTGTAGAGCACATACAGCGGATGCCCGAACGGGACCGGTTCGAAGGTCAACTCACCGGAGTGCGCGACGAGCTGATCCCAGCTGATCGCCCCTGGCCCCGGTGCGGCGCCCGGATCCAGGTAAGGCAGCACGACGAGCCGGCCCAGCCCCGGCAGCGCGGTGCGGATTTCGCGGATCTCCGCCGAGCGGTCGATCGACTTCCGGCCGTATCGATAGCCGTCGACGACCACGAGGACTTTCGGATCAATTTGGCCGAGGCGGTCGAGTACCGACCTGACGCCGAATTCCGGTGGGCAAGAGGCGAAAGTCGCCCCGAGGCTCGCCGCGGCGAGCAGCAACACCAGCGTCTCCGGGATGTTCGGCAGATAGGCCGCGACCCGATCACCGCGCCGCACGCCGAGCCGGAACAAGCCCTGCCGAGCACGCGCCACTTGTTCGCGCAGCTGCGCGGCGGTGTAGTGCACGACTCGTCGGGTCTGGGAGTGCGCCAACACCGCGGTATCGCCGTCGGCCAGGCCGGGCATGCGCAGCATCGCCTGCGCATAGTTCAGAGTGGCACCGGGGAACCAACGGGTATCGGGCATCCGGTCCGCATCGGCGAGGATCTCGGTCGGCTGAGAGTAGGCAGGCACGTCGAAGTAATTCCAGATCGCGGACCAGAATCCGGGCAGGTCATCGACCGACCAGCGCCACAATTCGGCGTAGTCGGCGAATTCGGTCTCGCGATCGCGGGCAACCCATTGCATGAAATCCCCCATGCGGGTGCGCGCCCGGGCATCCGGTGGCGGATTCCACAGCACCTCGTGGGCAGACTTGTCCCCGGTGTTCATTGCACTCCTATTGATGCGTCGCTGCCGAGCGGCGATGGCTTCCGGTGCGTTCGGGCACCGGAAGCCATCGCCTACGGCTATCTCGGGAATCGGCCGGTTCAGGAACAGGCGGGGTCGATCACGTAGTAGTTGTCGCCGGTCTTGCGCAACTTCGTCGTGCCGGAGACGACATTGAGTCCCATGTCCTGGTTGGAACCGTTGGCCAGGGCCCGCCCGCCACCGTTGTCGTGCGCCCGCCCGGCCTGCACGTGCTTGTAGTTCGAGTCCGCGAAGCAGGGCTGGACCGGCGGGGTAGTGGTCGAGGTCGGCGGGGTGGTCGTCGACGAGGGCGGCGTGGTGGAGGTCGGCGGATTGTCATCCTCGTGCGCGATGATGAAGTCGCGCATGATCTTCAACGCCTGGGCATCGGAGATGATGTTGAAATGCGTCGGGGTGGTCAGCAGCCGATTGTCGGCGCCCTCGAGTTTCGCCGAATCGGTCGGCGCCACATTCCAATCACCCGATGACCGCAGTGTCAGATAGGCGACCTTGTCATTGTGCGGAACCTCGGTGCCGGAGTTGAGCGCGGTCAAGAACGGCGTATTCGGTTCGGCGAACTGCTGGCAGGAGACATACTGCTTGCAGAAATTGAACGTCGTGCCGTGATGCGGTCCGGCGAACGAAATGTACTGCGAGACGGTGTCACCGCCGCCGAGATTCTTGATGTAATAGCGCGCGGCGAGGGTGGAGGCGGACCAGGTCGCCAGCACCACTTTCTTCGCGCCGGTCTGCTGCCGGACTTGGTTCACCTTCGCGCCCAGTTCTTTGGCCGCCACCGCGAGATCCTGGGTCATCTTGCTGCTGTCGGTCCAGGTGAACAGCCGGTCGGCCGGCCAGCCGTTGGACTGCAGATTCTGCTTCATCGGATCCATGTTTCCGACGTCTCCGGTCATCCCCGGAATCATGATGACCGGATCATGATTGGGCGCTGCGGCATGGACCGTGGGCAGTGTGGCCGCCAAAGCCCCGCCCGCGCCGACCACCGCCGCGATCGACAGTGCCGCCAACCCGCGACGCACCCAACCAGTGGTTTCGGAATCAGCCGGACGCTGTTTTCGTGAATGGAAAAGCATCGTTGCCTCCTGCCCCGCCGAAACACGGCACCCGGGAAATGTGTGCTCGTCGCCCCGGGATTCGACGGGGTTGTGATGCGGAACACCCGAGGTGGTTTAGACCATAGGAACGCCCGCCACCGCTGACGATGGGTACCGGCGACACATTCCCGACCACGCCGATGTGCAGTTCACATCGCCGCGAGTCCGTCTCACCCCGTTGTCCGGCAAATTCGCGATCGCCCGCGCCGGCAACATATCCGCTCGCCTTTCCGTGTGTGCGTTGCACATTGAGGGCCCCTATAGGCGGCGATAGTGTGCGCTGTCATCACTTATCCGGCGGAGCGTGCACCTCGACCCGCGTAAGCGCCACAGACCCGCATGCGAAATCCGGTGAATCGGCACTCCCGGCCACCCGATGACATCTAGGGTTCGATCAAGACCTCCGGACCCAGTCCGTGCAGTAACCCTCGGAGGAGCAATGACGGTCATCCAGGGCAGTTCGATTCTCGATCTGCTGCTCGAAGACGCCGATATCAGCGCATACGACGCGGCGTTGGAACGGGCCAGGCAGGCGGGTGCGCCGGTCGAGCGGATGATCGAACTCGAACACGAACGCACCGTCGCGATGCGACTGCGGGAAAAGCTCCTCAACCATCGGCGCAACGAGGCCGAGCTGCAGCTGCTCAACGACACGGCCAACGATCTGGCTGCCATGCGCGATCCCGATTCGATCCTGCAGGCGATCGCCGATCGGGCGCGCCGGCTGCTGGGTTGCGATCTGGCCTACATCAGCCTCAGCGACCGCACCCGCGGCGACTGCTACATCAAGGCCGCCTCCGGAAACATCTCCGGTCTGCTGAACGAGTTGCGGCTGCCCCGCGGCGCCGGAGTCGGCGGCAAAGTCGCCCGGACCGGCGAACCTTACAGTGTCTCTTCCTATTTCGACGACGACACCCTCGAGCGCACCCCGGAAATCGACGCGACGGTCGAGGCCGAGCGGATCGAGTCGCTGCTGGGGGTTCCGGTCAAACTCAAACAGGACATCATCGGCGTGCTGCTCGCCGCGCACCGCAGTCAGCGGCCGTTCAGCAGCCGCGATATCGGCGCCCTGGTGATGCTGGCCGCGCACGCCGCGGTGGCGATCGAGAACTCGCGGCTGCTCACCGCCACCCAGGCCGCCGTGGCGGACCTGCGGGTCGCCAACGCCACGATCCAAACTCACCTCGCCGAGCTGGAACGCACCGCCGAGGTGCACGAAAGGCTGACCAAGCTCGTCATCGAGGGCGTCGACGTGGCCGCGGTCATCGAGGCGACCGCGGCAGCGGTGACCGGGGAGGTGGTGCTCCTGTCCCCCGATACCGATCCGCCGACCTCGACCGAGCAGGTCGAGGCGCTGGCCCAGCGCGCACATGCCAAGGGGCACAGCGTCGTCGAGGGTCGGCTCTGCGCGGTCCCGCTGATCACCGAATCCGAATTCCTGGGCACCTTGGTTCTGCTCGGCTCGGCCGCCGTCGACGACACCGATCGGCGCATCCTCGAACGCGCCGCCCTGGTGGCCGCGCTGGTTCTCGTCACCCGCCGGCGCATGGCCGAAGCCGAGGCACGGGTCCGCGGCGAATTGCTCGCGGATCTGCTCTCCGCGCAGACCCACGACCACGATCTGCTGCGTCGTCGAGCGGCCCTGCTCGAGGTCGATCTGGACAGCTGCCATGTCGTGGTGGTCGCCGAGCTCGAAACCGAGCCGAGGGAGCCAGTTTTCGCCGCGATCGCCGCGCTGGCTCGACGCCTGCGCTGTTTGGCTACGGTGCGGCACCGTTCGGTGATCCTGCTGTTGCCCGGCACAGATGCCCGAACCATCGCCCGCGACGCGGCGCGGGAGTTGACCCGCATCACGCGGGCACCGGTCACGGCAGGCGCGGCGATAGCCGAAGGTCCGACCACCATCGCCGCGAGCTACGAGGAAGCCGCACGCTGTACTCGCGCACTGATCGCACTGGATCGGGTCGGCGCGGTAGGCGTCGCCGCCGACCTCGGATTCGTAGGCACGTTGTTCAGTGGCGAGCCCAACATCTCCGGATACATTCGCTCGGTGCTCGGCCCGGTTCTGGATTACGACCGGGAACGCGGGGCCGAGCTGTTGCAGACGCTCGACGTCTTCTGCGCCACCGGCCAGAACAGCACCAAAGCCGCGCAGCTGCTGCATTTGCACGTCAACACCGTGACCCAGCGATTGACCCGCCTGGCACAACTACTCGGCGACGACTGGCGGGAACCCGAGCAACTGCTCGAAATCCAGGTGTCGTTGCGATTGTTGAAAGCGCAAAGCGCCTAGCGGAATCCACCGGCGCGGAGGCACCTATCGGGCGAATTGTCTGGCGAGTAACTGCCAGCACTTCGGGCCGCCCCACGTCGGTAAACGCGCGGGTGTGATCCTGATCAACAATACCTAACAGTTACTGTTTAGCTAACGATAGGCGAGTTGTCCAGATCAGTTCCGAGCCGTCTCCACAGGAGGACCGTATGAAGCAGCGTGCAGCGATACTGACCGCAGCGGTGAGCACCGCCCTCGCGGCGCCACTGTTGATGACCGCCACCGCCAACGCCGATGTGTGGCAGCCGGTCCCGGGTATCTCGATCCCGCTGCCCGACGGCGTGTTCCGGGGCCTGCCCGGCGTCATCGCCACCCCGCCGCCCGGGCCCGCGCCCACCGAAGGCGCCCCCTGCGAAGGCGACGGTCACTGGGTGCACCTCGAGGGTGGCAACGCTGCTCACTACGGCACCGAATGGCTGTGCGCCCACAACTGACACCCACCTAGGACCGCAAACCGGTCGCGAACGCTCGGGTGGAGTGCTGGCACAGCTGACGCTCCCCCGGACCAGACATCCGACCAAACGGTGAGATGACCCGATCTTCCTCTGCGGAATCCAGGGTGGAGGTCGGGTTATCGCTGCTGGGCTGCGGAGTCCAGCAGCGCTGCATAGTCGGGCAGCTCGACCCCGTTGATCGCACGCTCGACCAGTTCGGCGAACCATTCGCTGGTGAAATCGACGCTCGGCTCGGCGTCCGGGCCGGGGACCTCGCGGCTGCGCGCGCTCAATCGGCCGATCTCCTGGTTGGCCTCGACGAACGAGCGCATCTGCTTCTCGTAGGCGGCGAATCCGGCTTCCGGGTCCCATCCGGCGGCGGCCAGCTCGCCGGCCAGGAGGTAGGCGCCGACCAGGGCCAGTCCGGTGCCTGCCCCGGACATCGGTGATGCGCTGAATGCCGCGTCCCCGAGCAGCCCCGCCCGTCCGTTCGACCAGCGGTCCATCACCACCTGGGCGACCTGGTCGAGGTAGAAGTCCGGGGTGTCGGCCAGGTGCGCGAGGATGTCCGGGGTCAACCAGCCGAAGCCGGCCATTCGCGCACGCAGCAGGCGCTTTTGGGCCTCGACGTCGCGGTAGTCGACGTCGAAGTCGCCCGCGGGGAAAGAGAACATGGCCATCGCCTTGGTGGCGTCCGGGACGGGCCGCAGACCGGCGGAGCGCCCGGATTCCTGGTAGTCGATCAGCCAGCGGTCCAGCTGGAACTCGTTAGGCACGCTGTAGAAAGCCAGCACGTGCCCGAGGTGGCGGATGAACCGCTCGTGCGGTCCGAAGACCATTGCTCGTAGCGCCGAGTGCAGTCCGTCCGCCCCGACCACCAGGTCGAAATGCCGCCGGTCGCCGCCGGCGAAAACCACGTCGACCCCGCCCGCATCCTGGGTGAGTTCGGCGATGCGGTCGCCGAAGATGTACTCGACAGTGTCGCGGGTGTCGTCGTAGAGCACCTGGGACAGGTCGCCGCGCAGAATCTCGATCTCCGCGATGTATCCGTCACCGCCGTGGTCGTCGGCACGGTGGGTCTCCAGCACGTTCCCGTCCACGTCCACGGTGTATGCGCCGGCGGTGTCGGTGCAGGCCGCGCGCACGGCACCGTCGAGCCCCATGCGCCGGATGACCTCCTTGGCCACCCCACGCGCATCTACCGCCTGCCCACCCGGGCGCAATGCGGGAGCCCGCTCCACCACGGTCACCTCGGCGCCCCACCGGTGCAGCCAGTGCGCCAGCGCTGGTCCCGCGATGCTCGCCCCCGCCACCAGCACCTTGGGACCGCTCACCTGCTCAACCGTCCGGACTGTTTGCTCCTGCGCAGGGTTCTCGACGCTCATCACTGCCTCCATGTGTTCCTCCTGCACTGGAACCACCCCAGCGCGGGCCCACCGTGGTCGGTGTATCCAGCCATACCGACTACGTGCACACACGAAATTCATCGGTACCGGCGAAATCGTGCCACGCTCCTGCGAGCTCCCCGAACTCTGCGGTTGTGTCCGGCGAGCGCCGACGCCTCCCTTTCGCGTCCCAGCCGACACCTTCGGGCACGACTGCAGGACGCACCCTTCGGAACATGAAACCGTCCCGAGCACCCGCTAATCGTCTCCGAAGATTCCACTAAGCATCGAGTTTTACGGTTGCCTCATCAATTCGGAATCGACCGAAAAGGTGGGAAATGTTAAGTACTGACCGGGATTTCGAGAGAATGCCGAGCATCAGCCCGCCCACGGCGGCGAGCCGAGAAGAGCTGCGCGCCGAGCTCGCGGACTTGCTGCAACATGATCCCGCGACCCTTACCGATTCCGCCCGGTTCGTCGAAGACCTCGGTATGGACAGCCTCGACATGATGACCCTGTCAGCGTGGCTGGACTCGCACGGCGTGCGCGTGCAAACTGATCACGAGCGTCGCGGCACCGTCGGCGATGCCCTGGCGCTCGCGGAAACCGTTGCGGGCAAACGTGTTCAACTCACCATCCGGGCCGGCAACGCGGCACCGTCAGGCCCCGGCTCGGTGCCGGACCTGCCACCGTCGCAACCCGATCCGCTCGCTCCAGTCCTGCACAGCTCGGTGTTTCGGCTCGACGCCCTCCAGCCGGCCGACACCGAATACCTCTACGCGCTCGCGGTTCGCCCGGAGAACTGCTTCCGCTGGCGATACCGCGGGGCACCGCCTGCGCCCGAACGTTTCGTCGAAGAGCTGTGGGCGCAGGTGGTCACGCAGTACGTCGTGCGCCGCATCGACGACAACCAACCCGCCGGGCACGTCGTCGCCTACGGCGCCGACCGCCACGGCGGTCACGCCTACCTCGGCGCCGTGTTCGAGCCGGCGTACGCCGGAACCGGACTGGCTGCCGAGACGATCACTCTGTTCGTCCGATACCTGTTCCGTACCTTCCCATTTCGCAAACTGTATCTGGAGGTCCCCGGCTTCAACTGGCCGCAGCTGAGCAGTGGCGAAGGCCGCTACTTCCAGGTCGAGGGCCGGCTGCGCGACCACGTCTACTACGCCGGGCGCTACTGGGACCAATACCTCTGCGCGATCTACGCAGAGCAAACGTTCGAGGAATCGACCTCGGATGGCAAGGAAAGGAAACTGTCATGAAGTCAACTGCTCGCCGCAGGATGCTCGTCGGCGTATCGAGCCTCGGTGTCGCCGCCGCGGCGATCGCGCCGTCCACCGCGTATGCCGCGTCCCCGGCACCGGAACCGTTGGCCGCGGCGAAGTTCGAGGTTGCCGAGGCTCGCACGCCGCTGCCCGCGTGCGTCGATGTCCGGCACTCGACCGATTGGCGCCAGAACAAGCTCGACGTCACGAACAACTGCGGCTACGGCGTCAATTGGTTCGTCGACAAGGAAGGACCCAACCTCGATTGCCGGCACACTCCCGCGGGCGGGCACGACCGTGTCACCTGGGGTATCCAAGACGCCTATCACGGCACCTACAAGTGCGGCTGAGCCAGTGGGCGAATCCCATTGCGTGCAACGGGATTCGCCCGACCCGCAGCCAGGAACCCATCGATCGGCTACTGATCGGCGAGGCTCTCGATTCGCATTGCCGTCGAACCGATTCGGATCGTATCGCCGTCGGCGACCAGGGTGCCGGTCACGATTTGTGTTCCGTTGACATAGGTTCCGTTCGCCGACCCGAGGTCGACGAGCAGCATTCCGGCCTCACGAACGACGAGCCGCGCGTGCTGCCTGCTGACGCGCACGTCGTCGAGGACAAGGTCGTTGTCCGGTTGCCTGCCGATCCGGATCCCGTTGACGATCTCGACAGTCCGTCCATCCGACAAGCGCAGCACTGCACGCGGTTCGGATTGCGTTGCCGCCGTGGTGGTTTTGCCGCGCGGTAACTCGATCGGCCGCAGCGGCTCCTGACGGCGGACCTGCTGCTCGAGGGCCAGGGTGACCGGATCGGGATCGAGCCCTTCCAGTTCCGCGAGATTCGTCCGTAGCCGCCGGCACGCGTCGAGCGCCTCGGCTTGCCGCCCGGCCAGGTACAGCGCGGTGACCAGCCTGCGCCACACGGCCTCGTTGACCGGATGGTCGGCTGCCAGGGTGGTCATCGCACCGACCGTCTCGGCCGCACGCCCCAGGGCGATTTCGGCGTCGACGCGGCTCAGCACCGTATTCAGGCGGCGGTCGGCCAGCTCGGCCGCGAAGTTGTCCGCGAAGCCGAGTCCGCGCAGATCGGCGAGCGGGTCGCCGCTCCACTGCGCCAGTGCCGTATCGAAATGCGCGAGCGCACCGGCGTGATCGCCCGCCGCGGCCGCCGCTGTGGCTGCGGCCCGCTTCGATTCGAAACGCGCTGCATCGCAACAGTTGTCGGAAAGTTCGAGCTGATAGCCGGGCGTGATCGTCCGAAGGATGGCGGCGGGGTCGGCCCCCGCCGTCCGCAGGGCCTTGCGGATATCGGCGACGAACACATGCAGTGTCGGGGCGAAGCGACGCGGCGGACGGCCGTCCCAAATACCATTGGCCAGCGCATGAGACGACACCACCCGGCGCCGGTTGACGGCGAGCATCCCCAGCACCGCCCGAGGCTTGGTGCCGCCGATATTCAGTGCCGAGCCGTTGACCAGTAGCTGTACGGGTCCGAGCAAGCGCACTTCCACCGACGGCACAGTCTCGTCGGGCATCTGCCCAGGATAGGCGGTCGCGCCGGAACGCAGCGAGTATTCTGGAATGCGTTCTCGTGCAGGAGGTGCAAGATGGCCGCCCCGTCCTTGCTACGGGGCACGGTTTTCGCCGACCACCTGATCGTCGAACGTCTCGGCTCCGGCGGCATGGGCACGGTGTACCTGGCGCACCACCCACGCCTACCCCGGTCGGTAGCGTTGAAGGTGCTGGATCCCGAGCTCGGTTCCGATCCGCGTTTCCGGGCCAGGTTCGAGCGCGAAGCCGAATTGGTTGCGCAGCTGGATCACCCGAATATCGTCGGCATTCACGACCGCGGTATGGAAAGCGGGCTGCTGTGGATCTCCATGCATTACGTCCCCGGTGGTGACCTCGCGCGCCTGCTCCGCCGGCATCGGCGCGGACTGGACCCACGTCGCGCGATGCACATCGTGACCGAGATCGCCGAGGGCCTCGACCACGCCCACCGGCGCGGCATCGTGCACCGAGATATCAAGCCCGCCAACATCTTTCTCGGCACGGAAGACCGAATCCTGATCGGAGACTTCGGCATCGCCCGCACCACCGACGCGGATGCCACCGAGACCGTCGGGCCGCCCATGCTCACCCGGGCCTACGCCGCACCAGAACAGTGGGCGGGCGATGCCACGGACTCGCGTACAGACGTCTATGCCCTCGGTGTCACGCTGCACGAACTACTCACCGGCCGGCTCCCGGGAGCCGGTGTCGCACAGTCGCTCCCGCCCCGCCTGGTGGCCGTGATCGCCAAGGCTTGCGCTGCTGACCCCGCCGATCGCTACCAGACCTGCGGCGACCTGGCTGCCGCCGCGACCGCCGCGCTGTCGACGAACCGTCGCCGCCGCCTCGCATCCGTCGCCTTCGGCACGACCGTGACCGTGGCGGCAGTCTTCGTAGCTTGGGACACCATGCGACCCGATCTCATCGACGGCGATCCGTGGCCCGCACCGGCCCTGGTGGAGATACCCGGCCCACCGTTCCCACTGCAATGCCCCATGCCCTACCTGAAGTCCGATCGCGGCCCGAAAGGACTGTGCACCGCGGTAGATGCCGTCAAGAACGAGGCAACCTTCTACTTCTACTACCCGCGCACCAACGAACGGGAACACCGGGAAGGACCCTTCGCGATCCAGAGCCGGAGCGAACCTGCCAAGAAACAAAAGGACGGCACCACTTACGTAAGCGGTCCTACCGTGAAGTCGTCGTTCGCGGGCGCGGTCAATGTTGGGCACCGCTACGACGCCGACCGCGAACATGGGGCTTTCGCCCGCGACACATTCGGCGGACTCCTGCCCTTCTTGGCCGCCTTCGAACCGTTACCGGTATGCCGCTCGGTCGCGCAGTGCTGACCTGCGCTGCGCGGCAGGTGATTCACTCGCTGCTGCCGCCCCCGGCATGAAATTCCGATGCGGAGGCACTGGTTCCGCCACTGCGCCTGCCGATGGCACGGCCACCCGCGTTGGGCTGATCGCCCTGGTTACGGCGGCGGATGACGCCGATGACACCGACTACGACCAGCGCGACTGCGACGAGGAAACAGATCCCAGCGGCGACCGGAGAGAAATCCACCAGTGCGGCAGCGGCGATGAGCACCACGCCTGCGATGACAAACGACATCCGAACCTCCCGGTGACGGCAGCGCGTTCAACATACGAACTTACAGCTCCGGCCATTTTTCTGCCCGCGAAACCGACTGCACGGACGGCAATTTCGGTACACTAACGGGTGGTGAAAGGGGGCGGAAGTCACCTCTACTCGGCTGAGCGACGCGCCCAGATTTCTTCATCGAACGCAGCTATGACGCTCTATTCCGAGTGATGGGAAGCGAAATGAGTATCAGTCAAAAGATTACCGCCGGCGAACTGAACGATCTCACCTTTCACGGCAAGCTCGAGAACGGGCACCTGGTGCCCGGTGGCCTGCTCGGCGATCAGGCCGCGATGGACGACATCGAGGTCGGGATGTATGTGCTGGAGAAGGACGGCACGCTGATCGCCTGTAACAAGACCGCTATCGGAGCGTGGGGGCGCACTCCCGAACTCGGTAAGAGCGAGAAGTACTGCGGTGCGTTCCGGCTGCGTTACCCCTCCGGCGAGGTGATGCCGCACGAAGCGGCCCCGCCGTCGGTGGTCATCAACAACGGTGGCACCGTGCGCGACGCCGATGTCATCTGCGAGCAGCCCAATGGTTTCCGGCTGCTCGCGCTGGTCAACGTCTTCCCGATCCGCGACGAGTCCGACGAGGTAGTGGGCGCGGTCAACATCTTCCGCCACAACACCACCAAAACCGTGCCAGGGCTGCTGGAGTCGGCCGACGCAGGCTAAGCACGACTGCACCAGCCACGCAGCGCCTGTCCCCGCCGGGATTCACCTGGCGGGGAGAGGCGCGGTCACTCGCCGCAGAAGTCGACCACCCCGCCCTCGATCCACCGGGGCAAACGCTCAGCGATGAACGCCGCCAGGTCGCGGCCGCTGGTTTCGACCTCGCGGATCTCTTCGAGATACTTCGCCATCGCGCGCTGCGCGCCAGCGGTCGAGCTCGTCTCGAGAAATCCGGTTCGTTCGATGTGCAAGCCCTTTTCCAAGGATTCGGAGCCGCCTGCATAGATAGCACGCTTGAGCGCCCCGACCGCGACCGGTGACCTGCGGGCCAGCCGTGCGGCGGTGCTGCGCGCCTCGTCCAGCAAGTCGGCCGGCGCGACCAATCGGTGCACGAGGCCGATGTCGCGGGCCCGGGCCGGCGTAATCGGGGCACCTTCCAGACACAATTCCAGCGCGCGGGCAGCACCGAGCACCCGCGTGAGCATCTGCGTGCCACCGCCGCCGGGGATGATCCCGACGAGGATTTCCGGTTGACCGATCTCGTAGGGACCCTCGGCCATCAGCCGGATGTCGCACGACAGCGCCAGCTCACAGCCGCCACCGAGCGTGCGACCATTGAGCGCGGCGACGAATACCTTGTCGGAGTCGCGCATTCGGCGGCACACCTCGTGGTAGCGACGCAGGTCGGCGACGCCACCCGCGCCCGCGCGAGCCAGTGCCGCTTGTCCGCCGGGAACGCGATCGGCGGCGCGGCTGGTGTGCAGCGCCGCGGCGGCGGCGCGCCGGGTCAGGGCCACCGGCGATGCCGCTGCGCCGGCGAGGATTTCGGCGACGTCGTAGTGACTGACGAACACATCCTCGACCGCGCTGGTCAGCACAACTGCGCGGACGGCGTCATCGCGTGCGAGCGAGGCGAGCAGATCCACGAGAGCGGCCATGATTTCACTGGTGAGGAAGTTGTAGGGCGGGTTGTCCAGCCACACGGTCAGGACGGCACCGTCACGTTCGGTACGGATCATGATTCCTCTTCTGCCGAAGGTCTTTTCACTGTCGAGCGCGACGGAGTCCGAGCCTGATCACCGCAGGCATCACCCGCTGGTAGCCGACCGGGAACAGTCGCTGGACGACATCCATCGCGACCGCGTCGGCGCCGATGCGGACTTTCGCCTTACCGCGCCGGATTCCATCCACGATCGCCACTGCCGCCTGCTCCGGCGTCGTGCGTGCTATCCGGTCGAACATCTCGACATTGGCTGCGGCAGAGCCGGCTCGAGCGACACCGGTGCCCTCGATCCTGGTCGACCGCGCGATATTCGTCCGGATACCGCCCGGATGCACCGCCATGACTCGCACGGACGATCCCGCGAGCCGCAGTTCCATCCGCACCGATTCGGTGAATCCGCGCACCGCGAACTTCGTTGCACTGTAAGCAGATTGGCACGGCATTCCGAGCAACCCGAACACGCTCGACACATTGGCGATGGTGCCGCCGCCGGATCGCTCGAGAATCGGGTAGAACGCCCGCGTGCCGTGCACGCCACCCCAGAAGTTGATGTCCACGATCCAGCGCAGACTCTCGTCGCTGATCGTGACGCCATCCCCGAGCACTGCGACTCCGGCGTTGTTCAGCACGATATCCGCTCTACCCCAGCGCCTTTCGACGCCGTCGGCGAAGGCATAGATCGAATCCTCGTCCCCCACATCGACCAGATGCGTACTGACCTCGGCACCGACCCCGGCCACTCGATCCGCCGTCTCCTTCATTCCCAGCTCATCGATGTCGGCCAGCGCCACTATGGCACCGCGGCGGGCGAATTCGACAGCCGTCGCCGCCCCGATCCCCGAGGCGGCTCCGGTCACCACCGCCACCTTGCCGTTCAGCCGCCTATCAGCCATGTTGCAGCCCTTCGCTCGGTCCCACCGATACCACAATAGGGAACGATCGCTCCCTAAAGTAGGGATAGGTCCGTACTAGGAACAAGACTGTCTCCGTGCACAACTGGATGCACCAGCATCGGTCCGGTGCACGTGCCGAAGAGATGACTACGGCATCGATGTATGCGTTTCGGCCGCCATCTTTCGCACGGATGAGTTTGATTGCCGGTGAGGGGTGGTTTCGTCGTGCTACCGTGATCGGCAGCGCGACGTTCTGCAGTCAGTGCAAGTCCAATTCGTCGGTCCTGCAACGTATATGGCGGCCGACGGTGTGGGGAAGGGGAATGCTTCATGCCTTTGCCGACCGAACCGATTGGGAGTATCCCGCGGCCAACGGCGTTATTGACGGGAATGCAAGACCATGCCGCTGGGCGGATTACCGACGCGGCGCTAGCCGATCTCTATGACGCGGCGGTGCAGGACACCATTGCGCGTCTGGAATCGCTGGGGTCGCCGGTGGTTACCGATGGTGAGCAGAGCAAACCCAGTTTTGTCAGTTATCCGCTGGCCGGATTGACGAATCTGAGCCCCGGTGGTGCGGTGATCCCCTTCGCGGACGGTCACACGCGGCAGTTGCCGGCGTTGAGCGCCGGGCCATTTCGGTATGCGACGTTCAGTGCGCAGTACCTGCAGGCCGCTCGGAAGTATGCGACGGCGCCGGTCAAGCAAGCCGTGATCGCGGCTTCCGCGATGAGCTTGTTGTATCCCGCGGACGGTATCGGCGGGTATTCACGGGAACAGTTCCTCGATGATCTCGTGGACAACGTGGAGGCTGATATTCGCGGGGCGTTCGATGGTGGTGCGCACTCGGTCCAAATCGACTTCACCGAGGGGCGGCTGTCGCTCAAGCTCGATCCTTCCGGTGGGTTGCTCGACTCGTTCGTCGCGTTGAACAATCGGGTGCTCGATCGCTTCACGCCGGAGCAGCGGCAGCGGATCGGCGTGCACACTTGCCCTGGCGGGGACCAAGATTCGACCCACAGCCTCGACGTCGACTACGCGGAGTTGTTGCCGAAGCTGTTCGGTATCCATGCGGGTCAGTTCTACGTCCAACTTGCCAGCGAGCCCGATCCTGATCGGGTCCTGCGAGTCATCGCCGAGCACTTGCCTGCGGAGGCCCGGATTTTCGTCGGTGTCACCGATCCGATCGATCCGGCGGTCGAGACGGCGGAGCAGGTGCGGGACCGGGTGCTCAATGCCGCTCGGCACCTGCCCGTCGATCGGCTCGGCACGTGCGACGACTGCGGATTCGCACCGTTCGGGGACGATGTCTCCACGTCGCGAGAAACCGCGTTCGCGAAAGTTCGTGCCCGCATCGAAGGCACTGCGGCGGCGTCCGAAGAACTCGGCGTGTGAGCTGACAGATCCGCCAGAGTAGGGGCCGACCCATCATCGGGGTCGGCCCCTAACTACTGCCCACCCTCGCCTTCATCACGTGCCATCAATTTCGCGGCCCAAGTCGCAGACCAGTCGGGCTCCGTGCAGCAGACGAAGTAGCCGGAGTTCTGCACTCTGTCATCGGGTGATCACGTACCCGTCGTGTGCGCGGTGGTCGCGGGATCGGCGGAGGTCGGCGATGGCGAAGGTGCGTTGTACCCAGCGGTCGGCGCCGTCGTAGCGGGGGCGAAAAGCGGTACGGCCGTGGACCGTAACGCGGTTGTCGACAATGACCAGGTCGCCGGGGGTGAGTCTGGTGGTGCGGGCGGCGGTGTTGCAGGCGTGGCCGAAGGCGGTCAGCGCGGTGACGGCCCGTGGTGTCAACGCGGTGGTCGCGATGGTGGCCATCCGGATATCGGGGTCTTCCGGGGCGCCGGACAGTAAGGGCTGCGGTGCGACGACCGTGTTGTCCACGCCGAAGGACGGCGGCGGTGCGGTGCGAAATTCAGGAGTGAAAAGCACTTTTCGGCTCACCGCGGGGAGCAGTGGTAGTACTTCGCGCAGGCAGGCCGTGCGCAGGCCCGCGACCCGGTCGTGGTCGGCTCGCAGGCACAGCAACAGCACGTAGTCGGGTTCGTGTTGGTGGAAGGCGTTTTCGTTGTGGAAGGTGAGCAGCACCGAACCTGCGTTGCCCGAGAAGGTTTCCTTGCCGGGCACCGGCACGACGTCCTGCACGAGGGCACCGGACTTCTCGGCCAGGTACGCGGCGGGGTCGCCGAGCCCGCAGGCGATCATGGTGAGTACCGCTGCGGCGACGGTAGCTTCGCGCTGTACCGAATCCGGCACGGACGGCGTCGCGGGCAATCCGGCGGCATCGACCGGCAAGCCGCGGACCATCAACGCTCCGCGCGAGCCGGAGTGCCGCCGGAATTGCCGCACGCTGCGGCGCAGGGACAGCGGCAGTTCGTCCCACGCATCCCGAGCGCGCGCCACCCATTCGTCGGCGTCCACCCGATCGCGGGTACCACCGCACAGCGCGCGGGCCACCTTATCGGCATCGGTGGTATCGCCGGGATCCAATGTCAGGTCGGGGATTTCGTCGGTGGGGTCGGCGATCTCGTGCATCAAGGCCCTCCTGCCCGGTGCGCCTAGCGCCGCAGAGCGGCCACGGCATCAGCGATGTAGTGGTCGCCGAACTGGATCAGCGGCGCGTACTGGGCGGCCCGCCGGTGCCGCATCAGGCGCAGTTCGCCGACGGCATTGTCCGGACCGGTGGGCAGCTGCGCGATGGACCGGCGCAACCGCACCATCGAATAGGCAAGGGTGACATGACGTTCGCTGTCCACCAGGTCGGCCTCGAGCAGCGCGCTACGAGCGGCGGCGAGGTCGGGGTCGCGGGCGACCAGGTGGTCGTAGGTATCCGGGACAACCTTGAGCAGGTCTTTCATCGCACCGCGAAATGTCTTGTAGCCGCGATGTTGTCGTCCGCTGAGCGGGATCGCCACGTCGGGTGGTTGCATGGTGGGCCGCACGGTCTCCATGTAGTAGTCCACCGGGATCGTGCTGGCATGGGTCATCGCCGCGGGAAAGCCACGGACGAACGTGGTGGCGTGTGCGAGCCGCGCCAACGCGGTCTCGGTCGCTCCGTCACGCAGATGGTGCACCGCATCCGACACCGCGACGGCGGCGCAGATGTTGAACAGGACGTGGACCTGATGCCCGACGAGCCACCGGGCCGTCCATTCACTTTCCAGCGATACCTCTTCGGGCGCAACAGCATCGGGAGTCCGGTCACGGGCCACGTCACCCGCCGTGCTGCCGGTGAGATCGAGGACGGCCCGGCGCATCGCCGCGACCTCTACCGCGAGGTCGGCACCGGACAGCGGGGCTCGACACAGATCGCGCACACCGCGATAGACCACGAGTACCCCGTGCAGGGCGGCCTGCTGGTCGGACAGTTCCACCTCGCGAACCCGAAAGAACGACTGGCTGACCGACTCCGCAGGAAGATCCTCTCCCACGATCGCTGCACGTTCCGCCGACAGCGCGCCGACCAACTCACCGGCAGCGGCAACGACTCGTTGCAATGCCGCGGTGCGTTCGATCGGCCCGGCATGCGTCGGCACCTCGGCCAGCGCCAGCGCAGTCCGCCGCGCTTCCCCTTGGACATGCTCGTTGAGGTGCGGAATCTTCCCGCCGTCGCCCACTCCCCGGAAAACAGCCACTGGCGGGTAGGGGGCCGTAGCCGAGGTGCCCATGCCGACCAGGGTATCCCGGCCGACGCCGGCCCCGAGGGGTTTCCCGGCGCGCCCACCGGTCGAACTTCGTTGTCCGATCAGAGATCTCGCCGTACAGCGGCTCCTCCGCAGGCGCAGTTCGGCGCCCCTCAGCTGCCCCGGCGCTGCTTCATCGGCATACCCCGCTGGCGTGCGCACCGTGCCGTCGGGCACGATGTCGTGGTGCGTATCGAGCCGACCGATCTCGCCGACGTCCTGATTCTCACCCCGGAACCGTTCCGCGATGATCGAGGCCTGTTCACCCGAACCTTCGATGCCGTCGAATTCGACGCCTACCTGGACGCCCCCGGGACGGCGGCGACGTTCGTCCAAGACTCCCAATCCCGTTCGGTCCGTGGCGTGATCCGTGGCATGCACGGACGGTCCGGACCGGGCGAGGCGAAGCTGGTGCGGTGTGCGCGCGGCGCCGTGCACGATGTGCTGATCGATATCCGGCCGCAGTCGCCCACTTTCGGGCGTCGACAGGCTTTTCTGTTGGACGACATCGGCTTTCGGCACCTCTACGTGCCGCCGGGGTTCCTGCACGGATTCCAGGCACTCAGCGATGTCGCCGACGTTTGCTATCGGATCGACCGGCCGCATGATCCGGCGCAAGACCTCGGCGTGGCCTACAACGACCCCGACCTGGCTATCGACTGGCCACAACCGGTCACGGTGGTCTCGGCCCGTGACGCGGCCGCGCGCAGCTGGCGCGAGTTGCTCGCCGCACTGCCGCGTAAAGAGCACTGACGCAACCATCCGAGCTACGGCACGAGCTCTGGATTTACGGTGGGCTGACCTCGCTCACGAGCCGGGCCCAGCTCGGGAGCGTTTGCCGCGGCGTTGAAGCAAGCACTCGATGGCTCGTTGCGCGAAGTCAACTCACCTGATTCGCACCGTACCGCCCGGGATGGCGGGACAATCGGCTCAGCGTGCACGGTGGTTCGGCTGACGGTGCACCGCAGTCGTTTCAGCGGCGGCGAAGGAGGATCGACATGGTGGTCGTGCTGGACACCGATGCGCTCGTTCCCTCGGATCGGGTGGATGCGGTGGTCGCGACCGTGCAGGAGGCCTCGGCGCCGACACACGTGGCACTGAAGCCGTCGGACCGCCCGATCCACGCGCACCTCGATGCTTGGCAGTTCGGCCCGGTCAGCCTGGTTCAGGCGCAGATGCCTGACCTGGAGCTGATCCGGACGCCGAAACAGGTGCGGGTTTCGCCGAGTTCGCTCGTCGCCGTCGAGGTGCAGCGGCGCACCTGTTCCCGGCTGACCCAAGGCGACGTGCAACACGAGCTGGCACCGGGCGACCTGTTTTTCATGGATTTCGACCTCCCGTACGAGCTCGACTGGCACGGCGGCGGAACCACCGCACTGTTCCTGCCGGAAGATCAGCTAGGGATACCCAAGGCGTTGATCCGCAGTGTCCTGGGCACGGTGCGCCAGAGTGCGCTCGCATCGCTGGTCACGAAACAGATTGCGCTGATGGGGGAATCGGCCGAGGCACTGCATGCGGATCCGGCCGCACCCGAACTGGGGGCGGCGTGTATCGAGATGGTGCGCGCTCTGTTCAGCTCGGCGGCCGGCGGCACCGAAGACAGCACAGCACTGCCCGAAGATGTTCTGGTGCAACAGGTTCGCGACTACGTGCGGCGGCGCCTGCTCGATCCGGACCTGTGTCCGGCGAATATAGCCCGCGCGCACCACATCTCGGTGCGTTACCTGTACAAGCTCTGCGAGCGCGCAGGACTCGGCCTCGAACAGTGGATCATCACCGAGCGCCTCGCGCGTGCGCGAGATACCCTCGCCCGTCCCGACGCGAGGCAACGCTCCATCGCGGCCGTCGCCCATCACCACGGCTTCCGAGATCAGACACACTTCGCCCGGCGCTTCCGCGCCGCCTACGGTATGGCGCCGAGCGAATGGCGGCGAGCGAACAATTCCGCCACAAATGCGCCGGTCACGGCGATCCGCGCCGCGCGGCCGAACCACTAGTGTCGCCGTCGTTCGCGGACCCGACACCCCGCACCAGGCAGAATGGCCGAGTGGACGCCCCTGTTGCTCGAACCGAATCGACGTCGGCCGTCTCGGTCGAGGCGCAGCTCAGCGCCTTACTCGGCCCGCTGCGGCGGGCAGTGCTGCGCCGCACCCGAGCCGCGGAAGGGTTGCCGGATCTGCCGGAGGCGCAGATCGAACTGCTTCGCCTCCTGGTCGGCACCGAGGGGGTGCCGCCGAGTCTCGCGGCCACCGAACTGAAGGTGGCGCAGTCGACGATCAGCAATCTCATCCGGACGATGAGCGCAGCGGGGTTGGTCGAGCGGGTGCCGTCACCGACGGATGGACGAGCGGCGGTGCTGGTGGCGTCGCCGTCGGCCCGGGAGCTGCTGGCCAGGTACGACCGCGCGAGCGCGGCCATGCTGCGCGACTCCCTCGCGAAGCTACCCGCCGCCGAGCGCCGACGGCTGGAGTCGGCACTGCCCGCACTACAGCAGTTGCTCGCGGCGTTGAGCGAATGACCGTGCCGCAAGGCCGATAAGGGTTCCCGCTAAGCCCGCGGTGCCTTACAGTGCTTTTGTTTCAAAAGTATAAATACTGTGGGAGCTTTCATGCGGGCACGCACCGCCACGACCCGGTGGTCGTCCTTGGCCACGGCCCTGATCAGTCTCGCCGTCGCAGCGTTCGCGCTCGCACACCCGCGCGCCGACGCGGCCCCGACAACCCCAGACACGCCGGTGACCGTCACCGGCGGCCCGATCCACGGCAGGCACGCCGACGGCATCGTGAAGTACCTCGGCGTGCCGTTCGCGGCCCCGGCCACCGGCGAGCACCGCTTCGCCCCGCCGCAGCCCGCCGTTCCGTGGACGGAGGTGCGTCCGGCGATCGCGCACGGCCCGCAATGCCCGCAGTCGTCCCCGCTCCCGATCGACGTGGCGGTGCAGGAGTCCAGCGAGGACTGCCTGAGCATCGATATCTACGTGCCCACGCACGCCGCGGATACCGCGCTGCCAGTCATGGTGTGGTTCTACGGTGGCGCGTTCGTGCTCGGCTCCAACGCCCAATACGACTCCCCCGCCAGGCTGGTGCGCGAAGGCAAAGTCATCGTGGCCATTCCCAATTACCGGGTGGGGCCCTTCGGTTTCCTCGCCCTCCCCGAGCTGGCCGACAGCCACGGCGGCATCGCAGGCACCTACGGCACCCTCGACCAGCAGGCTGCGCTGCGCTGGATCCGCGACAACGCCGCCGCATTCGGCGGGGATCCGGGCAACGTCACCATCTTCGGCGAATCCGCGGGCGGCATGAGCGTGTGCACCCAAATCGCCGCACCGCTGGCCCGTGGCCTTTTCCACAAGGCCATCATCGAAAGCGGTTCTTGCGCAAGGAGTCCGCTTCAGCCGCCTACCAAAAGCCTGGCCTACCAACGCTCCGCCGACTACGCCGCAGGCCTGGGTTGCGCCGACCCACCCACCCGCCTGCACTGCCTACGCGCATTACCCACCGCCGCGCTACTCAACTCCCCCACAACAACATTGACGTCGATGGCGGTGGGCTGGAGCCCGGTCCAGGACGGAGTAGTAGTGACCACCGGGCCCGAACAAGCCCTGGCCGCCGGCGCAGCGCACGACACGCCCCTCATCGTCGGCAGCAACACCGACGAGGGCGCCACCTTCATCGCACTACTCGACTACGCGCGCGGCACCACCCCCACAGCAGCCGATTACCAGAACTGGTCACAAAAGCTGTTCGGCGACAACAGCACTCAGGTCCTGGACCGATACCCACCGTCCGACTTCGCGACCCCCGCCGCCGCCAAGGAACGGGTCATCACGGATGGATTCTTCGCCTGCCCAGCCCTGTTCACCACCGATGCCGCGCGCCGAGGTGGCGCACAGGTGTGGCAGTACCAGTTCAACGACGCACCATTGGGCCGGAACCCATTGCTACCAGGGGCCTTCCACGGCGCCGAGGTGCCGTACGTCTTCTCCGGCCTGATGGGCGTAAACATCCCCCTACCACCGCCCGCCGACCTCCTCTCCCAGCGAATCCAACAGAGCTGGGCACAATTCGCGCACACCGGCGACCCGGTGACACCGGATTTCACCCCATGGCCGACTACCGCGGGCAGCACCCTGGAACTCAGCAGCGACCACATCACCACCGCCGACTCGTTCACCCAACAGCACCACTGCGACCTGTGGTCGAGCATCCGCCACTTCGGGTAGATGTATGCGCTCCCACCACGAGGAATGACGGCTACCGAGCGGTGCGATCGTTCCAGATGTGCAGGAGTAGATGCTCATTAACGGGGACCAGGCGGGCAGGGTGACCGGGTGCGGCGGCCCGATACGGATCATGCGGGCCAGGTATCTCATAGAGCCGCACGTGTACCCGTGTGCGCCCGGGTGGTGTCAGCGGCATGGCCAGCCCTCCCTGGCATTCCGCGAAATAGCAGTCACCGATTCGCTGACACCCCAGCTCAGTGAGATAGCTGCTCTCTTCGACAAACACGGCGTCGGACGGTTCGGCCGGGAACCCAGCGTCCGCGACTTCCACACTGATCCGTGCGAGATGACCGTAACTGCGGTCGTTGACGGTTTTGATCCCCAGTGCCCGCCGCGACCGGCCGGGCGCCGATAGCTGACCGTCACCAACTCGGCCTCTGCCAGCTGGTCGAGGTGATAGGCCGCCAGTGTCCGGCCGATCCCGGCGGCGGCAGCCGAAAACGCAGCGGCCTCCTTTCTCGAAGCTCTCGGGATCGCACTCGACTCCGAAAGCCTGCGCGACACACCCCGCCGCATGGCACAGGGCTACGCCGAGTTGTTCACCCCGCGCGCCTTCGATCTGACCACCTTCCCCAACGACGAGAACTACGACGAGCTCATCCTGGTCCGCAACGTCGCGCTGCGATCGGTGTGCGAGCACCACCTGCTGCCGTTCGTCGGCACCGCGCACATCGGCTATCTGCCCGGCGAGCGCATCATCGGACTGTCCAAACTCGCCAGAGTGGCCGAGCATTTCGCGTGCCGACCGTAGTTGCAGGAACGGCTGACCAAACAGATCGCCGATTGGCTTGCCGAACACTTGCGACCGCGCGGGATCGGCGTCGTCATCGAGGCCGAACACAGCTGCATGACCCTGCGCGGGGTGCAGTCGATCGGGTCGGCCACCGTGACCTCCACGCTGCTCGGCACGCTTCGCGAAGACCCGCGTTCCCGTCAGGAATTCTTCGCGCTCACCGGTGTCAACACCTGATCAGTCGGTACCCGCTGAGCGCGACGGAGCGAAAGCACCCGCTGCCGCGGCAAGCGCAGCACTCACGGCGGCACGGTCGGGCAGGTGCGGGTCGGGTGGCGTGCGCAGCAGCACCAACTGATGGTAGAGCGGTGCGGTGGCGGCGATCAGCAGTGCACGCGCGTCGACCTCGGGCGAGAGTTCGCCGCGTTGCACCGCGCGCTGAATGATGATCTCGGACTGCGCATAGCGGTCCTCCCACAACCTTCGTAGCGCGCGAGCGGCTTCCTCGGAGCGGAACGACACCGCGATCAGCGCCACCGCGATCGAGGATTCCTCGCTCAGCGACTCCTGGATCTCCTGGTTGAGGGCCGCCAAATCCCCACGCAGCGAACCGGTGTCGCGCGGTTCCCACGGCTGCTGGCTCGCCGCGTCGAAGACGTCGGCGAGCAACCCCCCGACATCGTGCCAACGGCGATACACCGTCGCGCGATGCACGCCAGACCGCGCGGCGATGGCATCGATGCTCAGCGCGTCGTATCCGTGTTCGGTCAGCTCCGCGCTGACCGCTTCGAGCACTTGGTCACGGATGCGGGCGGTTCGCCCACCCGGGCGACGGGCCGGCTCGGCCGGTGGAGGTGCGGAATTCATGGTCGGCAGTCCGATTGCTTGACGGGATGGAGTCCCCACGATACCTTAGTGCGACAGTCGTCGTATTAAGTGAGGTTGCCGATGTTCCTTCGAAGTGTTTCCCCGGCCCTGCGGTCCCCGCTGACCGCGTCGTCCTCGAACGCTTCGGAGAGTGCATATGCCAACCCAGATCACCGCGCGAGCGGTCAGCAAATCCTTCAACGGCACAACGGTTCTCGATGAGGTGACGTGTGCGCTCGCCGCGGGCGAGCGCACCGGGATCATCGGCGAGAACGGATCAGGCAAGACCACCCTGCTGCGCCTGTTGGCCGGACGGGAGCGGCCCGACCACGGCGAGATCGTCGTGCACGCCGACGGCGGCATCGGCTACCTCGCCCAGGAAGAACAGCTGCCACCGCAGTCGACCGTGCAGGAGGTCATCGATCGGGCACTAACCGAGCTCCGTGCGCTCGAACAGCGGATGCGCCGACTCGAAGTCGCGATGGCCGACGGCGACGAGTCCGGGATGGCCGAATACGGCGAGCTGACAACAGTTTTCGAGCTACGCGGCGGTTACGACGCCGACGCTCGGGTGGAACGCGCCCTGCACGGGCTGGGATTGAGCCTGGTGGACCGCACCCGCACCGTCGGCGAGCTGTCCGGCGGCGAGCAGGTCCGGCTACGCCTGGCCGCGATCCTCGCCGCCGGTACCGAGGTGCTGCTACTGGACGAACCCACCAACCATCTGGACGGCGACGCCCTGGCCTGGCTGGAAGATCACCTGTGCACCCGCCGCGGCACCACGGTGACGGTCTCGCACGACCGCGCCTTCCTCGAGCGGGTCGCGACCAGCCTGCTCGAGGTCGACGCGGACCGGCGACGAGTCATCCGCTACGGCAACGGCTACGCGGGATTCCTGGCCGAGAAGGCGGCGGCGCGCCAACGGTGGGTCCAGTCGTACACCCAATGGCAGGCCGACACCGACCGGCTCCGCGAACTCGCCGCCACCACCGCCCGCGACGTCGCACCGGGCCGGGCCATGAAGGACAACAACAAGATGGCCTACGACCGGGCCGGTGGGCGGGTGCAGCAGTCACTGGCCAGCCGGGTTCGCAATGCCGAGGAACGGTTGCGCCGTCTGCTCGCGGACCCGGTGCCGCCGCCACCCCAACCACTGCGATTCGCACCCACACTGCGGGCCGGTGGTGCGCGCGGCACCGTGCTCGACGCCACCGACATCGCCGTCGCGGGCAGGCTCGACCGGACCGGTCTGACGGTCACCGCAGGCGACCGGCTGCTGATCACCGGCCCGAACGGTGCGGGCAAGTCCACGCTGTTGCGAGTACTGGCCGGTCGGCTCGCGCCGGACACCGGCACGATCATTCGCCACAGCAAGGTCGGCTACCTCGCGCAGGATCCGCCGCCCGCCGAACCAGGGCAAACCCTGCTGGCCGCCTTCGCCCGCGGTCGCTCCGGCGAAAGCGACGAGCACGCCGAACGATTGCTGTCCCTCGGCCTGTTCGACCGCGCCCGCCTGACGACGCGCGTCGAGAATCTGTCCACCGGGCAGCGGCAGCGGCTCGCCTTGGCGCGGCTGGTCACCGAGTCCGTCGATGTGCTGCTGCTCGACGAGCCAACCAACCACCTGTCGCCGGCCCTGGTCGAAGAACTGGAAGCCGCGCTGGCCGAATACCGTGGCGCCCTGGTGATCGTCAGCCACGACCGCAGGCTACGCGCCCGCTGGCGCGGTGCTCAGCTCGAGCTGCGCGCGTCCGTATCCGTCTGATCCCCCGCCCCCGAAGGAGTTTCGCGTGCCCGACAGGCCTATCCCCGCCGACCCGATGGTGTTGCACCCCATGCCCGGCCAGCCGCGCGTGGTGCTGCTGAAGCCGCTGGTCACCTCACCACTGATCGAAGTCGGCGAGTTCTCCTACTACGACGATCCCGACGATCCGACCGCCTTCGAAACCCGAAACGTGCTCTACCACTACGGACCCGAGAAACTGATCATCGGAAAGTTCTGCGCCCTCGGCACCGGCGTTCGCTTCATCATGAACGGCGCCAATCACCGCATGGACGGCCCCTCCACCTTCCCCTTCCCCACTATGGGCGGCTCGTGGTCGAACCACTTCGACCTGCTCACCGGCCTACCAAGCCGAGGCGACACCATCGTCGGCAACGACGTCTGGTTCGGCAACGGCGCAACCGTGATGCCCGGCGTGCGAATCGGCCACGGCGCCATCGTCAGCACCGGATCCGTGGTCGTCGGCGACGTACCCGACTACGGCATCGTCGGCGGCAACCCGGCCCGCCTCATCCGCACCCGTTACAGCGAGGAGGACATCGCCCGCCTGCTGGCGGTGGCGTGGTGGGACTGGCCCCTCGACCACCTCACCGAACACGTGCCGACCATCATGTCCGGCAGCATCGCCGACCTGGAAGCCGCCGCCGAGGCCCGGAAATGAGTGAAATGCCCGCTCGCCCCGCGCATATCGCGATGGTCGGCATCCCCATCGTCAGCCATGTCCTGTCGAGCCTGGAGCTCATCCGTGAGCTGGTTGCCCGTGGCCATCGGGTGAGCTACGCCAACGACCCGGCCATCGCCGACTGATTACCGGTGCAGGCGCCGACCTGGTTCCGTGCACGTCTGCGCTGCCGGTCGCCGACAACAACTGGCCCGCTGATCCTGTCGCGGTGATGAACCTGTTCCTCGACAACGCCGTCCAGGCGCTCCCGCAACTGCACGCGGCCTACGACCCCGACCCGGCGGACCTCTACCTGTATGACATCGGTGCCTACGCCGGGCGCGCCCTCGCCGAAGCGCAGGGTCGCCCGGTAGTCCAGCTGTCGCCCAAGTTCGTAGCTTGGAAAGGCTACGAACAGGAGGTGGCGGCACCCCTATGGCAGTGCCGGGCGCCGACGCCTACCGCGCGAAGTTCGCACGGTGGCTTGCCGATTGCCATGCGGCGACCACCGACATGGACGCGTTCTCCGGCCTGCCCGACCGTGCCCTGGCGCTGATACCCCGGGCCATGCAACCGCACGCCGACGAGGTCGATACCGGGGTGGTGACATTCGTGGCGGTCCTGGATATTTCACAGGCACCGAACGCGCAGGACGCCGGTCAGCAACGGGAGGGTGAACTCGCCGCTCGAGGTCTCCGATCTGCTCGTCAGAAAGGCGCGGATGCGGTCGAGCGCGGCCTGTCGTTGCGGCTCCGGCAGGACCAGTACGCCCGCGCGGGTTGCGAGTGTCGCGACGAGGGAGTCGGCCGTGCGACGCTGCCCGTGTGGGAACTCGGCCTGCTCCGGCGACCCGAATCGAGGATTCAGACCGGTCGCGGGAAGATACAACCGCTCCGTCGCCGCACGCCAGCTGCTGAACGTGTCGCGCGGACCGATGGCCGCACCGCCGCCGACCCGCTCGAGTCCGGCAACCCAGTCGACCCGGTCGTCCATGACATTCCACAAACCAGCCAGAATGCCCCCGGGCGCAAGAACTCTCGCGATCTCGGGCCCCGCGACAGCCATATCGAACCAATGCAGGGCATTCCCCGCCAGCACAGCGTCAACCGACCCGTCCGGCAGCGGAATCTCCTCCGCACTACCCGACAAGGCACGAACAGCAGGCAACACACGGCGCAATTCGGCCAACATCGCCGGATCAGGCTCGACCGCAACAACGTCGGCACCCAACGCGACCAGCGTGCCGGTCAGCTTCCCGGTCCCCGCCCCGAGATCCAACACCCGCGATCCCGGCGCGGGCGCCATTGCCCAGCGCACCGCATCAGGCGCGTAGTCCGGCCGATGCTCGGCATAGGCCGGCGCCGCCGCACCGAACGACGAGGAATGCCGCAGCCGCACATGGTCTTCCATACGGTCACCCTAATCGCCCCTCGAAAGGCCCGGATCGCCTTGACGAATGCTCACACTCGGCCAGAGAATGACGGCCACCTGGCTCATCTCAGGTCGCTGCGTTCCCACTCCGCGCGCGTGATCTCGTAGCGAACCTCCCCGTGCTCGGCACCTTCGATCATGGGTAGCTCGGGGTGGTACGTCTTCACGTGGGTCATGCCGAGCTTCTCCATGACATGCCGCGACCCGCGGTTCACGAACATCGTCTCGGCCCAGACCATGCGCACGCCGAGTTCGGTGAACGCTTTGCGCAGCAACGCCGTCGAGCCCTCGGTCGCGAATCCTTTACCCCAGGCCGACTTACGGAACCGGTAGCCGAGTTCGACCTCGTCGAGTGGGCCGTCGGCTGCGGGGCGCAGGATGAACCAGCCGATGAACTCGCCGTCGGTCTGCTCGTGCGCGGCAATTGTGCCGTAGGCGTTGTTCCACTTCTCGTATTGGCCCAGCAGCCGAGGAATCGTTTCCTTGCGAATCTTCGCCGGCGGCGTCGGCACACCGCCGGAGAGGTAGCGCATCACCTCGGGATCGCTGTCGAGCTCGATGAGCAGGTCGGCGTCGTTCTCGGTGAAGTGGCGCAGGATCAGTCGGGCGGTCTCGAGGTAGACGGTCATACGCGATGCTCACATGGAGCGGATCGAACGATCCAATGGTTTTCCATCCGGCTACCGGACGACGATCTCCGCGGCCTCGATGACAAACGTGCGCGCGGACAACGGTTTCCGCGCCGGACCGCGCATCGCCGATCCATCGCTGATGCTGAACCCGCTGCCGTGACAAGCGCATTCGATGGCACCGTCGCGGACACGGGCGACCAGGCAACCCTGGTGTGGGCAGGTGGCCGAGAAGGCTCGGATATCGCCGGCGACCGGCTGGGTGACGACCAGGTCCTGCTGCGGGTAGATCCGTCCGCCACCGACAGGGACCTCGGCCAGCGGTACCCGAGCCGGTGCAGGGTCCGCATCGCCTCGGCCGCAGCCCGCAGTGACCGCCGCGACGGCTACCGCGGCACCGACCAGCACACTGCGCCTGGTGCAGCCGACGCAGGATGGCCGCCCGGAATCCGGTGCATCGATCATGCGGTCACCAACAACCCCGTCGCATACATCACCAGCAGCCCGATCGAGACACCGCCAAGTGTGGACACCGCGACGCTCTTTCCATCCGGTTCCCGCAGGCTCGGCACGATCTGCACGATCACCTGGACGATCGCGCCGACACCGACCCCGAGCAACAGCGCGGACAGTTCCGCATTATTCACCGTAGCCCCGAGCACGGCGCCGAGGATGGCCGGCGCCCCCGCCACCAGACCCAGTCCGAGCAGGGTCAGCAGTGGCGGCCGCCGCTCGGTCAACGGCGCGACGACGGCGAGCCCTTCGGTGGTGTTCTGGATGGCGAAGCCGATCACCAGAAACGTCCCGAGCGCCAATTCCCCTACGGCATAGGCGGATCCGATGGCCAGACCTTCACCGAGATTGTGCAGTCCGATACCGATGGCGATCATCAGCGCCAATCGCAGGCCACTGGCCCCCTGCACCGCGGCCGACCGCCTACGGCTCCGCAGCCACTGGTCCACCGCGGTCAACCCGAGGAAAGCCAGTACCGCGCCGAGCACGACCAGCGCGGTACCACCGAACGCCCCACCCGATCGGCCCGCCAGCTCGAAACCTTCGCTCGTACCTTCCCAGGCCAGAAACGCGAGCAACCCCACGGTAACCGCGAGCAGTATTCGCACGACCCGACCACCGGCGGCCCGCATTACCGGCAGGAACAGCATCCCGAGTACCACCGGAATGATGCCGACATAGGTCCCGAGCAAGGCCATCAACCCGAAGAACGACGCAGTGGTCGCGGGCGTCTCGACCGCGGCGGGAATGTCGTGCTCGATGACCAGCCCGGTCGAAGTCAGCATCGACACGAGGTAAGGCTGTCCGTTCTGCCATGGATAATCCAGCCGCACCCGCGCCGATTCCAAGCGCCCGATCGGCTCGTCCGGACCGGTGAAGTCGACGTAGGCATCATTGACGAAGATCTGCGCGACCGAGACCGGATCAGGCCCGGTATTACGCAGCGTCAAATCGATCGAACCAGGCTCGAGCCTGGTCTGCTCGACCGCGATCTCCTCCACCGGCGGCCCGGTACGTTCCGGCAGGCTGCGCCCGCCGAGCACGGCCAAGCCGACCAACGCGATCGCCAGCAATCCGACGGAGACCAGGCCGAGCAGCCACGGCCTGCGGGTGCGCTCGATGTCCACCACGGCTACTCCGTCACCTCGAACATGCCCATCCAGCCGAGCTCGGCGAACTCGGTCTTGTGCGCATGGAACATGTACTGGCCCAGATGCGGAAACCGCAGTTCGCAGATGCCGCGTTGCCCTTGCCCCTGCACGATGGTGTCGGTGAATTCGGTTGGCTCCAAACGCGTTCCGGTCGGGAAGTAGTCGAAGAAGTTCCCGTGGATGTGGAAGCTGTTGATGGGGTCGTACTCCAGCACGTTCACCAGGTAGATGCGCACCAGCGCATTGCGTTTCACGCGGATCGGCTCGTGCATGTAATGGAACGGAATCCCGTTCACCGCGTAGAGCTGGTTGCCTTCACCGTCGAAGGTCGTGTTGTAGCCGTGCTGCACCATCACCATCTCGTCGGCCGCCGGGCGCGGCTGCGGCGGATCGACGATGAACGTCCCGTACATACCCCGCGCGATGTGCTCGGCCAGCGGCCCGACGTGGCAGTGGAACAGGTGCAGCCCGAACGGGGTGGCGTCGAACTCGTAGGTGAAGCTCTCCCCCGGGTTGATGATGCCGCGGCCGAGGCCGGGGATGCCGTCCATGTCGGCCGGATGGATGCCGTGAAAATGCAGCGTGTGCGGGTGTTTCGAGCCATTGGTGAAATTGACCCGCAGCAGGTCGCCTTCCCGGCAGCGCAAGGTCGGTCCCGGAATCCGCGAATTGAGCGTCCACGCCGGGAAACTCACCCCCGGCGCGATCTCGATGTCCTCGTCGCTGGCGTACACATCCCATTCCCGCAGCGTGCGACCGTCCGGGCGGGTGGTGACCCGGCCGTAGTCGAAGTCGCGCAGGATGGCCGTCGGATCGAATCCGTTCGCTTCGTGGTCGACGACGCTGCCCTTGCGAAACGTGGGCCCGGAAGCTCCCCCGCCATGCTGATCCGCGCCATGCTGGTGCACCGGCCGGTCGCGCTCCCGCGCCCGGGCCGGCGCCGAGTCCAAGACCCCACCTGTCCCTAAAGCCACACCTACCGCACCGGCAGCAGCCCCGCCGGCCAGGAATCGGCGCCGAGTCGGAATGTCCATTCAGGTGCGCCTTACTTCGTGGATCGATGGAACGGTAGGTAAAGTTTGGGCTACCGAACTCTAAAATTCAACCCATCGAACGCCGCAGCTCAGATCGACACTCGGCCAGAGATCGCAGCGGCGAGGACTACCAGCTCATTCCTCGCTAAATGCTGCGCAACCCGCCGAAGAACCCGACGATCCGGCGGATCCGCCCCTCCGCCGAGACCTCCACGAAGTCCACCCCATCCGGCAACGCCGTGCCATCAGCCTGCACCAGCCGCCAGCCGAACCGAGCCATCTCGTGGTGCGCATCTATCCGGCTGACCCGCATCACCCGCATCCCCGGCTGCTGCGCGAACACCCCGTCGATATGCGCCGCCAACTCCTCGACACCGACCGCGTGCACGGTCGGATCGGTATACGTCGCCCCCGCCGCCAACGCCGCGCCGAGAAATTCCCGCCGCCGCACCGGATCGGGATCACTCCATCCCAGACAATACGTATCGATCAACGCATCGAGCGGACCATCGACCTCGGCCATTCCGTCATCCTCACCTGCTATTCGACAATGTCCCCAGTCTGCCCCAACCGGAGTATTCGAATCGCCGGGGGCGCTACCGCGATATCCGACAACCGGGGAGTCACTGGGGACCCATCGATGCGAGCCGCGGAGCGTCACCAGTTTCCTTGAGGCACTGGAGATCCCGGCGACATATCAATGAAAGTTGTACTTCTTCCACCACCCGGCCCCTTGCCCAGCCCGCCGTGCGCGACCTATTGTCATGTCACATTCGAACTCGAAATACCTTCGCCGACAAGGTGTTTGGCTACCGAGCAGCACAACAGCCCGCTGCTCGGGTTGCGAGTAGTGCAATGACCTATTGCCAACCGAATGTGACACCTGAAAACTCTCGCCCACCCTCCCGCGAGGAGATCACCATCATGAGCACCGACCATTTGCCGGATGACGACACCGAGCTCCCCCAGGCGATTACTCGGAAACGCCTGCTGCAACTAGGTTTACTGGCCGTGCCCGCCGCGGCGACACTGACCGGTGCCGCGGTCGGCATCGGCAACGCCGACGAAGGTCAGCAGGCCGTACCGGACGATCTCGAACCCACCCCGGCCTGCCACGACGGGGACGCACCCACAATTTCACAAACTGAAGGCCCGTACTTCAAGCCGAACTCGCCGCTCCGGAGCGATCTGGTGATACCCGGCTCCCCCGGCACCCGGCTGACGGTCAGCGGCTATGTGTTCACTCGCTCCTGCCGCCCGGTGGCCCAGGCGCTACTGGACTTCTGGCAGGCCGACAACGCAGGCGCCTACGACAATTCGGGCTACAAGTGGCGCGGCCATCAATTCACCGACGCGAACGGCCAATTCAAACTCTCGACCATCGTGCCGGGCCTGTACCCGGGCCGCACCCGCCACATCCACGTCAAAGTGCAGGCCCCGAACCAGCGGGTGCTGACCACCCAGCTGTATTTCCCCAACGAGCCACGAAACAACACCGACTCCATCTTCGACCGCCGGTTGCTGATGACGGTGCGTACCGTGCCCACCGGGCGGGAGGCGACTTACGACTTCATTCTGAACTTCCGCTGACGCCGGAGTTCGCGGGGTGGACCGACGAAGCCGACCCCGCACCGGCTCGCCGACGGCGACCGGGCGCTGCTGCCCGACCGCGCGGTGGCGCTGCTCGAGCGGATGCCCGGCTACGGCTTCACCGCGGCGGAGGCGGCGACCTACCGTCTGGGCGCCGGACGATCCGCGCATCGAGGAACTCGCCACCGCCGCGGCCGAGCACTTCCTCGCCAACCCGGCGCAGCTGAGGATCGTTACCGGCCGGCAAGCCCGCACCGAGGCGGCGACCCGATACCGGTTGATCCGCCAGTACCGCACCGAGCAGACCCCGGCCGCCGCCCGGCTGTCCGCGCTGTTCGCGAGCAAGCTGCGCGCCGCGGGCATCGCTATCCCCGGACCTGCCTAGCACCGCGTTCGCCTCGACTGGGGACGCCACTGGGTGATCATTCTCTTGTGGTGCCAACCGACCGGTCCTACCGTGGGTCCCGCTATCCACCGATCGGAAGGAAGTCGAATGCAGAAGTCGCGCTTGACAATTGCCGCTGCCCTGATCGCCATCGCCGGTTCGGTCGTTGGTGCCGCACCAGCCGGTGCGGACACCTCCGACGCCCACAAGCTCTCCGTGGCGAACGCGGCGCGCGCGCAGTATGGGGCTCCTCCGATGACCTGGAACTCGGGCTTGACCGCCGAAACACAGCAATACGCCGCAGCATGCAAGTTCCAGCACTCGGATTCGCGCGGCCGCTACGGCGAGAACCTCTATGCGGGCACCGGCAATCGCAGTTTCGAAGACGCGATGAAGAGCTGGATGGCAGAGGCGAGCAAGTACGACTACAACAATCCCGGCTTTTCCCCCGAGACAGGACACTTCACCCAGGTGGTGTGGAAGGCCAGCACACAGCTGACCGTTGGCATTGCTTCATGCCCCGCAGGCACCATCTTCTCCCAGCCCAGCACCTACATAGTCGCCCGCTACACCCCGCCGGGAAACGTCAGGGGCCAGTTCCCGCAGAACGTCGGTCGTCCGCAGAACTGAGCTGCCCCTCATCCCGCGCTCCCGCTGGAGTGGGGACGCGGGAGAGGGCGCTGGGCCACCAAATTTTCGGCCCGGTGATGCTGAAAAGTGCTGGGATGACTACGGTCCGGACCAGGAAGGTGTCCAGCAGAATACCCAGCCCGACGATGATTCCGAGCTGCGTGAGGATGATCAACGGCAGGACGCCGAGCACACAGAACACGGCGGCCAGGACGATGCCCGCGCTGGTGATGACGGCGCCGGTGGCGGAGACGGCCCGGACGATGCCCTGGGTACTGCCGTGGTCGGGTGTTTCCTCGCGCGCTCGGGTCACCAGGAAGATGGTGTAGTCGATACCGAGGGCTACCAGGAAGAGGAAGGCATACAGCGGCGCACTGGTGTCCAACGCCGGAAACCCGAAGAGGTGCAAGCCGATCCAGGCCCCGAGCCCGAGCGCGGCCAGTGCGCTGAGCACCGAGACGCCTACCAGCAGCACGGCGGCGGGGACGGCACGCAGCAGGGCGAGCAGGATCACCGACACGACGGCCAGGATCATCGGAATCACCACGCGCTGATCGTGTTCGGCGGCTTTCCTGGTGTCCAACCCCTCCGCGTCACCACCACCGACCAGTGCCCCGGGTACCGACGACAGCTCGGTCCGCATCGACTCGATGGTGGAGAAGGCTTGCGGGGAACCGGGTTCGGCGTTCAGCACCACCGACCACCGCATCAGTCCGGACGGCGCGGTTCCGGTCGGCGTCACCTCGGTAATGCCTGGCATGGCACGCAGCTTCTGCTGGACCTCGGCCCCCGCATCGGCCTTCGCCAGCACGATCGTCGGGTTGGCCGCACCGGCCGGGAAATGCGCGGACAGGGTGTCGAATCCTTCGACGGATTCGGCGCGGACCCGGAACTGATCGGTCTGCGACAACCCCACGTCGGTCCCGATCAACCCAGCGGCGCACCCGCCGAGCACCACTAGCGTGCCGCAGGCGACGATCACCGGCTTGCGCACGACCCACGCGGCGATCGCATGCCACATCCCCTGCTCCGCCGCCATCCGATCGTCCGCCTGCGGGACGAACGGCCAGAAGACATTGCGTCCGCACAAGGCCAGCGCGGCAGGCAGCGCCACCAGAACGAACACCAGAGCCACCACCAGCCCGGCGGCGGCGCCCACACCGAGACTGCGAGTGTTGGGCAGCGAAGCCAGCAGCAGCGTCAACAGTGCGGCGACGACGGTGACATTGCTCGCCAGGATCGCCGGTCCGGCATGCCGGACCGCGTGGCGCAACGCGGCCCGATGATCGGCATGGCGATGCAACTCGTCGCGGTAGCGCGAGACCAGCAGCAGCGCATAGTTCGTCCCCGCACCGAAGACGAGCACGCTGGTGATGCCCGAGGTCGAGCCGTCGAAGGCGAGCCCGGTCCACCGGGCCAGTCCGGTGCCGACGGTGGCCGCGACCCGATCCGCCGAGCCGACCACGAGCAGCGGCACCAGCCACAGCACCGGCGACCGGTAGGTCACGATGAGCAGCAACGCGACGACGGCAGCCGTCACCGCGAGCAGGGTGATGTTGGCACCGGCGAAGGAATCGGCGATGTCTCCGCCGAACGCGGGCCCGCCGGTCACTTGAATATTCAGATCCGCCGGTTGCCCGGCTTTCACGGACTCGCGCAGTTCGTCGATGCGGTCGGTCAAGGCGAACCCGCTCAACTTCGCGTCGACCGGCAGCCGTCCGATCGCGGCTTGCCGATCGGGCGAAATGGCCAGCTCACCGAGCCGGACCCGCAGCTCCGCCACCTCGTCGGCAGCCAATTCGGCGCCGTCGGTGCGGGTCACCACGACCACCGCGGGTGCGGTACCCGCATCCGGGAACTGAGTGAGCAGCTGTTTGACCCGCGCCGATTCCGCGCTGCCCGGCAAGGAGTTCGGCGCCTCCCCCGCGGCGTCGTTACCGCCGATTCCACCGATCAACCCGGCCGACACAGCGGCGAGCAACACGAGCAGCAACCATGACCTACGGGCGGTGACCGCGGTCGCGAACCGATCCCACATGCGCATCACCACACGATGGCAGAACCGCTGCCGGGGCGCGCGTTGTCACCCCGGCCACGTGGGGATGATCACGGCCCGGTAGACACGGCTCAGTCATATTTCGTCAGGCGAATCCGTAGATCTTGCCTACCTGCATCTGCTGGGGGTCGAAGGTCGTTGTCTCGACCTTTCCGGAGCCCGGTTTGGTAAGGCTGATCGTGGCGTCGCCGGTGAAGGACACGCGCTGCGGGCACTCGTCCTCGTTCCAGACAGTCGTCTGCCTGCTGAACAGTCCATCTCGCTCTCGAAGCAAGACGCGGCAACCAGGCGGGTGGTTGTAGATCTTGTGCGATTCCGTGACGACTTCGTGGCTTCCGTCGGGACTCACGGCGACGGCCACGACCTTGCTTTCCTCTGCGACGAAGCTGTGCACGAACATCGAAACGGCCCACACGGGCACCAGCACGAGCCCCAGGGTGGCGGCAACCGCGAGCTGACCCGGACTGCGGCGCGGACCCACCCTCGCCACGGCGAGCAGTAGCACGGCGGCCGTCCAGCACGCCGCCGGAGCCCATACCGGGACCCAGTCGAATCGATAGAAGCGGTCGGACTGAAACCACGCGGGCCCGGCCGCGACTCCCACCGCGAAAAGCGCGAGGACAGCGACCATCCAGATGATCCGCTGCCTGCGACGCACCCGGTCGGTACCGCCGCCTGCCTCGTCCGGCACCGGAGAAACGTCGTCGTTCGTCGTCGCGGTCATCAGACTGCCCACCTCGTGCACATCACGTCCGACTCCGTCGGTTCGGACACCCGGTGAGCTTAACCGAATCATCGAGAAAGTAATGGGGGCAACGTAACTCGGGGCGTGCGGGCGACTTCTGGCGCCGGATAACTTGATGGCATTCAGCATCAGCATCCACCGAAGGAGATCGAATGCCCACCTCTCGAACCGCACTGCGCAGCGCTGTCGTCGGCGCCGTCTTCGTGACCATGACCGCGATCACGGGCGCGAGCGCTTACGCCGAGCCGACGGAACCGCAGCCGAGGCCGTCCGCGGAATCGATCAATTGCGATCCGAACAACATGAATTGGGCAGCATGCCTGCTCAGCGGCTCGTCCTCGCTGTCGGCGAAATAGCCTGACGTGGCATGCGGTCCCGGCTCGAAGCTCTCTGCACAGAAGTTCGAGCCGGGTGACCGCATGAACAAGCTAGCCGCGTCCGATCAGTGTCCGACCACGCCACTCAGTTCATTCGGCGTGGCGGCCAGTGTCGCGCTCGCGGCCACCGCGCCGGTGCTCAAGTCGATCCGGTGCACCTGCTTGGTCGCCGGATCGGACACGTAGGCCATTCCGTCGCGGCTGAACAGGGCCGGGCGGGGATCCTGCCACTTCAGCGGTTCCTGCCACGGCGCGAGCACCGGGATGGAGCGGGTGATGGTGCCCGCCACCGGGTCGATCACGTGCAGGCGGCCGTCGGTGCCGAGGACCAGCGCCTCGCCTTGCGGGCCGCGGGCCAGCGAACGGAAGGTGTAGCTGGTGCCGATGTCGACCAGACGCAACGAGCCACTGACCGTGTCGATGAGCGAAATCTGCTGGGGGCGTTCGAGTTCGGCGTCTTTGTCCTGCTTGTAGTCACCGAGCACGATCGGCGAGACGTCGCTGCCCGCCGCATTCCCGATGCGGCCGTAGGGAGTCGGGCTGGTGACCTTCGTGATGGCTCCGTTGCGGTAGACGAGAACGCCTGTCTGGCAACCGATGACGATCGCCTCGTCCTTGGCGGCGGCTTCACCGTGCACGCCGGGGCAGTCCTCGTTGCGGGCGATCTCCTTGCGCTGCGCGTCCAGCACCACGGCCCCGACCCGCTTCTCGTCGGTGCCGAGCGTGACCAGCAGATTGCCGTTCGCCAACTGCACCGCGACACCGTGGTGCGGGCTCGGCGTGCGGTAGACCTCCGTCTCGGGCTTCTTCCCCGAGGCGAGCGCGGCGGAATCGAAGGCGGTGACCTCGCCGGTGCCATCGGCGAACAGCACCGTGCGGCCCGCGTGGCGCACCACGTGCCCGGGCTTGGCGGCAGGGAATTCGGTGCCGGTGAATTCCGTGGCGGCCGCGTCGAAGACCTTGAAGCCGTCCTTGACCGTCACCATCAGATGCCGGTCGTCGCCGGCCGGGTTGAGCCGATTGAAGCCTTCCAGTTGCACCTCTCCGGTCTTGGCCAACGTGGTCGGGTCCAAGACGTAGATGCCACCGTCATAGGTGAGCGCGATCGGCTCGACACCGTGCTCCGGTGCCGCCGAATCAGTGGAATCATTTGTACCGCAACTGCTTACGGCAACAACCGAAGCGACGATTCCGGATAGAGCCACTGTCTTGGTGGCTCGTGACCGCATGTGCATTTACTACTCCGTGTTCTCGTGGGGTATCAGGTGGGAGGTGCGGTGAGACCGCGCACGATCGCCGCGGTATTCGCGCGCGTCATCTCCAGGAAGGTGGCCGCGCCGCCGCCCGGTGCGGTCAGCGACTCGGTGTGCAGCCCGATGACCTGCACCCGCACCCCGGCTTGGTCGGCCAGCACGCGAGCGAGCTTGTCCGGCTGGGAGGAGTCGACGAAGATCGCGCCGACCCCGGCGGTCCGGATGGCGTCGGACAGCGAGCTCAGATCCGACGAGCTCGGCGAGGCGAGCGTCGTGCCGCTGGGAATCACCGCCCCGACCACCTGGAAGCCGAAACGCTGTGCGAGATAACCGAAGACGTGGTGGTTGGTCACCAGTTTGCGGCGTTCTGCGGGAATGCTCCCGAACTGCTCGGTGACCCAGTGGTCGAGCTGGTCGAGCTCGGTCAGGTAGCGATCGGTATTGGCACGGATCGCCGTGGCATCGACCCCGTCGACGTGCTCGATGATCGAGGCAGCGATCGCCGCCACCGCCGCACGTACCCGTTTCGGATCGGTCCAGAAGTGCGGATCGGGGCGGCCCGCGGATTCGTCGGAGCTGTAGCTGATCGGGTCGACGTGCTCACCGACCGCCAGCGTCGGCACCCCCGCGCTCTCGGCGGCCGCCACATGGCGCGCCACGCCTTCCTCCAAGCCCAAGCCATTGTGCACGACGAGCGCGGCACGGTCGAGCTTCGCGGCCTGCTGAGCCGAGGCCGCGAACGAGTGCGGGTCGGCATCGGGGGCCATCAGCACCGTCACCTCGGCGGTGTCGCCGGTGATGACGCGGGTGAGATCACCGAGGATGTTGGTGGTGACCACGATGCCAGTGCGATCACCGCCGCTTCCGGTGCACGCGGCGAGCAACGGAGCCAGGACTGCCAGCGCGGCGACTACGCGCAGCATGGTTTTCATTCGCCGGTCTCCGTCATGTAGGCCGGCGCGAGCTCGGCGGTGAAGGTGCGTGCCAGACGCAGGTTGTCGTTGTAGGCGATCTCGTAGACCTTCCCGCGGGGTGCGTCGTTGACGTACGCACGCTGGGAGTCGACCAGGATCGCCGGTGCGGCGGCGCCGTCCGCGATCGGTTCGAGCAGCGCGACCTGCGCTGTCTCACTTGCGGTTCCGGGGTCGAAGCTGTGCAGTACACCGTCGCGGGTGAGGGCGAGCAGCGTGGCACCCTCGCCCGCGGTGTTCACCGCGACGACCGGGCCGACCGGTGCCAGCGTCCAATTCTTCTTCCGCACGTCGAGCGTCCAGAATCCCTGCTCCCCGGCGCGGGCGGTGAGCGTCGCACTGCCGGGCCGATGGGTGAACTCCACGGCGCGGTCGGCGGCGGCGACCTCGGCCGGGTAGCGGACCTTCTGTCCGGTGAAGCTGCCTTCCACGCCGGTCACCACCAAAGCACCATCGGCACAACCGAATACGACGCCTCGGCGGGTCACCGCACGGCCGCGCGGGTCCGGGCACGGTTCGGCGATCGTGGTCACCACGGCGTTGTCGCGGGTACGCACCTCGACCTTGTCGCCCGTCGCGACCAGCAGGTGCGCGGCATACGGCAGCGCGGCTCCCGCGGTGATCCGGCCGCGCTCGACGATCGAGCCCTGATCGAGCGCGGGGCGGTCCAGCAGCACCGTGGCGCCGTCTTCGAGCACCAGCGCCGCCAGCACCGGATCACTGTGCGCAGCCACCACCTGCCCGCTCAGGGTGCCGACTTCGCGGACCGGGGCACGGTAGTAGTGCACGTGATCGCCGTGATCGACCATCCAGCCGCCGCTGTCCACTATGCGCGTCGAATTACCCACGCTCACATAGCCGTAGCGGCCGTCGCCGACGATGCGGCGCACGCCCTCGGCCCGGCCCGCGTCCACGGACTTCTCGGTGGTCAGATCCAGGACCTTGATCGCGCCTGCGCCACGGTCGGCGAGGATCAGCCGTGATTGCGGCTCGGCGGCCTCCTCCGCGCCGGCCACATAGCCGTGCGGCGTCTCGACCGGCGGGGCGGGCTCGGGGGTTGTTCCACAACCGGCCAGCGGGACCACGGCAAGCGCACTCGCCGCTACCGCCGCTGTGCGAATACCTTTGCCACGCAGCCGGTCCCGCACCGCAGCCGCCAGCGCGGACAGGAAGAACAGGGCGACCGCGACGGCGGCGATCGTCGCGCCGCCCGCCGTCCCCGCGTGCCAGGAGATCAGCAGCCCCGTCGTCGTGGCCACACCGCCCAGCACCGCGGCGAGCACCATCACCATCGGAATCCGGTCGGCCCAGTACGTCGCGGCCGCGGGCGGTGCGATGAGCAGCCCGAACACCAGCAGCGTGCCGACGATATGGAAGGACGCGACGATCGCCAGCGTCACCAGTCCCACCAGCGCCACGTGCGCGAGTTGCGGACGCAGGCCCAGCGTGTGCGCCTTGCGCGCATCGAAGGTCAGTGCCACGAACGCGCGATGCCCGAGCGCCGTGATGAGCGCCGCAATACCCAGCGCCACAACGAGATACAGCAGGTCCCGGTCGCGCACCGCCAGCACGTCGCCGAACAGGAACCCGGTCAGGTCGACCGCGAACGACTGCGAGCGCGACACGATGATGACACCCGCCGCGAGCATGCCGACGAACAGCAAACCGATGCCGGTATCGGCCGACAACCGCTTGTTGCGGCCGATCGCGGACACACCCACCGCCATTGCCGCACAACTGATCGCGGCGCCGATCAACAGATTGCCACCGAGCAGCGATGCCACCGCGACGCCGGGCAGCATGCCGTGCGCCATCGCGTCCCCGAGAAAAGCCATGCCGCGCACCACGACCCAGGTGCCCGCGAGGGCACAGATGCAGGACACGAGCAGGCCGCCCCACAGCGCCCGTTGCACGAAAGCCACCTCGAACGGGGCGAACAACCACTCCATGCGCCCTACAGTAGAATGAAAACGATTGTCATTACAAGTGAGGTGAAATGATCCACACGGAGACCCCGAGTGCGCTGCGCCTGGACGGCCTGTCCGCGGGTTACGCAGGTCGTACGGTGCTGCACCAGGTGAGTGGCGTGATTCCAGCCGACAAGGTCACCGCGATCATCGGCCCGAACGGGTCCGGGAAATCGACGCTGCTCGCGGTGCTCGCCGACGTGCTCGCCCCCGCGGCGGGGACGGTCGAGCGGATCACCGAGCGCAGGCCTGCCTTCGTGGTACAGCACACCGTGGTGCCCGCGACATTGCCGATCACGGTGCGCGAGACGGTGGCGATGGGCCGCTGGGCGCACCGCGGCCCATGGCGGCGGCTGACCCGGGCCGACCGCGCCCTCGTCGATACCTGCCTGGAGCGTCTCGGCATCACCGACCTGGCGGGCCGCCGGCTCGATACCCTCTCCGGCGGTCAGCGTCAGCGTGCCCTGCTGGCCCAGGCGCTGGCGCAGGAGGCCGAGGTACTGCTGCTCGACGAGCCGGCCGCCGGGCTGGATTCCGGTTCCCAACAGGAGATTTCGCGCGCCATTCGAGAAATCAGCGACGGCGGGGTGACCGTCGTACAGGCCACCCACGACGCCGAGGAGGCGGCCCGCGCCGACCACTGCCTCTACCTGCGCGACGGCATCCTCATCTCCGAGGGTGCACCCGATGACGTCCTCATCCGATACCGCGCCGTGCCGCCCACCGCGGACGAAAGGGCCCCGACACCCTCGGCACCGACCGATTCGACAAAGCCGGCATCCCGGCCCCAGGGTTCTTCGGCCCACTCGACGGCGTGTTCGAGATCGTCTGCGGCGCTTTGATTCTGGCCGGGCTGCTCACCCGCCTCGCGGCGCCCCCGTTGGGTGCAGATCCCTCGGAGTCGGTGCGGATTTTCCGGAGCGCCCCCGGCACAGTGACTAGTACTCAGGTTTGCTGGACGGGCTCGTAGATTTCGGCGCCGAGCCCGAAGGTCCATGCCACTCCTTCGCGGGCGGTGCGGGTCGTCGGCGGGACGCGCAGCCAGTAGGTGCGGTGGGTGCCGTCCGGCTCGGGGGTGGAGTTGACGACTTCGACCATCACCACGTCCTCGTCGCCGACGAGCTCGATCCGCCAGAGCACCCCGGTTTCGTCGCGGTGGATCGGTTGCGCGCCCGATTCGTCGAGATAGCGGTCGTAGCCGTAGTACTCGAGCATGATCCGGCGCAGTTCGGCATTCTCCTCCGCGCGAATCTGCTCCGGAGTCAGTGCCCGCAAACTGTCGAGGAAGTCGGCGCTGACGGACATGCCGCGCCATGCGTGTAGCTCGAAGCCGTCGGGATAGGCCAGCGCGGGGCCGTCGCCGCGGTCGAGGCGACCGGCTTCGTCGCGGTGCAAGGCCGTCGGGCGTTCGCTGATCAGGGCGACCTTCTCGTACGGCCACCACCAGCCTGCTTCCCTTGCCACCGCGGCCAATCCGCCGAGAGGCGCGCCTGCGTCGGTGTCGAACGCGCACAACCATGCGGAATCATGGTGGCCGAGTACGGCATCCAGCAGCAAAAGACGGACCTGGGTGCGCTGCTCGGCCGTGCTCGCCGCGGCGTCGATGACACCTTCACGCACACGATCGACAACGGTCTGCGTCAGCTCCCACAGGCCCGCACCGGTGGCCTGCCAGTGTTCGTTGAACGCCTTCGACCCCAATTCCGCATGTACACGGGCACGTTCGGCTGCCCACGGCGCGCTACGGACCGCTTCACGCACGCTGGCACCGCGCTCCCCCAACTCTCCCGCCGACAGCAACCGCACCGCCGCCAAAGGCGAACCGAACCATTCGATTCGCTCGGGCTCGGCCAGGCCCGCCTGCCGGTAGGCCGCACGCACCCCGGCCTCCGCCGCCGCCCGATCGCCGGCACCGGTCCTCGCCGAAATCGCCCGCCACACATCACGTTCCGTCACGTCTTCACTCTTCCTGTGCTCGTAAGGTTTTCCGACGCTGCGATGTTCAGTCGGCGACGATTCGCACCGAGCCCGGCACGTACTCCCGCTGGCGCACCACCCGATACCACCCCTTCGGCAGCGTGATGGCCGCATGCTCTTCGTGCACGACGCGACCGCCCTCGGGCAGGTGCAGCAGCATCGGCCCGAACACACTCGCCTCGCGAATCAACCTGCCGGGACCGGCGATTGCGTGCGCGTGGCCGGTGACTTCGCCGAGCGCCAGCACCAATCGCCCTCGGCCGTCGCGGGGTTCCGAGACCGCGTGCACGGCCGTTTCCGGCACCGCGCTCTCCGCCAACGGAACGATCAAGACGTCGCCTTGCCGATACATGATTTCTCCTCCCACCGCCGGCCCGAGATCGATGCCGTGCCAAGGACGGTAGCGGCGGGCACCGACAAACCCCGCCCGCTGCCCCGGATGTCGGTAGGGCTTGGTAGAACTCACCTCATCACTATCGAAACAGGACAGAAGGGGCGGGGACGTATGAGCGAGCGAATCGTGTCGCAGTGCGCAACGCGCATGCCGGAGCCGAGCGCGAGCGAGGTGCAGGCATGAGCGTCGGGGACCACTTGCAAGAGTTCGGCGGCTTGCCCGCGTACGACTTCCCGACCGCCGATCCGGAAAGCCCGCAAAAGTCCGCAGGCGTCGTGCTGCCGGTCACCGACTCGGTCGCCTGGCGCATCGGTGTCCCCTCCTACGAACCGGAAGAATCCTGGGCCGCGGCCTTCGCCGAGTTTCTCGACACCGTGGACACCACCGAGGTGCGGGCGCTCATCGTAGGTTGCTGGACCGAGGCGTACGAAACCAAGCCGGACGAGGTCTTCGAGGCCTTGCTCGACGCCAAGGATCGGTTCCCCGCACTGCGCGCATTGTTCCTCGGCGACATCGTCGGTGAGGAGTGCGAGATCTCCTGGATCCACCAGGGGCAACCGACGGTGCTGCTCGAGGCCTTCCCGGAGTTGACCGAACTCGGAATACGCGGCGGCCAGCAACTGGCGTTCCCGGCGATCCGCCACGAACGTCTGCGGAAGCTGACCGTCGAAACCGGCGGTATGCCCGCCGAGGTGGTGCGCGGGATCGCCGCGAGCGACCTGCCCGCGCTCACCCACCTCGATCTGTGGCTCGGCACCTCGGAGTACGGCGGCGACGCAGGCATCGCCGATCTCGCCCCGATCCTGGCCGGCACCCGGCTACCGAGCCTGACGCACCTCGCGTTGCGCAACAGCGAGATCCAGGACGAGATCTGCGCCGCGCTCGCGTCGGCGCCGGTGGTCGCCCGCCTCGACGTCCTCGACGTTTCGATGGGCGTGCTCACCGACGACGGCGCCGCCGCCCTGCTCACCGGACAACCGCTCACCCATCTGAAATTCCTCGACCTGCACCACAATTACCTGTCCGCGGCGATGCGCACACGGTTGACCGAAGCACTCGCTCCTGCCGGGGTGAAGCTGAACCTGGATCCCGACGACGCCTACTCCGACGAAGATGAGGACGCGGGCACGGTCTGGCGCTTCGTCGCGGTCGGTGAGTGAGTCGCGACGCTGGGTAGTCGTCGGCAACAGCGAGAATCGCCGGGTCGGACTGTTCCTCGACACCGCGCGGGCGGCCGGTGCCGCCGAGCCACGGGTCGTCGAGTGGCGTGACGTGCTGCGCGACGGCGGGCACGACTTCGCCGACGACGAGATCGTCCGGCTCGATTCGCCCGGGGAGAACCCCGGGGTGGACGAGCTACTGCGCGGTGTGAAAGATCCAACCCGCGTAGAAGGTTCGGCACAGTGGTACGCGCGGTTCCGCGACGCGGTCGGCTCGCTGCGCGGCGGGATCCGGCTGGACGATCCGGCGGAACTGGCGCTGCTGTTCGACAAGCGACTGTGCCATGCCCGCCTCGACGCCGCGGCCGTACCGGTGCCACGCTCGCCCACCTCCGGTGCCACAGCGCCGCTGCGAGGCTGGTCCGACGTGCGAGACCGCATGCGCGACGCCGGCCTGCACCGCGTCTTCGTGAAGCTCGCGCACGGATCCTCCGCATCGGGTGTGCTGGCGATCGAATCCACCAGCACAGGCCGGCTGCGGGCAACCACGTCGGTGGAGGTCGCGCCCGGCGGCCGGCTCCACAACTCGCTCAAGATCCGTTGCTACACCGACGAATCCGAGATCGCCGCGATCGTCGACCGGCTCGCGCCCGATGGGCTGCACATCGAACAGTGGGTGCCGAAGGCTGCGCTGGCCGGCCGGACCGCCGACCTACGGGTGCTCGTCGTCGCGGGCCGCGCCACCCATGCCGTGGTGCGCACGAGCCGGGCGCCGATGACCAATCTGCACCTGGGCGGCACCCGCGGCGACCTCGCCGCCGTTCGCGCGGCGGCGGGTCAGCACTGGGATGAAGCGCTGACGATCTGCGAACAGGCCGCCGCCTGCTTCCCCGGAACGCTCTGCGTCGGTGTCGATTTGCTGCCCTCGATCGGCTGGCGGCGGTTCACGGTCGGCGAGGTCAACGCGTTCGGCGATCTCCTTCCCCGACTCACCGGACTACCCGAAGGCCCCGCCGCAGGAATGGACACCTACACCGCACAACTGGTCGAAGCGCCATATTTCATTGCGCGACAGCGGGATTCATCGAAGGAGAGGTATGCATCGGCCTGACATGAACGAGGTCGTCGGCCGCGACGATCTGCTGCTACTCACCCTCGACACCCTCCGCTACGACGTCGCGGTCGAGCTCGCGGCCGCTGGCAAACTGCCGAACCTGTCCGCCCATCTGCCCGGCGGCACGTGGGAGCAGCGACACGCACCAGGCAATTTCACCTACGCCTCCCATCAGGCGATATTCGCCGGATTCTTACCCACGCCCGCAGCACCGGGCCCACACCCCCGCCTCTTCGCCGCGCGCTTCGCCGGTAGCGAGACGACCGCCGACGGCACCTTCGTCTTCGACTCCCCCGACCTCGTGACCGCGCTCGCGGACCGCGGTTATCACACGGTATGCATCGGCGGCGTCGGGTTCTTCAACAAACAAGGCGCCCTCGGCAACGTGCTGCCTGGATTGTTCGCCGAAAGCCATTGGGAGCCGGAGTTTTCGGTAGCATCGCCCAGTTCGTTCGAATCTCAGGTAGCCCGCGCCGAGAAAGTGGTCGCCGACCTCCCCGCCGAGCAACGACTCTTCTTGTTCCTCAACGCTTCCGCGCTTCATCAACCCAACTGGTTCCACCTGCCCGGAGCCACCCGCGAAACCGGGGACAACCGCGAAACACACGCTGCCGCTCTGCAATACATCGACGGACACGTGGGCCGCTTGTTCGACGCCATGCGCTCCCGGCGGCGCTGCTTCGCCATCGTCTGCTCCGACCACGGCACCGCCTACGGCGACGACGGCTACACCGGACACCGGCTCGGCCACGAATCGGTATGGACCGTCCCCTACAGCCATTTCTTCCTGGAGCCTTCCGCATGATCGACACCATCGCGCTACCGCGGCCCTACCAGAACTACGTGTACGCGTATCCGCACAAGACGGCGTACCGGCCGCTGACACCGAGTCCCGCACTCGCCGAGCTGTGGGCAGACCAACCCAGACAAGCGCTTTCGCTGTATCTGCACATCCCGTTCTGTGAAGTGCGCTGCGGCTTCTGCAATCTGTTCACCCGGGTCGGCGCGCCGGACGGGCTCACCGGCCGATACCTCGACGCCCTCGCCCGGCAAGCGCAAGCCGTGCGGGCGGCACTCGGCGACCGAGAACCGGTGCGTTTCGCGAATGCCGCGTTCGGCGGCGGCACTCCGACCTATCTCGAGGCCGCCGAGTTGTCGCGACTGTGCGATATCGCCGAGGTGCTCATGGGCGCCGACCTGCGGTCCATTCCACTGTCGGTCGAGACCTCGCCCAGTACCGCCACCGCCGATCGCCTGGCCGTACTCGCCGAGCGAGGAACAACCCGGCTGAGCATCGGCGTGCAGAGCTTCATCGACGAAGAGGCCCGCGCCGCCGTACGACCCCAACGCCGCGCCGAGGTCGAGGCGGCCCTCGGACGCATCCGCGACACCGTCGTCCCGGTCCTCAATATCGATCTGATCTACGGCATCGACGGTCAGACCGAGGCGAGTTGGCGCCTATCTCTCGATGCCGCACTCGCCTGGCGACCCGAAGAGATCTACCTTTATCCGCTCTACGTGCGCCCGCTGACCGGACTTGCCCGTCATGCCGATCCCGCTGTCGCGGAACGCGACTGGGACGAACAGCGATTACGGCGCTACACCGAGGGGCGTGATCATCTGCTCGCGCACGGCTATACGCAGGTCTCCATGCGCATGTTCCGCCGAACCGACGCCCCGCCACAGGGACCCGACGATTACGCCTGCCAGACCGACGGCATGATCGGCCTCGGTTGCGGCGCCCGCTCCTACACCCGCGCACTGCACTACTCGTTCGACTACGCGGTCTCCATGCGGGAGGTCCGCACCATCATCGACACCTACACCGCCACAACTGATTTCAGCCGCGCGGTCCACGGACGAGCGATCGATCAGGACGAAGCGAAGCGCAGGTTCCTACTCCAGTCGCTGCTACAAGCCGACGGCTTCTCGACCGCGGACTATCGACTTCAGTTCGGCAACGACCCGTGGCAGGACTTCCCCACCGAATTGCAGACGCTCGGTGACCGTGGCTGGCTGTCCGACACCGAACCCGACCGCCTGCGCCTCACCCCCGACGGCCTCGCCTACTCCGACGCGATCGGCCCCGAATTCTTCTCGCCCACCGTGCAAGCGGCCATGGCCGCCTACGAACTGAGATAGCCGTGGACCTGACCATCCTCTACCGCGGCCCACTCGCGTCCTGCGACTACGACTGCCCGTACTGCCCCTTCGCCAAACGAAGAGACAGCACCGCACAGCTGCACGCCGACCGGGCCTGCCTCGAACGATTCACCACCTGGGCGCACCAGCAGACCGGAGACCGGCTCTCCCTACTTTTCACCCCGTGGGGCGAAGGCCTGGTGCGCTCCTGGTACCGGCGTGCACTGGTCGAGCTGTCCCACGCGCCACATATCGACCGAGTCGCCATCCAGACCAACCTCAGCTGCCGCACGAACTGGTTGTCCGACGCCGACCCCGACACCCTCGCCCTCTGGTGCACCTACCACCCCGGCCAAACCCCCTACCACCGCTTCCTCGACAAAACCCACCAGCTCGCCGGTGCCGGTATCCGCTTCAGCGTCGGAATAGTCGGTGTCCCCGAACATCTCGAACACGCACAACGGCTACGAACAGACCTCCCCGACCACGTCTACCTCTGGGTGAACGCCGCTGAAGGCCACACCTATACCGACGCGCAAGCCGAGCACTGGACCGCCCTCGACCCCCTCTTCCCCTTCAGCCGCCACCCCCACAACTCCGCCGGACAAGCCTGCCGCACCGGTTCGTCGGTCATCTCCGTCGACGGCGACGGCACCGTCCGCCGCTGCCATTTCGTCCGCGACCCCTTGGGAAACCTCTACGACAACTCCTACCGCAGCGCCCTGACCCCGCGCCCCTGCCCACTCACCATCTGCGACTGCCACATCGGCTACGTCCACCTCGAAACGCTCCCGCTCTACGATGTTTTCGCCGGTGGCGTCCTCGAACGCATCCCTGCTCGACTCGGCGCAGCCGACCTCGGCGTCCCCCAGTGGCACGGAATTGCCTGACCCGCCGCGCGGACAACCTCGCCCGCCCGACATCGAACCAGCCCTGATCGCACACAGCGACCGCACCTGAACGACATAGGTCTACGGCCGGTCCTCACCTTCCGGCGCAGGCCGACCAGGCAACGGATGCGCCATGAACCCGTCAGCGAAGAACATCACCGACCCACACCGATCACACCGATAAGCATGCTGCTTGACGACCTGCTGCCCCAGTTCGCTCGGATGATCGGTCAACAGACCGGCATGCCCGGTGACAAACCCGAGCACCCCGATGTAAGTCCGCTGCCGTTCACACCACGCGCACGTCAAATCAACAGCCTCACGACGCCGACGAATCTCCGCTTCCCGCAACGCTATCCGCTGCTCCACCTGCTCGACATAACGTTTGCCATCCGCCACCGTCAGCCGCTCCGGCTCACTCCACGGCCCTTCATACGCCCCATCCACCGCCGTCCGCAGCTGCACGAACTCCGCCTCGGACCGCCGCACCACCCGCGTCCCCCGCAACCCACCCGCCACCCGAAAACTGATCTCCGCCCGCGAAACCCCACCGGGCAACCCCCGCCACATCCGCACCCGCTTAGGATCATCCGCATCCGGCTTGAACTCGATGCCCCCATCCGCCACACCCGCACGATACCGCGATCACCCCCACCCCAAGTGACGCCCCGGTAACCGTCAACTAAACGGTCCCGCCCCACTCGTCAGCGACCGACCGCGGTTGGGTTGAACATGTGGTCGTCTAGCTATGAACGTGGATGACGATAGCCGTGGCGTTATCGTTCCCCCCTGCCGCATCAGCCGCGGCGAGAAGTTGCCGGACCATCATGTCGGGTGAACTCCGCTGCTTCAGTACATCCAGGATCTGGTGGTAGTCAACCTGATCGGCGATACCATCGCTGCACAACAGAAACCGGTCCTCCGGTCGTACGCCCACGCTCAGCACGTCCGGCTCCGGATGCGCGCCGTGCCCGACGTATCGGGTGAGGTGGTAGCGCGCGGCGGCGGCTTGGGGTGAGTCCATGGGGTACCAGCCGTGGACTACGCCCAGCCAGGCCATGGTGTGGTCCGTGGTGAGCAACTCCAGTAGTCCTTCTCTCAGCCGGTAGACCCGAGAGTCGCCGATTTGCGTGATCCAGTACCCGCTCTCCGACTCGACCAGAGCGGTGAGCGTGCAACCTGCCAACCCCCCGACCCGCCGACCGATGTCTCCGACTCGCTGTTGAGCCGCCGCCATAGCCGCGCGCAGGACCTCTGGGGAGACTTTGCCGTCCGCCGCATCGACCCACTCGACGAAGGTGCCCACTGCGGTCCGCCCGGCAAGCGCGCTACCCTCGCTGTCGCCCATGCCATCCGCGACAACTGCAAGCAGGGGCTCCGGGTCCAGGTGCATGACATCGAAGTTGGCCGGGTAGCGATTTCCGATCTCGCTCCCACTTGCGGAGCTGAGTTTCAGCGTGGTCATCGCACCACTGTGCCATCAGCCCCGATCCGGGGCACCGGAACCGACCCGGCGTCTGGACAGTCGGCGCGAAGACGGAGCAACCATCAGTCGCCACTGCCACGACCCCAGACGCGCGCTTCGCTCAGCCTGTTACCAATCGCGAGTGGCGGTCAGTTCTTCTGGATCCGCGTCTTCGAACCCGTAAGCGTCGGCGATAAAGCAGAATTCCTCGCAGATCTCCTCGCGGGCAGTGGTTTCGATCTCACTGCCTGCCGCTTCGAACTCCGCTTCCAGTGCGTTGAACTCCTCGGTGGCGCGATGGGTGAGTTCGTAGAGTTTCGTCAGATCAGCAGGCGGTTCTGCTTCGATCTGCGCGCACAGTCGCCGGAGGATCTCGGTGCCTTTGTCCAGGACGTGGTTCGGGAAGTACGGGTCCTCGTACATCATCTGCAGGAACGCATGCTCGTTCACCTGCTGATTCGTGATCGTCACCGTCACTCTTTTCTCCCGCTCGAACCGGCCATCGGCCTGCGGTCACTGTAGCGGAGGGCCTTGCGGCGCAATCTATTACACGGCGCGGATTGCGCTCGTGGGGGTGCATCTCCTGGCGGATCCCTGCTCGCGGTCGCTGTAGACAGCTGTCTCTGCTCCCCTCAGCGTGGGGCCAACGGCCCTGCATATCGTCCGAACGCCTCGCCGGGTGGCAAGAGAAGTACCCCGACGTCACCGTCACCCGCAAGGTCTACCGCACCGAACCCACCGAGCAACTCGCGGAATGGTCGAACAGCGCCCAGCTGATCGTCGTCGGCAGCCGCGGCCGCGGCGGTTTCACCGGCATGCTGCTCGGCTCCACCAGCCACTTCCTGGTCCAGCATGCCCACTGCCCGGTCCTGGTCGCACATCCGGAGTAGCGGCAAGCCGCCTACAACCCGACCAGTGCAGGCGCTCCAGTGACGTGCGCGGTCAGGGCGGTCACGACGTGTTCGGCGTCGCGGTGCACGCCGCGCAGGGTGTTGGAGGAGAACGAGCGCTGAAATTCCAGCCCGACATAAACCAGTCCGGGGTGGGTCACGGACACCCCGTCCCGGTGCAGCGGATAGCCATCGTTCAGGGCGCCGAGCGGGGCGAGGTAGTCCAGGTGCGGACGGTATCCGGTGGCGAAGATGACCGCGTCGGCGTGCTCACGGATTCCCTCGGTCCAGACGATCGCGTCCTGGTCGAAGCCGGTGAACATGGGGCGGCGGTCCATCCGTCCGCTGTCGAGGGCGTGCTGATAGTCGCCGGTGTCCATGACCAGCGTGCCGCCGACGTAGCGGATCAGCCATTCCGGTGGCAGCCGGTCGAAGCCGGTGTCGACCAGCCAGTGGTGGATATCGTGCCCGTCGCGGCGCTGCGGGAGGAAGTTGATCGGTCGATGGGTGGCGAGGGTGACCGTCGCGGTCTCGGCCAGTTCGTAGGCGACCTGGACCGCGGAGTTTCCGGCACCGACGACGATGACCCGTTGGCCTGCATAACGTTTGGGGTTGCGGTAGTCGGCGACATGCAGCAGGTCGCCGGTGAACTGCTCTTGTCCGGGCAGCCGCGGGCGGTGCGGATTGCCGAAAGAGCCGGTGGCGGCCACTATCCCGGCGGTGTGCAGCGTCTCACCGGCGGCGGTGTGGACGAGGAATCCCGTATCGGTATGGACTTCGACCGCTGCGACCGGGGTATGGGTGCGGATGTCGGCGTCGAGGGTGCTGGCGTAGCGGCGCAGGTAGTCGACGACTTCATCACGGTGTGGGTAATGGTCTGGGCCGCTGGGGAATTCAAGCCCGAGCATGGTGCTGTGCGCGGCGGGCGAGAACAGTGTGAGGCTGTCGTAGTAGCACGGCCAGGACCCGACGGGCTCGGGGCCGGCTTCCAGGAATACCGGGGCCAGCCCGTGGTCGAGCAGGGCGCGGGCGGCGCTGAGACCGGATTGTCCCGCACCGATGACAACGGCATCGATCATGAGAAGCGCTCTTTCCGTGGTTGTTTCGGGATGCTGGCCAGTGACAGGAAGGCCGCTGCCGCGGCGAGGGCGCCGAGGATGAGGAAGGTGCGGGCGTACCCGCCGACAGCTTCGGCCACGGCGGTGGCGGCGAACGGGGCCAGGGCCAGGCTGATGGTTACCGGGGCGGTCAGGACTCCGTTGAGCCGGCCGTAGTGGGCGATGCCCCAGCGGTCGGTGATGGCGGTTGCCTTCAGCAGGGTGAATACCCCGCGTGCCATACCGGCCACAACGGCGACGGCGATCAGCGCCCCTGCGGAGGTGAACATCGCGAGCAGTGCGGTGGTGGCGGCGATGGCGAGCAGGATCGAGAGTGTGCGGGTGCGGACGCTGGTGCGTGCCGCGAACGCGGAGTAGCCGAGACGGCTGGCCACCTGTCCGGCACCGCCGAGACCTAGTGCGACGGCGGCGATTCCAATATCGACACCGCGTTCGGTGAGCAACGGCACCAGGGTCACCACCGCCGCGAACGAAGCAAACCCCGTGACACTCAACGCTATCGCCAACGCCCAGAACGCGGGGCTGCGTGCGGTGCGGCCGGGATCGGTGAGGTGCGCGTACTCCGGTTCGGCCGCCGGGCGCGCCGGCCACGGCAGGGTCAGGCCGAACCAGTGGCCCGGAATCGTCACCACGGCCAGCACGGCAGCGAGCACCAAATATGTTGTGCGCCAGTCGAGATAGGCCGACAGCACTGCGGTCAACGGCGCGAACACGGTCGAGGCGAGCCCGCCGACCAGGGTGAGGGCGGTCAGTGCCCGGATCCGATCCGGCCCGTGCCAGCGGGTGACGGCGGCGAAGGCCGGCGGGTAGAGCACCGCGCCCATCGCCACCCCGACAAGCAGCCAGCCGAGGAAGAACCATACCGGAGTCGGTGCGAGCGCCACCAGGACCAACGCCGGAACCGCCAGCACCGAACCTGCTGACATCGCTCCCCGTGGTCCGTGCCGATCGAGCCAGCGCCCGACCGGGATCCCGACGAGGGCGGCGACGAGCTGCCCGGCCGAGAACGCCGCCATCAGCACGGTGGCCGACCAGTCGGTGTCGGCGATGATGTCACCCAACAGGACCGGGAAGGCATAGAACAGGATGCCCCAGCTGGTGATCTCGGTACCGCACAGGACCACCAGCACCCGCCGCAGTCCGGCCTGGCTCGCGGCGGGCGCGGGTAGCGCCGAAACTGCTTGCATCGCAGCGCTTCAGCGAGTGACGGTAGCCGACAGCGTCAAGTCCTGAAGCGCTACGGGCGCGGACAGCTCCGCGGGCGCCGCGCAGCAGCCACCGCCACTGCTCTCCTCGGCCGGCGCATCGAACAGCCCGGATCCACCGCAAACACCGGTGTCGGGCAGCACCAATTCCACCCGATCAGCGGCCTCCTGATCACCGGCCAGCGCGGCCGCGATCGAGCGGACCTGCTCGTACCCGGTCATCGCCAGGAAGGTCGGCGCACGACCGTAGCTCTTCATCCCGACCAGGAACACCCCCGGCTCGGGATGCGAAAGTTCCCGCACGCCATGCGGATACACCGTCCCACAGGAGTGCACGTTCGGATCGATCAGCGGCGCGAGCATGGTCGGCGCCTGCAAGGTGGCGTCCAAGCCGAGCCGCACCTCCGCCAACCAGGACAGGTCCGGCCGGAACCCGGTCAGCACCACGACCTCGTCCACCCCGCCCACCGGTTTCCCCTCGGCCGGGATCAACACCAGGCGGCCCTCGGCGTCGCGCTGCACGGTTTCGGTGCGGAATCCGGTGACCACTCCGATATCCCCGGCGGCGACCGCTTCCTGTGCACGCAGCCCGAGCGCGCCGCGCGCAGGCAGTTGGTCGGCCGCGCCGCCGCCGAACGTGGCACCGATCTCCCCGCGGCGCAGCAACCAGGTGACCCGGGTACCGGGATGCTGTTCGACGAGCCCGGTCAACACGATCAACGCGGTGAGCGCGGAGTGCCCGCTGCCCGCGACGGCGACGTGTTTGCCCGCGTACCGAGCAAGACCATCGGGACCGGAGAGGTCGGGCACCCGGTAGGAAATGCGCTCTGCCGCAGCGACTTCCCCAATCGCAGGCAGTCCGTCGCCGCCAAGCGGGCCGGGGGTGGTCCACGTTCCGGACGCATCGATCAACGCGCGGGCGGTGATTCGTTGCTCGCCGTCGGCGGTGCGCACGTGCACGGTCAGCGGCTCGCTGTCGCGCCCGGCATCCACCACCCGGTCGCGGCCACGCCGCGCCACACCGATCACTTCGGTCTCGAACCGCACCCGATCACCCAGGGCGGCACCGAGCGGACGCAGGTACTGCTCGACCCACTCCGCACCGGTCGGATACGACTCCGGGTCCGGTTCCTGCCAGCCGTGGGCTACCAACAGCGGCCGCGCGGCCGGTGCGATGAGCTCTGCCCACCGGGAAAACAGCCGCACATGGTTCCACTCGCCGACCGCCGCGCCGGCGTGCGCGCCGCGTTCGAGGACGAGCACCGGCAGCCCGCGGGCGGCGAGTTCGGCGGCCGCGGCCAGCCCACTCGGGCCTGCACCGACGACAACAACAGGGAGAGCACTCATGACCTTCTCGCTTCCATCGATCTGTATCGATCAAGTGCGACAATATCGACCACGGTCGATGAATGCAACCATCGATACAAATCGATATACTCGGTGACATGCCCATCGCCTTGCCGCAAGCCCAGGTCCTGCCGCCGAGCGAGGCTGCCACCTACGCCGAGTGGTTCTCCTGCCTGGCCGAGCCGGTGCGGGTGCGACTCCTGCACGCGGTGGCCACCACACCGAAGGGCATCACCGTCGGCGCGCTGACCGAGATCCTCGGCACCAGCCAGTCCACGACCTCCCACCACGTCCGCAAACTCGCTGACGTCGGCTTCGTGCACCTGCACAAGGAGGGCACCGCCACCATCGTCACCGTCAACCAAGCCTGTTGCTCGGGCCTGCCGCATGCTGCCGATGCCGTCATGGGGCTGCTCGCGCCGCGCCCCTGCTGCCCCGACGACGTACCCACCGATGTCACCGTGCGCGCCCTGCGGGCCGCGGACTGGACGGCCGTGCGCCGCATCTATGCCGAAGGCCTCGCCACCGGCCTGGCGACCTTCGAGACCACCGTGCCCAGCCGCACCAGCCTTGAATCCCACTGGCTGCCCGAGCACCGCTGGGTCGCCGAGATCGACGGCGAGGTCGTCGGGTGGGCCGCCGCGAGCCCGGCCTCCACCCGCGCGCCCTACTCCGGCGTCGCGGAGACCTCGGTCTTCGTTGGCGCGGACTACCGCGGCCGAGGTGTCGGAAAAGCGTTGCTGCACAAGCAGGTCACCGCCGCCGACGCCGCGGGCCTGTGGACGTTGCAGTCCTCGATCTTCACCGAGAACCGCACCGCGCTCGCCCTGCACCACAGCGCCGGGTACCGCACCGTCGGCATTCGTGAACGCGTCGCGCGACTCGACGGCGTCTGGCACGACACAGTTCTCATCGAACGCCGCTCACCGGTGAACTGAGCGCGCGCCGGGGATCGTCGGTCAACTGTGCGACTTCAGGGCGATGGTCAACCGCTGAGTGCGCGTGCGGAAACCCGTTGCAGCACCGAGAATCCCACGGTGACATCTTGACTGTCGTTGAGCACCTCCCCGTACAGCTCCGTCCACGAGTGGAAGGAATAGCGGGGGTTGGTGGAGGTTCGCTCGCGTGCCACGATGACTTCGGCCGGTAGTCCGATGGCCGAAAGATAAGTTCCCAGCGAGAAGGAGCGAGGCAGGCACAGCCCGTTGGGCTGCAATGTTCGCAAAACCAGCTGACTGAACAGGATCTCGCGCCGGACAAGCCGGATCGCCGCCGCCGGAGCCAGTTCGGCGGACGCCTGCCAGCCCGGTCCGGGCCGCAGGTCCTGCAGGTAGCGATGGGCCGGTCCCCACCCTTGCGTGCCGAGCAGGCGTAGCGCCCGCCACGTGCTGCGCACCGCGTAACCGCGGAGCCGATATGACGGGCGCGGCGGCACCGGTACACCATCGATGTCGGACAGCATGGACTCCAATTGGTGTGCCAGCTCGGTCATTTCGCGGCATCCGTTCGCGCGAGGAGCCGATGTTCGGCGAGCTGGTCGACCAGCTTGCCCAGGCCGGCGCGCAATGTCTCGGCGCTCGCATCGATACGTTGCTCGAGCTCGCGGACCGCATCGTCGACGGTCGCGCAGCTCATCGCAGCCTGAACCATCAGCGTGGCAACGGGATTCAGTTCGAAGTAGACACCCGCCCTGGAGTCCATGATGACGCCGACGCCGTCGGTGGTGTCCAGGATGGCGTCGTCGCCGAGTTGCAGCAGTGGCATGGTGATCAGCTCCTCACCGGATGCGCGGCCCGGCTTTCCAGACTGCGCAGGAATAGTTCGGTCATGGCCGTGCAGATCAGGCTCTGCGCGTGGCGGCGCGTCGACAACGGGTGGCCGAGCACGGCGACCACCTGCGCCGGATCCACGATGTTCAGCCGAGCCAGCAGAGAGTCGGGCCCGAGTAGCCCGGCGAGGGTCTGCGGATGGTTCAGGCAGAAGTTCTCGTGCGGCGAACCCAGCCACAACCGTCCGTGCCGACGCCAAATCATCGGCGGCAGCCGGTCTTCGAGCATCAACCGCAGCACCGGTTTGTTGATATTTCGGCCGCCATACGAAATACACCGGTATGCCCTCGGCATGCCGGTCATCAGCTCGTACATCGCCCGATCGGCCATCGGCGAGCAGAACTGGACGCCGTGCGGCCAGGCCAGGGCCAGATCGGTGGTTTGTTCCTCGGGGACGAACTCCGGGTTGGGCAACTCGAACCGCACGCCCGGCATCGAGACCAGAAAGTCGGGGTGGCGCGTGTAGTCGCCGAACGCCGAGGCATCGATCGCCAGCGAATACGAGCGACGGACGCTCTTCAGCAGATCCGTCAGCGTCCAGCGTGAGCACAGCAGGCCGCGCAGCATCAGTCGCTTCTCCGGCAAGCTCAGCCGCCCCCGCAGCACATCGCACACGCCGTAGTCCGGGGCGGGACTGAACAGCAGGTCACCGTCCCGGCCCCAGGTGAGCAGCTCGACACCGTCCTGATGAACCCGCTGCACGATCTGCTCCAGCCAGCGAAACCCGGTGTGGTTGTACGGGTGCGAGAACCGCCAGTCCTCGTTCACGTGCCCGGCACCGGTGTCGGTCATGATCGGTACGAACGGGATGGACAGATGCCGGCACACTTCGCGGGCGTACTCGGACTCGTCGGCGAGCGGATCGTCGGTGGCCAGGTGGTAGGCGGTGACGTCGGCGCCGTTGGCCACCAGCGCGGCGGCCACAGCGGAGGAATCCATGCCGCCGCTCAGCAGGAGTCCGATGTGACCGCCGTGCGCGTAAGGACGGGTCGCGGCGAGCAGAAGTTCCCATGCCCGCTCCGCGTAGTCCCGCGCAGTGCTGCCCCGCGGCAGCGGCTTCGGCGTGATCCGGTCGTATTGGACGACTTCGGCCGACACGCCATCGAACACCAGCAGGTGGCCGGGGCGGAGCAAGCCCAACTCGGGATAGGCGAAGATGCTGTCGCCACGGCAGATTCGCCAGATGGTTTCCCGGTCCAGCCGGTCGAGGGTGTCGGGGACGAGGTCGGCGGGATCGCTGGACCATGCCAGCGTGTGGCCGGACTGCTTGTAGAACAGAGTGTCTCGGGTGAACAGGCTGCGGAACAGGAAGACTCGATCGTCGGTGACCAGGCAGCCGACCAGATCGCCCGGTAGCTCGGCCAGATCCGCATACCATCCGCTCCTGAGTGTGGCGGTGATCCGTTCGGCGAGGGCAGCGTCCAGGACTCCGGTGAGGGTGCCGCCCAGCGCGAGGTGGGCTCGATCACTCGGGTGCGCGGGCCGGACAGTCGGGTGCGTTCCCGCTCTTGTCCACTGCCGCAAGTAATTCGGGCTCTCCGGGACACTGCGCGCGGGGAAGGCGGTGAAGGGCACGCTGGTGTAGTCGACGGGCGCCCCGGCGCGGGGCAGGGTCGCTCGGCCGGCGCAACCGAGGTAGTCCACGGTAAGTGGGGAATCGTCCATGATGGCGGAACCTCTCATTCGCCGATAAATGTGGCCCCCTCCCCGTCACGTGCCGAAAGGAGGGGACCACGGGTCGATCATTGCGTGCGACTAGATCAGATTGCCGTGGCTCACCAGATCAGGCACGCCGCGGAAGAGGATCGTGGTGTGGTCCTCGACCGCGCCCAGGCAGATCACCAGGGGCTCGATGTAGGGCATCTTCGTCATTTTTGTCACCTCCTTTCTTCCATGTCGTTCTCATGACCCGGGCAGCGCAATACGCGCGCCAGGGACAGCTCGAATTCTTCGGGAATTGTCATTGCGACAAGACCGTGCGCAACGATGTTTCAGCCGCACTGGGAAATCACACAGAATACATACCGACCGCTCGAATCCGTAAGGGGCGCAATGCGATGCGGCGATCCGAATATTCGGCATATGAGGACATGACTCCACCTAAATACACAGAGGTGGTCGACTGCTGGGACCAGGCAGCGGACTTCGGTGTCCCACAATCGTTCTCGACATCGAGACAGATTCGGGACGAGGGCTGGTAGGTCACAACCATAGTCCCCCATGGCCTTTGCGTCGACCCCTACTGCGCACCTGAATAGTGTCGAATTCGTAAGCGCGCCGAATGGATTTCTCCGGCTGAGGATGCCGACTGGTCGGCGGGTACGGCCCGCACTCAATTACCCACGGATGAAAATATTCACAATGGAAGTTCGACGCGCCCGACCATCCGAGCGCAATGACCCGCGGTGCAGTAGTCACGCGGTGGTGCACCGCCTGCCGGAGCGCGGGCACTGCGCCACGCGCTCATCGGCAAGTCGGTGTCTTACACACTGCTCAGCGAAGCTGTCCTGACGAGATCCATTCCGGCGCGCGACGAATCATCGATGAGCGGAACAAACGCGTCAGTTGGTCGGCTGCGGGCTGATGGTGACGCTCAATTTGTTCTCCACCGTCTGCTGCCAATCCCGTTCGCACTGATCGATTTTCGCTTGGTCGTTACCAGCGTCGCTCACACAGTCGGTGAAGTCGTCACCACCGATGAAGCCGAAAAGTGCGAAGCCGGCCGCGATGGCTACCGCCGTCACGACCAACGCCACAATGCTCAAAACCAAGCCCGTTATTGCCATAGCAGAACCATCGGCGGCGCCCTTACGAGCCCGTACCGTGGCGATGATGCCGATGACGAGTCCGGCGAGGCCGAACAGGATGCCACCGATCACGGTCCAGAAGGTGAGCAGCGCGACAATACCCAGCACCAACGCCGCGATGGCCAGGCCCTTGCCGTCGGGCCGCCGATGAGACCCCGGGACCGGCGGCGGATACTGACCCGGTGCGGTATATCCGGGGGGAAATTCCTCCGTCATGGCTGTCCTTTCTTTGCGTCGGTTTCCACTGCGCCCGTTCGATGACCTCTCGAATGCTAATGAAATTCGAGCCGAGCGCACGCGTGCCACACGCAGCCTTATCGAAAGAATGGTCAATGCCGCGTGCTGGAGCGCCGGATAATCGACCACGGCTCGGCGCGGGAGTCGAGCCGCTGCCCGAGCGCGGCGTGGGCGCATAAAGCGCCCTGTTCGCGCAATGATTGCGCGACGGTGGTGATGTCGAGCCGCGCGGCTACCGCGGCATCGTCCCACCCGGTTACGGCAAGTTCGCCAGGGATGGCGCGACCGAGCGCACTCGCGGCCGATCAGGTCGGCTCGGCAATGAGGTGGAGGTAGGCGGTGTCGAGCGGGATGTCGACCGCGTACCAGGCTGCGGGTCGATCGTCGTCGCGGGGACACCAGGCGCACGCGATGCACAGTCTGGCCACCTCCCCGGCGGCCAGGCCGGGCAGGTGCCACGCGATTCGGGCCGGATCCGTGTAGCGCACACCGTATTCGGAGGTGGTGTCGTCCGCGCCGACCGGCAGCAGGTGTGCCCAACCGGCGGGCATCAGCCGACCGTCCGCGGCCTGCAGACCGAGCAGCTCCGAATCCGGGCCGCCGATCGACACCATGAAGTGCTCGTTCTCGACACTCACCGCGGCGAGGCATTCGGCGGAGTCCTGGCCGCCGTTCGCTCCGGCGGGCAGATCGGTCAGTTCGGCCGAGACGACCAGCCCGGACACCTCGGCGCGCGCCTGCACCTGCCAGATCCCGGCCCATACCGGGACCGGTGCGCCGCCGTCCCAAGGCTTGACGTCGATGCCGCCGAGCAACAGATCGACCGTTGCGGTCCGGTGCCGCCACCGGTGCAGATGTGAACCGTTCGCCAAGCGCCACAGGGTATTCGACGCGGCAGGTAGCACGTCCGACGCGAGCGTGACGGAGAACTCGACGGTGCCGAGGGGCGTATCGATCACCGCTGGGCGACGGTCTGCCTGGGCCAGCTGGTCGGTGGGGAGCATTCGCCCATCATCCAGGTTGCCAGGCACGCGCATCCCGGATACCCGAACCTACCGCGACCCGGCTGGTGGAGGGCGTTCGGAATAGCAGACGGTATGGTCTGAATCCGGCGTAGGGAACACCGGTGCGAATCCGGGGCTGTCCCGCAACTGTCACCGAGGAGCGATCCGCCGATTCATGGTCACGGCCTACCCAGGTTGGAAGACCGGCGGGGAGCGTTGATCCGGGAGCCAGGATACCTGCGCCGTGATACCGGGATCTCACCCACGAGGATGGCAATGGACAAGTACACAGCGGTGCGGCCCGGGCTCGGTCGCCGTTCCTTTCTGCTCGGGAGCGCGGGTGCGCTCGCGCTGGGCGGGCTGCTCGCGGGTTGCGGCACTGAGGGCGGCCCGACAGCCCCGGACGGACCACCGCGAGCGGGCGGACGCCTGCGGTCGGTGATCGCGGGGCGGTCGGCGAGCGCGGACGTGCTCGATCCGCACGAGGCCGGTAGTTCGGCGGGTGGTGCGGTGTCGAAGAACGTGTGGGACAAGCTCGTCGCCTACAACAACGATTTGACGTTGCGGTACCGGCTCGCGGAGTCGTTGGAGCCCAACGACGACGGCAGCCAGTGGCGGATCAATCTGCGCCGGGGCGTGGTGTTCAGCGACGGCTCGCCGCTGACGGCGCGGGACGTGCTGTGGAGTTTCGAGCGGATGCTCGACCCGGCCAAGAAGTCGTCCGGCGATCTCGCCAACATCGATATGTCGCGCACTCGCGCCGATGGTGATCTCGGCGTGCTGGTGACGATGAAAACGCCGCTGGCCGACTTCGGTTCGGTGCTGGCGGGCTGGTACTGCTACATCGTGAAGGACGGCACCGGCACCATCGATGGGTCGTCGCTGCCGGTGGGCACCGGTCCTTTCGCCCTGCAGCGGTGGTCGCCCGGCGACCGAACCCTGTTGCGGCGCAACGATCGATACTGGGACGGGCGCCCCCTGCTCGACGAGGTGGAGATCATCCAGATCGCGGAGACCGAGGCACGGGTGAACGCCTTCCTGTCCGGCGAAGCCGATGTGGTGCACGAGATCTCGTACCTGCAAGCGCGCACCCTGGAGCGCGACCCCGGTACGACCGTGGTGGTCCCGCCCGCAGGCCTGATGGGCGCGTTCCAGATGCGCGTGGACACACCGCCGTTCGACGACGTGCGAGTCCGGCAGGCCATGCGCCTCGCCGTGAACCGACAGGCCATGGTCGATTCGGTGTATTACGGCTACGCCGAGGTCGGCAACGACGTCTACGGCAAGGGTGCGCCCTTCTACAACGATGGTCTGCCACAGCGAACCTATGACCCCCAGCGCGCGCGAGAGCTGTTGCGGCAGGCGGGCAAAGAGAATCTGACGGTCACGCTGCCGACCGCCGACGGCTCGCCGGGCATGCTCGACTCCGCGACATTGTTCGCCGAGCACGCGAAGGCCGCCGGGATCGACATCCGGCTGGAGTCGGTGCCGGCGGACACCTATTTCTCCCAGGTCAGCGGTAAAGCACCGCTGTCGCACATCGGTTGGTGGAACTACAGTCTCGACTACTTCTACGGCCAGACCATGACCAGCACCTCCCCCAGCAACGGCACCGGCTGGCGGCGGCCGGGATGGGACACGAAGTTCGCCGAGGCGCGCGCCGCTATGGACCCGCAACGCCGCCGAACGCTGTATCACGAACTCCAGGAAGAACTCTGGAACGAGGGCGGGTACATCCTGCACAGCTTCGCCAAACGGCCCGACGCGGCGAAGAACCATGTGCGTGGTGTGCGTAACGGGGTGCCCGGCACCGACGACTGGGCCAACTACGCCACCACCTGGCTGGCGACGTAGCACCGCCGTGATCGCATATATCGCACGGCGGGTCGGCGGTGGGATCGGCGTGCTGTTCGCCGTCGCGCTCGCGGTTTTCTGGTTGTTCGAAGCACTGGACTCGGACGCGGCAACGGTGCTGCTGTCGCGCGACGGCGGCGGCGACCCCTCGCCGGAGCAGCTGACCGCGCTGCGCGCCGAGCTCGGACTGGACCGGCCCGCACCGGTGCGCTTCGCCGAGTGGCTGTTCGCCTTCCTCCAGGGCGATTTCGGCCATTCGCTGATCTCGGGGCGGCCGGTGAGCGATGTCCTGCTCGGCCGCGCGACCAACAGTGTCACCCTCGCGCTGCTCACCGCCGCGCTGTTGATCCCGCTGGCACTCGCACTCGGACTCGTGGCCGGAGCCCGCGCGGGAACCCGGACTGATCGGGTGATCAGTGCGGTCGCGCTGGCGGCGGAATCGGTGCCGTCCTTCGTGTTCGGTGTGCTGCTGGTGGCGACGGTGTCGCTGTCGCTGCACCTGCTGCCCGCCGTCTCGCTGCTGCCCAGCGGCATGAACGCGTGGCAGCGGCCGGAGATCCTGGTGTTGCCGGTGACCTGCCTGTTGATCGGGCTGGCACCGCACCCGGTGCGCATGGTGCGGGCGCAGACCGCGGAAGTCATGGCAGGCAACTACATTCGGACCGCGCGGCTCAACGGCATCAGTGGGCTGCGGCTGCTGCTACGGCATGTCGCACCCAATGCGGTGTCGGCGTCCCTCTATCCGCTCGCCGGTTCGGTCGTCGGGTTGATCGGCGGCGTCGCGGTGGTGGAGACCTTGTTCAACTATCCGGGTCTGTCGCAGGAACTGTTGCGCGCCATCTCGGCTCGCGACTTTCCCTTCGTCCAGTCGGCCGCGGTGCTGATGGCGGCGGTCGGGATCGCGATCTACCTGATCGCCGATCTGCTGACCCTGCTGGTGAGTCCGCGGGCCCGGCAGCTGGCCCTGACGGAGCGAGCATGACGGCGCGACGCCGGCTTCGCTCCGGCTGGCTGCTGGTCACCGTGGTGGTGCTGCTGCTCGTGGTGCTCGGCCCGGTCTTCGCGCCGTACGCGCCGACCGCGGTGGTCGCGCCTCCGTTCCAGCCGCCGACGGGCCGCCATCTCTTCGGCACCGATGTGGTCGGCCGGGATGTGCTGTCGCGGGTCCTGCACGGCGGGCTGCCGCTGCTGTCGCTCGCCGGGCTGGTGCTGATCGTCGCGTACACACTCGGGCTTGGGCTCGGCTTGCTCGCGGGTCTGCGCCGCGGACTGGACCGCTGGATCATGCTCCCGGTCGACGCGATCGTCGTCGTGCCCTGGTTCCTGTTGCTCGCGGTGATCGCAACCGCGCTGGGGGCCGGCCCGGTCGCGATCGTGGTGACCGCGGCGCTGGCCTCGGTGCCCTGGATCATCCGGATCGTCCGCACCTGCGTACTGGAACTCGCCACCACCGGGTACGTGGAATCGGCCAGGGCCAGGGGTGAACCGCTGTGGCGCCTCGCGGTGGTCGAGGTGCTGCCGAATCTGCGATCGGTGGTGCTGGCCGATGCGGGAGTGCGGATGTCGGCGAGCATTTCGATGGTCGCGGTCAGCGGCTTCCTCGGACTCGGACTTCGCCCGCCCTCCCCCGACTGGGCGCTCATGATCACCGAGAATCGGCCGGGTTTCGGCGTGCAGCCGTGGGCGGTGCTCGCGCCGGCGCTGTTGATCATGGTGCTGGTGGTGTCGGTCAATATGGTCACCGACCGGGCCTTCGAGGTGAATCGACCGGCGGCGTCGGGTCTTTCGGCAGTTGCTACGGCGGACGGTCTGACCGTCGACGGACTCTCGGTCCGCGATGCCTCGGGAACTGTTGTACTGGAGAATATTTCGCTAAGCCTGCCACCGGGGCGCGGTCTGGCCGTGGTCGGTCCGTCCGGAGCGGGCAAGACCACGTTCGCGTTGGCGGTGCTCGGCGCGCTACCCGCCGGGCTGACGGCCTCGGGAACGGTCGGCCTCGGCGGAGCCGTTGGCTATGTGCCGCAGGACCCCTCGACCGGTTTGAATCCGGCCATGCGCATCGGCACCGCCCTGCGCGAAATCGCCCGCCTGCGGGGCACATCCGGTGCCGACCCGGTCGCTCAGGCCTTACGCGAAGTGGATCTGCCCGATGATCGCGAGTTCCGGCGACGCTTCCCCCACGAGCTCTCCGGCGGTCAGCAGCAGCGGGTCCTGCTCGCGATGGCACTGCTCGGCAAGCCCGCACTCGTGGTGCTGGACGAGCCGACCACCGGATTGGACGCGCAGACCCGCGACCAACTGCTGCGGACGCTGCGCAAAATCAAGGACAGCACCACGCTGCTCGTCATCACGCACGATCTGCCCACGATCGCACCGCTGATCGACGAGGTACTGGAGCTGGACCGGGGCAAGGTCGTCGCGATCGCACCGTGCCACGACCAGAAGCCCCCGGCCGCAACACCTTCGCGCGCATTCCGCCCGAAAGCCGCACCGATGCTTCGGGTCGAAGGCCTCGCCGTGACACACCGCAACTCCCGGCCGGTCGTGGATGGCGTCTCCTTCACGTTGCATCCCGGCGAGTGCCTTGCCATCACGGGCCGCTCCGGCGCGGGCAAGACCACGGTCGCCCGGGCGCTGGCCGGCCTGCACGCACCCGCTCGCGGTCTGGTCGAACTCGACGGCGCTCCACTGCATTCCAGCGTCGATCGCCGAACCATCGATCACCGTCGCGCCATTCAACTGGTCTTCCAGCACCCCGCGACCTCACTCAACCCGTCCTATCGCATCGGCAGCCAGATCGGTCGCCCGCTGCGCCTGCTCCACGGCATGGACTCCCCCGCCGCACGCGACCAGACCCACCGCCTGCTCCAGGCGGTCGGCCTGGACGACCACCTGACGCTGCGCCGCCCCCATCACCTGTCCGGCGGCCAGCAACAACGCGTCGCCATTGCCCGTGCCCTCGCCGCCGAACCGCGCATCCTGATCTGCGACGAGATCACGTCGTCACTGGACCCGGACACGCAAGATCTCGTGCTCGAACTGCTCGACGAGCTGCGCCGCAAAGGCTTGGCCCTCATAGTGATCAGTCACCAGGACGCCGTCATCGACCGCCTCGCCGATTCGATCCTGCCGCTCGGCGAGGTCGCTACCGCCCTGCCGCGCGAGACACTCAGGTCCCCAGAACTTCAGGCTCGCAACGAAGTTCGAAGTTGACCGAATTGGCGATGAAGCAGAGCTCGTGGGCGCGTTCGTGCAGGGAGAGGGCGCGCTCGCGGTGCTGAAGATCCGTGATCCGCGCCCGCGGGCGCAGCACCACTTCGGAGAATTGGCCGCCGCCGTCGGGGTTTTCGACCATGGTGCCCGACGGATGGTCGGTGTAGTCGGTGACCACGATGCCCGCCCTGGCACACAACACGAGGTACCACAGCATGTGGCACTGCGACAGCGAAGCCACCAACAGCTCCTCCGGGTTCCAGCGCTCCGGCACACCGCGGAAGGCCGGGTCCGCGGTGCCGGGGATCACCGGCTTGCCGTCCGAGCTGATGGTGTGCGATCGCTCGAAGTCCCGGTAACCGCTGGTCCCCGTACCCGTATTACCCGTCCAGGTGACATCCAGTTCGTAGGCGTGCGTCTTGGACACCCTTCCGACCATAGTCGAATGTCGTTTACGCTCCCGGCAATCGACGCACGAAGTCCACGTCATCCTTCGCAACGGCTGTGGTCAGACCGAGCCTGGTGCGCACCGCACCACCCGCGCAGGCGATGACCACCAGTCCACCCGCGAAGGTGAGCCAGCCGATCCGTTCCCCGAGCAGCAGCGCCGCCCAGCAGATACTCATGACCGGCTGCACCAGCTGCACCTGACTGACCCGCGCCATCGGCCCGATCGCCAACCCGCGGTACCAGGCGAAGAAGCCGAGATACATGCTGACGACCGAAAGGTAAGCGAAGCAAGCCCATTCGACCGCAGTGGCCGCAGGCGCCTGCTCGGCGACGGCGACACCGGCAAGGGTGAGCATCAGCGGCGCGGAGAGCACCAGCGCCCACGACACGGTCTGCCAGGATCCGATCTCGCGGGCGAGCAGGCCACCCTCGGCGTACCCCACGGCCGCCGCGACCACCGCGCCGAACAGCAGCAGATCGGCCACGTGGACCTCGCCGAAACCGCCGCCCTCCACCAGAGCGAACACGACCGCGGCGATCGCACCCGCGAGAGAGAACAGCCAGAAGGCGCGCGCCGGACGTTCACCCGTGCGCAGCACGGCCATCACCGCGGTGGCCGCGGGCAGCAGCCCGACCACGACGGCGCCGTGGCTCGCGGGTGTCACCGTCAGGGCATACGAGGTGAGAACCGGGAAGCCGACGACCACGCCCGCCGCAACGACCGCGAGCCGCACCCACTGCGTACCCGAAGGAAATGCTTGACGGGTGACCGCCAAGGCCACGCCCGCCAGCACGGCAGCGACCACCGCGCGACCCGATCCGATGAACAGCGGCGAGAGTCCGCCGACCGCAATGCGAGTGAGCGGCATCGTGAAGGAGAAGGCTGCGACACCCAAGAGTCCCCAGCTCGCTCCGGAAAGCGTGGACGGTAGCGGTGTGCGCACATCGAGAGTAGCGCTACTCTGTACTGACATGTTCAACGATAGCAGCAGTCGAATCGCCACCGGCATCCGCGCATGGATCGCCACCGCCGCCCCGGGCGCGCAGCTTCCGTCCACCCGTCAGCTGGTGACGGAGTACGCCGCGAGCCCGGTCACCGTGCAGAAGGCCGTCCGCGCACTCGCCGCGGAGGGCCTCATCGAGAGCCGCCCCGGCGTCGGCAGCTTCGTTCGCGCGCTGCGGCCCGTGCGGCCGCAGGATTTCGGTTGGCAGACAGCGGCTTTGGGCACCCCGCGCCGCACGCTGCCCAGCGTCGGCGGCACCATGCGCACCCCGCCACCCGACGCGCAAGCGCTCCATTCCGGCTACCCCGAGGCAGATCTGTTGCCCGAGCGGCTGGTTCGGGCGGCCCTGACGCGCGCTGCGCGCGGATCCATGGCCACCACCCGGCCGGACTCCGCCGGGCTCAACGACCTTCGGACTTGGTTCGCGACCGAGTTGGCCGACAAGACACCCGCCGGCCTCGCCGCCCCCACGGCGAACGACGTGGTGATCGTCCCCGGCAGCCAAAGCGGACTCACCTCGACATTTCGCGCGCTGGTCGCCCCGGGACAACCGCTACTGATCGAGTCCCCCACGTACTGGGGCGCGATCCGCGCGGCGCACCAGTCCGGCGTCCGGCTGGTTCCGGTGCCGAGCGACGCAGAAGGACCCGACCCGGCGGGCCTGGACCGGTCCTTGCGAGAAACCGGAGCCAGAGCCTGCTACGTCCAACCGAACTACGCGAATCCCACTGGGGCGCAATGGTCCCCCGAGCGTGCCGAGGCCGTCCTGGAGGTCGTCCGGTCACACGGCGCGTTCCTCGTCGAGGACGACTGGGCGCACGACTTCGGGATCGATACCGACCCTCAGCCGGTCGCAACCCGAGACACCGCAGGCCACGTCGTCTACATCCGCTCGCTGACCAAGAGCTTGTCACCGGCCATCCGGGTCGGCGCCGTCATTGCCCGCGGTCCGGCCCGCGATCGCATCCTGGCCGACCAGTCCGCCGAGTCCATGTATGTGAGCGGCCTCCTCCAACAAGCCGCCCTGGAAGTCCTCACCGATCCCGGCTGGCAGACCCACCTGCGCAGGCTGCGCGGTCAACTCCGCGAGCGGCGGGCGTTGCTCGTCGACAGCCTCGTCGAGCACGCCCCTCGACTACGAGTCGACCACGTTCCCCGAGGTGGACTCCATCTCTGGGCACGCCTGCCGGACAACACCGACACGGACCGCCTCGTCCGCGACTGCGAGGCGCGAGGCGTATACGTCGCCTCCGGTCACGAGTGGTTCCCAGCAGAACCATCCAGTCCTTATCTGCGCCTGAACTTCACCGGCCCGAACCCGAACGGGTTCCCGGCGGCCGCGCGGACCATCGCCACGGCACTCGCCACCCAGGACTGAGCCGACGGGCCGGGTTGTGCGGCGAAAAGGATCGCTTGTCGACGCCCCCTTGGCACGGACAGTCAGCGGAACAGGCGAAAGAACCCGCGCACCTGCTCGACCAGCCTCTGGCAAGCGTCACCATGAATGTTAACCGGGCAAGACTCTGATACGTTCGGCTTGTGGACGATGGACTCGGGGACTTGCTGCATCGCGTGGTGTACCTGCTCGGCGAGGCCGCGCGGCGACGCGTGGACGACTCGGACGCGCTGACGTACAGCCAGATACGCCTGCTGGGGACGTTGGAAGAGATCGAGCCGGTGACCCAGCACCAGCTGGCGCAGGCGCTGGCAGTGTCGGACCCGGCGGTCAGCCGGGCCCTGCGCCCGCTGGAAACAGCCGGATTCGTCGCGGTCGAGCCCGACCCCGAGCACGGACGGCGACGACTGGTCAGCACCACTGAAGCCGGCCGAAATGCCTTCCACGGCAGCGACAGGCCGCTGCAGAACGAGCTGCGCGACGCGCTGCTCGAAGCAGGCTTTCCGTACGAACGCTACCTACGCGACACTGCCGCGCTGGCCAAGCTGCTCGAGCCACGCCGATAGCTCGGTCCGACAGCCCTTTCTCGATGACCTTGAGTCTTGCATGGTTAATATTAACCATGCAACACTCAACTCCATGAACGAGATGTCTTACCTTGCCCAGTCGGCTTTCCCCCTGATCTGGATACTGATCGCGGTGGTCGGCGCACTGATCCGAACCCGGCACAGCCCCTCCCGTGCCGCCGCCCTCGAAACCTGGCAGCGGTGGTGGGCCGTGGCCGCACTCGGCTGCGGCAGCCTGTGGATGACGATCGCCTTCCTGACCGTCCCGGACGTGATGGCCACCGCGATCGGCTTCGACCGGACCCCGTTCCTGTTCGAGATCGCCTTCGCCAACCTCGGGCTCGCCGTCGTGGGATTCCGCGCCGCCTCGGCCACCGCCCGCGAGCGCATCACCATCGGCCTCGGCGCAGGCATGTTCCTGTGGGGTGCGGCGATCGGCCACGTCTACCAGTGGTTCGCCAACGGCGACCACGCTCCCGGCAATACCGGTGGAGTGCTGGTCTACGACCTGCTTCTCCCCGCGATCATGATTGGCCTCGCGCTCCGGTCGCAACAGCTCGCCGCTACCGGGCGGCCCACGTTCGCGCCCGCCTGAAAGCCCACCGTGCCGTAACCCCAGGAGGCTCCCATGCACCATGACGCGACCGACCAGAGCGCAGGTCTATCACCACAGCGCATCGGCGCGTTCGCCGACGCTGTTCTCGCCATCGCGATAACCCTGCTCGTCGTCGAGATCAAGCGGCCGCAGGACGAGGATCTCGTCGATGCCGGCGCCTTGGCCGCGTTCCTCTGGCACGAACGGGCTTCTTTTGTGGCATTCCTGCTCGCGTTCTCCCTGCTGTGGGCGGTATGGCGCCGCCATCACACGTTGCTCGAGGGGGTGGCGCTATTGGATCGGCGCACTCTCGCATGGCACGCGCCGCTGCTGCTTTTGGTCGCGATCCTGCCCTATTCGACGGCGGTGTTCGGGCACGCTCCGGACAACAAGCTTGCCGTCTGCCTCTTCGCTGTGACGTCGGCGCTGCTCTTCGCCAGCGAGGGTGTGGTGCGGGACCTGGCCGCACGACGATCCACACTGGCCGAACACATCGACGCCGCCGATCTGCGTGCCAGCGCCGATGCCTCGACCGCCGTCGCCGCAGTCTTTCTCGCCACGGCCGCACTCGCCTGGCTCACTCCGTACGTGTGGTACGCCTGGTTTCTCGCACCATTGTCGGCCGCTTTCGGGGGACGCCTGATCGATCGAGTGCGCGGAACCTTTCCGGGCAACTGAGTCACTGCATGTCCACTCGCTGGAAGTTCTCGGCCCGGGGCGGGTGTTCGGGACTCGATCAGACACGGCCGCCCGAGCTTGTTAAGGATCTTGAAAGGTCCCGTGCATACGGTTGCGTCGTATCAACCGAAAGATACTCGGCAACAACAGAATTTGTTGCCGCTCCAAATCATGGTTGGCGGCGGGGAGTCGCCTTGGAGGGGAAGAACTATGTTCAAACGTATTGCCGTCGGCGCCGCGATCGCGGTCTGTGCCTCCGGTCTCGGTATCGGGATGAGCGAGGCATCAGCAGCCCCAGCAACTGATCGAGCTCAAAGCGCATCGACGTATTTCGCCGCATCCTGCGCCGGCAGGGACATTCCCGGTTACCGGTGCGTGAGCTGTCCCCCGAACGCGGGAGGAGCCTGCACGTACGAGCGGATTCCCCCGTCGCCGAGGAGTGGGCCGCCCAAGTCCGGACGCGGCAACTAGTCAGGTGTAGAAGCAGCCGCTGCGGGCGGTGACGACGCGCCTACCGCCACCTCAGTGCCGGTCAGGACGCAGTGTGGCGAGCGGGACGGTCAACAGCAGTCCGACCGCGAACCGATTGTCGTCACCGCCCGTTGGCCTGCGGCGTGACGCCGACTCGCGCAAACCCAACAAGCTCGATTATCGAACATACGTTCTATTCTGCGGTAGGCTGCCTCGCGTGAACATACATTCGACCGCGCTGGCGCCGGATGCCCGGACACCGGGATGGGCGGAACTGGCCGATGCCGACCTGCTGCGCACCCTCGTCGAAACCGAACGTCGCCGGAGGCGTCTGGATGCCGCCATGCGCGCGGCCGTCGCCGAAGCCGAGCGTCGCGGCCTCGCCGCGGACACCGGCTATCCGGACACCGTGGAGCTACTGACCGACCTGCTGCGGATCAGCGTCGACGAAGCGCGCCGGCGCATCGAACACGCGACTCCGCAGGTCCGCTCGCGCCCCAGAAAGATGTGGAGAGTGCTGGCAGCCGCAAGCTGAGGCCGAAAGCAGGTTCCGCGAACTCCGCTCAGCGGGCTGCGAGTACCGATCGCCGCGTAAGCGTGGCGACGACTATCGGAACCCGGTGGGTTCTGCGAGGGCGAGGTCGAGCAGGCCGGGGAAGCGTGCATCGAGGTCGGCGCGGCGCAGGGTGAGGTAGAACTTGCGGCCGACGCGGCGCTGATGGATTATCCCGGCTTCGCGCAGCGCTCGCCAATGGTGCGTCAGGCTGGATTTGGGTTCGCTGGGCAAGATTTCGCCGCAGAAACGTTCCTCGCCGTCGGCCAGGGCGTGGACGGCCTCCATGCGCACCGGGTGACCGAGCGCGGCGAGCACGTCCACAAGACGGATCGCGGTTGCCTCGGGGTGATACAGGTCGATCACGCCTCCACTGTACGTGATCTTCGTACGATGGATTGACTTCCCACTCCGATTGTACGAACATCTCGTACTGTCAACGGTACGAAATATTCGTACTATCGAACGATGCGTGAGGAAGTCACCATGCCCAGCAGCACCGCGCCCGAGATGTTGTCCGACGCCGCCCTGGCCGCGTCGCTGGAGGGCGGGTTCACCAGCTATGTCGCCGAGGTCAACGGTGTCCGGCTGCACTACGTCGACGGAGGCGCGGGCACGCCACTGCTGTTGCTGGGCGGCTGGCCGCAGACGTGGTGGCAGTGGAACAAGGTGATGCCCGCGTTGGCACGCCGATACCGCGTGATCGCGGTCGACCTGCGCGGCATGGGCGGTTCGGACAAGCCGGTCGACGGCTACGACAAGAAGACGATGGCCGCCGACCTGCGCAGCCTGGTCGCGCACCTGGGATTGGCGTCGGTGAGTATCGCCGGACACGACATCGGCGCGATGGTGGCCTATGCCTACGCGGCCAACCATCCCGACGCCACCGACAAGATCGCGCTGCTCGACGTGCCGCACCCCGACGCGGGCTGGTCAGAGTTCGGGCTACTGCCGGAATCGGATCAGCACGTCGATTCGGTGATCGAGGCCGGGAGCCGTTCGTATCTCTGGTGGTTCGCGTTCAACCAGGTCCAGGGCCTGCCCGAACTGCTGCTCGGTGACGGCCGCGTCCGGCTGCTGATCGACTGGCTGTTCGGCCGCCAGGCCAAGGACCCGGCCACCATCGACGAGCACGGACGCCAGGTCTACACCCGCGCCTACGCCACCGCCGACGCCATCCGCGCCGGGAACGGTTGGTACCGCACCTTCAACCAGGACATTGCCGACGAACGCGGCTACGGCCCGATCACGGCGCCGATCCTTGCGCTCGGCGGCGACGAGAGCAACTACGAGTACCTGCGAAACCTGATGCCCACCAAGGGAACCGACGTCACCGTGGTAGAGATCGCCGACTGCGGCCACTATGTCCCCGAAGAACAACCCGACGCCGTGATCGAGGCCCTGGTCGCCTTCCTCGGCTGACCGATACTCCTAATGCGCGCAGGTCGCGCATTCGACCCGATGCTCACTTGTCCTTGCCGATCTCGACGTCGACCACTACCCCGTAGTGGTCGCTCGGCCAGATTCCATCGGTGGGCTGGTCGAAGGCGAGTTGCGCGGCACGAATCTCGCAGCGCGCCTTCGGATGTGCGTGCCATGAGCCGGTGAATACGTAATCGAGTCGGCGTCGATGTCCGGGCTGCCGCACGATCTGGTCGAATAGTGCCGCAGCAGTGTCGTTGTCGACGCTCCAGGTGTGGCCTGGTCCGTCACCGGCTACCTCCCATGCATCGTGGTAGTGCACGCTGCGCCCGGAAATCGATTGGCGGCCGGTGAGATAGCGGATGCTTGCCGCGTCGGGGTCGGCGTTGAAATCACCGGCGATGATCGTGGGCAGGTCGGTGCGGTGCCGGGCATCCAGATCGCTGAGGGCTACGGCTTGCTGCTCGCGGACGGCCTCGGCATCCAATCGCCAAGCGGCCGTGGTGGATACGAAGAGCACCTCGCCTTCGCCCGGCAAGGGAACTTTGGCCGCCACCGTGCACCAGGGGACATCCCCGGCACCTGCCAGGCGCAGATCGAGCACTTCCACGACCTGGTGGGGCCAGCGGCTGGCCACCGCGGTCCCGCCGTAGCGGTCGACGAACGGCGGGGTGTAGGCCATCACCTCAGCTTGGTGGGTGCCGTGCAGCTCGGTGCCGTCCAGCAGCGCGTCGAGCTGCTCGGTATCGACGACTTCCGACAGTGCGACGAGGTCGGGGGCCAGACGACGCAACTCCTGGTTGAGCAGGGCCGGTCGACGGGGGTCACCCTCCTTGTTCTGCACGTTGATCGTGACGATGCGCAAATGCATTGTTGCTCAGGCTTTCTGAACTCGCGGCCGGTCAGCCGACGATCGTGGCCAGGTCGACTGCGGGATCGGTGAGGCGGTCGACCTTGGTGTAAGGGTGGTCGCGGATGATCCGTTGCCACTGCTCGAATTCGCCGCTGCGGCCGACGCACGCCGCCGCTACCAGGCGGTCGTCCTTCCAGAACAGGGCGGAGAAATCCAAGTCCCCCGGTTCACCGCGGACCGTGCAGCCTCGCTCGCCGTAGACGTCGGCGGCGTCCGGCCACCCGCAAATTTCCAGTCGTGTGCCGAACTGCTCGGACGTCGCCGAGGGGACTGGTGCGTAGGATGTCTTGTTGCCCAGCATGTTCCGCGCCGCGGCGGTCGCCTGCTCCATGGCATTGCCGTAGTGCTCGATCCGGTACAGCCCGCCGAGCAGCGGATGGGCGATCGTGGTGACGTCACCGGCCGCGAAGACTCCCGGCGCGGAGGTACGGCACCATTCGTCGACGACGATGCCGTCGCTGACGGCGATGCCCGCGCGTTCGGCCAGCCCGGTCGCCGGAACCATCCCGACCGCGGCGACGGCGAGGTCGGCGGACCAGTTGGTGCGCCCGTCCTCCGCTACCGCGACGACACCGTCCTCGGTGTCGATCACCCGGTCCAGCCGCACACCCAGGCCGAACCGCACCCCGTTGCGACGATGCAGCGCAGCGAACAGACCACCGAGCCACGGCGGTGCTATCCGGCCCAGTGGTGCGCCGGCGACTTCCAGGACGGTGACCTCACAGCCGAGCGAGCGGGCCGTGGCCGCCACTTCCAATCCGATCAGTCCCGCTCCGACGACCAGCAGCGAGCGCTGCTCGGTCAGTTCCGCGCGCAGCGCGAGCGCCTCGGGCAGGGTGCGTAATGTGCGGGCACCGTCCATTCCCGGAAGCTGCCGGGCGCGGCCGCCGGTGGCCAGTAGCAGTTGGTCGTAGCGCAACGACGAACCGTCATCGAGAGTCAGCGTCCGTGCGGCGGGATCCAGCTCCTGCACACAGATTCCGGTGCGCAGGTCGATGTCGTTGTCCGCCCAATCCTGCGGCGGCGCCACGGCGATGTGCTCCGGCTCGGCGTATCCGGCCAGCAAGCCCTTGGACAGCGGCGGCCGCCAGTACGGTTGGCGCGGCTCGTCGCCGATCACGACGAGCGGGCCCGCGTAGCCTTCCGCGCGCAGCGTCTTGGCAGCGGTGGCGCCGGCCAGACCAGCTCCGACAATGACGAGGGGATCCGAGGAGTTCATGGTTCGAACGCTAAGCCTGGATGCCTCATGCCTGCCAAGACCAGTTCTGCCATAAACTCATGCTTCTGAAGGCATCAGCTGGGCGGCACACGGAGGAACCGGATGGACCTACTGCAACTGCGCTACTTCCAGGCGGTCGCCCGGCGTGAGCACATCAGTCAGGCCGCCGCGGAGTTGATGGTGGCGCAGCCGTCGGTGAGCCGAACGATCGCGCGGCTGGAGAAGGAACTCGGCGTCCCGCTGTTCGACCGCGTGGGACGGCAGGTGCGGCTCAACGCATTCGGCGTGACCTTCCTGCGCCGGGTCGATCGTGCGCTGTCCGAACTCGATGACGCGCGTAGCGAATTGGCCGACGCGGCCGGGCTCGACCACGGCCGCGTCACGGTCGCCGCGGAGACCCTGCTGACCATCACCGGCTTGCTCGCCCGGTTCCGCGCCGAGCATCCGGGCGTCGACGTCCGCCTGTTCCAGTCGAATGCCGAAACCATGCAGCGACAGCTCGCCGATCGCGAGGTCGACCTGTGCTTCGCTTCGCAACCGCTGGACGGTCCCGCGCTGCGATCCGTCGAATTATGGCGCGAGAAGGTGCTATTGGCCGTGCCGCTCGCGCATCCGCTGGCCGCACGCGACCGAGTCACCGTCGCGGAGTTGGCCGACGAGCACTTCGTCACCTGCCGCCCCGGCTACTGGCCACGGACCTTGCTCGACCGTTTGTTCACCGAAGCCGGACTGCAACCGTCGATCTCGTGCGAGGGGGATGAGCCCGGCGCGACCGGCGATCTGATCAGCGCCGGGCTCGGAATCGGGCTTGTCCCAGCGGGTTCGAGGCAGGCGGCGCCCCGCTACCCGGTGGCCTGGCTGGAAGTCGACAACCCCGGCTGCGAGCGCGTCTTGAACCTGGTGTGGCGGACGGACACCTATTTGTCGGCGGCCGCCCGGAAACTGCGTGACCGCGCTCCCGTCTTACAGTAGGCCGACGACCCATGACCACACTCCCCTGCCCCAAGTTTGCTTGTCGCCCATCATATTTTGACAGCAGGAAGCAAGAGCTCCCAATCCGATATTCCGCCTTCAGCAAGGGCGCACGTAGGGAAGCGACGGAAGCAGGTCATGCCAGGTTTGCTCGTCGACGTGGACCGCGGCGGAGTCGCACAGTTCCGCGGCGACCGCTTCTGGTGCCAGGTACCACAGGGCGGACAGTTGGTCGCCGATGCCGAGCAGGCGGGACTCGTCGCGCGGGTCGAAGCGCAGGAACCACGTCGAGCCGATTCTCGCCTCGATCGGGTCACCGAGTGGCTCGATGTCGGACGGGTCGGCGATGTTCCACAGCCGGGCGACACCGTCGTCACCGCCGGAGGCCAGGCGGCTGCCGGACTGGTCGATGGTCAGGGTCCGCACCGCGTCGGTGTGGGCGCGGATCGCGTCGAGTTCGCGGATCCGGGCCGGGTCGGTGATGTCCCAGGAGCGGATCATGCCGTCGCCGTCGGCACCGAAGAGGGTCTTGCCGTCCGGCGCGAAGGCCAGTGCTCGCACGATCGCCGCGCGGCTGCCCGGCATGGTCGCGACCGGCCTGCCCGGTTGGGCCATGTCCCACAGGTGGATTCGCGCGTCCTCGTCGGCCGCCGCGACCAAGCGACCATCGGGTGCGAAGGCCGCGAGTTCAATGGCACTGTCGTATCCGGTCGAGAGTTGCCCGAGCGGGCGTCGGTCGGACACGTCCCACAGCTGCAGCGATCGGCGGTCGACTCCGGTGAGTAGACGGTCCCCGCTCGGGTTGAATGCGATCGGTCCGCCGAGGCCGGCGCCGGGCAGCGCACCGATCGGGGCCGGCCGCGCCGGATCGGCGAGATCCCACAGCCGCACCTCGCCGCTGCCCGCGGTAGCCAGCAGCGAACCATCCGGCCGCAGAGCGACTTTGGCTCCGCGCCGGTCCGGCGGTGCGCCTGCGGGCAGCTCGCTCAGCAACCGGGTGTCGAACGGGGTGCTGACATCCCACAGGGCGATCTGTCCGTCGTGCAGCCCGCTGGCCAGCACCTTGTTCGCCCGATCGAAGCTGACCGAACTGAGCGAGCCCGCGAACGCGAGGGCGAGATTCCCCCGCGCATGGCGCCACGTCCGGATCCGTCCGTCCCAGCCCGCGGTGACCATCTGGGTGTCCGAAACGATCACGAACGACCGGTTCGTGCCGCTGTTGCCACTCAGCTCCCGCCCGATCGGGGACACTCCATCGGGACGGCTGGTATCCAAATTCCGCACGGCGCCGTCGGCGTCCGTCGTGACGAGCAGTCGCCCGTCCTGCCAGAATTGCAGCGAGGCGATCGCGACCGGACGGGTCTGTTTCCGGCCGACCAGCCGTGGCAGCGCTGGATCGGACACATTCCACACCTGCACCACCCCATTGCCGGTACCTACCGCGAGCCGACCACCCGGGCCGAAGGCAATGGCCTGCACGGCACCTTCGCTGTCGAGCGGTGCACCCAGCGGGATCGGCCGCTCGGGGTTATCGATCGACCAGAGCCGGACGGTGCGGTCTTCACCCGCGGTGGCGAGGACCGGGGCGTCCGGCGCGAGCATCAGGGATCGTATTCCGTTGGCGTGTGCGGCAACCGGCGCTCCCAGCCGCCGAATAGCCTGTGATGTCTCGACATTCAGGAAGTTCAGTGTTCCGTCGACGGCTCCGGCGACAACGGTGCGACCGTCCGGCAGGAAGGCGACCGAGGTGGTGGCCGTTCCAGCGTCGAACGCACCGAACCTGCCCGCTTCGGCCGGATTGTGGATGTCCCAAAGCCGCACTGTGCCATCGCTACCCGCGCTGACCAGCACCCGCCCGTCCGGACCGAACGCCACAGACTCGACATGACCGCGATGACCGGTCAGCGCAGGCCCGGCCGCGGTGATCGCCTGCGGATCCGACAGATCCCACAGCCGGATAAGGCCATCGCTGCCCGCACTGGCCAGCCACTTCCGGTTCGGGCTCACCGCGAGCCCGCGGACGAGTCCGTCGTGCGCCGCCACAGATGCGATGTTCAACGGCAGCAACTGCATCGCAAGCAGGCGCGCCCGGGCGGCCGGATCATCGGGGCTCAGCCGATATGCGGCCAGGGCGAGCTGGGTCGAGAGCCCGGGGTCCACCCCATCGATGCGCTGCGATTCCTCGATCAGCTGGCCGAGCACGACGTCCTTGTGCTCCTGCGCGACGGACGCGCGCTGGGCGATCACGACCACCGAAAGCACCAGTGCCACAACGGTCAACGCGGCAACGGCGGCGAAGATCAACCGCCGCCGCACGGCGCGGGTGCGCTGCTGTTCCGACGCCGCCGCGACGAACTCCTTCGCGAGCCGGTTCGCGGAATCCGTGCGCCGCATCCACGCGGCCGCGTCCTCGAGCCTGGTCCGCGAATAGAGCAGCGACACCGGCCGACCCTGGCGGGCCCACTCGCGTGCGTCCGCTTCGATGCGCTGGCGGACGGGTGCGAGTTCCTTCTCCTCGGACAACCATTCGACCATGCGCGGCCATCCGGTCAGCAGCAGATCGTGGACAACCTCGACTTCGTCGTTGCGCTGCACGATTATTCGCGCGCGAATCAGCCGTGCGATGACCGCGCGCGTCGCTTCCGGATCGGCGGACTCGGCGATGAGCAGTTCGACCGGCATCCGGTCGCGCACCGCCGCGGTCGGCCCGATGATCGTCAACGCGACCAACACGTGCCGGGCGGCGGCGCGTTGCCGATCGGTCAGCCGGGACCAGAACTTCTCGGCGCCGACCGCGCTCACGCGGGCCAACCCGCCCGCTTCGCGATAGGCCTCCAGCGTCAGCGTTTTGCCGCGCCGGTTGGCCCACGTCGCGGCCAGCGCGAAGGACAACAGCGCGAGGCGCACCGAACTGTGCGGTTCGATGGCGTCGAGATCCTGCAGCAGCGTGTCGACCAGGCCGTCCTCGATACGCAATCCGGTGACCTCGATAGGCCGGACGATCGCCTCGCGGAGTTCCTCCGGGGTCATCGGGTCGAGCACCATCGCGTGGGCCCGCAGCACCGTCATCAGCAGCGGATACCGCAGCATTTCGGGTAGATGAGCGGCATCGAACGCGACGACCACGGTGGTAGGCGGCTCGACGCCGGGCGCGGCGAGTGCCGCCAGTACGGCCAGGAACTGTTGCCGCAGAGCGTCATTGCCGCATCGGGTGAAGAGCTCCTCGCCACGGTCCACCACCAGCAGGCAGTGACCGGGTGGCCGCGCGTCGAGTGCGGCGGCGAGTGCGGCCATCGGGTCGTCGCCGGGTGTCATGGTGATCAACGTCCGTGGGCCCGGCGTGGCCTGGAGCCCGGCGGCGAGCAGTGAGGACTTGCCGACACCCGAAAGACCCAGCAGGACAGCCATTGCCGGCCCGCCGCCCGATTCCGCATCGGAAATCAGTTGGAGCAGCCGTTGTTTCGCTTGTTCGCGACCGAAGAAGAGGTCACTGTCCTCGGTTCGGTACTCCAGTAGCCCGCGGAAGGGCTCACGACCGATATCGATACTCGGCGGCTCGACCTTCGCCGCCTCCCAATCCGCGCGCCAACGCGCCAGATCCAGCAGGGTGGCGTCGGCGGGCGGGTTGGCGGCGGCACGACGCTTCGCCTCCCCGATCAACACCTCTAGCACCGGCTGGATCGAGGCGAACGTGGCTGGCGTGCGGTTGCCGCGCCGCCAGTCGCTGATCCGCTGGGCGGTGACCCGGCCGCCGTCACGGGTCTGTTCGTTCGCGGCGCGGACCACCGATTTCACCGGCGGCGCGCCGGCCGCGGCGAAAAGCCGGCCGAGGCGGGCGGCGAAGACGCGGCGGCCTTCGGCGCGGCTCGGACCGCTCGGCGCTGGACCGCCTTGGGAGTGCGCGGTGCCCTCGTCCACCGGTCGGCTATCGCCGCGGGGGCGGGGTTGTGAATTGTGGGCAGATCAGCGAACTAGACAATCGCATGTGCTCCACCGAGGTGTCGGGTTGTGGAACCGAGCCGAGGTCGTGCTGCGGCCGACCGAGTGGAGTGTCCTCGGGCTGCTTGCCATCGAGCACGCTTTCGGCGCCACCGGGCGCACCCGGTCGAGCGGCACCCAGATCGTACCAGCCGGTTTGCTCCGAGCCGGTGGACACGACGAGGCACACCGCGGATGCAGTCACGGTGTGCCTCGCGCGCCCATCATGGGACTGTCTACAGCCCCATGAGGATTGCGTTCTGCACCGCAGGCACAAAGCCCAGCGTGCCTGCCAGCATCAGGCCGACGCCCAGTCCGACGTGCCGGTGCCGGTTCCACCAGCCGACCGGGCCGACACGGGGTTCGTGACAGCGGGCGATGGTGTCGTCGTCGGTGGCGTTCTGCTCGTAGTAGCCGAAGCAGACCGGTGCGGCGGCGGCGTCGAGCAGTCCGGCGAAGGGGGCGGTGCTGCTCGGCGCGGATCTCGTCTCGAACATGATCGAATCTCCTTTGCTGGTCGGGATCAGCTGATGGCGTCGGTCCAGGGATCCATCAGGGCGTTGTAGACGTCCTTGGTGAAGTCACCACGGCCGACCAGGTCGCCGAGCACCGCCGCGGTGACCGCTCGGTTGATCGTGCTGAGCGCCCCTACCCCACCGAGCGAGGCGAGCAACCCACCGAAACCTTCGGCACCGCCCGAGATGGCCGGGGTAATCGACTGTCCGGCAATCAGTCCCGCGATCTGCACGGCGCGGGTGCGGCCGAACTCCTTTGCCGTCACGGCCGCGATCGCCGCGGTCTGCGTGTCGGCGGTCGAGGTGCGGAAGCTCGCCAGCAGCCGCTCGATGCTTTCGTTGGCGGAGGGCCCTGCCGTGAACCCGGCGTCCTTGTTGGCGTTGAGTTTCGCCATTTCGTCGGGGGTGAGCTGGGCGGCGCGTTCGACGATCCGCACCACATCACGCCACTGCGGGCCGTAGAGATACTCCAGGTGCAGGGCTGGGTCGGAGGTATCGAAGCCGGCTTCGGCATTGTTCGTCTCAGGGTTCATCTTTGACTCCGAGTTCGTTGTAGGAGAGAGAGTTTCGGTGCTGTGCGTGCTCATACGGACACCGTGATCAGACGACGGTCGTCCTGGTTGGTGGTGCGCCCGTCCGCCGCACCGATGCCGACCAGCGGGATCTCGGCCTCGGCCGCCGCGCGCTGCGGGGCCAACGCCTGCTGCAACGAGGCGATCAGATCCTCGAGGCTCGCGGTGTCCGGGATGTCGTCGAGGAACTGGGTTCCGGTCGGGGTCATGCCGCTGTCGGAATCCCCGCGCTCGGTGTTCTGGTCGCGCCAGGCCCGGATCGCGGAGATGAGGTAGGACTTCACATCCGGGATCGACAGCCCGACCAGCGGCACCACCACGATGACCGCCAGCACGAGCAGCGGCAGCAGGACCACCAGCGGCAGGAAACCACCGGCCAGCAGCAGTGTCGCCGTCGCGGCCAGCAGCAACGGAGCACCGAGCAGTGCCGCCCCGCCGACCAGCGCCGCGCCGCCCACCACCGCCGCCAGCGCGGCCGCGCCGAGTGCGGCAGCGGCGCCGACCGGCACCGCTATCGTCAACAGCGTCGCCAGCAGTGCGAGCGTCAGCAGAACCGCCAGTGCCGCAGGCACTCCCAAGGCGACCAGCGGCAGCCCGATCACCGCCACCGCGACCGCACCGGCCGCGAACACCGAAGCCGCCACAGCGGCGATCGCCAGCAGTGGCAGGGCCGCAAGCGCCAGCGCAAGCAAGCCACCCGCACCGAGCAACGCGACAACCGCGCCGAGCGCAATGGCCCCGACCACGAGAGGCGCAATAGTGAGCGCCGCCAATGCGACCGCACCCGCGGTCAGCAGCGCGACCGTCGTCAGCACCGCACCAACCGCCAACGCCCCCAACACCAGCGGCGTCGCCACCGCCAGCACGGCAATCGTCACGGCGACGGCCAGCGCAAACGCACCGAACGCGATCAGCCCGGGCGCGGCAAGCGCGGCAGCCACAGCGGCTGCGGCCGCACCTAGTGCACCCAGTGCCACGAGGCCCGGCAGAGCCAGTGCCGCAGCCACGGCAACCGCACCGAAAGCCAAGGCGCCCAACACAACGGCTGCCGGAATACCGAGCGCGGCGGCCGCGGCGGTGGCAAGCAATGCGAGTGTCCCGATTACCGCACCGATGCCCAACGCGATCAACACAGGCAAGGCCAGCGCAGCAAGGCCGATCAGCGCCGGCGACGACAAGGCCGCCAACGCGATCGCGCCGACTGCCAGCAGCGCGCCAACCGCGAGCACCGCACCCACCGCGAGCACACCGAGCACAACCGGTGCCGCTACCAGAGCCAGCGCCGACAGAACGGCAGCACCCGTAGCAAGCAGAGCGCCCGTCCCGATCACCGCACCAATACCCAACGCGCCCAGCACAACCAGCACCGGCAACGCCAGAGCCGCCAGCGCGATCGCGCCGACGGTCAGCAGTGCGCCCGTCCCGATAACAGCACCCACCGCCAGCAACACCGGCACCGCAACCACAGCCAGCGCGGCGAGAGCGAGCCCAGCCGTGGCAAGCAGCGCACCTGTCCCGACAACCGCGCCAATCGCCAACGCGCCCAACACAAGCAGCACCGGCAACGCCAGCGCAGCCAGCGCGATCGCGCCGACCGCCAGCAGCGCGCCTGTCCCGATAACAGCACCCACAGCGAGCACACCGAGGACAACCGGTACCGCTAGCAGAGCCAGCGCCGGCAGAACGGCAGCACCCGTAGCAAGCAGTGCGCCCGTTCCGATGACCGCGCCAATCGCCAACGCGCCCAACACAAGCAGCACCGGCAACGCCAGCGCAGCTAGCCCGATCAGCACCGGCAACGCCACAGCCGCCAGCGCGACCGCGCCGACCGCCAGCAGCGCGCCCGTCCCGATAACAGCACCCACCGCCAGCAACACCGGCACCGCAACCACAGCCAGCGCGGCGAGAGCGAGCGCACCCGTGGCGAGCAATCCGAGCGTTCCGATTACTGCGCCAATTGCCAACGCGCCCAACACAACCAGCACAGGCAGAGCCAGCGCGGCAAGGGCAAGGCCGCCGAGCACGATCGGCACCGCGAGCGCAGCGAGGGCGACCGCGGTGACCAGACCGCCGAGTGCGGCCAGGACGGGTGAGCCCAATACAGCGGTGATGACGAGCGCGGCGAAGGCCAGGCCGGCCAGGATGACCAGCGTGCCGACGGCGAGTCCGGCGAGGGCGACCACCGCAGCGGTCACCGCGGCGGCGACCACGATCGCCGCCACCACTGCGATGGCGGCTAGGGCGACCAGCGCGGGAATTCCGGTCCAGCCCGCCAGCAGCACTACTGCCACCGCACCGAGCGCCAGTACGCCGAGAGCGACGGCGGTGCCGAGGGCGAGCGCACCGAGTGCGGCCAATCCGGTGAGGGTCGCCGCGACGACCGTGACCACGGCGGCCAACGCCAGCGCGGCCAGACCGATCGCGTTCGCAATACCGAAGACGGTCAACGCGATCACCGCGGCGAGGGCGAGCGCACCGAGTACCACCGCGCCGACCACACCGATGGCCGCGAGCGCGATCAATGTGGGCACACCCGTCCAACCGAGCAGCAGCACGACAGCGACCGCGGCGAAGGCCAGCACCAAAGTGGTCACCACACCGGCCAGCGCCAGCGCACCGAGGGTCACCGTCCCGGCCAGCCCCAACCCGAGCGCACCGAGCACTACCGCAGCGACCACACCCAGCGTCGCCAGTGCGACGGCCCCGAGGCCGAGCAGAACCGGCGCTGCCACCAACGCCAGCGCGACCGCACCGAGCGCCAACGCCGTCAGCGCAACCGCGCCCGCGGCAATCAGCGCCCCGATCCCGACAACAGCACCCACCGCCAGCACCGCGAGCACTACAGGTGCCGCAACCACAGCCAGCGCGGCAAGCACAGCCGCACCGGTGGCAAGCAACGCCAACGTCCCGATAACAGCGCCTATTGCCAACGCGCCCAAGATAATCAACGCAGGCAGCGTCAGAGCGGCGATCGCAAGCGCACCAAGCACGAACGGCGCGGCAAGCACTGCGAGTGCCACTGCACCGACCGCCAGCGCCGCAATCACCCCCAACACCGGCAGTGCCAATACCGCAAGCGCGACCACGGCGGCAATAGCGAGCGCACCCAGTACGAACGGTGCGGCAAGCACAGCAAGCACTCCGGCGCCGACAACCAGCGCCGCAATCACCGGCAGCGCCACCACAGCGAGCGCGACCACCGCGGCGATCGCGAGAGCGGCGAGTACGAACGGTGCAGAGACGACAGCGAGCGCGATCAGTGCCGCCACTGCGGCCAAGGTGACTACCGCGGCGACTGCGCCGAATGCGAGCAGCGCGGGTCCGCCGAAGACCGCGATCACGACCAGCGCAGCGAAAGCCAGTGCCGCAAGGGCGATCACACCACCCACAGCGAGGGCAGCGAGCGCGACCACCGCCGCGACAACGAACGCGGCCACCACGGTCAGCGCGGCCACCACACCCGCCGCGACAACGATCGCCGCGACCGCAGCGATGGCGCCGATGATGAGCAGCGCGGGCAACCCTGTCCAACCCAGCACCACGAAGACGATCACCGCGGCAAGCGCCAGCACTCCGAGCGTGGCCGCGACCCCGAGCGCGATGGCACCGAGCGCAATCGCCGCAGGCAATCCCAACGCGAAGAGCGCAGCCAACGCAGTGAAGGTGACCGCACCGATCACGATCACCGCGGCCAACGCGAGCGCGGCCAACGCGATCGTCTCCACCACGGCGAACACCGTGAGCGCGACGACCGCGGCCAGGATCAGCGCACCGAGGGTCACGACGCCGACGAGCGCGAGCGCGGCGAGTGCGATCAACGCGATCGGCCCGGTCCACCACAGCGTCAGCACGACCACCAGCGCGGCGAAGCCGAGCACAGCCACCGTCGCCACCGCGGCAAGACCCAGCGCGCCCAGCGTCACGATTCCGGCAAGGCCGAGCCCGACCAGACCGAGCACGACCAGCGCAGGCAACGCCACTGCCGCGAGCGCGATCCCGCCGAGCACCACCAGAACCGGCAGCGCGACAACAGCCAGCACAACTCCGAGCACAATCAGCACGGGCAGGGCCACCGCGGCCAGCACGATGCCGCCGACCAGCAGAGCACCGATGATCAACGGCGCGGCCAGCAGCGCGACGGCACCGACCGCCAGCGCGGCAACAACGCCGACGATCACCACCGCGGCGAGCACCGGCAGCGCCAGCAGCGGCAAGGCCGCCGCACGGCGACTGTTGATCAACCCGCTATCCAGCACCAGGTTGCGGATTTCGGTCAGCACCGGCGCGAGCGCGGTGTTCAGCGAGCCGACCGGATCCGCGATGAGCTGCCTGATCCCGTCGGCCAAGCCCTGCAACGGATCTGCGCCACCCACGGTCTGCCCGAGCATCGGCTTGAGCAGATCGCGCAACGCCTGGGTGGGGTTCGGCCCGTCCTTCGGGAAGTCGAACAGGGTCTGTGCCTGGTTGATCAGGTCTTCGATCGGCGAGCTGATCGGGTCCCGGCGTGTACCCGCCTGTTCGATCGCCTGGTTGACGAAGGCGAGCATGTCTTCGACGGGCCCACGCAGCGGGCCACTCGGGAAGGTCTGGTCGGCCCAACCGGCCAACTGCTGTAGGTCGACACCGGTGCTGATGACCTGTTCCGCAACGGCCGCCAGTTCGGTGACCTGCGGGGGAACGAAGCCGAGGGGGCTGGCCGCCGGAGTAGCGCCGGGTACCGAAGCGGCAGGTCCCGGCGGGGCGGCGGGCGGCGCCGCTGGTGTGGTGAACCCGCGAATCATGCTCCCCGCGTTTTCGGCCGGAGTGCCCGCGGTGACATTGTCCAGCGCGTTCAGCGCCTGATCCACCATGTCCTGCCCGGCGGGACCGAAATTGGTTGCGACGTTGCCGAGTTCGGGCACGGCCGCGCCGATGTCCGGAACAGCTCCGCCGAACTCGGTGATCGCACCGCCGACCGCGTCCCCGAGACCGGGCACAGCGGAGTTCAAACCGGGGACGAACTCACCCGGGTTGGCCGGGATCGGCGGAAACGCGGGCGCTTCCGCCGTCGCCCGGCCGGCCGACACCATCACGGTGGCCAGCGAGGCAAACGCCGCCGCCGCATACAGGCCGCGACGATTCCGTTTCACTACCTTGCGATGCTTTGCACCTTGTTTGGTGGTCCTGGAACGCTCGTGAGTTACCGACATGAGGAACCTTTCGCTCGAACAGGAATGCAGCGAGGACCCAGCCGAGAGGGACTGGGCATGCCGAGCTCGGAGCGAGCTCGCTGAACGAAAAGGAGTTGGCGGGTCAGACCGGGCCGTATTCACCGGTCGCGCACACCGCCCGGGACCACCCGCCGTTAGCACCCACAGTGGTCCCGATTCGGGTATGCAGTACGCCGCCGATATCGCGGCACCTGATGTACGCGTGCTGCCCGACCCCCGCCCCCGGTTCACAAGTGATCGTGAGCTGGTTCGGCACCGCGTAGTCGGAGCTACATCCGGCGGGCGGCGGGTCGGCCGCGGCCATGCCCGAGACGAACGCGGAGCAGACGATGGTCGGCAGACACATCACAGCTAATAGCTTGCAACTGCTGGCGATGTTCATGCGACCAGAGTCGGACCGCCGAGCAAACCGCGTCAACCAGCAAACGGGGCAGATTTCATATCCTCGCAGTTCAAAGCGTATGGACGACTAATCCCACGCGGATTTTCGTAACCAAAAACTGACACAGAAGCCCTTGACATTCACCACCGACATAGGCAATGCGACTGTCGAGTAACCGCGTCAGCGATCTCCCAGCAACATTCATCGAAGCCGCCCATCGACAATCATCGAGAGATCTGAACCACGCATCAGAGCCCGTTCGCCACTCACCCGCGCAGTGTGATCCGGCGATCCAGCGCACCCGCCGCGACTCCGTGCCCCGCCGCGACGACCCCACTGAAGCGTCAAATTTTCACTGCTACGCTCGCGCAAACCGGGTTGGCGACACAAGGGTCCTGACCGCGACAACAGACCGGTCAGCAGGCCGAGCGAGGAGACCGATGGACCTCCAGGAGCAGTTCGATCAGGCCGACCCGGAGGTCCGCTCCCGGATCCAAGCCAGCTTCGACCGCCAGGGTCTGATGCGGCATCTCGGCGCGCAACTGGGGCATATCGGACCGGGGCGCGTGCATATCCTGCTCCCCCACCGCCCCGAGGTGACCCAGCAGCATGGATACATCCACGCCGGCGCGACCAGCGCGATCGCCGACAGCGCGGGCGGCTACGCGGCCTTCACCCTCTTCCCGGATGACACCACGGTGCTCACCGTCGAATACAAAATCAACCTCCTCGCACCTGCGTCCGGCGATCACCTCGAAGCCGTCGGCACGGTCCTCAAACCCGGACGCACCCTGACCGTCTGCCAACTCGAGGTATTCGCCGTGCGGGGGGACGAGCGATCACTCATCGCAACGGGACAACAGACCCTGATCTGTCTCCCCGCGCGCCCCGAACAGTAACCACAGGGAAAAACCCGCACCCGACGTGAATCAGGTGCGGGTCACCCCTCGACCTAGGCGGCGCTCCGTCGAAATCCGACTACAACGCCCTGTCTTTGGTCTCCACCAACGCCTTGGTGCAGAAGAAACTCACCAGCGCCAGTCCGGCCATCATGTAACCGATCGCATTGCTGCCGTAGGCCGACGCGAGCGGTGTGGCGATCAGCGGCGGAATCGCACCGCCGAGCACACCGGCCAAGTTGTAGCCGAGCCCGGCTCCGGTGTATCGGTAGCGGGTCTGGAACATCTCCGGCAACAGCGCCCCGCACGGCCCGTACGCGACACCGAAGATCGCCAGAGTGGTCAGCACACTGATCACGAAGGCGGGACGAGAACCGCTGTCGAGCAGCGGGAACAGCGCCAATGACCAGACCACCGCGAGTCCGGACGAGACCATGATGACCAACCGGCGACCGAGCCGGTCCGAGTACAGGGCCGAAAAGACGATCGCCGCACCGAATACCGCCGCGGCCGCGATACCGACGGTCAGCACGAACGGGCGACTGAAGCCGAGGGTCTTGGTGCCATAACTGGTCAGAAATGCGGTGCCCATATAGAAGAAGGCGAACAGAATGGCCAGCGCGCCTGCGGAAAGCAGGATTTCCTTGGTCTGGAACCGCCAGGCTTCGAGGAACGGCAAGCGCGCGGGTTCGGGGTCGAGTGCGCGTTGGGACGCGTTCGCCCGGAACACGGGGGTCTCGTCGATCGCCAGCCGCACATACAATCCGATACCGACCAGGACGATGGAGAAGACGAACGGGATCCGCCAGCCCCAGTTCAGGAAATCGTCGTTCGTATCACCGAACAGCGTGCCGGTGATCAGGAAGGTAGCGCTGGAAAGCGCGAAGGCGAAAGCGGGTCCGACCTGCGGGAACATAGCATAGAGGCCGCGTTTTCCTGCCGGTGCGTACTCGGCTGTCAGCAAAGTGGCACCGGCCCACTCGCCGCCGACGGCGAAGCCTTGACCGAAGCGCAGTAGCACCAAGATCAGCGGTGCCGCGACGCCGATGGTGGCCGCCCCGGGGAGCAGGCCGATCAGCAAGGTGGAGACACCCATCAGCAAAAGCGTGGAGACCAGGGTCTTCTTGCGCCCGATCCGGTCCCCGAAATGCCCGAAGACCATGGCGCCCACCGGCCGTGCGACGAAGGCGACAGCGAAAGTTGCGAACGAGGCGACGGTGCCCGCTGTCGATCCGAGCGCCGGAAAGAACACCTTCGGAAATACCAGCGCCGCCGCGGTCCCGTAGATGAAGAAGTCATAAAACTCGATGGTGGTGCCGATACAGCTGGCGATGGCCACCCGCCGCACACTGGTGCGGCTCGTCGTCACCGTTGTCCGTTCTGGCGACAGTCTTTTCATACGTTCCTCATCTCGTGCACCCTGCGCTGTCCAGGCGGGACGCGGGGTGAGTGGGACCATAGTGATGCAGGTCACTCGTCGACTACCCCTCAACGGGGGTGGTCCCGCTGCCGGTGGACACATTCTCGGTCGCTGATGGCGACAGCATCGAGCGAACGGACAACGGCTGTGTGCGCAATGTGGTGACGAGTACGCACCGCGATTTGCACATTGCCTTCGATAATGCCCACGCGATATGAAAGCCCTTTGATCTTTTGAACTCCGAACAACAAGCGCAACAGAGCGGCGAATCAGGAGAATTGAGACATGCATCCCGTTGCGCGCAGCCATATTTCATGGCCTGCGTAATGGCGATCAACTCTCGTCAGATGGCTCTGACCTGCGGCGACAAGCCATCGGTGGCGTCACGGACCCGCGGCCTTGACAATCGAAATGCGACCCGGCCAGAATTCCCGGTGAATGTCAACGACTTACGCGAGCCCGGCATCCGAAAAAGGCCGGTATGGTCGAATTCATGGAGTGGAACTTTATTGCGGCAGAACAGCTTTTGGCGGCGTTGCGTGCGGGTGAGGTGACGTCGGTGGAACTCACCGACGAGGCGATCGCTCGTATCGAACGCGACGACGAGCTGATCAACGCCATCTGCGTGCCGGACTTCGATCAGGCGCGCAAAGCCGCCCGCGCTGCGGACGAGGCGCGCGCCCGCGGCGAAGATCAACCGTTGCTCGGTATTCCGGTGACGGTCAAAGAGTCGTACAACATGGCCGGACTGCCCACCACCTGGGGCATGCCGCAGCACCGGAACTATCTGCCGACCGAAGACGCCGTACAGGTGTCGCGGCTCAGGACCGCAGGCGCGGTGATTCTCGGCAAAACCAATGTGCCGCACACGTTGCGAGATATCCAGAGCTTCAACGAGATCTACGGCACCACCAACAACCCGTGGGATCACACTCGCACAGCGGGTGGATCCTCCGGCGGCTCCGCGGCGGCCTTGGCTTCCGACTTCGGCGCGCTGTCCATCGGCTCGGATATCGGCGGTTCGTTGCGCACGCCCGCGCATTTCTGCGGCGTCTACGCACACAAGCCGACCCTCGGGCTGGCCTCGACTCGCGGCATGGTCGCGCCGCCCGCGGCGGCATTGCCGGTGGAGCTGGACCTCGCCGTCGTCGGCCCGATGGCACGCACCGCCCGCGACCTCACGCTCCTGCTCGACGTCATGGCCGGACCGGACCCGCTGACCCTCGGTGTGGCCTACGACCTGACGCTGCCACCCACGCGCCACGACCGGCTCCGCGACTTCCGGGTGTTGGTCCTCGACGACCATCCGGCCATTCCCACCGGGTCGGCTGTGCGAGCGGGTGTGCGCCGAGTCGCCGACGCGCTGGTGGAGGCGGGCGCCCGCGTCGAACGGCACAGTACGCTGCTGCCCGATCTGACCGAAGCCGCGACGCTCTACATGCAGTTGCTGATGGCGAACGTAGCTGCGAGCCATACCGCCGAGGCGTATGAGCAGCTGGTGCACCACGCCGCCGGATTGAGTGCGCAGGACCAGAGTCTCGATGCGGCGCGATTCCGCGCCATGGTGTTCAGTCATCGCGAGTGGATCGAGGCGAACAACCGTCGCGAACTGCACCGCCAGGGCTGGCGTCAGCTCTTCGGCGAGTTCGATGCGGTGGTGTGCCCGATTACGCCCACCCCCGCGTTCCCCCACGACCAAGGCGCGGCTATAGAGGAACGGCGGATCGATATCGACGGCGTCGGCTACCCGTACTTCGATCAGCTCGTGTGGGCCGGGGTGGCCACCATGCCCGGCCTGCCCGCCACCGCCATCCCCGCGGGCCGGTCCCCCGAGGGTTTGCCGGTGGGCGTGCAGCTCATCGGCCCGATGTTCGAGGATCGCACGCCGCTGCGGCTGGCCGAACTGCTCGAGCAGCAGATCGGCGGCTTCCAGGCACCGACCGGCGGCAACCCATAGGCCGTGTCCGTGTCCGTGCACGGATGATGCGGCGCCGCCGGTAGCGTTGGCGTCCATGTCGAGCGGTGGCAGCAGTACCACAGCAATCCTGGCCGCACTGGGCGCCAACGCCGGTATCACGCTCGCGAAGTTCGTCGGCGCGGTGCTGACCGGTTCGTCGTCGATGCTGGCCGAGGCGATGCACTCGCTGGCCGACACCGCCAACGAAGCCCTGTTGCTGCTGGGTAAGCGGCGGGCCGCCCATCCGCCGGACGCGGTGCACCAGTTCGGTTACGGCCGCAATCGCTACTTCTACTCGTTCGTGGTCGCGCTGGTGCTGTTCACCATGGGCTCCCTGTTCGCCATCGATGAGGGCATCACCAAGATCCGCCGTCCCGAGGAGCTCAGCTCCCCGGTGGTCGCGATCGCCATCCTGCTCATCGCGATGGTGCTGGAGACCTTCAGTCTGCTCACCGCGCGGCGCGAGTCCCAGCCACTCAAAGGGCGTGGCAGTTGGTGGCAGTTCATCCGGACGTCGCGCAATCCCGAGCTGCCGGTGGTGCTGCTGGAGGACAGCGGGGCGCTGGTCGGGCTCGCCTTCGCGTTCACCGGTGTCGGTTTGACCGTGCTCACCGGCGACGCCCGCTGGGACGGCGTCGGCACCCTCGCCATCGGCATCCTGCTCGGTTTCATCGCCCTGGTACTGATCGTGGAGATGAAGAGCCTGCTCATCGGCGAGGGCGCCACGCCCGATGAGGATCGCGCCATCCGCAGCAATCTCGTCGACGAAACCCACTTCGACCGCGTAATCCACCTGCGCACCGAGTATCTCGCGCCCGACGAATTGCTCATCGCCGCGAAGGTTGCCGTCCGCCCGGGCCTGACCATTGATGACGTCGCGACCGCCATCGATGCCGCCGAGGCCCGCGTCCGCGCCGCCGTCCCCGCGGCCGGGGTCATGTACCTCGAACCCGACCTCTACCGTCCCGAACGTCCCTGAACGCACTGCGGCACAACCGGTCCCTAGATTCCAGCACGAAATGTGTCGGTCCCCTATGTCAGGCTTCCTTCTGGAACAACCTGGCCGGAGGAGATCGATATGGCCGCGACCGACGACAAGCCCGAAGTACGACTAGTTGCGCACTGCCGCCGATGCCATGGCTGGCTGGTGTCGCCGGAATCGGTGTCGCAAGGGATCGGGCCGACCTGCGCGGTGCGTGAGCGGGCGGATCAACGCGCCGCAGCGGCACGTGAGTTGACGCTGTTCGATATCACGGCGTCGGCGGCGTAGGTCCGGCGATCCGCCGGTTCACGACAGGAAGATCGGTCGGTCCACCTCGGGAATCCAGCAGTCGGCGGCCATATCTCGGTTGTAACTACTGCGGAAGTGGGCAATGAAAGGTGGGAGGCCCGGGTGCATGTTGCTGGTTTCCCAGAGCAATGCGTGCGGGTACGCCGGGGTCGGGTCGGTGATCGGCAGTCGCCGAATATTGGGGTTCCAGGGAGCGATGAACCCATCCCCGCTGAACGTCGCCAGTGTCTCCGAGCCGGCGATGCGATCGAGCATGGCATCGAAGCTCGCCAGTTTCTTCGCGTCAGGGCCTGATTTGCTGCCGAGATCGGGATCGGTAACCACCGCAATCCCGCTGAACTCAGCCAACTCTCGATAGAAGTCGGCCCACTCCGAGGGCACCGAAGCGCCGGGCACCCAGATCGGGTGCGGCACGATATCGGCCAGTGACACCGTCGAACGCCCGGCCAGCGGATGACCCCTGCCCACCAGCATATGCAGCGGCTCCACATACGCCGGAACGACACCGATGCCGGACGGCAACGGCCGCGGCCCACCGTGCGGCCGAGCGAACGCCCCGTCGGCGCGCCCGCTCACCAAGGCGTCCCGTGAGGTGACGAACGCGTTGGACAGCACCATCTCGACATCCGAGTCCGGATGCCGATCGAGGTAGTACTGGATCGACCGCGACGCCACCTGCCGCTCTCCCAGAATCGCGACCCGCAACGGCCGCGGTTCCTGCCGCACCGAGGCGACCGTCTCTTCCGCAGCAACCAGCAGCGACCGAGCGAACGGCAGCATCACCAACCCCGCGGCAGTCGCCTTGCCCGCCCGCCCCCGATCGAACAGCCGCACCCCGACCTGGCTCTCCAGCTTGGCGATGCGCTTGGATACCGCCTGCTGGGTAATGCCGAGCATCGTCGCCGCATGACTGAACTGCCCCTCGTCGACCACGGTCACGAACGCCCGCACGGCCGCCAGATCGAGATCCGCCACGAAGTCTCCTTGCACGCCAGTTGGTTGCGGAATCGTAGCGTTGCCGTTGTCCGCCTATCAAGCGATCGGCCAACGCCCGGTCTGCCAACTTCCCGGCAAGCCTGCGGGTTTACGGCCGTGAACCCCAGTCGAAGGCCCAACCACGACTTCGAAGCCGCCCCCCAATCGCACAACCAACGGTGGTGCTCACGCGGACAATCGGTTGTTCGACCGCCCTGCCGTCAGTTCGCTTCGATTCGACGGTCCACACGAGCGGAACTCGTACCCTCCAGGAATGGTCGAAACATATTCCGACACACCGGTGTCAGCCGAGCGGAGGACCTTCATGATGGACTACGGCCAGTTCTATCTGACCGGCACCGCGGACACCAGCGAGGAGCTGCCCGAGGTGGTGGATCGCGCGATCGACCATGGGCTGTACGCGATTACCGCAGGCGGCAACATCGTTGTCCTGAGCCCACATCAGTACAACTTCGCGATGCGGGTCGATCTCGAACTGTTCGACCGGCCACAGCATCCGGATCGGACGGACTGGCAGGTGGTCATCGATGAGACCACCACCATCGATGACCGAGGAGAGTTGTGGATAACCTCCGCCACCAGTACCTCCGACGTCCCGATCGCGATCGCTCCCGGTAGCTATCACGTTGAAATCAGCGGGCGCGGGCTACGTTTCGTCGGTCAGCCCGACTCGACCACGCCCGGCGACGTGTGGCGAGTGCGAATGTGGCCCGCCGACACGAACGCCGAGTATCCGCCGCCGCAGCGTTGGCCCTGATCCGGTCGCCGCGTATCTCCGGCTGGCAACAATTGAAATGCACAGCTGAACAAGCGATCATGGGGAACCAGTGCAGTTGGCCTCTCGGCCGATGCCGACACCAGTTCCCGCTGATCGTCCGACCAAGGCCCAGCTGCGGCGCGGGCCCGGCCGGCTCAGCGCTGGCGCCAGCTCAGTGGGCCCGGTAGGTCGACGTTGTTCTTCTTGGTGCGTGAGTTCCATGACCACGGGCCGATTTTGATGCCCCACGAGGACAGGCCCGACTGGGTGAAGTTGAATTTCAACGGCCCGAAGGACTTACGCTGACGGTATTTGAAGGGCATGGGAAACCTCTCTAACTCTCCCCCAGGATAACCGACCGTGTTGTCCCCTTTGGCTTTCGCTGGTCAGGGACGTGCGGTGGCGGCGTGCGTGGTCTGATCAGCGCACCGGATTCAGCACGTCTTCCTGACGTAGTCGGGCTCACCCGGAGTGGACACCTCGACGTCCCTGAGCACGATGCTCAGCTTGTTTCCGTACTCCGCGCATGCCGCTGCCAGCCCGGGTTCGGTGTACTCGATATCGATGACGTTGTTGTTGTACGCCCTGGCATAGTCACCGCATTCCTCGGTGTCGCCGCATTCCTCGGCCACCGCGAAATCCAGTCCGGCAGCGGTTCTTTGGTCGAGGAGTTCGGCGGCGTTCTTCTGGCCGATGGCGAGGCCGCGGTCGTGGGAGTACTTGGCGAGCAAGGCGATGAAGGCGACCGCCTGGTCGGGGGCCAGCAGTCCCTTGGAGCGGTCGTAGCTGTCGTAGTTGTCGACTTCGACCGCGTTGAAACGCTTGTCGGCGCAGCCGCCGATCCACTGGTTGACCTTGTCGGCGACGCGGGCGCGTTTGTCGGCGGTGCGGATGTCCAGCAGCGCCTCTTTCCACCTCGTGTCGTAGACGACCTTGCCGTCCTTGTCGCGCAGCAGCAGGTCGGCCGGCCATTCGCTTTCCGCGCCGGGCTGCACCTGAAAGCCGTTGACGTAGCAGATGTTGTAGAGCCCGTTGGCCGGTTCGACACTGTGGTCACGACTGACGACGGTCACGCCGGGCGGCGGCGCGTACGGGCTGGTGATCTGGTAATCGAACCCCGCGTTGACCGGCGGCAGGGTGATCGCCGGCGCGGCGCCCGCGGTACCGGCCTGCTGCCCGGCGAGGCAGCTGGCCGCTGCGACGAGCACCGCGACGGTGCTCGCCCAGCGGCGGCGGATGCGTGCGATGGAAGTGGTGCTCACGAGACCCTCGTTCCCTGGTGACGGCTACCACCCGAAGGACACCGCCCGGTCACCGCCCCACCCACGCACCGTGCCGAAAGCCCCTCAGGCACAGCCAGATACAACCACCCCCGGCCGGTCCCGTCAACGCCAACGATCGGGAGTAGTGGGATGTCCTGCGCGAGAGCGGCTTACCGATCCGGTCTCGGCCGGTGCGCCACGCAACCGGCAATCGCGCACAGCGCCCACGAAGTCAGTCCGCGGCGCGCATGGATTCCATGGCGGCGTCCAGGATCTGCCGCGTGTTGTCGCCGCCGAGCACACTGAAGTGGTTACCGGGCACGTACCGCAGATCGAGGTGCGGCGTACGGCTTTCCAGGCCATCGATCAATATCGGCGTCTCCAGGAAGTCGTCGGTCGGATAGAAGACCTGCAGGACCGGAATGTCGATGTAGTCGTACTGCGGTTCGGTCAGATGCGGCCACATCGCCTGCCGGTACCGCTCCAACCCGTCGGCGTCGTCGTCGACATTGGTGTGCAAACCCCCGCCCGGCAGCTCAGGAGCCATCAGCGAAGCCACCACGCCCAGCATTTGAACCGGAATACCGGTACGTACCGCGGCGTCCGGCAGCACCGGTATCTCGATACCCGCCAGATAACTCAACACCGCAACTTGCGCGGCCCACTGCCCGGTCAGCTCCGGCTTCTCCCTCGGCACCCGACGCAACGCGTTTCCCGCCAGATCCGCCGAGGGGAATCCGATCACCGACATCGACGCGATCCGGCCGGGATACATGGTGTTGTACTGGCTCCCGATGAACGGCCCCCACCCGTCACCGAAGATGTGCACGCGACGCCCGGGAGCGGTCTGGTCCATCACCGCGCCGAGCTCCCCCGCCAGATTCTCCATCGAGTAGGCGCCCGGCCTGCGGTCGTGACTCGTGCGGCCCGCCCCGTGCATATCCCAGCGGACGACGTGAAATCCGTTCGCGGCCAACTGTTCTGCCAGCGGCACCATGAGGCTGGAGTCGCCGGGCCAGTCCCCGGTCATCATGACGGTCGGGGCGTCGCCGTCGGGTCCGTATTCGAAGTACGACACCGGGAAGCCCTGGTATTCGACGAATCCCGGACGACCCGAATCCTCCTGGTCTGCCCGCGCGGCGCCGACGGGGCCGACCACTGCCAGTGCCACGACAGCGAGGAATGCCGTACTCCTGAACAGCCGCATCGTGCAGCCACCTCTCCACCATTGTCGAGAAAAATGGATGACCCGCCGAGATCACAGCGCTGACAAGCCCCAGGAGCGTGCCCGATGAGGATATTACGACCTTCCCACCCTTTGGCAAGCATCCAGCTACCACTAGGCGTGGCGCACAACGCCCTCATCGAGCGCCGGGTCCTACCCGATATCGACCACGCGGGCCCATGCGGGCGGTGCGTCCGGAACGTAGTCGGGATCGTTTTCGCTCCACGTGTCGGCACTCGAGCGACGAAACAGACCGACCACCGTCCGGCACGGTGGCCGTCTGGTCGGCCAGGGTGTCTGACCGTCGGTCAGCACCACGAGAACATCCGGGCGTGGTTGGGCGCGAACCGCTTTGGCGATACCAGTGCGCAGATCCGTGCCCCCGCCGCCCACCAGCGGTATCCGCTCGGCACGGCACAGGGGATGCACGATTCTGGCCGCCGCGTCGCACGGCAGCACGGTGATCAGGTCGCGCCGCCCGCCCACGGCGCGCGCGATGGCCGCCACTTCGAGAAGTGCGCTGCCCAATTCGGTGTCGCTGACCGATCCCGAGGTGTCGATGAGCACCGACACCCGTGGCGGCGTGCGCCGCAGGCTCGGCAGCACCACGCCGGGCACCCCGGCCGAGCGCCGAGCGGGCCGACCGTAGGTGTAGTCCTCGCCCGCACCGGACCCGCCGACCGCTGAGCGGAGCGCGGCTCCGAGCAGATCACGCCACGGCTGTGGCGGATGGAACGCCTCCTCGGCCCAGCGCTGCCACCCTTTGGACGCGTCCCCCGGACGGCCGACGATGCCCTGCGCGACCCGAAACCGGACCGCGTCGCGTTCCTGCTCGCTCAGGCCGTCGGCGCCGTCCGGACCCAACTCCCACTCACGATCCAATCCGTCTGCGCCACTGCCACAGTCGAGCCAGGCCAGGCCCTGCGTGAGCGGTCCGAGCCGAAACTCGAGCAGATAGTCCTCCATGAGCTTTCCCGCGGACAACTCCAACGACGCGGGCGTGACAGCCCCCTCCGGCTGGACGAGCCTGTCCCCGAACACGTCGTCGTTGATCTCGCAGTCCGCGGCGATGTTCATGCGCAATCGTTCTGCCGGGCCAGACAATTCGTGTCGCCGCGCGAATCGGTCACTGCGGCCGTGGTGGTCGCGCAGCAGGTGCGAGACCTCGTGCACCCACACTCCGGCGAGCTCCTCGACCGGCGTCCGGTCCACGAACCCCGGTGACACGTAGCACCGCCAGTGCCGGTCGACTGACATCGTCGGTACGCCGCGCGACTCGACGACGGACAGGGCGAACAGCGCGGTCGCCAGATAGGGCCGGACGCGGGCGGCGTGCAGCCGGGCGGCAAAGAGCTTGTCCCGGTCCAACATGCGCGGTGCTCCTGCGGTCATCAGTTCGCCTTCGCGACGAGACGGGCAGCCACCTGATCCGCGCCACGGGACACCGAGACCACCCCGGCGAGCTGCTCGATGGCCACCGGCACATCCCAGTCGCCCTGGCGCAGCGTGGCGAGAGTTGTTGCGGGAACGACGATCAGGTCCGGCGCTCCGGTCTCCAAGGCGTGCACCAGCAGCGCCCAGGCCGCGTCCCAGCGAGCCTTCTCCGGACGCTTACGGACCGCCGCCACCACCCCGTCGAGCACGGCCTGGCGCAGGTCCCCGCGCTCGGGCAGGACGGCGGCCGCCGGGTCGGCCAGCAGCGCCTCCGGGTCCGGCAGGTCCATCCGGTCCAGGCTGGCCAGCAATTCGAAGCCCGGCCCGTCGCCCACCGTGCCGCGGACCAGCAGGGAGAGCACGTCACGGGACGAGCCTGCCGCGGTGGCGAAGGCGATCAGCGACACTGCCATCTGCCAGCTGCGCGGTGACGGCCAAGCGCCGCCCCGGCGCGTGTCACTGGTGGGTATCTGATGGACGAGCGCGGGCCGGGCCGCGAGCAGCACACATACTGCGCGTCGCGCGAAAGCCACTGCGTCAGTGAGTTTTTCCGTGGCCAGCCGGGGCAGTGTCGCGTGCGGCCAGACTCCGCCGAGCCCGCGGACCACCACGTCGTGATCGTGGGTCCAGCGCAGGTGCACGAACCGGTTGGCCAGCGGCGGGCTCAGCTCCCAGCCATCGGCCGCCGACGATCGCGGGTTGGCCGCCGCCACGATCCGGACATTCGGCGGCAGCTGGAGATTGCCGATCCGCCGCTCCAGCACCAGCCGGAGCAGGGCGGCTTGCACCGCGGGCGGTGCGGTGGACAACTCGTCCAAGAACAGCAGCCCGCGCCCGGCTCGGACCAGGCGCACCGCCCAGTCCGGCGGGGCCATCGGGACACCCTGGGCCGCGGGGTCGTCGCCGATGATGGGCAGGCCCGAAAAGTCCGATGGCTCATGCACACTCGCGATCACCGTGGTCAGTGGTAGGTCGAGGTCGTCGGCGAGCTGGGTGATGGCCGCGGTCTTGCCGATCCCCGGTTCGCCCCACAGGAGCACCGGCAGGTCGGCGGCCACGGCGAGCGCCAGGGCCTCCAATTGGTTGTCGGGACGCGGTTCGGTGGTTACGTCTTGGAGCAGAGCCAGCAACTCATCGGCAACGTCGAGTTGGGCGGATGTGTGGGTGGCAGTAAGCATGTGAATCACCTTGTGGTTGGCAGAGTCGGTGTGGGGCTACGGTCAGCGGGATGCCGGGTTGTGCAGATGCGCACGACGGTGATGGAGGGGGACGAAAGTTGCCCTCTCAGAGCTGAGCTGGTGCGGGCTTCTGGATACGAGCGAAAGTCGTTCTCTCAGTAGGACACTGCGTCGCGCGGACATACACGACTGTGATAGCGGCGGGACGAAAGTGGCCCGGTCAGTAGGAAGCCGCGTTGCGCGGATGCGCGCGACGGTCGCGGGAACGGCGGCTCTGCGGCGGAACGCGGCCCATCCCCGGTTCGGCGAGACCAGCTCTGAACAGCCCGTGGGTGATCCGTCGACGCGCGGCCGCCGCGAGTTCGTCGCGCAAAGCGCCGTCGCGCAGCAATGCCTCGGGACCGAGCAGTCCCTCGACGATGGCCAGCGCGCCTGCGATATCGCCATGGTCCAGGCGTTCACGGACACCGACAAGCCAGTCCGGTTGTCGATGCGCCGTATCGATCGCCTGGAGGCAAGGCAGCGGCGTACCGGACAACGCGGCCAGCAGCTCTTCGCGCCGAATTTCGGCCGGGTCATGATCCAGCGCCGCCAAAACCCCGTCGACCAGCCCTATTCGGTGCTGCTCTCCCCTGCACTCCACGATCCGTTGACCCGTTCGATCGGGAGCCCGCGGCGCATCGGCCGACGAATACCCGGGCACGAGCGCCGAAGCGACCAACGGATGCAATCGATCGGCCGTTATCGCACCGGCACGGAGCAGTGCCAGGTCGGGCAGCACCCAGGTCGCCGCGTCGGGTAGCACCGGCAGCACGGAGATGCCGCCGACCGGGTACTCCGACGCGGTCCGCAGCGTGCGCGTTCCGTCAACACCGGCAGCGGCTAGCTCCACCACCAACCGCTGTTTGGCTCCGAACCGGACAATGAACGTAGTGGTCGGCCGATTTTCCGCCTGGCATAGGATCTCCCCCTCGGCCGCCCATCGGTCGACAGCACAGTGGTCGAGTTCCGTTACCGCAGTACGTAACTCGGGGTCCAGCGGCGGGCTGCAGCTCTCGACTCCGGACCGCATGCGCAGCTCACCCACCCTGCGCGCATCCCACAGGTGGCGGTGCAGATCCAAGCGGAACCGCCGGTTGGGCCGAGGATGCGGATGCTGTCCTGCGGCGGACCCGTCCCACAAAGCCAGGCTGATCCGTTGACCCGCGTCCGCCCAGGCCGGCGCGGTACGAACGACGAGATACAGGGAACCTGCACTGCCGCAGCGAATTTCGGGCTCGTACCGGGCGAGCGCGATGGTCAGCCCCGGCCGCAACAGCCCGTCCGGAGCGATCCTCGGCATATGCCAGCGCAACAGATCAGGAGCCAGCGACCGCAGATCGGCTCGAATCCGACTCGCGAGTTCGGACCCATGCCGCCGCGCCACCGACCGCATATCGATATCGACATCGAAACCTGCTGCGGCACAAGCCCCCGCCCAATCCCGAACCAGTCGCCGGGCGGTAGCAGTCTCGATCATGGAGGGCGGCACGGCGAATTCACGCACGCGCGGCCAGAAGGACAAGCGGGAGAAGTTCTCATTCGCACTGTGAGTGAGCATCAGCACTCACCTGAGACGAATGGAACCCCCGATCTTTGAACAGAGTGAATCATCATCACGCCGATCATATCGCCCGGCTTCGCACCTCGCCAGCAGAGGGGGTACACCGGACTGCTTCGCGTCATGGCGGAACCGATTACCGTACAAGGTTATCCACTCGACCGGAGCTCGGTTGTCGCCCGAACAGACGACAATCCACGCTTTCCGGATGAGTCGTTGACGCCGTCGTCGAGCTGCTCAGGAGATCTCGCTGTGCCGATCGTTGTCCGCACCGCAACACCCGACCATCTCGATGCGTGCACACGCGTGCTTGCCGAAGGCTTCGCCGACGATCCGGTGATGTCGGCGATCTGGCCCGACCAGGGCAGACGGCATCGCGCGGTGCCGCGCTACTTCACGACGTCCTTGCGGCACTGTCATCTGCGTGGCGGCGGTGTGCAGATCGCGACCGACCAGCACGGTGCGATCGGGGGTGTCGCGGTGTGGGATCCGCCGGGACAGTGGGATCAGCCCTTCTCGCGTACGCTGCGCGCGCTGCCCGAGTTGTTGCCTGCGCTGCGTGCCAGGACAACGGCCGCGATGGCTGTGCGGCGTGCGCTGGACGAGCATCATCCGCGCACTCCGCCGCACTGGTACCTGGCCAATATCGCGACGTCGGTCGACCGCCGAGGGCAGGGTTATGCGGCTCGGCTCATCGGCGATCGTCTCGCGGGCGCGCCGGACACGGCCGCCTACCTGGTGTGCACGCGGGAAAAGAACGTCCGGTTCTACGAGAAATTCGGGTTCGTGGTGCGTGCCACCTTTGTGCTGCCCGTAGGAGCCAAACCTCCTATGTGGGCGATGATTCGAGAGCCTTAGACGACTTCGTCCGATACCACGCGACAGCGGCGACGATCGCCGGCGGGGTGAAGTTTGCGAGGAGGAACGGAATCTCTTCCAGGACGCCGTAGCCCGCGTCGACGACGCCGACTGCCATGTTGCCGACGGTCAGGGCGAGCCAGACCAGGAGGAAGTCTTCGGCTGCGCGGTGCAGTCCTTTTCTGCCGAAGCAGAATCCGATCAGCAGGAATATGGCGAGCAGGACGAAACCGACGATGATGATGACCGATGTACGGCTCACTTTTACTCCATCTCTGATGTTCTAGTCGCGGTGTACATTACGGACAATAAACGGCGATGAGCTGCTCCGAGCGCCATACAAGCAGCATTTGTGGGGTCACCAATAAACACTGTTTCCGATGCGCCGATATTCACCATAGCGTGGCCGGTGTCCGCTGAAAGTTCGAGCAGATCGGAGCAGGATCGTGGTACAGAGTTTGCAGGGTAAGTCGGCGGTGGTCGCGGCAGGCGCCAAGAATCTGGGCGGGCTGATCAGCCGTACGCTGGGCGAACGCGGTGCCAATGTCGCCGTGCACTTCAACAGCGACAGTACCGAGCCGGATGCCGACAAGACCGTCGCCGCGATCGAGGCGGCCGGTGCCAAAGCGGTGAAATTCCAAGCGGATTTGACCATTCCGGGGAATGTCGAGCAGCTGTTCGCGGTGGCGGTCGACGCGTTCGGCGGCGTGGATATCGCGGTGAACACCGTCGGAAAAGTGTTGCGCAAGCCGATCATCGAGACGACCGAGGAAGAATACGACTCGATGTTCGCGATCAACGCCAAGTCCGCCTATTTCTTCTTGAAGGAGGCGGGCAAGCGGCTCAACGACAACGGCCGCATCGTCACCGTGGTCACCTCGTTGCTCGCCGCGTTCACCGACGGCTACTCCACCTACGCGGGCGGCAAAGCCCCGGTGGAGCATTTCACCCGCGCGGCGGCCAAGGAGTTCGCGCCGCGGCTGATCTCGGTCAACACCGTCGCCCCCGGCCCGATGGACACCCCCTTCTTCTACGGCCAGGAAACGCCGGAGCGGGTCGAGTTCCACAAGTCGCAGGCGCTCGGCAACAGCCTGACCAAGATCGAGGATATCGCCCCGCTGGTGGAATTCCTGGTCGGCGACGGCTGGTGGATCACCGGACAGACCATCCTCGCCAACGGCGGGTACACCACCCGCTGAGGCGACACCATTCGCGCCTGGCCGACTAACGGCTGGCCGTCCGACCCCCGGGCGGTCAGCCGTCGGCGCGCGTACTTAACAGCAGGTCACGCAGGTCGGAGGTGGTGTGCGGCAACCACAGTGCCTGTGTCGCGGCCACCGGCCCCTCCTTCAGATCGACGACCTGCACGCGACCACCCAGCGCCTGCCCCGCGGGCGCCGTGACGATGGCGACGTGCTCCGTGCCGACCACCGCGGTCACCGGCGGCGTGCCCTGGATGTGGTTGACGACGAACCGTGGTTCGAAACCCGCACGCCGGCAGGTACTCAGGATGAAGTCGGTGTAATACGACGCGCCCGGCGGCGCCCAGATGACGATCTGCTCGTCCTGGAGGTCGCGCACCGTGACGGCCGTGCGATCGGCCAGCCGGTGCGTCCGCGCGACCGCGACGCGAACCGGGTGGTAGGCGATGACCGCCGACGCCAGGTCGGCCGGACTCGCGACACCGCGCCGCAGTGCCACGTCGACCGAGCCCTGGTGCAGGGCGGCCGCGATGGCATCCGGAAACAGCTGCCGCACCGTGACCGACACATCGGGCCGCGCCGCCCGCACCGGCTCGATCAGGTCGTACACCTCATCTGCGGTGATCGCGGGCGTATGACCGACGACGAAGGCGGGCGGTGCCGCGATACCCGCCTCATACGTCCGGCGATACAGCGCATCCGACGCCGCCAACAGCGCCCGCGCCCCGTCGCGCAACACTTCGCCCGCGTCGGTGAGGACCAGCTGACGACCGCTCCGGTCGAACAGGTCGACCCGCAACTGCTTCTCCAGCTGACGAACCGAACTGCTCAACGCCTGCTGGGTGATGTGCAGCGCCGCCGCCGCGGCGGTGAAACTCGACAGCTCCGCGACGGCCAGGAACTGCTGCAGTCGATGCAGGTCCAAAAGCCTGCCACCGGAGCCGGGATCACCTGAAACCATGCCGCCCATCGTAAGCCGAGGCAGTAAGGCCGCCGAAAGGCATATTTGTGCCTCTACAACTCTTATTTGTTCGCTATGCATTGCTCTATAGCATCGCTATAGTCAAGGTTGTTCCGCGCGGCGAACGGCCCGGCACACCCGGCAACGCCCGCCCTCGAAACCGACACACGGTTCCCGATCGAAGAAGTTCGACAAGGAGTATTCGATGAGCCTGAATGGAAAAACCGCACTGGTTACCGGCTCGACCAAGGGTATAGGCAGAGCGATCGCCTTGCGCTTCGCCGAGCGCGGCGCGAATGTGGTGATCAACTACTCCCGCGACCAGGACGCCGCCGACAAGGTACGCGCCGAAGTGCAGCAGCTCGGCGTGAAAGCCATTGCGGTGCAAGCCGATGCCTCCGACGTCAGCGAGATCGATCGCCTGTTCCACACCGCCGTAACCGAATTCGGCACTCTCGACATCGTCGTCGCCAACGCCGGCATCGAGAAGGTGAACATCCCGGTGGTCGAGGTCACCGAGGACGACTTCGACCTACTGTTCCGGATCAACACCAAGGGACCGTATTTCGTCCTACAGGCCGCGGCGAAGTACATCGCCGATGGGGGCCGCATCATCAACATCGCGTCCAGTTCCACGGTGCGCCCGCAACCCGGGCTCGGCCTCTACGGCACCAGTAAAACCGCAGCCAAGTATCTCGTCCGGGTGCTGGCGCTCGAGCTGGGTTCCCGTGGTATCACGGTCAATTCACTGGTGCCCGGCCCGATCGACGGGGCGGGCATCTTCACCGAGGTGCCCGATGACGACCCGTACAAGAAGGCCTTGCTCGACTCGGTGCCGGTCGGCCGATTGGCCACCCCCGAAGACGTGGCCGACTTCGCCGAATTCCTTGCGGCCGAGAGCTCCCTGTTCCTCACCGGTGAGGAAGTGCTCATGAACGGCGGATCCAGCAATTGATTTTTCGCAGAGTTACCGAAAGGCATACCGACATGACAACAACGACAATGCGTGCGGTGCAGGTCATCAGCGCGAATGGGCCGTTCCAGCAGACCACCATCCCGGTGCCCGCGCCAGGGCCGGGTCAGGTGCGGGTCCGCGTGCGGGCGTGCGGGGTGTGCGGCGGGGAGAACATCGCCCGAATGGGCCTGCTCGGCGTCGCACTGCCCCGCGTGCCGGGACACGAGATCGCCGGTGACATCGATGCGGTCGGCGCAGGCGTCACCGCGTGGCGGGTCGGCGACCGAGTCGGCATCGGCTGGCACGGTGGCAGCTGCTTCACGTGCCCGCCGTGCAGGCGCGGGGACTTCGTCAACTGTGTCGACCGCACCATCGTCGGCGTGTCCTACGACGGTGGCTACGCGGAATACACTGTCGCGCCGCAAGATGCGCTCGCCCGCATCCCCGATGCGCTGACCTATGAAGAAGCCGCGCCGCTGATGTGCGCGGGCATCACCTCGTTCAACGCACTGCGCAATTCCGGTGCCCGGCCGGGCGACACCGTCGTCATCCACGGCGTCGGCGGGCTCGGCCACCTGGCCGTGCAGTACGCGGCGAAGATGGGGTTCCGGACGATCGCGGTGAATCGCGGTCGGGCCAAAGAAGATATCGCTCGCGAGCTCGGCGCCGACGAGTACATCGACAGCGAGGCGGGCAGCGCGGGCGAGGCCGTCGAAGCACTCGGTGGGGCAGATGTCGTGTTCTCCACGGTGGGCTCCAGTCCGGCGCAAGCCGACCTCATGCAGGGCCTGCGACCCAACGGTCAACTGCTGATCGTCGCCAGCGATCACCAGCCCATCGAGGTCTCGCCCGACCTGCTGGTCTTCGGCCGTCGCAAGGTGTCCGGCTGGTACAGCGGGCACGCCAAGGACAGTGAGGAGGCCATGGAATTCGCCGCCCTGAAGGGAGTTCGGCCGATCATCGAGACCTACCCGCTCGAAGACGCCGAAACCGCTTTCCAGAATATGGGCAAGGCACGGTACCGGAATGTGCTGACGGTCTGAACTGATCTCGCGAATGCACGGCCGAGGAGTTTCCCCGGCCGTGCATTTCGCTGTCACCGCGACAGGCGGCGCAGCCAATCTTTCAGCAGGGCAAGCTCATTCGGCTGCAAAACTGCGGGACTGTCGTCACTCAACGCGGCGTGCAGTGCTATCGCGGATACCGCAACGGCATCTTCTGCACCATTGCTGTTCGCCGAAGTCGGCCGAACCACATACGCCAGGACCGCATCCCGGGTCCGGTCGGCAACCGCGAGGTCGCGCTGCTCGGGCGGTGTGGTGATAAGCGCCAGCGCCACACCGACATTCGCGGCCAGGATCACCGATGCCGCCACCTCCGGTGCCACCGCCAACCGGCCGTGCCCAGCCGCTCGGGTCAGCAACGACAGCAACAGCGCCTCCGCATCGGCCGCCGCCGCGGGCCGCTTGCCCGGCGTGACCTGGCCGTACATCACCGCGTAGAAGGCGGGATTCTCCAGCGCGAATGCGACATGGCGATCCCACCCGGCCGCGATATCGTCGATCGGGTCGGCCGAGGGCACGTGCGCCCGCTTCGACCGCAGATACTGTTCGAATCCGTAGGTGACCACCGCGTCGAGCAGCCCCTGCTTGTCGCCGAAATGGTGATACAGCGTCGGCGCCTGGACACCCGCGAGATCGCAGATGGACCGGGTGGTGATCGCGGCCCCGTTGGACTCGGCCAGCAACCGCGCCGCCGCTTCCAAGAGTTTCGCCCTGGTCGAACCCGGAATTTCCGCTACTTCTGTCACACCGCTATTGTATTCGATATATCAGGGCTATAGAGCAGCGGATTCGAACGTGTTGGGGTACACCAGACGAACCACGCGTCCCCGCGCACCGCGATCGGCAATGCGCCCTCGAAATTATCGGTAGCTGATTCAGCGCTACAGCCCCTACCGTCCGGTGCGTGGGTCGACCCCCTTCCCCACTCTCAACTGGGGTTTTACCGAACCGACAGACAGGCTTAATCTCCGGCCATCGGGATTTATCCGTCCGTTTGGAGGAATTCGAAATGTCCCACACCTTTCGCAGAGTCAGAGCCGGTCAAGTTATCGCAGTAGCCGCCGCGGTGCCGCTCGCGCTATCGCTCGCGATGGCCGGGTCGGTGTATGCCGAGCCGGGCGCGCCGCCCGAACGGCAAATAGCCGATGAGATCAAAGCGGCCGCCGTCAACCAGCACCTGGAGAAGTTCCAGAGCATCGCCAACGCCAACGGCCGCACGCGCGCCGCGGGCACCGCGGGCTACGACGCCTCCCGCGACTACGTGGCGGGCGAACTCCGCCGCGCGGGCTACACGGTGACCTTGCAGCCGTTCACCTTCCAAGCCTTCCAGGAACGGACGACGGCGGTGCTGGCGAAGGAAGCACCGGCCGCCCCGACGACGTACAAGGCGACCCCGCCGAACCGCAGCGAGATCGGCGACTTCGCCACGGCGACCTATTCGGGTTCGGGTGATACGAAAGCACCCGTCCAGGGTGTCGATCTGGTGCTGACGCCCGGTCCGCAGCCGGACACCTCGACCTCCGGTTGCGAGGCCGCCGACTTCGCCAAGTTCACCCGCGGCAATATCGCCCTGCTGCAACGCGGCACCTGCACGTTCGCCGACAAGGCCCGAAATGCCCAGGCCGCAGGCGCTTCCGGCGTGATCATCTTCAATGAGGGACAGGCGGGCCGGACCGATACCTTCACCGAGCCCCTCGACGAGAAGGGCATCAAAGTGCCGGTGGTCGGCGCGAGCTACACCGTCGGCAAAGACCTCGCCACCGCGGCGAAGCCGGTCGTGCGCTTGAAGACCGACACCGAGAGCCTGCCCGCCACCACGCACAATGTGCTGGCGGAGAGCAAGGGCGGCAACGCGGACAAGGTCGTGATGGCGGGTGCGCATCTCGACTCCGTGCGCGCCGGTGCCGGCATCAACGACAACGGTTCCGGCAGCGCCGGACTGCTCGAGGTGGCGCTGCAGATGGCCACGCTCCAGCCGAAGAACAAGGTCCGCTTCGCCTGGTGGGGCGCTGAGGAGCTCGGCCTGATCGGCTCGAAGTACTACGTGTCGAACCTGCCCGCAGCCGAGCGCAGCAAGCTCCGGCTCTACCTGAACTTCGACATGATCGGCTCGACGAACTTCGCCTACAAGATCTACAACGGCAGCGGCGGGCCGGCCGGATCCGCGCAGATCGAGCAGAACTTCAACCGCTACTTCGATTCCCGGGGTCTGTCCCACGTCCGCACGCCCCTCGACGGGCGCTCGGACTACGGGCCGTTCCTGCGGGCCGGGATCGCGGTCGGTGGCCTGTTCACCGGCGCGGAGGGCATCAAGACACGTCAAGAGCAGCAGATGTTCGGCGGCACTGCGGGCCGTCCGTACGACCCCTGCTACCACCGGTCTTGTGACACCACCGCCAACATCAACAACACGGCGTTGACCGTGAACACCGGTGCGATCGCCGATTCGATGCAGACCTATGCCAACGCCGACAACCCGCCCGGCACCGCCGCGACGCCGCGCCCTGCGGCAGAGCGCTGACATCGATCGATGACTACGACCCGAGTGGGGGTGGGCAGCTGCCCGCCCCCACTTTCCGTTGAAAGACGTTCCGCTGCAAGCTTTTCTGAAGGGTTGATGTGATGACTTCGGTGACTGCGCTACTGGTGGCCGCGTTCCTCGGGGCGGTGCCGCTGCCTGCGGCGCAAGCCGAGGCGGTCTGGCTGCACGACGACATCTACGTGTCCGCGGGTAAGGCCAATGCCTATATCGACGTGCGATGTCCCAAGGGGCAACAGCGGTGGACATTGACGGTGCGCCTCACCGCGGTCAAGCCGGGCCAGCCCACGGCTACCGGCTCGCTGACCACCTCGGCGGTGATCTGCGACGGTGAAACCCGGTGGCGCCAGCACCCGATCACCGTCCGGCCCGACAGCGCCCCGTTCTTCGCCAGCCGGGACGAGTGCAACGTCGGCGTGGCCGAACTCCGCGACCCGAACGGCACCCTGGTCGAGGCCAGCACGCGACGGATGTACTTCTACGCCTGGAACTAGCGACATAGTGCATCGCTTGTGCATCATTTTAGGTAGAGTGACGGGGTGCCGTTCCGGTCATGCCCGGCGGCAGCAATCGAAAACCGCCTCATCGAATCTCGGATCGTCGCGCCCCGGACGAATCTCCCGGGCCCGACGGTCAGCACAGGAGAGCACCATGAATATCTCGTCCTCGATCCGCCGGACCGGCCTCGCGCTCCTCGGCGCGGGCCCGGTCGTTGCCGCGTTGGCGCTCACCGCGCCCACCGCGGCGGCTGCCGAAACTGCTTGCCCCGCACCGGGCGCCAGCGCTACCTCCGCAGCACAATCGAGCGCGCGCTGCTCGGCGACCAGCGAAGCGGGCGGCGCGGCGGCCGCGTACGGCTTCGACGGCACCGCCGCCGCCGACGCGGACGCCACCAGTTTGTCGCTGGCCATCGCCCAGAACGGCGGGCGTGCGACCTCGTCGTCCACGGCGCTGTCCGGACCCGCCGCCATCGCCATCGGGCCAGGGGCAACCGTCAATGCGTCCGGCGTGCGCCCCGGATTGTCGATCGGCATCGCCGGCCCGGGTGCCACCGTGACGGTCACCGGCGTTACCGGGCCGACGTGCAGCGGCGGGGTGGGTTTCGCCGGAGACTTCCAGACCTTCCAGGGCTGCCTGTCCCTCGGCTGAGACCAATGCCGCAGGCGCAGTGGTGGTTTCGTAATGACCACCACTGCGCCGCATGCGGCTACCGGACTACCGCTCAGGCGTCCGGCCGGGCGACATCCCCACGCCAAGCACCGGTTTCCTGGCCGCGCTGTTCGATGAACCGCTTGAACCGTTGCATGTCGCCCTTGATCCGATGATTCAGCAGACCGAGTTTGTCGGCAGCATGCTCGACGAAGCCGTCGGGGTCGATGTCCATCTGCGCGGTGACCCGCGTGGTGTTGTCGTCGAGCCGGTGGAAGGTGATCACCCCGGAATGCTCGGGGCCACTGTCGGACTTCCAGGCCACCCGCTCATCCGGATGCTGCTCGGTGATGGTGGCGTCGAATTCCCTTGTCACACCGGCGATCTCGGTCACCCAGTGGGTGTGGGTGTCGTCGATCTGCCGAATCTCCTCCACGCCCTGCATGAAAGCGGGGAACGACTCGAACTGCGTCCATTGGTTGTACGCACGAGTGATGGGGACATGGACGTCGACCGACTCGGTGATGGTGCTCATCGCTACCTCCTGGTTTTCCGGCTCACAGACTGCACGAGCACAGGTGTAATGCATCATTCGTGCATCGCACTTACCTTCGGGCAGTACCCGGACCGCGACGACCTACACATCGGACGGCATACCCCGTTGCCGCCGCCCGACTCAATTCTGACGAGTGCGCAGCTGGTAGCGGCGTTCCGCGTAGTCCAGGTCGTCGCGCCACAGCCGGGTCGCGGCGCGGTTCATCAACGGGCGTAACACCGGCAGCGCTCGATGGGCGTGCCGAAAGCCCGGACGGTCGGAGTTCGCGATCACCGTCTCGATCACCGCCGTGCGTGCCCTGCCGTCGGGGCCGGAACCCATCGGGGTGGCGTGCGTTTCGACCACGCTACCGGCGCCTTCTCCCTCGAGAATCCGCATCGTGATGGTGCGCGGGTCGGGACAGCGGAACTCGGCCGCCACCGGCACGCCGAGACTGCGGGTCACGCGGAAGGTCACCGTCAGCAGAAATGCGTGATTATCCTCGGTGATGCCGTCGCGTGGCGGTGTCCGCGTCACGTCGAGGCGCGCGAACGAATACGGGTGGAACCACGCGCCGTGCCAGGGGTCGAGCCGATTGGCGATGATGTCGCGCGGCTCGCACACCCCGACCAGCCGGGTCACCGCGTGCACGGTGGTGTCGGCGGGGCGCGCCCCGAGCACCGGTGCGTCGGTCGGCTCCTCACCGCCGACGGCATCCAGGCGCACCCAGGCCAGCACACCGTCGTCGTAGCCGGGGTATGGGCACCAACGGGAGGCGCTGTCGCCGGCGCCGACCCGCAGGCCATGCCAGCGGCAGATCAGCGCGTCGTTCTCGACCTCGGCGGAAGCCAGGGGCGCACCCAGGTGCGGGCACGCACCGGGACCGATGTGCAGCGCGCCGGAATCATCACGCCAGGCGACGATCTCGCGGCCACCCACCTCGGTGGCGAAGGGACGATCACGACGGATCGCCCGGCTCGCGGCGATGACATACCAGTTGCCGGAGGGACGCTGTTGCGACCAACGCAGCGCGGCCGCGATCAGGCCGGGGTCCGCGTCCTGGTAGGTCGGCCGCTGCCGCGACCACTTCTCCGGCGCGAATCGCTGCAAGGGTGAGATTTTCACCGGGTTTGCCTTTCGCGAGTAGCCAAGGCGCGCAACAGCGCCGAGCGGCCATGAGCGGGCACCGATTCCAGCCGGTGCCCCGCCGCATTCCATTGGCGCAGGAGGGAATTGGCGGCCAGCCAGCCGGTGGTCGCGGCGCGTTCCATCAGGGCGACCGGTAGATCGACGCGTATTCCGTCGCCCGCCAGGACCAACCGCGGATGCGGCGTGACAACGCCTGGGCGGGTGGCGAAGTCGCCGGGCGAGAAGCGCGGGCAATCCTGTCGCCACAGCATCGTCTCCCCCACGATGTTCGCGGCGGCGGTCTCCGGGTACATGGCATGCAGCCGCGCCAGCAGCTCCTTGCGTACCTTGGCCTGCGCCGCGGGTGTCGTCTCGGGCACCGCGTATGCGTGCAGTTCGACGACGCTGCCGCCGGTTTTCCCGGCCCAGTCCGCCGCTCGGCGTTCGTAGCGATCCAGCACGCTGATGTTGTCGAGCGGGTCCATGTCGCCGGTGCCGAGGAAACAGGTCCGGTCGGCGCGCACCGGCCGATCCAGCCACAGCCGCAGCACCGCGAAGGCCGGGGCGAGCGCCAATCCGGCTACCTGCGAACGCCATTCGTCGGCACCGAGCCCCGGCGACGCGGCGACGACACGCTGGAGGCCGCCCACGTCGGTGGCGAGCACGACCGCGTCGGCGGTCAAGACCGCACCGGTGTCGTCGATCACCCGGAATCCGTCGCCCTCGCTGTCGATCCGCTCGACGGACACCCCCGGGTGGAATCGAACGGCGCCGGGCCGCTCCGGCGCGGTCAGGTACTCCGCGAGCGGCGTCCAGAGGCTGACATCGAAATTGTCCCGTGCCACATCGAAAACCAGCCCTTCGCTGGAGCCGAGGAAGTAGATGTGGAACATGGCCGCCAGCTCGGCGGCGGACATGCGCCGCGGTTCGATGAAGAAGCTGCGCGAAAATACCTCGAACGCCAGATGCCGGGCCGCTTCCGGAAAGTTGATGCGGCGCAGGAATGTTTCCGCGTCCAGGTGATCGAGCCGGTGATAGATATCGGGCACCGACACCGCGGCCAACGGCGCGGCGGCACGGGGATCCATCCGGGCCAGGTCGCGCAACCGGAAGGTGGGGCTGCGCAGCGCGAAGGCCAGCGCGTTCCATGGGGGTGTGCGGGGCAGGCCGCGGAAGGTGTCGCGGCGGCCGTGGGCGTCGACCAGCGGATAGTCTTCCAGTCTGCGCAGCTGTCGCAGCTGGGGATCGCTGCGCGCCAGCAACTTTCGCAGGTTGTAGTACTGCGCGAAGAAGGCGTGGAAGCCGCGGTTCATCCCCACCGGGGTGCCGTCGGGGAGCTGTTCGGTCCAGCCGCCGACGCGTCCACCGAGGTAGCGCTCGCGCTCGACCACCTCCACCTGGCAGCCACGCTCGACCAGGCCGGTCGCGGCCGCCAAGCCCGCGATGCCTGCGCCGACCACGACCACGCGTGGGCCGTTTGGGCCGAGGTCGCGCACGCCAGGCGCCCCCGGGTAGCGCACGCGCCGCCGATCGCGGCCGTACTCGGTGCTCATTGCCGCACCTGGCGCTGCAGCGTGCGCTCCCAGCCCAGCAGGACGGCGGTCACCAGCGCGAATCCGAACAGGAAGTCCTCCACCGGGATATCCCATGGAAAGCGCAGTCCGAGAATGTGATCCGGGTTGTACAGCACGATCGGCGCGTCGAGTTTGGTGAGAAATCCGTCCACCAGGATCTGGAAACCCAGCACGATCAGCATCGTCAGCCAGTAGGCCGGACGCCGGAACAAGCCGGTGCGCAACACCATTCGCTCGACCAGGCACACGATGATCACCGCCGCGACGGCGGGCAGTGTGTATCCCACTCCGGTGAGGTTCATCGTCCCGCTGCCTTCCGCGCGTCGCCGACCGATTTCCCGGTATTGCCGAACCGCCGTCGGCCCACACCGAGCAGCGTGTCGACCGCAACGTAGGTGAGCAGGCCGCACAGCGGCACGACGGCGAAGAACAGCAGTTCCTCGAGCGGCATCCCGCCGGGCAGCCGCACCTCGAGCACGTAGCGGTCGTTGTAACCCCACACATCCGCGGCGATCGCCACGAGATCCCAGACCACGAACAACGCGGCGGCCGGCCACAGCGCACCGAGCAGCGCCCTGGGCCGCCGGTATACACCCGGGCCGAAGAACTCCAGCGGTGCCGTCACCGCAAGGCAGCCGAGCAGAACGAGCAGGTAGTGCCAGTGATCCATCAGGCCTCCTCAGCCGTGCTCACGATGATCGACGGCATCGAGCGAGTGTGGAGCGTCCGGACCTGGCCTGCTGGGAACCGTCGCCCGGCGCGCCTGCCACGCGCGCAGCAGACCTGTCGCACCGACCCTGATGCGGCGCGCGGTGCCGACCGTGGCGCGCCGACCGAACACCTCGAAATCATTGGCTTCGATGCGGTCGAGGATCTCCCCGTACAGCACCAATGCTGTTGTCACGCAGGGACGCGAGCGCGGCGCGAGCAAGTCGATACCGTGGCGCGCGAAAGCATAGATATCCCTGGTGATTTCATGCTGTTCGGCCAGGGCGCGACGAGCCTTCGGGTCGACACGTTGCCGCGTACGGCACCACAGCAGCAGCTCGCGGTCCACGCCGTGCGCCGCCAGTTCATCGGCGGGCAGGTAGACGCGGTTGCGGGCCAGGTCCTCATCGACGTCGCGCAGAAAGTTGGTCAGCTGGAACGCTTTTCCGAGCGCGGCGGCAAAAGGTGCGGCGGCCGCCACCGATTCGGTAGTGCCGAGCACCGGCAGCAGTTGCAGTCCGATCACCTCCGCCGACCCGTAGACATACCGGTCCAGGGCCGCACGATTCGGATAGTCGGTGACCGACAAGTCCATGCGCATGGACTCCAGAAAGGCGTCGAACAAGCGGCGAGGTATCCGATAGGTGTCCGCGGTGTGCAGCACCGCGGCCAGCACCGGATCACCGGCCGCATCGGCGTCGCTGAATTGTCCAGCAAGGACCTGTAATCGGGCCGCCCGCTCAGCGGGGGTCAGCTCCGGCTGGAATTCATCCAGGATGTCGTCGGCGCGCCGGGCGAATCCGTAGAGCGCGTGCACGGCCGGACGCTGGTCGGGCGCGAGCAGCCTGGTCGCGAGGAAGAAGGTCTTGCCGTGGGCGGCGTTGAGCTCGCGGCAAAGGCGGTAGGACCGTCGTAGGTCGGGGTCGGTGATTCCGGCCGCGTCCAGCTCGGCGCGCGTCATTTCGAGGTCCGATCCAGCGCCGAACCGGCGGGGCGGACGAGTCGTTGCCCAACCCCCGTGATGCGGTCGGCGGCAAGCCGTCCGGAGATCAGCACCGGTGGGATGCCGACGCCCGGCACCGTCGACCCGCCCGCGAGCACCGCGTTGTCGATGCCGCGAAGCATGTTGGTCGGCCGGAACGGGCCGGTCTGGGCAAAGGTGTGTGCCAGCGCGAACGGGCTGCCCGCCAGCATGTCCTGGCTCGCCCAGTCGTCCGGGGTGACCACCCGCAGCAGCTCGGCGTCGCGCAGCAGCGTGCCGCCGAGTCTGCGCCGCGCGAGCTCGAGAATCTCGGTCGCGTACTCGGGTCCCGTCCGCGCCCAATCGATCTCGCTCTGCGCGAGATTGGGCACCGGAGCCAGGATGTAGAGCAGATCACGTCCGTCCGGCGCCAAGGCCGGATCACCCGCCGTCGGCCGCGTTACCAGTAACGACGGGTCGGACATGACCCGGCCTTCCTCGATGATGTCGCGGAAAGCCTCGTGCCATGCCGCGCCGAACAGCAAGCAGTGGTGCGGAATTCGTGGTTCCCGCGCGCAGCCCACGTGGAGCACCACTGCGGACGGCGCGGGCCGGACGGCGATCGGACGCCGCGACCGATGCCCGAGCAGTTCGTAGGAACGATGCCGCTCGGTCGTCAATACCACTGCATCACAGGCGATCCGCTCGCCTCGGCCGGTCTGTACCGCGACCACCCGGCTGCCTTCGCGCGCCAACTCGGTCACCGTTGCGTCGTAGCGGAAGCGCACGCCCGCCGCCTCGGCCGCCGCCGCGAGGGCGTCGGGCACTGCCCGCATGCCGCCGCGTGGGAAATACACTCCGGCCATGGTGTCCATGTGGGCGATCACCGCGTAGGCGGCCAACGCGCGGTCCGGCGCGACTCCGGCGTACAGCGACTGGAAGGTGAACACCCGCCGCAACTCCGGGTCGGTGATGAACTCGGCGACTTTGCCGTCCCAGTGGCGGAACCCGCCCAGCGCGGCCAGCCTGGCCAGCGCGGGGGTCAGCATCGACAGGGGTGATTCGAAGTTCGCCGCGATGAACCCGTCGAACTCGGCCGCGTACAGCCGGCTCAGCCACGCACGTAACTTGCGATAGCCCGCGGCCTGTTCGGCGCCCGCGAATGCGGTGATGGCCTGCACCATTCGCTCTTCGTCACTGTGCACGTCGAGGGTGCGCCCGTCGGCGTAGATCGCATGATAGGCCGGATCGACCGGCACCAGGTCCAGCCGGTCCGCGGTCCGCTCGCCGACCGCGGCGAAGACCTCGTCGATCAGCTCGGGCATCGTCAATACCGTTGGGCCGGTGTCGATGTGGTAGCCACGCAGATCGAGCCGCCCCATCCGGCCGCCCGGCACCGACTCGCGCTCGACCACCGTGACGGTCCGCCCGCGTCCGGCCAGGTGCATCGCGGTCGACAGGCCGGCCAGCCCGGCGCCCACCACCACGACATGGTCGGTACGTCCGTTGACTGTGCGCATCAGCTTCCTCTCGTCACAGCTGCCGTGCGGTACAGAGCAGCGCCATCTGTTCCAGTGCGTGCCGCGGCCCTGGGCCGAGCGCGCCCGTCCGCAGCGCAAGCAGCGCATCGGTGACCCGGTCGGCGATCATGGATTCGATGCGTTCGGCGGCGCCCGAGGCCGCGATCAACGTCCGGCAGCGCTCGATCGCCGCGGCGTCGAGTTCGGGCCGGTCGAGCAGCTCGGACAGTTCCCGTCGCGCGTGCGCCTCGGCCATATCCAACGCCGCGACGACCACGCTGGTGGCTTTGTGCTGGCCGAGATCGCTGTCCTGCGGCTTGCCGGTGATCGAGGCGGCGCCGAAGATCCCGAGCAGATCGTCGCGCAGCTGGAATGCCTCGCCGATTCGAGTTCCGTAGTGGCCGAGGGCTTTCAGCGTCGACCCGGTGGCGCCCGCCAGCGCCGCGCCCAGTTCGAGCGGGCGCCGGACGGTGTAGTTGCCCGATTTCGCGCGGGCGATGTCGAGCACCGTGTCCAGGGTCGGCCGTTCCCGCGTGTCGTTGGCCAGATCCGCGAGCTGACCCATCGCCAGCTCCACCCGCATCGCGTCGTAGCGCGGCCATAACCGGGCCAGCTCGACGGCGCCGACACCACTGTCGCGCAGCATCTGCTCGGCCCACACCAGGCACATGTCACCGAGCAGGATCGCGGCCGACTCACCGAACCGGGGCGGTGTCTCGGGCCCGCCGCGGTGCGGTGCGGCCAAGCGCAGGTGTGCTGCCGCGGATCCGCGCCGCAGGACGGCGGCGTCCATGACGTCGTCCTGCAGTAATGCGAAGGCGTGCAACAGTTCCAGGCTGGCCGACGCGCGCAACGCGGCGGGGTCTGGGTCGGCGGCGCACAGCCAGCCGAGGTACATGAAGGTGGAACGCAGACACTTTCCGCCGAGGGCGTATTGGGCCAGCACGTCGTCGACGCCGGTGGCGCGGAGTTCGGCCACGCGTACCCGTCGCAAGAATTCGGTGAGTTCGTCGAGGACCAGCGCGCGGGTATCGGCACGCCAGCGCTCGAACCCCATGGCGAGCCCCGGTGCCGATGATGTCCGGGCGGGGTCGAAAGACAGTGTGCTCACCGGCATTCTCCGTTTCGCGAGGCCGACATCCGGGTCAACGACCGATCCGCGCCGACTTCGGCGAGGACATCCGAGATCACATCGAAGGGCGCGGCTTTGGCCATTTGCTGACCCAACCTGGTTGCGGCGAAGCGGAATTCGCCGTTGCTCAGCACCCGGTCCACGGCCGCGGCCACGGTGGCGGGGCCCGGCCGCGCGGTGCCAAGATCGATGCCCGCACCGGTGTAGGCGACCCGCGCCGCGACTTCCGGCTTGTCGGCGGTGTCACCCGCGACGATCAGGGGCACGCCATGGCGCAGCGCTTGCTGCACACCGCCATAGCCACCGTTGGTGATCATCACGTCCACACGCGGCAGCAGCTGGGTGTACGGAACGTACTCGGCGGCATACACATTCGCCGGTAGCGGACCGAGCACGTCGCGGGAACCACCGGTGCACGCCACCACCCGGACGTCCGCGCGCCGGCTCAACGCCGTGAGAGTAGGCCGGACCAGCTGGCCCAGATCCGCGTTGTCCCAGGTCCCCTGGGTCACATGGACGACGATCCGCGCGCCCGACAGCTCGCTCCACCAGCTCGGCAGCGCGGCACCCTTCGGACTGTCGATCGGTATCGGGCCGGTGAATACCACCGAGGGCGGTAGATCGCGCCGCGGATATTCGAAGCCGGGCACCGTGAACTGGAGCAGCCGGTCCGCGAGCACCGGCCAATCGAACAGATGAACCGGCGCGGGCCCGAGACCGAGCCCGCGCAGGATCGCAGTCAACCGACGTTGGCCGTCGCGGAACAACACCTGACGCACGAACCGATGCATCGCCGTGTAGTCGCGACCCGGTTGCGGTTGCCAGCCCATGCCGAACGGCGGTGTGTCCGCGCTCGACAACATCAGCGGCACCACACCGCAGGCCAGCACCGGCGGCCGCGGGCGACGTCCCAGCAGCAGCGGAACGGCACCGGTGAACATCCCGTCCACGAGCACCGCGTCGTAATCCGTCCGGCTCAACTCGGCGGTCAATGCGCGGAACTGCGCGACGATCGGGTCGAGAAAACCCGAGCGCAGCTCCGTGCGCCCGGTTCGCCATCGACGGATCAGGTTCGGCGTACCGCCGGGTGCGGTAGACCGCAGCACTTCCGCGTCGGCCGCGAGCACCGAGCAAGGCAGGCCCTGTGCCGCGATGGTGTCGCGGAAGGCCGCGCCGGTGAGCATCCGCACCTCATGGCCGCGTCGGCGCAGATTCGCCGCGACGGCGAGCATGGGCGCCACATGACCGGGTATGGGACTCACCGCCACGAGATATCGAGCCATGCCGAGCTTCCTTCGCTGTCATCACCGCACATCCGGACCGTTTGTCCGCACCTCGCGCGGGCACCCCGGCACCGACGCACCCGCACTCGATGTCGTGCACCGCCGCAACGGTCGCCGTGCGCCGGGACTCACGTCCGATCGCAGACCGTTCGACGCCATCGTCAGTCCGGTCTCCCACGATGCTACCCGCAAATGATTCAAAAACGATGCACATATTCGGCGTGCTGCGCCGGACTCGCCGGAAGCGCAGGTCAGCGGACCTCCGAGGCCACCGCACGCTGCACTTCTTCCACGGCGGACTCGAGGGTGTTGACCCGAACCGCCGCTGCCGACGACGCGCGTGGCAGCCACCCGGGCCCGGCCAGAACCCAGTCCGCCTGCGAGCGGTCCGCCGGAACCGGATGGGCGGTGTCCCGCGATTGCGACCACAGCACCACCACCGGCTTGAGCTCATGCTTGGCCAGCGCGGCGGCCAACGCGTCGGCGGGCACCGACGCGCCGAGCAGCAGCGCGGGCAGCCCGACCTCGGCCAGCGCGGCGCGCAGTACTTCCAACGGGAGCACATGACTCTCCCCGTCGGTGCAGGCGAGCACGATCGGCGCCCGATCGGCAGAGTTGCGCAACAACGGCACCGCCCGATGCAGGCTGGTGGTCACCGCCCAGGACAGCAGATGCTCGACATCGACCAGTCCGGCGCCGCCGAGCTGCCTGCGGACGATCTCCGCGAAAGCGGGGCGGCACAACTGGTTCCACGTCACGACCACGCCGTAGTGGATGACGTGCGCGGTGATCGCGGCGAGTAGTTCGGCATGGTCTAGCCGCTCGGCCGCCGACAGCACCGGCACGATGTCGCCGCGTGCGGGCACCGGGCCCGCCACCGCGCGGGCGGCCAGCGCCGCGCTCGCCGGGCTGGCGCCCGCACGCACCAGGTCGACCATCCGAGCCGTCACCGCCAGATCGGTCTGCGTGTAGTGCCGGTGCCGACCCGGCAGATGCTGCGGCGGGCCCAGGCCATATCGCCGGTTCCAGCTGCGCAATGTCGCGACGGGAACGCCCAGCGTGCGGGCCACCATCCCGACGGTGTACTCGACCAGCGGCTCATCGTTGCTCACCGACTCACCGCGCTCACGTCACCGCCGCTCCCCTCGGTGGCCTGCCCGAAGCTACTCATCACCGAGCCTCCTACCGTCGGATGCTCGCAAAGCGTAGCGCAGTAATGATGCAAACTCGATGCAACGCGGCCGATTACTCGGCGCGTTCCGCCGGAGTGGCCTCATGGGCTCGCCGTCCGTCGGTGCGGCGCTGTCTTTTGAGCTCGGCCTCGTGCAGGTGGCGGTGGCCGCCGGTGAGCTGACGCGTCCGCTCTTCCCAGTCCCGGACACAGCGGTAGTAGGTCTCGTCGTAGTCCTCGACGACCTGGAAGGTCCAGCGACCCGGTAGCACGTTGCGCCCGACCAGGTCTCGTGTGAGTTGATCAGCCAATTCGTCGTGGCCAGCTGCGCGGAGCAGTTCGGCGGCTTCCTCGATGGCGAAGTCCGCGGTTCCGGTCTGCCGGTGGAAGTTGTACAGATGCCCGCGCGCCACTTCGACGATTTCCAGCGCTTCGGTGAGCTTTCCCACGGCCGCGACGGTGCGAGCGTCGTAGGCGTCCGCAGTCGGGTTACCGTCGTCCAGTCTTGGATCCGATATCGACGTCATGCTTGCCAGATACCCGACCACACTCAAAAGATGCATTATTGATGCATGTCCGGCCTGCGCAAGTCACGGCCTGCTTCCTTGCCGCTCTGGAATCAGTCCCGGCCACGATTGCGCCGCACCGAGCGGGGAGCTGGTCAGCTTGCGAGAGTTTGGCCCCGGCGCAGGGTCGGTCCACAGCCCGATTGCTGGGACTTCGCCAACAGGGTCGGCAGGACCTTGCCCGCGTACTCGCGTAGCTCTTGCAGCTTGGCTTCGTCGCGGACCGCGTCCTTGCGGATCCAGTCCTCATCCGGCACGTTGGGGTCGAGCGAGCGATGAATCTGGTAGTAGTCGCGGTTGATTCGCGCGTCGAAGGTGATCTCGTTGGGTAGCCAGATCCCGTGCGAATGGATGAAGGTGGGTTTGCGGTCCTCGAAGATGTAGTCGCTGAGGTCGGTGGAGTCGTTGCCCGCGTAGATGTCCGCGATCCGCGCTTCGACGAGCCCGGCCATGTCGATCAGTTCGAGGCGTGAGGTCAGCGACGTGCCACCCATGTCGGGAGCGAACAAGCTGCCCTGCTGGACGCCTGCGATGTCCGCGTAGCCGTTGAAGAGGCGTCCGAAGCGCATGGCGATCCAGCACAGCGGCACATCCGCGTCGGCGCGGTACGACTCGCTGGCCTCGGCGAACGCGACACCGGACGGGATCATGGCGCCGATCAGCGTCAGCACGACCAGGACCCGGCCACGTTTGCGCAACCGTTCCAGCAGCTCCGCTGCCGAGAGCACGACAACGAACGCACCCAGCGCCCACACCGGGGTGGCGAACCGGAATTGCGCCATCCAGTCCGGTTGCAGCACGCAATAGGCGATTACCGCCAAGGCCAGCGGTGCCAGCAATGCGACCGCGGCGTCGCGCCATTTACTCGAGGGGGCGAGGGTCAGACCGACCACGCCGATGGCCACGATCACCGCGGGTGCGCCCGCGTATTGCACCAGGTCGCCTGCCCTGGTCAGGTCGTGCACAGTCGGCGTCGCCTGATGTTTCGCAACCGCAGTGTTCGGCACCAGCCTGCCGAATTCGGCAATCCGCCACAGCAAGTAGGCCCCGAAGGGGATCGCGAATGCGAGTGCCGAATACAACCCGCATCGGAGGGCGGCGGGCAACGTCGCGCGGCGCACCAGGATCAGCGAGACCGCCGGATACGCGGCCAGATAGATGAGGCCGTCGGGCCTGGTCAACGCGGCGAACGCGGCCAGCCCACCGGCTATCACCGCCACCGAGGGCGTCCACAATCGATCGTCGAGCACCGCCAGGAACAGGTGCACCGCCAACACGCATACCGCCAGCGCAAAGAGCGAGTTCTCCAGGCCGGAGAAGCACCAGATCACGAAGGAGGGGATCACGGCGAGTACCGCGGCGGTCGCGAAGGTGATCACCGCGGGCCATCGCGAGACCCGGCGTGCGGCGACATAGCAGGCGGCGAGGATCCCCACGCAGCAGAGCAGGGCGAACGCCTTGGGAAAGAGGACGTAGTCGGGGACGCCGAACAGAGAGCCCCGGTCGAACAGACCGAGCCATTTGCCCACCACCAGCACGAGCAGCCAGGTGGGATTGGAGAACCCTTCCACCGACGGTGCGCCGGGTTGCAGCACCGGGCCGAGGCCCTCGGCGCCGCTGCGCGCATAGGCGAAGGTGATGCCGGCGTCGTCGACTATCCAGTTGCCGTAGGCGCTGGCCCGCCAGCCGAGCAGTACCGCACCGCCCAGTAACGCTGCCGACAAAGGCAACCACGACCGAATGTCTCGCTGACGCGCCCCCTCCGACAGCTCGGCCGGAGCACGTAGCCGCGCTGTCAACACCTCAACACCTCAACGCCCTCCACCAGTTTCTGTCGTGCGGGGCATCGGCCGGCATGAGCACCGACCCGACCCGCCACCGCCGTCTCGCTGCTACGTCGGCATCTCATCTTTACAGCACTGTTCGATCGCACGGTGCGCACCTCCGGCTCAGCGCGTCTATCCTCGCCGTCCGAGTCCGAGACACCGCGTGGTCGGCCGGTTTTCGGCCTGTCAGCTCTGGCCATAGTAAGCACCAGCCAGGACTTATAGCGAATTCCTTTGCGTGCAGCAGTTTTACCACCGGATCGGCTGTTGCGCCGGGCGAGTGTGCCTGGCAGCGCGGCAATCTCCGCCGTCGCGGGATACCGCAGCGCCATCGGTGATTACTGGCGAGCCGGCGGTTATCGCCTCGGGGACAAACGGTTTCGCACGCAGGTGACGCAGCCTTGGGACGTGTGAGGTGTGTCATGCTCCTCCGGGTTGTCGACATACCCCTGGGGGGTATATATTTCTCCGTAGCAAGACCAAGATTCGAGAGGACGAGACGATGACCACACCGACCCACACCGATCACCATGGCGCGCACGCAGGACACGACCAGCACGCCGCGCACGGGACTCCGATTGCCCAGGCCGGGCACGGTGCGCCGATCGGCCACGCTGGACACGGTGCGCACGCCGGACACGGGGTTCCGGTTGCCCACGCCGCACACGGCGGTGGACTGCCCGGCGGACTCCTGATCACCCAGGACGGCTACACCCTGCAACTCCTCGCGCCGATCGCCACACCCGGCGCGATCGACTTCCGGTTCCGCATCCTCGGCCCGGACGGCGCGCCGGTCACCGAGTACACCCCCATCCACGATCGCGAACTGCACCTGATCGTGGTGCAGCGCGAACTGACCGGCTTCTGGCACGTGCATCCCGAACTCGCCGCCGACGGGACCTGGGCCGTGCGCCTGAACCTCCCCGCCGCAGGCATGTATCGCGTCTTCACCGATATCGCGCCGCGAGCGCTCGGTAAGACCATCACCCTCGGCGCGGATCTCGCTGTCGCGGGCACATACGAGCCGCGCCCGACCCCGGCGCCCGTGCGCACCGCGCTGGTGGACGGGTACGAAGTGACCCTGGACGGCGAACTGGTCCCGGACGAGGGGCGGCTGCTCACCCTCACCGTGCGCAGAGACGGGGAGCTGGTCACGGACTTGCAGCCCTACTTGGCCGCCTACGGTCACCTGGTCGTCATCCGCGCCGGCGATCTGGCCTACGTGCACGTGCACCCGAACGGTGAACCCGGCGACGGGGTTACCGCACCCGGTCCGGACGTCGCGTTCCACACCGTCGTCCCCGGGCCTGGAACCTACCGGCTGTTCTTGGATTTCAAGCACGGCGATGTCGTGCGCACCGCTGCCTTCACCGCGACCGCCGTCTGATCCCTGAAATCGTTTCGCGTGGGCGGGTATTCGACCCGACCACCCCTTGCCCAGAAAGGACCTCGTCATGTGCGAGTGCTGCTGTCCCGGCCGCCGTGACCCACCCCATCTGATTCGAGGAAGTGTTTTCCATGCGTGCCACGTCCATGAACGCCACCCTGTTCGCGCACCGTGACTATCTGAAACTGTTCACCGCTCAGCTGTCCGCGCTCTTCGGTACCGGATTGACCACCGTTGCATTGGGTTTGCTCGCTTACGAGCTCGCCGGTGGTAACGCGGCGGCCGTGCTCGGCACCGCATTGACCATCAAGATGCTGGTCTATGTCACCGTCGCACCGGTGGTGGCCGCTTACGCCGACCGCTTCCCTCGTCGACTATTTCTGGTGTCACTCAACGGGATTCGAGCCGTCGTAGTGCTGGCACTGCCTTTCATCGACCAGGTGTGGCAGATCTATCTGCTCATCGCCCTGCTGCAAACCGCCTCCGCCGCTTTTACTCCCACCTATCAGGCGATCATTCCCGATATCCTGCCCGACGAGCGTGAATACACCCGGGCGCTCTCGGCGGCCCAAACCGCCGCGACCATGGAAACACTGCTGAGCCCCATGCTCGCCGCGGCCGCACTGGCGGTGATCAGCTTCCACTGGTTATTCGTCGGCACGGCAATCGGATTCGTCGTCTCGGCCGCGCTGGTGCTCGCCACCCGCATCCCGAACGCGACCGCAGGCACACCGGGCTCCTTCCGCGAGCGCAGCACGGTAGGCACGCGGATCTTCGCCGCGACGCCCCGGCTGCGCGGTCTGCTCGGCCTCAACCTCGTGGTCGCGGCTGCGGGATCGGTGATCATGGTCAACACCGTGAACTACGTCCGCGACACCCTCGGCGGGACGCAATCCGGCGTGGCGATGCTGTTGGCCGCCAACGGGTTCGGCACCATGGTGATCGCGTTGGCCTTGCCCGGCGTCCTGGATCGGATCGGCCCACGGCCGGTCATGCTCACGGGTACGGCAACGCTGCTCCTCGGCCTCGGGTCGGGCACCGCGCTGTCGACCGCGGGCAGCGGTGACTGGCGCTGGACCGCCGCGACCGCGGTATGGGCAGTGATCGGTGCCGGTACTGCCGCGATCCTCACACCGATCGGCCAGGTCCTGCGGCGCTCGTCGCAACCCGCCGACCGACCCGCGCTCTTCGCGGCCCAGTTCTCGCTCTCGCACCTGGCCTGGCTGGTCACCTACCCGATCGCCGGATGGCTCACCACCGCCGCCGGGTTCACCGCCACGTGGGTAACCCTCACGGCCCTTGCGGGTGTGGGAATCGCTGTGGCACTGCGGATGTGGCCGCGCCACGACCCCGAGATGGTGACCCACCTGCACGAAATCGGCACCATCGACCCGGCCCGCCTCGCCGACGCCGTCCGCGTGGACGACCGCTTCTACCGGCACACCCACGCCTACGTCATCGACGCCGACCACCGCCGCTGGCCCACCCCGGCGACCCGGCAGCGCGAAACCGCTGCGGCGGCGTAAAGAAACCGACGAGTTGGTGCAATAGTTCCAGATGGCAGGTAAGTTGGCGATCGTGCGTACCGAGGGAGATACCTGGGACATCAACACCAGCGTCGGGTCCACGGCACTGTTCGTCGCCGCGGCTCGCGCGCTGGCCGCGCGCGGCCCCGATCCACTGGCCGTCGATCCGCTCGCCGAGGTCTTCGTGCGCGCCGCGGGACCGGAGTGGGCCGATCTGCTCGACGGTAAGACGACCGAGCATCCGCTCCTCGACCCCGACTTCGGCCTGCCCTTCCAAACCTTCCAGGCCGCGCGCACCAAATACTTCGACGACTATTTCGCGGCAGCCATCGCTGCGGGCGTGCGCCAGATCGTCATTCTGGCCGCCGGCCTCGACGCGCGTGCCTACCGTCTGACCTGGCCCAACGGCACGGTCGTCTACGAACTCGACCGCCCGCAGGTGCTGGAATTCAAGCGGCAGACCTTGGCCGCCCACGGCGACAAGCCCCGCGCCGACCGCCGCGAGGTGCCGGTGGATCTGCGCGAGGACTGGCCGACAGCATTGCGCGAGAAGGGCTTCGATTCAGCCGCCCCGACCGCCTGGCTCGCCGAAGGGCTACTCCCCTACCTCCCCGCCACCGCCGTCGATCAACTGTTCGCCGCCGTCGACCGAACCAGCGCCCCCGGCAGCCGCGTCGCCATCGAAGAACTGGACCCACTCCCCGACCAGGCCCACACCGCACTGCTCGAGGATCCCGACTCCGCCCCGCACAGCTGGATCGACTGGGCACACCTGATCTACAACGAACAGCGCAGCGACGCCGTGGAATGGTTCGCCGCCCACGACTGGTACGCCACCGGCATCACCCTGGCCGACTACCTCGACTCAGTGGGCCGCCAGACCGAACCCACCTCCGACCCACCTCTCTCGCTACCTACGCTGGCCCGCCTGACCACCGCCGTCCGCCCCTGAGGTGGACCGGAGCAGATAGCCGGAGAACGCCCGGCGTAAGCGCGCTCGGGCATGCCATCTCGACGGCACCGGCCCGCAGTTGATTCCAGGTGAGCTCGCCGAGCCAGAAGCGGGTGAGCTCCCGCAGGTCCGCGGCTACCTCACCACCCTGTTGGATTCAGCCGTGGGCTCCTCGATCCTGAGCTCACCTGCGAGATCACCCCGGTCAGCTGACCGGTCCAGACCTCGGCGCCGGCTGGATCGCATGGTGGATATCGAGGGTGAGCGCGAGGGCGTCGAGCACGCTCGACAGTGCGATGCAATTGTCGGCTTCGCCACGCAAGCACGCCAGGACGTGCTCGATCATCGCGGTGTAGCTGTCGGAGCCCTGCGCGGTCAGTACGCGCCGCCCCGCGGCGGTGTACTCGACGACCGTGACGTCCTCGCCAACCTCGCCAACCTCGCCGAAGTAATGTTCCAGGACGCCGTCGGTGAAGGTCGCGCGGTAGCCGCCACGCGAGCCGTACGCGTCCGGCATCAACGATGACGCGCTCACCCGAGCGGTCGCGGCCGGATAGCTGAGAACCGCGTGTGCGGCCGAACCTCGTTGCCCACCGGCGATTCCCGACGTGGACACCGATTCGGGGACACCGAGCAACTGGGTGACGATATCGAGGTCACCGTGCATGACGTCCAGGGCGATGGAGTCGAGGCCGAGGTCGTAGCCCGGCCACCGCAATGCCGTGTGCATGTCGAGTTCCAGCGCTACCAGCGTGCCGTAGGTGCCCGCGCGTACGGCATCGAACAGGAGCCGGTTGGCCGGGCCGAATCGGTCGAACATGTCCACGAACACTTGGCGATCGCCGGCCTCGGCCGCCGCGGTCACCTGCTCGGCATCGGACATGGTCAAGGCCAGCGGGAGCTCGCAGAGCACGTGTTTGCCCGCTGCCAGCGCGCGCAATGCGTGTTCTGCGTGCAGCGCGGTCGGCAGGCAGATGTCGATGAGGTCGATAGTGGGGTCGTCGTAGAGACCGTCCAGGTCGGTGGTGGTGGTGAAACCGTGGCTGTCATGGATGCGGGCCAGCGCCGCCGGGGTGCGGCCGAATACGACGACCTCGACGTCGTCACGGGCGGCATATACCGCGGCGTGGGCTTGCCCGAATCCGGTACCCAACAAGGCGATTTTCATTGAATGACTCCCTGACTCAGGCTTGGGTGGGCGTGGTGAAGAGACCGAAACGGTTGCCGCTGAGATCGGCGATGCGCGCGTGCACGAGCCCCTCCGAGTTCGAAGCAGGGCCGTACTCGATTGTCGCGCCGAGCTTTTCGGCAACGCCAGCCTGCACACGCACATCACCGGCGAGGAAGCCGGGCATCAGGTAGTCCGGGCCGTCCGCACCATGGTCGTAGAGCCGACCTGCCGGGTGATCCATGCCGGTGAAGATGTTGTAATACGGCTTCCCGCTTGCGGATTCGTCCAACTCGAAGCGCCAGCCGAACGCCCTCGTGTAGAAGTCGCGGGTGGTTTCGACATCGGTGGTGCCGACCTCGAACCAGGCCATCGAGCCCGGCGACGGCGCGTACGACGACTCGGTCATGTATTTCTCGGTGGCGTCGGCGCGGTCCTGCAGGTTCGCGCTCGTGGTGCGGGAAAACAGCGAGAACGGGTTGCCCAGTGGGTCGGCCAGCACCGCGAAGGAGGTCACCTCCGCGACCCGCGTCGGTGGCACGAGGACCTCGGCGCCGAACCCGCTGAGACGTTCGGTGTCGGCAGCGACATCGGCGGACAGCAGGGAAATATTGAGTTGTTCACCACCGGAAGGGTTTTCGTGGATAGCGCCCATCGGCCACTGCGCGGACGGCGCGAGGATACGAATGTAGCGGCGGCCATCGATCGACGAGTCCGGATCGAGTTCGAAACGCCAGCCGAAGAGTTCGGTGTAGAACTTTTCGACGGCGGTGGCGTCACGGGTGCCGATTTCGAACCAGACGACCTGGCCCGGGGACATGAACCCCATCATTCCTCCTGGTTACTCCGTTATTTGGCTTACTCAGCCACGGTAGGAAACCAATAGGTCATCGAAGGCCCTAGTAGAAGCAGGGTGAGGTTCAGATCACGACACCGGTGTCACGCGAGCGCTTCGGTGGCACGTTCGGCGAGCGCCCGCAATTCCGCGATGACGGCGGGCGGGTCGAGCACAACGTAATCGACGGGCAGCAAAACTATTGCGCGAGCGAGGTATTCGGGTGCGTCGGGGTATGTCGTGAGCAGGCAGGTGTGGTCGTCGATGGGTTCGAGCACGCCGTTGCGCGCCGGTATCCGGGCAGCTGCTTGCTCGATCGGCACCGGCAACCGGACCCGGGCCCGAACGGAGCCGGATGCGGCACTCAGTGAGCGCGTGAGCCAATCGGCCGCGTCGACACCATCGGGCAGTTCCCGCTGCGAAACTCGCACGCCGGTCCGATGGATGTCGGCCAGGCGGTCGACGCGGAAGGTGCGCCAGTCAGCACGATCGTTGTCGAAGGCGATCAGGTACCAGCGGCGACCCGCCGCGACGACCTGATGCGGTTCGACCAGACGTTTACTGGTCGCGCCCTCAGCTCGGCGGTACGCGAATCGGATCTTCTCTTGTGCCGCACAGCAACTCGCGAGCACCGCGAGAATCTCCGGGTCCGCCCACGGACCGTCCGCCGCCGACGCCACCACCGCGGTCTGCGACAGCGCGGTCAACCGCGCCCGCAACCTGGACGGCAGCACCTGCTCGAGTTTGGCGATGGCCCGCAGCGAGGCGTCCTCGATACCGACGATCCCCGCCGTGGCGGCGGTGCGGAGCCCGATCGCGATGGCCAGGGCTTCCTCGTCGTCGAGGACCAGCGGCGGCATCGCCGCCCCCGCCGCGAGCCGGTATCCACCGACATTCCCCTGCGTAGCGTCTACGGGATAACCCAGCTCACGCAGTCGTTCGATATCACGACGAATCGTGCGCGGACTCACCCCGAGGCGCTCCCCCAGCTCGCCCCCGGTCCAGTCGCGCGACGACTGCAGCAACGACAGCAATCGCAACAACCGGCCAGCGGGATCGCGCATAAGCCCATCCTCCTCGATCAATAGGTCACAGGCTGTCCTATTACGGTACGGCGTTCCCGTTCGTCGTTGATCAACGCAGATCAGCGGGTCGCCTGGCTGACGACGGGTGGCGACGCACGACCGGTGTGCCCCGATGCAGGCAGGGTTCGCGGTAGACAACCGAGTCCGACGCCCACCCGAGCTGATTGAGCGGGGCTCGCGGGGATATCCCGCGATCATGGAACCCGCCAGGAGCCATTCGGAGATCCACCTCGAGGTCGACGGTGTGCGGCACACATTGCGAGTCGACAACCGCACCACCCTGCTGGACGCGTTGCGCGAAAATCTCGGTGTGACCGCACCGAAGAAGGGGTGCGATCACGGTCAGTGCGGGTCGTGCACGGTGCTGCTGGACGGTCGCCGCGCCACCACCTGCTTGACCTTCGCGGTCGCTCAGGACGGTGCTTGCGTCGTCACCGCGGCGGGACTCGCGGCCGGTGACGATCTGCACCCCGTCCAGCAGGCCTTCGTCGAGCAGGACGGTTTCCAGTGCGGGTATTGCACGCCCGGACAGGTGTGTTCGGCGGTCGGCATGCTCGACGAGGTGGCGGCCGGGCAACCCAGTTTTGTCACCGAGGACCTCGACGCGGAGCCGGACCTGACAGACACCGAGATCCGGGAACGGATGAGCGGGAATCTGTGCCGGTGCGCCGCGTATCCCAATATTCTCGCGGCGATCCGGCAGGCGGCGTCGGCATGATCCCCTTCGAATATCGGCGGGCCGGCACCGTCGAGGACGCGGTCGCGGCGGTCGCGGACCGGCCCGAGGCGGCGTTTCTCGCGGGTGGCACGAACCTGGTCGACCACATGAAGCTCGGCGTGGCCGCGCCGTCACTGCTGGTCGACATCGGGCGACTGCCGCTGAACGAGATCACCGAACTACCGGACGGCGGCTTGCGGATCGGAGCGGGCGTGCGCAACACCGACCTGGCGGTGCACCCGCTGGTTCGCTCTCGGTTCCCCGCGCTGTCGCGTGCCTTGCTGTCGGGTGCGTCGGGGCAGCTGCGGAACCTGGCAACCACCGGCGGAAATCTGTTGCAGCGGACCAGATGCGTGTATTTCCAAGACGTCACAACGCCGTGCAACAAACGCGAACCGGGTTCCGGTTGCGCCGCGATCGGCGGCTACGTCCGCTACCACGCGATCCTGGGTGCGTCGGAACACTGTGTGGCCGTTCATCCTTCGGATATGGCGGTGGCGATGTCCGCACTGGACGCGAAGGTGGTGGTGGCGGGCGGCAACGGCGAATCACGGATACCGCTCACCGAGTTCCATCGACTGCCCGGTGACCGCCCCGAACTCGACACTGTCCTCACCCACGGCCAGCTGATCACCGCGGTGGAGTTGCCAGCCCCACCCACCGGCGCACGTTCGACCTACCGGAAGGTGCGCGACCGGGCTTCGTACGCCTTCGCCCTCGTCTCCGTCGCCGCCGAACTGTCACGCACCGAGAACGGGCAAATCGCCTCTGCACGTGTCGCATTCGGCGGTGTCGCGCACAAACCGTGGCGAGCCCGCGAGGCCGAGGCGGTTCTTCAGGGCTCCCCCGCGACCGAGGAAACCTTCGAGGCAGCAGCGGAATCCGAACTAGCCCAGGCAAAACCATTGGAAGGCAACGAATTCAAGGTCGAGCTGGCCCGCCGCACACTGGTCGCGACGCTGCGCTCGCTCACCGAACCCACCACCGCAGAGCAGGTGCGCTGATGACTCTCATCCAAGCCACGGCGATGGGCACCTCGCCCACCCGGCTCGACGGCCCCGCGAAAGTCACCGGCACCGCACCGTATGCGTTCGAACATCCGGTGGACCAGCCGACGTATCTCCATCCGGTGCAGGCAACCATCGCGCGCGGCCGAGTGAGCGCCATGGATATCACCGCGGCCACCCGGCTCGACGGAGTCGTCGCCGTGCTCACCGTCTTCGACGCGCCGGAACTGGCGGATACCTCCGACGGAGAACTGACCATCCTGCAGGACAACGACGTTCACTTCCGCGGTCAATTGATCGGTGCGGTGATCGCCGAGACGCCCGAAATCGCCAGGCATGCCGCGTCTTTGGTCGAGGTGACTTATCAGCGACGGCAGGCCGAAGTCGAGTTCCGCGGCGACCGCACCGATCTGTACGCACCGGAGGAAGTCAGCTCGTCGTTTCCGACGGACACCGACGTCGGCGACGTCGATGCCGCACTGGCCGCCGCCGAGGTGACCATCGACCAGACCTACACCACGCCGATCGAACACAACAACCCGTTGGAACCGCACGCGTGCATCGCCATCTGGCATCCGGAGGGCGACGATGGACCGCGGGTCACCCTCTACGACTCGACCCAGGGCGTGCATACCGTCCGCACCACCCTCGCACCACTGTTCGGACTGGAGCCCCGCCAACTACGGGTGATCGCGCCACACGTCGGCGGCGGCTTCGGATCCAAGGGCGCCCCGCATGCCCACAACGTTCTCGCGCTGCTCGCCGCGCAACGCAGCGGCGGGCGGCCGGTCAAGCTGGCCCTCACCCGCCAGCAGATGTTCGCGCTGGTTGGTTACCGAACCCCGACGATCCAGCGCATCCGGCTCGGCGCGGACAGGAACGGAAAACTGACCGCGCTCGCCCACGACGTCATCGAACAGACCTCGCGCATCAAGGAATTCGCCGAGCAAACCGCGGTCTCGTCGCGGATGATGTACCGGGTCCCGAACCGCCGCACCTCGCACCGCCTCGCCGCCCTCGATGTGCCCGTGCCCTTCTGGATGCGCGCGCCCGGCGAGGCGCCCGGCATGTTCGCCGCCGAGGTCGCGCTGGACGAACTCGCCGTCGCCTGCGCCATCGACCCGATCGAACTGCGCATCCGCAACGAGCCCGATACCGATCCGGAGTCGGGCAAACCATGGTCCGGCCGCCACCTGATCGAATGCCTGCGCCGCGGCGCCGCCGAGTTCGATTGGGCTGCCCGCGATCCCGCACCGGGTGTGCGCCGCAGCGGCGATTGGCTCATCGGCACCGGCGTCGCCGCGTCCACCTATCCCGCGACCGAATCGCCGGGAAACGCGGCCCGCATCGAGTTCACCGCCGACGCCAGTTACCTCGTCCAGATCGGCGCCGCCGACATCGGCACCGGCACCTGGACCTCGCTCACCCAGATCGCCGCCGACGCCCTCGGCTGCGCCACCGACTCGATCCGTCTACAGATCGGCGACACCGACCTGCCCGCCGCGTCGGTCGCAGGCGGCTCCTCCGGCATCACCTCGTGGGGCACCGCGATCGTGAGCGCCGCACGAGCTTTCCGCGACAAACACGGGACCAGCCCTGCCCCGGGCGCGGACGTCACCGTCGAGGCCGACGAGAACCCCGACACCGACAACTTCGCCATGCACTCCTTCGGCGCCCAATTCGCCGAAACGTGGGTGAACCGGGACACCGGCGAAATCCGCGTACCCAGAATGCTCGGCGTCTTCTCGATCGGCCGCGCCATCAACCCCCGCATGCTGCGCTCCCAACTCATCGGCGGCATGACCTGGGGCCTCTCCATGGCCCTGCACGAGGACAGCGTCCGCGATCCCCGCTACGGCCACGTCGTCACCCAAGACCTGGCCACCTACCACGTCAGCTCGCACGCCGACATAGGCGACATCGAGGCCATCTGGCTGGACGAAACCGATCCCCACACCAACCCCATGGGCTCCCGCGGCGCCGGCGAAATCGGCATAGTAGGCGCCGCCGCCGCAATAGCCAACGCCATCCACCACGCCACCGGCACCCGCCCCCGCACCCTCCCCATCACCCCCGACCACCTGCTGTAGGAGTTCCGGCTAGATCCAGCCTTTCTCACGGGCTTTGAGCGCCGCCTCGTATCGGTTCGCGACACCCAACTTCGCCATCGCCGAGGACAGGTAGTTGCGAGTGGTGCCGGGCGAGAGGTGGGCGCGTCTGGCGATGTCGTCGACGGAGGCGCCGTCGATGGCGTATTCGAGGACGTCGGCCTCGCGGGCGGTAAGGACGGTGTCGCCTGCGCTGATGGCTTCGGCGGCCAGTTCGGGGTCGACGTAGCGGCCGCCGTTGTGGACGGTGCGGATCACTTCGGCCAGGGTTGCGGCCGAGGCGGTCTTGGGCAGGAAGCCGCGCACGCCCGCAGCGAGGGCTCGTTTGAGATAGCCGGGCCGGCCGTGGCTGGTGACGATCAACGTGCCTGCGCCTGGCGTGAGTTGCTGGAGTGCCACGGCGGTCTCGATACCATCCATGCCGGGCATCTGCAGGTCGATGACGGCCACCGCGAGCGGCTCGTCGAGCCGGCGCCGCCACGCGGCGACGAGTTCCTCGCCGGAGCCGACGTGGTCGACCACCTCGATGTCGGCCTCGAGGTCGAGCATGGTCGCCATGGCGGCTCGGATGAGCGTTTCGTCATCGGCCAGGAACACCGGAATCATTTGTTCTCCCAATGAATTTCGAGGATGAACTGGTCGGATGACGCACGGACATCGAGGGACGCACCGAGCGGAGCGAGCCGTTCGGCGAGACCACGCAGCCCGGACCGCTCGCCCGCTGGACCGTGCGGGCAGTCGTTACGCAACGACATCCCCGCGTCGCCGAGCGTGAGCACCGCCGAGGTCGCCGCCGAATGCTCGACGATATTCGTGGTGCCCTCCCGCACCACCCACGCGGCGACCTCATGGAACCGCGCAGGCACCTTGGCCGGATCGCCCTCGACAACGAGCCGGCACCCCACCGCAGACAGCAGCGAACGCGCCCCCGCGACCTCGGTCATCAGGTCGATCCCTCGGTAACCGCGAACCAGTTCGCGCATCTGCCCCATCGATTCGACGGCGAGCGTCTTGACCTCGTCCATCTCGGCCGCCGCTCGCTCGGCGTCCCCAGACCGCGACAACACCGCTGCCAGTTCACTTTTCACCGCGATCGCCGAGAACCCGCGACCGACGATGTCGTGCAGGTCCCGCGCGAAACGCAACCGCTCCTCGGCCACCTGCAATTCGGCTTCGACCCCCTTGGCCCGGTCCAGCTCTTCGACGACCCGCAGACCCCACACGGTGAGCAGCGTCGTGCCGAGGACGAAGCCGCCGAAAAGGAAGGCCCCCGCCGCCGTGCCCAGCGCCGTCGCCGGCGACGTACCGAAGGCGAGTCCGGTGGCGACGCTGAGTCCGAGCACGATCCAAACCTTGTGCCGGAAGAACGGCACGACGGCGAACATGGCGAGTACCACGGCGTAAACGCTGGTCAGCCGCGCTTGCTCGACGGTCGACGCACCGGTGGCCAGCCTGGCGACCACGACACCGGCGAGCCACACCGCCGCCAGTGTCGCGACAGCGACGGGCACCGCCCATCGACGTAACCCGGCACCCGACGACGACCTGGCGAACTCGGGTTGCACCTCGACCGCGACGATGGCGGCGATACCGCCGACCACGATCCCGACCGTCGACCACGACAGGCCCGCGGTGACCGCCATGACGACGATCACCGTGGCGAGTCCCAGTTGCAGCGCGACCCGGCTGTAGACCCGGAACTTCGCCGGGCCCGACAGCCGGTGCCACCAGGCGGTCAAGCCGCTCAACCGCGGTCGTCCCAGCGGAAGCTCTTGCGGGTCAGCGCGAACGCCAGGACGGTCCATAGCGCCAGTGTGGCAAACGGGCGGCCGAGTTCGGGGAAGGTGCCCGCGAAGTCGAGCGCCACGTCGGTGGTGGCCGCGGTGGCGTGCCGCCCGGATGCACCGAGGGAGACGAGGTCGGAAATCGCCGCGAAGGGTGTCCAGTCGGCCAGCTCGCCCAACCGATCCGGCAGTACCTTCCGGATGGACGCCAGGCCCAGCATCGCGACCGTCATCACGGGTAGCGAGGTGATCTGGGCGGCCTCGGCGTTTTTGGTCACCGCACTGGTCGCGAGCGCGAGCAGGGAGAACAGAACGATTCCGCCGACAAGAGCAATCACTATCGCCAACGGGTTGACGGGGGCGGGTGCACCCGTGCCGTAAACCACCGCCGCGACCACGAGCACCGAGGCCACCGTCACCAGCGCACCGGGCACGGCAGGCGCGGTCTGGATCTGCCAATCACTGGCCTCGCCGGTGCGCAGCCGTTTCAACACACCCTCGCTGCGACGCGTGGTGACCATCGACAGCACCGAGTAGTACTGCACGAACAGCAGCGCGACCAACGCGATCAGCTCGAACGTCATCGCCGCAATGGCCGCGGTGGGTGCGGTGTCTTTGGTGGCGATGAAGTACGAGGCCAGCGAGATGCCGATCGGAAAGAACAGCGCCAGGTAAACCAGCGTCTTGTTCCGCCGGAACTGCAGGTACTCGGCCTTGGCGAGCGCGGCGAGCGGGCGGCGGCGAAAGGTGGTGGCAGGTTGCACGAGGGTGGTCATCGGGTTGCTCCGATCAATTCGGGGGTGGTCACCGGGGCGGCGACCGGCTCGTTGGCGACATCGAGGAAGACCGACTCCAGGGAAGCGGCACGGGCTTCGAGCCCGCCCAGTTGCAGGCCGTGCTCACGCGCCCAGCCGAGCAGCTCGAACAAATGCCCTTGCAGGTCATAGGTGTCGACGGTGACGCGGGCCTGCGCGTCGATCCGCGCGTCGCGCAGCTGCGGCAACGGCAGGCCGGGATGGTCGAACACGATCCGCGCCGGGTGGCCGTCGACGATCTCGCGCAGTGTGCCGGTGCGCGCGACCTCGCCCTTGTGCATGATCATGATCCGGTCGGCCAGTGCTTCTGCCTCATCCAAGTAGTGCGTCGTAAGCACCATGGTCACGCCCGAGGCCTTGAGGTCGGCGAGCAATCGCCAAGTGCCACGGCGACTTTCCGGGTCGAGACCGGTGGTCGGCTCGTCGAGGAAGAGCAACCGAGGCTGACCGAGCAGGGCACACGCCATATCGACCCGACGCTGCTCACCACCCGACAGCGAACCGACCCGAACGCCGGACCGATCGGCCAGATCCACCTGTGCCAGAACGGTATCGGCGGTCGTCGGGTCGGTGCATGTCCCGCGCCACATCTCCAGCGTTTCGCGAACGGTCAGCTCGGCGGGCAGCCCACCGGACTGCAACATGATGCCGACCTGCGCGCGGACCTGTGCGCGGTCCCGGCGCGGGTCGAGGCCGAAAACCTCTACGACACCGGCCGATGGCGCGGCGAGCCCCTCCAGCATGTCGAGCGTCGACGTCTTACCGGCACCGTTCGTGCCGAGCAACGCGAACACCTCCCCCTCGGCGACCCGCAGGTCTACCCCTTTGACCGCCTCGAAGGCGTCCTTGCCGTGCCCGTAGGTCCGGCGCAGGCCCTGTGCGGTGATGACATCGTGAACCGGTTGACCACCGCGGTTAGGCGGGTTGCGATGTGCATTGTTCATGCTTCTACGATCACGGACTCAGGTCCTGGTCAGTAGTAAGCGCAGTCATCGAATCCCGATGAGGTACCGCATGGATCGGCCATGACAAAAGTCATCCCGGCGAACCGGCGACGAGTCCGGTGTCCGCAGTAGCCGTGCTGGATCCAGCCAGCTCTATGTGCCGCATACTTCCGAAATATGTTGCGCCAGAACACTATTCGCAACGGTCTACGATGGATAAGGGCGGCCTCGCTGACCTGCCCCACGACCCGAACGAAGGACCGGTCTCATGTCGGACATGAACAAGCGCAACCTCGTCTACTTCGAGAATCCGTCCATGCGTGGACTGTACGACGCCATGGAAGAGTGGCAGGCGGCCACCGACCGCCGCCTGTTGTCCATCAGCGTCCAGCAAGATCGCGACAACTACTGCGCCATCGCCCTGACCAACCCCACCGAGGTCGTGATCACCAGCGCCGACGGACACAACCACGCGAACGTCAGCCGGTTCGGAACGCTGGCCGTGGACGGGGTCTGACCGGCGGTCCGAGACGCCCGAGCAACCACTGCGCCGCTGGTACCGCCCCCGCCGGGGTGGTGCCAGCACTACCAGGAAGACGGGGGGCTGCCAGCTGACGATGACCTGCCTATCTCTCATAGCGTGACTGGAGTCCGCAGCAGAGAGGAAGCACCTTGCGCACCAAGGTAAGTCATCGTTCGTTCGGCACCGTGGCGGTAGCCGCGGCACTGGTCGCCCTCATGGCGACGTCATGCGATGCCACGGAGACCGTTCGAGCCGAGCCCGCCGCCGAGGCCGGGCAGCGGACACAGGTCACCGAGGCCTTGAACCAATTGATCACCGGAGACCGCCTGCCCGGGGCACAGGTCGTGGTCAGCGATCGGAGCGGGGTCTGGACAGGGACGGCCGGAGCCGGCGACCTCGCACACGGCACCCCGTTCCAGGACGACGCCCGAGTGCGGATCGGCAGCAATACCAAAACCTATGTGGCGACGGTCATGCTGCAATTGGTGGCCGAGGGCAAGGTCGAGTTGGATGCGCCGGTGGAACGGTATCTCCCGGGCGTCGTGCGGGGGCCGGGCATCGACGGGGATCGGATCACGGTCCGAAATCTGTTGCAGCACACCAGCGGTCTGCCGGAATACGCCGCCGAGTTCGGGGCGCCTCCCAAGCCGGGGCAGATCGCCTCGCCGTCCGAGGATGTGCGTTGGGGGACGAAGGATATCGCGGAGATCGTGCGCAACGTGCTGACCGCGCCCGCCGATTTCGAGCCCGGCGCCAAGTGGGCGTACTCCAACACCAACTACGCACTGGCGGGAATGATCATCGAGAAGATCACCGGAGAGTCGATCGGCGCGGCCATCACCCACCGCATCATCGAACCACTCGGCCTGCGCGACACCTACTTTCCAGAACCCGACGAAACCGAGCTCCGCGGCCCCCATCCCGTCGGCTACCTCCAGTCGGGCGGCGAGCTGGTCGATTACACCAGTCAGAACGTGTCGTACGCCGGTGCGGCCGGCGCGATGGTCGCGACCGGCGCGGACCTCAACCGGTTCTTCGTCGCGCTGCTCGACGGCGCACTGCTGCCGCCTGCTCAGCTAGCCGAAATGAAAAAGACTGTCCCCCTGCCCGTTTCGGGCAACCAGGGTTATGGACTCGGCCTCATGTATCGCCAGTTGCCCTGCGGCGCAGACAGTTGGGGCCACGGCGGCGACATCGACGGCTTCGAGACCCGCGGCGGTGTCACCAGCGACGGGCGTGCGGTCACGGTGACCGTTAATCAGGTGCCCGAGGCAGCGGAAGCCACCCGCAACGTCAATCGGGTTGTCGACACCGCGCTCTGCGCGACGCCGTGACATCGGGGCCGGGCGTGATCACTGCCGCGCGGCAGTGACGAGCGATTGTGATCGCGCCTCAGCGGGGCCGATCACAACCGCACGGCAGTGGCGGACATCGTCATGCCAACCGCGCGGCCTCGGCGCTCATCAGCTCCCGCGAGTCTTCCGGCGTCTCCGCCTGCACGGCCAACCGGTCCATCACTTCGCGATAGAAGTGCAGATCCTCCCGGCGATCCAGGTAGAGCGCGGTCGTCAGTTGCTCCAGGTAGACGATGTCGGGCAGCTCGCGCTCGGCGAAGCGCAGCATCGTGAACGAGCTGCCCGCCGCAGCGTGCGCACCGGACCGATAGGACAGCACCTGGATTGTCACACTGGGCCTGGTCGACATCTCCACGAGATGTTCGATCTGCTCGCGCTGCACCCTCGTCCCGCCGACCGGTCGGTGCAGCACGGCCTCGTCCAGTACCGCCCACAGCATCGGCCCGCTCCCCGAATCCAGGATTCGCTGGCGCTTGGTACGCAGTTCCACCCGTCGGGCGGAGTTGACGTCGATGTTCCCGCGCTTACCGCCCTGTGCGGCCTCGGTGTTCTCGTGGCCCACCGCGACCAGGGCGGTGGCGTAGTCCTCGGTCTGCAGCAACCCTGGAACGAGTTGGCCCTCAAACGTTCTGATCGTGCGCGCGGCGCCTTCCAGACCGATGTAGGTCTCGAACCATTGCGGCAGCAAATCATTGTATCGGTGCCACCAGCCCGGCTCGTTGGCCTTGCGGGCGAGATCCACGAACGTCGCCCGCTTCTCGGGATCGGTGACCCCGTACAGGGTCAGCAGGTCGACGATGTCGCGTTCCTTGAAGCCGGTCCGCCCGAGTTCGAGCCGGCTGATCTTGGCGTACGAGCCGCGGATGTGCTCGCCCGCGACTTGCGGCGTGATGCCACTGGCCTCACGTAACTTGCGCAGCTGGCCGCCGACCGCGATCCGAAGTGCGGTCGGACCGCGGTCGGCGACACTCGGCTCGACGCCGACCCAGCCGGGCTGTCCGACCATAAGCTTCTACTCCGATACTGGGAGACCTTCGACGGGAACCACGCAATTTCACATCGTGTACTTCACCGCGTCTGCTTTTGATGGTAACGCGCTGATACGACAGATTAATCTAACTTCTGACGGACCCGCCGAACATCGGGGTCGGCAACCGGCCCCAGATCGGCGTTTCGCGGCGTCGAGACCCCCTGCCATGGCTCAGCGATCTTGTTCAGGCACCGGCAACCAGATCCGGCAGCGATGCCGGCTGGATCGAACCCCACAGCAGTCGCCGCCCTGGTTGGACGAGTGGCATGTACGGCACTGCATCCATCGAAACCCCTTGGGGCGTATCCGTGTTCGGCGCAACAAGCCTCGGACCGAGGCCCGTTCGGTATCGGCGCAATGACCGCGTAGGCCGCGCTAGGTGAATTGCGAGGTCGTGATCACGCCTTCGACACCCGCGGGCTGGGTCACCCTGGTCGGCAGCGAGGGCACCGCATTGTTGCTGTAGCGGTGTTTAACGATCGCCGCCGCGGAGTCCTCGCCCGGCTCGGGATGCCACGGGCGGGCGGACAGCTTTTCCAGCACACAGATCAGCAGCATCTGCCGGGTGCGGGTGACCGGATGGCAGTTCGTGGCCGGCTGGCCGTATCCCTCACCGCCGCGATCTTCCGGCGAAACGGTCTCGGTGAGTACCCAGTACAGCTCCGGCCCGAGCAGGACCGATTCGCCTCTGCTGTCGTTGAACCAGCGGACCGAGTACTCGATCAGCAGGTCCGCGATCGGCCCGCTCTGCTGCAACGCGTCGACGAAGCGAGGCAATCCTCCACTACCCTCGGCGTTGCGCTGGATGAGCGTCGCGATCTTGTCGGCGACCTCGCGTAGCTGGGTGATGTCATGGTCCGGCCACTGCGGCAGGGTCATAATTCTCCTAAGACGTACGGCGGCGGTATTTCGAGTCCCGGTTCGACCCACGCCCCGTCAGGCGCCAAGAATTCAGCATTCATGCGCCGGTTGTCAATGGCGCATCAATAGCTGACGGATATCACAAATACGCACGCCGTCGTCCGTGCCGAATTACAACGAAATACCTTGTAAAGCAAGTTGTTTGTCGGCTGCCTAGCGCTGTTCGCCCTGCTCACGCCGCCGATCCTCGTCGCGCTGCCGTGCGGCTTCCTGGCGACGGGCTTCGGCCCGCTGCTGTTCGGCTCGCTCCCGCAATTTCCGCAGAAACGCCTCGTCAGCCGCCGGATCCTGCGCGACATAGCGGCCGGGGCGGTCGTACTCGGTGTAGCCGGTGGTCGAGCGCGGACGGGACTCGTGCAGCGGGCGCCCCACGAACAACCAGAGCAGCGCGCCGACGGTGGGCAGCAGGATGACGACGATCAGCCAGCCCAGTTTGGGCAGGTGCCGGATGCCCGCGTCGGGGCAGGTGATGATGTCGATCAGACAGTAGATCCACAGCGCGAGCGTCAGCAGACCCAGAATCGCGTAGGGCATCGGTACCTCCTCGTACGCCAGCCGACGACCTGTCCGTGCGGTGATTCGCGGCGAATCTCCCCCAACCGGCCCGGGCACGCGCTACCCGAAACTGGCAAATCTCAATAGAAATCGGCGACACGATCAACCCCCGTGGCCGCGATATCGCACCCTATCGGACAATCGGACCGTTCTCCACCCGAGTTTCCAGCACACCAGCGGGCACCCGTTGGTCAGGCTCCTTTGCGGAGGTGCGCGGTGATCACGTGGCCGGTCTCCGGCTGGACGGCGCCCTCCCCGGCCGGGAGGCCGAGGGCGGCCGAGAGGTCTCGGCCGTAGAGGTCGACGGTGGACTCGGCCAGTGCGCAGAATCGGTCGATGGCGGCGCGGCCGCGGCGGCCGCCCACGAGCGCGATGGTCGTCGCGAGCACGGCCGACGGCCACCACCACACGGCGAGCAGCAGGTACGGAATCGACCATGCCGCAAGGCGAGTGGCGGAGTCGTAGCGGGCCCGCGCGGACCGGAGCTCGCTTCGTGTCTCGCTGGGGACGATGAGCCAGAGCCGTGGCCAGGCGGAGTCGAGGTCCAGGCCGTAGTGGTGCAGCACGCGGTTGTCGGTGGAGCGGATGCGGTCGCCGATCCAGGTGGGGTGGCGCGGTTCGGTCAGCGAGATCCGGTTCCGTAAGGCGTTGAGGCGCGCGGTGTCCTCGGTGCCGAGGAAGCCCGGCGGGCGTTGGCCTGCTTGACCGCGGGCGGTGTTGCGCCAAGCCAGGTCGAGGGCGCGGCCCGCGGCGATCCAGCGCCGCGCCCGCCAGCGGGTGAGCAGTCTGCCGAAGCCACGCAGCGGCGCGGGCCAGAGCTGTGACCACAGCTGGTGGGTCACTCCGGCGAGCATCTGCACCACCAGACCGCAGCCCATGGCCGCCACCAGCACGGCGGCCGTGGTCAACAGCACGATCCCGGCTGTCTGCGCGCCGGGATGCCGGGCGAGCGTGTCCAGTTCGCGAACGAGTACCGGCAGTTCGTGCCAGCGGCGGTGGCCGAGTGTGGGGCCGGCCACGGCCAGTGTCACGAAGAGCAGTCCGGCGGGCACCGTTGCGAGCAAAGCCTGAGGTTCCGGTCCGTCGCCGGTGCTCGACATGGCGCCTCCAAGAATCGCGTGTAGCCAATCGGCCTCGGCTACCTGCTGTCGCCAATTAGCCTCAACGACATCACGTTTGAAGGTACAGCCGAACCCGGGCCGCCGTCGCGGTTCGAACAGCACCTCTAGACAGTGGGTGAAAGACCTTGCGCGACAACGCGAACAGACCGGACATGGACAACCTACGCACCGCCATGGAACTTGCGCCCGGCGAGCTCGGTGACGAACTGCGCACGATCGCGAACGGACCGCCCGGTCCCGACCTCGATGCGCTGCTGGCGATCTGGGATGGGCAACCGCTGAATATCACCGGCACCGAGCACGGTCGGGCGCTGAGCGAGTTCAACGCGCTCATCTGCGGCGACCCGCAGGTCCACCTGCATATCTGCGCGCCCATGCGCGACACGAGCGGGCATTCGGCGATCACCGAAGCGGAAAAGCTGTTCGCGCAATACGAACAGACCGGTCGGCTGAAGCTGCTCGAACGTGCTGCGGACGTGTTCGCCACTCCCCTGTGTGCGACGGCGCAGCCCGAACTCCGGAGCGCGGCGGAGAACGGTTTAGGGCTCACCGAGTGGGCGCGATTCGAACGGTTCGGCGCCCGCGACGATATCGATCATGCGATCGAATTGTTCCGTCAGGCCTTGGATCACGCGCCGGTCCGCCATTCGATGCTGCCCGCGCTCTCGGCGAACCTGGCGGGCGCGCTGTTGTCCCGGTGGCGCTGCGCCGGCGAGCCGGTCGACCTCGACGACGGCATCAACGCCGGCCGGGCCGCGCTGCGGGGCACGCCCGCCGACCATGAGCTCCGCGGCGCTCGGCTCAACTCGCTGGCCGGTGCGTTGCTGAGCAAAGCCGTCGTGACCGGTGATGCTTCGATACTGCGGGAATCGGTCGAGTTGCTTCGAGAAGCCCTCGCGCACGGCGAACGTCACGCGGCGCTGGTACCGGGAGCCAAATCCTCACTCGCCGATGCGCTACGGCTACAGCATATTTGGGGAGACGCCAACGCCGATGTATTGGACGAAGCGACCCTGTTGGCGAAGCAGGCGGTGGCGGAGCTGCCGCATGGTCTCCGAGCCAGGTCTCATCCCTTGTGGGCGCGGTACAACATCAACCTGGCGTTACTACTCCTGCAACGGTTTCGAGCGGGCGCTGATCCGACCGATCTCACGGAGGCTGCCACCGCGATGCGGCGGGCACGCATCGCCCCGCGGGCGAATGCCCATCTGGCGGAGCGCCGCCTCGTTCATGCCGAGGTCGAGCGCGCCCGCTTCCTGCACCGCTGGGGTATTCCGGACGATCATCTGGAGCTATCCCGCCGGACCGATGATCTGCCCCGGCGCGGACATCGGGAGTTGAAGCGTTTCAAGCGGTTAGCCGAACGAGCCGGCGCAGCAGCACCGGCCGGTCACGTGTTGCATTCGCGTGCCCGGGCGGCGGTCGCGGCGGCTTATTCACTGCGGGCCGCGCTGACCGGCTCGGCTGCCGACGATTCCGCGCGCCGATGGCAGCAGATCGCCGGCGACTCGACCGTCTCGGTGCCCGAACGCGTCGCTGCCGCACGGCAATTGACCGTCCCCGGAGCTACCGTCTCGGCCGCCACCAGCAGACTCGTACACCAAACATTCGACATGGCGGTGGATCTGTTGCCCCAGTTCGCCGCGCGCACGCTCCCGATGACCGACCGTGCGCGATTACTCGCCGACTTCACCGGCCTGACCCGCGACGCGGCCGCGTGCGCGCTTCGCATCGGTCCACCCGCTCCGGAGCACGCGCTGCGAATACTGGAGCACGGCCACGGCATACCGCACCGTTACAGCACCGAACTCGCGAAGCGCGAACCTCGGCTGGCGCAACGCTTCGACGAACTCAGCCACGTGCTCAATCAACCTGAAACAGCGGGCTTTTCCGCGCCGCAGCTGTTCATCAGGGCTGCACCCGGAGCTCCCACCGGCGAACAGCGTCGCCACGCCGCACAGGAGTGGCATCGGTTGATCGCCGAAATCCGCCGGGTACCCGGACTGCACAGCTTCCTGAAACCCCCTGATGTCTCTGAATTGCTCGCCGCAGCACCACAAACGGGCCCCATCATCGTCGTGAATGTCAGCGGACTCGGCTCGGACGCGTTGATCATCGAGCACGCCGCCTTACGCTCGATCGCACTCCCCGACTTATCGGAGACAGAACTGACCGCCCGCACCGACCAATTCCGCACCGCCGTAACCAATTCCACCGACCCCCGCCTGTCATCCGCCGAACAATCAGCAGCGCAGCAGTCGATCACCGAGACCCTCAGCTGGTTATGGACAGTGCTCTCCCAACCCATCCTGCATGAGCTAGGCCTTCTCTCCGGTCCACCACCCGACCAACAACACCTCCCCCACCTGTGGTGGATCCCCACCGGCCCGCTTAACCATCTCCCCCTCCACGAGGCAGGCCATCCCGACGCCGGCGTCGGCAACCGAGCCGCCTCCTCCTACGCCACAACCGTCAGCGAGCTGATCCACACGCCCGCGCGAGAACACCACCTCGGCGGCTGACTTACGGACCGTCGCCGTCTGTTCCGCACCGCATTTTCAGGAGGTTGAGGGCATCGGTTTCCCGCGAACTACCAGATAGGCTGACGGTGAGTTCGGCTGCTGGAGCCGAATACTGAGTGCACGAGTTAGGCCGACCGTTGGCGAAGCAGACGACTGAAGCGACGATTCCTGCGCCGAGTGGACGAGGGGGCGCGACGAGCAGGGTGCCGCGCCGATGGCGGATCGTCTGGGTGCTCACGGTCGCCGCGCTGGCGACGGCGGGCTTCGCGGCAGTACCCGCGATCCAGGTGTCGAACCGCTTCTATCGGTTTCAGGCAGTCCCGGTCTGGGTTCCGCTGGTGTGCTGGATCGCGACGGCGGCGCTGTTCGTCCGCGCACCGAGTATGGGTTGGCGCACGCGAACCTGGCTGGTGCCCGCCGTCGTCCTGGCGCTGGCGGCGGTGCCCTTGGTACCGATGGCGATATTTTACGTAGCCTTCGGTTCGGATGAAAAGAAGATCGTGGCCGTCGAGGTGAGCGCAGACGGTCGCCACGAAGCCGTCACCCACTACGTGAACGCCATGATCGACACCCTGTGCGCCGTCAGGCTGCGGGAGCGCGGCGGCCTGTTCAGCAGGCAGACCAGTGTGTGGACGGCGCCTGAAGGTGAGCGATGTCCGACGCGTGTCTCCTTCCCGGGAAACAACACGATCAGCATCATCGATGCGCGCGGCCGGGAAATCACGGCACACTTCGACGCTGACCGGATGCAGGTAGCACAGCTGTTGCGGCCGCCGTCGTGACTGATAATTGGTGTGCGGTTGCACTCACCAATGCAGGGGTCGCCGGGCTGAGGTGACCCGCCGACGCCGAGTGCGGTCACGATCAGTGCGACCCATTTGTCGGAGATCCGTTCCAGCAGTTTGCGGCTCGGACATACGGCCAGGAAAGCGTCGTACGGGCCACGGTTCACCAATCAGTTGATCCGCGAAGCACTGCACCCCTACCCCGAACCGCTGCACATCGCGACCAAGGTCGGCGCGACCCGCGATCAGCAGGGCGGCTGGCCGCTGGCCCGACGACCCGAACAGCTGCGCCGCGCGGTCCACGAGAACCTGGCCGCGCTCGGCCTCGACGTGCTCGACGTGGTCAACCTCCGGCTCGGCGATGCCGCAGGGCCACAGTCCGGTTCGCTCGCGGAGTCGTTCGAGACCCTCGCCGAACTCCAGCAGCAGGGGCGGCCAGGGCATCGCCTACGTACCCTTCTTCCCGCTCGGCGGCTTCACCCCACTGCAGTCCACGGCGCTGTCGGCCGTCGCCGCCCGGTTGAACGCGACGCCGATGTCGGTCGCACTGGCCTGGCTGCTGCACCGATCACCGAACATCCTGCTGATCCCCGGCACCGCCTCCACCACCCACCTACGCGAGAATCTCCGCGGTGCCGGACTGTCGCTCTCCGGCGACGACATCGACGAACTGGAAAAGATCGGCCGTTAGCCGAGTTCGAACCTGCTGCCGCACACCGGCTCCCGCCCGTACGAGATCCCATTCCTATTTGCCACGGATGGGATGGTTGCCGAGCACGGTCTCACTGCGGCATAGCCGGATTGGTTACCGACCGACACCATGTGCCTGGGCGCCGGCCACGAGATCATGGACAGCTGACCGTCGCGCGCACAGCGGCTACTTAAGACTGGTGTCAGGACCTGATCCCGGCCAGGATCTAGTCCAGGTGCCCGACGAGAAGCTCCCAAATCGGCTGCCCACCTGCCTCATTGGTGTGGTTCTCAGCCCACGCCTTGACACGAGAGGGGAGCCCCTCTATGACGGTGTCAGTGTCGGCGGTACTCCAACGAGCAGGTACGCACTGCCCTGGTTGTCAACTCCACATGCCCGGAAGTAGTGAACATCGCGGAAACGCACGCTGCTTAAGCAGCGGACGTTCGGTCATGGGCTTGCGTGGTCGGGGCTGCGGTAGCTCATCTCTGCCGGTCGATGATCAGTCCCGAACCAGATCCATAAGCTTGTGCGAACGTACTCGGCGTTGAGAGCAGCGACGGCTCGCCGCTGCGGCAGGCGACTATCCGGACAGCCGTCGTGGATGCTGATGGCCAGGACCGCCGCTTCGCTGCCGAGAGGCCCGCGCGGGGGCTGGTGCTGCGACGCCGGTAGCGGCGATCGGCGGGAGTCGCCGCACCAGCAGCTCGTCGCGGAGGGTGGCCGGTGGGTAACGACATTCACCGACGTCGGATCAGGCCACCGGTTCGCGGCGGCACGTTGCAACAATCCCCGCCTGCCCCGTCGGGAAGCGGCGGAAGTGGCGACAGCGGTCCCGAGTACGGCAACAGCGTCGGCTTCGACAGCACTGACATTCCGGGGTACTACCCTCGGTCCGCTGATTGCCGCGAACATCTCTCGATTCGAGTCTGGACCTGATCCACCGGGCAGCGTGGGCCGATCACGAGGGGCCGCTGCCGATCATCGAGGGCACCGCGATCCGGCTGCGGGTCGAGCATCTGCCCAGCGGTGGGGTGAACAAGCCCGTGTGGCTGTGGCGGTCCGGAGTCGACGCCAACCATCGAGGAGCTCGCATCCAGGGTCGACCCGTCTACTTCTTCAGTTCATCTGCGAATTCGGAACCGTTGCCACCGCTCGCTTCCTTTTCGTTCAACTGGATAGACTTCCGGGCCTTCTCCGAGAAGAATGCAGGCAGCCCTATAGTGGCTGCGTATGGCGTGGTCTCCCCTTTCTGCTTGACGGCTTCCTCGACGGCAGCGGCATATTCCTCCTGGTTATCGCACATCAGCTTCCGAGTTTCGGGATTGAACTCAGTCGTTCCCCACAGATCATGACGCGCGATTGCGGAGGGATTATTCGTACTGTTCACCCTATATTTATACGGAAGGTATTCTTCCATTTTGCGATACTCTTCATACCAAGTCCGCGTACGCGGCTTGAGGCCGGAAACAGTTCTGAGCTCATCCAATTCCTCGGAAAATACCAGCGCATCGGGATATTTATCGTCGTTTACTTCTTTATCGGACTCGGTGTCGGCCCTGCAGAGGAATTTGTTCAATTGTATCGTAACCTTGAGCAACTCGGCTTCGCTCATCGTATCGGGCGCCGCGCGGCCGGTGCTTGCACCAAAAGCCGTCGAACACAGACTTCCCGTAATGACAAGCACGGCGAGCGCGGTACCTACTTTTGTCCGTTTCATCATCGAGTGACCCTTCTTGCACCGACAGGCGCAGTTCGCATATATTATCCCCATACCCAGTTGTCATTGGAATCTAGAACTGCATTGACTTGCGCTACAGCTGCGAACAAATCGAACTCGGCTGCTCCTCACCATCGGACAACAGTTCTCCGGTCTCGATGTTCCGCTTGTTTTTCTCCCGGTCTTTCTCGGTGATCACACAGTACTTCCGCGCTTTGGCATCGAAAAACTTCGCGAGCTCAGACTCTGTTGTGTAGCCACTCTTGATCTTTCCTTTTACTTCTTTCATGATCTTCGCGAGGGTCTCAGCGTAATCTTCGGTACGAGTACACATCTCCTCGCGGGTTTCCTCATTGAACGTGCCTCCCGGCTCGCGGAATAATTCTTCTCGCGCGCCACGAGCCGGATTTCCACCTCCCTTTATTTCAAAAGGGGCTTCGGCCTCGATTTTCTCCCATTCCTGATACCAGGTCTCGCTATGAGGCTCGAGTTCCTTCGGCCCGCCCTCTTCCAGACGCACCTTATTGCAGAGGTATACGTTGAAGATAGTCTCCACCAATTGCAACTCGCGTTCCTCGGCCGTCGGTCCGGCCTGGGCAGGGCCGCTCACCACCACGGCCGCTGTCCCCGCGAGCAACGCAGTGGACACGATCATCCCGAGCCGAAAACAACGACGCCGATCCCGTACGCTCATTTATTTCCTCCCATAGCGCATGATTTTTTTTATGGCCTACCCGCGTGGCGCGCGTCGACCGTCATGGCGGAACCTAAGCCAACGAGACGGCTGCGCACGCGAACACACCCTCCTATTCGAAACCGTGACGGAATCGGATGGGTTGGACTACCGCCCGGCCGGGCCCCCATATGCTCGAAATGCTCGCCCTGGCCGTTTCCGGCGCCCCCGGATACCACCACCGAGCTCGCCGCCGAAGCAGCGACCATCTGGAGCCGCTACATCACCGCACCCCGGTTCCGGTCGTGAGCGTGCGGTGCGCCCAGCCTCAACCGAGGTCGGCCGAGTCCATCAGGCGGCGCAGCTCGGGTCGGATCAGCCGTTGCTGCGGCGGCTCAGGGCCTACTGGCTTGGCGTGCGCAGCGGTCGTGTTTCAGGTCCGCCGGGCAGGCCCTCAGCCGTTTGTCACCACAACAGCCAGCGCGAGCGACAACCATCGCTACCACCCGGCGGCGCCGGGTGTGTACCAGGGTGACTTCCCCAGCCGTCGAAGCTGTTCGTGGCCACGACTGCCGGGGAAGCTCCCTGGTCACCCCTGTTACGGCCCGACGCCGATTCCGTGAAACAGCCAGCCGCAGGACCAGAGAGTACGGGCGGGGCGAAATCCAACCCGCTAAACCCGCCCGCCACGCCCCCAAGCCCTGCGCCCTTTACCCGGACTCGCCAACCCGGTTGATCTTCACCGACTCCGGACCACCGAACGCGGCTTTCGCCGCTTCGACAGCCTCCTCCCCCGCCACCGCTGCCTCGTCGGCAAGCTCGACACTCTCGTCGTCGTCGGCGGCCTCGGCAGCCTTGGCAGCGTCCGCGGCGTCGTCGGCAGCGACGATGACGGCTTCGCTTCCGCGGGCGCTGTCGGCGGCACGGGCGCTCTCCACGGCGGCGTTGTAGGCGGCTCTGGCGGCAACGCCGATGTCGACTGCGGCCTCGGCTTCGCCGGCGTACTCGACGGCGTCGTTTGCCTCTTCGCGGGCATCTTCTGCGGCGTCGCCGAGGACTTGTTCAAACCCGGGGTCGGCCTCATCATCGTGGACGTAGGCGTCGAATCTGGCTTCGATTGCGGCGCGGGCGCGCGCGGCGGCGCTGTAGGCACGCTGGCACGCCGCGATGACAAACAGTTTGTCCGCTTCCTCCTTGACCTTGGCAGGGGTAGCGGGTGGTGAAGCCAGGGTTGGCAACCGAGGTCTCGGGCGGCGAGGTGACTGCTGAAAATGCTGTGCTGGCCATGCTATTGGTGCGTTGTGGCCGATCGGACCAGCAGGCGTTTGCCGAGTTGTATGACCGGACGTGTGCGCGGGTGTTCGGTCTGGTGTTGCGGGTGGTCTGTGATCGTGGATATGCCGAGGACATCACCCAGGAGGCCTATGTCCAGGGGTGGCGTACGGCGGCGTCGTTCGACCCCGGCAAGGGATCGGGTTCAAGACACCATCAGAAGCACTCAACGAGGTGTTGCGATGACCGCCTGAACCCGCGCCGCGAACCGGGCGTTGGTCGGCCGTCCAAATCTGTTGATCGGCACGGCTTTCCAACGCACGGAAAATGCCGATCTCAGTACGTCAGTGGCAGCGTCGTGCAAACGGCGCGAGGGTGAGGTAGGCGGCGCGGATCGCGGCAGGTTCCGGGTGGGGTGTATCGCTGATCGTCATCGTCGGCGTTGTACGGACGATCAAGCTGCCGGCTGCCGGTTTTTACGTCGCCGAACTCGGCAGGGGCCGCCTCGCAGCCGTCGAGACCGGCGGTAGCGGCGGAATTCGATCGCCACCGCCGGTCACAACCCGCTACCCGAGACCTCTCACCGCACGGACCCGCCGCAGCAAGGGGCCACGGCTACGAGCTGGTTGCCAGCTTCCTTACTTCTTCGACTGGGGCGGTTTCGGCTTCGACTGGGTACCTTTTGGCGCCTTCGGCTTACCGTTTCGCCCTGTGACCCCCACCTGACTGCCGGCGCCGGTGCCGACACCCTGCGCCTGGCTCTGCGCTTGATTGGCCGAACCCTGCGCTTGATTGCCTGCGCTCTGGTCGTCGTCGCCCTCGCAACTACACCGCTGTGACGGCGGGGTGCCGCCTCCGGTCTGGGGTCGTCCTGGTCGGGGCTGTTCCCGCCGCCCTGCCGCTGTCCTTGTTGCGACTGCTGTTGTTGCTGTTGTTGCTGCGAATCCGGCGAGCTCGGAGCCTGTGGTGGTTGGCCGGTCGCGGTACCCGTGGACAGGAACACGGCGAGGATGCCGACCGCGGCGGCGGTCGACAGTTTGTGAGTCACGTGAAACTCCTTCTCTCGTATCGGAAGTGGCGATCAGGAACCGGACCTGGCGCACACCCTCCATCGGCCGGGGGAATCCGACAACACCGCGCGGCGCCGGGTTCCGATAAGTCTGCACAGATCAACACCGGTTATTCGGTGCGGACGTACCAAAGGACGGATAGCGCCGAACTCGCCCACGAGCGACCGCACCGGCGGTCAGCCAGCGAAACCAAACCCGCCGGTCTGCACGGCTGGCCCGCTGGTGTGACGGTAGAGAAAGGCTTTCCTGGTCCGGCTAGGGGCCACCGGGGTCAGCGTGTTCCGCGCGATCGAGATCGGCGTTGACGGCAATACCGGCCGCGTGTTCGTCGAAGTCGACGCGGAACCCACACCAGTCTCACCCGGCTCGTACCTGTCGAGCCCGACTAACACGGTCATCACCAGGGCAAGGCGATGCTGACCGCGCGGTCCGGCCGAATGCACTGATCTGCCGATGTGAGGATGCCGATTACGTTGCTTGGCCGATGAATTCGGGCGAGCACCGTCGTGGCCTGCGCTCGCTCAGGTGACCCGCGCGGCCACCAGGGTCTCAAAGGTATAGGGCCGCAGGCCATCGGTACGGCCGGCGAAGTACCGCTGCTGCAGGTCTGCACGTGTGGGGTGGTCCACGACCGTCAGCCCGCACCGGCTGATCAGCCTCTCGATCTCCGATACCGGCCAGCCAGGCTGAAGAGGCTCGCCGACAGAAGCCGCGATCGGCGTGTAGATACGGGCGAATTCCGTCCCCGCGTCGTCGAGCGCGCAGTCCTCGGCCCGGTAGGAGAACACCACCTCAGACCCGGGAGCTGCCGTCGCGATCGTGCGCAACGTCGACTCGATCGCCTGTGCCGTCAGATAGGGGGCGACGCCCGTCCAGCAGAACATCGCAGGCTGCGCCCAATCGAACCCGGCCGGGCCCAGGACATCCTGAACCGGTCCGGCCTCGAAATCAACCGGCACGAATACCTGCGAGTCGCTGAGCGGCAGGCCGAGCTCTCTGACCCGCTCGAGCTTCCAGCCCTGGGAGGCAGGGTGATCAATCTCGAACAGCGTCAGCGAGCCGAGCAGATCCGGCCGACGCCACGCGAACGAGTCAAGCCCCGCGCCGAGGATCACGTACTGGGTGAAGGCACCGGCAGCCAGCCGGTCCTCGGCGTACCGGCTGCGGGTGCAGACAGCCGCCCGGGACTCGCGGCGGACCGGGCCGGGGAACAGCGGATCGAACTGGTCTCGCAGCTGCTGCCATACCGGGCCGACAAGCACCAGGGCCAGCACATCGTCCAGTACCCACGGCGACGCCGTCTCCAGGCGAAACAATCCACGCGACACGGCCGCAAACATCGCCGTCCTGCTCGGCGCGCTTTCCATGCATTCCTCCTCGCCGGCCGGAACTCAGCATGCCGGCCACGCCCGCCCACTCCGCGCACTTCACAGGATGCGCCTGAAGCGCCCCGACGGCCATAGCCAGATCGCCTGGCAGCCACGATCTATCGCCATCGGGATCCTCCAAACCGGCCAGACACGCCAGCGTCACGGCCGCCTGCACGCCACCACGCCCGGACGTCACCAAGAGCCCGAGACCCTCCGACTCGACCCGGCACGAATAAACGGACATAACGCGACTATGTCGAGGCCTTGGGGTGTGGTCACATTCTCGGCCCCGAGCGCGTGCACCGCGACGCTCGGGGTCGTCGGTGGCTATCCAACTGCTAGCTGGAGGATTCAGCAGGGCGTCGGTGATCTCCACGGTGTCTTGAAACGCGGTCTTCATACGTCCGCGCGTGCCGCTGGGCGCGCAGTCGGCGAACGCATTGTAGTGCCGATGTGCGGGCTCAGCTGGTGGTGCAAGCTTGTTCTCGATGCCCGACGCGGAGAGGGGATTTCATGTCGGTGACGGCTGTAGTGGCTCATGCTCAGGCGTTGTGGGCGGAACTGGCGGTAGTTCCGGTTTCCTTTACACCCAGCCGTCTGCAAGTGGTGGTATCGCCGAGGTCGCTGATGTGTCCGGCGGGATGGGTCGGTGCAGTGGTGTTGCAGGGTTCGGCGATCGCGACTGCGCCCGATACCGTTGCGGCAGAGAAGGTTCGAGTCGCCGGATTCCAGCTCCCGGTAGGCGAGGTCGTCAACGCGGAGCGGTTGCGCACGGTGTTGTCCGTTGCGGAGGTGCGTGGTCCTGCGGCGCTGGCCTACTCCAGCGTGGAGTTGTTTCGGCCGGCCACTACGGGGGTGGAGAGATTCGAACAGGTGGCGCTCCAAGACCGGGCACTGGGTGAGTTCTTGGCATCATCGGCGGAAGTCGACCGGGACGAAAGCGGGTTGGACGAGATCACCTCGTCGGCGTTCGTCGTGCGTTCGGCCGGTGTGGTCGTCTCGGCCGCAGGGTATCGAGTGTGGCCGAACCGCACTGCGCACGTTTCGGTGTTTGGTCGGTTTCGGGCGCGTTGCCCGAGCCCACGCCGCCTGGTCGGCGGGCAAGGCCCGGTAGGCGAAGCGGCCGCCGCGCCCGGCGACCTCACGCGAGATCGTCGAGGGTGCTCGACCCAGGCGGCGGGCAATACCACGCAGCGAGTCCCCGGCGGCCAATCCGCGCGAGATCTCTTCTCGTTCAGCAAGGCTCAGGCGAAGCCGGCCGCGGTGGCGAGGAATCGGGCGGACCCCGCCACAGCGTTTGAGTAGGTCGCGCACCGTGGAAGGGTGTCGGCGCATCTCCCGGGCCAGGACCTTGATCACTTGCCCGGATCGCCACCGCCGCCACACCTGCTCGACCTGAGCCTCGGTCAACGGGGTCCTTTTCTCCGACAGTGGTCTGCTCGAGGCCATTGCGCATCACATCCCTTCCTCACCAGGAGATTCCCAGTGTTGCGCCGACCTATTGAGACCAAGGGCATTATGGTGCGTTCGCTGCCCGAATCAGGCATCGGGATTGCGGATACCTAGTGCGTTGACGTCACTGCCGTCGATCGAGACCGAGTGGGACCGAGAGGAAAGGTTTCGGTGGAGCATCCCCTGCCCCTCGGGTGCCGCAAGCCCGGCGTCGATGCACGACCGGGGCCGGAACAGGTAGCTTCCGGCCGTTCTCGCACCCCGGACGGCTGTGGCGGTCACAAGGGAATGAACTCGATCTTGTTGCTGCCGGTGTTTTGGCCACCCTTGATGGCGGTCAAGGCATCCACCCCGCGCTCTTTGTAGAAATCAGTGAGGCAGTCCCCTACTCCGACCAGGCAGACGTTGATGTCCTTCTTGAACGTCCGAGTTTCCCATTTCGCTGCTTCCTTGGAAGAACATTTCTTCACAAAGATGTGCGCGGCCATACATTGGGCCGGTTTGGATGCGAGATGAATCTTGTGGGTCTTGCTGTCGTACTTCCATGCCTGCAGATCGGTCTTGCCGTCGCAGGGTGCGAGAGCTACGAATGGGGCGCCGCTCTCCTCATATTTGAGCGTGGCGCACTGTCCACGGGCAGTGTGCTTCATTCTGAACTTACCCGCAGGAAAGTTAGTGGCGGCTTCTGCGGTGCCAATCCCCGCAGCGACCCCGGCCACGACAATCGCAAGTCCCGCTATACAACGAACAGCAGCAGAAGGCATCCGAGTCCTCTCCATAGTGTGTGTGTGGTCGCCGCCTGTAGGCGGCGCATGACAACTATTCGGCGCCGCCTCCGCTATGGATCGGAGGGAGTTGCTGACACTTCGCAGGGCAACAACCGAGCAGTTCAGCCAGGTCGACACCTCTGGTGTAAGAGGCCGGGCGGTCATTTTCGTGCGGACTACACGAGATCACCTCCTGGCGGGAACACACGGAAATCGGCAGAAGCGGACATGTGGAAACGCCCGCACGGCAGCAATACCGGATGTTCATATGCAGTGTCCTCCCCCTATGCCAGACCATCAAAGGACCGTCGTTCCGGGTCCTTCCGGCCCTTCAGCTCGGCAGCGACAGCGCCGATTATCGAGTTACGAACGATAATCCGCCGCGACTACACGACCAGGGTCGTCGCCTCGGTGGTGGCGAGCCGATCTTCGGCGTGTACTGGTCCCCACGCGACGCGGCATTCATCGCCTACACCGATTCCTGTCCTGGGCTGACCTTCAGCGACCCCTGGACGACCTCGGCGGCGATCCGCGGCCTGCAAGACAAGATCCGCGAAAGCCGCTTCGGCGACGTCGATCGTCCAGACGAGCAGCCACCGCACCGCCGAGCTTCCCGAACCCCGTACTGACGATTCAGTGCGACCGGCCCGGTGTTTAACAAACCAACGATTCTCTACAGGGCCTCGACCCCGCCTGGCTGCGTAAGCGAGCGAGTGGTGGTTCTGACCGAAGCGAAAGGCATAACTTGTTCCCCGATCTGTGAAGTATCGGCTCATCGGTTGAACCGACCATGGATGGGATCGCGGCTGAGCACATCGCGAGTAGACCACTGGTCGTTCGGCGCAGACGTACTGTCGGATGGAAACACGCATGGTCGATCCCCGCCTGTCGCCAGGCCGCGCCTAGTAGATGAGGTGCGGCCTACGTCCCTGCTCCGAAGAAGTGGTCCGGGTGCTGATTTGCGGGTTCGGTGTCTAGGCGACGATCCGGTCCGGCGCCTCCCTCGCTCGGCCGTGTAAGCGAGAGAGGCTATCCGGGCATCGCTGTGCTGCGGTGTAAACGACGGTCGATACGGGAGTGCGGGCAGGATTGGCCGGGTCCAGCTTCGAAAGACTTTGCCCATCTAATATTATTGAGCCCCACAACCTTCGATCTTTTTCTCGCAGTTGTTCGGAAAATTGTCGCTGACTTGACTGTCGCCTTGAAGGCTGAGTGTACCGACCCTGTTGTCGATACCGCCGCCGAATGTTTGTTTGATGTCTTGGCTTGCGTTGGCGTCGTTGCCGGTAACCTTGCTGTTGATCAGGGTCACCTTGGTGGACGGGCCGCCGAGCATGCTAATTCCCCCACCAGCGCTTTCTTTGATGCTGCGTACCACATTGTCGGACACAGTACTGTTGTCCAAAGTGAGTTGAGTTTTGCTATTGACGATAATCCCGCCCCCGTGCGCTGTTCCGGCAAACGGCCCACCAGCGGTGTTGCCACTGATCGTCGAGTTCACCACGTCCACTTTGGAGCCGACGTCAACGTTGATTCCGGCACCCGCGTCTGCGATATTATTGGTGATTGTACTTCCAACGATTTTTATGTTGGCTGCCCCCTCTGCCAAGATGCCGCCTCGTTCGTTCCCCGAAATCGTACTGCCCGTCACGGATATCGAACTGCGCCTTGAAGCGTTGATACCAGACTGTCGATTACTACTGAGCACTGTGCCGTTGACGGTAATCGTACTATCTTCCTCCGCACGGATGCCGGACTGCTGGCTATTTTTGATTTCGGAGTTGTTCACGACCGTGTGTTCAGGCAAGCCGTATCGCAACAGGCTTCCCGGCTAGTCAGGCGTCCCACCACTCCGGCGTCCCGCAACCGACCTCGAAATGCCACCATCCGTCACTTTGCCCTTGCTCCAGCAAGGCTTTGACCCCGGCAAGATCCGCGTCCGCAGGCACCGTGAAAGCAACCATAGGGAAGGCGTCGCTGAAGACCTCACCGCCCAAACCGAACACCGCCAATCGTTGATGCACCGCGTGGGCATCGCGCCCTAACGGTCCCGACGGTATCGGCACGACACGAATAGTGCAGTTGCCCGAGGCACTGACCCGCTCTAGCGCCCAATGCAGTCCATCCGCATCGGTCGTATAGCGGACAACGTCCCCCTCGGCCACCCCGTCCTGGAGGAAGGCCGCATTCTCCACGACAGCGGTATCCTCACCAACCCTGGTCGCCCACATACCCTCGGTGTCCTGCGGTAACCATCCCGGGCGAGGGACGAACTTGAACCACAGCTTGATCATCTCGCCCACAGTGTCCATCATGAGGCAGCCACCTCGAAGTGCGCGCGGAGGGTAGCCGCACGCAGAGGATCAGTTGCCGAAAGCTCGGCGCGACCAAGCGAATCGGCAGGCCACCCGAACTGCACGATATTCGGCCATAGCGGGCGTTCGGCCGGCGCCAGAAGCCCTCAGGCTGTTGGTCTTCCACGCGCCTCAGGTCGTGAGGCTAGTGGACCTTGCGGAACCGGGCGTCGAGAAAGGTGAAGATCGCGAACGCGGCCAGGCCGACCGCAACGATGAGCAGCAGCCCGGTGCCGTACGGCTCGGCCGCCAGGGTCCTGAGCGCCACGTCCAGCCCGGTCGCCTTCTGCGGCTGGCTCTGCACGGCGGCCACCACGACGAGCACCCCGGCGCCGGCGTACACCCCACCGAGCGCCGCGTACCCGATCCGCCCGAGCCGGATCACGACCCGTTCCGTCGACCGGCTCGCCTTGCTGAAGTCCTGCTCTTCGTGGAACCGCTTCGACCAGCCGTGGCGGGCGACGAACAGACCCGCGACTACGATCGCGAGCCCGATGACGATCACCACCGCCTTGCCCCACTCCTTGCTGAGCAGGCTACCGACGAGACCGAGCTGCGCTTGGTCGGTCGCCGAGGCCGGAGATCCGTTCGCGAGCTTGGCCGCGCTGTAGGCCAGGTAGCCGAACAGAACCGCCTCACCGAAGTTCATCGCGCGCAACAGCTTCTGCTTCCGGCTGTTCCGCGCGCCGGTGAAGGTCTCGAGCAACTGCCACAGCACGGCGACTCCGAGCCCGACGGCGATGAGCCAGAGCACGAACCCGCCGCCGGAGTTCTCCGCGAGGTTCTGCAGCGCGCCGGTCTTGTCCGCTTTCCCGACCCCGTCGCCGTCGAGGTCGCCGAGCGCGACCTGAACGCAGACCCACGCCACGAGGAGGTGAACTACGCCGTACGCCACCAGGCCCACCCGCACCGCCAACTGGAACGGCGCGCTGCCGACCACCTCGTGATGGACTCGATTCGACTTCCTCATAACCACACCACGAGAAGACCGTAACCGCGTAAGGCCTTGCCGGCGCGTGTAATGCGCACACACATCGCTGCACGAGATGCTCGCGACCGCGGCCAAGCCGTTCGGCCTGCGCCGCTTCGCCAAGTCCATGAACTGGTCGCCGAGCCCACGTCCCCGCCAGGACGGTTCCAGATACAGCTGCTCCAGGTCGTCGTCGGTGAGCACCAATGGTCCCAGCACCTGTTCGTCACCCGCTGCCACCCATGTCTCGCACTGCGGGACAACAAGGTTGGCGAACCAGGAGCGGACGCTGTCGGCAGCGTGCAATCGACGCACGGTCGGCAGCGCCATGGCGAAGGACCGCAGCCACACGTCCGCGATCGCGGAGGCATCAGCGAGGTTGACCGCGCTGCGGCGGGCCAACGGCGTGCCGCTCGAGGAGGCGTTCGCGGAAGCCGAATCGGCTTGGCGCGCGCTGGTTTCGAAGAACGGCTCCACATCGATGGAGCGCGGTGAGTTGCTGGCGTTCTTGCGCGAGTTCGACAAATAGCTGACCAACCTGCCGGCCTGCACTACAGGACTTCCTGTCCCCCAGCATCGAGCAGCGGCCGTTTGTTGCGGGGAGGGGAGATCGGCTCCGAGCGATCTCCGAACAAGTAATCGCGGAGGGCCCGCAGATACTCGTCCAGTTCCTGTTGCTCGAGGAACCAGGCACCGGTCGGGTCGAACCACTCGCTCGGAGTCGGGCGCCGCGCGATCACATAGTCGAGGGCCTCGCGCACCATGGCCGCATGGGTCGGATCCGCGGCCGCACTGGCGCGCTCCATCCAGGTGAGGTTTTTCCACTTCTGATCATCGAACTTGGGTTGGTGCATGTAGACCACCGGCAACAATAGGCTTTTGATATGCGGGATTTCGTCCCACCACGTGGGAGACGTACCTGTGACAGGCGTCGGAATGCCGGGGCGTTCGGCCGTCCGGTCGACACCCCGAGGACGCCAGATAGGTCCTATCGAAAGGTTCCAGGGTGGGTACCACACGCCTCGCCACACCGGGACCCCGAGATGGGGAGGGTTCACCGGAAGTGGCTCTGCCAGTGAGATGTCGACCGTGATGCGGCGCACCGGGGGCAACTCCTTGTCCGCGGGAAGGAGATCCGCCACCATCGACAAGCAGTCCTTCTCGTCGAAGCCGGTTACCCCAACGCCCTGGACGAGCGCACTCCAGTAATCCGAGTCGCGCGCCATGTCGAATTCGATCCAGAACCGCCGCACCGTGGACATACTCGGTCTCCTCCCCCATGAACACCTACCACCAACAGTTGACCAATAGTGCCAACGCCGATCAGTTCCTACCACTGGATAATCGGCAGCAGCGGCGGTTCAGCGCCCGGCGTCTCGTCCTGTCGGACGACCCGTAAGCGGCACTCGATCATGTCGCCGGCCGCGAGGTAGTTCCTACCGGGCGCTGCCCAGCCCCCGATCCTCGGCTCCGCCCGACAGCATGGTGGTGGTCTCGATGATCTGCCGGAAGCGGCCGTCGGCGGCGAGTTCGGCGAATACCAGCACCTCGAAGGCGACCTCGCTGCCATCGATCTTGCGAATGTGGACCGTATGCCGGTCTGCGTAGCGGTCGCCGCAGATCAGTTCGTCGTGCACCTCGACGCGTCCCTCGGTGACCACACCGCGCAAATGGGTGATGTGTTCGACGAATTCGGCGTGGTCGCTCCACACGCCGTCGGTGCGCTGGCGGTAGTCGCCGGTGAAGTGCCGCGCGAAAGCGGTGTCGACATCGATCCGCCGATCGAACAGCAGGTCGGTGAGCGCGGTCGCGATGTCGGTGCTGGGGGCGGTCATGGTCACTGTCTCCTTCAACTGTTTGCGTGCAGTGTGCACGCAACCGACCGTACCCGAGATGCGTGCTCGATGCACGCTATTGTGGTGACATGGCGGAACAGGGGATCGGCACCCAGGTCGCCGAGGCGATCGCGGAATTGCTGCGCAGGCGAACCCGGGATGGTATCTACGCCGAACTCACCGAGGAACTGGACCCGGCGGTGGATACCACGACTTATCCCGTGCTCAGCGCGCTGGCCCGCTGGGGACCGCGCAGCGCGGCTGCGCTCGCCACCGAAATCGGACTGGATCGATCGGTGACCAGTCGCCATGCGACGCGCTTGGAACAGGCCGAATTAGTCTGGCGCGCACCGGATCCCGGTGATGCCCGCGCGACCCTGCTCGGACTGACCGATCGCGGTGAGCGGGTGGTCGAGGTGATGCGCGAGCGCCTTGCCGGCCGTCTCGACCGGCACCTGGCCGGCTGGCCCGAGGACCAGGCGCGTGCCTTCGCGGCCGCGCTGACCCGATTTGTCGGCGAGAAACCCTTCGGCTGAATGCGAGTTCATCGCGGTCCCGCTATGTTCGCCTCTTGTTCAGCCTGAAGCTCAACTGCGCGGCGCGGCGCTACCGTGCGGGACGTCGGGGTCGGTTGCGGTTCAGGTGGGCCGTGATTGCGCCGGTCGGGATAGTCGCCTGCGCATGCAGTAGGGGCACCGAGGAAGCGAGAGGCATCGAGGCTGCACTCGATGGGATGCCAGGAGTGCACCGGGTTTCGACCGATTTCGACAGCAACTTCTCGACGGTGGTCATGCTGACCGGGGATGCGTCGGCCGAGCAGTCCAAGGCGGTGATCGAGGTTTCCGTGACCGAATAGCGGCCGCATCAGGGTTGCAGCGGCGCCGGATCGATATCGAAATCCGTTGGGGCGAGCGGCCGAGCTCGTTCAAAGCAGGCCAGCAGCGACCCTGAGCGCAGCCTGCGAATCACGATCGGCGACTGCCAATACAGTGACCGCCCACCCAGCCCAGCCGAGCAGCCGTTAGTCGATCGATACGGCAAGTGCTGACCCGCTGATCGGGTTGCCCTGTCGGGCAGGCGATCAGCGCCGCAGTCCGAACGCTCGCCCATCGGCTTTTCCAGACGCTCCGGTGCGCTGCAGGGGATCTCGGCGATTCGCCCCGGCCGCCGTCAGTGCCACGGTTCGACGAAATAGTCGTCGTAGGGCCAGCAGTCGGTACCGAGGTCGCGCAGCACACCATGGCGAAAACGCAGGAGGTCCAGTCGTTCTTGCGTGGTGAGGTCGTCGTCGGGAGGTCTGGGATCGTCTTTCCATTGGGCATCGGTGTTGTAGTGCAGTTCACCGCCGACGCAGTAGTCGCGGCGAAAGCTGGTGCGCCACTGGGAATTCGAGCCCCAGTTGTGGGATAAGTCCTGCACGTCCCGGTAGCAGCGCCAGAAGGTGAAGTACATGCAGGAGCGGGCGGCGGCTTGCTGGTCCACGACTGCCGAGCCGGCGCGGACGGTGACGCCCGAACGGACCAGCAGCAGGTTTCCGACGAATGCGCCGGGCCAGTGTTGGTCGATGATCGTGGGTGGCTCGTGCGGGTCGTCGGACACAACAACGTCGACGATTTCGTGGAAGAACGGATGGAACTTCTCCTCGGTGATCGAGGTTGCTCCGGCCAACTCGGTGAACTCGGTCCAGGCCGACGGCGACGCTCCCGAGTACGCAACCTCCAGATAGTGCGGCTGAAGTGGCACAAGAAGCATGTCCACCAACCGGTTCACCGCATACAGCCCCCAACGCTGTTCCGCGGGCAACTCCCGACGATGCCCGTCTCGCACACCGTATTCGTGGAGTTCGGCGATCATCTGCGGACGCTCGGCGAACCACGGACCGAACTGCGCGGCACCCCAGCCCGCAGGCTCGTCCAGCAACGCCTCGAACAGCGCTCTGACTTCCCACAATCCGCTGTCGGACACCAGCCGAGCGTACAAGATCGGACTGAACTCCGGCCCAGGCACGAGTATCGGCACTTGCGCACGGTGGAACACCTTGCAGCCCAACCGATCGCTACGACTGACCAACGCGACCAGCGACATAGCGCATCATTCGCGGTCCGCGCTCTGGCGTGCGCCGGTCAGCCCCGCGAAAACGGTGAGCAAGACCTGCACCGCTGTCGGCCAGTCGACCAGAAAGCCGACCGGCGCGGCGGTGGCCACGGCGGCGACGAGTTCCCGCCACGGCGGCCCGGCCGGGGGTGGGCTCGGCGGTGGGTTGCGCTCTTCCTGCGGCGGGCGGGTGCTCACGTGGACTCCAGCAGCGTCTGCAGGAGTCGACCGGTCTCGCTCGGTTTCGCGGCGTGCCGGGCGAGAGTTTCAGCGATATCGAGATAGCGGACGATGTTGTCCTGACCCTCCATGTACAGCGTGCTGGTCGGTTGCGAGATACACACGACATCCGGCAGCAGGGTCTCGGCGAAGCGCAGATAGACGAACGCGCTGTCCATGATCGCGGGCCCGAAGGCGGTCTGGTCCACGATCTGGATCACGATGTTCTCCTTCTGGATGCACTGCGCCAAGTACTCCAGCTGGGCCCGCCATACCGGGGTACCGCCGATCTGCCTGCGTAATGCGCTCTCTTCGACCAGGATCCACAGGTAGGGCGGATTGGTGCGGTGCAGGATCTGCTGCCGCTGCAGGCGCACCTCCAGCTGCTTGTCGATTTCGTGGACGGGGCGGGCCGGATTCCGCAAACACAGTGCCGCTCTTGCGTATTCGGGGGTTTGTAACAGGTCGGGGACGACCGCGGGTTCGTAGCAGCGGATCGTGCGCGCGGCCGCTTCGAGGCTGAGCAGTTCGAATCCCTTGGGGAGCGAGTCGCTGTCGCTGTGCCACCAGCCGGGGCGGTTGCCCAGTTGCACGAGCGACAGATACCGGTCGTGCTCCTCGGGGTCGGTGACGCCGTAGCAGTTCAACAACTCGACCACGTCGAGCCGATTGAGGCCGACCATGCCGGATTCGATCCGGCTGACCTTGGAGCCGGTCCGGTAGAGCTGCCTGCCGACCTCGTGCTGGGTGAGCCCTAGTTCCTTACGCAACTGCTGGAGGCGCAGCCCCAACATCCGACGGAGCACCGTCGGCACATCGCCGATGTTGGTGCTCTCGCGGGTACTGATCGGCTCGATGGGTTCGAGGCGCTGCTCTGCATTCACGACATCGAGTCTGACACCAGAGGTATCAAAATGTGCTTGCAAATGTGCGTGCAAACGGTGGCGCGCGGGCGGACAGCGTCCCCGACCGTCGACGCGGACAGCTCCGGTTCGATGGTCGGTTCAGCGGTTTTTCGGTGCGTCGGCGCTCGGACGTAGGGTGAGAGCTCGTGGAGCCAGACAGCAAACTGGAGGACTTACGGTCAGTGCTCTCGTGCGTTTTCGAGAAGCTCGGCGCCGAAAGCCTCACCGAGCCCGACCGGGTCGAGTTGGTGGCGCGCGCCGAGGTGGTTCAGGACCAGATCGATGAGATCGAGGACGTCGTCCGCGACGAGGAACACGTCCACATGCGGACTACGCATGCGCCGGAGCCGTCAGGTGATCAGTTGTTCTGAGGCGGCGCCGGGCCGCGCGGCTCGCAGCATTGTCGCTCGAACCGACGCCACCGATGTAAGGGACTGACCCCAACGGCTGCCCTATTCGAGAGGGGTGAGCCGCACCCGCCCGCTGACCCACGGGCCCCGCGTCGCGGGCGGGCATTGTCAGCGGTGAATCGTTGTCAGCGCGCATGGGATTTTCGATACGCCGACGATATCCGCTGTCTTGTACCGGCGGCTCACTAAATCTCTTGTGTCACAGGGGATCTCGAGAACCGTACCGGCCGATACTGGGACGGGTTCACCGAGTACAACTATCGCGGCGCCATCATCTTCCGAAGCGGCCCCGGTCAACAGCTCAATATTCCGGGCGATGTCGCCGCTCAGGTGCATTCGGTGAAGGCGGTCTGACTCGAAATCGGCGAGGCGCGACAACGTTCGACATCAGCTCGTCCTCGCGTACCGGACACGACGCCCGGTTTGCTCGCTGGCGTGCAGCTCCGGTGCCGCGGTTCCGATCGAGGCGTGCAGCACCCAGTCCTCGGTCCTCGATGCCTTTCCCACTGGATGGCATGGCGGAGTCTCGGGCGGATCTCAGGGCATATCCTGGTCGGCCACGCCGCAATCGAACTTCTGGAGTTCGCTGAAGTTTTCCCACGGTTTGGTAACGACAATTGCGGTGCAGCGGTGTTGCCAGCCCTGTGGATTGACTGCACAGTTGGCGTTCACAGATGCGATTTTGCTGCAAACCGTTTCGGCTATGTCGAAGACGATCCGGTATCGAACGCCCGAGGTGACTTGCTGGTGAGCATCGACGATGCGGATCAGCTTGACGTAGTACTGCGTGTTCGACCGAGATTGGATTTCGTCCACTGCGAACGCCGCTGCGGCCGCTACCTCTCGGCTTTTCGGGTCTGCGGCGGACCATTGTCGGTCGGCGGGTGGTTCAGCGTGCGCGGTGGCCGCGCAGACAGTGATCGCGACACCCGCCACGGTCGACGGAATCGAACCCAGACGTAACAGATGACCTGTCATGCCTGACATTCAACAATCACATCAGTACTTCGAACGCGCGACTCGCCGGGCCCAGGTACGAGAGTCCCAGCGTCGGTGACTCGTTCGATACCTGTGGACGACTGCGCGAAGCAAACGCGCCGCGGGCGCGCGAACCTTCGAGCAGGCCGGGCAATGGGTGGATACGACCCCGGTCTTCGGGGATTGACCATCGATATCGGTGGTCCGATCATTGGCGGTAGACCGGATGACGGTCGCTCGATCGGGGGTGGGGGATGGCCGGTCTTCGGGTCGTACCGCAGATGCTGGCGCTTGCCGCGGTCGCGCTGATGGGATCGGCGTGCGGCGGCGGGGGCGATGAACTACCGACGCGGACGCCGCTGCCGAGCGGGACGACGTCGGTGGCGGCGTCGACGACCACCGCGCGTTCAACAGCCACGCCGCCCGGCAACCCACCGGCCGACCAGCCGCCTGCCAACCAGCCGCCGGCAGATCCACCGCCGGAAACCGGCACCGCAGTGCTCCGCACCATCACCCTCTCCGGCACCCGGGTGCCGAACGTGCCGATCACGCTGCGCCTGCGGCAGCCGTGTAACCCTGCGACACATGACATTCCGCCCAATACCACGGAGGTGCTGCGTCGCGACACGGTCACCGACCAGAACGGATCAGCCACCCTCCCCCTCCCGCTCGGCTGCTACACCCTCGACACGAATTCCCCGCCGCCCGGTATGACGCCGTTCCCCAAAGGAAGTCAACGTCTGTTCCTGAAGTACGCCGGCCTGACGGTCAACGGTGAGCTGCGCTTCCAGGAATCCGGACCACAACCACCGTGCTCGGCCCAAACGGTCGTGCTCGAACTGCACGACCGCGACAAGCTCGACGACCACCTCCTCGGCGCGAACCCGACGGTCCGCGACTGCGACGGCCAGTGGGCGTTCGTCGCCTGGGACTCCCCCGGCGACAACGCGCGCCTCATCCGCCGCGCCGCCAACGGCTGGACCACCTACGTCCGTTTCCCGCACGACGTGTGCTGGGCCAAGGCCGCGGGCGACGGCGTCCCCGCGCGCATGAAAGATCGCTTCCCCTGCTGAGCGTGCCTTGCTGGGCAACCAGGGCGTGCGGTTTGCTCGATGGGGTCAGGTTCGGAATGATCTGGTCGACGGATGCCGCGATGTTCGTGGCGCAGCGGGGAATTGGGGGATTGTGACGGATATCGAGCAGCACACTCAGGGAACGCCGGAGTGGGTTGAGACGCGGGATGGGCGGCGGCTGTACGCGATGGTGTTGGCCGAGAAGGCCGACATCGGCACGGCGACTGTCGTTTTCGAGGCCGGGTCGGGTACCGCGCGGTTCTCGTGGTCGAAGGTGCAGCCGGGGGTCGCGCGGTTCGCGCGGGCGATCGTTTATGACCGATCAGGGCTCGGGCGTAGCGCTTTCGATCCGGCGGGACGAACGTTGGCACGCATGGCCGATGATTTGAACGAGGTGCTCGATCATTTCGAACCGGGCCCGTTCATTCTGGTGGGGCACAGTGCCGGTGCTCCGATCGTGCGGCTCGCCGCTGCTCGGCGACCCGATCGAGTGGCGGGTCTGGGGTGCTTGTCGACCCCACCGACGAGGCCGCCGCAGTGCTGTTCAGCCGCAAGTTCCGCTGGTTCGAGCGGACTGCGCTCGCCGTCGGCACGGTGCTTGCCCGGCTTCGGTTGCTGGAGAAGGTGTATGCCTGGCAATTGCGCGTCGTTCCGGACGATGTGCGCCGTGATATGGAGCGGGAGGCATTCACGCCCGGCGTGCTGCGGACTCAGCGGCAACAGGCCGCCACCTATCTCGACGAGCTCGCTACCTGGCGAGCCGATCCGCCGGAGCTCGGGTCGATTCCGGTGACCGCCATCTCCGGCGGACGCGCCGGTGACGGGATGAGCGCCGCGATGCGCGCCGAAGCCAATGCCTCGCATGCCTTTCGGGCCGCGCAATCCCCGCACGGCCGCCATGTCATCGCCGAGCAATCCAGTCATTACGTGGTGGCCACCGAGCCGGAGCTGATCGTCGCCGAAATCGAGCGGATGATGCCGCGGGCGTAGGACGGTGCCTTGCCGAAGCACCATGCGGCAGCTTTCGAATCGACGTGACCGTAATGCTTGTCGCACCAACCGCGGAATGGTTTCGTCTGAACCAACCGTCAGGTTGAAGCGAAAGGTCCCGGTATGTCTGTCGATTACCCCGCGAGCGAAACCTCCGTGGTCAAGCTCGGTGCCCACATCGGCGCACAGATCACCGGGATCAGGCTGGGCGGTGACCTGGACGCGGCGACCATCTCCACCATTCGCGCCGCGCTGCACGAACACAAGGTGATCTTCTTCCGCGACCAGCAGCATTTGACGGAGGACGGACAGTACGAATTCGCGGAACTGCTCGGCAAACCCACCACCCCGCACCCGACGGTCACCTCGGCAGGCGTGAAGAGCCTGGCCATCGATTCCCGCCACGGCCGCTCCAACACCTGGCACACCGACGTCACCTTCGTCGACCGGGTCCCGAAGGCGTCGATCCTGCGCGCGGTCGCGCTACCGAGCTACGGCGGCTCGACCACCTGGGCCTCCACCGTAGCCGCGTACAACTCGCTGCCGGAACCGCTCAAGCGGCTGGCCGAGGGCCTGCGCGCCCGGCACACCAACCAGTACGACTACGCCGCCGACATCGAGGACCGCCTGGACGAGGGCGCCAAGGCCTATCGGCGCGAGTTCGAATCCACTTACTTCGAGACCGAGCACCCGGTGGTCCACGTGCACCCGGAGACCGGCGAACGCGCGCTGCTGCTCGGCTGCTTCGTGAAACAGCTCGTCGGCCTGCCGAGCGGCGAATCGCAGGCCTTGTTCCGGCTGTTCCAGGACCGGGTGACCCGGTTGGAGCACACCACCCGCTGGAACTGGTCGCTGGGCGACGTCGCCATCTGGGACAACCACGCCACCCAGCACTACGCCATCGACGACTACGACGGCAGCGAGCACCGCAGGCTGACCCGAATCACCTTGGCAGGCAGCATTCCGGTCGGCGTCGACGGCACGCCGAGCACCGTGATCGCGGGCAACGCCGAGTACTACTCGGCCGCTGATTCCCACACTCGGGCGGCCTGACTTACTCCTGATCAGTACCGAACACAGCGCGGGCCGAACGCCGAATTGTCATCCTGGCGGGAATAGCCGGATCGACAATCCGCCGCGCGCCATCCGGAGCCGAGCGCACGTCATCGATTAACCTTTGACGGCCCGCGCCGGTGACTACACGCCTACAGGTACCGATTGATCTACGCCTGACGATGGGAATCGCGTGAATTTATGGAACTACCTCCGAGGACGCGGAGATTTCCTGGCGTTCCTCACCTATCAACATGCCTCCCTGGCGTTTCAGACGGTCCTGGTCGGCACGGTCGTCGCCGTTCTCATCGCCGTCGCGGTATATAGGCTGCCGCTGCTGTCGGCGCTCTCGCTGACATCGAGCCGGGTTGCGCTGACAATTCCCTCGCTGGCGCTGCTCGCGCTGCTGCTGGTCCCGTTCGGGCTCGGCGTCGTCCCCTCGTTCATCATGCTGGCGTTCTTCGCGGCCTTACCGGTGATCGGCAACGCGATCGTCGGCTTGCGCGCGGTGCCCGCCTCGGTAATCGAATCCGCGCGCGGCATCGGCTTTTCGCGCTGGCGCATTCTGCTGACGGTCGAATTGCCGATGGCCTGGCCGGTGATCCTGACCGGCATCAGGGTGTCCACCCAGATGATCGTCGGTGTCGCCGCCATCGTCGCCTATGTCCTCGGACCCGGCCTGGGCTCGCTGATCTTCAACGGCCTCTCCCGGCTCGGCGGCGCGAACGCCCTCGAAATGGCGCTGACCGGCACCATTCTCATCGTCCTCATCGCGTTGGTGTTCGACGCGCTCCTCGTCCTGCTCGGACGCCTCACGATCGCAAAGGGACTCTCATGACGGATGCGGTGACCAGTCAGGCTCCGGAGCGCAAGGTGACCGGCGCGTCCATCCACTTGGAGTCGGTCGTCAAACGCTATCGCGGCCAGGACAAACCGGCGGTCGAGCGGCTCGACCTGGAGATCGACGCGGGCGACATCGTCGCCTTCGTCGGCCCGTCCGGCTGCGGCAAGACGACCACGCTGAAGATGATCAACCGGCTGATCGAGCCGACCGAAGGCCGGATCTTCATCGGTGACCGCGACGTCACCAAGGAGGATCCGGACAAGCTCCGGCAGTCGATCGGGTATGTGATCCAGTCCGGCGGCTTGTTCCCGCACTGGACGGTCGCGAAGAATGTCGGGGCCATCCCGCGGGTGCTCGGGTGGGACAAGAAGCGGATCGCCGAACGCACCGAATACCTGCTCGATCTGGTCGGTCTCGACCCCGCGACCTTCGCCGACCGGCTGCCCAAGGATATGTCCGGTGGCCAGCAGCAGCGGGTCGGTGTCGCCCGCGCGCTGGCGGCGGACCCGCCGGTGCTGCTGATGGACGAGCCGTTCGGCGCGGTCGACCCGATCACTCGGGTTCGCTTGCAGGACAGTCTGATCGCGATCCAGCACGAGCTCGGCAAGACCATTGTGATCGTCACGCACGATTTCGAAGAAGCCACCAAGCTCGGCGACAAGGTGCTCATCCTGTCCGAAGGCGGGCACGTCGAGCAGTACGCGCGCCCGGAGGAGATCCTCACCGACCCGGCCACCCCGTTCGTGGAAGAGTTCGTCGGATCCGGCGCGAAGCTGGCGTATCTGACGGTGTCGCGGGTGCGCGACGTCCCCTACGACGAGGTGATGACCGCCCGGGTCGGCGAGCCGGCACAGAGCGTGATCAAGCGTGCGAAGGCCGCCGGACACACCTGGGTCGTCGTGGTCGACGAGGCCGGACGGCCGCGGTCGTGGCCGTCGCTCACCGAGGTGGCCACCAAACCGGAGGTCTCCGACTTCCTCGACCGGCGCCTGCCCGTCGTGGCCCGCTCCTCCACCCTCAACGACGCGCTCGACGCGATGCTCGCGGCCAGCCAGGGCGCCGCGCTGGTCACCGACGGCCGGGGCGCGGTCGTCGGCTCGCTCAGCATCAGCTCGGTGACGGAAACGATCCAGGCCAAGCTCGCCGACGTGCACTCCGAGGACGAGGACTACGAGACCTACGTCGACGGCACCGATCCGGCACCGACCCCGGTGGTCGCCGCCGACGACGAGCCCGGATCGGCCGAGCAGTCATGAATCGGCTGCGCCGCATACCGATCGACGTGTGGTTCGAGCCGCTCATCATCCTGGTCATCGGGATCGGGTACGTGCTCTGGTATCGATCGACGACGTTCACCCCGACCGAGCAGGCGTCGCTGGCGTGGGCCAATCTGCAAACCACGATCCTCGAGCACGTCAAGCTGACGGTGGTGGCCACGTTGATCGTGGTGGTCGTCGCGATTCCGTTGGGCATCGCGCTCACCCGGCCCGCGTTGCGCAGGCTCGAGCCGATCGCCGTCAATGTCGCCAATATCGGTCAGGCGGCGCCCGCGGTCGGGTTGCTCGTTTTGTTCACCTTCTGGCTGGGCACCGGATTCCGTACGGCGATAGTCGGTCTCGTGGTGTACGCGATTCTGCCGATCCTGCAGAACACCATCGTCGGGCTGCGGCAGGTGGATCACCGCACGATCGAGGCGTCGCGCGGCATCGGCTATTCGGGCGCCCGGACGCTGTTCCAGGTCGAGCTGCCGCTCGCGGTGCCGGTGATCCTCAACGGTGTTCGTACCGCGCTGGTCATTCTGGTGGGCACCGCGACGCTCAGCACGTTCATCGGCGCGACCAGTCTGGGCACGCTGATCACTACCGGTGTCACGCTTTTCCTGCCCAAGCTGCTCATCTCCGGCGCGATCCTCGTGGGCCTGCTGGCATTGATCATCGATTGGCTGGGCAGACTCGTCGAGCTCGCCGCGACCCCGCGGGGTATCTCATGAAATCACCACGCACGCAGCTGGTTACACTACTTTCCGCAGTCGTTGCCGCGCTGCCCGTGCTGACAGGCTGCGGGCTGGTGAGCTCGTCCGGCACGTTTCACGACGCCCAATTGCCGGACGGCGCAAAGCCGCTGGACGGCGCGGAGCTCGTGGTCACCTCGAAGAGCTTCACCGAGGGGGTCCTACTCGGCAAGATCACCGCGACCTACCTGGCCGCGGCGGGTGCCGAAGTGAAAGACCTGACGGGGGCGCCGGGTTCGGCTTCGTCTCGGCAAGCCCAGCTGAACGGCGACGCCGACGTGCTGTGGGAGTACACCGGGACCGGCTGGGTCAACTACCACAACCAGACCGAGACGATCGCGGACCCGCAGCAACTCTGGCAACGAGTCCATGAGCTGGAGAAGCGCGACTACAACCTGGAGTGGTTGCCACCGGCCAACTTCAACGACACCTACGCCTTCGGCGCATCCACGCCGACCGCCGAGCGCCTGCAGGTGAAGACGCTGTCCGATGTCGCCGCACTCCCGGTCCCCGATCGCACGTTCTGCGTCGACGACGAATTCTTCAGCCGCTCCGATGGTTTCATTCCGATGCTGGTCAAATACGGTATCCCGTACAACGATCCGAACGGCGTACCGTCCGGCAACGTCACCCGGATGGACGCGGGCATCGTTTATACGGCGACCTCCAAAAGTGCCCCTTGCAATTTCGGCATGATCTACACCACCGACGGCAGGGTCAAGAACCTGAATCTCACTGTCCTCGAAGACGACAAGAAATTCTTCCTGCCCTACAGCGGAACAGCCGTCGTCCGCGGCGCCGTCATCGACCGCTATCCCCCACTGCGGACCTTGATCGGAACCATCTCCGAACACCTCACCGACGAGCTCATGCAGGACCTCAACGGTCGCGTCGACATCGATGGCGAGGACCCCGCCGACGTCGCCTATGACTGGCTGAAGAGCGAGAAGCTGGTCGAGTAGACGGTGTTCAGCTGACGGCAGCGCCGAACCATACGGGGAGCTGGTTACGCAGCTCCTGTTGATCGTCGCCGACCCATGCGACGTGGCCGTCCGGCCGTAACAGCACCGCGGGCGCGTCCAGTTCTGTGCTGACGTCGACGACGTGGTCGACCCGGTCCGCCCAGCCCGCGACGGAGAGCTGGCCGGTCTGATCGAGCAGTAGGCCACGGCCGTGGTGCATCAACTCGTAGAGGCGTCCCCGCCGCAGCGCCATGTCCCGCAGCCGCCGGCCGAGCAACGCATGACCTGCGCCGAAGTCGTAGCGGATGCCGATCGCGATGACCTTCTCGATCAGGTATCGGTTCACCTCGTCGAAGTCCATCAGTTCCGAGATCAGGCGGCGCACCGCCTGGGGACCCGGTTCGAGGGAGGTCAGCTCCATTTGCGCGCGAGTGTTGTTCAGCACGTCGGCGGCCACCGGATGCCGTTCGGCCTGGTAGCTGTCGAGCAGCCCCTTCGGCGCCCAGCCGTTGATCACGGCGGCCAGTTTCCAGCCGAGGTTGAACGCGTCCTGGAGACCGAGATTGAGCCCCTGCCCGCCCATCGGCGGGTGGACGTGCGCCGCGTCGCCTGCCAGCAGGACCCGGTCGACCCGGTACCGCTCGGCCTGGCGGGTCGCGTCGCCGAAACGGGACAGCCAGCGCGGCGAGTGCGCACCGAAGTCGGTGCCCGCGGTCGCTTGCAGCTGCCGCTTCAGCTCGTCCAAGGTCGGCGGGATCGAGCGGTCCTCGGCCACGCCGGCGGCGGGCGCGACGACGCGGTACACCCCGTTCCCGAGTGGCGCGGCGCCGAATCGCAACTGGGTCTTGCGGACTTCGGCGTTCGCAGCGTTGATCGTCGCCGGTGACGCGGTCAGCTCGACCTCGCCCACCAGTGTCTCGACCGTCGTCGGCTCGCCGGGGAAGCCGACGCCGAGCAGCTTGCGCACCGTGCTGCGGCCACCGTCGCAGGCCACGAGGTAGCGCGAGCGCAGCTGCGTGCCATCAGCCAGCTCGACGGTCACCCCGTGCTCGTCCTGGCCGAGCCCGACCACCGCACAACCCCGCCGGATCTCGACGCCGAGTTCGCCGGCGCGCTCGAGTAGCAGCCGCTCGGTGGTGGTCTGCGGGATGCCGAGGACGTACGGGTGCGCGGTATCCAGCTCGGGCGACGGCTTGGCGATGCCCGCGAAGAACCCGCCGACCGGGTGCTTGCGGCCCAGCGCCAGGAACGGCGCCAGCGCCCCACGCTGGTCGAGTATCTCGATGCTGCGCGCGTGCAGGCCGAGCGCGCGAACCACCTTGGTCGGCTCGGTGTCCCGCTCCAGCACCACCGGCCGCACACCCTGCAACCGCAACTCACTGGCCAGCCACACGCCGGTCGGCCCGGCACCGGCGATGATCACGTCGATCATGCAACCCCTTCATTCGAATGAGTGACGATCTTGCAGCACGACCGGGGTCTTGCCGCAAGGCCCCGGGTGCGCTATACATTGAAGTGGGCAAGGAGTGGATAACCACCTTGCCCTTATCTATTTGCCGGGGTGGACCGAGAATTCTGGGCGGAATGTCCGGCCCGCGTAGCCGATGTCCCGGCGCAGTAAATTCCGATGTAACAATCCGCCGGGTCGAATCGAATCAGAGACAAGGTCGATTGCGCGATTATCGCGGCTTAACATCCATGAAGAAGAACTTACACTGGTGGCCGTAATTGGTTGCCCGCCTTAAACTTCCACACTCAAAAGGAATTTCGATGGGAAGAAGGCGATGGGTAAACACCGCGCACCACGTAAGCCCGACGTTCCGATGCGATTGGCGATGGTGTCCACGGCCGCGCTCCTCACGGCCCTCATCTCCGCCGACCGGGACGGCCCCGCCGGCGTCGGCCCGACGGCGAACCGGGACATCAGCACCCCGGGACAATCCAGCAGCACCTTCGCGGCGCCACCGACAGACCAACCGGACATCGTCCCGGATTCGGTGGTAGACGAACCACTTCCAGAATCGAGACCCCGCCCGAGGCCGAGGATCGCCAGGACACCCCCACGGTCGACCCCACCCCTCGACGATTCCGAACCCCACGACATCTCTGCCATCACAGCCGCATGGGTTTCGGGCACCTTGCAGGGCTACGAGTGGCTCGCGCACATCGAGCAATGCATCCTGGCCCATATGAAGTCCACGCTGGCGCAGCGCAGCGTGTAGTCAGCACGGGACGCCCGCTCGGGCGCGCCACCACACGACGCGCCCGAACGCGGCGATTATGTTCGAAACATCGCGCACCACAACGGAACTCGAGTACGCAGCGACGAGCGGTCTCCACTCGAGCGCTAGCAGTTGGCGTACGTTCCCGAATATTTCTATAACCACATGGATGCATAGCTTCCGCGTTCCCGCCTTCCAGATCGCGCTCACGGAATGGCGCTCCCGCATTACCACGAAAGGCTTTCACCGCCAGAGTACAGTCCAGGCGCGGCGAGCTATCAGATCCGAGAAGGCCACGGGTACAGCTGATTCCGTCAACACGAGATCGCGACGGCGGTCGCCGATGGCGAGTGCGCGCTCGAAAAACGCCTTCCTGCCGCCACATTGGCCGCACGCCGGGAGCTCGCGACAACCATGCCTCAGGCCGATCGTCAAATATTGCACGAACTAGCCCATTATCGGATGTCATTGTCGAGCGGGCGGAATCCGCCGCACGAGGCGGCGAGCAACCGACGACTCGCCGAACTGGGTTGCGCGCGGCCGAAACCCGCGCTGAATAGCTTGCAGTGGAATAGCTGTAGTCGCCCTCGCGAGGGACCCGAACAAGGAGCATGCCTCCCCGACTACCGCACGCGACCAGGAGATATCCGAGGAAGGAAGGTCCACCTCAGCGCGAGTTCGCCTGGAGTTAGATGCGATTCAAACGAGGACCGAAGTGTGACAACGGTCACACACGCACAGGCAAACGCCATCCAGGCAGCGAGGTGTGAAACGCCTATGTGCAGTTAAATTCGGGCAACTGAAACTTGTTTGCTCCGCTCTGCGGGGCTTGATACGATAATTTCATACAAAATGGTTGAAGAGGAACGATGACTCCATTTTCCGTCAGCGTGATGATTTGTCAATGATTTCGGTTCAGAACAACTTCGACGAGCCGGGGAGATCAAGCGCAGTTCGCCGGAGGGAAAGCAGTGCAGGGGCTAACTCAACACGACGTCAGAAGTACTTTCGATAACGGGCTTCCGTCTAAGAATACCATCGATACCGCAATCATTGTCGGCGCCGGACTGGCGGGCCTTGCCGCCGCATACGAATTAGCGAAGCAGGGCACCCGCGTCACCGTGCTGGAAGCCGGTGCTCGGCCGGGCGGCCGAACCTGGACCTATCGTCACCCATTCGCCGACGGCCTGCGCACCGAAGCAGGCGGGATGACGGTGACCGCGCAATGCCATTACACGATGCATTATCTGCGAAAAATGCAGCTGGAGACCGAGCCGAGCGATCTCGTCGACACCGACTTCAGTTACCTGCGCAACGGCGTCCGGATCCGACCGGACCAGCTCGGCGACCATGCCGAAACCTTGGGACTGCAGCCACACGAGCGCCACCTCACCGTCGCCGACCTGAACGCCCACTACGTCACGAAGTTCAACGAGAACATCGGCCCGGAACTCACCGCACCCACCTGGACCCCGACGCCGGATCTGCTGGCACTCGACCAGATTTCGGTCCGCCGGACCCTCGAAGACCGAGGCGCCTCCGCAGCCGCGATCAGCCTGATCGAACCGCTCTTCCTCGAAATGCGCGGCGGCGAACTGGAATCCGCCTCGACCATGGCGTGGGCTCGCTACGAGTCGGGCCACCGCGCCTTCTCCACCGCCGACGGCGGGTGGTACAAGGTCAAAGGCGGCGCCGACCTGCTCGCCCGCGCACTGGCGGACAAGGTCAAAGACCGTGTCCTGTACCGGAAACCGGTCGTCCGCATCACGCAGACCGAACACGAAGCGCAGGTAACATTCCTCGATCGGGACCGGCTGCAAACGCTGACCGCCGACCGCGTCGTCGTCACCGCACCGTTCAGCAGCCTGCGCCGGATCAACCTGTCGATGGCCGGCCTGTCCGCCGCGAAGCACGCGACCATCCGCCGCCTCAGGTATTCGTCGGTCCTTCGCATATTCCTGCAGATGCGCAAGAAGTTCTGGCCCGAACAGCGATTGATGCTGTCGACGGATACGCCGATCGGCACGGTCCGCGACGGCACGCCACGACTACCCGGTCCACGTAAGATCCTGGAGTGCTGGCTGACCGGCTGGCCCGCACAGGCGGCGGCCGACATGAGCGAGGAAGAGCGCATCAATTTCGCGCTGACCGAGCTGGAACCGATCATGCCGGGGGCACGCGAGAATTTTGAGCTCGGCACGTCCATAGCCTGGGACAACGAGCCGTACATCGCGGGCGCGTACATTCTGCCGGAGCTGGGCCACCACGAGCTCATGGCGCACACCAGAACACCGGAGGGAAGAATACATTTCGCAGGCGAGCACACCGCATTCGAGCCCAATGGCGGCTCGATGAACTATGCGCTGGAATCGTCGATTCGGGTTCTGCTCGAATTATCGTCCGTCTGATACCTCCGCCGCCTTCCGCTGCCTCGACCTCATCGAGCTGATCGGCACTGTTACCGCGCAAGAAAACAACTGAATCGCACTAGTTGGAAGGGAGGATCGCTTTGCTTCATCCGCGCTTGTTGATCGTGGCGGACTGCGAGGGGATCGAGGATACGGTCAATGACCTCAAACGGCACGGCTTCGAACCCGAGCCGGCCTCGACCGGGGCCGAAACCATGGCGGCTTACCCTGACTTCGACGTGGTACTCGTCGACCTCGACTTCACCGATTTCGACGGTCTGACCTTATGTAGAGAAATTCGGCGCGCCAGCGACATCCCGATCATCGCTTTCGCCTCCGCGTTCGAGCTGGACAAGGTCCTCGCCCTGGAGGCGGGGTGCGACGACTGCATCGTGAAGCCGTACCACAGCCGTGAGCTCATGGCGCGGCTACGCGGCCTGCTACGGCGGGTGCACATGATGTCCCAACCCGCGCTCATCGTCGGCCAACTGGAGATCGACTCGGCGCTGCGTGAGGTCAGGGTCGGCAACCGGCTGGTCGAACTGACCCGCAAGGAGTTCGAACTGCTGCGCCTGCTCGCCACCGAGCCGCAGCGAGTGTTCTCCAGAGCCGAACTGCTGCAACAGGTCTGGGGATACGACGACGTGGACGCCGAGGTGACGTCACTGGCCAGCCGGACCATCGACACCCATCTGAGCAGCGTCCGCAAGAAGCTCGGCTCCGCGGACTGGATCGTCACCGTGCACGGTGTCGGGTTCCGCTTCAATGATGAAGCGGGGCGCGGCAAGTCGGCCCCGGCCGTCGCGGCGGCCCGCGCCAGCGGGACCGCCGGGTAACCTGCCCGCACTACCCTGTCCGCTGCTTCTGCGGCGTGAACTGCGGGGCGAACGCGCCACCATACGCCTCGGCGAACTCGCCGATGATCGCGTCCTGTTCGGTTCGGGGGTCTCGCCCGCGGCACAACTCGTCCAGCACCGCACTGGACTCGTCGTGCACCCGCTGCGCGGCGTCGTAGGGCATGTGGGTGAACGCCACCAACTGATACAGCGGCGTGTACAGCTCGGGACGCAACTCGTGCAGCCGCCGTTCCAGCGCGCGTCGTGCCAGGAACATCGGATCGTTCACGTGGGCGGACAGCTCCGTGAGGTTCCGCAGCGACAACTCCGCCAGCGCGTGCCCCGCCTTCACCCGCACATCGCTGTACTCGTCGACGACCACCTCGGCGACGGTCGCGACGGTGCCGCCCTCGCAACGGACCGCGGCCTGGAACTTCTCCAGCAGCGCCGCCAGCGTGGCGGCATCCTCGAAACTGCAGTTGATGCCCTGCCCGAAGAACGGGACCACGGCATGCGCGGCATCACCGACCAGCACCGCGCGTCGATGGTGATACGGGGCGCAGTTGATGATCCTGAGGTGGCCGGGGCTCCGGCTCGCCAAGTCCGTGCCGACCGCCGCCATCCGTCCGAAGACGTCGGGAAACTCGGTCGCACAGTAGGAGCTGATCGCGTCGGCCGAGGGCAGCCCGGAGAAGTGCCTGCGCCGGTCGTCACCGGCCATCGGCTTGAACAGACTGGTGGTGAAGGTCTGATCCCGGTTCGGTTGGGCCTGCAGAAAGTGGTCGCCGCGCGGCCACAGATGCATGCCGGTCGGGTCGGCGTCCCCGTAGTCCATGGTGATCTCGGCGTAGCCGTGCTCGATGGTCTCGCGCGTCGCCCACATGTCCTGCGGGTGCGCGGCGACAATCGCCTCGCGCACAACACTATTGGCGCCGTCACAGCCGACCAGCAGATCGCCGGTGACCCAGGCCGAGGAGCCGTCCCGATCCCGCAGCAGCGCCGCCGGTCGCGCGGTGTCCACGTCGACACACTCTTGGCCGTAATGGATCCGGGCACCCTCCCGCAGCGCCTGATCACGCAGCAGGTCCTGCATCACCCGGCGCGGAATGGACAGCAGATGGTGATGGGTCATCGTGCCGTACGGCTGCGTGGAGATCGCACCGTCGCGGTGGTGGATGATCCGCTTGGCCAGCACCGAGCCCTGGAGATAGAGGCGTCGCCGGACCGAACGGGGCAGGCAGTCGAGCCCACGCGAGGTGAGCGTCAGGTTGAACGAATGCCCGGACCCCGTGCCCGCCGACTCCGTTCCTCGCTCGAAGAGATCTACCTCCAGGCCCTGGCGGCGCAGCAGTGTCGCCAAGGCGCAACCGACCGGGCCGGCCCCGATGATCACCACCGAGCGCAGTTCCAGATCAGTCATTGTGTTCCTCCCTGGTTCAGCCCGTCCGGCGGCGCGAGGGCGCCGACGGCGCGGAAGTACTCGAACATCCGCCGAATCCATCCCGTATCCACCTGCGGATACGGGCACCCGACATCGGCGAGCGCCCGCCTGGATTTCTCGTTGTCGAAGGTGTGCGCGCCCAGGCGCATCACGCCCTCCCGCATGAGCGGCACCAGCGGACCGAGTCCCCACCGTTGGTCGTCGGTCTCGGCGGCCTGCCGTTCCAGCGCGGCCATCCAGGTGGATCCCGAAGTCGGTTCCGTCGCATAGCCTTCCGCGCGAATGGTGTCGATGATGGTGGGCCAGTCGAGTCCGTCGGCGTGGTAGAGATGCCAGTTCTCGTCGTCGGGCTTCTCCTCGGACAGCCGGATGATGGCGCGGGCCACGTAGTCCACCGGCAACAGGTCGACCGGCGGCCCCTCGGCGATGTCCGCCGGGTAGCAGCCGAGCAGCGCGAAGCCCTTCATCTGCAACCAGAAGAAGTCGTCGTGGCGGCACGCGCCGGTGCGGCGGTGACCGGCGATGCGGCCGACGCGGTGCACGGTGACCGGCAGCCCGGCCTCGCGCGCCGCCAGCGCGAGCCGTTCGGCGACCCACTTGCTCTGCGAGTACCCGATACCCAGCGAGGCGGGATCGCCCGGCACCATGTCCTCGCCGACCAGGCCTGCGGTGGAGTCCGGCGGGAAGACGCCCATGGTGGAGATCAGGCGCAACGGCGTGCGGTTGATCCCGCAGAAGTCGAGCAGGTGTCGCAGTCCGTCCACATTCGTGCGTTTGACCGTGTGATACGGCACGACGAAGTTGATGTGCGCAGCCGCGTGGTAGACGTCGGTCACCTCGCGGGCCAGTGCTTCGTAGTCGTTGCCGAGCCCGAACTTCGGTTGGTCGAGATCGCCGAGGCAGATGCCCACCTCGTCGAGCCCGGACGGGTCGAGCGCGAATTTCCGGAAGGTCCGGCGCAGGCGTTCGCGCCCGTCCGCGACACTGTCGGCCCGGACCAGGCAGTGCACGCGATGCCCGGTCCGCTGTAGTTCGTCGAGCAGGTGACTGCCGAGGAATCCGGTTGCGCCGGTGAGCAATACCGTGCCGTCGGCCGGCTCCTGCCGCTCCCCCACCGTGAGGTCGTGCAGGCGGGCCTCCTCGCTCAGATCTGGTGCGGCGGACGCAGTTTCGCCGACGAGGCTCTGCACCATGCCGCGCGGTGTCGGCGTGCTCAGCAGCACCGACAGGGCGACGTCGGTGCGGAAGCGCTTTTTGACCAGCCGGTGCAGCCGGGCGGCCAGCAGCGAGTGACCGCCGACCGCGAAGAAGTCGACCTCCGGGGTCGTCGGCCGGTCGCCGAGCACCTCGGACCACAGCGCGGCCATCGTGCGCTCCGCGTCGGTCCAGGTGGCATCGGACAGGTCGACCTCATCGGCGGGATCCGGTGAAATCGGTTGTGCCGCCAGGGCTCGGCGGTCGGTCTTCCCGTTCGAGGTCACCGGGATGGCGTCGACGCGGGTGAGTCGGCGCGGGATCATGTAGCCGGGCAGCACTGCGCCGAGCCGGGTGCGCCAGTCCGTCGGCGGCGCTGCGGTGCCCTGCACGAAGGCGTGCAGAGCTCGGTCACCGCCTTCGGACACCACGATCACGGCGGCGGCCTCCACCGCCAATTCCCGTTCCAGCGCGGCTTCTATCTCGCCCGGCTCGACGCGGTAGCCGCGGATCTTGACCTGATCGTCCTTGCGGCCGCGGTAGTGCAGGGACCCGTCCGGGGCCAGCACCACCACATCGCCGGTGCGGTACATCAGCTGGCCGGGGACGAACGGGTCGGCGACCATGGCCTCGCGCGTCTTGTCCGGCAGGCCGATATACCCCGGCGAGACGACCGGGCCCGCGACGCAGAGTTCGCCCTCGACGCCGAACGGCGCCCGCCGAGCAGTGCCGCCGGCGGCACTGAGCACATACGCGTCGACACCCGCGACCACGCGGCCGATCGACGGAATGGTCGGCCAGGCGTCCGGATCGTCGGGCAACGCATCCCAACTGCACAGGTGCGCCTCCGACGGCCCGTAAGCATTGATCAACCGCGCGTTCGGGTTTCGCCGGAACATCGCCCGCATATCGCCGGTGATCACCAGCCGCTCGCCGGTGACGTACACCTCGCGCAGGTCGGGCAAGTCCACCGGCGACGATCGGAGCACGGCGGCAAGCTCGCGGAGCGTGACATAGGGCAGGTAGGCCCGCTCGATCCGCTCGTCGGCCAGCAAAGCGGCCAACGCCTCGAAATCGGTGCGGGCGTCCGCTGGTGGAATCACCAGCGTGCCACCGGCGCAGAGGGTGCCGAACACCTCGATGGCGAACACGTCGAAGGCGGGCGGCATGTACTGCAACGTGCGCGTCCGGCGGTCCCCGGAGAAGATGACCTGGTTGTGAGCCAGGTTTGCCAGCGTGACCTCCGGCAGCCGAACACCTTTGGGACGTCCGGTGGAGCCCGACGTGTACACGATGTACGCCGTGTCCTCGGGCACCTTCCGCGCGCCATCCAATGACGCTGCTCCATCGCTTGTTTCGGATAGCTCGATGACTTCGAGGCCTGCGGGCAACGACACGCCCGCGAGGTCGATCTCGGCACCACGCAGCAGAATGGTTGCGCCGCAATCGTTCAGTACGAAGTTCAGCCGCTCGCGCGGTTCGGCATCCAAGGTGACGTAGCTGCCACCCGCGCGCAGGATGCCGATAACCGTCGCGATCAGCTCCAGGCCGGGCCGCATCAGCACGGCGACCGGCAGCCCGTCCCGGACTCCCCGATCTACCAGTCTGGCCGCAACGGCGTCTGCGCGACTTGCCAATTCGGCGTAGGTGGTCACCGTTCCGTCGGCGATTACCGCGGGTTCCGCACTCGCCGCCGCGGCGCTCGCCGCGAACAGATCGGCGGTCAACTCGGTGCCGAGCTCGGGCGCGTCCTTGCGGCGGGCACACAGCTGGGTGATCGCCTGCTCCTCCGCGTCACTCGTCCAACGCAGTTCGTTGATCTGCCCGTCCGGCTCGGTGAGCACGCTGTCGACCAAGGTGTGCAGTCGCTGCGCCAGATAGCCCGTGAAGCTTTCGCCGTCGGCCGCGGCCGTGACGTGCTCGACGACCAGGGTGTAGCGGTCCGCCGTCTCGTCCACCAAGATCGCCAGGTCGTATTTGGCGCCACCCGGCGCGTGCTCCCAGGTCTGCACGCCCCACTCGGGCAGGTCCAGCCTGCGGGCCGCGGCGGGCATCACGGTGACCATCGCGTTGAACAAGGCACCGTCCTGCGTGCCACCGGCCGCGCGAACCTCGCCGAGCACCGCCTCCAGTGGCGCGTGCCGGTGCCGAAGCGCCTCCAGCACTTCGCGTTTCACTCTGCGCAACACGTCACGGGCGGTCGCCCCGCGGTCGAGGTGGTGTTGCAGCACAACGGTATTGGTGAGATGGCCGATCACCTCGGCGTCGCCGGCGCCGCGCACCGAGACCGGGATACCCAGCAGCACTTCGTCCTGCCCGGTTTGCCGGTGCAGCAGCACGAAGCAGAGGGCAACGAAGAACATGCTGGTGGTGATGCCCTCCGCGGCACAGAACTCGCGCACCCGCGCCGAGAGCTCGTCGTCGAGCACCTGCTGGCGGGTCACGTGCCGTGGTGTCCCGGTGCCCGGCAGCCCGAACGGCGCTGCCGCAGGGGCTTTCGCCAGCTTCTCGCGCCAGTAATGCAGCGTGTCGGCATTGTCGGCCAGCTCTGCCCAGCGCTCGTACGCCTCGACGGCTTGGCGGTGCGGTCGCCGCTGCGGCTCGTCGCCGTGCACCAGCGCGGTGTAGGTCGCCTCCACCTGGCTGAGATACGGCTTGAACGACATGCCGTCGAAGACCGTGTGGTGAATGTTGAACACCAGCAGGCTCCGGCCCTCGGCGAACCGGAGGTGCCGGACCCGGGCCAGCGGACCGCCACGCAGATCGAAAACGGCCCCCGCGACCTCGGCCAGCTGCTCAGCCACCCAGTCCTCGGGATCGCCGCCGCCGTGATGATCACGCACGTCGACGTCCGGCGCCAGTTCGCCGTGCACCACCTGCCGCAACTCGCCGTCGGCGGTCATCTCGAAGGTGGTGCGCAGTGCCGAATGGTCCCGATGCACGATCCGCAGCGCCTCGACGAGGGCTTGATGGTCGAGCAGGGTGGGCAGCCGCAGCACCAGTGGCTGGTTGTACGCCGTGGGATCGGCGCCGTAGATGCTGTCGAACCACATACCGGGCTGAGCCGGGGACGCGGGTAGGTGCTGCGCGCCGTTCGCTGTGTGTTGCTCGGTAGCGGTCATGTCAGCCTCGCGCCCGTTTGGTGCGGATCAGGTCGGCGACACCGCGCACGGTGCCGACGCCCACGATGTCGTCGGGTGCCAGTGCGACCCCCGACACCTCCTCCAGCCGAGCGCCGAGGTCGATCAATTGCAGTGAGGTGACACCGCTTTCGATGAGACCGGCATCCAGATCGATGTCGGCCAGGCCGGTGGCGTTCAGCAGGGTCGTCCGGACGACATCGGCCAGCTGATCCTCCGTTCCGGTCTCCTCGACCGTCGACTCGTCGTCCTCGGCGGGCACCAAACGTGACGAGAGCTCCTTGCGGTCGATCTTGCCGTTGGTATTTCGCGGAAACGCGTCGAGCAGCAAAACCGTCGACGGAACCATGTAGTCGGGCAGCGACTTCCGCAGATGCTCCGTCAACTCGTCGGTGGACAGTTCGTGCCCCGTCGTCGGCACACACCACAGCGCCAGCTGACCCGCCGCACCACCGCTCGGCACGGCCTGCGCCACCGCCTGCGCGACGCCGGGGAACGCCTCGGCCGTCACCTCGACATGCCGCGGCTCGACCCGGAATCCGCGCACCTTCACCATCTGATCGGTGCGGCCCGCGAGGACGATCTCCCCGTTCTCGGTCAACTTGGCCAGGTCGCCGGTCCGCAGCAGTCGCTGACCGTCGTGCCGAACGAACTTGCGCGCGGTGAGTTCCGGATCGTTGAGGTAGCCCGACGCCACACCGTCACCCGCGATGCACAGTTCGCCGATCCGGCCGGGCGGGCATTCATCCAGCGCCTCGTCCCGCACCGTCAGTTCGACGGTGGGCATCGGTCGGCCGACCGGGATCTCGGCATCGGACAGGTCCGCCGCGGTGATCTTGTGGACGGCGGTCAGCGCCGAATTCTCCGTGCAGCCAAAGGCATTGAACACATCGCCGTCGACCACGGCCAGCGCGCGCTCCAGGTGCGACGCGGAGGGGAAGTCGCCGCTGACGATCACCGTCCGCACCTGCGCGAGGCTCTTCGAGTGGTGCTCGACCAGCAGATTGAACAAACCGACGGAGAGGTTGAGCACCGTAATGCCTTCGCGCTCGATAAGTCTCGCGAGATCGCCGAGCGGCGGCATTTCCTGCGGTGCGACGGTGAGCCGGCCACCCCGCAGCAGACAGGTCCAGATATCGGTGGTCGATGCGGCGAACGCGGGCTGCGCGAGTTGCAGGAACCGGTCCGCCGGTCCAGGAGTGAATCCGGTGAGATGCCGGGAAACCCGCGCGATCCCACGATGCGCGATCACCACGCCCTTGGGCACGCCGGTCGAGCCCGAGGTGAACAGGACGAACGCGGGCGCGGCCGCGGTCACCGCGGACGGCCCCGATTCGGTGGACAACGACGCCGCTGCCGACAGCAACTCGGTGACCCGCAGGCAGGCCGCCGCGGGAAAGCCGTCCGGCGTCTCACCCGCGTCGATCACCGTGACGGCGGGCTCGGCGGCACGGAACATCCGCGACTTGTGCGCTGCCGGATGCACCGGATTGAACGGGACGACAACGAGACCGGCCTTGAGAATGCCGAGGAACACCTGGTAGGTGGCGAGGCTGCGGTCGAGATGCACGCCGACGCGCGCCCCTACCGGTAGGTCACGGTCGCGCAGAGCTCGCGCGATCTGGCTGCTGATGGCGTCCAACTCGGCGTAGGTCAGCGTCGTGCTGCCGTCGGAGATGGCCTCGCGATCGGCGTGCTCACGCGCGGTGCGCACGAACGCGTCGGCGATCGTCTCGGTGGTGGCCGTCGCGGCCGGGCCCGTGGTCGCGGACTCGATCGGGGCGGCGGTCAGTGAGTTCTTCATCGCGCTGATGTCACCGTTCCTTCCGGGGTGGCGGAGCCTCGGCGGCGCGGTGCCAGGCCGAGGTGCCGCAGGCTGGTCCGGCCGAACGGGGTCGACGGATCGACCAGGTCCAGCGGCAGGTCGAAGTGATCCCGCCCGGACACGATCCGCGCGTCCACCGGGATGTGCTGTGCGGCAAGATGTTCGGCGTACCGCTCGTGTTGCCGCAGATAGGTTCGCGTCTCGTGCTGCCCGGCGGCGAGCAGGATCGAATCGCACCGCGGGGCGGGCATCCGCAGCGGGCTGCACGCGCGGGCGGTCTCCGGTGTCAGCCGGACTGCCTCGTTGACGTAGGTCTCCGGGATCTCGGTGAGGTCGTACAGTCCGCTCAGCAAGCATGCGCTGCGCACCCTGGGCGCGTCAGTGCCCGCGAGCGCCGCGGCGAGCAGATGCGCGCCCGCGCTGCTGCCCGCCACGTGCAATCGCTCCGGGTCGATCCCGAGCAGCGGCCCGGTGCCGGCGAGCCACTCCAGGGCCCGGGCCACCGAGGCGATCATGCCCGGCACCGTGCGATCCGGGGCGAGCCCGTACCCCACGGCGACATACGCGCAGCCGTGCCGCACCGCCTGCCGGGCCGCGAAGCACGCGTCGTCGATGCCCGACTCTTGCCAGTGGCCGCCGTGCACGAACACGAGGGCAGGCGTCTCCGGTCCTCGGATACCCTGCGGCACAGCGGGAAACACATGACACCGCTCGCCGTGGCCCGCCCCGTAGGGCACCGCGATGTGCACGTCGAGCCGGGAACGGGCGGTGTCGCTGCGCCGCCGGTACCGCCGCAGCGTCCCGGCCGGATCACGCGCGGCTGAGCTGGGCGAATACTCGCGGTCCAACTGGGTGAGCTTACTCATCGGCCTTGCGCCCTTCGATGACACCGTGCGGCGTCCAACCGTCGCTACGAATACGCAGAATGTCGGTGAAACCCGCTGTGCGCAGCCACTCTTCGTGCTCACGCCACGGGTAGATCGTCGACTCCTCGGACGGCAACGTGGTGAAGTACACGTTGTCCAGCGCGGTGTAGAGCGGCCCGCGGCCGTCGTCGTCGGCGAACGCGTTGAACACGATGACCCGCCCGCCCGGCGGCAGTGCCGCGTAGGCCCGTTCGAGCAGCGCCACGTTCTGTTCCGGCGACCAGATCACGAACTGGTGGGCGAACAACGCGGCGTCGTACCCGCCGGGCAGCGGGTCGCCGAACATGTCCCCGGCGACCACGTCGATGCGATCACCCAGCCCGGCGGCGGCGATGTTGTCGCCGGCCACCTCGACGGCGCCCTCGAGATCGAACACCGTGATCTTCAAGTGCGGGTGGGCCTGTGCGAGCGCGATCGCATTGACCGCGTCGCCGCCACCGACATCCAGGATCCTGGTCACGCCGCGGTAGTCCACCTGGTGCAGCAGCACCGGATTGGACAGCTCCGACCAGGAATGCATGCCGCGGAAGAACAGATTCTCCAGCTCCGGCGTCTGTTCGAGCCTGGTGTAGAGGTCGTTTCCGGTGCCGGGCAGGTGTTTCAGGCCGAGGTTCTTGCCGGTGCGCAACGACTCGGCGTACTCCTTCGCAGGCAGATAGGACAGCCGCTGCTGGAAGTCGATGATGTTGCGGATGAGCGGCCAGGTGCCGTCTTCCATTGCGGCACGCAACATCTCGCTCAGCGCGTACCGGTCGTCCGCCCGATCGGTGAGGCCGAGCGAGGTGGTGCCGAGCAGCAGCTTGCGCGCCGATTTGACGGGCAGGCCCAGTCCCGCGGCGGCCTGGTCGCTGGTGGCCGGGCCGTTCAGGTCGAGGTATTCGAACAGTTGCAGTTCCGAGGCGGCGCGCAATTGCTGAAAGGCAGCAAATCCGAACAACACCGGGACGAGCGAGGTGAGGTCGACCGGTTTCGTCAGCTCGGTCTTCAGTTCCGTCATCGTGATCGTGTTCCTCCAGCAGTCGGTGATTTCTCTGAGGCCGCGTCTACAGCCGGGTGCGGAATGTCCACAGCTCCGGGAAGAAGCGGTGTTCGTTGATGGCGCGCAGCCACGGTGCACCGTCGGTGCCTGCCGTGCCGCTCTTGCCGCCGAGCATCCGCTCCACCACCAGCAGATGCGTTGCCCGCCAATGGGAGAACTGATAGGCGACCTCCAGCAGGCTCTCCGCGAGCCGGTGCGCGTCGCGATACCGGTCCGGCTGCCGGTAGATGTCGAGCCACACGTCCTCCACGAGCGGATTCGACTCGTGCTGCTCGGCAGGCGGTTTCGCCAGGCACTCGGCCGGAACCGAAAAACCCTGCCGTGCAAGGTGTTGCAATACCGCGTCGTACAGCGACGGCTTGCCCAGCTCGGCCCGCAGCATGGGGTGGCCATCTCGGAAAGCCGCCGCCACTTGGCCTTCCGGCCGGTTCCCCATCAGGAACTCCAGGGCACGGTAGGCGAAGGACTGGGTGCCGGACGCATCGTTGAGAACGTGCCGGAAGGCTACGAACTCGTCGACCGACATGCCGTTCATCGATTCCCAGCAGGCCACCAGGACCCGCTGCGTGCGGACCGACCGGGACAGTGCCAGACAGGTGTCGGGCACATCGTCGCGTTCCAGCGCCCGGCGGGCGGTGTCCAGATCGTCGATCACCGCGCGGAACAACAGCTCTTTGACGTGGCTGATCAGGATGAAGTTCAGCTCGCCGCGGGCTGCACTGCGCGGACGCTGCAACTCGTGCAGCTCGTCCATGTGCGCGTAGGTGACGTACTCGGGGGCGAGATACTCCGGGGCGCTGGTCATCGCAGTCCTTCCACGGCGCGGCCGAGCGCGTCGACCGCGCGCCACACCTGCTCGTGCGTCACGTACAGCGGCGCGAAGGCGAAACGGATCAGATCGGGCGGCCGCGAGTCGACGTGCACGCCGCTGTCGGCGAGCGCCCGTTCGACGGCGTCGGCGTCGGGCACCCGGAGCGCGAGATGGCCACCGCGGCGGTCCGCGTCTCGCGCAGATGCGAGGCAGCGCAACAGTTCTGGGTCACGCTCCGTCAGGCACTCCAGGAAGAACTCGCTGAGCTCCCTGGTGCGCTGATGCAATGCGTGGATGCCCACCTCCACCAGTGGGGCGAGGGCATGGTTCAGGGCGGCGAGGCTGAGCAGTGGCGGTGTGCCGGTGCGGGCCTGATCGATATCGGTGGCCGGCTCGAAGGCCGGACCCATCTCGAACGGCCTGGCGTGCCCGTGCCATCCCGTCAGCGGGAAGTCCACGGTCGACTGGAATCGAACGGGAAGGTAGAGGAAAGCAGGTGCGCCGGGCCCGCCGCCGAGGTACTTGTAGCCGCAGCCGACGGCGAGGTCGACCGCGTTCGCGTCGAGGTCCACCGGGAGGACGCCCGCCGCATGGCTGAGGTCCCACACCGACAGCGCGCCTGAGGCGTGACACAGCGCGGTGGTCGGCCGGATCTCCCGCCGGTCTCCCGTGCGGAAATCCACGGGTGCGGCCAACGCCGCAGCGACCTGCTGACCGTGCTCGCGCAGGTAGGCGTCGAAGCCGGTCCGCGACTCGGCGACGAGCTCGCGGTCCAGCAGCCGGGCCACCGAGCTCGCGATGTACAGGTCGGTGGGGAACGACTCGGCCTCGATCAGCAGCACCGGGCGGTCCGGCCGCAGGCGGCAAGCGGCGACCAGCGCGTTGAACAATGTTGTCGAGGTCGTCTCGCCGGCCACCATGATCTGCCCGGGGCCCGCGCCGAGCAGCAGAGCCAGCTTGTCGCCGACGGTGCGCGGTAGGTCCAGCCAGCCGTCCCGGAACCAGGCCTGCACCTGGCGGGGCGCCCACTGATCGGTGACCACGCGGTCCAGTTCGCCCGCGAGGCTTTCCCGCGGCGGGCCGAGCGAGTTTCCGTTGAGGTGGATGGCGCCGTCGGTGGCGAACCCCAGTGCGTACTCGGTGAGTGGATCGAGATCGTCGCGACGCCGCGCCTCCTCGAGCATTCCCGTGCTCGGCACGGTCAGTGACTCCGGCCGAATCGTCATGCCTCACTCGCTTTCTCGTCACTCGCGGTAGCCCACACCTGGCCGGTGATCCGCACGCTCGCAGTGGCGCCGTGGATCGAACCGGTGCAGCCGAAGACCGACTCGCTCCCGTGTCCCGTTACCTGTCGGACCGTCACGGGTGCCTCGTCTGCGGCCAAGCCCAGGGCGGTGAGCCCGAGTGCCGCTGCGGCAGGCAGACATCCGGCGTCCTCCGGAATGCCGAACCCCGGCGCGAAGACGCGGGCGAGCACCTCGTGCCGATCCGGATCCCAGCGGAAGGCGGTGAGATCGGTGAGTCCCAGTTCCCGCATCCGCTCGAGATCCGGCACCGGCAATGCTCGGGGGTCCTCGGTGACGCGCACGAAGTTGAAGGCTCGGCCGACGCCACCGGCGTGCGGTGTGCCGACGGGCCACCCGAACACCGTCGGGTCATGCGGAATCTGCTCGCGCACAGCGGGTCCGTCGAACGGCACGCGCACCTCGCTGCCGTCGGTCCACAACCACTGGCAGCCGACCTCGGCGGTCCGGCCGACCTCACCGGGTTCGAGGTGGCCGGCCCGGACCAGCCTGGCGGCCACACCGGCGAGCGAGTGTGTGCCGAACGGAGTTTCCCCTTCGGCATTGAAGATTCGCGAGCCGAAGGTCCGTTGCGCACGGGAGCACTCGCTGACCAGCGCCGTCTCGGTCGAATTGCTGTGGCGCGCATGGGCGGCGGCCGCCGCGACTACGTCGTCGTCGGGCGGGCCCGCGGGGATGAGCACGTCCAGGGTGCTGCCCCGGCCCGGCGAGGCGCCGAACATGTCCACTGTCGTCACTCGCATCACTCACCCCCTAGGTGCTTCTCGGCGAAATCGACGATGACCTGCTCGTCGCCCTGATACGGCTGGTCGGGCCGGGGCCAGTGCACGACGAGATCGGTGATGCCGACCTCGCCGAGCTCACCCGCGGCGTCCTCGTAGGCGGCCAGCGAGCTGGTGATCCCGCCCGCCGCCGCGTCGGCGACGAACAGCTTGCCCAGGCCGGCCGGGTCACGGCCGGCCCGCTCGCACGCGGCGTCGATGCCGCGCACCTGGTCTCGCAACAAGGGAACAACCTCGCGCAACGGCCGCATGCGAAAGTCGTTGGGCGGTCCGGACGTGATCCAATACCGCGCATACCTGGCGGCCAGCGCCATGCCCCTCGGCCCGGTCGCGGCCACGGCGAAGGGCAGGCGCGGCGCCTCGTCGGCGCGCGGGTGGAAGTTCACGCCCGATGCGGTGTACCAGCGTGACACCTTTGTCACGGAGCCGCGGGCAAGCACTGCGTCCAGCAGTTCGACGAACGCCTCGAATCGATCGGCGCGTTCACGCGGGCCGAGATCCGGCCCGCCGAGCACGCTCGCGTCGAATCCCGGTGCGCCGGAACCGAGTCCGCAGATCAACCGCCCGCCCGCGATGTCGTCGACGGTGACGAGTTCCTTGGCGAGCGCGACGGGGTGCCGGAAGTTCGGGGTGGCCACGAGGACACCGAGGCCGATGGTATTCGTGACGGTCGCGGCGGCCGTAAGGGTCGGTATCGAGCCGTACCACGGCCGGTCGGCGAGCCAGCGCCACATCAGGTGGTCGTAGGTCCAGGCGTGCTGGTAACCGAGTTGCTCGGCGGCGCGCCAGCGATCGGCGGCGATCTTCCACTCGTGCTCGGGTAACAGGACGATGCCGTGCTTCATCGGCGCGCCTCCTCGAGTCGCATGTCCGATACCAGCCGGGCCGCCCGGTCCATCACGTCGAGAACGCCGGTTACCAGCGGTTTCATCACGCCACCCGACTGGTTGGCGACGACCGGGTGGTGGCGTCCGTCGACATTGGGATACAGCCCGTTGTACTCCAGATCCGCAGCGAGTTCGGCGATGCGGGAGTCGAGCTGCGCGACGAACTCGGCGTGGCTCACGGGGCGCCGGACGGTCAGGAAGAAATTGTCGTAGAGATCTTCCTTCTCCCGCGACACGCTCACCCCCGGTGCGCCCGCGGACTTCTGCAACAGTGAATGACCGTCCGGCACAAGATGATCGGCGATATGGCTGTGCGTGACCTCGTTACGCGCGACGGCTTCGTCGAGCGCCGTGCACGCCGGGTCGGCCTGCCAGGGCATCTTGCCGCGGAAGAGGCGGCGGACCGGCCGGTAATCCGGCGCCCAGGTGCCGCTGAAAGCCGGGTGCTGCAACGCCATTCGCACTCGGGTGTAGGCGTGGTAGTGGTCGCGAGGAACGGTGGACGAGTAGAGCAGCATGGCGCTGTACCCGTCGACACAGGTGGTCAGGAGGTCGAGTTCGCGTTCGTCGGGCCCGTCGTCTTCGGGGTGGTGCCACACCACGTCGCACATCGCCCGCCACAGCAGGAACGAGAGCTGGTGCCCCGCGATCCAGCGGTACCAGAACAGCCGCTCCTCCTCGACCGGCCGGGTACCGAAGAGGTCGTACTCCGGCAGCTCCCGCTCGGCCACCTCGGCTTCGGCTGTGTCCGAGGATGTTTCGAAGGAATGTCCGAGCGGCGGCATGAACAGCAGCCGCGGCGTCAGCGCGGGCGGGCGATGCTTGCCCGACGCGACAGAATCGTATCTATGGCCGATGCTCACGATCCCGCTCCCGGAAAATAGACGAACTCGAGCTCGAGGCCGTTGGGGTCGAGGACGTAGAGGCTCTGCATCCCGTCCGGGTCGGTGACGATGTCGGACGGCGGGTCGTCCCTGGTCCAGTGGATGTCGGTGGCCTCCCGGGCCTTCAGCCACTGCTCCCGCAGCGCTACCAGGTCTTCGGCCCGGTCCACCGTGATCCCGACGTGCTGATACTGATAGCCGAGCGGGTCCGGTGTGTCCTTGCTGTGCCCGGCCCGGTCGAAGACGTGGAAACGGACGTCTCCCTTCTTCAGCTCGGCCAGCTTCTCGATTCCCGGCAGTCGCTCGAGGGTGAGCGGGGAGAAGCTGGCCAGCGACCATTCCACGGTGGCGCCGAGGAATTCCTGGTACCACCTGATCGTGGAGTCCACGTCGTCGGTCTGGATGGCGAGGTGGTGAAATCTCGGCGCGATGTCAAGCCCGTGCATCGGATGCCTTTCCGTCGCGAATGTGCTCGTGGTGGGCCCCTCACCGCAGGAGGCGGGAGGGATTCGTCCCAGCACTTTCCATACTCGGCCGACGGCGACGTCCGGGCAATCAAATGGGATTCAAGAAACTCTTAAATCGTTGTCAGAGAACAGTTATCGGTGTTTTCCGAAATAATGTGCTCACCTCGGGTTTAGCAGTCGACCATCCGGTTACCCTGACGCACAACGGCATACGAGAGTGCGAGTGGGTACGCGTCCAGCGCGGGCTGTAGTGAACAGCCCGCTACGCGAAAAATCAGACGTGGCAACCGAATCGGCAGCCGCTACGAACTCTTGCCCGCTTCCGCTGCCGGCACCTTGCGCAGCACAACGTCTTCGGAGCCGTGCGCGCGGTGCATCAGGTCGGGTATCAGCGTGAGGAGGCCGAGCAAGGCCATCCCCGCACCGATCCACAATGGTGCCGTGAGGCCGAGCCCGGCACTGATCCCGATGCCGCCGAGCCACGGACCGATCACCACGCCGATATTGATGGCGGAGCCGTTGACCGTGTTGACCAGCGCACCCTCGTTCGACACCGACATCACCCTGGCCGCCATGGCCGGGTTGAGCGGCAGACCGATCAGGCCGAGCAGCACGGTCGCCACGAGTGTGGGCGCCTTGTACTCGACGCACAGCGCGAACGCGGCCAGCACCAGCATCAATGCGATGAGGCCACCGAACAGGATCGGCCGGGTGTAGCGATCCGCGAACCGCCCGACAACGGCGTTACCCACCACCGTGGCGATCCCGTACACGCCGAACAGCACCGGCACCGTCGCGGGCGCAAAGTGCGTGGCATCGGTGAAAATCGGTGAGAGATAAGTGAATCCGGCCACGACCGACCCGATGACGAGGGCATTGGTGGCATACGCACCCCACAGTCGCAGGTTGCGGAAGTCCTGGATCTCGGCGCGGAAGTCCAGCGTCTGGGCGTTGCCGCCGGACGGAACGAGCAGTACGACCGCGGCTATACACGCGACCGCCAGCAGGTCGACCAGCCAGAAGCTGGCCCGCCACCCGAAATGCTGCTCGATGAAGGTGGCCAGCGGCAAGCCGACCACCTGGGCGACCATCATCCCGCCGTACAGCACCGACATCGCCCGGCCGCGCCGCTCGGCGCCGACGAGTCGCACGCAGACCGCGGCACCGACGCCGAAGAACGCCGAGGCGGCCAGCGCGGTGATCACCCGCGCCACTACCAACACCCAATAGTCCTGTGCCAGTGCGCCGATCGTCTGTCCGATGACGAACACCACGAGTAGCCAGATGAGCGACTTCTTCTGTGCCACCTTCGAAAGCCCGACGATCAGGATCGGACCGCCGACGACCATGCCGAAGGCGAAGATGGAGACGAGGTAACCGACGGCGGCGATGGACACGCCGAGGTCGCTCGAGATGCCGGGAATCAGTCCGGCAACCATGATTTCGGTGGTGTTGAGGCAGAAAACGCCCAGGCCCAACACGTAGACGGCGAAAGGCATGACTTCCCCTCCGGTACGGCTCGGTCGATCCTCAGTCGTCGGACGGCTGCGCGAAGGCGGTCCACCGGTTGCCGAACGGATCGGTGAACTGCCCGATGACCAGGCCCTTCGCGTCGGAGAACGGATCCATTACCCGCTGGCCGCCGGCCTGTTCACAGCGCGCGAGCAGGTCCGGGACGTCGGTGACGAGCAGTCCGGGAATCGCGTAGTCGGTCGGGTTCGGCAGTGCCGACACATCCATCGTGCCGCCGATCGGCTCCTCGGCCCCGCCGGGCGTGACGGCGTAGTAGATCGCGCCTTCGGCCGCTTCGTCCAGCTCGTAGGTCCAGCCGAAGGCCTGTTCGTAGAATTTGCGCGTCGCCGCGAGATCCGTTGTCCCGATCTCGAACCAGGCCGTCCCGTTCGGCACCGGCGTGGGGCGCGAGTCCTTGCGCGCCACGGGTTCGAACAGACCCAGCTGGTTGCCTTGCACGTCGGTGATCACCGCGTGAATGTCGCCCGCAGGCGTACGCGCCGGAGGCTCGATAATCTTGGCGCCCAACGATTCCAGCTGCGGGATGGTCGCCGCGACATCCTCGCAGACGACGCTGATCCACAACGCGTCGCGGCTGCCACGGCGCAACGCGCCCATGCTCGCCGCCGCACCGGGCGCGGTGATCGTGTAATAGTCGGGTTCGTCGCCGAAAGATGTTAGCTGCCAGCCGAATACATCCTGGTAGAACTGTTTGCTTCGGACGGGCTCGGCGGCGGTGATCTCGAACCACCCCACGGTCGAAGGGCGCAAGCCAAGGGTGCCCATAACCACTCCTTCTGTGTGACAGAGTACGAGTTGGTGTCACTACCGTAAACTAGTTTCCAGCCGGAAATCAAGCCAACCAGTTTCCAATCAGAAATCAAATCCGTCCCGGTGAGGAGAGACCAGTGCCCCCTGACGAAGACCAGCACAGCGAAGTACTCGACTGGCAGGCCGGGATCGAGAACGCGCTGGCCCACCTGACCTGCGTCCTGGTCGCGCGCCGCACCAGGACGACACCCGAGCGGGTGACCTGGCAGCAGTACGACGTGCTGGAAATGCTGCGGCTACGCGGCCCGATGACACCATCGGCCCTGAGCGATTCGTTGAGCGTCTCGCGCCCGACGATGTCCAAAGCCCTTCGCGTACTGAAGGATCAGGATCTGGTGGCGCAGGCGGCGCTCGGCACCGACCGGCGGGAGCAGACGACCTCGCTCACCGCGGCCGGGCTCGAGTTCCTCGACCGCGCGGCCGAATGCCGGCGGGACAACGCCAGGATCGCCGAGTCCGTGCTCACCCCGGACGAGCAGGCCGTGTTCGCCGAACTCTGCGGCAAAGTGGCCGAGGCCATCCACGCGGCCGGACAGCCTGCGCCGATCTCCTCGTGAAGCTGCGAGTTATGTACGGCTTCAAGAGGTTTTGAAGGTAATTTGAAAGTTCCATGAATGTGCCGGACCCTACGGTCCGGTTATGTTCGACGTATTGGAATGGGCCGCAGCCAGCGTGCTGGCACCGCCCACAACCATTGCGTCGAAAGGAGTTTGCCGTGCCTGATATCAGCGCCGGCACAATACGCTCGCTGACGAGCGTCGAATTTCTCGGTCGCCGAGCCGATCACGCCGGACGGGAGCCGAAGCGGTGAGCCGCGCGGATCTGTCCGAGAAATCGGCGGTCATCGGCTTCGATCCGATCGAGCGCAACTGGGTCACCGGCACCGCGGCCAGTGCGTCGTTCGCCGACGCGCCCGCGCTGGCTGGCGAGCTGCTCGTCGACAACGAGTCCCGCGCGGCGGTCGCCACCGACCTCGGAAACATCACCAGCCACAAGCCCGCTGCGGTACTGCGGCCGCGCTCGGCGGACGACATCGCCGCGATGGTCCGCTTCTGCCGCGCCCATGACATCAGCGTGTCGGTGCGCGGCCAGGCGCACACCACCCTCGGCCAGGGCCTGTCCGACGGACTGGTCATCGAGAACCGGTACCTCAATCGAATCCACGCCATCGGCAAGGACGTCGCCGAGGTCGACGCGGGAATCCTGTGGAAGGACCTCGTCGATGCCGCCTACGAACGAACACCGAGACTCACCCCGCCCGCCGTCACCGGATACACCTCGCTGACTGTCGGCGGCACCCTCTCGGTGGGCGGTCTCGGCGGCCTGGTCGGCGCGCTGAACACCGGCCTCCAGGTCGATCACGTGCGCGAACTCGAGGTCGTCACCGGGACCGGCGCCATCGAACGCTGCTCGGCCGAGCGCAAACCCGACTTGTTCGAGGCGGTGCTCGGCGGCCTCGGCCAGTGCGGCATCATCACCAAGGCCGTGCTCGACCTCGTGCCCGCGACCGAACGGGCCCGCACCTACGTGCTGGAGTACACCGACAACGCCGATTTCTTCCGCGACGTGCGCACGCTCATCGAGCGACCGGTCATCGACCATGTCTATGCCGAGCTGTACTCGCCGGAGTCGGAGCCGACCCATCGGCTTTACGCGACAGTCCTTTACGATCCGGCCACCCCGCCCGACGATCAGGTCGCCGCCGAGGGCCTGACCACCGCGCCGCTCATCGATGACACCAGCTACCTGGAGTACGTGTACAAGATCGACACGCTGGTCGACGGTATGCGGGAAACGGTGAACTGGGACCGGCTCGTCAAGCCCTGGTACGACGTGTGGCTGTCCGGCGCCGTGGTCGAGGACTATGTCGCCGAGGTCCAGTCGCAACTCACCGCCCGCGATATCGGGCCGTTCGGGATCAGTTTGCTCTACCCGCAACGGCGTTCGCACCTGACCAGGCCGTACCCGCCGGTGCCCGAGGCGAACGGATCCGACTGGGTGTTCGTCCTCGACATCAACACCGTGGCCGAGACCCCCGGCATCGATCCGGCGTTCATCGAGGAAATGCTCGACCGCAACGACCGAATGTTCGCGCACGCGCGGGCGGAATACGGCGCCGTGCTCTACCCGATCGGCTCGCTGCGCTTCACCGCGCAGGATTGGCGTGCCCATTACGGCGACAAATGGACGGCGTTCCGGGCCGCGAAAACCCGCTACGACCCGAGTGGCCTCCTCGCACCCGGTCTGCACATATTCGACGACGAATAACCACATTCGAGTCGATCAAACGTCGAATTCTTATTCGTGCGTCGATAACGCATTCGAAATCGTAGGGAGTCCCCCCATGCCTCCATCCAAGCCCGAGCTGACCGGGACCACCGGTGCCGTGGCCAGTACCCACTGGCTTGCCTCCGCGGCGGGCATGCGCATTCTGGCCAACGGCGGCAACGCGTTCGACGCCGCGGCCGCCGCCGGATTCGTGCTCCAGGTGGTGGAACCACACTTCAACGGCCTCGGCGGCGACCTGTCCCTCGTGGCGCACCAGGCCGGACGCGATGACGTGCAAGCGATCTGCGGGCAGGGGCCGATGCCCCGCGCGATCGGCATCGGCACCTTCGCCGAGCTCGGGCTGCGCAGCATCCCCGGCTCCGGCCTGCTGCCCGCCTGCGTGCCCGGCGCGTTCGGCGGTTGGATGCGGCTGCTCGCCGAGTTCGGCACCATGCACCTGGCCGACGTGCTGCAACCCGCGATCGGCTACGCGGACAACGGTTTTCCGCTGCTGCCCGAGACCGCGCGGGCCATCGACGTGCTCGCTCCGCTGTTCCGCGACGAGTGGACCGGATCAGGCCAGACCTACCTGAAAGGCGGCGTGGCACCCGCTGCGGGCAGCCGCTTCCGTAATCCGGCGCTGGCCAACACCTATCAACGTCTGATCAAGGCGGCGGAGTCCGCGTCCACCGACCGCGAAGCCCAGTACCAGGCCGCACACGACGCCTTCTACAAAGGCTTTGTAGCAGAGGAGATCTCGGAGTTCCTGGCGGGCGGGCCGATGCTGGACGCCACCGGCCGGCGGCACCGCGGGCTGCTGACCGCGGACGATCTTGCCGGATGGCAGGCGACCGTGGAGACCGCACCGAGCCACGGCTACGGCCCGTACCAGGTCTTCAAGCCGGGACCGTGGTCGCAGGGGCCGGTGTTCCTGCAGCAGATCGCGCTGCTCGACGGATTCGATCTGGCGAAGATGGGTCCCGGCAGCGCCGACTACATACACACCGTGATCGAGTGCACGAAGCTCGCGATGGCCGATCGTGAAGCCTGGTACGGCGATCCAGCCTTCAGTGACGTGCCGCTGGCCGGGCTGCTCGACGAGGACTACACCAAGCAGCGGCGCGAACTGGTCGGCCCGCGGGCCGCGCTGGATCTTCGGCCCGGTTCGCCCGGCGGGCGCACCTCGTTCATTCCCGAACGGGCCGCGCTGGAATATCCGGAAGCCGACTCCGAGTGGATGTCGCAGCTGCGCAACGGATTACCGACGATCCTGCAGGAAACCACGACGAAGGGCGACACCGTCACCGTCACCGCCGTAGACCGGCACGGCAACATGGTCGCCGCCACTCCCAGCGGTGGCTGGCTGAAGAGTTCGCCCGCGATCGCGAGTCTCGGCTTTCCGCTCGGCACCCGCGGCCAGTGCGGCTACCTCGCCGAAGGCCACCCGAACTCGCTGGCGCCCGGCAAACGACCGCGCACCACCCTCAGCCCGAGCGTCGTGCTGCGCGACGGCCGCCCGTTCGTCGCCTTCGGCACCCCCGGCGGTGACCGGCAGGACCAGTGGACATTGCAGTTCTTCCTCAACGTCGCCGACTTCGGCCTCGACTTCCAGAGCGCGACCGAAACCTCCGCCTTCCACACCGATCAGGTGCCCGCGTCGTTCACCCCGCACGCGCACCGGCCCGGTGTGCTGGTGGCCGAGGAGACCTGCGATCCGGCCGTCGTCCAGCAGTTGGAACAGCGAGGCCACGAGGTGGAACTCGTGCCCGCGTACTCGCTGGGCCGGGTCTGCGCGGCCGGGTTCACCGCGGACCAGGAGTTCGTCCGAGCGGCCGCGAGCCCGCGCGCCCGGCACGCCTACGCGGTTGCCGAATAGCACTCGGCGACAACGTCTTCGAAAGGAACAACAATGACGATCACCGACCACCGTCCGGAGATCATCGAACTCACCGACGAGCAACAGCGCAGAGAGTGGCAGGCCTTCACCCTGTCCGATCTGCCCGAGATGATCAGTGCGATGCACGTCTGTCACGCGGTACGGGCGATTGCCGACACCCCGCTGCTGGAGCGTCTCCGCTCCGGCCCGCGGAACCCCGCCGACGGCCTGCTCGCCGGCATCGACCCCGATATGGGACCCGGCTTTCTGCGCTACCTGGTCAATCGCGGCATCCTCGAAACCCGGGGCGAGGAGTACTTTCTGACCCGTCTCGGCGAGTTCCTCACCACCGATGTCTCCCTGGCCCGCCTCGGCGTCTACGTCGACGCGTACGGCATGGTGACTAGCCGGACCGGCGACCTGCTCACCGGTAAAGCGGTCTACGGCAAGGACGTGGTCCGTGACGGCGGGAAACTCGGCGCGCACTGTGACACCCTGTTCTCCGCCTTCCACACACCGACCCTGCTCACCGCGATGCGCGGCCGCAATGTCCAGCGCATTCTCGACATCGGCTGCGGTGGCGGGCAATTGGTGGTGGACGCCTGCCTGCGCGACCCCTCGCTCACCGGTATCGGCTTGGACATCGATGCCGACGCCGTGGCCGTGGCCAACGAGCACGCCCGTACCTCCGGCGTCGCGGACCGGGTCCAGTTCGTCGTCGGCGACGCCTTCGCCCCGAAGACCTGGCCGAAGGAGTGCTTCGAGGCCGACGGGCTGTGCATGATGAGCGCGCTGCACGAGCACTTCCGGCACGGGGAGCAGGCGGTCATCGACCTGTTGAACGAGATCGGGGCGACATTCCCCGATCTGAAGATCTTGCTGATCGGTGAACCCGAAATCCGGTACGACAGCAGGGAAAACGACGACGACTTCTTCCTCATCCACGTGTTGACCGGGCAGGGTCTCCCCCGCGACCGCGCCGCCTGGTTCGACGTGTTCGCCAAGTCCGACCTGACCTGTCGCCGGATGTACACGCGGCCGGAAGCCGGTCCCCGGCTGTGCTTCTACGATCTGGCCGGAAAGGACCAGCCGTGACCACCACCGAAATTGCCGCGGCCGAGACCGATCTGGATCTCTTCGCTACCGAAGCGCTGCTCGACCCCGCCCCCTGCTACCGGACCTTGCGAGACCTGGGCCCCGTCGTCCATATGACCGAACACGACCTGTACGGCCTGTTCCGCTACGACCAGGTGCGCGCGGCGCTCGTCGACTGGGAGGGCTTCAGCTCCGCCCAGGGCATCGCGATGAACCCCACCGCCAACGAACTCTCCGATGGCTCACTGCTTTCCATGGACCCACCGCGACACCGCGCGGTACGCAAGGTCCTCGATGACGCCCTGCGACCCAAGTATGTGCGCAAGGTCGCGGGCAATATCGAGCACCTGGCCGACCAGCTGGTCGATGATCTGATGCAGCGCGAAACCTTCGATGGTGTCACCGATTTCGCGGCCAAGCTACCGGTCGACATCGTGATGGACCTCATCGGCTTTCCCCGGGACGAGAACCGGGACAAGATTCTGGTCTGGGCACTCGGCGCCTTCAACTACTTCGGACCGCCCGGTGAACGTCAGCTGTCGACCTTCCCCGACGTGCAGGCGCTGATGCAGTATCTCGTCACCGACGCGACGCCGGACAAGCTGCTGCCCGACAGCTTCGGCCAAATCGTCTGGGAGGCGGCCGATCGCGGGGAGATCAGCGAGAACGAAGCCCTGATGACCATGAGCGCGTACGCCTGCGCGGGATTGGACACCACCATCGCCGGGGTGGCCAGCACCCTTTGGCTGTTGGCTCAGCACCCGGACCAGTGGGCGGCCGTCCGGCAGGACCCGAAGCTCGTCCCCGGCGCGTTCCTGGAAGGCGTCCGGCTCGAGACGCCGATCCAGCACTTTTCCCGGGTCACCACCGCGGACCGGGAGGTCGAGGGCATGACGATTCCCGAAGGCGCCCGGGTCCTGGTCTCCTATGCCGCCGCGAATCGGGACGAACGCCACTACCCCGACCCGGACAGTTTCCAGGCGGACCGCAATCCGGCCGACACCGTCGGTTTCGGCTTCGGCGTGCATAACTGCCCGGGCCGCACCCTCGCCTCGATGGAGGCGCACGCGTTGTTCGTCGCGCTCGCCAAACGGGCGACCACGGTCGAGCTCGCCGGCGACCCCATCCGGACGCCGAACAACATCACCCGGGGACTGGACACACTCCCCGTCCGTATCTCCTGAAAGGGGGCGACCATGAAAGCGGCACAGATCGTCGAGTACGGTGCCCCACTCGAACTACGCGAAATCCCTGATCCCGCACCGGAACCGGACGGCGTGGTGCTCGAAGTCCTCGCCACCGGCATCTGCCGCAGCGACTGGCACGCCTGGATGGGCGACTGGGGCTGGATGGGCGGGCAGGTCGCGTTGCCGCGCACGCTGGGTCACGAGATCGTCGGCACGGTGCGCGCCGTGGGCCCCGAGGTCCGCGGTGTGCGGGTCGGCGACCGGGTCACCACACCGTTCCACTTGGCTTGCGGCACTTGCGCGTACTGCCGGTCAGGGCACGCCAATGTGTGCGACAACATGCAGGTGCTGGGCTTCTGGTGCGACGGCGGTTACGCCGAGTATGTGCGAATCCCCAACGCCGACTTCAACTGTGTCCACCTACCGGACGAGCTCCCGTCCGTCGCGGCCAGTGCCATCGGCTGCCGCTTCATGACGGCCTTCCACGCGGTCACCGAGCAGGGGCAGGTCCGTCCCGGCGAGTGGGTCGCGGTGCACGGTGTCGGTGGCGTCGGCTTGGCGGCCGTGCAGATCGCCGGTGCGGCAGGAGCTTCCGTGGTCGCGGTGGACATCGACGCGAGCAAGCTGGCACTCGCCAAGGAACAGGGTGCAGCGCACACCATCGACGCGAGCGTCGAGCAGGACGTGCCCACCGCGGTACAGCATCTCACCGGCGGCGGTGCGCACGTCTCGATCGACGCACTCGGCACCCGCGCGACGGTGGTGAATTCCGTACGCTCGCTGCGTAAACGCGGTCGCCACGTCCAGGTCGGGCTGACCAGCGCGGCGGATGCCGGTGAGATCGCGCTCCCCGTGGACGCGATCACCATCGGTGAGCTGACGATCGTTGGCTCGCACGGCAATCCGCATTCCAGTTACCCGCAGCTGCTCTCGCTCGTCGCGTCCGGCAAGCTCGCGCCGCAGACCCTGGTGCAGCGCACCGTCTCTCTCGACCAGGCCGGGGAAGTCCTCTCCGCAATGAGCGATTTCACCACCAACGGCATCACCGTCATCGACCGCTTCTGACGCGGACCGGGAGGACTCGTGAATACCTCAGGTAACACCGTGGGCGACGCCGCCCGCGACTTCCTGTCCCGTGCACAGCTGCTGTATATCGACGGTGCCTTCGTCGCAGCGGCGAGCGGGCGGACGTTCAGCACGATCGATCCGTCCACCGGCGAGCACATCACGCAGATCGCGCACGCGGGATCTGCCGATGTCACGGCCGCCGTAACCGCGGCCCGTGCCGCACTCGACGGACCCTGGAGCCGCCTTTCCGCCGCCGATCGCGGCCTGCTGCTCGCCCGTCTCGCCGACCTCATCGAGAGCAATGGTGACGAGCTCGCCGAGCTCGAATCCCTCGATGCGGGCAAGCCCATCACGATGACCCGCGCGCTGGATGTTCCGGCGGCGGCCGCTCAGTTTCGCTACTTCAGCGGCTGGCCCGCGCGCATCGAGGGCGAGACGATCCCCGTCGCGGTGCCGAATACGTTGTGCTACACCAGGAAAGAACCGGTCGGGGTGTGCGCCCAGATCATTCCCTGGAACTTCTCGCTGTTGATGACCGCCTGGAAGCTCGGTGCCGCGCTGGCCGCCGGCTGCACGGTGGTGCTCAAGCCCGCCGAGCAGACGCCGCTGACCGCGCTGCGCCTCGCCGAGCTGATCGAGGCCGCCGGTTTCCCGGCAGGAACGGTCAACGTGCTGACCGGCGACGGCGAAACCGGTGCGGCACTGGTCGATCACCCCGGTGTCGACAAGATCGTGTTCACCGGGTCCACCGCGGTGGGGCGCGAAATCGGCGCGAAGGCCGGGGCGCAGCTCAAGCGGGTGACGCTGGAGCTCGGCGGGAAGAGCCCGAACATCATCCTGCCGGACGCTGATCTCGAAGCCGCGATTGCCGGGAGCTATCAAGGGATCTACTTCAATACCGGCCAGGCCTGCAACGCCGCCTCCAGGCTGTACGTGCACCGGAGTGTGTTCGACGAGGTGATCGAGGGACTGTCGGCACGGGCGAAGACCGCGCAGGTCGGTCCGGCACTCGATCCCGCCACCGAGTGCGGGCCCGTGGTCTCGGCCGAGCAGTACCGCCGGGTGCGCGGCTACCTCCGCGACGGGGTCACCGAGGGGGCGACACTGACGTTCGGCGAGGTCCCCGCATCCGAACCGGATGGCGGCTACTTCGTTCGCCCAACGCTTTTCACCGATGTGGCACCGGACATGCGGATCTGCCGCGAGGAGATCTTCGGACCGGTGCTGGTGGCCGCTCCCTTCGACAGCATCGACGAAGCCGTGCACTTGGCCGATGCCACCGACTACGGTCTCGCGGCCGGGGTCTGGACCCGAAACCTCAGCGACGCACACACTCTCGCCGCACGCCTGCACGCGGGCTCGGTTTATCTCAACACGTGGGCGCCGGGTGATCCGGCCGCGCCCTTCGGCGGTGTCAAAGCGTCCGGTGTCGGCCGGGAAATGGGCCGGGCCGGGCTCGACGCATATCTCGAACCGAAGACCGTGTGGGCGACCCTCGCGTGACGACAGCGAAAGGATAAGACGATGTGTGGAATCGCCGGTTGGGCAGATTTCGATCGTGATCGCACTGCCGAGCGCCCGGTTCTCCAGCACATGGTGGACACCATGGCTTTCCGCGGTCCCGATGACGAGGGACTGTGGCTACAGCCGCATTGCGCCCTGGGGCATCGGCGACTCTCGGTGATCGATCTCGACGGTGGCCGACAGCCGATGGTCACGCCGGAGACGCTGCCCGACGGCACGCCGCTGGCCGCGATCAGTTACAGCGGTGAGGTATACAACTTCACCGAACTTCGCGACGAGCTCACGGCACACGGTCACCGCTTCAGGACGCGAAGCGACACCGAGGTCGTCCTACGCGCCTATCTCGAATGGGGCGCGGATTTCGTGCGACGACTCAACGGCATGTTCGCCTTCGCGATCTGGGACAGCCGCGTCGAGGAATTGCTGCTGTACCGGGACAGGTTGGGCGTCAAGCCGCTGTTCTATTACCCGACCCCCGCCGGGGTGCTCTTCGGGTCCGAACCGAAAGCGATTCTGGCCCATCCGGAAAGCCGGGCGGCGCTCACCCTCGATGGGCTGCGCGACGTGCTGTCCTTTGTCCGGGTTCCCGGGCAGACACCGCTCGACGGCATGTACGAGGTGCGTCCCGGGCATATCCTCCGGGTTCGCAATGGCCGGCGGACCGAGGAGAAGTATTGGGAACTGGAATCTCGGCCGCACACCGACGACATTCCCGCGACCGTCGGCGCGGTGCGCGGGTTGTTGGAAGACATTGTTTCTCGTCAGCTGGTCGCCGACGTTCCGCTGTGCACGCTGCTGTCCGGCGGTCTGGATTCGAGCGCGTTGACCGCCCTGGCGCAGCGCAGGCTCGACGCCGACGGCGGGGGGCGGATCCGCAGCTTCTCGGTGGATTTCGAAGGCCAGGTGGAGAATTTCGCGCCGGAGCCGCTGCGCGAAGCGCCCGACCAGCCGTTCGCGGCGGAGTTGGTGCGGCACGTCGGCACCGACCATCAGACGATCCTGCTGAACAACGCGGATCTGGTGGCCCCGCACATCCGGTCGGCGGTCTCGCGCGCGTGGGATCTGCCGTTCGGTGACGGCGATCTCGGTCCATCGCTCTACCTGCTGTTCCGTGCGGTGCGGGAGCAATCCACCGTTGCCCTCTCCGGCGAATCCGCGGACGAGGTCTTCGGCGGATACCTGTGGTTCCACGACGAGAAAGCCGTGCAGGCCGACACTTTCCCCTGGCACGCGCTCGGCGAGCGGTCGATCACCGAGCAATCCACGGCGTTCCTGAATCCGGATCTGACGGCGCGACTGAATCTTGGGGAATACATCGCCGACCAGTACCACACGGCTCTTCGAGAAGTGCCGCACCTGACCGGCGAAACCGGGCACGACCGGCGGATGCGGACCGCGAGCTATCTGAATCTCACGAGATGGCTGCCGGTAATGCTGGATCGCAAGGACCGGCTGAGCATGGCCAGCGGTATCGAGGTGCGTGTCCCGTTCTGCGACCATCGGCTGGTCGAGTATGTCTTCAATGTGCCGTGGTCGATGAAGACATTCGACGGGCGGGAGAAGAGCCTGCTGCGCGCCGCGACCGCGGATCTGCTGCCGAAGTCCATTGTGCAGCGGCGCAAAGCTCCCTATCCCTCCACTCAGGACCCCGGGTACGACCGGGCGATCAAACAGATACTCGGCAAGATCGTTGCGGAGCCGAGTTCACCGGCCTTGCCGCTGTTCGATCTCGACGCGCTGGACCAGCATCTCAACGCGCCGGTCGAGGGTGCCTCGTCCATGCAGGAAAGGGGGCTATACAACGAGACGCCGATTCGTCTCGCGGAATGGGTAGCCGACTATGAGGTCGACGTCCTGGTATAGTTTCCATTTGGAAACTACTTGCCTACGCTGAGGGGAGTGGAGATGTCGGATCGAACCGGACGGCAAGCGAACGACAGCATTACGCTGCAAGGCGTCCGAGAGAACAACCTGAAGAACGTGTCGCTGGAGATCCCGAAGGGGCGGCTGACCGTCTTCACCGGTGTATCGGGTTCCGGGAAGTCGTCGCTGGTATTCGGCACGATCGCAGTCGAATCGCAGCGCCAGCTCAACGAGACGTTCCCCTGGTTCATCCGCAACCGGCTGCCGAAGTACGAGCGGCCACACGCCGAGGGCATGTCGCATCTGTCCACCGCGATCGTGGTCGACCAGCGCCAGATCGGCGGCAGCTCCCGCTCGACCGTCGGCACCATGACGGAGATCAATCCCATTCTGCGCGTGCTGTTCTCGCGGCACGGCAAGCCCAGCGCGGGCGAGTCGACCATGTACTCGTTCAATGTTCCGCAGGGCATGTGCCCCGAGTGCGAGGGACTCGGCCGCACCGCGCGACTCGACCTCGACCTGCTCCTCGACAAGTCGAAGTCGTTGAACGAGGGCGCCATCCAGTCGCCGCTGTTCGCGGTCGGCGGCTATCCGTGGATCACCTACGCGGAATCCGGCCTGTTCGATCCCGACAAGCCATTGCGGAAGTTCACCGCCGCGGAGTGGGACAAGCTGCTGCACGGCGGGGGTTTCAAGGTCCGGCGCCCCGGTAAGGACGTGACGCACTCCAACGAATACGAGGGCATCGTCGTCCGGTTCAATCGTCGCTATCTCAAGAACGGCTTGGATGCGCTGAAAGACAAGGAGCGCAAGGACGTCGAGCAGGTAGTGCGGACCAGCACGTGTGATGTCTGCGGCGGCGGCAGGCTCAACAAGGCCGCGCTCGCGTCCAAGATCAACGGCAAGAACATCGCCGACTACGCGGACATGGAGGTGAGCGAACTGATCGTCGAGCTGGGGAAGATCGACGATCGAGTCGCCAAACCTGTTGTGCAGGCAGCCATCACGGCACTGTCGCGGCTGGAATCGATCGGACTGGGCTATCTCAGCCTCGGCCGCGAGACCTCCACCCTGTCCGGCGGTGAGGGCCAGCGGCTGAAGACGGTCCGCCATCTCGGCAGCAGCCTGAGCGATCTGACCTTCATCTTCGACGAGCCCAGCGTCGGCCTGCATCCCCGAGATGTGCACCGGCTCAACGAACTTCTCGCGCAGTTGCGCGACAACGGCAACACCGTGCTGGTGGTGGAACACAATCCGGACGTCATGGCCGTCGCCGACCGCATCGTCGACATGGGGCCGGGGGCCGGGTCGCACGGCGGTGAGATCGTGTTCGAGGGGACCTACCGGCAACTCCGGCAAGCCAAGACCCTCACCGGCCGAAGGCTGCGTGAACACACCGGATTGAAAGACAAGGTCCGGGAACCGACCGGCTCGCTGGAGATCAGCAAGGCGTCGCTGAACAACTTGCAGAACGTCTCCGTGCGCATCCCCACCGGGGTGCTCACCGCGGTGACCGGTGTGGCGGGTTCCGGTAAGAGTTCGCTCATCTCAGGGGCTTTCGCCGCGCAGCACCCGGATGCGGTCATGGTCGATCAGTCGGGCATCGGCATCTCCTCGCGATCGACGCCGGCGACCTATGTCGACATCATGGACACCGTCCGCAGCCTGTTCGCCAAAGCCAACGATGCCGACCCCGGCCTGTTCAGCTTCAACTCGACCGGCGCCTGCCCAGCGTGCAAGGGACGCGGCGTGATCGAGACCGACCTCGCCTACATGGATCCGGTCACGGTGACCTGCGAAGTGTGTGCGGGGAGCCGGTATCGGGACGAGGCGCTGGAAAAAACGCTACGTGGCAAGAACATCGCCGAGGTACTCGGACTCACCGTCGAGGACGGTTTGTCCTACTTCACCGAAGACAAGGTGACCGCCAAGCTCGCGATGCTCCAAGAAGTCGGTCTGGCGTATTTGACACTGGGGCAACCACTCTCGACCTTGTCGGGCGGTGAGCGGCAACGGCTCAAGTTGGCGCACCGCCTCCAGGACACCGGCACGGTGTTCGTCTTCGACGAGCCGACCACCGGCCTGCACATGGCTGACGTCGACCGGCTGCTCACCCTCTTCGATCGCCTGGTCGACGAAGGAAACACGGTCATCGTGGTGGAGCACGATCTCGAGGTCGTCAAATACGCCGACTGGGTCATCGATCTCGGGCCGGACGCGGGACGTCACGGCGGCAAGGTGCTGTTCGAAGGCACACCGGAGCAACTGGCCGCGGACAAGAAGTCCGTCACTGCGGAGTATCTGCGCAAGGATCTCGAACGGGCGGACCGCTGACTGTCAGGGGGCTGTGCCGATCGTTGCCTGCCGGTTCGCGTCCAAGGCGCCTACCAGCACGCGGTTGCGGAGCTCGTCGACCAGGATTTGCCGATCTGCGGTGAAGCCGGGTTCGGTCTCCAGTGGGTTCCACAGCGCGCGAAGCGGGGTGGGGGTGTGCGCGCCGGGCGCCCAGAGGTGGGCGAGGTGGTGCAGTGCCGGGGCTAACAGCGCGGTTGATTCGGGTGTCCCCGGGTCGCAGAGGTCGGACTTTTCGAGGGTTGCCCTGAGGACCGTCAGCAGCCAGTCGTGGGCGGCGAGGTCTTCGCAGAACTGCTGCGCGGCAGCCAGTTCGTCCGCGTCGCGCACGGTGATCTCGGCGGTGCGGTCCGTGTCGTTGAGCACGCGAAAAGCGACTTGGGTCTGCTCGACGTCACCGCTGCGCGCTGCCCATCTCAGGTGAGTGGTGCTGGACCGCAGCGGGGCTCGCTGGTCCAGGAGTGGGTCCATGGTGATTCGCCCGAGTAGTCGATGGGCTATCGACCCGAGATCGAGGACGTCCGGGGCCGGTGGTCCACCGGCCAAGAGACCAGCCGTCAGTCTGCTGCTCGTCTCGGCAGTGACCTTGGTGAGTACCTCCAGCACCCCGACCCGGCTGAGGTAATGCGACCACACCCGCCGCTCAGGCCACTCCGCGGCAACGACTTTCGCCTGCGTCGAGCTCTGTAGCACGCGGCCACCGAGCACGACGGCACGGTTGGCCACCGTGCCGATCGCCCGCACCGCGGCGTGCCCGGGGGCGGCCAGTTCGCAGTCCACGCCCGTGACGATGTCCGGCGAGACCGCGCGGGACATCGGGCGCTCCCGCCAGTCCACCGGGTGGCCCGGCATCAGGTCGAGCAGCTGGTCCAGATCGTTGCGCCGCAGGGGTTTTGCCGTCGGCAGCAGGCACGTGTGCGTCTCCCCCAGTATTACGGGCAGCCGATGGTCCGCCGGATCGTTGGGTTCGTGCACGTCAGCGTCCGTCCACCAGGTGGTAATTCAGGCGTTCGATGCTCCTGCGCGGCAACGAGACCTGCTCTTGAGCAGCACGGCGAACGAGCTGCTCGACCACCTCGTCGTCGAGCCGGATGTGCTCGAGTATCAGCCGCACGGCATTCTCGACCTCCAGGTACCGCACCGGAAGAACCGACAGCGAGCGGTATGCGGCAAAGGGTTTCGCGCGAGGGTTCAGTTTGAGCACGGCGGGCAATGCCGACCAGCTGGCCGGCCAAGGCTGTTGCCGGTCCCACAGCTGCGGTTCGACCACCGGTCTGCCGTGGAAGCGCAGCAGACCCAGTCGCAGTAGCTGCCAGATCGACGTGAGAAACGGCAGCGACCAGGCGATCGATAACTCGTTGCTGCCCTGCTGCTTTCGTGGTGCCTCGCGCCACAGCTCGACGTCGAGAAAGATCGAGTGTGTGGGGCTGCCGAATTCCTCGGGCGGCTGATATGGGTCGTTGTGCATCGCCTGCGCGGGTTCGTCGGAGGCGCGCGTGCCGTTGCACAACCAGCCCGACTGGTCGGTCGGCGGCCTGCGACCAGTCGCGCCTCGGGCCGGCGAGGGCACGATCCGGGCCCGAACCGACTGCGCCAGTTCGATTTCGGAGGTTTCCGCCGTGGCCGGGACGACCGCACAGCCCGCCTCTCGTCCCAGGTAGTCGATGGTGAGTCCCTTGTCCTCGGCGCACCCGAGCAGTCGGCCGAGAACGTCGCGGGGATCGGTGTCGGCGCGGAAATAGTCATCGACCAGCAGGCAGGTGCTCACCCGGGCCTGCGGCCCGAATTCGACCTTCGCCGCGTCGGTGAACCAGGTGACCAACGGAACGACCTTGCGGAATTGCTCACGAATCCAGTCGTCCCCGCTGTCGAGGTCCGCCATCCGGAGATGCCCCACCTCGATGGAGACATGGGACAGCGGCACCCCGGCGATCCGTGGCTTGTCGGTCCCCTCGCTGTATCCGGCGGCGTATTCCACTGTGCTCGAATCCTTTCACGATGGCCTGTCCGCGGACTACCGCATCGGCTGCCAAATCGATTCGGAGAGTACGCGGTTCGCCAAGCTGGCGAACGCCTCGACGGTGTCCTCCTTTGCGATGCCCTGCATCACGTCGATATCCAGGATCAACTGCTCACGCCACTGCAAGACCGGGTCGATCGGTGTCTCGCCGAGCAGAGCGCCTGCGCCGATCCGGTACTCGGCGGCGAGGCGCTTCAACCAAGCGTGCTGTTCGTGCAGCCACGCGGCCTGCACGTCGGAGACTTCGGTCGCCTCGCTCAATCGCGGCACCGCGGTGCGCACGAATCGAATGTTCTCCAGCAACATCCGTGGATCATGTCCGGCGACCGCCCCGGACTCCACCACGCCGTGCGGGCCATGGACCAGGTCGGCCGCCGCGACGATGTGCTGCCGAGTCCAGCGGTGAAAGACCAACCAGCGCACCGTCTTCGCGGCGAACTGCGGCAATCCGGTGGCCTGCACGGCGATTTCCAATGCCACCGACCGACCGGCACTGACGTCGACGAGACAGACATCGAAGTCCTGCTCCGTCGTGAGCAGCAGCTCCGCGCATCGCCGGACCACATCGTGGTCCACCTTCGCGAACTCCGCGCCGCCCGTGTCACCGGGCAGCAAGGCGAGCTTGCCCGTGCGCATCCGCATCCGCTGCAACTCACGGCGATCGGTCTTGTGCCGCACGTCGATTCGGGTAGGCACACCGACATTGCCGGTCAGATAGGAATGCAACCCCGTCCCACCGGCGACCCCGCGCTCCACACTGTCGATCTCGAACAGCGCCCCCGCCGTCGGCGACCCGAAATCGAAGTCGAGATAGGCGACGCTCTTCCCCATCACACACATCCGGTACCCGATATTGGCGCTGGTCACCGAGCGCCCGGTACCACCCTTGTCGGAAATCGCGAAGACGATCACGGGTTCAGGTGCCCCTGCTCGCGTCACGGCGGACGATCGACAGCCGCTCGAGGTCGCCCAACGCCTCGATCGCGTGCACGAACGTGGTGGCGGGGTCGCGGTGCACCTGTTGCCGCGCCGCGTCGATGCGTGCTTCCACCTGGTCGAGCATGGCTCGATTGGCCGATCGGTCGTCCACACCGACCCCCAGCATGGTCTGATCGTATCGATGCTCGGCGATGGTCAACAGGTTTCGCGCCAGCCGCGCTAGTTCCGGCCACTGCGGTGGCGATTCCCGGTAGATGCGCTCGGCGGCGATCAGACATTCGACCATTCGCTCGGTGATCGACCAGGAAGGCTCGGTCACGACGGGTGCACCGTTGCCGCCGAAGACACCCGCCGGGTCGTCCCAGAGTCCGGTGGCACCAGACCGGAGCATCCGCTGATCCAGGTGGTCCATCACCGATTTGGCCAGTTCCATCAGTCTGTCCCTGGTGTCGACGTTGCTGGACAATCGGGCCGCTTGCAGTACCTGCTGCAACAGCGTCGGGGCGAAGTCCGACACTTGCCAGTGCAGCACCGGCCCGTCGTCGGCTTGCTCGCTACCCCACAGGGTCAGCCGTACACCCGATGTGTGCAGTCCCACGGCAGGATCGTCGAGCAGAGCCTTGCGGGTGATCCGTCCACGAGCGGCAAGTTCCTCGAAAATCGCGACGGCCCTTCTCAAGTCGTCGTCGACGGCGGTGCGCGCCGCCAGGTCCTTGATCAGTACCGCCGCTACGAGGAGACTGAAGTAGTCCGACTCCGAGCCGTCCGAGGTGCGCCACGGGAGGTCCTCCAGCGGCCAGGTGCCGGAACCGAACCGGGCGAGCGTCGACCAATACCGCTGGGCCAGCTCCCATCTGAGGCGCAAGGCCTGGGCCAGCCCGATTTGCCGCTCGTCGAGCAAGCCGAGCTCACCGATCTGCGGCGCGACGAGGTCGTTGACGGCGTCCAGTGCGATGACGGTGAAGTACAGGTGGGGCCGCGGATCCGCGATACCGTCCCGGTGCGCGATCCGTGCGTCGACGCCATCGATCTCGGCGGCGCCGCGTACGATTCCCCAGCTCCAACCGCATTCGAAGAGCATGCTGTCGTCCTCGAGCTCCATTGCCGCGGCTTCCCGGCCCAAGGTGACATCGCCGAGCAGCAGCGTACGCACCCTTTCGAGGCTGCGCCGTAGGTTGTCCTGTATCACCCGATCGGGCTGCCCGGCTTGGTTCAGCATGCTGAGCATCGCTTGGCCCGCAGGCGAATTCGGGTGCGTGGTGGTGACCACGAAGCTTCGGATCAACCCGGTCATAGCCGCTGTCAGCCGCACGCTCAGCCGGGCGGCGAGTGCATCGATTCGGTCGGTCGGTTCGCCGGGCCGCGTCCTGGCGCGGCAGTCCTGCAGGAACCGCAGACCACTCAGGCAGACGGTCAGGGACATCGCATACGAGCCGACCACCTCGATTCGCCGCTGTGCGTCGGTTGGTTCGCCGCGCAGGTGGTCGCCCGCGGCGAAGCTCGGTGCACCGTGCTCGTCGGTGTTGCGCTCGAGATACTGCGCCAGCAACGAGACGATGAATTCGCCCAACTGGCTCCTTCGCCCGACCGGCTCCAGCACCCCGGCGACGTCGTCCGGGATACGATCCGGGTCGGCCAGCGCGAAGAGGTCGATCTCGGTGGCGGGGTAGAGCAGGCACAGCAGCTGTTGGGAGTCGCTGAGGGCGTTGGTGTCCGCTTCCTCGTTCCAGCGCCAGTGCCGACCATCCCAGCACGCGGCGAGCAGAGCTCGCCACACGGCCAGAATCTGTTCTCTCGGTTGAATTCGCACCCGCCGTCCTCCTCCCCCACGTCGCAGGCGGCCCGCATGCACACGCCGGGCTGGAAGGTACTCCGCCGATGGAGAATATCGCTCCGTCGAGTGCTGCGTCCCGGGAATGCTGGTCTCGTGCGCAGCGGCTTCGCCTGCGCCGCGGTTGCGGACGCTCGGGTCTTGGTGCCCGGTTTCGTTCGGGCCCAGCGGGTTCAGCCGCGGGCTAGGGCTCGGTCGGCGAGAGCGGCGGCGACCGGGGCGAGCGCTTTGGCGTAAGCGACTGTCAGGTGGTTGTCGTCGCGGTAGATGAGGGTGTTGCCGGCGATGAGCGGGCAGCGGTCGGCGGTGCAGAACAGCTCCGTGAGGTCGGCGTACTGGCCGTTACCCGCCGTTGTCGCGGCCCGTTCGGCGGCGATGCCCGCGTCATCGACGGCGACCGGACGGGTCGGCGCGCAGGCCAGCGCGTCATCGAGGTGGCCGGACAGACAGGTGGGCACAGTGCTGTGCGGGTCCGGAATCGGGCCGAGGACAAGGATATTCGCGCCGGTCGCGCGCAGCTGCGTGGTCAGGCGGGACAGGCTGTCGATCCAGGCCTGGTCGTAGGTGGTGAAGCCGAAGTCGCCGCCGTAGCGCCGGGACATGCTGAGCACGATCAGCCGTGGATGCTCGGCCTGCAGCCTGGCCAGGACCTGGTGCCGCCACTGCACGCATTCGGTGTATTCCCGGCCGAGGTAGGGACTGGTGATGGGCAGTTCCATCAGCGGGCAAGTCACCTTGCTCATCGTCTCCAAGCGCCAATGCCGTTGCTCGGCAATCTGTTCGAATGCCGGGCTCCACATCGCCGCATGCGAATCACCGACCAGTGCCACCGTGTTCGCCGAGCCGAGATCGCCCGTGGCGCACTCCGGCTGCCCGACGTCGAGCCACGATCGCACGCAACCGTTTCCGAATACGGCGGCCTTGTCGGCGGGTGCGTCGGCGAGTGAGGGGGACAGATTCGACGGGACCGACGGAGATTCGGCCGACGCCGCGACGGCGGTCTGCACCTGCGCGGTCAGCTGTCGCACCGCCGCATCATGCGGGTCGATGGATTCCGACGGCGGCGCCTGCGGCGCCGCGACGACGGTCAACGCCTCGGCCGCCGCCCCACGCCCGACCGGCACCGGCACGAGCACCAGCAGCACTACTGCAACGCAGACGGCGACCGCGGTGACAACACCACCACCGGCCAAACTCAGTGCGGCAGAACGGCGTAGCGGCGCCGCGAAGCGTGCGGGGTCCTCGACGAACCACAGCGTCAACATGGCCAGGCCCGCCGCCGTGGCCACCGCCCCCAGCGAGCCGATCAGATCGAGCGGGTGGCCGCTGAGCTTCGGTGCGAGCAGCAGCACCGGCCAGTGCCAGAGATACCAGGAGTACGACAGCCGCCCGAGCGACCGCAAGGGAGCCGTCGACAACACTCGACCGACTCCGAGCCGGGGCGCGGCGCAACCCGCCGCCACGATCGAGGCCGCGCCCAGCACGGGCAGCAGCGCAGCGGTCCCCGGATACGGTGTCCGCCCATCCAAGTGCGTACAACTCACGACGATCGCCGCCAGCCCCAGCCACCCGGCGACAGCGGCAACCGCCGCCGGAATTCGACGCCAGACCGGAATCGACAGCGCCACCATGCCGCCGACCGCCAACTCCCACGCCCGTGCCGGTAGCGCGAAGAACGCCCACGACGGCAACGTCCTGGTCCAGTGCAGCGACACCGCGAACGACAGCGCGGCGATCACCCCGAGCACAACCAGATACGGAGTCGCCGAGGCACTCTCGGTCCTACGCCGCCGCTGTACGAACCAGGCAACCCCGATAATCAACGCCGGCCACAACACATAGAACTGCTCCTCCACCCCCAGCGACCAGTAGTGCTGAAACGGCGAAGGCGGCGCATCCGCAGCGAGATAGTCGGTGCCGTGCAACGCAAGCCGATAATTCCCCACATACAACGCACTGGCAATCCCATCCCCCAACACTTCACGCGCCTGCAACGGCGGCAACAGCGCCGCCGCACCCCCAGCCGTCGCAACTAACACAATCCCCGCCGCAGGCAACAACCGCCGCGCCCGCGCCCCATAGAACCGCGCCAACCGAATCGTCCCGCTACCCGCCACTTCCCGCCACAACATCCCCGTAATCAAGAACCCGGAGATAACAAAGAAAACATCCACCCCCACAAACCCACCCCCCGCCCCGGGCACCCCCGCATGAAAAACAACCACAGCCAGCACCGCAACCGCCCGCAACCCCTCCACGTCCCCCCGAAACCCCACCCGCGCAGCCCCCACCCCACCGTGCCGCACCAACAATTCCCGAGAGGCCGTCCCTACCATGGAACGCATTCTTACCAACGATCCCCAGCAATGTCGCAGCGACATTTACTTTTTAAGACGTACTGAATGACTCGATAAGCCGCACTTGAAATGTCCGACTAATCGAAGACCACCTAGGCGAACTACCCCCACTACGATATGAGCCCGCAGCGCAGACGCGAGTTATGGATACTGGACAACCGATCATGGGGAATTGGTGGTGCGGTCCTCTCGACCGATGCCTACATCAGTTCCTCATGATCAGTCGACCAATACACGAAACCCCCGGCGCGCGGGTGCGGCCGGGGGTTCGTGGGGTGAAGGGTCAGCCCTTGACCAATTCGGGTGCCGCGGTTTCGGATTCGTCGGATTCTTCCGGGGCGGCGGCCCGGTTGGGCAGCAGGACTGCCATGACGATCACGACCAGGGCCAGGACGGCGGAGACCAGGAAGGCCAGGCGCATGCCGTCGAGGTGGGCGGTGATGGCGTCGGTGCCGTCTTCGACGAGCTGGGTGCTGCGGGCCGACATGACGGTGACCACCATGGCGGTGCCGAAGGCGGCGGCGACCTGTTGCAGGGTGCCGAGCATGGAGCTGCCGTGCGAGTACAGCTGGTGCGGGAGCGCGCCGAGGCCGAGGGTGAAGACGGGGGTGAAGGTCGCGGCCAGCGACACCATCAGCACCATGTGCAGCGCGATCAGCTGCCAGTACGGCATGGTCATCGAGATCTGGGTGAAGCCGGCCAGTGCCACGGCGATGCCGATCGACCCGGGAATCACCAGGCAGCGGCCGCCGAAGCGGTCGAACAAGCGGCCGACGGTCGGCCCGAGCAGACCCATCGCCAGACCACCCGGCATCACCAGCAGGCCGGTCGCCAACGGGCTCAGGCCGCGCAGGTTCTGCAGGTACAGCGGCAGCAGGATCATCGATCCGAGCATCGCCATGAACGCAACCGACATCAGCACCAGCGCCTTGGTGTAGGTGCCCGCCAGCAGCACCCGCAGGTCGAGCAGCGGAACACCGGTGCGCTGCAGCCGCAGCTGCCGGAACACGAACGTGGCGATGAGTGCCACACCCGCGGCGACGATCAGGGCAGGGCTGGCCAGGTTGTCGGCCTCGAACTTGCTGAGCCCGTACACCAGACCACCGAAACCGAGCGCGGCGAGCAGCACACTGGACCAGTCGATCGCGCCGGGCTGCGGCTCGCCGACGTTCTCCAGCTGCCGCAAGCCGAGCCAGGTGACCACGCCGGTGATCGGCAGCACCAGCACGAAAAGCCAACGCCAGGAACCGACCTGGAGCACCAGCCCGGAAATGACCGGCCCCATCGCGGGCGCCACCGAGATGGCGAGGGTGACGTTACCCATCACCCGGCCGCGATCCTGCTCGGGCACCACGGTCATCAGCGTGGTCATCAGCAGCGGCATCATCACCGCGGTGCCACCGGCCTGGATGATCCGGCCGATCAGCAGCACCACGAACGACGGCGCCACGGCCGACAGCGCGGTACCGGCCAGGAAGACACCCATCGCCACGGCGTAGGCCTGCCGGGTGGTGACCCGCTGCAGGAACCAGCCGGTGGTCGGAATGATGGCCGCCATGGTGAGCATGAACGCGGTGGACACCCACTGCGCCGCCCGCTCGGTGACCGCGAGGTCCTCCATCAACCGCGGGATCGCGTTGATCATGATGGTCTCGTTCAGGATCACCACGAAGGTCGCGAGTACCAGCACCCGGATGACGGTCGGTGTCCGTCCTCCCGAGACGGGAGCGGATGGTTCGGGCATCGGATACCTCCGGGGGCATAGAGATCGGCAGGGCAACGTGTGGCCTTGGAGCTTCGAGCCCCCCGGCGCCACAATGATTGAGACGGACTCGGGTGCTCGAACTCATCGGCGCGCATCAGTAAACCGGTCGATACCGACAAGTTTCATCGGATTTTCCGGTCGCGCCACCGAGGGGTCACCACAAATCAGCTGGTCAGACACCATTACGAAGCCGATCCAACTTCAATCGTGAGCCTGGTCACTCCCGACTGTCGCGGCACACCGAGACCAGACCGCACACCGTCGGCAACACACTAGGGTTCGGACATGCGCGAGATCGATGCGTCCGAGTTCCTCCGGCATTTGGCCCTACCCGGCGCGGAACCACCGAGCGTGGCCGCCCTGACCCGACTACACGAGGCCTTCGTGCAGCAGGTGCCCTACGAGGCGTTGGAGATTCAACTCGGCCGCAGCACCACCCTCGACCCGCTCGATTCCGCCGACCGCATCATCCGGCAGCGCCGCGGCGGTTACTGCTACCACCTCAACGGCGCTTTCTCCGCGCTACTGCGGGCCCTCGGCTATCAGGTCACCTTGCACCGGGCAGGCGTGCAGAATTCCGGCGGACCCGCCGAGATCAGCCGAAACCATCTGGCGCTCACCGTCTCCGGGCTACCGGACGACCCGGAGACGACCTGGCTGGTCGATGCCGGACTTGGTGACGCCCTGTTCTCCCCACTACCGCTGCGCGCGGGCGATTATCCGCAGGGCCCGTTCACCTTCGGCCTGCGCCCGTCCACCGCGGTCGCCGGCGGCTGGCGCTTCGACCACGATCCGCGCGGCAGCTTCGTCGGCATGGACTTCGATCCGACCCCCGCGACCATGTCCGACTTCGCCGAACGTCACCAATACCTCTCCACCGCACCGGAATCCGGTTTCGTCCGGGTGTGCGTGGTGCAGCGTCGACACGCGAGCGGCAGCGACACCCTGCGCGCCCGCACCCTCACCAGAATCGATGACTCCGACACCAGCACAACGGTTTTTGATGCCCAAGAGGACTGGTTCACCGCCCTGCACGAGGTATTCGGCATCTCCCCCGCCGTCTTCGATCGCGCGGCACGCCACCGGCTGTGGCACCAGGTGACCGCGCAACACGAGGCCCATCTGTCCCGGCAGACCTGAGCCGCCCCCAGAATCGAGGGGGAAGCATCGGCGTGTCCTATAGCTAGAGTGATTCCGTTAGCTGGTGGGTTTGTCGGAGGGCAGCGGTGGAGCAAGCGTTCAGGGTCGATCTACGTGGCGTTGTCGACCTACTAAGTCACCACCTCTACGGCAGTCCGCGGGTCTACATTCGCGAGTTGCTGCAGAACGCGGTCGACGCCGTCACCGCCCGGCAGGCCATCGATGCGGACGCGCCCGCCGAGGTGCGCATCGAGACCCCCGACAGCACTGGTGACGGCAGTATCCGCGTGTACGACAACGGCATCGGGCTGACCGAGCCCGAAGTGCACGAGTTCCTGGCCACCATCGGCCACAGCGGCAAGCGCGACAGCCTCGGCTTCGCCAGGCACGAGTTCCTCGGTCAGTTCGGCATCGGTCTGCTCTCCTGTTTCCTCGTCGCCGACGAGGCGCGGATCCTGACCCGTTCGGCCCGCGGCGGACCGTCGGTGGCGTGGACCGGTTACGCCGATGGTCGCTACCGCGTCGAGATCGCGGCCGAGCAGCGGCCCGAGCCGGGCACCACCGTGACGCTCACGCCACGCCAGGGCATGGAGCCGTGGCTGACCAGCACCACTGTTCTCGAGTTGGCCACGCTCTTCGGCGGCCTGCTACCGTTCCCGGTCACCGTCGACGGGCAGACCATCAATGCGGCCGACCTACCTTGGCGGGCAACACATCCCACGCCGAGCGACCGTCAAGCAGCGCTGGCCACCTACGCCGAGGACACCTTCGGTTTCACCCCCTTCGCCAGTTTCGACCTGTCCAGCGCCGAGGCCGGGCTCACCGGCGTGGCGTTCGTGCTGCCGCAAGCGGCCAATCCGGCGGCCAAGACCGGACATCGGGCCTATCTCAAGCGCATGTTGATCGCCGAGAACGTCACCGGGCTGCTGCCCGATTGGGCGTTCTTCGTCCGCTGCGTGGTCGACACGAGCGAGCTGCGCCCGACCGCCAGCCGGGAAGCCCTGTACGAAGACGACCTACTGGAGTCGACCCGGGAAACACTGGGCGATCAGGTCAGGGACTGGCTGATCGAGCTGTCCGCGTCGGACCCGGCCAGACTCGCGCAGTTCCTGCAGATCCACGACCTCGGCGTGAAAGCCCTTGCGCTGCACGATGACGACATGTTGCGCCTGGTGGACCGCTGGCTCGCGGTGGAGACCAACGCGGGCCGGATTCCGCTCGCCGAGTTCCGGCGCCGCTTCGGCGCCATCCGCTTCACGCCCTCGGTGGAGGAGTTCCGTCAGCTCTCCGCCGTGGCCAACGCCCAGGGCATCGGCCTGGTGAACGGCGGCTACGCCTACCTCACCGAGATCCTCGAACGGCTACCGGCGATCGATCCCGAGATCCGCGTCTCGCGCCTCGAAACCAGTGAGCTGGCAACCCATTTCGACCTGATCGATCCGGCGACCGAGTTGTCGCTGCGCCCCTTCCTGGTGACGGCACAGCGCGCGCTGGATCGGTTGGACTGCGAAGTCACGCTGCGTACGTTCGACCCGCCCTCACTGGCCGCGCTGTACCTGCTCGACCGGGAAACCCAGCATCGGGCCGAGCTGCGCGCTACCCGCGCGATCGCCGACGACCTCTGGTCGGATGTGCTCGGCGCCTTCGACACCGGGCTCGGGCCGGATCGGCCGCAACTGGTCCTCAATCATCGAAACCCTCTGGTACGCAAAATATCTGCGCTATCCGATCCTCGACTGGCCACCATGGCGGTCGAGGCGCTCTACAGTCAGGCACTACTGCTCGGCCAGCACCCGCTCCGTCCCGTGGACACGGCCTTGCTCAACAGATCTTTCGTCGGCCTGCTCGATTGGGCGGTACACGACGAGCGGGGAGAATCGTAATGGCGAAGTCGGCCGAGAGCCTGTACCAGTTGATCGAACAAGCCGATCAACTCCCCTTCGGCGACGGCAAAGACGCACTGCTGGAAGAGGTTCTGCGGCACGCGGAGGCCGGGGAACACACCGAAGTCGCCTTCTACGCGCGGCTGCGGTTGATCGACGCGTACACCCAGGGCATGCAGCCGGCCAAACTGTTCGTACCGTTCGCCCGGTGCCTGGCCGATTACGACCGTAACCCGGCGGCGCACGAGCCGTGGGTGGCGGCGACGCTGCGCTGGGATTTCAAGCACGCGATCACGGCGATGACGAAATTCCCTGAGGTGCCCAAGGATCGGGCGCTGGCCGTGCTCGATCAGATGGAACGCCGCTACCGCACCGAGAGCCAGAGCTTGCACGCGGTGTACGCCTACCGCTACCGGGTAGCCGCGCACGTCGGCGACCTCGCGGCCGCCGACGAGTGGTACGCGAAATGGTGTGCGACGCCGCGGGATGAGAACTCCGACTGCGCCGGCTGCGATCCGACCAACAAGGCCGATTACCTGGTCGATCGGGGCCGGGACGCCGAGGCCATCGCGGTCGCCGGGCCGGTGCTGGACGGCGAGCTCAACTGTGAGCAGCAGCCGCAACGGATCCTCACCACCCTGCTACTGCCGTATGTGCGCACCGGACAACTCGAGCAGGCGCGCAACGCACACCGCCGGGCCTATCGCATCCTGCGCACCAGGCCCCAGGATGTGGCCGAGATCGGCGACCATCTGCAGTTCTGTGCCCTGACCGGCAACCAGTCCCGCGGCCTCGAACTCCTCGACCGGCATCTCGGCTGGCTGGATCGCGCGCCGAGCCCCAAGGACGCCATGTGGTTCGCCGCGTCGGCGGCCCTGTTGCTGCGCACGGTGGTCGACGCAGGCCACGGCGAGGTGATCGTCCGGCGCCCGGCGCACGCGGATCGACCGGCAACCGAGCCCACCGCCCAGGTGCTGCACGACGAGCTGGCGCGCCACGCGTTCGACATCGCCGCCCGGTTCGATCAGCGCAATGGCACCGACCATCAAACATCCACTGTACGAAGGCTTCTGGCGAGCGAGCCGCTGGTGGACCACCTACCCTTGTCCGCCGCGGCCGACCATCGGGTACCGGCGCCTCGACCGCCGGCGGCCGCTGCGGTGGACGTCGCCGCGCTGACCGCCGACGAACTGGCCGAACGGGCCGAGCACCTATTGCGCAGATATGACGCCGACGCCGCAGAACCTCTTGTGCAGCAACTCATCTCACTGGCCGAAAACACCCCCGCCGACTCGATGCTCGCCGCGCGCACAGCAACCCTACGCGCGCGTTTGGCGTCCTGGGACGACGACAACGCGGCGACCGAGTCGCTACTGTGGCAAGCCATCGAGCGGTACGAGGCCGCGGGTGACGAAACCGGTCGCCAGGTCGCCCTCGGTTGCCTCGGCAAGTACCTGTGCGTGCATGATCGAGCCGAGGAGGGAACGGCGCTGCTGCGTGCTTCGCATGCCTATCTGATCCAGCGCCCCGAACTCGAAGGGCAGGTCTGGTCCGCTATCCGATTGGCCAGCGGCCTGTTACAGGCCGACGAGCCCGCGGCCGAGCACCTGACCGAGGCCGAGTCCCTGCTCGCGCAGGCCGCCGCCACCGCAGCCGAATCCGGCGACCCGGTGCTGATCGGCGATGTCGCGGCGCACCGAATGCATCGGCACATCCACAGCGCCGAAGAACTCGACGACGCGATCGACGCCGCGCGCACGGCCGTGGCGGCCTTCAAGGAGGCCGGAATCCCCCGGATGGTCGCGCCGTCGGCCTTCCGCCTCGGCGTGCTGCTACGCAGCCGCGATGAGGCCGAAGCCGCGCTGGCCGCCGCCGACGAGGCCCTGGCGAGCCTGGCCGCCGACGCACCCGCCGACCTGCGGGTGGTGATGCACGGCCTGCGCGGTGCCGTGCTCAACGACCTGGACCGGCCGGGCGAGGCCATCAACGATCTGCTCACCGCGGTCGCGATCGGCCGGACGGAGGGTCTGCCCCAGGTCGCTCGTTGTCTGTGGGATCTGGCCATCGCCTACCGGGCGACCGGGCAACTGCTCGACGCCGCCGACCTCGCCGAGGAGGCCGTCGCGAGCTGGGAGGGGCTCGGCCAGGACGAGTCGGCTCATCAGTGCCGCTATCTGCTCGCGGGCCTGCATCTCCAGCTCGGCGAACCGGATCAGGCGCTCGCACTGTACGAGGAGATCGTCGAATTCCACCGTGCCCGAGACGAACACGGCGCCGTGGCGGAGATCCTGGCCGAAACCGCCGACCTACTCGACAATCTCGATCGCGACGCCCTCGCCGCCGAACACTACCGGCAGGCCGGTGACGCGGCGGTGCTCGACAACGACCCGCTGCGAGTTGCCTACTGCCGCTACAGCGCAGCGCTGTCGCTGCACTGGAGCGGTGAGTCGGCCGCCGCGCTGGCCGCGCTCGGGGTAGCCGATCAGGCGATGCGCGATTTCGCCGACACCGAGCCCGATCCGAATCTGCTCACCTGGCATCGCGCCCGGCTGGACTACAACGCCGCGCGAATTCTGTTCGCCGACGACCGCCTGGCGGATGCCGCGCTGCGTGGCGCGGCCGCCGCGACCAACTTCCGCACCATCGACGCCACCGAGCCCGCGCTGCGCGCCGATCTGGTGCACGGCCGGATCCTGCTGGAGATGGGCCGCGCCGATGATGCCGCAGCAGTCCTCGGTAAGGCGCTCGCCGAAGTCGAGGAAGACAATCCGCTGCACGAGGTCCTGTCCAGCGCCCTGGCCGCAACACGGGCAGACAACGAGTGAGCTAGGCGAGCGCGTAGCACAACACCACCGCGCTGACCGCCTCAGCGCCCAAAAGTAGTGGCGGCCAACGGGTCTACGTCGATCATGTCTTCGATCGGCCGGCGCGGGGTTGCCGGCAGCGGCGCGGAATCCGTCGGTACCCAGCCGATGCGGATCATGGTTTGCGGGAAGGCGCAGTCGTAGAGCACTTGCGACCGGATGTCCTCGCGCAGTTCGGGGAGGCCGAGCGGCTCGGTTTGCAGACAGCTGGACAGTCCGAGGCGGGTGGCTTCCAGCAGCAGTGCACTGGTGGTCTCGCCGGCGCGCAGCTGGGACGAACGGTCATCGTGCGGGGTGCAGACCACCAGCCATTCCGCCGCGTCGGGCTCGGTGAGATCGTCGATCAGATCGGCGCCGGCGAACACGCGGGCGGGAATCTGGTCGCACTGGTGCGGGCGCGGGACATTCGACCCGGGCACACCGTCCTCGGTCCGGTGCCCGCCGCTCCATTCGGCGAGTTCGAGCTGATAGTCGAGGTCGGCCGCGTGCCGGGTCACCGCATCGTGGAACGGCTGCACCAACCGGCGCCGAAGGCCGTCCGGGACGTGGCGCACCACGGCACCGAACTTCGCCGCCCTGGTCGAGATGGTACGGAGGTGGCCTGCCGGGATCTCCCACGAGCGGTAGCCGCGACGGTCGGTGTGCCGCTGTAGTACCGCGGCGCCGAGCTCGATGTCGGCCTGGGTGGGCTGATGCGGTGCGAGCTCGATGGTCGCCAGATGGTCCGGCTCCGCCGGGTCGGGCAGCTGCGTCACGTCGGCGGACCAGCCGACAACAGCCAGGGCGACGCGCAGATGATGCAGCACCGCGCCGCAGCTCACCACCAGCTTGCCCTGCCGCGGATCACTCGACACCAGCTGGCGCTTCGGGTCGGCCCACAACTCGATCGCCCGATCACGGATCCGCCACCGCCACGGCTGGGTGTTGTGGATCGACGGTGCGCGCACCGCCATCTCCAGCGCGATCTTGACGGTGTCCATGGTCGGCCCCGACGGTGCCATGAGTGCGAGCTACCCTTCCACATAGAAATATTCGTAAGGCGTCACACCCCGGTGACCAGGCCATTCGTGATCAACGCCGCTATCCAGTGTCACCACGGGACGACGTTCTGTCATCGAGGTGAATGTCACTTCAGTACCGTTGGAGCTAGAGGCCGAGCCGCCGCGCCGATTACCTCCTGGTAACAACCGACCTCTCCGCAGACCGCATCGCCGCCCAACACAGTTCCGGCTCCGCAGTAAACCTGCACCACCACTTCGCCCCGCCAAGCCAGCACCTCACCCCACCACCCCATCCCCTCGATGTGGGCCGAACACCCTTTTACCGAGCCGCACACCCGGTATAGCGGGTGTGCGGCTTACGAAAAGGGTGTTCGGGCCGGCACGGCACGGATTGCCGAGTTGCGGCAGCCGGGTGGGGCGCACGACGCGTCCAGCACTGCTCGGCACCAACCTTGGTGCGGGTATGGCTTGCAGGAACGGATCGGTAGGCCCACCTCTTTGACTCGCTCCGGCTGGGGCTCGGGGCGCAGCAACCTCGGTTTCGCCCGGCCTCGGTTGTCTCGGCTCAGATCGGGTCCGGGCCAGGTCCAGGACACAGCTGGACCCGCAGCTCAGGTCCCGAATCGGCCTCTAGTTCCGGTTCAGGCCCCGGCCCCGGCCCAGGCCCCGGCTTTGGCTCGAGCTCAGGTTCTGGCTCGGGTTCCGGCTCGGGCTCGGGCTCGAGCTCGGGTTCCGGCTCGAGCTCGGGTTCCGGTTCGGGCTCGGGTTCCGGTTCGGGCTCGGGTTCCGGCTCGAGCTCGGGTTCCGGCTCGAGCTCGGGTTCCGGTTCGGGCTCGGGCTCGGGTTCCGGCTCCGGCCCAGGCCCAGGCTCGGCCTTCCATACAGAGTCGGGTGGCGGTTCTGGTGCCTCGTACTGCGGGATCGGGGGGACTCCGAAATACCTTGGTGTGTATGGGATCTTGGAGGTCGTGTCGGGAACCTCCACGGGAGCGCGCTCATCGAGGGACGTCGACTGAGCGTCCGGGGAGGAGATCGGCCGGGGAGTTTGATCGGCCGTCGGCAGCTGGGCGCTCGGCGACTGTTGGCGAACATCCGGCGGAGGTGCCGGTGTCGGGTGCTGAGTGGCGGAGATATTCGCTTCCGCCTGAACCGGTTTCGCCTGCTGGTCGAGGTTGGCGCGAAATTCGTTGCGTTGCATGAGGAATTCGTTGATTTCACGCTGCAGCGCCCTCCGCTGCACCATTAGCTCGTTCGGGCGCAATCCTGCACCTTCGAGTGCGGCGGTGCGTTCGGCGAATTCGTGCGCCCGACGTGCGAAAGCCTCCTCGCCTATGTGTCGTGTCCGGTCGTCCCGAGAAACCGCCGAGTCGGGGCGTAACGAGTCCGGCGCCTTGGTGGGTGGTTTCGGCTGGGGATCGCTCGGTATTCCGGAGGATGGCCTGGCGTGGGTTTCGCCACCGGTGGACATCTGCCCGGATGCCGTCGCGTGCGCCTGCGCACCGCCAGGTGCCTGATTCGGCGGTTGTGCGACATCTGGTTGCCGCGGCCCGTTATCGGGCTGCCCGACGCCCAGTGATGTCTTGCCGACGACAGTGTTCTCGGCGCGAAACTCGCCGCTGTTCACCTGCGACGGCTGGGTGGTCTGCTGTGCCGATTCCGGCCGCGCAGCGACCTCTGGTGGCGCGGCGAAATCCGGGCCGTCGCCATTCGGGTGCATCGGGTGGTGTGACTCGGTGACCTGCGGTACGCCGTTGTCCGGCAACGAATGATCCGGCGTGACACCGCGGCTCTGCCCGTCAGCGGGGATCGCCTGCGTTTCCTTGGGTCCGGCGACGGTCCCGGACTCTCCGGCCCGCGCCGATGGCACCTCATGCGTGTCTCCGTGCGCAGTGCCCTCCGGCACACCGGCCCGGCTGTCGCCTTTCCGTGGGTCGATACCCGAGTCGGCCTGCGTAAAATCGCCGGTACGGGTGCCTACATCGGCAGAACTCCGGCCCGAGGACCCGTCCGACGACGCTCCCGGAACTTCGCCGTGGGTAGTGGAATTCCGGGCACCACTGTTCGCCAGATCTCCGGTGCAGGGCGCGGAACCACTGTCGATTCCGTTCCGCCCACCAGCCGCAGAATTGTCGGACCGGACCGGCGCCAAACTGCCGTCGCCGACAAATCTTGCTGGCTCTGCCGCGCGGAAGCCCCCGGCACCAGGCCCGCGCCCGAACGCGGAATGGCGAAACCCCTTGCTCCCGCCGGTCAGCACCCCATAAGCCGCGCCGCTGGTCAGCAAGCGCGGATCCCAGGTCCAACCATTGGCGATACCGCCCACTCCCCAAGCCCCCACCGCGCCGACCATCCCCGACCCCGCACCGACGACCGCACCTTTGAACGCACCGCCCCAACGTCCGCCGGGCAGTGCAACTTTCGCCGCCGCTTTGCCGAGCAGTCCCCCGGCGGGGCCGCCGACCGCCCCAGCCGCTGCGGCGGTGTAGGCAGTCGTACCCACCCGGTTCCAGTCCATCCCGTCGCGATGTCCGGCGCCGACCTGGTATGCCTGGATAGCGACGTCCTGTCCCGCGCCGAGCACGGTGCTGAAGGCGACATGCTTCGCCGTGAACTTGGCGAGTGCGGCGATACCGGTCTTCGCGGCGAACCGAGCGATGGCACTGACCGCCCGCTGACCGAGTAGCCGCACCGCCACGCGGGTGGCGGCCAGGGCCGCCGCTTCGACGAGCGGCGCGGTCGGCGGAAAGAACCATGCGGCAGCGATTTCGACGGCGAGCATGGCGAGCGCACTGATGACGAGGATCTTGGTGTACTCGATCTCGGTGGCCAGCGCGTCCGCCGATTCCGCGACGTAGTCCAGGGTTTCGGCCAGCTGCGCCAGCGATTCCGGGCCGCGGTCCAGCTTGTTCAACGCGACGGTCATCGCCTCGATGCCGTCGCCCCAGGGGTACGCCTCGATGGTCGCCTTCTTTGCTGCGGCCAGATCCGGTAGGAGGTCACGGATTTCGGCGGCGGCCGTGCGCCAGTCGTCGGCGATGGCCCACATCTTGTCTTCGTCGCCGTCTGGCCAGTCCGAACCGGCGATCCAGCCGAGCCATGCCAGCTCGGCGGGAATGGTGATGGACACGCGCTACCGGAAGGATCCAGCCGACCGCTGGTCGGTCCTGGCCAGCAGGTCCGCGGCCTTGTACTGCCCAGCGGAGTACGAGCGGAAGGTCTCGGCGGTATTGCCGATCCCCTCCGTCAGGTTCTTGTACGCCGCCACATAGCCTTGCGGCCCGTCGGCAAAAGTGCTGCCATAGCCGTCACCGCCCCAGGCCGCCCCCTTGGCCGCCAGTGCGGACTCCAAAGTACGCAGAATGCCGTGCATCCGATCGCTCAGCCCGCCCATTTTTCCTGCCGCACCGCGCAATTGCTCCGGGGTCACCCCGACCTTCGACGCCACACCTGATCCCTTCACCGACAAACCGGATTAAGACGATGTCAGCGATGGACGAGGCCGGAAAAGATCCCGGACCCGGATTTGACGATTCTCTGACATACGTTGCGGTGGAACGGCTCTCACCCGAGCGTCAGATCCGCTGTCACACCGCCGGTCTCGCCGCCGACACCGAGACGACCGCACGGCATCCCTTCCCGCTGCATTTTGACGCTTCATTGACGCGAGCTACGACACGTGCGCATGCTCCGCGCGCATCCGCTCCGCCAACGTACGGAAGACCGTGAAGTTCGGAATCAAGCTCACCGGAAGCGATTCCAGTGTTCTCCCGCCTCCCGAAACTTCAACGCTGACCCATCCGTGCCGCACATCGATGCCGGACACCAGCGACCACGGCTCCGACCGCTCCCCCGCACCGATCTCGGCCTGCGTCATCCAGAAGTACTCGAAATCGACGCACCCGCCAGCCGCCAGCACTCGGCTGGCCAGCGGCAGTTGCGCGGCGGTGATCGCCCGATCGATCTCCGGACCCCACTGCTGCGGCTGAGCAATCCCGTGCCGCAACACAATCGGGGCACCAACGGTGTCGACCAAGGAATAGGTGTGCGAGACCTGGCTCGGTGCAGGAGAATCCGCGTGTTCGACGATGGTGCGCCGCAGCGTCGTGGTGTCGTACCGCACACACCGGGCTGCACCACCGACCGTCACGACAAGTCCACGCTCGTACAAATCCAAGCGCACATGGCGATTCCGCCCGCGCACATACGCCACCCACAGCAGGTCCCACAGCAGCCTGCCGCCGACCATCAGCACAGCCGTAACCCCGACGATGACCACGACCGCCGCACCGGTCAAGCAACCGATCGCCGTCAATAATCCGGCGCAAAGCGTGCCGACACCCTCGATGACATATCGCCGCGTACCGGGTTTCGCTGCCGCATAGCTGCTTCGGTGCGCACCGAGATCCTCCCGCGCAGCGACGCGATCGATAACAACGCGGAGTTCGTCGGCAGCATCCGTCACGACGGCTGACTATGCCCCGAGCGCCGAACCTCGACCACCGCCGTTGACGAAACCCTTACACCGCGCCGACATCCGACTCAGCGTCGCAATGCCGTCTCCCGCTCCATGTGCGAGAACTTCTCCGGATTGCGCACGGAGTAGAGCCCGGTGACGAGCCCGTCGTCGATGCGCAGCGCGATGACGCTGTCGACCGCGCCGTCGTGGCGGAGCAGCAGCGCCGGGGAACCGTTGACCTGCACCGGCTCGATCGTCATCATGGCGCGGACCCGCGGCAGGCCGATGGACAAGAAGCGGGCGACTCGGGTGGCCCCGATGACGGGTTGCAGTGCGGCCTGCTTGATGCCACCGCCGTCGCCCAGGAAGACGACGTCCGGCGCGAGGATATCGAGCAGGTCCTGCATATCGCCGGTTTCGACGGCCCGGTGGAAGGCATCGAGCGCGCCTTTGGTCTCGGCGGGGGTAACCACCCCGCGTGGTCGGCGCGCGGAGACGTGCGCCCTGGCCCGGTGGATGATCTGGCGCACCGCGGCCGGGGTCTTGTCGACGGCTTCGGCGATCTCCTCGTACGGCAGATCGAACACTTCACGCAGCACGAACACGGCCCGCTCGGTCGGCGCGAGCGTCTCGAGCACCAGCATCATCGCCATCGAAACGCTCTCGGCCAACTCGACGTCCTCGGCCACGTCGGGCGCGGTCAGCAGCGGTTCGGGCAGCCACTGCCCGACGTAGGACTCCTTGCGACGGCCGAGGGTGCGCAGCCGGACGAGCGCCTGGCGGGTGGCGATCCGGACCAGGTAAGCGCGCTGATCCCGCACCGTGTCGAGATCCACCCCGGCCCACCGCAACCAGGTCTCCTGCAAGACGTCTTCGGCGTCGGCGGCCGAACCGAGCATCTCGTAGGTGACGGTGAACAGCAGATTGCGATGGGCGACGAAGGTGGCGGTGGCGTCCGGGCGATCGTCCTCGCAGCGATCTTCGGCCGGGTGCTGCGACGTGCCTGCCATGGATGACTCCTCTTCGCTCTCGACTGTGTCACGCACCAGACACCGGGGCCCCCGGTTTTGTGACACCTGAAGCTTGTGTCACACGTCACGGCACCGCGCCTGTCACACGGACCGTCCCCGCGGCATCTCATGGTCGTTCAGTTCAACACCACCAGTGAGGACCCAGTCATGGAACCCCGTATCGACCTGTTCAGCACCGAAATCGGCAGCAAGATCGCCAAGCGGTTCGCCAACGTCGGTCTGACGATCCAGCAGTCGCCGCTGCCGAAGTCCACCCAGGAACTGGTGTCGCTGCGCGCGAGCCAGATCAACGGGTGCGGCTGGTGCATCGACGCCCACACCAAGGACGCCGCGGCGGCCGGGGAAACCGCGGTCCGGCTGCATCTGGTGGCCGCCTGGCGCGAGGCCACCGTGTTCACCGAGGCCGAGCAGGCCGCACTCGCGCTGGTCGAAGAGGGCACTCGCCTCGCCGACGCCCACCAGGGTGTGTCCGACGAGACCTGGGCCCAGGTGCGCAAGCATTACGACGACGACCAGACCGTCGCGCTGGTCGCGCTGGTGGCCATGATCAACGCGGCCAACCGGCTCGCGGTGATCGTGCACCAGAAGGGCGGGTCCTACGAGCCGGGCATGTTCGCCACCATGGCCAACTGACCCGCAGGCGAATTGCGGCCCGGCTCAGGATCGGTCGATCCGGGCCGGGCTCGCGCTGTACTCAGGTGATCGGCGGATGATCGAAAACTTATGGGTGCAGGTAGAGGTCGCGCGATGCTCTAGCTGAGCTCCGCGATCCGAACGAGCGGCGCGCACCCGTCTTTGATCAGGTAAGGCCGAGATGACAGAGCACCCGTCCATCTATTCCGCGCTCGACGACCAGCCGAAGCCGAAGCAGCACACCGCCGTCCGGCCGTTACGGCCACGGGCGGTGGCCGGGATCGTGGTAGCGGCGCTGGCCGCGGCAGCGATGGTGGGAGCCGTCGCGACCTTGCCGTCACTGCCCGGCATCGCGACCGCGGAGGCGCCGGGAACCACCTCCGACAGGTTCTACGCACTGCCGGATCTGGCCAAAGACAGCTTCACCGCCGGGGACATCGAGGCGGCCCGCGAATACGCGCAGGAGCTGCTGGCGATCACGCCCGGGTTCCACGACAACTGGAATTACGGCAACGCCATCCACGACGCCAACATGGTGCTCGGCCGAATCGCCCTGCGCGAGGGGCGCGTCCACGAAGCCAAGGCGCACCTGCTCGCCGCAGGCAACAGTCCCGGCTCGCCGCAGATGGACACCTTCGGACCCAACATGAGCCTGGCCAAAGACCTGTTGGAGCACGGGGAACGCCAGGTCGTCCTGGAGTACTTCGAGTTGTGCCGCAGGTTCTGGGAGATGCACAACGGCCGTTTGGACCGGTGGAGTCAGCTGGTCCTGATCGGGGTTGTCCCTGATTTCGGCGCGAATTCGGTCTACTGAATCGAGCCTTGCGTAGGGTCGTGTGGTGGTCGGTTCGGTGATCGAGCGGTGGTCGGCTCGTCCTGAAGTCGGTCCGTCGGCACCGAAGCTCGACACCAATTCGACTGATACCGCACGCGGTTGGTGGGTCACCGTGGTGCTGACACTGCTCACGGCGGTGACCCGTTTCGCGGGGCTCGGCTCGACGACCGACGCCGGGGTGCCGGTTTTCGACGAGAAGTACTACGCGTTGCAGGCCTGGGAGATGCTGCACAACGGGATGGGCACCGAGGACAATCCCGGGTACGTGGTCGTGGTTCACCCACCGGTCGGGAAGCTGCTGATCGCCGTGGGCGAGGCGCTGTTCGGGTACACACCGCTGGGGTGGCGGTTCTCGGCTGCGGTGGCCGGAACTGTGCTGGTGCTGTTGGTGATCCGGATCGTCCGGCGGTTGACGCGCTCGACCCTGATCGGCGCCATCGCCGGAATCCTGCTGATCGCCGACGGCGTCACGTTCGTCTCGTCGCGGATCGGCATGCTGGATATCTTCCTGGCGGTGCTGGTCACCGGGGCGTTCGGCTGCTTGATCGTCGATCGCGACGAAGTTCGGGCGCGGATGGCGCTGGCCGAGGGCCGGATTGCCTTGTCCGCGTACGGGCCTCGCCTCGGCGTGCGCTGGTGGCGGTTCGGCGCGGGCGTGCTGCTCGGGTTGGCCTGTGGCACAAAATGGTCCGGCGCGTATTTCCTGGTCTTCTTCGTAATCCTGTGTCTGGGTTTCGATGCCGTCGCGCGGCGGCAGTACGGAGTGCGGCGCCCGTTCCTCGGCACGGTCGTGCGAGACGCGGCACCCGCGGCGTTCGCACTGGTCCTAGTGGCGCTGGGCGTGTATCTGGCGTCCTACACGGGATGGTTCGCCAGCGAGACCGGAGTGAACCGACATGCCGTCGCGGGCGGCGGGTTCTTCTCGTTCGTCCCAGAGGCGTTGCGCTCCTTATGGTTCCACCACGCCGCAGTACTGGACGTGCACACCCATCTGACCAACTCCGCCGGGTACCACCATCCGTGGGAGTCGAAGCCGTGGACGTGGCCGATGGGCTTGCGGCCGATGCTCTACCACTTTCCCGAGCCCGAACTGACCACCGGATGCGGGCAATCGAGGTGTGTGCGCGCGATCATGCTGATCGGCACGCCCGCTCTCTGGTGGCTGGCGGTACCCGCACTGGGGTGGGCGCTATGGCAGTCCATCACGCGCCGCGACTGGCGCTACCTCTCGGCCCTCACCGGCTACGCGGCGGCCTGGCTGCCCTGGTTCGCCGTGCTCGACCGGCAGATGTACTACTTCTACGCCACCGCCATGGCCCCCTTCCTGATCATGCTGGTTGCCTTGGCGCTCGGGCAGATCCTCGGCCGCGCGGCCGATCATCGCGAACGCCGCGATACCGGCCTGCTGCTGGTCTGCCTATATCTGGGGTTGGTCGTCGCCAACTTCGCCTGGAACTACCCGATTCTCACCGGGCTGCCGATCACCGAGTCGAGTTGGCTGCAGCACCTGTGGCTGCCGAGTTGGCGCTGAGGTCTGCACCACAGCAGCGCAGTCCGCCAGGCCTGGATGGTGCGGTCCGGTCACCTTCCGCGGCAACAGCATTGGCCCGACACCGGCACACCCCACCGCCCCGCCCGTGATCAACCTCATTCAGGTAAGGCTTGCCTAACTGGCGATGGGTCGTTCTAATGGCCGCCATGGACACAATCCATATCTCCCGCCGCCGCCTGCTCACGACCGCCTGCGCAGTCGGGCTCGGCGCCGCTGTCACCGCGTGCACCGGCCGGTCCGCCGACGAGCAGTACACCGGGCCGGGCGGCTGGTCGTTCACCGATGATCGGAACAACACCATCCACACCAAGGAGGTCCCGTCCCGTATCGTCGCGTTCGCCGGCTCCGCCGCGTCGCTGGCGGACTACGGCCTGCAGGACCGCATCGCCGGGGTCTTCGGTGAAACACGCACGACTGCAGGCGAACCGGCGCCCCTGGCGGGCGATCTCGACCTCGGCAAACTGACCGTGCTCGGCAACAACTGGGGCGAGTTCAATGTCGAGAAGTACGCGGCGCTCGAACCGGATCTCCTCGTCACCGATATGTATGTGCCCGACCGGCTCTGGTACATCCCGGACGAGAGCAAGGAAAAGATTCTGGCGATCAATCCGAATGTCGCGACGGTACGCATCGCCCACCGGACACTGCCGGAGATCATCGCGCGCTACGCCGAGCTCGCGCGCACGCTCGGCGCGGACCTGAACGCGCCCAAGGCGGTTCAAGCCAAGTCTCGATTCGACGCCGCGTCCCAGGCGATCCGCGAGGCCGTCGCGCAGCGACCCGGCCTGCGCGTCATGGCCGCCTCCGCCGCGCAGGGCATCTTCTACGTCTCCGACCCCCGAATGTCCACCGACCTACGCTATTTCGCGGAGCTGGGCGTCGACATGGTCACCCCGGACAACGTCACCCCGGACGGCTTCTTCGAGGAGCTCAGCTGGGAGCACACCGACAAATACCGGGCCGACCTGATCCTGCTCGACCGCCGTTCCGGCACGTTGTCGCCGGAAGCGCTTGCCGCCAACCCGGTCTGGCGCGGACTGCCCGCGGTGCGGGCCGATCAGGCCGTCGGCTGGCAACCGATCTTCCGGTTCTCCCACGCCGGCATCGCACCGCTGCTCGAGGATCTGGCCGTCGCCGTTCGCCGCTCCGGCAAAGTGATCTGACGAGGATTCCCATGCGCGCCCAGCCTTTTCGTTTCTTCGAGAGTGTGCCGGTCCTGCGGACCGAACTGCTCAGCCCGTCCCAGCTCCGCATCGTGTTCGGCGGAGCGCCGTTGGCGGGCTTCGCCAGCGGCGGCCGCGATCAGAGCCTGTCGCTGTTCCTGCCCCACCCCGGCCAGCGGACCCCCTGGGTGCCGGCCGACGCCGGGGAGCACTGGTTCGCCGAGTGGCGGGCCGCCGACCCGGCCGTTCGCGCGGTGATGCGCGCCTACACCGCGCGGGAACATCGTCCCGAGACCGGCGAATTGGATATCGACTTCGTCCCGCACGCCGACGGTGGACCGGCCGCACGCTGGGCGGCGCGGGCGCAGCCGGGCGATCGGGTCACCATCCTCGGACCGTGCGACAGCAACAACCGAAGCGTCGCCTTCCGCCCGCCGAGCGAGGCAGGCTGGGTCCTGCTCGCCGCGGACGAGACGGCATTGCCCGCGACGGCGAGCATCCTCGAATCGCTGCCCGCCGGCACCGTCGCCAAGGTGTGGATCGAAGTCCCGCACCAGGCCGATCGCCGCGAACTGCCCACCGAGGCAGACGCCGAGATCACCTGGCTGGTGCACGAGGACCGCGACCGTGGCCGCATCGTGCACGCGGTCCGCGCGGCCACACTCCCGGACCGGCGGCCCTACGCGTGGATCGCCGGCGAATCCGGCGTCGTCCGCGCCCTGCGCCGCCACCTCGTCACCGAGCGACGGATCCCCAAGGCGGACGTGACCTTTCGCGGCTACTGGCGCCTCGGCGCCACGGAGGACGACCTGCGCAACGAATGACGCTGCCGGTCCATCCCGGTCCTCCTTTCGACCGACGCCTACCCGGCGCACCCGTATCTACCGTGAATCCATGAAATCCCTGGTGCATTTCGTACGAGCCCGCATCCTGGACGACGAAGCCGAGGCGCGCGCCGCTGAGCACCGAGGCGCGCAAGGCCCTTGGTCGAGCCGGCGCATCCTCGCCGAATGCGCCGCCAAACGCGCGGTATTGGCGGCGTTGGAACGGGACCACAAGAAGAAGACCGAGGAAGACGACTGGTCCTGGATGGACGAAGAAGCCGCGTTCTCCTGGTTGTTCGGTGATTCGAAAGCCGACGAGTCCAAAAAGCTGGCCAAGGAAATCCTGCGGGCCTTGGCGCAGCCGTACGCCGATCACCCCGACTACCAGCAGGATTGGTTCGCGAGCCCACGGCGCATCCGCAGACCCTGGTAAGCGCCGTGGCGGGACACCCGTCGCACGCAGCGATAGACAGCTCTCGATCCGGTGAAAATGCTTTATGTCTAAAGCTTTAGTTGTAAAGTACTGGCTACCGCGACTTCTGAGGAGAGCGCATGAAGGTCGTGTGCATCGGCGGCGGACCCGCCGGCCTGTACTTCGGGTTGCTGATGAAGCAGCTCAACGCCGATCACGAGGTCACCGTGGTCGAACGCAACCGCCCCTACGACACCTTCGGCTGGGGCGTGGTCTTCTCCGACGCCACGATGGACAACATGCGGGTGTGGGATCGGGCCACCGCGGACCGGATCCAATCGGCGTTCAACCACTGGGACGACATCGAATTACGGTTCAAGGGTCGCGTGCTGCGCTCGGGCGGGCACGGCTTCGTCGGCATCGGCCGCAAGAAACTACTGAACATCCTGCAGGCACGGTGCGAGGAGGTCGGGGTAAAGCTCGAGTTCGACCGAGAGGTCTACTCCGCAGGCGAATTCCCCGACGCCGACCTGATCGTCGCCGCCGACGGCATCTCCTCCAAGATCCGCGGCGAGCACCGGGACGTGTTCCTGCCCGACCTCGTGACGCGCCCGAACCGCTACATCTGGCTCGGCACCGAGAAGCTCTACGACGCTTTCACTTTCGACTTCGTCCAGACCGAACACGGCTGGATACAAGCCCACATCTACAAGTTCGACGAGAACACCAGCACCTTCATCGTCGAGGCACCGGAGCGCGTCTGGCGAGCGCACGGCCTGGACCAGGCCCGCCCGGACGAGTCGGTGGCTTTCTGCGAACGGCTGTTCGCCGACAACCTGCAGGGCGAGAAGCTGATGACGAACTCCCGTCACCTGCCGGGCTCGGGGTGGCAGAATTTCCAGCGGGTCAAATGCGAGAAGTGGTGGCGGCAAACCGGAAACAGCCACGTGGTGCTGATGGGCGACGCCGTACACACCGCACACTTCGCGATCGGCTCCGGCACCAAGCTGGCGCTCGAGGACGCCATCGAACTGGTCCGCCAACTCGGCGAACACGGCGACACCCCGGCGGACCTGCCCGAGGTCCTCGAGCACTACCAGCAGATCCGCTCGATCGACGCGCTGCGGCTGCAGAACGCGGCATGGAACGCCATGGAGTGGTTCGAGGTGTGCGGCGAACGCTACTGCGACCAACTCGAGCCCGAGCAGTTCATGTACTCGATGCTCACCCGTAGCCAGCGCATCAGTCACGAGAATCTGCGCCTGCGCGACAAGGGCTGGCTGGAGAATTACGAACGCTGGTTCGACGCACGAGCCGGGATCGAGCGCACCGCCGAAGAGCCTTCCGTCCCCCCGATGTTCACGCCGTACACGGCTCGGTCGGTGACGCTGAAGAATCGAGTGATCGTCTCGCCGATGGCCCAGTACTCCGCCGTCGACGGCGTTCCCGGCGACTTCCACCTCGTGCACCTCGGTGCCCGCGCGCAAGGCGGTGCCGGGCTGGTCTTCGTCGAGATGACCTGCGTGAGCCCGACCGGCCGGATCACGCCCGGCTGCCCGGGCCTGTACACCGACGAGCAGCAGCGGGCATGGCAGCGCGTCGTCGAGTGGGTACACGACAACTCCGACGCGAAAATCGGCCTGCAGATCGGTCATTCGGGTGCCAAGGGCTCCACCCGCCGCATGTGGGACGGCATCGATCAACCGCTCACCCCCGACGACGACGAGCCGAACTGGCCGTTGATCTCGGCCTCGCCGCAGCAATACCTGCCCGGCATCAGCCAGTGGTCACGGGCGATGACGCGGGCCGACATGGACGAGGTGACAACCCAATTCGTCGATGCCACCCGCCGCGGTGCCGCGGCAGGCTTCGACTGGCTCGAATTGCATTGCGCGCACGGCTATCTGCTGTCGAGCTTCATCTCCCCGCTCACCAACCGGCGCACCGATGCCTACGGCGGGTCGCTGGCTAACCGGCTGCGCTATCCGCTCGAAGTGTTCAAGGCAGTGCGGGACGTCTGGCCGACGGAACTGCCTATGTCGGTGCGCATTTCGGCGCACGACTGGGCCGAGGGCGGCATCACCCCGGCCGACGCCGTCGAGATCGCGCGGTGCTTCAAACAGGCGGGTGCCGACCTGATCGACTGCTCCTCCGGCCAGGTGACCAAGCAGGAGCAACCGACCTTCGGGCGGATGTGGCAGACACCGTTCGCCGACCGGGTGCGCCAGGAGGCGGGCATCCCCACCATCGCCGTCGGCGCGATCTCCGAGGCCGACCACGTGAACAGCATCGTGGCCGCAGGCCGCGCCGACCTGTGCGCCATCGCCCGCCCGCACCTGGCCAACCCGGCCTGGACGCTCACCGAGGCGGCCAGGATCGGCTACACCGAGCTCGCCTGGCCCAAGCAGTACGGCGCCGCCAAGCGGCAATTCGAGGCGAACATCCAGCGCCAGCAGGCCGCCGCGGCGGCCGGGAAAGGATGACCGGCATGGCCGAGCCCGGCCTCACCGACCGGCACGCGTTCGTCACCGGCGGCTCCCGCGGCATCGGCGCCGCCATCGCGCGCAGGCTCGCGCACGACGGCGCCCGCCTCACCCTGGTGGCGCGCGACCTGGCGCGTGCCACCGAAACCGTTGCCGGGCTGCCGAAGTCGGCGCAGGCACTCGCCATCGCGTGCGACGTCACCGATCCGGCCGCCGTCACCGCCGCGTTCGACCAAGCCCGCGAGCTGCACGGCGCGGTCGACATCCTGATCAACAATGCCGGCCAGGCGGCCAGCGCACCGTTGGCACGCACCAGCGACGAACTGTGGCAGCACATGCTCGCCGTCAACCTCACCGGCACCTTCCTCTGCACCAGGAACGCGGTGGCCGACATGCGCGCGACCGGGCGGGGCCGGGTGGTCAACATCGCCAGCACCGCGGGCCTGCGCGGCTATCCGTACGTCACCGCCTACGCGGCGGCCAAGCACGGCGTGATCGGGCTGACCCGCGCACTGGCACTGGAACTCGCGGGCACGCCGATCACGGTGAACGCGGTCTGCCCCGGCTTCACCGACACCGACCTGTTACGGGAGAGCGTGACCCACGTGATCGAAACCACCGGCCGCAGTGCCGAAGCCGCGCGCGCCGCCTTCACCCGGCACAACCCGCAGGGCCGGCTGATCGAACCGGTCGAGGTCGCCGACACCGTCGCCTGGCTGTGCTCGGACGGCGCGGCTTCGCTGACCGGACAGTCGATTTCGGTCAGCGGCGGGGAGGTGATGTGAGGTGACCACCCACCCGGAGCTCGGCGACGAACGCATCGGTATGGAGGCCCGCACCATATCCGGCGACCACCTCGATGTGCGGCTGTGGCTGCGACTGCTGGCCACCACCAACGAGATCGAGCAGGAGATCCGTACCAGACTGCGGACGCGGTTCGCCACCACGCTCCCCCGTTTCGACTACCTGGCCCAGCTCGACCGGCACCACGACGGCCTGCGGATGAGCGCGCTGTCCCGTTACCTCATGGTGACCGGCGGCAATGTCACCGGCCTGACCGATCAGCTGGTCGCCGAGGGCTGGGTCGACCGGGTTCCGGACCCGATCGACAAACGCGCGACGCTGGTGCGGCTCACCGACCTCGGCCGCGCCCGCTTCGACGAGATGGCCGCCGAGCACGAACGCTGGCTCACCGAGATGTTCGCCGGGTTCGGCCGCTGCGACGAGCAGGCGCTGTTCGACCTGCTCGGCAGGCTGCGCGTCCACCTCGCCGCGGCGGCCGACCACGCCGACAACCACGCCCCACTACCGAACCACCGGGACCGCTGATGACCCAGAACCTCGACCCCGCCCTGCGCGCGGCAAACCGCACGACGCTCGCCGACTACGCGAGCACCCACTTCCGCTGGCAGGTGCGCGACGGTGTCGGCACGATCGTGCTCGACCGCCCGGAGCGCAAGAATCCGCTTACCTTCGACTCCTATGCCGAGTTGCGAGATCTGTTCCGCCGCTTGGCCTATGCCGACGACGTCACGGTCATCGTGCTACACGGCGCCGGGGCGAATTTCTGCTCCGGCGGCGATGTGCACGACATCATCGGCCCGCTGATCGCGCTGCCCGCGCCGGAGCTGCTGCGGTTCACCAGGATGACCGGCGACCTGGTCAAAGCGATGCGGGCCTGCCCGCAGCCGATCGTGGCCGCCGTCGACGGTGTCTGCGCCGGGGCGGGCGCGATCCTCGCGATGGCGTCCGATCTGCGCGTCGGCACCGCCCGCAGCACCACGGCGTTCCTGTTCACCCGGGTCGGTCTCGCCGGGTGCGATATGGGGGCGTGCGCGATGCTGCCGCGGATCATCGGGCAGGGCCGCGCCTCCGAGCTGCTCTACACCGGCCGCGCGATGACCGGCGACGAGGCGTACGCGTGGGGGTTCTTCAACCAGCTCGCCGAACCGGAGGAGGTGCTCGACGCCGCCGGACAGCTCGCGCGCCGCCTGGCCGAGGGGCCGACCTTCGCCCAGGGCATCACCAAAACCATGCTGCACCAGGAGTGGTCGATGACGGTGGATCAGGCCATCGAAGCCGAGGCGCAGGCCCAAGCCCTGTGCATGCTCACCGAGGATTTCGCGCGCGCCTACCACGCGTTCCGGGCCAAGCAGCGCCCGAAGTTCGAAGGGAACTAGTGATGGCCGAAGAACACTGGGACTGGCCCTTTTTCGAGGACGAGCACCGGAAACTGGCCGCCACACTGCGTGCTTGGGCCGCCGATCAGCTGGCCGAGGACGATGGCGCCGATCTCGACGACCGCTGCCGTCAGCTGGTTCGGGCCCTCGGCGCCGCGGGCTGGCTGCGACACGCCGTCGCCGGAACCGAGTTCGGCGGAGGTCACGACCGGATCGACACGCGCACAGTATGTCTGGCGCGCGAGATACTGGCCGAGCACGACGCACTCGCCGACTTCGCGTTCGCCATGCAGGGACTCGGCTCCGGCGCGATCAGTCTCGCGGGCACCGAAGAGCAGAAGCGCCACTACCTCCCCCGGGTGGCCGCAGGCACGGCGATCGCGGCGTTCGCGCTCTCGGAGCCCGACGCGGGCTCCGATGCCGCCGCGCTGTCGTGCGCCGCACGCGCCGACGGCGACGAGTTCGTCATCGACGGGGAGAAGACGTGGATCTCCAACGGCGGTATCGCGGACTTCTACGTCGTCTTCGCCCGGACGGGGGAAGACAAAGGGGCACGGGGCATCTCGGCGTTCCTCGTCGACGCGGACAACCCCGGCCTGCACATCGCCGAACGGATCGACGTGCTCGCCCCGCATCCGCTCGCGCGGCTCCGTTTCGACGGCTGCCGAGTATCCACTACGAGACGGTTGGGCGAAGCGGGTGCGGGTTTCAGCCTCGCGATGCGCACCCTCGACATCTTCCGGACCTCGGTGGCGGCCGCCGCCGTCGGCTTCGCCAGGCACGCCATGGCCGAGGCGCTCGCCAGGGCGACCACGCGGCAGATGTTCGGCGGCGTACTGGCCGACTTCCAGCTGACCAAGTCCGAACTCGCGCAGATGGCCACCACGATCGACGCGACCGCCCTGCTAACCTATCGCGCCGCCTGGCAGCGCGACCAGGGACGACCCGTCACCCGCGAGGCCGCCATGGCGAAGATGGCCGCGACCGAAGGCGCCCAACGGGTTATCGACGCCGCCGTCCAGATGTGGGGCGCTCTTGGGGTGGTCCGCGACCGGCCGGTCGAGCGGCTCTACCGCGACATCCGGGCTCTGCGGATCTACGAGGGCGCCACCGAGGTGCAGCAGCTGATCATCGCCCGCGAACTCCTCCGGGACGCCGCGAACACCTGACCCACGATTTTCCTTCTCTCCCACAAGGTTCGACCATGACAAGCGCGCACCTCGATACCTTCGCCCGTGACAACCTCCCCCCGCTCGAACAGTGGCCGGACCTCTTGTTCGACCTGCCCGAACTCCAGTTCCCGGCCCAACTCAATTGCGCGAGTGAACTACTCGAACGCCACCTGACCGACGGCAACGGCGACCGCCTGTGCGTGCAGGCACCGGGTGGACCGCGGTGGACCTACGCCGACCTGAACGACCGGGCCAACCGCATCGCGGCGGTGCTGGTGCAGGACATGGGCCTGGTGCCGGGCAACCGGGTACTGCTGAATGCCCCGAACACGCCCATGCTCGCGGCCTGCTGGTTCGCCGTCGTGAAGGCGGGTGGCATCGCCGTGACAGCCATGCCACTGCTACGGGTCAAAGAGCTCACCCAGATCGTCGAGAAGGCGCGAATCACGCACGCGCTCTGCGATGTCGCACTGTCCGCCCGGGTCGAGGCGGTAGCGGCAACGTGCCCGACGCTCGACCGGATCCGCTACTTCCACAGCACCTCCGACGACGGACTCGAAGCGCTGATGGCGCGCCACGACGGCCGGTTCGACACGGTGGTCACCGCCGCCGACGACGTCTGCCTCATCGCCTTCACCTCCGGCACCACCGGAGTTCCCAAGGCCACCATGCACTTCCACCGCGACGTGATGGCGATCTGCCACTGTTTCCCGCAGCACATCCTGCGCCCGGCACCCGGCGATGTGTTCATCGGCAGCCCGCCACTGGCCTTCACCTTCGGCCTGGGCGGGCTGCTGCTGTTTCCGATGTCGGTGGGCGCCTCGGCGGTGCTGCTCCAACAGGCCACTCCCCCACTGCTGCTCGACGCGATCACCGAGTTCGGCGCGACCGTGCTGTTCACCGCGCCCACCTCCTATCGGATCCTCGCCCGCTACGACCTGCGCGGCACCTCGCTGCGCAAGTGCGTCTCGGCGGGCGAACCGCTGCCGCCGAGCACCCGGGCCCGCTGGCGCGCCGCTACCGGCCTCGAGCTGATCGACGGCATCGGCGCCACCGAGATGCTGCACATCTTCATCGCCGCCGACGAGGCGCATGCCCGGCCCGGCGCGACCGGCCTACCGGTGCCCGGATATCAGGCACGCGTCGTGGATGAGGCGGGAAACCCGTTGGGCCCCGGCGAGATCGGCCTGCTCGCGGTGCGCGGGCCGACCGGCTGCCGCTACCTCGCCGACGACCGGCAGACCGTGTATGTGCGCGACGGCTGGAACTACACCGGTGACGCCTACTCGGTCGACGTCGACGGCTACTTCCACTATCAGGCGCGCTCCGACGACATGATCGTGTCGTCCGGCTACAACATCGCCGCACCCGAGGTCGAGGACGCGCTGGCCGGGCATGCCGCGGTGGTCGATTGTGCGGTGGTCGGCGTGCCCGACGAAGATCGCGGTCAGATCGTCAAGGCGTACGTGGTGTTGCGCGCGGAGGTCGAGGCAAACGACGGGATGGTGGCGGAGTTGCAGGATTTCGTGAAACAGGCGGTGGCCCCGTACAAGTATCCGAGGGCCATCGCGTTCGTCGATGCCCTGCCGCGCACACCGACCGGCAAGCTACAGCGCTTCCGGCTGCGGGAACCCGCTGCGGTGCAGAGTGATTCGGGAGCCGACGAATGAGGGTATTGCAGCCGCCCGGCTGGCCACGTCCGCGTGGGTACGCGAACGGCGTTGCCGCACGCGGGGAATTGGTGTTCGTGGCCGGCATGATCGGCTGGGACGCCGACGGCGTCATCCGGTCGCCCGATATCGCCGACCAGGCGCGCCAAGCGCTGCGCAATGTCGTGGCGGTGCTCGCCGAGGCGGGCGCGCAGCCCGTGCACATCGTGCGAATGACCTGGTACGTCACCGATGTCGATGCTTACGTGCAGGCGTATCGGGAGATCGGGGTGGCCTTCCGGGAGATCATCGGCAGCTTTCAGGCGGCGATGACCGCGGTGGAGGTGAGCCGCCTCGTGGAGCAGGACGCCAAGGTCGAGATCGAGGTCACCGCGGTGATTCCGGACCCGCCGGGCGCCGATGCCGTTCCGGCAGAGCAGGAGTGAGTTCCGTGGGAGTTGTCGTCACCACCACCGCGGGTGCCGTCGAAGGTCGCCGGGAAGGCGAACTCTCGGTATTCAAGGGCATTCCGTACGCCGCGGCGCCGGAAGGGCCGCTGCGCATGCGCGCCCCTGCCCCGCCCGAAAGCTGGGACGGTATCCGGCCTGCCCTCCAGTACAGCGTCGCGCCGCCGCAACTGCCGCTGACACCCGGCACACCGCCGTTGTGGCGGCCCGCCGACGGACTCGACTGCCTCAGCGTGAACGTCTGGACGCCGGGCGGCACCGGCGACCGATTGCCGGTGCTGGTGTGGATCCACGGCGGCGGCTGGAAGGCGGGCTCCTCCAGCGACCCGGCGCACGACGGCGCGACGCTGGCCCGCGGCGGCGTCGTCCTGGTGACGTTCAACTATCGGGTCGGCTTCGAAGGCTTCGGCTTCGTCCCGGGCCATCCGGCCAATCGCGGCTTCCTCGACCAGACCGCCGCGCTGCGCTGGGTGCACGACAATATCGCCGCCTTCGGTGGCGACCCGGACAAGGTGACCCTCTTCGGCGAATCCGGCGGCGGACTGTCCATCGCCGCACTGCTTTCCGCGCCGGCCGCCCGCGGGCTGTTCCGGCGGGCCATCGTGCAGAGCCCGGCGGCACGCCTGCTGCCCGAGCACGAGGCGCAGCGGATCGCCGAGCTCACCGCCGCCGCTCTCGGGGTCGCGCCGGCCGAGCTGGCGACGCAGCCGCCGCTGGCACTGCTGTCCGTGCAGGACGAGCCGCTCGCCGCGATGGAGGCCGACCCGGGCGCGTGGACCACGCCGGAAGCGATCACCGCCTTCACTCCGGTGATCGACGGCGTCACCGTGGTGGACAAACCTTGGCTCGCGCTCGGTTCGGGTGTCGCCCGCGACATCGACCTGATCACCGGCTCGACCCGCGACGAGTTCACCCTGTTCGCGTTGAGTCGCGGCCTGATCAAACCGAGTGCCTCAGCGATGATCAAGGCGCTGCCGACCTTCGCGCGCATCACCGCACACGGCATGCGCAGCCACGGACTACCGAAGGCGCGCCGTCCGACGCCGCTGCGCACGGTCGACTTGTCAACCACCGCAGCGCATCTCGGTCTGCCCGCCTCGGCACCGGCCGCCTACCGGGCGGCTTACCCGGGCTCGACGGACGCTGAACTCTACGTGGTCATGTATTCCGATGCCATGTTCCGGATGCCCGCGATCTGGCTCGCGGAGGCGCACACGGCCGCGGGCGGGCGCAGTTATGTCTACGACTTCGCGTGGGCCAGTCCGGCTTTGGGCGGTGCGCTCGGTGCCTGTCATGTGGCCGATATTCCGGTGACCTTCGGCAATACCGACAGTCCGCTCGCCTCGTTCGTGCTCGGCGGCGCCCGGCCGTCGGAGAGCCTGCTGCGACTGTCCGAACAGCTGCGGTCCTCGTGGATCTCCTTCGCCACCAACGGCGATCCGGGCTGGCCCGTGTTCACCACCGATGGGGCCCTGACCCGAATTTGGGACACCCCGCCCATGGTGGCGGCAGACCCACTGGCGGCGTCCCGGCAGATCTGGCAAGGACTTTCGGGCCGCTGACCTCGGTCAGTTGTCCTTGCGGTCCAGTGATTCACGGATCGCCGCTTGGGCGGCGTGCGGCAGAGTGTGCATGATCTCGCGGACCCGCTCCTTGCGGCGCAGGACCGCTTGGCGCACCGGCATGCCCGGTTGCGCCTGCATCTGCGGAATGATGCCCTCGACCTCCTGGGCGCCGCCGTCGTGGTGCCCGGCGTCGAACATCGCTTGCTCGCGCGCCATCTGGGCCTCGTCCTTCTCCTCGGACATGCCGATCGGGCCCTGCATTCGGCCGTTGAGGAACTGCTTGACCACCGGCTCGTCGGAGGTCAGCAGCACCTCGCGCGGGCCGAACATGACCAGCTGACGGCGAAAGAGCATGCCGATGTTGTCCGGCACGGTGCGGGCCAGATTGATGTTGTGCGTGACGATCAGGATCGTCGCGTCGATCTGCGCGTTGATGTCGATCAACAATTGGCTCAGGTATGAGGTGCGCACCGGGTCCAGCCCGGAGTCCGGTTCGTCGACCAGAATGATCTGCGGGTCCAGCACCAGGGCGCGGGCCAGGCCCGCACGCTTGCGCATACCGCCGGAGATCTCACCGGGCAGCTTGTTCTCGTCACCCAGCAGACCGGTCAGCTCCAGTTTCTCCATGACGATGTTCTTGATCTGCGACTCCGACTTCTTCGTGTGCTCACGAAGCGGGAACGCGACATTGTCGAAGAGGGTCATGGAGCCGAACAGCGCGCCGTCCTGGAACAGCACGCCGAAAAGTTTACGAATCTCGTAGAGCTCCTTGTTGGAACACCGCATGATATCGGTGTCGCCGATAAAGATCGCGCCACGTTCCGGGCGCAGCAAGCCGATCAGTGATTTCAGAAAGACGGACTTACCGGTGCCCGACGGACCCAGTAGCGCGCTCACCTCGCCGTACGGCAGCGTCAGTGAAACATCCTGCCAAATGCGCTGCGCACCGAAGGATTTCGTACAACCTTCAGCCCTGACGGCGACGCCCATGCTAGACCTCCATCGAATTCCGACGAGAATCCACCGGCGTTACCTGACGCACCCGACATCTCGTACTGGACCGTCGATCTACTGTAAACCGGCGTTGCGGCGGGCAAGAGCCGATTCCGGCAACCGGTGCGCTGCGCGAATGTACTGCGTCGACGGCTGTGGCAACTTATCGCGGCGGCCGGTCGGCCCGTGAAATCAGTTGGCGGTCTTACCGAACCAGCGGGCGAGGTGGTCGTCCAGGTCCTGCTGGTGCTCGCCGATCCAGGCGACGTGGCCGTCGGGCCGGAGCAGTACTGCCGGAACATCCAGTGCCGCACTGGGGTCCGCGATGAGATCGACGCGGTCCGACCAGCCGTCGACGGTCAGCCGTTCGGTGCGGTCGAGCACCAGGCCACGGCCCTGATGTAGTTGGTCGTAGAGGCGGCCCGCTTTCAGATCAATATCGCGCAGCCGCCTGCCGAGCAGGTCGGGGCCCGCGCCGAAGTCGTAGCGGATACCGATCGCGGTGATCTTCTCAATGAGGTAGCGGTTCACCTCGTCGAAGTCCATCAGTTCGGTGAGCAGCCTGCGCACGGCCTGCGGGCCCGGTTCGGTGGACAACAGTTGCGTCTGGGCGCGGGTGTTGTCCAGTACGTCTGCGGCGACCGGATGCCGTTCGGCCTGGTAAGTGTCCAGCAGTGTTTCCGGTGCCCAGCCTCGGGTCTGCGCGGCCAGTTTCCAGCCGAGATTGACCGCGTCCTGCAGGCCCAGATTGAGGCCCTGCCCGCCGATCGGCGGGTGAATGTGCGCCGCGTCGCCGGCCAGCAGCACCCGGCCGATCCGATAACGCTCGGCCAGGCGAGTGGCGTCGCCGAAGCGGGACAACCAGCGCGGGGAATGCACGCCGAAATCGGTTCCGGCGATCGCACGCAGTTGTCGTGCGAAGTCTTCGAGGGTGGGCGGTTCCGCCCGATCGCTTACTCCTGCGGCGGGGACGACGACGCTGTAGACCCCTTCCCCGAAGGGCCGCATCATGAATCGCTTATCGGTCTGGTGGACCTCGGCCATCTTGGCGGCGATTTCCTCTTGCGGCACACCCACTTTCAGCTCACCCATCAGCGTTTCGGTGCGTGCCGGCTCGCCGGGGAAGCCGACGCCGAGCAGTTTGCGCACCGTACTGCGGGCGCCGTCACAGCCGACGAGATAACGCGACCGTAGGCGCTTTCCGTCGGTCAGTTCGACGGTCACCCCCTCGTCGTCCTGCGCGAAAGCGACCACCGCAGCACCGCGCCGGACCTGCGCCCCCAGTGCGGTCGCGTGCTCTTCGAGTTGCTGTTCGATGACCGGCTGCGGGATGCCCAGCAGATAGGCGTAGGCGGAATCCAGGCCTTCGGGCGCGGGCTTGTTGATGGCGGCGAAGATACCGCCGACCGAGCGCTGCCTGCCGCGCTCTAGTAGGCGATCCAGCAGTCCGCGCATCGCCATCAGCTCGAGACTGCGCATGTGCAAGCTGACTATTCGGACGTACGACGTGGGCTCGGTTTCCTTCTCCACCACAAGTACCCGTACCTCGTGCAGCCGCAGTTCGGCGGCCAGCATCGCACCGGTCGGCCCGCACCCGGCAATGATCACATCGAACACGAACCACCCAATTCTCTTTCCGGTGTGCGCTTCGCACTGATACCGGATTTCCGCAGGTCCTGGCAATGGCCGCCCATTGTGCGGCACTTCGCACGCTCGCCACAAGCGATATATGCCGAGGGGGATCGCGAGACGCGAACGCGAGTTCTTGCCGCATTCACCGATTCGATGTGTTCAAGAAACTGGACGGTTGGCCTAATTGGGTTCACTGCTCGCTTGATCGACCGTCAGCCGGCAGGGCCGGCCCACTGTGCGACTTACGAAGGGTGGCGTATGTCTCGGTTCGCAATTCGGCGCGGTGTCGCCGCGCTCTTCGCCGCAGCGGCGCTACTCGCCGGGGTGCCCTTCGGTGCGCCCGCGTCCGCCGATTCCTTCGATCCCGGCACCGTCCCGCTGAGCCGATACGCGCCCGCCGGTGCGCACGAAGCGGCGAGCACCGCGGCGGTGTATCCGTGCCAGGCCCTGTACGCCGCGTACAACGCCGTCGGCCATGTGCTCGGCAACCACTCGGACATGACCTGCACGCGTGAGTTCCCCGGCGGTCTGGACTCGCCGGTCGGCGTGGACTTCTACTACCCGAAGGACATCGCCACGATGACCCGGGTGCCGACGGTCGTCTGGATTCCCGGATTCACCTCCGAGCCAGGCAATTACGACGCCAGCGCCCGACTTTGGGCGAGCAATGGATTCGTCGTCGCGATGCCGCACGACCTGATCAACTCGCTGGACGAACTGCCCCTCGCCGCTGCGGCGGCTTTGTCGGCAGCCAACCGCGATCCACGAAATGTGTTGCACGGCAAGCTCGATCTCGGCCGCACCGTGATCGGCGGACACTCCGGCGGTGGTGGCGCCGCGATCAACGGCGCGGGCATTCCACCGAACATCTACCAGCTGATCGATCCGGACTTCCGGATCATCGGCGCGGTGCCCACCGAGCCGGGACCGGTCGCAGCGTCGTTCCTCGTCAAAGTCCCAACGCTGTACCTCACCGGTTCGGCGGACTTCGTTGTCCCGCACTTCCTGCCGCGCTTGGTCGAGTACGAGCTCGAGTTCGATGCCCCCGCGATCCTGGTGTGCCTCGAGGGTGTCACCCACTGGACGCCGTTCGACGACGCGGCGCACAACCCGACGGCAAGCATCACGCTGGCCTGGCTGCGCTATCTGGTCGACGGAGACAAGACCGCGGCGAGCTACTTCACCGGTCCCGGCTGGAAACTCCGCGCCGACCCGGCGGTCGACTACGCCCTCCGCAATGCGCGCGCCGACCACCTTTGAGCGGACGCACCGAGAATCCTGATCAGCCAAGGGCGAGCGGGAGTTTCGCGGCCAGTGCGCCGAGTGCGGCTTGCTCGGCATCGGTCGGGGCCCGGCGGCCCGTGCCGATCAGCAGGGTGTCCTTGTCGGACCATGACGTGGGAAACGGTGCGCCTGCGATCGTTTCGAGCATTTCGCGGGCGCGCGCCAGGCTTTCGGTGGGTGGTTCGGCGGCGTCGGGGATGTGCGCGATCAGGTCGAGGTGATGCAGCGTCCACTCCATGACGTACGCGCCGAGGTAGTCGCCCACGGTGATGACCTGGTCCTGAGTGCTGACCCGGAGGGCGGGATCGGCGAGTTCGGCGGCGCGGCCTGCGGCGGAGCCGACATCGTCCAGGTGGAACTTCAGCAGGTTCGGGTCCTCGTACGCGGCGGCCAACCGGACGATCAGCGCGTCGAGCGGGTCGGCACCGGTAGGAGGTTCGACGACCTTCCAATACGTCACCGCGTCCCTGGTCGGCTCCGCCGTCGTGGGCGTCACCAGGGTGATCAAGACGTCTTGTGCGTCGATGATCAAGTGGCACACCAGATCTCGGACAAGCCAACCGGTACAGCCGGACGGCCGCTCGAAGTCGCGATTCGAGAGTTCGGCGACGGCCTTGCGCAACGCCGCCCAAGAGAGTGCGAAGAGTTCCACGGTGGCCAAGTTAGCAACGAACGGCGGTCCTAGCGACAGGTCGGCGCGCCATTCACTTGGCGTCCCAGTAGCACTCCACCACCGCCGTCGTGAACGGGAACCGCACCGGCGTCGACCCGAAGACGATCCGGCCCGCGTTCTCCGCCGCAGTCGCGATCGCTGCCGCGACCGTCGCGGCCTCCTCCGTCGGGCAGTGCACGATGACCTCGTCGTGCTGGAAGAAGACCAGTTCGGCGCGGAGCCCGGCCTGGGTCATCGCCTGCCGCAGGCCCGCCAGCACCAGCAGGGCCCAGTCGGCGGCGCTGCCCTGCACCACGAAGTTGCGGGTGAAGCGGCCACGAGCACGCGCCGCGGAGGTGCTGCCGTAGCCTCGGACCTCCTCCTGCGGTAGGTCGGCTTGGTCGGCGGCGGACACCGGCGGGCAGGTGCGTCCCAGCCAGGTGCGTACCAGTCGCCCCTCCTCACCGGCGCGCGCAGCCTCGTCGACATAGGCCACCGCCGCCGGATAGCGCCGCCGGAGTTCGGCCATGTGGGTGAGCGCGTCACCGGAGGTCTGGCCGTAAATGGCGCCGAGCAGAGCGATTTTGGCGAGGGCACGGTCGCCGCCGAAGGCCCGCGCCGCCAGGTCGGCGTAGAGGTCTTCGCCGCGACCGGCGACCTCCATCAGTCCCGGGTCGCGGGAGATCGCGGCGAGGACGCGCGGCTCCATCTGGTCGGCGTCGGCGACCACCAGCGTCCAGCCCGGGTCCGCGCGGATCGCCTGCCGGATCACCTTCGGGATCTGTAGCGCGCCACCACCATTGGTGGTCCAACGACCGGAAACCGTGCCACCGGGCTGGTATTCGGGGCGGAAGCGGCCGTCGTGCACCCACTGCTCGAGCCAGGACCAGCCGTTGGCGGTGTGTAACCGATAGAGCGATTTGTAGGCCAGCAGCGGTGCCACTGCCGGGTGATCGATCTGCTGGAGCTCCCATTTTCGGGTGGAGGACAAGAAGATTCCGGCACGGGCGAAGGCTTTGATGATGTCGTTGGGCAGATCCGGCCGCACCCGCACGCCCGTTCCGAAGGCCCGCGACACCTCGTCGGCCAACTCCGCCATCCGGCGCGGTTCCAGCCCGCCGGGAAAGCGCTCACCCAGCAGCTTGTCCAGCAATTCGCGGTGCACGTCGGCGCGCCAGGGGATCCCGGCTCGCGACATCTCCGCGGCCACCAGCATGCCCGCCGATTCGGCGGCGACGAGCAGCCGCATCCGCTCCGGATGTTCGGCCTTCGCCGTCCGGGCGAGCTGACCCTGATACACCTCGAGCAGTGCCGTGAACTCGTCCGTGCCCGGCGGCAGCGGTACCGGACCCGACTCGAACAGCGACGGCTGCGTCTCCGCCGCCCGCGCCGGCGCGTCCGCCGGAACCGGCAGCCGGTGCAGCCGCGCCCAAGCGGCGGCGAGCGACCGCGCCTGACCCGACTGCCCCTCCTCATGCCCGATGAGCAGCGCCTCCGCGGCCTGCACGTCGTAGCACCGTTCGACCCGCACTCCGGCCGCCAGCAACGACCGATAGATCTCCGCCGTCGACCGCCACACCCACCGCTCGACCTCCGGCCGCGCCCGCACCGCCTCGGCGAGCGACGGCTCACGCACCACCGGACCCGCAGGCCTTCCCTCCTGATCGAGCGGACACAGCCGAGCGCCCCCATCACCCGTCTCCGCCACCGCCCATCGCACGTGCCGAGTCTTGCACCGAGGTCCGACACGAATCCCGAGGGCGGACTCGAGCCGCGTGTCCGCTTCTGTTACTCAAACGATTCCGAGGGCCGCGGCGGTCAGGCGCCAGAGTCGTTCGGTGGTCTGCTCAACGTCGGAGGGTGGCGTTGTGCGGAGTTGCTGGGCGATCCCGTGGCGCAGTCCGCCGATGACGAAGGCGCCCGCGCTGTCGGCGTCCAAGTCGGCGGGCAATTGTCCGCGAGCTTGGCCGCTGCGGATGTTGTCGGCCGCGTTGTCGCTCATGCGCTGGATGTAGACCGATTCGAGCTCGGTGAGCTGTGGGTCCAGGGCTGCGCGATCGAGCAGGACCGGAGCCAGCGGGTCGGCGAAGTGGTAGGCGACGAAGCGGTACGTACGGGTGCGTTCGCGGGTGGCCCAGTCGGCCTCGGCGGGCAATTGGGCGTCAGCGATGGCGTGACCGAGTCCCTCGTAAAACGCATCGTAAATCGCTGCCAGCAGACCACTTTTGGAGCCGAAGTGGTGGTAGAGCGCGCCGGTGCTCAAACCGGCCCGGCGGGTGAGCGCGCTGAGTTCCAGCACACCGTTGCCGCAGACGAGTTCGTCGCGGGCGGCGTCGAGTAATTGTTGACGTCCGATCGGTGCGCGTGCCACAGTCGAATCATAACCGAACTCAGTTATGTTTCCGGAGGAGCCGCTATGAACAGCGAAGTGTCGTCGTTGGCAGACCTGGGCGGCGATCTGGCGGGAACATATCGCCGGACCGCGAGCAGCGGCGACCACATCGACGCGGCGGTCGTCGCGGCGGATCTGGCCGCGGTCGAGCGCGACGGCTATGTGATTCTGCCCGATCTGCTCACCCCGCCCGAGCTCGACGAAATCCGCGAAGCGGTAGCGCCGCTGCTGGATCGGCGCGGCCGGAACCGGTTCGAGGGACCGACCACCCAGCGGGTGTACAGCGTGTTGAACAAGACCCGCACCTGCGATCGGATCGCGGACCATCCCCGAATTCTGGCGTTGCTCGATCGGCTGCTGCTGCCGAACTACCTGTTGTCGATGCTGCAGGTGATCAACATCCTCCCCGGCGAGCAGGCGCAGATGCTGCACACCGACGACGGCTTCTACCCGCTGCCCCGCCCGCGCGCCGCCCTGGGCGCGGCGACGATCTGGGCGATCGACGATTTCACCGCCGATAACGGTGCCACCGACATCATCGCGGGTAGCCACCGCTGGGGCCATCGCATGCCCGAGGAGTCGGAGCGCGAACCCGTGGTGATGCGGGCCGGCTCGTGCGTGTTCTTTCTCGGCACCCTGTGGCACGGTGGCGGCGCCAACGGCACACAGCAGCCACGCTTGGCGGTCACCGCCCAATACTGCGAACCGTGGTTACGCCCCCAAGAGGCCTTCACGCTGTCGATCACCCGCGACACCGTGCGCGCTGTGTCGGAGGACATCCGCCGCATGCTCGGCTACAGCATCCATCCACCGTTCATCGGCCAAGTCGACGGCATGCACCCCAAACGCCTCCTGGAAGCCGATGGCCGACTCTGAATAGTCCGTGCCTGAGCACAGCCGACGGCCGTGCGGACCGCGCCGGAGACACTCGCGGGTTCGGCCACCCGGGCACTGTGATGCTGCGGCGCAACGCGTTTCGTGATCCGGCGGTCATCAACCCCGTGGTCGGCCGGTCGCGTTGCGAGCGGTGCCGCGGTGGGCGGGGACCGTGGTGGGGTCTTCGGGCCAGGCGTGTTTGGGGTAGCGGCCGCGCAGGTCGGCGCGGACTTGGGGCCAGCCGGTGCGCCAGAACGAGGCCAGGTCGGCGGTGACCGCGACCGGGCGTTGGGCGGGTGAGAGCAGGTGCAGCACGATCGGGACGCGGCCGTCGGCCAGGCGGGGTGCTTCGGTCCAGCCGAAGACCTCCTGCACCTTGACCGCGAGGACCGGCGGGTCGGTGGAGTAGTCGAGGCGCGGGCGGCTGCCGGAGGGGACGGCGAGGCGTTCGGGTGCCAGTTCGTCCATGCGGGTGGCGTCCGGCCAGGGTAGTAGGCGGCGCAGGGCTTGGCCTGCGTCGATGCGGGCGAGGTCGGCGCGGCTGCGGGCGGTGGCGAGCTCGGGGCCGAGCCAGGTGTCCGCGGCGGTGAGCAGCGACTCGTCGTCGACCGCGGGCCACGGGGTGCCGAGGGTGCGGTGCAGGAATTCGAGGCGCTGTCGTAGGGCGATGGCGTCGGCATCCCAGCGCAGCAGGGCCAGGCCGGTCGAGCTCAGTCCGCGATGCACCGCAGCGCTGAGCAATTGGCGATCGGGATTATGGATCCGCTTCTCGGACAACACGATCGCACCGAGACGCTCGATCCGCCGGGCGACCACCTCGCCGTCGATCCAATCGACCTCCTCGGCGGTGGTCAGCAGGTTCGACGCGGCACGGCGGGCCAGTTGTTCATCGGCGACGGCGGCCAGCCGGATCCAGCCGTCGGAACGGCCCGGATCGCGCGTTGCGACACCGACCGCCAGCCACTCCGCATCACCCAATCCCGAACCGGGCGGTAGCGTCACTGCGGTCCCGCCGACCATGAGATAGCTCGCTGATCCAGCACTGCGGCGGCGCGCCAGGCGCTCCGGATGAGCCAGTGCGACAACGAAAGCCGGGTCATCAGCGCCGTCCGACGGGTCGACCAAGCGGGCCAGCCGCTCGACCTCACGCCGCCAGCGCGCCGGACGCTCGCGTCGCAGCACACGCAGGCCGGCGGCCAGATCGACTCCCTCGATGAGCGTGTCGTCGTCGAGTACGGTGATCACTTCCGCAGCCGCCCGCGCACCGACCACGGGCGCTCCGTCGAGCAGCGCCCGCGCCAACCGAGGATGCAACCCGATCCTGGCGATGCGCCGCCCACGGTCGGTCACCGCACCGTCGTCATCGACGGCTCCCAACGCGTGCAACACCTCTCCGCCTGCCGCCAACCCGCCGGGCGGCGGGGCGTCCCACCAGGCGAGGCCGTGGCCGTCGGCCGTGCCCCAGCAGGCCAGCTCCAAAGCCAGCCGCGTCAGGTCCGCCGTCCGAATCTCCGGCTCGGGATAAGCGGGCAGCGTGCTGTGCTCGTGTTCCGGCCAGCATCGCCACACCTGCCCCGGTGCCTCACGCCCGGCCCGACCGGCCCGCTGCTCGGCCACCGCCGCCGAAACCCTTACTGTCGCAAGGCCGGACAGCCCGCGTCCCCGATCGATTCGCGGCACCCGTGCCAGCCCCGAATCCACCACCGCGCGCACACCGGGGACCGTCAAACTGGACTCCGCTACCGCCGTGGACAACACCACGCGCCGCCGCGACCCGGGCCGCAACGCCGTATCCTGCCCGGCGGCGGACAGCCTGCCGTGCAACGGAACCACGTCCACCCCGTCCACGCCGCCGAGAAGTGCTGTCGTCCGGCGGATTTCGGCGGCACCGGGCAGGAAGACGAGCACGTCACCCTCGGTAGCGGTGAGTGCCGCCCTGGTGGCGCGGGCGACCTGCGCTTCGACCCGTTCCCGGGGTAGCGGCGGAACATACGTCAGGTCGACCGGATAGGCCCGGCCCTGAACGTGCAGCACCGGTGCTCCGCCCAGCAGCACTGAAAGACGTTCCGCCGCAACGGTCGCCGAGGTTGCCAGCACCCGCAGATCCGGGCGCAACCCGGCCCGCGCGTCGAGCAGCAACGCCAGCAGCAGGTCCGCGTCGAGATGCCGCTCATGACACTCGTCGAGGACAACAACGTCCACGCCCGCCAACTCGGGATCGCCCTGCAACCGTCGCACCAGCAATCCCGAGGTGACGACCTCGATCCGAGTCTGTTTCCCTACCCGCCGATCCCCGCGGACCGAGTAACCGACGGTCTCGCCGACCGCCTCCCCCAGCAACGCGGCCATCCGGCCCGCCGCGGCCCGTGCCGCCAACCGTCGCGGCTCCGCGACCAGCACCCGCCCACTCGTCCCCGCCGCCAACGCCAACGGCACCAAGGTCGTCTTCCCCGTCCCTGGCGGCGCAACCAGCACCGCGGTCTCGCGTTCGGCCAACGTCTCGACGATGTGGTCGAGCGCGCCGCGGACCGGCAGATCGGGAAGCTCAGGCAGTTTCATTACCGAACAGTCTGCCTCGCACGTACTCGGCGGCCCTTCGCTACCTACAGCTCGAAGGGAACATCGGCGGTACAGCGGGCGAACTGTAGCGAGCGACGGCCGCACCGCGGGCACCGGTCCCCTAGCGTTATTTCCGTGCGGAAATGCGTGCTATGTCTGTTCATCATCCTCACAATGATCACCGCGACGGGACCGGCAGCCGGGGCGGCGGACGTCTCGACCGAGGCGCGCGGCACGGTCTTCAACGATCAGAACGGCAACGGCGTCCGCGACAGCGGGGAGCAGGGATTGCCGGATGTGTCGGTCACCGACGGCTCGGTCTGGGCGAAGACCGGCAAGGACGGTGACTACCTGCTGCGCATAGATCCGAAACGCCGGGAAACCGATCTGATCCAGGTCGTCTCGCCGGACGGCTACACCCCGGCGCTACGCGAGGATTCGGTCCCCCGCTACTTCCGCGCGCTCGACGAAGGCGCACCCCGGCAGGACGGTATCGACTTCGCTCTGGTTCCCGACAAGCACGCAGCCGATCCACGCGAGACGTGGATGATGTTGTCCGACAGCGAAACCGACAACCGCAGCGACGCCTCCGCCGCTGCCACGCGGGCCCAGTGGACCGGGCAGGTCGAGGCGATGGCGCGCAACCGGGAGGCCACCGTCGCCATCGCGACCGGCGACATCACCGTCACCGACTACACCGCGCCCGAACGCCGCCAGGGCAGCTACGACATCCTGCGCAGCGGCCTGACCAAGGGACGCTTCGGCCGCCCGTTCTATCCGGTGATGGGCAACCACGACGCGGGCGGCACCGGAACCGCGACCGGGTACGCCGCGAGCATGGAGGTCTACCGGCGGAACATGGGGCCGGAGTGGTACAGCTTCGACCGCAACGGCCGCCATATCGTGGTGTTGGAGAACAACTACGACACATCCGGGCTGGCACCCCAACTTCGCTGGCTGCGTGAGGATTTGCGACGCCATGCCGTCGGCAAACAGGTGTTCGTCTTCGCGCATCGATCGCTGTTCACCAAATATGGTGCGGGAGAAGCGATCCAGCCGACGATGGACGAGCTCGCCCGCTACGACGTCCGAATGTTCGCGGCAGGTCACAACCAGCAGAGCGAGTTTCGTCGCGGTGCCTTCCCCCGCTCGGTGGAGGTGAACAACATGGGCGCCACCTACGGCATCGACGGTGCGCGCCCCGGTTATCAGCTGTTGGACTTCACGGGTATCACCGACGATCGCTCGACGCCGGCGAACGAGGACGTCGGCTATGTCTCCGGCACGCACCGGCAGTTCTTCGTGCGCGACCGGACGGCACTGGTGAGTCCCGCACCCGACAGCGTGCATCGCGGCGGTGCGGCGGTCCCGGTGGAACTTCATGTCGAAGACGCCGGACGGACTCCGGCGAACGCGCAGGTCCTGGTGCGCGACGATGGTGGCGGCGAGGTGTGGCGCGCGGATCTGCGGTTCGGCGCGAGCACCACGCGGCCCGGCAAAGTGAATTGCTACACCCCGCCCGGTGGGCAGGCTGAGCCGTGCCCGCCCGTGCGCGCCAATTGGACTGCGGCACATGGCAGCATCCCGGATCTGCGGCCCGGAAAGTACCGCATCGAGGTGACTTCTGTTGATACCGCGGGTCAGCCATGGCCTGTCATGCGAGGAACTTTCGGCGTTGTGGAACAGGCGGCGCCCGCTTCCGGAGCGGACTGGCCCCGCCAGGGAGGTGCCGAATCGGGCGGATCGGCCGCGACCGGCGACCCGGGTGCCGTGCTGGATCAGCGGTGGTCGGCCGACACCGGCGAGCACTTCCACCTCAACGGGGCCGCCGTGGTCGGTGACACCGTGATCGTGACGTCCCAGGCCTTCGCCTCTCCGTATCACCAGGTGCTGGCCTATCACCGCGATACCGGTCGCGAACTGTGGCGGACCTATCTGGACGGCGATGCGGAGTCCTTCCCGACCGTGCAGGGTGGTCGCGTATACCTCACCACCGGCGTCGGCCGCGTGTACGCGCTCGATGCCAAAACCGGTGCCGTGGTGTGGCAGACCATCGATGACGAGCACCGAGTCGGGCAGACAGTGCGCCGTTACGGTAGGGCCGGCGGTCCGGTGAGCGTCTTCGAGCTGCCCGAGCGTCGCGCGGTCGCGGTTTATCAGCAATACGACCAAATCGTTTGCCGCGACGCCACTTCCGGAGAGCGGCTCCGCGGTGGGTTCACCGCACCGGCCGGGTGGGGCGAGTTCCACAGCATCGCGGTGCGCGGCAAGGACGCGACAATGGCCTACCTCCACTCGGGATCCAGCCAAAGCCTGATCGCGATGGACCTGGCCACCTGCACCCGGCGCTACTCCGTCGACACCGCGGGCGGACTGTTCAGTCACTCCTCCCCCACGCTCACCGACGATGATCGGCAGCTGATCACCATGACAGCCGGTGGCCTGAGCGGTCATGACCCGCGCGACGGACGTGCGCTCTGGCAGGCCGAAATCCCTGGCAGCGCTTGCGAACCCGGGCCGCCGCCGGTGACAGCTCCCGCCACGCGCGGGCAGCACGTCTACGTCGCATCCATCGATGGCAAGGTCCGCGCGTTCGATACGCAGGCACCTGATCCGGCCAAGCCCGTGTGGGAGACCGGAGTCGGCTACCTACCGGGCACTGATCCGCTCGACGACCCCGCCCGCGTAGCCGCAGGCTGTACCGCCGCACCGCATGCCCCTGCCATGCACGTATTGACCACCGAAACCGTTGTCTACGCCGGAACTTGGGACGGACGTCTGCTCGCGCTCGACCGCCGCACCGGAAAGCTGTTGAACCAGTATGACTTCGGCGGTGCGGTCACCTCTGCCATGTCGGTCACGGGCGATTGGTTGTTCGCCCTCACCACCGACGGCATCCTGCATGCACTGGCCCGGCGACCGGTCGAGCGTTCCGGGGCCTGAGCCAGCTTGACCTTGACGCAGGGTCAACCGTTCAGCATGGTCGGCATGCGTACAAACCAATTCACCGTCCGCCACGACGGTGTCACGATTCCGGTGACTCGGGCCGGCGAAGGTCGGCCACTCGTCCTGTGCCCTGGCCTCACTTCGACGCAGGCCGAATTGCACGAACTCATCGAGCTATTGCGGCGCGACTTCGACGTGTTCACCTTCGACCTGCGCGGCCACGGCTTTTCCTCGGCCGCGGACCAGTACTCGTTCGAGTCATTCCTCGGCGACTTCGTGGCCGTGATGACAGAGGTGGGACGCCTGTCCCTCCCCTCGGCCCCCTTACTCGCGGGCCACTCGTACGGCGCGGACCTCATCCTGCACTATGCCGCCGAATATCCCGACTCGGTCAGCGGACTCATTCTCATCGACGGAGCCAATCCGATACCCGCACCGTTCATCACCCGGACCGACCTGCCGGACTTCCGCGCACTATGGCAGGACGTGGTGACTTGGCAGCGAACCCTCGAAGGATCCGCACGTCAGGTGTTGCTCACCGCCGAGCAAATCCTCGACCTCAATCTCGAACTGGATGTCATCCGCTCCGGAATCGATATCGACATCGACGTGGTCGGCACCGGAATCCTCGACCGGTACCGCAAGCTCGACCGCCCGATCCACCTGATCATGGCGACAGCCATGGCCGGCGACAGCAACGAAGGGCGGGTTCCACGGCACAATCGGCTCTGGCGTGCAGGCATGGACCGGCTCGTCCACGAGCGGCCGGATATCACCACCTCCCAGCTCGACGCCACCCACGGACTGGTAGTCACGCACGCCCAGGACGTCGCCCGCATAATCCGGACTGCCCATACTCCTGCCGCTCGAGCGGCTTCGTAATTCCGGAAGACTGGTCCGATGCTCACCATCGGCAAGCTCGCGTCCTACGCCGGCGTAACGGTGCGCGCAGTCCGGCACTACCACGCCAAAGGACTACTGCCGGAACCGGCGCGAGACCACTCCGGCTATCGCAACTACGACGCCGCCGCCGTAGTCGAACTGATCAAGATCCGAACCCTCGCCGAGGCCGGCGTCCCCCTGGCGCGCGTCCGAGAACTACTCCAGGCCGACGAACAAGAATTCGCCGCAGCAGTCGCGGATATCGATAAACGCCTACAGGCGGAAATCGCGCTGCGCCAACAACACCGAGATCGCATCGCCCGCCTCACCGCCGGCGAAAGCCTCGCTCTGCCCCCGGAGGTAGCCGACTTTCTCGACCACCTACGTGCACTCGGTGTCGACGAACGCATAATCCAAGTCGAACGAGACGGCTGGATCCCGCTATCCGCCCACTCCCCCGACCTGATCCCAGAGCTGATGGCCCGCAAGCAGACCCAAATCGCCGACTCCCCACTGATCGACTTCTACCTAACCCTCAGCCGAGTCCTCGACCAAACCGACAACGACCCAATCCTCATCGCCCTGGTCGACAAAATATCCACCTACCTCACCCAACTAGCCGACGACCACGGCGACGAATACGTCGGCGGCAACATCGACCCCGCCCTAGCCACCCTCCTCGACACCCTCGCCCTGGACACCGCCCCACCCACCCACCGCCTGACCGAACTACTGCGCGAGCGCGGTTGGACCGGCTGGACCAAACTCCAACGCGTAGACCCGCCGCGATAACGCACCACGCCAACGGCTTGTTGGTGACCTTGGACCCTCGCGGCAGGGGGTGGTTCGCTTCGATAGTTGGCGGTGTGAAGGAGTTCGGGCAGGGCGGTCGGCGGTGTGCGGATGCGCTCGGGCGGGTGGCCGGGGGTCGGCCGCAAAGTGTTGGCAGCTTTCGCTTTTGGTTTGCGGATCAGCGGTGGGAGTGGTCGGACGAAGTGGCGGTGATGCATGGGTATGCGCCGGGGGCGGTGGTGTTGACGAGCGAGTTGGTGCTGTCGCACGAGCACCCGGAGGATCGCGCGCAGGTCGCTGCCACCTTGGCCGAGGCGATCGGTACCGGCCAGCCGTTCTGTAGTAAGCACCGGATCATCGACACTGCGGGCGAGGTGCATTCGGTGATCGTGGTCGGGGACCGGCTGCTCGACGAGGACGGCGCGGTCGTCGGCACCACCGGGTATTACGTCGATGTGAGCGACTCGGTCGAACAGGGGCGGCGGGAATTCGCCGAGGAGCTCCTGCCCGACCTCATCAAGGCTCGCGAGGTGATCGAACAAGCCAAGGGCGCACTGATGTTCGTGTACGGCATCAATGCCGAGCAGGCCTTCCGCGTCCTGCAATGGCGTTCCCAGGAAACCAACACCAAGCTCCGCCAACTGGCCGAACTGCTCGTCACCGCGATCACTCAGATGGGCGGCGGCCCACTACCGCAACGCACCACCTTCGACCGCCTGCTCTTGACGGTGCATGCACAGGCGCAGGAAACGCCCACTCACCATCGCTGACGATCAGCGCGCGGAAGAATCCCCGAGCGCCGCGTCGGAATCACCCACTGCCGGGCTGGATTCGGCTGAGGTTTCGGGTGACCGACGCCGGGTGACGAGCCAACCGAAAGCCGTCGCGATCGGGAAGATCGCGACGCCGTAAACGGCTGCGGGGATGGCCATTTCGATGCTGCCGAGCACACTGACGGCGATGGTGATGGCGATGACACCGTTGTGAATGCCGACCTCCATCGAGCTCGAGATCGCCTGGCGACCTTGCACGCCGAGGAGTCGGGGGACGGTGTAGCCCACGCTCAGATTGATGAAGCAGAACAGGATCATGGGGACCCCGACGGCTTGCACGTAGGGGACGATGTCGGCGCGCTGGTCGACGATGGTCGCCAGGATGACGAGGGTCAGGGTAAGGGCGGAACCTATGCGCACCGGCCGATCCATCTTGTGGGCGAAGTCGGGTGACAACCTGCGCACCAGCATGCCGAGCACGACCGGGATCAGCACGATCGAGAAGACCTGCACGACCTTGCCGAACTGCAAACCCACCGTGCCCGACTCGCCGGGGTCGAAGTGGTCGATGGCGAAGTTGGTGACCAGCGGGACGGTGACCACCGCGATGATCGAATTGACCGCCGTGAGAGACACATTGAGCGCGACGTCGCCGTGGAACAGGTGACTGAACAGGTTCGCGGCGGTACCACCCGGCGAGGCCGCGAGCAGCATCACGCCGACCGCGAGCAATGGCGCCAGATCGAACAGTTTGACCAGTCCGAACGCGGCGATCGGTAGCACCAGCAACTGGCACACCAGCGCGATGGCGGCGGCTTTGGGGCTCTTGGCGATTCGGGTGAAGTCCTCGACGGTGAGCGAAAGCCCGAGCCCGAACATGATGATTATCAAAACCACCGGCAAGCCCACGGAGATGAGTGCAGAGTCCATGGTGTCCTCACCATTCGATCGAATCCGCCGACAGAACCGATCGCTGTCACCGGCCTGCCTCGGCGCGTGCGCACGAGGGGCGAGGGTGACTCACGTCGAGCTACGCACCGAGACAATTACCGAAACTGCCAGAAGTGCGCGGGGGACGCAAGATCAGCGGCAGACCTAACCGGGAACGGAGACCGACGAGCCGGTCGCCGGACGCCGGCCCGCGCCGAGGACGAAGGTCAGTTCGGTGCGGCGGGCGACGTCCAGTTTGCGGTAGACGCGGGTGAGGTGTTGTTCGACGGTGCTGGTGGTGATGTCGAGGGCGGCGGCGATGTCGCGGTTGCGTTTACCGTGCGCGGCGAGTTCGGCGACGCGGCGTTCGGCGGGGCTGAGGGCGTCGAGACCGTGGGCGTGCGTGCGTAATCGGGCGATGGGCGCGGTGCGCGGCGGGCGGTCGCCGCGCAGATCGCGCAGCAGCGGGTCGGCACCGCAGGAATCGGCGAGCCGGGTGGCCTCGCGGATCAGTGTGCGCGACTTGTCGTGGTCGCCGACGGCGCGGTGCGCGGCGCCGAGTTCGCCTAGGACCGTGGCCAATTCGAGGTCGCAGCCGCCGGAGCGGGCGATCGCCGCGGCGTCCCGGAGCAGGCGGACCCGCTGGTAGCGGTCGGCGGCCACGGCGAGCAGGCGCAGCGATACCCCGCCGGTGCGGTGCTGGCTCGCGGCGCCGAGCAGGTCGAGATGGCGGTTCGCGACGGCGCGGGCGTGCCGGTGTTCGCCGAGCGCGAGGTGCGCGGCGGCGATGTCGTTGCGCCACGGCACCAGCCAGGGAAAGTCCATCTGCCAGCGCCGCATCAGGTGCCCGCAGCGGCGGAAGGTGCGCAGCGCCTCGTCGGCACGGCCGACGGCAAGCTGGTGGTGGCCCTGGGCATGCAGATACAGCAGGCCGAACCGCGACTCGAACAGCGCGCGGAGCACCGGTCTGCGCAGTTGCGCCTCGGCGTCGGCGTGCCTGCCCGCCAGAGTGTGCGCGCGGATGAGCGCCGCGATCGGGATACCGATCCAGACCCCGAGGTGTTCGGCGGGGACCACGTTCAGCGCGAGCATGGCGTCATCGGTCGCGGCCCGCGCATTCCCTTTGCGCAGCATCGTTTCCGCGCGCAGCCCGGCGAAGATCGACTGCCAGGTCGGTGCCCGCCGCGCCTCGGCCTCGGCCAGCAGCGAGTCGCACCAGGCCGCCGCGGTGTCCAGCCGGTCGGTGTAGATCAGGCAATGCACCGCTGCCGCAAGGGTTTCCACAGTGCTCGCGGCGAGCCGATGACAGGTGAGCAAACGCTGGGCGAGGGTGACGGTTGCCTCCCGCGAGCACCCGTCGAACAAGCCGTTCAGCAGCTGCGCACCGAGTAGATGCGGTGACGGTCGCGCCGCGACCGCCGGACGTCGCCGGGCCTGGGCCGCGAGCAACCGCTGATGCCGTTGCGCATGCGGCGGATGCGAGCATCGCAGCCAGGCGCACAGGAAGTCGATCTTCGGCGCTGCCTCGTCGAGCCTGCTGCAATCCAGTTGTCCGAGCGCCTGATCGGCGTACTGCGTCTGCCCGTGCCAGAGCAGGAACATGACGGCGGCGGGCAGTCCCGCCATCGGCACCCGGCCCGCACGAATGGCCGCGCGCACCCTGGTGTAGTTCCGCGTCCGATTCGACGGGCTGAGCCGCCACTCGGCGCGCACCAGCCGGATCGCGATCGTGGCGCGCTCGGCCGCGTCCCGAGTCACCCGGTAGGCCAACTCCAGTCGCTGCACGGCACGGTCGATCTGGTCGTTCGCCAACGCCTCCGCCGCGGCGATGAGCAGCACCCCCGCCGCCCACGGATGCCCGGTGGCACCGGCGGCAACCAAGTGATCGGCCACTACCGCCGCGGGAAACCCCTTGTCATGCAACAGCTTCGCAGCGCGACGATGCAGTTCCCGGCGCACCTCCGCCGGGGTTTCGCGCAGCATGCGGTCACCGATGTCGAGATCGAACAGCGCCCGCCCGGACGAGCCGGCGGCAAGCTGGCGGACGGTTGTGCGCACCGCCGCCTCGTCGGCGGTGAGCAGTTCGGCGACCAAGCCGACCGTGCTGGCGCTGCCCAGCACGGCCATGGCCTGACCGACCTCGGATCTGTGTAGTAGCGACCACTTTTCGCGCTCGATCTGCCGGTGCATACCCGAGTCCCCTTCGTCGATGAGGCGTGCCCGACTGGGGAAGGCACCATCGAAGAGACAACTCGGGTGCGCTGAAGACGCGGCATCGTCGCAGCGGGGGCATACCTGGACGCCCCATTGATCCAGCCGGTGCCACAAGCGTAGGTCGCCGCACCGCGACCTGTCCTCGAATCGCGGCAACAAGATCACGGGCACGGCGCCGAACAGTATGGCGGAATGTTAGTTACATCAACATCTTTCGCTCCCGGCGGCGCTGACCTCACGCCCGGTCGCCACTGCCGTCGACTGCGGATGATAGGCGAGACAAGCCGCCGCAGCGTCGTCGGCGGCCAGGAACAGCACCGTGCCCGCCGGGCCGAGCACACCGGATTCCCGCGCGCTCAGATACGCGTGGACCGGCGCCGCGGTGTACGGATCGCCGATTGCCGGGGCGACGCCGACGACCGATTCCGGTACCAGCCCCAGCGTTTCGGCGAGGCGGGCCCGGAATCCCAGTGCGGGAGCCGGAGCGAGCAGAACCGCTCGCCCCTCGGCGAAATCGTCGCTGTCGAGGCCTTGCTCGGCCACGCAGTCACGAACGGCCGCCGCCGCGAGCGTGATCGGATCTTCCGCCCCGTGCCGGACGCGCATGGCCGAACGTCCGTGCGGACCGGCCTCTGCCAGCGACACCCAGGCCGACGGCTCAGCCTTCCCGGTGGTCTCCTGGGTATGCAGGCGACCGAATCCGCCTGCGGTGGGCGTGCTTCCGAGCAGTACCGCGGCGGCCCCGGTGGTGTACGGGAACCCCGCGACGTAGCGCTGCGTGGACGGATGGGTATCCCCCGCCACCAGCAGCGCGTACTCCACCTCACCGGTGGCCAAGAAGCATTCCGCGGTGCTGATGGCGTGCAGCAGGCCGGTGGCGCCGTGCATCAGATCGAAGGAGAACGCGGGTACCCGTCCTGCCTGGTATTCCAGGCCGATGCCGATCCGTTTCTGAATGAGCGCGGACACGGCGGGCTCGGAAATATTGTCGTCCCGGAAAACTCCTACGTTGATCAGCATGCCGATCTCGTCCACGGAGACATCCGAGCCGGCCAGGCAGGCGCGGGCCGCGCGGGTGGCCAGTTCGAAATAGCTGCCGGTGTCGAGATCGGTGTTCGTCGCGGCGGCGACAATCGTGGTACCCATGGCTCAGGCCTCCAGACGCGAAATGGTCGCGGCGAGATGACCCGACACGATGCCGGACGCCTCGGGAATCATCAGGACCTTCGACCCCTTCGGGATCTTCTGTTGCGCGAGATACTCGTGCAGCACCAGGAAATGCGAGGTCGAGGCCGTATTGCCATACTCGTGCAACACATTCAAGGCCTGCGGCATCGGGGTGCCGAAGTGCTGCTCGGTCAGGTGCCCGAGATACTCGATGACCGGTCCGCTGAATTGATGATGGATCCAATAGTCGTATTTCTCGCTCTCCCAGGTGCGCCCGGTCTCCTTCAGGAAGGCGTCCATGCGGTTGATCGCCTGCATGTACCTGCCTTCGTTCTGCATCGCGCGGTTGTCGGTATACAGCGCGATACCCGCGGACTGGTCGCTGGGCATACCGAGGCAATGCTCGGCCCCACCCGCGGCGGTCATCAATTCGACATAGTGGATTTCGTCGTGGTCGTCACCGCGATCGTCGAGCACGACCGCCACCGCCGCGTCCCCCACGGTCAGTGCCGCGAATTGCGGATCGTACGGTTTGCTGATCTCCCGCACCGCGGTCTCCGCGATCGGGGTGATCTGTTCGCCGCTGACCACCAGACCGTTGCGCACCACCCCGGCCTTGATCATCCGGTCCAGCACCAGCACCCCGGTCATCATGCCCGCGCAGGCGTTCGAGACGTCGAAATGCCGGGCCGACGTCGCGCCGATCGCGTTGCCGAGCATCAGCGCGAAGGCCGGCGCGTAGCAGAAGACGTCCTTACCGCGGGTGCGGGTGATGGAGGCCGAGATGATGATGTCCAGCTCGTCCGCGCGGTAATCCGAATGTCGCAGACAATCGTCGATGGCCTGTAATGCCAATTCGAAAGACGATTCATAGTGATCCGGCCGCGAGTCATAGACCCGCCGATTCTTGATCCCGGTGATCCGCTCCAGATCGAGCGACCTGGGCACCGCCAGACTGTCGATCAATTCCTCGGTGGAACGGACGGTTTCGGGAGTGTACGAGCCGATCGACTCGAAACGCGTACGCTGCATTGCCCCTGCTTTCTGCAGATCAGTCGATGACAAACATCATGTGTCGCTTGGACTTTCGACAACGTTGTCGTGGACTGCATAGCCGCTGCACCTAGTCGGCGGACTCGACCAGGGTCGCGCTCACCTCGCACAGCTGCTGTCCGAGCGCGTCGTCCTGTGCACGACGCGACGGAGTCTTGATGCGGTTCTTCTGGAAATAGGCGCCGGTGACCGCGGCTACCTCGGGATCGGTCGCGAGATAGGTGAGCGCGCGACCGCCTTCCTCGGCGGTGATCATGAACAGCCGCTTGGCCAGCGCGACCAGCGGCTGCCCGAACCACGGCATCGAATCCCAGATGCCGGTCGCCACCGCGCCGGGGTGAAAGGCGTTGACCGTCACCCCGGTTCCCTCGACCCGGCGCGCCAACGCCCTGGCGTACAGGATATCGGCGAGTTTCGATCGGCTGTAGGCCTGCTCGCCGGAGTACCCACGCTCGAGACCGAGATCGTCGAAATCCAGTGCGGCGCCGAAATGCAGTACCGACGAGGTGAACAGGATGCGCGAGGGAGCGCTGCGCACCATCAGATCGATGAGCAGCTCGGTCAGCAGGTACCCGCCGAGATAGTTGACGGCGAACGTGGCCTCGATGCCGTCCTCGGTCTCGACGCGATTCTTCTGGTAGCCGCCCGCGTTGTTGGCGAGCACATCCAGCCGGTCATATTGCGCCAGCACGCTTTTGGCGAGCTGACGAATCGACGCCTGCGCGGCGAAGTCACATTCGAGGGTGTCCACGCCGCCCGCACCGGCGGCCCGGACGGCGGTCGCCGCATCGGCCAGCTTCTGCGGATTTCGTCCGACGAGGACCAGCCGATGCCCCTGCGCGGCGCACTGTTGTGCGGCCGCGAGGCCGATACCCGATGTCGCCCCGGTGATCAGGATCGTCTTCATACCCGATCACCCTGCCACACGATTTCGGCCGGTCGGCGGCGTCGAATAGGGGGTGCGACATGACTGAAAGATGCTGCGCCGGAACAACATCTACAGAATTACGCAGGTCGCGCGTGGTCGAGTCGGGCCGGTCGGCGCTGCTGTGCGCGTGCGCGCGCACCTACGGGTAGGGGTTGATAGGGGTTGGCGCACAACGGCGGGCGAGACAGGCGCCGAAATCAGTTCATTCTTTTACTACCTCTGCCGCAGCGTGCGCGGCAAGGCCATCCGCCATTTGCTGCATGACGCGCCGCATGACACGCTGCAGCAGCCAGCCCATGCCCCACCGCGCGGAATACGTTCCGTACCAATGAATGATCGTGCCGCCGGCCGCGGCGGGCACGAGATCGATGACCGCCTGGTAGTTGCGCAGGCTCCAGTTGAACGCATCCTCGTAGGTGAGTTGTTTCTCCTCGACGAGCCCGGTCAGCCGCTCTCCGGTCACCGTCCGCCCGGTCCGGAACGCGCGCACCGCACCGACGCCGTCGCGGCCGTTCGGATCGAGCCCGCTGCAACGTTCCGGCACCAGGGCGTCGACGGTCGACCAGAGCGGCCACGTCCGGGAATCGAGCAGCAGGCGCCAGACGACGGCGGGCGGGGCCGCCGAGGTCGCGGTCGCGTCGTAACTCTGCATGATCCGCCGTCCTTTCGCTCGCAGGTTGCCAGCCTGCTTCGAAACTAAGCGACGGGCCCGCCCCGCAGCGATGCGCCGGATTGCCGCGTATCGATCAGATGTTGCGGTACACCGACGGCCGGACGCCGACCTGGCTCAGGAACGCGGACGACAGCGCGCCCGGACTGGCGAAACCGCACCGATCGGCGATCTGCCCGACGGTGAGGTCGGTGGTGGACAGCAGCCGCTGCGCCTGCTCGATGCGCAACCGGGTGAGGAACCGGTGGGGTGTCTCGCCGATTGCTTCCCGGAAAACCCGGATGAAGTGATAGACGCTCAGATGCACTTCGGCGGCGATATCGGCCAGCGTCAGCGGCTCGGCCAACCGTTCCCGCATGACGGCGACGCTCGCGCGGACCGCCGCGTGTTCCGGGCCAGGCGGCGGCGCGTGCCGACCTCGGGTGAGCAGGTGCGTCGCGAGGAACGTCGCCGCGGATTCCGCGTACATGTCGTTGGTGCCGTCGGCGGCGGGCAGTGCTCGGATCAGCTGTTCGACCACCGGATCACCCGCGTGCACCGCGGCCGCCAGCGCCTCGAAGTCCGGCTTCCCGCCGTCGAGCTCGGCGGCCACCCGTTCGACGGTCCCGGACGGAATGTGCACCTGAACGGTGCGCATCGCCGAGGACGCCCGGTAGGCGCGCAAGCTCGGCGAATCGGGGACGATGAGCTCCAGATCGCCCGGCACCCAGCGCCTGCGCACCGGTTTCCCGTCGGCACGGGTGCGCATCGCCACGTCGCCGGCCACGTAGAGCACCAGATGCAGATCGGCCGCGCCGGGCATCGGCAAGTCGTCCGCCTGGCGAACATGGTCGAAGCACTGCACCAGCAGCGACCGCCAGCTCGCATCGTGCCAACTGCAGTAGGTGCGCCGCACATAAGCAGGCATGTCGAAGTCCGCGTACCGTGCGAGATCGAAGCCAGGCGAGTCGAACACCACCAGCCAAGCCTAGGCCCGGTGTCGAAGTCCGGTTGGCGGCATCCGGGGGCGCCTTCGCCACCGGGTCTAGGGGAATCCCACAGCGTTGCGCCGAATCCCCGAGCGAGGTGAATCATCGTTGTGCGAGGGTGATTCCGGACCGCGCCGGACACCGGAATCGGCTTGATCGAGCCAAATATGGTGGGTTCCCACAACCTACGGACCGGTAACACCCGATCGGGTGTGCACATATTTGTAGTTGAGGTGCACACTACGCGGGACCGAGAGTTGCAAACCTCACCCGTTCAACGGGTCAGCTTTCAGGAGAGGAAGGAGTCGGCGAGTGTTCAGCCGCATCGCCATCGTGAACCGGGGAGAGGCCGCCATGCGCCTCATCCACGCCGTCCGAGACTTGGCCGCGGCGACCGCGCGACCGATCGAAACCGTCGCTTTGTACACCGATGTCGACCGGAACGCGACGTTCGTGCGCGAAGCCGACATCGCCTACGACCTCGGTCCGGCCGCCGCGCGCCCCTACCTGGATCTCAAGGCGCTCGAACGGGCGCTGGTCGAGACCGGGGCCGACTCCGCCTGGGTCGGTTGGGGTTTCGTCGCCGAAGACCCGGCGTTCGCGGAACTGTGTGAACAGATCGGTGTCACCTTCATCGGCCCGAGCCCGGATGCCATGCGCAAGCTCGGCGACAAGATCGGCGCGAAGCTGATCGCCGAGGAGGTCGGCGTGCCGGTCGCGCCGTGGAGCCGTGGCGCGGTCGAGACCGTGGAAGCCGCGATGACGGCCGCCGCCGAGATCGGCTACCCGTTGATGCTGAAGGCGACCGCCGGTGGCGGCGGGCGCGGCATCCGGGTCGTCACCAACGACGCCGACCTCGTCGACGCCTACGAGCGCACCCGCCAGGAAGCCGCGCGCGCGTTCGGCAGTGGCGTGGTGTTCCTGGAGCGCCTGGTCACCGGCGCCCGGCACGTCGAGGTGCAGGTGATCGCGGACGGTCAGGGCACCGCCTGGGCGCTCGGCGTCCGCGACTGCTCGGTGCAGCGGCGCAACCAGAAGGTGATCGAGGAGTCGGCCTCGCCGGTGCTGCGACCTGAGCAGGCGGCCGAACTCAAGGCGTCGGCCGAGCGGCTGGCGATCGCCGTCGGTTACCGCGGTGCGGCGACCGTCGAGTTCCTCTACCACCCCGGTGATCAACTGTTTGCCTTCCTCGAGGTCAACACCCGACTCCAGGTCGAGCACCCGATCACCGAGTACACCACCGGTTTCGACCTGGTGCGGGCCCAGTTGCATGTGGCCTCCGGCGGCAAGCTCGAGGGTGACATGCCCATCGAACGCGGCCACGCCATCGAGGCCAGGCTCAACGCCGAGGATCCCGACCGCGACTTCGCCCCCGCCCCCGGCCGCATCGCGCGGCTGAATCTGCCCGCCGGACCCGGCATCCGGGTCGACACCGGCGTCAGCGAGGGCGACACCATCCCCGCCGACTTCGACTCGATGATCGCCAAGATCATCGCCTACGGCCGCGACCGCGAGGAAGCGCTCGGCAGGCTGCGCCGGGCCGTGGCGCAGACCAGGGTCATCATCGAGGGCGGCGCGACGAACAAGAGCTTCGTGCTCGACCTGCTGAACCAGCCCGAGGTGATCGACGCCAGCGCGGACACCGGCTGGATCGACCGTGTCCGCGGTGAGGGACGCCTCGTCTCGCATCGGCACTCCGCCATCGCGCTGGCCGCCGCGGCCATCGACGCGTACGAGGAAGAGGAGCGGGCCGAACGGCACCGGCTGCTCTCCACCGCGTCCGGCGGGCGCCCGCAGGTCCAGCACGAAAGCGGACGACCACTCGATCTCAAGCTGCGTGGCGCGAGCTACCGCGTGCGGGTCGCGCGCATCGGCGCCCACCGGTTCCGCATCGGCATCGAGGCGGCCGGTGACATCCGCACCGCCGACGTCGATCTCGAACGTTTCGACCGGCACACCGGGCAGATCATGGTGAACGGCACCCGCTACCGGCTGACCACCGGCACGCACGGCCCGGTGCACCTCGTCGACGTCGACGGGGTGACCCACCGGATCAGCCGGGACGAGGGCGGCGTGGTCCGCTCCCCCGCCCCCGCACTGGTCGTCGCCACGCCGCTCGCGGTCGGTGCCGAGGTCGAGGCAGGCGGACCGGTCCTGGTGCTGGAGAGCATGAAGATGGAGACGGTGCTGCGCGCGCCGTTCAAGGCGCGGCTCAAGGAATGCGTCGTGTCCGTCGGCAGCCAGGTCGAGACCGGCGCGCCGCTGCTGTGGCTCGAGCCGCTCGGCGACGGGGACGCGGCGGAGGAGGCAGGCGCGGTCGGCACGGTCGAGCTGGACCTGCCCGTCGGGTCCGCGCGGATCCAGCCGCACGAGCTGACCACCCGCGGCCAAGAGGATCTGCGCAGCCTGCTGCTCGGCTACGACGTCGACCCGCACGACGATCGCCGCGTGCTCGACGACTACCTCACCGCGCGTCAGGCGGCGCTCGCGGACGGTCGCAGGCCGCTGGCGGAGGAACTCGAACTGATGGAGGTGTTCGCCGATCTCGCCGAGCTGAGCCACAACCGCTCTTCGGGTGAGGACGGCCAGTACAGCCACGTGCACAGCGCGCGCGAGTACTTCCACACCTACCTGCAGAGCCTCGATGTCGAGCGGGCCGGGCTGCCGGAGTCGTTCCAGGCCAAGCTCGCCAACGCACTCGGGCACTACGGGGTCACCGAACTGGAGCGCACCCCCGAGCTCGAGGCGGCGGTCTTCCGGATCTTCCTCGCCCAGCAACGTCCGTCCGACACCGTCACCGTGATCACGACGCTGCTGCGCGAGTGGCTGCGCGAGCCGATGCCGGACCGGGCGCTGCGTGAGCCGGTCGGTCTGGCGCTGGAGCGGCTGGTGGCCGCGACGCAGGTGCGTTTCCCGGTGATCGCCGATCTCGCGCGCGGCGTGGTGTACGCCTGGTACGGCCAGCCGCTGCTGCGGCGCAACCGGGCCCGTGTCTACACCAACATCCGAAAGCACCTGCGCCACTTGGACGCGCACCCGGACTCGCCGGATCGCGCCGAGCGCATCTCCGACATGGTGCGCAGCACCGAGCCGCTGGTGCGGTTGCTCGGCCAGCGGCTGGTACGGGGCAACCAGGACAACACGGTCATGCTGGAGGTGCTGACCCGTCGGTACTACGGCAACAAGGGGCTCGAGGGTGTTCGCACCCACGAGGCGGGCGGCTGCACCTTCGTGATCGCCGAGCGCCGCGGCCTGAGCCTGGTCTCCGCGGCCGTGCGCTTCGACGCGCTGGCGGACACGCTGCGCGGGCTCACCGAACTGGCCCGCGGCTCCGCGTCCATCGACGCCGACATCTACCTCAGCTGGGAGAAGCAGCCCGCCGACTTCGACGCGATGGCGGCGGCGTTGCACGAGGTGCTCGGCGCTCATCAGCTGCCAAGCCAGGTGCACCGGATCACCGTCGCGGTGGCGGGCAGCGGCGGCGCGGTCATGCACCACCACTTCACCTTCCGGCCGTCGGCCACCGGTATGGCCGAGGAGCGACTGATCCGCGGCCTGCATCCGTACATCGCCCAGCGGATGCAGATGCAGCGGCTGCGCAAGTTCGACCTCACCCGGTTGCCGTCGTCGGACGACGAAGAGGTGTACCTGTTCCGCTGTGTCGCCAAGGACAACCCGTCCGACGAGCGCCTCATGGCGTTCGCGCAGGTCCGGGACCTGGCCGCGCTGCGCGAGCAGGACGGCAGGCTGCTCGCGCTGCCGACCGCCGAGATCGCCATCGCCACCTGCCTCGACTCGATCCGCCGGGCGCAGTCGCTGCGGCCGTCGGCCAACCGGTTCAACACCAACCGCATCGTGATGTACATCTGGCCGCCGATCGACGTCACGCCGGAAGAGCTGGAGACGGTCGTCAAGCACGTGCGGCCGACCACCGCGGGAGCCGGGCTCGAGGAGATCCTGCTCATCGCGCGCCAGCGTGATCCGAAGACCGGCGAGCTGACCAAGGTCGCCGTGCGCATCGGCTTCGATGCCACCGAGGTGACCATCGGCGAGCGGGCCGACGACGTGATCGAGCCGCTCGACGCGTACCGGCAGAAGGTGCTGCGGGCCAGCAGCCGCAACACCGTGTACCCCTACGAGCTCACCGGGCTGCTCGGTGAGTTCACCGAGTACGACCTCGACGCCGACCATGTGCTGGTGCCGGTCGACCGGCCCAAGGGTCGCAACACCGCGGCGATCGTCGCCGGTGTGGTCAGCACGCCGACTCCGCAGCATCCGCAGGGTGTCACCAGGGTGGTCCTGCTCGGCGATCCGACGAAATCGCTCGGCGCGCTGTCGGAGCCGGAATGCCGCCGGGTGATCGCGGCGCTGGATCTGGCCGACCGGTTGCAGGTGCCGCTGGAGTGGTACGCACTGTCCTCCGGTGCTCGGATCTCCATGGAGTCCGGTACCGAGAACATGGACTGGGTGGCGGCCGCGCTCAAGCGGATCGTCGAATTCACCCAGGACGGCGGCGAAATCAACATCGTGGTCTCCGGCATCAACGTCGGCGCGCAGCCGTACTGGAACGCCGAAGCCACCATGCTCATGCACACCAAGGGCATCCTGGTGATGACGCCGGACTCCGCGATGGTGCTCACCGGCAAGCAGGCGCTGGACTTCTCCGGCGGCGTGTCGGCCGAGGACAACTTCGGTATCGGCGGCTACGACCGGGTGATGGGCCCGAACGGACAGGCGCAGTACTGGGCGCCGGACCTGGCCGCGGCCCGCGATGTGCTGATGTCGCACTACGACCACACCTACATCGCGCCCGGTGAGCAGACGCCGCGGCGTTCGCAGACCAGCGATCCGGTGGACCGCGACGTCTCCGACTTCCCGCATCTGCTGGCCGACAGCGACTTCACCACCGTCGGTCAGATCTTCTCCGCGGCGGCCAATCCGGATCGCAAGAAGCCCTTCGACATCCGGACCGTCATGCGGGCGCTCGCCGACCAGGACCACCCGGTGCTGGAACGCTGGGCAGGCATGGCCGACGCCGAAACGGCAGTGGTGCAGGACGCGCACCTCGGCGGAATCCCGGTGTGCTTGCTCGGGATCGAGTCACGGGGAGTGCCGCGGCGCGGCTACCCGTCCACCGACGGCCCGGACACCTACACCGCGGGCACCCTGTTCCCGCAGTCGTCGAAGAAGGCCGCGCGGGCGATCAACGCAGCCAGTGGCAACCGGCCGCTGGTGGTGCTCGCGAACCTGTCGGGCTTCGACGGGTCGCCGGAATCGATGCGCAAACTCCAGCTGGAGTACGGTGCCGAGATCGGCCGGGCGATCGTGAACTTCCAAGGGCCCATTGTGTTCTGCGTGATCTCGCGGTACCACGGTGGCGCGTTCGTGGTGTTCTCCAAGGCGCTCAACCCGAATATGACCGTGCTCGCGCTGGAAGGATCGTTCGCCTCCGTGCTCGGCGGTGCGCCGGCCGCCGCGGTGGTGTTCGCCGGTGAGGTCAACGCACGCACCGCCGCTGATCCTCGGGTCCGGGACCTCGCGGCGCGCGCCGCGAACGCCTCCGGCACCGATCGGGCAACGCTGACCGCGGAACTCGACGAGGCCCGGTCGGCAGTGCGCACCGAGAAACTGGGCAACGTCGCCGCCGAATTCGACCGCGTGCACAACATTCAGCGCGCTGTCGAGGTCGGTTCGGTCGACGCCGTGATCAGCACCGCTGAGCTGCGCCCGCGCATCATCCAGACGATCGAAGCCGGGCTGCCCGCCTGATCGACGAAATGGCACACCATGGTGCGGGTCTCCCGCATCATGGTGTGCCATTTTCAGTACTGGATGCAGACGTGGATCTTCAGCGGAGTCGCGGGAGTGACCTTGCCGGTGGTGGCAGGGTGCGGCACGCTCAGGGCGATGCAGGCGGCCAGCTCCAGGCAGCGCCGCTCGGCGCGGCTGAGGCGCTCCTCCTGGTGTGCCAGGGCGGACCAATCGCGGATGAACGCGAGGGGCACTTGATCGCCGCCCAGGGCAACGGTCTCGATGCTGATGTAGTTGCCCAGGAATCGTTTTCCGAGCAAGCCCGCACGGTGCAGCACGTGAATCGCAAAGCGATCGGTGATCGAGTTGGTTAAGTCGGCGCCGCGCTCGAGCAGCTCCCGCAGTTGTTCTGCGGTATGTCTATTGGTCATTTGTACTCCCCACTCCAACACTCATGATCCGGCATAAGTGGTGGGGAATGCTTGGATAAACCGGCCACGAAATGTTGCTGAGGGCTTCCGGTTTCGAGGTCGAGGATGCTCGGATCGCGGTCCGGTGAGCCGGTTGCGACCCGAGCGGTGTCTCGTGCGAGCCAGTTAGGCCCTGGTCAGACGGTCGTCCTGCGCCGGACGGTGCGCTCCAGGATTCCTAGAGTGGCTTTGAGGGCGGACTCGGGACCACCGGGAAAGTCAGGCGCGACTTCCACTCCTCGCTGATTTGTGACCAGTCGTAGTACGAGGTGACGAGGGTGCCGCCCTCGGCGGGTTCCAGTCGGTAGCCGTAGATGTGCCGGACGGGTGGCCGGATCTGGCCCTCTACGGTCCAGGCGATCTCCTTGTCCGGAATGAGTTCGGTGATAACGACTTCGACGTCGTACTTCCCCAGGGGGAAATCTCCGAGGGCTTCTCGGTCCATATGGACGAGGAATCGGTCGCCGGGTTGTTGCACCGGTTCGCCTTCGGCGTCGAGGAGCATTCCGGAGGCGTCGATGTCCACATGGCCCTTCGGGTCGGTGAGCACCGCGAAGATGGTGGCGGCGGGGGCGGGGATGAGGCGGGAGACCTCGACTCGTTCGGTGGATTTACCTACGGCCGTAGCGGTCTCGCCCTCGGGCGGCGTCTCCGCCGTGGCGGTCAACACCGCACGCCCGAGGACGTGGCCGGCCATGGTGAAGCCGAGCAGCGCCGGGGTCGCGTCGGCGGGGACACCGATGGACTCGACATCGAGGGCGTGCACCACGACGAAGTAGCGGTGTCTACCGTGCCCGGCGGGCGGGGCGGCGCCGAAGTAGCGGGCTGCGCGGGCGTCGTTGGGCAGTTGGATCGCGCCTTCGGGCAGGCCTGAACCGGTGTCGTCGCCCGCACCCTCGGGCAGTTCGGTGACGGTAACGGGGATGTCGGCGACCGCCCAGTGCCAGAACCCGGACCCGGTCGGGGCGTCCGGGTCGTAGACGGTGACGGCGTAGCTCTTGGTGCCGTCCGGTGCGCCGCGCCAGGACAGCTGCGGGGAGAGGTCTTTCCCGCCGGGGACGCCGGCGGACATCTGCTCGAGTGACCAGGCGGCGCCATCGGTGACGTTGGCGCTGGTGACAGTGAAAGAGGCCGCCTCGGGGAGGCGAGCGAAGGGGTCGTTGGCGCTCATCGCGTCGTTCCTTTCAGGCCGTGCTGCGGAGTGGCGGGATGCTCCGATCAGGACGCCGCCACACGATCGACCCTAACACAGATAATCGATTATCTGTGGGATCGTCTATGCTTGGCGTATGACCCGGACGGCCCACTCCTCGACCTCCTCGGGAAAGCAGATGCTCACCGAGCAGATCTATACCCACCTGCGGGACGCGATCATGCGCGGCAGATTCGCCCCCGGCGACGCGCTCAAACCGCAGGACCTCGCCAAGGAACAGGGTGTGAGCCTGGCCGTTGTGCGCGAGGCGCTCGTCCGGTTGGTCGGCGAAGGCCTCGCCGACCGGCTGCCCAACCGTGGCTTCGCCGTCCCGGCCTTCTCCGACCGCCGCTGGCAGGAGATCGCGGAGGCCCGCCGGACCATCGAGCCGGTCCTGTTGCGCATGTCCATCCAACGCGGCGACCTCGATTGGGAGTCGCGCGTGCGAGCCGCCCACCACCGCCTGTCCCGCACCCCGCCGTACGTGCCGGACGAAGGCGAGTACTACAGCGACGCCTGGTCCGAAGCCCACCGCGTTTTCCACCGCACCCTCTTGGAAGGCTGCGGCAACCCCGTCCTCCTGGAAACCTTCGATCGGCTGTGGACCGCAAGCGAACTCGCCCGCCGCTGGTCCTCCCGCCGCAACCCCGACCGGGACGGTGTCGAGGAACACCGCAAGCTGGAGGAAGCTGCGCTGGCGCGCGACCCGGACACCGCAGCCGCCACCCTGACCCATCACCTGACGCTGACCGCAGCGGCCCTTACGGACTGACAGGCTTCCGCGAACCGCCGCAGTCAGCCGGTCCCGTGGAGTCGGGGACTATCGTGCCGTCGCCTTCGTTGGACGCGCCGACCGTGATTCGCTGAGGTGCCCGTCGAGGAACTCGGTGATCTCTGCACGTGCGGCCTTGGCCTGTGGGACCACACCGGGCAGGGCGAGGAAGGCGTGTGGGGCGCCGCGATGTTCGCAACGTCTTGCGGGAGTGCCGAACTCGCCCAGTCGCTGGGCATAACGACGACCGTGGTCGGCTACCGGGTCGATGGTCGGCACCACGACGAGGGCTGGGGCCAGTCCGCTCAGGTCGGTGGCGTGCAGCGGTGACACCGGGTGGGGATCTGTTCCCTCGGGCACTGCCAGTTTGCGGAACAGCCGCAATCTCGCGACGGTCAGGCCCGGGCTGTTCGCGTGCTCGACCATGGAGGGGTAGTCGAACATCGAATCCGTCACGTCGGCAACGGGATTGGTCAATACCTGGGCTCGTAGCGGTAGGCCGGCGGCTTTGGCTCGGATCGCGGTGAGCGCGGCGATCAATGCGCCGGTGCTCTCCCCCGCTACCGCAATCCTTGCCGGATCGATCCCCCAGTCGGCGGCGTTCTCCGCCAGGTGGCACAGCACGTCCCAGCCGTCGTCGACGGCCGCCGAGAGTGGGCTCCCCGGAGCGAGGAGCCGGTGCTCGACCGAGACGACGATCGCGGGCAGTCGTGCGGCGAAATGACTGTTCGCCCAATCGCATTGCGGTGCCGTGCCCACGAATCCGCCGCCGTGCACGTGCAGGACGAGCGGCAGCGCGGTGGCGTGCTCGGCGCTGGGGCGATACACCCTGACCTGGATCGTGCGATCGGGCAATGTCACCGACTGCCAACGGATCGTGGCACGACGATCCGGGCACCCGGTGATCACTCGACTCAGCCGAGCAGCAGCCTTGCGGTTCGCCGCGTCGCGGTAGGTGATCAGCTCTTCGTCGGTGATCGTCGACCAGTCCGGCTCCTTCTGCACCGTGTGCAGCAGCCGGTAACCGAGCGGTGGGCGTTCGATGCCGGTTTCGGCGTTCATATCATTCCTCCTCGACGGCACCGCGTCGGCCGACCGGACAGCCGGTGTCGAGCGCGGGTTTGCGGACATGACAGTCAGCATCGACGGAATCCGACCGGTTGTATTGGAAAAATGTTCCCGTTCCGGAGTTCGGCTCCGCGAGGTTGGATGTTGGTCGCGGGCGCCGGCGCGGTGCCGCCCGCCCAGCACAGCGACGCGCTCAGCGTGGCGGTCACGCGCTCAGGTGGCGGTCACACGCTCAGCGTGGCAGTCACGCACGCGCCGCGGCGTCACCGCCGCCGCGCGTGGACCGGGGCAGCCCACGCGACGGGATCGACCGCCAACCATGGCGCGACCGCCAGCGCCGTCGGTGTCAGCCCGGCAAAGCTTCTGGCATCCCGATACAGGTGCGACTGGTCTACATAACCGCTCTCGGCCGACACCGACGCGGCACTGTCCCCGTCCGCGAGACGATGCGCCGCATAGTCGAACCGAACCAGTTGCGCGGCACGCTTGGGCGTCAGACCGATCTGCGAACGGAACCGCGACCACAACCTTTTGCGGCTCCAGCCCACCTCCTCAGCCAATCGCTCCACCCGAACCTGCCCCCGGCTCTTCATGATTCGCGCCCAGGCGAAGGCGACCTCCGGATGCACCACCCGCCCCTCCCCCAGCCGACGACCGAGCGCAGTCTCCGCGATCGCGAATCGTTCATCCCAGGATCGGGTGGCGTGCAGCTGCTCCCGAAGGCATCCGGCATCGCCCTGCCAGAGCTCCTCGAGGGCAACCACCGTCCCATCCAACTCCGACGACGCACCCAGCACCGCGTGCGCAACCACCGGAGACAACCGCACCTGCAGCAAGTCGACCTCCTTGCCGCACCCGCGCACGCCAGCGGGCCCGAGACCGACGACACCACCGCCATGCATTCGCACACCACTGTCCGCATCAGCGAGAAACACGTCACCGAAATCGATGAACACCGTCAGAGCCGGATAAGGCACCATCGGCAGTTCGACCGGACTCTTTGCCCGGCTCCGGAACCCAGCCATGCTGACCCCCGGCACCCGCCCCGGCCTTGATGGGACAGCAACATCCACCTCGGCCCCAGCAACACGAACCGGCTCGACGGACATGCCGCCATCGTACGAGTCCACGGACACCGCACCCTCACCTCAGGTATTCGATGAGGTACGGGACCGCTTCGACGGGATGCGTCGCGGCAATGGGCGCGCCGATGGCGTCCAGTCTCCAGCAGTCGGCACGGCGGCACAGCATGGCCACTACCATGCCGGTGTGCGTCCCGTGATCGGTGAGGTCGAGACGGGCGAGGGTAGTGGTGCCATCGGTCAAGTGACAGAGGGCATTACGGACCGTTCTCAACTGGTGGCCGTGGTACGAGGTGACGACGAAGATTGCCGTGGTCAGCCGCCTGCGTGTTCGGGTGAGGTCGACGGTGATGCTCTCGTTTTCACCGCGCCCATCGCCGGTCAGGTTGTCGCCGTGATGGCGCACCGCACCATCGCGGGAGGTGAGTTGCCCGAAGTAGACAGCGTCGATCAGCTGCCGATCGGCGAACAACAATACGCTCGCATCGAGGTCGGCGGGGATGCCGCGACGGCCCAGGCGGGTTCGGCGTGGCAGCGGGTCCCACCACAGGCCCAACCGCACGTAGCGGAGAGTGCGGCACACCCCGAGTTCCGACACCGTCGCGGGCGCTGTGCGGCTGGTCGGTAACTGGATCACGATCCCTCACTTCCGATACGTCGCCGGCCGTAGGGCGACGGGTAATGTCGCTGTCCCCAATACGTTTCGCTCCCGGTAAGCAGCATCGACCCGGCGTCCGAATAGTTCTGCGACATATGTTGCACAGCCGTAGGATTCGCCGGTATGGAGCGTGTGCCGGCGCGAGGTCTGCTGGCCCGGCTGTCACCGTCGGACCGAGCCCGACTGCTCGGTGCGGGGCATCGTCGCGTTTACGAACCGCGTGAATACCTATGTCGCGAAGGTGAGATCGGCGACCACGTTGCCGTCATTCTCGACGGCACGGTCAAAGTTCTCTTGACGGCCAGCGCCGGAACTACGACCACGCTCGGCCTCTGCGGTGCCGGCGAGCTGGTGGGTGAGCTGTCGGCTCTCGACGGTGCCGAGGCGCCGCGGACAGCCACGGTCGTCGCGGTGGACACGGTGACGTGCTGCGTGGTCGGCCATAGCCGATTCCGGCGCCTGCTGACCGAATCTCCGGACATGCAACGCGCCATCACCATGCAATGCGCGGACCGGATGAGCATGGTCGCGGCAAGCAAATTGCAGAACGCCACCGATCCGGTGTTGATCCGAGTGGTCCGGCTGCTGCTGGAACTCGCCGAACGGTATGGGCGGGAGACCGAGGACGGCATCGTCATCGATCTCGTCCTCTCCCAGCACGACCTCGCCCTGCTCGTCGTCAGCAGCCGCGAATCCGTGGTGCGGAGCCTGGCCGAACTCCGCAACCAGCGGTTGATCCGAACGGCGCGCCAACGCGTCACCCTGTGCGACGTCGTGGCACTGCGCCGCCGTTACCTCGCGCCGGTTTAAGAGCAGTGGTCTGCCTCACACATGTCACAAAAGTCGGTCGCACGGTGTCTTATTCCCGAGCCCCGGCAACTGAGGAGACACCATGACTGGGAAAACCGATGTGGTCGTGATCGGCGGCGGGTACGCCGGTGTGCTGGCGGCCAACCGGCTGACGCAGCGCGAGGGCGTGACCGTGACGCTGATCAACCCGCGTTCGCACTTTGTCGAGCGGATCCGCCTGCATCAGTTGGTGGCTGGGTCCGGCGACGCGGTGGTCGACCACCGGGAGATCCTGGCCGAGGGTGTTCAGCTGGTCGTAGACACTGTGACAGAGATCGACGTGGCCGCGCGCAGTGTGGGTTTGGCCAGCGGTGGAATGGTCGGCTACGACTATCTGATCTACGCGGTGGGTAGCGGCAGCGCCTCGCCGCAGGTGCCCGGTGCGGCTGAATTCGCCTATCCCATCGACACATTGGAAGAGGCGCAGCGGTTGCGGCCGGTCCTCGATGCGGCGCCCGCGACGGCCGCGGTGACGGTGGTCGGTGCCGGTCCTACCGGCATCGAGGTCGCCGCCGAGCTGGCCGAGCAAGGTCGCAAGGTGACGCTGGTGTGTGGTTCGGTGTTGGGCCCGTATCTGCATCCGCGAGGTCGGCGCTCGGTGGCCAAGCGGATGGCGAAGCTCGGGGTGACCGTGCTCGAAGGTCCCGCCGCGACGGTTACGGCCGTCACGCCCGACGTGGTGCGGCTCAGCGGTGGCCACACGCTGCGCAGCGCGGTGACCATCTGGACCGCCGGATTCGGCGTCCCGGATCTGGCCGCACGCAGTGGACTGAGCACCGATGCGGTGGGCCGGCTGCTCACCGATGAGACGTTGACCAGCGTCGACGACCCGCACATCATCGCCGCCGGCGATTCGGCGGCACCGTCGAACCTGCCGTTCCGGATGAGCTGCCAGAGCGCGACGCGAATCGGGGCACACGCCGCCGACACGGTGCTCAGCCGGATCGCCGATCAGCAACCGGCACCCATCGAGCTGGGTTTCGCAGGGCAGTGTCTCAGCCTGGGCCGTCGCGCCGGGCTCTTCCAAGTCGCCGCCAATGACGACACCGCCACCAAAGTTCTACCTCGCCGGAGGGCCTGCTGCGAAGCTGAAGGAATTCGTGTGCCGACACGCGTTGAAACATTTGGCGGACGAGGCGCGCAAACCTGGTTCGTTGACGTGGATCAAGGATGAGAAACGTCGAGACCTGTTGCAGGCCAAGCGATGCGAGGCATTGTCTGTGCGTTGAGCTATCGACCGAACCACGCCCTGAAAAAACTTCAGCATGCCATGTCTTGATCATCACTGCATCGAATCCAACAGAGCTGCAACAGCTTCAGCGGTAACTTCGAGCGGGACAATTCAGCCATGGCCAATCTGGATCGTTCATGCTCCGTCACGGGGTGATTGCGGACTCCACGGGCTCGGGTAGCTGGCCGAGATGGCTAGCGACGCGCTCGCGCAGGAGAAGGTACTCGTCCCATCGCCGCGGCAGTCGGCCCTGCGGACGCTCGACAACGCGTGCGGCAGTGATGATTTGACCGAGCCGAAACTGCTCACGTGTCAGGTCGAGTTCGATACCGCTCGGCAAACGATTCCAGCAGTGGAACCCGTGCTGCTCCGCATCGAGCCACACCTCCCCCACCATAAACTCGCCGCCGAAGATGTCGTTGACGATCAAGGCGGTGATGTCGCACTGCCCCCAGGCAGGATTGTCGGTTTGCCAAGCGGCACGGGCTACATCATCGGCTGAGCAGGTGTCGGCCGCCCAACTCGCGCGCAGCGCCCGATCGATATCAAGCAGGTCCCAAACGGTCACACCGGGAGCATCCCACGCCCCACCGACATCCGCGCCAGCCGACCAACATCGCGAGCGCGGGTTTCCCCTCTCCCGCACCATGTCCCGCTCGACGCGGGATCGCGGGCGAGCGGGACACGGTGGCGGAGAAGTACACCGCAACACCGTGGGTTCAGCGTGTCGGCACTCGCGAACGCGCGGGCCAGCCGCCCTTTCCGAGACAGCGACCCGCAGCTATTCACCGGTCTGACCGTCGATGACTTCCCGAAGCAGATCGGCGTGCCCGTTGTGGCGGGCGTACTCCTCGATCATGTGAGTGAGGATCCATCGCAAGCTGTACGTGGCACCGGATGGCCGACGCGTACCGACCCTATCGAGCGACTTACTCGCCCCGACGATCTCACTGGAACGAGCACATTCTCTCTCCCACAACCGAATCGACTCCTCAGCATCGACCTCCTCGACCTCGAAGTCGGTGTCTTCAGCAGAGTCCGCGCCCCAATACAGGAACGGCGCTTCTTCCCCCGCCAAGACCCGCCTGAACCAGGTCCGTTCCACGTCGGTCAGATGACGGACAAGTCCGAGAAGCGAAAGCGCCGAAGGCGGCACCGCCCGCCGCCTAAGCTGTTCCGGGGTAAGCCCGGAACACTTCCACGCCAACGTCTCCCGCTGAAATTGCAGGAAGCCGGTGAGCGTCTCAAACTCTCCGGCAACCTGAGCGGGTTCACTGCGCTGATTCGACTCCATCCGGCCATCATGCCCGCCCGGTTTCAGGTCCCGACCCAGCGGTGGTCCTGTTCACGAGGGCAGCCGAGGGACAAGCATTCCACTCAGGCGAATGCTCCCGGCCGAGTCCTGATCGGCATCACCAAAAAGACTCGGCCGCAGTCAAACCGGCCAGGAACGTCTCGAAGTCGACCGCTAGGAGCAACGAATCCTCTTGGTCCGCAGCGAAGTACGTCACGGTGGGCTCGCCGCGAGGCCCGCACTTGCGATAGTCGAGTCCAACCCAGCTGTGCCCGTCACCATCCAGCAGCACGATCGGCGACGGAAGACCCCACTCCGACACCAGGTATGGGGTGTCCAGCATCGTCTGAAAGTCGTCGGAACGGCCGATCCCCATGACCATGTCGAACCGTGCATAGTCGCTTCGAGCGAACGACGGCACCGGAAGTGGCGACGCATTCCATCGTTTGGCGACGGCCCCACCGTTGCGCACCCACAAGAGCCGCACCAATGCGGGAGGCAGCCTCACCCGCAACTGCTCTTCGGCATCCCGAACCGCCGCATCCGTCAGCGGAGCGAGAACACCGTAGTCGGAGTCACCCCAGAACGATGCCATGACCTGATCGACTGTCGCCACAGCGCGAAGCCTACAAACGCCGCGACCTCCCCGGCGACTACTCAGTGGTCTCCAGAACCTCGCGCAGCTTGCGGGCGAAGGCTTCGGGCTGGCCGGGGTAACCGAATTCTTCGCCGGCGAAACCTCCGTGGTGACTGGGGAATACGGTGGCTTGCTGGCCGAGGAGTTCGGCGGCGGCTACGGGGGCTCGGCCGGTGAAGGTGTTGAGGGACTCTTCGCCGACGGCGATGACGATCCGGGTGGGGGCTGCGGTGAGGGCGGCGATGTCGGGGCGGTAGCTGCTGACGGCCCAGGACCGGTCGGACAGCAGCGGGTCGTCGCGGGAGCCGTCGTCCTCGCTGGGCAGGCCGAACATGGCGGGATCGGCTGGGGGCTGGGCGAAGTAGTCGTCGGTGAACTCGCCCTGCCAGGAGGTCATGGCGATGAAGCCCGCCATGCCTGCGCCGAATCCCTTGGCTTCGTAGGCATCTCGGTAGCCCGCGCGGGCGCGCTCGGCCGCGGCGGCGTCGGGGACCACGGAGATGAGCGGCGGCTCGTGTGCCACCAGGGTGCTCACGTCATCGGGGTAGGCGGTCACGAGTGCGAGCGAGACGACCGCGCCACCGCTGCTGGCGAACATCTCGACCGGCCCGGCGCCGAGCGCCTCGATCAGGGCATGCAGGTCAGCGGCGTGGACCTCGGGCACATTGTCGACCCGGCCGTCCTTGCGGGTGCTGCGCCCGATACCACGCGGGTCGTAGGTGACCACAGTGCGATCGGGGAAATACGACGCCAGCGTCGTGAAACCGGTGGCGTCCATGGGCAGGCCGACCATGACCAGCGGCGGGCGTCCATCCGCAGTGGGTAGCGGCCCGTGCACGTCGTAGACGATGGCGAAGTCGGCGGTCTCGAGGGTGTGTGTTGTTGTCGTCATATCCGTACTGACGGTGCCCGGGTCGAAAACTCATCGGTCCCGTCCATCGCGTGTGCGCAGCCGCAGGCGTAAGGCGCGCTACCGAAAGGATTACCGGGACAACCAATCTGGTAGCGCGCCCCGCCGACCGAACCCGGACCGCGCCGAGGCTGGATCACGACGCAGGCCGCTAGGCGAGCAACACTTACCCCGGCGGTTCCGGCCGACGGATCTCGTGGGCGACGGACCCGCCCGCGATATCGGCCTCGATGCCCAGATCTTCCTCGTAGCTGTGCGGCGCGACGACGTCGTCGGCGTCGGACGCGATCTCGTCGACGATGGTCATCGCCGCGGCTTCGGACGGCCCGGACTCCGGCGGCGGCTCCGGGACCAGATCGGGCTGCTCCTCTTCGAGGCGTTCGGCAAGCGGCCGCGCCTCGGCCTCCTCGCGCGGCGTCATGCCGTATTTGTCCACGCCGGACCAGTGCTCCGGCGGGTCCATGCCTTCCTCGAACGGATCCACCCGGAGACTGTCTTCGTCCAGGTCTTCGGCGCTGTTCAGCGCCGCCGGGTCGGTCTCCACCGCGTCAGGGCCGCCGGTGTCCTGCGGCGGGTCCCAGGTGTCCTTCGCGTCGGTCATTGTTAACCTCCTCGCCGTCCGAGCTACCCGGTGCACCGATGTCGAAACGTAGCCGCGTGTACCCCAGCAAACGGCACGGTGTCTGCCGACTTGCCGAGGCGGCGGTTTCCCGGTGACATGGTCGGCATGCTCACATACACGGCGGAGTTCGCGAACAGCGCGGCGGGCCTGACCGGCGAGATCGCCTACAGCACAGGAGAACCGACGAAATGACGAACCGCTGGGTCGGCGTGACCATCGACTGCGTCGACGTGCAACGGGTCGCGGACTTCTGGAGCGCACTGCTGGACCGTCCGCGAGGACCGTCCCAGCCCGGTTGGATCTATCTCGGCGAACTCGACGACTCGCAACCCCGCCTCGTCTTCCAGCCCGTGACCGAGCCGAAGCACGGCAAGGTCCGCCTGCACCTGGACGTCGCGGTGGACGACATCGATCAGGGCATCGCCCAGGTCATCGCCCTCGGCGGCCGCGACACCGGCGAGCGGCACGACTACGACGAGGGTGTGGTCGTCGTGCTCGCCGATCCGGAAGGGCATGAGTTCTGCCTGGTCCAGTACTACTGACCTGCGGGTTCAGCTCGGCGGCGCGATCTCCCGGCCGACGCGGGCAAGCACGTCGAGCTGTGCGGCGTTGTACACCTCCAACACAGCCTCAGCAGTGGTGCTGGCGGCGAACCGGGTGCCGCGCGGCGCATCGTCGAACCAGGTCAGCACCTGCGGGTGCGCGGCGTACAACTTGCGGCCGCCCTGAATCATGCGTTGCGCGACGTCCGCGCGCTGCTGCTCATCCGCATCGGCCGGCAGGTTGTCGAATTGGGTCGAGAAGGCGCTGACCTCGGGATCCTCCAGCATTCGTGCCACCGCCTGCCGCCCCGCCGGGCCGATCACCCGCGAGAGCACGAACGCGAGCGAGCGGTCCGCGTCGGACATCTCCGCTCGCTGCACCGCGGCGAACTCGGGCGGCAGGTCGGTCGACTCCTGGTGGTCCAGTATTCGGGCGACCTCGGCGCGGATCCGCTGTAGCCGGTCGATGGTTTCGGCGAGTTCGGTGTCCAGCATCCGCAGCGCTTCCTGCGGATGCTCGTCGAGGTTGTCCATCTCGGCGATCTGCGCCAGCGAAAAGCCGAGCCCGGAGAGGCGTTTGATCCGCAGCACCCGGACCAGATAGGCGACGCCATAGCTCTTGTAGCCGTTGGCATGGCGTTCGGGCTCATCGAGCAGTCCGACATCGTGATAGTGCCGCACGGTCCGCAGGCTGGTGCCCGCGAGCTCGGCCAGTTCACGAGTGCTCCACCCCACGACCGTCAATCCTTTCGTCTCCCCCACTACACACTGTGCCGTTACGGCATAGTCAAGCATTGCTCTCGGTCAGCGGCCACCAGGCGGTCCGGCTATTCGGTCCGCCCACCCAGGTACCGCGCCAGGAAACGGTCGATCGCCTGGAATAGCTCGATCGTGTTCTCGGGATTCACGAAACCGTGCCCCTCGTCGTCCTTCACGATGTACTCGACCTCGACTCCGCGCGCACGCAGCGCCGCGACTAGGTTGTCGGATTCGGCTTGCACGACGCGAACATCGTTGGCGCCCTGGGCAACCAGCAGCGGCGTGCGCATCTGATCCACCCGGGTGATCGGTGAACGTGCCACCATGTCCGCCGCCTGCTCCGGAACCTCGGGATCCCCGACGAACAGGTACCAGTTGTTGGCCATGAAGGGCCGGGAGAACACCGGCATGGTCCGCAGGAAGTTCGCCAGGTTCGAGATACCGCAGTAGTCGACGGCGGCGGCGAAGACCTCCGGGGTGAAGGTGACACCGACCAACGCCGAGTAGCCGCCGTAGGAACCGCCGAAGATGGCGACGCGCGCCGGATCGGCATACCCCTGCTCGACCGCCCACGTCACGCCGTCGATGAGATCGTCGTGCATCTTGCCCGCGAACTCACCGATGGCGGCCTTGACGAACGCCTTGCCGTACCCGGTCGACCCGCGAAAGTTCATCTGCAACACCGCGTATCCCCGATTGGCCAGCAACTGCGCCGCTGCGTCGAACCCCCAACCGTCCCGGGTCCACGGACCACCGTGCACCAAGAGCACCAACGGCAAGCCGGTCGGCGGCACCCCGACCGGCAGCGTGAGATACGAAGGGAGACTGAGCCCGTCGCGCGCCGGGATGGTGACCGGCGTCATCGGCGCGAGTGCCGCGGAATCCAGATGGGGATACGGCCGGAACAGCAGCCGACTCTCACCCGTCGCATGGTCGTAGAAGTAGGTGACACCGGGCTCGCGATCGTGCTCGAAGCTGACGACCCACCGCTGCTCGCTGTCGTCGCAGGACAGCGCGGCGATGTCGCCGTCGGACAACTTCGTCACGTTCGCCAGCACCTCGGCGAAGTGCGGGTCGAGGGCGTGGATCACCTGTCGCTCGCCGAGATACCTTGCCCCGATGAGCTTTCCGGTTCGCCGACTGAGGATGAGTGGCGTGGGGAAACCGGGACTCGCACCCGCGCGCGTATCGAGATCGAAGCTGGGGTGGCTTTCGACCTCGGCCTCCTGCCCGGTGGTCAGGTCGAGCCGAACCAGCCGGGTCCGATCGGTGCCCCGGTTGGACCCTACCCACGCCCCCGCGCCGTCCGGCGTGATCTCGATCGGCGAGACACCCACCGGGTAGTCTGCACCGTCCCACACCGCGACTCGACTCAATTCACCGGCGGCACTGTCATATCGGGATAGTTCGACATCACCGTCGTCGGTCATCGAGGTGGCGAACAGGTCACCGCGATGACTCACCTTCCAGCCGGAAACGCGACCCGGGTTCTTCGCGAGCATCACCAGTTCACCGGTGGCGATGTCGAGTTCGTACACATCGAACTCTTCGACCTTCCTGGCGTTCAGCGTGACGATCGCGCTGCCGGGCCTGCCCCGTGGCAGCTCGAGACCGAACAGCCGCGCACCGGGAAACGGGGTGAGGTCGACCGCCGCGGCCGCCGGATCCGACAGGTCTACCCGGTACAGATGCCAGTTCTCGTCGCCATTGCCGTCCTGGGTGTAGAGCAGCCATCGCGGATCGTCGGTCCAGCGGTAGTCGTGAATGCTGCGGTTGCCGTCGGCCGTCACGCACCGCGGTTCCTCAGCCGAGTCGAGGTCCTGCACCCACACATTGAGTCGGTTCTGCCACGGAGCCAGGTAGGCGAGCCGAGTTCCGTCCGGCGAGATCGACGCCGCCGATCGAACGGGCGGGCTGAAAAGGTCTTCCACCGTGAGCAATTCCGGTAACGCCATAACTGTCCTTCCAACTGGTTCGCTGCCCGCAGAAACCGCATCCACCGGCACCTGCGTCTGCCATCGACACCAGTCGAAACTATGCCGTCACGGCATAGTCAAGTCCGGCCAGAGTTGTGATCCACCGGGTTGAATCACCGGACGCGGGCGGGGTGCGTCGGGATAATCGGTGGGGTGCCTGGTGGGGGCATGCTGGTCGAGAGGGGACCGAAGTGTCGGACTCGCACAATTCGTTCGCAGTGGGCACGCTCGCCGGGGTGAATCCGCCATTGAGCGCCGCACGGTTCGTGGTGCGGATGGCCCGATTGGGCAAGCTGGATTCGGTTCTGGCACCGGACCACCTGATCAGCGTCTTTCCACGAGCCATCTGGGACACCGACTTCACCCCGCAGGCGAAAGTCGTCCGCAGCCCCGACGAGCAGTTCGATTACGCTCCGCTGCTTGCCCATCTGGCCGCTGGAGCGGGAAAGGTGCAGTTGGGGGTCGGGGTGACGGATCCGCATCGCAGGCATCCGGTGCTGCTGGCGCAGACGTTTCTCACCTTGGCGCACATGACGAAGGTGCCACCCATCCTCGGCATCGGATCCGGCGAGCGGGAAAACCTCGATCCGTACGGGTTCAGCTGGAATCGCCCGGTCGAAAGACTGGAGGAGGCACTCCAGGTGCTCCGCGCAGCACTCACCACAGCGGAATCCATCGAGTTCTCCGGTCGGCACTATAAAATCGACAGCGCGCCAATGGATTTGACCGCACCGGCCGGCCGGATGCCGCAGATCTGGATCGGCGCGCACGGACCACGGATGCTCGAACTGACCGGACGCTACGCCGACGGGTGGTACCCGTGGGAGGCCCTGTCGCCGGACGAATACCAGCACCGACTGAAGGTGGTGCACACCGCCGCCCGCGCCGCGGGTCGCGATCCCGAGGCGATCGTGCCCGCCCAAATGATCTCCATGCTCACCGCGCGAACGCCGTCCGGTATCCGGCGCCTGCTGCGTGCGCCGGCTGTCCGCTATCTCGGCTTGCTCGCACCGGACGCGGTGTGGGCGCGCCACGGCGCGAAACATCCCTTCGGAGAAGGCTTCCGCGGTCTCATCGAGCTGATGCCGCACCAGCTGACCAAGGCCGAGGTGCAGGCGGCGATCGCCGAGGTGCCCGACGAGGTGCTGCACGATTGGCTCGTGATCGGCACTCCCCGCGAGGTTTTGGCCCGCATCCGGGCACTGGCCGATGCGGGACTGCGGCACGCCGTCGTCTTTCCGTCCGCCGCGCTCGTGTCCAACGCCGATGCGGCGTTCGGTTACGGTGTCGTGCTGTGGTTGGCGGCGCGGCTACGGCGCCAGTCGGCGTGATCGCGTACGGTCCAGCTCCGCTGCACGCATTCCCGAGTACGGTCCGGCAACTGCGCGCTGCTGTCATGATGGCTCCATGATCGACCGCGGGAATCAACCGGAACCGGCCTCGAACACCATGTTCGACTACGACGCCGAGCTGCGCCGCTACCACCGGTGGCTGAGCGAGGCCCTCGACGTGGGACCGAGCGACCACGTGCTCGACATCGGTTGCGGCACAGGGCAGCTCACCCGTGACAGCGCCGAGCTCGCGTATCAGGGCAGCGCCCTCGGTGTCGACATATCGCCGGTGATGCTGGGGCACGCCGGCCGGCTCGCCGCCGCCGCCGAGATTCCCAACGTGCGCTTCGAGCAGGCGGACGCGCAGGTCTATCCCTTTCCACCCGAGCACTTCACCCGCGCCGCCAGCCGCTTCGGCACGATGTTCTTCGCCGACCCGGTCGAGGCGTTCACCAATATCGGACGCGCGATGCAGCCCGGATCGAAACTGGTGCAACTGGTGTGGCAGGACAGCGCCGAACAGGAGTGGGTGGCCGCGATCCACCGGGCCCTCACCGGCACTGCCACGCCCACCGCCGGTACCGGCGCCTTCTCGCTGGGCGATCCAGCGCGGGTGGAGGACATTCTCACCGCAGCCGGATTCAAAGACATCAGCATCACCGACCTACGCGAGCCGATCTACTACGGCGCGGACCCGGACGCCGGCGTCGACGCCGTCCGCGTATTGCACATGACGACCGATCTGCTCAGCCGCCTCGACGCCGACGAAACCCAGCGCGCACTCGACCGATTGCGCACCACCATGGCCGAGCACCACACTGCCGACGGCGTGTGGTTCGACTCGCGCGCCTGGCTGGTCACCGCGCACCGTTAGGCGCGGATCTCGATCAGCTGGGTTTCCGAGCACCTTGCGCCGCTTGGGTTACGGGTAGGCCGGAGACCGCAGCCGCTGTGGCGGCGATTTCGGAGGCAGGCTTGTCGACCATGGAATCCACGATGACCAGGGGCGACAGGTAGGTCTTCTTGTTCATTCTGGCGACGAAGGCCTGCCAGCTCGGGAGTTGGCGAAGGTAGACCTGATCGTCGTACAGCATGAAGGCGATCACCTGTCGGGTGTCGCGCGCTGATGCGCGCAGGGGGACGACGCTGATCTCGCTGAAGGACTCCCAGCCGACACTCAACCCCATCCTGGGCGTGTGCATACCGTTCGCATCGAGGACGGCCGCTGGGTGTTTCGGCAAAGCCCAGGCCAGCAGGTAGCCGGCGTAGGCGAGCACTGGGACGCTCACAACGGCGGCAGCGCCGATCAACCACGGATTCGTCCACAGCACGCCGACAAGGAGCAGAACGGCGACGATGAACAGGTAGGGGCCCGCCATGCGTACGGCACCGAGGACGGTTATCCGGATCTCCAGTTTCTCGGCGGATCCGGGCATGACCGGCTCCCGAGCCACACTGCGGCTGACGTTCAGCAGCCGGATCAGTGCGAGCTTGCGCCGAGCCATCACAAACATGACTCCGATAGCCAACACGATGACCACGGACACGAACACCCCGAACGGCAGCCCTGCCACCACCATGAGTGTTCCCAGCAGCAAGCCCATGGCCGTACCACCCACGAGAGCAACCAAGACCACCCGAACTTGCGAACGATTCAGCACCTTCTCCGCATGCGCCACGGCGATTCGATCGATCTCGGGATCGGCGGCAGGCTCCCCACGCAGCAATGCCTTCCGCGTAGCGGAATCCAGGTCGCGCCAAGTCTTCATATTTCCCCTCCTTCAGAGGGTCGCACTTTAGCCGACCGATATGACCGATTCCACCGCTACCGGCCGAGCGGCTCGCCACTGAAACAGGGCGAGCGCACCGCACCGGCCGCTAAGCTGCTGATCGAGTCAGTAGTGCTATGCGTGGCGAGGCCATCGGTATTCGACTTGCCTGGCCGCGCGGTGTGCCCGTCGCAGGAGGTGGCGCCGTGCTTATTCGTCGAAGCGTGCTGGTAGCGGTTCTGTGCGCGATACCGGCGCTGAGTGCGCCGCAAAGTCTGGCGGAGCCGTGGAGCGACAGCAATCCGGCCTGTCGACAGGGCAGCGTGATGACCGGCCGACTGATTCCCGGCACCGGCAGCGCGCGACAGTCCATCCGCCGCGAGGCCATGCTGCACCAGTGCGCCAGCCCGCTGCTGCCGGGCATCGACTCCGGTCGGTTCACCGCCACCATCCCGTGGAGTGCACCGGGCGCGGTCAGTGCGGCCGAGTTCGTCTGGTCCGACGGAAGCGTCAGCAGGGCAACCGGTTACGGCAATGGTCTGTGGTTGATCACCGACGGCCCGGCCACCGGCCACGGAATCCAGATCGACGTCGCCGACACCTGGAATGGCTGGTACCTCAGTTACGCCGACGTCGCCGTCACCTCTGCCACCTTCGTGTCCTGAGCAAGGCCGCCCGAGCGCGTCGTCGGTCCTGAGCAGACCGACCGAGCGTCGTCCGCCGTCTGACCACTGCGTTCTGGCACCGAAGTCGATGCCTAGACCAGCATAATTTGCTCATCTAACTCAACTCTTGCTTACGTAAGCAACACCGGCTACCGTTTTGCTCATGCAAGCAAACACTGGCTCGGGCAAGCAAGGCGGGCGGACGTTCACCGAGGCGGCCCGGCGGGCCCAGATCGTGAATGCCGCGATCGAGGTGATCGCGGAGCACGGCCTGCCGAATACGTCGTTCGCGAAGATCGCGCAGCAGGCGGGGTTGAGCAGCACCGGCATGATCTCCTACCACTTCCGGGGCAAGGACGATCTGATCCGCGAGGTGACCGCCGAAATCGTGCGGGTGAACACGGAATTCGTCGCCGCCAAGCTCGAGCCCGAGGCCGGATACCACGCAAGGCTGCGTGCCTACTTCGCCGCCAGCCTGGCGTTGCTCGACGAGTATCCCCACCATCAGCGAGCACTGGCGAGCATCGTCGCCAACGTCCGCCCCGACGACACCCAGGCCTTCGGCTTGCTGGAACACGTCGCCGACATCGCCCGCGGCCAGGAGGAATGGATCCGGGAAGCACAGCGGGCGGGGGCCTTTCGCGACTTCGACCCTGCGGTCATGGCACTCGCCATTCGCGCCGCACGCGATGCGGCCGTCGCACGCGCAGCCGACGATCCCGACTTCGACGCCGCGGCCTGCGCCCGTGAACTAGCCGAACTCTTCGAACGCGCCACCCGCGCATAACCGTGACCCGGAGCTGACATGAACTCACCGCAGACGCTCACCACCGAACGCACACCGGAGCAAAAACGAGCCGCCGTGCGCCGCCACCTCTTCCGCCAGTTGATCGTGGAGCTGGCACTCCCCCTCGGCGGCTACTACGCCCTGCGCGCCGCCGGGGTGAACCCGTGGCTGGCATTGATCGCGCCCGCGTTGCTCATCGGCGGGTTCCTCGCCTACGGCGCGATACGGCAGCGTCGTCTCGACACGATCGCGCTGTTCACCCTCACGCTGATCGTGGTCGGCACGGTGATGACTTTGGTAACCGGCGACCCCCGCACCCTCATGGTGCGCGACAGCTGGGTTTTCGGCGTGCTGGGCCTGTGGATACTGGGCAGCCTGGCGACCCAACGCCCCTTCATGCGCACCGCGTCCCGCGCGATCGTCACGGCGAAGATCGGCGAAGAGGGCTACCGGGAGTGGGATGCACGCTGGGACAACGACTCCCGGTTCCGCCACCACCTGCGGGTATTGACGGCGGTATGGGGCACGGTCTTCACGCTGGACGCGTTGGTGCGGGTGGTACTCGCCTACACCCTGCCGATCGATGCGATTCCGCTGGTGAGCACCGTGCAATGGCTGGTCGTCCTGGCCGCCGTCATGGTCTTCCACAACTTCTACGTCACCAGGCACGGACTGAAGGCCTGAGCCAACCGAAGAACGGTGGCTCACTTCGAGCCCGGCTTGCGCGAACGAACGGAAAAGAAGTGAACTTACCCCTTTCCACTCCTAACTTATAGCGGACCCCGGGGCTTGCGGCAAGGCCCCGTTTGTCCGGCATACTCCTCGGCCGAAGCTAGAACCTGCGGAAATGGAGTAATGAGTGACGGACATCGACGTAATCATCGTGGGCGCGGGCCCGAGCGGCCTGATGCTGGCCGGTGAACTGCGCCTGGCCGGAGTCCGATCGCTGGTGCTGGAACGGCAGCCGCAAATCCGCGACACCCCGAAGGCCAGCGGTATCGGCGGTCGAATCCTGGACCTGCTGCGCTACCGCGGCCTGCTGGACCGCTTCGAGGCGGCCAGCAGCGATCCGCACCTGGCTCCCCGATTCCCGTTCGGCAACATCTATTTGGACTTCACCCAGATGGCGGAGCCGCCGATGCGGGCGTTGCCGATCCCGCAGCGGGAGATCGAGCGGCTGCTCGACGATCGCGCGGGCGAACTCGGCGCCGAAATCCGTCGCGGCCACGAGGTGATCGCCGTGAGCCAGGACGACGCCGCGGTGACCGCGCAGGTGCGCGGGCCGGACGGGCAGTACCAGGTGACCGCGCGCTACCTGGTGGGTTGCGACGGCGGGCGGAGCCGGATCCGAGACATGGCGGGTATCTCCTTCCCCGGCACCACCTATCCGGAGGTCAACCGGCTGGGCCAGGTCACCGTGCCCGATTCGGTGACGGTGCTCGACAACGGCGACATCGAGGTCCCGGGGCTCGGCACGATCCACGCGGGCTTCACGCGCACCGACAACGGCGTGTTCGCGTTCGCCGTCTCCGATGGGGTGCTGTTCATGCAGACCACCGAGGACGAGTCCGCCGAATACGACGACGACGAGCCCCTGACCCTGACCGAACTCGCCGACAGTGCGCGCCGCGTACTCGGTGGAGAGCTCCCGATGGGAGAACCGATTCGGTTGTCGCGCTACACCTTCAAGGATCGGCAGGCCGAGCAGTACCGCGCCGGGCGGATCATGCTGGCCGGCGACGCGGCCCACCTGTTCCCCGCCACCGGCACGGCGCTCAACGTCGGCATGCTCGATACGGTCAACCTGGCCTGGAAGCTGGGCGCCGACATCCACGGCTGGGCACCGACCGGTCTGCTGGACACCTACCACGACGAGCGCCACCTCGCCGGCGCGCGCGCCCTGGTCCAGACCCGCGCCCAGGTGGCCTTGCGCCGCGGCGACGATGCGGCCGCCCAGGCGCTCCGGCAGGTCTTCCAGGAACTGCTCGCCGACGAGCCCGCCTTGCGTCGGATGGGAAACCTGGTCGGCCACAACGACATCCGCTATCCGGTGCCGGGCGACGCGCACGCCATCGCGGGTACCTTCGCGCCCGACCTGACCCTGCACACCGACCAGGGCGTCACCAGCGTCGCGGAACTCATGCGCACGGCACGGCCGGTCCTGCTCGACCTCGCCGACCGGGCCGAGCTGCGCGAGATCGCCCGAGAATGGGCGGACCGGATCGACATCCGCACGGCCAAAACCGACGACCGCCCGGCCGATGCCCTGCTGATCCGCCCGGACGCCCACATCGCCTGGGCCGCAACCATCGACGAATCCGCCGACACCGCAGCGGCCGCGTTGCGCGAAGCGCTCGTCGGCTGGTTCGGCACGCCCTGAAAGGTGGGTGCCGGTTTGCTCGCACAAGGCGCGGTGCCGAGTTCGCTCGCACCTCGAAGTGACCGGATCCTATAGAGCGGCACCGTGATCCGGCCGTCGCCAGTCCGCTGGCGACGGCCGGTCGCCGCACAGGTCCGTTCGACTGCGCCAGGGTTGATCCTGCGTGTACAAACAGTGATGGGTGTACCGAACAGACGAGGTGAATATGTGGAAGATCTGTCGGACCTGCGCGGTCGAGCACGAGGGCGAGGCGCAGCTGTGCCGCATCTGCGCCGACGAGCGACAGTGGGTGCCCGCCGAGGGCCAGCAGTGGACCACCCTGGACGAGCTCGCCGCGGCCGGCCACAAGGTGGCGCTGCGCGAGCTGGAGCCGGACCTGTTCGGCTTGACGACCGAACCGGAGTTCGGCATCGGACAGGAATCCCATCTGCTGCGGACGCCGGCGGGCAATCTGCTGTGGGACGTGACCGGTTACGTCGACGAGGATGCCGCGCGGCGGGTCCGTGAGCTCGGCGAGGTCGTCGCGATCGTGCCGAGTCACCCGCACCATTACGGCGTGCAGGTGGAGTGGAGCCGGGCGCTCGGCGGGGTGCCGGTGCTGGTCGCCGAGCCCGACCTGGAGTGGATCGCGCGCCCGGATCCGGTGATCCGACCGTGGTCCGGTCAGCTCGAGCCGTTGCCCGGGGTCACGCTGCGCCAGCTGGGCGGGCACTTCCCGGGCAGTGCGGTCCTGCACTGGGCGGCGGGCGCCGCGGGCAAGGGTGTGCTGTTCAGCGCGGACACCGTTCAGGCCAACCCGGACCGCACATCGGTCGCCTTCATGCGCAGCTATCCCAACCGGATCCCGTTGTCGGCCAACGTCGTCGCCCGCATCGCACGCACCGTCGAGGAGTTCGAGTTCGACCGCATCTACGACAATTTCGGCCGAACCATCGACGGTGACGCCCGCGCTGTCGTCCGCCGCTCCGCCGACCGCTATATCGCTTGGGTCAGTGGGGAATTCGACCATCTGACCTGAGATCCGAACTCCGCCAACCGATCTCAACGTGGCGGAATACTGGTCCGTTCAGCCGCGAGCAGTCCATTGATGTGATCGGCCAGCCAGCTGACGGCGGCCTCCGACGCCTCGGTGAGGCGATCGTTGAACGACGCCGGTTGCTCGGCGACGCCGGGGGCCCACTCCGGGTCGATCCACTGCTCGCGGCTGAACAGGGTCTGCTCGCCCCGTTCCTGGAAGGCATAGGTCAGGGTGGCGTCGTAGCCGCGGTCGTACAGCGTCATCCGGTGGGGACGTTCGTACTCGCGCACCTCCCAATACAAGTGGAAGTCGACGCCGTCGGTCACACCGTGCTCATAGACGGTGTCACCCAACCGCAAGGGCCGCTCGGTCACGCCGCCGACCGAGCGCGTGTACGGATGCCACTGCGGCCAGAATCTCGCCTGCGTGATCAAGTCGAAAACGGCCTCGATGGGCCCGTGCAGCAGAACTTCGAATCTTTCACCCACGACGACCTCCTGAATCGGGGCAACAACCCGGTCCTTGGCCTCGCTCAGCAGTCCATCGGGACACACTGGGTGCGGTTGGGCATCATTCAACCATGCGCAACCGTTCACGAAGGGCGACCAAGCCCGCCGGACGCAGGGCGGTGGGCGTCGAGGGTCAGTTGCCGCTGCCGCGGTACCCGATCTCCTTGGTCAGCGCGATGACGTCGGTCAGCTCGCGCGGCGGTTCGCCGCATTCCTCGGCGTCGACGCGTTTGCTGGTGCCGTCGCGGTAGGTCACGGTCACGGTGTAGGAGAACGCGTCGCGGCAACCGTTCGGCCCGATGTAGGCCTCCTGCAGGGACCGGAACGGTAGCCCGGCGACCATGTCGAACAACTCACTGCGGCGCGGACTCTCGACCTTGTCGTCGACGGTGTAGAACTCGTTGACCCCGGCGAAACCGCCGGTCTGGTTCACCTCGACACTCGCTACTCCCGAAGAGTCTGTCCCCGGCTGGGTTTCACCGACGCCACCGCAGGCCGCCGAGGCGAGAAACAGCACGCACATCACGGCGGCGGACAGAAACAGCGGTTGCGCGAGACCACGGCGGGACCGAGAGACGCTCATAGCCGCACACTATCGCCACGGGTGCGCCGCGACAATGCCACTTCGTCCCCAGTTGACCCGGCCCGGACCACTGGGGAATCCACCAACAGAACCACAAAGTAACTGATGGTTATCGATACTCACGATCCAAAATACCGAACCAGCGCGACTGCGGCCGCCGCCGAGCCCGCTCGATCACGAGACACCATCAAGATCAAATATGCCCGAAAGAAGCCAGTACATACCGCCTTTGACTGGCATCAGCCAAAGCAACAGCCCGCACGGCGGCTTGTTTTCCAAAGCCGGGACAATGCGTTCACAACCTTGATAAGTTAATAACCATTCTTCCACTGAAAGGCGCGGACCAGCGCTACCCGAGCGCTCCGCGCCGACCCGGTGGCGGCTGGACTCAGCGAGGAGTGGCGACATGGATGGACTCAGCAGACGCAACGCACTGAAGGCAAGCGGCGCACTGGGCGCGTTGGGGGCCTTGGCAATGGTGACGCCCGCCCGGGCGGAACCGTGGACCTGGTCACCCGACGGTTCGGTGGCGGGCAGCGGCACCGGAGCCGACCCGCTGACCGTGTGGGATGCCGAGGCGGACCCCGTGGTTGCCGGGCTGCTCGACCGCGGCGAAGTACCCGCGGTGAACGCGCTGCTGCGCACGTGGACCAGAAACGGCCAGCCCCTGCCCGCCGGATTGCCCACGGAACTAAGAGATTTCATGGAGTACGCCCGCCAGCTACCGCAATGGACCGACCACGGCAAGCTGGGCACCGCCGTCGAGTTCAACAAGAAGCGCGGCCTCTACCTCGGCGTGCTGTACGGCTTGGCCAGCGGCATGATGAGCACCGTCATTCCGAAGGAGGCGCGGGCGGTCTACTACTCCAAGGGCGGTCACGATCTGAAGGACCGCATCTCCAAGACCGCGAAACTCGGCTACGACATCGGCACCGCGAATGCCTATGCCCCCGATGGCGAAATGATTGTCACCTGTGTCAAGACCCGGCTGGTGCATGCCGCCGTGCGCCACCTGCTGCCGCAGTCGCCGCACTGGGTGCACTCCGCCGAGGAGGACATTCCGATCAGCCAGAACGACATCATGGTCACCTGGCACAGCCTGCCGACGACCGTCATGAAACATCTGACCGCGTGGCGGGTGCCCATCCCGGCGCACGAGTCGGCCGCTTTCCTGCACTCCTGGCAGGTGTGCGCGCACATGCTCGGCGTCCGTGACGAGTACATCCCGAACTCGTGGGCCGACGCGAATTCCCAAGCCGCACAGGTGCTCGACCCGATACTGATGCCGACCCCCGAGGGCACCGCGCTGGCCGACCGACTGCTGCGGCTCGGCGTGAACCTCGACCTCGCCATCCTCAGCAAGCCGGTCCTCGGCGCGTTCACCCGATTCCTGCTCGGTGACAAGATCGCCGACGGTCTGGCCATCCCCAGGCAACCGCTCTGGGACCCGCTGCTCCGAGTGAGCTGGGGGCCCTTCATCGCGGTCCGCGAGGGCCTGCTGCCCGTCGTCCCGCTGGCCCCGGATGTGTACTGGCTCTTCGACGAATTCCTCCGCCAGGCCGCGCTGATCTACCTGGCCGAACTGCGCATGCCGATCAGTATCGAACTCCCCCAGATGAATCGGGACATGAGCCGACCGCCGCGCTGACCTCCGGTCAGCAGTTGCGCCGGACCACCAAGCCGGATTCATAAGCGAGAACGACGAGTTGGGCCCGGTCCCTGGCGTCGAGCTTGGTCATCGCCCGATTGATATGGGTCTTCGCGGTGAGCGGGCTGATCACCATCCGGTCCGCGATCTCGTCGTTCGAAAGACCCTGCGCCACAAGGGTAACCGCCTCCCGCTCACGGTTGGTCAGTTCGTTCAGTGCCGCGCTGACGCCCGGGTCGAGCGGCTGGCTGACGTACCGGTCGATCAGTCGGCGAGTGATCGACGGTGCGAGCAGGGCGTCACCGCGCGCGGCGACGCGGATGGCATGCAGGAAGTCTTCCGGCTCGATGTCCTTGACGAGGAAGCCGGCCGCCCCGGCACGTAGCGCGTCGAAAACGTATTCGTCCAGGCCGTAATTGGTCAGGATGACGACGTGCACCCCGGACAGGGCCGGGTCCGCGGCGATGCGCCTGGTCGCTTCGATGCCGTCCACCACCGGCATCTGGATGTCGATGAGGGCGATGTCGGGCAGGTGTTCCCGGGCCAGCATGATGCCCTGGCTCCCGTCGGCGGCCTCGGCCACCACCTCGATGTCGTCCTCGAGCTCGAGCAGTGCGCGGAAACCGCTGCGGATCAGCGGCTGGTCGTCGACCAGCAGCACCCGGATCATGGGGTCCGATCCACGGGTAGTTCGGCGTGCACGGAGAACCCGCCTTCGCTGCGCGGTGCCGCGCGCAGGTGCCCGCCGAGGGCGGTGACGCGTTCGCGCATCCCGAGCAGCCCGACGCCGGGCGCCGACGCGGTGTTCGCGGTGGCGGTGCCGTCGTCGTCGACTCGGACGACCAGAGTGTCGGGCCGGTAGTCGATCCGGACCGATGCCGTCGCGGCCGCGGCGTGCCTGGCGACGTTGGTGAGCGACTCCTGAACGATCCGGTAGACGGTCCGGTCCACCGCGGCAGGCACGTCCTGGCGCTGCCCTTCGATCGTCAGCCTCGCGTCCAAGCCGGTCGTCCGGGCCCGTGCCACGAGTTCGGGGACGTGCGCGAGTCCTGGTGGCGGAGTGGTGCTGTCGTCGCGCAGCGCCTCCAGGGTCGCGCGCAGTTCCCTGGCGGCCTCGCGACCGGCCTGCCGGATCGCGAGCAACGCCTCGGGCACCTCTTCACCGCGTTTGCGGGCCACGTGGACGGCGGCCTCGGATTGCACCTTGATCACCGAGATCTGGTGGGTGAGCGAATCATGCAGTTCCCGTGCGATGTGCAGTCGCTCTTCGTCGGCCCGGCGTCGCGCGGTCGCTTCGCGGGTGCGCTCGGCTTCGTCGGCTCGCCGCTCGGCCTGCCGCAGGGCTTCACCCGCCGCACCGGCCGCGATCAGCCAGGCGATCTCGAGCGCGTCCCGAGCCTGCGCGAAGGCGGCGCCGGTGTCGTGCAGTGAGGCCAGGGCCGCGAGCGGAAGCGCCGCGAGCAGGGTCACCGAGGCCGCCACCGTGATCCAGCGATGGCCTGCGCGCACGGCGGCGTACACGGCGAACAGGAACGCGACCGTAGGCACGTCGAAGCCGACGGCTTGATAACCCAGCGCGCACAACCCGGTCACGGCCAGCACGGCGAGCGGAGCGGTGCGGCGGGCGGCCAGCGCCAATCCGCCCACTATCAGCAACGCGTAGCCGATCGGGTCGAGATCGGTGGCGGTGTGGTGCTTGGACAACCCGGTGGCCAGCAGGGCCGCCGCCACGCCAGCAGCGATCGCCCAGTCCGCGATCCGTTCCCTGCTCATGTAGGCACCCTAGCCGGAGCGGCGCGCGCACGAATCCCGCGCACGGACGATCATCGGACTACCGCACACGCAGTAGTGCCGCGGCTCGCTACGGCGGCTGCGGTAGTCGGTTACGGCAGCGGCGGCAGCGCGAATTGTCCACGCCTGCACGATGTTCGGCGGTGGTGCGAGCGGACATGATCGAGCGACATCATTTCTGCGAAGGAGCACGTCATGTCCATCCGGCACCTGTTCACCACCGCGATCCTCACCGCGTCGACGCTCGCCGTCCCCGCGGTCGCGCAGGCCTCGGCCCAGCCGATGGCCGCCGGCGTGACCACCATGAGCTCCGGGCGAGTCGGCGCCATCGTCGCCGCGCTGGTCGGACTGACCGGCGTGATCATCGGCGGGCTTGCGCTGACCGGCCGCCTCCGCGCGGGCAGCGCCGCCCTGATCGCCCTACTGGCGGGGCTGATCGCCATGGTTATCGGCGGGCTGGTCGTGGCCACCTCGGACGGCGGTCTCGGCACCGGCAACGGGCTGGGCGGCGCCTTCGTCGGCTTGCTGGTCGGGCTGGCCAGCGCGGTCCTGGGCGGGCTCGGCCTGATTCGCTCCCGCCGCGCCGCCTGAGTCCTCCCTGCCGAGTCCGGGTTTCGGGCGGCGGAGCACTTGCCTGCGGACGGCGAAGATCGCCGCGCCGATGGCAACGACCGCCGCACCGGACAGCACCGACGCCATCGGCAAGGTGCAGGCAAGGATCAGGCAGCCGAGCAAACCGACCGCCGGAATCACCCGCCACGGCCGCCCCTCGGCGGGGGTCAAAGTCCACGCGGCCGCGTTGGCGACGGCGTAGTAGAGCAGGACGCCGAACGACGAGAACCCGATCGCGGCACGGACATCGACGGTCGCAGCGGCGACGGCCACGACCGCCCCGACGGCGAGCTCCGCGCGGTGCGGCACCGCGAATCGGGGATGCACCGCCGCCAACGCGTGCGGCAGGTGCCGGTCGCGGGCCATCGCCAGCGTGGTGCGCGAGACACCGAGAATCAACGCCAGCAGCGCGCCCAGCGCGGCGACGACCGCGCCGATCCGCACGGCCGGCGCCAACCAGCCGGCGCCGGCCGTGCGCACCACGTCCGACAACGGTGCGCTGGACTCGGACAAGCCTTGCGGCCCAAGGATTGTCAGTGCCGCGATCAGGACGACCGCATACACGAGCAATGTGATGCCGAGTGCTATCGGGATCGCGCGCGGGATGGTCCGGGCCGGGTCGCGGACCTCCTCGCCCAGTGTGGCGATGCGCGCGTACCCGGCGAACGCGAAGAACAACAGTCCCGCCGCCTGCAGCACACTGAAAAGGGTTATCTCGGAACCGAATCCCAGCCGCGTCACGTCGGCGGCCTCGGCGGTGAATGCCGCCACAACGACCGCGGCAAGCACAGCGAGCACGACCGCCACGATCACCCTGGTCAACAGCGCGGACTTCTGTACGCCGCGATAGTTCACCACCGTCAACGCGACCACCGCCGCCGCGGCGACCGCATGCGCGTGCTCCGGCCACGCATACACGCCCGCGGTCAACGCCATCGCCGCACACGACGCGGTCTTGCCGACCACGAAACACCACCCCGCCAGATACCCCCAGAACTCGCCGAGCCGTTCGCGCCCATACACATACGTGCCGCCCGAAGCCGGATATCGGGCCGCCAACCGCGCCGACGACGTCGCATTGCAGTACGCCACCAGCGCCGCGATCGCCAGCCCGAGCAGCACCGCCGACCCAGCCGCCCGCGCCGCCGGAGCCGGCGCGGCGAAGATCCCGGCCCCGATCATCGCGCCGAGCCCGACCACCACAGCATCGGCCACACCCAAACTCCGCCGCAGCTCATCGGGGGTATCCGTCAGCGTGGCCTTCGGCATCATGGTGCCCATTCGATCAGACTCCGCCGGTGGTCACAATCGCTGTCACCACGAAGTGTTCGGCTCCGCTCCGGCGGACGACCGTTGCGTTCGCCGGGCTGGAGAGCGGCATACCGCCGTGGTTGGTGCTCCTGTCGAGCGTGCTGGTCTTCGTGATCAGCCATGTGACGATGGTCGTGGTGCGGTACCGGCGCCTGGTCTACCGAGGTTACCGCAGGATGGCGCAGGTGCTGGGCCGACCACTCATGCATCAGGCACTCGACGCCGACGTCACTCGGCGGTCGAGTAGCCGAGGCCGCCAACGCATCTGGGTCCGCCTGTGCATTCCGGACGAGACCCGGCGGGCGATGAACCTGGACGCTCCCCCGCGTCCCCGCCGCGCTCGACCGATGACCCGAGCATCGCGGAAGCCCAACTACAGGGTCTCGGCGGACCAGCGCCGCCGACTACCCAACAGTGCGTCCTCACCTCGAAAAAACCGACTGGTCTCCAGAGATCCGGCGCAATAATCATTACCTCCCCCGAGAACTATGGGCTTGTAATGGATATGCGAACTCTTATAGGGGCGTAGATCGAAATCGGCAGTGGCGGAACAGATTACCCCCGAATTGGGGGTTTGTGACACAGGTCACATATCGTTCTTCTGTCACAAATTCATGGGATCGATTCTAATGATTCCAGCCGGAACTAGGGGAAGCTACATGCTCATAGGGGGTCATGATATGTCCACAATTTCCGCTTCGCGCATTCACGCGCTATCACGGTTGCGACCGTCGGAACCGTAACTCGGGGTCGGCTCGCGTGACCAGCGTCGATACCGACCTCACTCAGCGCTGACGTCGACCTCGCGCAGTCGAGGCCGCCCGTCGCGTATTTCCCGGAAAGCCGCGATCATCATCCGCGATCACACTTTCCGCAAATATCCAGCACCGGACGTATTACCGAATTCCAGACCCGGTGAGATCTCTCTGTACGAAAGTCTCGGGTGACCCCCGAGACCGTGAGGCTGATTGTGGACGAATACGCTCTTGCCTGCCCGTCGGTCATCGGCGAACGATTTACGCTGCTGGCAAAACAGCACCCCGAACGGGTGGCTGTGATCGGCGATGGCGGACAACTCACCTACGCCGAACTCGACCGCAGATCCGACGGTCTGGCCCGGCATCTGCAGGACCGCGGCGTACGCCCGGGCGACATCGTGGCAGTGGACGCCCGCCGCCGGACCGCCACCATTGTCGGCCTGCTCGCCATCCTGAAGGCAGGCGCCGGATACCTCGCGCTCGACGAGCGTTCGCCGAGGCAGCGCCGCGAGCTCGTCCTGCGCCGATCGGCCGTGCGAATCGTATTGGTACACGAGGATTCAGCACCACAACTGCCTGCGAACTGTCGCACGGTGTCGCTGGACGCAGACCGCCCCGCTCAGTCGCCCACGCCGGTCACCATTACCGATCTGCACCCGGCTTACCTGGCATACACCTCGGGGTCCACCGGCACACCCAAGGGGGTATGCGTGCCGCACCGCGCGGTGTCGCGGCTGGTGGTCGACACCGATTTCCTCTCCGTCACAACGGATGACGTCTTTCTGCAATTCGCGCCGATCGCCTTCGACGCCTCGACCCTGGAAATCTGGGGCGCGCTGCTCAACGGCGCGCAATTGGTCCTCGCGCCCGACACCGAGCTCTCGCTCAGCGATCTGACCAAACTCGTCGGTCACCATCGGGTGACCGTGCTCTGGTTGACCGCGGGCCTGTTCCAGCAGGTCACCGAGGGTGGCCTCGACGAACTGCGCAGCCTGCGCTATCTGCTCGCCGGCGGCGACGTGCTGTCCCCCGCACACGTCCACCGGGCCGTGACCACGCTGACCGACACGACGGTGATCAACGGCTACGGGCCGACGGAGAACACAACTTTCACCTGCTGTCACGCCGTGGCCGGCACACCGACCGGGCCGGTGCCGATCGGCCACCCGATCCGCGGCACCGGCGTGCGCGTACTCGATGCCCGGCTTGCCCCGGTACCGGACGATGCGGCCGGTGAGCTGTATGCGACGGGAACCGGTCTGGCGCACGGATATTGGGGCGACCCCGGCCTGACCGCCGCAACCTTCGTCGCCGACCCGGTGGCCCACATCCCGGGCGAACGCATGTATCGCACAGGCGATCTCGTCCGTCGGCAACAGAGCGGCGCCCTGGACTATCTGGGCCGGATCGACCACCAGGTGAAGATCCGTGGGTTCCGCATCGAGATCGGCGAGGTCGAAGCCGCGATCGCCGCCCTGCCCGGTGTCGCGTCCCTCGCGGTCGTCCCGCAAGATCAGCGCGGCGGCGGAAAACGCTTGGCCGCTTGGCTCGTCGGTGCAACGAACGCCGAACTGTCCACCCTGGACGTCCGCCGCGCGCTCGCCGACACGCTGCCCTCGTATGCGGTACCCACGCTGATCCGCATCGTCGACGCCCTGCCGTTGACCGCCAACGGCAAAATCGACCGGCGAGCACTCGCCGCCGCCCAGCCCACCGAACGCCCCCAACTGACCAGTGCCTACCGCGAACCGTCCACCGCGCTGGAGACGGCCGTAACCACCTTGTGGACCGACTATTTCGGCATCACGGGCATCGGCGCCGACGACGACTTCTTCGAACTCGGCGGACACTCGCTGCTCGGCGTGCGCATCACCGCCGACCTCGAGCGCGAGTACGGCGTGACCGTCTCGCCGGTCACCTTCTACCTCGACCCGACCCCGGCAGGCCTGGCCGCCGCCGTCGAGCAAGGGCGGCGTAGCGCGTGAAGATCAGCACCGACGTCCGCGCGGCCACCGATCTGGACGGGGTCGACCTGTTCGATCCGCACTTCTTCGCCACCGGCGACCCGCATCCGGTGTGGGCGGCCATGCGCGCCGACGCTCCGCTGCATCGCCAAATACTGTCCGACGGAAGATCTTTCCGATCGGTCACCCGGCACGCGGACGCCTGCCGGGTGCTCGGCGACCATCGCGCCTTCACCTCCGAACGCGGCAGCGTGCTCACCCAACTCGGGCACGGCGACATCTCCGCGGGCAAGATGCTCGTATCCACCGATCCGCCAAGACATTCCGAGCTTCGGCGCCCGATTCAACCGCAGCTCTCGGTCCGCACGGTCGCGGCCTGGCAGGACTCCATACGCACTGCGGTGCAACGGTTTCTGGCCCCGGCATGCGACGGCGGCAGCTGGGATGTCGCGCAGCAAGCGTATGAGCTGCCGATGACGGTGGCCGGTGCGCTACTGGGCATTCCGGAGGCCGACTGGGACAACCTGGTGCGGTGGACGGCCATGGCCGCCGCACCCGAGGATCCCGAATTCCGGGTCCGTAGCGGTTCGGCCACCCTGGCCATCGCCCATCATCAGTTGTTCGACTACTTCGGCGCGCTGGTCAAACGCCACCGCGGCGACCACCCGCGCGCCGACCTCATCGGACATCTGATGAGCATGCAGGCAGGCGGCGCGCCGCTCACCGACGACGAGGTCGTATACAACTGCTACAGCCTGCTACTGGGCGCGAACGCCACCACCCCGCACACCGTCAGCGGGACCATGCTCGCGCTGGCCGAACACGAAGACCAGTGGCGCGCTGTGCGTGCCGATCCCGCACTGGTTCCCCGGCTGGTCGAGGAGGGGCTGCGCTGGACCTCGCCCGCCAACAGCTTCCTGCGGTACGCGAGCGCCGACACCGAGCTGAGCGGCGGGCTGGTCGAGGCGGGTGAGGCCGTCGCGGTCTGGATCGGCTCGGCGAACCGGGACGAATCGGTCTTCGCCGACCCGTACCGGTTCGACGTCACCCGAACCGACAACCGGCACATCGCGTTCGGCCACGGACCGCACTATTGTCTCGGCGCACCGTTGGCGCGGTTGACCTTCCGGGTGCTGTTCGAAGAACTGGCCGGGCGGTTCACCACTATCGAGCCGATGGCACCACCGCAGCACCTGGCGTCGGTCTTCATCGCCGGTATGACGCATTTCCTGATCCGGACCAGATGAGCGGTCCGGCGAAAACCGCAGCGCCACAACCAAACCCGCAGTGCCACGACGAAGGGATGTAACTCAGTGACGTCCGAGACCACCCTGCACGATGCCGCACCCATGACCCGCTGGCTGCTCCGCCTACCCGACCAGGACGCGGCCGCGCGGATCTTCTGCTTCCCGTATTCGGGGGTCGGCGGATCCATGTTCAACCAGTGGCCGCGGCGCATCGGTGGCATCGAGATCTGTGCCATCCAGCTACCTGGCCGGGAAAACCGGCTGCGCGAAGGGCATTACGGCACCTATGCGGCGCTGGCCGAGGCGCTCGCGGAATCGCTATTACCGCATCTGGACCGCCCGTTCGCCTTCTTCGGGCATTGCGCCGGGGCGTTGCCTGCCTTCGAAACCGCGCGGCTGCTCGCCGAGCGCGGGCTGCCGATTCCGCAGCGACTGTTCGTCTCCGCCCAGGTCGCACCGCACGACTGTCCGCACGATCGCTTCCTGGACATGTCCGATGACGAACTGCGTGCGGAACTGGAATTTCTCACCGTCACCCGCGGCGGACAGGTGCAGCCGCAGTTGATCGAGCTCGGTTTGGCCATTCTGCGCGAGGATCTGGCGGCCAATCGGGTCTATCGCAGACCCGCGCCCATCGAGGTGCCGTTCCCCATCACCGTGCTGCACTGGTCCGACGACCCCGAGGTCACCCCGGACGAACTGCGCGGTTGGCAGCACTACGGCGCCGATGTCCGGTTCCCGGTGGTCGCGGGCGGCCACTACGACTTCCTCAGCGCACCGGAGCCGTTGCTACAGCTCCTTTCCGAACCGTTCGCGCCGCAGCGCGGGGCGTGCGAATGAGGAAGACCATGTCGCAGGTGCCCGGCTTCGGCCGGTTGCTGCTCGGGCGCACGCTGTCGTTCCTGGCCACCGCGCTGGTGCCGATGGCGCTGACCCTCGCGGTGCTCGACGCCACCGGCCGGGCGGGCGACCTCGGCCTCGTGCTCGCGGCCGAGTTGGCGCCGCAGTTGCTGCTGCTGCCGATCGGCGGCGTGCTCGCCGACCGGTTCGCGCCGCAGAAGGTGGCGTTCGCCGCGGACATGACGCGCGGGCTCGCCCAACTCGTCATCGGCGTCGAATTGCTGTGCGGGATCGTCCGAATCACCGATCTGGTGATCCTCTCGGCGATCACCGGCATCGGCGTCGCCTTCGGCACCCCGACGATGTCGCCGCTGGTCATCGCGACGGTTCCGCCGGAACATCGGTTGCGCGCCAACGGCTACCTCGGCGTGGTGCGCGGCGTCACCCTGGTCGCCGGGCCCGGCGTGGCCGGTGTGCTCGCGGTAACCGTCGGTCCCGGTTGGACATTCGTCGTCACCGCCGCGCTGTTCGCAGTGGCCGCCTGCACCCTCGGCGGGCTCCGGATCGCACCGCGCCCGGTGATCGAGCATCCGGTGACCTTCTTCCGGCAGCTCGCCGACGGCTGGCTCGAGGTGCGCAGCCGACCGTGGTTCTGGTCCAACCTGATCGGGCACGGCGTCTCGAATCTCACTGCGGGCGTGCTCATGACGCTCGGCCCGCTGATCGCGGTGCACTCACTGGGCGGCGAGCTGTCCTGGGTGCTGATCTACCAGGCAGGCATGGCCGGGCTGGTGATCGGCGCGCTGGTCGCGCCGCGGCTGCGGGTGCGGCGTCCGCTGGTGGTGACCTCGGCGTGCGGCGCGCTGTTCGCCTTGCCGATGATCAGTTTCGCGGCGCTGGCGCCGGGCTGGGTCGACGCGCTCGCCTACGGTGCCGCCATGCTCGGGGTCGGGCTGCTGAACACGCTGTGGCAGACCACGATGCAGCAACAGTTCCCGCCGGAAGCCCTGGCCCGCGCCGATTCCTACGACGCCCTGCTCTCTTTCGCCGCCCGCCCGCTCGGCATGGCCGTCGCCGCCCCGATCGCCGCGGTGACCGGCAACGCCGTACCCCTGCTGACCATGGCCGTCCTGGTCGCGGTGGTGAACCTGGCGATTATCGCGCTGCCCGATGTCCGGGCGATGACCACTGAGAAAGAGGTGACACGGCTATGAAAACCGGCGAGGACACCCCGGCGGTCGCCGTGATCGGCGTCGCCTTCGAGCTACCCGGCTGCGCCGACTGGGAGTCGCTGACCGCGCTGCTGCGGCACGGTCGCGACGCCATGCGCCGCTTCCCGGCGACGCGGGCCGCGGCCACCGGCGTGACCCGGTCGGCGACCGATCGCGATGGCGGCTGGCTCGACGACATCACCGGCTTCGACTACCGCTACTTCGGACTGTCCAAGGCCGAAGCCGAGCTGATCGACCCGAGGCAGCGGCGCATGCTCCAGCTGGCCTGCCGCGCCATCGGGCATGCGGGTTATGCGCAGGCCGAGCTGGCGGGGACGAATACCGCAGTAATGGTCGGCGGTTACGGTGGGCCGCATCCGAGCCTGTCCGATCTGCTACCCGCCGCGGACCGCAGGCTCGGTCCGGCCACCACGGGAAGCCTGCACGCCTACGCCGCCGGGCGGATCGCCTATCACCTGGATCTACGGGGCGCGGCGCAGGTGGTGGACACCGCTTGCTCGTCGTTCCTGGTCGCACTGCACGAAGCCCGCTGGAAAGTCGCACGGGGAGAATGCGATTCGGCCCTGGTCGGCGGCTATGAACTGGTGCTCGGCGCACTCCCGCAGCACGGCAGCGACGGCATGGGCGTGCTGTCCGCAGTGGATCGGTGCCGACCGTTCGACGCGGACGCCGATGGCACCACCTACGGCGAGGGCGGCGGGTTCGTCCTGCTCAAACGGCTCGACGGCGCCCTGCGCGACGGCGACACCGTGTACGCGGTGCTGCGCGGTAGTGCGGTCAACCAGGACGCGCGGCGCGGTGCGGGACTCACCGCGCCAAGCCCGCAGGCGCAGACCGAAGTCATCACCGCGGCACTGCGCGAAGCCGGAATCTCGGCTGGGGCAATCGGTTACGTGGAGGCGCACGGCACGGGCACGAAGATCGGGGACCCGATCGAGATCCAGGGGCTGATCGATGCGTACGCCGGGATCGAGGGTCGTGGTCCCGCGGTCTCCTCGGTCAAGGCGAACCTCGGCCACCTCGGTTGTATGGCCGGGTTCGCGGGGCTGGTCCGCATCCTCGCGCAGTTCCGGGCCGAGGAGATTTTCCCGACGGCACACTTCGAGCAGCCGAATCCATTGCTGGACTTGACGTCAGCGCCGTTGCGCCTCGCCGATCGCCGTGAGCCGTGGCCGTCGGCGAGCACGCGTTACGCCGCCGTCAGCAGCTTCGGGCTGAGCGGCACCAACGCGCATGTCATCGTCGCGGCACCGGACCCGTTGCCGGACAGGGACGTTGCGGCACCTGGAGCTCAGGTTGTCGTGCTGTCGGCACGCGACAGCGCCGGCCTGCGCGCACAGGTACAGCTGCTGCACGATCAAGTGGCCGCGGATCCGGCCGGCTTCGACCTGGCCGCTGTCGCGGAGGTGTTGTCGGTCGGCCGAGAGCATTTCGCGCACCGGCACGCCTGGGTGGTGCACGATGCGAAGGAACTACTCGACCGGCTCACCGACAGCTTGGCCGCGCCGCCAGCGGAGCGGTCGGCACCGCCGGATCCGGCTCCGGTGGTCGTCGCGCTCGGCGACGCGGATGACGTGACGGCCGAGGACCTGCGGACCGTCGCCGACGCTTTCCCTGGATTCGCCGAAGTCGTTGCGGGGTCTGAAACCCTTGTGGCAGCAGCGGATTGGACGTCCGCTCAGCGTGGGCTCGTCTGGCTGCTCGGCGCGCATCGAGTCCTCACCGATGCCGGGATCACGGCTGAGCTGCTGCTGTCCCACGGCGTCGGTGCGACAGCAGCTCGGGTACTCCGCGGTGACGACAATCTATCTGCTGCACTGGCAGCCGACCCCGGCACACCGACGCCGCCGAACGCCGAGACGTTGCGTACGGTCTTGGCCGGTCTGACCGACCCGGTGATTGTCGATCTCGCACCGGGTAGCGCGCTGTCGGCATTGCTGTCCGCCGACCCTGCCGCCACGGTCGCGTCGACTCCGGCGCACGCGCTCTGTCGACTGTATCTTGCAGGGCACCAGGTAGATTGGCGCCGAGTGATCGGCCGACCGCCGCGCAGGCGGATCGAGCTTCCGGTCGCCCCGCTGGCCGAAGTGCATTGCTGGCCGACCGTCGCGGAACCACTCGCCGCCACCTCCGGCGCACCGATCGGCGCAGCTACCACCCCATCGGTCGCTACGACCACTGCCTCATCGATGGTCGCAGCATCCGGCGCATCGACGATCGCAACATCGGCCGCAACGGCAACCCCCACCGCCGCCGCACCGACGCCACTGGACTCCGCCCCGACCGAATCCGTCGCCGACATCGTGCTCGCCCTGGCCAGGGAGGTCCTCAAGGAGCCGGAAGTGGTTCCGTCGGACGACTTCTTCGACATCGGCGGCACCTCGCTCAACGGGGCACAGCTGGTAGCTCGGATCAACGAACGGTTCGGCACGGACCTCGGCGTGCTCGACCTCTACGACTACCCGGATCTGGCCGGTACCGCAGCCGCTGTCGCCGAGCTGGTTGGTGAGACTCCCTCCACCCCAACGGATAGCGCGCCGACGACAGTGCCCGCGCCCAGCACCGCGCTCTGCGAAAATGCTCCGCCGCCCGACGAAGGACCATTGTCCGGACAGCAGCTGGCGATCTGGGCCGCCGATCAGCTCGACCCCGACACCGGCGCCTACAACGTGCCCGCCGCCCTGCTACTCGACGGAGCAGTCGACACCAACGCGCTCACCGCACGTCTACAGGCAGTCGTGGCACGGCATCCGATGCTGCGCACCCGGATCGTCAACTCGCCCAACGGCCCACGCCAGGTAACCACTCCTTTGGACGAGACCCGCGTGGCGCTCACCGAGACGGTGCTCGAACCGACCGATCGCACCGCGGCCGAATCCCGGGAAGAACTACAGGACCGACTACGAGAGCTGGTCGCCGCGCCGTTGCCACCCGATGGCCCACCGGGCCGATACCAGCTGGTGCGAGCCCGGTTCCGGGACGGCGACCAACAGATCCTGCTCCTCACCTTCCATCATCTGTTCGTCGACGGTTGGTCGTGGCGCCTACTGTTCGCCGAATTGGCCGGCGAGCCAGGCACACTGCCCGTTCCGGAACGCCGCTACCTCGATTACGTCGCCGATCAGCACGCGCTCCTGGACGGCCCGACCGGAACCGAACTCACCGAGTTCTGGTCGGAGTACCTGTCCGGCACGCGCTACGTACCCCTGCCGGTGGATCAGGATGCCGGCGAAACCTCGCACGGCACAAAAGAAACGGCCCTGCCCATCGACAGCGACCGCGCCACAAGACTGCGCGAACTCGCCCGACGCGAGCGCTGCACCCTGCACACGGTGCTACTGACAGCTTGGATGACACTGCTCCGCCAGCTCACCGGCGAGCAGGACGTCTGTGTGGCGGTGCCCGCAGCCGGGCGCAAGCCGATCGATGAGCCGGTGGTCGGCAACTACGCCACCACCCTCGTCGTGCGGGCGACGGTGCAGCCCGAACAGTCGATCACCGCCTTGCTCACCGCGGTCCGCACTGCCTCGCTGCGAGCGCTCGACCACCAAGACCTGCCCACCGACCGGCTCCGGCGCATAGCGCGCCCCAACTCCGCGGACCCGCTCGCGGCCACCATGTTCACCGTCACCAGCGGCGTCGAGCCACTGCGACAGTTGGGCCCCGAGGGCCCGGCGGTGGAGCTGCTCGATGTCGGACAGGGCGGCGCGGCCTTCCCCATCGCGGTCACCGTGCTGGAATACGGCAGCCAGCTGCGCTGCCGGGTGCAGTACGACCCGACGATGTTCCGCCCCGACACGATCCAGGCCTGGTTCGATTCGTACCACGCACTGTTGGACCGGCTGGCGGCGCTGGATCCGAACACGCCGGTGCACACGTTGTCGATCGGCATCACACCGGCAGCACGACGGGTTCCTGCCGCGGCACCAGACATCGACACGCCGACGGCCACCGCACACGTCGCACCGAACAATGCTCTGCAAGAACAGCTCTGCGAGCTGTGGTCACGCTACCTACGGCGTGACCGAGTCGGCATCGAGGACGACTTCTTCGATCTCGGCGGGGACTCGATCTCCGCGATCGCCATCGCCGCCGAGGCGGGCGCCAACGGAATAGCTCTGCGGCCCAGGGCCATCCTCCGACTCAGGACGGTCGCTGCTGTCGCCGAGACCATTGCCGAGCGCGACACCGACTCCGCCACAACCGCATTGGCGCCGGTCGCTGCGGAGGCGCACTCGACGGTCGACCCGACGCCACCGCAGTTGGAGTTCCTCGGCCGCGGCGTGCCCAACCCGGACTACTGGAACCACGGTGTGCGCTACACGTTGCGCCGCGACATCGACACCGCCACCGTCGAGCGCGCAGTGCAGGCCCTCGCGGACCGACACCCCGTCCTGCATGCCCAACTGCGCTCGGTCGAAGCCGGCTGGCAATTACTGACCACCGGAGCGCCCCCGGCGATCACCGAATTCGATTTCACCGCAGCCGATCCCGTCGATCTCGAACACCAGATACACGACGCGGCCACCGAGCTGCACAGCACCTTGAGCCTGTCCGACGGCCCGGTCTGCCGAGCGGGCATGTTCCACACCCCGGCGGGTCACGACGACCAGCTCGTGCTGGTGATCCACCACACGATGGTCGACCTCTACTCGTGGAACATACTGACCGAAGACCTTTCGGCGCTCCTCGCCGGAACCAGCACCACCGAACTGCCCACGCCCAGCGCCAGCTACTTCGCGTGGGCACGCCGACTCGCCGACCTGGTCCGCACCCGCCCGGACACCCTGGATGCGGGCTACTGGCTGGACCGCACCTGGGGCGACGGCATGCAACTGCGTGCCGTGGCGGGCGACTCGTTCGGCATCGAGGGCAACACCGGCGAACTGGTCACCGAATTCCCCGCCCCCGCCCTGGTTTCCGGCCTCAGCCGCTCGGAACAGCTGCTGGCCGCGCTGGGCGCCGCGATGCAGCACTGGCTCGACGTGCGCGGCGGCGAGATCGCCGTCCAGTTGGTCGGCCACGGCCGCGAAGACCTGTTCGACGACCTCGATCTCGGCCGCACCGTCGGCTTCTTCAACACGACCTACCCGTTCGCCCTCGGCCTGCCGGGTCGGCGCACCCCGGCCGACCACGCCGCCTTCGTCGCGGCACAGCTGCGATCGGTGCCCGGACGGGGTTTCGACTTCGAACCCCTGCGCAGGTTCCACCCCGATGCCGCCGTGCGCACCGCACTGGATCAGATCCGGACACCGGACGTGCTGTTCTCCTTCTGGGGCACGCCCGCTTTCCTGTCCGACGAGCGGGACGGTGCGCTGACCGGTGCCGACAACGAACTCGTCGGCCGCGACCGGCCCGCCGATATGCCGAGACCCGCCGCGATCGAGGTCTATCCGAGGCTCGTCGCCGACCGGGTCCGGGTGCAGTGGCGCTACAGCGGCGAATTGTTCACCCCCGACCGCATTCTCGCGCTCGCGGAAGCATTCGGCGCGGCCTCGGCCGTGCCTGTCCCACCGAGTCACCAGAACACAGGAGTTGCCAGATGACACGACCGTCCCGCCGACTTTCCATGCGGCGCAAGCCCTTTGCGCTGACCGGCGCGGTGTTACTGGCAGCCGCCGCCGTCCTGGCCGGACACACCGGGGCCGCCTCCGCCGACACTAGTGCCAATGCCCTGGCCGACCGTCTTGCGGCCGAGGTCACCGGCGACGGCGCGTGGCCACACCTCGCGGCCCTCGCGAACCTCACCACCACCTTCGGCGGACACCGAGTATCGGGCTCCCCGGGCTACGAGGCGACCGCTCAGTACTTCACCGCGGCACTCACCGCCGCCGGTTACCAGGTGACGCGGCAGCAATTCAGCTTCCCCGACTACGACATTCGCGCCGAGACCGGCTCGGTGACCGCGCCACAGGCCCGCGCGCTGCACCCGGTGATCGCCCGATTCTCCCGTTCCACCCCCGACGGTGGCCTCAACGCCGCGGTGAGTCTGCCGACGGGCAAGGACACCGGCTGCACCGTCGACGATTACGCGAACAGCGATGTGCGCGGCAAGATCGTGCTGGTCCGGGTGGGCGACTGTTTCATCACCCAGAAGCAGCTGGTGGCCGCCGAGGTCGGCGCCGCAGCCATGCTGATGAACGGCGACTCGCCGGACCCGACCCTGAATCTGCGCTACCGGATGGTGCCGCCCGCCGACGCCCGCATCCCCACCGCGACGCTGCCGCGGGGCGAAGCCGAGCAGTTGCAGGCCGATGTCGCCGCCGGGCCGGTGCAGGTGACCCTCGACCTGCGCGGCAACGAGATTCTGACCAACACCTACAACCTGATCGCCGACACCCCCACCGGCCGCGCGGACAACATGATCGTGATGGGCGCGCACCTGGACTCCGTCGACACCGGCCCCGGCGTCAACGACAACGGCACCTCCGCCGTGATGACACTGGAGACCGCGCTGCGCATGGCCCCCTACCGCGATCAGGTCCGCAACAAGGTGCGGTTCGCCTGGTGGGCGGCCGAGGAGAAGGGACTCGCGGGCGCGCAGTTCTACATCGATCAGCTCACGCCCGAGCAGCGCAAGAACACCGCCCTGTACCTGAACGCGGAAATGATCGGCTCGGACAACTTCGCCCGCCAGGTGTACAACGGCAAAACGGCGAACGGTCCGGCACCGGCCGGCTCCGATCAGATCTCCACCCTGATCAACGGGTACTTCGCCGGGCAAAATCTGCCGACGGTCGGCTTGGTCCTGGACGGGCGCTCCGACCACGCCCCGTTCATCACGGCGGGCATTCCCGCGGGCGGCGTCAACGGCGGCTCGGACACCCTCAAATCGGCGGAGTGGGTGCGGCTGTTCGGCGGTATCGAGGGCCAGATGCTCGACCGCTGCTACCACCAGGGCTGCGACAACCTCGCCAATATCAATCGCACCAGCTTCGACCAGTTCGGGCGCGCGATGGCGTGGTCTGCAGGCCGGTTCGCTGTCACCACCGAGGACGTCAACGGCGTGCGCTAGCCGCACCGAAGGGACGACGAATGTCATTGGGCATCATGGGGATCGGGTACGCCCTCGGCGCACCCGTCACCATCGACGAACTGGCCGGCGACGACCAGAAGGTACGGCAGTGGGGCTACCGCCGCCTGCACCGCGCACCGGCGGAGGTCGGCCTGACCGACCTGGCCGTGCGCGCCGGGGCGGCCGCGCTGCGGCGCGCCGGAATCACGGCGGGCGAGGTCGATCTGGTGATCCTGGCGATCACCGACATCGCCGAGTACCTGTACTGGGATCCCGCCGCCGCGGTAGCGGGCCGCCTCGACACCCGCCAGGCGGAGGCGATCCTGCTGAGTCAGGCCTGCGGTGGCGGCGTGGCGGCGTTCGACATCGTCGCCGGAAAGTTCGCCACCCACCCCGAGTACCGGACCGCACTGGTGGTTGCCGCCAACCGAATCTGTGAAACCTATTGGGACCGGGTCGAAACGAGCACCTCGTTGAGCTCGGACGGTGCGACGGCCGCGGTCCTGCGCCGCGACCACCCGGCGTGCCGCTGGCTGGCGACCGAGGTCGTCACCGACGGCCGCTACGCGAACTTCATGCGGATGGAGATCGGCGGCGCCGCTCGTCCGTTCACCCCTGGCGCCGAGCGGCCCGCCATCGCCGGACTGATCGACCGCATGGACACCTTCTTCGACGGCGACGGCCGCGCCGCGCTCGCCTTCGTCGAGCAACTGCACGCCCGCAACCGTGAGGTCGTCGAACGTGCTTGCGCGAGTGCGGATGTCGCGGTCGGCGAGATCGAGCGGGTGCTGTATCTGCACGACAATGCCGGCGCCTTCGCCGATCTGGCGAAGGCGCTCGGCGTGCCGCTGGATCGCACCAATGTCGAGATCGCCTGTGACCACGGGCATTTGGGCCCGGCCGATCAACTACTGAGCCTGGAGCGCCTGCTGGCCACCGGCGAACTCGTCACCGGCGACATCGTCGCCCTGCTGAGCATGGGCACCGGCATGCACTGGGCCTGCACGCTGCTCCGCATCTGACCGACAACGAAAGAGAGGAGGGTCGTGGACGACCTACTCGACCGCGTCCGACGGCTCATCGAGCCGGGCGCCGAGCCCGATCCCGCACTGCCTGCCGCGCTGGCGCACACCCCCGATATCGGCACCGCCCGCGAGGCGGGCAGGCTGCTCGCGCGCATAGATTCCGCGCTGGTGCGCAGGCCGGGCACCACATCGCATCCGCTGCGCGTGGCGGTGGCCGGTTCCTTCACCGCCGACAATCTGGTTCCGCTGCTCCGCATTTCGCTGCTCGCCGTGGGCATCGACCCCGAGTTCCACCTGACATCCCCGGACCAACTGCTCATGCAGCTGAGCGATCCGGACTCCGCCTTGGCGCGATTCGCACCCGATCTCACGGTATGCCCGATCCACGAGGAGCTGTTCCTCCCCCGCGACGCCGATCCCGCCGACCTCGACACCGTGCGCAACCTCCTCGCGCAGCGCCGCGACCTGTTCGGTACGGCAGTGTCGGCCTTCGCGGCGCGCACCTCCGGCACCGTGCTCACGCACACCGTGCCGCTGCCGCAGATCCGATGGCGGACCGTCAACGCCTACCGGTCGCGCGCGCGGCTGGGCCGGGCCTGGCGCGAACTCAACAGCGGCCTGCTCGAATTCGCCGATCGCATCGACAACGTCGACGTAGTGGACCTGGAGCTGCTGCTCACCGATGCCGCCGTCGCGCTGCGCGACGATCGGCTGTACCGCTTCGGCAGCATGGCCTGGTCGCCCGCGGTCGAGCAGCTGTACGCCGGGCAGGTCGCCGGTTATGCCCGCGCGCTGACCGGCCGCGCCAAGAAGTGCCTGGTGCTGGACCTGGACAACACCCTGTGGGGCGGCGTGCTCGGCGACGACGGGCCGGAGAACATCGAGCTCGGCTCGCTGTACCCGGGTAATGCCTACACCGAGTTGCAGCGGGCGGTGCTGGCGCTGCGTGATCAGGGCGTGCTGCTCGCGGTCGCGAGCAAGAACGATCCGGACCTGGTGACGCAGGTGCTCACCGAGCATCCCGAAATGCTCGTTCGCACAGATGATTTCGTCGCCGTCAAGGCGAACTGGGAACCCAAGGACGGCAGCCTGGCGGCGATCGCGGCCGAGCTGAATCTCGGGCTCGACAGCCTGGTCTTCGCCGACGACTCGGCGTTCGAATGCGAGCTGGTCGGTCGCGCGCTGCCGCAGGTCACCGTCGTGCCGCTGGCGGGCGACCCGGCCGGGCACCTCGGCGCGCTGCTGACCGGCGACCACTTCACCGTGCTCACCACGACCGACACCGACCGGCAGCGCACCGAACTGTATCGAGCCAGGGTGCGCAGACAGGAGTGGACGAGCAGCCGCTCCACGCTCGACGGCTACCTGACCGATCTCGGCATCGAGGTAACCGTCCGCCGGGCCGACGAGTACCTGCTGCCGCGCATCGTGCAGCTCGGCGGGCGCACCAATCAGTTCAATCTCACCGGGCGCGCGCATACGGCGCAGCAGACGCGCCGGATGGCCGGCTCCGCCGAGCATGCCGTGCTCGGGTTCGAGGTCAGCGATCGGTTCGGCCGCGAGGGCATGGTGGGGGCGTTGTGGATCGCCAAGCACACCGACCACTGGCTGATCGAGAACGCCGTGATGAGCTGCCGGGTCTTCGCGCGCGGTATCGAGTTCGCGGTGCTGCAAACGGTGATCGATGAGGCGGTCACGACGGGTGTGGTGCGGCTGGAGGCGGTCTTCCGCAGCAGCGGCCGTAACGGACCGGCCGAGAAGTTCCTGGCCGACGCCGGTTTCGTCACGGCCGACCGCGACCCCGATCCCGACGGCAGCACGCGCCGGGTCCTCCCGCTCGACCCGCGTCCGGCCCTGGCCCCCGCGTGGATCTCGATCCACACCGACGAACGGACGAAACCGCATGTCTGATACGAAAACCACACTCGCCCAATTGATTTCCACGGTCACCGATCTGCCGCCCGAGCAGATCACCGACGAGCGCCGGTTCGACGAGCTGGACAACTGGACCAGCCACACCGCGCTGCGTCTGTTCACCGCGCTGGAAGACCGCTTCGCGATCCGGCTGGATCTCAAGACCTACTTCCAAACACCGACCGTCGCGGCGCTGGCCGACCTCATCGCCACCGCCCGCCCGGCGTCGCTACCCCGTCTCCGCTGACTTACCCCGATCGAATCGAGTTCTCCATGTCGACCCTGTCTGCGACGCTGCGACAGTCCCCGACCGCGGCGCACACCTTCGCCTATCTCGCCACGGAACTACCCGATCGTCCGGCCTTGCGGCAGGGCGACATTCAGTTCACCTACCGCGAACTCGCCAGCAGCGCAGGCGCGGTGGCCGCCTGGCTGCGCGGCCAGGGCATCGGCCGCGGCGATGTCGTTGCCACACTGATGGATCGGTCCGTCCGCTGCCTCGCCGGGGTGCTCGGCGCGTGGTCGGTCGGTGCGGCGTACGTCCACCTCGAGGCGACCGATCCGGAGCCGCGGCTGCGCGCGTTGCTCCAAACCACCGGTGCCAGAGCCGTACTCACCGATACGCGGAACCGGTCGCGGATTTCCGAGGACGGCTTGCCGGTGCACGTGCTCACCGACGCGACCAAGGGGGTGCCCGTCGACCTCGCCTTCGGCCTGCACCGCGACGACGTCGCCTATCTGGTGTGTACGTCCGGATCGACCGGCACCCCGAAGGCCGTTCAGGTCTCGCATCGTGCCTTGCTCAACTACTGCGCGGCTTTCTGGGAGCGGGTTGCCGTGCCCATCGACAGCTTCGGCCTCGCCACGACCTTCGCCGCAGACCTCGGCAAGGTGTCGGTGTACGGTGCGCTGCTGTCCGGTGCCCGGCTGGATGTGTATTCGCGCGAAACAACTCTCGATCCGGTCGCGTTGGCCGCGGATCTGGCGGCGCACCCCGCCGACTGCCTCACCTACACGCCGTCCCAGCTCGAAGCGCTGGCCGCCGAAGGCGATCTCGCCGCGCTACTGCCGCAACGCCTGCTCGTGGTCGCGGGCGAGGCCTTTCCGCCACGACTGGCCGCCGCGATCCTGCGCGCCCGGCCGAACCTGGAGGTGCACAACGGTTACGGCCCGTCCGAGGCCACCATTCTGGCGACCATGCACCGAGTGACCGCCGCGGACGCGCATCGCCCGCGGGTTCCGGTCGGCACCCCGCTGAGCGGCGTGCGCGCCGTGGTGCTCGACGACGAGCTGGCTCCGGTACCGGACGGGACACCCGGCACGCTGTATCTCGGCGGCGAATGCGTGGCACTGGGATATCTCGGCGACACCGCGCGCACCGAGGCCAAATTCGTGCGGCTCGACGCCTCCGACACCCGGTTCTACTGCACCGACGACCTGGTGATCCGCGAGCCCGGCGGCTCGCTCGACTATCTGGGCCGGGCCGACCGGCAGATCAAGATCCGCGGCAATCGAGTCGAGCCGGGGGAAGTCGAAGCGGCGCTGCTGCTTTCGCCCGGTGTGCGGCAGGCGGTGGTGACCGGCGAGCGCGCACACCCGGACCAGCCGCTCGAACTGGTCGCCTACGTAGTGGGAACCGCGGAACCGGCGAACCTGACCCGGTCGCTACGCGACGAGCTGCCGTCCGCGCTGGTGCCCAGCCGGATCATGCCGGTCCCGCATATTCCGGTCACCCCGAACGGCAAGGCCGACTTCGCCGCTCTGCACGCGCTCGCCGACAGCGGGCCTACCCCCATCCGCGCGACCGATCCGCCGCGCACCCCGACCGAGCAACTGGTGGCGGGGATTTGGTGCGAGGTGCTCGGCCGGGCCGAGATCGGGCGCGACGAGCGGTTCATGGAGATCGGCGGGGATTCCTTCAAAGCGCTGACGGTGTTCGCACGGCTGCGGCGGCACTACCCGGCACTGGTCATCGCCCAGATCTACGCGCACGCCTCGATCGCCGATCTGGCCGCCGCGCTGGACGGCCCGACCGCCCCGGTCCCCGCTCCCGGCCGGACCGTCACGGTCGTCGAGCTGTGAATCGGCTCCCGCGGAAAGGCAGGTTGTGATGAGCGAACGCCCGACCCTGGTGGTCGTCTATGACGACGGCGCCGCGCACCCGGGTGATATCGCCGTGGGACTGGCGGGGTGGGCGAACTGTGTCTTCGTTCTCGAACCGAACGAGCACACCCGCACGATGGAACCCTTACTGTCCCAACTCGGTTCGGTGCTGTGGGCGGAGTCGGCCGCGCTCGCCGCCGATGCGGTGCGTGCGCACCGGCCCGGCGGCGTGGTCACCTACACCGAGCGCGGTCTCGGTCTGGCGGTCGAGCTGGCGCACGAGCTCGGGCTGCCGTTCCACGATCGACGGACCCTCGGGGTGCTGACCGACAAGTGGCAGCAGCGCGCCGCGCTGCGCGACGCCGGTGTCGACGCCGTGCGCTGTCACCGGATCGACGTCGAGTCCGACTGGCCCGCCGCCGTCGCCGCGACCGGACTGCCCGCCGTGCTCAAGCCCGCGCACGGCGGCGGCAGCCGGAACACTTTCTACATCGACGATGCGGCCGCGGGTCTCGAACTCACGCGAACGCTGCTCGCGCAGGACCGGCCCGGTCTGGTGACCGGGGGCACCCTCGTTCTCGAGGAGTACCTGGCCGGGCGCGACTGTGGTCCGTTCGGTGACTACGTCTCCATCGAAAGCGTGGTGCAGCACGGGCACATTCACGATCTGGCCGTCACCGGCAAATTCCCGATGGTGCCGCCGTTCCGGGAGACCGGCCGGTTCTGGCCCTCGCCGCTGAGCCCGGACGAGGACGAACAGGTACGCACGCTGGCGCGGCAGGCGGTCGAGGCGCTCGGTGTCGTCGCGGGGCTCACCCACACCGAGGTCAAACTCACCCCGCAGGGGCCGCGGTTGATCGAGGTCAACGGGCGGCTCGGCGGCGGCATCAACGAACTCGCCAGGCGCGCACTGGGACTGGATCTGATCGAGCTGGCCGGGCGCATCGCACTCGGCGAATCGGTAAGTACCCCACCGGTTTACCAGGGACAGGCGTATTTCCAATTGTTCCATCCCGCGCCGCGCCTGCCCGCCACGCTGGTCGCCGTCGACGGCGTGGACGCCATCAAGCAGCTGCCCGGCGTCACCCTGCATCGGCCGTACGCCCGGCCCGGCACGCCATTCCCCGGCGGAGTGGAGACCCGGGAGATGGACATCGTGATGGGCGAAGCCCGCGATATCGGCGAATTGGCCGTCCTCGCAGCGAAAGTCGAGTCGACCCTGCGCTACCGATTCGACTTCCCGGCCTCGCCGGACGCTCCGGCGCACACCCGCACGGTCACCGCCGCTGAACTGGGCCAGTTGTGACCTCGCTACGGAAGGAACTCTCGATGAACGACAACCACACCGCGGCGCCCGAGGACGTGTTCGCCGCCATCTGGCAGGAAGTACTGCGCGTCGATCGGGTCGGCCCCGACGACGATTTCTTCTCCCTCGGCGGCGATTCGCTGCTCGCGCTCAAGGTGCTCGGCGCGGCGCAGGAGCAAGGCCTGGCGCTCACCCTGCTCGACCTGTTCCGCAATCCGACCCCGCGCGGCGCCTGCGCGGCCCTGGCCAGGTCCGCCGACCGGGCCGCGGCCGGCACCGGCGACCTACTGTCGCTGCTGGATCAGGCACGGATACCCGACGATGTCGATCAGGCATATCCGGCGGCGCGCCTGCAACTCGGGCTCATTCACGAGAGCCTGATCAGCGACGGCGCTTTCTATCTCGATGTCGTCTCGCGGACCGTGCACCGCCCGTTGGAGCCCACGGTGTTGCGGCAGGCCCTGGATCTGCTGTCGGCACGACATCCCGTGCTGCGTAGCCGTTTCGACCTTGCTACCTTCAGCGAGCCGATGCAGTTGGTGCAGCGGTCCGCGCCGATCCCGCTGACCACCGACGACCATCGCGGACTCGACGACACGGTGAAAACCCAACGGTACGAGCAGATCATGGCGGAGCTCGCGCAACCGTTCGATCCGGAGACCGCGCCGTTGGTGCGAGTTCACGCCACCACCACCGATGCCCGGGCTTTCACGCTGTCCTACTCGTTCCATCACGCGATCCTCGACGGGTGGAGCGAGGCAGTGTTCTGCAACGAGCTGGTGCGCACCTACGCGGGCCTGCTCGACGGGCAACCGCCCGAATTCCCGGACCCGGTGCCGTATTCGGAGTTCATCCGCCTCGAACGCGAAGCCATGCGGGCGGCCGACTCCGCGGATCTGTTCCGGGAACTGGCCGGCACGGTGCCCGCACCGGGGCACAGCGTCCCGGTACATCGCAAAGTAAGTGCCGCGGTGCCCGAAGCCGACACCCGGCGCCTCGAAGAATTGTCCGCACAGTGGGGACTGCCGTTGAAAAGCCTGCTGCTGGCGGCGAACTGCGCTGCGGTGGGCGCGGTCTGGAACACCGAAGCCCCGGTGGTCGGCCTGTTGCTCAACGGACGGCCGGAGCGTTCCGGCTCCGACGTCACCCTCGGCCTGTTCCTCAATCAACTGCCGCTGCGCCTCGAACTGCGCGACGGCGACTGGCAGGACACGGCCCGGCGAGCCTTCGAGGCGGAGAACCGGCTACTGGCCCACCGCCGTTTCCCGCATTCCGAGGTACGCAAACTGCTCGGCGGCGACCCATACCACGTCATGTTCAACTACGTCCGCTTCCACCCGCGCGACGAACTACTCGCCGCGGGCCTGATCGCGGCCGAGGAGGATATGCGCGACCACACCAGCCTGCCCGTCCGCGTCGAACTCCTCGACGACCGCCGCGGACACGGCCTCAGCGTGCACGTCACCGCCGACACCGCCCGCTTCGGCGAAGAGTTGCCCGCACGCCTGCTGAAGGCGCTACTGCACGACATCCACGAGTTGTCCCGACCGCACTAGGCAGGGTTGGCCTCGGGCGACGACCCGAGGCCCGCACCGTTCAGTCCTCGCTACTCGCTGCGCCGGCGCCGGTCGCGCACGGTCACCGCGATCACCGAGCGCGCCAGTGCGCGCAGGTCATCGGGGATGAGCAGCGGCTCGACCGCGCCCGCGAAGCCTTCCAGGATTCCCCCGTCGGGCCAGCGCACTTCGTAGCGGTACCAGCAGCGGACCTCGCTCGGATGGTAGGGCAGCTCGAGCTCCAAGCGCACCGCCATCTCGACCAGGGCCGCCGCCACCTGCGCTGCGCCCCCCGTGTTGCTCACCTGCCACCAGAGCGGGCTCGAGCGGTCGGCTTCGGAGATTTCGACCAGGTACATCAGCTTGCCCCTGTCGCTGAACTCGGTCACATCTGACACCATGCCAGAACAAACCGGTCAGGCGCGCCAAAAACGCTGCGCGACGGCGCATCTCGCGCCGATCATGATCAATGTTTCAACAAATTGAGCGCGGCGCGCCGCGCCTCGGTCCCGCTGCTGGTAATGGCCACCGACTCGGTGGAGACAGCGGTCGGCACAATGCCCTTGAACAAACCGATCACGTCGAGGACGAAACCGGTTCGAGTGACGCCCAATCGGCGCAGCGCGGGTCCGTGATCGGCGGCGACCACCACGGTCGCGCCGATCAGCACGATCCACCACAGCAGCACCGGGATGAACCGGGCCGGACGCGAGGCCGTCGCGAACGCGAGCCGCAGGCGGTGGCAGTGGAACGGCACGTGGCGCAGTTCGTCGTTCAGGATCAGCCCGGCGACCTGGTCGGTCAGCGCGTCGTCGGTGCCGTCGCGCAACGCGCGGTAGTACCGCAGCGCGACCACCTCGGCGACCATCAGCACCATCAACTCCAGCCGCAGACCAAGCGCCCGCCGCAGCCGGACGAACACCGCGTCGCTCCAGTGCCCGCGAATGGTCTGCGACCCACCGGCCTTCAGCAGCAACTCCAGCATCCGGGCATGATTGACCTCCTCGGCGACGAACAATCGCACCGCGGCGGCATACACCGGGTCGCCCGCGGCTTCGGCCTTGGCAATCAGATTCGCCCCGTCCCCGCTCTCGCCGACCTGAAACCGCTGCACGCTGCGCGCGACCGCCGGATCGAGGTGCGCTCCCCGATCCCAGTCCGGTTCCCCCGCCGCCGCCCTGGCCGCCACCTTCGCCTCGAACTCCGTTGCCCACCGGGAAAACTCACCCTGCACAAGACCTCCATACGCGTCGGCCCTCCGCCAACGGCGGCGAGCTTCTCCGGATACCTGCAGGCCAACCTAGACAACGATTGTGCAGGTCTTCGGTGCCGAACGTGGAGATCCTGTGCAGAGACCCACTGGCACAATAAGTTCGTGAAGCTCCAGGACCTGACGATCCCCGACTCCGCGAGTTGCCGCGCCGCCACCGAGGTGGCGGCCGCCTACTGCACGCCTGCCCTGTTCAATCACTCGGTCCGCTCGTACCTGTGGGCCGCAGGCCATGCGCGGCTCGACGGCATCGCCTTCGACGCGGAACTGCTGTATGTCGCGGCGCTGCTGCACGATCTCGGCCTGGTCGAGGAGTTCGACAACCACGGTCTCTCGTTCGAGGTCGCGGGCGGTCACCTGGCGTGGGTCTTCGGCGCCGCCGCCGGTTGGCCCGTGCCGCGGCGCGTGCGGGTGTCCGAGGTGATCGTCGCCCATATGGCGGACAGTGTCGACGTCACCGCCGACCCCGAAGGGCATCTCCTGGCATACGGGACCGCAGTGGACATCTCGGGTCGCGACTGCACGGCGCTCCCCGCCGAGTTCCGCTGCAGTGTCCTGGAAAGCCACCCCCGCGCCGGTCTCCCCGAAGAATTCCGCGCCTGCTTCCAGAACCAGGCCGATCGGAAACCGCACAGTTCCCCCGCCGCGGCTCTGCGCAACGGTATCGCCACCCGCATCGCGACAAACCCGCTCGACCGCTGATTCCGGAGACCGTAAGGCACCACCGGGCCGTCGACCGAGCGACGTGCCGTAACTACATGTCGCGCAACGTCTGCACGGCAAGGGCGATCTGCGCGCCATCAACCGCCGCGGCGGCCGGTGCGGTCAGGTGCGTCATCGCCAGTCCCTGGAACAACAGGAAGAACAGCGTGCCGACGGCTCGCGCCTGCTCCACGGACAGCTCGGGATGCACCTCGCGCAACGTAGTCGCGAGATCGTCGAACGCACTCTGGATGGCCGAGGCCATGTACTCCTGCGACTCCGGCGACCGCGCAATGAGCAGGGCATTCTCCGCGCTCAACAACAGCGCCTCGTGGCTGCTGTCGAGCACCTCGAGCAGACCGGACCAGGTGGGCCCCAACGCGTCCCACAGCGATTTGCCCGCGCCCCCGGCCCGGATCGCCGCGTCCATGCTGTCACCCACCCCGCCGCCGACCGACTCGGCGATCGCCTCGGTGACCAGCCGGTCCTTCGACCCGAAGTGATACCCGATGGCCGCGAGACTCACACCGGCGGCTCCGGCGATATCGCGCGCGGTGGTCTTGGCGAGGCCACGCTCGAGCACGGCCTTACGCGCTCCGGCCAGCAGGTCTTCGCGATTTCCCATCTTGCGAGGTTATCAGCGTCTTAGACATTTGTCGTAGACGGATGTCTTACCACCCAAGGTGGTCAGGCGCCATATGCGGTGAATCCGGCCCAGACGAAGGAGTTGTCGCCGCGGGCATACGACGCCGAGATGGCCGACCGCAGCGCGACGTGCCCTTCCTCGCCTGCCCGCAGCCCGCGGTGCAGATCCGCCAGAAAGGTGATCGTCGCGCGGGAATCGACCACCGGTATCGCGGAGGCGATCACGGTGCGCGCCCCCGCCGACAGGAAGACGGCGGGAAAGCCGAGCAGTTCGTTCGGCAGACTCGTCACCACCCCGCCCACGTAGCAGGCCGACAGGACGACCACACCGCCCGGCGCCACCGGCCGAATGAGGAACTCGCTGAGCGACACCGGATTCTCGCCGAGCAGCAGCACCGAGTTGAACACCGGCTCCTCGACCAGTACGCCATGGCACGCGAGGTGCACGATGGCGGCGCGCTCGATGCCGTCGAGGATGCCGCCGTCCGGGTGTGGCGCGGCCGGATACAGGGCCAGACCGTCGGCGATCTCGCGTTGCCTGCTCGGCGCCAAGGTGCGAATGCGCATCAGCCCGTCGTCCGGTGCCTGCGCACTGTTCGGTCGCAGATTTACCGAATGCGTCTGGTGTATCGCGGCGATGGCGTCGCCTTCCGGTCCGACCTCGGGCAGGAAGTCAGCGCCCATCGAGGGGTCCACGACGACCACCGCCGCACGGGAGGCAGGCCGGGGATGCAGGGTGGCGGTGCGGAAGATGCTCGCATTGGGTACCACGGTCATGTCGAATTGCAGTTGCGCGGGCCGCCCGTCCACCAGTGCGCCGCCCAGTGGCAGCGTGGCGGCCGCGCCGACCGGGGCGAGCGCGAAGGCCCGCAGGTCCGGCCATTGCCTGCGGAGCTCCGTCAGGGTGGCCGCGCCGAGCTCGGTCAGGATTTCGCTGAGCTCCTCGTGCAGCGCCGCGGCGCCCTGGCGCCGCTGATACAGAGCGGTGATGCGAGCCTGCCACGCTTGTACCTGCTGACTGGTGAACCGAGGCAGGTCGACGCTGACCGTCCGTCCGATACGCGCTGTGTCGCCGAAGGTGCGAAAAGCGGCGCCGCCGAGCGCAGTCGCGACGACATAGATGATGTCGCGGCCCGAACGGCTCGCGGCCACCTCGGTAACACAGTGCCGCACATCGGCTTCCAGCGTGCTGCGGTGCGGCGGTGCGGCTTCGACGAGTTTCACCTGGCGGGCACGGAACTCTTCGAGCCGTCGATTGATCACTCGGGTATCGCGGTCCTGATGGTCCCAGAATTCGCCGGACTCGAGGTCGGCGATCCACTGCTGGTCTTCTTGCTCGACGTCGAAGAGCCGCTGCGGGCCGGGGTCGACAGCGCGAATAGCGGTCATCACCTGCGTCGCCAGATACAGACTGCCCGAGACGTTTTCCAGCAGCAGCGGCGCGAACGCAGGCATCGAACACCGGTGGTTGGCATAGGCGCCGAGCTCGAAAACGACCTGATTGGCCGCGCGCAACGGCATCTGTGTCTCGTCGTTCTGCCAGAATTGCGCCACGGCCTGTGCGTAGGCGCCGGAGTGCATCGTCGCCATCATCGCCACCCGGAACCAATTACACTCCGGTAGTCGCGTTTCCAGGATGATCGCCCAGCGCAGCACCTCCGTGCCGATCAACGCCTTCCGCAGATCGGTACCCATCGTCGGCACGAATTCCAAGACGAACAGATTCAATTCGGCAAGCGTCGCACCAACCCGATCCAGCGAATCCGAACCTTCCGCGAGGGTGAATTGCTGCCTCAGCTGCTCCACCCGCCGCACCAGCACCGGATCGAGCCGGCTCTTCTTCCGCTTGAACACCTGCCGAGCCAATCCGTTCGAGAGGGATGCGCCTCGCTCAGCGCGTCCGTCCACCGCCTGCCACGTCGCCAGGCCCATGCGGCTCTGCGACTCGAGAATCTTGCGAGCACTGTCGATTCCGGATCATCAACCCCCGTGCATCACGAAAGTGTCTGCGTAGCAATAGCGTATTGGTGCACGCGCGAATACGGTGTCCGCCAAACGACCTACACCTCGACGCGCTCCCCCATGATCACCGTTCGCTGGCCCGGTAAACCGAAGTACTCGGCGGCGTCGGCGGTGATGTAGGAGGTGGCGATGAACAGGCGCTTGCGCCACTGCGCCATGGTCGGTGCGGGTCCGCGCTTGAGCTCTATTTTCGACAGGAAGTAGGACGCATCCTCCACCGAGATACGACCTTCGGTGTGCGCGGGGTCGAGCAGGCGCAGCGTGGCCGGGATGTTCGGGGTTTCCATGTAGCCGAAATGCGCTGTCACGTGGATGATTCCGTCTTCGGCGTAGCCGAGCGCGTCGATCTCGGTGCGCGATACGTCGGGTACCCGCGGCACCGGAAGCGTGTCGATCGACATGATCACCACGTGCTCGTGCAGCACGCGATTGTGTTCGACATTGGCCCGCATCGCCAGCGGCGCGGTCTCTTTGCCGCGGTTGAGGAATACCGCGGTGCCGGGGACGCGCAGCAAAGGTGGTTCGTGATGCTGCAATTCGTCCACGAAGGCGCGCAGCGGGCCTTCCTTCTCCTCCCGTGCGCGGGTAACGACGTCGCGGCCGCGCGCCCAGGTGCTCATCACCGTGAAAGCGGTGAGCCCGATCAGCAGCGGCAGCCAGGCGCCGTGCACGAGCTTGGTCATGTTGGCCGACAGGAACATCGCGTCGACCGCGAGCAGCGGGACCGCGCCGAGCAGGACGAGCCACAGCGGGGTGTGCCATTTGATCCGGGCGAGGTAGAAGAACACCAGGGTGGTGATGGAGATCGTCGCGGTCACCGCCATGCCGAACGCGTAGGCCAGCGCCGCCGAACTGCGGAAGGCGAACACCAGCGTCAACACCGAGATCATCAGTACCCAGTTGATCCACGGCACATAGATCTGACCGATGGTCGACTCCGAGGTGTGCGCTATCCGCAATCTGGGCAGGTAACCGAGTTGCGCCGCTTGCGAAGCCACCGAGTAGGCGCCGGTGATCACCGCCTGCGAGGCGATCACCGTGGCGGCGGTCGCCAGCAGCACCAGTGGCAGCCGCGCCCAGCCGGGGGCAAGCAGAAAGAACGGACTGCCAACGGCGCCTTCGTCACCGAGGATCAGCGCACCTTGACCGAGATAGCTGAGCGCACAGGCGGGCAGCACGAGCCCCAGCCAGCCCCGGGTGATCGCCTTCCGGCCGAAGTGGCCCATGTCGGCGTAGAGGGCCTCGGCGCCGGTCACCGCGAGCACGATCGCGGCCAGCGCGAAGAAGGCGATCCCGAAGTGCCCGACCATGAAGCTCAGCGCATAGGTCGGCGACAAGGCCTTCAGGATCTCCGGATGCCGCACGATGCCGGACACACCGAGGATCCCGATCGATAAGAACCAGAGGATCATCACCGGCCCGAACAGCCGGCCGACCGCCGCGGTACCGCGCCGCTGTACCGAGAAGAGCCCGATGATGATCACCGCCGTGATCGGCACGATCAGCTCTTCCAGGCCGGGCTGCACGATCTTCAGGCCCTCCACCGCGGACAGCACCGAGATCGCCGGAGTGATCATGCTGTCGCCGAAAAACAATGCGGCACCGAATATTCCGAGACCCGCCAGCAGCGTGGCGGTCCGGCCGCCCCGCTCACCGCCCAGCCGTCGCAGCAGGGTGATGAGCGCCATGATCCCGCCCTCACCGTCGTTGTCCGCGCGCATCACCAGCGAGATGTAGGTGAGCGTGACGATGATCATCACCGACCAGAAGATCAGGGACACAACGCCGTATACGTTGTCCGCACTGATCGGCACCGGATGCGGATCGCCCGGGTTGAACACCGTCTGAATGGTGTAGATCGGGCTGGTTCCGATGTCGCCGAACACCACCCCGAGCGCCCCGACCACGATCGCCGCCCCCGCCGTCCGCCCACCGGTGGGACGCAACGACGGACCGACCTCGACCCCTGTGCCCATGACGCCTCCTTGCTGCACGGCCCTGACCCATCGTGCCGTGATTCGCCGCCGCGTCACCGTAGCCACGCGGCGAGTCGACGAACCGGCTCGACGTGCGCTGCGACGCGATACCGCATCGGGCCCGTCATCCGGGAGATCCAACCGATCGTGCGCCCGGCGCGTCGACCGCCCGCACACCGGAAATATGGGCACGACGCTGCCCCACCCGGCGACTAGCATCGGAGCACGCTTTGCCGCAAATCGCTGTGTAGTACCGGATGAGGGGCATCCATCGATGACCGAGGTGCTGGCTGGTCGGCCCGCGAACTCGGCCGTCGCGGCGGGCTATCGGTCGATCGCGATGGCGGTGCTTGCGGAATCGACCGCGGGCATCCGGTGGCGGCTGTGCGTCGATGAAACCTGGTGCACGGTAACGCCGCCGCGGCATCGGCCGCGGTCACAAGGCTGGAAGTTGCACGTCTCCGCCACTCCGGTGTCCGCGCCGGCGGTGCTGACCAACGCGGCGCGGGTCCTCGCGGCGCACGAGTGCGCGTTCAAATTCGCCGCGACGCCGCGAATCATCGCCGAGCTCAACGGGGTTCGGGCCGACCGAGCGCAGTCGGGCAAGTTCCTCACCGTGTACCCGGTCGACGACGATCAGCTGCGGATACTCGCGGAGCAACTGCACGAGGCCACCGTCGGACTCACCGGCCCGGCGATTCTGTCCGATCGCCGCTATCGGCCGGACAGCCTGGTGCACTACCGGTTCGGGTGTTTCGCGGGCCCGAGTGAACTGGACGACACGGGTTTCTACGAGGGCCGACTGCGTGCACCGGACGGCACCTCGACCGCCGACGCGCGGAACCCGTGGTTCTCGCCGCCCGCCTGGGCCAGCCCGCCGTTCGACCCGCCGGCGAAGAGTGGTCCGGCGCGCAAGCGTGGCGACCCGGTGCTCATCGCGGGCCGCTACCTCGTCACCGCGGCGATCCGGCATTCCAATCGCGGCGGCGTCTACCGCGCCCGCGACCAGCACACCGGCGACCAGGTGCTGCTCAAGGAGGCCCGTCCGCACATCGCGGCGGATCCGACCGGGCAGGATGCCCGAGATCGGCTGCGGCACGAGGCAGCGATCCTGCGGCGGCTCGGCCCGACCGGGATCACCCCCACACTGCGCGACGTCGTGACGGTCGCCGGGCACGTGTTTCTCGTCGAGGATCTGATCGAGGGCACCAGCCTGCAACGCCTGCCCGCAGGGCGCCAGGTCCCGGTAGCCGAGGTCTGGCACCTGGCCCGCGAGCTCACCGAGCGGATCGCCACGGTGCACGAAATGGGTTACGTCCTGCGCGATCTCGCGCCGAGCAATGTCATAGTGACTCCGGACAACATCCCGGTGCTGATCGATATGGAATGCACGGTGCGCACCGATCAGTCGGCGTATATCGCGGGCACACCAGGATTCGGCGCGCCGGAATACTTCGGTGCGACCGGGCGCGACACCGCTGAGCCGCTGCCCGCGCCGGGTCCGGAAGTCGATTGCTTCAGCCTCGGCGCCACCCTCCTCTTCGCCGCCGCCGGTATCAACCCGGTGCTGGCCGCCGACGCACGGCCGACCGGTGCGCGCCTCGCGGCGATCGTCGAGGCCGCCGCGCCGACCTCGCCCGCGCTGCGCGCGCTCGCCCCGCTCATCCTGGGCCTCACCGCTGAGCTTCCGCACCGTTGGTCGCTGGCCCGCGCCGCCGCGTTCCTACGGTCCGACCCTGTTGCAGGGCAGGCACTTCCGGGTCCGGAACTACCCGCAGAGAACATCGATCGCCTGCTGTGCGACGGACTGGCCTACCTGATCGACACGATGACCCCGCACAACGGTTACCTCTGGCCGCGCCCCCCGGCGTTGCCGCCGGGAGATCCGTGCAACGTGCAACTGGGCGCGGCAGGCGTGCTCGCGGTCCTGGATCGCGCGGTGCGTTCCGGAAAGCACTGGGTGGCACCGGCATTGGCGACCGCGGCCGACTGGCTCGACCGACGACTCACCAAGCCGAGCCGCATCCTGCCCGGACTGTACTTCGGGCGATCGGGCACCGTGTGGGCATTGCATTCCGCCGCAGCAACTTTGGGCGATGCCGCATTGGCCGAACGTGCACTGGACTACGCGCTGCGCATTCCGCTCGACTGGTCTAACCCCGACATCTGCCACGGCCTGGCCGGTGCGGGCCTGGCACAACTCCAGCTGTGGCGGGCCAGCGGTGATCAGCGGTTCGCCGAGCGAGCCACGGAGTGCGCCGACCGCCTGGTCCAACTGACCAAAGCGGCTGACAGCCGGGTGGATTGGCTGGCCGGTGCACAGTTCCGCGACGAACTCGCGGGCTCGGAGTCCTACGGTTTCGGCCACGGTGTCGCGGGCAATGCTGCGTTCCTGCTCGGCGCGGGCCGCGATCTGCACCAGCCCGACCTGATCGAGATCGCGATCGGCGGCGGCCACGCGCTCTGCGCGGTGGCCGAACTCGACGGCGACGGCGCGCGCTGGCCGAAGGGACCGGGCACGACCGACACTCCCGACCTGAACTTCTGGTGCAACGGCACCTCCGGCATCGGCACCTTCCTCATCCGGCTCTTCCAGGTGACCGGGGAGCTGCGGTTCCTCGAGTTCGCCGAGCGGGCCGGGCGCACGGTGTACCGGGACCGCTGGCGCCTCGCGACCGGTACCTGCCACGGCATCGCGGGCAACGCCGAATTACTCCTCGATCTCGCCGCAGCGACCGGGCAACCCCGCTATCGGCAGTGGGCGGCGGAGATCGCCACCTGCCTGTACGTCCGGGCCGCCGAACGCGACGGCAGGCTCCTGATTCCCGACGACACCATGCGTGCGGTGTGCGCGAGTTACAACGTCGGGCTCGCCGGCGTACTGGACTTCCTGCTGCGCCTCGAACATGGCGGATCCCGTTCCTGGCTGGTCGACAACGACCTGACCGGCGACGGCCCACCGTGAGAAAAAGAACACAGAAAATCGCAGAGAAGGAGGCGAATCGTGGAAGCCGACGTCTTGGAGTTACAGGACCTGCCGGAAACCGAAGAGCAGCCGATGGCGCCGCAGATGTGCTGCCGCAGCCATTACCGCAGCTTCGTCTGGGCCGACAGTTATAACTCGACCCCCGAATAGTGTGTTGCTGCCGTGTGGGAGAGCGGTAAGCGCGCTCCCACGCGGCAGCCACCGAAACCCGCGCACGGTGTGCTCGATGCCCAGTTCAACGGCGCAAAATTGGGCGTCATCCCAATCATTGAGCTCGGTGTCGAGTAGATCCCGACGCATCGGATGCTCGTCGATGTGGTGTGCGCTAGGCTCGCAATCGCGCCGCTTTATCACATAATCTCTCGCCATTTTCGATCTTCCCCGAATAACTTCGCGAAGAAGCGCGGACGGTGGCTCATTGGTATTGCGGCGTGCTCGCCGTCGAACCGGAGATGAGGAGCTTTTCGTGCGTGGATCCATTGTCCGGCTGTTCGTGGCCGGTCTGAGCGTGCTGGCGCTCACCGTTCTATCGGCCGCCACCGCCGTCGCCGAACCGGCGCCCAGCGGGGGGTCGTCCGACTTCGATGTCGTGCCACCGCCGCCAGGCGCGAACAACTGGTCCTGCCGTCCGAGTGCCGCGCATCCGCGCCCAGTTGTCCTGGTACACGGCACGTTCGAGAATCGCCTGGACAACTGGTTCGCCATGGCCCCGCGACTCGCAGCCGCGGGCTACTGCGTCTACGCGCTCGATTTCGGTCGCGGCCTCGGCGGCACAGTGTCCGGCATCGGCCCGATGCGAACCTCCGCGCAAGAGATCTCGGATTTCGTCGACCGAGTACTCGCGGCCACCGGCGCACAACAGGTCGATATCGTCGGCCATTCCCAAGGCGGCGTGCTGCCCCGGTACTACGTGAAGAACCTCGGCGGTGCCGACAAGGTGCACACCCTCGTCGGCCTCGCCCCCGACAACCACGGCACCACTTGGGGTTTGATCGGCCTCCCGATCACCCTGATCCCGCCGGCAACCGACCTGCTGTGCCCGTCCTGCCGGGAACAGCTGCCCACCTCGGAGTTCATCACCCAACTGAACGCCGGCGGCGAAACACAACCCGGCATCCGCTACACCGTCATCGTGTCCAAGTTCGACGAGTTCGCCACCCCCTACACCACCGGCTTCCTCACCGGCCCCGACGTCGACAACATCACCCTCCAAGACGTCTGCCCCACAAACCTTTCCGAGCACATGGCGATAACCTCCGACCCCACCACCATCCAATTGGTCCTCAACGCCCTGGACCCGGACCACCCGGCCCCCGTCCCGTGCGGCCTCGGCGCCGGATCGGCACAGACGAGATAGACCCGATCGGCTATCGCGGCCACACCAGCGATAGCCGGTCGAAATCCGTTATCTAGCCCGGGATCTGGAAGTCGGCCTTGAAGCGCGGGCCCGGCGGGAGGCCGCGCAGCACCGCGCTGATCCAGGCGACGGCGGGCGGCCAGCCGGCCACCGCGTTGACGATATGTTCGGGCAGCGGCACGGTGAAGAACCGAAGATCCGCGCCGCGGTTCCAGTAGTCGTTCACCACGGGCAGCACCGCGGACGCGGGAATCAGCTCATCCCAGATGCCGTGGAACCAGAAGATCGGGCTGTCCGGAATGTGCTGGCCCAGGCTCTGTTCCTGGAGCACTTGCAGCACGCCGGGCGCGTTTTCCAAGGTCAGTCCTGGCTGGAAGTAGTCGCTGATCGGCCGGTACATGCCGGACAGCGCGATCGTGTACACGCAGCGGCTCTGCATGTCCTGCAGGATGGCCTGGCCCTCCTTGGTCAGCAGCTTCGTCGCGTCGAACTGCTCGGGGAACTCGCGGGACAGCCCGGCGAAACCGAGCCACATCGTGAAGTTGCTGATGCCGGTGAGTCCCGGCCGCTGTTCGGTCGCGTAGCGCGCCTGCAAGCGCAGGTCACCCGGCGTGCCACCGATGGCGGTACCCAGCAATCGCACGTCGGGCGCGTAACTTTCGCGCATCTCGGCCGCGCGGATCGACCCGGAGCCACCACCCGAATATCCGTACAGGGCGATACCGGAGTCCGAAAGCCCTAGCGTCGCATCATTTTTCATAGCCCGCAGGCTGTCCAACACCATCTTGCCCTCGTCGAAGGTGTTGAACGTGTTGAACTTGCCGTCGAAGTCGGGCACGTTGATCGCGAAGCCCTGCGCCAGCCAACCCGTGGCCAGCGCGGCCTCTTTCATGGTGCCGACCTGCAGCGTGTACGACGGATTGCAGGCCGAGTTCGTCGAGTCGATCGCCTCTTGGAACGACACCACCGGCCGCGCGCTACCCGTCCAGGGAATACCGGGCGTGATCACCGACGTCGCGGTGGCGATCGGATTGTCGTGAATATCGTTGCTGCGGAACAACAATTGCTTGGTGTCCACCGGGAACGGAATGCCGAGAATGCGGGTCTGCACGCTGCGCGTACGAATGATCTGCCCGGGCGCGTACGAAGCCAGATCCGCCGGATCGGCGTACCACGGGTCTTCGGCGGGCACCGGGATCGGCAGCAGATCGTAGATCTGCGGTTCAGCGGGCAACTGCGGCAACTGATTCTGATCCGGCGGGAACGTCGGATACGGATCACCCGCCGCGACGCCGACGCTGGACACGGCAACGCAGAGCGCCGCCAATGGCACCGCTGCCCAAGTGAATCTCTCCCCGAACATGCACCCTCGTCTCGTCGCGTGTGACCGGCAAACCGAACTCGAGTCAGTACACTCCCGTGCGCGTCCGTCTCGCTATCGACAATCAAACAGAGTCCCCGCCGCCGCAGTTGTGCACATCCATAGGGCCCGGAGCCGGGGCCCATGACTCGGTCCAGGAAATCAGGCCGAGAAACCCTTCGATTCCAAGAGTTGCGCGGTTCGCGCCGCCGACAATGTCATCGCTTCCGTCGGGCGCTGCGGGTCGTATCCGGTGAGTTCGGCTATCCGCGCCAGCCGATAGGTAATCGTATTGCGGTGCACGAACAATAGCCGCGCCGCGGCATTCTGATTGCACTCGTTCGCGAAGAAAACGCCGAGTGTCTCCGCCAATACCGGTTGATCAGCGAGCGGCCCCAGCACCGAGGCCAGTTCGGTGCGCACCGACGCGTCGACCGCCACCGCGTACTCCATCCTCAGATCCGGCCGACGACAGATGATTTCGCTGCGGGTGAGGCAGCGACCGAGCTCGGCGACCACCCTGGCCTCGGCGAGGGCGGCCGGAATGGCCGCTCGGGTCGGCGCGGGCGAGACGCCGATCCACAGCAATGGCGGTGTCTCCCTGGCGAACCCGGGCGTCAACCGCGCCGACAGCTGCTCGATCACCGCCGCACTGTCGCCGCCCGGATCGATCGGAATCAGCGCGGTCCAGCCACTGATATCGCGGCGCAGGAACGCACCGGGCAGATCGTGGATCCGATGCCGCAGATCGGTGAGCGTGCCGGGGCCCGGGTCACCGGGGCGGATCACCGTGACCACGAACGCGTCCGCGACCGGCACCGCCGGATCGCCCATCCAATCGACCGGATCCCGCCCGGCCAGTAGGGCGTCGACAATTCCGCGCCTACGTTCCAGCTCGTCCCACGGCCGCCGCCGGGCATCCTCAACACAGGCAACCGCGATGCGCGCCGTCATCAGCGAGAGGTATTCCGACAGCGGTCGGCCGATCTCGGCCAGCGCCGCCCGCCCGGCCGGCGACGCCGTGGTCGGCAGCTGTGACCAGAGGAAGTCGACGGCCGTCCGATAGTTGCGCAGCACCTCGTCCAGCGGCATTCCGTCGTGCACCAGCGACACCGCGCGCTCGACCAGCGGCCGGGTATCGTCCTCGGACGGCTCGTTACCGTCGAGCCAGAACTGGAAGAACAGCCGCACATTCAGCTCGGCGGCCGGGACGAAGTCCGCGTCGACCAGCGAGCTCGGCAGCCCGTCGTACACCGGCGACTGCGTGGAGAACCCGTCCACCAGCGCGATCGCATCCGCGAGCAGCCGCTCGATCGTGCCGGACCGGCGGGTCGTGCGGTCGAACGCGGCAACGGTGCCAGCTCTGGTCACGGCAACTCCCAACGACGATGTCTGGTACCGCCCGGCAGGCGCGGTTCAATTAACCCGGTACCGCCGGTAACGAGAATTTAGCAGACCTGTCTCCGCCGTCGAGCGGATTCACCACGGCTGCCGTCATCGCCGGGTACCGCCTGGCGTCACCACCACCGCCGACGCCGGGTACTGCCGGGCGTCACCACCCCGGCCACCGCCTGCCGCAACGCCTCGGCGAACCGCGGATCCACCGCGGCCGCCGCGCTCAGCGAGCGCTCGGCCGCCGTCCTGGCCCGCGACGAGACCTCGCCGGTCCGCGCCTCGGCGATCAACCGCCCGATCGTCGGATCGGCACCGAGCTTGCCGACCACCACATTCCACACCCGATCGACCGCGAGGTCGAGGGCCTGATCGGTGAGGCCGTTGACGCGCATCCCGGCCCGGCGCACCCGGCCCAACGACCAGGCGACGAGCATCTCTATGACGGCATCCATCCCTATCGGCCGCCCTTGTCGTCGCCGTGCGGTGTCCGGTCCGCATGGTTGCGCCGATAGACGCCCTCGGCACAGAAACTGGTGGCGCCCCAGACGATCGTCGCGCCGATCGCCAGCCCGACCAGGATGACCAGCACATCCATCGAAAGTCACACTCCCCGTAGTGGTCTACCCATGCAGCCATGGTCGCCGCCACGGGCCGAGCTCGGTATCCGCTGAACGTTCGACAGCGGCGGGCTCGGCGCCCAACTGACACAGTTCGACCTTGTGAACACCGCGCTCTTGATCGCCGCACACCGGTGACGGGCGAGCTCAACTACGGACCCGCCGGAGCGACCCGACCCGGCGACGAAACCTGGACAGCCGACCTACCGGCTTCCGGCGTTCCGAATAGACGGTGACCATCGCGCACACGGACGCGGACTGGCCCAGCGAGGCAGACGCGGTCCTCTGCTGGAAGGTCAAGCGGCGCAGCGGTTTTCGAATCACGCCGGGGGCCGGCGAAACCGAACGGGTGAGCGAGGGCGCGGACTACCGGATCACCGCGGGCTGGGGCCCGATCGCGGTGCACGAACCGGTGCGGGTGGTCGCGGCAGCCGACAGCGCTACCCGATGCGGATTCGCCTACGGCACCCTGCCCGGCCACCCGGTCTCCGGCGAGGAAGCCTTCGTCGTGCACCGCGCTGCGGACGGTACCGTCCTGCGCTCCCGGACCCGACCGGCGCCGAGCGGACGCTGGCGAGTGGCGTTTCCGGTTCTGCTGCTCGCGCAGCGGTACTACCGACGCCGCTATTCCCGCATAATGGCGCGCTGACGGGCCGCTCGATTGCCACATCGCAGTAGCTGACCCGGCGGCATTCGACCGGCTATTTCCGCATCCGGGACGGTCAACCGCCGATTTCCAGCGAAAACCATGTTTGACGCCGCTCCAACAGGGGAATTGCCCGGCTGTAGCTGATCGACCGTGCCATTACGCGGGCGGGAATACACTACGAATACAGGAGCGCACGCTGATATCGCCAACCGACAGTCCGAGTTCGACCAGGACGGGATAACAGCCGGAATCAGCCTTTACCCGGGGCAATGCCCCGGGAGTTTCGGGCAAGCGCAACCCTCACCACCGATCACGTCCAGGTTGAAGGCACAGCGGCGGACCGGCCGCGCTTTGTCGGCTCGCGCATCGCACTGACGAATCGAGGAGATCATGCCTGAAATGTTGGATACCCATCGAGGAAAGAACCGGCGCCGCACGTCTCTCACGGTCAACGTGCTCGCCCTACTCGCTTCGGGGCTACTGGCAGGAACCGCAGCACCGGCGGTAGCCGACCCGTCCGCGGACGCGGTCAATGCGATCGACGCGCACTACGCCGAGTTCGGCGGCTCGGGATCCTTCCTCGGCGCCCCGCTCGGCCCGGCCACCGATGTCGCCGGTGGTGCCGAACGCGCCTACCAGGGCGGTGTCATCTACTACTCGCCGAACACCGGAGCCAAGGCGATGTACGGCGAGATCCTCGTCAAGTACAAGTCGCTGGGCGGACCGAGCGGCCCGCTGAGCTTCCCCACCAACGATGAGTCCGGCGCGGGCGACGGCGTCGGCCGATACAACGACTTCGCCGAGCCCGGCGGCGCCGCGATCTATTGGAAGCCCGAAACGGGCGCCTGGACCATCAAGGGCAAGGTGCTCGACGCATGGCGCGAAAGCGGCGGCGTCACCGGGCCTTTCGGTTACCCGCGCTCGGACATGACCGTCGACGACGGCGTCGCGACGGCCAACTTCGAGGGCCCCGGCGGCACCGAGATCAAGTGGTCGGAGAACAACGGGCTGGCCACACAGCCGCCGGAGCTAGCCGCGTCCCTACCGGGATTCCGCGCGGACGCACCTGACGTCGCGGTACCGAACCCGGTGCCGAACCCCGACATCGAGGGGACGACCGACTCCGACGGGTCCGGCATCAACCGCTGGTGGGGCATCCCCATCGGTTTGGCCATCACCGCCGTCGTCGCCGGACTGCTCGCCATGCTCGGCAGGCGCAGGCCGGACACCACCACGACCACGCGCGGCGCCCCGACCCCCGGGACGTCGGCAACGGCGGCGGGTCGACAAGGGTTCACTCCGTCGCGCACCGACGCGACAGCCACCGGACAGCGCGGTACCGCGAATGTCTCAGGGGCACATGACATGCACCGCGACGCACCCACTACGCGCCGCTAGACCGGTAACACTCCACCAGGGGAAAGGAACGACAATGGAATGGTTGTTGGGTGTACTAGGCGGTCTGGTCGGCGGGAACATGGCCGGCGCGGGTAAAGGCTTGGGCCCCGTCGGCAATACCGCCGCGGGCGCCGTCGGTGGCGGTGTCACCGGCGCGATCATCCAGGCGGCGACCGGCTCGGGCCTGGATCTCGGGCAGGTCATCGGGCAGGTCGCGGGCGGCGGAGTCGTCGGCGCGGTACTGACCGCGGTGCTGGCGATGTTCGCGAGGAATCGGCAGACCACCGACCGGGTAGTCCGCTGATCTCGTTGTGACAGCGAAATTCCCGGCGGTGCGGCCTCTTTCCGAGGTGGCACCGCCGGGAATTCGCATGACGGAGCACGCTACTCGTGCAGGGCCTCCTGCATCCGATCGAACTCCTCCTTGGTCATCTCCTCCGGCGACTGCTCCGGGAGCCGCCGGGTTTCGACGGTGTCCTGACCGACATTGCCACCGTCGTAAACCACTGAGGACCAATTGTTCTGGGCCTGCAGCGAGGTGTAGTTCCGGTCATTGTTGACGCTGGTCCGCACGCCGGAGGTCTGGATGCTGCCGTTGCAGTTCCAGTCGATCGGCTGGTCCGCCGCACCGGTCCGCTTGCGGGTGTTGTCCGGGCAGAAGTACACCGTCCGCCAGCCCGCGGCCACCGGCCCGAGGCCTTGCTGCTCCTGCAGCGAGTTCTCGTTCAACGCAGGCGGATTCACGCCCGAGTAGCCGAAGTTCGACGTGCCGTCGGTCTTGGGCACGCCCGAGAACTGGAAGCTGTAGTTCATCACGCTGAGGTAGTTCGGCTTGTAGTTGACGTGGTCGACGCCACCGTGTTTCAGGCCGAGGTTGTGCCCCAGTTCGTGGATGAACGTGCCGACGTTGCCGTCGTCACCGGGATTCCAGTTGCACTTCGGGCCGAGCGAGACGACGAAGGTATCCGCCGGGATACCCAGCGAGATACCGCTGCTGCAACCGCCGTTGTAGGAATCCGCCCAGATCATGTAGTGGAACACCCGGGCACGCACCGCGGCGAAGTTGCTGCGTTTGATCGCCGCGACCTGGCTGTCCACCGGTGACAGATCGTTGTCGTAGGGCACCTGGTTGCCGCCGCCGAGATTGTAGGCGGTGCCCCTGGCGCTGCCCGCGTCCAGGTGAATGGAGATCCCGTTGCGGCCGTCGGGGTTGGTGACCGGCGCATTGGCGAAGACCGCGACGACTCGGTCCAGGGCCGCGGTGGTCGGCAGGCGCCCGTTCATGTAGTCCATCTCGACGAAGATGTCCTTGTGATTCGGGTTCGCGCCCATCTTGGGCAGGTCCACGTCGATCGTGCCGTCGCCGTTGGCGTCGTACCCGTTCTTCTCCCAGGTATCGGGCAAGCCGTCACCGTCGGTGTCGACCGCCGCGGCGTCCGGTTGGGCAGCGACGGTGGCCGGGGTGAGGACCGTCCCCAGTCCGGCTAGCAGCGCGAGGCAAGCAATGAAAGTTCTTCTGTAAGGCGACACCTCGAACTCCTTCCGGATCGTTCGCTGGGGACGATCCTGTAATCCGGCCGATCCGAATTGCGATGGGTTATCTATCCACCCGAGAACGTTTTTCGGGTGGTTGTGCTGCGCGGGCTATTTCCAATCCACCTGCGGGGAGCGGTAGAAGTTGATGCCCTGCGCGGTCCAGATCGGGCCCTGTTTGGCGAGCCGCGCCCGATACTTGTCCCAGTTGTGCGTCGCCGCCGGCGACCAGCCGATCTCGGCGATGCCCGAAAGCCTCGGGAATGCCATGTATTCGATGTCGGCGCTGGTCCGCAGGGTCTCCGACCACAGCGGCGCCTCCACACCGGCCAGCTGGCTTTCCGTAACGCCGGGCAGGAAGGTGGCCGGATCCCAGTCGTAGGAATCCTTCACCTCGACCAGGCCCGCCCACTGCAGACCGAGCTTGGTGTCCTTGTTGTACTTCATATCCAGGTACGCCTTGTTGGCAGGCGACATCAGGATCTTGTTGCCGCGCTTGGCCGCTGCCGCGACATCGGCGTTGCTCCTGGCGGGATCCCAGTACTGCGGGATGGCCGAGGTCGGCGGGTTGGTCACCACGATGTTGTGCCAGCCCTGCGCCTTCTTGTCGTAGGTGGCGAGCATCGGGGTGACCTTGTCGAAGAAGGTCTTGTAGTCGGCGTCGGAGGTCGCGTGCGCCTCGTCACCGCCGATGTGGATGTACTTGCCGGGGGTCATCGCCGCGACCTCGCGGATGACATCCTCGACGAACTTGTAGGTGATGGGCAGACCGATGCACAGCGAGCTGTAGCCGACCTCGATATCGGTGCGCGGCGGCACCGGCTTACCGTCGCAGTTCAATTCGCCGTACGACGCCTGTGCGGCATTGGTGTGGCCCGGCATATCGATCTCGGGAATCACCGTAATGTGGCGGGACGCCGCGTAATTCACGATGTCCTTGTACTGCTCCTGGGTGTAGTAGCCACCAGGGTCACCACCCACCGCGGTTTGGCCGCCGATCTCGGCCAGCCGCGGCCAGCTCTTGATCTCGATGCGCCAGCCCTGATCGTCGGTCAGGTGCAGGTGCAGGGTGTTGATTTTGTACTGGGCGATCTGGTCGATGTAACGCTTGACCTGATCCGGCTTGAAGAAATGCCGGGCCACGTCGAGCATCGCGCCGCGCTGGCGGAAACGCGGGTAGTCGAGCACTTTTCCGCCCGAGACCGTCCAATCCCGTTTCTGCACAGTCGTTTTGTTGATGTCCGCCGGGAAGAGCTGACGCAGCGACTGCACGCCGCCGAACAGCCCGTCGGTGGTATTGGCCTTCAGCTTGACCCCATTTTTGGTGACGTGCAGCTGATAGCCCTGATCGCCGACGCGGGAACCGGCGTCGCCGAGTTCCAGGGTGATCGCGGACTTCTTGCCGAGGTCATACCGATCCACCACCGGTACTGGAAAACCCGTGGCGGGCCGGAGCAGACCGGCCAGGTAGTTCCCGACATCCTTGGCCTGATGTTCGGCGCGGATCACGGTCTCGGCGGTCAACCGGAAGTTCGAGCCGGGGTCCGGCCTGGCTTCGACGGGGACCGGCACGATATCGGTGACACCGCGTTCTGTTGCTTGTGGATTGTCGGCGGCGTTACCTGCCGAGCCGGGCATGACGAGCGTGGTCAAAGCCACTACTGCGCCGAATGCAAAGGGATATAGGAACTTCCGCATAGCGTACCTCCGGTACAACTCGAGGGGGCACACAGAAGTATGGATCAGCGTGCAAGATCTGAGTGGGGACCTTCCCAACTGGGGATATAGGCCGAATTACCATTCAATGAACACTTGATCCCGGCGGCGGACAGCTCGTCGGCCGATATTTTCCCCACTTCTACTGGGGAGCTCCGGGTGGCTTTTTCATGCCATGATTCACCCCGGTTGTTCGGACATCGGCGGTAGGACATTTTCGCGCCCGGCAACGACTTCCGTCGATTACGGATGATCGGAACTCGCGGCGGCGGTACCGCAGGTCACCGCCGCGCTCGACCTCCCGAGGGATTGGTGCGCCGATGCGAATATCTGGACCAACTGCCGTGTCCGCGCTTGTATTGACCGGGTTGGTGCTGTCCGGGTCGGCCGCGCACACCACGCCGCGCACACCCGACGGCCTGCTTGCCTCGTCCATCGGCACTGCCGATCCGGGCACCGATCAATCGATCATCATCGGGCCGGAACCCACGCAGCAGCAACTGATGACACCGCCGCTCGACGAGGAATCGCTGGTCAACGGCACCGTCCCGCTGCACAACGTCGACCTGCCGAACGTGCCGACCCGCGGCATCCCCGAGATCGCGCTCGCCGCCTACCGCAACGCCGAACTCAGTTTGCAGTCGTCGACACCCAACTGCGGGATGTCGTGGCATCTACTGGCCGGCATCGGCAAAATCGAATCCAACCACGCGGGCAACGGGCGCACCGACGCCGAAGGCACCACCCGCGGCATCATCTACGGCCCCGCACTGGACGGCACCCTGCCCGGCAACGAAATCATCCCGGCCGCCGACGGTGGTTACGTGCGCGCCGTCGGCCCGATGCAATTCCTACCCGGCACCTGGGCGATCTACGCCGCCGACGGCAACGGTGACCGAAACACCGACCCCAACAACATCTTCGACGCCGTACTCGGCGCAGGCAAATATCTGTGCTCCGGCGATCTGGATATGCGCGACCAGAAGCAAGAACTCCGCGCGGTGTTGCGCTACAACAATTCCCTCGAGTACGCGTCCAAGGTGCTCAGCTGGTCCAACGCCTACAAGACCGGCGGCGCCCCCGCCCAGGGCGAGCTCGCCCCCATCCCGGACAGCACCCCCGACGGTGGTATGCCCGAAGGTGCCGGGTCGAGCATGAGCGTCGGCGAGACCGTTGTCGCCGATCCCGCTGCGCCACCGGAGGAAACACCCGCCCCCGAAGCGACAACCGATCCCCCGCCCTCGGACACACCGGGCACCACCTCCACAACTGATACCCAAATGCCCAGGGCCACACTGCAACTGAAGATCCGGGTAACGATCAACATCCCCGGGCGAGCACCGATACCCTGCGGTGTCTTCTGCCCGACCCCGACCCTTCCGAAAGTGCCCGCCATCCCGGTGCCGACTAGCCCTCAGCCACGTCCCACCACCCAAACCCCGACGCCCACAACGCCACCCAGCACAACCACGCCGACCACCACCTCGCCGACACCACGCCCGCCCGCCCCGACTCCCTCCACGACGACCCAACCCACCACCCAGCAGCCACCGCCAGCGGCCACCGAGCGAAGGCCCTCCCCCACAACAACAACCGCCCCGCCCAAGCCGACGACGCCGAAACCACCGGCACCTCAACAGTCCACTCCCCCACCGCCCCCCAATCAACAACAAGCCACGCCCCCGCCAACCACGCCCAAGCAACAGCCCGCCGCGCCTGCCACCCCCGCGCCTCAGCAACCAGCAACACCGGCACCTCATCAACAATCGGCCGCCCCGCCACCGCCGCCGCCCGCCGCCCCCACTCCTTCACAACCGACCACTCCACAACCAGCCGCACCGGCACCGCCACCACAACCAGCCGCCCCGCCCGCCCCCAAACCCCAACCAACCACGACGGTCCCAGTAACCCCCGCTTCCAAACAACCAGCCCCGCCTGCGGCCCCCAATCCGCAACCAGCCGCACCCGCCGCCCCATCCACCAAGCAACCCCCTGCCAGCCAGAAGCCACCCGCCCCGGCTCCCACGACGCCAACCACCACCCTCCGACCACCCACGCCCCAGCCCTGATTGGCTCGCTATAGATTCCCGTCAAACCGGCGTAGCCCGGGCCAAAGTGGTTGCTGACGATGATCATCGGCACCGTCAGCCACCTCCCATCACCTCGGCACACTCGCACCCCGAGAACGCCGACACGAACGGGGTATGACGACGCCTCCACTCACACTTCTCCGCCACCATGTCCCGTTGATCACGGCCCCGCGGAGCCGGTGATATTCGAGTGCACCCGTGATAGGTGCCGACTAGCGTCCGGATGATGACGCTGTCCCACGACGTCGCGGGCGTCGGCCCGACACTGGTCCTGCTCCACTCGGGTGTGTGCGACCGACGGATGTGGAGTCCGCAGTGGACTCCACTCATCGATGTCGGATACCAGCTGGTGCGCTGCGATTTCCGCGGTTTCGGCCAGACTCCGACAACAGACCAGCCCTACAGCGACGCCGAAGACGTTCTCGCCCTCCTCGACCATCTCGGCATCGAACGAGCCGCACTCATCGCCTCCTCCTACGGCGGAGAGATCGCCCTCGAGATAGCGGCCCATCACCCGAACAGAACCACCGCCCTCGCCTTGCTGTGTACCGGAGTGCCCGAACACAATCCAACCCAGGACTTGCGCAGATTCATCGAACGCGAGGAAGCACTGCTCGAAGCCGGAGACATCGCCGGCGCAGTAGAACTCAACGTCGCCACCTGGCTAGGCCCCCGAGCCGACACCGAAACCCGAGAACTGGTGCGCCGCATGCAACGCCTGGCCTTCGACACCCAACTGGCCACACTTGACGACGCCCACCAGATCAAGCGCCCCATCGACCTCTCCGCAATCACCGCCCCCGCCCTGACGATCTCCGGCGCCGACGACCTCCCAGACTTCCGCCGAATCGCCGCCCGCTTACCCCGAATCCTCCCCAACGCCCACCACCTAGAACTCGCCGACTCAGGCCACCTACCCAACCTCGAGCACCCCGAAGAAACGACAGCCATCCTGATCCGCTTCCTACAGAACTCGATCCCCACTCCCTGAACGACCGCCTCCACCACCCGCAGCCAATCCGGTAATTCATCTTGTCAGATTCCCGGTTCCTTGCTACCGTCCAACTGTCAGCTATTCAACAGCTACATCCACCCACCACCCAGGTACCCGCCAACCGCCAGGAGAACCTGGATGCCCCCGACCCCGCGATACGTGACAATCCTCGAAACCGCCCTGCTCACCCTGATCGCCCTCGGCCTAGCCACCGCCCGCGTAGCAGTCCAAGCCCCAGGCGCCGCACCCACCTACCTGGTCGCTGGCGCGATCCTCGCGGCCCTAGCCGCCTTCACCGCTTTCCACGGCGCCTGCCGAGCCCCTGCGAAACCACACCCACCCCGCCCCTCCACCGAGCCCTGTTTCGGCCGCGCTCCCCGGCTGAGCTCGTTGCCATGACAGCTCAGCAAAGCCGGGCGATGTCACCGTCACCGCCTGCCTTGCGCGCCGGATGTTGATGCGCGCGAGAGGAGTCAGCGCCCGACTCTGCCCGTGAGACCTGCGATCCGAGTGTCACGATGATCGGCGGAGGTTACCGCGCAAAGGACAGAGGTGGTCGGGACCATATAGGTCTCCAGATGGCTGTTCTTCGACAGGATTTCGCTCAGCCGCTGCTCGCAATAGCCCCATGCGTCGAGCCCACCGGACGGATGGGGACTGAGGTCGGCATATTCTCCGCTGAGGATTACTTCGCCGTAATGCGGACCGGAGCAAGGCTTTACGTGCATCTGCTCATCGAATCTGGTGCTGTAGTCCCAGCAGTCGCCGACCTGAAGGTACGTATGGTCCCTGGACCCGCCGTCGTAGTAGTGCAGCACGACCGCGCCGACCGCGGCAAGGGCGAGTGCGGCAGATAGTGTGACGGCAGCGATACGCGTACGCATAGTTGATACCTCTAGATGTCCTGTGCGACAACCGAAATGGTGTCGGCTTCGGTCGCGTCACAGTTCGACGCAACAGGTAAACATCGCGGCGGCCGCGGTAGTGACGAGCTGAGCGGCTCCGCCACGGCGAGGACTCCCGCTTCCGGTGTCATGGGTCGAGATTAGCCGTTGTCCTGCCCGGCTGTCCGGGCCGACGGCAGACGAAGCCCGCCGCTACCGAGTGACGCCCGAATGCGCTGATGAGGAACGAAATCGGTAGAGCATGGGCGGGTGCCGTGGCAAGGTGCTCGGCATGACTGTCTCCAGCCCCAAGGCGGATCTGCACCGCTACCTACGGTCGGCCCGCGAAGCCATGCTGTGGAAGCTCGACGGCCTGTCCGAGTACGACGTGCGTCGTCCGATGACTCCCACCGGCACAAACCTGCTCGGCTTGGTGAAACATCTCGCCGGCGTCGAGTTCGGCTACTTCGGTGACACTTTCGCCCGTCCCTATAACGAACCCCTGGCCGAATACGACTTCGAGACCGATCCCACGGCCGACATGTGGGCCACCGCCGAACAGTCACGCGAGGACATCATCGACTTCTACCGTCGAGCCTGGGCGCACGCCGACGCCACGATCGACACCCTCGACCTCACCGCCCCAGGCTTGGTCCCGTGGTGGAACGAGGACCACCGAACCGTCACCCTGCACCAAATCCTGGTGCACGTGACCACCGAAACCCACCGGCACGCCGGACACGCCGACATCCTCCGCGAACTAATCGACGGCGCCGCAGGCATGGTCGACGGCAACGACAACATGGCCGCCAGGGACTCGACCTGGTGGCAGCAGTACCGAGCCGAGCTCGAGAAAACAGCACAACAGGCCGCCGAGCGCCGCTGACCGATGCCACGGCGAGCTCGCGAAGACGCACTCATCGACCCGAATTGCCGTGCCCAGCAGGGTATTCCGCGTAGACATCGCCGCCGAACAATCTCCAGTAGAAAGCGTTCATCCTCGCGGCGGCAGGCGCGTACCGGGTCAGGATCAGGGCCACAGCCGACGGCACATCGTCGGGGATGTATCCAGCGGCACACTGAAGTACGTACTCGTTGCGAGCGACCGGACCGCCGCTGGGCGGAGTCGGAATTCCGCACACATCGGTCACCAGCCAGTTGACCAGGCGCATGGCGGCATAGTCGGCGTCATGGGTGGTGTGGCGTTCCGCGAAGTCGCGCTCGGCGGTCGACAGGTCGAAATGCGGCGAGGTAGCGAGTCCGAAGTCGCTGAGGTAGATCAGCTCACCGTCGCTGCGGATGTTGCCGAAGTGCCCATCCATGTGCAGCAACTTCCGATCGCCGAGGAAGGTCACGATCGCTGAAAGCTGCCGCGCGACTGCCGCGGCCTCGCCGACCGGGTTCTCGCGCAGCAAGTCCGGCATGGTGTGCGGGATGTATTCGCAGAACAGCACGAGGCGCCACGATGCAGCGGCCAGCGCTTCGAGCCGCGCCCGCACGGCCGGATGGCCGCCCTGGGTAGCAACCACAGCGTCGATGTCGGCGTGTTCGGGCGCGATCGGCGGCCGGCCGGGCAGCACCCGCCAGTGGTAGAGCACCGGGAACGATTGTGCGCGGCCGGCCAAAACGCCATCGGTGACGATGATGTTCGCGGCCAGCTCACGCCATGCATTGAAGCTCGGTCCGCCGATGCCGTACTGGCAGAACATCGGCAGGTCGAACAGGTTCGCGGTGGTGCCCGGCTGAGCGAGCTCTCGATCGGTCAGCGGGATGCGCTTGACGAACACCTGTACGGCGTCGACCTCGATGACTGCCGTGCCACCGCCGACTCCCACACGGTTGGACCGGCTCGTGTCCATGAACTCGGCGAGCTCGATGTCACTGCGGGAGGCCAGAAAAGCCGACAGTCTCTGGTGGCGGTCGCTCCTGGCAGCTGTCATCGCATGATCCTGCCATTGATCGGTTGGTTGGCCGCTTGTGTGAGGCGACCGAGTGATCACGGTGGGATCCAACCGAACCCGGAGTGCGGATACGCAGCGATGCAAGGCAATTCAATTGCAGAGTGGCTTCGGGATTAGGACCGGAACACTCCCTGGCCGTCGAAGTTCATGCGTCTGATCCCGAAGCCGCCGTCGGGACATGGGAGGAGAAGGTCAGTTGATGACGGGACGACCAGGGCGGAGATGGTTTTGCCTGCCAGGGGTCCGCTGGTCACTTTGAGTGCGATTCTTATCGTCGAGAGGCTGGAGAGGTCGACGTCGAAATCTACTGTGCCGGGTTCGGTATTCATCGTGTGGCGGTTTACCCAGGTCATCGTTCCGGAACCGAAGAAACGGGTTTGTGGGCAGCCGTTGACGTTGATCGGGTCGACGGTGATGACCCACGAGACATATTGGGGGTATTGGCCGTTGGGGGATGTGCAGTTGCGGTAGGCACCCATGTAGATGCCGGTGACGGCGTTGTCCACCACCCCGAACTCTGCCTGAGTGCCTGCCTGGCAGATGAGGTCGGGAAGCGGGAGTTGCGGAAGGTCGGCGTGGCTGTGTCCGGGTTCGGCGGCGTTGATTCCGATGCCGAGGGCAACCACGGCGGCTATGGAAGCCACCCGCCGCGCCGTCCGCGTCCGGACATCGAGAGCGAGGGCGCCGCGACCGCCACGCCATGAACGAGCCATCGAACGCCTCTTTCGCGATAGTCACCAATGGAATACAGCTCGCGAGGAACACCGTGAACTCGATCCGTACCGACAACCAGGGCCAGTGCAAGAGAACTCACGTAAGACAAACATAAACCTACTTCGTCCGGTTCAACCGCAATCCACACCGGTGTTCAGCAGTTGATCTCGCGAACGGTTGGCCGGCGAGAGAGTCAATCGTTCACCCATCGCCATTGAATGGTCGACCAACGCTGCGCTTGCGGAAGCAGTTCATCTACCGCGGCGACGACACCCGGCCATGCCGACGGAATGTAGTCGTCGCCGGAAAGCCAGCCGCCAGGCCTCACTTTCGGCCGCCAAGCGGCGATGTCTGCCACCACACTGTCGTAGTCATGCCGGGCGTCGATGTGAACCCACGCGAGTGAGGCATCGGCGAACAGGGCGGCGGTGGACTCGGAATCGCCGACCACGATCAGCACTTTGTCGGCGAACCCGCACGCGATGACGTTGCGATGGAGCAGTCCGGCGAAGGTACCGCCACCGGCGGACACCGCGGTGCCGTGCGCGTTGATGCCGCGCACTCCCTCGGGTCCACTTCCGCGGCAAGTGTCGACTCCCACGACGGTGAACGGCTTACCGCTGTCAGCCACAACTTCAGCCAGGGAGCACAAACTGCGACCGAGATAGTTACCGACTTCGACGAAAGTACTGCCCTCGGGAAAATGCGCGACCGCTTCTTCCTGCGCGTCTCGCCACGTGAACCAACCGGGTATGTCCTGCCAACGCTGCACGGAAACATCGACATCAGGTTTGCCTGGATTAGACAGCATGTCCCGACGGTACGGTGCCGGCCGGGATCCTGCGGGGAACTTCGATCATGTCTACTGTCCGCAGCTGCGGAACGCTCACATCAGCCGAATTGCCTGCACCAATAGGGAATTTGAGGGCACCGGCAGTCCATTCCGAGTGCACCGCCAGGACACGCAGCTGCGGGTCCGCAGGCGATCGGCGAGCGCCGGGAATCACACCGCCGCAGCGAAGGAGTCGTACGCCTCCCGGCTGAACAGTACGAACCGCACCTCTCGCACCGCGGTGTCGGCGGCGCGCACAGTCTCGACCGCGATGCGGGCCCCGTCATCGATCGGCCAGCCGTAGATCCCGGTGGAGATGGCCGGGAACGCTACCGTCCGCGCACCCAACTCGTCTGCCACCCGCAGTGATTCGCGGTAGCAGGAGGCCAGCAGCTCCGATCGGTCGTCCTGTGCCGACCACACCGGCCCGACCGTGTGAATCACCCATCGTGCGGGCAGATTCCCACCGGTCGTCGCGACGGCCTGCCCGGTGGCCAGCCCCTTCCCGTAATGCGACGCCCGCAGGTCCCGGCACGCGGACAGGATCGCCGGACCACCCTTCCGATGAATGGCTCCGTCGACGCCCCCGCCGCCGAGCAATGACGAATTGGCTGCGTTCACCACAGCATCCACACCCTGCTCGGTGATGTCCCCGCGGACCAGCACAAGTTCGACCATGGCGCCATTGTCGCCAGTCTCAGCGACGCGACAAATCAGCACGGATATCGACGCGCAGTCTCGATGCTCGCCGCAGCCGGATCGAGTCGGGCGCCCGGCTTACCCGACGTGCAGGTCCACCGGCCCGGAATCGACCTTCCAATACTTCCTGTTCAGCTGCGCAGTACCGGTGCCCTCGGTGTAGGGCACGAGCACCGGCATCCCGTTTGACGGCTTCAGCACAACGGACCAGGTCTCGACCCGATCCGTGCATTGCAGGATCACTCCCGGCGGCGAGCTGGTCAACTGGATCGTGCCGCTGCCGTTGGTATCCATCTGGGCGGAGACGTCGAGATAGCCGATACCGCTTTCACACCGATAGGTGCCAGTGGCCTGCAAGCCGTCGAGCGACGCCGTGAGCGCGGAATTCAACGTGATGAACTCGTCCTCGGGAGCGGCACTCACCGATGTCGAGCACAGCATCGTCGTCGCGGCTCCCGCAATCACGACCAGCGCGCACCTCGTACCGAACATCGGCCGACCTCCTGACCATTCAATGCCGCGAGAAAATCGACTTCGATCGTAAGTCGGAGCCGCCCACCGTCCGGACCGATTCCCGTAATTGCCCTTCCGACCAGGAAGCGACTGCGCGACCTCACCTACCGGCCGCGCTTCGCGCCATCTCCTCCGGCTCACGGATGCATCCAGGAACCTTTGAGCGTCTTGTCAACCACGTTGCGCGGTCCGTACACGGCGATTCCGACAAGGTCGAGGTGATCGGTGCCGACCGCGCGCACCGCAGCGCGATTGTCCCGGTCGTTTCCGGTAGTGAACAGGTCGGAGGTGAACACCGCCGTGCGCAGGCCGCGGGCCAGTGCCTTGCCGTGCGCGCCGCGCAGCACCTCCTTGCCGCCCTCGAAGACGAGTACGGGCTGGCGGAACATCGGCAGGTAGAGAGTGGCGTCCGCGTCCTCGTACGGTTCCCCGATCACCTCCGGTTGCGCCGTGCCCAGGCCGCTGACCAGAAATGCCGTCACGTTCAGCCGCTGCCAGGTCGGTAGGTCCTCGCGCAGCAGTACCCCGATCTTGGTGTCGAATCGCATGTTCTCCATGCCGATGACTCTCCCGCCGTCGGGCCCGCCGAGGCTTGTACGATCCTGGCATGGTTGCCGGCAGCTCGGTCGAGCAGATCAAGGCCTGGCAGCCGCGGGTACCCGGCATCGTCGAGGTCTTTCATGCCCGCTTCATCGGACACGTCTACCCGATGCACGCCCACGATTTCTGGACGCTGCTGATCGTCGACGACGGGGTGATCCGCTACCACCTCGACCGGCACGAGCACGGCGTCCTCGGCTCGGTGGTCTCGCTGCTTCCGCCGCACGTTCCGCACAACGGCCAGGCCGCCACCGCTCAGGGGTTTCGCAAGCGTGTGTTGTACCTCGACAATCCGCAGCTGTCCGAGGCGATGATCGGTTGTGCCGTAGACACTCCCACCTTCGCCGACCCGTTGCTGCACCGCCGCATCCGCCAGCTGCACGCGACACTCGCGCGCCCCGGGGACGAGTTGGAGGCCGCCAGTCGCCTCGCGCTCGTCAATGACCGTCTCGGTGATCTGCTTCGCGGCACCGATCCGCGGTCTCGACCCCGAGATCCGGGATTGGCTCACCGCCTGCGGGAACTGCTCGATTCCCGTACCACAGAAGGCATTTCGCTCACCGAGGCAGCAGCGTCACTGCATGCCGACCCCACCCACCTCATCCGCGCGTTCAGCCGCGAGTTCGGAATGCCACCGCACCAGTACCTGATCTCGCGCCGGGTCGATCGTGCCCGTCCGCTGCTACTGAGCGGCATGCCTGCCCGAGATGTGGCCGCCGCCACCGGTTTTCACGATCAGCCGCACCTGATCCGGCACTTCAAACGCATTCTGGGCACGACGCCCGGACAGTACGCACGCAGCGCAGACAGCTCGACGCTCGACTGAACCAGCCTCCAGCAGTTGCACTGCCGGCGTCCTCGGTACACCCACACAACCGGGGCACGCCAGTGGACGAGATCCGCTGCGGCTCAGCACATCCCGCTATGGGACGCAGCCAACCAGCGCTGCCGAGCCCAGTCGAAGATGCTGGACATGGATCGACCCGGTCCTCCACGAGGTCAGACTCCCCTTGTCGCAACCAAGTGGTTGCGATAACCTATGGCAACCAATTGGTTGCCATACTTGGAGGCCCCGTTGCCCGTACCCGATCGCATCGAGCGCGATCTCGAACTACCCCACCCACCCGAGAAGGTGTGGCATGCCCTGACCACCTCAGAAGGTCTCGGAAGCTGGTTCGGTTCCCGCGCCGAAGTCGATGACCTACGCCCCGGCGGCACAGTGCGGATGTGGTGGCACGAGGACGGTCCTTACACACTGCGGATCCAGCTCGTCGATCCGCACAGCAGGTTCGTGTTCACCTGGCCGATCGAAGGGCTACCGCCCAGCGATCCCCGCCACACACAGGTGGAATTCACCCTGCAACCAACACCTACCGGCACCCGGCTCACGGTGGTGGAAACCGGCTTCGCGCAACTGCCTGCCGACCTCACCGAAGCCTACGAAGGCAACGTCAAGGGCTGGGCGATGGAACTGGCCGAACTCGCCGAGTATCTCGATGCCGTCGCCTGACCAGCCCGACGCCGAGCTGATAGCGCAGGCGGTATTCACCGCGCTGGCCGACCCGACGCGCCGCAGCATCCTCGCCCAACTCGCCGAACTCGGTCCAGCGACGGCAACCGACCTGGCAGACCGGTTGCCGATCTCCCGTCAGGCGATCGCCAAACACCTCACCCTGCTGACCGAGGCCGGACTCGTCCACGCCACACCGGGCGAGCGACGCCGGATCAAATATCGCCTGCAAACCCAGCCCATGACCGTGGCTCAGTCCTTTCTCGCCGCACTCGCCCACCGCTGGGACGGGCGCCTGAACGCGCTGCGCGACCACCTCGATCAGACCTAGGAGAACCGAACAATGACCCCCACATTCCGCGGTGGACACAACATCGCCATGAAACTTCCCAAAGCACAGTTCGACCGGACCGTCGCTTTCTACCGAGACACACTGGGCATGGAAGTCACCGACAACAGTGGCGAAGCCGTCGCCGAGGGCGTCATGCAGAGCGCCGCCATACAATTCGGGCCCGTCACGCTGTGGCTCGACCGTGTCGACAACTACGCCAGGGCCGACCTCTGGCTGGAACTGCTCACCGACGACGTCGACCGCGCAACCAAGCACCTCGCCGCCCACGGAGTCCCCGTGCAGGACGAACTCGAACCACTTCCCTCGACCATGCACGCGCACTGGATCAGCAACCCCGTCGGCATCCCGCATATCGTCCGCCTCCGCGACCACGGTTGAGCCGGATCGGGCGCTTCGTCCGCTGTGTCACACTTGCTCGGCCTACGTCGTCATCCAGATAGCAATGACGAGGCAACAAGAGCGAATAAGGACAGAAGTCATGGGCATCGAGGAATTGCGCGCCGTAACCCGCGGAAACGTTGTGCTACCGGGCGATTCGACGTTCGAAGCGGCAGCCCGGCCGTGGAATGTGGCGGTGGCGCAGTCGGTAGCCGCGGTGGTCGAAGTCGCCGACGCGCAGGACATCGCGAAAGTGCTGCAATACGCCGGTGTTTCGGGCCGACGGGTGGTGACCCAGCCCACCGGGCACGGCGCGACCGGGGATATCGATGAGTCGATTCTGGTGCGGACCGGCGCCCTGAACCATCTCGAGATCGATGCCGGGCAACGGGTGGCGCGGGTCGGCACCGGCGTGCAGTGGGGAGCGGTGCAAACCGCGGCCGCCGCACACGGCCTCACCGGGCTAGCGGGTAGCAATCCCGTGGTCGGCGTGACCGGGTACACGCTCGGCGGCGGATTCGGTTGGTTCGCACGCAAATACGGCTGGGCGGCGGACGCCGTGCGCGCGTTGCGCATCGTCGACGCCACCGGCCGTCAGCAGCGCGTCACCGCCGATTCGGACCCGGAGCTGTTCTGGGCCTTGCGCGGCGGCGGTGGCGATTTCGCGATCGTCACTGAGATCGAGTTCGACCTGTTTCCGCTGCCGCAGCTGTACGGCGGCCGGGTGATGTGGTCGGCCGACCGCACCCGCGAGGCCTTCGACCTCTTCACCGAACTCACCACCGACGCACCCCGGGAACTGTCGGTGTGGTTGCAGCGCTACCAAATTCCCGGTGCCGCACCGACCGTTGCCATCGATTTCGCCTACCTCGGCGGTGCCGCGGCGGGCCGCGAGCTCACCGCGCGCCTCGACACGATCGACGGCATACTCGCCGACACCCGAGGCGTCCTGACACCGGCCCAGATCGGCCAGATCACCGCCGAACCCACCGATCCCAGCCCGTCCCTGTCCCGCGGCGAACTGCTCACCGATCTCGATGACGCAGTGATCAAGACCCTTATCGACGCCCCGGTAGCGCCCCTGCTCAACATCCAAATCCGCGGCCTCGGTGGCGCATTGGTGGAGACACGTCCCGACGGCGGCGCGCGCGGCCCCATCACCGAGCCCTACGCGGTATACATGCTCGGGCTCGGACTGCCGCATCTGCTCGACGACATCCGGACCAGGTTCACCGACATCCTCGGCGCGCTCGGCACCCACATCACCGGAGCCAAGCCGTACACATTCCTGGCGCCCGGCGAGTCGGCCTCAGTGGCGTTCGACCCAGCGACGCTGGCGCGGCTGCGGCAAATCAAACAGGACCGCGACCCTGCCGGCGTCATCCGGGCCAACTTCCCGGTCCACGGCTGAGCGCAGGTGCCGGCGAAAGACCAACGGCCCGAGGAAACCTCGGGCCGTTGGATGGCACGTCCACGCTAGGAGGACAGCAGGTGTTGCGGGCAGTAGAGGAGGACGCTGACTTCGGTGTCGGTTACACCCAGATGTCCCACACCGATCGAGGGATAGCGGCGATCGATGGCAATGAGCCTGGCTTTGTCGCCGGGTACCCGGTAATCCAGAATTCCGCAGATCAGACGCGACGAATCGACATCGTCCTGCTTGAAGTCGGGTGACCAATCCTGATGGTCCATCAGGAAGAACTTCAGTTCGTCTTGCGGAGTGAATGCGTTGGCGGCCCCGGCCCCCATCGTGACTCCGACCGCCGCCATCGCGGTGGCGACCACTGTCTTCAGCATGTGTACCTCGAGAGTTGCGACACGAGAGTGTCTGTGACGCACGGATATTGCCCTGGCTCCAGCCCCCGACCGGAGGTCGCTCACGCTACCGGAGAGCAGCGGCGGAACACCACCGCCGCAGGGCAAACGCCGTCACGGCCGCCCGGCACCCGGTGCCGGAAACGCCTCCACCTATCCGATGGGCTCCGACGGCTCTTCACCCCAGTTCTGGCCTACGACATACAATTTCGATTCTGCCCTACGGCTGCGCGCGCAGGCGAAGGCTTCACGATCGAGCTCTACTGAGCGCGGTACACGACGATCCCCGGAACCGACCGCAGATATTCGGCCAGCGGCGAGTCGACCACCTTGTTGTTCGCCGCGAGCGAGGACGCGTTCCGGAAGACCGGCCCCTCGGCGGTTTGCACGAAGATCCCGACGTGCGTGACGTCCAGCCCCGCCTGGTCGGTATAGGCACCGAGGTAGTCGCCGGTGCGCAGACCACCGATGACGTTGTCGTCCACCGCCACGCTGGGCAGGTAGGTCACGGCCCGATCGACCACCGGCAACCCGGGCAGATAGTTCCCGCCGTCGGCCTTGGCGTTGAGGTGCTTGGCGACGGTGACCGCAGCGGTACTCAGCGCATCGGTGACGTCGGTGGCGGCGATCCGCGGCGTGCTCACCCAGTCGCTGAAGAAATGCTTGCGCTGCCGGAAATCGACGCGCCCCTCGGCATACCGGGTGTCCACCAGATTCGCGACGAACTGATCCCGGTCGGTGGACCTGCTCAGCGCTTCGACGTAGTCGAGATAGGTGAAGCAGTCCACGCGGCGGAAGTCGATGACGAGTTGCTCGGGCTGGGTCGCCGAGCCGACGAGCATGTCGGCGCCGTACGGCGTGCCGAGGAACTGGCGCGACAACAACTCGACGAGCTCGCCTTTGCTCTGCCCAGCACCCGCGCGCGACGCCAGCAACGCGTCGATCCTGCCCGCGGTGACGTCGTCGATGTGCACCGCGGGCGCACCGACCGCCGCGGGCACCATCGATGCGGTGCCACCCACGAGCACCAGCAGGACGAGCAACACGCGAGCGATGGTCCGCACAAAGCCTCCAACATCCGTCGACACAGCCCCCACGGTAACCCGGCGGTCGCTCTGCCGGGTGCGCCAGCGCATGACGGTGGGCTGTCGCAGCCCCCTCGACACGATCGTCAGGCCACTATCTGCGCCCGCTTCTTGCTGACGCCCTTGATACCGACCGGCGTCACGGTGCCGGAACCGATGTGCAGATCCACGCACGAGTAGAACGCGCTGGTCGTGTCCGCGACGTTCCAGATGCCGAGCAACTTCTGCGGCCCGGTGAAGGTGCCGAGGTGCACCGTGTGGGTGACGGTTCGCCCGCTCGGCGGCTGGTTCTTGCCATCGATCACCGCGACCCGGGTATCGCCGATCCAGTACTCGTAATTCTGAGTCCGGTGCAAGGCGGTGAGGGTCCAGGTGAACGTCACCGTGCTGCTGGTGTGGTGCACCTGCCACGGCTTGCTGTCGTCATCCAGATCCGCCCAGCGCCCGTCACCGCCGCTGCAACTGCGTTGCCCCGGTGGCCCCTGCACATTCTGCGGCTCGTATTTGACGGGGCCACACGGCAACAGACTTTGCGCACACTGCACCTGACGGCCGGCCGGCGCGGAGAGGTAGCCGTACGCGTCAGCCGGTGCCGCGTGCAGGGCGGCGACGATGAACGGTGCGATGGTGGCCGCAGCGACGACGGACAGCATGCGCTGCTGCAGCGCCCGGGTCAGCGAGGCTGCCGTCATTTCCGGTCCCCGCGCCCGAACGGCCACGGCTCGATATCCCGCTCGTCCGGGCTGCCCTGCATGTTCTGGTTGGTGAGGCTGCCGGGGTAGAGGTATTCGCTGGCGGGCCGTTTCCTTCCGTTGAGCCAAGCATCGAAGAACCCGTCCAGCTTCTTGGTGGTGCGGGATTGGATGAACTGACGGAACTCGGGAATCGACGCGTTGCCGTTCTTGTGCTTCTGCGCGAAATCGCGGACGGCGGTGAGGAATACGTCGTCGCCGATGTTGCGCCGCAACGCGTGCAGGAACAGTGGGCCGCGGGAGTACACGGTGGTGAACTCCTTGCCCTTGCCGGGATCGTAGAGCGGTGTCGACCAGACGCCCTGCTGGTCGGCGCTCGCGAGCGCCCGCCGGTAGAGCTGGTCGGCGTTGCGGCCCTGCACCCGCTCCGGGTACAGGATGTCGGCGGTGTAGCTGGCGAAGCACTCGTTCAAGCAGATGTCGCGCCAGTCCTTGATCGATACCGAATCGCCCCACCACTGATGGGCGTTCTCATGGATGACCGTGTTCAGGTCCGTCCACGGCGCGTAGATCGGCCGAGTCTGCGTCTCCAGCGAGAACTGCAGATTGGTGTCCACGTAGATGCCGCCGCCGGATTCGAGCGGATACGGGCCGTACAGCTGTTCGGCGAAGGCGATCACGCCGGGCAGCTTCTTCTCCAGCTCCCGCTTCTGCTGGGCGCCACCCGGTGCGAAGAAGCTCTCCAACGGCGTACTCCCGGCCTGCTGCGTCAAGCGCGTGAACTTGTCGATCGCGATGGTCGTCAGGTACCCGATGATCGGATCCTTGGCCTCCCAAGTGACGGTGTGCTTTCCGGTGCCCGCGGGGACATCGGACGCGCGGACCCCGTTCGATGCCACATCCCAACCGGTGGGCACGGTTGCCCGGACGGTGAAGGTCACCTTGTCCAGCGGTGTGTCGTTGAGCGGGTACCACGTTGTCGCCGAATGCGGTTCACCCGCCGCGAAGGCGCCACCGGACGGCGAATAGGTCCAACCGTTGCCCTTGGTGTCCGGCACTGTGCCCGCGTAGTCGACGACGACGGTGAACGGCTGCCCCAGCGGCAGTGCCGCCGCCGGGGTCACGACGAGCTCGTGCTCGCCGGACTTCTGGAAGCGGGCGGGCTGACCGTTCACGGCGACGGATCCGACTGCGGGACCGGCATAGTCGAGGTTGAACCGGGACAGATTCTGGGTGGCCTTCGCCGTGATAGTGGCCTTGCCTTTGAGATTGTGGGTCGGCGGGTTGTAGTCGATGGCGACGTCGTAGTGGGTCGCGTCGTAGCCGCCGTTGCCGTCCTTCGGGTAGTACGGATCGCCGAGTCCGTCGGCGCCCGGGGTCGGGTCGGCCGCGCTCGCGGCCGACCCGTTCGGCGTATCCGGCGGCGGAGCGGCCACCGCGGCGACGCCCGCGGTGAGGCTCAATGCGAGGGCCAAGGCCGACACGGCGACCGGACGCGATCTCAGCGCGGCCGGGACCGGCACGTGCGTCTCTCGCCAGTGGTGAATTCTCATGGGAGCCAACCTTTTCTAAGCGATCCGGCGGACCTCGGCCATGGCGATGCTCGATCGGATCTGTCATCGACTGCGGGAAATGCCGACTCGGCAATCCGCAGGTACTGCCGGCGCACCGCGACCTACTGGGCGCCCAACCCTCGGAAGGTGACGAGCTGCTGTGCGGCACCGTTCAGCGACGGGGTCTGCCCTCGGGCTTCGACCCGGTTTCGTGCCAGCTGTCCAGCACACGGCCGGTGTTGTTGGCATCGATGAACAGGACCCACTGCGCGGACTGATCGCCTTGCGTGCCTGCGCGTTTGATCGCGACCTTGTACGCGGGCACCGCCACGCTGGGGGCACCGTCCTTGGCGGCCAGCTTCGGGTCGTACCACATGGCGGCCGTCGCGAAGACGGCGAACTTGCCTCGCGGCTGCTTGGTCTCCTGAGCCAGCGCGCGCACCGCGGTGTCCGCCACTGTCGCGGGCGGTGTGGTGGCGCCGGTCGGATACTTGCCCTGCGTCTGCTGCGACAACGCGCCACTCGCCGAGACGAGCGAGCCGTCGGCGGCCAGTGACTGCGCCACCTTCGCGCCGTAGACCGGCACCGCGTCGATTTCCTGCCGCAGCTCGACGGTGGCGCCTCGGCCGACCTGGGATGCCTTGTCCACGACCAGGTTGCCGATCGATTCGGCGCCGAAGACCCGTTGCACGCTCGGCGCCTGGGCCTGGGCGATCGCCTGCGCCTCGGACGGCACGCCCGCCGGCTTCGGCAGCGGGTTCTTGAAGATCACCTGCATGGCGATTCCGTCGGGATCGGTGAACACGTTCTTCGGGATGGTGGGGAGATCGAAAATGCCTGGGGCCGTGGTCGGCGAGGGGCTGGTGGTCGACGGCGCGATGGTGGTCGACGGGCTGGTGGTCGACGTCGGCGCAGTAGTGGTGGTCGTCGTCGGATCGGTGGTCGTGGACGAGTAGGTCGTCGTCGGCTCGATCGTCGTCGTCGGTTCTGTCGTCGTCGTGGTGGGCTCGATCGTCGTGGTCGGGCCGGACGGTGACGGTGGAGTCGTGGGGGCCGACGTCGAAGGAGTGGTCGTCGGCGTGGTTGACGAAGGCTGGGCGAAGGCACCGGAGCTGGTTGTGAAAACCGTTGCCGCTAAAACGAACACCGCGGTAGCACTGACGCGAGCCGCCCTTCGATGTGGGTATTTCATATTCAAGTAGAACCACACCGCGGGCGATAGATTCGACTGGGGAGTTACTGGGGAGTTCGTATCACGAGTTGATTAAGTTCCCCGAAAGCACTATTCGGTGCGATGTACCGCACTTGCGCTCGGACAACGCCACTTTCGGCGCATGTGCGCCGAAATACTGTGTCATCGAGCGCGGTTGACGCCATGCGGACACTACTGTGCGACGGCGTCGCCCGCCGGACCTTCGGCGCCACGTTCGACCCGGCACGGGTGCGCACCGGCGCTCCGTACCGAATAGCGTTCGATGCCGACCGCACCGGTACAGCGAGCGGTATCGCGGCGCCGAAGGATCGCCGGTGCGTGACCTGCGGATAATTGTCGATTCGCAAGTCACGCACCGTATCCCGAGGTAAAATGCACCATCATTTCGCCTGCAGCCGATCGCCGATTCGGGTGGCGAAGTCCTGCCAGTTGGCCGCGTTCTGCCGAGCCATATCGAGCACGAGATTCAGGCAGTGTTCCGGGATCCGATCCGCGAGATCGAGCGACTGCGTCGGCGTGCGCGGACTGGCGTCCAGCCAGCGCAATACCGTCCGGCCCGTCTCGGTGAGCCGCAGCGACGGATCGCGGCGCAGGCTCTGCAATACCGAGGAGGGGCAAACCCGCTCCGGCGGTGCCGGATCGGGCGTCAACGGCGCACCCTCGGTACCGTCGCAGGACTTTTTCCGGCGCTGGTGTTCGACGTCCGGTCGGCGCACTCGGCGCATCCGGCCGTCGCGGCCTAATCGATGCCTCGTCTGGGGAACATCCCCAGACGACTGCCTGCGCACCGCACCGACCGTCTTGTGGTCCAGCCCCGCCACCTCGGCGACCTTGCGATCCGACCACAGCGGATACATCCGCATGATGCGCAGCGAGGCGGCTTTGCGATCGAGGATCGACAACGGCAGGCCGTGCGCGATGTTGGCCTGGACGGCGAGCACGAACGCCTCTTCCTCGGTGCCGTCGAAGAACTGTGCCCGGATGACGTTGGCCCCCTTCAGTTTCGCGGCTTTCAGACGGTGTACACCGTCGATCAGCCGCATGGTTTCTCGGTGGACCAGGATCGGCGGCAGTTCCGCCTCCGTCGCTGCCAGCACTTGGGTATGTGCAGAGTCTTCAGCACGCACACGCAGTGCGCCACTGATGTCTATCGACTCGATAGGAATCTCGATGACTACGTCGGCAACTCCGACTCTCGCATCGTCGTCCACGTTCAACCTGTGTTCACTCACGGCGGTACTCCTGCGTCGAAGCCGAGATCATTCCGTAGCACACTTCGCCCCGCCGCCAGTACCGATCCGAACCGCCACAACAAGCCGGGACGAATCGATGCGGAAGGCACGTCGCTGTGCCGTGTCTGCGGTGACTAACTAGCGCGGACAGCAATATTTCACATTGGCAGAGTTCCAGCAACGATACGGTGTCGAAACGCCCCTGCATTCGCAATCTGCGGATCGCCAGCGTGATTCGCGGCGTTATTTGTGAATGGTGTTAACCTCGCGGCCCGGTTCGCCGACTTCCGGAAACATTTCGGAAACTACCAGTTCCAGCCCGGAACGGGCGTCGGCGTGGATACGCTCGAGAGTTGGACTTCTACATCGGCGAAGAAGCCGACAACGGACATCCTTGTACGCCACCATATATGGTGAAACCGATTTTCTGCACACGATGACCACCCCCGGCGTCGCGGCGACAATAATTCTGAACACGATGACCACTCCGGCCGCCGCGCCGACAACACGGAGAATGCTGAGCCATTCGAATCGGGACACAATGAACCGGCGGTATTCCCTATCCCCGGAATAACCGCTCGACCTACACCTCGTGCCGCGGGCACACCAATGCGGAGTTCGTGTTCAAGTCCCCTCTCGCACACGAAGAACAAGGCGGGTTCCGCCTTGTTCCGAACGATTTCACCCGAGGAACTCATCTGCCCGAACATCCCTCGTGTCCGATCCATCCTATCATCGGACCCCCCTCCCAGCAGCGCGACGGACGAAAATCGCAGGTCTGTCCACTGTACGAGATTCCATATAGCAGTGCATGTTTCGGTGATATAGGGGAGGTGTTGGGCGCGACGGTGGCAGAAGTTCTGTTGCCGACTTCGTGCCGGTTTCCGGGCGCCCGGCCGCGCGGCCCGCAGGCGGCCTCCTTGTGACACCACTGCGCGCTGGCCTGATCGGACACGTCAACGGTGCGGTGGCCCGGTCGCCGGATCGCCTTCCACCGAAGCGCTTTCGCGGACGACTACCCTAGCGCTCCCCTGAGACGGCCGCCCCGAGCGATGCGGAATCACCCCTAGCTCCCCGGTACCGCCGCGAAATAGCGCTGCGGCGTGATGCCGTGCCGCACCGCCGATTTCTATGGTCAGGACATGCTCAACGTCGAACCGGAATCACTCGCTCCCAACGCATCCGCCCAGCGCCGCATGCGTCCCACCTGCACTCGACTGCGCGGCGGATTGACCCTCGCCGTGGCCGCGGTCGCCACCGCGGGCCTGGTCGGCGCGGCGACAGGCAGTGCCGCCGCCGGACCCGCGGCCGCCGCTGCCACGCCCGCCGCCGACTGCCTGTGGGCAGGCGCCGGCCATGCGCAGGGCACGACCGTCGTGGCCGGTGGCCGCGCTTTCACCTGTGCGACAGATCAACTCGGTGCGCCACGCTGGGTTCGCGGGGCGGCCCGCGGCACGCCGAGCACCGTGGCCAACCCCGGGGCTCGCACCGACCCGGCCGGGACTTTCAGCGCCGGAGCGCAGCAACCGGGCACCGAGTACAACGACTATTGCGTGGGCACCCAGCTCGTCGGTGGTAGCGAGTCGGTGTACGAGGTGGTTTCCGACGGGGGTGCGCTGCGATGGAAGGCGGCGGGCCCGATCTCCCAGTGGACCTTCCCCGCCGGCACCGGACCGGTGCCGACCACTCGCTCGGCGAGCCTGTGCCTGCCGGACCCGGTGAGCTGGCCGCGTAACTGAGCGGGGCCGCCTGCTCGGTGAATCAGTAAGCGATGAACAAGATCTCGTCGCGCGAGTACTCGTGCCCGGGATGATTCTCGGCCAGATGGGCCTGCGTCTTGGCCACCAGGTCGTCCTCGTCGGTCCCGACGATGGCTTCTCCGCAGGGGCAGTTCAGGTTTCGCTTCATCGACTGTCCTTTCCTCTCGATCGACAAGTCTAGGCTGGCGAGTACGCAGACCCGACGCGGCATTGGGTCGCGCTCGTGACAGCGCCGGTGGTCCTCGGCGCAAGAAATAGACCGTTCGGGGTATACCCCTACACATCTCGGGGTACGCCGACTCGGCCGTCGGGCTGACGCGCGCGCAACGGAACCTTTGCCATCATGACGTCGAGCCGACCGTCGAGGAGGACCCACAAAGTGTCCACATTGCGCGGTTGCGCGCTGGCACTGGCCGCGGCGCTGGCCGCAACCATCGCGCTGTCCGCATGCGAACAGTCCGCACCCGAGACGACCGGTACGGCGGCCAAGATCACCTTGCCGCCGCTCAGCGGCCGCTATCCGGTGGGCACGGTCGACCTGCATCTGGTGGACTCGCGCCAGGATCCGTGGCATCCGGCCGACAAGCGGGAGCTGATGGTCACCGTGACCTACCCGGCGCAACGCACGGGCGACCGCGCCCCATGGATGTCACCTGCGGTGGCGGACGCGGTCGACCGGCTCGCGTCCGACGCGCCCACACTCGGTCTGTCGCCGGGCACCGTCGATTGGGGTGGCACCAAGCGCCAGGCGAGCACCGGGGTGGAGGTCGACCGCGTCGGCGGCGCCTGGCCGGTCGTGCTGTTCTCGCACGGGTTCGGCGTGGTGCGCGAACTCAATTCGGTCCGCACCGACGATCTGGCCAGCCACGGTTACGTCGTCGTGTCCATCTCCCACACCTACGACGCGAAAGTCGTCGAGTTCCCCGGCGGACGCATGCTCAGCAGTGATGCCAAGCCGGATCCGCAGTACCTCGCGACCTCGATCGATGCGCGCGTGGCCGACACCGGGTTCGTGCTCGACCAGCTGAGCCGCCTGGCCCGAGGGGCGAATCCGGATACCGAAAACCGCACGCTACCAGCGGGGTTGGCGGAGGCGCTCGACCTGTCGAAGGTAGGCATGTTCGGTCACTCGCTGGGCGGCTACACGGCGGGCGAAGCGATGTTCCGCGATCCACGCATCGGCGCGGGGATCAACCTCGACGGCAGCATGGGCGTCGGCAAGCTCGGCGAGGTCGTGCGCCACGGCGTGGATCGGCCGTTCATGCTGGTCGGCGCCGACGGTGTGCACCCGGAGACGAAGCGTGAGTTCGAGCATTCGCACGTGGACGACATGGATCCGAGCTGGCGCGAGTTCTGGACCAATCAGCATGGCTGGAAACGGGATCTGCACTTCGACGGCGCCGCGCACAACAGCTTCACCGATTTGCAGGTCGCGGTGCCACAGTGTGCCAGCCTGCTGTCGCCGGAGACCCGGCAGCGCGAAGTCGGCACCATCCATCCGGCCCGGTCGGTGAGCGCGCAGCAGGACTACATCGCGGCCTTCTTCGACCTGCACCTGAAAGGCCTCCCCAGCGACCTGTTCGACGGGAACGATCCGCGCCACCCCGACACCCGGTTCATCCCCTGACCAGCGCCGCCGACCGGGCGGGTATCGGGGCTCACCTAAGCTCCTGGACTTATGGCCCTTCCCGCAACACTGCACAACTTCGCCGTCCAACTGGCCGACGTCGACCGCGACGTGTACCAGGACCTGGAGTTGCGGATCGCGCGCCACCCGTCCGAGACCGCCGAGTTCATGGTGACCCGCCTGCTCGCCTACTGCCTCGAATACCAGGACGGTATCGCCTTCAGCGAGGGTGGCGTCTCGTCCACCGACGAGCCCGCAGTTGTGGTGCGCGACCTCACCGGCCGCCTCACCGCCTGGATCGAGGTCGGCGCGCCCGACGCGGAACGTCTGCACCGCGGCAGCAAACTCGCTGGCCGCGCCGCCGTCTACACCCATCGCGACCCGGCCAAGGTGCTGGCCCAACTCGCAGGCAAACGCATCCATCGCGCCGAAGCCATCCCCCTCTACAGCTTCGACCGCGCCTTCATCGACGCCGCCGTCGCCGCGGTGGACCGTCGCAACACCGCAACCCTGTCGATCACCGAACGCTCCCTGTACCTGGACCTCAACGGCACCAACCTCACGTCCTCGGTCACCGAACACGCACTCGGCTGATCCCTACAGTCGCAGTGACCCGAGTACGCGCGGATCGACAAGCTGATCTCCGGTAACCGTTTGCCATGGTTCGGGGTCGGGCGCTAGCCGTTCGAACGTCACCGCACAGTGGGGATTTCAGACAATTGCGGGCTGCTTGCCAGGCAGTGGCTGATGGGCACTTGCAGATGCATTGCTGACCCGATGACCGGGGAATATCGGGCCTGTGCGGTCGAAATCACTTGTAGCCCAATGTTTTGGGTGGGCGTGTGGGGTATTCGGGTAGTGGTGCAACGTCGCGCCGCCCAGCAGCGTCAATGTTAAGGACGAGATCTTCATGAGCACACGCGACATCACTACCTTGCTGGCGCAGTTACGCGCCGTCCGCGATCTGACCAACACCGAAATCCAGGTGGCGGAGACCCGTATCGCGCAGGCGCGAACGGAGGCGGTGCGCCGCGAGTTGTCCGAGAACGCCGACAACGCCCGCGCCCGCGCCGAGGCCATCGAGTCCGCCATCCGCGAACTCGGAGGTGTCCCCGCGGTGATCGGCCCGTTCATCGGCCGGGCCGCCGCTGCGGTCAAGACCATGGGCGAACAGGCCCAGCCGTTCGACGAAGCCTTGCTCGGCGACCTCAACCTCGAGCACCAGCTCCTTGATCGGGCCCGCTACATCAAGGCCCTCGCTACCACCGCCCAGCGCACCGACGTGGTGGTGTTGGCCGAGCGTTTGATCACCGCGCACTCGGCGACCGTCACCTGGCTGACCACCGTACTGGCCGAGGAAGCCCTCGGCGGTCCGGCGGCACTGCGCCGCACCCCGCTCCAGGCGGCCAGCGGAACCGTGGTCAAGCTGGCCACCATCCCGGTCACCTGGTCCGCCCGCGGCCTGGACCGGGCGCTGGACACCTTCCGTTCCGCCCCGCCCGCGCTCAGCGAGTTGCTGGCCCGGGGTGCGCGCGTGGGCGATGTCGCGGTGAAAACCTTCACCGCCTCGCGTGACGCTGCCCTGGAAACCGCCGAGCAGGTCACCCGCCGCGAAGGTGCGGACGGCACCGCCGACACCCTGCACTCGTTCCGCACGGCCACCGGCGTCCTCGAATCTCGTGAGCTGCCCATCGGCGACTACGACGATTTGAACGTCAGCCAGGCGGTCGCGGCGATCAAGGAACTGACCGACCCCGCCGACGTGCGCGCGGTGATCGCGTACGAGGAAACGAACAAGAACCGGCATGGTGTCGTCTCGGCCGCCCAGACGCGGCTCGCGGCGATCGCCCAGGACGTCACCGGTCTCAACTGAGTCCTGCCCCGCTGGACGGCCCCGTACTCGATGGCATGAGTGCGGGGCCGTTGACGTGCGCGCCGACGATATCGGCGGCAAAATCGTTCAGGCAGTGAAGGAATGCGGACCGAAGCGGCCCCATGCGATGAAAACCGCAAGAGCGATATAGAGCAGATTCACCACCGCGAACTTGACACCACCGTGGCGCAGATGAACGATCATCGCGCCGATCATCAGCACCACCCAGCAGACGGCGGTGACCGGTACCAGGACCGGCACGATATCGAGCACGGCGGGCAGGATCAGTCCGACCGCGGCCAGGATTTCGAGGACGCCGAGCGCCTTCATGAACCCGGCGCCGAAGTCCTCGATCCATTCCCCACCGGAGGTCGCGGCCACCTTCTCCAGCGGTACGACCATCTTGATGACGCCGCTGGCGAGGGCAACCGCGGCGAGCAGTCCGGCGGCGATCCACAGTGCGAGGTTCATGGGGTTCTCCTAAGTTTTCACTGGTTCGGCCACAAGACACCGGGCGCTCGATCCTTGTGACACCAGGTGAGCCAGATCACCCCCTCCGGATAGCCTGTGCTGCCGTCCATTTCGCCCAGTAATTCGCGAAATCTCCCCACTTCCACTGGGGAGATCCGGTGCGCGTGTTTCGTGTCACTATTCACAAAGTTGTTCAGAAATGACGGCGTACCCCACGGCCGTCAGCTGGGAAACACTCTCGCACAGCGGTTCTCGGTTTTCGCTCGGCCATACCCTGCGACGCCCCACTCACTGCGAGCACATAGCAAATTCCCCAGCGTCCACCGGTCACGGGTTCGTCTGACTGTTCAGCCCATTGCCCCTGCACATCCCCTCCGAAGCGAGGCACCCCGTGAACCGCAAACGTCTTTTACCCATCGTCACCGCCTGCTTGATCCTGTCGCTCGGGACCGGCTCGGTGGCGGAGGCAGTACCGGTACCGAGCGGCGACAACGCCGACCCGGTGGCCGCCGCACCGTTCTGTTACGAAGAGCCCAACACACCGCAGGCCGATATCAGCGACCTCAAAGCGCGCTTCTCCCGGTCGAATTGGATGCCGACCCTGCAGGCCATGTACAAACGCCGCTGGCCGAGCGGGGAGAAGCTGGCGATCGCCCAGGCCAAGGACCCGTACTGGAATCAGTTCGTGGAAACGAGCAGTTTCGAGGCGTTCGCCGAGTCGATGATGGTGGCGATCCACGAGGAGACCCACATGTGGGACCTGGACGGGTCACGCACCGAATGGGACAAGTACACCGCGTCCTGGATCAATGCCTCGCAGCAGATGACCGCCATCCCGCTGCACGGCGGCTTCCCGCGCAAAGAAATCCTGCCGTTGATCACGGACAAGCTCAGCGACGACATGGACGGCATCTATCTGCGCGATCGCGAGCAGGGCAACTATCGCATGCAAGGGGTGACCGCCGAGTTGAACGCCGGCCTGATGGGCCTGCCCGCCGCCACCGTGGTGCAGGAATACATCAAGGGAATCGGTGCCAGCAACTCCCGGGATATCGCCGCGACCAATCTCCGTTATCTGCTGTTGTACTTGCGCGTAGCCAAGAGCAAGCACGCCGACTACTGGGCAAAGATCAAGAACGAGCCCAAGCTCCGCGACCTGGTGCTCACCCAATTCCTGCGCACCGCCTATTGGCTGGAGAAATCCGCACCCTACGGCAGCAAGCTCGGCAGCCCCGACGCCGATAAGATCACCGCGAAGAACTACGCCCCCGAGAACATCGCCATTCTCGAGGAGTTCACCGGCCGCAAGGTCCGCACCGACGCCCAAAAGAATTGCACTGCCTGATATTCCGGCACCCAACGGGATTGCCGCCTGCCCGGCTGCAGGCGGCGATCCCGGCACGCGCAGAGCGCTGGTGGATATGATCTTCGGCATGGGCCGACCGGGCCCGCTGAGACCGAGATTGCCGCGATGCCTGCACACCCCGATCTGGCCGATGTGATCGAGGCCCTGCACTCGGACCTTGCCGAGTGGATGGGCTCGAATGCGCCACCGAAGGTGTTCGACCGGTTCGCCAATGCGTTGGACGAGAAGTTTTCGTCGGTGACCACGGTGGGGCAGGTGATCGATCGGGACACGTTGCTGGCGGGGGTGTGGTCGGCGCGTAACGCGCAGCCGGGGTTCGACATCGCGATCACCGGCGTCGAGGAGATCGCGCAGAGCGGCAGCATTGTCACCGTTCGGTTCATCGCCGAGAACCGGTTGGGCGAGAGCCGGACTCGTCGGCTGGTCACCGCGATACTGCTCAGGACCGACCACGGGTACATGTGGCGGTCGGTCCACGAGACGGCTGCGGCGGCATGAGTTCGCCGTTGTGCCGCCGAGCTACGGCACTTTCTCGATCAGTCGCATGACGCCGGTCAACGTCGCGGCGTAGCTGGGCTCGGTGGCGTACCCGGCCGCAGCCACTTCGCGGGCGAAGGCGTAAGGGTCGGCGGTGTGCGCGAAGGCTTTGGCGTAGCGCGGCGCGAGCAGTACGCGTGCGTGTCCGTCGAACGACTCCGCCGGCGAAGCGAAGGCGCGGAACCAGGCCTTCACGACGTAGGTGTAGCGGCCGTCGGGGCGCGGCGTCACGGAGACGACCTCGGGGTAGCTCCGCACGTTCGGGGTGGCGTGCACCTCGGTGGTCGTGCAGAGTCTGCGCTGGGACTCCGGCAGGCTCGGCGCCGCCTTGATGCCGAAGAAGTTGTTTCCGCAGGCTTTTGCGCCCCAGCCGGTTTCGAGCGCGGCCTGGCCGAGGGTGACCAGCCAGGGGATGCGGCTGCGGGTTTCGTTCGCCTGCGCGTGCGGGCGGTACTTCCGTACGAACTCGACGACGTGTGCCGGGATGCGTCCCGCCGGCTTCGGAACAGGTCTCGGCACAGGGGTCGGCGTCGGTACGGGCGTCGGTGCGGCATTCCCGCCGAGGCCCGGAACCGGCCCGGCGAACAGCGGACTCGGCGTCCGTGCACCCTCCCAGCTGAGATCGACGTGGATGTGATCGGTGTGCGGATTGCTGCCCCCGTACGGCCGCCATCCTTTGGCGCGGAACTGCCAACCCCACTGCCTGCGATTCCAGATGATGTAGGCCACTTGCAGTTCCACAGCATTGGCTTGCAGCCACGAAAGGTAAGCGTCGACCTGCGCACGCTGCGTCGGGTCCGCCGCGTTCGCGTACAGATCGATCGCCCGGCCCTCCCCGTGCAGCGACGGGGTGCCGAATGTGGTGGAGCGGCAGTTGAATGTGCCTGCCTTCCGGCCGGTCAACCGCTTCCATTGATCGGCCATCGCCCGTGCTCCGGGCTGCTCGCCCGTCGCGCATTTGGTGAAGGTGCCGCGACGGACGATGCCTGCGGCACGATCGGGCGTCCGAGTCGGCGTTGGCGTAGGGACCGGCTTAGGCGTTGGTGCGCTGCGGTTTCGGCGATACTGCCGCACATGGGCAAGCGCGGCCGCATTGGCTTTGCCCGACATATAGGTCCAGGTGTCCGGCCGTCCCCGCACATCGATGTGCGCGAAATTCCCACCGACACCGAGGGCGATGTCATTGCCACAGGCGTCGATCGCGAGTTCGGCGATCTGTAGCCCGGTCAGGCCGGCAATGCTGATGTCGGCGGCTTGTCCGCTGCAATGCCTGCTGAGCGTCGGCTGTTTCCCACGAGCCCGGTACACGGCGACGTTGCTCGCCCACGAGCGGTACCCCGAGCTGATCTTCACCGGCCGCCCGGCGCGCTCGCGGATGGCCTGCAGGCAGCGCACGAGGGCGGGCGAGATACGAGCCCGGTCGGCGGGTCGTCCACCGCTGCTGACGAGTTCACCGACGGTGAAGTTCGGCGCCAGCTTCTTCTTGCGTACCTCCGGGCCGGTGTCATAGAGCGGCAGACCGGTGTTGTTCGGATCCCAATGCTCTTGACCGGCGCCCGACGGGCCGGGTCTGGCCGTGAGCACCAGCCCCGAGGGGAAGGCCTCGGCTTCGAAGAAGGCATCGGCGAAGGCTTCGTCGAACTCGTGCTGTTCGACCGCGCCGGACTCCTCGGCCGCGCCGACCACCTCGTCACCGAAATCCTCGGCATCGATGTCCTCGGAGTCCACCTCGTGGTCGTATTCGGCAGTGCCCGGATAGTTTTCGCGGACAGGCCACTCGGCATAGGTCGTCATGACTTCGCCTCCGATCGCGTCAGTAGGTGTTCTGGTAGACCACGGTGCGGCGCTGTTTGGGCCGCGCGGGTGCCGGTGCTGGGGCACGCGCCCCGAGGTCGGCCAGGGTGACCACCGCGCTTCCGCTGGTCCAGAAGTTCTTCGCCTGCCCGCGCGCCACGAGTTCCACGCATGCCGCGTGCGCGCATTGGCTCACACCCGGCCTGGCTGGATGGAATTCGTAGTAGTCGAGCATCGAGATCTCGATCCGGGTGCCTGGCTTCTTACGCCAATCCTTCGCGACGGGCGGCAGCACCCGCCACTGCACGCAGTCGATGGCGCCGTAGGCGAATTGCAGTTCGCTGTCGCGGTATTCGCTCTGCTCGATCCGGGTCACGCCGGACGAGCCGCCGCGCGCCATCGACTTGCGGATCTTCTCGCGCACGCCGGCCGACCGCTTGATCATGTCGGCGACATCGATGGTGACCTCGGTGCCGCTGGCGCCGAGGAAATGGGCGAACAGCCGCGCCGCAAGCGGGCCCGCAGCCACCACGCGCGCCATCGAGAAGATCGCCACATCGCGGGGATCACCGAATGCGCACGCACAGTCGATCGCTGATTTAGGGTCGAGGCGATGTGTGGTCAAGCTGCAACGCTTGCGGAACCGCTTCTGCATCTCGCTCCACGGTGCCTCCGGCTTGCAGTCGTCCTGCGCGGGCCTGCACTTTCCGAGGCTGCGGCGCGAGGGTTTTGCCGGGCACGGCGCTTCGGAGGACTCGCTTTCCTTGCCCCGGCAACCGCACTCGTGCGATGACGACTCACCTAGGTAATCCTCTGCTTCCCAGGCAGTTTCGCCCCAGTACTCGCCATCGCCCTCCTGCGGCGTCCACAGCTCATCGCTGCTCTCGCCGGCCAGTACTCCCCCACGCAAGTCGGCGGAGGCGTCGGCCAGCAGCTGCCAGCCGAAGCGACGAGGAATGTCGTTGTGCGGCACTCGTGTTCGCTCTACTCGGAAGTTCGGCGAAGCCGCGCCCCGGACCGCCGCTGCGACCCGCTCACTCGCCCGCGCGGTGCCCTCACCTGGGCGGTACAGCACACGCAGCACACCGGTGCCCGCCGCCATGCGCTTGCGCGCCCAGGCGATCAGCGCCTGCGGGTCGTTGTACAACGCGTCGAAGCTGTGCACCTCATCGGGATCGGTATGGCCGAGAATGGCCATCAGCGCGGCACCCCCACCGGAGTGTGCGGTCAGGATCAAACGGTTGCGTCGCACGGTGGTCCCGGTCGCGGCACCGAACCGGGCCAGGGCATCGTCGATCAATCGTTGCAGCGCACCGGGTTTGGTGAGCGCCGGGAACGTGTATCGCGCCGGATTGCCCTTCGGCTGGTGATGGCCGCGCGGCAGGATCAGCAGCGTCGGGGTAGTGCGCCCGGTGACCGACGGCTTGGCGGGGTCGGTGAAATCCAGTCCGCTGATGGGCTTCTTGTGCTTGACGATGTTCATGGCCGCACCCTGTCCGGCGTAGCCGTGCAGGTGGACGACGACGTCGACCACCGAGGGTTCGACCATGCCGTTCCACTCGACGAGCAGGTCCGGTGGCGTGCCCGCGTGAGCGCGAAGCAGCGGATGACGTTTGACGATCAACCGGCCCGGCGTCACCGGGGTCGGTGGGGCGTCCTCGTAATCGGCGTCCTCGTAATCGGCTTCCCCGTAATCGGCGTTCTCATAGTCGGCGTTCTCATAGTCCGCCTCCGCGTAGTCAGCCGCCGCATAGCCGCCGACTTCGTAGCCGGCAGACTCGTAGCCCGCGGCTTCGGAGTCGGCAATCTCGTAGCCCGAGGCTCCGGGGTCAGCGTCCTCGTACTCAGCCGCCTCGTACCCGTAACTCGCGGCTTCGGGCTCGGCGTCCTCGTAGCCCGAGTCTTCGTACCCGGTGTACTCGGACCCGGCTTCGGGATCAGTGGTCTCGTAACCGCTGGCTTCGTACCCGCCGTACTCGGAGTCCACAGCTTCTGGCTCAGCATCCTCGTAGTCAGCCGCTTCGTACCCGGCATACTCATCGCCCGCGGCTTCGAAGTCAGCATCCTCCGCCGCGCGGTCAGCAGCATCCTCGAAATAGACAACCTCATTCTCGGCTTCGAGATCCCCATCCTCCTGGCCGTAGGCGGCTTCGTAGGTAAAGCTCTCGCTGGACTCCGTGTCACCCACATCCTCGGCGAACACATCTTCGCGAGTGGGCCACCCGCCGGGATCAGGCGTCGATTCGGGCGAGGCGAAGATCGACGATTCGGCAACGGTACTCATATCAGGCTCCCTCGTTATCGCGCGGTGGCGAACGACTCGGCGTCCCAACGGCTCAGAGCCGAGGGGCGACTCGTCGATGTCCGTTCGTCACCGGGGCCGCCGGTGCGGTGGCGCCGGAAAGCACGCCTGCGGGCAGCAGTTTCGCCGGTTGCGCGGAACGGACCTGGTTCGTGCTGCGGCGCACGGTGACAGCGAGGTCCTTGACCCGCTCGCCCGTCGCCGACTGCCACAGATCGATGATTCGGTTCATCGTCTGCGCGGGGCCGGGCCCCGGCACCCCGGTGGAGCGATAGAGCAGCTCGGCTTGCGGCTGCTCGTCGAACACACCGAGCTCGATCGCCCACAGCAGCGGCGACACCAGGGACGCGAGTTCGAAGAGCTCACGCGCCTGACGAGAGGGCGCGACGCCGACCCTGGCACCGACGGTGGCGAGGCGGTCGGCGGGATTGCCGCCCGCGATGCCCGCGTTCGCGCTGAGGTCGCGCACCACCGCGCTTTCGTAGTCGACGGTGAGGTGGAACCAGTTCAGCAGGCAGGAGTAGCTGAACTCTTCGCGCGAGAGCATCCCGCCGAGGCGGCGCAGCCGCAGCATCTCCGCGAGGGTCTGGCACAGGTAGCCGATGTAGCTGGCGTCGGTCGGATTCGAGCCGGAGGTGTTGCGCTCGTTCTCGATACCGAGCCAGATCTGGCGCAGCAGTTCGTTCCAGATCTCGATGAACCGAATGTTGCTCGCGGCACCGGTATCTCGCTTCCATGCCTGACTGTCGGCACCGGGTGCGGGATGGGGCAGGTCGAGTCCGAACATGCGCCAGTAGGCATTGCGCCGGTTCACCCGGGCGTCCGGTCGCAGCTGACTGGTCAGCCCGCCCACCCGGAACAGCGGCGGATCACGGAAGAACAGTTCTTCGGTGGCCCGCACCCAGGTCATGGTCTCCACCGAGGGCGCGGGCAGTGTTTCGCCGACGACGTAGCGCCGCACCACTTCCGCGAAGATCTCGACGACGCCGGTGCTCTCCACCAGGTACGCGTAGAACATGTGGTCCCAGAGCGGCACCACCTGTGGGTCGGTGGTCGGGTTGTAGCCCAGCGGCGGAGTGAACGGCGGTGTCCCCGTAGTCGGCCCGTGCACACCGGACTTGAACGATTCCCGGATCAGGTTGTCCGGGAGCTGCGTCATCCGGACCGCGGCCGGGTCGCCGAGCGGTACCTGGGTCTGGTTGAAGACCTTGGGCCAGCTGGTGATTCCGCCTTGCGCCCAGACCTCGTCCAGCCATCGGCTCAATTGCTCGGGATGGAATGTGAAGACCGCGTCGGCCGGCGTGAGCGAGCCGGTGAGCGGGGGGAGCTTGGTAGCCAACTGTCGGAACATGGCGCTGCCTTCCTTAAATTGCTTGCGGCGAGTCGGAGTTCACGGCGACGTGGACGCCGCCACCGGTGTCGATCGGCGCGAACGTCACGAAGCTCACGAGCCGGATCCGCTCGTGGCAGTCCTGGATCTGCACGGCGAGCGCCTCGTGGGGATGTGCGAGGTCGAACGTCGTCGCCGTATCGCAATCGCCGCCGTTGCCGCCGTCCCTGCTCTCCTGGTCGTAGACGTAGTGCACCTCGGGAGCGAGGTTGCCGCGGTGGATGACCACGACCCGCTCCGCGTAGCGCGGCAGCTTCCGCTTGAAGAACAGCATCTTGCGTTGCACATCGACCTGCGCGGGCAGCGCCTGCGCCACCGGCCCTTTGGACGAGAGGTTGCGCGATTGCAACGCGTACTGCAGCTCCGAGAAGATCGACAGCGTCAAGTCGTTGCCGTCGTGGAGCGTGTTCGTCTCGGGGCGGTCGGGTTGCCGGTACTGCTGGAGTACGCCGGTGAACAACTGGATCAGCTGATCCACGTCCACCGTCGCCTTGCCTGGCTCGTTATCCATCTCGGTCTCCTATCTGTGCGTTCAGGCGGCGACGCGGTCGCCGCCACCCATCCGTCGCAGCCATGTCTCCATTTCCGATGGCGCGGTGGACGATTCGAGACCGCGCAGCACGGTCAGCGCCAGGATTCGCATCGGCTCGACCCGTTGCAGGTGGGTCGAGGTGTACAGCGAGGCCCCCGCGCGATCGGCCAGTCGAGTGAGCTCGCCCGGCGACACGCGTCGCGGGTCGGCCAGGGTCGACAACGGCACTCCGTGGAAGGCGCGCATCGGCATTCGTGTGCACACGTCGACGATCGCGGGCAGCAGCGGCATGCTGGCCGCCATGATCGCGGCGACATCCGAAGGGGCCTGCGTGAGTGGGTGTCTGGCCTGCCAGCGGGCGGCGAGCGCGTCCCACGGCCCCTGGCCGAACCAGGCCCGGCACAGCGCGGCGTTGAACTGCACGCGCAGCGCCGAGACCGGATGCGGGTCACCGAACGGCATCCGGAACACCTGGCTCGACGGACCGTCCACGACGGTCGCCAGGGCAGGTACCGGCGCGTAGCCGAGCAAGCAGAAGGCATATACGTCGGCCGCTACTTCGGACGCCCAGCTCTGCCACGCCTCAGCGGCGATCGGGCTGTGCGGGGCGAGCGCGGCGTGCAGCGCGGCCGCCAATTCCTTTGTCCAGCCGGTCAAATGGGCTACCTGGTGGCCGGTCTCGTGCACCAGTGAGGTGGGCTGCCACAAGTTGTGCCGCGTGATCTTGATGGCGGCGGCCGGCGACAGCGAAGCATCCCAGAGCCGCGCACCGGCCCGCAGGATCGACGCACCCATCCCCTTGTCGAGGTAGGTCAGCACCGAGGGCGTGTCGATACCCAACGGCCGCAACACCTGATCCATGCTGTGCACGGCCAAGGCGTCCAGCCCGCGCAGGACCGCGGCGAGGCGCGGATTCGTCCGGGTGTTCACCGCATCGCAGTAGAAGTCGACCATCGCCTCCGCGCGGCTGTACCGGCGCCGTAGCGTAAGCAGTTCCGCGCGTGCGGTCTTCAGATCGGACTGGGTCGTCGCGCCTTTGATCGTGAAGATCGTCCGGTCGGCCTGCGCGGTGAGCCTGCGTGCCTGACCGCCGAGGCTCGCCCGGACGCTGAGCCCGAGGTAGGACTCGAGCTCGCGCCAGGCCCCAGGTGACGCACTCACCTCGAGGTCACCGAGCGACGCGCAGGCGCGCCGCCAGTGCCTCGCCTCGGCGGCGAGCGCGGCTGTCTCGGTGGCGAATCGGGCGTCCATCACTTCAGTCCGGGCGTCGCGACGACTTCGGGGGCCGGGAGTTGCGCCGAGTCCGCCTGGACGCCGGTGAACGTCACCGCCAGGGTGACCCCGTCGGCCGGATCGGCTACGGCAGCGGCGAATTGGGCACCGCGTTGCGCGAGGTAGGTGGCCAGGCCGGTGCTGGTCGCGGCGGTCAGTTCGCCGGCCAGCTTGGCGGCCGCGACCGGATCGGTGACCAGTTGCGCTTTCAGCAGCCGCCGGGCGATCCGATATTGCAGGCGGGGCAGGAAGATTTCGCGCAGCGCCGACAGCACGGCGGGCAGATCACGCTGACCGGCCGGTGCGGCCCGTTGCAGGCGGGCCTGCAAACCGCGGGCTCGCCGCTCGGACAGCTTGATCACGATGCCGAGCCGCTTCGACGCGGGATCCCAGCGGACCGTCGTCAGCCTGCGCGGCCTGCGGGCCTTGCGGGCGGGCAGCTTCGCGACCCGGACCCGGAAGTACCGCTGCCCGGGCACGGGCCGGTAGGCGCCCGGCGCGGTCCCGACCTTGCGGTGACGTCCCAGCGCGGGTTCGCGGAGCAGCAGTCCGGCGGCCTCCGCGGTGAGCGGCTGGAATTCGTCGGCACCGGGATGCTCTGCGGCAGGCAGGGTTTCGTCTCGGGTGAGGTGGCCGAGCATGGTGCCGGGCAGGGTCTCGTAGAGGTCTATCTCCGCGTGCACGGGCCAGCGGTCGACGCCGCGGTCGAGCAGGTACGTCTCCAGCGTGCCGCCGTCGTTCCAGCGCACGGCCCGCGCGACCTGCCGTGGGATCGGCATCGCGAAAACCCTGGTGTACTTGCGGAATCGGTAGCGCGGCTTGGTGGAGCGCGGCATCATCACCCAGAAGCCGCCCTCCTCGGCGGTCTCGCGTTCCGGCAGGTCGGCGCGCAGCAACCGGTCCGGCAGGTAGGCGGCGGCCGACTCGGCGAACGCGCGCTGCACGGCGGCACTGACCTGCAACGGGTCGGTGAAAGCCTCGTCCGGCAGTTCGTCGAGCACCCGCGTCACGGTGGCCTCGACGGCCGAGGCCAGCGCCTCGCCGGGGATCGTATCTTCTTCTTGTCCTGCGGTTTCCAGGCCGAGCGCGGTGAACCCGACACCGACCACCGCGCGGGCGATCAGCACCGACGGGTCCTGCCCGGCGATCTTCCCGATGGTGCGCGCGGCGTCCGGACCGACCATGCCCTTGATCAGCTTGGCCAGCGGCTGCGCGATCAGATTGACCAGTTTGGCCCGGGCGCCGGTGACTTTCAGCCCCAGCTTGAGCAGTGGCCGGATCGCCAGCACCGCGGGAATGAACTGCTCGATCTCGGCGATCGGCTCCTCGGACCCCGTGTAGGCGCTCAGTTGTGCCGCGAGCCGGGCGCGGGCGTCGTCCAGCTCGGCGACCGTATTGTGTTCCGGCTCTTCGGCATCGACCTCGTCGTACTCGTCCGCGCCTGCCTCGTCGGCTTCGCCGGCTTCTTCGGCGCTGAACATCGCGAACAGCTGCTGATCGAAGGCCTCCGACATTTCGGCCGCGGTGCCGAATTCGTCGGCGCCCTCGTCGGCCTCGTCCGATGCTTCATCGGCCGCCTCACCGATGCCGAGCCGCTTGGCCAGGATCGGCACCAGCGGGCGGATCTCGGCGGGCAGGATTCGGGTCAGCGGGTTCAGCAGTTTGGCGACCACCCCTTTGAGCAGGGACAGCCCGATCTTCTTCAGTCGCGCGAGCAGGGGCCCGATCAGGTGCTTGCCGATTGTCTGCAGGCCGCTCTTGATGGTCTTCAGCCCGCTCTTGGCGATTCCGATGACGCCCTTCACCGGATTCTTCACGAACCCGATCGCCTGCCGGACCTTCTGCTTGATGACCGACTTCACCTTGCGGACGATCTTGCCGAGGAAATTCTCGAATACCTCGGACCCGAGCGCGCCGGGCGTCTCCAGGGAGTCGAGCAATTCGTCGAGTTCCTGCTCGGCGAGCCCGTGCAGATCCGCGTTCTCCAGTCCGCCGGCGAAATTGTCGATGGTGCGTTCCCACTCGGTGATCAGCGGCGCGATCCACTCCTGCAGCGACTCCCGGCATTCGGCCTCCGACGGCGTCATCGACCATTGCTGAGCGTCGGCGAGCGCACGGGCCGCGCCCTCGTCGAGCAGCTGCTCCAGCGCCTCGGTGAACTCCTCGTCGTGCAAGGCCTCCAGGAACTGGGTGGCCAGCTGCGACTGCTCGTCGGCTGCCGAATAAGCATTCTCACCGAAAGGAGATTCGGTGAACGAGTAGCTCTCGAACGGCGACTCGTCGAACTCCGCGGTCGACTGTTCGACCGCTTCATCCACCGCCTCACCGAAGGGTGAGAGCCCGGAGAAGGGCGAAACATAGTCCTCGGTAGCACCGCGAGACTCGGTGTAAGAGTCACTGCGCATTGTGGTCACCTCCGCAAACGACGGGCGTTTCGGATTACTGTGCGCGGCCACGGTGTGCGCGAGCGTCAACGCTTTGTCTCGTTGTTCGCGGGATTGTCGTGCAGCTCGGCGAGCAGCTCGCCGACGCGGGTCAGCGACGCGTCGATATCGGCGAACACCCATTCCTGTCCGGCGCCCACCTCGCCGGCACCCGTCAGTACCCGGATGATCAGTCGCCCGCGATCACGCCAGGCCCGCACCACGATGGTCTTGCTCTCGGGTCCACTCACCGGAACACCCTCGCGCGTGGCCATACCAACTCCCGTCAACGCCGCGTGGGCGGCGTTGACGCGGCGTTGACGCGTGCGCAGCATCGCGTCGGCACGCTTTCTCGACCGGCCCCAATTCGCGCCGGTGACCGAGGGAGGATTCGATGCAGCTCGCCATCTGTTTACTCGGCGGATTCGCACTGCGGGTCGACGCGAACCACGTTGCCGTGCCGCAGCATTCGCGCCGCGTGCTGGCGTATCTGGCGCTGGACCAGATCGCCGAACCCGATTGCGACCGGGGGGTACTCGCCGAGCGGCTGTGGCCCGACGCTACCGCGGATCGTTCACGGGCCAGCCTGCGCACCGCGCTGTGGCGGATCCGGCAGGCGAGCCCCGCGCTGGTGCACGGGGCGGGCGGCCGGGTGCGCCTGGGTGCCGACGTGCGGGTCGACGTGCACGAGTTCCGCGGGAACGCCGAGCGGATGCTGTCCGCACAGCAGGACTGTCCGCGCGACCGCGCCGCTTTGCTGGCGCGCACCAACGATCTGCTGCCGGGCTGGGACGAGACCTGGCTGCTGCTGGCGCGGGAACAGTTGCGGCAGATGCGGTTACATGCACTGGAGGTGGACGCACGCAAGCTCGCCGAGCGCGGACGCTACCCGGAGGCGATCGATGTAATGCTCGCCGTGGTCGCCGAGGAGCCGCTGCGTGAGTCGGCGCAAGCGGCGTTGATCGAAGCGCACCTGTGCGAAGGCAATGTGGTGGAGGCGCGCAGGCAGTTGCGCATATTCACCGACCTGCTCTGGACCGAGCTGAGCATCCGGCCCTCGCCGGAGCTGTTCGGCCGGGTGGGCATGGTTGCGCCGCCGCCACCCACGCCGCGTTCAGTCAATGGTCATGTCGCGCTGCGTAATCGACGCCTGCTCCCGCACCCGAGTGCCTGACGCCGGATGCGAGCGGCGGGCGTGTACCGACGCCAGTATCGATATCCGGGTGCCGCTCGCGGGCAGTTGTGCCGCGGGTAGGCGGGCCGACACCGTACGCCAGCGGCCCGGGGCGAGATCGAAACCTACTGTTGCGGTGTGCGCGGGGAAGAAGTCGCTGGGATAGGTGGGTGGTGTCGCCGTCGCGGTTCGCACGGTGAAGGTAACGACGAAGTGGCGGCACGGTCCGGCCTTCGCGCCGTTGCTTATGCGGGCGTGAATCCAGCTGTCCCGTCCGGCTTTCGGATTGATATGGGTGGCGATGCCGTCGGCGGCTCGCCGCACCCACAGCGCGGGGCCGGTGACGAACTCGATGCGCGCGTCGGGAGTGGGCTCGGCGAAGCCGTAGACGAACCGGTGGAATGCGTCGACAAGATCCGTTGCGCCGGACCGGGCGAGCAAATGCACTTCTAATTCGCCTGTGCTGAGCTGTGTTCCACGTCGGTAGCGGTATAACTCACCCATCAACGCGCGCAGCCGGTCGGCACCGAGTCGTTGCGCCACACCGCGGAAAAAACGACTGCCCGCGTCGTAAGCCGACGATGGCGTGGTGCGCTGAAATGGTTTGCGCGAGCACAGCTCCACCGGCGGCATCGTGAAATCGAAAGGCTCGGTCAGCGTGTCGCCATCGTCGCGGAAGCTGGTGTACGCCTCGTCCCACCAGCCGTCGGTCTGCGCTGCCGGGGTGATGCCGCGGGCGAACCAGGAGTGGAACACCTCGTGGCTCAGCGCGCCCGCGGACGTGGTTGCCGCACCGGCATATTCCATTCCGCCACCGGCGCCGTGGAAGAAGCACACGAACCGGTCGGCGAGGAATGCGCCGTAGGTGGTTTCGTTCTCCGCGAGCAGCGTGCCGATACGATTGTTCAGCGCGGGTAGATTTTCTTGCCCGCCAACAGGTTTCCACGTCTCCACCGTCACCGAGCGCCGGGAAACCGGCAGTAACACAGTCGAAGACCGGAACAGCAGCGCGTCGGACGGCCGGAGTTCGAGCAGCGACGACATGGTGGTGAACCAGTCCGGGAAGCGCACCGACCAGGCATTCACGCCGACCACGGTGGCCGAACCGTTGGTGATGAGTGAGTGCGCGGTCGTGGTGCCGGTAATCCGTAGTTCCAGCGTCCACGGAAACTGGTCGAAAGGCAGGTTGGCGGGGAACCAGGCTTCGAGATATCGGCCCGCGAATAGGTCGGACATACCGAAGGACCAGCGGATCCGTCCGTTCGACCCGTGCAGCACTGGCGGGTAGGCGCCGCCGAGGTCGGCGTCCGGAGTCGCCAGCTGGTAGGTGAGGTTGAGCCGGTGCGCCGAACCGGCCGCCTGCTCGACACCGATGAGCCGGATCGAGCTGTGCGGACCCGCGCCGACATCGTGCGGCGCGATCTTCGCGACATCGAGCTTTACCCCGTCGAGCAGGCAGGTCTGCACGGTTTGGCGCAGGTCGAAGATCGGCGATCCGGCATGCGGGCCGACTACGTAGTCGAGCGTCGCCGCAACGGTGCCGGTACCGGTCGCGGCGTCGAGCGTGACCACGGCACGCAGGTCCCGGATGTGCATCGGCACCGCGCGCAGCCCGCCGACCCTGGTCGGAGGAGGTGCGTTGGTGAAGTCGGCCGACATCGTTTCAGCATGCGCCGCAGGTGTGGTCGTCGGCGTCAAGACCGCGTAGTCGCGGCGCACACGGGCAGGCCGACGCGGTGCCCGAGCTCGGCGGACGGGCGCAGCTCGAGCTCACGCCACAGCGTGGCGGCGAACCGGTCGAACTGCCTGCGAGCCTCGGCGGCATTACCTTCGCCCAGGTGTGCCTCGATGAGAATCGCCTGGGCCGATTCGCGCAGTGGTTCCTCGGCGACAACGCGCAGGATCAGGTCGATGGCCTGCGGATACCTGCCCTGCTCGCAATACCGGCGCGCGACGGCCTCCAGCGTGTGCAGCCGCAGCAACCGCACCTGCTCGCGGCACAAGAGCAGCCAGTCCTCGTCCCAGCCGGGCAGCAGTTCGGCCGCGGTGCACAGCGTGCGCACGTGCGCTTGCGTGCCCCCGGTACCCGACAACATCGCCTCGGCACGACGCCGAAACCGATCCACGTCGACCTCGACGTAATCAGCCAGCGTCACCCGGTCGCCATCCCCCGCCAACAACTCGGGCCCGGCACGGCGGATCCGCCACAGCGCCGTCCGCAAGCTGGCCGACGACCGCTCCGGCGACGAGTTCTCCCACAACCGCTCCGCCAGCACCTGCCGTCCACACTCCTCCCCCGCCATCTTGCGCAGCGCCAGATATGCGAGCACTCGCTGCGCATGCACCGGCAGCCCCACTTTCTCACCACCCAGCCGCAGCTCGAACCCACCGAACAGCGCCAGTTGCGCAGTAGCCCGCAGCCCCTCGCCCGAACCCGTCTTCCCGCTCGCGCACACCGCTGTCCGTGGACCAGCCGAGCCAGGCTGCGCCCACCCCATAGTCGCTGATTTCGCTACCCACATATCCCACGTCTTTCGGCGAATACAATTCTTTCGCCCCCATCAGACCGCACGCCCTGTTCCCCCACATGAGTAGACCGCTACCCGAATTCGACCGAATCGGGCACATTCGGTCCACTGACTGAACCCGGCCATTCCGGTCGATCTCCAGCCCGAATGGGTGGTTCGCACTCGCAGTTGCTCACTTCGATTAGCCCATTGATCGGCATCGGCGCGTCGAACAGGGCTCGTTCCACGAGCATCCCTCAGCGGCGTAGCCCCGCCGGGCGCTCGATTAGGCCGATGTCAGTGCATGCAGAGCCGCGCGCAGGTCACGGTCACGGTTGAAACCGCGCTCGGTAATCAAATCGACAGCTTCTCCCGCCTGGCTGACATCGTCAGGGGTTGCGGACTCCAAGAGACCGCGGAGATCCGCGAGATCCTGCGGTCGCGAAACATCGTCCCGCGCCAAGAGTTTGAGGGCGATGAGGTGCCCAGTGGTCGCGACCGGCAGAGTCAGCCCGGCCACAATTTCCAGGTTCTCGGCGGCCTGCACTATCTCGGGCTCGATTCCCGAACTGGCGAATAGAATGTCGACCAGGACCGATACGCCATCGATCGCCCGTATGAGCCGGACGGTGGCCAGTCTGCCGTTGTCGTGCTCCACCGAGGCATAAAATCCGTACCCCTCCCCGATCAGCAGCCGGACCAATTCTTCTGCGCTACGGTCGTCGGCTACCGCTACGGCCACGTCGATGTCATGCGTGAACCTTGGGGCCGACCGCGCAGACACCGCGAATCCACCAACGAGTGCCCATCCGTAGCCGTGCCGACCGAGGTCCGACGCTGCCCGTCGGAGGGCGGCTTCGAGCTGATTCATGCGAACCGGGTAGATGGACGTCCGAGGGCATCACCCAGTGGTGCGCCGGGGCGGGAGAGCAGCCAATCCTGAACGGCTTCTTCGATCTCCGCCTCGGTGGCCCCTGGTCGGGTTCTGCGGATGCGGGCACGCTGCATTCGCACACCGAAGTCGTACATCTCGAACGCGAGACGCAGGCGTTGAGCTGGTGATTCTTCCGGCACAAGGTCAAGCCTACCGCTTGCGATCGTTCGGCTCCCGTCAGCGCGGCACAGTCGAAGCGCGTCGGATCATTGGCCAGGCGGAACGCGCCATCTGCCCCAGTCGACGGTGCTATCGACCCTGCAATTCGCCGAGCTGCGCATCGGCTTGATCACGCTGCGGTACCCGGTCGCCTGCGGTGGTCTTCAGGTTGTGCCATTCTTGCGCGAGCATCGCGTATACCGCGGTGTCGCTCCATTCGTTCTTGAACCACATGTCCTCCCGGTGCAGCGCTTCGCGGCGCATGCCGAGGCGCTCCAGGACGCGGGCGGATGCGGTGTTGCGGGCATCCAGTTGGGCGGTGATGCGGTGTAGTACCAGTCCTTCGAAGCCCAATCGCAAGAGTTCGGTGGCCGCTTCCGTGGCATAGCCGTGGCCCGCGGCGTCGGGAGAGAAGACGTATCCGATTTCGCCGGTACGATTTTCGGCGTTACGCCAGAACAGGACGACGTCGCCGAGCAACCGGCCGGACGCCTTCTCTTCGACGCACAGATTGAGCGACTGCCCTACTTCGGTCAATTCGGTTCTTGCCCATAACCCCGAAATCCGTTCGGCCACTTGTTCGCGCGACATGGGTTCATACGGCAAATAGCGGCAGACATCCGGCCTGGATTTGTAGGCGTGCATTTCGTCGAGATCAGCGAGAGTCGCGGGGCGGAGCAGGAGTCGCTCGGTAACAATCGGATAGTCCGGGTGCAGCACGACTTCCGACTATAGCGGCCGGTGTCGTCCAGCCCGGGTCTCACCAAGTTCCGAAGACGAAGAGCCACAACAGACTCGTCAACGAGATCGGGATCACCGCCGCCAACAGGCACACGATCGCGGCACCCACGTTGTCCACGATCCGGGCCCCGCCTTCGAGCTTCGAGGGAGGTCCGGAGAAGACCGTCAGGACGAGAGTGACGATGAACCACCGTGACCAGAACGTCGCGGTGAGCAACAGGACCAGCGCGCCACCCGCTGCCCAGGCATTGTTGTCGCATTTGGCGACCACACGGGGCCATACCTCGGTCATTCGCGTCAATCCGGCCACGATCGAGCTCGCCACTATCGCTACGGCCAGATCCCGCGCGAACTTCCTGGCCGCGGCCGTGGGATCGTCCTTTCGCCGCACCGCACTACCCCGTCCTCGAAGTGAAAGGCGCTCAGGCTGAACCCATCCGGCACCCGGCCGCGCAGTTCAGCGCTACTGAGCTATTCCGATTGTCCTCGTATCCACGGCCCACAGCGGCCGTTTGCCGTACACGCGGCCGCAGCGAGCGGGTCTCGGGCGCGGGGCTGGAAAACCGGATGACAGCGATGGGATCGGAAGGTTAGCTTCGCTCAGTGAATCGTCAGTGGATCCTCGTCGAACGCCCGGTAGGCATGGTCGGTGACAGTAGTTTCGAGCTCAGGAGTGGCCCCGTGCCGTCTCCTGGGCCGGGTGAGGCGCTCGTCAAGGTGGTCTGGCTGGCGTTCGATCCGACGCAGCGGGGCTGGCTCAACGACGGCCCGAACTACATGGATCCGGTGCCGCTGGGTGCGGTGATGCGAGGCGGTGGCGTCGGGCGGGTGGTGGTGTCCAACAGCGCCGATTACGCAGTGGGTGACTGGGTTTGCGGGATGGTCGGGTGGCAGGACTACGCGATCGCCACGGGCCAGGGGTTGCTCGGGCTGAATGTCGTTCCGCCAGGCGTGGATCCGGAGGCGATGCTCAGTATTTTCGGCGCGACCGGGTTGACCGCGTACTTCGGCATGATCGATATCGGCAAACCGGTGGCCGGAGAAACCGTGCTGGTGTCGGGCGCTGCCGGTGCGACCGGGTCCATCGCGGGTCAGATCGCGAAAGCGTTGGGGTGCAGGGTGATCGGCATCGCGGGCGGCACCGCCAAGTGCACCTGGGTCACCGAGGTCGCTCGGTTCGACGCCTGCATCGACTACAAGACCGACGACGTCGAGGCGCGGCTACGCGAACTCGCCCCCGACGGTATCGACGTGTTCTTCGACAACGTCGGTGGTGCTGTACTGGACGCCGCCCTGGCGAATATCGCCGAGCGAGCTCGAATCGTGGTGTGCGGCGGCATCTCTTCCGGCTACGAGGTAGGCGAACCACCTCCCGGACCGCGCAATTACCTGCAACTCGGACTCAAGCGAGCGCGAATGGAAGGGTTCATCTTCCTGGACTATCTCGACCGATTCCCCGAGGCCTTCGGTCGACTCCACGCATGGATGACCCAGGGCGACATCGTGTATGCCGAAGACATCCAGGAGGGCTTCGAACTCGCGCCGTCGATGCTGCGCGGGCTCTTCGAAGGACGCAATCTCGGCAAGCAGTTGCTGCGCATCGCAGCTGATCCGCTCCCGACTTCCTGACGCTACCGGCCGACGGTTCCGCCTGTTCGCGGATCTGTCATCGTGCTGTCGCGTCGCCGCCGTCGCCGTCAGCGACGCGGACCTCCGCCAAGGACAACCCCGACCCGGCCAACTTCCGCACCCACAACAGCCGGGCCACCAGCGGAAGCCGGTAGACCCGCCGCCCCGCCGAGTCGCGTTCCGGTTCGGACAGCAAGCCCTGGTGGTGGTAATCCCGAATGGTCCGGGGAACCAAGGCCCATCCTTTGATACGTCCGTGCCGAATACCCGACATTGGTTGGCGCGGACCTTTCTCGGAGCCATTCGCCGCGCACGCTTTTCCGTGGCTCCACAACCGATTGGAGTGTGGTGTGCGCAAGGTCGGATTTCTGATCGCGGGAGTCGTGGCGGCAAGCATCGGTGGCGCTGTGCTCGCCGGGCCCGCCGCCGCTGTCGACAAGGCCGTAGTTCAATGCGCCAAGTCGTCAGGGTCCTACAAGGCCTTCCAGGACTGCATCGCAGACAAAGCGGCCGAGGCGGACGCTGCCGACGGGGGCAACGAAGCGCGGAATGGCGGCAACAACGCAGGCAACCAGGCTCAAAGCCAAGGCGGAAACGCGGGCAATCAAGCCGGGGGCGCGGGCAACCAAGCCACCGATCAAGGCAACAACGCAGGTAACCAAGCGGGAAGCCAAGCCGGGAACGCAGGTAACCAGGGTGGAGGCGCAACCAACCAAAGCCAAGGCCAAAGCGGGGACAATGGAGACTGAGCATCCCGTCGTTACCCATCCGCGAATTCGGCATGCGCTCTGACGGTACCGTCCGAAATACATTACTGGACAAGCGATCACGTGGAACTGGTGCTACTCGGCTATCGACCGATGCCAGCACCAGTTCCACCTGATCAACCGACCAACCAGGTCACGGACGGCAGCCAGGTGGGCTGTCGGCACCCACGTCGACCAGCGGACCCGTGGGTGCACAATTCCGCGGTCAGTGGTGGATCACCGCACCGAGTCGTGGCAGAACGCGACGTTTCCAACCTCGCTCCGTGGCGTTGCGAATCATCTTCTGTCGACGGTCCTCGATGTCGAAACCGGTCTGCGTCAACAGAAGTCGGGTGCCCCGCCCCTGCGGCCGTATCGTCCAGTCGACAATCCACCGGGCGGGCTGCTCGGCCTGCGGATGCAGCCAGCTGTAGGTCAACTGCTCGCCCGGCCGGGCCGCCAGCACCTCGCAGAGGATCTCATCACTCGATGCTTCCGAGGCGGTGAATCGAAAGCGTGTTCCGACCGAGGCGGCGAATCCGGTCGGTCGGAGCAGCCACCGCTCCAGTAGGTCCGGCTCCGTCAACGCCCGCCACACGGCCTCCGGCGGTTGCGGGAAAAAGCTACCGAGCTCGACCGCCGCGGGATTCAACTGTGGATCAGCAATCACCGAAGTACCTCCTCTACGAGGGCAACGGCCTCAATTCTCCTGCCCTTCCTTGAACCTCGCCTCCATTTCCGCGGCGAGCCGCGGTTCTACGGCCGCCATCTTCTGCACGTAGGCGACCGCGTCGCCGACTGTTCGAAGACTTGCCAAGTCCTCATCGGGGATCTTCGCGCCGTATCGGTCCTCCAGTTGCACGGCGATCTCCACCAGTGACAGCGAGTCGATGTCCAGGTCCTCGACAAAGGACTTTTCGATCGTCACCTCGGCGGCCTCGATGCCGGTCACCTCCTCGACGATCTCCGCAATGCCTGCGACGATTTCTTCCTGCGTGGTAGCCACGAATCACCCTCTCCTCGATGCGATCACCTAACTGCGCTACGCCGCTTGTTCGACGGCAGCGGTTCCCCTACGAGGGTCGAGCGCAGTGCCAGTACGCTAAGAGCTCCACCGGGGTGGAGGTTCAACAACTCGTGACAGACGACACACAAGCCGACGTGCTGGTGAGCATCGGCGAATTGGCGCGCCGCACCGGGCTTGCGGTGCGCACGATCCGGTTCTATTGCGACGAAGGCATGCTGGAATCGCATCGCAGCCCGGGCGGGCATCGAATGTTCGCCGCGGACGGTGCCACTGAACGACTGCTGCTGGTCCGGCGCCTACGCGCGCTCGGTTTCGGGCTGAGCCCGATCATCGATGTGCTGCACGGCGAGCAGTCGATAGCCGAGGTCATCGCGGCCGAAAATGCTCGCCTGGATGTCGAATTCAGGTCGATGGCATGGCGGCGGGCATCACTGCGGGCGGTCGAGACGGCTTCCCCGACGCAGCGAGCCGGACGGCTCGCGTTGCTGGCCACCGTGCAGGACAGTGGTGCGGCGCACGAGGGCCTCCTACGGTTCTGGCGGCGCGTCCTCGCACCGGTACGTCGGTGCGATGTAGACATCTTCGTCGGCTGGAATGTCCCGCAACCGCCCGCTGATCCGTCCGTCGAGGAGGTGGTCACTTATGCCGAGCTGGCCGCGCTCGTCGCCGAACCGGACTTGCACAATGCTGTCCGACAGCAACTCTGGCGGAAACAGCCGCAGCTGATTCGAGACCGCCAAGGTCTGTACGCCGAAGTGGGCGAGGCCATGGCGGCGGTGGCGACACTGGTATCGGCAGACGTACGGCCACATGGCGGCGACGAACTCGATCGATTCGTCAACGCCCACGCCGGCGCGCGAGGCGAACGGGACTCCCCGGGTTTCCGCGAGCAATTACTGATCGACGCCACCGACACCGACCATCGGATTCACCGTTACTGGGCGCTGACCGAGCAGCTGCTGAAAACTCGTATCACCGTGGGGCAAGCGCATAACTGGATGTACGACGCACTCGCCCGCTCCACCGGCCGCGCCGATGCGCCGGCAGCCCACGCGACGTCAGGGTGAACATCCTTGTGCGCGTGAGCTGCTGACGACACCGGGCCGAACTCAGTGGGTCTGGTCTTGTCCGCCGAACACGGCGACCAAGCTTGCGGCTGTGCCGTCGAAGAGTTCTTCGAAGAATTCGGCTGCCTCGGTGGCTATCTCGGTGCTGCGCGCGAACATGGCCTGCTCGTATTCGGTCAGGGCAGCTTCGGTATCGCCGGGGTGCGCGGCGAGGGCCTTGCCGAGCTCGGCGCCGTCGAGCATGGCCAGGTTGGCGCCTTCGCCGTTGGGGGCGGCGAGGTGGGCGGCGTCGCCGAGCAGGGTAACCCCTGGCACCCGGTCCCATCGGTGGCCGCGCGGCAGCGCGTAGTTCGGGCGCCAGACCGGCGCTGTGTCGGTGTCGGTGATCAGTGCGGTGAGCTCCGGGGCCCAACCGTCGAACTCCGCGGCGATCCGCGCGGTGGCTGCCGCCGTATCGGTGAAATCGATGCCGGCGAACCAGTCCAGCGACTCGGCGAGCACCACGTAGGCGTGCAGCGTCGCGCCTCTTTCTCGGTGGGCGTGGATCTGTCTGCCGGGTGCGGGCGCCATCAGCGATCCGCCGCCGACCGTTGCGGCTACGGCGGGGTGGCGGGTGTCGGCGTCGAAGAGGTAGGTCTCGATGAACGACTCACCGACGTATTCGGGGGGTGTGACGGTGGACAGCAGTGGGCGGACGCGTGACCACGCACCGTCGGCGCCGACCAGCAGGGTGGTGACGACGGTGCCGCCATCGGCGAAGTTCACCTCGTGCCTGCCCTGGCCGAGAGTACGAACGCCACTGACCTTGTGGCCCCACTGGACCGTGCCTGCGGGTAGTGAGTCGAGCAGCAGCTGGCGCAGCTCGCCGCGCTGCACCTCGGGACGGCCACCGGTACCGTCATCGGCCTTGTCGAGCAGGACGGTCCCGTCCCGGTCCAGGATCCGCATCGCTTGGCGGCCCGGCAGGATGAGTCCTCGGAACTCGTCCATCAGATCGGCTGCCGCAACGGCGAGTTGCCCGTTGTAGTCGTGGATGTCGAGCATTCCGCCCTGCGAGCGCGCCGTCGGCGAGGGCTCGGCCTCGTAGACCGTGGCCGCAATGCCGTGCAGGTGCAGCACGCGAGCGAGCGTGAGTCCGCCGAGTCCGGCGCCGACGATCGTGACGGGAGTGTGCGTGGCGGCTCCTCGTTCCGGGAGGTTCGAGTGCGCATCGAATGTTTCGGTCATGGCTTCACTCTCCGTGCGTCCGATTGCACGCCCCTTGCACAACCCTTGCGCCGCCCTGCCGTCAGCACGGACGGCGCGAACCGGCCCGACAATCCAGCTGTGACCTGGCCTGACGCCATGTCAGTAGACGTGTCAGGCCGCTGTCAGGCCGGTATCAGCCGGGCTCGCGACAGTACTCCCATGAACAGCACAGCAACCGAGGGACGGCGGAAGCCCACCTCGGCACTGTGCACCAACTGACCGAATCCTCCGAAATCCGTTCCGCACCAAAGGAGTACAACCATGTCCACCTTCCAGACCCCCGCCCCCATCGCCGTCACCATCGACGTGCTCAGCGGCGATGTCACGGTCATCGCCTCCGACCGCACCGACACCGTCGTCGAGGTCCGACCGGCCGATCCGGCCAAGAAGGGCGACGTGCGCGCCGCCGAGCAAACCCAGGTCGAGTTCACCGCAGGCACCCTGACCGTGAAAACGCCGAAGCAGTGGCGGACCTACACCCCGTTCGGCGGCAACCCGTCGATCACGGTCACCATCGAGGTTCCCACCGGCTCCCAGTTGAAGGCCACCGCCGGGGTGGGTCGCCTGCTTGGCGCCGGCGAACTCGGCGAGTGCGACCTGGCGATAGCGGCGGGCGACATCACCGTCGAACGCCCCGGCGATTCGGTGACCGCGAAAGTCGCCAAGGGCGACATCCGCATCGGCGAAGCCGCACGCGGCGTGCTGCGACTGGAGACGGCCGTCGGCGAGCTGGAAGTAGGAATCCACCCGGGCAGCGCGGTGCGGCTGGAGACCAACGCCCTGCACGGCACCGTACAGAACGCGATGGGGCCGATCCGCCAGCTGGAGGAGGCGGAAACCGTGCAGGTGTTCGCGCGTAACTCGTTCGGCAACATCACCATTCGCCACGCCGCGTAAACACCGACCCCGTACACCCCTTCGCCCGACACGCAGCAGAGAGAAGCAGAGCAATGAACATCCCAGCCATCGCGCAGGACCGTCCGGAACTCCAGAAGCTCATCCAGCAGATGGTCGACTCCGGTTTCACCGGTGTCGAGTTGCGCGTACACGACGAGCAGGGCGAGTGGCTCGGCAGCGGCGGCGTGCGCGAACTGGGCGGAACCGCGCAGCCGCCGACCAACGGCCACATCCGAATCGGCAGCAACACAAAGACTTTCATCGCGACCCTGGTCCTGCAGTTGGTGGCCGAAGGCAAGATCGACCTCGACACCGTGGCGGTCGACTACCTCCCGGAGTTCGAGCTGGACCCCCGGATCACGGTGCGAATGCTGTTGCAGCACACCAGCGGAGTCTTCAACTTCACCGGCGAGCTACTCGAGGACGGTACGTTCGTGCCGGGCATCGCCTGGTCCGGCAAGGAGTGGGTCGACAACCGTTTCAAGACCTACCGCCCCGAGGAGCTGGTACACCTGGCCTTGTCCAAGCCGGCCCGGTTCGAACCCGGAACGGATTGGAGCTACGCCAACACCAACTACGTGCTGGCCAGGCTCCTGATCGAGCAGGTCACCGGTCGCTCGTACGCCGAGGAAATGCAGCGGCTGATCCTGGGACCGCTCGAGCTGCACGACACCGTCGCGCCGACCACCGAGTCGGAGATCCCCGAGCCACACGCCCACGCCTACTACCGCTACGCGGACGGCGGCGAACAGCAGACGGTCGACGTCACCAGCCAGAACCCGTCCTGGATCTCCAGCGGCGGTGACATGATCTCCACGACCCAGGACTTGCAGACGTTCATCTCCGCCCTGGTGACCGGCGAGCTGCTGCCCGCGCCCCTACTGGCCGAGATGTGCACGCCGCATCCCAAAGTCGGCTACGGCCTTGGCGTGTTCGTGCAGGACACCGGCTGCGGCGGCACCGTGATCACGCACAACGGCGGCATCTCGGGCCACGCCGCGCTCATGTACAGCACGCCCGACGGCAGCAAGACCCTGACCGCCGCGCTGAACTACGTGGACGACCCCGACCTGTCACTGGCCGCGCCGTTCCAGGAAGCGACGAAGCTCCTCGTCCAGGAGGTGTTCTGCGGCGGGCAAACCACTCTCAGCGAGCAAGCGTAGTTGCGACCAGTTCGCGCCAATCGGCTTGTGCCCCATCCTCCGTCGCCTCGGTGAAGCGTGCTTCGCCGAGGCGACGTCGTGCTGTCTGCTCGATCCGGACCGCATCCGGTTGGGAATGATCAGGCAGCCCGCGCACCGCGGCACTCGCGGTGAGCAGTCGCACCGCCTGCTCGTCCTGCTCGTGGCGAAGCGCCAGATCTGCTATCCCAACGAGTATTTGGGCGATGAGCGGGGCGAATCCCGCAGCCGATGCCGCATCGAAGGCCGCCGCGTGCAGCTCGCGGGCGTCATCGAGATCGTCAGCGAGGAAGCCGCGCATATTGTGGATCAACGCGCTGATATACCCCTGCTCCGCATCGCTGCCCAATAACGTTGTCGCGGCGTCGATTTGCCGGTACGCCTCGACCCTGTCGCCACGCCAACGAGCCAACTCCGCTCGCGCCAAGGCGAGTTCGGCCAGTGCGTTCGGCCAAGCGGACTGATCCGCGAACCGCTGCGCCTCGGCCATCGCGGTCGCGCTCGCCGCCGCATCCCCCAGCAGCCAGTAGAGCTGAGCTTGCCGCGCCCGCATCAGCAGCACGTCCTCGATCGCCCCGACCTCGGTGACGACCGCGATCGCCTGGTCGAGATGCGCACACGCACCGGCGAATTCGCCGCGCATGGCGATCCGATTCGCCAGCTCGGTCAGCGCGAACGACATGCCCCAGCGCTCACCGATGGCTCGGAACTCGGCTAGGGCGGTCTCGAGATAGACGTCCGCCTCCCGCCCCGGCTGGCCGAGCACGATCCGCATCTTGCCCAGTTGCAGCCGGGCCAGCGCCCGCACCCAGGGATCGTCATCGGTGAGCAGCGGTTCGAACGCGGGCAGCAGCGAATCCGGTCCTTGCAGCATGTGTTCCAGCGCGTCCACGAACCGCAGCAACGGGTTGCGGGCCTGACTGTTCCGACTGAATCGGTAGGCCTTGTGGATCCATTCCTCCACCTGGCTATCGTCGCTCGGCCCAGAGCTCATGAAATGCACGACCAGCGCGTACACCATCGCCCGGGTCGCGTCGTCCACCTCGCCCGGTAGGTCGGCGGCGGCGGTGATCAGCTCCATGCCCTCGGCCTTGTGCCCGCTGAGCCACCAGTACCAGCCTGCCGCCGCCGCGAGCCGCATCGCCCCGGCCGCGTCGCCGGCCGCGAGCGCACCCCGCATCGCGACAGCGAGGTTGTGGTGCTCGACCTCGAGCGTGGCGAGCCACGTCAACTGCTCGGCGCGGCGCAGATGCGACTCGGCGGTGTCGGCGAGCCCGGTGAAGTACGCGAGATGCGCCTGGCGCGCCGCGTCCGCCTCCCCCGACTCCACGAGCCGGTCCGCGGCGTACTGCTTGATCGTGTCGAGCATCCGATAGCGCGGACCGCTGTCCCCGGCGACGACCAGCAGCGATTTCTCGATCAGCGCGGTGAGCAGATCGAGCACCTCCCACCGCTCGACCGCCTCGTCGCCCGCGCAAACCTGTTCGGCCGCTTCCAGACTCGCGCCGCCGGCGAACACCGCGAGCCTGCGCAACACCAACCGTTCGGCGTCGGTGAGCAGCTCCCAGCTCCAGTCGACCACCGCACGCAACGTCCGATGGTGCGGCAGCGCAGTACGGCTACCGCCGGTCAGCAGGCGGAACCGATCATCGAGGCGGTTGGCGAGCTGATCGAGGGACATGGTGCGCAACCGTGCTGCGGCCAACTCGATCGCCAGGGGAATTCCATCCAGCGCGCGGCAGACGCGCGCCATGGTCGCCAATGCGTTCGCGTCGGCCGCGAGGTCTGTCCGCACCGCGCCGGCCCGGTCGCGCAGCAGCTGAACCGCCGGGGAGGACTCGATCGCACCGGGATCCGCGTCCTCGGCGGGCAGCGCCAGCGGCACGACCTGCCAGAGCGCCTCACCCGTGATGCCGAGCGGTTCCCTGCTCGTTGCCAGAATGCGCAACCGGCGACACTCGCCGAGCATCCGGTGGGCGAACGCCGCCGCGGACTCGATCAGGTGCTCACAGTTGTCCAGGATCAACAGCGTTTCGCGCTCGCGGATCGCGGCGATCAGCCGGTCTATCGGTTCCGCGTCCGGTGCGCCGCCGAGCAGCGCGTCGCGGAGCCCGAGCGCGGCGAGCGCCGATTGCGCCACGTCACCGTTCGCGCCGACGGACGCCAGTTCCACCAGCCAGGCGCCTTCCGGCAGATCGTCGAGCAGGGTCCGCGCGGTTTCCACAGCCAGCCGGGTTTTTCCGGAGCCGCCGGGCCCGGTCAGCGTGGTGAGCCGGTGCTGCGCGACGAGTTCGCGCACCGCGGCGACGTCGCCGTATTTGCCGACGAAGGTGGTCAACTCGGCCCGCAGGTTCGTCTTGCGATCGTGGTCCTGTGCACCGAACTCGCCGCGCAACAGCGCGACGTGCAGTGCGGCCAGCTCCGCCGACGGGTCGACGCCCAGTTCGTCGGCGAGGGTTTCCCGTGCCCGCTGGTACACGCCGAGAGCCTCATTGCTGCGACCTGCGGCACCAAGAGCCCGCATCAACGCGGCGACGAGCCTTTCTCGCACCGGATACCGGGCGACCAGTTCGGTGAGCTCGGTGATCAGTTCGGTACCCCGTCCGAGCCGGATCTCCGCTTCGTAGCAGTCCTCCAGCGCGGCGAGGCGCAGCCCTTCCAGGCGCGTCACCACCGCGTCGGCCGCGCCGCTGTCCTGCACGCCGACGTCCTGCATCGGCGCACCACGCCACAGCCCGAAAGCCTCCCGCAACAGCTTGGCCTGGTGCGCGTCCTCCGCGCCGCGCGCCTGGTCGAGCAGCTGTTCGAACCGGATCGCGTCGACAGCGCGCGGCTCCACCGCCAATCGGTAACCGCCCGGCTGCCCGTCCAGCGCCCCCTCCGGCAGCACCCGCCGCAGCCGGGACACCAACGCCTGCAAGGAATTCGCCGCGTCGGCGGGCAGCTGCTCGCCCCAAATCCAATCGACCAGGGTCGATTTCGGAACCACGCGCCCGGGTTCGAGCGCGAGGGCAACCATCAGCGTCCGCAATCGAGCACCTGGTATCTCGATCAATCCGCCATCTTCTTCTCGGATCTCGAGCGGTCCAAGCATCCCGATCTGCACCGCACCATTCTGCCGTGGGCGGTGCCGGCCCTGCGTCCTCGACCCTGCCCAACCCGGATCGAGCGCGCCGAGTGGCGTCGTTCGCGCGGTTGTCGGTAGGTATCGGTAGCGTCAGGGACTGTGGAAATCGGTGAACGTATCCAAGAGCTCGCGGATCGCATTGTGGCGCTGCGCGATGCCTATTACCAGGGGTCGCCGCTGGTCGCGGACGCCGAGTACGACGTGATTGAGGACGAGCTACGCGGCCTGATCGAGGCGCACCCCGAGCTCACGCCGGACCCGAATCCGCTGGAGCAGGTCGGCGCGCCCGCGGTGCTGCACGCCCCGATCCGGCATTCGCGTCCGATGCTGTCACTCGAGAAGGCGACCAAGCCCGAACAGGTGGCGGCGTTCTTCGACCGCTTCCCCGGTCAGTCGGTGGTGGTGATGCCGAAGCTCGACGGATTGTCGCTGGCCCTGGTCTTCGAGGACGGGCGGCTGGCGCGGGCGGTGACCCGCGGCGACGGCACCACCGGTGACGACGTGACCATGCTGGTCCGTGCGCTGGTCGACGGTATTCCGGAGCACATCGACGCCTCGGGTCGAGTGGAAGTCCGTGGCGAGGCGGTGATGCTGCGTTCGACCTTCGTCGCCTACAACACCGCGCATCCGGACAAGCCGCTGATCAACCCACGCAACGCCGCGGCGGGCACGCTGCGCGCGAAGGACCCGGCCACGGTCGCCGAACGCCGCCTGCGGTTCTTCGGCTTCGACTTGGATACCTCCGACGGCGGCGCTGCGGTCGACCTCGAGGAGGGGTTACGCGCGCTGGGCATCGCCGGCGCGCAGATGCGGCACTGTGCCGACGCCGAGCAGGCGCAGGCGGCGATCACCGCGATCGAGCAGGGCCGCAACGAGCTGGACTACGACCTCGACGGCGCGGTACTGCGACTGGCCGACCGAGCGGCTTACGCGGCGGCCGGAACTCGGTCGAACTCCCCGCGTGGCGCGCTCGCGTTCAAGTTCGCCGCCGAGGAGAAGACCACGCTGCTGCGCGAGGTGATCTGGGACGTCGGCAAGACCGGCAAGATCGTCCCGGTCGCGTGGCTGGAGCCGGTGTTCGTCGGCGGCACGACGGTCACGAAGGCCACGCTGGCCAACCAGGAGGTCATCCGCGCCCGCGACATCAAGGTCGGTGACACGGTGTTGGTGCGCCGCGCCGGCGACGTGATCCCGTTCGTGGCGGGCGTGCTCGACGCTGCCAAACGCACCGGCGAGGAGCAGGAGATCGTGCCGCCCACGGTCTGCCCCTCCTGCGAGCAGCCGGTGACCGAGCAAGGCAACAGCCGGGAGCTGTTCTGCACCAACGTCTCCTGTCCCGCGCAGACGGTGCGCAGGTTGATCCATTGGGCCTCGCGGGCGGCGGCCGACATCGACGCCATCGGGCAGAAGTGGATCGAACGCCTCGCCGAGGCGGGCATCCTGGAGAGTCCCGCTGACTTTTACACGCTGACCAAGGAGCGTCTGCTCGAGTTCGACCGCATCGGCGAGGTCTCGGCCGCGCGCATGATCGAATCGATCGATGCCAGCCGCCGAGTCGGCCTGCGCCGCGCGCTGATCGGCCTGGCGATCCCGATGGCCTCCGACGGCACTGCCGCGCGCCTGGCCCGCGCGGGCTTCGGCTCCCTCGAGGAGGTCGCCGACGCGGGCGAGGAACGGCTCGTCGCGGTGGAGGACATCGGACCGAAGGTCGCCGCCTCCCTGGTCGTGCACCTCACCCGGCTGCGCCCGGAACTGGAGCGGCTCCGACAGGCGGGCGTATCACTGGACGTGCGCGAGGAGGACCTGCCACCGGTCATCGCGGCCGGCGCGCCGCTGGCCGGCAAGACGGTGGTGATCACCGGTGCGATCAGCGACCCGCGGTCCGGCGAAAAGGTCGCTCGCCCAACGTTTCAGCGCCTGTGTGAGAAGGCGGGAGCGACGGCGGCGTCCTCGGTATCGGCGAGCACCGACATGCTGATCACCGGTGCGGGAGTCGGCGAGAGCAAGCTGACCAAGGCGGAGAAGCTCGGTGTCGAGGTCGTCGACCAGGGTGAGATCTGGAGCCTGCTGATCGCCGCCAAGGTCGTCTAGATCCCGGTCAACCGTTCAGGGCGGCAGTGCCGTTCCCTGGTTGAACCAGGTGGTGGCGGACACCACTATGACGTGCGTAGGGACCGAGGGCTGTCGTATTGTGGATGAGATCCTGTCCCGAAGATCCCTTCGACGGCAGCTCAGACTTTCTGTTCCTTCTGTAGAGGATTCGAGGTGGTGACTTATATCCCAGGCCATGTAGTCGTCCGCATTTCCCCCACGTTCTGATTCTTCGAACGTACAAAGGGGCGGACGTCGCACTGGCCTGAGTTGTGTCACCCATCCCCCAGAAGACCCGGGTGCAGCTCTGCCGACTGCCCCGGGTTTCGTGTTGTACGGCCTTGGTGTGGTCACGGCGAGCTCCCCTATTCCTGGACCAGGAGTCCTGCCATGAATTCCAATGCGCTCGACAAGGAACCCGAGCACACCCCGTTGCCCGCAACCCATGCCGCATCCGGCACGGCGTCGAAGATGACGACGGCGGCCAGGATCGCTCTCGCGGTCTTGCTGACCGGCGAACTCATGAACATCCTGGACGATTCGATCGTCCTGACGGCGGTGCCTACGCTCCAGCAGTCACTCGGCACCGGGCCGGCCGTGGTGCAGTGGCTGACCGCGGGCTACGCGCTGACCTTCGCGCTCGGACTGATCACCGGTGGCAGGCTCGGCGACATCTACGGCCGCCGCAAGGTCTTCCTCCTTGGCACCGTCGGGTTCACCCTGGCCTCGCTGCTGTGCGGCATCGCGGTCGACCCTGGCATGCTGATCGCCGCCCGCGTGCTCCAAGGCGGGGCCGCCGCGGTGATGATCCCGCAGGTCCTGGCCACCCTGCACGTCACCTTCGACGGCGAAACCCGCAGCAGGGCCTTCGGCCTCTACGGAGCCATCCTGGCGATGGGCAACGTCGCGGGTCCGGTGCTCGGCGGCGTGCTCACCGAGGCAGACCTGTTCGGGTTGTCCTGGCGGCCGATCTTCTTGATCAACGTGCCGATCGGACTCGCCGTGATCATCCTTGGACGCAAGTTCATCGCCGAGTCGACCGAGGCGGCGGCCGACCGTCTCGACCTGCTCGGCGTGCTGCTGTCCGCGATCGCGATGGTGCTGATCGTCTTCCCGCTCACCGAGGGCCACGCCCACGGCTGGCCGCTGTGGTGCTTCGCCATGCTCGTTGGCGGTCTGCTCGTGCTCGGCGTCTTCCTTCGCCACCAACAACGCCGTAAGAACGATGCTCCGCTGGTGGCCCTGTCGCTGTTCAAGAGCAAACAGTTCTCCGGCGGTCTGTCCACGCAGCTGACACTGGCCGTGCTGTGTGGGCTGTTCTTCGTGACCTGGAGCCTGTACCTCCAGCATGGCCTCGGCATGAGCCCGCTGATGGCAGCGCTGGCCTTCGTGACGCTCGCCCTCGGCGAGTTGGCCGGTGCGATGACCGCGACGAAGACCGCTGGACGCTTCGCGCGTCGCCTGCCGCAAACCGGCGCTCTGGTCGCCCTCGCCGCGATCGTGGCTTACGCGCTGCAGCTGAACAGCGGGCAGGCCGAGGTAACCCTGCTCGCGATGACGGTGCCCGTTCTGCTGCTGGGGTTCGGCCTCGGCATGATCGGCGGACCGATCGCCGACCTGACGCTGGCGAAGGTTCCGCGCGAAAGCGCCGGTTCGGCCTCCGGCCTGTTCAACACCGCGCTTCAGCTGGGCTATGCCTTCGGTATCGCACTGACCGGCCCGGTGTTCTTCGCCGCCACCGGCGAAGCACCTGACAGCGCGGTCAACCGCGGCGCGTTCACCGGCGTGCTGTGGTGGGTCGGCGGCGCCTTGGCAGTGATGTGGGCCGTGATGTTCTTCCTGCCGAAGCAGCCGAACAGCCAGGCCGACTGAATCAATTTCGCGGTGGCGGCACCCGACCCGGTGCCGCCACCTTCCTGAATGCGCTGAGCGAGTCTCGGCAGCGGGTCACGCGAAGATCGCGTGTACCTGATCGATGGCCTCGGTTCCGTAGGCGACCGAACCCACCGGAACCGCGCCCTGCACAGCCTCGATCACCCGCGCGGTCCATACCGGCCCGAACCCACCACACAATTCGATCAGCTGAGCACCACCGGCGACGAGGCGGCGCGCCACGGCCACAGCCTGCTCCGGATGATCCACGCCGACGAAAACCGAACGGCAGCTGGGTGTTTCGACGACCGTCTCCCGGTCCGGGTCACTGCCGCTCGCGGTGTAGATGAATCCCCATGCGGTGAGCGCCATTCGCCAACCTCTCCTCAGCCGATTTCGGCCGCACCGATGACTCGATGTGGCCCTATCCGCTTCCAGCAGAACCGATCACCGGCGACCCTGTCCACGAGGCAGCACCGCATGCGTGTGCGGCGTTGCCGTAGCCACCAGGTCAGCGGCGATCGAACGGTATCGAGCGGCAGCGGAATCGGCGGCATTCCATACCAGGGCATACCGGATCCGTGGAGCGTCGGCGGCGAACGGCAACCAAACCAACCCGTCATCCGGCCGCACATCCCAGGCCGGTCGTAGCGCGACGATATCCCCGCCGTGTGCGAGTTCGGCACCGAAAAGTACCCTGCGCGGCGCACTTTCCCGCACAGTCACTGGATGCCAACCCGCCCGAAGCCACGTCTCGCGAATCGCGTCGTAGTAGCCCGGCGCCCACGAACGCGCGAACCACGACAAGGAGCAGCCGTCGAGATCGTCCCACCGCACCACCTTTCGGTCGGCCAGCCGATGGTCCCGCGCCACCACGACGCCCAGTTCGGTGTCCTCGATCGTGACCGCCTGCAAACCCGGCAAGTCGGCAGGCAACAGCAACACACCGGCATCGAGCGCACCGTCGCGCAGCCGAGTCAGCTGCTCGGCGGTCTGCATGTCCGCGACCTCGGGCACCAATTCACCGGCCGCACGCCACAATGCCGACGCACACCACGGTGGCGCGCCGGGTGTCACGGCCAGCCGCAATCCCGAACGCTGCTGGATCGACTCCCGCGCCCGTCGCGCCGACTCCACCACCGTCCGGGCATGCCCCACCAGCCGCGCACCGGCCTGCGTCGGCGTCATCCCCGCCGAACTACGCACGAACAACGCCGCACCGAGCTCCCGTTCGAGCGCGATGATCTGCTGACTCAACGACGTCGGCCGGATCCCCACTGCCTCCGCGGCGCGCGTGAGATTCCGTTCCTCGGCGACGGCGAGGAAGTACCGCAACTGTCGCAGTTCCATCCGCCAACGCTAGCGAATCGCACCTCGAAGCCTGTGCGGCCCCGATGAGCGGGGACCCGAGGTCAGTTGTTCAATTGCCAGACACTGAAGTTCAACGCCGCCGCGAAGGTGGTCCACATCAAATAGGGCACCAGCAGGGCGGCGGCAAACCTGCTGTGCCGCCGGAAGATCGCCATGGTCGCGATGATGGCGACGAGCAGCACCAGGATCTCCGCCAATGCGAGGCCGCGCAGATCCGCCCCGAAGAACAACGGCGTCCACAGCGCGTTGAGCACCAGCTGGCCGACGAACATGGCCAGCGCCCACCGAACTCGCTGCCACGGCTCGCCCCGCCAGATCCACCACGCCGACAACGCCATCAACGCGTACAGCAAGGTCCACACCGGCCCGAACACCCACGAGGGTGGGGCCCATCCCGGCTGGTCCAACTGGTTGTACTGCTCGGCCGACGACTGGGCCGCCAGGTTCCCGGTGGCCGCTGCGGCCACGACGAGCAGTAGCACTACCGCTCCCCCGCCGACTTGCACACCGGTACCGTACGGCGAAGACGTGAATCGGCTGCCGGTCGAATCTGCTCGACCCGTCGTGCTTTTCATCATCACTCCGTCCTGTCACCGTCGTTCGTGTCGACGCGGCAACCACTCGCCGTTGTCATCGGGTATGGACTGATTCCCGATCCGCCGGACGCTCTCGAACTTCGGATACTCCTGGCTCATCGACTCCGGCCAACGGGCTCGGCCACCAGATCCGCGGGCCGACCAACCGGAACATCGCCGGAATGATCACTGTGCGCACCACCAGCGTGTCGAGCATGATGCCGAGGCCGACCACGATGCCGAGCTGGGTCAAGGTGATCAGCGGCAGCACCCCGAGCACGCAGAACACCGCGGCGAGCACCACTCCGGCGCTGGTGATCACGGCGCCGGTCGAGGACACCGCGCGGACGATGCCCCGCGTGACGCCGTGCCCCGGCGTCTCCTCCTTGGCTCGGGTCACCAGGAAGATCGTGTAGTCGACGCCCAGTGCGACCAGGAAAAGAAAAGCGAACAGCGGCACATTCGTATCGATCGCGGGAAAGCCGAACACGTGCACGCTCATCCAACTGCCCAGGCCGAGCGCGGCCAGCGCACTCGCCACCGTCACACCGACCAGGAGCAGCGCCGCGGGTACCGCACGTAGTAGCGCGAGCAGGATCAAGCACACGACGAGAAGAACAAGCGGAATGATCACCAGCCGGTCCCGGCTCGCGGCGTTTCGGATATCCAACGCCTCTGCGTCGCCGCCGCCGACCAGCGCATCCGCGCCGACCACTCGACCCAAATCCGACCGTATCGCCTCGATCACGGCGAACGCACGGTCGGATCCGGGCTCGGCATCGAGAACCACCGCCCACCGTGTCACGCCAGCGGGCGAGGTGCCGGTGCCGGTCGCCCGCACCACGCCGGGCCGGGCTGTGAGCGCTTCTTCGACGCGCGGGGCGAGCGCCGTCGCGGCAACCACCACGGTTGGGTCGGCCGCGCCGGACGGGAAATGTGCTGCGAGCGTATCGAATCCGGCTACCGACTCGGCCCGTACCCGAAACTGTTCGGTCTGCGACAAACCGATGTCTACCGTCCACAGCCCGGCCGCGCAGACCCCGAGCAGCGCGGACGCGGCCACCGTCACGCGCACCGGCCTGCCGACCACCCAGGTGGCGATGGTGTGCCAGATCCCCTGCTCGGCGGCGTCCCGACCATCCGGACGAGGCACGAAGGGCCAGAACACATTTCGCCCACCCAGCGCCAAAGCCGCAGGCAGGCCGACCAGCACGAACAACAATGCCACCAGCAGCCCGGCCGCGGCCAGGGCGCCGAGGCTTCTAGTGCTCGGGACCGACCCCAGCAACAACACCAGCAGTGCCATGACCACAGTCAGATTGCTCGCCAGAATCGCCGGTCCGGCGCGACCTACCGCGCGGCGCAATGCCAGCCGATGGTCCTGCTCGTGATGCAGTTCGTCGCGGTATCGGGAGACGAGCAGCAGTGCGTAATTGGTGCCCGCACCGAATACCAGCACGCTGGTGATGCCTGCGGTGGAGCCGTCGAAAGTCAGTCCGGTCAGCCGGGCCACTCCGGTGCCGGCACCGGTGGCCGCTCGATCCGCCGCACCGATGATCAGCAGCGGTACCAGCCACAGCACCGGCGATCGATAGGTCAGTATCAGCAACAACGCGACGACCACGGCGGTGACCGCCAGCAGGGTCGTGTTCGCACCGGAGAACGAATCGGAGATGTCCGCCGCGAAGGCGGGACCGCCGGTGACTTGCAGCACCAGCTCTCCAGGAAGGCCATCGGCGGCAGCCTGCCGCAACCGGTCGATCTCCTCGGTCAGCGCGGTTCCGCTCAGGTCCGTGGACACCGGGACCTGGGCAAGCACCGCCGCCCCGTCGGGTGCCCTCGCGAGACTCGGCTCGGATCCCGCCGCACGCGTGACCGCCGCGGCCGCCGCGGCACGGTCGGGTTCACCGAGGACCGCACCGTCGGCGCGACTGACCACCACGATCACCGGGGCCACCCGCGAGTCGGGGAACTGCGCCAACACCTGCTCGATGCGGGCCGATTCCGCAGTGTCCGGCAGCGACCTCGGTGATTCTCCCGACGCGTCGTTCCCACCGACGCCTGCGATCAACAGCCCGGCAACAGCCATGAGAACCACCAGCAGAACCCACGACCATCGAGCGGTGACCACAGCTGCATACCGATCCCAGATGCTCACTCGAAGAACTATCTCAGATTCTTAACTATTAAACAAGTGAGAGAGTTCTGGAGGTTAAGCTGACCTGCGTGATCGAAGGCGACAGCACAGCAGAACGCGCAGCTCCAGCGGACGAGCGCGCGCGGCTGGAGACCGAGATCGGTGCCGACCTGCGCGCACTGACCGCCATCTCCGAGCAGCTCGGTCATGTCTTCGCCCGGTCGAACAACCTGCGGCCCAACGATTTCCGTGCGCTACTGCACGTCGCGACCGCCGAATTCGCGGGCCGCCCGCTCAGCCCGGGTCAGCTGGGCAAGTTGATGGGGATGTCCTCGGCCGCGGTTACCTACCTGGTCGAGCGGATGATCGAATCCGGCCATCTTCGTCGCGGCACCGACGAAGGTGACCGGCGCCGGGTGATCCTGTATCACGACGAACCGGGCCGGGCGGCCGCCGAAAACTTCTTCATCCCACTCGGTCAACGCACCCGCGCGGCCATGGCGGAGTTCCCCGACGCCGACCTGCTCGCCGCGCATCGCGTGCTGACCGCAGTGGTCGACGCACTGCGCGAACACTTCGACGCCGTCACGCAACCCGAGTAGCTCGATTCGGCCGGCCTGCAACGCTATCCAGCCGCCTGCTCGTAGTCGGCGAGAACCAACTCGCGCGTCGCCTTGGCATATGCGACATGCGAACCGGGCCACACGGCGAAAACCTTGCCGGAGTCGGTGTGGTACCACCCCGGGCACCCGGAGGTGAATACCGTTGCGTGCGCACGCTTCTGGAGCTTCTCGTTGAACCGCTCCTGCACCTCGGGTCGCACGTCCAACCATCCGCCGGCGCGCTCGAGATGTTGCAGCGCCAACCGGATGTAGCGGGCCTGCTTCTCCAGCAGGAAGGTGATGGTGTTGGTGAGCGAGCCGGTGTTGGGCCCGTACATCATGAACAGGTTCGGGTAGCCGGCCGCGCATATGCCGAGATAGGCCTGCGGTCCGTCCTTCCATTCGGTGTGCAGCGCCCGGCCGTCGCGCCCGGTGATCTCGATCGGCGCCAGATACTCGTTCGGCGTGAAGCCGGTGCACCAGACGATGACGTCCACATCGATCTCGGTGCCGTCGGTCAAGACGAGTCCACCCGGACCTACCTGCTGGACGCCCTCCGCGTACACGCCGACATGCGAACGATCCAGCGCCGGATACCAATCATTGGACAGCAGAACGCGATTGCAGCCGACCTTGTAGTGCGGCGTAACCATCTTGCGCAGCAGCGGATCTCGGATCTCCCGGCGGATCTTGGCCCGCAACAGCGCATGGTAGATGTGGCGCAGCGGGTCGGCGCGGTTGAAGATCATCGGGACTCGCAGTTCGTACCACAGCCATTCGGCATTGTGCTGCAGGCGGGCCAGGCCGGGGATCCGGTGCACCAGCCGATGCATCAGTCCGTCACCGCGATGGTTGTACTTGTTGCCGACCCAGTACGGCGACCGCTGCACCACATGCAGTTCGGCCACCTCGTCGACGATCGCGGGCACCAGTTGCACGGCACTGGCGCCACTACCGACCACGGCGACCCGCTTGCCGCTCAGCTGTACCGAATGATCCCACTCGGCCGAATGGAACTGGTTGCCCGCGAAGGTGTCCAGCCCCGGCAGCTCCGGAATCTTCGGCCTGGACAGTTGGCCGGTGGCACAGATCAGCGCGTCGAATTCCTGACTGTCGCCGTCGGCGAACGTCAGCCGCCAACGCCCGTCCACGAACGCCGCCGCCGTGACCTCGGTATCGAAGCTGATCTTGGGCGTGACCCCGTACTTGTCCGCGCAGCGCTGCAGGTATCGGTGAATCTCGGGCTGCGAGCCGTAGCGCGCCGACCATTCGGTCTCGAGCTCATAGGAGAAACAGTAGGCCGGAGACGGCACGTCGCAGGCCGCGCCCGGATAGGTGTTGGCTCGCCACACCCCGCCCGCCGAGTCGCCCCGCTCGAAGACGCGATAGCTGTGAATGCCATTGCGGCCCAGCTCGATAGCGGCGGCAAGCCCGCCGAAGCCCGCGCCGATAATGGCTACCGTCGGTGTTGATCCGGTCATGTTCGCAACGATAGGAACGCGACCGCACACGCCCCAGGTCCGTGGCGGACAAGGTTGTTGTCCGTTTCGGACATTCAGCGTTCGATCCGATCAGCAGGCAGGCGTCGGGCTCGCCTTCAGTCAGCCTGGCAGCGTCGAGCGCGTCCTCAGTCAACCGGGCAGCGTCTTCAGTCAGCCGGGCAGGCGTCGGCCGCGCCTTCAGTCAGCCGGGCAACGTCGTGCATGTCCTCACTCAACCGGGCAGCCGTCGAGCGCGACCCGGCGTCTGCCCGGTCCACCTGCGGTAAGCCCGGGAGAATCCGGCGGCGTCGTGAAAGCCCAGCCGGGTGGCGACCGCGGCCACGGGCAGCCCGGTGCCGAGCAGCTCTGCCGCGAGCGCCGCGCGCACCTCGTCGGCCAGTTCCCGAAACGAGGTGCCCTCAGCCGCCAGGTTGCGCCGCAGCGTCCGCGGGTCGACGTGCAGCCGGGCAGCGATCAGGTCCATCCCCGGCGCGGAGTCGAGGTCGGCGAGCAACAGCGCGCGCACCCGAGCGGCCAACGCACCACGCCCGCGCCGCAGGTCCAGCAGGCGCAGGCATTCGCGCTCCAACTCGCTGGTGACCAGCGGGTCCGCGTTCGGCAGCGGCAGGTCGAGCACATCGCGATCCAGCACGATGCGATGGTGCCGACAGCCCGACCGCAGCTCGATATCGCCGATCCGCGACCGCACGGCGTCGGCTCGCGCTCCGGTCAATCCGGTTTCGACCCGCACACCGACGCTCGGTCCCAGCGCGATCGGGACCAAATGAGCGATCTTGACCAGCTCACGTTCGACGAAGAACGCGCGGACATCGACGGGGATGTCCGCGTCGTCGCAGACCACCGCGACCTCGCGGTCTGCCTCCACCAGCCGTACCCGCACGAACGCGAAGGACAGTTCGACATAGCGGATGCCGAGCAGGATGGCGTCACGCAGCGTCGGGCTCGACATCATCGCGTAGCCCCAGACGCCGAGGCTGCCGATGGTGTGCCTGCTGCCTGCCTCCGCGCCGAGGCCGGGCCGGTCGCCCAGCTCCCGAATGAGGTTGCGTGCCACCGACAATTCCTGCGCGGCCTGCACCACCGTCGTCGGGTCGGTGAGATCTTCGGATCGAAGCCCGCTGCCGATCAGGCAGGTGGTCGCCGACATCCCGTGCGCCACCCCGACCTCGACGAGCACGCGCACCGCTGCCGACCCACGTGGGTGATCCCAAGTGGGCGCCGCTTTACCGATATCGCCTGCCATCATGACCTGAGCGGACGATACCGGGCGCACCGACCGCCGCGGGACGGCGGGCACGATCACCCGGCAGCGAAGCGCCTTGACTGTGCCGCGGCGCCATGGTGTTGACTGGCGCCCGTGTACTTGCCACTGACACCCGATGGTCAGACCCCGGTCCGCGTGCTCACCATCGGCGGGACCGATTCCGGCGGCAGCGCAGGCGTCCAAGCCGATTCCCGCTCCATGGCCCTGCTGGGCGTACATGCCTGTGTGGCGGTCACCGCGGTCACCGTGCAGAACTCATTGCGCGTCAGTGACATTCACGTGATTCCGCCGCAGACGGTCGCCGACCAGGTGCGAGTTGTGGTGAGCGACATCGGAATCGGTGCCGCCAAGACCGGCATGCTGGCCACCGAGGCCACCATCGAAGCGGTCGCGCAGGTGTGCACCGAGGTGGGCATCGGGCAGGACGGGCCGATCCCGTTGGTGGTCGATCCGGTCTCGGCCTCGATACACGGTGATCCACTATTGCCCGACTCCGCCTTGGATGCATTGCGGCACACGCTCATTCCGCTGGCCACGGTGCTGACCCCCAATCTGGACGAGGTCCGGTTACTCGTCGGCATCGACGTCACCGACGATCGCAGCGCGCGCCGGGCGGCCGAGGCCCTGCACAAGTTCGGCCAGCGCTGGACGATCGTGAAGGGCGGACATCTGCGCTCCTCCGCCTTCAGCAGTGACCTGCTCTACGACGGGGAGCGATTCCACGAGTTGTCCGCGCCTCGCGTCGGCACGGACCACGATCACGGCGCGGGCGACACCTTGGCGACCGCAACCGCCTGCGCTCTCGCACACGGCTACGACGTACCCGCGGCCATCGCGTTTGCGAAGGAATGGACCACCCGCTCCCTGAAGGCGTCCTACCCGCTCGGCGCGGGGCATGGTCCGGTATCGGCGCTGTGGCGGTTACGCGAGCATTGAACGACCGAATCGTCCAAGGCAGCAATGTCTCTGGCGGTTCATTCGCGCTATGCGGTTTCGAGCGGATCTCGGTCGCTGCCGACCTACTCGATCAGGTCGGTCTGGTGGGCGACAGCGCTGCGGATCAGGGCATCGACCGCCGCGGGAGACTCGAGGGCCTGCTCCACCGTGAGCTCACGGACGTAGCGTGCCGACCCGCTCAGAAGCCCGGCGGGGTCGTTCAGTAGTGCGCCCTTGTGAAAGACGAGTCGTACGCCCTTCTTGGCGGCCGCGATCGCGCACAGCCAGTCGTGCCAGCTGTTGTCGATGGTGAAGGTGATGCGACCCCACTTCACAGCCTGCTGAAGGCGCGGGTCCGCAGCACTGACCACTGCTACAAGCGCCTCAGCGCGACCCCGCTGGTTTTCGTCGAGTCCGGCGAGCCATGCCTGGATGCCTGTTGCGTGCTCATCGGTCATGGCAGTTATCTCCTTTCCGATAGCGCCATGGTCTCGCAGGGGTACGACAGGAGCGTGCGTCCTCGTCGTATGTCGGCGCGGGAATAAGGCGGACACAAGTATTGTTGGCCTGGTCATGGCCAACGAATCCGCAGAACTCAGCCCCACCGATTGGGTGCAGGACCAGACGAAGCAGATCCTCGAGACCGGGACCACCGAGGGCATCGATGTGCTCGGGTCGCCGGTGGTGTTGCTGACCCTGCGCGGCGCGAAGACCGGCAAGCTGCGCTATACCCCCGTGATGCGCGTCGAGCACGACGGCAAGTACGCGGTGGTGGCGTCCAAGGGCGGCGCCCCCGAGCACCCCACCTGGTACTACAACATCAAGGCGTACCCGGAGTTCCCGTTGCAAGACGGCACCGTGACGAAGGACTACGTCGCGCGTGAGGTCGAGGGCCCTGAGCGAGCCGAGTGGTGGGAGCGAGCGGTAGCCGCCTACCCGCCCTACGCCGAGTATCAGGAGAAGACCGACCGGCTGATCCCGGTGTTCGTGCTCGAACCGAAGTAGCCGGTACGGCCCTGATCCGCGTCGCGCCGAATAGGGTTGTCGCATGACCGCTCTCGACTCTCCGATTCCGAGATTTCATTTGGCGATGCCGGTCGACGACCTCGACGCCGCGCGCCATTTCTACGGCGCGGTGCTCGGCCTGCCCCAGGGGCGCAGCGCGGAGACCTGGGTGGACTGGAATCTGCACGGCCACCAATTCGTCACCCACCTCGCACCGGACCGCCCGCAGCGGATCCACAACCCGGTCGACGGCCATGACGTACCGGTCCCCCACTTCGGCCTGATCCTGCCGATCCCGCAGTTCCATCAGCTCGCCGAGCGCCTTCGAGCCGCAGGCACCCAGTTCGTGATCGAGCCATACGTGCGGTTCGAAGGACAGCCCGGCGAGCAGTGGACGATGTTCCTGCTCGACCCCGCGGGTAATGCCTTGGAGTTCAAGGCCTTCGCCGACGACTCCCAGGTATTCGCCGGCTGACCCAGCGCACCCGGGTCTCGTCGGCCAGCCTTGCCCAGCAGCGGGCCGTGATCGATAGCGTCCGGGCATGCGGGACGATGGTGGCGTGAACGCTCCTGCGCCCGGGCCTATTTTCGATGTGATCGCCGTGTTGAACGGCATGGTGGATCTGCGGTCCTATCCACGCAGGCACCTCGTGCTGAGCTCCCCGCAGACCGGCGGCTTCCTGCTCGGCTCCGCCGACTACCAGCGCGCGATCTTCGAACCGGTCGTGCACCTGGTCAACGGCATCGAACTGCTCGAATCGCAGGGTTGGGAGCTGGTGAGCGTGGTCGAGAGAAACATCGAAAACGTTTACTACACAATAGCGTTCATGCGCCGCACCTGAATTGGGCGATGCTTCCGCGATCTATGCTCGTCTGGTGATCGGATAAGTTCGCTAGGAAGGCGAGCCGCCGGTCGGCGTCCGCGGCGATGCGGGTGAGCTCGTCGCCAAGGCCTCGAGGACACTCCAGCCAGAGGAACGCCGCAACCGAGCGGGCCACGCTTTCCGCGAAGCCCGCCCGGCGCGGTTGCGGCGAAACCCTAGCGGCGCGAACCCGGGCGACCGGCCTGCGGCCAACTCTGTTGCAGCACGGGCCGGCGCGGGCCGGCACTCGAATTGCGCCGCCGCTCCTTCTGGCCACGCGGATCCATTGCTCGTGCCGCCGCGCCGAGTAACAGCAGTACGAGGAGTGCGGCGCCTACGATGGTTGCCCAGAACAGCATCTGATCTCCGAATTCTTAAGCCTTGGGACGAAGCGGCGCTGCTGCCATCCGCATTCCGATAGTCAACTGGCACAGATGTTTTCATGCGACGCCAAACTCCGCGAGTCGACGGCGAACAACGGGTGAACATTTGGTTGTGGCACAACGAGACCCGCCCGCCACTGGAGGTCCTCACAGCCACCGATCTATGGTTTGCGCTGTGGCCCTGCTAGTACACCTGACACCGGAGAAGAACGCTCGGCGAATCCGCCGAGCGGGCATCACCGCGCCCGGCTTCGAGCGCGGCGTCTTCTGCATGCCGATGCTTGCCTCGTATGTGCTGTCGCATCAATGGTTACGCGAGCTACGGCGCGGCGGTCAGCGGCTGTTCATCGCAGTACATTTCCGGATACCCGACGACGAACCGGTCCTCGTCGGTCACTACTCCGACGCCGGCACGGAAATGACCGCCGCCGAAGCTGTTTCGCTGATCATGCACGCCGAGGACGCCCGCGGCTACCAGGTCGTCGTACCCCGTTCCATCGCCCCCACCGAACTCCACCGGGTCCGGCACGTAGGCCAGGTGACGGGATGGCGCTACCATCCGGACGCCCACGGCCGCCGTCCCTGCGTCTGCCCCGCCTGCCTGGGCCGCGGCGAATTCAAGTCCGCCGACCTGCGCCGCCGGTTCGCCACCGAAGACCCGGAACCAACGAAACCTCAACTGCTGGAACAGTTACGAAACGCGGACAACGAAGACGACCTGATCCTCGCCCTCTACGGTCTCGGCAGTCGCAGCCGCGGCGACGTCAGCGACATCGCTCACCTCATCGACCACGCCAATTCCGAAGTCCGCTACGCCCTCGCGTACGCACTGCACAACTATCGCGGCGCCGAGGCCCGCCGCTTATTGGCCCGCTTGACCACCGATCCCGACCCCGAAGTACGCGACGAGGCAGCGAAGCGACGATAACCATCGGTATCTCTGTTCAACAGGACTCGAGGCCGACCCCGGACCTGCCGGTCGCCTGTATAGTTCGCCTCAACTCCAAACGGGGGAATCCATTGCTAGAGAAAGCAATTCAACATGCATAGATCCAACAGGGCAGCCGCCACCGCCGTGGCGACGCTCAGCGTACTGGCCGCAGCGATCGCGTTCGCCGCACCGCAGGCGGGGGCAACCGTCACGAGCGTCCGCGTCGAGAATGGACAGAGCTTCGGCAGCTCGGCGGACGCCCGCGGCACCGGCTGCTCCTACGCGGTCACCGTGATCACCGACCCCGGCAAGGAGGTGGTCGTGCTCGACCAGATCGGCGACGACCCGAACACCGCGGACTACAAGCAATTCCAGCCGTATGAATTGGTTGCGGATGCGTCCGGAGCCGCGCGCACCACGTGGACCCCCGACCGGAAGGGTCCGCACAAGATCGTCGTCCTCGAACTCGCGGACGGTGACGACTTCGATATCTACCTCCCCCGCAATGCAATGAACGTCGGAACCGGCATCAATCTCGGCCCTGCCTGCGCCGTACTGCCCTGAGTGCTCGCCGCAGACCGGCGTGTCGCCCTCAGCTCCATGCTCGGCGACACCTGGTCTGCGGAGCCACACTGACGACCAGGGTGGCTGTCAGCAGCCTCGAGCCAAGCAGGAGCCGGGGCTGTGACGGACACCGTCGCCTTCGTCTGCAGCTACTCGCGATGTTCACCGTGTTCGTCGCGGGATTGGCCGGCGACCTGGACCGTTATCTGTCCCGCGAAGAGATCGCGCCCAAGCGCGGCGGCATCGCGTTCCGTCAATCCGCGGTGTTGCTCTCCGATGCGGAATTCACCGAGTTCGTCACCGCGCTGGGCGAACTGCTGCCCCGATTCGCCGGCAACGAAGCCACGCCAGACCGGACCAGACGGATCGTATCCACCGTGCTGATGCCTGACGGATGAGTGCAGTCATCGTGGCCGTACCGCACGCACGCTCGTGCCGCTGGGCGCGGTTCGGTTGGGCGACAGGCGATCTCGTGAACGCGCGCACATGCCGATGAGCGCTGGATCAGACGGCCTCTAGAAACGGAAAGTTGGCTCGGACGGCGGACGCATGTACCGAGCGGGCAGGGACGCAAAAGCGCCACACGCGTAGGGGCTGGACAGGATCGGCCGCTCGGGCGCTTGATGGGCCTGGATGACTTTCAGAAAGGGGTCCGGGCTATGGCTGACGTGGCAGATGTTCTGCTCAAGCAGATGGAGTCGGAGCGAGCTCAAGCGATGCATTCCGAGACACAGAGATCTGTGCTCTCCAACATGATTCTCGTGCTGTCAGCCGCCGGTCTAGGCTTCTTGTCGCAACGTGGCCTGCGGCCATCCGCTCTGGTCATAACACTCCCCCTACTCGGCATCGGACTGTATGGCGCACTGGCGACAGCGAAATTCTACGAACGGTTCTTGTTCCACTACCGCCAGGAGTGCGCAATGCGGTCCCGGCTCGATGCGTTGCTTCCTGAGCTTGGTCTAGTAGATACCGTTCGGCAGGTGGAAGCCGACCACGACGATCGCAATCCGATCAGCAGAAAGGTTCGGATCCATGTTCTGTGGGAGTCGCTCCACCTGTCGATAGCGGCGATAGGACTCGCTCTCACCATAGTTTCCGTGCTCTAGATCCTTGCGGCACATATGAACTGGTGCATCTGCACGGAACGGCGCAGACTTCAAGCGGTGAAGATTGCCGCAGAGCGCGCGCCGACCAACGCGCGGTATTGCCGATTGCACGGCGTGGAAGTAGCGTGGTCGGCCCGCGGCATCAGCGGTGAAATCAGACAATGCGACGATCTCTTCATGGATGTCTTCGCGAGCACACGTACCTTCGAGGTCCGGCGCTGGGGGTAGGACATTCCGGACTGCTGCTGCGTAGTTGGAAAGGCTCCGCAGGCGACCCACGTATCGAGATCCTGTTCAAGCCGGCCGACTTCGTGTGCCTGCCGAACTTGTTGAGAGGCATCACCATTGCCGTGGTGACCGATGGTGAGGTGTACGCGACCGCCCTCGAGGTTGTCGGTCGAGATCTGGGGCAGGATGAGAACTTGTTCGTTGTGACGTCGGACAACGTGTCGGGGTGGGTGGTCGGTGGTTCGGCGAACGGACGCAGCGGTCCGGAATCGACATCTCGTAAGCCGATGTTCGATGGGTGGGCGGCTACGGAGCCGATCACGGATCTATTCACACTTGGCGCCGCGCCGTGCTGACGACCCGCAGATCTGCCGAGAGCGTACTTTTCTGCCGCTTAAAAGGCTGTTCGGACCGGTCGGCCGCGGTCGTCCTAACGCACGGATCTGCCGATTCCAGGGCATTCCGGATGTGGAAAATGCCCTGGAATCGGGGTTGGTCAGTCGACGGTGGCGGCCCATTCGGTGAGGACCTTGATGTAGAGCTCGGGCTCGGGCTCGTGCATGGTGTGCGGGGCGTCGAGCAGGGTGTAGGTGACCGACTGTCCGGTGGATTCGAGCAGACGGCGGGCCTGCTTGGCCTGGATGTCGGTCATCGCGCCCATGAGTTGGCCGGTGTCGGGGTCGGTCATGTGGAAATGGTGGGTGAGCAGGGTGGGGACCTTGTTCTGCGACAGCATGGTGGCGTGGTCGCAGCCGGAGTTGGCGGTGTCGGTGGCCCATGCACGGCCCCATTCCGGGTCGTATTCCTTTAGATGTTGCGGCGGGGTGGCCGCGGCGCGGTCGCTGGTGCCGTCGCCCATCATGAACCCGATACCAGGGTGTAGGAACTCGGGCAGCTCGCGGGGCGCGGCCTCGACCATGCCATCCCAGTCCCCGATCGACCATTGCGGGCCGAGCCATTTCGCCCATAACACGAAGATCGGCCCGAGGGTCTGCATCATGCCGGGACCGTAGGGTGGGGCCGCCTGCGAGGCGAACAGCGGCGGATCCTCCAAGTAGGCGCCACGGATGAGTCCGGACTTGGCGTAGGCGGCCAGCCAGGCGGCGATGATGCCGCCGGAGGAGTTGCCCGCGACCAGGGTCGGGCGGCCGATTACGAGGTCGATGAACCGCTCGACGTCGCCGCCCCAGGTGTTGAGGGTGTAGCGGCCGGGTGTCCAGGTGGAGCGGCCCTGCCCGCGCAGGTCGATCGCGAATACACGGAACTGCGATGCCAGCAATCCGATGGCGGCCTCGTATCCCCACCAGGATTCGCCCTGGGCGGGGATCAGCAGCAGCGGCGGTGCGGTGGAGTCGCCCTCGGCGACATAGTTCATGCGGATCTCCCCGAGATCCACGATGTGCTCGTCGAACTTGTGCGCGACGAAAGTGTCGGCGCGGTCGGCGGCTTCGGAGATGCCCATGATCGTCGATCCTTTCCTGAGCGAGCGGACCGGCAGTGGAACAGCCTTAACGCTAGTGGTTGGCTAACTGCTGGTGATCATCTGTGTGACACCCACCGTAGGAACCAGCTAGGACAGATTCGGCCCTAGCTCATAGGCTGGTCTATATATCACTCGCCATAGCCAGAGGCGCTCATTCGCCGCAAGGCGCGCTGTTCGGATCGGCCACATGGCGTCCCTGAAAGTCGACGGGCCGAGACCATCCCGGCCCGTCGAACGCACTGAAATGCCGCGTGCCGCGCATTGGTCGAGCGTCCAGATCGGTTGGTAGTGAGGGCTTCTCAACGCGCGTAAATGCCGCATTCAGCGCGAACCGATCGCGTTGACGGCATCCACTGATCGGTTGGCCGTCAACGTCTCCAAAACATCTGTACTGGTTGGCAAAATAGCCGACCTTTATAGGTCCAATGCCGCGCGAGCTCAGCTGATCCGTAGGCAGGGGCGGCCACGAATGATCGTGCCACCTTTGACTTGTTCATGGCCTTCGACGCACAGCAGCGTGCCAGTATTGAACTTCATCCCGACGGGCGTAGAGATCTTGTTGCTGAAGCTCATTTCGTCGGTGACGGTGGTGCTCATAAAGGAATCGTCGCTAGAAGATATGTAGAAGTGGCCGAAGAAATCGCCACCTTGCGTTGTGTACGTGGTCACCTGCATGACGTTCGTCCCACTACGATCGATGCCGACGCAGACCCTGCGGTCACACACGATTGTGTCGGCAAACGCCGGCGGCTCACCGGCGGCAGTCACTATGCCGACGCCGATCGCACTCGCCGCTATCCGTGCCAGCCACCGCCCTTTCACACCGGCAACGTACATGCACACTTCCTCTCGAGTCGATCACCCTCTCCGGTCCATCAAGACGCGGTCAACGTACACGATCAACCCCCTACCGGTCGGCATCCGACGCGTCGGCGAGGTAGTCGGCGCAGCCCGATCGGGCGCGTATCTCGCCGACACGCGCAGGACGAGTCCAGCCGCATATCAGGAGGGGACAGATCCCCGAGCCATTGGCCATCCAAAACGCGCGATCTGGCCGCTGAGTGCACGGCCGCACGGTAGAGATCCGCTGCGGCTCAGGACGTTCGCACATACCGATCATCGTGCGTGGGGCGAAGTCCATATCGCTGGTTTGTGAAGCCGAGAACCCATCCTCGCCCTGATCGGCATCGAATGCTTGTCAGGGGGCTGTCCCCTCAACCGACTGCGAGGTCGAGTGCGGCCCTGTTGTTCGGCGAGAGACTGTGTACCAGCCCTTTGACGCCTGTGCCCTCCACATTCAGGCGGGTCTACAGAAGAAAGGTCTCCATGTGACGTAGCTGAGTGTCGAGGAGTGAAGACGATCGACACGCTTACAGAGATGCGGTCAATGCCGGGCCGGTTGAGTAGCCTAGGAATCTAGGCGATCTAAATATTCCTCCTTCCCTCGTTGGCGTTCCGTTGTCGTTCTTCGCCCTCAACGTGCGTGAGTTCTCCACATCGGTTCTCGACTATAGGAGGTTTGTTATTAGTACTACTGGTTCCCGGACCGTTGATTCATATCGGTTACGGGTCATGGCCCGAGGTGTCACGCCGGTAATGGCCCTAGCTGTCGTGGCCTCGATACCCGTATGTTTCTCCGCGTCGGCGGCTGCCGCTGACAAGCCTTGTGAATCGAATACTTCCACCAGCGGCACCCTCACTTGTACGGTTCCAGAAGGTATGACGCACATGGACGTCGTTGTGGCGGGCGGCAGTGGCGGGGGTGGCGGTGGCGGTGGCTGGAATTCGCACATTGGCGGCGGTGGCGGCGGTGGTGGTGGCGGCGCCGCTGCTGTCTGTACGGTGGCGGTCACTGCGGGGCAGGTCGTGACATTGACCGTGGGCAAGGGAGGGCGTGGCGGAAAGGCCGGTAAGGGCAGCGACAGCGGAACGGCTACAGCCGGTGGTCCGGGCGATGACGGTCAACGTTCTTCTATCACCGTCGATGGGACAGAGGTGGCCGCTGCCGAGGGCGGGTTCGGCGGGGATGGCGGAACTGCCGGTTCGGACCAAGCTGAGGGTACGAGCGGAGCCGGCGGAGTCGGTGGCCCTAAGGAAGGTTCCTTCTGCACCGGTGACTCCGCGACCATCACCGCCGGAGGGACCGCGGAAACAAACGCTGGTTCGGGCGCCACGCTAGGTGGACAAGCAGGCCGTTGCGACGGCCGGGGTGGTATCGGCAGGTTGGGCGGCATGAAACCCCAGAGCGCATCCAGTAGTCGCCCTTCGACGACCGGGGAGGGTTTGCCGGGCTCTTACGGCGATAAGGGTTGCGCAAAGTTGACGTTCAAGGCCTGACAGGCCATTACGGCTGCCGGTGAAGCCCTGCTTTATCGGCAGCCAGCTCTGGCCGCCTCCCACACCGCAACCTCACGGGAGCAAGCGGCAAGAAGGCCGGCACGGATCATGGTCGGGTCGGTGCGACTGGGCGCTAGAGCGGATCCAGTCCGGTGAGTGCCGAACTGGCGGCCCACAGTTCGGCGGCAGTGTCGGGGTCGGTCAGGTGTGGGCGGGGTGCTTCCCGATGGGGCCGACCGCGGAGACCGAAAACCCTTGGCCCCCAGAGTTGTCCGCCGGTGATCTCCGGATCCAGGACGGTTCGGACAATGGTTTCGGCAGCTGCGTGTTTGCCGTGCAGCACTAGTCCTGCGGGTAGCCCGCGCAGGCGCTGGGTGGTGGTGCGGACGAAAAGTGGTGGGCGCGAGGGGGTCAGGGAGTCCAGTGCGCCGCCGGGATGGGCGACGATGCTGGCGATATCGGAACCGTGGGAGCGTAGGCGGCGGTCCAGTTCGAAGCCGAAAAGCATTTGAGCCAGCTTCGATCGCCCGTAGGTGCGCTTGGCTCGATAGTCGTGCTCGGAGTGCAGATCGGCGAGGTCCAACCGTTCCGACCGGGCGGCGAAACTGCCCACGGTGATCACCCGGCTGTGCGCGGTGGCGGTCAAGATCGGCGCGAGATGAGCGACCAGCGCGAAGTGCCCCAGGTAATTGGTCGCAAACATCAATTCGTGCCCCTGCGCATTCACCCGCCGATCGGGACCCGACAACAGAATCCCGGCATTGAGGACGACCGCGTCCAATCGATCGGCATCGAGCGCGTCCACGGTGGCGGGCAGCGAGGACAGATCCGACAGATCCATGCGCACCCCTCGCAGTCGGGCGCCAGGCACTCGAACCTTGATGGCGCGCATCGCGAGGTCTGCCTTGGCGGTATCACGACAGCCCAGCACCACGTCGGCGCCGCTGGCCGCGAGTTGCTCGGCCACGAAATATCCGATGCCTGCGTTGGCACCGGTAACCAGAATCGTCTTCCCCTCGGCCTGCCGGCCGGTATGCCACGTCATGCCAACGACCTTGGCAGTCTGGTCTTGCACCGCCCTCACACGCCGCTGGCGTGCAGCCCAACACCGGTCGAGAGACCGGACCCAGCAGGTCGGCCAGATCACTTCGCGAGGCGGGCGTGGCTCACTCCAGGTTGGAGAAGCGCACGTCGTGGGCGGTGGCGGTCACCTGGAGGCCGTCGGCGCTCGGTTGGATGGCCGTCAGTCGCGCACCGAGCGGCAACCGCTGGAGCGGCACGGTGAAGGTGAGGGCTCGGCGCAGCATTGCCAGCGAAATCGTCGGTCCACCGGCCGCGTGTTGCACCGAGACCGGAGTGACCTCGATACCGTTGTCGGTGGGCGCGACCGTGACGATGACCGTCGCGGGCACCCGGATACCCTCCACCGAGAATGTCCCGGCGACGCGCAGACCGTCCGGGCTGTAGGAGATCGACTCCACTCCCGAAGGCGCGAAGCCCTGCACGGCGGCGTAGGGAACCACGGCTGTCGCTGTGGCCACGGCCGCGACCAGGTTCGACGTGCGCTTCTGCAGCAGATCACTCAGCGGCGCGGCGACGTTCGTCAGCGTGACATCGAGATTGTGGACCGTGAGGCCCTGACCGCTCCAGTCGCCGACCCGGATGTCGATGTCGCGATAGTTGCCGTCGACGGCCTGCGTCAGGAACGGGAAGCCGCCGATGTCGACGCTCGGCTGCTGCGCAAGGTTGTAGTCGGCGGCGACCTTGCGGCCGATCTCGTTCTGCGCCATCGCGACTGCGACCCGGTCGCCGACGATCAGTGCGATCGCCAGCACGACGATCAATATCAGAAATGCGCGCATGCGCTCACCCGCTCGGACATCCCACCATCATGCTGGGATTGTCGCCGGGCTGCCGCCGTCGCCCCCGGCGTGCCTCAAGATCGCCGGCCGGTCGATGGCCGTGGATGTGGTCGCCGAGGCATAGGCGAGTCGCCGGACGGAAAGATCATCGGCCGCTAGGCTGCTGTTTCGGCGTCCGTCACATCCACCAGTGTTCGGGGAGGTCGATATCGATGAATCTGTTGCGCTCCTAAGAAATTCATGCCTCGCGATATACATTTTATGCGTCGGCGCGGCGCTGACCGTCGCCGCTCCCCCGGCCGCCGCAAGCAATTTCTGCCAGGCGTTGAGTAACGGCCAATCGAGATACCAGGCCGGGTCAGCGAGGACAGTTGTCTTCGCGATCGCCGACGATTACGGCACCGCCGAGGTGAATGTTGTCGCCTGTGTCCGGCGTGGCGCCGCCTGGCAGCCAACCCTGTCCACCGCCGGGTACATCGGCAGCAACGGGTTCGCCGAACCGAACGCCAAACGTGAGGGCGACGGCAAGTCGCCCACCGGTTCCTACCCGCTGACCGAGGCGTTCGGCGAGGTGAATCCCGGCACCGAACTGCCCTATCGCACGCTGCGCCGCGGCGGCGCGTGCTGGGGTTCCACCGGCGGCGACCACCGCTACAACACCTACTACTCGGGCACCTGCCTGCCCGCCGACGAAGACCTCACCGAGCTGATGAACGACGGCCCTTACAAACAGGTCGTAGTCATCGACTACAACCGGCCTCCGGAGTCGCCGATCGTCCATGGCAGCGGTTCGGCAATCTTCCTGCACGCCGGCTCGGGCCCCACTGCGGGCTGCGTCGCTCTCGCGCGTCCGGAACTGGAAACCCTCATCAAGACTCTGCGCCCGCACGATCGGATCATCATGGGCCCCAGGCAGGTCCTGCTCCGGTAACGCGGCCGCCGCAGTCCGGCATGGGCACGGATCCGATCGACGCGCTCACCGCAGAGTCAGGTACCGATCGACGAGCTTCGCGAATTCGTCCAGCTGGTGCAGACTTTCGGATTCCGGACGGGTCGGCAGCGAGATCGTGACGCGCTGCACCCCGGCCTCGGCATACGCGTCGAGGACCGCGGGGTCGGGCGCCACACCCACGACAGAGACAGGCAGATCATTACCGTCGAAGTGAGCCAACTGCGCCGGAATCGCGGCAGGATCGGTCAGCGCGATGGGGATCCACCCGACGCCGTGCCGCACCGCGCGCTTGGCCGCGGCCTCGCCACCACCGATGAAGATGGGCGGATGCGGTTGCTGGACGGGCTTCGGCCAGGCGTACATCGGATCGAAATCGATGAAGCGGCCATGGTATTCGGCGAGGTCCTTGGTCCAGATCTCCCGGAGCGCCGCTAGTTGCTCATCGAGCAGTTCGCCGCGGGTGCGGGGATCGGTACCGTGATCGGCCATCTCTTCCCGATTCCAACCGACACCTACGCCGAATACGAAGCGGCCATTGGAAATTCGGTCCAGCGTGGCGACCTCTTTGGCCGTGTGGATGACGTCGCGTTGGATCAGCAGCGTCACCCCGGAGCCGAGGATCAGCTTCTCGGTCACTGCCGCGACAGCACCGAGAGTGACGAACGGATCCAACACGCGGTAGTACATCCGGGGCAGCTCACCGCCGCCCGGGTACGAGGATTCCCGACTGGCGGGGATGTGCGAGTGCTCGGCCAAGAAGAGCGATTCGAACCCCCGCTCTTCCAGCGCCTGGCCGAGCTTCGGACCGCTTATCCCCTCGTCGGTGACGAAGGTGTTGATACCGATCTGCATGCGGCAGTTCAACCCTCATCCCACCGTCGAATATTCCACGCCTGCCCATCGGGCGCCCCAGCTATGCCTACCGCAGCACAACGTGATCGATAGCGAATTGCCATAGCCTTTCCCGGACGGCGATCGCGTCCGGGGTTCGGTCAGCGGTCCGAGATCTTCCGCGCCGACGCAGGCCGAGCCATCCTCAGGCGGCAGAGCCGGATGCGTTCGGCCACACATAGGACTGTGCCAGGGGGTTGATGACAGTGCAGCCCGCTCCCCAGCGGCGAACCTTCGGACCCGAGCTTTCGGTCATCGACGGAACCGGCTCGACGTTGTCCGGAACGCACCGGTTGACCGTGGTGCTCGCCGACGATCACGCCGTGGTGCGGGCCGGATTGCGGTCGCTGCTCGGCTCCGTCGACTGGATCACCGTCGTCGCCGAGACCACGACCGACGGCGCGTTGCGTGAGGCGGTGTTGAACCGGCCGGACGTTTTGATCCTCGGTCAGTGGCGGCAACCCGAAAGTGGTGCTGTCATCGGTGAATTGGCGCGCTCCGCACCGGATGTCGCGGTGCTCGTGTTCAGCGTCGCCGAGGACGACGAGTCGGTGTTCGCCGCCCTGCGCGCCGGTGCGGGCGGCTATCTGCGCAACGCCGCGGAGCGCGACGACATCCTGCGCGCGATCTGCGCGGTCTCCGCCGGTTGGGTGGTGCTCAGCCCGCACATCGGGGCAAGGCTCGCCACGCTGCTGGCCAACTCCAACCAGCGCACCCGGCCCTTTCCGGAGCTGACCACCAGGGAGTTCGACGTGCTCAGCCTGGTGGCCGCGGGATTGTCGAATGCCTCGATCGCGGCCGAACTCGAGCTGGCGCCGAAGACGATCAGCAACTACCTTTCCCGCATCTTCACCAAACTGGGCGTGCCCGATCGGGCCAATGCGATCGTCCGCGCCAGGGATGCAGGACTCGGTCTGAATCCCTGAATTTCCCAGGGTTGCCGGACAGCTGCACCGACTCGTCTCTCATAGACCTGCTATGACTACTTGTGCCGTAGTCGTGTCGGGGCGCGGACTCGGCGACCCCGTCAGCCGCATGGACCAGTACGAACCCGAACTGAACCGCGACCCGCCCGGCGACGACCGCGACACCACCACGCCCCGCGCCATCGCCGCCGACTACCAGCAGTTGATCCTCGGCTCCGCCCTGCCCGAAGACAAACGCACCATCCTGACCGATTGGCTCGTCCGAAACGTGACCGGCGCCAAGCGAATCGCCGCCGCGGCACCCGCGGGCTGGACCATCGCGGACAAAACCGGCACCGGCGACTACGGCCGAGCCAACGACATAGCCATCGTCTGGCCGACCGCCCACCCGCCCCTCGTCCTCGCGATCATGTCCGACCGCACCGGCGGCTACGACGCCGAACCCAGCAGCGAACTGATCGCCGAAGCCGCACGGCACATCTTCAGCACGCTGGTCTGATGCGAACGGACCTCAAGCGGCGAGGAAGCGCAGCATCACCACGGTGTCGAAGTGCCTCGTCTCGGTCAATCGGAGCTGGATGCGCTTGTCCAGCGACGGGAAGAACGGTGTGCCGCCGCCGAGCACCACAGGCGACAGGAAAATCTGGTACTCGTCGATGAGCCCGTGTGGCATCAGCGAGGCGGCGAGGTCTGCGCCGCCGACCTCCATGACGCCATCGCCGCCTGCCTTGAGTCTGCGGACCTCCTCGACCGCGTTCTCGCTGACCAGCGTGCTGTTCCACTGCACCTCGGTGAGCGTGCGAGAGAAGACGACCTTCGGCTTCTCCGTCCACAGCTCGCCGAACTCACGCTCGATGCGCGGCGCGTCCGCGGGCACGTGCGGCCAGTACTCGGCCATCAGCTCATACATCCGGCGGCCGTGCAGCGAGATCTCGAGGTCGCGGAACCGGTCGTTGTGGAACTGGTGCAGTTCGTCATCCGGATCGGTCCAGTCGATGTTGCCGTCGCGATCGTTGACGTAGCCGTCCAGGGACACACCGAACCCGTAAATCAGTTTCCTCATAACCGAGTAGACCTCCCGTGCACTCGAAACTCGTCGGTGCGAGTGTGGTCAATCTTTGGTGTTTTTGCGCTGGTTTGCATTGAAGCGCGCCTTCTTCTGACGATTTCCGCACGTGTTCATGTCACACCATTTGCGGGTGCGGCTCTGGCTGGTGTCGAAGAAGGCGGCCCGGCAGGTCGGCGATGCGCACAAGGCCAATTTTCCGTCGCGTTCGCCTGCGATGATGCTGATCGCGTCGGCGGCGATTACGCCCAGGGCATCTTCTACGCGGGAAGCCGAGCTGAGTCGCCATTGACGATTGCCCTCGTGCGTCAGGACGGCCGCGGCCCGACCATGGATGCTGCAGTCATTGATGACTCGAACAGCAGACGCGGGAAGAGCTTCTCGGTTCGCGGCCGCTGTCGCCGCGGCGTGAATTGCTTCCCTCAGTTCCCGAGCGAGTTCGAGTTGGTCAGTGCTGCAGGACTCCACGGCGAGGCCGTTCACCGCGAGCCAGTCGATGAGTCGCCGCGGCGTGGGAATGCGCTCTACCCGGTCGCCCTGACGCTCTGTCAGCGTCGCCGTGAAGCTGGTCGCCAGCACGCTACCGAGGCGGAAGTCAAGGAACCCAGCAGGCATGGAACCACCTTAGCCGGTTGCACGGGCACACGAAGAGATGCTAGAACCGTCTTAGCCGGTTCACGACAGGCCGTAACCGGCTACCCGACGGCCAGGAGGTCTCATGCCCCGTCCGACCAGCGACGTGCACGCATTCGAAGCCCACGCAACCGACGCCGACCTCGAGGATCTGCGCGCGCGATTGGCCGCGGCGCGACTACCGGAGACCGAGACCGTCTACCGCGCCGTGCCCGACCCGCGCCGATGGGACCAGGGCGTTCCGCTCGCCGACCTCATCGATGTCGTGAATTACTGGCGCACCGAATACAACTGGCGGTCGTTCGAAGAGCGCCTCAACCGCATCGGCCAATTCCGCACGACCATTGATGATCTGAGAATCCACTTCCTGCACCGCCGATCCGCGCGCGCAGATGCCACTCCACTGATCTTGACGCACGGCTGGCCCGACAGCATTGTTCGATTCATCGATGTAGTAGACGAACTGGCAGATCCGAAAGACGCAGCCGCGCCGGCGTTCCACGTCGTGGTCCCGTCGCTGCCGGGCTTCGGTTACAGCGACAAGCCTGCCACCACCGGGTGGGGAACCGAAAAGATCGCGGCCGCATGGGTGGAACTGATGGGCAGGCTCGGCTACCGCAAGTTCGTCGCCCACGGCGGCGACTGGGGCGGCAATATCACTACGGTTCTCGGCGGCAGGTTCCCGGCGCACGTGCTCGGCATCCACTCGACATTCGCGGAGGCGCCGCCCGGGTTGCCGACGGACGGGCTGACGGCGGTCGAGCGCGAGTGGACCGAGGAAACCCGTGACTTCTGGCGCCACCACGCGGGGTACGCGAAGCAGCAGGCCACCCGACCGCAGACCATCGGCTACTCGCTCGTCGACTCACCGGTCGGGTTGCTCGCCTGGATCCTCGACAAGTTCGCCGAGTGGACAGATACCGAAGACAGTCCGTTCGAAACGATTTCCATAGACCGCGTTCTCGACGACGTCACCCTGTACTGGCTGACGCGGACCGGCGCATCGGCGGCCCGGATCTACTACGAAAGCCACAACTCGCTGGACCCCGAACTCCGGGTCGACGTCCCGTCAGCACTCACTATGTATCCCCGCGATGTCGAAAAGTGCCCGCGCCCTTGGGCACAGGAGCGGTACCGGCAGATCGTCCGATGGAGGTCGCCCGAAACCGGGGGCCATTTCCCATCACTGGAGGTTCCCGAGTATTTCGTCAAGGACCTGCAGGAAGGTCTCGCGGCAGTGCTGACCGCTGCTCGGTAGCGATCTGCGCGGAATTCGTATCGATGGTCGGCTCCGGCGGACACTCGGGCGGAACCCGTGCCCGGCGTGAAGTGCTGATTTCAGCCGCGTTCACAGACGAGGCGCCCGAGAGCCCGGAGCGCTAGGGGACTCGGGTGAGCTCCGCGCCCGTCGACACGATTTCGAACAGGTCGCCCCCGAGGTGTTTCACCTGCTCCCCCGAGGCCAGCTCGAAGCTCATGATCGGCGGCGATCCCGGGACAGATACCGCGTGCTGATATTCGTTGACCGAATAGACGCGACCTTCAGCGTCCTTGGTATCGAACTGCCCGACCAGCAATGCTCCCACCGGCCCGTCCCCCAATCGTATTGTCCAACAACAAAATCAGTGCAATCCAGGTCAGTAGCATCTTACGCGCGTCTACGTCCCCAGCGAAGCGTTGCACGGACATCGATCGGAGCCGGCATTTGATGCATCGAACTCAGCGGAGGAATGAGGTCAGCAGCGGGATTGTTTGGGCCGGGCAGTCCTCGTGGACGGTGTGCCCGCAGCCCGGCAGGGTTGTTGCCGTGGCATTCGGAATCCGGGCGGCCAGTGCGTCGGCCTGCGCAGGCGGCAGCCAACTGTCCTGCGCGCCCCAAACCACGAGCGTGGGTGCGGCGACACCGGCCAGTCCGGTGTCGGTGAGCCGGAAGTCCAGGTTGCGCCACAGCGACAGAAACCCGGCGCGGTTCGCGGGGCGGGAGAACGGCGCGTAGAGCTCGTCGATCACCTCTTCGGTGACGAGGTGCTGATTGTGGAAGGTGCCGCGGATGCTCTCGGCGTAGAAGGAGCGGGTGGTGAGGTTCGTGGCCAGCTCCCCGAGCAGCGGTGTGGTGAACAACGGTGTGACAGGCGCCTTTTCGGCGTCGAGCCCCGGCGAATCGAGCAGTGCCAGCCGTTCGACCCGGCTGGGATGCTGTTGAGCGAAGTACAGACTCCACGCACCACCCCAGGAGTGGCCGACGATCGCCACCCGGTCCAGGCCCAGGGCGTCGAGGACGGTTTCGATCGCCTGCGACATCGCGGGCAGGGTGTAGGCGAAGTCGTCGCGATGGAGTTCGGTGAAACCCTGACTGGGCAGATCCACGGCATAGACGGTGTGTTCAGCCGCCAGCGCCGGGATCACCTCACGCCAGGAGTAGCCCCATAGCCCACCACCTGCGACAAGCAGCACGGGAGAGCCGGTGCCGGTGCGGGTGTAGTGGAATCGGGCCAGGTCGGTATCGACGTACCGCGACTCCACCCGGGTCAGATACTGAGATCGATAGTCCGAGGTCGGCGGCTCCCAGGCATAAGCCACGGGAACAGCAATGCTCGCGAATACGCCCAGCAGCGCGACCACCGACAGGGCCAAGCGCCGGAACACCATTCCAGATTTCATGGAGGAACCTTTCGACTAGCAGCTACCGAACAAGACGAGCGAGCAGTCGTGGTTGTGACGGGGTGTGGGGTAGCTCACCGCATCACAACCACGATCCGACCAACCGGGTGAGCCGGGCAGGCGGACTCCGAGTTGCGGAGCCCGCCTGCACCAGGGCCGCATCGCAGGAATCTCGGCGGTCATTTGCGAAGTCGGGCAACCGTCCAGTTCAACTTCGGGCAAATCGGCACTTTCGCCAGCAGAATTGCTGTGAACAGCCGGAACGTTTATCCGCACCGCCGAGACGCGATACTCTTTGCCCCTCTTCGACTTCCACGAGCAAATGCGTGGATTGATCTGTGCCCGGCGCGAATTGCGGTGTACAGTTCAACTACTTTTCCCGAGTCCCGAAGCGCGGCTCGCTGCCTCTGGGTGCCGTCTCTGGAGTGATATATGCCGTTGAGTAGCGATAAGTCCGATGCGCGTTCGGCGCGAAAGCGTTCTGATTACGGGCCGAACGCCGCCGCGCCGAGCCTCGGTGGCGGCCTGGCCAAGCCGCCGGATCTGATGGGTCAGTGGGTGAAGTCGGTGACGTCCGGCCGGGCGACCGTCCAGCGGTTGGGCGGGGAATTCCCCACGGTGTCCGCGGAGGTGATCGACGCCGCCGTCGCTCGGGCGCGCGCCGAACTGCATCCACTTTTGGCCGACTCGCTCACCGAAATGACCGAACTTCTTGCGCGCGAACGCATCCGGCGCATCGAACGGGCCACGAACAGCCGTTCGAGATGAAAAAGCCGCGCCCGGAAAACGGCGCGGCGAATTCGACGGGCGGGCTCGGCAGGGAAGGACCAGTCCCCCACGGCCGAGCCCGACTCGGCGATGCTGGTGGACTTACATGCTCGCCTTCTTGTAGGCGTCCACCACCTCGGCCGAAATCCGCCCGCGGCTCGACACATCAATACCCTTCTGGCGTGCCCATTCACGGATGACACCCGTCTGCTCCCGGCCGGCCGTCGGCCGCGACCCGTTGCTCGTGCCTCGCGGCGCACGTCCGACCTTGCGGGCCGTCGACGTCCACTCCGCGAACAGACCGCGGAGTTGCTTGGCGTTGACTGCCGACAGATCCATCTCGTACGCCACGCCATCCAAGGTGAAGTGCACTGTTTCTTCGGCCTGGGACTTGCCGTCGTAGTCGTCGACCAGTGTCACAACGACCTTGCGTGCCATGGAGTTTCCCCTTCGTAGAATGCTGGAATGTGTAGAAGCGACAATCGTAGACCCACGCAACAACATGTGGTCGCTGCGGTTCCGCGTCGTCGCTGTACTGATCGGCACAACCGAACTCGATGGGAAAATATCCGTGGCTGACACCGCCGGCACCGACGCCGTTCGCAGGCATGATCCCGCCGTACGCGGCTTCGCCAGCGACAACCACGCCGGGATTCACCCCGAGGTGCTCGCGGCGCTGACCCTGGCCAACGGCGGCCATCAAATCGCCTACGGCGGGGACGAGTACACCGCCCACCTCCAGGAAATTTTCGCCGGGCACTTCGGCGAGCGAGCCACGGCGTACCCGGTATTCAACGGGTCCGGTGCCAACGTCGTTGCGCTGCAAGCGCTGCTGCCGCGCTGGGGCGCGGTGATCGCGGCGGAGTCCGCGCACATCAACGTGGACGAGTGCGGCGCGCCGGAGAAGCTCGCCGGAATCAAGATCCACACTGTCGCCACTCCTGACGGCAAGTTGACCCCCGAACTGATCGACCGGCAGGCCTACGGGTGGGGCGACGAGCATCGGGCCCAGCCCTCGGCCGTGTCCGTCACCCAGAGCACCGAGTCCGGCACCGTGTACACCGCCGATGAACTTCGCGCGATCTGCGAACACGCCCACGAGCGGGACATGCTGGTCCATGTCGACGGTGCCCGGCTGGCCAACGCGGCCGCCTCGCTCGGCGTGCCGTTGCGCGCGATCACCACGGATGTGGGGGTCGACGTGCTGTCGTTCGGCGGTACCAAAAATGGTCTGCTGCTCGGCGAATGTGTCGTGGTGCTCGACCAGGAAGCCGTCCGGGATATCCGCTATCTGCGCAAGATGTCGCTGCAATTGGCGTCGAAGATGCGTTTCGTCTCGGTGCAGTTCGAGGCGCTGCTCGGCGGCGATCTCTGGCTGCGCAGTGCCGCGCACGCCAATGCGATGGCAGAGCGCCTCGCGGCCGCGGTTGCCGGTATCGACGGTGTGCGGATCGTGCGCCCGGTGCAAGCCAACGCGGTCTTCGCGATTCTTCCTCGCGAAGTGACCGAGCGATTGCAGAAGCGTTATCGCTTCTATCTGTGGGACGAACGCACCGGCGAGGTCCGTTGGATGTGCGCCTTCGACACCACCACCGACGATGTCGACAGTTTCGCCGAGGCGATCGCCGACGAGATGAGCCGGGTGTGAGCTAACCGCGCACGGGGGTTGCGCGGCGCATCGAGCGGCCTGTTCGCCGTAGCAGCAGCGTATCCCCCGCGAACGCGCCGGGACCGATCATGGCGATGAGGAAGAACGACCAGCAGAACAGCACAGCGGTCTCACCGCCGTTCTGAATCGGCAGAATCGCGCTCTGCTTCACATGCACGAGCAGAAATGCGTACGCCATCGCGCCGGAACAGAGCAACGCGGCGATGCGGGTGCCGATACCCAGCGCCACCAGACCACCCCCGCCGATCTCGATCACCGCAGCCCACCAACTCGGCCAGCTCCCGACCGTCGCGACATGACCGCCGTGCGGGGCCACCGGCCACGCGAACAGCTTGGAAAGCCCGTGCGCGACGAACGAAAGCCCCACGAGAATCCGGAACAAACCGAGCACGATCGCACCGCGACCACCAGGACCAGCCCCGGCACTCGCATCGGTAGCCAACAGATGCATGACACAACCTCGAATCCGGAACGCGGATGATCGCCAAGTGCCACCCGTATCTGTCACTACGATCCGCAGCGATGAATCGTTCAGCAACTGGGATCCGCCACCCCGCTATCCCCAGTTCGCTCGCACGCAATCCAACTACCGTTCCCCCGGTCCACTGGTCAGACGATCAGGAGGAACTGGTGGTGGCATCGAGCGAGACGCCACCAGCCTCGTTTCCTCCTGATCGTTTGCCCAACTGCGCATTTCGGAAAAGCGAAGTCAGCCCCGCGACTGGGGGACGGCTTGGTATACGAGCACCGTATTTCCGTCCCCCACCATGACTCCCATGACGCCCCGCGACTGTGCGGCATCGGCGACGAAGCCTGAGAAACCGCCCGGCAGCGGACCGCGACGGATCTCTGGCTCGAGCTCCGCCGACTCGAGGTCGACGTCGAAGGTGACGTAAATGGCGTTGCCCAGCAACGGATCCAGTAGCTGTGGGAGCGGGCTGTTGGACAAGGCGGCGGTGTCGGATTGGTTGAGATCCACGCCTATGACGCCCAATTCCGGATCATGGAACGGTTCGAGCGCCGCTGCCGGCCCGGCAGCGGCGCCGATCCCGAGCACGGCTAAGCCGAGTGTTGCGACAGCGGTACGAATACGCATCGTCAAGAACTCCAATTGTTCGCTGCGCCAACCGAAATGGTGCTGGCCCCAGTCGCGTCACAGATCGACGCAACGGATAGAACATAGCAACGCGCAGAGCCGAATCGGGTTCCTACACAACACCTCCACAACAGCTACACATTCACCGGCATGCCGCCTGCCCAGCGACCCGAGGGTGTAGATGTCAACCGCACAGCACGAGTTGGGTAAAGGCGTGCATGGCTTCGTCGATGGGGTGGGGCTGGGGCTGCTGCGAGGCGTCGATTCGGTTCCAGCGCTGCATGTTTACCACGAGGGACAGCTGCCGTTTGCCGTCGGCACTGGTCATGGACAACCCGCCGCCACCCCAGACGGAGCCGTCGTGACCCCAGTAGATGCCGCGACCGGGCACCGTTGTCTTGTGCAGGCCGAGACCGTAGTCGATTGTCTTCCCCTCGAACGAGATGACCGGGACGGTGCGTTGCATCTGCGCCAGCGACCCGGGGCTGACGATTTCACCGGCCAGCAGCAGGCCGAAGAAGCGGTTCAGGTCCCCGACGGTAGAGATCAGCGAAGCCGACGGGCCCACCCATGACATATCGAAGACGCTGTAATCGACTGGCGGGTCTATCATTCCGAACCACGCCTCGTAATGCAGTGAGTGCGGTCCGTTGACGTATGGTCCGGTAGGCAGCTCGGTGTCCCGCAGCCCGGCGCGCTCGATGACATTGCTGGTGATGCATTTTTCCGCCGAGGTGCCGGTTACCAACTCCAGAAGTTGGCACAGGAGAAGGTAATTGGTATTCGAGTACACGCCCGGCGTGCCGCCGGGAGTTCCGGTGGCAGGCGCTGCGACTCCCAGCTCGATCAGGTCGGTCCGGTCGAACTTCGTGAACCGGTTGTCGTCCAGGCTCTTCGGTGTCGTCTTCGCCACGACAGGGAAGCCCGCGAGAGATGGGTAGGCATACGGGAGGTACTCGGCGAGACCGCTGGTGTGGTTGATCAACATCCGGACGGTGATCGCCGCACCGCGATCGCCGGGAACCAACTGCGGCAGGTAGTGACCGATCGGTGTGTCGAGCGCTATTTCACCGTTGTCGACCTGCTGCAGCACAGCAGCGGCGGTGAACGCCTTGGTGACGCTGCCGACACGGTGCCGCATGTCGGCCGTCACGGGGCGGCCGGTAGCGACATCCGCGACTCCGGCTGCGCCGCGCCAGCTTTCACCGTCGTCGCGCACCTCGGCGAAGAGTCCGGGCATGCCCGCACGATGCACCGCCGTCAAAGCGGACTGTAGCTCTGCGGGATCGAGGGTGTTGGTCACGATAGGTGTCCTCTCGCTGTCGATAGGGTGACTGCTCGAGTCGCGGCGTGCTCGCCGACGCACCCGAGGTGAACACCACTATCGACCGGGAGGTCACGCTCGGTATTGGAAAAAATTTCCCCAGGCCTGGTACCGCTGCTGGGCGATGGTGGGCAGATAGTGCGTCTTCAGTGCCCCCGGGGTGTGGTCCGAGAATATCGATATGTCTCGGCACAGGTGGGCCTGATCGGTGTATCCGCAGTCCGCCGCGACATCGCACGCCGGTCGGCCCGCCAGTAGACCGTCGACCGCGTGCCGGAATCGGACCAGCATCGCCGCCCGCTTGGGTGTCAGGCCGATCTGCGACTCGAACCGCGACCACAGCCGCTTGTTGCTCCATCCGACAGACGAGGCGAGCGTACCGATCTTCACCTGACCGCGCGCGGAGAGTATGCGGTGCCAACCGGTGAGCACCTCGGGATCGGGCGTCCGGATCGGCCTATCGGACTGTGCCAGAAACGATTTCGTCAGAGCGAACCGCTCGTCCCAGGCGCGGGCGGATGCGAGTTGCTCGCGCAGCCGCCGAGCCCGCGGTCCCCATAGGTCCTCCAGGGCGACAGCGCCCCGGCCCAGATCGATGGGGGCAACACCCAACAGCGAATACGCACGGATCGGCGACAAGCGAACCTCGATGCATTCCACCTGCTCGCTACGGATGCGCATGGGTTCGATGGGAAGCCCGGCAACGAAACCGTCGAGTGACCGACGCCCGTGCGCGTCGTCGACGATCAGCTGGTGGTCCCCGAATCCGATCACCACCGTGACCGCCGCCGTCCCGGCAACCCGAAGGTCCAACCCGGTGCCTGCCGTGTCGCGATAGCCGATCATCGCGGCGCCCCGCGGCACGGCCTCGGCGGGACCGGCGAAGTCCCAGCCCAGCTCGGGCTCGCCGCCGAAATCAACAGCTGTCACCCGTCCAGGCTACGGCTCCCGGCCCTTCGTCCTGGCCGCGGTCAGGGCTGGACCGAACAGCCGGCGGCAAATGAGTGGGCACTCTGCGCTACCCCGGATAGCTTGTGGTTCATGTTGGTTCGCGAGTACACACCGGACGACTGGCCGCAGGTCTGGCCCATCATTCGGGAAATCGTCAGGGCTGGTGAGACGTTCGTCTACGACCCGGCGATGACCGAGGAGCAGGCGCGCGAGATCTGGACGGTGGGTCCGCCCGCGATCTGCGTCGTTGCCGTGACGGATGCGGGCGTGGTGGGTACCGCCAATGCGTATGCCAATCGGCCGGGCCCTGGTGCACACGTGTCGAGCGCCAGCTTCATGGTCGCCGCCGATGCCCGCGGCAAGGGCGCCGGAACGGCGTTGTGCCGGTTCGTGCTGGACTGGGCGAGAGAGCGCGGTTTCGCCGGCATGCAGTTCAACGCCGTAGCGGAATCCAATCACCGGGCCGTCGATCTCTACCAGCGTCTCGGGTTCGAAGTCGTGGGCACCGTACCCGGCGCGTTTCGCCATCCGACCCTCGGCCGGGTCGGTCTCCATGTGATGTACTGCGAGTTCTGAGTCCGCGGTCGTCCGGCCAGCCGGACGTTCAGAAGACGAAGCCGCGCAACGCCAGGAACCGCATACCGCCGACTGCCGCCATGATGGCGATCACCGCGCCCGACTGTGCCAACTCGCCGAGACCAGGGGCCCAGAACTCGAGACCCGCCAGGGCTGCGGTGCTGACCAGCAGGCCGATCAGGGCCAACCCGCCACCTTCCCACTGCGCGGTAAACCAGTCGACCCGTCCGGCCGCATTGAAGGTGAGCCGGCGATGCAGTTCGTTCGCAATCACCGTGCTGACCATCGAGCCGGCGACATTGGCGAGCAGCGGGCCGAACCCGTTCATGGCCAGGAACAACAGGAAATACGCGATATTGCTCGCGCCACCGACCAGGGCGAAGCGGATCAACTGAGCGAAAACATGATCACCACGCAGCACGCGGGAGAGTCGGTCGAGGCATTCCGCGCGCAGCATCGAGTAGGAGCCTGCGCCGATGCCATCGAGGATCGCCGTGTTCTCGTATCCGTTCCGAAATCCGGAAGCCGCAATAGCTGTGCTGTTCACTCGACCACTGTCGCCAGCCCGGCTGACACTGACCTGACGCCGGACTGACATACCGTCTGACACGGCACAATGCCTGGTAACCAGATAAGAACCGCGGGACTGCGGACCGAGCGCGCGCCTGCCCATCGACCGCAGTTACACCTTAGGTCCGACTGGCACGAAATACCCCACCCCACCGGCCTCCGGAGCAGCCAGCAGCTCTGCCTGGAATCGACGTGTCGCGGCTAGCGAATGGGGTTGGCCTGACGGGCGTGGTCGAATAGGTAGGGGTCGTGTGCGTTGACGAGCATCAAGTCCGGTTCGGCGGCTGCCCAGAGTTGGCTCAGGCGTTGGTGATTGGAGCGGACTCTGGGCCAATCGAACGCCATCATTCGCTCCATCGCGGTCATGAGTTTGGGTGCGGAGTTGGTGCCGTCGAGTTGGCCGCGATGGTAGAAGGCGTCCCCTACGTGCAGCACCCAGCGATCGCCGGCGTCGACGGCGATCGCGGCGTGGCCTCGGCTGTGGCCGGGGAGGCTGATCAGCACGATGCCGTCGGCTATGTCGGTGAGTTCCTTGGCGGCGGCGAATCCGCGCCACGGTTCGCTTGCTGCGGGGTCGTGTTCGACGAGCCGGGGTCCATGGATGCGGTGTGGGGCGAGATAGCGCTGTCTTTCGATCAGTGTCCGGGGGTGCTGGGATGCGAGTGCCTCGGCTCGTGTCAGATGCACTTGTGCCCAGGGGAAATCAGCCAACCCGCCGACGTGGTCTGCGTCGAAGTGGGTGAGCACGATGTGGCGAACGTCGTGCGGGTCGAATCCCATGCGCTGGATCTGGTTGATGGCGGCCTCATTCGGGTCGAATATCGGCCGGACGAAGAAGCGGCCGGGACCGAAGCGCCGGCCAGGGGCTTGGGCGTCGTGCACGCCGAGGCCCGAATCCACCAGGACGAGACCGTGTTCGGTTTCGACGAGCAGGACGTGGCAGACGAGTCCGTCGGGAGTGGCGATGGGTCGCATGGTGCCACAGTTGAGGTGATGGACTTTCATCGCGATCCGTCCGAAAGGTCGGCGCGTGCTGTGTTGACCAGCAACGGGTTCGGGTTGCTCGACATCGCGAGTAGTCCACGCAGTGCACGCAGGACCAGCGGCCACTTCCGAGGGTCGCGCAGGTTCACTCCGCCGATGAGTTGTTTGAGCATCGACAGCGCGTCGAAGTAGATGCGCTCGACGATCAGGTTCTCGTTCTCGTCGAAGACGAAGTACGCCGTCATCCTGGTGCGATGCCCGGCCCCGGTGGGCGGGATGCCGCCTAGCGGCCCTAAATGTGTTCCGAGTAGCCAGAATTCGACTATCACGGCATCGGCGCTGTGCCGTAGCGCGATGATCTCGTGGTCCTGGTCGGGGAAGGCGACGCGGGTGTCATGGTAGTAGCCGCGCACCTCCGCGTCGCCGTCGTGCACGGTGAGCGTGGGAATGATTTCGTAGTGCGGGTGCGGGAAGGTGGCCAGCACGTCGTCCCACTGCTGGCGCACCTCGTCGTGGAAGTGGTCGAGGACGAGCTTTTCGCGGGCGCGCAGCACCTCGCGAGACGGGATGGCGAAACGGTCGGTCATGGCGAGCTCCTGAGCGATCAATGATGCGCGAGGTGGCTGCGATGCCCGCCCCGACGCTCTATTCCCACGCCGTGGGAATGTCAGGTAGATTAAACCCACAGCGTGGAAATAATCAAGAGGTGATGAGCAATGACCGGTGTGGTCCCGACCCGCGCAGATCCGCCGCGCCGAGGGCGGCCGCCGAAAGCGCAGGCACAGTTGTCGCGCGCCGCAATCCGGGATGCGGCGCTCGAGGTGATCGACAACGACGGCATCGGTGCGTTGGCAATGCGCTCGGTCAGTCGCGTTCTCGGCGTGGACGCCAAAAGCCTCTACCACCATGTCGCGGGCAAGGACGATCTGCTCGACGCCGTCGCCGAGCACGTACTGGCGCAACTCCGGATCCCCGCGCCGACAGGCTCGATCGAAACGGACCTGCGGGCACTGGCTCACGAATTCCGCCGCGTCACCCTCGCCCACCCCGAGGCCGCGACCCTCGTCCTGACCCGCCAACTCTCGTCGTCGGCCGGACTGGCGCCGATCGAAACGCTGCTCACGGTATTACGCAGCGCCGGAAGCACTCCCGAGGAAGCCGTCCACCTGCTGCGCACGCTACTGGCCACCTTGATCGGCACCTTGCTGCGCGAGGTGTCCGCCGGACCACTCTTCGGCACCACCGACCCCGACGAAATCGCCCAGCGCCAGCACACCCTCGAAAATTCCGGCCTGCCCCAGGTCGCCTCCGCCGCACCACATCTGGCGCGATACGACCGCGATCGAGAATTCGACTACACACTCGATCTCATCATCGACCTCGTCAACGCCCGGCTCGGTCCGCGGAAGTAGTCGCGACAGAACGGAAGCAAGGCTTGCGGGTACTGTCACGGAGTGGGGAACGAATGCCTGATTTGCGACAAGCACCGGGGCGTCGGCCGATTGGTCGGCCCGGTGATCTATGCGAATGATCTAGTGGTGGTAACCCATCGCCCGCTCTCGGAAGGCTCGCCGATGCCGGGCTACCTTTTCGTTGAAACGACCCGCCACGCAGCCACTTTGGCCGATCTGCACGACGCGGAAGCAGCCGCCGTCGGATGGGCGGTCCGCCAGTCCGCCGCCGCCCTGCGAACCGAGCTGGCTCCCGATTTCGTGTTCTCCGCCATCACAGGACGCAGTGTCGCGCACTTCCATCAGCATGTGTTCGTTCGGCCGCAGGGCACCCCCGATGCGGTGGGCTGGTTCGACAGCGACTCCTGGGCCGAGGGACCGCGCATCGACGAGCCGGCGCTGGCTGAGTTATGCGTGCGCCTAGCCACCCACTTCCAGCAAGACAGCGAGCCGAATCAGCAAGGAATCGACCATGTGACAACGGATCAAACAGGGATGTGCTCGCAGCCCTCGCGGGTGCAGTAGAGGCTGCCGACCGGGTTTTCCTGCCCTGCTGCGAACAGCGAGACATCGACACGATGCACGCCACCCTCGGTTTTGACGAAGAAGCGGTATGCGATGGGTTCGGTGCGGCCGGGTTGCGCGGTGGTGCAGTCGCCGCCGGCGCCGAGTTCGCCCGCGCTGCCCGCGTAGCAGATCTTGCCGACGTTGCCGGCCGCCTTGAACCAGCCCGAGGCGTAGGCGGAATAGCCTGAGCCCCAGTAGATGTCGCCTTCGGCGTGCGCACCGGCATGGGACAGCTCCCAGTGCGTTACCCGGTTCGCCGCCGAAGGCTCCGCCTGCGGTTCGGCAGTTGCTGTAAGGCAGACAGAAACCACCGACATCGTGGCCGCCGCGGCTAGGACTACCGACAACTTGCGCATGCTGAGTCCCTCGTTCCATCGAACCTGAAACGTCGGGGTCCGAGCTCTCGAATAGCCTGTCCCCCACCATCACTGATGCCACAACAATATTGCCGACCGCCGATCGTGCATCCCCGGTTACCAAGTGGGGAACAGCACGGTGCGTGCCATCCGGAGGTGACTGCCTGCGTGCCCGTCGACTGCGGCAGACTGTCCGCCAGGGTTGCAGCGCCGCGGCGCCGGAACAGCCGCCGGCCACGATGGAGGCGGCGCCAGCGCTCCATTCGTGCCCGGGACCGCCCGCGCGACTATCGACGACTGAAGCGTTCCACCAGCCGAGCGTAGCTATCGTGCCCGTGACCTGCCTCGAGCGCCTCGGCGACGAGGTTTCTGGTGTAGGTCGGCAGGTCGAGGTCGATTCCGCGCGTACGGCTTTCGGCGATCAAGTCCTCGAGGGAGGGCAGGTGATGCTGGAGTGCGCCGTAAGGTGTGGCGAACTCCGCGCGGTCGATTTCGGTGGCGAGCATCGGGAACAGGGATGGCAGCGCCGACAGGGACGGCTCCGCCAACTGGCTGAAGTCGCCGATCCGGAGACCTGCGTTGCCGAGAAGCGCTGCGGCGTGGAGGAATCCGTTCAGCAGTCCCCACATGATGTCGTGGACCGCCATACCGTACAGCACGGCAACACCAGGGTCGCCGGACACATGGGTGGCGCGCCCGCCGAGCACCTGGAGCAACGCTTCGTATCGGTCGAACACCGGACGAGGACCGCCGTAGAACACCACCGCATCCGGTGAGCCGACGGCCGGCGCGATGGTCATGATCTGACCGTGCAGGTAATCCGCGCCGAGCTCGGTCACCAATTGCCCAGTGGTCCTGGCCTCTTCGGACGTACCGTCGGTCAGATCCACCACGGTCCGTCCCGCCGCTGCCGACCCTGCCCCACGCAGCAGCTCCGCCGCCACCGTGCCACCCTTGACATTGACGATCACTACCTCGGCCGCGGCAACGGCCGCGTCGGGCGTCGCGGCCCACCGCGCCCCCTCGGCCACCAGCGGATCAGCTTTGCTTTCCGACCGGTTCCACACGGTGACCGGATGATCGGCCGCCATCACGGCAGCAGCCAGCGCCGACCCCATCTCACCCAAACCTAGAACCGCGACCGACACTGCTTCTGCATTCTCATGTTCACTCACGAACCGGACACTAGAAGCTGAACCTATGTTCAGGTCAAGGCCGGAAATCGTCCACCTCATCGACCGATCGGCCCCGCACCAGAGGCGTTGGCGGCCAACCGATCACGAATGTCCACCACTCGGGCGGCCCGGATGACAACGATCCTCGACGCGGTACCGCTTGCTGCCGTGGACAGCTCGCAAACAATAAGGATGCGCCCAGAGCCTCGGTTCGACAGCATAGGTGGCATGGGCTGGAACTTCACCGACGATGTCGAGCAGTATCTAGGGGCGGCCGGCGAGTTTCTGCGGTCCCGGCCCGCCGAACACAATGTCGCGTTGACCGTGAGCGCGACCGTTGCCGCCGGCAGCGTGCCGGGGCATCCGAACCCGCCACTGTTCGGCTGGTTGTCGCGCGAGGGTCAGGTAGGCGGAGCGATCGTGCATACCCGCCCGTCCGCACTGGGCCTGTTCGGACTTACCGCCGACGATGCGGCCGAGTTGGTCGCGGCGCTGAAGGACGCCGGCCGGGAAGTTGACGGTGTCGTCGGCCCGATCGGTGTCGTGCAGGCCTTCGCCGAGGCCACCCAACGCGGGTCCGAGGTCGTTGAACAGCAACTTCTCTACCGATTGCGGGAGCTGGTGGCGCCGCGCCCGACGGCCGGGCAAGCCCGGCTCGCCCAGGAGTCCGACCGCGCGGTGCTGGAGGATTTCACCAAGGTGTTCGCGGACGAAGACACCTCGGCGCCGTTCGATGAGGTCGGTGAGCGGCTGTCCTACAACGGCATCTGGTTGTGGGAGGTCGACGGACAGCCGGTGTCGGTCGCATCCCTCTCGCGCAGCGTTGCCGGGATCGTGCGGGTCGGCCTGGTGGCCACCCCACCGGAGCATCGCGGGCATGGCTACGCGGCGGCGGTGACGCACCACGTGTCGCAGGTCGCGGTGGACACCGGAAACCGCGAGATTCTCCTGTTTACCGACAAGTCGAATCCCACGAGCAACGGCATCTACCAGCGGTTGGGTTACGAGGTCGTCGAAGAGCAGATCCAAATGCGGCTCGGCGCAACGTATCAGGACATTGTCGGCCGATAAGCGGTGAACCTCCTCGGTCTGCGGTGGACATGAGATCTCACCCCACAGTCCGATCTCATGTCATACCAGGGGATTACGAGTAACGAGGCGCGAGCGGATAGTTTCGGGGTATCGAAAGCGGCGCTCTGCCATCGATCGGCCAGCAGGGTCGGCGAAAAAGGGGTGGCGTCGCCGAATCACCTCTCAGGAAGATCTATGACGACACCTGCCTTGGCCCCCGAGTCATCGTCCCGGTCAGCACACCGCGGCGACTACGCCCGTCTGTTGCGTCGGATCTCCGAAGCGGGGCTGATGGATCGGCGGCCTGCCTACTACGCCGTTCGGCTCAGTCTTGTCGGAGTCGCATTCGTAGCCGGCTGGGTGGCGTTCGTCCAGATCGGCGATTCGTGGTGGACGCTGCTGGTGGCGGCGTTCATGGCGGTGGCGTTCGCGCAGATCGCGCTGGTCATGCATGATGTCGCGCACCGCCAGGTCTTTCGGCTACGGAAGCCGACGGAGCTGGTGGGACGACTCGTCGGCAACGCGGGCATCGGTCTGGGTTACGGCTGGTGGCAGGACAAGCACACGCGCCATCACGCCAACCCGAACCACGAAGAGCTCGACCCCGATGTCGCGCCGGACATTCTGGTCTGGTCACAGCAGCAGGCGAGGTCCAGCCGCGGTCTGCCGCGTCTCATCGGAAGGGCGCAGGCGTACTTGTTCTTTCCGCTCCTGTTGCTGGAGGGCTTGAACCTTCATGTGGCCGGTGTGCGTGCGCTCAAAGATCGTTCGGTCAAACACCGCGGCTGGGAGGGCGCACTGCTGTTCGGCCACTTCGCCGTCTACCTGGCCGCACTGTTCGCGGTACTGCCCGCCGACAAAGCCTTGGCCTTCTTCGCTGTGCACCAAGGACTTTTCGGCCTGTACATGGGCTGCATCTTCGCCCCGAACCACAAGGGCATGCCGACCCTGACCGGCGACGACCGCCCCGACTACCTCCGCCGCCAGGTGCTGACCTCCCGCAACGTGCGGGGTGGCGCGCTGACCGACTTCGCCCTCGGCGGGCTCAACTATCAGATCGAGCACCATCTGTTCCCGAGCATGCCGACCCCGAACCTGCGGCACGCCCGGTTGATCGTCCTCGACTACTGCAATGAAATCGGCGTGCCCTACCACGAAACGGGTCTGATCGCCTCGTACCGCGAGGCGCTGCGACACATGCACCACGTCGGCGCACCCTTGCGCTCGCCCGATCGGCACTCGGATGCCGAAGTGCCACAACACGATCGCTGAAGCACCGGCTGGGCAGCACGAAAACCGGGTTCCGCAGCGGATGTCGGCCATCACCGAGCAGGCACGAGCTCCTCGATGAGTTTCTCCACCCGCCAGCGGATTTCGTCGCGGATGGGCCGGACGGCGTCGATGCCTTTGCCCGCAGGATCGTCGAGTTTCCAGTCGCGGTAGTCGACGCCAGGAAAATACGGGCAGGCGTCGCCGCAGCCCATGGTGATGACCACGGTGGACGCTTCGACGGTGTCCGGGTCGAGGATTTTCGGTGCTTGGCCGGTGATATCGATGCCGACCTCGCGCATGGCCTCGACCGCGGCGGGATTGAGGGTGTTGCCGGGAGCGGACCCGGCGGACCGGACCTCGATCGCGTCGCCGGCGAGGTGGGACAGAAAGCCTTGCGCCATCTGGGAACGTCCGGCGTTGTGCACGCACACGAACAGCACACTGGGCACGGTCATGATCGGGTCACCTGTTCGGTCTCGGTAGGTAGGTCCGGGGATACATTGGGCCGGAAGCGCTTTCGCAGCGCGAGGGAGACATAGACCAGTCCGACGAGGACGGGCACCTCGATGAGCGGGCCGACAACCCCGGCCAGTGCTTGTCCTGAGGACGCGCCGTAAGTGGCGATGGCGACGGCGATGGCCAGTTCGAAGTTGTTGCCCGCCGCGGTGAATGCGAGCGTGGTGGTGCGTGCGTAGCCCAGGCCCATCAGCGCGCCGAGGGCGTAGCCGCCGCCCCACATGAGCGCGAAGTACGCCAGCAGCGGGACAGCGATGCGTACGACATCGAGGGGCTGGGAGGTGATCTGCTTACCCTGCAGAGCGAACAGGATCACGATGGTGAACAGCAGCCCGTAGAGCGCCCACGGCCCGATCGTTGGCAGCAGGCTCGATTCGTACCAGGCGCGCCCTTTGGCCCGCTCGCCGAAGCGCCGGGTCAGGTATCCGGCCAGCAGCGGAATGCCGAGGAAGATCAGCACCGATTTGGCGATCTGCCACGGCGAAGTGTCGATGTGGGTTTGCTCGAGACCGAGCCAGCCCGGCAGCACCGACAGATAGAACCAGCCGAGCACCGCGAACATCACCACCTGGAACAGCGAGTTCACCGCGACCAGCACAGCGGCGGCTTCGCGGTCACCGCAGGCCAGGTCGTTCCAGATGATCACCATCGCGATGCAGCGAGCCAGCCCGACAATGATCAGCCCGGTGCGATATTCCGGCAGATCCGGCAGCAGCAGCCAGGCCAGGGCGAACATCAGCGCGGGCCCGACGACCCAGTTCAAGATCAGCGATCCCCCCAGCATCCGCCGGTCACCGGTGACACTGTCGAGGCGGTCGTAGCGCACCTTGGCCAGCACCGGATACATCATCACCAGCAACCCGAGGGCGATCGGCAGCGAGATCCCGTCGATCTCGACCGCGGACAGCGCGTCACCGAGCCCTGGGATCAGCCGGCCCAGCAACAGTCCGGCCACCATCGCCGCACCGATCCAGACCGGCAGGAACCGGTCCAGCGTGGACAGCTTGCCGACGACGGGCGGATGGTCGGGCGTGGCGCTCACGCGGATACCACCAGACCGGCCTCGGTCGCCAGCACATCCGAAAGCCGTTGCAGTGCTTCGGGAACCGCCCGGTAGTACACCCACGACGCACGGCGTTCGCTGGTCAGCAGTCCCGCCTCGCGCAGCACCTTCAGGTGATGGGAGATCGTCGGCTGGGTCACGTCGATACCCTCGGAGACCTCACACACGCAGGCCTCACCGCCGGCCCGCGCCGCGACCGCGGACAACACCCGCAACCGCACCGGATCGGCCAGCGCCTTGAACTGCGCGGCCAGCTCGACGGCGGCCGCAGCGGTCAATGGCTGACGAGCGAGCGGCGTGGCCGCGCATCCGGGCGCGGCCAACGGCAGCGCGGGTCCCTGATTCGACATGCATCGATATTGACGGATATCGAATCAGGAACGCAAGCGAACTTCCGGTGAACTCCCCCACTCCGGCGTGAGCGCTGGATGCCGGTCAGCCGCAGCAGCCCGCACCCGACGCGACGGCCTTGCCCTTGGCCTCGGTACCGCAGCACGCCCCCTCGGCAGCGGCCTCCTCGGCCGTGCCGCAGCACACCGCCGTCGCCGCGGCGTCCGTGGTCGCGAGTTCGGGTGCGGTGCCGAAGGTTTCGCTATTGGACAGCACCGTGTACACCTCCCACCGCTCGGCATCCGGGGCGGTGACCCACACCTTGTCCTGGGTGGCGAAACAACATGTCGTGGCGATCTGCTCCTCGGTGAACAGCCCGGCCTGCGACAGTCGCGCGATCTCACCGTGCACGCGCTCGGAGGATTCGACCTCTACCCCGAGGTGGTTGAGGCTGCCGCCCGAACCCGGGTTCTCGATGAGCACCAGCTTCAGCGGCGGCTCGGCGACGGCGAAGTTCGCATACCCCGGCTTGCGCTTGGCCGGCGCGGTATTGAACAGGGTGGAGTAGAAGGCGATTGCCTGGTCGAGGTCGTCGACGTTGAGTGCGAGCTGAATACGGGACATGGCAGCAACCTCCAGGTTGTGAGACATATATCGAAGAAGTGGTACGGCCGAGTCTGCACCACCTTTTCGACATATGTCAATAAGCTCGGTAGAGTTGTCGCCATGCCCAAGGCACTGCCCGTCATCGACATGTCCGCCCCGGTGTGCTGCGCCCCCGTCGCCGCCGGACCGGTAGACGACGACGCGGCCCTGCAGGTCGCGCTCCGACTGAAGGCCATCGCCGACCCGGTTCGCGTGAAGCTCATGTCACTGCTGCTCACCTCCCCGCACGGCGAGGAGAACACCGGCGACCTCGCCGGCACCGCCGGGCTAGCCGAGTCCACCATCAGCCACCATCTCACCCAGCTGCGCAACGCCGGACTGATCGCCTCCGAGCGCCGCGGCATGAACACCTACCACCGCGCGCGCCGAGACGCCCTGTCCGCGTTATGCCTGGTGCTCGATCCGAACTGCTGCCCCTAACCGCGCGAGGAGATCTGCTGCACGCCCCAGCTGTTGCCGTCCGGGTCCTCGAAGAAGACGAAGCCGACATTGTCGAGGGGATCCGGTGTGGGCGAAGGGTTTTCGCCGAGCACCTGGATATCGCTCACCGCGACACCGCGCGCAACGAGCTCCCGGTGCGCCTGCTCGATGTCGGGCACAACCAGCTGAAGACCCTTCACCGAGCCCGGTTCCATCCTCGGAACCGCACCTTCGCCGATGACGATGGAGCAGCCGGAGCCCGGTGGCGTGAGCTGCACGATGCGCATGCCGTCGCCGACCTTCGTGTCGTGGTCGACGGCGAATCCCAGCCGCTCGCTGTAGAAGTCCTTCGCCCGATCGATATCCGATACGGGGACGATGACGACCTCGAGGGTCCAGTTCATGACGCTTCCTTCCGAAGGGGTACAGACCTCAGCGGTAGAGACGACCCGACGCCGCGAAATTCATCGTCCGGCCCGGTCCTGTTACCTTCTCCCGCCGCCACTCGTCATAGGTGTGTCGACCGCATACGCGCGGCAGGCGCACCGACGAAACCGGAGAACAAGATGCTGACCAACATTATGTACGTGACGATCAACGTCACCGATCAGGACCGCGCACTGGAGTTCTACACCGCGGGGCTCGGCCTGGAGAAGCGGATCGACTTCCCGGGACCCGAGGGACGCTTCCTCACCGTCGGGGTTCCCGATAGCCCGGTGCAGATCATTCTGTGGCGGCATGCGGCGGGCCTGGCGCAGCCGGGCAACGGGGGACAGCCCGCGCCCGGCACTGTCGTACTCGAATCCGAAGATCTGCGAAAGGATTTCGAGATCCTGCGCGAGCGCGGCGTCACCTTCACCCAGCCCGAACCCGAGGACTACCCGTTCGGGATCCGCGTCGAGGCGACGGACCCGGACGGTAACCGGATCTCGCTCCGTCAACCGCCGAAGTCGTGACCGCCCACCCCTCCGTACCGATGGCCGAAGCGTTCGAGGCCCAGCGCGACCGGCTGCGCGCCGTCGCGTACCGCGTGCTTGGCTCGCACGCCGACGCCGAGGACGTGGTGCAGGAAGCCTGGATGCGCCTCGTCCGCCAGGACGCGGCGACCATCGGCAACCTGGCGGGCTGGCTGACCACGGGGGTCGGCCGAATCAGCCTTGACCTCCTACGCTCCCGCCAGGCGCACCCCGAAACCCATTATGGGCAGGAGTTTTCGGACTTCGTGGTGACGCCCGACGACCGCCCGGCACCGGACGAGCAAGTGGCGCTGGCCGATTCGGTCGGCCTCGCCCTGCTCGTGGTGCTCGATTCGCTCACCCCGAGCGAGCGCCTCGCGTTCGTCCTGCACGACATGTTCGCGGTGCCGTTCCACGAAATCGGCCACATCCTCGGCAAATCCGCCGACGCCAGCAAGATGATCGCCAGCCGCGCCCGCCGCAAGGTCCAGTCCACGGACCGGCCGGCGGGCCCCGGCCGCGAACACGATGCGGTCGTCCAAGCCTTCCGTGCCGCCGCCCTCGGCGGCGACTTCGAAGCGCTGCTGCGCGTCCTGGACCCGGATGTGCGGCTGACCGTCGACACCGCCGACGGCGTGGTCGTCAGACTCGGCGCCACCGAGGTCGCGGCCGGTGCTCGCATGTTCTCCGGCGAGGTCGCTCGCTACCGACCGGTGCTGGTCAACGGTGTCCCCGGTCAGATGGCCTGGCGCCCCGACGGAACTCCGCTGTCCGTCATCGCCTGCACAGTCGTCGCAGCCCGAATCACCGCCATCCACATCGTCACCGACCCGGCCAAACTCGCCTCGATCCATCTGCCGGATCCGGCCTGAGTCGGTGTCGGCTCGGACACACCCGATGCTGTGCGGTAGCGGAGACCGCATAGCATGGGTGATGCGGCGGTGGGGCTCGCCGCTCCGGACACTGGATCCGGAACAACCGCGGCATCGCCGGCCAACAGTCCCTACCCCATCACTCCGCTTTCGGGCGGCTTTGGAGTAGGAGACAGCCGTGCGCATCGAACCGCCGCCGACCCTTTCGGTCGAATCCGATATCGAGCTGCGCGACATCGACCAACAGCGCGAGGATGGCGACAAGCACGGCGCGATACTCGCCGTGATCGCCATTGGCGGCGCGCTCGGCAGTGTGGCCCGGTACGGCCTGACCCTGGCCTGGCCCACGCCGCCCGGTGGGTTCCCGTGGGCTGTGTTCACCATCAATGTCGTGGGCTGTTTCCTGCTGGGCATACTGATGGTGGTGGTCACCGAAATCCGCCCGGCGCACCCGCTGGTCCGCCCGTTTCTCGGCGTCGGCGTGCTCGGTGGATTCACCACCTTCTCCACCTACACCAACGACATTCACGCGCTGCTCGACCTGCACACGGTCATCGTCGCCGTCGCCTACCTGGTCGCTACGCTGGTGGTGGCGCTGACCGCCACCGCTCTCGCGGTCACGCTCACCCGAGTGGCGGCACGCTTCGCCCGGGTTTCGCGATGAGCAACGCATCCGGTCGGCCCTCGAGGAGAATTCGGCCCGCACCGCTTGGCCCTCGCTCCTTCGGTTCCCCGCTACGGCATGTTTACTGCCCATTTGCTTCCGGCCGAAAATATCGCAGGTGGTTATAGCAACCGAACATTCTTTGCTCTGCACGTCGACACATGTCGGATCGAGAGGGATGCTGTGCCCGAGGTAGGTCCAGGTTTTCCAAGGCGGCGATTCATCGGCGGGGCGCTCGGTGCGGCAGCGTTGAGCGGCGGACTACAGGGCTTGCCGTCCGGCATGGCCGAGTCGTTCGCGGCGCCGAGCAGCAAAGGATCGCTGAACGACGTCGAGCATGTGGTGATCCTGATGCAGGAGAACCGTTCGTTCGACCACTATTTCGGCACGATGCGCGGGGTACGCGGACTGGGCGACGCAACCGCCGTGGTCAAGGCGGACGGCCGCAATGTCTACTTCCAGCCGGACCCCGGCCGCTCCGACGGCGGCTACCTGCTGCCTTTCCACGTGGACACCGCAGTCGTCGACGGCCAGGACCTCGGCGACCTGCCGCACGGCTGGGACGATCAGCACCGCGCGGTCCGCGACGGCTGGAGCGACGGCTGGACCGCGGCGAAGGGCGAGATGGCCATGGGCTATTTCACCGAGGCCGACATCCCGTTCCACCGCGCCCTGGCCGACGCGTTCACCGTCTGCGACCACTATTTCTGTTCCGTCCTCGGGCCGACCACACCCAACCGGCTCTATCAGTGGACCGGAACCATCGATCCCGCCGGACAGTACGGCGGGCCCGCGATCAGCAACCCGGCCAACTACAAGCCGGTCTATCGCTGGACCACGTATCCGGAACGCCTGTCGGACAAGGGAATCAGCTGGCAGGTCTACGCCAACGACGAGGTGGGTGACGACTCCGGCGGCCACCCCTTCGTCGGCGACTACGGCGACAACCCGCTGTGGCTGTTCAACGCCTACCACGATCCGAAGAACACCGAACTCGCCGCGCGCGCAAAGGTATTCGGCGAACAGAACTGGAAGCCCGATTCAGGGCAGGGCAAGAAGGTCGACCACGTCCTGGCGGACTTCATCGCCGACTGTTCCGGCGGACGCCTCCCCCAGGTCTCCTGGGTCGTCGCCCCCTACGGATACTCCGAACACCCGGCCGCCCGGCCCGCCGACGGCGCCGCCTACACCCAGGCCGTACTGAAAGCGTTGTGGGCCAACCAGAAACTCTGGAACTCCACCGCCCTGCTGATCAACTTCGACGAAAACGACGGCTTCTTCGATCACGTCCCCCCGCCGATGGCACCGCCGGGCACCCCGGGCGAATACGTCAACGGCCGGCCTATCGGCCTCGGGCCCCGCGTGCCGATGCTGGTGATCTCCCCGTGGAGCCGCGGCGGCTGGGTGAATTCGCAAGTGTACGACCACACTTCGGTGATCCGCTTCCTGGAGAAGTGGACCGGCGTCGACGAACCCAACATCTCCGCATGGCGCCGCTCCATCTGCGGCGATCTCACCGGCTGCTTCGATTTCGGCAAGGCCGACACCACCGTGCCGATGCTCCCCGACGCCAATGCCCTTCGGGCGCAAGCCGATGCGACCCAGAGCAAACTGCCCAAGCCCGCACCGCCCGCGCCAGGCAGCCAGCGACCGCCGGAACAGGAATCGGGCACGAGACATGCCCGGCCCCTACCTTATGCCGCCGTCGCGTACGGAACACTCACCGCCAGTGGCGCACTGACCACGACCTTCCGCAACACCGGGACGGCCGACATCCAATTGGCCGCGTATCGGGCCGATGGCCGCACCGACGGTCCGTGGCGCTATGACGTGAAAACGGGGGCCACGGTCACCGATACCTGGAGCGTCCAGAGCTACTCCGACAAGAAGTACGGCATCGCGATACACGGACCGAATCGTTTTCTGTGGCGGATGAACGGCACCTCGACGTCGCCGCTGGAGGTGACCGCCGCCTACTCCACCGACAACAAACTGCAACTGTCGATGACGAACAAGGGCACGGCACCGGCCGTGGTCACGGTCAAGGCGAACAGCTACCGCAACGACGGACCGTGGACCTTCAAGCTCGCGCCCGGAAAAACCACCACCGACACCTGGAACGCGCTCAAGTACGGCAACGGCTGGTACGACCTCTCGCTGACCGTGGACATCGATCCGGCCTACCAGCGCCACTTCCGCGGGCACATCGAGAGCGGGCAGCCGAGCGTCACCGGCTGAGCGGTCAGTGGCGATGCGCCGCGTCGTACCACTGATGTGGAATGGACCAGTCCCAGCACTCCGCCGACGGCCGATGCACGGGGTTCGCGCGCGCCCATTCGGTGTAGCAGCGGGCCGACCCACCGGCGCACGCGCCGCAAAGGACCAGGCCACGCAGCACATGGCGCCACAGCAGGCGGAGTGAGATGCGTCGCCGCATTGCGACCTCCTCGGCGGGAAGCGGTTCCGAGCAGAGGCAGTGCCTCAGGTCCGCCGACGATACCGCCGCGTCGGCCGGCGCGGACGAGAATCGCGGGACCGCTCCAGGAAACGCACGCAGACAACGCAAAAGCCCCGCACCCAAGGGGTGCGGGGCTCTGTCAAGCTGCGCCGATCAGATTGCGCGGACGTCCTGGGCCTGCGGCCCCTTCTGTCCCTGTCCGACCTCGAACTCCACGCGCTGTCCTTCTTCAAGGGACTTGAATCCCGAGCCGGACACGGCGGAGTAATGGACGAACACGTCAGCGCCGCCACCGTCTTGTGCGATAAAGCCGAAGCCCTTTTCGCTGTTGAACCACTTCACACTGCCTTGAGCCATTGTGTTACTTCATCTTTTCTGTAGATGAGCCAAACGAATCAGGTCGATAAGCTTGATCTCACTGGACTACCATGTCACGGATCGGCCGGAAACCCTACGAAATAGACCCGTATGTGAGCTAACCGACACTGATCGGTGCGCGACGGTGGCCGCGTGCAGCCACGTAGATCACGCGATCGATGTCGGTATCTTCCAGCGGCCCAAGGCATTTCGACCCCCGAACGCCAGGCTCCGCGGCCGTGAGCGGCGAATCAGGCTGTCCTCTCAGCATTTTCACAGTCCAGGGCAGCCGCGCGGGCGGGTCGGGCTGTCGGCGAGCACGCCTACAGTGCGCCCGTCGTTCGCGCTTCGTTCCGTTCCGTTCCGCAGCGGCGCTCGGGCCAACGGTCGCGTGCACGCACTTCGGACGCTCGTTTCTGCTCCGCCTATGCGGATCCACCGCTGCTACACAGCGAGCCGACGTTCACCATCTGCGCCGCCTACCGGGCGGAACGTCACTGTCCGTAGGTTTTCCGCAGATATGACAGCGTATTGCTCATTCGGATGCAGAGTGCACCGAAGATCTTGACAGCATGTTCAGCTCGCGATGCACTGTGTGACGCAAGATTGGGTGGGGAATGCTAGCCGATCGAGGTCGACCACGTTCCCGCGTTGCCGTGCGGAGCGACCCTCACCTTTTTCAGCAGGGCGATCGGCGCGACACGCTGGAGGCACAAGTGAGTCGAATGCATTCCACACAACATCCGACTTGCCCGGCAGGGTCCGCGCTGCCGCCCGGGGTCGCGCTGCACCGTCCCGAACGCCTCGGCTCGAATGGCAACGCCCGCTTGCCGATCGGTGATCTCGAGATGCGGCGGGTCGCGCAAGCGATCGCCGTGCTCGACGAGTCGGCCACTCTCGCACGCGTCGCCAGACTGCTCGAGGCCGCGGAATCCGCCATCCGGCCCGTCCTCGGTCGCCTGACCGCCGCAGGCCTGATCGACGCCACGACCACCCGGTTCCATCAGTCCGAATTTCGCGAGCGCGTGCTCCGGCACACCGCGGTCGACGCCCGCAAGAGACTTTCCCATCGGGCCGCCGGACTGCTGCACCTCGACGGCGAATCCCCGCGCACGGTGGCCGGACTCCTGCTCGACGCCGGCTATGCGCGGTACCCATGGGCGGCGGCGGTGCTGCTCGCCGCCGCCGATGACGCGATGCTGCAGAACCAGATCTATCGCGCGGTCCAATGCTTGACACTCGCCTATCGCGTCAGCCTGCACGCCGCCGATCGTGCGGACATCTCCGCTCGCATGTTGTCGATCGAGTGGCAGGTCAAGCCCTCCCCTACCACCCGGGCCTATCTGCGGACCACCGCCGCCGCTCGAGCCGGACTGCTCGATGAGCGTGTGCTGCGCTTCCTGGTCCGCTACGCACTGTGGCACGGGCAGGTCGACGACGCGCAGGTCGCGCTCGAAGCACTCGAACGCTCGGCGTCCTCCGACGCGAACTCCGACGAGGTGGCCTTCTTCTATGCCTGGCTGGCCTATACCCATCCGGATATGGCGGCCCGGGGCCCGCGCGAGATCGAGCCCGCCAAGGACACCGGTGCCCCCGCATCGGCCGACCGGCAGGCCGCGACGGTGCTGTCCGCGATCACCACCCGAGAACCCATCGGCCACATCGCGATTGCCGCTCAGGAGCTGTTGACCGAGCATCGGTTGAACCCCGCGACCGTCGAACCGCTCGCCACCGCAATCGACGGACTGGTGCACGCCGAACGGCTCGACCTCGCACAGACCTGGTGTGATGTTTTGCTGGCCGAGGCGAACGCGCGCTCCGCGCCCACTTGGCAGTCGGTGTTCGCGGGATTGCGCGCCGAAGTGTCGCTGCGCCGCGGCGACCTGACCGCGGCCGAGCACTACGCCCAGCGCGCGTTGAATCAGGTGGCTGCCAAGAATCTCGGCACCTGGGTCGGGAGTCCCGTTGCCACGCTGATCCGCACGTTGACCGCGGCCGGGCGGTATCGCGAGGCACAAACGCAGCTCGATCGCGCCATGCCGCTGCCGATGTTCGCGTCCCGGTTCGGGCTGCGCTACCTCCATGCCCGCGGCCATCTCCATCTGGCGACGCACCGGTTCCATGACGCCATCGAGGACTTCCGCACCTGCGGTGAACTCATGCAGCGCTGGCAGATCGACCTGCCCGTCATGGTGCCGTGGCGAAACGATCTGGCGCAGGCGTACTCGGCGATGGGTGACAAGGACAACGCCCGTACCTACGCGCGGTTGCACATCAGCCATTTGGGGCGAGCCGACGCCCACCGGACCGGCGGTGTTTCGTTGCGTCTGCTGGCGGCGGCCAGCACGCGACAACAAGACAGACTCGTCCTGCTTCGCGAGTCGGAAGCGATCGCCCGGGTATACGACGATCAGCTCGAAATCGCGCTGGTACTACAGGATCTGGCCGACGCCTACCAGCGCACGGGCCAGCCGGATCGGGCGCGCGCCCTGCACCGCAACGCCGACCGCTTGGCCCGCCGGTGTGGCGTGAAGCCGTTGTCCGGCAGCGCCGCAACCGAGGAGCCGCCCGTCGCTGTTCGATCGTCGGCGGAGATCCGGTCCGCACTGAGCCCGGCCGAGCTGCGAGTGGCCACCCTCGCGGCGGACGGCGAACGCAACCGGGACATCGCCGATCAGCTAGGCATCACGACGAGCACCGTCGAACAACACCTCACCCGAGCATTCCGAAAGTTGCACGTGGGCAGCCGATCCGAGTTGCGCTTCGCGATGCGCACGGATGACCTGCTCAGCTGAGACACCCACGCCGTAACGGTCTCCGTGGTCGCCTGCTCGGTCACCGTCTTTTCGGACGGCGCCGTGGTGGTCATGCTCAGCGTCGCGAGCTCGCTGTCGAATGTGGTCGGCGCGATCATGGGGCATGCCCTGCTCCGGATCCCGGGAGAGAGCGGCTGTTCTAGGGGAGGGCGGGGGTCTAGTGGGTGGTTTGGAGGGGGTCGGGGGACTTCCAATCGGTGGTTGGCTCCGCGGTCGAAGAGGGTTGGGGGCGTAGGACGTTGGCGGTGGTTGTGGCTAGGACGCAGAAGGCTACGGGGAGTAGGAGGATGATGTTGAGGGGGGCTAGGTGGGTTAGGGGGCCGATTATGGCGGGGCCGGCTAGGACGCCTAGGTAGCCGAGGCCTGCTACTCGGGCTACGTTGGCGCCTGCGGCGGTTCGGTCGGCATGGCCTGCGGCGCTGAAGAGTTGGGGGACGCAGCCGGAGAGGCCGGCACCGAAGACGGTCCAGCCGAGCAGGGCCAGGGGAATCCACGGGGACAGGGCGGCGGTCAGCAGGCCGAGGGCTGCCAGGGCTGAGCCGTAGCGCAGGACGGCGATGGAGCCGAAGCGGGTGGCGATGCGGTCGGCGAGGAGTCTGCCGACGGTCATGGCGGTGGCGAAGGCGCCGTAGGCCAAGGCGGCAGTGGCGGCGGGTGCTGCGAGGACGTCGCGGAGGTGCAGGGCGCTCCAGTCGTTGGCTACGCCCTCGCACAGCATCAGCAGGAGGGCGAGACCGGCGAGGAACCAGATCCGCCGGGGTGTCGTCCGCCGCTCCCCTGCCGCGGAAACTTCGACGGCAGAAGAAGTTTCGGTTCGGAGCAAGGCTGGTGCGGCCGCTGCGGCGCCGACCAGGCCGAGCAATGCCGCAAGACCTAGCGCGGTCGCGGGGCTCCAACCCCAGCTGAGGGTGCGGGCGCCGACCAGTGCTGCCAGTACACCGCCGAGCGAATAGGTGGCGTGGAACGCGGACATGACCGAACGCTGGTATTCGTGTTCGACCTGGACGGCGTGGGCGTTCATGGCGACGTCCAGGCAGCCGTTGCCGAAGCCGAGAGCGAGCAGCGCCGCCCCTAAGGTCCAGGCGTTCGTCGACATGCCGGGTAGGACAACCGCGGCCGCGCACAGTGCCGCGCTGACCGGGACGACGATGCGGGCGCCGAAGCGATCGGCGAGCGGACCCACCAGCCGCATGCCTGCGAAAGCTCCCGCGCCGAGCAGCAGCAACAACCAGCCGAGCGTCGCGTGCCCGATCCCGACCCGCTGCTCGACGGCGGGAATGTGGACGACCCAGATCCCGATCAGGAAGCCGTTCAACGCGAAGTAGGCGAACGTGGCCAGTCGAGCTGCCCGCAACGATCTCTGCATGGTTTCGAACATAACGCACAGATTTGATGTTTGAAAGATTGATTTTCCAACATGAAAAGTGTTCTATGACAGCTGTGGCGAGCGTAGACCGACTGAAACAGATCACCGAGGCCGTGCGTGCAGCGGGCCAGCTCGGAGTGGCCGAACTAGCCGAACGCACCGGCGCCTCGGAGATGACCATCCGCCGCGACCTGGAGACGTTGGCCAGCCAGGGCATCCTCGAGCGCTATCGCGGCGGCGCCCGCACCCTGCTGCTGCGCGGCGACGAACCCCCCTTCGCCATGCGCGTGCATGAGGGTCTGGAACTCAAGCAGCGCATTGCCGCCGAGGTCGCCGGGCTCATCGCCGACGGCGAGTCGGTCGTTCTCGACAGCGGCACCACCTGCCTCGAAGTCGCCCGCGCGCTGGCGCACCGACGGCTGACCGTGCTGCCGCTGTCGTTGCACGCGGTGAACGCACTCACCGACGCACCCCAACTGACACTGCTGGTGCCCGGCGGCAAGCCACGCCCCGGCGAGCTGGCATTGACCGGCCCGCTCACCTTGGCATCACTGGCCGCCTTGCGATTCGACACCGCGATCCTCGGCTGCTGCGGATTGACCGCGACCGACGGACTCACCGCTTACGACCTGGACGACGCCGCCGTCAAACGCACCGCGATCGCCTCGTCCCGCCGCGTCATCGCGGTCGCGGACGCCGCGAAGCTCTCGCGCACCGCCCTCGCCTTCGTCGCACCGGCCGCCGCCCTGCACGCCGTCGTCACCGACCACACCGCCGCGCCCGAGGACACCGACGCGCTGGCCGCCGCCGGCGTCACCGTGCGACGAGTGTGAACAAACCTCAGACGATTTCGAGGTCGTAGGTGACCTCGACCCAGAATCCACCGGGCTCGTACTCGCCGCCGAGGGTGAGGATGTAGTCGCCGCGGCGCAGATCGTCCAGTCTGCACCAGAGCCCCCAGGCGTTCGCCCGGTAGCGGCCCGCCGGACCGAACGGCGCGTCGGGCACCGCGTCGACCAGGAACGGGCTGCGATTGGCGACTTCGCGCAGCGGCAGGGTGACGCCGTTCAGCTCCGCGTGCCCGCTCGCCGTGGGAATCACCGGAACCCGCCGCGCGAACAGCGACGACTTCTGCAGGATATTGAAGGCGGGGAAGAAGATCGGGCGACCGAACGGCACCGAGCACTTCCTGCTGACCTTGCCGCCGAACGTGCCTGCGAGAAACCAGACGTCCGCAGGCTGCTCCTCGCCCGCGAACTCTCCGGTCTCGTCACTGACCGGATTTCGGTCGGCGGGTATCGCCATGGCCCACTGCCACCATCGAGCCGCGAACTCGATGTCCCTACTCTGCATAGCCACCCACCTTGATCAACAAGCCTTGAACGATGGTCAGGATAGCCAGGTGCCCCGTTTGGGCCCGAGGCCGCCGGGTAGGCGGGGGCCATGACTGTGAGAACGACACATCGCGCCACGAGGCCGCGTTTGGAGCGGGGCACAGCATCACTCGAATCGCTGCTCAGCGCGATCGTCACCGCCGGCGTACTGATCATCAACTCGGTCGGGGCGACCGCGACCGCCGGTCTCGGCATCATCTCGGCGCTGGTCCTGATGCTATGAACCGGTAGGTTGCCGCGTCCGCGTGAGCGGCGCGGGTTCACGCGGGCGCATGATCACGTTCACACCGTGTTTACGATGTCCGAATGCTTATTCACGACGCGCCGGGAAGTTCGCCCCCACCCGCCGAGCCAGCGGGTGCCGCGCGGCTCCCGGAACGTCGCGTCCGACCCTCGACCATCTGGTGTGGCATTGCCGCCGCGGTGCTGGTGCTGGTGGCGGGTGAGCTCATCGCCGCGCACATCAACGCGCTCGGTCCGCTGACGAGTCTGTTCCGCGATTACGTGGGCAGGCCGAAGTCCGCGACCACCTCGTGGGCGGGGTTCCTGCTCGCGCTCGTCGGCGTCACCACCCGCGTGCGGGTGACCGCGCTGGCCGCGGCGATCGCCATCGACGTGGTGTTCGTGGCGATCCGGGCCGTCGAGGGCAGGCTGTTCACCGTCGGCAACGGTCCGACCATCGTGCTCACCGCGCTCGCGGTGATCGCCGCGGTGCGCTGGTCCGGCGAGCGGCGTCGAACGGCGTTGCGCGCCATCACTTTCGGCGCCTTACTGATCCTCGCGACCAAGGTCGGCGAGATCTGGCTGGACATCACCGCGTGGGCCTGCCCGCGGGTGCTCGATCCCTACGCGCAGCTGGCCGACCATGCGCTCGGCAATCCCTCCTGGCTCGTCGGGCATGCGCTCGACATCGCGGGACCGGTACCGCTGAGTGTGGTGCGCTGGGTGTATTTCGAGCTTCCGGTCGCGGCCATCGTCGTCGCCGTCTGGCAGCTGCGCAACGTGACCACCGGCGAATGGCCGCGGCACCATCTGGTGCGAACCTTCTTGGCGCTCGGCCTGATCGGCCCGCTCTTCTACGTGATCTTCCCGATCGTCGGGCCGATTCTCGCCTTCGGGCCGCAGGGCAACGGCCTGGAGATCGCCGACGTCTGGCCGAATATCGTTCCACCGCTGCCGTTTTCCGTCGGGCCGATGCCGTTCGACGGCATCACTCCACGCAACTGCATGCCGTCGCTGCACACCGCGTGGGCACTGTCGCTGTTCATCCACTCCCGCCGCGGCCCACGGTGGTTGCGCTACGGCGGCGCCTTCTGGCTGGTCTGCACGCTCATCGCGACCCTCGGGCTCGGCGCCCACTACGGCGTCGATCTCATCGCGGGCGCCGCGCTGTGCCTCACCGTCGAATCGGTCCTGCGCGACCCCGACCGCGGCTGGGACCACTACCGAATCCGCGTGGTGGCCTTGGGTATCGCCACCTTCGCCGCCACCCTCCTCGCCACCCGCTACCTGGCCCCCACCATGGCCGCCCACCCGCTCATCGCCGGCTTTGCCCTGCTGGCCATGCTCGCCGCTCTGTCGGCCACCTTCTACGCCACCTGGTTCGCGCCGACACGTCCCGGGAAAGCGCAAGCGGCGCAAGCCGAACCGGCAGCGGCCGAAAATTCGGTGGTGCGCTGAGCTGAATGCGCTGGTGCGCGGGCACGCATCGCCGGTGGCGGCACTCGTCGGAGCCGCTGTCTGCTGACGTGCCGCCCGGGTTCTGGTGCCCGATGTTCTGAGGGCTTGTTCCGATGCGGGGGCGCACGTTCACTTGTCGTGGATTGTGTCGAGTCGAGACGAGTGATCGTGAGACCTGTGCGCCGCTGGTCGGTGCGCCGCCTATGCCCACGGTTGCGGGGTTGGAGGTGCTGTGGCCGGGCAGCGTGGGACGACTTTGCTGGGGATACTGGGCGATCGAGCGGCGGAAACGCCTGATCGGGCGGCGTATACGTATCTGTCCGACGGCGGTAAGGCGCAGACGCTCACCTATCGCGAGGTATACACCGCAGCGGCGGATCTGGCGACGAAGGTACAGGCGGTCGGTGCGCCGGGTGACCGGGTGCTGGTTGTCTCGGTATTCGGGCCGCAATTTCTGACGTCGTTCTTCGCTTGCGTAGTGGCGGGGAGAATTCCGGTTCCGGTCGCGAATCATCAGCCCGGAGCGGTTTTCTCGGACATGTCGGCGTTTGCGGCGTTGGCGGTGGATTGTGCACCGTCGGCGATTCTGGCACCGCGCGCCGTGCTGGATGAGTTGCGCGCGGCGAGCGCGGAGTACCCGCCGCTGAGCCGGCTGGCGTGGCTCAGCAGCGACGAACCGTCGGGCCACATCCTGGGGCAGGCGGCGGCGCCGGCGCCCGACGAAATCGCCTTCCTGCAATACACATCCGGTTCGACGCGCGCCCCGCGCGGGGTGCTGGTGAGCCACGCGAACCTGACGCACAATCTCGCCCTGATCGAGGACGCGTTCGGACACACGCCGGAGAGCAAGGGCGTCATCTGGTTGCCGGCGCACCACGACATGGGGCTCATCGGCGGGCTGTTGGAGCCGCTCTACGCGGGCTTCCCGGTGGTGCTGATGTCGCCGGAAGCCTTCATCCGCGACCCGCTCACCTGGTTGCGCGCCATCTCCGAGCACGGCGGCACCACCAGCGGCGGACCGAATGTCTGCTACGACTACAGCGTTCGGCGGGTGTCTTCCGACGACGTCGCGACGCTGGATCTGAGCCGGTGGGAGGTCGCGTTCGTGGCCGCCGAGCCGATCAATCCTCGTGCGCTGCAACGCTTTGCCGACCATTTCGCGCCGGCCGGGTTCCGGCCGGAGAGTCTGCTGCCCGGGTACGGTTTGGCGGAATCGACCCTGTTCGTCAGCGTGACGCCGCGCGGTGCGGGTGTGCGGTCGACGCGGCTCGCCGGACGCGATGTGGTCAGCTGCGGGGTGGTCTCGGGTGGCCGCGCGATCATCGCCGATCTGGACGGGCGCACCCGCCTGGAACCCGGTGAGATCGGCGAGATCTGGCTGACCGGGCCGAGTGTCGCCGGCGGGTACTGGGGCAAGCCGGCGGAGACCGAGGAGGCGTTCCACGCCCGGCTGCCCGGCGATACGGTCACTTATCTGCGCACTGGAGATCTCGGGTTCCTGCACGGCGACGAGCTCTTCGTGACCGGGCGGGTGAAGGAGCTGATCATCATCCGCGGGCGCAATATCGCCCCGCAGGACGTCGAATGGTCCATCGAGACACAGCATCCGGCACTGCGCCGTGGGCGGTGCGCGGCGGTCGGGCTCGAGGTCGACGGTGATGAAGTGCTCGCGGTGCTGCTGGAGGTCGACGCGGGCAAGCTCGACGTGACGCTCGCGGAGCTGGAAACGTCTATCCGGCATACGATCTCGCACGCTTATGGGCTCGACACCCACCGCGTCGTCTTCCTCTCGCCCGGGCAGTTGCCGAGAACGACCAGTGGCAAGGTGCAGCGACTGAAGGCCCGAGATATGTTCCTCGGTGAACCCGAGAGCGTTGCGGCAGAGCCTTCTTCTGTGCTCGACCAACTCACCCGGTGGATGGCGAACCAAATAGGTGTCGAGCCTGCCGCATTGGCTGCAGAGAAGCCGATGACCGCGCTGGGATTGGATTCGGTGAAGGCCAGCGAGTTCGGCAGTTATGTCGAGCGCGAGTTCGGCTATCCGGTCTCAGCCGAGAAATTGTTCGAAGGGCTGACCATCGCCGGCCTGGCGGCTGAAATCCTCGGCGAGGTTTCGGGTAAGGAATCGACGCCCGATACCTCTGCTCGCACCGAACCACCCAGCGCTCCAGTCGAATTCAGCCTGTTCTTCTTCGCCAGCGATGCGAACCCGGAGAACGCGAACCGATACGGACTCTTTCTCGACTGCGCCACTTTCGCCGACGAGCACGACTTCCGTGCGGTGTGGTTGCCCGAGCGGCACTTCCACCGGTTCGGCGGGCTGTTCCCGAACCCAGCGGTGCTGGGCGGGGTGCTCGCGCGGACGACCGAGCGGATTCGGATCCGCGCGGGCAGCGTCGTGCTGCCGCTGCACGATCCGGTGCGCGTCGCCGAGGACTGGTCCGTGGTCGACAATCTCTCCGGTGGTCGCGTCGACATCGCGTTCGCCACCGGCTGGAATCCCGACGACTTCGTCTTGGCCGCAGCGGATTACCCCGACCGCGAGCAGGTGATGCTGTCCGGTGCGGACAAGGTCCGGCGGCTGTGGCGGCGCGAAGCGCTCACCCTGCCCAATGGCAAGGGCGAGCAGATCGAGGTTCGGACCTTCCCGCCGCCGATCCAGCCCGAATTGCCGCTGTGGATCACTTGCAGCGGCGGGATCGGCCGCTTCGAACAGGCCGGGGAGCTCGGCGCCAATGTGCTCACCGCGCTGCTGTTCCAGGATGTCGACAAGTTGCGTACCAAGATCCAGGCCTACCGCAAAGCCCGTGCGGCGCACGGGCACGACCCGCAGGCCGGCCATGTCACCCTGATGCTGCACACGTTCCTGGACCCCGATGAGCAGACGGCCAGGCAGGTGGTCGAGCAGCCGTTCAAGGACTACCTTCGCGACTCGGTCGACCTGTGGCGGCGGGGCGCGGAACCGTTGAACAACCTGAGCGAGGCCGAGCAGGATCGTGTGCTCGACTATGCGTTCGCTCGGTACTTCCACACCAGCGCTCTGCTGGGCACCCCGGAACATGCTGCCGAACTGATCGATGAACTGGTCGCGGCAGGCGTGAACGAGATCGCCTGCCTGGTCGATTTCGGGGTCGACCAGGCGCAGGTGCTCGGCGGGCTGCGTCATCTCGCCGAGTTGCGAAAGCGGTGGCCCGCCAGCACATCTCAGCCCACCGACCCGACGCAGGCCGACCCCACGCCGAACCAGCCCGCCAGCACGGCGATCCAGTCCCCCACGGCGCTCAGCCGGCCCGGCCACACGCCGATCCAGCCGACCTCGACACCGAACCTGTCCGACCACACGGCAATCCAGTCCGACCGCACGACGGCACCGCCCGGCCCGGCCCAGCAGGACCTCGGCGAGTCCATCCGTAACCGGCACGCCTTGGCTCACCGCAACAGCGGCGGCGTCCTGGCCAAGGCCCGCGATTTCGACCTCGCCCGCCGGTTGCGCGAGGCCGACCTGTTGCCGTTCTATCCGGACCTGAGCGACTCCGACGGCGCCACCTGCCGCTACGAAGGCCGCGAGCTGATCATGCTCGGCTCCAACAACTATCTCGGCCTCACAGCGGACCCACGGGTCAGACAGGCAACGGCCGACGCGGCACTCCAGGACGGCCCGAGCGTCACCGGTTCCCGCCTCATGAACGGATCGACCCCGGCGCACGGCGCCCTCGAACGCAAGCTCGCCCGCTTCCTCGGCCGACCGGACGCGCTGCTGTTCACCACCGGCTATCAGGCCAACCTCGGCTTCCTGTCGGCCTTCATGGGCGCGGGCACCGTGCTGGTGGTCGACGAGGAATGCCACGCCTCCATCTACGACGGCGCCGCCATCGGCGGATGCAGGCTGATCCAGTTCCGGCACAACGACATCGCCGATCTCGACCGCCGACTCCGCACCGAGCTGGGCGGACGCCCGGCCATGGTCATGGTCGACGGCGTGTACTCGATGTCCGGCGATATCGCCCGCCTGGCCGAGATTCGCGACGTCTGCGACCGCCATGACGTACCGCTGGCGGTCGACGACGCCCACGGCCTCGGCATGATCGGACGGACCGGTCGCGGCGTCGAGGAGGAACTAGGCCTCCCCGGCACCGCCGACATCCTCACCGGCACCTTCTCCAAAAGCCTCGCCTCCGTGGGCGGCTGGCTGGCGGGCCCACAAGACCTGATGGACTGGGTGCGCTATTACGGCCGCTCCCAACTCTTCTCGGCCTCCATACCACCCCCCGCGGTCGCCGCCGCAGCCGCCGCGCTCGACATCCTCGAAGCCGAACCCGCCCGCATGACGAAACTCCGCGCGCTCTCCGCACACTGGCGCAAAGGCCTGTCCGAGTTGGGTTTCGACACTGGAACCTCGCGCACCACGATCGTCCCGGTATTCATCGGCGACGAACTCCAATGCCTCCGCTTCGCCAAACACCTACTCGACGAAGGCGTCTACGCCAACTGCGTCCTCTCCCCAGCCGTCCCCGCCAACCGCGCCATGATCCGCACCACCGTCACCGCCGTCCACGACCTCCACCATCTCGACCGCGCTCTCGCGGTCTTCGCCGAGGTCGGCCGCGAATTGGGCGTCATCGGCGAGTAGCTGCGGCAAGGCGGATTGCCGAGCGGACTCTTACAGCGCGGCGAGTTCGGTGACGAGGTCGTCGAGGCCGAGGGAGCCTTGGGAGAGGGCGGCCATGTGCCAGTCCTTCAGGTCGAAGGTTTCTCCGCGGGCTTCGGCGGCGGCTGCTGCGGCGGCGCGTCCGCGTAGCCAGGCGCGTTCGCCGAGTTTGTAGCCGATTGCTTGGCCTGGCCAGCCGAGGTAGCGGGTGAATTCGCTGTCGAGATAGTCGTCGGTTTGGCCGAAGTAGCGGCCGAAGAACTCTCTGGCGTTGCCGGGTTCCATCGGCTCGCCGGGGCGGTATGGGGAGTCGGGTGGGTAGTCGAGGCCGACGTGCAGGCCGATGTCCAGGATTACCCGCAGGACGCGCAGCATCTGCACGTTGAGGTAGCCGAGCCGGTGGCCGGAGTCGGTGAGGTAGCCGAGTTCATCCATCAGGCGCTCGGCGTACAGCGCCCAGCCTTCGGAATTGGCGCTCACATTGCCGACGGAGACCTGATAGACCGAGAGCTGGTCGGCTACGTAGATCCATTGCGCGAGTTGGAGGTGGTGACCGGGGACGCCCTCGTGGTACCAGGTGGAGATCAGGCTCCACACCGGGATTCGGGTGCGGCCGAGGGTCGGTAGCCAGGTACGGCCCGGGCGGGTGAAGTCGAGGGAGGGCTCGGTGTAGTACGGGGCGGCCGCACTGCCGGGCGGCGCGATCATCGACTCGACCCGCAGCAGTGGTTCGGCGAGATCGAAGTGGGTGCCTTGTAGATCGTTGATGGCTTTGTCGATCAGGTCCTGGAGGAAGCGACGAGCGTTTTCCGCACCGTCGAGCGCTTGACCTTCTTCCTCCAGCCAGTGCATGGCTTCCATCGGAGTCGAGCCCGGCAGTACCTTGTCCGCCTCGGCCCGCATCTGGGCGTCGACCTCGTGGAATTGCTCCCATGCCCAGTGGTAGGCCTCGTCGAGGTCGAGGTCGGCGCCGTTCCAATAGCGGGCCCACCGCTGATAACGCTCCCGGCCTACCGTGTCCGGAACGCCGACGGCTTTGGGGCCGTAGACATCTCGCAGCCAGTCACGCAGTTCCGACACCGCGGTCGTGGCTTCGACTGCGGCCGAAGCCAATTCGGCACGTACCGATTCCGGGGCCGCGCCGACGAAATCGCCGAACCAGCCACCCGGCTCGTCCCCCACCCACTCGCCCAATTGCTGTACCACGGTGCTGACCTGCCGAGGTGCGGCTTGCAGTCCGCGATCGATGCCTTCGGCCAGGGTGGACCGATACTGGCCCAGTGCGGTCGGCACGCGGCGCAGTCGGCGGCCGACGGCCTGCCACTGCGCCTCGGTGCCGGTCGGCAGCAGGGTGAACAATTCGCGAAGCTCGTGCACCGGCGATGCCAGGTTGCGGATCGCACGGAAATGTTCGCCCGCGTCGTGCACGGCCAGTTCAGCCGTCAGGCGCTCGCGCAACAGCTTGGCACAGCGCCGTTCGACCGCGTCGGTAAAGCCGCCGGACGGCTCGGTGGCGTCGAGCTCTGCCAGGGCGGCGCGAGCGAGTGCGGCGGTCGCTTCGAGTCCGGCCGGGGAAAGGTCGGGGAGCCGATCGTCTTCGGGGTGGCGTCCCAGGCGCGCCGCGACCAGCGGATTGTGCTGGGCCAGGGCGTCGACATACGCGTCCGCGATGCGGCGCGCGGTACGCGTGTGAGTCGAATCGATTGTGGTCTCGTCCATTTCATCGACTCTGCTCGAAACAGGCGCTCATGACAAGGTCAGCCGCGACCGTAGAGCACTCGGGCCAGTGCGGTGAGCACCCGATTGTCGAGCGGGCGACGCGTGAAGGTCGTCGTCCGCACCGGACTCGAAAACCGCTGGCGAGTAATGGCTTTGGCAGCGGTCCACTCGCGCAACCCGTCCGGTCCGTGGATGCGGCCGAAACCCGAGTTGCCGACCCCGCCGTACGGGAGCGCGGGCACACCGGCGTAGGCGACCACCGAGTTCACCGACGTCATCCCGGACCGCATGCGCCGCGCGATATCCATGCCGTGGGCACGACCGAATACCGCACCGCCGAGGCCGAAGCCGGTGGCGTTGGTCTTGGCCAGCGCCTCCGCCATGTCGGCGACCTTGGTGATGACCAGCACCGGCCCGAAGGTCTCCGCGCGGACAACCAGTGCGTCTTCCGGCACATCCACCAGCACCGTCGGCTGAATGTAACGCTCACCGATCCCGTCGAGTCCGCCGACCACTGCCCGGCCACCGCGCTCCACCGCGTCGGCGATGTGCTGCCGGACGACCGCCACCTGCTCGGGCATGGTGATCGGCCCGATCGGTTGTCCCGCACCGGCTTTCAGACTCCCGGCAATCGCGACGACCTTGTCCAGGAACGCCTCGTAAACCCGCTCGTGGACGTACGCGCGCTCCACCGAGATACACACCTGACCGGCATTGCTCATCGCGCCCCACACCGCCGCGTCGGCCGCCGCCGCCAGGTCGGCGTCCGCATCGACCACCAGCGCGTCCGAAGCACCGGCGTCGACCAGCACGGGCGTGAGCGTCTCGGCGCAGGCGGCCAACACCTTTCGCGCGGTGGGCAACGACCCGGTGAAACTGATCTTGTCGACACCGGACCGGCACAGCGCCTCCCCGGTCGCGTCGGCGCCGGTCACCGTCTGGAACAGCCGATCGTCCCCGGCGACGCGACCGAAACTCTCGGCCAGCCACTCCCCGATCCCCGGCGTGTACTCACTGTGCTTGAGCACCACGGTATTTCCGCCGGCGAGCGCGTAGGCGGCCGTCCCGACCGGACCGAACACGGGAAAGTCCCACGGCCCCAGGATGCCGATCACCCCGAGCGGCCGATACTCCAGCCAGGCCGCCTGATTCACCATGAACGGCCCGGACGCCACGCGCCGCGGGCCGAGCACCTTGCGCGCGTGCTTGGCGGCCCAGTCGATGTGCTGGACCGCGACGATCACCTCGATCGTCGCGTCCGCCCGCGACTTTCCGTTCTCCGCGTGCACGAGATCTTCCAGCTCCGCGCGACGCCGCAGCAGCGCCGACCGCCACGCGGTGAGTACCCGCCTGCGCTCGTCGAACCCGGTGTCGGCCCACGACGCCTGCGCCTCGCGGGCCCGCCGCACCGCCGCGCCGACCTCGGCGGCGGAGTGGACCGGATAGGTGCCGATCACCGCGCCGCGGGCCGGATCGAACGACGCGAAACTCTCCCCGACCGCGGCGGTGAAACCCTCGACCGCCACCTCGGACTGTCTCTCGATCACTCTCGCAGTGTTATCGACCGCTCCGCTGTGCGAAAGACGTCAGTCGAAGGGGCTCAGCCGCAGACGGCACCATAGGACGCCGACCCGACCAGCTTCGAATACTTGGCAAGCACACCGCGGGTGTAGCGGGGCGGCAACGGACCCCAGCCCTCGCCGCGGCGCGCGAGCTCGTCCGCCTCGACGAGCAGGTCGAGGGTGCCCGCGCCGACATCGAGCCGGATCTGGTCGCCGTCGCGCACGAACGCGATCGGACCGCCGTCCACCGCCTCCGGTGCCACGTGTCCGACGCACAGCCCGGTGGTGCCGCCGGAGAACCGTCCATCGGTGAGCAGCAGCACGTCCTTGCCGAGACCGGCGCCCTTGATGGCCGCGGTGATCGCGAGCATCTCGCGCATGCCCGGACCACCCTTGGGGCCCTCGTAGCGGATGACCACCACGTCACCCGCCGCGATGGTGCCGTCCTCGAGCGCGTCCATCGCCGCCCGCTCACGGTCGAATACCCGTGCGGTGCCGGTGAATACATCGGAGTCGAAGCCCGCCGACTTGACCACGGCGCCGCCGGGCGCGAGCGAGCCCTCGAGGATGGTGATGCCGCCGGTCGGGTGGATCGGCGAGGTCATCGCGCGCACCACCTTGCCGTCGGGGTCCGGCGGCGCGATCTCGGCCAGGTTCTCCGCGACCGTCCGCCCGGTCACGGTCAGGCAATCCCCGTGCAGCAGACCGGCATCGAGCAGCGCCTTCATCATCACCGGCACGCCGCCGACCCGGTCCACGTCTGTCATCACGTGCTGCCCAAAGGGTTTCACGTCGGCCAGGTGCGGCACGCGACGGCCGATGCGCGCGAAGTCCGCCAGCTTCAGGTCGACGTTCGCCTCGTGCGCGATCGCGAGCAGGTGCAGCACGGCATTGGTGGAACCGCCGAACGCCATCACCACGGCGATGGCGTTCTCGAACGCCTCCATGGTCAGGATGTCCGAGGTCGTGATGCCGCGCCGCAGCAGCTCCACCACCGCTTCACCGCTGCGCCTGGCGTAGCCGTCGCGGCGGCGGTCGGTCGCCGGCGGTGCCGCGCTGCCCGGCAGCGACATGCCGAGCGCCTCGGCCGCACTGGCCATGGTGTTGGCGGTGTACATGCCGCCACAGGCGCCCTCGCCGGGACAGATGGCCCGCTCGATGGCGTCCACGTCCTCGCGGCTCATCAGCCCGCGCGAGCAGGCGCCGACCGCCTCGAACGCGTCGATGATCGTCACCTCGCGCTCGGTGCCGTCGGACATCTTCGCGATGCCGGGCAGGATCGAACCGGCGTAGAGGAACACGCTCGCCAGGTCCAGCCGTGCGGCGGCCATCAGCATGCCCGGCAGCGATTTGTCGCAGCCCGCGAGCAGCACCGAACCGTCGAGCCGCTCGGCCTGCATCACCGTCTCGACGCTGTCCGCGATCACCTCGCGCGACACCAGCGAGAAGTGCATCCCCTCGTGGCCCATGGAGATGCCGTCGGACACCGAGATAGTGCCGAACTGCATCGGATAGCCGCCGCCCGCGAACACGCCGTCCTTGGAGGCCCTGGCGAGCCGATCCAGCGACAGGTTGCACGGGGTGATCTCGTTCCACGAGGACGCCACCCCGATCTGTGGCTTCTCCCAGTCGTCGTCGCCCATCCCGACCGCGCGCAACATGCCGCGAGCAGCGGTTTTCTCGAGGCCGTCGGTGACGTCGCGGCTACGTGGCTTGATATCGGGGGCGTTCGGATCAGTGGACACGATCCCCCATCATCCTCTCCCCGCCTCGCAACCTCACCACCCCACGCCCGAAACTGCACACCGCACGACGTGCACACCCTTTCGATAGCCCGCACACCCGCCTAGAGGACAGCGGGTATGCGGCCTCGGTGGGTCACTCGCCGGACTCGCCTCCGAATCTTCCGAGGGCGGGCAGGCTAGCGGGCGGGATTGTCTTGCGCGTGCGCCCGCTGATCGGCGGCGAGAGCTTCGGCGAGGGCTTGCCGGTCGAGTTTGCCGCGTGGCGTGCGCGGCAAACTGTGCAGCGTGAGCAACTGGACCGGGATGCTGGGGCTGGGCAGGGTTGCGCGCAGGTGCCGCCAGATCTCGTCGGTGGTCGGTGCGTAGGCGTCCACCACGATCGCTGCGGCAGGAGCCTCGCCCATGCGGGCGTCGGGGATGCCGATACAGGCGGCTTCGGCGATCCCCGGCAGCGCGGTGAGTGCGGCCTCGATCGCGGCAGGTTCGACGTTCAGGCCGGCTCGGATCAGCATTTCGCTCTCCCGGCCGAACAGGCGCAGCCGATTGTCGGCGACCGCGCCCCGGTCGCCCACCGTCATCCATCCGTCGACGGGTCCGCCGGTCACGCCGTGCTCGGTCAGGTAACCGTCGAACAGCATGTCGCTGCGCACGAATACCAGTCCGTCCCGGATATCGGCTTCGACGCCGTCGAACAGTTCGCCCGCCGATTTCTCGTCGGTGTCACCGAGTCCCCGGTCGAAGGATACGAAGCTCAGCTCGGAGGCACCGTAGAAATGCACCAGGGACGCGTTGGGCAGGATCTCTTGCAGCGCTTGCCTTCCCGTGCGCGGCCACCGTGCCGCCGAGGACAGCACCTCGCGGACACTACCGATCGGGCCGGTCCCCGACCGCACCACGTCCCAAGCGATCGTCGGGACCGAATACAGATGTGTCGCACCGTCGTTCAGCGACTGCACGACCGGTCGCAAGTCCACCGTCGCCCCTCGGGTCAGGGCATGCAGCGCGCCGTACAGGAAGTGCGTGTGATCGAGCACGCCTGGCGCCGAGACAAGGTCTCCGTTGCCGATGTCGAAGGTGGCGTCGGAGCGGTCGAGGGTTGTCGCCCACGATCGCTGGTTGCGCACGAACAGTTTCGGCGCGCCGGTGGTGCCGGAGGTGATGCCGACCAGCAGCTCGGTGCCGGGTCGGGCACGACCGGGCACTCCCGCCGATGCCAGCGTGGCAACGGTCTGAATGTCGCCCTCGAACCCCATCTTCCGCAGCCGACGATGCTGCGGTGCCGACGCGACGACGGCACCGGGTTTCGCGAGCTCGAGCACCGCGCTGAGCTGGTCCGCCAGCAGATGCCGGTGCAGCAGCACGATACTGACACCCGCGTACGCGGCGGCCGCCACGGCGACCAGCGACTCGACATCCGAAGTCGGCAGCACCGCAACACGATTCATGCCGCCGAGTCCCGCCGCGGTCCGGGTGGCCCGAGACCAGAACTCCTGATAGTCGATGCTCTCACGAGCGGATATCACCGCGGACGAGGCCGGATACTCGGCGGCGCACCGGGCGATGCGCTCGGCCAGCAGCTCACTCATCATCCACTCCGCGCGCAGCAAGCGCGTCACCCATCGCGTCCGCGGTGCGCAACGCCCGCACCAGCACCGGCGTCACCAAGGCCGTCATCGACCATTGCAGCCCGCGGGCCCGCCGTGCCTCGCCCACCTCGTGCACGATGCCCGCCAGCAAGGGCACACACCGAATGGCAAGCGCGAGTAGCAAACCGACCCGCTCCGGGTCGACACCGATCCGGCGCAGCGGCCCGAGCGCCCGCGTCACGGTGTCGAGCAGGTCGGTCACCCGCGTAGTGAGCGTGACCAGCGCCGCGAGCGCCACCGAGATCAACAGCACGCCGCACACGACGACGGCCCTGGCGGGCGAGGTGATCAGCACCTGGAACACCGCGATGATCACCAACATCCACACCATCGGCCGCAGTTGCGCCACAGCCACGCCGAACGGAATGCGCGCCAGCGCGAACAACCCCGCGACCACCACCCCGACCAAGCCGACTTGAATCGGGCTGCGCACCAACACCGTTGCCGTCACGATCGACACGATCAACAGCAACAACTTCACCCCGGCGGGCAACCGGTGCAGCAACGAGTCACCGGGCCGGTACAGCCCGATCATTCGACCAGTTCCCGATAGGCGGGGACGGCGGCGGCCGGCGTTCCGTCGAAGGCCACGAGACCGTCATCGATCACGATGACCCGCTCGAAACTGTCCAGCAGCGCCAGCTGGTGCGTCACGACGATCACCTGCTGATCCATCGCATCCAGCGCGTCGGCGACCACCCGGGCGTTGCGCAGGTCGAGCAGGGTCGTCGGCTCGTCCGCGATGATCACCTCGGGCCTGCGGATGAGCACCGCGCCGATGGCGAGCAACTGCTTCTGCCCACCGGACAGCAGGTGCGAGGGGTGGTCGCCGTGTTCGTGCAGGCCGAACCGGACCAGCATCTCCTCCACGCGCGCGGCGATCTCCTGCTTGCTCAAACCTGTTCGGCGTAGCGAGAAGGCGAGGTCTTCCGCGACCGTCGGCATCACGATCTGGGTGTCCGGGTCGGTGAACACGAACCCGACCTTGCGCCGCACCTGCGCGCCCTTGCGCGCCGCGTCGACACCGTCCACGGTGACGGTCCCCGACGCCGGTGCGAGCAACCCGTTGATCATGCGCGCCAGTGTCGATTTACCCGAGCCGTTGGCGCCGATGATGCCGACCCGACGCTCGGTGATCCGAAGGTCGATGCCGCGCAACACCTTGCGCTCGCCGAAGTGATGACTCACCGACGAGAAGACGATCTCGCTCATGACTGCGCCTCGATGACCCGTGGTTCGCTCACGACACCCGCTCCACCAACATGGCGATCCCCTGCCCACCACCGATGGCGCACGCCGCGAGCCCCAGCGCGGGCCCGCCCGCACCCAACATCTGACTTGCCAACCGCACCAACAAAATAGCGCCCGACGCGCCCCACGGATGCCCCATCGCGATGGCACCCCCCTGCGGGCAGATCCGCGATTCGTCCAATCCCAGTTCGTCCGACACCGCCAGCACCACGGTAGCGAAAGCCTCGGTGATCTCGATGATCCCGAGCTCGCTCACCTCGACCCCGGTGCGCCGCAGCAGCTTCCGTATCGCGGGAACCGGCCCGAGACCGGGGTATGCGGGATCGGATCCGGCCACCGCCGACCCGACTATCCGCAGCGCGGGCAGACCGGAGGCCAGCGCCTCGCTGGTCACCGCCAGCACCGCCGCACCGTCGGAGATGCCACACGAGTTGCCCGCCGTCGCCGTCCCCTCGACGCCGAAACTGGGCCGCAACCGTGCGAGCCGAGCCTCGGTGAGCCCCGCGCGAATCCGTTCGTCGCGGCGCACCTCGCCGATCGGCACGATCTCCGCCGAGAAGTCGGTCGCCGCCGCGAGGCTGTGCGAACGCGCCGCATACGCGTCCTGCCGCTCCCGGCTGATGCCACGCACGCGCGCGAGATCGTCGGCGGCCGCCCCCATGTCGGGATCCGGAAAACCGTGTGGCGCAAAAGGAGCCCGGGTGTAGCGCACCGGCTCGACATCCGCGACCGGCGGCCAGAACCGCCACGGCGCGGTGCTCGCCGACTCGACGCCGCCCGCGAGAATCAGCTGGTCGGCCCCGCTGCGCACCCGCAGCGCCGCCTGCATCACCGCGTCGAGACCGGACCCGCATTGCCGATCCACCGTCACACCCGGCACCTGCACACCGAGCCCCGCGTGCAACGCCGCGATCCGCGCCGGATTGCCGCCGGGCCCGAGGCAGTTGCCGAGGACGACATCGTCCACCTCGGCTGCCACGCCCGCGCCGCGCAGCGTCGAGAGCACCTCGCGCAAGACCGGCGCCGCCAGGTCGGTGGTCGTCAGCTCGGCGAACCCGTGCCCGGCATTGCCGATCGGCGTCCGACGCGGCGCAACCAGAACGGGAACCGAATTCATGCCAGCAAGTCTTTCAGCTGACCTCTGGCCACTTTCCCGCTGGCCGTCCTCGGCAGCGTCGGCAGCGGCACCCAGCGCCGCGGCATGGCCTCCTTCATCAGCAGGCCGCGCGCCTGCGACCGCACCGCATCGATCCCGACGCCGTCGAGTTGTACTGCGGCCGTGACGATCTCGCCGAACACCGCGTGCGGTGCCCCGACCACCGCGACCGCGGCGACACCGTCGAGCGTCCCGAGGACGCGTTCGACATCCTCGGCGACGACCGTCGTGCCGCCGACGTTGATCGCGGATTCCCCCCTGCCCCGGACCGTGAGCTCGCGGTTCGGGCCGAGCTCGGCGAGGTCGCCCACGCTGAACCATTCGGGAGCGCCGAGCACGCGGTACGGGGTGCGGACATAGAGCAATCCGTCCCGAATATCGGCATCGACGCCGTCGAGCAGGCGCAGCGGCTCGGGCACCCGCCGTGCCGCGACGAGCGAGACCTCCGCGGATCCGTAGTACTCGATGAGCTCCAGGCCGTCAGCCGCCGCTTGCGCGCCGTCGTCCAGGGCAATGCCCGCCACGATCGCCGTTCGCAACCTCGGCGCCTTGCGCACCACGTCCCGAAGCACCGCGGGCACCGCGTGCACAACCGTGGCCCGCGACGGATCGTCGGTGACGCACGCGCCGCGCCACAGCGCGTGCAGCGCACCGAAAAGGTGCATCGTCGCGTGCAAGGGACCGGTGATGAGCACGCGGTCGGTGGCCTCGACGCCGGTGATCGCGGTGAACGCGGGAAAGCTGTCGAACCAGGACGCCGCGGTGCGGGCCAGCGGGCGCGGGCGGCCGGTGGAGCCCGAGGTCGTCACCAGCAGGAACGCCGAGGACGGAATATCCGAGCGCGCGGGACGCGCCTCGGGATTCTCCACGAGCACCGGGACACCGCGCCGAGCCGCCGCGCAGATACAGATCAACGCGTCCGGCACCGGCAGCGCCGACGCGTCGTAGACGGGCGCACGGTCGCGTTCGACCCACTGCTCGATCGCAGCGTCGAGTTGGCCGTAAGTGTAAGTGCGGCCGTCGATTTCGAGGGCGGGCCGATCTGCGGCGCCGCCGAGTTCCGGACTACGCACGGATCAGGCCGGGGTACGCGCGATGCACACCCTTGGCGACGACCGTCGCGACGACAACCTTGGCCAGGTCGCCGGGGATGAACGCGAAGTTGGTGCTGATCGCGTGCGGGAAGTCCAAGTCGGTGCGCAACAACAGCCCGATGGTGCCGAAGAGGTAGATGACCAGAATCCCGCCGAACGCGTTGATCAGCAGACCGAGCGCCAGTGGGTACTTCGGCAGAATCCGCGCGGTCAGCAGGCCGATGACCAGCGCCGCGGGCGCCCACCCGACGAGGTATCCGGCACTGGGCCCGGCCATCGCGGTCAGTCCGGTGCGGCCGCCCGACAGCAGCGGCAGGCCGATCATCGTCAACGCGAGAAAGACCAGCACAGCGGCCGTTCCCTTGCGCGCGCCGAGCACCGCGCCGGCCAGGATCACGCCTAGCGTCTGCACCGTGATCGGCACACCGCTGAAGCCGACGGTGATGGCGCCGGGCAGGCCCATCGCCGCGATCAGCGCTGCGAATACGGCGATCTGTGCGATATCGCGCGCCGAAAAGGCGACCCTCGACCCCCGAGAGTTCTCGACTCCGTCCACGACGACTTCCTCCCGCTACCAGCTTGAACGATGTTCAAGATAGCAGGCGCGCCGCTAGCGGGCACACGCGCGCAGGGCGTCGGCGAGCGCGCGGTCAGTCGTGCGAGTGCGCCCTGGCCTGGATCCGCGCCTGCACCTCGGGTCGGCGCAGTGGCGGCACCGACTTCGGCGGCACCTTGCGATCCGGCAGTTGCGCGAGCAGCCGGGCCGTGACCGCCGCGATGTCGGCGACGGCGGCATCGACCGCGGGCTGGGTCGCGGCCGAGATGCTGGACAGCCCGCCGACCTTGCGTACGTACTGCAGCGCGGCGGCCTGGATCTCCTCCGGCGTCGCCGCGGGCTCTAGTCCCCGCAGGGCAGTGATGTTTCGACACATACCTCGAGGCTAATCCGCCTGCGCCCCGCGCACCTGATACCCGAGCACTCGAGACTCGGCCGGATCGGGCGGACGACCGCTGTCGCGCACACTGCACGGCGATGTGACCTGCACCGTCGCACGACGCCATTGCCGTCGGGTAGCCAGCGCACTGCCGAGCCCCGCGCGGCTCGACAGCTAGAAGATAGCTGCCGACCGCCATTTTGTCTCGACTTTCCGGAACCGCGACGAAGCGTTATCAACCGTTGTCCCAATCGAATACGTGTCGCAACCATCCGAATAATAACGACTAATCTTCGAATTTTCGCTGCGTCCAACAGGTTCCGCGCCTTAAGATCGACAGCGTCTGAAATGCACTGTCATATCGCAACATTCGCTCGAGTGACCGTCCGCACCCGGCCTATCGCCGCCTGCCGACCTGCCGTGCACAACCGTCGAATCTGAACGATCACCTATTCGGACTTTCAGCGCCGACCGTCCATGGTGACCATTTCGAGGTGAGGATCAAATATGACAATCGAAACGCCAGTGTCTGCTTCCGCTGAGACCAATGGACGCAAGAGTCTCAGTACCACCGCCGCGCACCAATTGGCGACCACCACCAAATCCGAACCCCAGATGCAGGGCATCACCTCCCGCTGGCTGACCAGAATGCTGCCGTGGACGCAGGTCAACGGTGGTGTCTACCGGGTGAACCGCCGACTGACCCACACCATCGGAAACGGCCGGATCGAGTTTTCGGTCGACGGCTCACAGGCCCGGGTGATCCCGATGGAGCTGCGGGAGATGGCGGCGCTGCGCGATATCGACGACGAGGAAGTACTGCGCGCACTCGCGCGGCGATTCGAACAGCGCGAATTCGAACCGGGTGCGGTGGTAGCCGAATTCGGGTATCCGATGAATCAAGTGATACTGATCGTGCACGGCAAACTGGCCAAAATGGGCTCCGGCGAATACGGCGAGCCGACCATGCTCGGCACCCTGGCCGGCGGCAACTATGTCGGCGAGCAGAGTTTCACCGACTCCTCGGCCATTTGGCCGGCCACCGTCAAGGCGATCACCAAGAGCATCGTGCTGGTCCTGCCGCGGCAGGCGCTGGACGAAGTGCTCGACCACGTACCCGCACTCCGCACGCAACTTTCCCAGGTCGCCGCCGCAGCCGCTCGACCACAGAACAAACAGGGCGAAGCGAATATCCAGATCACCTCGGGCCACGCGGGTGAACCCGAAATCGACGGCACCTTCGTGGACTACGACGTCCGTCCGCGCGAGTACGAGCTCAGCCTCGCGCAGAGCGTGCTGCGCGTGCACACCCGCGTCGCCGATCTGTTCAACGACCCGATGAACCAGACCCAGCAGCAGCTGCGGCTGACCATCGAGGCGCTCTACGAACGCCGCGAGGACGACCTCGTCAACAGCCCCGACTTCGGCCTGCTGCGCAATTGCGATCTGAAGCAGCGCATCTACTCCGAGTCGGGCCCGCCCACCCCGGACGACATGGACGAGCTGCTCAGCATGCGGCGCAGCACCAAACTCTTTCTCGCACACCCGAAAGCGATCGCCGCGTTCGGTCGCGAATGCAGCAAACGCGGCCTGTACCCGGACACCATCGATATCGACGGTAACCGGGTACCCGCATGGCGCGGAGTGCCGATCTTCCCGTGCAGCAAGATCCCGGTCAGCACCAACCAGACCACCTCGATTATGGCCATGCGCACCGGCGAAAAGGATCAGGGCGTCATCGGTCTGCACCAAACCGGGCTTCCCGACGAATTCGAGCCGAGCCTCAACGTCCGTTTCAAAGGCATCGACGACCAGTCGATCATTTCCTACCTGGTCAGTTGCTACTACTCGGCGGCGATCCTGGTGCCCGACGCGCTCGGCATTCTCGACAACGTTCTGGTCGCGCGCCAAGCGGACTGACCCGACGATCAGCGACCTCGATGTCTTCGACGCCGCGGCGGCCGAATGCCGAGCAGCCGCGGCGTTCCCGGTCGTCGGACCCGGACTCCGTGTCCACGACACCGCTAGGGAAGGTGTATGTGCTGATGATCGAGAGCACCTCGGCGGCGACGAGCCGCCGGGCCACAGAGATTTTGTCCAACGCTCGCGAGCTATGCGATCCGCAACTGCGCGAGGCGATTTCGTCGTTACCCGAACCGCTGCGCCGGATGGGCGGCTACCACCTCGGCTGGTGGGACGCCGACGGCACCGCGACTCCGCAACCAGTCGGTAAGGTCCTGCGGCCTGCCTTGACGGTCTGCTCGGCCGTCGCGTGCGGGGCCGGCCCACCCACCGCACTCGCCGCGGCGGCCGCCGTGGAACTGGTCCACAATTTCACGCTCCTGCACGACGACATCATGGACGCCGACCAGGTCCGCCGTGGCAGGCCCGCCGTGTGGACGGTGTGGGGCATTCCCGACGCGATGCTGCTCGGTGACGCGCTGCACGCCCTCGCGGTGCGCGTGCTGGTGGACGGTCTGCCCGCACCGACGGCCACGGCGGCGGTCGCCAGGCTGGAAACGACCGTGATCGAGATGTGTCACGGCCAGCACGCCGATTGCCGGTTCCGCTCGGGCGGGCACGTCGATGTCGAGGAGTACGCGCGCATGGCCATGGGCAAGACCGGCGCGCTGATGGGCTGTGCGTGCGCGCTGGGGGCCCTGTGTGCGGGGGCGGAGCCACCCACCGTCGCGGCGATGGACACGTTCGGGCGCGAGCTCGGCATGGCCTTCCAGTTCGTCGACGACCTGATCGGGATCTGGGGTGACCCGCAGGTCACCGGCAAACCCGCGAGCGACCTTGCCCGCCACACCATGTCGCTGCCAGTGGTCTCGGCGCTCGGCTCCGGCACCGAGGCGGCCGCCGAGCTGGCGACGATGTTCGGCCGCGATCCGGGCACCGATGCGATGGACACCGCTCGGGCCGCGGCATTGGTCGAGTCGGCGGGCGGGCGGCAGTGCGCCCAGCAACTCGCCGAGCGCCGGGTGCGCGCGGCGATCGCGGCGCTCGCCGATCCCGCCGCCGCCGCGGACCTGATGGTGCTGGCAGGCATGGTATCCCGCCGCAACCACTGAGCCGCGCGCGTCGATCGTAAGGAGATGACATGCAGCCCTTCGAACTTCCCGACTTCTACATGCCGTACCCGGCCCGGCTCAATCCGCACGTGGACATCGCCCGCGAGCACACCAGGGTCTGGTCCGAGACCATGGGGTTCTTCGAACCCCAAGAGGGACACCACATTTGGGACGAGACCGACCTGGAGCGGCACGACTACGGCCTGCTGTGCGCCTACACCCACCCGGACTGCGACAGCCAGGAGCTGTCGCTCATCACCGACTGGTACGTGTGGGTGTTCTATTTCGATGATCACTTCCTCGAGCTGTTCAAACGGACCAGGGACACCGAGGGCGCGCGAAAGTATCTGGAGCGGCTGCGCGAGTTCATGCCGCTGGCCGGCGCTCCGATGCCGGAGCCGACGAACCCGGTGGAGCGCGGCCTCGCCGATCTGTGGGTGCGCACCGTGCCCGCGATGGAGCTGGACTGGCGGCAGCGTTTCGTCGCGACAACCACTGCGCTGCTGGAGGAGTCGCGGTGGGAGCTGGCCAACATCACCGAGGGCCGGATCGCGAATCCGATCGAGTACATCGAGATGCGCCGCAAGGTCGGCGGCGCACCGTGGTCGGCCAACCTGGTCGAACACGCGGTCGGCGCGGCGGTCCCGCCCGAACTGGCCGCGACCCGGCCGCTGGAGGTGTTGCGCGACACCTTCGCCGACGGCGTGCACCTGCGCAACGACATCTTCTCCTATGAGCGCGAGGTACGTCAGGAGGGCGAGAACGCCAACGGGATCCTGGTGGTGGAGCGGTTTTTCGGCTACGAGACCCAGCGCGCCGCCGACGTCGTCAACGATCTGCTGACCTCCCGCCTGCAACAGTTCGAGCACACCGCGCTCACCGAACTGCCCATGCTGTTCGCCGAGTACGCCGTCGAGCCGCGGGACCAGGCCGCGGTGGTCGCCTACGCGAAAGGCTTGCAGGACTGGCAATCCGGCGGCCACGAATGGCACATGCGGTCGAGCCGGTACATGAACAAGGGCGGCACGGTGGCGAGCGATCCCTTGTCGCGCCTGTTCAAACCCATCGGGCTCGGCAGCACCGCGGTGCATCTGTTCACCCCGACGGCGCTCGGCGCGAACCGGGTCAAGAACTTCACGCGCCCGCGCTTCGAGCAGGTCGGACCAACCGCGTTGCCCGAGCTCTACCTGCCTTACCAGCTCCAGCTGAATCCACTCGTCGACGTCGCGCGCAAGAACCTGCTGGAGTGGGGTGCGCAGATCGGCTTCCATGAGCCGGTGCCCGCGCTGGGCGGCCGCGCGCTGTGGCGGCCGGTCGATCTCGCCGAGTTCGATTTCGCGCTGTGCTCAGCGGGTCTGGACCCCGACGCCACCCTCGCGGAGCTCGATCTGTCGGCCAACTGGCTGGCCTGGGGTACCTACATCGACGATTACTACCCGCAGGTGTTCGCGGCACGCAAGGACATGGTCGCGGCCAAGCTACAGGGCAAACGATTCGCGGCGTTCATGCCGCTCGATTCCGAGGCCACGCCGCCCGCCGCCAACGCGATGGAGCGCGCCCTCGCCGATCTGTGGCACCGGACGACCAGCGTCCTGGATGCCGAGCAGCGGCGCGAATTCCACCGCGCTGTCACGGCTTTCCTGGCGAGCTGCGAATGGGAGGTGGCCAACGACATCGCCAATCGCATTCCCGACCCGGTCGACTACGTCGAAATGCGCCGCCGCACTTTCGGTTCCGATCTCACCATGGCATTGTCGCGGTTCTCGCACGGCCACCTGGTTCCGCCGGAGGTCTATCGCACCCAGACGATCCTAGATTTGGAACACACCGCGAGTGATTACGCCACGATGGTGAACGACCTGTTCTCGTATCACAAAGAGACACAGTACGAAGGGGACTTCCACAACGCGGTCCGCGTCATGCAGAACTTCTTCGACTGCGGGCCCGAGGACGGCGTCGCCATCGTCAACGACCTGCTGACCGCGCGGATGCAGCAGTTCGAACGCATAGTCGGCAGCGAATTGCCCGCCCTCTACGACGAATACGAGCTCGGGCAGGACGTGCGTGATTCGCTGGACCGCCGCGCCGTCGAACTCCAGGACTGGATGGCCGGAATCGTGCACTGGCACATCTCGTGTGGCCGCTACAAGGAGGCGCAGCTCGAGGATCGCTATCGCCGCGTGGACGTCCCCGAGCCGCCGGCCACCGAGGATCCGGCGCCCGAGCCCACGACGCCCGCTGCGCCCTACCTGCGACCAACCGGACTCGGCACCGGGGCCGTGCACATCGACGGACTCGGTCGCCTGCCGGCCAATCCCGCACTGAGCACGGTGTCGCCATGACCGCCGTGCGTGCCAGGACCGTGCTGCTCGCCGCGCCACGCTCTTTCTGCGCGGGCGTGGAACGGGCGATCGAGACGGTGGAACGCTTGCTGGCCGCGCCCGATCGCCAGGGGCCGGTCTACGTACGCAAGCAGATCGTGCACAACACTCACGTGGTCGCCGATCTGGCCGCGCGCGGTGCGGTGTTCGTCGAGGAGCTCGACGAGGTGCCGATGGGCGCGCTGGTCGTCTTCTCCGCGCACGGCGTCTCCCCCGCGGTGCGCGAACAGGCCGCACGGCGCGGACTCACCGTGGTCGACGCCACCTGCCCGCTGGTCACCAAAGTGCATGCCGAGGCCCGGCGTTTCGCGGCGCGCGGCGACACCGTCGTGCTCGTCGGCCACGCCGGACACGAGGAGGTCGAAGGCACCGCGGGCGAGGCGCCGGAGGTGACCGTGGTGGTCGACGGTCCGGCCGAGGCGGCCGCGCTCCAGGTCCCCGACGAGAGCCGGGTCGCGTATCTGACGCAGACCACCCTGTCGGTCGACGAGGCCGAGCAGACCATTCAGGCGCTGCGCCAACGCTTTCCCGCATTGCACGGACCGGGCAGCGCCGACATCTGCTACGCCAGCACCAACCGGCAGGAGGCCGTCGAGGCGGTCGCCCGGCACAGCGACGTCGTGCTCGTCATCGGCTCGGACAACTCGTCCAATTCGCATCGCCTCGTGGAAGTTGCTCAGCGCCAGGGCATTCCGGCCTATCTCATCGACGACGCGTCCGCCGTCACGCCCGACTGGATCGTCGGCGCGAACACCATCGGCCTGTCCGCGGGCGCCTCCGCACCGGCCGCGCTGGTCGACGCGGTCATCGAGGCGCTACGTGCCTGGGGCCCGGTCACGGTTCGCGAGCTCACCACCGCCGTCGAGGACATCACCTTCGCCCCGCCACCCCACGTCAGGCACCTGTCATGACCACCGCACCGGCCGCTGCCCACACCGATCCGGAGGGTCGCGATGACCAGCAATGATCTCGGCCTGCCGACCATGCCGACCCGCCATCGCACCCGCCGGCTGAACATCGGCGGCGTCCCGGTCGGCGGTGGCGCGCCGATCTCCGTGCAGACGATGACCACCACCCGCACCGCCGACATCGACGGCACGCTGCAACAGATCGCCGCGGTGACCGCCGCGGGCTGCGACATCGTCCGGGTCGCGGTGCCGACCCCGGAGGACGCGGCCGCGTTGCCCGCCCTCGTCGCCCGCTCCCCGCTGCCGGTCATCGCCGACATCCACTTCCAGCCGCGCTATGTCTTCGCCGCGATCGACGCCGGTTGCGCGGCGGTGCGGGTCAATCCGGGCAACATCAAACAATTCGATGATCGCGTCGGTGACATCGCGAAAGCGGCAGCGGCCGCAGGCATTCCGATCCGGGTCGGGGTCAATGCCGGCTCGCTCGACCCAAGGGTGCTCGCCAAGCACGGCTCCGCGACCGCGGCCGCCCTCGTCGAATCGGCGCTCTGGGAGGCCGCGCTGTTCGAGGAGCACGGGTTCACCGACCTCAAGATCGCGGTCAAGCATCACGACCCGCGCACCATGATCGCGGCCAATCGCCTACTCGCCCAACGCTGTGACTACCCGCTCCACCTCGGTGTCACCGAGGCGGGGCCGATGTTCCAGGGCACCGTGAAATCGGCGGTCGCCTTCGCGATTCTGCTCGGTGAAGGGATCGGCGACACCATCCGGGTGTCCATCTCGGCGCCGCCGGTCGATCAGGTCAAAGCGGGCTGCCACATTCTGCAGTCGCTCGGCCTGCGTCCACGCAAGCTCGAGATCGTCTCCTGTCCAGGATGTGGCCGCGTCCAGGTCGATATCCATCGGCTGGCCGGGCAGGTGGAGGCGGCGTTCGAGGGGTTCCCGCATCCGCTGCGGGTCGCGGTGATGGGCTGCGTGGTCAACGGGCCCGGCGAGGCCCGCGAGGCCGATCTCGGCGTCTCCTCGGGCAACGGCAAAGGGCAGATCTTCGTCCGGGGCAAGGTCATTCGCACCGTGCCCGAACATCTGATCGTGGAAACCCTGGTGGCCGAGGCGATCGCGCTGACCGAGGGCCGCGAAGAAGCACCGGCGGAGGGGAACTCATGACCACCACACACGTCGAGCCCGCGACACCGGTGGACCTGGCGGCGATCCGGACGCGGGTGGACGGCGCGCTCGAATACTTCCTGCGGGACAAGGCAACCGCCACCGAACCGGCGCTGCCCGGCGAGCTCACCGGCACCGTGCACGACTTCCTGTTCGCCGGCGGCAAGCGGATCCGACCGCTGCTGTGTGTCCTCGGCTGGCATGCGGCCGCGGGCGAAGTGCCGGTGCCGCAACCGATTGTGCGGGCCGCGGCCTCGCTCGAACTGTTTCACGCCGCCGTGCTGATCCACGACGACATCATCGACAACAGCGACACCCGCCGCGACCGGCCCACCGTGCATCGCATTCTGGCGCAGCGACATCAGGATCGCCGCGATCCGGACCGGTTCGGCGCGCATGCCGCCCTCGTCCTCGGCGACCTGACGATGGTCTGGTCGGCCGAACTGCTGCACACCGCACAGCTCACCGCCGCGCAACTGGACGACGCGCTCACGGTGCTCGACGGCATGCGCGCGGACGTCATGTACGGCCAGTACCTCGACCTGCTCACCACCGCGCGACCGTCCAGCGACCTCGGGCGCGCGCTGCGGATCATCCGCTACAAGACGGTGTCCTACACCTGCGAACGGCCACTCCAGCTGGGTGCCGTGCTCGCCGGTGCCCACAGCGGGGTGCGGGCGGCGCTCACCGCCTACGCCGGACCGCTCGGTGAAGCGTTCCAGCTACAGGACGATCTGCTCGGCGTCTACGGCGATCCGGCGCGCACCGGCAAGTCCGATCTGGAGGATCTGCGCGACGGCAAGCACACCGCGCTGGTCGCGTTGGCCCTCGAACACGCGACGCCCGCGCAAGCCGCGCAGCTGCTGGCCCTGCTGGGCGATCCGGAGCTCGACGACCGTCAAGCCGACACCTGCCGCGAAATCCTCACCGCCACAGCGCGACACCACGTCGAGGCGATGATCCGTACGCGCTGGGCACAAGCCAACCGGGTCCTCGACCACGCGCCGTTCCCCGCCGCGGTCAACCAAGCGCTACGCGATGTCGCCGACGCCATCGTCTCGAGGAACACCTAGAAAGGTCGCGCTATGGACAGTGAGCTCGTACAGCAGTTGGTCGTGCCCCTAGCGATCGCTGCCCTTGCCGTCATCGTCTTCGTGGTCGGGAATCGGCTGCGGCCCGCCTCGTGGCGCGAGACCGAGGACGAAGGGTCCGGCACCCTGGTGCTCGACCTGATCAACACACTGTTCATGGCCGTGGCCGCCTTCGTCGTGGTGATCTGCTGGCAGCAGTACGACAACGCGCACAACCACACGGTCGCCGAGTCCAAGGCCCTGGTCGACGTCTACTGGGCCGCGCACTCGATGCCGGAACCGGCGCACCAGCAGATCCAGCGGCTGGTCCACGACTACACCGAGCAGGTCGTCACGGTGGAGTGGCCCGAGATGGACAACGAAGAGAGGCTGAGCCAGTCCACCCAGGACACCTTCGACAAGCTGCGCGACACCGTGCTGGCCATCCAGTCCGAGGATGCGTCGGTCACCGAGTTGCAAGCCAAAGCGGTGGCCGCCCTCGACGCGGTCGCGCAGGCCCGCCACGATCGCGCGATGGACGCGAAACTCGGCATGCCCGGATTCCTTTACACCGCACTGTGGTTCACCACAATTCTGCTGCTGTGCAGCGCGGCGCTGTCCGGTGTCGAGGTGACCAAACGCAGCGTTGTGATGACCGCGCTGCTCGGCGTCGTGGTCGGCGCGGCGATCGTCGCGATCTACGGGCTCGATCGGCCGTTCTCCGGCGGGAACATCGTGTCCAAGGACGCATTCGAACTGGCACTGTCCCGCTATCAGGACATCACCTGACCGAACCTGTTGGCTGCGAACCGATTACGAACGGAATGTGCGCACATGGCACAGAGCAGAGGATTCACCGCCGTGACGGCACTGCCCCTCGCCGCCGCGGCACTGGTTGCCGGTCCGGCCGCGGTCGCGACCGCCGATCTGCCACCACCGGAATGGCCATCGCTCGGCGAAATCGTCTCGGGCAGTGCCGCTCCGGGTGGCATCGATACCGGCAGCGCGTACTCCGGGACGCCGTTGCAGCTCGGTCCGAGCAGCGGCCCCGCAGTGCACGAATACCTCGGTACCGGTAGCGCAGGCATCGGTGCCGCAACGCACACCGAAACAGAAACCGGCACAGCGGAAATCGACGACACCGTGTCGGCGGCCCCGGTCCAGACAATGCCCGGCGGCTCCGCCGAACTCCCCGATCTCGACTCCGACGGCGTCCGGACAGCATGCACCGGCAGCGTCGCCGTCGGCGGCGCGCTCATCCTGCTCGGCATCGTGACCGGCAGCTCGCACGGCATCCTCGGCTCCAGCGGATCCGCGCTCGGCAGCGTCGTCGTCGGCAGCGCCGCCACGGGCAGCGGACTGGCCTGCCTCCTGTGGCCGCGCGACATCCTGCCCCCCTATCCCGGCAATCCGCTCCTGCTCCCCCCACCGTTGCCGATCCTGCCGCCGCTCCCCGCGCTACCGGACGTCCCCGCTCTCCCAACCGAAGCGCCACTCGCCCCTGAACTCACACCGGCGACACCGAACCTGCCGAGTCCCCGAACCCCGCTCCGCCCAACACATTCGGCGGAAGCGGAACTGATCCTCGACCCCGTTGCCTGGAATCCCTTGCAACTGGTGACGATCATGGTGGTCACGATCCTCACCGCCGTGCGCGGCGTCGCCGTCGTCAGACGTCGGCACAGCGGATAACCGGAGCAGTCCATGGCCCGTTCGGCACCGAATAGTTTCCGAACGACTCATCGACTCGCACGTACGTTTTGGGAAGGAATGGTTCTGCATCATGGGGTTCCAGCGCAAGCTCGGCAGTTCGTTGGCCGTCATCGGCCTGACCGTGCTCACCGGCGGCTTGCTGACCGGGACAGCGTTCGCCGACTGGCCCGCCGATGCGGGCGCGTTCCGCATCGCGAGCGTGAAAGATCCCAACAAATGCGTAGCCAGTGACGTCCCCGCCGGGCAGCCACCTCAGGTGATACGTCTGCTGAACTGCGACCCGGCCGCCGCCGACCAGCAGTGGGTCGCCGCCGACGGCAAGCCGAAATCGCGGCTACGGAACGTGCAGAAGAAGGGCCAGTGCATCAACGCAGACGGCCAGTCGGCCGAGTTGTTCGCACTGATTGCGCTCTCGTGTAAGACCGGCCTCGAGTTTGTCTATCAACCCGACAAGGACCACCCCCACGTCGGAACGATCGTCGGGAAACAGCCGAACAGCGCAAAGAAGTTCTGCTGGGAGCTGCCGGTGGAACCGGAGCACAAAGCCGCCGCGATGGTGCCGTGCCGGAACGGCGAGATCGCGCAGCTGTGGCGGGTGACCGCCGTGGGATGAGCGGGCGGCTAACTACACCGGCGCCACCAATCGAGGAAGTGCGCGAGGGCCGGGGCGTCGGAGCCGCGCATCCAGGCGATGCGGATGGCGATTTGGGGTGGGTTCGTGCCGAAGGGGATGACGACGATATTTTCGTGGGCGATTCGGGTTGCGCGTTTGCGGTCGAGCACGCTGATGCCGGTGCCGGTTGATACGAGGTCGAGGACTTGTTCGGCGTCGGATTCCTCGGCAACCAGGTTCGGGGCGCCGTCGCCCCAGATGTGGGTGACCAATTCGTCGTAGAAGTCCGGTCCGGTTTGTCGGGACCAGAGCACGATCGGCTCGTCGACGATCTCGGCTATTTCCAGGGACGCTTTTTCGGCCAGGGGGTGGCCTTTGGAAACCACCACTGCGGCTTCCTGTAGTCCGATGAGGTGTGTCTGCACCCGTGGGTGGGTGATATTTCCGCGGACGAACGCGACGTCGACCTCGCCCGATTCGAGCAGGTCGAGATTCCACGAGGTCCAGCCGGTAATAGTCGAGACGGTGATATCGGGGAACTCCTTGCGAAAGTCTCTGATGCGCTGGGAAATATCGCTGTCGGAGCCCGATCGGGTGAAGGCGATCTTCAACTCGCCCGCCGTGCCCGAAGCGCGCGCACGCACCGTGCGCTCGAGCTCAGCGGCCGTGGCGAGGAGTTGCTGCGCACCCGCCTGCAACGCCAAACCGGCCGCGGTCATCACGAAACCCCTGCCGGTGCGGGCGAGCAACTCGACTCCGAGCTCCTTCTCCAACGCCTTGACCTGCTGAGACAGCGCGGGCTGGGTGATGTGCAGCGACTCCGCCGCGCGACCGAAGTGTCGGTGCTCGGCTACTGCTAGGAAGTAACGAACGCGACGTAGGTCGTCCACGCGGTCAGCCTAGCCAGATAAGACTTCCTTATCAACGGGAAGCAAATACGTATTGGACCTGGCGTTCTGCGTGGCCCGAGACTGTAGCTACCGAACAGTCCGAGCCCCGCTACCGCGAGAAGGTGTCCCGATGCCGACAGTCGCCGCCGCCATAGCCGAGAATCTTCGCGCCAGGCAGATATCCGAATTCTTCGGCCAGAGCCTGCCTTCGCTGCTGGTATTGGCCGCCGAGGATCTCGGGATCCGGCAGATCGTTTACCGCACCGAAAACGCGGGCGGCACCATGGCCGACGGCTTCGCCAGGGTGTCCGGGCATTGTTCGGTCGTGGTGGCGCAAAACGGTCCCGCGGCTACCCTGCTCGTGCCGCCACTGACCGAGGCCGCGAAGGTCTCGATTCCCGTGGTCGCCTTCGTGCAGGATGTGCCGAGTCCGATTCGCAACAAAAACGCGTTTCAGGAAATTGATCACCAAAGTCTGTTTTCCGGGTGCACCAAATGGTTCGATCGCCTCGATGATCCGGTCCGCGTCCACGATTATGTCGACGCGGCCTTCCGGGCGGCGACCAGCGGCAGGCCGGGCCCGGCCGTACTCATGCTGCCGAAGGACGTCCTCGAACTGGACGCACCCGCACCGCCCGCAGGACTCGACCGCCCGGTGTTCCCGCTCGACCGGATCCGCCCGCCCGAGGCCGCTGTCCGGGCCGCCGCGCAGCTGCTGGCCGGTGCCGAGCGACCGCTCGTCGTCGCCGGTGGCGGCGCGGTCTCCGCCGACGCGGGCGCCGCCCTGGCCCGCCTGAGCGATCTGGCCTCGCTGCCGGTGGCCACCACCCCGATGGGCAAGGGCGTCGTCCCGGACACCGCCGATCTGAGTGTGGGCGTCATCGGCAATTACATGGGCCCGCACGGTGTTTCGCACGGCATGCGCGAGTGGATCGCCGGGGTGGACACGGTCCTGCTCGTCGGTTCGCGCACCAACGAGAACGGCACCGATGGCTGGACCCTGTTCCCGCCGGCGGCCACCGTCATCCACCTCGACATCGACCCGACCGAGATCGGCCGTAACTATCCGTCGCTGCGATTGGTCGGCGATGTCCGGACCGGCGTCGATGATCTCGCGGCCGCACTGCGCGACCTCGACCTGAGTAAGCGCAGCGCCGACCGCCCCGCGATCACCACGCAGATCGCCCGGTCCCGCGCGGAATTCGAGACGACCACGGCCGCCGTACGCACGTCGACGCGGCAGCCGCTGCGCCCGGAGCGGGTGGCCGACGAGATCAGCACGCTGCTGCCCGATGACGCCATCGTCGTCGCGGACGCCAGTTACTCCTCGATCTGGGCCGCGAACTACATCCGCGCCACCACCCATCGTCAGCGGTTCCTGCTGCCGCGCGGCATGGCCGGGCTCGGCTGGGGCCTTCCGCTGGCGCTCGGCGCGAAGGCGGCGCGACCGTCCGCTCCGGTGATCTGCCTGGTCGGGGACGGTGGTTTCGCGCACTGCTGGGCGGAGCTCGAGACGGCCGTGCGCGAGCACCTCGACGTCGTGGTGGTGGTGCTGAACAACGCCATCCTCGGCTACCAGAAGCACGCCGAGATCGTCCAGTTCGGCAGGCCGACCTCGGCGGTCGAACTCGGTCACGTCGACCACGCGCAGATCGCCACCGCATGCGGCGCGCACGGGCACACCATCCACACCGATGTGGAACTGCGCGAAGCGCTTTCGAAGGCGATCGTCGATTCGGCGACCACCGTCCTCGACGTCATCACCGACTCCGACGCCTACCCACCGATCACCGGCTGGGACGCCAACCGGGCACTCACCGACCATCTCGCCGACCAGAAGCTCAACTGACCGACAGATAACACCCTTCGAGAAAACGGAGACTCCCATGGCTTTCGACTACACGGCCTTTTTCGAGAGACGAATCGACGACATCCGCGCGTCGGGTCAATACCGCACCTTCGTCGAAATCGAACGCCTGGCAGGCCGATTCCCGCAGGCGGTGCACCACCACCGGGACGGGCTGCGCGAGATCACCGTGTGGTGTAGCAACGACCACCTGGGCATGGGCCAGTTCCCCGCCGTCGTCGAAGCCATGCACCGGTCGGTGAACCGCTCGGGCGTCGCGGCGGGCGGGTCGCGCAATATCTCCGGCAACAACCACACCCACATCTTGCTCGAACGTGAAGTGGCGCAACTGCATCGGAAGGAGGCGGGCCTGACCTTCATCACCGGCTACGCGGTCAACGATGCCGTGCTCGGGGTACTCGGCAAGGAGCTACCCGGGGCGATCTTCTTCTCCGACGAGCAGAACCACGCGTCGATGATCCTCGGCATGCGCGCCTCGCGCGCCGAGCGACGCATCTTCCGCCACAACGATCCCGCCCACCTCGATGAGCTGCTCGCGGCCACCGATCCGGATCGCCCGAAAATCGTTGCCTTCGAGTCGATCTACTCGATGGACGGCGATATCGCGCCGATGCCCGAATTGTGTGCCGTGGCAAAGAAACACGGCGCGCTCGTCTACGTCGACGAGGCACACTCGGTCGGCATGTACGGCCCGGAGGGATCCGGCATGGCCGCGCAGCTCGGCTGCGCCGATCAGGTCGACCTGCTGATGGGCACCTTCGCCAAAGGCTATGGCACCCTGGGCGGCTACCTGACCGGGCCCGCGCCGATCCTGGACGCCGTGCGTAGTTTCGCGCCGGCCTTCATCTTCACCCTCGCGATGCCGCCCGCCCTCGCGGCCGCCGCGCTGGCGAGCGTGCGGCATCTGCGGGAATCCGACAACGAGCGAATCCTGCTGCACCACCGGGCCGGACTACTCCAGGACCTGCTCGCCGACGCCGAAATCCCGTTGGTGTCCACCGAAAGTCATATCGTTCCCGTGCTCGTAGGTGACCCGTACAAATGCAAACAACTGGCCGACATCCTGCTCGAGGAATACCGCCAATACGCCCAGCCGATCAACTTCCCGTCCGTCGCGCGCGGCACCGAACGACTCCGGATCAATCCGTCACCGGTGCACAGTCCCGCGGCCGTGCACCGGTTCGCCGAGATCATCGACACCGTCTGGTCACGGCTGAACCTGCCCCGCCGCCCGGTACTCCCGATCGCCGGCCGCGTTGCGCTGGAGAAGGTTTCGGTATGAGTATCGAGACGCGGGCCGAGCCACGCCGGAGCCTGCATCCGGCGGTGGCGGCTGAGCCCCCGACGCCGTGGGCTCAGCACATACTTCTCTACGCCGCGTTCTTCCTGATGGGCGCCGAAATGTATCTGGTGGCACCGATGCTGCCGGAGATCGCGCGATCGTTGCACGCGTCGGTGGCCGCCTCGGCCACCATTGTCACCGCCTACGTTCTCGTCTACGCCGTCGCGGGTCCGCCCTTCGGTATCCTCGCCGACCGGTATCCGCGGCGCTGGTCGATCCTGCTCGGCTCGCTGGTCTTCATGCTCGGGAATCTGGCGTGCGCGGCGGCGGGCTCGCTGCCGATGTTGGTGGTCGGACGCGGTATCACCGGTCTCGGTGCGGCGATCGCGGCCCCCGCGATCTGGGCCTATCTCGCCGAGCGCACACCGCAGCACCGGCGCGGACGGGTGATCTCGCTCGGTGCGAGCGTCTATTCGCTCGGGCAGGTTCTCGGTGTGCCACTCGGCGCCGCCCTGGCCTCGCTGACCAGCTGGCGCTGGCCGTTCCTCGCCGTGGGCATACTGATGATCGCCACCTCGGCGGTGCTCTATGCGCGGCTCGACCACCTTCCCGCGACCGGCACCGCCCGCGGCTTCAGCGCACTCTTGGCGCCGTGGGCACAACCGCGAATCAGTTTGGGGCTCATCGCGACACTGCTGCTGCAAGCGGGCCGCCTCGGCGCCTACACCTTCGTCGGGGTGATCTTCGCCCAGCGCTTCGGTTTCAGCCTTAACGCACTCGGTCTCGTCGGCCTGCTCGTCGGCGCGGGATCGCTGGTCGGCTCGCTCGGCACCGGCACCATTCTCGATCACCTGCACCGGCGGAAGGTGAGCGGCGTGTGGGTTTCGGTGGTGGCTGCCGCCGCGTTCGCACCTTGTGCCGCAGTGGCTTTGAGCACGCAGCACGTGCTCGTCGCCCTGGTGGCGCTGACGCTGTGGTGCGTGTTCGGCGGGGCGTTCTACTCCAGCCAGCAGGCCTACCTGTCTTCGGCCGATCCGACTCAGCGTGCGTCCGTCGTGGCCTGGAACAACTCGATGATGAACGCGGGCATCGCGATCGGCACCACCCTGCTCGGCACGCTCACCGTCGGCAGTGCCGCCTTCGCCGGATTGACCGGCGCCCTCGGTATTACGGCGGCGCTGGTCGCGGCCGCCCTGCTCGTCCTGCTCCGAAAGGACCGTCAGCCAGCATGATTCCCGCATCGACCACCGCACCGAGTCGAATCGCCTTGCCCGTCGCCACGTGGGCGCAGGGTCCCTACATCTACGACGCCGACGGAAACGACTACCTCGACGGCTCGTCCGGCGTGCTCAACGTGAATGTCGGACATTCGCATCCGACCGTGTTGCAGGCCATCGAGGGCCAGCTCGGACAGCTGACCTTCGTGCACCGCACCCAGTTCCGCAATGATCCCGCGCGGCGACTCACCGAACGCCTGCTCTCGATCGCGCCCGCCGAGACCGCCGCCGTCGAGTACAGCAACTCCGGCTCCGAGGCCAACGAATGCGCGCTGCGGCTGGCGTTCGCCTACCAGCACCGGCGCGGCGCAACGCAGCGCACCGTCATCCTGTCCGAAGAGCCGAGCTACCACGGGATGACCGCGGCGGCGCTGTCCATCACGGGTAGTCCCAACAAGCGCGATCCGTCGGTGGAACCGCTGTTGGGGCAGCCGAACGGGAACCGAGTCCTGGTGCGCCCCAAGCCTGGTCGGCGGCGCGCCACCCACGAGGAGTGGGCCCAGGCCCTGCTCGGCGTCGGACCGTCCAAGGTCGCCGCCATCGTCATCGAACCGCTAGGCGGCGCATCCTCGGGTGCCGCGCCCATCGACGTCCACACCATGCAATGGCTGCGCCGGGAGACGAAGAACAACGGGATCGCCCTCATTGCCGACGAGGTGATGTCCGGCTTCGGGCGTACCGGAAAGTGGTGGGCCTGCGACCATTCCAGCATCGCCCCCGACATTCTCACGTCAGGAAAGGGGGTCACGGGCGGCTACACCAGCCTGGCGGTCACCATGATCTCCGAGACGATCACCTCGGCGATCGCGGAACCGCTCGGACCGATCGCGCTGGGGCACACCATGTCCGCCAACCCGCTGGCGTGTGCAGCCGCCAATGCGGTGCTGAGCGTCATTGAGGACGAAGCACTGCTGAGCAACGCCGCGTGCGTGGGTGAACTGCTCGCGGCGGCGCTGACTGCGCTGTGTGATCGATATCCGACGCTGCTGTCGGATCAATCGGGCATCGGGCTCATGCGGGCGCTGCATATCCAGACCGGACAGCCGGCCGACATGAACAAGCGAATCATCGCCGCTGCGAAGGGAAACGGGCTTGTTCTCTGTGCGGCAGGCATCGGCGAGGCAACCAATTCGGTGCTCGTGGCGCCGCCGCTGAACAGCACCCCCGAGCTCATCGATGAGCTGGCCGACCGCCTCGACAAGACGCTGTCGGCGATCTCCGGAAGCCGAGCAGGCGATGCGTGAGGTAGCCGAGCTGCTCGCCGCCCTACCCACCGACCTGTGGATCGGCGGCGAGCAGACACCGGCGCTCACCGGAAGCACCTTCCCCGTGCACAATCCGGCGACCGGTGAGGTCCTGATCGAGGTCGCCGACGCGGCGGCCGCCGATGGCGCCCGAGCCCTCGACGCCGCGGCTGCGGCACAAAGCGGCTGGGCTGCAACGTCGTCGCGCAGTCGAGCTGAAATCCTGCGTCGCGCATGGGAACTGGTCCTCGCGCGACGCGACGATTTCGCCATGCTGATGACCCTGGAGATGGGTAAACCGCTGGCGGAAAGCCAGGGCGAGGTCGACTACGGCGCGGAGTTCCTGCGCTGGTTCGCCGAGGAGGCGGTCCGCGTGCACGGCCGCTACACTCATTCGCCGTCCGGCAACGGCCGCATCCTGGTCACCAAACAACCCGTCGGTCCGACCTTGGCCATCACCCCGTGGAACTTCCCGCTCGCCATGGGCACCCGCAAGATCGCCCCCGCACTGGCGGCGGGCTGCACGATGGTGGTCAAGCCCGCGGCCGAGACGCCGCTGACCATGCTGCTGCTCGGGCAGGTCTTTGCCGACGCCGGACTGCCACCCGGCGTGCTGTCGATCCTGCCGACCGCGGACGCGGCGCCGCTCACCGACCCGATGTTCGCCGACGATCGGCTGCGCAAGGTGACCTTCACCGGCTCGACCGGCGTCGGCAAAATCCTGCTCGCCCAATCGGCTACGCGGGTCCTGCGCACCTCCATGGAACTCGGCGGCAACGCGCCCTTCGTCGTCTTCGCCGATGCCGACATCGATGCCGCGGTCGACGGCGCGATGGCCGCCAAGATGCGCAACACCGGTGAGGCGTGTACCGCGGCCAACCGCTTCCACGTCGACAACGCGGTCCGTGCGGAATTCACCACGAAGCTGACCGACCGTATGCGCGCGCTGAAAGTCGGTCCCGGCCATCTCGACGGGGTACAGGTCGGTCCGCTGATCAGCGAGAAGCAGCGCGGCATCGTCACCGAATTGGTCCGGGATGCAAGAGAAAAGGGCGCGCTCATTGCCACCGGTGGTGCGCGTATCGCGGGCGAAGGCTACTTCTTCGAGCCGACGGTGTTGACGGAAGTGCCTGCCGAGGCACGCATCCTGCGCGAGGAGGTGTTCGGTCCGGTGGCCGCGATCGCCGGTTTCGACGGCGAGGCGGAGGGGATCATCGCCGCCGACAACACCGAATTCGGCTTGGCCGCATACATTTACACCACCGACCTGGGCCGCGCGCTGCGCGTCGCCGAGTCGCTCGAAGTCGGCATGGTCGGGGTGAACCGCGGCGTTATTTCTGACGTGGCAGCACCTTTCGGCGGCGTCAAGGAGTCCGGTCTCGGCCGCGAGGCGGGCACCGAGGGCATCGAGGAGTACCTCGAAACCAAATATATTGCCCTGCCATGACACCGGAGCGACTTGCCATACGCGTATTTTTACGGCATCTTTACGGGTAGGTGCGCCGGGAAGTCTGGTCGGCAAACCCGGCCCGCAGAGCGGCGGGTCGGGCCGTTCGACCACGGGGAGATTCGCACCATGTTCGTGACACTCAGGGATGACAACAGGGGCGGACTCCACTACGTCAGCATGGCTCTCGGCTGGGATCCGGTGCACCAGCGCCGGTGGTTCGGCGGCGGCGCCAAAGACATCGATCTGAACGCGTCCGCCCTGTTGTACGCCGAGGACAGCCTCGTGGACGTCGTCTACCACGAGCAGCTCATGTCCAGAGACGGCGCGGTGCGCCATCTCGGCGACAGCACCACCGGAGAAGGCCACGGCGACAACGAGATCGTCACCGTCGATCTGACCCGGCTGGCACCGGAGATCACCCTCGTGTTCTTCCTCGTGACGTGTTACACGGGACAGAGCTTCAACCAGATCGAGAATGCGTTCTGCCGCATCGTCGATGGAGTGTCCGATGTCGAAATCGCCCGCTACGACCTGAGCAGTGCCGGGTCATACACCGGCTTGATCCTCGGCAAGCTGGCCCGATCGGGCAACGTGTGGCAATTCGACGCGATCGGTGAAGGTATCTCGGTCCGGCATCCCGCCGACGCGGTCCCTCAGCTGAGAACCTTGGTACCGTAACGGGATTCAGTCCGGCCTGGCCGGACCGTCGAGTTCGTCCAGCACCTGCTGCCCGATGGCGAACGCGGCATTCGCGGCAGGAACTCCCGCGTAGGCACCGGTATGCAACAGGACCTCGGCGATCTCGGCGGTGGTGACGCCGTTGCCGAGGGCGGCGCGCACGTGCAGCGCTATCTCCTCGTGTCTGCCCAGGGCCGTGAGTACCGCCAGGGTTATGCAGCTTCGGGTACGGCGATCCAGACCGGGGCGGGTCCAGAGGGATCCCCACACCGCCTCGGTGATGTATTCCTGGAAGGGGCGGGTGAATTCAGTGGTTTTCGCTTCGGCACGGTCGACGTGCGCGTCGCCGAGCACCTCGCGCCGCACCTGCGAACCCTGTTGTGCGCGCTCGTTCACGAATTCTCCTTCAACTGTCCGCGGATCAGGTCATTGACGATGCCGGGCTGTTCGACGTTGGCGAGATGCGCTGCCGGACCGATGATTTCGAGCCGAGCCAACGGCACCGCATCGACTATCCGTTGTGCGTGCGCCGGTGGCGTCGCGGGATCGTCCGCGCCCGCGACGACCAGTGTGGGTGCGCTGATCCTCGGCAAGCCAGCGGTGAGGTCCATGGTCTCGATCGCCGCGCAGCATGCGGCGTAGCCTTCGGCGGGAGTGCTCGCGATCATGTCCTGAAAGTCGTGGGTCCGTTCCGGGTGAGCAGCCCGCCACCGCGGGGTGAACCAGCGCTGCACGGCCGCCTCCGCCACCGCGCCGGTCCCGCAGGCTCGAACGGTCGCGGCGCGGTCGGCCCAGCCGCTGGGCGGACCGAGCTCGGCCGAGGTGCAGCACAGCGTCAGCGTGTGCAGCCGGTGCCGTGCGTGCTGTCCGACCCACATGCCGACCATGCCGCCGAGTGACAGGCCAACGAAATGCGCGCGGCGAATGTGCAGCCGGTCGAGCAGTGCGAGCGCGTCGGCACCGAGATCGGCCAGCGAGTACGGGCCGGGCGGCACCGGGGAACGACCGTGCCCGCGCTGGTCGTAGCGCACCACCCGATAGCCCGCCGTCGTCAGCGCGGCGACTTGGGGTTCCCACATCCGCAGGTCGCTGCCGAGCGAGCCGCTCAGCAGGACCGGAGGGCCATCCGGCGACCCTTCCGCGAGGTAGTGGACATCAACCGCAGTCATCGCTCCCCTGCCTGGGTGCCCGCGGTTGTGCCGCACACCCTTTGATGCCCGCACACCGGCTCGCCGCGCTGACACGCGTGCGTCTGCCAAACCCTGTGCGGCTGTCGCGGTTGACCTGAGTGGCGGTCATCGGCGCGACTGCCGGTCGCGTAGTGCGCGGCGAATGAATTCCTGCGTGGAACCCAGGTAGCCGGCCGGCTCGAGCAGCTCGCCGATTCTGCCGCGGCTCAGAAACTTTGCGATGGCGGGGGTGGTCGCGAGCACGTCGGCGAGGTCAGTCGTTGTCGCCTCGGCTTTGCGGCAACACTCCGCGACGAGGTCGCCTGCCTCTTGTCTGCCCACCGCACCGTGCGAGGCCGACACCAACTCGATCGCGACGTGCTCGGCCAGCAGCCGGCCGCCGGTGCTGTCGAGATCGGCACGCATGCGCTGCGCGTCGACCTGGAGACGGTCCAGGCAGACACGGAGCCAGTGCACCGCGGACCCGGTACTGCGCAGCAGCTCGATCAGTGGCCGCCACTCGGCATGCCACGAACCGGCGGCCCGCTGGTGTTCGTGCGCGGCGGCCGCCAGCAGCGTGGCGACAAGTCCGGGGGCTTGCGCCGCCGAACCGGCAGCGAGCACTGCGGCGACCGGATTCCGCTTGTGCGGCATCGTCGATGAGCCACCGCTGCCCGGCGGACCCTGTTCGGTCACCTCGGCGATTTCGGTCTGCGCCAGCAAAGTGATATCGCGGGCGATCTTCGCGACCGCGCCGCTCGTCTGACCGAGCACCCCGGCGACCTCGGCGATCCGGCTGCGCTCGGTGTGCCACGGCAGCACCGGCTCGGCGAGTCCGAGGCGATGCGCGAGCCCGCTCGATACGGGGATGCCCTTTCCAACCAGCGCAGCCAAAGTGCCTACAGCACCACCGAATTGGATTGCGAGGCGCTCTCGGAGAAGCGTGTCGATGCGGTCAAGCGCCGCGGCCAGGCCGCCGAGCCAGCCGGCCGCGGTGAGCCCGAAGGTGACCGGCGGTGCCTGCTGCAACAGACTGCGCCCGGCCAGCACGGTGCCCGCGTGTTCCTCGGCAAGCTGCGCGAGCCTGTCCGCGCAGCCGTGCAGATCGGCGCGCAGCGCGGACAGTGCCCGCGCGGTCACCAGCATGGCGGCGGTATCGAGGACGTCCTGACTGGTCGCGCCCAGATGGACGTAGGCAGCGGCCTCGGGGGTGACCCGTGCCGTCAGTGCGCGCACCAGCGGGCCCGCGGGATTGCCGATGCCCACCGCGGCAGCAGCGAGCTCCGCGATGTCGTACTCCGCTGCCCGGCAGCACCTTTCGATAGCAGTTGCGGCCTCGGCCGGAATTACGCCCACCGCGGCCGACGCCAGCGCGAGCGCCGCCTCGAAATCGAGCATCGCCTGCACCCAGGCCCGATCAGCGACCAGCTCGGCGACGGGTCCCGCCGCGAGCACGCCGTCGAACAGCCCCTCAGACATCGAAGAACACCGTTTCGCCAGCGCCCTGGAGGTGCACGTCGAACACGTATCCCTCGCCGTCGCGCACGGCGATCAGTGTGTCGCGCCGCTCCGGTGGCACCGTGGCCAGCACCGGGTCGGTTCGATGACGGTCGGCATGTTCCGGAAAGTAGACCCGGGTGACCAGCCGATGCAGTAGCCCGCGGGCGAACACCGACATATCGAGGTGCGGCGCCTGCAGACCCCCGGCACCGTCGCACACCGGACCGGGAACGACCGTGTAGAGGGCGAAGTGCCCGCGCCGAGTGTCGCTGCGCGCGAAGCCTCTTCGGTCGCTGTGCTCGTTGTCGGCCGAGCCGAGTGCGTCGGCCTGCCAGGTCTCGACCATGGCGTCATCGATGGCCGTACCGGCTCCGTCGAATACCCGGCCCGTGATCCACACCGCGCCAGGCGTTCCCGGCGGCACCGCGAACTCACACTCATCGCGGATCAAACCGATGTGCAGATAGGGTCCGACGGTCTGGGACGGAGTGCTGCGCAAGCTAGTCATCGTCGTCCTCCTCGTGTTCGAACGGTGTCGCGTCGCGGCCGCGTAGGACGATGTCGAACTCGAAGGCCAGCGCCCGCTCCGGCTCGCTGCGCGCGTAATCGATACGGCTGACCAGTAATTCACGCGCATGTTCAGGAACCGAGTTGAAAACCGGGTCCTGGAAGAACAGCGGATCGTCCGGGAAGTACATCTGCGTCACCAGCCGCTGGGTGAAGGCCTGCCCGAACAGCGAGAAGTGGATGTGGGCGGGTCGCCAAGCGTTGTGATGGTTGCGCCACGGATAGGCGCCGGGCTTGATCGTGGTGAACTCGTAGCGCCCGGCACCGTCGGTGTAGGTGCGCCCGGCTCCGTCGAAGTTGGGGTCCAGCGCGCAGTTCCAGCGGTCACGATCGTGCCGATAACGCCCGCCCGCATTGGCCTGCCAGATCTCCACCAGCGAGTGCGGGATGGGCTTGCCGTCGCCGTCGAGCAGCCGTCCGTGCACGATGATGCGCTGACCGATCGGCTCGCTCGCATGCTGGGCCGTCAGATCATTATCGTTGGGGCCGAGCCGATCCGAGCCGAACACCGGGCCGGTGAGCTCGGTGAGCCGCTGCGGCAACAGGATCAGCGATTCACGCGGATGCCGCAGCACCGTGGAGGTGTAGCCGGGAAAGTCCAGCGGCGGGTGGATGTCGTCGGGATCGCGACGGAATCCCGCCGGGTGCGCCGGTCGTGTCTTCATGACGTTGCCTCCAGAACGACGGCGAGGCCTTGGCCGACACCGATGCACAGCGCGGCCAGTCCCCACCGGCTGCCGCGGCGGCGCAGCTCGCGGGCGAGCTGGTTGACGATCCTGGCGCCGGATGCACCCAGCGGGTGCCCGAGCGCGATCGCGCCGCCGTTCACATTGACGATCGCCGGGTCCAGCTCCGGCCACCCGGCCAGACAGGCGAGGGACTGCGCGGCGAACGCCTCGTTGAGTTCCACCACTCCCACGTCGCTCCAGCCGATTCCTGCTCGCTGCATTGCAATTCGCGCGGCCTCTACCGGACCGATGCCGAACGCGTCCGGGTCGACACCTGCCGCGCCGCGACCGGCGATGCGGGCCAGTGGCGCGCTACCGATCCGATCGGCGAGCGTCTCGTCACCGAGCAACAGGGCGCACGCGCCGTCGCTCAGCGGTGAGGCATTGCCCGCGGTCACCGTCCCGTTCGTGCGGAACGACGGCCGCAGGCGTGTCAGGGTGGCCACGGTGGTGTCCGGGCGCACCGGCTCGTCCCGAGTGAGGTCGACGTCCGGCACGACCGCGACGTGATCGTCGTAGAAGCCGTCCTGCCATGCCTGCGCGGCAAGTTGGTGACTGCGCGTGGCGAATTCGTCCTGCGCTGCACGATCGATCCCGTAGAGGTCGGCGAGCAGTTCGGTGCCCTCGCCCAGCGATACCGTCCACCGCGCGGGCATCGCCGGATTGACCAGGCGCCAGCCCAGTGTCGTCGAGTGCAGCGTGGCATCGCCTGTGGGAAAGCCCTTGGGCGGCTTGGCCATTACCCACGGTGCGCGGCTCATCGACTCGACTCCGCCCGCCACGACGACCGCGGCGTCTCCGGTCTCGATCATGCGAGAAGCGTGCAGCACCGCGTCCAAACTCGAGCCGCATAGACGGTTCACGGTGGCGCCGGGCACCGAGGTCGGCCAGCCCGCGAGCAGCGCGGCCATCCGCGCGACGTTGCGGTTGTCCTCACCCGCCTGATTGGCGGCGCCGAACAGCACGTCGTCCACCGTCGCCGGGTCCAGTCGCGTGCGCTCGGCCAGTGCGCGCAGGACGTGTGCGGCGAGGTCGTCGGGGCGGATGCCGGCGAGCGCACCGCCGTAGCGGCCGAAGGGGGTTCGCACGCCGTCGTAGAGAAATGCTGCGCTCATGACTGTGCCTCGCGAACAACGGGTGCCGGCTCGCTCATGACGCCGCCTGCAAGGTGTGCAGGGCCGCGAGTTCGGCGGCGGTCGGCGGCTCGGTGACCGCCAGGTCGGCGGCGACCTTCAGCTCCCAACCGGTAGCGGCACGGACCTGTTCGGCGGTCACCCCGGGGTGCACGGCGGTCAGCACCAGCTCACCGTTCTCGTCGGGCCGCATGATGCCCAGATCCGTGATCACCTGGGTCGGTCCGGCCCCGCGCAGCCCGAGCCGCGCGCGCTCGGCACCGCCGCGCCCGTGCCCGAACGAGGTGACGAAATCGACTCGCTCGACGAAGGATCGGCGCGATTGCCGGACCACGACGAATACCTCACCGCACGATGCGGCGATCTCCGGCGCGCCACCCGCTCCGGGCAACCGCACCTTCGGCTTCCGGTACTCGCCGATGACGGTGGTGTTGATATTGCCGAAGCGGTCCAGCTGCGCCGCGCCGAGGAACCCGATATCGATGCGACCCGGCTGCAACCAGTAGTTGAACACCTCGGGCACACTGATCACCGCGTCGGCGGTTTCGGCGAGGATGCCGTCGCCGATCGAGGCGGGCAATCGCCCCGGCTTGGATCCCAGGGTGCCGGACTCGTAGATGAGCACCAGGTCCGGCGCGTGGGTGGTGCGCGCCAGATTCGCGGCGGTGGACGGCAGGCCGATGCCGACGAAACACCGCTTCCCACCACTCAGCGCCCGCGCGGCCACGACGGTCATCGTCTCGTCGGCGGTCGAGCTGCTCATGCCACGCTCCCTGCGATGTCGGCGAATACGTGCTGCTCCAGCCAGTCGGCGAAACGTTCTCGGTCACGGCTGATCGCGTCCCACGCGGCGTAGTAAGCGTTGTCCCGCTCGGAATACCCGTGCGCGTACGAAGGATTCGCGCCGCCGGGGACCTCGGCCACCACGGTCACCGCCCAGGCGGACAGGGTTATCGCGCCGGGCACCGGGGTGAGCTCGTCGACGATCTCTTCGACGGTGACCAGACTGCGGCGCGCGGCGAGCACGGCCTCCTTCTGCACCCCGAGCAGACCCCATAGCTGCACGTTTCCGGCCCGGTCCGCGCGCTGGGCGTGGATCACGGTGACGTCCGGATTGAGCGCGGGCACCGCGGTCAGCCGCTCACCGGTGAACGGGCAGGTGATCGGCTTGATGGTCTCGGTCACCGTCGGCAGATCCGTGCCGACGTAACCACGCAGCACCGCGAAGGGCAGTCCGGAAGCGCCCGCGACATAGCGGTTGGCCATGCCCGCGTGACTGTGCTCCTCGATCGCCAGCGCGCTCGGCCAGGCATGCTCGACCGCGTCCCGAAACCGGTGCAGCGAACCGACTCCGGGGTTGCCGCCCCACGAGAAAATCAGTTTCGCTGCGCATCCTGCGCCGATCAGCTGGTCGTACACGATGTCCGGGGTCATCCGCACCAGGGTCAGCTCGCGTCTGCGCTGCCGGATGATCTCCTGCCCGGCCGCGACCGGGATCAGGTGCGTAAAGCCTTCCAGGGCAACGGTGTCGCCGTCGTGGACGAGTTCGGCTACCGCGTCCGCCAAGGACGAAATCCGGGCCACAATCACTCCTTACGTTCGTCGGGTCTGTTTCTACTGCTGCCAGCCGGTGTAAGCCTCGGCGAAATATGCTGCGCCATAACGGGACTCGGCGATCAGCGACAGCTCACCGCGCTGTCGCTCGATATCGAAGGGGGACGCGCCGCCGACCGCGTGCAGCATCGTGGTCGCCCAGTACGAGAAGTGCTGTGCCCGCCATACCCGCCGTACGGCGCGCTCGGTGTACCGGTCGAGTACGTCGGCGTCACCGGTACGGTAGAAGTCGCCGATCACCTCGGCCAGCACGGCCACGTCGGCGAGCGCCAGGTTCAGCCCTTTCGCGCCGGTCGGCGGCACGGTGTGTGCGGCGTCGCCGGCCAGCAGCAGCCGGTCGTGGCGCAGCGGCGCGGTAACGAAGGAGCGGAACGGCAGCACCATCTTCGCGCTGATCGGGCCTTCCCGAAGGGCGAAACCATTGCCGTTGACGCGGCGGCGCATCTCGGTCCAGATCTGGTCGTCTTCCCAGTCCTGCGGGCGCTCGTCGGGCGCGCACTGGAAGTACATGCGCTGCATCGTCGGTGTGCGCTGGCTGATCAGCGCAAAGCCGAACTCCGAACGGGTGTAGATCAATTCTTGGTGCGAGGGCGGCGCCTCGGTCAGGAAGCCGAACCAGGCGAAGGGATATTCGCGGAACCACTCGCCGCGTGCGCCGGGCGGGAAGGCGTGGCGGCACATCGATCGGGAGCCGTCCGCACCGACGAGCAGGTCGGCCTCGATGCGCACGCGGCTGCCGTCCGGTTCGGTGCACGTCACCGTCGGGCGTTCGCCGGTGACGTCGACGGCGGTATCTGCCACGCCGTAGCGCACGTCTCCCCCGTCGACCGCGCGCCGCCTGGCCAGATCCAGGAACACCTCGGTTTGCGGGTACAGCCAGACGGATTCACCGATCAGCTCCTGGAAGTCGATCCGGTGGTTCTCCCCGTCGAAACGCAACACCACACCGTCGTGCCGGTGGCCCTCGGTGACCACTCGATCGGACACTCCCGAATCCACCAGCAGCCGAACAGAACCCGCCTCGAGAATGCCCGCCCGGATCGTGCCTGCGATCTGCTCGTAGGTGCGGATATCGACGACGATGGACTCGATGCCCGCGCGGTGCAGCAGATGCGAGAGCAGCAGGCCTGCCGGGCCGGCACCGACGATCGCTACCTGGGTGCGGGTGGTCCTCATGCCGGGCGAGCTCCTTCGTCGATCAACGGGACCGGCTCCGGCACGAGTCCATCGACGGTGGTGCGCGGCACGGCGGCCATGGCGAGCAGGCCGATCCCCGCGACCGCCGCGAAAAGGTAGAAGCCCCAGGGGTTCGCGGAACCGAGGACGATGAGCCAGCCGGTGATGGTCGGTCCGAAGATCGCGCCGAGGCGGCCAACGCCTGCGGCGAATCCCATTGCCGTGGCTCTGATCTCGGCGGGGTACGCCTGAGTTACGTAGGCGTAGATGAGTACCTGCGCCGAGAAGACGAAGACTCCGGTGACCAGCACCAGTGCGTTGAGCAGCACCGTGCTGGAAATCTTGATACTGAGCAGCGCGAGGAAAACCGCCGCCGCACCGAACCACACCAGCACCGTCGGTTTGATGCCACGCCGATCAGCGAGCGTTCCTGCGGTGAGCAGGCCGATCACCGCGCCGATGTTCAACATCAACAGCACCGTCAACGAGGTCGACATGTTGTACCCGGCATCACGCATCAACTTCGGCAGCCAAGTGTTCAACCCGTAAACGAGCAGCAGCCCCATGAACGATCCGACCCAAACCCCCAGCGTCGCACGCAGATACAACGGCTTCAGCAACACCGCGGGCCGTACCCGGGTCGGCGCGTCCTTGGCCGCGAGGAACGCCGCGGACTCCGGCAATTTCGCCCAGATCACCGGCAGCAGCACGAAACCGGCCAGGCCACCGCCGTAGAACAGCGGCTGCCAATGCGGGATGACCCGCAGCGCGAGCAGTGCGGTGAGCACCGCCCCGGTGTGGTAACCGGTCATGGTGATCGTGCTGGCGAAGGCGCGGCGCGCAGGCGGCATGTGTTCGGCCATGAAGGTCAGTGCGGTAGGCAGGCATGCGCCGAGCCCCACGCCGGCGATCAGCCGGAACGCGGCGAAGACACTGACCGATCCGGCCAGCGGAATAACAGCGGTGAACAGGGAGAACACCGCGATCGAGCTGATCAGCATGCGGCGGCGGCCGTAGCGATCGGCAATCGGTCCGGAGGCCGTCGCGCCGATGGCCACGCCAACCAGCGAGATGGTCGCGGCGAAAGTCGCACTGGCCGCGGTGAATCCGACGTGGTGCTGGTCGATGAGGGTGGGAATGACGGCGCCGAGCACGACTAGGTCGTAGCCCTCCAGCAGCACGATCAGCCAGCAGAGCACCGCCGGCCAGGAGAACAACTTCTTCATGGTGACTTCGTTTCTGGTGTGCAGTTGTGACTGCCATCACGCTACGATCGGCCACATCAGAAATCCAATAGATGTTTTTTCGCATCTGCATAGAGGAGATCTATGGCGGCCGAGTTCGATCTGAACCTCATCCGGACCTTCGTGCTGCTCTACGAGACGCGCAGCGTGACGGCGGCGGCCGACGTCCTCGGCGTCACCCAGCCCACCGTCAGCTACGGGTTGGGCAAGCTGCGCAGGCGGCTCGGCGACGAGTTGTTCGTGCGCGGTCCCGGTGGTCTGGTGCCGAGTTCGGAGGCCGAGCGGCTCTATCCGCCGCTGCGGACCGCCATCGAGCAGCTCGATGTGACCCTCGGCGCCGCAACACAATTCGATGCGTCGGGACCGGTCAGTTTCTCGCTCGGCCTCTCCGATCTCGGCGAGGTCAACACGCTGCCGCTGGTACTGGCGGAACTCGCGGCCCGCGCACCCGCCGCGACCCTGCAGGTGCACGCGTTCGACATCGACACCGCCACCGACGAACTCACCCGCGGCCGGGTCGATGCGATCGTGGCCAGCCCGGTGCTGGATTCGGTTCGGCTGCACCGGGTTCCGCTGTTCACCGAGGGGTATGCGGGCATGGTCGCGGTCGATCATCCACGCCTGCGCGGTGATTCGGCGACCGAGCACGAGCTGCGCGGCGAACGGCACATCGTCGTCGACGGAACCACGGGTCATCCCGCGCCCCGGCAAGCGTTGCGTACCTATGGACTGGAAGGCCGAATCGCCGTCCGCGTCACCCGTTTCGCCACTTTGCCGTATGCCGTGCAGGACACCGACCTGGTCGCGATCGTGCCGCAACGTGTCGCTCGCGCCTTGGCCAGGACCCATCGCGTGCGGACCTTCGCGTTGCCGTGGGCCATCGAACCCGCCGAGATCGCCGCCTACACCCGCCGGACGCCCGGCCGCAGTCCCGCCCAGGCGTGGTTTCTCGAGGTGATCCGAGCAGCGCTGCAAGATCTGCCCTGACCGCGCCGCCGACCCCACTTCTGCGGGCATGACTACCCGCCGCGCGGCACATACGATCCCCGGACAGGCAGACTGCTCGTCAGACGTCCCATAATTGAATACGGGGGCGGCGGGGCTGACGAATCGCTCTGACTTCGATGACGACCATGGGAGGAATCGTCAGTGAACGATGATCGGGCGGGAAAATTCGAGCAATTGGATCATGGGCGCAGCGGGGTGCTCGGGTTGGGGACGACCCTGCGCTGGTTCCGTGATCCGCTGGCCGTGATGGGTCGGCTCGCCGACCAGCAGGGACCGGTAGCCGGGTTTCGGATCGGGATGTTTCCTGCGGTGCTGGTCACCGGGCCGGAGGAGATCCACGAGGTCCTGGTGTCGCGGGCCCAGGAATTCCGGCGGGCCAGGGCGGTGACCGGCACGCTGTGGCCCGCGCTGCGGGAGGGGTTGATCATCTCCGAGGGCGAGGTACATCGCACGCAGCGGGCCATGGTCGCGCCGCTGTTCACGGCGCGGCGGGTGCCGAAATACGTCGACGTGATGGCGGCCCGCATGCAGGCGCATCTGCGGCGATGGCAGGCGGTGGGCGAAGTCGACCTGCTCGCCGCGGTGCAGGCGATGATGCACGATGTCGTCGCCGGGTTGCTGATCGATGAGCCGCTCGACGATCACGCGGACGTCGTCGACGCGGCGACCAGGATCTTCGACTGGGAGATGCGGGCGATGTCGCGGCCGATCGTCGCGCCGTTGAACATTCCGACGAAACGCAATCGCGACTTCATCTCCGATCTCGCCTTGGTTCGCGACTGGGCCGCGCGAGTGATCGACGCGCGCCGCAGGCATCCGGAGCGGCACGACGACATCGTGACCGCGCTGCTCGCCCAGCGTGACCGCGACGGCGCGCCGATGAGCGAGGATCGGCTGGTCGACGAGGTGATCAACCTGTGGGCGGCGGCGCACGAGACCAGCGCCGACGCGATGTTCTGGACCGCGTACGCGCTGTCTCGGCATCCCGGCATCGCCCGGCGGGCCACCGACGAAGCCGACCGCGTACTCGGCGGGGCGATGCCCACCGCTGAGGATCTGCAACAGCTCCCTTACTGTTTGCAGGTGTTCAAGGAATCGATGCGGCTGTATCCGCCGTCGCCCGCGTTCCTGCGCGAGGCCGCGCAGGACACGCGGATCGGTGACTACGCGATTGCCGAGGGCACGATCGTGTTCGTCGCCCCCTACGTGATGCACCGTTCGGCGCGGCAGTACCCCGATCCGTTGGCTTTCGACCCCGATCGGTTCGCCCAGGAATCGGCGCGACCGTGGGAACGACTGTCCTACTTGCCTTTCGGGGCGGGCGAACACGTCTGCATCGGTTCGGCCCTCGCGTTGCTCGAGGGGCAGATCTTCACCGCGCTGCTGCTCAGCGGCGGCACGCTGCAACGGATCGACGGCGAGGTCGGGATGAAGCTGACGATCAACCTGCGCCCGAAGCGCGAGGCCCGAGCGGTCTACACGCCGAGACGCCGGGTATCGACCCGCGAGCTGTCCGGGATCGAGGTCGGCGAATCTCGATGACTTCGCCGTCCTTGTCCGACCGCGTCGCGGGGGCGGTGTCGCGTCGATTCTGTCGGCGGTCCTCGTCCACCCGGGCCGCGACCGAGCAGATCGAACGCATCCTCGCCTTCGCGCTCGGCGTCGGTGTCTGGATCTTCGGTGTTGGTGACGCCGCCGAGATCGCCAGGCAGTCGCGGCACTTCCCGACCTGGTGGACCGTGCTGGCCATGTGTGGCGTGTACGGCACCGCGCTGCTGATGGCGGGGCTCGCACTGCGCGCCCCGCTGACTGCCGTGCGAGCCCTCGCGGCAACGCACGCAACGGTTTTCGCCGTGGCCGTCGCGTTGTCCGGCTTCGCCGTTGCGCCAGGACAGATCACCGACGACGTGGCCTGGATCTATCGACTGGTCCCGCTCGGCGGGGTCGCCGCCACGCTGGCCTGGCGGGCGCCGGTGGTCTCGATCTACGTCGTCGGCGTCGGCACGCTCGCCGCGTCGTCCACCGGACAGGCCACCGGCGACCTCAGCTGGACCGAGTTCGGGCTCACCTCGATGCGGATCCTCGGGATCACAGTCACCTTCGTCTACATCACGGAGATGGCGCGCCGCGCGGCCCGGCTGCTCGACCAGGAACGGGCGCGCGCGCACCATCAGGCCTCACGCGCGGCGGCAGACGAGGCACGCGCCAGCGAGCGAGCCCGCTTCGCCGGCGTGATCCACGACAAGGTGCTCGCCACGCTGCTCGACACCTCCCGTGGTGGTTGCCCCAGCATGCTTGCGCGGCAAGCCAATCAAGCCCTCGGTCAATTCGCCGCCATCGGGCGCGTCAGCGACCTGTGCACCGATCTGGAGGCGATCGACACGATCACGCGCGAAGCGGTCGGCGCCACCGGTGCCGAACTGCGCGTGCAGGTTCGGCACGACTGCAACTCGGCCGATCTGCGCATCGACTCAGCCACCGTCACCGCGCTCGCCCAGGCCGCCGCCGAAGCGGTTCGTAACAGCGTGCGGCACGCCGACGTGCCCGGGCGAACTGTCGCAAGACAATTGAGGATCGAGGCGCGCGCGTCCGGACTCACCGTCGTCGTCGGCGACGACGGCGCCGGATTCGACCCGGCGCTCGTCGCGGCCAATCGGCTCGGGCTCACCGTGAGCATCGTGCAGCGGATGCGCGAAGCGGGCGGCCGCGCCATCATCGAGTCGCAGCCCGGTGCAGGCACGCGGATCATCCTGGAGTGGAATGACCCCGATGACACCTGACAGCAGCGGCGACCTGAGCAGACTGCTCAGCGCGCACCGCTCCACCATGGTGACCATCATCGCCGTGGTGCTGGCCACCGACGCCGCCGTGATGATCCGCTCGGTCCGCCGAGCCGATCTGCCCATCTCGGTGACCCTGGTCGCCGCCGCGATCGTCATTGTCGCCGCCACCGTCGTCGTCGTGCTCGACACCGGGAAACCGATCCACACCTACGCGGCCGTTTTCGTGGCCTCCGCCGGCGCCGTCGCCACCCTGATCGCCAGCGACCAGGTGACCGCCGAACTCAACGCCAACACCAGCGTCTGGACCGCTTACACCGGCGGCAGCGCGCTCGCCATGCTCGTCCTGCGCGGCCGAAACATCCTGGCCTGGACGGGAACCGCGGCCACCTGGCTCGCCGTCGTGCTCGCTTCGGACGGCGACCCGACCGTCTACGTGCAGGCGATCGTGCCACTCGTCAACGTCGCCATCGCCGCCGCGTTCGCCGCTATCATGCGCCCCACCCTGCGTTCCCTGCACGAACTCGAAATCGAGTCCACCGCCCGCGCCGCCAAACAAGCCAGGCTCGACGCCCAGAACGCCGAACGCAAACGCCAACTCGATCGTCTGGACCGCCGCGCCCGCCCCATGCTCGAACGCATCGCGGCCGCCGTCCCCTTCCAGCCCGACGAGCGCGAAGAATGCCGCCTGCTGGAGGCCGAACTCCGCGACGAACTCCGCGCCCCCACCCTCTCCACCCCCGAACTCCTCGCTGCCGCCCGCGCCGCCCGCGCCCGCGGTGTCGAGGTCATGCTCCTCGACGACGGCGGACTCGAATCCGCCCCCGCCGCCCTCAGCACCCGAGTCCGCGAAGTAGCCACCCGCGAACTCGACAACACCACCCACGGACAAGTAACCGTCCGCGTACTCCCCCCGGGTCGCCACAACCTGGCCACCGTCCTGGTAGACGAGAAATGCGGCAACCGCCGCACCGAAATCGACAGCGCCGGAACAGTAACCGTCACCCTCGACCGAGCAGTCCGCTCAGACGAATCCAGCGACCCACCCCCACCCCGCAAGTCCCCCTGACCCGCAGAGCGGACCCAGGGGCGACCGCGCGACGCCCGGCGCGGCCTTGTGTGTGCGCAACACCGAAATGTACTACTGGACAAACGATCACGGGGAACTGGCGATGGCGGCTTGTCGACTGATGCCAGCACCAGTTCCACGTGATCGGACGACCAACAACGGGTTCAACCGCCTCGACAGGTAGTTTCCGATCTGCTTGGCTCGAGTCCGCGGCGCTGCCCGGTAACATCCAGCGGAATCCTGGTTTCGAGGCAGGTGAGGGGTGCCGACTGATGGCTGCTGATACACATGACGGGTCTGTCGGCGATGGGGCGCCTGGAACTGGTTTGTGGGTGCAACAGGTTCGGATCGTGCACCGGAGAGTGGAGTATCCGAGTCAGCCTGCGGTCGAAGAATTCGAGATGGTGATCGTCCCGAATGGGCCGATCGACGTCGACTGGCTCGGCGAGCAGATCGAGTCTTTGCATCTCGATTACGACGAAGAGTCGGCCAGGAATTTTCAGCGCTACCCCTACGACTTGACGCAGACGCGTAGGCATTTCAGCTGGGGTGCGGATTCTCAGACGGTCCAATTTCTCCTCGAGACGGCCGCGACCTTCGGACGCGACGGTTTGATCGCCGTGGGCGGCGCCGGAGCTACGTTGCTGCTCGAACAGGGTTGGCAGAAGCTGTACGACCAGCTGAAGGCGCGGGGGCACGACGTGCGGTACGGCAGGGTCGCGACGCTCTCCGATGAGGAGACCGAGAGCCGGGGGCGGTGGCTGATCGTGGGCGAGTACGGGGTCGAGTACGACGAGCTGACGCCCCGAGCGGTGGGTCAGAACAAGTCGGACCAGACCTATTCGCTGACGGCATCTGGTTTGGACGGTGCGGTCTACAGCGTTGTGTTCCGAGTTCGGGGTACCAGCGCGACACTGCTCGAGTGCAAGAAAGAGATGCCGTGATGCGCCCCAGCGCTTTTCGTACCTGCACAGCAGACCCGCGGTTGATGGCTACGTCAGCGGGGGCGGTGGGCTCGGATATCGACGGGTCGTCCGTCGGGATCGCGCGCCGTCATGGTCCATTGGGTGGGTAGGGTCTCGATCTCTCCGACGGGCCAACCGGCGGTCAGGATTCGTTGGCGGACTTCGCACAGCTGGTCGTGTGTTCCTACCCGCAGTCCCCATCCTGCTCGGCCCAGGGGGTCGACATCTGGGATTGCGGGGGTGGGGGTTTCAACGAGCATCAGGTGGTCCGCTGCGCCGACATCGATGACCGCGATGCGTGGATCGTCGGGGGTGGCGGGGCGTTCGAAGGCGCGTCTGGCTCCGAGCATCTCGTAGTAGCTCACGAGCTGGTCGAGGTTGGCGGTGGAGAGGGTCAGGTGGTTGATTCCGAGCAGTTCCTGCATGATGAATCGAGCGTAGTGTGGCTGTTGGGCGGGGCCTAGCCCTCGCTGTTCAGGGCCGCCGCACGAGCGCTCAGGGGGTGGCGTTTCGGTTCTCCAGCACCAGTTCTCGGTATTCGGCGGCGAGGCGGTGGCAGTCGCCGGGCCAGCGGGCGGAGATGTAGTTGCGGTCGTGGACGGTGAAGCCGCGGTTCGGGTGCGCTGCGGTGTCGCGGCGCGGGAGCAGCGGCCCGGGTTCGAATTGGCGCGGATCGCGTAGGGCGGCAGTGACTTCCGCTTGGACGGTTCGGGGGTAGGTGCGGTAGTAGTTGCCGAGGCGCAGGCGAGTCAGGTTCCAGGCGGAGAGTTCTAAAGTTGCTGTGACAGCGGTGGTTCGACGGTCGTAGAGCACGGAGCGGCCGGTTTCGGGGTCGGTGGCGCGGGCGGCCAGCAGTACGCCGTGGCAGACGGCGGCTACGGGTTTGTCGGCGAGTAGGGCGCGGCCGAAAATACCTTGGGCGGTGGTGGATTCGAGCATCGATTTCATGCCGGGTGCGTGGCCGCCGGGAACGACGACGCCGGAGATTTCGTCATCGATGACGTCGGTATAGGCGAGGGGTGCTTGGAAGTCGGGGTCTTCGCGCATCCGGTCGTAGTCGTGGAGCGCGTCGGCGCGCGTCATCAGGAGTGGAGACAGGATCGAGAAGCCCTGTTCGACGAGGCGATCGTCGGCGAGGGCGACTCGACCTTCGGGAGTGGCGAAGCGGACGGGCACGCCTGCGTCTCGCAGGGCCGCCCACGGCACCGCGGATTCGGTGGGGTCGTAGTCGCGGGCGGGCAGGAGAAACAGGATCATCTACAAATGGTAGCGGTGTATTTGCCCGTTTAGAGGTTCAATGGCTGACGGCCCGGTCGGGTGCGGCGCCAGGCGACCGCGAGGAAAGCGATGAGGCCGAGCAGGGGCAGGGTGGCGATGGTCCAGCTGAGCGGCAGGGGTGGGCCGGGTTGGTCGAGGACGTGGATGCCGTCGAGGGTCCCTTCCCCGTGGCCGAGGGGTCCGTCGAGCAGGAAGGTGATGCGGTAGTCGCCGGGGTCGTCGATGGCCATGATGTCCAGGCCCCAGGAATCACGTTTGCGCGGGTGGCGGACGAAGGGGGCGTTGCGTTTCCAGGACTTGAACGCGGGGCCTGCCATCCGGAACGCGCCGGTCTTGTCGGCGATACCGCCTTCGGGCATGAAGGTGAAGTCGAGCGACCTCATCGCGCGGATGGGCCAGGTGGAGAAGCCGACGGTCATGGCGTAGGGGCCGACCTGGACTCGTTCGGTGTGCACGATGTCGACGGGGGCGTATGCGGAGGCGGGGGCGATCGCGACCAACGACAGGGTGATCGCGGCGAGAACGGTGAGGGCGAGTCTGCGCAGCGCGATCATCGGGCGACCGCCGTGACGGGCGCGGGCAGCATCCGGACGAAGCGGCCGGCGAGGAAACCGGCGAGCAGGCCGAGCGGTATCGCGACGACCGTGGACAGCACGACGTCGTTGAGGGCGAGGCGGGCGAAGAAATGCGTGAACTGCAACTGCAGCGGGAACGTCACGCCGACCACGAGCCCGGTTACCAGACCAGCTGCCAGCACGATCTTGTTCGGGTCGTAGCCACGGGTGCGCGCCAGCCAGAACAGGCCCTCCACGGCGAGGGCCGCGACGATCAGGAACATCGGCATGATGGCGGGCAGGGACGGCGGCCGGGAACCGAGACCGTCGCGCAGTGGCAGCCCGATCGACGAGGCATAGACCTGCGCGGCCCACGGCGAGAACCACCACAGCGTCGCCTGGATCGCGCCGAGGGCGGCCGCGATGGCGATGGCGGCGCCGGGCCGGGCCAGCGCCGCGGCGCCGAGGACGAGCAGCATCGGCCCGAACAGCAGGACACCGAGAATGGTCGAGTCGACGGGCAGTTCCAGATTGTCCAGCGCCTGGGTGAGGATGGGCGCGAAGGTGATCATGATCGGGATTGCCAGCACGATGCCGACCTGACCCCAGCGGTGGTCGCGGTGGGCCGCGAAGACCATGATGCTGCCGATCATGGTGAGCGTGATCGACAAGAACAGCGCCACGTGCGACGGCGTGTTCAGCACCGCGTCGAAGCCGTAGATCGCATGCCACTGCATGTCGAGCAGACCATAGAGCAGGAACAACGCGGCGCCCGCCCCGGCAACCATATAGCCGAGCGGGGCCGTGAGGTTACTGCCGAATACCCGGATGGGCGTGCCGCCCAGGGCGGGCACCGGCCGTCCGGCACGTTGGGCGGCGGTGGCGAGGACAACCATGGCGAGGCTGGCGAATCCGGAGATGGCGCTGCCGGAATAGAGGAACAGGTGCGGCAGCGTGAAGAAGGTGTCGGGGCCGACGTCGTTGTGCCACTGGATGTCCCAGCTCAGGCCGATCAACGTGACGGCGGTGCCGAGCAGCACGCCCCATGCGCCGGCGCGGGCCGCCGTGCTGTTGTCGGACGTGGCGGTGTGCGCGGTGGGCGTGCTCCCGTCTTCGATCGTGTCGGACGGTGCTGAGATTTCCATGACGAGCGGTCCCTCCTCGGTGGTCTTGCGATTCGTGCTGATGCGTGCGTCTTTCGGCTCAGCCGCCGACCCACAGGGGCAAGGTGACTTGGTCGATGCCGTGGTGCGCGTCGATGTACAAGCGCAGTTCCCATGGGCCGGTCATCATCAGCGACACCGATGCGGCACGGAAATGCCCGGACCCGGTGGCGGCGGCCGCAACCGGGGCTCCGGCGTGGCCCATCAGCGGCTGTATCGCTTGCACCTGGACCGCCGCATGGTCTATCGCCGCCCCGGTGCGATCGGTGACGGCGACGTCCACGGTGGTGTCGCCGATACGAAGGCTGTCGATGGTGACGGTGACGAGGTGTTGCGGCGTACCGGCCTTCAGCACGACCGGATCGGGCGAGCCGGGCCACACCAGCCATCCGATGGCGGCTATGACGACCACGGCGGCTACCGCCGCGACGATACGAAGCGAGGGACGACCTGTGGACGACGCGCTCATCGATGCGCCCCCGCCGCGACATCGAGGACCACAGGAATGGTGAGCACGGTGTAGTTCCGCTCGACCTGGATCCAGAGCCGGTACCGGCCCGCGACCGGGAACGTGAAGGTGAACGGCACGTCAGGGCCGAACGCGGCGACCGTTTCGTCCGGCGGACTCTCGCCGTTGACGGGCGGCATGAGCATCACTCCGCGGCCCGCTTCGGGCGTGTCGTGCATCCCCGACATGTCGTGCGCACCGTTCATCCCTGGCATGTCGTGCCCCCTGCTCATCTCCGGCATATCCCGCATCGACATCGGACCCATCGAGTGGGCATGCCCCCAGACGGACGAATTCTGCACGGCCGCAGCGATATCCACGCTGCGGTCCGGCACCGGACCCGCCATGACCAGATGTCCGACCATGCCGAGCCATGGTTGCAGATCGGAAGTGTCGCCGACTTCGGCGGTGATGGTCGTGGGTTTCCCGGCCACCGCCTCGGTTGTCCGGACGGTAATGGCATTGCCATCGAGAACCATCGACGCGGACCTGTCCGACCCGCCGAGACGCAACGGAGTGCTGGGCGGCCGGGGCACAATGTCACTCGGCACTACCTCGACTCCCGTTGCCGCACGGGCCATTTGGACGCCCCCGCCACGACGAGCCAACTCCGCAGACAACGCATAGCGGCCAGGCTCGGACGCGTTCAGATGAACCTGATAGCGACCGGGACCGGTCCGGATCGGATGTAGGTGCGAGAGTCCACCATTCGGGCCGACCACCAGCAGATGCACGAACGCGCTGTCGTGCACGACGAGGTCGTCCGCCACCGCTCCGGTGGCCGCATCGATCAGGACCAGATCGAAATCGCTCCCCCGCCCGGCTACCGCCGAACCTTCCACCGTGAGCAGCACGGGCGGCCGGGAGAAGTCCGAAAGCATCGGCTGGCCCAGCGAATACGGATCGGTGACGTTGTCCACGGTGGGGTCGAGCTGACTGCCTGGCTGCGGCGGCAACGGCAGCGATACCGACAGCAGGGCGGCCGTCACCGAGACGGCGACCCCGGCCACCATTCCACCGGCAGGCAGCAACGCCCACGCAGTGCGCCGCGCCCGCATCGCGACCAGCACCGAGACCGGAAGCAGCACACCGGCTACCAGAAACCCGCCGTACACCAGCCGCTCCGGCGGCGAAGTGACCTGTGCTGGCACGACGAACGGAATCCGCGCCACCCGCACACCGTCACCGATCGCGAGTTCCCAAGGGCCAGGCCGATCCATGTCCAAGGTCGCGGAATACATCCCCGGCGTGCCGCCGAGTTCGACCACCGCTTCCGCAGTGGGAGCGCCGGGAGCAGGCAGGTCCGGCACAGATCCCATCGGCGTCGCCGCGACCGTCAGCTGCCCCGCGGCCGTGCCGGCGTGCGTGACGACATCCACCCGCAGCGGCCCCGGCACGCTCGTCACCCGGCGCAGCACGACCGTGAGCTCCCGTTCGCCCAGCGACTGCGCGACCGAGATATCCCCACCCGCGGACGCGGAATCAGCGGACGCGGGCGCCATTCCAGCCGACACGAGCAGGGCCAGCAACCCCGCGACGAGCAGAGCGCGACAGCGAACGGCACGGGCGACAGTCACTCGCGCCATGCTATGGCCGCGAACCGGCGAGATCATCACCTCCTGAGGGGATCCCGCCTCCCCCATCGGGTTGATGCCGTCATAGGGGAAGTCCCGGAGAATGCCCCCGCTACCCGCCGCGCAATTCGACTGGCGCTCTTGACAACCCAACCTCGGTAGAATGCAATATATTGCATGCCGGTTCCGCACAGCGAAGGTCTCGTCGCCAGGTCATTGCTTCGCGAGAACGCCTACCGCGCGATCCGGGACGCGATCGTCGACGGCACCCTCGCGCCCGGCGAGCGCCTCAACGACAACGACCTGGTGAAATGGCTCGGCGTCAGCCGCACACCGGTGCGGGAGGCGCTGATGCGCCTGGAGCAGGCAGGATTGGTGCAGACCAAGCCCGGCCGCTACACCATCGTCAGCCCGCTCGACGTCCGTGCGGTCCGCGCCGCCCAGTCCGTGACCACCGCCATGCACGAACTCGCCGTCCGCGAGGCCCTGCCCAACCTGTCCACCGACGAACTGGCGGCCATGCGCGCAGCCAACGCGCGCTTCGCGGAAGCCCTGCGCCGCAACGATGTCGACGCCGCGATCACCGCCGACGACGACTTCCATCGCATCCCGGTCACCGCGAGCGCCAACGACGCCATCCGCAGCGTCCTCGAACAGTTCACCCCGGTACTGCGCCGGGTGGAGCGCCTGCGGTTCTCCTCACTGAGCGGCCGCAGTTCCGTGGCCCAGCACGACCGCATCATCGCGCTGTGCGAGGCAGGCGATGTCGAAGGCGCGGTGGCAGGCACGAGGGCGAACTGGCAGACGCTGGTTCCCCTGCTCGAAAACCTTACTCCCGGAACGCAATAAACACACCGGCTGCACCCCCTAGGAACCATCGATGTCTCTCGACACCTTCGAGCGTTATCCCCTGCTGTTCGGACCGAGCCCGGTCCACCCGCTGGACCGGCTCAGCGATCATCTCGGCGGCGCTCGGATATGGGCCAAACGCGAGGACTGCAACAGCGGTCTTGCCTTCGGCGGCAACAAGACTCGCAAGCTGGAGTATCTGGTGCACGACGCGCTGAGCAAAGGCGCCGACACCCTGGTCAGCATCGGCGGCGTGCAGTCCAATCACACGCGGCAGGTGGCCGCGGTCGCCGCCAAAGCCGGCCTGAAGGCAGTACTGGTGCAGGAGAGCTGGGTCGACTGGCCCGACGCGGTCAACGACAAAGTCGGCAATATCCTGCTGTCCCGCATCATGGGTGCCGACGTGCGGCTGGTCCGGGCGGGTTTCGGAATCGGTTTCAAGGACAGCTGGCACCAGGCCCTCGACGACGTCCGGGCCGCGGGCGGCACCCCTTATGCGATTCCGGCGGGCGCGTCCGACCATCCGCTGGGCGGCCTCGGCTTCGCCAACTGGGCCTACGAGGTGCAGCGGCAAGAGCGTGAACTGGGCGTCTTCTTCGACACGATCGTGGTGTGCAGCGTTACCGGCAGCACCCAGGCGGGCATGATCGCGGGCTTCGCCGGTCAGGACCGGCCCCGTCGCGTGCTCGGCATCGACGGCTCGGCCGAACTCGCCGAGACGCACGCACAGGTGGCCAAGATCGCCCGCAGCACAGCCGAACTCATCGGCCTCGGCCGCGACCTCCGCGACGACGAGATCGCCGTCCTGGACGGCTGGGCCGGTGACCGCTACGGCATCCCGGTTCAATCCACCCTGGACGCCATCCGGCTCACCGGCAGCCTCGAAGGCATGATCATCGACCCGGTCTACGAGGGCAAGTCGATGGCCGGTCTCCTCGACCTCGTGCAAAACGGTGAAATCCCAAGGGGTTCCACCGTCTTGTACGCCCACCTCGGCGGCCAGCCCGCCCTCAACGCCTACAGCGGCGTCTTCTGACCGGACGGTGGCGCGGGCACCGGACACGCGTCCGCTGCTTCGGCCACCACCTGCGCGGCGTCCGGAACCGGCGGACGGGCCCCGGCGGCATACTCGGCACCCACGAGGGGTGGCGCCGAGTCGAGCGCTTCGTTCTCCGCCGCCGTGAAAGCCCGTGCCCTGCTGAGGAATCGCCAGCCTTCCGGCGCCTCCAGGCTGAAGCCACCGCCCCGGCCGGGCACCACGTCGATGACGAGCTGGGTGTGCTTCCACGCCTGGAACTGCGAGCCGGAGATCCACACCGGCACCGCGTCGAGGTCGGCGGCGGGCAGGTTCGCAGGCACCTCCCCCACCGCCAACCGCAGATCGAGGAGGCCGACCAGTACGTCGCGATCACCGACGATGAACTCCCCCAACGGATAACACATCGGCGACGAGCCGTCGCAGCAGCCGCCGGACTGGTGCATCATCAGCGCGCCGTGCACATCGCGGAGGCGGCGCAACAGCGCCGCCGCCCCCACGGTCGCGACCAAACGGGGCGGGGCGACACTCACCGTGGAGCCCTTTCCCGCGCTGCCCGCTTGCTCGACATCAGAAGAATCCCATGGCTTTCGGCGCGTAGCTGACCAGCAGGTTCTTGGTCTGCTGGTAGTGGTCGAGCATCATCTTGTGGTTCTCCCGGCCGATACCGGACTGCTTGTACCCGCCGAACGCCGCGTGCGCCGGGTACTGGTGGTAGGTGTTGGTCCACACCCGCCCGGCCTGGATGTCGCGGCCCGCACGGTAGGCGGTGCCACCGTCCCGCGACCACACGCCGGCGCCGAGGCCGTACAGGGTGTCGTTGGCGATCGAGATGGCGTCGTCGTAGTCGGTGAACGAGGTCACCGACACCACCGGGCCGAAGATCTCCTCCTGGAAGATCCGCATCGCGTTGCGGCCGGTGAAGATCGTCGGCTGCACGTAGTAGCCGCCGTTCAGGTCGCCGCCGAGCATCGCGCGTTCACCGCCGGTAATCAGCTGTGCGCCTTCGCCTTTGCCGATCTCGATGTAGGACAGCACCTTCTCGAGCTGATCGTTGGACGCCTGCGCGCCGATCATCGTCTCGGTATCGAGCGGATCACCTTGGCGCACTGCCTTTGTCCGCAGCGCGGCAAGGTCGAGGAAGCGATCGAAGATGTCGGCCTGGATCAGCGAGCGCGACGGGCACGTGCACACCTCGCCCTGGTTGAGCGCGAACATCGTAAAGCCTTCCAGGGCCTTGTCCAGGAAGTCGTCGTCGGCGCTCAGCACGTCGGAGAAGAAGATGTTCGGGCTCTTGCCGCCCAGTTCGAGGGTCACCGGGATCAGGTTCTGCGACGCGTACTGCATGATCAGCCTGCCAGTGGTCGTCTCACCGGTGAACGCGATCTTCGCGATCCGGTTGCTCGAGGCGAGCGGCTTGCCCGCTTCGAAACCGAAACCGTTCACGATATTGACCACGCCGGGCGGCAGCAGATCGCCGATGATGTCCCACAGGAACAGGATCGAGGCCGGGGTCTGCTCGGCAGGCTTGAGTACCACGGCGTTGCCCGCGGCCAGCGCGGGCGCCAGCTTCCAGGTCGCCATGAGGATCGGGAAGTTCCACGGAATGATCTGCCCGACCACGCCGAGCGGCTCGTGGAAGTGGTAGGCGACGGTCTCGCTGTCGATCTCCGACAGCGAACCTTCTTGGGCGCGAATGGCTCCGGCGAAGTAGCGGAAGTGGTCGACGGCGAGCGGGATGTCGGCGGCCAGCGCCTCCCGGATCGGCTTGCCGTTGTCCCAGGTCTCGGCGATGGCGATCGCGTCGAGGTGCTCCTCGATCCGATCCGCGATCTTGTTCAGGATCACCGCGCGTTCGGCGGGCGAGGTCTTGCCCCAGGCCGGGGCGGCGGCGTGCGCGGCGTCGAGCGCGAGCTCGATGTCTTCCGCGGTGGAACGTGCTACCTCGCAGAAGGTTTCACCGGTGATCGGGGTGGGGTTCTCGAAGTACTGTCCCTTGACCGGCGCAACCCACTGGCCGCCGATCCAGTTGTCGTAGCGAGGCTGGAAGCTCACCGGGGACTCCGGCGAACCAGGACGGGCGTATACGGTCATCGAAAACTCCTAGCGTTCACGGCGGTCCCCCCTGTGATCCACGACACTAGAGTTCCAACGTTGCATCATCGTTGGGAACGGCCGAGCTCACGATCCAGCATGGCGAGCTGCGCCGCGACTTGGGCATACAGCGAGGAATCCGGTTCGAGCGAGGCGAGATAGGCCGACCACGCGCCACGGTCCTCGCGACCGTCGACCGACGAGATCCACCAGCCGAGAATCGCCGGGTCCCTGGAGGTCAGCACCGCGGCCCGCATCCGCGCTCGCAGTGCTTCGCGCGCCCGGCCGACGCCGGGCGCGCGCGAGGCGGGCAGCAGTTGGCCGCGGTAGCGTGCGACGGCCGCGCCGATGTCGCCGCGGCGCAGGCTGCGCCGCAGTTCGCCCACGTCCGAATCGAGCTCGGTGAGTAGCCGGTAGGGGCGCGAGCCCAGTGCGGTGCCGCCGAGAATCCGGCGCAGGCGCGAGATCTCGGCGCGCACAGTGACCGCGTCGAGGTCCCGCTCGTCGAGCAGCACCGCGATGTGCTCGGTGCCGAGGCCCTCGGGATGTTCCATCAGCAGGAGCAGGATCTCCGAATGCCTGCGCGACAACGGGATTCGCTCGTTGCCGAACAGCAGCGCCGGGTTGGTGCCCAGCAGTTCGACCCGCGGTGTCGTGCGGATCGTGATCGGGTGGGCCCGCAGTTCCGACTCCGCGACGGCCACGGTCGCCCTGATCAGCGAAAGTACCTCCGGCGCAGCGACACGCGGGCCGCCGGTGATGTCGATCGCGCCGAGGATCCGGCCGGTCGCCGGGTCATGGACCGGTCCGGCGGCGCAGCTCCACGGGTGCACCATTCTGCTGTAGTGCTCGGCACCGAAGATCTGCACGCAATGATCAAGGGCCAGTGCCGTTCCCGGCGCGTTGGTGCCGACCGCGGCCTCGCTCCAGTCCGCGCCGTCGACGAAGTTCATCTCCGCCGCCCGGTCTCTGGCCGCCGAATCGCCCTCCACCCACAGCAATCGGCCGTGCGCGTCGCTCAGCGCGATCAGCAGCCCGGTGTCCCTGGCGTCCTCGACCAGCAAGGTCTGCACGACCGGGCGCACCGACGACATCGGATGGGTGCGCCGGTAACGCTCCAATTCGATTCCGGCCAGCGAGGTCCGGCCGATCTGCCGGTCCGGATCGATGCCGTTGCCGCGGCTGCGCACCCAGGAAGCCTCCACCACCTGGCGCACCGACCCCGGCGTCTCACCCCGCTCGACGAACGACTCGTGCGCCGCCGACACATCCGTGCTCACCTGCTCCGCGTCCTCGTCCGGACGCAACGCCACCCACGGATTCACCCGAATATCCGCACCGCCGGCCACGTACTCCATCCTCCTCGGCAAATCCGCCCCGATCAATGCGCCGCCGGGCCCAGCTCGACGCTACCCACCGATCCGGTGCGAGCCACCCGTTCGGCCGAACGGGTTCACCGAAGTCGCGCCAGAGCGCGCAAGTCCGAGATCCTGCGTGACCTGAGGCACCGATTCACCAAGCGGTGCGATGACTTTCGCAGCGCCGCACCGTCTGTATTCGCATGCGACTCGATAAGAAGAATGCAGTGGTGTACGGAGCGGCGGGCAATATGGGCGCGGCGGTGGCGCGAGCGTTCGCTCGAGAAGGGGCCCATGTGTTCTTGGCCGGGCGGACGCAGCAGACGCTCGACGCGGTGGCCGAGGAAATTATCGAGCAGGGTGGGCGGGCGACCGTCACTCCGGTTGACGTGCTCGATCGAGCTGCGGTCGAGGCGCATGCCGATCGCGTCGTCGACGAGGGTGGGACGCTCGATATCTCCTTCAACGCGGTCGGGATGGACGCTGTTCAGGACGTCGCGCTGGTCGACCTGGAGCCGGCGGATTTCCTGGCGCCGATCATGGATTCGGCGCGATCGCATTTCAGCACCACGACGGCGGCCGCGCGGCGGATGACGGCGCAAGGCTCGGGCGTCATCGTGCTGCTGTCCGCCACGGCGGCCGGTGAATCCCGGCACCGGATGGGCGGATTCAATATCGCCTGCGCGGGCATCGAAGCACTGAATCGCAGCCTGGCGGGCGAGGTCGGGCCTTACGGAGTGCGCGTGGTGTGCATCCGTTCCAATTTCACACCAGAGACCGTGCCTGAGTTGTCCGAATCCGATGAGGCGATTCAGTCCTTGGTCCGTGATACCCGATTGGGTCGACTGCCCCGGCTGACCGAGATCGCCGAGACCGCGGTGTATGCCGCCTCCGACGGCGCGGGTGCGATGACCGGCGCGGTGCTCAACCTTTCGTGCGGCGCGCTCGTCGACTGAGCTGCCCGGCCTGCCCCGTGACTCGTGCGTCGGCTCAGAGGAACGGGGCCACCTGCTCGGCCGCCTCGACCGGGTGGCCGGCTTGGATAGGGGCGCCGAGCGCTCGGAATTTCCAGACGTCGGCTTCGCGTTGGACTTTCGCGACCACCATGCCGGTGTGTTTGCCGCCGACGCGCAGGCTGCCGCCGGTGAGTTCGATGTCGGTGGTGCCGTCGACCAAGCGCCAGAAGGCGTTGCGCACTCGCTCGAATGTGTGTCCGGCGTAGGAGGTTACGACGAAAACGACGGTCGAGGCCTCGGGGGAAAGCCGGGTGAGGTCGACGTCGATCATCTCGTTGTCGCCTCTACCGGCACCGGTGAGATTGTCGCCCTGGTGTCGGACCGATCCGTCTTTCGAGGACAGGTGGCCGTAAAAGGCGGCGTCCAGGAGTTCGCGGCCGGAAAAGACCAATGCCGAGGCGTCGAGATCGATATCGACTTCCCGCAAACCGAATCGTCCCGGCTCACGTACCGGGTCCCAGCCCAATGCCATCTTCACATGGGACAATTCGGCGCCGCCCGGATTGCGCAGCGCCAATTCCTGTGCGGTGGCGAGCGCACTTGTCATTTCCGGATCGGGCAGTGGCCGCACCGGCTTCGGCGTGCGGCCTACCGCGACGCCGTGCGCGGACACCAGGGCGGCGAAACCGCTGCGGTAACCGTGCCCGAGGGGACGCAGCCGCCAGAGGTTGCCCCGATCCAGGTCGAAGGCGACAACCGTGGATTCCGCACCAAGTCCATCGATGACGTATTCGCACAGCCGATTGCCCGCGGTGTCATCGATCCGCAGTTCAGGCGCTGGATAGTTGCCCAGGCTGTCCTGCTGATCGTCGAGCGCGACGACAACGCGGACATGCTCGATCCCCGGGGGCACCACGCGCAGATCTATCGCCAATGCGCCTGGTTGGCCGCCTTCCCCGGGCACCAGCCGCACCCCCTCCCCCAGCGGCTGGTTGTAGAAGACCAGATCCGCGTCCGTCCGAACCATGCCGTTCGCGGTGAGCAGCAATGCCGACAGATCGACCGCCGCGCCGTGTCGCACCGAAACAACAATGTGCTCGGCCTCGAGCACATTTACCTGCCCCCGAGCCAGTTGCACGGTCATTCACCACACCCTACAAAAACAATCGTGGAATGCCGGGAACGGCGCGCGTCGATTATGGCGCTAGAGAAAGTCCGCCGAAATGCCATAATTTTCAGCTGCCGCGCTGCGCGCCAGTATTGTCATGACATCGAATCTCGAGGATCCGAAATCCACCGCTCGTGGGCCCGGCCGCACCTAGGCTTGTGCTATGTCGATAACACATCAGGTGGAACGAATCTTCGCGGGCCTCAACGCATCTCTGTATCGAGTGAGTGGCGGCAAGCTCGGCGGCCGGCTGGGCAAGGCGCCGATCCTGCTGCTCACCACCGTCGGCCGCAAGTCCGGCCAGCGCCGCACCTCACCGCTGCTCTACCAGCAAGAAGGCGACCGCTACCTCATCGCCGGATCCCATCGCGGCACCCCGACCCATCCCGACTGGGTGCTGAACCTGCGCGCGAACCCCGAGGCGGAGGTCCAGATCAACAGCAAGGCCATCCCCGTCACCGCGACCGAGCTCTCGCCTGCCGAGCGCGACGCCGCATGGCCCGGCCTCGACGCCATGTACCCCAGTTTCGCGGACTACCGCAGCAGAACCGACCGCACCATCCCGATCTTCGCGCTCGTACCGCGTTCGGACGGCACCGCCGGACCGCATTAGCCCTCGGTGCCCCCAGCTGCCGAGCCCGTTCCCCAGTTGTGACACAAAACTAGCGAACGTCACGATCGTGTCATAGTGTGGAGGAAGGCCACACCCGACCGATGGGGATTTCGCATGACCGTCGAGCACAACACCCGCGCACTCGAACACGACATCGTGACCGACTTCAGCTCGCGCCTGAGCTACGGCGGCTACCTCGACCTGACCACCTTGCTCAGCGCCCAGCATCCGGTCAGCAAGCCCGAGCACCACGACGAGCTGCTGTTCATCATCCAGCACCAGACCACCGAGCTGTGGCTCAAACTGGTGCTGCACGAAACCCGCGCCGCGCGGGCGGCTTTCGATGCCGACGACATCGGCGTCGCGCTGAAATGCATTGCGCGCGTGAAACATATCCAGAAAACGCTCACTGAGCAGTGGTCAGTGCTCGCGACCCTGACGCCCACCGAGTACGCCCAGTTCCGCGACTTTCTCGGCAATTCGTCGGGCTTTCAGTCGTACCAGTACCGAGCCGTGGAGTTCATTCTGGGCAACAAGAACGCCTCGATGCTGAAGGTCTTCGAAGCAGACCCGGTCGCGCACAAGGAATTACAGACGCTGCTGTACGAACCGAGCCTCTACGACGCGTTCTGGCGCCACGCCGCGCGCAGCGGACACGACGTGCCGCGCTCCACGCTGGACCGGGACGTGGCGAAGGCCTACGTGCTCGACCCCGAGCTGCTCCCTTTGGTGAAGTCCATCTACGAAGCGCCGGAACAACATTGGTCGGTCTACGAAACCTTCGAGGAGCTGGTCGACCTCGAGGAGAACTTCCAGCTGTGGCGGTTCCGGCACCTGCGCACGGTGCTGCGCACCATCGGCATGAAGCGCGGCACGGGCGGATCCAGCGGGGTCGGCTTCTTGCAGCGCGCGCTCGACCTCACCTTCTTCCCCGAACTGTTCGCTGTACGCACGGAGATCGGACGCTGACCGCATGACCTCGCCCTCCCTCGACTTCGCTACGCGCGCGAAAGCTCTCGACGACGCCGATCCGCTGCGCGACTATCCGAGCCGATTCCTCGGCAGCGACAACCCGGAGATCATCGCCTACCTCGACGGCAACTCCCTCGGCCGTCCGCTCCGCGCGACCGCCGACCGCCTCACCTCCTTCGTCACCGACGCGTGGGGTGGACGCCTCATCCGCGGCTGGGACGAACAATGGTTCGATCTCCCGCTCACCATCGGCGACCGGATCGGCGCGGCGGTGCTCGGTGCCGCCGCGGGCCAGACCACGATCGGCGACTCGACCACGGTGCTGCTGTACAAGATCGCCCGCGGCGCGCTCGCGCGCCGAGGACGGCGCACCGAGATCGTGCTCGACCGCGACAACTTCCCCACCGACCGCTACCTGCTGGAGGCGATCGCGACCGAGCTCGGCCTGACGCTGCGCTGGATCGAACCGGAGTTCACCGGCGGCGTCACCGCCCAGCAGGTGGCCGACGCCGTCTCCGACCGCACCGCGCTCGTCGTGCTCAGCCACGTCGCCTACCGGTCCGGCTATCTGCTCGACGCGCCCGCCATCAGCACCGTCGTGCACGACGCAGGCGCCGCGCTGCTGCTCGACCTGTGCCACTCGGCAGGCGCGGTCGAGCTCGAACTCGATTCCTGGGCCGTCGATTACGCGGTCGGTTGCACCTACAAGTATCTGAACGGCGGCCCCGGCGCACCCGCCTTCGGCTACGTCAACGCCGCGCACCTCGCCGATTTCACGCAGCCGATCTGGGGCTGGATGGGTCGCGAGAGTCCGTTCGAGATGGCGCAGGGTTACGTTCCCGCCCAGGGCATCCGGCGGGTCATCAGCGGGACCCCCGCGATCGTCGGCATGCTGCCGATCCAGGACACCCTCGACCTGATCGAGGAGGTGGGGATGGCGGCCGTGCGGGCGAAGTCGATTGCCCTCACCGAATTCGCGCTCGAACTGGTGCGGGCCTGGCTGCTACCGCTGGGCGTTGCGGTATCGTCGCCCACCGACCCCGCTCGTCGTGGTGGCCACGTGACGATCGACCACCCGGACTTCAAGGAGATCACCGCGCGACTCTGGCAACGCGGCGTCATCCCCGATTTCCGTCCGCCGCAGGGCATTCGGATCGGGCTGAGCCCGCTCAGCACCACCTACACCGAGGTTCTCGCCGGGATCTCGGCGATCCGCGATGAACTCACCACGCGCTGACCTCGCGGGCGCGGTCCTCGACGACATCGATTCGAGGCCGGGCAGCGCGACCTCGCTTGCCCGGACCGTGCTCGGCGCGTACGTCCGCGACCTGGGCGGCTGGCTCGCCATCGCCGACTTCAGCGCGCTGCTGGCCGGACTCGGCGTGCCCGAGCAGAGCACCAGGACCGCCGTCACCCGGCTGAAGAGCAAGGGCGTGCTCGACGCCGAGTCACGCGACGGCCGCAGCGGATACCGCATCACCGCCGCAGCCGAGGCGATGTATTCGCGCGGCGATCCGCGCATCTTCGGCTTCCGGCAGATGGCCGATGGCGACGCCTGGCACCTGATCTCGTTCGGCATCCCGGAATCCCAGCGCGCCGCGCGGCATCAGCTGCGCCGCAGGCTGTCCTCGATCGGCTGCGGCACCGTGTCGGCCGGCCTGTGGATCTGCCCGGAGTATCTGGCGGCCGAGGCGGCCACGATCGTCACGGCATTGGCGCTCGACGACTACGTGACCTCGTTTCGCGCCACCGACCTGACGGTGCCCGGCACGCTGCGCGCCGCGGCCGCGCAATGGTGGGATCTGCCCGCCCTCGCCGAGCGGCACCGCGCGTTCCTCGCCCACCACGGCGATATTCTCACTCGCGAGGATCTGACCGACCGTCAAGCCTTCGAGTACTTCGTCCCGCTGCTCGACGAATGGCGCATCATCCCCTATCTCGATCCCGGCCTCCCGGCGGCGATGTTGCCCGCCGACTGGCCGGGACCGGCCAGTGTGCGGCTGTTCGCGCAGGCGCAACAGCGCTGCCTGGCACCGAGCCGACGCTGGGTGCGGTCGAGCATCGAGGCCGGAAGCAAACCCGGAATATTGATCCACTGATTTCCGAAATCACTTGGCACCCAATGCCGTAAAGTGTGGCTCCGCGCCGGGCAACTCGGGCTGAGCACGCGCGCGAACAGGTGTTATTCCATTCGGTGGTGGACCGCAGTGCGGCGTTATACCATCAGGCCCCTTTGTCACTTCGTATGGCGGGACCAGAGCTTGACCAGTGGTATTCAGCGGACCCCCTCGTCCGCTCGTCGTGAACGTTCCCGCCGGAGCTCCTCGACACACTCCCCCACCCTCGCCGCACTGCTCGCCTCAGCCGTGGAACGCAATCCCGACGGTGTCGCGGCGGTGTGCGGCGACAGCTCGATCACCTACCGTCAACTCGACGCCCGTTCCTCGCGGCTGGCGCGGACGCTGCTCGCGCTGGGCGTCGGGCCGGAGACCATGGTGGCGGTGGCGCTGCCCCGATCGATCGACTCGGTCCTCGCGGTGTGGGCGGTCGCGAAGACCGGCGCCGCATTCGTGCCGATCGATCCGGGCTTGCCGGGCAAGCGCATCCAGTTCCAAGTGGGCGACTGCGGCGCCGACATCGGGCTGACGAACTGCGAAAACGCGCCCGCACTGCCCGCACGCGTGCGCTGGCTCGCGATCGATGACCCGGAGCTGGTCACGCGGACCGCCGCGGCATCGGCGAACCCCATTTCTTACCTCGATCGCCCTACGCTGCTTCGGGTTTCGAACGTGGCGTACCTGATCTATACCTCCGGCTCGACGGGCAGACCGAAGGGCGTCGCGGTCACCCACGCCGGTCTCGCGGCGTTCTGCGCCGAGCAGATCACCAGGTACACACTCACTTCTGCCGCGCGCACACTGCATTTCGCGTCACCGAGCTTCGACGCCTCGGTGCTCGAGCTGCTGCTCGCCATCGGCGCCGCCGCCACCATGGTGATCGCGCCGCCGACGGTCTACGGCGGCGCCGAGCTGGCGAGTCTCATCGCGCGCCACGAGGTCAGCCATGCCTTTCTGACCCCGTCGGCGCTGGCCTCGCTCGAGCCGACCGGACTCGACACGCTGCGGGTGGTGATCGTCGGCGGCGAAACCTGCCCCGCACCACTGGTTCACCGCTGGTCGGCTCCCGGACGCCGATTCTTCAACGGCTACGGCCCGACCGAGACCACCATCATGGTGTCGATCAGCGCGGCGCTGGCCCCGGACCTGCCGGTCACCATCGGCTCGGGACTGCCGGGGATCAGCTGCCGGGTACTCGACAAACGACTACGCCCGGTCGGCGTCGGTACCGCAGGTGAACTGTACGTCTCCGGGCCCGGCCTGGCCCGCGGGTACCACGATCGCTGCGGCCTGACGGCACAGCGCTTCGTGGCCGACCCGAACGGGTTGCCCGGCACCCGGATGTATCGCACCGGCGACATCGTCCGCCGCGGCACCGGCGGTGACCTCGAATATCTGGGCCGCAGCGACGATCAGGTCAAGGTCCGTGGCTTCCGCATCGAGCTCGGCGAGATCGAATCGGTGCTGACGAGCAGGCCCGGGGTGCGCGCGGCGGTTACCGTCGATCGCAAGACCGCGGCGGGTGAGACGGCGCTGGCGGCCTACGTGCAAGCCGAACCCGGCTACGCACTCGATGACACCGAACTGGCGAGCGCATTGGCTCGGCAGTTGCCGCACTACATGCTGCCCGCCACGATCACCATCATCGACCGAATTCCCTTGACGCGCACTGGAAAGGCGGACCGGGCGGCCTTGCGCGCCCGCGCTGTCGATCAGCTCGCGTGCCGCGCGCTGTCGGGCCCCGGTGAGGAACTGGTCGCCGAGGTCTTCGCTCAGGTACTGGGTCACGATCAGCTGGGCGCGGACTCCGATTTCTTTGCCTCGGGCGGCAATTCGCTGCTCGCCACCCAGGTCGCCGCACGGCTGAGCGAGATGTGGCAGGCGCGGATCCCGACCCGACTGCTGTTCGACCATCCGACCGTAACGGCGCTGGCGAAAGCCATTCAGGCGCAGCGGTTCGACGAGAGCCGACCGGCGCTGCTGGCCCGGCCGCGGCCCGAACGGGTGCCGCTGTCCCCGTCGCAGCTGCGGTTCTGGCTGCGTAACCGGTTCGATCCGGAATCGGCGGTGGACAATATCGGCTTCGCCTTCAGCATGTCCGGCGACCTCGATGTCGCCGCCTTGCGCGCCGCGTTCATCGATACCGTTGCGCGCCACGAGATCCTGCGCACGAGATATCCGGCCGACAGCACCGGACCGCGGCAGCACGCGCTCGAAGCGGGCAGTGGTGTCGCCGATTTCGCCGTCGAGGAGCTGGCGACGGCGACACCCGACGAGCTGGCCGAACGGGTGCACGCCATTCTGTGGCGCGGCTTCGACGTGTCGACCGAAGTGCCGCTGCGGGTTCGGCTGCTACGGACCGCCGACGACCACGTGCTGGTGTGCGCGGTGCACCATATCTGCGCCGACGGCTCCTCGCTGGCGCCGCTGGCTCGCGATATCGCCACCGCCTACACCGCGCGCGCCGCGGGCACCGCTCCGGCATGGCGTCCGCTCGATATCCAATACGCCGACTACGCGCTGTGGCAGCAGGAGCTGCTCGGCTCCCGCGACGACCCGGATTCGCTGCTGTCCCGGCAGCTTTCCTACTGGACGACCGAACTGGCCGGGCTGCCGGACGAACTCGATCTACCGAGCGACCGGCCCCGACCGAGCACCGCGTCGTTGCGCGGCGCGGCCACCCAGCGGCCGGTGCCCGCCACCCTGCACAGCGCGTTGCTCGCCGTGGCCCGCGAGCACAAGGCAACCCTGTTCATGGTGATGCGGACGGCCTTGGCCGTGCTGCTGTCGCGGCTGTCCGGCAGCACCGACATCGCCATCGGGGTGCCGATGACCAACCGGGCCGAGGCCGCCCTGGACGATCTCGTCGGCATGTTCGTCAATACGACGGTGTCGCGCACCAGGATCGACCCCGGCGAGAGCTTCGCCGCGCTGCTCGACCGGACCAGGGATCGGGATCTGGCGAACTTCGCCCATTCCGAGGTGCCGTTCGAGCACGTCGTCGACGCGGTCAACCCGGTGCGGTCGCCGGGGCGGCATCCGCTGTATCAGGTCGGTTTCGCGTTCCAGAACTTCGGCAAGGCCAGCCTCGAACTGCCCGGCCTGACCTTCGCCGGGCTCGATGTCGACACGCGTACGGCGAAGACCGATCTGCACATCGCGGTGGTCGACGACCACGGCGCCGACCGCACGCCGGGGCAGATCATCATCCGGTTCGGTTATGCCACCGATCTTTTCGACGAACCGACCGTGCTGCGGTTCCTCGACGCTTATGTCCGGGTGCTGCACCAGGTGGCCGCCGATCCGGTCGCCGCGGTCGGTGACATCGATATGGTGCATCCGGACGAACGGCGGCGGATCGAAGCATGGTCGGCCGGTGGTGCGCACGCGGTCGCGCCCGAGACCCTCGGCGCGGCGCTGCAACGCCGGGCCGCGGCCACGCCGGGTGCCGTCGCCGTGGTGTGCGGTTCGGCGACGATGACCTACGGGCAATTACAAACCCGAAGTAATCGGTTGGCGCGGTGGCTGATCGGGCAGGGTGTCGGACCGGAATCCGTTGTCGCGGTGGCCATGCGGCGTTCCCTCGATCAGGTTGTCGCACTGTGCGCGATCGCCGAAGCGGGCGGCGCTTGGGTGCCGATCGATCCGGATCATCCCGCCGAGCGGATCGGCCATGTGCTGGATTCCGCTGCGCCGCACTGTGTGTTGACCACCAGCGGGGACTTGTTCACGGTCACGGCGGCGCACGCCGTCGACAACTTGGACCTGACCGGATTGGACTCGGTGCCCGTCCGCGAGGACGAGCGCCGGATCCCGTTGCGTGGCGACCATCCCGCGTACGTCATCTACACCTCCGGCTCGACCGGGCGACCGAAAGGCGTGGTGGTCAGCCACGCGGCGATCGTCAATCAGCTCGGCTGGATGCAGCATCAGTACGGGGTCGACGCCGCTGACACCTATTTGCAGAAGACGCCGGCGACCTTCGATGTGTCGCTGTGGGGATACTTCCTGCCGCTGCGCGCCGGCGCGCGGATGGTGCTCGCCGGTCCCGACGACCATCGGGATCCGGCGGCGCTGTGCGGGCTGATCGCCGCGCACCGGGTCACCCTCACCGATTTCGTGCCGACCATGCTGACGGCGTTCGCCGGGCATGCCACTGCCGCCGAAGTGTCTTCGCTGCGTGCGGTTTTCGTCATCGGTGAGGCCTTGGCGCCGGAGACCGCGCGAGCGTTCGCGGCGATCAGCAGCGCCGAGGTGCACAACCTGTACGGGCCGACCGAGGCGGCGGTCAGCATCACCCAGCATCGCGTCGACGCGGCCGAGCCGGCGGCCACGGTGCCGATCGGGGTGCCCGAGTGGAATTCGCGGGTGTTCGTTCTCGATACGCGACTGCGGCCGGTGCCGGTGGGCGCGGTCGGCGAATTGTATTTAGCCGGAGTCCAGTTGGCGCGCGGCTATAAAGCCGCGCCCGGACTCACTGCCGGAAGTTTCCTCGCGAATCCGGCCGAGCGGGGTGCACGGATGTACCGGACCGGGGATCTGGTGCGCTGGAACGCTCACGGCACCCTGGACTACCTGGGGCGCAGCGACTTCCAGGTGAAGGTCCGCGGGCACCGCATCGAACTCGGCGATATCGAGACCGCGCTGCTCGCCGATCCAGGAGTCGGGCAGGCGGCGGTCGCGGTGAAACCGTCCGACGGTGGTGACCGGCTGGTCGGCTACGTCGTCGCGGCGGCCGACTCGGATGTCGACCCGAATGCGTTGCGGCAGTCGCTTTCTCGCATGCTGCCTGCCTACATGGTGCCGTCGGCGGTGCTGCTGCTCGACGCGCTTCCGGTCAATACCAGCGGCAAACTCGACCGGGCGGCACTCCCCCAGCCTGTTTTCGCGGCACGCGACGGCGTCGCCCCGTCGACGCCGCTGGAGATCACGATCGCCGAGGTATTCGCCGAGGTGCTCGCCGTCTCCCCGATCGGGGTGACCGACGACTTCTTCGAGCTCGGCGGTTCCTCGCTGATGGCTTTCACCCTGCATCAACGACTCTCGGCCAGGCTGGCCCGCGATGTGCCGATGTCGGCACTGCTCACCACCCCCACGGTGGGCGGCCTCGCCGCGCACCTCACCGGAACGGCCGCGCAGACTCGGGTGCCGACCCCGGCCGAGGACGCCGTACTCGACGATGACATCGCTGTGCACGACGGTCTCGCCCCGCCCACTGGGACACCGCGCGTGGTGTTGCTGACCGGCGCGACCGGCTTCCTGGGTGCACACCTGCTCCGAGATCTGCTGGAGCACACCGACGCACGCGTGTGGTGTCTGGTGCGCGCCGAAACCGCCGGCCAGGGTGCAGATCGAATCCGGCAGGTACTACAGCGTTACCGGCTGTGGAACGAGGCCGCCGGGGACCGAATCGTCGCGGTGCCCGGCGATCTCGCCGCGCCACGATTAGGGCTCGCCGACACCGAGTACGACCGACTCGCCGAGACCGTCGACGTGATCCTGCACAACGGTGCCCGCGTAAATCACATCGATCCGTACGCACGACTGCGCGCGGCCAATGTCGAGGGCACCCGCGACGTGCTCCGCCTGGCGACGACACACCGGCTCAAACCGGTACATTTCGTCTCCACGCTGGGCACGACCGTCGCCAAGACAGCGACACCTCGCCTCATCGTGGAAAGCACCAGGCTGCGGGCAGACCGGCTGGCCGAGAACGGCTATGTCCTGTCCAAGTGGGCCGCAGAGGAACTGGTGTGGCAGGCGGGCGACCGCGGCGTGCCGATCGGCATCTACCGCCCCGGAACCATCTGCGGCGACCCGCAATCCGGCCTGAACAGTGCCGACGATTCGTTCTGGAACATGATCCGCGCCGCCGCGATCCTCGGGCAGGCACCTGATGTCAGCGACGCCGCCGTCTCTCTCAGCCCGGCGACTTATGTCTCCCGCGCCATCGTGGAACTCGTCACGCACCCTCGCGCGGAGACCGTGTACCACTTGGTCAACAAGACCCCGGTGGCCGTGAAAACCATCTTCGCCCGGCTACGCCGCCACGGACTGCCGGTGACCACCGCCCCACTGGACACGGTGCGGGCCGCCCTCACCGCCGAATCCCACCGCCGCAACGCCGCCGGTGACGATTCACTCGTCCGCGCCGAACTGCTCAGCTCGAACTACCTCGGCCTCGCCCGCCTCGACTGGAGCGACGCCCACACCCGCGCCGCCCTCGCCGGCACCGGCATCACCTGTCCACCGATCACCGAAGCCGCCCTCGACGCTTACATCAGCGAGTTCATCGCCTCCGGTTTTCTGCCGTCCGGCGCGGCACAGGGTTTGCCCGCGCCGGACCCGATTCTCGGTGCCGGTCAGCAGGTGGTCGGGCCGGGGTCGGCGCCCGCGAGGACGGCGGTGAGCCAGAGCAGCGATGGTTCGTAGCCGAGGAGTTCGGCCGAGATGTGTTCGGAGGCAGGGACTCTGAAGAAGCGGAGGTTGGCGCCGGCTGCGCAGTAGCGTAGTACGACGGGTTCGATGGCGGCGATGGGGATGATCGGGTCGGTGGTGGAGTGCCACATGGCGATCGGGACGTCGGGGGTGTCGCCGTAGCCGAGACTGTCTCGGTGCAGGACGTTTTGGATATCGGGGTCCAGGAACGCCTTCGGGTCTTTGAGGTAGTTCTTCAGCGGGCGCCATGCGCCGGTCGCGGCCGCGGTGTAGAGGCAGCGGTGCTCGATGTCGTGGACCATGGTCATGCCGTCGGCAGTGAGGAACTTGTCGAGGGGCAGCAGGTCGGGAAATTCTCTGGACAGTCCGATCAGCCAGATCCAGCCGACGAAATCGGCCTGCCCGGCGATACCGGGGCCTGCGTCCATGGCGAACAGGGTCATGGCGTGTTTGTCGCCGGGCACACCGCCCTGGGCGCTGCCCTTGATCGGCAGTTCGGGGGCGTAGCCGCGGTGCAGTTCGGCCGCCCAGCCGGTGGCGCTGCCGCCGCCGGAGTATCCCCACAGTCCGATCGGTGCGTCGGCCAACCCCAGGCCCGCGCGCCGGGTCGCGCGGACACCGTCGAGCACCATGTGGCCCTCGCTCGGCGCCAGGGCGGTGCTGGTCTTGCCGTTGAAGTCGGGGATCGTCACCGCCATGCCTTCACCGAGGAACTGCAGCAACAGCTGGGTTTCCTTCATGGTTCCCGCGCGCACGGTGTGCGAAGGGTTGCACGCCGGGTCCAGACCGTCGATCGCCTCCTGATAGGAGATGACCGGTCGCGGGCTGGGGCCGAGCCACGGGATCCCCGGGATCATGACGGTGGTGGCGGTGACGATCGGGCGGTCCCGGCTGTCGGTGCTGCGGTAGAGGATCTGTTCGGTGTGCACCGGCGGCCACGGCACGCCGAGCAGGTAACTGGTGACCACGCGCTTGCGGATCACGTCACCGTTGGCGTAGCGGTCGAGGTCGTCCGGGTCGTCGTACCAGTGATCGTCCGCGGGCAGCGGGACGGGAATGAACCGGTAGATATCGGTTTCGCTCGGCAGTGGCGGCAGCTGGTTCTCGTCGGGGCGGACCGGCCAGGTGGCTTCGGGTCCGGTGCTCGGGGAATCCGTCTCGGCGGTCGCCGTCACGGCAACGGCAAGGGAAACACTGAGCGCGAAACCTACTGCGAATATGGCACGACGAACATGGATCACAATCGGGGTACCTCTCGGGCGGAGCTGACATCGAAGCCAGAGGCCGCTGTACGCAGCGGCCGCCAACCGGGACACCATCGAGCGCCCGACGGACCGAACGAGGTCTCAGTTCACACGACCGTTAGCACAGGTGTCACTACGCAACCGGCCAGGGTTTCCCGGCTACCACTGTGCACACTGCATAAATCTTGACGACCTGGAGTCAATCAGGATGTTGCCGAGCGGAATCGCAGCTGTTGCCCTGGTCGCAGCTGCGCGAGCAGGTCGACGTCGGCTGTGACCACGGTCCCGACGACCGGGTATCCGCCGGTGATGGGGTGATCGGCGAGGAAGACGACCGGTTCCCCGCTCGGTTGCACCTGGATCGCGCCGAGCGGTACTCCTTCGGTCGGCAGCTCCTTGTCGTTGATCCGGGTCAGTGGCGCGCCGTCGCCGACCCTGGCCAACCGCACACCTACGCGATCGGCGCGGTCGGTCATTTGCCAGCGGCCCGTGAACAGCGACTGCGGGTCGGCGAACCAGTCGTCCCGTGGACCGAGCAGCACCCGGACGGTGACCAGACCCGAGTCCATCGGGGGCACCGGCGCCACGTCGACATTCGGCCACGGGAAGTTCTCCGTCGGACCGATGCTGAGCTGCGCACCCTCGGCCAGCGGCTCGGGGCCGAGCCCGGCGAGGGTGTCTCTACTGCGCGAGCCGAGCACCGGATCGACGGCGATACCGCCGCGCACCGCGACATACACGCGCAGCCCGGCGATGGCCATGCCGAGCTTCAGCCGCTGTCCGGTGCGCAACGGGAGAACGGACGCGTGCGCCTGGGCGACGCCGTCCACGGTGATCGGCGCGTCGGCACCGGTCACCGCGAGCAGCACCGGCGCCTCGGCCACGAGTTCCAGTCCGCCGAGCAGGGTTTCGATGCCCGCGGCGTCCTCGGGATTGCCGACCAGCCGATTCGCCAGCTTCAGCGAACCTCGATCGGCCGCGCCGGATACGCCGACGCCGACGGAGAACCAGCCGGGCCTGCCGAGGTCCTGGATGGTGCTCAACATGCCCGCGTCGAGGATGCGTACCGCGGTCATTCGCCGGCCTCCTCGATGAAACGGACCCGGGTACCCGGGCGTAGCAGGGACGGCTCGGCCCGGTCGAGATCCCACATCCGGACGTCGGTGGTGCCGATGAGCTGCCAGCCGCCGGGCGAACGCCGCGGATAGACGGCGCTGTATCCGTCGGCCAGCGCCACCGAGCCCGCGGGCACCGAGGTCCTGGCCTCGGACCGCCGCGGTACGGCCAGCCCGGACTCGGCGGCCTCGAGATAACCGAACCCAGGAGCGAATCCGATGAACGAGCACCGCCACACCGTGCGGGTGTGCGCGGCGATCAGCGCGCGGACCGAGATACCCAACTGTGCCGCAACGCTTTCCAAATCCGGACCGTCATAACGGACCGGGATGGTGCGCACGTCATCCGGTAGTACCTCAGCCGAGCCCGCCCCCTGGATACTCCGAAACAGCTGCCGCAGTTGCTCTTCGACCGCCCGGCTGTCCGCGGCATCGGTCATGGTGACCAAGACGGTCTGTGCGGCGGGCAGGACGTCGTGCACGCCGCAGGGTAATTCGCGGCGGAGCAGGTCGATGAACGCGACCAGATCGGCGTGCTCGTCTGGCGCGACGAGCATCGACCGGTCCCCCGCGGGCAGGATCCGCAGCGGCGCCCTCGGCACGGTGATCGCGGACATCGACCCTCCTTCAGGCTAATTCGCGGCCGCGGGTTTCCGGCAGGCCGAACAGCGCGATGACCGCGAGAACATATCCGAAGGCGCCGAACATCATCGCGCCGGCCAGGCCCAGCGTGGTGGAGGCCAAAAAGCCGACCACGGTGGGGAATACGGCGCCGACACCACGACCGAAGTTGTAGGTGAAGCCCTGCCCGGTACCGCGGGACGCGGTCGGGTACAGCTCGGACAGGAACGACCCGAAGCTGGAGAAGATGGCCGCGGTACAGAAACCCAGCGGGAAGCCGAGAATCAGCACCATGGTGTTCGCCCCCTCCGGCACCTGGATATAGGAGACCATGAAGGCGACCGACAACACGGCGAAGAGCTGGATGGTGCGTTTGCGGCCGATCCGGTCGGCGAGGATGCCGCCGGTGACATACCCGAGGAACGCGCCGCCGATCAGCAGGAACAGATAACCGCCGGTACCAACGACATTCAAGTCACGGGTCTTCTTCAGGAAGGTCGGCAGCCAGGTGGCGAGAGTGTAGTAACCGCCCTGGACACCGGTGGCCAGCAAGGAGGCGAACAACGTCGTCCGGAGCAGGTCGCGCCGAAAGATCGACACGAATGATCCCGCACGATTACCCGCCGATTCCCGGCGCTGGGTGACCGTCTCGGAGTCGGTCAGATTGCGGCGCACCCAGATGATCAGCAATGCGGGCAGCGCACCGGTCCAGAACAGCACCCGCCAGGCGAGATCTTCACTGACGAACTGGAAGACGAGCGTGTAGACCAGGACCGCCAAGCCCCAGCCGACGGCCCAGGCGCTTTGCACGTAGGCCACCGTGCGGCCTCGATATTTGGTCTGCGCGTACTCCGCGACCAGGATCGCGCCAGCGGCCCATTCCCCGCCGAAACCGAGACCCTGGAATGCCCGGAAGACCAGCAGCGTCTCGAAATTGGGTGCGAAACCGCACAACACCGTGAACAGGGTGTAGGTGGCGACGGTGAGTTGCAGCGTGCGCACTCGCCCGATCTTGTCCGCCAGCACGCCCGCCAGCGCGCCACCGAGCGCGGACACCAGCAGGGTGACCGTGGTCAGCAACCCCGCCTGGCCCGAACTGATGGCGAAGTACGACGAGATGGCGCCGAGCGCCAGCGGCAGCACCTGGAAGTCGTAGGCGTCCAGCCCATATCCGCCGAACGCGCCGAGGAAGGCCTTCTTGCCTTTGGCGCTCAACGTTCGGAACCAGTCGAAGGGTTGTGACTTTTCGGCCGGATCCACCGGGAGGTCTGTGGAAAGGCTCATGGCTGCCTCGCAATGCTCGAGCTCAGGAGAGCGACGTACGTCACAGCAGACTACGGATCGTTGAACGATTCTGCAATCCTAAGGTGGGATCGTCGGCTGGCGGTTCGATCGCTGGGTTATGCTCGAACGGCAAAGCCACTGGTCCGCGGAGGTTTGGATGACGACACCGGTAGATCGGCCCGATCCCGTCTACACGGCACTGTCCGAACACAAGGGTCTGCTCGCCCGCTCCAGTCGCAGTTCGCAGACCGCCGACATCGTGCGGGCCAGCATCCTGGACGGGTCGCTGCGGCCGGGCACGCGGCTGTCCGAACCGGATATCTGTGCGGCACTGGGCGTTTCGCGCAACACGCTGCGTGAAGCGTTCCGCTCGCTGATCGAGGAACGGCTGGTCACCCACGAGCTCAATCGTGGTGCGTTCGTACGCATCCCGACTCCGGCGGATGTCGCGGAGCTCTACCAGTGCCGCCGGGTGATCGAGGGTGCCGCGGTGCACGGTTTCGATCCCGCGGGCCCGCCACCGACCGACCTCGCCGCCGCACTCGCCCACGCGGATGCCTGTGCCGCGAAACAGGATTGGACCGGCGTCGGCACGGCCGACATCGACTTCCACAAGGCGATCGCCGCGCTCAACCGCAGCAGGCGGCTGGACGAGATGATGTCGAGCGTGTGGAACGAGCTGCGTCTGGTCTTCCATGTGATGGCCGATCCGCTGACCTTCCACGAGCCGTACCTGGCCCGCAATCACGAGATCTACGAGGCGATGGTCGACGGTCGAACCGCCGAGGCCGAGCGGATGCTGGCCGATTACCTCAGCGACGCCGAGTCACACATTCGCGCGGCGTACACCCAGATTGTCGCCTGAGCTCTAAAGATCCGAGGCGGATCCCGACGAGTCCGCCGCGCCGGTTTCCGGCACCGTGAGCGCAATCCTGGTCACCGGGCCGTCGGCCGAGGACAGTGGGACCACTTGTCCGTGTGTCTCGTGCCAGGAGAGGTCCTCATGCCCGACAGCAGTGCGCAATTCCGGCCGATCGAGTCACTGCTCGCGCAGACCGCAACCGAGTTGGGAGTGCGGTCGGTGCTCGTGATGCGGTCGACGCCGACACATATGGCGGTGGAGGCGACGGCCGGTGCGGCGGAGGTGCATTACCCGGTCGGCGCCGAAGGCAAGAAGGGCTCGGCCTTCCCGGCGGCGCACGAGCTGTACTGCGAGCGGGTGGTCGACAACGACACTGCACTGTTCGTGCGTGATTCGCGCGCCGACCCGGATTTCGCGGGGAACGAGGACGAAGTGGAGTTCGGCTTGGTCAACTACCTCGGGTTGGCCGTGCACAACCCGGACGGCAGCGTGTACGGCACCGTGTGCGTGCTCGACGACCAGGCCCGCGACTACACCTCCGAGGAGCGAGCTCGGCTCGAAGAACTGCGCGCGGCGGCCGAGCAGGCCCTTGCCACGCGCCCCGCGGCGCTCTGAGCTGCGGCGGGACACGCACAGAAAATCTACAGTCGCCACTGTAGACATTCCGACGCCGCTGTTATATGGTTCATCCCGTCAGCAGAGAAGAAAGCCGCAGTGGCCGGGTAGAGGATGAACTTCCCGGAATGAGATGAAGTGACTGAATACCCTCCCCTCCGGGTGGCTGACGACAACGCCACCGGAGGGGAGGGACGTACACCACGAAAGGTAGGGAGCGGTGCCCGGTTCCGACGCGCTCTCAGCGTTCGGACGGCATAGCGCGTATCGCAGCGCAAGCGGGCATCGCGGTTCCATGGATTGGAGGTGGTCGACAGTCCTAACGATGCGATCCCCACACCCCACCCTGCAGCACGGGATGTGGAAAGACGAAGCCGGTCACGATGGCCGGCATGGTGAATAAACCCCCTCTGGGCCCCGGCGCTCCACGCGCCGGGGCCCAATTCTTTTTTCGCAGATAGGTATTCATGGAACAGACCCACGCCGACCCGGCAACCGACAACCCCGGCGCCAAACTGGACGACGACGACTATCCCGCCTACAGCATGGGCAGTGCCGCGGACGCCCTCGGCGTAACCCAGGCCTTCCTGCGCGCCCTCGACGCCGCCGAACTCCTGACCCCCCAACGCTCCGACGGCGGCCACCGCCGCTACTCCCGCTACCAACTGCGCATCGCCGCCAGGGTCCGCGAATTGGTCGACCAGGGCACCGCGCTCGACGCGGCCTGCCGCATCATCATTCTCGAAGACCAGCTCGCCGAAGCACAGCGCATCAACTCGGAACTGCGCCGGAATCACGGACAGCACGCGGCCGGCTCCGGACGCGATATCGCGCAGTAGCCGTTGCGCTCAACAGGTTCGAAGAGCTGATACGCGGACAGGGGCGGTGGTCGACGCGACCACCGGTTCACGCCTCGTTCGCGGTCAATGCGGCGACACCCGGACCAGTCAGCAGTGCGGCTGCCGCGGAACGGCCTGTCGCGAGCAGGAGCAGCGCGCCTGCGGTTCCCTGCACGAGTTCACCCGTGCCCGTTGACCACTCGATGTCGGTCGCGACGAGGCGATAGCGCGACAGGCGCTCTTCGATGCCGAACCGGTCGGCCGTTTCCCATACCCGATGCAGCGCCGATCGGGCTGGTACGGACGGCATGTCGTGGATGATGCCGAGCGGGATGGCGATATCTTGGGCATGCACGAGCACGTCCAGCAGGCGGTCGGCGGGGACTGTGCCGATCGGGACGAATCGGGACGGCGCGGTGGCGCGGAGGTCCGCGAGCAGCTGGCGGGTGCCGACGCGGTCGGCGTAGCGAATGGCGCTGTCCCGTAAGCCCCGATGCACGTTGCCACGGGCACGGATCAGATTGACCACTATCCAGCCGAGATTCGCGCGCGTCGACAGCACCAGATGCGCGACGACATCGCGGACTCGCCATCCCGCGCAGAGAGATGCGTGATCCCAGTCGGATTCGGCGCGGTCGGCGAGCAGGTCGGCCACGCGCGCGCGTTCGGCGGCGACGGCGTGCCAGATCTGCTCGGTCGTCATGGATTCGGGGTGGTTCATCGGTCGATCCCTCTCACTCGAAGTTCCATTACGGTAGGAACTCCACCCGAGTGGAGGTTCAAGTCGATGTGACCGAGGACACCTACCGCGCCGCGATGAGCATCGGCGAGTTGGCGCGCCGCACCGGCGTGCCCGTGCGAACCATCCGGTTCTATTGCGACAGCGGGATTCTGGAGTATCGCCGGACCGGCGGCGGGCATCGGATATTCGACTCCCCCGCCGCGGTGGACCGGCTGCTGCTGGTGCGCCGATTACGGGCGCTGGGTCTGCCACTGCCTGCGATTGTCGGCGTGCTCAACGGCGCTGAATCGCTCGGTGCGGTCGCGGCGGCCGAACGCGCCACCCTCGATGCCGAGCTCGACGCGCTCCGGTGGCGCAGAGCGACCCTGTTCGCTCTCGAATGCGCGCCGCCCGGCGAACACACACGTCGGCTGGAACTGCTTGCTGCGGTGCAGGACCGGAGCTCGATCATCGATAGCGCCGTCGCATTCTGGCGGCCCATTCTCGGTCCGCTGCCCCGCGAGCAGTTCGATTCGTTCATCGACATGAATCTGCCGACGCTCCCGAGCGATCCCGCGCCGAATCGGTTGGTCGCCTACGCCGAGCTCACCGCGCTCACCACCGATCCGCGCGTCAAAACGGCGATGACGCAGCAGATCTGGCGATCGGAGCGCGGGAGCATCGGTGACCGCAGGCAATTGGTGACGGCCGTCGCCGACGTCTGCGAGATCGTGGCCCCGCTGGTCGCCACCGGCGAAAGGCCCCGTCCGGGAGCGGAGCTCGACCAGTACGTGCACGCCCACGCGGCAGCCCGCCGCCAACGGGACACGCCCCGGTTCCGGCGCGCACTCCTCACCGGCACAGCGGACACGGATCCTCTGCTGCACCACTACTGGCACCTCACGGCCGAGATCACCGGCACGGAGGCGACGGCAGGAGCCATCCACTACTGGCTGTCGGACGCGCTGCGGCAGACGATCTAGCGCCGCAAAGGTTTCCTCGGCCTAGCGGTCGCGGCCCGCCGCGGGGGTGGACGTCTTGCGGCTGGTGCGGGCGCGGCGCCGGGCGGCCTGGAGTTCGGCGAGTTCCTGTTCGAGGATCTCGGCGATACGGAATTGGCCGGTGTCGTGGATTTCCGGGGTGGGGATGGCGGGCGCGTCTTCGCCGGGCTTGGCATCCGCTGGGGTGGTGGGCTTTTCGTCGGCCGGGGCGGTCGGCCGCTTGACGGCGGCGGTCGGCGCGGTCGCGGACGGGCGTTCGGCCGACTTCACGGTGAGTTTGTCGGGGGTGGCGGCGGGCTTGCTCGGCTTCGCCGGCGTGGCGATCGTCTTCGACGGAGCGGCCTGCTGCGCGGTGGCCTTGGTCGGGGTGGCCGACTTCTGGCTGGGGGCCGCGACGGCGGGCTTGGTCGCCGTGCCGGTGCCGTTCACCGGCGTGGCGGGCTTGCTGTCGGTGTCGCGCTTCTCGCCGTTCACGGGGGTGGCGGGCTTGCTCTTCGCGGCAGGCTCTTCGGGTGCCGGTGCCGGCACCGTGGGCTTGCGGTCGGGAGTGCTGGGCGCGGAGCCGTTTTCCGACTTCGCCGCCGGACGGATGTCCTTGGTGTCGGCGAGGTCGCTGCCGAGCGTCGCGGCGGCCACCACCTTTGCCGAGGGCGGCGGAGTGGCGGAACGGAACGCCGAGCGGACCGGAGCGGCGGGCTCGGGCGTGGCGGCATCGTCCTCGTCGGTGACCACGACGGTTTCGATCTCGGGGTCCACGACGGCGTCGCCGGTTGGCCCGGCGTCCAGTTCCGCGAGCGGGTCCGGTTCGGCCTCGACGGTCAGTTCGGCGATCGAGTTGGACGCCATCACCTCCGCCGCCGAGCGGCGCAGCCGGTAGCTGGCGATCGCGGGCAGCGTGCGGCGGATCTGCTCGGCCGGGTCGGGCAGATCCCGGACCTGGTCGGTGGCGCGGTGGATGGCGAGCCCGTAGCGGGCGCTCGCGGCGTCGTGGATGAGCAGCGCGACACCGATCATCACCGGCGCGACGGCGTGCACGGCGGCGTCGTACCAGTGCTCCGCCCGCAGATACGGGTAGGTGTTCAGGGTGACGGTCAGCGACAGCAGTGCGACCTCGGCGGCGACGACCTGCTTACGGTTGTCGACGACACCCCACTCGGCCACCTTGTTGGTGCCGATCATGATGATGATCAGGCAGACGCTGATCATCGCCTCCAGCAGGTAGCTGAACCAGTACAGCGGGTCACCGGGACCGCCGGGCGCGATGTTGTGCTGGACGTTCACCGCGGACCACAGCATGCCCGCGCCGACGACACCGGCCAGCGCACGCAACGACCAGGCCCGATGCCGGTACAGCGAGGCGAGTTTGGCATGCGGGCTCGACTCACGGCGCTGCGCCGCAATTGCCTTGCGGGCCACCAGTAGATCTCGCATGTCGGCCTTCTCGATCGCTTCGGTGGTCTGCCTGGCGCGGTCGGCCGCCGACGCGGCGGCTTGAGCCTCTTTCCAGCGCTGACCACGGTCTTGCCCGCGAATCTTCTCGGCGAGCTCGCGTTCGGCCAGCAGCTCGTCCTCGGAGAGCGCTTCGGTCAACGCGGGATCGAATTGGTATGCCAGCCGGCCGCGGGCCTTCTCGACCCGCCTCGCCAGCTGTGTGACCTCGTCCTCAATGGGATGCTGGATGGTCATTTCGGCTCCAGGAGGAGATTCGATGGCAGACAAGTGATCACGCGTGGGAAGGCTACATCGCATTCGCCCGCGACGCACCGTTGCCAGCGAAAACCGTCGATTTGCCGGGTGAATGCGGCGTGCCGCCGCGGTGTTTTCCGGATGATCATAGAACAGGCACGACGATTCGCAACCGCTGTGTTGCCGGCGGTCGACCAGGTGGCAGCCGTGCGGCGGCGGTCACTGCGCGCCGAGTGTCTTTGCACCGTCGGCGAATACGACGCGATCAGGAAAGGCCCGACTTCACTATGACCGGTTCGTCCGGCTCTCCACGATGAAACTCGCTGCGGTCGTGGCGCTCCCACCGATGTTGAGGGTGGCGAACCGACAGGCATCCGGCACTTGATAGGCTCCTGCCTGCCCGGTGACCTGTTTATAGGCATCGAGCACCATTCGTACACCGGTCGCTCCCACGGGATGGCCACCGCCGATCAATCCGCCACCAGGATTGACCGGTATCCGGCCGTCACGCGTTATATCGCCGCCTGCCACGGCTTTCCAGCTCTCCCCAGGGCCGGTGATGCCGAGGTGGTCTATCGCCATGTACTCGGACATGGCGAAGCAGTCGTGCACCTCCACCCCGTCCACCGCGTCGATATCGGGCAGGCCGGCACGGCCGAGTGCGTCGAGCATTGTCCGGCGCACATGGGGAAAGACGTATGGGTCCTCGGCGCTTGCTCGTATCTTTTGCGCCAGTGGCAGGCCCGCGGTGCGATGGCCCCAACCGCTGATCACCGCGCGACCCTCGGGCCGTAAGTCGCTGCGCCGCGCCAGGAATCGATCCGAGACCAGAACCACGGCGGCCGCACCGTCGGTCATCTGACTGCAGTCCTGGCGGCGTAGTCGACCGGCCACCGGCGGGTTCGCGGTGTCGTCGGTGCCGAAGCTATCCGGGGTGAATGTCCAATTCCTGGTCTGTGCCAGCGGGTTGGTGCGTGCGTTGGCGATATTGAGTTCGCTGATCGCGCGCAGGTGGGTGTCGTCGAGGCCGTAGCGGCGGTCGTACTCGTCGGCCAGCTCGGCGAACATGGTGGGCCACACGAACTTCGTGTCCTGTGCCTCGTGACCGACCCAGGCGGCGGCACCGAGATAGCCCGCCGCCACGTCGCCCGGCACGGTCTTCTCCAGCTCGGCGCCGATCACCAGGGCGCAGTCGTAGCGGCCGGATTCGAGGTCGGTCATCGCGGCCAGCAGCGCCATGCTGCCGGAGGCGCAGGCTGCTTCGTGCCTGCCCGCAGGTACGCCCCACAGTTCGGGGATGACCGTGGCGGGCATACCGCCGAGCTGACCCTGGCCGGTGAACAACTGCCCGAACGCGTTACCGACGTGGATCACGCCGATCTCGGACGGTGTGATGTCCGTTGTCGCGAGAGCCTGGCCGACCACGGTTCCCATGAGTGCGTCGAAGCCCTTGCCGTCGCGGTGCCAGTTGACGGCGAAATCGGTTTGGCTACCGCCTAGCAGGTGAATGGTGCTGGTGGACATCGGAACTCCTGTATCTGTTGGCAGAACGGTGTGCTTGCCGATTTCCGATCAGGACTGATCGCCGGTCAACGTCGTCCGCAATTCGCGGCGCAGCAGCTTGCCGACCGGGTTGCGGGGCAAGGTCTCGACGATCTCCAGTCGCTCGGGCAATTTGAAGGAGGCCACCTCGCGGGCGCGTAGATGCTCGGTCAGGACGTCCAGCGTCACGGTCGCGTCGGGCGCGGGAACCACGAACGCGCAACACTTTTCGCCGAGTACCGGGTCCGGGTAGCCGACCACGGCGACGTCGGCTACGCCGGGCGCGTCGGCAAGGAGGCCCTCGAGCTCGGCCGGGGCGATGTTCATGCCGCCGCGGATGATGATCTCTTTGATCCGGTCTACGAAACGCAGGTATCGGCCGTCCTCACCGCACAGCTCGAATACATCTCCGCTGCAGAGGAATCCGTCGTTGTCGAACGGTTCGGCCGAGGCGGTGCCTGGCAGGTAGCCGCCGAAGACGGCGGGGCCCGCGAGCCGGAGTTCGCCGGTCCCACCGACTTGCGTGACCGTCGCGCCGGTACCGACGTCGACGAGTTTCACCGCCGTCCGGTCGGCGAGCCGGGAGGCCCACTGCACGCCGGGTGCGCCGTAGCGCGGCAGGTACTGCGCGCGGATCTCCGGATCGGGGAAGTCGACGGGTGCGCCGAGCAGGCATACGCCTTCGTTGGAACCGAAGAAGTTGAGCACCTCGATACCCAGCTCGTCCTGCCAGCCGCGCACCACGCTGGGCGGCAGCGGGGCGCCACCGGACCCGACTCGCCGCAGTGACGACAGGTCGGCCGAGGCGCGCAGAGTTTCGTTGTGCAGCAGCATCGTCAACAGTGCGGGCGGCATGCTGGTGTGCGTCACCCGGTGCCGCGCGATCTGGCCGAGGAAGACCGGTAGGTCCAGCGGGTGATGTTGCACCAGGTGTCCGCCGGTGAGCAGCCATGGCAGGAAGGATGCGGCGAAGCCCGCCATGTTGACCATGGGGAAGGGGTTGAGCAGCACCGAGTCCGAGGTCAGATGCAGGCCGTCTTGCACGCCCCAAGCCATGGCGAGCCAGTCACCGTGGCAGCGGGGAATTCCCTTGGGTGCGGCTTCGGTTCCGCTGGTCCAGCAGATGGTTACGCGGTCGTTCACCGAAACCGCCAGTCCGCTGGCGTAGCACCGTAGCCGCTCCCGATCCGCGGTGTCGGCGGGTTCGCCCAGCAGGATCGCACCATCCGGCACGCCAGGTCCGAAGGCGAAGACGGTGCCCTCGTCACCCAGCACTTCCAGTGCCTCGCAGGCAAGTTCGCGCCCCGACAGTCGACCCGCCGTGATGATCGCCGTCGCGTCGGCGGCGGAAACAATGCCGGACAGCTCATGACGGCGATAGGAAGCGGGCATGGGTGTCGCGACCGCGCCGAGACGCCACAGCGCGAAATAGGTGGCCGTCAATGCGATCGAATTCGGCAACAGGACCGCGACGGTGTCGCCCTGTCGAATGCCGTTGCGGTGCAGCACCGCTGCGAGATCGAGGATGTGCTCGTCGAGTTCGCGCCAGCACAGCGTTCGTGGTTCCGCACCGGTCAACGCGGCGAGGTTGGCGGGATCGGTGACGGCGGGCGCGTCCGGTGCCGCGTCGACCCGGCGCTGGAAAAGCTCCGGCAGGGTGTCGGGCTGCCACCACCCTCGATCGAGATACTCGCGCACCCGGTCTTCTGGGTGGCAGGTACGGACATTCACCCTTGCGACAGCGGAACCACCTGCGACCGTGAAGTTCGCGGAGGCATCGGAGCTTGCGGGGTCAATGGAATTGGTCGCAGCGGCGGAGTCGGGGGCCACAGCAGTGGACTCGGTATCAGCCGTCGGGTCGGCGGCAACGGTGGCAGCGTTGGGGTCCGCGGCAGCCATGGGGCCGGCGGCAGCGGTGGTGGAGTCAACGACGGCGACATCTGCTGCAGTGATGGGTGATTCAGCCATGGGGTGTTCCTTCATTCGAGACGCCGCAGCACCACCGCGGAGCCCAGACCGAGGGCTGCGGGGATGGTGATCAGCGCGTGTTCGCCACCCGTGCGCGTCAGTGCGTCGAGGGCTTGGACGATCAGGTTGCCGCCGGTCGCGCCGAGGGGGTGGCCGACCGCGAGTGCGCCACCGGTCGGGTTGACCAGGTCCTCGTCGAGATCGAGCTCTCTGGTGAGCAGAATCGGTGTGACGGCGAAGGATTCGTTGGCCTCCACCACGTCCAGGTCGGCGGCGGTGAGACCGGCGCGCGCGAGCGCTGCCCGTGCTGCGGCGGCCGGGGCGGTCAGCAGTGGTGAGCGCACGGCGGTCTGCGCGGCGCCGACGATCCTCGCGATCGGCCGCCGCCCGAGCAGCCGTGCCGCGCGGACGCTTCCCACGACCACCGCGGACGCACCGTCGGCGAGCTGTGGCGCGGTCGCGATCGTGTGCAGGCCGGCTGCCGGGCGCGGAGAATCGGGCAGGCGGCGGGCTACCCGCTCCCAGGCCGGGTCATCTCCGAACAGGGCCGGTAGTGCGGCGAAAGCGGCACTATTGGCGTCCGGCCGAGCGCCCTCGTCCGCGGCGAGCAGCACGGTACCGCCCTTGTGTACGGCCACGATGGACTCGGAAGTCGTTGCGGCGGCTGCCTTCTGGTGTGAGCGCACCGCGTAGGCGTCGAGTTCGGCGCGGGTGATGCCGTAGGAGGCGGCGGTGAGGTCGGCGGACACTCCTATGGTCACGAAGCCGGTGCGTTCACCGAGGTCGGTGTCGGTAGCAATGGCCGGACGATCCGACAGCATCGGTACCCGGGACATCGACTCCACCCCGCCCGCGACGATGACGCCCGCATAGCCTGCGCCGACCCTGGCCGCGGCGCTCTCGATGGCGTCGAGTCCGGAACAGCACAGCCGCGACACGACGCCGCCGGGCACCCGGTCGGGCCAGCCGGCCCACAGCGCAGCAGCGCGCGCCAGATTTCCGCCCTGCTCCCCTACCGTCGTGCCGATGCCGACCAGGATGTCGTCGACGGAATCCACGCTGAGCGAACGGCTTTCGAGGGCGCTGAGTAGTTGTCCGAACAGCTCGTACGGCGGAATCTCGGCGAGCGTGCCCCCTGCTTTACGAACTCGTCCCCTAGGCAGCCGGACGGCGTCGTAGATGTAGGCGTCAGGCATTGTCGATCCTCGCGAGGGTTTCGAGGGTGTGGTGACCGGCGGGATCCTCGGCCGAAGTGGTAGGCACGACGACGATCTCGTCGGCACCCGCACGGCGATACGCGTCGAGGCGGTCGGCCAATGCGGCAGTGTCGCCGAACATACCTACGGCAGCAGGCAATTCGTCGGGCACGGCGGCCAGGACATCACGCGGGTGTGCACCACTCTGCGCCAGACGCACCACCTCGCCGAAGCCCGCCTCCTCGAACATAGCGTCGTAGCCGGGCGCCCGCAGATAGCCCACGACACCGCGGCGCACGGTGGCGCGCATGTCGGCGGTCGGGTCCGCGGCGGCGGTGACCCACACCGAGATCGCGGGGCTCGGTAGGCCCGTGTCGACGGCGGCCGCTCGCACCAGTTCGGCACACCGCGACACCTGTTCCGGCGTAACCAGATTCAACACCACACGATCGGCGGTACGGGCAGCGGCAGCCAGCGCACGAGCACCGAAGGCGGCCACGGCGATCGAGGAGTGCGGCGGCGCGAGCCGGAGCCGGTAGCCCTTGATGCGCTCCACCGCCCCCTCGAAATCGACCTTCGCGCCCGTGAGCAACCCACGCAGGATGCGCGCCGAGTCCTCCAGATGTACTGCGGTACGGGTTCTTTGACGGCCATGCCAACCGCTCACGACCACGGTGCTCGAGCTTCCGATAGCGACATCGACAGACCGGCCGGTGAGCGCGGCCACGCTCGCCACGCCCATGGCGATGGTGGCGGGACTGCGGACATCGACGGCAAACGGGCCGAGACACAGTGGGATTCGGCCGGGTGCCATCCCGATAGCGGTGGCCAGCGCGAAAGCATCGAAGGTCGCCATCTCCCCGATCCACAGCCGGTGGTAACCGAACTTCTCGGCTGCTTCGGCGACGGCGAGGGCGTCCAGCGGATCGCGGTCCTGCCAGTACGGCAGGCTCACGCTGAGCCGGTGCCGGTCGGCGCTCACTCGGCTGTTTGCGCCGCGGCGCGCATCCGGTCACCACTGACCCAGGTGGCGTGGAAACCGAGGGGCACGCGGGTCGGCAGGCCCAGGCGGCACAGTGGACCTGCGGCGAGGTCGGCAGCGTCGTAGATCCATACCTCCGACAGTTGGGTGTGGCTGTTGAAGGCGAACATGGTCAACCAGGCGTCGTCCTCGTCGCGCGCATCCGGCCGGGGCACCACGGCGAGCTCGCTGCCGAAGATGCCGTCGCCGAACGGCTGGGTCTGCTTGGCGCCGGTGCGCAGGTCGTATTTGATCACCGCGTCGAAGAGCATGGTGCTGTCCACCGACAGCCGCATCTGATACGACCAGCGGCCGCGTTGCCCGGTGCTGCCCTGGTCGATGGCCGGGAACTCGGTGTTGACATCGTCCATCACCTCCTCGAGGGTGGTGCCGGTGCGCAGGTTGAAGCGGTACTTGTGCAGTTTCGCCTCGGGCCGCAGGTAGGCGAGCAGCTGAGCGAGCGGGTTCGCGCGGTCGGAAACCGGGCTCGGCTTCGAGACCCGGCAGACCACCATGACGATCTCGTCGCCGTCCTCCCAGGCGTTGACCGTGTGATAGATGTAGCCGGGCGCGGCCTCGAACCAGCGCACCTGGGTGCCGTCGCCGCGGCGGGGCAGCACCGCGAAACGGCTGGGCAGCGTGCGGTCGAAGAACAACTTGAACCGGCCCGCCGCGGCGGCCCTCGGGTCGTTGTAGAGCGGCAGATCCATCAGGATCGAGTAGTTCTCGGTGATCGCCATGTCGTGCGGCAGCCGCGGTCCCGGCAGCTCGAGCCCGGTGTAGTGGGTGACCGTGCCGGACGGGTCGGCGACGCCGTAGCGCAGGTATGGCGCGTGGATGCCGTAGTCGAAGAAGATGAATTCCTCGGTGCGCTCGTCGACCTTCGCGTGCGCGGAGACCTCGCCGGGCAGCGTGCCGCCGAAGGTGTCGACGCCGCGGGTCTCCAGGCTGATCGGGTCCAGCGCATAGGGTTTGCCCGCGCGGTACCACAGCGAGAGCAGGTTGCCGTGATGGAAGACGACGTCGGTGTTGGCGGAGTTGCGTTCCCTGCGGTCACCCGGTGGGTTGTCGTCCCACGGCTCGATCACCCCGCGCCACAACGCCGTTCCCGCCGCACGCTCGGCCTCGAACTCGGCGGTGCGGATGTAGCGGTTGCGGTAGGTGGCCTTGCCGTTCTCGAAGTGCACCGCGTGCAACATGCCGTCGCCGTCGAACCAGTGGTAGCGACCGATGGGTGCGAACTGCGGGTTGGGGCCGTTGCGCACGTAGACGCCGTCGAGGTCGGCGGGGAGTTCGCCGTGCAGGACGGCGAGGTCGGTCGCGGTGATCTCGGCGGCGGACGGCGCGTACATGCCTTCCAGATACGGATTGGTCAGTGCTTGCGCGGCCGGCGCGATGAGTTCTTCCTTGAGCGTCACAATGCCCTACCCTCCACTACAGTTAATGAAGTGATACGCGTCTCAAAGAAGGGTGTCAAGAGTGCCTGGTGAGCGGATCAGGCCAGGCGGTCGAGGATGGTCTGCGAGACCGGTTCGAACCGGACGTCGGTGCGTTCGAGCCGGGCGTCGCAGCCGCGGCAGCGCAGCGCGGGCACCAAGTCCGAGCCGCACGCGCGGTGCCGGATACGCAAGCCCGGTTCGGGCGCTTCGGGATGCACCCGCGCCGACCAGGCGAGCAGGAAAGCGAAGATCGGGAACAGTGCGCGCCCGCGCGGGGTCAGCCGATATTCGCGGCCCGCGCCTTCGCCGGATCGGTACAGGATCTCGGCTTCACACAGGCGAGTGAGCCGCTCGGTCAACGTGGTCGGAGACATGTTCATGGCCATACGGAAGTCGCCGAATCGGCGCATGCCCGCCAGCGCCAGACCGGTCACGGTGGCGCTCCATCGATCGCCGATCGCGGCCATGACCTCGTCGAATTGCATATCGCTCCGCGCGGAAACCGGGGCGCGGGCGCGGCGCCTGCCACTGGAGGTGAAGTGCCCCAACGCGTCGTCGCCCAGCTCGACATCGGTGTCGCGCGGCGTCACCGTGTGGCCGCAGGTTCGGCACATCAGCACCGGCGGTCCCCGATGACCGCACGCGTCGTGTACCAAGTCGGGGTGCAGCGCGCCCTCGGCGGTCCACTCGCGCTGCCAGCCCCAGATGGAGACGAGGATTTCCCAAGTCGCGCGGCCCAGTTCGGTCAGCAGATAGTCGAATCTGTCCGGCGTCCCGGCCTGCGGCGTGCGAACGAAAACGCCTGCGTCGACAAGGGCCGCGAGCCGCGCGGTGAGCACAGCGGGCGGTGCGCCGGTGCGCTCGATCCACTGATTGAACCGGCGGGTGTGATTGACGAAGGCGTGCCGCAGGATGGTCAGCGTCAGGCGGTCGCCGAGCAGGTCGAAAGTCGCCGCAACCGGATGCGGAACGGGTTGCCCGGCGTCGATCGGCCCATCCGCCATTCGCGCGTACACCTTCGCATTTCGGGTCGACATTTGCACTTCATTAACTGTAGTCGATGGCACTTCTGACACTGCGTGTTCGGCCCGCAGGGTATCCCTGATACGCGCAACGCGTCGATCAGCTCGAGCACGCCGACATCGAATTGATCGCTGAGAACACCCCTTCGCCTTCCCCGCGGCCGCTTACTGCAGCGAGACGAGGATCGGTATCAAACCACGACCATCGGCATGTCCCTGTAGCGCTTTGCCCAAGACCGCGCCGAATGCCAAGGCCGGGTCGGTCGCCTTCATGGCGTATCCCGGTGTCGGCGAGGTGGTCAGGAGATCGCCCACTTCGACGGCCCCGTGGTCCGCGTCGACCATGCAGAATGCCTTGCCGTTGAGGGCAACCGTCACTCGTTCGCCTGCGCCGCCGACGCGATCGAGCACGATACCCGGCCGCAAGGTACCCGCTCCGGAGACGACGCCGGCTACCCGCCGGTCGTAGGGCCGCTCGCATTGTCGCAGTCCCCCACCGGAATCGATGACCAGCACACTGCCGGGCGCGAGGCCGGCGACCGGCGTATCGAAATCCTCGGCACAGTCGCCGCCGGCCAGGATCAGGTCGGTGGCGGTGACCGTTCCGGTGACAGTGACGTCGCCGACGAAGTGGCCCGCCGGGGTGCCCTGGCCCCAGATGCCTGGGCCGTGCTCGCTGTAGCCTTCGACCGCGGTGGCGTTGGTCGCGACACCGACGACACCACGTCCCCCTCGGCCGCCTGCGCCGAACACAGCGATCCCGGTCTCGGTGTTCCCTTCCACCGCAGTGTGTTCGGTGCTGGTACCGACGACACCACGTCCGCGTTGGCCGCCTGCGCCGAAGACGGCATCGCCTGCCCCCGTATGCTCGCCGAGTACGGCGGCGGTCGCCGGATCTGCGGACTGCTCTCTGACTGCCATCGGAGTCTCCTTGCTAAGTCATCAGTTGCCGGACACCGACCCGTTCGCCGGGCGTCAGCGAGCGGAGTCCTGGTGTGAGAGTGAGGTTGTGGTCGCGCAGAAAACGGCGCAGACTGCGGTCGGCCGCACGGTGGCGGGTGATCGACCAGGTCACCGTGTAATCAGAGTTGCTGCCGCAGCCTGCGGGTGAGTCGTCACCCGGGTAGCGGATCGTCTGCCGATAGGTGGTTCCACCGGCTGTATCGATGGCCTTGTCCCAGGCGGCTTTCGTCTTACCGATGCTGCCCATGGTGACGAAGCCGTCGCAGTCGGGAAACAGGAATGACCCGAGCTTAGCGATCGGAATAAGACGCAACCAGCTTCCGTCGTTCCATTCGATGGCTCGGCCGTCCAGGTTCATCCCGCCGCCATCCGGATAGCTGATCTCCTTCTCCCCCGGCGACACAGCCTGCTCGATGTGTTCCTTCGCTTTCTCGGTGAGCAGCTCGTTGGCAGCGGCCAGCCCGCGCTCGAGTTTGCCGGCGTCGCCGTTGTAGATCGTGTAGCTGAATACGATCGGTGTCGCGACATCGGCGGCGACGACGGGAGTGAAAGTCAGATTGACGCCGTGGTCACCGTCGTCGACGTCACCGGCGAAATGCGATTGCGTGGGATAAGAGCGACGTCCGGCTTTGAGACCGAAAGTAACCGTATCGGTATCGTCGTTCCGAGACCGGGTGGTGTCGATATGAAATTTCTCCAACGTGATGGTGTATATGCCCACGGCTACCTCCCCTGCCAGCACAACCCTCGGCTGATGAGTGTGGCAGAACAGCGCCGCCGTCTTCGCGGCATTGTTTCGCTGAGCGGACCGCGAATTCCGGACGGCTGTTGTCCGTTACGGAGGTGGTTGATTCCGGGCGTACTGCTTCGCGATCCACCGGCAGATGGCTTCCACGACGTAAGCCCGCTCGGCGTCGTCGAGCGCGTGCCCGGCCGGAATGCCGTGCCAGCGCGCGAGACAGGTGCGGCAGCACGTCGCGGTGGCGTGCTGGGCGACGAAGACGGGATGTCCGCGATAGGGCGTCTGCCGACCGTCGTTGGGCGGCTCGGCCGGGGCCAGTCTGCGGGCGATCAGATCCCCCGCGTGCTTACGAACGGTCTCGATCCCACGCAGGTCGACGACCGCGCGGTCCCGTCCGCGTAGCCGGAACTTCGCGCGGAAATGGTGCTGGCCGATCCGGTCCAGCCTGTCATCGAGTTCGTCCGTCATAGTCCGAGTTCGGTTCGAGGGCCGTGGCGGGCGTCGCTCTGATCGCCCCGAAACCGACGCTATCAGCGGCCACCGACACCAGCCTGAGCAGCAAGTATCGGCTCACTCGAACGCGCGGCTGGTCGAGACCGGGCATTGCCGATCCACCAGCTTGCCCGCGCCGCCGATCAGGCGCCGCCCTTGGCGAGGTAGTCGGCGGGGTCGTACAGGATGCACAGGCGCTGGATTTTCTCTTCGGCGAAGGTGAAGAACTCGGCGAGCCGGGTGACGCCCTCAGGCAGGTGGGCGTCGTAGAGGACAGCGGTGCCGTCGGGACCGTGCACCTCCTGGATCAGGTCGATCTTCTGGACATTCGCGATGAATCCCCGCACTCCCTGCAAAAACCGCGCCGCGCCGGTCACCGGCCCAGCGATCGGACCCTCGAAGTGCAGGTCGGCGGCGAGCAGCGGCGCCAGATCCGCGCCGTCCCCGTAGTTCTCGATCCCGCCCGTGAGGATCCGGTAGTACTCCCTGAGTATGGCGGGTGCCTTGTCGCTGACGACAGTCATGGTGATCTCCCTTGCCTCGGTACCTGGTTTAGAAACTAAACCACCTAGTAGAGATTTTCAACCACTCTGCTAGTCTGCCGATATGCGCTCGTACAATCAGTTCTGCTCGATGGCCCGCGCCCTCGACCTGGTCGGCGACCGCTGGATCCTGCTGATCGTCCGCGAGCTGCTCACCCAAGGTCCCTGCCGCTTCTCCGACCTGCGCCGCGGGCTGCCAGGCATCGCCAGCAACCTGCTGGCCGACCGCCTCCGCGACATGGAGAGCACCGGGCTCATCGCCCGGCACGACGAACCGCCGCCGGTCGCTGCCACGCTGATCAGCCTCACCGACCGCGGCCGGGACCTCAGCGGCGTGGTCCGCGAACTGACCCGCTGGGGCGCCCCACTGATGGCCGCTCCACCGGACGACGACGCATTCCGGGTGCACTGGTTCTCGCTGCCGCTGCGCCACCTGTGCACCGACACCACACCCGACGAACCAGCGAGCGTCGTGCGCCTCGGCGACCTGAGCGACGGCTGCGACATCATCGCCGACCGTGGCCGGATCGAGGTGCGCCCCTGCACGACCGACCGTCGACCCGACGCGACGGTCACCGCGCCACCGCAGGTGTTCGTCGCGCTGTTCACCGCAGCGGTGACCCTGCGGGCGGCGATGACGATGGGACTCGCCGTCGACGGCTCCGTCGCGGCCCTCGAACGCGTGCTACCCCGAGGCGCCGACGACTGACACGCACAACGGCGACAACGGTTGTGGACCACAGCTATCTCAGGGGATTACCACCGACTCCAGTTCCAGATCGATGCCGAGGCGGGCGAGCATTTCCCGGAACTCGGTCGCCGGGTAGCGTTCGTTCTCGGTGACCAAGCCGACGACGGTGCCGGTGCCCGGTACCGAGAGCGGACGGATCTGGTCTACTACGCCTTCGATGGGGTCGAAGAGGTGCAACTCGGGGCGGGCGCGCTCGAAATAGTCACGTAGCCAAGGCAAATGCGTGCTCGACAGGGTTATCGCGTCGATGGCGGGATGTGCTGCGAGCAGCGCGTTCAGGAAGTCGCTGATCACCGACGCGGTGTGTTCGCGGCGGAACAGGAAATCGCCGCTCTCCACCAGTTCGACCAACGATGACGCGTTGACCGCGTGGATCCGACCGATCGCCGAACCCGTTGTGGTACGCAGGAATTCGGTCAGCTCGGCGCTCTCCACCAGGGAACGCACACCGAGCACCGCGACCTCGTCGGCGATGGCCAATGCCTCGGCGATCGGCGGGCGCACCCCGAAAATCGGGACGGGGCTGTGCAGGTCGTCCAGGATGGTTACCGACGGCGCGTTGGAGGCCAGCAGGATGGCGCTCGGTGCGAACTCGGCCAGGAAGCGCACCGCACGGTCGACCACGGACAACAGTTCGGTCCTCGTCTTCGCGCCGTACGGGAAGCTGGCGCGGTCGGCGAGGTAGACGATGTCGCGGTCCGGCAGGCGCCGGTGCAGCAGTTCCACCGCCGAGTAACTGCCGAGGCCCGCGTCGAAGACGGCGATCGGCTGCCGTAGAGAGGTCACCCGCCGATCATGCCGGGCGGTCGCCGTGCGGTGGTCGTTGGTGCCTGACAGACTCGGCGGGTGACCGATTCTCGTGATGCCGACGCGACCCGGCTGGCAGCCGCTTCGCTGGCGCAAGGTGACCCGACCGGATGGTTCGAGCGACTCTACGCGGCCGCCTCAGCGGGCGCGGCGGTGGTGCCGTGGGATGCCGACGAGCCGAATCCGCTGCTGGTCGACTGGGTCGAGCGGCATGAGCGGGCCGGTGGCGGGATGCGGGCGATGGTGGTCGGATGCGGGTTGGGGCGCGATGCCGAGCACCTGGCCGGGCTCGGGTTCGAGACGACCGCGTTCGATGTGTCGGAGACCGCGATACAGACTGCGCGGCAACGCTTTCCGGCGTCCACGGTGAACTATCGGGTCGCCGATCTGCTCGCGCCGCCCGCCGAGTGGGCGGGTGCGTTCGACCTGGTGGTCGAGTCGATCACCGTGCAGTCGATGCCGGTCTCGGTGCGAGCGGCGGCGACGGCGCAGGTCGCGCGGATGGTGGCGCCCGGTGGCGAACTGCTGGTGATTGCGGCTATTCGCGAAGAAGGCGTGGCGGTGGACGGGCCGCCCTGGCCGCTCACCCGGGCGGAGATCGATGCGTTCGCGGTCGAGGATCTGCGGTCGATGCGGGTGGAGCAGGTGGCCCGACCGGACAAGCCGGGGTTCGCGCGGTGGCGTGCGGTGTTCCAGCGGAGCTGAGATCTGCGCGTCTCGAGCGACGACGGCAGGATGGGTAGGTGACCGACGACATCGGCCTGGTCTGGTACGCGGCCTACGGGTCGAACATGCACCTGAGCCGACTGCGGTGCTACCTCAACGGAGGCACGCCGGAGGGCGGCGCACGAGCCATGCTCGGCTGCCGCGACCCGGCCGAGCCCGTCCGCTCGGTGCCCATCATGCTGCCGGGCCTGCTGTATTTCGCCACCGAATCCCGGATCTGGACCGGCGGCCGCGCGTTCTACGACCCGGAGGGTCCGGGCGAGACCGCGGCTCGCGCCTACCTGCTCACCGCCGCGCAATTCTCCGACATCGCAGCCCAGGAGATGTACCGCTCCCCCGGCACGGACCTCGACCTGACCGAGGTGATCACCACCGGGCGCGCTCCTCTCGGCCCGGGCCGATACGAAACCCTCTCCTACGCAGGGACATTGGTCAACCACCCGATAATTACCTGCACCGCCCCCTGGCGCCACACCGACCTCCCCGGCAACGCCCCCTCCCCCGCCTACCTACGCCACCTCGCCGCGGGCCTCGTCGAATCCCACGGCTGGACCATCGAAGCCACCGCCACCTACCTCGCCACCCGACCGGGTGCTGACCTCACCTGGACCCCGGAAACCCTCACCACACTCCTGACCAGCACTCCGCCCCCGGTGTGATGCGCCGCCGAAAATAGTTTCAGCTGCGCGGGCAAATGTGAGAGCGTCGCGGCGTGCGCGATGGATGGCCCGAACGCCTGGTAGTACGTCCCTTCACCCGCAGTGACGCCCGGCAGGTAGCCGGTTGGCAGTACGCCGGTCCGTGGCAGATCTACAATTTCGACTCTGCCGATGACGATGAATTGCCAAGTGCGGCCGATGGATACATGGCAGTGGCCGATGCCGACACGGACCGCATTGTCGGGTTCTGCTGCACCGGACCCGAGGCGCGGGTGCCGGGCCTCGATGAGATTCCCGCCGTGGTCGATCTTGGCGTCGGCATGGACCCGCAATGGGTTGGCAGAGGTCACGGTGGGCACTTCGGCACCACCGTGCTCGCTCAGCTCCGCCGGGACTACCCGGCCATTCCGGTGCGCGTGGTCGTCCAGACCTGGAACACACGGAGCAGGCAGTTGTTCCGCCGACTGGGATTCGTCGAACGCGGCGAACACCACTGCGTGCAGAACGGTCGATCGGTCGCCTACACCGTGGCTGTGCTGTCGGCCTGAACGCCATGTCCGAATCCAGCCGGACATCGGATGATCATGTCCGTTGAATAGCTTTCATGAGCGAAACCGAAATCCCGACCACCAAGACGGCCCTGGTTACCGGCGCGAGCCGGGGCATCGGCCGTGCTATCGCGGAACGATTGGCCCGCGACGGTGCACTGGTAGCAGTACATTTCGGTCAGAACGACGCGGCGGCCAAAGACGTGGTCGCCGGCATCGAGGCCGACGGTGGCCGAGCTTTCGCGGTACGCGGCGACCTCAGCTCCACCGACTTCGCGCCCCTGCTGGATGACATGGACGCGGGCTTCGCCGGCCTCGGCGCTCCCGGCGGCCTGGACATCCTGGTCAACAACGCGGGCATGACCATCATGAAGGGCGTCGACACCATGGCGCCCGCGGAATTCGACACCCTCTTCGCCACCAATGTCCGCGCCCCGTTCTTCCTGGTGCAAGGCGTCCTCGACCGGCTCCGGGACGGCGGCCGCGTCGTGAATCTGTCCTCGGCCGTCACCAGGATGGCGGTCCCCGACATCCTGGCCTACACCATGACCAAAGGCGCCATCGACAGCTTCACCCGCGTCCTCGCCCAGACCCTCGGCCCGCGCGACATCACCGTCAACGCCGTCGCCCCCGGCTATGTACTCACCGATATGAACGGCTGGCTCATCGACAACCCCGACGGTCAGCGCGAAGCCTCGGCCAACGTCGCCCTCGGTCGCGTCGGCCGCCCCGCCGACGTTGCCGACATCGTCTCTTACCTCGTCAGCGACGACGCCCGGTGGATCACCGGCCAAACCATCGACGCCAGCGGCGGCACCGCCCTCTGACAAGACATGCTGTGCCGCAGTCGATTACGGTCCACAATAGCTTCGACGCTCGGAACCGAGCCCGGTTATCCGGTCGGCACAGCCCTGGCGGGCCCGTCAACGATCCGAGCTGTCAGCCAGCATCAGCTTGAAACCCACGTGGCTGGCTTCGAATCCGAGCTTGCCGTAGAAACGATGCGCGTCCACCCGACTACCGTGCGAGGTCAATTGCACCAGGGCGCAACCGCGTTCACGCGCCCGCCGCACGCACTCCTCGATCAGCCGCGATCCCAGACCGATGCCACGCATCGGCCGATCCACCCGCACCGCCTCGATCTGCGCCCGTACCGCACCCCTGCGGGCCAGGCCGGGCAGAAAGCTCAGTTGCGCCGTTCCCACCACGGCACCGCGGTGTTCGGCTACAAGTAACTCCTGACGCGGATCCTCGTCGATCTCGGCGAAGGCCGCGCGATACCGGCTCAGGTCGGCTACTGATTCGCGGCCGCTGCCGAGTGTGTCATCGGCGAGCATCGTCACCAGCGCAGAAAGGTCATCGATCGTCGCGGACCGGAAGATGATCTCGTCCATGCACTGATTCGATCACGAGCCGCGCAACAGGACTACCGTGCACGCCGCCGAGAGCCTGAAACCTGGGATCGGTAGGGGGCGCACGCGGCATCTACTTACCCCATGACATCTTCTCAACCTCCCATGAATCAACCGCAGTCCACCGGCTTGGACAAGAAGACCAGCGCGATCCTCTCGTACACGCTGGGGTGGCTCACCGGAATCATTTTCCTGTTCGTCGGAAAGAACGATCCGGACGTGAAATTCCATGCCGCGCAATCGATCGTCTTCTTCGGGGCGGTCTCGGTGGTCAATATCGTTTTGAGCATCGTCGGCTCGTTCCTCGGAGTCCTCGGGCTCATCTTCAGCCTCGCCGGACTCGCAGTCGCGATTTTCGCAGTCGTCGTCTGGATCATGGCCATGGTCCAGGCGAACAACACCGGTGGTGTCCGCGCGGAGCTGCCTCTCGTCGGAAAGTTCACTGCCCGCTATGCCGATCAGCTGGCCAACGCGAGCAAATAGCGGCATATACCCCCGCCGGCTTTCGTAGCCGATGATGCTGTCGGCATTCTGCACGGCATGCGACAGTCCGAAGATCAACGGCCCGAGGCTATCTCGGGCCGTTGGCGTTCGTGCGGCCGGTTCGGGGAGCGCTCAGCCCTCGCCGTCGAGGTTCAGCACGACCAGCGGCATGGGCCGGTCGACCTTGGACTGGAAGTCCGCCAGCAGTGGATGGTTGGCCAGCATCCAGGCCGCGAACTCGTCGTACTCCGCACCTTCGAGCACCTTGCCGGTCGCCTGATAGGTCTTGCCCCTGAGCTCGACAGTGACCTGCGGATTCGCCTTGATGTTGTACCACCAGGCCGGGTACTTGTCCTCGATGAACGAGCTCACGAACATGGTGTCGCCCCGGTACAAGGGTCCCAATGGAGTCGTGTGCCGCTTGCCGCTCTTGGCTCCCGTGGTGGTGAGCAGGATGAGGTCCCCGCCCGCGTAAGCACCGCCCACCTTGCCCGAGTTCTCCCGGAACTCCTTGATCACATCATCGTTCCAGTTGGCGATGCCGCCCTCCTGGTCCCATGCCTGGTTCCACGGCGCGTTCGGATCGTTGTAGTCGGTGATCTCGGCCTGCTCCGGCTGCCCCGCAGCCGATTCGGTTTCGCTCATGAGTCGAGTATGTCGCGCAGGTAGGACAGATACGGTCCTAATTCGACGAGAGATCGTGAGCAATTCGGACGCGTGCTCTGTCATGCTGCGGGACGCACGCGCTGGGCAGTCGTCCAGGTCGCTTGGTCGACAACGCACCTCGATGCACGCTCAGTAGCCGCTGTACGCGCTGTTCGATCGGCCACCAAGGGCTCTCCGGAAGAGTAACTGTCGCAGATTGTTTCAGCGTCCAACGCACTGATGTGCCGCTGGGCGCGCGGTTCGGTTGGACTGCGACCGTCGCCAGCGCTTTGGTCGTGATCAATAACGACCACCTGGACATCTCCTTGCTGGTCCACTGGGCAAAGCGTGAGTTGTACTGCCGGACCGCCGGACTCAACTCTTGATGGTCAGCCATTCGCGGACATCGGCCATTGCCGTGCCGCCGCTGTCGGCGTCGATGTCAGCGGCCAGGTCGGCGATGGAGACGTGGGCGAGCGCGTGTGCCCATGCGGCTTCGGCGGCAGCCATCGCACGGGCGATCGCGCACGGGCGTGCACATTGCCCGGCGGGAATGCCCAGCGGTCCGCGCTGCCTGAATCTCGCCACATCGGTAGGCGGGTTCGTCGCCATCAATAGCCCGCACCGCCTGTAAAGCGCTGATCTCCGAGGCGGGTTTGGTGAGGGTGTAGCCACCGGCTTGGCCCATGGCGGAGCGAACGATGCCGCCCCGCGACAAAGCCTGGAGGTGCTTGGCCGTATACGCCGGCGGGGTGCCGTGCAGTTCCGCCAGCCGCGCCACCGGCACCGGATCACGCCTTTGACCGAGCGTGACACAACTGTGTAGGGCCCATTCCACGCCGCTCGACATCTTCACGCCCCCACCCTAACCCATCGGGGATAAACGAAAAACGCTGACGAACTATTTTCCGCCAGGGGTGCATTTCTGGTCGACGATGCTGTCGGGAGTATTGACAACAGCACTGCTACATGACGTCAGATAGTCGTCCGTTTCAGGGTCGAAGATGGCAATCATATACCCGGATTTACCTTTGAAGCTGCCACGTTTGAGGCTTTCTCCACGCGCTTCACAATCGCTTGCAGTTACCGAAATTCTATCGTTCTTGGCAGTGATTTTTACTTTGGCTTTTGGGGCAGTCGTATGCGATCGGTTTGTTGGTTATCACTGGCTTGTCGCCATCGTCGGCGAGGGCCGCAGGCGTAGCGATCATCAAGCCCGCAACGACAAGACCGCACGTTGTGAGAATCCCGGTCGTTCGTGCACGATCGAGGTGCATAGCCGTTTCTATCCGTCGAAGGTGGACCAGCTGATCCGGTTCACCGTATCCCCATGTATTCGGAGCTGCAACGATTCCGGATGGGAGTGTCATGAAGCATCTGCGATGGTGGTCCACCGAACAGGGCCGGACCACTCACGTGGCCAGCGCGGGACTGAAACATGTGTCGTCCAGTTACCTCCGACAAGACGGACTTTAACTGCCGCGATGCCGCCGTCATCCTGTGTTGGGCTATCGATGCGGTACGGCACGATACAGCTCCGCGAACAACGACCCCCGCATGCTGAGCGAACCGGGCGCGGCTGCGGATCGTCGACAAGCTAGAACTCTCACAGCGCCTCGGCATCGCCGACTGGGGCCAGCCCGCTGCCGACCGCTTCACTCGCGGACATGCCGCAGTCACACCTCGGCCCGTCGATGGGCGCGCGTTGGTCGCCCATCCAGATATGTTGGTCGACGTGGCTTCCCAGCGCGCAAATGGCTCCCCTCTCGCGTCAAGACATGATTCGCAGGTCGGGAGTATTCTGGTTATCGGTGAGTCCGGGTTGTGGCTTGTCCGAAGTGCCGGTGTGCGGGGTTGAGCCGGTCGCGCTGGAGTCAAGAGTCGCCCCCGATTGCCCTCCCGGGCTTGCCGTTTCCCGTCGTTGCTGGTCGGCGAGCATGCGCGCGTAGACGATATTGGACAGGCGGCGTTTCAACGCCCGCGTCGCTTCCATCGAGGTCTTGCCCGCAGCTTTGCGGCGGTCGTAATAGGTGCGGCCCGCGCTGGGATTACGCAGCTGAACGATGGCCATGATGTGCAAGACCCGATTGATTTTCCGGTTCCCGGCACGCGATAGCCGATGCCGTTGCTGCTGACCAGAAGAAGCATCCAAGGGGGCGGTGCCGTTCCAGGACGCGAACCGGTTGCGGTCCCGGAATCGGTGCAGGTCACCGACATCGGCAAGCAGCCGGGCGGCCCCAGCGGGTCCGATCCCGTTGAGGTCGGTCAAGGTGGAACCACGTTCGGCGACGAGCTCGCGCAATTCCTTATCCGCGGTCTTGATCTTGCGATCGATGACCTCCAGTTGACCGATCAACTCAACGGTCAGGCGGCGGCGGACCTTGCCTGCGGGATCACGGGGCTTGACGGTCGCGACCAACTTCCGTGCTTGCATCGCGGACAGGAATTTCTTAGCCCCGCCGGGCAGCAATTCCAGCAGCAACCGGTGTAAACGGTTGACGGTGTCGGTGCGGGCGCGGCCGAGTTCGTCGCGTCGGTCGGCGAGCATGCCCAACGCGATCAGTTCCGAATCAGCTTGCACGCGATGCAGATTCGGTGAACGTAAAGCCGCCAACGCTACTGAATGCGCATCGACAGGATCGGTTTTGCGGCCGTTGCCGGTGGCGAATACCCGCACCTGCGCCGAGAGTTTCGCCGGCACATCGACGACGGTTTCACCGTCATGGACCAGGCGGTGGGCGAGGTGGCGGCCGATGCCATTGCATCCCTCGATCGCCCACACCCGATCCGGGTATCGCCTTGCGGCGGTGAGCATTGCGCTGTAGCCGGCGTTGTCGGTGTCATATCGCCCCGTCGCCAGCACCGCTGCCGCGGGGTCGATGATTTCGATCGTGGCTGAGCGTTTGTGCGGGTCCATCCCGATGATGACCTTCACCAGTGCATCCTTCCCGAATCGACGGATGGTGTCCGTGCGGGAAGGCACCGCTACTTCGAGCTGGGCAAACCCCTCTTAAGCCATTCCCTGCACGGTGACCGGTGAGGAGCAAGCCATTTGAGAGCCACACCAATGACGCAGGTGGGCAGCCGATTACCGAGCTTCTCACCGGGCACCTGGACCCGATCCTGGCCGGGATCAAGCCCTAGCGCCAATGCTAAGTAGCCGAATACAGTGCACGCTACAGACTTGGGGTTCCGGTAGTAACCGCCGAAAAATCAACGGATATGGCGTAGCTGCTGGTCAGCGTCGGCGTTCGGCTCCCGGGCCCAGGATCGAGGTCAGCTCGCGCATCGCCTGCGGGGACGGTTTGAAGTAGCGGCGCAGGTTCTCGGCCTTGCGGTGTCGGGACTTGGCCATCAGTTCCAGCAGGCTGGCCCCGGCTTCCCCGAGGTGGGTCAGGCCGGAGTGGCGCAGTTCGTGCAGGTCCCAGCCGGTTCCGGGCCCATCGGCGGCGGTGGCGGTGTCGAGCAGGTCGCGGGCTTGGTCGTAGGACAGCCGGGCAAGGCCGGTGTCGGGGCAGACGTCACGGCCAGACGCGTACCGCCGTTCGCCGCAGTCACCGATGCCTACGCCCCCGGATGACAGAGTCGGCCAAGGTCTCTCGGGGCCCGCGCAATGAGCAATGCCGTCCTGCCTACCGGTGCCTCCACCCGGCCGGGTGGAGGCACCTTCGTCGTTCCCGGCTAGCGCCGAGTCCGCCGCGATCATGGAATATTGTGCCGGTCATGACCACGGATGACTGGTTGGCCGACACCCGAACCTCTTATGACACGGTCGCGGTCAGCTATGCCGACCAAGTGCGCGGCGCCCTCGCCGGACACCAGTACCTTCGCGCGGCTCTGGCGTTGTTCGCCGACAGCGTGCGGACCGCTGGCGGCGGGCCGGTCGCGGACGTCGGCTGCGGCCCCGGTGAAGTCACCGCCCACCTGCATGAGCTCGGTGTCGACGCCTTCGGTATCGACCTCTCCCCGGCGATGATCGACGTGGCCCGGCGCGACCATCCCGGCCTGCGGTTCGAGGTGGGCTCGATGACGGAACTGAACCTGCCCGTCGCTTCGGTGGCCGGCCTGCTCGCCTGGCAGTCGTTGATCCACATCCCAGACGACGAGGTGCCGACTGTATTCGGGCGCTTCCACCGAGCATTGCGTCCCGGCGGACCGTTGCAACTCCTGTTTCACGTCGGCGACGAGTCGCGGTTGAAGACGGAGGGCTACGGCGGTCACCCGATGAAGGTCCATGTCCACCGCCGTCAGCCGGACCAGGTGGCGTCCTGGCTGCACGATGCCGGATTCGTGGTCGAGGCCCAGATGCTGCTCGACCCGGATGCGAAAGCTCAGCAAGCGATTCTTTTCGCACACAGTAAGTCCTAACTTCTGCATATGTCGGGCTCGCCATTCGGAACCGCGGGTCCCCGACGTACGCCGCCCGCCACGAACCCGACCTCCGGCACCAACCAATAGCGTAGGGAGCCAAACCAACCAGCAACAGGCCATCACCGCAGGATGAACCAGGACTCACCCGCGACCAGCCACGGCATATCCGTTGATTTTTCGGCGGTTACTACCGGAACCCCGACTTGGGCCATGCTGTCCAGTCAGTCTCTGCCGCTGCCGATTTGGGCGTTGCGGGCCATTCGCCGTGAGATGATCTCGTGTGGGTCGGCACTGGGCCGAGCGGGAGGAGGCAACGCCATGTCTGGCGAGCAAGAGCCCGAGCAATTCTTTTACCGCGATTCCAGTGAACTGGAAGCCCTTCAGCCGGACGAAGCCCTCGGGGCAGACGAAGCCCTTGAGCCGGACGAAGCCCTGTCCGAAGACTCCTGAGCGCGCCTCGCAAGCGGTGAGTGTGCTGGGTGACAAGTTAGCGCCGACCAGACCTGACTTCAGTCAAGGCGAGTGAGCTGTAACGCCGCTGATCGTGTTGCCCGGCAAGCCAATCGCCTGCCGGGCATCGTCCTGTCATGCCGCGTGCAGCGCGTCTGCGAACGTCCGCAACTGCCGATGTCCGCGTCATCGGTAGCCGCTCGGACACGGATAAGGCCCGCAGGGAGGCGGCCGGCGTTGCCATGGCCGGATTTCTCGAATCAGGGTGCTGCGTGGCCCGCCGTTCGCCGCCTGCAGGATGTCCGGATCTCGCGTTTTCTCGTCCAGCTCAGTGGGGCCGAACACGTTGTCTCTCAAACACACTGAGCGCACGGCGCAGAGGTGCGCAGTGAGGAGAGGACGATCATGGCAGGCAACCCATTGGGAATTTCACTGGAACCGGCGGCACAGGTATTCGTGGACGCGACATCGGAACCGCCGTATCTGTACCAGCTTCCGCCGGAGGAAGGTCGCAAGACCGTCGACGGCGCGCAGGACAGCTCGATCTTCAAACCTGAGATCGACGAGGAGTGGGTGACCATCGACGGCGGCCCGACGGGCTCGGTGCGGGCACGTATCGTCAAGCCTCTTGGAGCGGCGGATCCGCTGCCGGTGATCGTCTATACCCACGGTGCCGGGTGGGTTTTCGGTGACGCGCACACCCATGATCGTCTCGTTCGCGATCTCGCGATCGGTGTGAACGCCGCGGTGGTGTTCCCCGAATACGATCGCTCGCCCGAGGTGAAGTATCCGGTCGCGAACGAGCAGTCCTATCGCGTGGCGCGGTGGGTGAGCTCCGACGGTGCCGGCAAAGGGCTGGATGCCTCGCGCATGGCCGTCGCGGGCGATTCCGTGGGCGGGAATATGGCCATCGCGCTGACCCTCATGGCCAAGGAGCGCGGTGATGTGTCCTTCGCGCAGCAGGTGCTGTTCTATCCCGTTACCGACGCGAACTTCGGCACCGATTCCTACCGGCAGTTCGCGACCGGCTACTTCCTGACCCTCGAGGGGATGAAGTGGTTCTGGGATCAGTACACGAACAGCGCCGAGGATCGTGCACGAATCACCGTGTCGCCGTTGCGCGCCGGCCTCGAGCAGCTCGCCGGGCTCCCGCCCGCGCTGGTGATCACCGCCGAGGCCGACGTGCTGCGCGACGAGGGAGAGGCCTTCGCCGCTCGCCTGCGGGCCGCCGGGGTGCCGGTCACCCAGGCTCGTTACGGCGGCATCGTCCACGACTTCGTCATGCTCAACACGCTCCACGACACCCACGCCGCCACCGCCGCCGTCGCGCAAGCCGTTGACGTGCTGACACGGGCACTGCACGGCTGATTCGGAAGGAGCCGACGATGATGACAACCGTTCGCAAAGCCGTTCTCGCGGCGGTGAGCGCCGCAGGGGCGATCGCGCTCGCGGCCCCTGTCGAGGCCGAACCGACAAGCCCGACAATAGTTCTGGTGCACGGTGCATTCGCCGACGCGACCAGCTGGGACAGCGTGGCCGCGAAGTTGCGCGCCGACGGGTACCGAGCGGTGGTGCCGGACAACCCATTGCGCGGGCCGGGCAGTGACGCGGCGGTCATCGAGCAGACCTTGGCCGGTATCGACGGCCCGGTCGTGCTGGTCGGGCACTCGTACGGCGGTGCGGTGATCACAAACGTCGCCGACCCGGATGTGCGAGCGTTGGTCTACATCGCGGCCTTCGCTCCCGCGCCGGGCGAGCCGATGTTCTTCGCCATCAACCCGTTGCAGTTCCCTGGTAGCCGGTTGCTGCCGCCCGCGTTGTCGCTGACGGTCGCGAACGGCGGTCTGGACGGCTATGTCGATCCGGTCTACTTCCGCGAGGTCTTCGCGCAGGACGTCAGCGATGTCACCGCTGCGAACATGATCGCGCATCAGAAGTCCATCGCCGCCGGGGCGAATATCGAACTGTCCGGACCCGCCTCCTGGTCGACCACGCCCAGCTGGTTCCTGGTCTCCGCCGACGATCGCGTGATCCCTCCCGCCGCACAGCGTTTCATGGCGCGGCGCGCGGGCTCGCGCACCACCGAGGTGACCGCCTCACATGCCTCTCTCGTCTCCCAGCCCGCTGCCGCCGCAGCGGTGATCGAACAAGCCGCTCAGTAAAAGGGAATTCGCCATGACCACACCGTCGTCGATCGATCAGCACACTCTCGACCAGATCAATGCCGCCAACGAAAGCGGCCGCACCCCGGTGGTTTTCGTGCACGGCCTCTGGCTGCTGGCCAGCAGCTGGGACCGCTGGGCGGAACTGTTCGCCGCCGCCGGTTACGCACCGGTGACCGCCAACTGGCCCGACGACCCAGAAACCGTCGAGCAAGCTCTCGAACACCCGGAAGTGTTCGCGGGCAAGACCGTCGGACAGGTCGCCGACCACGTCACCGCCGTAATCGAGGCCCTCGACCGCAAGCCCGCGGTGATCGGGCACTCCTTCGGCGGCCTGCTCGCCCAGATCGTGGCCGGGCGCGGACTGTCGGTGGCGACGGTCGCCATCGACGCGGCGCCGTTCCGTGGCGTACTGCCGTTGCCGATCAGCTCGCTGCGAGCAGCTGCACCGGTGCTGACCAACCCGGCCAACCGGCATCGCGCGGTGCCGCTGACCTTCGAACAGTTCCGCTACAGCTTCGCCAACGCGGTCAGCGAGGACGAGGCCAAGCGCCTGTACGAGACATTCGCCGTCCCCGCGCCCGGTGCTCCGCTGTTCCAAGCGGCCGCGGCCAACCTCAACCCGTGGTCGGAAGCCAAGGTCGACTACGAGAATCCCGATCGCGGGCCGCTGCTCATCGTGTCCGGCGAGAAGGACAACACGGTGCCGCGCGCCATCACCGAGGCCGAATTCCACAAGCAGCGCAAGAACTCCGACGTCACCGAGTTCATCGAGATCCCCGGGCGCGGTCACGCCCTGACCATCGACGACGGCTGGCGCGACGTCGCCGAAACCGCACTGAAGTTCATCCAGCGCTTCGCCTGAGCACTGAATCCGGGAGCGGGACAACGAGGTCCCGCTCCCTGGGCGGGTCAGCCGACGCTGTGCAGGGCGGACCTGAACCGCTGCTGATACTTCTTGGGCGAGATTCCCAGCCGCATCACGAAGGCCCGTCGCATGGACTCGCTGGTGCCGAACCCTGACACCACGGCTGCCTCGGTCAGCGAGTGCCCGGCCTCCAGCTTTCCGCGAGCCACGGCGAAGCGCACGAAGCTCACGTACTCGGCGGGAGAACTGCCCAGCTCGCTGCGGAACAGGCGGGTCAGATGACGGGAGCTCACCTGCACATGCGCGGCAAGGCTTTCCACCGTGTACGGGAATGCCGGATCGGCCCAGATCAAATCGGCGACCTTGCGTACCAGCGGGCTGCTCGGAGTGGGCGCGGTCAGCGCCGCCGAGAACTGCGACTGGCCACCGGCCCGCTGCATGTACACCACCAATTGCTGCGCCACCTTGCGTGCGATATCCGCACCGTGGTCCTCCTCCACCAGAGCCAGCCCGAGATCGATGCCCGCCGCCACGCCCGCGGAAGTGTAGAGGTTACCGTCGCGCACGAAGATCGCGTCGGCGTCGACGTCGATCTGCGGGAACTTCGAGGCCAAATCCCTTGCGAACTCCCAGTGGGTGGCGGCGCGGCGCCCGTCCAGTACACCGAGATGGGCGAGTACGAACGCACCGTTGCAGATCGAAGTGAGCCGTCTGGCGTTCCGAGCCAGTTCCCGAGCACCTGAGAGCACCGATTCGGTGACGAATCGGGCCGGAAGCCATTCGCTGCCCGGGATCACCACGGTGTCGAACCGTCCAGCGTCGGACACCGCGCATTTGACCCCTACCGGCCCGCCGATCGAGGTTTCGACCGGCCTCCCATCACTGGAAACCAGCACCACCTCGTAGGCCGGCAAGGTTTGGTTGGTCTGCACGAAAACCTCTGCGGGACCAACGAAGTCGAGCATCTTCACCCCGTCGAACAGCAGAATCCCGATACGCTTGCGGGTCATTGCCGACTCCTCCCCGGCCGGTGGCCGTGCCGAATCTGTCCGCGCCGATCCGTTCGAGAGTGCACGACAGCGGTCCACTCACCGACAGCTCTGCCCGCGGCTTCGAACCTATGATTCGCCCGCATCAGCGGAATCGCTTTGCTCAGTGTGCATCGATTCATGTTCCGAGTGCGCAAGCGACGGCGCACCGATTGCGCCCCGCACAGCGGCGGGCCAATCTGGATTCAGTCGATCACTAGAGGTTGGTATGACGACAGTGTGGAAGTCAACGGATGTGCCTGCCGCACAGCGGGCGGATGCCGTGCGGGAAGCCGTCGGCAGTCAAGTTGTCCGCGTGGACATCGACCTGCCCGAGGACCCGCGAGAGGTCCAGGTCGACCTGAGTCTTTCCCACGCCGGACCCGTCCAGATACTGACCGTCAATTCCATGGCTACCACCGTGACCCGGAGCCCCCGTCTGGCGCGTGAGGAGAACGAACCCCAGCTCTTTCTCACGCTTCAGGGAGCCGGTGCCTCTGCGATGACCCAGCACGGTCGAGAGGCAAAGCTGAGCACCGGCGAGTTTGCTGTCTACACCACGTCGAGTCCCTACACTCTTGCCTTCGACCAGGGACTGGACGCACACTTCTTCCGGTTTCCCCTCGCCGAGCTGGCGATGCCGGAATCGGCTATCCACGAGGTATCCGCGCGTGTCCTCGGCGCGAGCAATGCTGTCGGCCAACTGACAGCCGGCTATTTGCAGCGCATCGCCGAAAGCACGGATCTGCGGTCGCGGGCGATCGCCGACACCCTCGCTCAGCCGACCATCGATCTGGTCCGCGCGGCCCTTTTCAGCAGCATGGCCGACCCGCGGGTCGGCAAGGAGTCGATGCAGACCACCCTCGAACTGCGTCTATTGGAATACCTGCGTACGCACCTCGGTGATCACAGCCTGACTGCAGCGAAGATCGCAGCCGCGCACCACATTTCCGTCCGGCACCTTTACACCGTGCTTGGGCGGGCCGAGATAAGTCTGGGCGAATGGCTGCGCACCCAGCGTCTGGAAGCCTGCCGACGCGAGCTTGCACATCCGAATGCCCGACATCGCACCATCGCCTCGATTGCCTACCAGTGGGGTTTCGCCGACGCCACCCACTTCAGCCGGGCCTTCCGCTCCGCGTACGGATTGACGCCGAGCGACTGGCGCAAAGCGAAAGCGAAGCCGCCCAACAATATTCGCTGACCACGCTCGCGCTGCCCGGGGCTCGACCATCTCGGTTTCGCCGACCTCGGGGTGGTGGGGTCAAACGACCGCTCTATGCCGCGTGGCGCGCGATCCCCAGGCCGCGCGGCTCCGGCTGGTGAACGCACTGAACTGCCAGGTATGCGTCGGTTCTGGGTCTACAGGTTGGCTCTGTCCACGAACTTCAACGTCAGTTGATCAGTGCCAACGAGAACACATCATCTCCCCGGACGCGTGGTTAACCGCAGCCGAAGAGCCTGCGGCATTCATTGGGCCGCCAGTAGCCGGACCTGACCGGCGGCCTACCCAGGGCACCTCCTATCGGACTAAACATGCTGGATGTGCGCGTTACATGAAACCCGAAACTGCACACCCACAGCCGCAGCGCAGGCGAACAATTTCAGACGGCGACAATATTCCATTGATAAGATTCAGAATGGGCGTAGTCTGCGGGGCCTCGGTCAATTGTGTTGCGGATGTCGCGCATCAAATACTTTTCAGAGTTGTCTTTCCCTGTATCCAAGAATACAACAACGCCCTCCGAGATCGGCTTTGCGGTAAACTTCGCCGCTTGATCGCAGTCATTTGGTTCATATCTTGCCGGAGGAGCTACGTGGGCTTCAGTATCGTTGAGCTCCTCCTCGGAATAGCGGTCCAGGGACCAAGAAATACATTTTCCCAAGCCGTTGCGAAGATTAATCTGCCCGCCTTCCAGTCGCACGGCGATCCACTGGACCCCCTTGTCGCTGGTGTCGCAGTCCAGATGCACTAACTTGATCTCCTTCGTGGCGTCGCCTTGGTCAACGCCCATCCCTGTGCAGTCCACTCGCTTACCCGCTTTCATCGTGAACGGTCCGGACGGCAGTGGATCCGTCGCACTGGCCTGCCCCATCCCGCACACCGAAACCCCGGCGGCAACAGACACGATCGCTATTCCACGAGCTACTGCGACGACACCAGCATTACCTTGAGCACGATGCATAGTATGTCCAATCCGTAGGGGTGGACCAGCCATTCCGGTCCACCGTACTTCCACGTATTCGAACCAGCGGAGATTCCGGATGGGACTGTCAGGCAGCACAGGGCGGTCGTCGGGCAAACCTCCACTCATCGGCGTAAGACGTTCTGCGGCGCTCCCGCCCAGGCTGACTTTAGTTAGTGCTAGTGAGCGATAATGCCGCGGAGCGCGCGCTGGTCAGCCGTCCAGATTGCTGGTGGACAGGGCTTCCCGACGCGCGCCCATGCCGAATTCAGTGCGTCCATTCGACCGCTTCCGTCACGCCCGCCGGCGCTGTGGGCCAGCAGCCGGAGAGCGGCTGGGCGCTGCGTCGTGCAGCCATGTCGCCCCCTTGAATCGGCCGGAGTTCAGTGGAGTCGCAAGTGCCCGGGGAATGCGCCAGAACAATTTTCCGATGCACGGACATCCTCCATGCGCCCGACGTGTGCCGGGTGGCGAGGATCCAGCATCGTGATGGAGAACCCGACTCCGCCTGAGGTGATCTCGAAACCCCTTCGACAGATTCTTTGCCTTGAAATGCCGGATACCGCGCCCGGCGAGCTCATGCTCGAATTGTCCGAACGCGACGGGAAGGGTCGATTGCGAGCAAGTTATTGACGTGTCGCCGAACTTCGCTCTGACACGCCGTAATGTACGATCCGCCGATTGGCGTCTCACGCCTTTTGTTCAGTTGTCGAGTTCGTATATTCGTTGGGCGTTGTCGCGGAAGACTTTGCGGAGGACATCGTCGCCGCGGGGGCCGAGAAGGTCGGCCAGCATGCCCGCTACAGTGGGCACCGTCGTATTCGGTCTGTCCATGGGAAAGTTCGATCCGAACATCAGGCGATCGGCTCCGAAGGCATCGATCACATGGTCCATCAGGGGACGCCACAGGTCGCGGAGTACCTCGTAGCGACCGATATTACCCTCCGGTTCGTGGCCGTACCCGAGTTGGGGAAATGCGAAGCCCGAACTCTTGGCGACCACGTTCGGATATTCGGCCACAGCCGAGATCCCGTCCCGCCATTCGCTGGCGATGCCAGCGCGCTGGGCCATCGTCCATCCGGTCCGCGATCCCATGGGCCCGAAGAGTCCGATCGGGGTGGCGAGGTGGCTCACCACAATCGTCGTCTGCGGGAATTCGCGCGCCAGGACCGGGACGTCCGCGAGTTGGTTCGAATTGACAGTGGCCTCGAAGGACAGGCCCCGTTCCGCCACGGCGGGGAACCCCGCGAGGAAATCCCGGCTGGCCAGCAGTCCGGGCGTATCGCACAGGCTTTTGACCTTCGGATCCGGGTGCCAGGCGGCAAGCTGACGTATGCATTTGACCTTCGTACTCACCTCCAGGTGAGTATCGAGGAGAGTTCTGCACTCCGGATCCCTCGGGTCCGCTCGGGCAATGATCGCGGCCAGGCTCGGACGGCCGTCCTTGCCGAAGGGCAGGGACATCAGCCACCGCGTCTCGTCGGCCGCCGCCAGCGCCCCCTTCGCCGCCCACCCTGCCTCGCAGTGCACGACGGAGCGGATCGGCGCCCCCACCGCCTCGACCACTCCCTCGACATCCGCCGTGTACTGGTCGGGGAGGTACGGCCGCGCTGCATTTTTCGGGGTGAGAAGAAGTTCCTGGTTCGGCTGCCCAGCCAGCCGCCCGAAGTGCTTTTCGACAAAACCGGGTGCCAGTCGATACATCTTCGCCAGACCGCTGGCCTCTCTCGGGGTCTGGAACGGGTCCCACTCATGCATATGGGCGTCGACGATCCCATCGACGACTCCTTCGAGACTGTTCGACATTGCTCCTCCTCAAAATCACCCCAAGGCTTCGGCTACCAGGTCAGCGCTGCGGCGACCAGGGGTTCGGCGCCCCCGCCAATGACTTCTTCAGAGCTGGACGTATGGGGGTCGGGTCGGGTCGACGAGGATCGGTATCGCGGGTCCGTAGCCGAACAGTATGAACACCGCCGGTTCGGTCGCATCCGGCAGACTCCCGTCGTAGTGCGGGGTGCCGGCCTTCCGAATTACGTACTGTCCCTGGGTCATCGGTAAAGTGGACGCGAGATCGATGCGGGTGCCCGCGCCGACGGACCAGGTTCCCGACACCACGATCGCTTGCCGGTCGGTCAGGTACGAGTGCGGTGTGCTCATCCAGCCCGGAAACCAGCGGGCATAGCAAACATAGAAGCCGGGCTTGAGGAACGAACCGAGGATCGGCACTGTTTCGAAGGTCCCCGGCGGATGTCCCGGCGGCGCCTCCCACGCCGTGTCGTCGGGGAGGCCGACGACCGTGGTCCCCGATCCGGGGGAACGGCCCTCGACGTCCCGAAAGGGGGAACACGCGCCCAGCAATCTTCGTGCGTCCACGACCGGCATCGCCATCTTGGTGAGAGCGGATGCCAGTGCGTGTTCTATGCCCCCGTCGTCGTTCGTGGTCACACCGACCTCCTAGTTCCCGGAAAGTGGAGTGCGCATCGTCTTGTGCATGCGTTTACCCGCCGTTGCGCGCCCGAACCGAACGGCCGGTTTGACGCTGCGCGCGTGACGGTCGGAGCCCGACTTGAAGAGCCCGAGTACGGCCCTCTGGGAATCCGCGGCCTCTTCTACAAACTCGCCGAGAACCTGGGCGCCGGCATCCCTGAGGAAGATTTCAACCAACGGCCAATCCTCAGCGGCCAGCTCCGACCGCCCTCCGCATAGCCGCCGCTACCGGTCAAGATGCCGCATCTCACGTTGAAGGAGCTCGGCGGAACTGTGGCTTGACCCCGGCAGTTCGACAAGTAGTGGAATGTCCGCACATGCCGCGTGGCGCGCGGCACTTCTGTCCAGTCTGTTTCTGCCGCTTACGATTTCGGACGCTACGAGCAGTTCGCCGTGAGATCATCTTTTCTGGGTCGGCGATGAGTACGTCGACGGTACGGACGTTTTCCACGTCCGCGAATACCTCGATGACGGCAAGAAGACCGGTAGCTGATACCGGCAATGTTCCTACCCGGCAGTGGATTACCTGACCGGCCCCCAAAACCACAAAAGAGGGATTGGGGCATTCTGTTTACAGCAGTTCGGGCGCGAACGAATTAACCGCTGCAAACACGAAACTTAACGCATCATCATCGGTCAAATTGTAATGAAACGCTACACCCCTCGCGACAATGCGACCATTGATCTCGGTGCTATTCGTTGATGTCTCCTGCTTCTGTTTCCGGAATTCCTCAGCAGTCCTCTTCCCCAGCTCTATTGTGTTACCGCGATCCCTCCACGTCAAACGCGCCAGATCATCGCTGGTGCTATCGAGCGCGAACAGAAATTCCTTCTCTTCGCTCGTCAGCAACGTTAAATGATGCTGTTGATACAGCAGCCCCACCGAGAACCCGACACTCACGCCGAACGCGAAGATGGCTGCTGCAAACCCTGCCCATTTCCGTTTACTCACGCACCCGAGCCTAGCACCGTATTTGCTGGCATCGGTAGATCCCGGGGGCAAATCCTCCGGCGCAGGTGCCGGAGGGAGGGATCACAGCCACCGAAGTTGTTCACCGGGACCAGGGACGATTTTCAAGCGTCGCTGGCCGCTCTGCGTAACACCGAACTGGTCACTAATGGCTAGCGCCGACACCCGAATCGACATTAAGGAGAACACTAATGCCAACAACGTTCGAGACAGTTTTCGACTCCAAATTTCTTTGGACAGCGGCGGGACCTAGCTCCCTGCCGGGTGGGCTCCAGCGGTTCGGGTCATCTATCTTCGAATGAGGTTCGGTCATGTCTATCTACATTGTCCCGAAATCGGAAGGCTCGAAGCGTCCGAATCGGTTCGCGTTCCGCTGCCGCGACGGCGGCAAGGTCTACTCTGTCCCGAAACTTCAGTACCTGTCCGGCGACGGTAGCGACTACATCGAGTCGGCTATTGCTGACAAGGTCGATGAGATTCGGATGACTCGGCGCCTGCTGATCATCGAATGCCCCGAAGCAGAGGACGAGATTGGCGGATGGCAGGCGATCAGATTGCCCACCTGTCCAACCAATGGGCTGAGGCTTCAACGGCGACTGTGGGGGAATCGGACGGCTCCGCCGACTCTTAGCCGAGTACGCGGGGCCTATCGAGGCCGAATTACTGTACCGCGGTTTCCGTTTGGCCGATATCGGTACCGAACGCTTGTCGTGGCATGAACTGGATGTGTTCCTGTCCCATCTACCGCCGACAGCAGACAGCGCGCTGTATCGCGCACGGTATCCCCGCTCATGGCACTGGACGCCGGACACTGAGCCATTGGCGCTGGTTGTGCACGCCGCACAGGGCGCGAACTGGCAACGCGCCGGGCAGACCAGGAGGAGGCAACACCATGTCGGATGAGCAAGCTACACCCGAAGTCACGGACCTGGACGAGATCCCGGCAACCCTGCTCAGGCCCGATGACGCGGCAACGCTGAGTCTGCGATACGTGGAGGGAGTGCCCACGCTCGTAGTCACCGGCGGAGCCGCTGTCCCCGAGATCATCACAGCTGTGGACGACTCGGGCACTCCCGTGGTGCAGTACACCGCGAGCCCAGTCACGTCCGCCCGGGCTTCGCACAATTTCGTGTACGGAGGCCCGGAGCCTCAGACCCGCTAGTGCTTCGGGATTATCTGTAGCGGTTGACGATGGGTCGACCAGTTGCCCGGCAGGCCAATCGCCTGCCGGGCATCGTCCGGTAATGCCGCGATCCGCGCGGAACCGAGGCACTCAGTGCGGGCGTGCGGAATATCAACGGGCAGAGTCCATCTCAGCATCGGCAACGCACCATATTGCCGAATTTGGTGCGTTCCGCGTGACCGCAGGGCGGGGCCGGGCGTTAGTCGAACCTGTGGTGGTCGGCTGCTGCCGTGCTCGATGTGCGCGCCTGGCTAGTGGTGGGGCCCGTGCCAACCCCGGGCTCCGCCAAGTTTGACCGTATAGTAGACGATCGAGGCGCAATCGAACGTACGAGATACGATAGCTGTAGCTCGTCGGTATGTAGAGCAGGGGCGAATGTGGGCGAGGGCAAATTCCAGGACACCGACATCTCCACCCGCACTCTGGTGGAGAGTCTCGTCCGCGAGGACGCGACAATCGCAGCTGGTGAACTCTACGACGTCGCCAATGCACTCAGCATGAGCGATCAACAGGTCCGGCTCTGCATCAAACGGCTCGTGGCGGAGGGCAAGTTTGTTCAGGAGGGTCGCGGCCGCAAGGCCGTGCTGCGCGCGACGGAGCTGACCCGTAACAGTCTCGAACCCGACCTCGACTTCGTGCACTACATGTATGCCCAGGATCGTGGAGAGGTTTCCTGGGATGGGCGCTGGCACTTGGTGGCGTTCGGTGTTCCTGAATCCGCGCGGCATGCCCGCGATTCCATGCGCGATACCATCCTGAGGCTCGGTGGCGCGCCGATTCAGGGTGGCCTCTACGTTTCGGCGAATCCGTGGGAAGAACGAATCCGTTCCGCCGCAACAACGCTGGGCGTTTCCGATCACATCACCACTCTTACAAGCACCGATCTGGCCATCGGTGGCCATACCGCCCCACGCGATCTTGCCGAGCAGTTATGGCCGCTCGGCCGCATTGCCGACGGTCACCGGCGGCTGCTGGTGTCCGCCGAGCAGTATTTGCAGGAGCTACGGGAGTCCTCGCGTGTTCGGCATCTGACGATCGCCGTCGCGTTGGCCGCGGAGTTCACCCACGCCATGGAGCCGGATCCGCTGCTGCCGCCTCAGCTGCTTCCTCAGCCGTGGGTCGGCACGGCCGCGCGCGCGGCGGTGGCCGCCTGCTGGGTGGAACTTCTCAAATCCGAACCCGCGCAACCTGTTCGATTGTTCCGCTGGTACTCGAAGGTCACCGGCGGGGCCACCACCTCCACTCACGCGTCGTAGTTCGGGACCCGTCGCCAGGGCCACGCACCTCGACGCACCACATTCGACGCAGCGACACCGCGGTCAGCGCTGTGGCCAGCAGGGACTGCGGTAGCGTCGCTGCCCCCAGAAGCAGCCCGACAGCGGACTCGACGAAGACGAGGCGCCGAGTCAGACGCAGATGATGTAATCCGCGCGGGCACGAACGTGTGGTGCTGTGGTTCGCCATCGGCACCCCTGGTTCAGATCGAAGCGAGCTCGGCGGTGCCGATGATGTGGTGGAGCACTCGGCGAGCAGCGGCAGGTGCCAGGGTGATTCCAGAATGCATACAGGCGACCAATACCTGAGGGGCGGTGCGCAGGGTGCCCAGGTAGGGCCGGCCAGCGGTGGGCATCGGCCGGAAGCCGACGCGAAAGTCCATCAGTTCCAGGAAATTTCGCAGGCCGAAATCGCGGCGGACGGCGTCGAGTGCCCGGTGTACCCGGATCAGGGGTCGATAGGGATCTTCCGTCGCCGCGTAGCTCTCCGCGCCCAGATATGTTCCCCGGTGCCAGGGCCGGATCTCGTAGTCCGGGCCGGACAGGACTCGTCGCGACAGCTGCGCGCTGGTTCGGAAGGTGTATCGGATCGTCGGTGCGGACTCGACCGCCAGCACGGCGCCCACCTGGGCGGCCAGACGTGGGACACCGAGCCCATTCGCCAACACCACATATCGCGCATGGAAGACGCCGGCATCGGAGCAGACCTGTACGCGACCGTCGATCTCAACCGCGATTTCGGAGACGGCAGCTTCCACGACCCGGGCACCGAGGTCTCGGGCAGCGGCCAGCAGTGTTCGTCGCATTCGCCCCGGTGCAACAGCACCTTCCTGCGGTGCGTACGCCGCGATTTCCGGTCGGCTACCCAAGGTGGGTTCCAGACGTGTGAAGCCTTCGGCATCGACGGCCTCGGTCGGGAAGCCCAGCCCCTGTTGTGCCCGCACGAACGATTCGGTGTCTTTCGGCGTTCGGAACCAGGTCAGTGACCCTGCCCAGGAGACCGATAGCGCACCGTCGAGATCCGCGTCCAGGGCGCGGAAGTCAGCGATGGCGTCGTGGTGCAGTTCGGAGCCGCTGCCGGTACGAGTAGCACCGATCCATCCGAACGCGCTATCGGTTACTCCCGCCCCGCGCACATCGAGATCGATACAGGTTACGCGAATACTGTTGCGCGCCAATGCATAAGCGATGGCAGATCCCACCACGCCCGATCCGATGACAATGACGCCGGTCGCCGCCTGGTCGAGATCTCGCATGTGGGGAAGGTCGCGCCTGCGCTGCCGGACGTCGTCGATCCTGCAACGGCGGTCGATGCCCAGGTGCCGCGTCGACGTCGATGGGGTGGCGATCCCAGCGGAGTACCCGGCCATATCTCACACCCTTTCGGTGACTCATAAAAACTATCGTAACTGATACGATCGTAATGACTATGAACGAAGGAAGGGTGATGAACTCTCTGACCCGCAGAGCAGCGCTGCTGCTCGTGACCGCAGCGATCACAACTGGAACGGTCCTGGTCCTCCCGGCTGCGGCCGCGGAGCACCGTCCACGCATCGTGTTGGCGAGCAGTGCCGCGCACGATCACCGCACTGACTCCCCGAGGTCGGACCTGCCGCACCACTACCCGGGCACCGGGGATCAGCGGTGTGGCGGCAGGTTCCAACGCCCACTCTCGCGAGTCCCGCGCCCAGACGGCGATGGAAAGGCGCTGTGCCGACCGCGAGCGAAGTGGTGCACGGCGCCGTGCGCGTGAAGAAACAACCCCCAGCCTTGGAAGTTAGGAGTATCCGATGAAGGTTCTCGCATTGGGAGGGCCGGGTGCCATGGGCACCGTGGCCGTGCACACCGCGGTGAATATCCCAGGCGTGACGGAAATCATTGTGGCAGACAGGGATCTGGCCGCAGCCGAAGGTTTGGCACGCCGCTTGGCCGACGTACCCACGCCTGTCCGGGCGATCCAGGTGGACGTTACCGACGATGTTCAGTTGCGCGCAGCGCTCGCACCGGCCGACGTGGTGCTCAATACCGTGGGGCCCTACTACCGCTTCGGGCTGGCGGTATTACAAGCGGCGATCGACACGCGGACGCACTACCTCGATATCTGCGACGACTGGGAACCCACGATGCAGATGCTCGAGCTCGACGCGGCGGCGCGGGCCAGGGAAGTGTGCGCGATCATCGGCATGGGCGCCAGCCCCGGCATCAGCAATTTGCTGGCGGCAATCGCTGCCGCGGAGCTCGACTCGGTTCGCGACGCCTACACCGCGTGGCCGGTCGACGTCGACGGCGCGGGCGATACGACCCGGGACGACGGGCAACTGCTCGGGCCCGACGGTCGCCCTTCTGCCGCAGCGGTGCATTGGATGCAGCAGAGCAGCGGCACGATCAAAGGCGTGACCGCCGGTCGGCTCAGCGAGCAACGCCCCCTTCGCCCGGTCACACTGGCGCTTCCCGGCGGACGACGCGGCACCGCGTACTCCATCGGCCACCCGGAGCCGATCACCTTGCAGCGCACCCTGAAACCCAGCGGCGATGCGATCAATCTGATGGTGATGAGTACATGGGCAATGGCCTACCTCGATACCCTGCGTCGCGATATCGACAGGGGAAAACTCACCAACGAAGCCGCGGCGGGCGCCTTCGCCGACCCGAACCTGCTACGGATCCTCCGCTCGGCGCCAAGAGCGCTACGCGCCAAGGGGCCCGGAACCCTGCCGCCGTTCTTCGCAGCGGTGTCCGGCACCAAGCGAGGCCGCCCGCACATGGTCCTGGCACACCTGAACCCGGCCGGCCCGCTAGAGGACCCGGCCCACACCTTGCTCGGCGATATGGCGCGGGTAACCGGAATCCCGTTGGCGATCGGCATGGCGCAGGTCATCGACGGCTCAGCCCGTCGGCCGGGCGTGCACCCGCCCGAAGCCGTCATCGACCCCGGGCGGTTCTTCGAGGTTCTCGATGTCGTGTTGGGTCGCCCGGCAGGCAGCGTCCCTGTCTATCTGGTCGAGCAGGAATCAATCGGATAGTCGACAGAAGGCCGGTCCGGATGTCGGACCGGCCCTCTCGATCAGATGGAGCGAAATCTGTTCAGCGGACCACCTGGTTCCCGGCATACTCACGCAAGGAATCAAGGTAGCCGGGTGCGTACAGCGTGCGTGGCGCGAACAGCGCCACCACTGCCGCCCGCCAATCCTGGTCATTGTCGAAGCGGGCCTTGACGATGTTGTGCGAGGCGTCCGGATAGCGCTGCACCGTGAGCTGGTGCGGCGGAAGGATCTCGCGGTAGACGCGTTCGGTCTCATCGACGTCGACATTGAGATCGTCGTCGCCCAGCGCCAGCAGTATCGGCACCTTGACTCGCGGCAGAACCGTGGTCACGTCGGAGCGATAGTTCCGTTGCACGAAATTCCAGCGTTCTTCTGGCATCGGGTCCGAGTCGTGTTGAGCGGCGAGATATTGCTCATAGGTGGCGTTCTCGCGTAGCGCCCGCAAACCGGCGTCGCGGCGATCGAGGGCAGCGGCGATATCGGCCTGAGAAGCGCCTCGATGCCGCATCTCGGCGAGCAGGTTGTATTCACCTTGTCGCAACCAATTCACCGCCGCGCCAACAAGAACCACGAACTGTAGATCGGGCAGATTCGCCGCCACCTCAGGCACGACCCAGCCGCCTTGACTGATCCCCCACATACCGATCCGACGCGGATCGATGTCATCGCGCTGGCGCGCCCACGCAATCGCCGCCTCGGCCTCGGCCGCGCGATCATGCATGCTCTGATCGAGCCAGTTCCCCGGCGCCCCATCGATTCCCGGCTTGTTCCAGGACAGCGACGCGTACCCGGCCTTGGCGAACGACTCCCAGATCGGTTCGTAGAACGAGTCACGGGTGGCATTGGCAGGCCCGTCCCCATGCACGAACACAACCAGGCCGTAAGGCCCTTTCCCGTGCTCAGGCAGCGCCAAAGTCGCTTTCAACGGCTGGGTCGACCCGGGAATCGTCAATTCCTCCTGCCGGATGGCGAAGTCGTTCGCGTAGATCACCCACCCGCCCGCGCCCACGACCAACGCCACCACGCAGCCGACAGCGATCAACGTACGACGCAACCACCGCTGGGACCTACCCGCAACGCCCCTGGCCGAAGACCCTTCCGAGGAAGACACTGCATCACTGGATCTGTCCATATATCTAACGTATCAGAAACGATCGTTTTGCATACAGACGTATCGATGCCTTTTATGTCGCAGGTGGCGCAACGTCATCAATGGAGCATCTAGGTGCAACCGAGGAGGCGGACGCCCGCTTCGTCGCAGGTCAGAAGGCATCGAGATGAGGCAAGCTTACTTGGGCGTACGGCGAGATCATGGCCACAGTTAACTATCGTGCATATAACGCTCGTTACAGATATGATCGTAGGATGTCAGCACCCCAGAGCGTTCGCTTGCCTCATGACAGCTCCCGATACGCAGTAGGCGCACGTGCACCGCAGCGCCCGCTGGCCGAGGGAGGTCAAAAGATCAGCCTGCGCCGTATCACCGCACGCACCGTCGCCGACATATGCGACCTGAGCGAAACCCTCACAACCGAACAGCGAGCGATGGTCGCCGACAACGCGATCTCGATCGCCGACGCACATTTCTCCGAAAGCGCTTGGTTCCGCGCGATCTACGTCGGCGAAGACCCGGCTGGATTCATCATGCTGCACAACGGCTACGACTACGAGGACGGCCTCGAATGCCATGGCGTGTTCCTCTGGCGCCTGATGGTGGCAGGACCGTACCAAGGCCTAGGGGTCGGCCGCAGAGCGATCGAAATGATCGTCGAGAGCCTCAAAGCCCGTGGTATCAGCGAACTCTACGCCGGCTGTGGCCAAGGCCCCTCCAGTCCGGGCCCGTTCTACGAAAAGCTCGGCTTCGTGCCCAGCGGTGTCTTCTACGGTGATGACGACGACGAAATCGGCATCGTGCTTCGCTGGTAGCCCGCTATCAGCTGCACCGATTAACCCGATCTCCCTGCCAGGCGGCATGGACGTTGTCTACACACCGTCCAGCCGAGCAAGAACTTGCTGACGAACAGGACGAGGCGGCGACCCGGACAACCGGAATCGGCTTCGACGATCCGGTACGTTTTGCCGTGGCCGACTTCCACGCCGGAGAAAGCATGCCGTGTACTGCTTCAGGATGCTCTTTCGGCGATGAATACGAATGCCGGTTGAGTGATAGCCCCGCTTCGTTTCAGCGCTGGACGATTCGGCTCCGCTTATAAAGGTTCACTCCGCCGCCTGAGATGAACACCGTGCAATCGGCGTTCCTGGCGCGCATCCATTGCTCTTTTATCTTGATTCGCCTTTCCCACTGCGCCGACGAGTGGCTGGCCAATCGAAAGGGAGGCTTCGGCCTCGACCTGAAAGTGAGGGGTATCAGGGGACCGCTGAACCTGCCCGCTCTGACGTGGCAGGACACCGTGTCGACAGTGATGGGAGCACCGCCTTCGTTGGTCACCCGCGCCCACACGACGAGAGTCTCGGTGCCCTCCCGATGGCCCGCCACCGAGAGCCTGAGCTTGGGCTGCGGCGCACCGGGAAGCAACGTCTGGATCCCTCGGGCGATGGCGGCTATCAACCCTCCTGAAGGATCGAGTCCGTCAGTCATGACGGTAATGATGGCAGGCGAAGCAGGTACAGGACAGTGCGATTCACGGCCAGCGTTCGAGGAAGGTGGCTGTCGGCGCCGAGATTCCAGCGGCCACCGACATCCGGCGGATGGTACGCACAGACTTTTGACGATGCCTCGATTCACGAACTCGCGCGCCGCATCTTCGTGAAATACACCGCCGGTTCCCGCGCGATCAGCCCGTACCCGCCGTCCGGAGTCGCCGCGAACGGAGCGGGCAAATACAGCACCGGCAGCACCTCACCGATCAACGGACGCTGCTCCCGCGTGATCCGATAACCGATCTCGACCACCTCGGGCACATCATCCTCCACAACCGCACCACCCTCGCGCCGGACACACCGATGCGGTTCGAGCCGCACCGTCCGAATCGCCGTACGCGCCCATCGAAACAGCACGCACTCACTCGCCCCCGGTCGCGCGTACTCCACCAACCCCCCACCATCACCCCAGAAGACGAACTGCTCATCCTCCATCGAGCTGTGATACCCGGCCTCCACACTCCACTGACCGACGATCTCGTCACCACGCATCGAGCGATTCAACCACCGCGCCACCCACCCAACGAGCATGTCCACACATGCCGCTGTGCGCGCTGAGCGAAGCAGCCACACCGTGGTGGCCGGGCACCCCGAAGTCGCTGCGGCTCAGAACATCCGATAGTGCCGAATACCGGCTGTCGGGGAACGATCCCGCAGTACTCATCAGGCCGTGAAGCATGGACAGCATGGCATCGAGAGCAGTGCCGTAGCTTTGGTGTCCCGGGCGTTCGCAGTCTCCAGCACCCATCTTCGTCATCCCGGCATGCCTTCTGACGGGATACGTTGTCCGCCTGTGGGTTCGGCTGAAGGCACGCCGGAATGACAGTAGGGTTGTTTCAGGCCTTGGCGGGCCCGGGTGCAGGATTTCGCTGCGGACGGGCTGCGCGGGTAGCGTCGCCCGCGGAGAGGTCGGTCAGAGGGGATGAAGGCATGATGGTGTCGCTGGGGCGGTGGCGGCGCTCGGTGACGTGCTGGCGTGTGTTGACCCTGGTCCTGGTCGCATTACCACGGGTGCTCGATGTGCCCTTCCCGGAGCTGCCGGACAGCGACGCCGGGGCGATCCACAGCGAGTCCACGGCGTTCGACGTAGCGGCGTACTCCCTGTCGTCGCCGCCGCTGCTCGAGCAATGGCTCGAATATGTCGCAGAGTCCGGCCTCGTGGTGCTGCTGCCCGCGGTCGTATTCGTGCTGCCGCGCAGGTATGCCCGGCTCGGAACGCGCTGGGCCGCAGCTATTCTGGCCGTTCTCGGTGCGGTAGGCGGATATCTCGGGATGTCGTCGCTCGAGTACGGCGCCACGCCGGTATCGGGTTTGCTGTTCCTGTCGCCGTTCTACCTGCTGGCGGCAGGCGCGCTCGTGCTGAGTGAACGGCAGCACCGGCCCGAGACGAGTGAGCCCGCGACGAGCTAGCGTTGCCATGACAAAACACTGGGGCGTGTTTGTCATATCTCCCACACCGGAGACCATGCAGTCCTCTAACGGTGATCGACCCGCCGATCTACAAATGTGGTCGACAGCGCGCGGGGTGATCAGTTGAATCGGGGCATGATGCATGTCCGGTTCGAGTTGGCGCCCCTCGAGAAGGTTGTTCCGTGGGGCGAGCATCGCCGTCTGCAGACCGATCGCCGGTGCGTTGCACTCCACCTGCGGACCAGATTCCCAGCAGATACCTTCTCCCCCTCAGACATGGAAAGACGGTACGGCGCACATGATTGAGCGTCATGACAATCCGCATAAGCGGACCTATTGTCGGCGACGTTCTGAAGGCCGATAAGGCTGAGAGCAGCGATGCGAGGTAGTGCCGCTGGCCGAACCGGCCAGCGCGGCCTGGCGAAGGTCAACAGACCCAGCTGATCCGGCGCCGGCCCAACGCACCAAAATGCCGATTTTCGTACGTCTGCTGCCCGGTTCTGGACCGCCGGTAGCTCCTAGACCGGTCGGAGACGACATCGCTGTCGGCGCGGGCAGCGTGATCACCCGCGACCTACCGCCGCGAGATTTCGCGGCAGGCAACCCGGCGCGGGTGATCCGCGAGCTTCAGCCCGCTGCTAGGCCACCTTTACTTCATCACCGTGCACCGGGTCCTGGTTGAGGGGTCCCGCCATCTCGTCGCCCTTGGCGTCGAGCGCGTACAGGAAGACGTAGACAACCTCCGACTTCTTGAACGGCTTCTTCTTGGGCTGTGGGACGGACACATTCACATTGTGCGATTGGCCGTCACAGGTGATCCCTGATGCCTTGCCGTTCGGATTATTGCTCTTTCCCTCACCGATCTCGGCCTTGATGCCTTTGAAGCCCCACTCCTTCTCGCACTGGTAGTTGACGGCTAGCACGACCTTGTCGCCGGAGATGTCCCCCGACACCACGCCTGCCGCTCCGGTGAACCGGTCGTCGGCATGTGCCACGCCCGATCCACCTGTGATGAGCGCGGAAACAGCGATGGCGATTGCGAACACATGGGGCCTCATGGGCACTCCTCTGCAGCCGGGGTCAGATACAGCTGCTTATTCGGTCCCGCAGCACGCTCGGATGGGTCGGAACCGCTGCGCTCGGGGTCGGTTGCGGCGATACTTCTGAGCTGGTCGGCACGTTCGTGCACGGTCAGTAGTAGGTGGTCGAAGCTGGCTTGCCGGCGGTCAACCAAACATCCGGTATGCCGCGACCCGGCAGACCGCGCTGACCTAGACGGCCGCACGACATAACTGAGGATCAACGCCCAAGGCCATCTCGGGGCGTTCGTCATCTCTGAGAATGTCCGAAAATGCCGCGTGGCGCGCGTTGGTCGGCTGATGACGGCTGCCCGACCGGGCAGATATTGGCGGAGTGTCGCGCGAGCGTGTCCGATCCGGCGTGCGTGCTGTTCCGAATAGAAGTTCATACGATAGTGCCCGCAAGAGAGCACCAGGAGATCCCGCTGTCGTATCCGGCCCCGCAGACCTGCGAGGTCAACGGTCTCCCAGAACATCCGATGGTGCCGGATTGACCATGGCCGGCTGACTATCTTTCCTGGCGTCGCCGGTGGTATGGCGTAGTAGTCGCCAGGCCCGCCCGGCACAGGCCGGGCGTAGCCAGTGAGTAACCAGTTGCGTTAGCCGAGTGGTTTTTCACACAACACACGAGCCTCGGCTTCGGCTTTGCCGTCGACGCTCGAGCCCCCCTCGGAGTCGAAAGACAAAACCTGCGCGTCCTTACCCTCCTCTGGGGCAATAAAGATGGTCTCCGCCTTGACCTTCAATATGTTTTTCAACCTCTGAAACACCCCATCGGGTATCTCCTCGTAGTTCGCCAGCTTGCCGCCCCAGTCCTCGCAGACTTTCTCGGCATCGGTCGCGTTCCAGACGATCTGGCCGGAGAGGCGATATTGGCGCTTGTTGGATTCGGCCTTGATGATCAAATCTTTCGCGCTTGTCGAGCTGTCGGGTTCGGCGTAGGCGATCGTGGTCTGTACTGGCCCGATAGCCATGGTGGCCGCCACGCTGGCAAGGATTCCTTTCGCACCCAACCGCAGGCGCTTGCCGGAGATGTTGTGAAGCGTCATGAGCAGCCTTCCGTCGTCGTTCTGCCTTGTTCGCACCTGGTCCGGCCCCGTCGTGCGCCGGGAAGATCCAACCAACCGCAACTGTTCCAGCTGGTTATTCGAGGCTCGAGCCTCGCCGGATCGGAGCGTGTTTTGCATACGGCGGCAGATCTCACCCCACGACACAGGTCACTCGTCCACCGGTGCGTCGGGCCCAGCCGAAGGATCGCGAGGACGACCACGTCGCCGCGGTATTCGCCAGGTCCTGTCGAACTTTCTCCCACGGTCCAGCACACGCCAGCTGGCTTGGACCGCAACCCTCATGTCCGCACATGCCGCGGTGCGCGTGGCTGGCGAACGCACGGTAGTGCCGAGTTCCGGGCGTTCGGACGAAGGTGACCAGAGGGCTACGACCGATCTCGCGAGGGCTTCTCTGTAACGAAGATCAGCAGGGTGCCAATCGCAGCCGTTTGCATCAACAGCTGCCCCACAGGGTCGGTAAAAACCGTGCCTGTACGGATGATCGACGTGATGATGCCCGCCGGAGCCAGGGCGGCCACGAGCAGCGCGACAGCCATTCTGCTCTTTGAGCGTCGTCTCCGCGGACCAACTGCCACGCCCATTTCCTGCCCGAGTGAAATCAAGCCAAGCAGGCCGGCAACGACACCAGTCAGGCCGAACAGACGACTTGCGGTCAGGTCACCCCAATCCTCACTGACAGCCAACCTGGTCAGGGCAACAATGTAGAGGCCGATGATGACAACGGCGGCGCCCCCTCTGAACTGTGCCCATCGCTTCTTCCGGCCATCTGCGGCAACCGATCCCGCCCCCTGTGTGCTCACAGCCGGAGAGCCTACAAGTCCGATGGTTACGCCGCCTGGTGTGCGGTGCACGCTCGTGCCGCGGAGCGCGCGATCCCAAGGCCGCGACCTCAGTCGACGAACGCACTCAAATGCCGATGAGCGATCAGCGTCCCTATGCGGTGGGCAGTGATTCCGGCTCCGTCGGCACGCCTGCGGATCGGCCGGAAGCCAGAACGCCGCCGGAGGGGATGGCTTCATTGCTATCAGTGGTTTGCGCGATCGAACCAGGTTCGCAGAAGATCGGGTGATCGATCAGCGCAACCCAGCGGTGCAACAGCCGGATTCGACTCCGTGCCGTATCAGGAATCTCTGAGAGTCTGCTGGAGTGTGAGCCGCACTGTGCGGTCGGGATCGTGGCGAAGGACCTCCTGCAGTGACGGGGGGAGCTCCGTGGCCCGGCGTGCGAGAGCACGGCGTACAGCTTCCGCAGGGTCACGGACTAGCACGAGCGCGACATCCTCACTCATGGGGTGGTGGGCAGCACCGATACTGCGGATCGCTGGGTCGCGATCGTGCACGAGCATGAATAGACATGCCTCCGACGAATCACCGCTGAGCACCAAGTCTTTCAAGGCATCAGCAACCAGGTGGCGCTGTCGGTCGCTGCCATGGGCAAGAATGTCGCCGCAGGCGACGCTCAGTCGTGTTGCTAGGCCAGCATCGACGGCAACCCTGACACGGCTGCGGCGGTAAGCGGCTGCAACGCAACGAAGTCCGTGTGGTTCGAAGTCGGCTCCCCCGAGGTCGACCTGTACCGGCGCCAACACGTCGGTGTGTCGTTCGAATTCTTCGCCAGGCGCGATCGAGGGCATACGCAGAGCGGTGTCGACTCGCATTGCGATTGTGCGCGCTTCCAGTGGGTCAACCAGCTCCATGATCTCGGTTAGGGCACGGACAGAGCGGACGCGAATGGTATTGGAAGTGGCGGTGTCCTCGACGATCTGAACGAGTTTGTCGACGGTGGCGGCGAGCAGCGCAGCAATTGGGCCAGCGGCGGTCGCTGCGGCGTGCTGGAGATCGGTCTCGGGTTCGCCAGGCGTACTCGGCAGTGTCGCATCTGGCGATTGGTCGCCGTAGTCGACCTGCATAATTGCCGAAGCTGGTCGGCGAAGCACCGCGGCAAGTACATCCGGCGTGAATCCAGTGGGTTCCGTGACGCCAATCAGTACATGGATGGCGTCAACCGCATTGGCCTCCATATCGCTGATCGCATAGCCGTTGGCAGGAATACCGATCGGGTAGAGCAGTACCCGGCCGCAGTTGCGGCGCGCGGCCAACTGGAGAGTCTTCGACGCGGGTTGTCCCCATTGGTTGAGTAGGAGCGCTGCGGCGATGTTGCGGTCGTGCGCTCCGACCGCGGTGATAGTCGAGATCAGCGGTGATCGAGCATCCTCGGGTAAGTCCCGCAGCATTGCCCACACACGGTCGTGGCTGACTGATGCTGTGACCAGTGCAGGGACTAGCGCTTCAGCGAGGTCGGTGCGTCGTGAATCAACTGCGTAGTAGGTTTCCAAGAGCAGTCGACAGATCGATTCGTCGCGGTGCGTGGACGCCGCCTCGGCCGGTGCGGCGACCGCGAGGATGCGGTCGACCGCCGACTCGGGGATCCGGATGCCGAATCGGGCTAGTGCCCTCAATGCGGCGAATTCCGGCCGCGGCTGGTGGACAGTGGAGAACTCCCAGGTCTTCTCAGCGAGTGTAAGCAACTGCTCGACGACCGGGAGAATTTGGGTGTCCTCACAGCGGCTCGCCTGCACAGCGACGACTTCTACAGCCGCGTTCTGAATGCGGCGGGTGCGGGTGGCCAGCCAGTGCGAAATGTCGACGCAGGTCTGGGCGTCGCGGGCGGTATCGGCAGCTTTGCCGGCGCGCCCGGCTCGCACATAGCTGTCGATCGCGTTGGTGTACCGATTCGCGGCGGCCTCGATATCCCCCTGCAGTTCCAGGGCGCGGCCCTCGGCGGTGGCGTCTCCGGTGATACGGCTTTCGATCAGCCACCACCGGATTTCGTCGTAGGCAAGCCCAAGCTGGCTCTGGTTGACCGCTTCGAGTGCGTTGATCGAGGAATTGGTCACCGTCTCAAGGACCCGTCGCCGGTCCGGCAGTGCCCGCACGTACATGTCGAGCCCAATCTGATACGGGCGGCCTTCGCCTGAGGCCAGCCATCGGCGTGCACGCAAAGCCGACCACGTGTCACCAAAGTAGCGATCTTCGCAACTGGCCATCGCGGACTGCTCCCAGAGACTCTCGGCGCGTTCGGCGTAGCCACGAGTGCCATAGGCGTACGCCGCGCGGGCGAGCACAAGTCCTTGCAGGCTGCCGAGTCGCCCACGTTTTGCCGAGTCGACCAACTCGCCGAAGGCGGCGTCGATGGCGCATTCATCGGCCAGCAAGGTCATGGATGCATCAGCGCGTGCACACCGCAGGCGCGTGCGAACCCGCTGATCGGCGCAGTCAATCTGCGGGGCAAACTCCAACAGCCCGGCGAGCAGATCCACGGTCGCGTCGGCGACCACCAGGCCGGACAGTCGCGGGGGTGTGTGGTCGCAATACCCATCGGCGATCACCCGTTCCAGCAGCAAGCATGTCAGCATCGCCGTCGTGGCCGCTCCGGGCACTGGAAGGCCGCCAAGGGCGCGGATTGCCTCCCCTATCTGAGCTTCGTCGGCCCGGGTGTGCAGAAGCACGGCCGCCACGGTGATTTCGCGGAGCTGTATCTCGTCCAGCTCGAATTCGCGAAGGGCGGCAAGGAATTCGTCGGCAACACTGTGGTCGCCGGAGAACAGTTGCGTTACCGCGGTGTCGAATAGGAGGGTGTAGGCGTCGTCCGCGCGGCCCGTGTGTCCCAGGGCCGCAGCCTGCTTGCGCAGCATTGCCATGGCATGCCCGGGAAACCCGCCAGTGCGTAACGCTTCGGCGATCGTGGCGTAAGCCGCGGCCGCGCGCGGGCTCAGTGTCGAGGAGCGCACCGGCCTCGATGACCAGCGACGTCAGATGCAATGCCTCGACAGGTCCAGTGACGAACCCGTATCGGTTGGGTGGGGGCTCCGGGTTCTCAACCGGGGCGACCCCGCAGTACGCATGAGCCCATGCGGGCCCGAACACGACCTGCACCACACGTGCGAGGTCACGCAGTTTGCGTGATAGTGCTTCGGCACCCCATACGTCGATCTCCAGATCGCCGGCGTATTTGTCTTGCAGGCGAGCCAGCTCGTCGACCGACGCTGTGTCGTTGTCCAGGCAGGCGGAGGTGACCACGATAAATGCGCGGGGATTGAACCGGCGCGGGCGGTGTGGGCCGACGAAATCGGCGTCGGTTCGGGGCGCACCGGCATAGTCTTCGACAGCTTCGCGAAGTTTGGCCGGTGCGAGCTCCTGATAGCGTTTGACCTGGTAGAGCACGCGTGTAGCGGTCCGTTCGGTTTCCACGATGTCCAGTCCGTATTGCGTCTGGCCCGACCGTCCGTAGAACTGGACACTGTGGTGGTCGCGCAGCAGGCTCACCATCTCGGCGACCACCCGTTCAAATACTGCTGGTTCGAGGACCGCGAACGGCAACTGACCCGGGTTCAGGGTCGGAGGAAGCGGGATCGCAACAGTGGCTCGGGCAGCCAAGATCTCCGGCAGCGATCGGCGCTCCGCATCCGCCGGCGGCGCGTCGAATTCTGCTGCGTTCGCCATCAAATCCTCACCATTCGGTTCTTTCCCGCGCCGACCACACTGCGGTCAACCTGATCGCAGCATGTCTGCTTATGTTGTCGTAGCGCGATCGCGGTGTGTTAGCCATTGCGGCCTCGCTGATCATTGCTCAAGTCTTCGACGACACCGCCGGGGCCTGCGTGCATTGTTGAGCCAGACAGGGACGCGGACCGCGTTGCCATCGGCCGCGGCGATGGCATTCGCTGGAACAGATCAATACCGGACTGTTGCCCCCCAGTGCGACAGGTGAACGCACTCAAATGCGCGTGGCGCGGTCCGGCTGGCCGCGCGGACTGCCCCCAAAGATCAACGGGCCGACGTCATCTCGGCAACGCACCATCATGCCGACGAACATGCGTGCGGGTGAGCTCGTCGCGCTAGCGGTCTCGATTGCCGACTGGAGCATGTCGGACCGGAAAGAAGCTTCGCATCAGCGCCGGGGGATCTGGACGTCGTCGATGAGTCCACCCGCTGCGCTCGCGTGCAACCACCCGTCAGAAAGCACGCGCGGGGCGCCGCGCGACAGATCGTTGTAGTGGGCATCCTTCTTGTCTCCCACCTCAGGCTGCTATCTCCCACGATCGGCGGGCCGGTGAATGATCACAGGGAGCATGTACAGATACGCTGGCGGCGTGTCCGAACCCGAGGCGTTCGGGGCACACGTCGCACGAATGGATAGATCGTTGGCCGAGAAGACATTCGAGGACAAGGCGCCCACATCGGATGCGCGCGCGAGGGGGGCGGATCAGATGCCGAGCCGAGTACGGCTTGTCGGGTTGCTTGCTGTCCCCGCGTTCTTTGTCGCAGCGATCGCGGCGTGGTTCATTGCCAGGCCCGACGACGGTTTGGCAGTCCGTTTCTACCGGTTCGACGTCATCCCCCTCGTCGCGGTCCCGATATTCTGGACGGCTGCCGTGGTGCTCTGCTTCGTGTGCGCGCCTAGGCTGAGTCGGTACCGCAAGTGGGTGTGGCAAACGTTTGTTGCCGTCGTGACGCTGGTGGCGGTACCGCTATGGATGTTGACGGCGTTCATAGCAGCCTGGTCCGACGATGACGGCAATGTCGAGGACATCGTGGTCAGCCCCGACGGCGGTCATGAAGCGGTCGCGGTGCCTTACTACGCCTTCGACTCCGGCTGCCACGTATGGCTTCGGGAGCGCGGCGGGCTGTTCAGCAGGCAAGCACTGGTGTGGGTCGAGTCCGAAGGGCCTTGCCCCGCACAGATGTCCTTCATAGGTGACAACACGATCAGCATCACCGAATTGCGCGGCGGAAAGACCCTGACGACCACCTTCGACCCCGATCGAACTTCCGTGGCTGCCGTGTTGTACTCGTAGCGAAGCTACTCGTTCTCGATCCACAATCGCCGCTTTTCCGCCCCGCCACAGGACCCGGCCGGACTGCTGGGCACGGCTCGAGGTGTCTTGCGTCAAGCGGGTGGCAAGGCGTCTGCGGCTGGTTGAATTGGTCGCGACAGCGATTCCGCGGCAGGTGCACTCACCAGCCTGACGTCTGCTCTTGCCGCTGGGCGCGCGTTGGACAGTCGCCCAGATTGGTTAGCTGGCAGGGCTTTCCATGTACGGAACTCGCCGATGTGCGTGCCCTGGCTGCCGGTATATAACCGTGCTCTGAAGCGGCCCGCACGAACGACGGTGGGCCGTATCCGGTCGCGGTCAGCGTGTGGTCCTGCGCGCCGAGGAGCCCATCGAGTACCCGACGACAACCACCGGAAGTCTCACCTCTAGTGCAGATAAGCCCGGAGTGCGGGGAGCTGCTGCACACCGCGGCCATGGCGGGTGAACCCGCGTGGTACTGCCACGGCTGCGACTACCGCGCCCATGCGGCGTAGGGATCGAGTCGAATTCCGGGGTGCTGCCGGTTAAGAGATAGCCCGTATTGCGGTCTGCACACGTGACGGTCCAGGAATCCTGAAGCACCGGCGAAGTGCCACATGTCGATCCATACTCAGGGTTGAAAGTGTTTCTCAACAACTGTTTTGAAAAACATGGGGGTTACCTTGAGTACACGTATCTTACGGACATCAAAGAGAGCGACTGCGGTCCTGGCTACGCTCGCGGCTGTCGCGGGTTTGACCCTGGCTGGGGCGCCCAACGCGGCTGCCGACGATCGGGCCACGTTCAAACTCACCTACGGTGCGACCTACTACATTGGCACGATCGACTTCACTAACCGGTCGGTCCTCGTCGCTGGCAGCCTCCGAGGCTTGAGCACCGGTTGCCGCCGGGGATGGGCTGCCGCATTCGATGGCTCCTTCGAGCGTTTGGACTACAACAGTACGAGCGCCACGTGCACGGGGCCCGTTCATCGGGAGATCCCGCTCACGGCAGACGTGGAGGGTGGAGTCAGGTTCGTCGAGGTCCGCCTCCAAGAGGCGGACGGCACCGAGCTTGCTTCCTGCTTCCTCACGCGCGGAGTGAAGGTGTGCGACTGAACCGCCCCGGCGAGTCGGTAGACTTACTATGCCGCTGAGCGCTCGGCCAGGCGGATGACATCCGTTGCGGCTCAGGCCATCCGCACATGCCGATGTAGATGATCACGATCCGCCATTTGGGCATCGAGATCCGTCGTGTGTGCAGAGCTGCACCGATCGGCGGATGACCTGCTTCGAGCACGTGAACGACATTCAGCAGGAGTACGGCCTGGCCTTATCGCCGAGGTGGAGGCGGCGGCGCGGGTCACCGATCGGACGCGGCGCCGCGCCAGTCGCGATTGTGGGCGCTTCTGATCGGTGCTAGAACGGTGTCATGCGCCGGTTGCTGCTCACCGAGAACATCACCGCCGACGGGCGGATCGAGATTCTCGATGAGTGGTTCGACCCGTCTCCCGAGGGGGGCATCGAGGACTGGTTGGGGGCGACGGAGCTCTTGGGCGCGTCCTCCGACGCGGTGTTGCTGGGGCGGCAGACCTTCGAGGACTTTCGCGGCTACTGGCCTCAGCACACCGACGAGCCGGCAGGTGCGTACCTGGACCAAGTGCAGAAGTACATCGTCTCTTCGTCGATGACGGATCCGCAGTGGCGCCACTCGACGATCCTGTCCGGTGACCCGGTCGAAGAGGTGCGTCGGCTCAAGGAGTCCGATGGCGGCGACATCACGTTGTGCGGCAGCCTGACCTTGGCGCACGTGGTGCTGGCAGCCGGGCTCGTCGACGAGATCCGGCTGCTCGTCTTCCCTGCCGTCCAGGGCCGGGGAAAGGGCCTGGTCGCTGAGGGCACCGCGCTCTCCGATCTCGAGCTGCTCGAGTCACGGGCGTTGCGTTCCGGCGTGGCTCTGCTCCGATACGCCGTGACCAACGGCTGAGCTGCCCGGGGACTGGCAAATCGGTTCCGTATCCGGATCGGCCGACTTGATGGTGCAGGACCGCGGCCAAATACTGGCCCGCGTCAGCAAGGCGGGCACCGCTCGCCGGCGTCGGCAGCGTCCGAACTTGTCCCATCACCACCATCCGCACTACCGCACATAGTTGCCCGGGTACGAACGGCTCATCGCCGTGCCCCGCACTGTCCACACGAACGTACGGAAGTGCCGCATAGCGCGCGTAGGCCCGACTTCCAAACTGGTTGGCTGACAGCACTTCTCAACGCGCTCATGCTGATGAGCGAGCGCGCTAGCTCGAGGAAGCCGTGTCCGGAGCGGAGTGGATAAGGTCCGTTCGCATTCGGCTGGGCCGATACTCACAGACGAGCGTGGCGGACCGTGACGGCCATCCGGCGCAGCCTGCCGACCAGCAGACCGTCGGTGTTGGGTGCCAGAGTCACACCGACGGTGTCGGCGATCTGGTCGGCTACCGCCGCCACCGCCGTGGTGTCGGTCCAAATATGTTCGGCGAACTCGGGTTTGCTCAGCTGCTCGAGGCAATAGTCGAGCTTGTCCACGGCAAACTGCTCTCGGCGAAGCAGTAGATCATTGGTGCAATCACCACCCCGTCGTGCTGGGCAAGCACATGATCGAGGACCTCGAACACGCCTTGCCGCCAGCTGGGATAGCTCTGGAAATCGGCACGCAGATCCGATGGCATCATCCGATGCAGACCGAACCCCACCTGCTCGGGATCGCATATGACGCTTCCGGGAAGCCGCCGATGCAGCTCGTACGCGGTCTGGGTCTTTCCTCCGCCGAAGGGCCCGTTGATCCAAAGCAGCATGGCTACAACCCTATCCACGGATTGACCGACCACCCTGGAGTATGGCCGCCCCGGATACTGATCCGCACGCCTCGTCGAGGTTCGAACGTCCGGTGTTGCCGCGACCCGCGCGTTCGATCACGCGCAATCGTTGGCCGGCAGTCGATCTCGCGAACGTCCGGATCTGACGGTCACAGATCGTTTTCGGGAAGCCGGACCGGCCGCTTGCACGCGATAAACCCGGTGATGTCGGTGGCCATCCCCGCGATAATGGCCGACGTGGAACAAGTGGAGGTCGTCGTCGCCCATCACGAGTGCGCGACCTTGCGTGTCGGTGACGTGTTCTTGAAGATCGACGCTGATCAGACGCGCACCGACGTCGAGGTCGAAGCGATGGCTATGGCGCCGGTCCCGACTCCGGAGGTCTTGTGGCGCAAGCCGCCGGTGCTCGCACTTGCCGCCCTTCCCGGCGTGGCACTGGGGCGCCTCGGCGAGCCGTCGAGCGCGTCGGCGGCGGCGTGGGCCGCGGCGGGTACCGCCGTCCGGATGCTGCACAACGGGCCACTGCCATCCCGGCCCGGGCGCAGCCTCGACGAGATCGCGTCGCATCTCGACGGCGAATGCGCGTGGCTCCGCGCGAACGAAATCCTTCCCGCCGACGTGATCACGCGCGATCGCCGAGGCTGCGCTGCGGCCGTGGACGCCGGTGTTCACGCACGGCGACCTGCAGGTCGCCCATGTGTTCGTCGACGGTGACGAGGTCACCGGCGTGCTCGATTGGTCCGAAGCGGGCCAGGGCGATGCGCTGTACGACCTCGCCACCCTGACGCTCGGACACCCGGAGCATCTCGACGATGTCGTGGCCGGCTACGGCACCGACGTCGACCTCGATGTCATCCGCGCGTGGTGGTCGTTACGAAGCCTGCGGGGGGTGCGCTGGCTGGTCCAGCACGGCTTCGACCCGGCCTCGCCGGGCTGCGAGGTCGACGTGCTGCGCGCACAGGCGATGCGAGACTGACGAGACATCCGGTCGCAGCCGCGGATTGCGCTCAGTCGGTGGCCGGGATGCCCTCGAGAATCCCCAGATGGAAACGTTTGACGGGGTTTGTCGGCCCGGCGGAGCCTGATCACATGAACTCCAAACCCTTCCTACTCGGCGCGATCGCCGCCGCCCTGCTGATCCCGGCAGCACCCGCGAATGCCAACGGGCCCATCGTCGTCGAGGGCACCTTCAAGCCCTGGCAGGATGGCGCCGTCGCCGTCACCCACGACCAGACGCTGGCTCCGGTCGGCAGTCATGCCAGGGTTGTCATCGGCAACTACGACGAGAAGACCGTCGCCATCCTGACCGTCCGCGGCCTCCTCCCCAACCGCGTCTACGGCTCACACGCACACGTGAAGTCTTGTGGCGCAAAGCCGGCCGACTCCGGCTTCCATTACCAGAACGTGGAGGACCCGAACGCCAAGGACAAAATGTCCATGGACGCAAGGTATGCCAACCCGCGAAACGAGCTCTGGCTCGACTTCACCACCGACAAGAACGGCAACGCGACACAGGTCTCCATCGTCGACTGGACCTTCCGCAAGGGCAAAGCCGGTTCGATCGTCGTGCACGAGAAGAAGACCGACACCACGGACGGCAATGCAGGCATGGCCGGCGCCCGCGTCGCCTGCCTGAGCGTCCCGCTCTAGTCCTTCCGCTCCCCCAGGTAGACAGATGAGGTGGACATAGCAGAACTGCAAGCCCGGGCCGTAGCGATTCACGACCTCTACGACGCACTCAACCTCGCCGAGCGAGGGCGGACGTGGAACCGGGCGGACTTCATGCTCGGATTCGTCGGCGACGTAGGCGATCTCGCGAAACTGGTCATGGCGGCCGAGGGCACCCGATCGATGCCCGGCGGGCGTGCGGCACTAGAACATGAACTCGCCGACTGCCTTTGGTCGGTGTTGATTCTGGCCCATCGGTACGAGGTGGATCTCGCGACGGTGTTCACCAAGACGATGGGTGAGCTCGAGGAAACCATTTCGGCCCGGCTGGATAATCAGCCGGGCCTTTGATCAGGTGCAGGTGTCAGGATTGGGTCCGGCTAGGTGAATCATCCTGATGGTAGGCGAGTTCGACGTTGTGGCTGACTTCACCACCGGTGACGGTGACCTGGCTGGTGGACGGAGGGTAGCCGCGGGCGACGATGGTGTAGCTGCCCTGGGGCAGGTCGGGGATCAGGTAATGGCCGTTGTCGTCGGTGCGGGTGGTGGCGGTCACATCGCCGGTGGCGTCGAGGAGGCTGATCTGGGCGTCGGGGATCGGGCGGCCGTCCTCGGATAGTGCGACGCCGGTGAGCACTGCCATGGCGGCCAGTTCGATGTCGTGGCGGAGCAGGCCGGTGTCGGGCACGGTGAGGGTGGTTGCGGTGGGGCGCATGTGTTCGGCTACGGCCACCAATGTGTATGTGCCGGTGACGATGCCGTGGCAGGTGTAGGTGCCGTCGGCGGCGGTGACTGCGGTGCCGACCACGTCGCCTTGCAGGTCGGCCAGCGTGACGGTCGCACCGGCCAGCGGTGTGCCGCGGCTGGCCGAGCGGACGACGCCGGACACCTCGCCTGAGCCGAGCAGGGTGAGGTCGAGGCGCTGGGGGCGCTGGCCCACGGACACGGTGACCGCGGCGGGTTGGTGGCCGGTGGCCGACACGATCAGCACGTAGCTGCCGCCCTCGGGTACGCCGATCAGGTAGCCGCCCTTGGCATCTCCGCTCGTTCGCGACACCTGATGTCCACGCTGGTCGATCAGGGTGAGCGTGGCGCCGGGCACCGGATGACCGTCTTCGCGGCGAATATGCCCGCCGATCGTGCCGTCGTCGTCGCCGGCGAATCCGTCTGCCTCCAGCACGGTGACCGCGGAACCGGCTGCCGCCACTGCGAACTGGTGCGAGCCGTTGCCGAGGTGCTCGGAGGCGTGACTGCTGACGGCCCCGGCCATTGCCGGCTCGGGTTCCGAAAGTACCTGCGCGGCACCCTCCCAGACCTGATCCTCGTCCCAACTCGACTCCGCGACAGGCGATGCCGTCGGCGCCGCCGCGACGGGCACCGGGGCATCCTGCAACGGAATCTCTTTCATGAACGTGAGCACCAGGCACGCCAACAGCGCCACTGCGGCCGCGACGTAGAACACCGCATGCATGGAGTCGGTGAACCCGGTCAGGATCGGCACCTTCAACGCATCGGGCAGTGACTCGATGCCGCTGGTGTTGCTCTGGATACCGGTGAGTTGATCGGCCCCGAACTCGAGCGGCAACTGTCCGCCGAACGCGTCGATTATCTTGTTGGGCAACAGGTTGAACATGATCGTCAGGAACACGGCGACACCGAGGGTGCCACCCATCTGCCGAAAGAACGTCGCCGACGCGGTGGATACCCCCATATCCGACCGTGGGCCCGCGTTCTGCGCCGCGATGATCAATGTCTGCATGCAGCCGCCGAGCCCGAGCCCGATCACCGCACCGTAGGCCAGCGGCTGCCACAGCGGGCTGTCGTAGTGCACCTGCGCGTACAGCGCCGAGCCGACCGCGATGACGAAAGTGCCTGCCACGGGCAGCATCTTGTAGCGACCGGTCATCTTGGTGATCCGCCCGGCGAGCTGCGCGCCGATCGTGATGCCGAGCACCAGCGGCAGCATCAGCAGACCCGCGTTGGTCGGGGTGAAGCCGCGGACCACCTGAAAGTACTGCGGCACCATGGTGATGGCACCGAACATGGCGACGCCGACGATGAACCCGCCCGCGATGGTGACGCTGAACGTCGAACTCTTGAACAGCCGCAACGGAATCAGCGCCGCGTCCTTCATCAGGAACTCGACGAGCAGGAACAGCAGCAACCCGAAGGCGCCGATCCCGTAACAGAGCAGCGACCGGTGCGAACCCCAACCCCAGTGTCGGCCTTGCTCGGCGACGACCAGCAGCGGCACCACGCCGATCGTCAGCGCCACCGCACCGAACCAGTCGATGCGATGACGCTGGCGCTGGTGCGGCACGTTCAGCACCTTCGCGACGACCAGCCACGCGAGCACGCCGACCGGCACGTTCACCAGGAACACCCAGCGCCAGCCGTCGATCCCGCCGAGCGTCTGATAGTCGGAGAAGAAGCCGCCGAGCACGGGGCCGAGCACCGTGGCGGTACCGAAGACGATCATGAAGTAGCCCTGGTAGCGCACCCGTTCGCGGGCGGGCACGATGTCGCCGATGATGGTGAACGCCAACGACATCAAGCCGCCCGCACCGAGCCCCTGGAACGCGCGGAAGCCGGCGAGCTGATACATGGAGGCGGCGAAGGTGCAGGCCACCGAGCCGATGATGAACAGCCCGATCGCCGTGAGATAGAACGGCTTACGCCCATAGATGTCGGCCAGTTTGCCGTAAAGCGGCGTGGTGATCGTCGCGGTGATCAGGTAAGCCGTTGTCGCCCAGGCCTGTTCATCGAAGCCGTGCAGGTCGTTGGCGATCTTCACGATCGCCACGCTCACGATGTTCTGATCCAGCGCGGCCAGGAACATGCCGAGCAACAGGCCGGACAGAATGGTCATGATCTGCCGGTGTGACAGTGCCGTGCCCTCGCCGGCTTCCAGGCCCGGCGGCATTGCCTGGGTGGTGGAATTCGTCATGTGCGCCCTGATTCTGGTCGGCTGTGTTGTGGCGTTGTCCTCGAACACGGGTATCCCTCGCCGGCCGCCGCGAGCACCTGCGCGGCCGTCGAGTGGGTCGGCCCGGCGCGCGGCCGAGCCTTGTGCGACAAGCGATCTGCTCTGTACTACTGCTGGTAGAACTCTCAGCGTGCGACAGATCGGCGAGCATACCGGTGCGCTGCGGGCCGCCAACGGGCGTGGGCCCTCCCCTTTTTCACCAGCAGGCTTGCTCGATCCGAGCAACTAGTTGCTGAAGCAAACAATACAGCGGCGCGCTGCCCGACTGCCAGCACGGGTGGGGTTGACCGAAACTCGCATCCGGATAGCCGCTTGCTATGTAAGGTCTTTCGTGTCTCGCCGCGGGCGAGGCAGCTTCTGCGGCGCGGGCTGCGGTTCGCCTGTCGCAGGCAAGGACCAGCATCCGGCGACAGGGGGAAGCAGCAGATGCCCGACAACGAACCGGCACCGGGCAACGGTGGCGCGACCCACTTCTGGACCTCGGCGCTGTTCTGGACCATCGTGGGCAGCGTCGCGGGTGTGCTCGCGGTGGTCGTCGGTGTCGCCGAGTGCGCGGGCTCGAATGCACCGTCGGTGGCGCCCAGTGCGTCCGGCGGCCCCGGTCCCGCCACCTCCGCCGGTCCGTCCGCGCGGCCCACGACCACCGCGCCGCCTTCGGTCGCGCACGGTGTGAAACGCAGGATCGCCAACGTCGAGGGAATCGACTTGGATACCGGGCAGATCCGCGATCAGAACGAGCCCGGTGTGGACATGAGCCCGTCCAGAACCGGCGACTCCCTCAACGCCATGACCCACGGCGCCGCGCGTTTCGCCATCCCGCGCGCCGACGCCGGCCTCGACCGCTGCACAACGATCGCCCCCGGCGCCTGGACCAAAACTCTCGACAACGTCTACCACCTGCTCCTCGACAGCCACCTCTGCGTGCAGACCGACCAGGGCAACCTCGCCGATCTCACGCTCACGCACATCCCTTCCGCCGCTGAGCAATACCTCGAGTTCGACTTCACCACCTGGCGCGCCGGCTAGCGCCGAGACGCAGCACGGCGATTCAGCACGCCCGACGCGCCGAGCCGCACGGTCGATGATCAACGGCAACCTCCAGCGCAGACCCACCCTCAGCGGGTGTGAGCTGCGTCGATCACGGGAGGAATCGAGTTGTGCACCACACCCGCGGATCCGGTCGGCGGCCGGACCCACTCTTTCGGGACGGTAATGTTGTCGCGTCGTGCGGTACAAGGCCCGGAGGGTGCGCTTCGCGATTGTGGGTACTCCGCGTTAGTCGTGTGTCACGGCGACCGAGTAGTTGACGCGGATTGGAAGGAGACCCGAGTCGATGCTTTCCGGGCAGAGTGGGCGCGTAAGCCTTCTCGGCGGTAGCGACGGCAAGGCCCCCGGAGCAGCTCCGATTCCGGTGCGTCCTCCCGAGCGCGCCGCCGTCTGGCACTGGCCGGACCTATCGGTATTGCTGATCGAGGACGATCAGGCCGATGCCCTGCTTGTCGAGGAGTTGATCGCCGACGGCGCACCCGGCCTGCCCGTGCGGTGGGTCCGATCCGCGGCCGAGGCCCGCGAGCGTCTGGCCGTCGAGCTACCCGATTGCGTGCTGCTCGACCTGCACCTGCCGGACGCGCAGGGGCTGGAGGCGCTGGCCACGGTGCGCGAATACACCGACCAGGTGGCGGTGGTAGTGCTCACCGGGCTGGACCAGGAACAGATCGGGCTGGCCGCGGTGGCGGCAGGCGCCCAGGACTATCTGATCAAAGGGCGGATCGAGCCCGAATTATTCGGTCGCGCATTGCGTTACGCCATCCAGCGCAAGCAGGCCGAACGCGCCGCGGCAGCGCTGCGGGCGAGCCAGATGCGCGCGCAGGAGAACGCCCGACTGGAACGCGGCCTGCTACCGACCCCGCTGCTGCGCGGTGAACGCGCGGTCGACATCGTGGCGCGCTATCGCCCCGGCCGGGCCAACGCCCTGCTCGGCGGCGACTTCTACGACGTCGTACAGCAGGCCGACGGCACCGTGCACGCCTTGATCGGCGATGTCGCGGGCCACGGCCCGGACGAGGCGGCGACCGGGGTGGCGCTGCGGCTGGCCTGGCGCACCCTGGTGCTCAGCGATATCTCCGGTATCCGGCAGCTGCGGCTGCTGGAGGAGGTGCTGCTCGCCGAACGCACCGGCAAGCAGATCTTCGCCACCCTGACCAGCCTGACCCTGTGCCCGGACGACCATCGCGTGCTGGTGACCAGGGCCGGGCATCCCGGCATGCTGTTACGCACCGGCTCGGCGGTGGACTGGGTCGAGGTGCCGGGCGGTCCTGCCCTCGGCTTCCTGCCCGGCCGCGCCGACTGGACCACCCACGAGATCACGCTGCCCGTCGGCTCCGGCCTGATGCTGTTCACCGACGGACTGTTCGAGGGGCACACCGCCGTTGGCGAGGAACGCCTCGGCGAGGAGGGCCTGCTGGAGCTGGCCCGCACCGTCACCGCCGCCGAGCCCTCGGCGTTCGTCGACGAGCTGATCCGGCGTGCCGAAGCGCTCGCCGAGTCGCACGGCGGCCTCGAGGACGACGTGGCGGTCATGTACTTGCAGTGGCATCACCGAGACCTGAATCAGGACAATCGATGACGACATCCCCCAGGAAGCAGTCCATCGCCGGTCGGCTGACCGTGCAGGGCTGGTTCATGCTCGTGCTGGCCCTCATGGTGATCCTGGTGATCGTGGGCACCGCGATCGGTGCCCATCAACTCACCAAGACCAACCGGGTCGCCGACCGGATGGTGGACGGGCTGCACCCCGCCACCGCCGAGACCTACCGCTTACAAAGCGCGCTGCTCAACCAGGAGACCGGCATCCGCGGCTACGCCATCGCCGCCGACGCGCAGTTCCTCGCACCGTATTACGAGGGCAAGCAGGTGGAGGCGCGGGCCGCGGCCCGGATCCGTGAGCTGCTCGCGGGCCGCCCGCAGCTACTCGCCGACCTCGACGCGCTGGAACGCGCGGCCGACGAGTGGCGCGCCGGTTATGCCGAACCGTTGACCGCTGCGGTCGCCGCGCGCGGCACCGGCGCCGTCGACGGGCCCGCGGCTGCCCGGGGCAAAGCGGCCTTCGACAACGTCCGCACCCTGTTCACCAAGCAGGACGCCGACCTCGCCGCCGAGATCGACCGGGAACGCGCCGAGCTGGAAAGCACTCGCGACGTGCGGGATACCGTGCTGGCGAGCATGGTCGCCGCGTTCCTGCTGGCCGCGATCGCGTTGACGCTGCTGGTGCGCAGGCTGGTCGCGCGGCCGCTGGACTATCTGGAGGCCGCCTCGCTGCGCGTCGCCGACGGCGACTTCGACCACCACATCGCCGCGCACGGACCCGCCGACCTGGCCACCGTCGCGGAGGCGGTGGAGAGCATGCGCCGCCGGGTCGTCGCCGAGTTGGAGTCCTCCCGCGTCCAGGAGGCGGTACTGGCCGAGCAGACGACCGAGCTGGACGCGCAGACCGCGGAGCTGCGCCGCTCCAATTCCGAACTCGAACAGTTCGCCTATGTGGCCTCGCACGATCTACAGGAGCCGCTGCGTAAGGTCGCCGCGTTCTGCCAGCTGCTGGAGAAGCGGTACGCGGGCCAATTGGACGAGCGCGCAACCCAATACATCGCCTATGCGGTGGACGGCGCCAAGCGCATGCAGGTGCTGATCAACGATCTGCTCACGTTCTCCCGGGTCGGCCGGGTCATCGATGGCAACGTGCCGATCAGTCTCGACCAGACCCTGGACAAGGCGATGACCAATCTCGCTGCGGCCGCCGAGGACAACGATCTGGCGCTGGAACGCCCGGACGAACTGCCGGAGATCACCGGCGATCCGACCCTGCTGACCATGTTGTGGCAGAACCTGATCGGCAATGCGATCAAGTTCCGCGCGCCCGATCGGTCGCCGGTCGTGCGGCTCGCGTGTGCGCCGGACGGCGACACCGGCGGGTGGCTGTTCTCGGTGTCGGACAACGGGATCGGCATCCCACCGGAGTTCGGGGAGAAGGTGTTCGTGATCTTCCAGCGGCTGCACAGCCGGGAGGAGTACACCGGCACCGGTATCGGACTCGCCCTGTGCAAGAAGATTGTCGAGCACCACGGCGGGAAGATCTGGCTCGACACCGAGTACACCGACGGCACCCGCTTCTGGTTCACGCTGAATTCGCCGGTGGCAGCGAGCGACTCCGAGCCGACCGGCGATTCGAGCTCATCCGGCGAGGCCGGGCAGGACACCGCGTACAGCGAGACCATTTCCCTCAGCGACGCCGGCGCGAACGGCGACACCAGTCCGGTCGAGCACACCAGCTCACCCAGCCCGGCGAGCTGACTCCGCTTTACCATTTCACCGAACCGGCTGTGCCTCAACGTGCCTCAGCCACACCACAAGGAGATTGCTTTTGTCCATCCCCGCTCAGCCCATCGACATCCTGCTCGTCGAAGACGATCCCGGCGACGAGTTGATGACTCGGGAAGCGTTCGAGGACAACAAGATCGGCAACACCCTGCACGTCGCGCACGACGGACAGGAGGCGCTCGACTTCCTCTACCGGCAGGGCGAGTACGCGGAGGCACCGCGACCGGACCTGATCCTGCTCGACCTGAATCTACCGAGATACGACGGCCGTCAAGTGCTCGAACGGATCAAGGCGGATCCGGATCTGTCGCACATCCCGGTGGTCGTGCTCACCACGTCGGCGGCCGAGGAAGACATCCTGCGTAGTTACAAGCTGCACGCCAACGCTTACGTGACGAAGCCGGTCGACCTGGACCAGTTCGTCGCGGCGATCAAGCACATCGACGATTTCTTCGTCCAGGTCGTCCGGCTTCCTCGACACCGCTGATCGGCGCCGGACAGCGTTGCCCCAGCCCCCGGCAACGTTGATCCAGCCCCGGCTACGTATTTCCGGCTCAGGCTGCGGTTATCCCAGCCTTCGGCGGTTCCGCTCGAACCTAAGCCGGGCGGCGCGGTTCCTCGACGGACAGCGCGTCGTCCACGGTGTTGTGCACGCTGAGCAGCTTGTCCAAGCCGGTCACCTCGATCGGGCGGCGCACCGGCGGCGAGGCCACCACGCGCAGCTGGCCGGATGGCAGGGCCTCCGCGGCGACGAGCAGCACGCTCAATCCGGCGGAGCCGAAGAATTCCACCAGGGACAGGTCTACAACCAGCGTGTTCGGCTGATCCCGCAGGGCTTCATCCACCGCAGCCTGGAACTGCGGAGCGGAGGCCATATCGATCTCCCCGGTCAGGGACAGAATCCGGGTGGAATCCACCGACCGCACGTCCGCCTCCAGGCTCTTCGCCTTTCCGTCCGCGCTCATCGGGCGTCCTCCTCGATACCGACGCACACGGCGCCAGCGGGCGCCGTTCCACCTCGGCTCGACCGACCTGAGCCTGCTACACCAAACCGGTTGCCTGGCATCGCCACTTCGCTACCTCCGACGCGTCGACCCTCCGCCCGCCCGAACACGGCGCGGAGATGATCCAACTCGCCAAACTACCGTAGTCGGACCTCGGTTGTTGCGCCCGCCTGGACCTGCGGCGTGCCGGTTCGGCAACCGACCGTGCGAAGTCGGCGCAGTCTCCGGCGATCGCAGGCCCCAACTGGCCTGATACCGCCTGAGGTTGGCCGATCGTGCCGAGTCGCGCGAGCAGCTGGTCGATCGTCAGCGCACTCGGGCGGGACGGCGATCGTCGGCGAAGTCCAGCTCCAATGTCACGGGAATCACTTCGACCTCCAATGCTTCACGCAGCCGGGTGACGGCGTGGCCGAGGATCTTGCGACGCAGTTCGGTGATGTCGGCGCTCGCCTCGGCGGTCACGATCAGGTGCAGTTCCGGTGCGGTGCGCTCGCCGGACAACCAGGCCGAGGCGGTGCGCACGCCCGGGTAGCTCTCGATATCCGCGGCGACCGGGGCCGCGGCGGTCGACGAGGCGAGCACGGTGGTGCCTGCCCATTCGGCGCCGCCGGTCCGCCAGGTGACCGACTTCGGCATCCGGAACACCTGTGCCAGCAGCCAGCGCAGGCACAGCAGGGCGACCAGCACGGCGACGGCGACCGCAGCCCACAGCACCCAGGTCGGCGGTGCGTCGGTGCCGGGAACCACGGTGTCGTCGGACTGGACCCAGCGCAGCCGCCCGTAGTGCGCGGCAACGGCCAGGAGGCCTGCGGCGAGCAAGAGCAGGCCGGTTAGGCCGAGCAGGGTCCGGTTCAACGTGGCCGGACGGTTGGTTCGCACCATCACACCTCTCCCGTCTTCGGTCCCCGCAGTTTGGCCCGCACGTGGCGCACCCGCTGCGGGCCGATCTCCTGAACGCGGCGGGTGAGCCGCTCGCAGATCTCCTCGGGCAGGCCCTCGGCGCCCGCGCGATCGGTGCGAGCGGAGACCTTGACCGCTTTGCGGCGCAACCGGATTCGGGCGGTGCTGACGCCGTCCACCGTGCCGGCGGCGCTGCGCAGGGCGGTGCGCAGTCCCCCGCGCGTCACCCCGGCGGAGATGCCGTCGTCGGCGGCGAGCGGCAGCACCGCGGCCCGGCCGGGCCACAGCGCCAGCGCGAGCAGCACGAAGCCGAACACCATCGCCGCGATACCCACGCCGAGCACCGGCATGTCGTGCCACTGCATCCCGTGCAGATCGGCGGCCACGGAGTCGTAGGAAACGAACTCGTGTGCGCCGACCAGGCGCTGGATCAACGACACCGCCACCGCGACGCAGACGGCCAGCAGCAGCGCCGCGACCAGGATCGCCGGACCGACCCGGCGCGGCCTGCGGATCACCGGACTCTCCTTCCCGCAACGGTTTCGGTGGTCAGCTCGGTCACCACGATGTCGATGGCGGTCACCGCGAGGCCGGTCAGCTCACGCGTCCGGCCGGCCAGGTGCGCGCGGCACGCCTCGGTCACCCGGCCGATCGGCGAGGGATAGCTGATCGGCAACCGGACCGCCAGGGTGGTGCGGTCCGGGTAGACCTCGGCGTCGACCCGCACGTCGGCACCCACGCCGGCCACCTCGCGGGCGGCCTGCTCGACGATCCGCCGGACCGCGCGCGGCGCGACCGTGAGCACGCCGGGATACTCGTCGGTGACGACGGCGGTGGTCATCGTCTGCCCTTGCCCTGCGCCGATTGGAGCAACCCGGCCAGGTCGAGTTCGCCGTCCAGCCAGCGGCCGACCAGCAGGCCGAGCACGGCGAACAGCAGCACGATGGTGAAGGCGCCGAAGCCGCCGAACGCACCGGCGAAGCCGAGCGCGAGACCGACCGCGAGGCAGATCGCTGTGGCGCTCATCTACTGCACCCGGCTGCTCTGCTCGGGTTCATCGTCGTCACCCGGGATGTAGACATCGTTGACGTTGATGTTGACCTCGACCACGTCCAACCCGGTCATCTGCTCGATCGCGTTGATCACGTTGCGGCGCACCGCCCGCGCCAATTCCGCGATGGCGACGCCGTATTCGACGACGAGTTCCAAATCGACGGCGGCCTGCGTCTCGCCGACCTCGACCGAAACCCCTTGGCCGACATTGGTGGACGCGCCAGGGATGCGATCCCGGATGGCACCGAACGCCCGCGCGGCCCCGCCGCCCAGGTCGTGCACGCCGCGCACCTCGCGGGCCGCAAGCCCGGCGACCTTCTGCACGACGATGTCGGCGATGGAGGTGGTGCCCTGGTCGCTGACCAGCTTGCTGTCCTTGTCCGACGATCCGGCGGTGGACACCCGGCTCGCCTGCGCCTTGTTGTCGGCAGCTGCCTTGTTGTCCGTGCTCTTGTCGGTGGTTGTCGTCGCGCTCATTGTTGCTCCTCCTGATTTCCCTTGCGGTGCATCGGATATCGCCTTCAGGTAGATCGACACCTGTCCGGTCCGGAACGTCACGGGCGTTGGGGTGTGAGCTAGGTAACCCCCTCACTGCCGAACGCGCCGGCGTCGAGTTCGGCCACCACCAGGCGTAGGCGGGCATCGGCCCAGTCGGTGTGGGCGAGTGCGGCGCGCACGGCTTCGCTGGCCTTCTCCAGCAGTGGCGGCAACGGCAACTCGGCCGCGGCGACGCGCACCTCCACCCGGCCCGGACCCACATCGATAGCGAGACCTCGTGCATCCCAGGGCCACCAGGCCGGGCTCTCCCCACCCAGGGGTGTCGCGGGGCGAATACCGTCGATCGTGTCCAGCGCGCCAAGGATCACGGCGATGAGGTCGCTGGTAGAAGTCACGGCACCGCCCTTATATCCACTCGGTTCAGCAAAAGACGCACGCCGCTCACGACCGTTCCGGCTCGATATCGAGAATCGACACCGAGACCTCGTCGACCGTCTGCCCGGTCTGCTCGAACACCACCCGCGAAACCTCCTGTTGCACCGCGTGACCGATCACCGCCGCGGCGCGCTCGGCCGAAATCACTATGTCCACTTGCACACTCAGCGCACCCGAGGCGCTGCGGCGCACCCGCACGCCCTCCGACGCCGCGGGGTCGGCGCTCGTCAGGCGCTGCTTGCCGACCCGCACCAACGACGAGACCAGCCCGCGCACACCGGGTTCGAGGCGGATGACGCCCGGCGTCGCGCACGCCGCCTGCGCGGCCACCGCGGCGACGACCGGGGCCTCGATGCGCACCTCGGAAACAGCATCGGTCGTCATCGCTGCGCGTCCCCCGTCTCGTCGTCCGCATAGATGTCGGCGACCACCAGGTCCAGCGTGGTGAGCACGAGACCGACCTGCGCGGCGAGCGCGGCGGTGACCCGTTCGCGCACCAGTGGCAGCGCGTCGCCGACGGTGGTGTGCCCGAACCGGATGGCCACGGCCAACTCGACCGCCACCTCGGTCTCGCCGTCCATCCCCATCCCGACGCGGCGCACCCGGCACTGCCTGGCACGTACGCCGGGCACCGAGTCCGCGGCGTAGCGCAGCACGGTGGCGACGGCTTGTTCACTCACCTCGACCGTGCCCGCCGCGGGGGTGGGCAATACCAGGGTCCGGCCGCGGCGGGCCTCCGCGCGCACCGCGGACATGATGCGCCCGGTCAGGTCGGGCGGCGGCGGGTCCGGTTCATCGATCAGTTCCTTGGTCGCCGCGCGCAGAGCCAGCAGGCTGTCCCTGGCCGACCGGCAGTGCGGGCAGGTCTTCTCGTGTTCGTCGCCGAGCCCCGCCTCGACCGCGTCGAGCCGGTCCCAGACATGTTCGATCTCGCGGCCGCAGGGCAGCCGGTAGTCCTGTTCTGTCGTTCCGTTCACCGCCATGGTTTCATCACCTCGGACAAATGGGCTCGTGCTCGGGCTATCCGGCCGCGCACCGCCGTCGTGTTCACTTCGACGATGTCGCCGATCTCCTCGTAGGTCAGCCCGTGCACCTCGCGCAACAGCCAGCAGGCGCGCTGTTCGGGCGTGAGCAGTTGGAGCGCCGCGTTCAGCGCCTCCAGTTGGGTGCTCACCTGAACGGCATGCTCGGGTTGGGTATCCGAGCGGGGCGATTCGGTGGTCTCCGGGTCGACCTCGACCGTCGGCCGACGCGCCCGGATCACATTCAAGCAGCGGTTGGTGGTCATCCGATAAAGCCAGCCGACGAAGGCGGCGTCATCGTTGAGCTGCGGCAGCCTGCGCCACGCGCCGAGGAATACTTCCTGGACGACGTCCTCGGCGTCGGAGCGGTCGGCGAGCATCTTGACCGCGAGGCGGAACATCTGTCCTTGATAGCGCAGCACTAGCTGCTCATAGGCCCTCATGTCGCCGTCGCGCGCCCTGCTCACCAGGGTCGCATCGTCAGGCGCGGTCTCGGCAACCGTTTCTGTCGTGGTCACAGCACCTCCTCCACCGCTCATCAGGTAGACACCGGGGATCGGAAAGCGTCACGTCCAGTATGACGTGATCGTTGTCTCAATGGTTGCTGCGTGCGCTTCGCTGGGGGGCCGTGTCTATACAGCGTGTGCATCCAACCCGGATGTGCCGCGACACAGCGGAGGTTTCGATGTCTCTGAGCGACAAGATCGGCAACAAGGTCGACGAGTTCGGCGGCAAGGCCAAGGAAGCCGCGGGCAACGCGACCGGCGACGACGACCTGCGCGCCGAAGGCAAGGCGGACCAGGCCGAGTCCGCGGTCAAGGGCGCGGTGGAGAACGTCAAGGACGCCATCGGTGACGCGGTGGACAAGGCGAAGAACGCGCTGGGCAAATAGCCCGGCCCGCGTGGCGTGCGGCCGCTGATCCGGCCGCACGCCGCCCGGCTCGAACAAAGGTATGACTGTGATCGATCATCGACCGACCAGAATCGCCGGTGCCGAACCGGGCACCGCACTGCTGGCCGCGGCCACCTGCCTGGCCTTGACCATCGGCGTCGCCGCCATGACACAGTCGGTCGTCGCGACCGTCGCCGCGTGCGCCGCCATCGTGGTCGGCCTCGTCGTTGTGCTGAACATCTTGTCGCACAAGGCTTGACGAGCTAGGGAGTGTAGAGCTCCGTGAGCTTCGGCAGGTCGTTGCTGCTGCTGCCGCCCGCGGCGAGCACGCGGCCGTCCGACAGAAGCGTGGCCGCGAAGTCGAAACGCCCGTAGCTCATCGGCGCCGCAGAGGTCCACGTGTCGGCGTACGGGTCGTACCGCGCCGTGGCGGTGAATGCGGCGTTGAGGCTTTGCTCGTCGCCACCGCCGAAGACGAGCACCTGGCCGGATCGCAGTGTGACGGCGTGGAAGCGGTCGCGGCCGAACGGCATCGCGGCCGCAGGCGCCCACCGTTCGGTGATGGGGTACCAGCGCTCGGTGGTGGCCAGCGAGTGCTTGTCGAACACCGGACCCGCGACCCATCCGTGACTCGTGCCGCCGACGACCAGCACACTCCCGTCGGGCAGCAGCACTGCCTGATGCATGGTGCGCGGCACGGCCATCGAGCCGGTCGGGGTCCACTTACCCGTTTCCGGATCGTAGACTTCACAGAACGCCAACGGCGCCACGTTGTAGTTGTCGACACGGATCGCGCCGCCCACCACCAGCACCCGGCCATCGGCGAGCAGAACCGCTCGATGAGCGTTGCGTGGATCGGTCATCGAACCCGTCGGCGCCCAACTGTCGGCGACCGGGTCGTACAGTTCGGCCGCGTTCGTCGTTTTGAGCGCCGTACCAGCCAGCCCTCCGGCAACCAGCACGCGACCGTCGGCGAGCACGGTGGCGGTGTGCAGACACCGCTCCAGCCCCATGTCGGTGCGGGTCGCGGACCACTTCCCGGTCACCGGATCGAATCGTTCCGTTGTCGCGACCGCGATCATCGGAAACTTGTACGGGCCGGTGATCCCACCCGCCGCGAGCACCGTCCCGTCGCCCAGGCGAGTGACGGTGTGCAATCGACGGCCGATGGCCATCGGTTCCGCCGTAGTCCAGGTGGCGGTCGCCGGGTCGAACAGCGCCGTGGCGGCGATCGCGGTGGCGGCCGCGTCGGCACCGCCGGCGAGCAGCGCCTGCTCTTCGCTCAAAGCGACCATGTTGTCGTCGTTTTCGAACCCGAGGTTGGCATCGGGCAGGTCACCGGCCATAGTCCAGGTGTCGGTCGCATCGTCGAGCGCTGTGCTCATTGTTCCCCCTCCGCCGGTGTGTAGATCTCGGTGCTCGCGGTGAGTTCCCAGTCGTCGGCGGACCAGTCGATGTGTTCGACGCCGCCGGTGACGAGCACTCGGCCATCGTCCAGCGCTACCGCGCCGAATCCCCAACGTCCCGTTGCCGTTCCGGTGACCGGGTGCCACTTCCGGGTGCGTGGATCGTAGAGTTCGGCGCTGCGGTATCCGGTGAGCAGGCCGAAGGCATTGGCGCCGCCGATTACCAGCACCCGCCCGTCCGGTAGTAGCACGGCGCGATGGAACAGGCGAGCGCACGACAAATCGCTCTCTCTGGTCCACGCGCCGGTGACCGGGTTGTAGCGTTCGGTCGTCCAATCGTGGTGCGCGTTGAAGACCCACCCCGCTATCCACCCCGACGAGCCACCGCCGGTGACGAGCACCGTGCCGTCCCGCAGCACCGTCGCCGTGTTGTCGAAGCGAGGGCGGGCCATGCTCCCGGTGGGCCGCCATGCGTCGGCCACCGGATCGTAGATCTCACAGAAGGCGAGACCGGTGTAGCCGGCACCGCCCACGTTGGCGGTGCCGCCGATCACGAGCACTCGGCCGTCGCGCAGCAGTACCGCTTGGTGCGCCGCTCGCGCGTCGTTCATCGGCGCGATCGAGGTCCACGTCTCGGCGTCCGGGTCGTAGATCTCCGCCGACGCCGAGGTGCCTGTCGTGCTCGACCGATCGGCGCGGCCACCCGCCACCAGCACCCGGCCGTCGGCGAGCCGAGTGGCCGAATGTGCCGTGCGCGCAACGGTCATCGTCCCCGCAGGCTCCCAGGTGCCGTCCGTCGGGTTGTAGCGTTCGGCAGTTGCCGAACCCGCGGGTGACACGCGCGGCGTGGGGAATCCGCCGACAGCCAGCGCCGTGCCGTCTGCGAGTGCGGTGAGGCTGTGCCCGGCACGTACCTGCGCGAGCGGACCGGTACTGGTCCACGCTCGCGCTACCGGGTCGAACACCGCACCGGCCGATACCGACGCGAACTTCGCGCCCTCGCCCCCGGCGACCAGTACCCGGCCGTCGGTGAGCAGCACGGCGTTCTCGTCCGGTGACTGCCAATTCACCGCTACCGGAAGATTTTTCGCCGGTGTCCAGGTCCCACCATCGGCTACCCGGCCGGACGCTTGGAACTCCTTTGTGCTGGAACGTGTCATGGCGTGTACACCTCCGCCGTCGTGGTGAGCAGGTCCTCGCCGAGGGTCGGGGCCGCCGGGCCGGACCGCACGACGCCGCCCGCGACGAGCACCTTGTCTCCCGGCAACGCCGCGACCGCCGCCGCCCAGCGGCCGACGGTCATGGTGGCGCTGATCGCCCAGGTGCCCGCAGCGCCGTTGGCGCCGGGTGTGTACAGGATGGTGTCGGTGTAGCCGGTGTCGAAGACACCGCTGTCGGTGCCGCCGATCACCAGGACCTTGCCCGAGGTCGGCAACAGCACGGCGCGGTGCTGGCTCAGCCCCCACGGCATGGCGGTGTCGGCCCGCCAGCCGCCGACGCCGTCGCCGTTGAGCTGGAACCGTTCGCAGGTCTCCTGGCTGTAGGGCTGGATCGTCGACGAATACGACGAGGTCGGGATGTCGCCGCCGGTGACGAGCACCGAGCCGTCCTTCAGCAGGGTGGCCTGGTGACCCTTGCGCGGCGCGGCCAGGCTCGCTGTTGTCGACCAGGTTCCGGTGTCGGGTCCGGTTTTGGGGTCGTACATTTCGCAGTAACCGAGCGCCGCGTATTGACCGCGACCGATGGTGATGACGCCGCCGACGACCAGAATCTTGTTGTTGGCCAACCGGATCGCTGGATGGCCGAGCCTGATGTCGTTCATCGGCTCGGCGACGGTCCACGTGTTCGCGGCCGGGTTGTAGATCTCGGTCGACCGCAGCGCCCGGTTGCTGTCGCCCGATCGCGCCGAACAGCCGCCCGCCACCAGCACGCTGCCGTCCGCGAGCAAGGTCGCCGAGTGCGAGAACCGCGGCTCGTTCATCGACGCGACCGTGGTCCAGCCGCCGCCATTGGCGGGGTCGAAAATCTCGGCCGTATTCGTGCCGCGCGCAGGGACCGTGACCGGGCCCGTAATACCGCCCGCGACAAGAACTTTGCCGTCGGCAAGCCGCGTGAGGGTGTGCAGCCTGCGGGCCGTGTTCAGCTGCCGCGCGGTCGCGGTCCAGGTGCTGGAGGCGGGATCGAACCGTGCCGAAAGAGCGAGTGGGTTGCGGCGGCCGTCCTCACCGCCGGCCAGCAGGATGGCGCCGTCGGCCGACATGACCGCGGTGTCGTTCGGCTCGGCCCAGAAGCCGGCGACCGGCAGGGTGCCCGTCGTCGGCGCCCAGCTGCCCGAAATCGCAGCGACAGCGGCATTTTCGGCGGCCGGATACCGGTTCGACGGGAATGGGCGCAAGCGCAATGGATCTGCTGGAAGTCTCATCAGTTCTTTCCCTTCACGGTGAACGGGCATACCAGGAGCAGGTCGAGGACGGCATCCGGATCGAGCCGTCCGTCGGCGGTGAGCAGGTGCGGGTCGAGGCCGGTGAGCGGGACGGTGACCCCCCAGTCCTGACCTCGGTCCTCGACTTCGGCGGTGATGCTGGGGAATCCGGCGCGCGGCATGCCGCCCAGCGTCGGGTCGGGCAGCAGTTTCACTGCGGGACGGCCGGTACCCGCGGCCAAGGTGGCGATCAGCGGCTCGCCCTCTCCGTAGTAGTCGACGAGCCGGGTGGTGCCGTCGGGCCCGAGGTCCCGGGAAAGCATTAGCACCAGTTCCGGTTTCGTCACGCTGTAGCGCTCGTGCCGAAATAGTTGCGGGAACCGGGATTTCGACAGCGTGAAGGTGGCCTTCGCGGTGCCGTCGGCGGGTGTGGCCAAGAATCTCTGCCATTGGTCGGCGAATTCGCGCCGGGCACTGAACACCCGGAGCATGCCCGCGCCGCCACCGGCGTGCACCCAGTCGTTGACCGCCTTGCGCAACTCGGCGCTGACCTTCTCCCCCAGTGCGATACCACCGTCGCGGGCCGTGTAGCGCAGGTGCAGTACCACATCGGTGATGGACTCGTAGTCGAACTGCCGGAACTCCTCGGGCAGCGACAACTGCCACTCGCTGATCGCGCCCGCACCCTCGAACGGCAGGAACCGCTCGTCGTGCAGGTTCGTCTCGAACAGGCCGGAGTCGTCCTGTCCGGTGCTGGTGACGATCGACTGCACCGGCCCGGTGAAGTCGCGAAACCGGATATCCGGGCCCGGCCGTTTGCGCGCGTACTTGCCCTCCGGCAAGCGCGGTTCGACCCGGACACTGCTCCGCGTCAGCGTCGCGGTGAGATTCACCGTGGTGTATGGCCCCACCACGCACGGCACCGTGACGCTGAGACTCTTGATCCTGCGGAAGTAGTGACCCGGGGTGTCCAGGTCGAACAGCACTTCGGGCAGCGTCACATAGCAGCGCCCGGTTTCCTTGAGCGCGAGCAGAGCGCGGCCGTCCAGCTGCGCCAACGAGATTCGCTTGGACAGCTCGAGCTCGCGAGCATTGGCGTCGAGGAACGCGGCGTCCATCCGATGCAGATCGGCGACCAGCCGCTCCCCCGACAGCAGACCCTTGTGCAGGCTGTCCCAGTACCCGAACTTGACGAAATTCGAGTCTTCGGTGCCCAATTCGTGCCGATAGGAGCGCTCGGCACGCTTTGCCACGTCATAGGCCAGCTGGTAGGTCTGGAAGAAGCTGGTCGACAGCTGACCGACCATCCAGTCGTAGAGCTCCCGGTTGGTGTACTTCCCGCGCAGGAACCGGTCGACTTCACGCGCCTGATCTCGCTGCTTGTCATGGTTGGTCAGCTCGGTATCGGCGATCTCCTTGCGCAGCGTCGCCGCCGCGACCTGCCGGTCGTACTGCGCGATCTCGATGTCGGCCTGTCCGGCCTGAAAGGCCCAGTCTTCGCCGCGCCGGTAATAGCCGCCCATGGTCGCGGCCAGACCCGCGCCCGCGCTCAGGATCCCGGCGGCCGTGCCGATGGCACCCGCGGCGTGGCTCAGCGAGTTGCTGATCTGGCTGCCGCCGAAGGTCGCTCCCGTGGTCGGCGGTGGGCCGACCTTGGCGTCCGGGAACAGCGCGGCCACCGACGCCGACGCCTGGAACAGGCCGCTCACGCCCTGCACGACCATGCTCGCGGTGGTGAGCGAGCGGTGCGTCTTCTCACCGTCGTTCATGAATTCGCGCTCGCTGTAGTACTTCTTCTTGTGCTCCGCGATCTGCTTGGACTTCTCCAGCGCGGCCAGCGCCTGATTCGCCTCGCTGACCTGGTGCACCCGCACGTTCCTTGCCGCGTCCAGGATGGCGCTCTCGTGGCCGGCCCGCAGCCGGGCCAACGCCTCGGCATCCCGTTTCTCCAGTGCCGCCAGCAGCGCCGCGCCGAACGACTTGACCTCGGCCGCCAGTTCCTTGGCCTTGGCCAGCATCGGCCCGAAGCGGTAGTGCGGCAGCGGCGCGTTGATGTCGTCGAGCACCGACGACAGGTCCAGTCCCGCCGCGACCGCCCGGACGAGCAGATTCGGGTCGATGACATTCCCGAAGGCGGGCAGCTTGCGAGCGACGCCATCGATGGTGCGACCGGACCGAATCTTGGACAACCGGTCGTCGACGAGATCCCAATACCCGAGCAGCTTTTCGTTGCGCGGAATGTGGAAGTAGTTGTACCAGGCCATTCCTGAGCCGATGGTGATGGCCGGTGCGACCGGGGCCTCGGTCGAATTGCCCGGCGCGATCAGACTTTCCGCCGCGACGACCGGGCTCACCGGACGGTTGCGGGTCGCCAGCTCGCGGAAGCTCTTGATAGGCGGCGGGGCGGGGTCTTTCACCTCTTCCGGCCTACGGCCGAGCAGTTCCGCGGCCAGGATGTACAGCTGCGCCGCCTGATTGATCGACTCGCCGGTGTCCTGGCGGAACAGCTGGTCGCCCCAGGCGATCAAATTGTCCAAGTACTTCATCACGACCGCCTTCTGATAGGCGGTTGTACGAAGCTGAGCGACTATGTCGGGCTGGAAGGGATTGCGCATCCACAGTCCGACCGCGTTGTGCTCACCGGTGCCCTGCGCAACCCGCCGCAGCACCTCCTCGATGCGCTGCTGGTAGTAGCCGCTGTTCGGCTCGGACGGGTCGCCCGCCGTCTGGAAGAACGGCTTGGTGCGCCAGAACCGTTGCGGCACCGGCTCGTTGCTGGTGTCCAGCGGGTCGAAGATGGTGTGGAACCACTTCTGCGCTTCCTCGAACTTCCGATCGATCGAGAGGCGCTCGGCGATCAGCAACGGCGAATGGAAAAACAACTCCCAGTTGTACGGCGCGTACGGGTCGGCCCGGTTGAATTCGACTGTCTCGACGGGCAGTTCGCCACCGATGTTCGAGTAGTCGGGATCGTATTCCGCAGCGAAGTCGAACGGCCCGCTGTAGAGCTCCGGCTTCGTCTGCAATTCGCGCCGATACAGTCCGACCGGTCCAGCCGAACCGAACTGGCCGGCAAACGATTTCGCATGCGGATGATAAAGCGGTTGGATGACGAAGTGGAAGTCGAAGATGAACTCCACGTGCGCCTGCAGCATGTATACCCGCTTGTTGTCGGTGTAGAACAAGACGTTCTTCCACATCTCGTTCATGTCCCCGATCCACTCCTGATGCGGGTGCAGCAGACGACGTTGCTGACCGGGCGGGGTTTTCCGCCAGACCGTGAGCGTCAGCGGGCTCCGCGGGTCGACCGTGTTGATGGTCGTGAAGGCGGTACCGCCGAGGTAGAACTCGTTGTATACCGTGCTCAAGACGGGGCGATCCGGTATCGGAGTCTGGTGCGGGTAGTGGTCGGGCTGGATCGTCGTCATGCCCCGGGCATTCACCGTCTCCCGTGCGTCGACCCGGAACCAACCACGCGCCCGCACCGGCGTTGGTTCGGTCTCCGGCTTTTCGCGGTACACCACGGCGAAGAACAAATCGCCCGCCGCATCGTCGGGAATCACGTACACCTGATATTGCGACAGTTCGTCGATGAACGAATACGGGCTGTGTGTAACGCTCAGTTGAGATTTCGCGGTCTTCTTGGCCTGCCACGCGCCGTTGATGAAGCTGCTCCAGTTGAGCTGGACCTTCATCACCCGGAGCGAATCCCGCATTTTGTCCCTCGGCGCGGGCATCTCGAACTCCACCGGCGCGCCCTCGTAGGTGGAGGTCAACCAGAACAGATAGAGCCGCTTGTTCCAGACGACCGGCAGCACGCTGTCGGTGTCGATGTCCAGGTCGACCTGCTGCCACGGCGTCCATCCCGAGCCCCCCGCCCGATAGACCAACTGGCAGGAGCGGAAGAAGTAACTCCGCGGGCTCGACTCGGTCCGGGCGAAGACGTAGAACACATTCGTGTTCTTGTCGTAGTACGTGCCGCAGGGGTGCAGTCGCGACACCTCTTCCAGTTGCTTCAGGTAGCCGCCGATCGCGGCTTCGCCGCTGCCCGTGTCGGATTCCTGCTGCATCAACTCGTTTTCGAGCTGCTTGAAGAACGGCGTCTTGTCCAGCCGCAGGTCGGGTTCGAAATAGTTCTCCGGGTACAGGAAGACCTTGTGGTTCGCCTCCCACAACCGGTACTGCTTCATCCACTCCCACACCCCGAGATCGCCGGGTGCGGCGAGGGTGACATTCGGCTCGAGGTCGAGCTGGATCCGCTGCACGAACAGCTGGACGCTGTAGATGGCCTGGGCGATCCGTGTGGTCAGTTGCGCGGCGCCCATGTCGACGTCGAGCAGGAAGTAGTCGTGCAGGCCGTACGCGTCGTGCCATTGGGGTGTGCCGTTGGCAGCCTGCACCGGGTTCGCCACCAGATAGGAGACCAGTGCGTTGCGCTGATGTTCGCGGATCGTGTCTTGCATCGGCGCGGCGATGACCGGCCAATCCCGCAGCGTGTGTTGCGCTTTCGCGGCCTGCCAGGCGGCCTGGGCGACCTCCGGGGTGAGTTCGGCGTGCAGCCAGGAGCCGAGGCGGTCGGCGGTCACACCGAGGCGGCGCAGCATCCGGACGGCGGTGTTGAGGACGGTCACCGCGCCGACGTCGAGGAAGCGCGCCCCCGCGGACAATCCGAGCAACTCGGCCAGCCCGGCGAGATCTCCGGCGTTCCAGCCGGTTCGGGCGGCTAGCACCGCGACGACCTCGGCGGGTGTCGCGTCGCGGCGGTCAGCGGTCTCCCACAGCAGTGCCAGTGTCTGGTTGCGGCCCGGCGTGGCGTTGCGCAGCCGGATCAGGTCCAGTAGCCGCACGAACTTGCCGAACAACGGTGCGGGCCCGGCAATCTGAGTCGACGGCAGGTCGTTGAGGTCGAGCCAGCCGACTCGATCGGCATAGCGGAACAGTGACGGTAGTTCGAGCGCGGTGATCCCCAGCTTCGCCGCGACCACTGCCACGCGGTGGATTCGAGCGAGTGAGCTGAACTGCTGCCCGAACGCCTTGCGGGTCATCGAGACTGCCCGATCGCTACTGACGTAGCTCGGTACCAGGAAGTCCTCGAGCACGGTCGACGAGGGCGTCGGCCGAAGCCATTCGCCGAGCAGTCGGTCGGCGGTCGCGGCGTCCAGTCCGATTGCCTGGCCGAGCTGCTGCTTGATGGTGATCTCGCTGAGGGTGCGCCGCAGCAGTGGGTTGAGCTTGCTCAACACGACACGGAATCTGCCTGCGGGGCCCAGGGTGTCGTCGGCGAAGAAGCTGACGGCGTCCCCGGCGGTCAGGAACGTATTACTGTCTCCTGCCGACAACGGAAGGTCTTGAACGGTAAGCAGGGTGGCGACCGCCGTGGCCAACCCCGCGCCGCCCGGTGCGTCCGTCAACGCTTCGGCCTCGGCCTTCGACAGGTAACCGCGAAGCTTCAGCGTGTGGTCGTTGATGTCGTAGAACACCTTGCCCACCAGAACTTTCGGGATCTGGTAGCCGACCGGCAGCTGCGGTAACGGCGCCGCGCAGACCGGAACTCGCAGGGCCTTCATCCGGGTCCGGACGAACCGTCGCGGCGCGTCGTACAGTTCCTCCACCGCGCCGATATACGCCGCGTTCCCGGGCAGCACCGCGCGCAGTTCGATGCGCTGGGCGTTGGTCATCGGGCCCGCGAAGACCAGCAGGCGATCGTCGCGGTGGTAGCGGATCGGCACCTTCGGCGGGAAAACCACCTCGTCGGGCAACGACTCCACACGCGCGGTGTACGTGACGGTTCCGAGCAAGGTGGCGGCAGCGTCCTGGGCGAGCGCCGGTTCCCAGCCGAGCTGGGCAAGGTGCTTCTTGGTCAGGTCGCCACGCTCGTCGAGGGTTTGCGCGGTCTCCAGATACACCGTCTGCAAGGCCGACCGCAGCACGGTGAGGATGCTCGCCAGTGTCTCGTCATCCGGAATCACCCCGCCCTGCGGCGGCAGCGTGGCGGTGAGCACCGCATCCACCTCAGGGATGGTGAATCCAGCATCCTGAATCGCCGCCACCGCGTCCAGGAACTGTTCGGTGACAACGGTTTGCGCGTAGATCGGCACGGGCGGTGCGGTGTCGATCAGAGTTGGCGGACGCACCGGGGCGCCACCGGACACCTCGCCCTCGACACCGATGGCGAACGCGGGCAACGGCTGTCCGACCGTCGGCAGCATCGGCGCGCCACCGAGCACCTCGTTCTCCACCGGCCCCCTGGCGAACACGCCCGCCAGAATCGGGAAGGGGCCGCCGCCGCCGTAGAGTTCGATGAGCCGCAACAGATCCGGGATGGACAGCGACAATGCGGAGGCGAGAGTGACCGTGCGCACCAGCGCCGACAGGTTGGCCAGATTCGCTACCCGGTTGGGGATCACCGCGCGGGTACCGGTGGTCAACGCGGCCAGATCCTCGTCGGTCAGTTGCAGCACCGCGAGCAGTGCCGCGGTCACCGTCGGGTCGGTGATGTCACCGAGCACCGACAACTCGGCCCGATCGGCGCGCAGCGCGAATGGATTCCGTGTGCCAGGCACCGTGGTCACCACCGACGGGTCAAGGAACATCCGGTCGTAGAGCGGCGGTTCGGCGTCGGTGCGGTAGATGTGGGTCGCCACCGTGTTGTAGAAGGTCGACACCTGGTCGACCGAGAGATCCAGGCGCGCGGTGATTTTACGCATCGCGCCGATGGTTCGCAGCGTCTCCCGGTTCAGCTCGCCTCGACTGTTGCTGCCGAAGATCGCGCGGTCCAGCGTGGTGGCGGACCAGCCGAGTGCGCGCTGCAACCGGACGAACCGATGGAGTCGGTCGAGGGCGCCGTGGTCGAGGCCGACGAGGGTCATCTTCGTGGTGTCGTACGGTGAACGCGCGTCGGCCTTGATCGACAGGGCGGCACCGGGATTGACGAACCTGGTGTCGAGCAGCTCGGTCAACTCGCCGTACCGCAACGAGCCCGCGTCGAGCAACGACCGCACATCACCGAGCACGGTGAGGAGATCGGTGGCAGGCGGCTTGCCGTAGAAGTCGGCGAGCGTGCGTGCCGGGGTGAGCGGCTCGCCCGCGACGATCTGTGCGGCAACAGTATTGAGCCCGAGCCGCTCGTCGGCACGCAGGGTCGGGGAATCCTGCGTGGCGCCGATGGTTTCGAGCAGTGATACCCGGGTGACCCCCATACTCGCCAGGTAGGAGCCGGTTTGATCGCGCCACAGGTCATACGGCAGATCCCAGGGGTACACGGCGGTGCGCAACTTCTCGTAAGCGCCGTTGTTCACGTGCTGCGGTTGGATCCGCAGCGTCGCGGCGTCTCCGTCGCTCTGTCGCAGCTTCGGCGGGATCGCCGTGGTCGGCGCGACGGTCGACTCCAGCAACTCGTTGATCAGATCGACACAGGGCAGCTCGAGGGTGGTGTTGTCGATGCTCAGGTCGACGTCGACCAGATCGCCGCGTCGTGCGTAGAGCACATCGGCCACGGTGCCCTCGTGCCGGTCGTCGCCCCCGCCGAGCCTGCGCAGGAAGTACAGCAGGTCGACCAGGTACGCGGCCTGGCCGTACACCGAGTGTGCGTCGTCGAAGGTGCCGTAGTCGACGGAGCCGAACAGCTCTTCCCAGTTCGGAATCGGGTGTGGCGCGGCCGGGTCGGCCGGTGCGAAGCTCGGCAGCCACGGCACGTCGAAGTGGGCTGCGGTGCGGTAGTCGGCGATCAAATTGACCGCGCCCGCGTGCACCTCGGTCGCCCTGGCGTGGATAGCGTGCGCGTCGGCTTCGCCGATCTCGTCGCAGACCGCGCTCGCAAAGGCGTCGCGAGCCAACCGGGCAACGGCGGACGAAGAGCCGAACCCGTTGTCGCGCAATGACTGCATGGCGTCGAAGCGGCGGGCGACCTTGAATGTGCGTTGGATCTCGCCGAGTTCGTCGCGCGCTTGCTCGTCGGGGACGGTGGCCGAGTTGACCGGCGTGCCGATGATCTCGAACTCTGGGTTCTCGGCGAGAAATCGGCTTGCGGCCGTTTCCGCGTGTTCCGGGCGGGACGATAGTTCGTAGGCGATGTGCGCGGTTGGATAGGTCTCGATGACTTTGCTTCGCACGGTGTCCGCGTACCTGGTGACGTGGTCGGAGTCCGACAGTGCCAGCGCCGTGTCCGAGCCAGTAATCGAGGCTCGAAGTTGCTGCGGCACACCGTCGGTCTGCTCGATCAGCTCGTGCCATGCGCCGTCGAGGCGCACCAGGTCGCGCAGGTGTCCGAACTCGCCGCTGTCGAATCTCGCCAGCAGTTCCCCCAGCAGTGGTGGGTTGTCACCGATCAGCCCGCGGAGTTCGAACGCGCGACGCAGCCGCGCGGTCTGCGGGTCGTCCACCGACTCGGCCGACAACGGGTCGCCATCGAGGTACGCGGCGTACATCCGCTGGCGGGCGTCGGGTTCGGTCACCGCGGCGGCGAACAAAGCGCCGACCGGCGACACCGGAACGTTTGCCGTCGGGTCGACGGTAGCCCGCACCTGTTCGGTCCGGAGAACGGCCGCGAACGCGGCTGCTCCGTCGGATGTTTCGATGAGATCCGCGGCCGCTGCGGCGTCCACCGCGGCTTCGATCTCGGCGGGCGAGCGCGCGGAGAACTCTGCCAGATCACGCGGCAGCCCTTGGCGCAGTGCGCCATAGAACAGTTCGGCGGACAGGCCTGTCACCTCGGCGTGCCGGGTGGCGGTGGCGAGATCCTCGATCTGCTCCCGGCTACGGCGCGTGGCCGCGGCCAGCGGGCCTATGTCAGCGGTGCCGAGGCCACCGATCGTCGCTCCGTCGAGCAACGGGGTGACCGCCGCGCGCACAGTCGTGTACTCGGTCCTGCGATCGACGGGAAGATGCAGATCGATGACGACCTCACCAGTGCCCGTGGGTTCGCGGCTGGATTCCACAGTAGGTCCGCCGTTGTGCGCGGCCCGGACGATCACGCCGACCGACCCACCCACCGCCGCGTAGTCGATGCGGTATCGGCCGTCGGCGCCGGTCACACTCTCGCCGACCGGCGCCTCCGAACGCAGCCTGCGCTCGGCTACGCTCACCATCACCCCGGCGACTGGCAGACCGTCCTGGTCGCTGATCGTGCCGGTGACCGAGTCTGTTTGCCCGACAACCTCGTTGGATGTCATCGATGTCCTCATTCCGCTGTTGACAGAACTGTCATGTCTGGGTCGGACGGCCGTGGTCGGCCGTCGATTCGTGCGCCCCTCAACGGAGCCAAGTGGTAAGGAACTGGTGCAGCGTCATACTCGGCTGCGGTACGTAGGGTTGATTCCCATTGCGCGGATCGGCGGATTTCGTGGCACGGTCGAGCAGCACGCCGGTGTTGTGGATGGTGTTCTTCACCGCGCTGGTGGTGGATAGCCCGTCGATGCCGAGATCTTTCGCCACACCATGGATCGCGGCATCGATACTGTGCGGCCCGGGGCCATCGTCTTCGGCGGGCTCGGGAGCCGATTCGGGTGTCACCGAATGCAAGGTGAGGCCACCGCCGAAGGCGAGGGTGCCGACCGAGGCATGACCGTAGAAGCCGTACTCCCGCATGTCGCTCAGGTTCAGGAAGGAGCCTGCTCCGCCTTTCGTGCCGCCCGGGCCGGGCACCGCGAATTCGGTGAGGGCGATCTGCTCGATCTCGGTATGCCAGTCACGCATGTAGAGATACGACTCGACGCCGCCGACGGCATCCCCTTCGACCGTGCCGATTTCCTTCTCCGGCCCGGCGGCGAGCAGACCGGCGAAGTAGAAGCCCTTGTTCAGGTCGTAGCCGAAGAGCGTCAGGCCCTCCCCGACCAGACCGTGCCCGGCGGCCGGCCCCGCGAAAATATAGACACCAGTGAATGCGGGCCCGACGGCCGAATCGGTGATTTCGCGTTCCTCGCTCGCCGCGGCGGTCGGCCCGGCGGGGTGGGCGGCGTCCCAAACCCCGCTCAGCACATCGACACTCAGCGGCCCCGGCGCTGCGCGCCGGAAGTCGCGCCATGAGGCGTAGTTCGACGGGTTGCCGCGATCGGAGTCGGAGGCATGCTGCGCGGGCGCCGGATGCGCTGCGGCCCAGGCGTTCTGCAGACCTTGCTCGGTCCACGGGCCGAACGCGCTGCTCCGAAACTGTTCGAAGGTCCGGTAGTTCGCTGGATCATTGGCGTTCTGATCACTTGTTCCGTTCTCACGTGACTGAGTACCCGCCGGATCCATCAATCGGATGGGGTTGTTTCGCACGTAGGCGTAGAGATTCGGGCCATCCACGAATCCCGCTGGGTCGCAGCTGATCCAGCGACCGAGCCAGCGGGCGCAATATCGAGCACCGTGGTAATAAAATCCGGTTTCGGTGTCCTTTTCCTTGCCGGTGAAGCGGTAACGCTTGAGGCTTACCTGGGCAGCACCGGTGGCGGACCGGTAGGAGGTGGTGCCGAAGGGGTGGAATTCCTCGTAGGAGAGGACGGCGGCGGTATCGCTCAGTTCGATTGTGGCGGAACCGAGATGGTCGGCCAGTTGGTAGCGGTGCACCGGGCGGGGATTCGGAACGGGGAGACGATTGTCGATGGTGGTTGTCTCGATCAGGGCAACGCGGCGGGTGCCGTCGAGGATGTGCAGGGACTCCCTGCGGGTGCGGACGGTGCCCGCAGTGACACGCTGGTATATCTCGCTGTTGCCCAGATAGATTCGGGTGTCAGTGGTGCCGTTGGTGCGTACCGTCGCGCGCACGCGCTGGCCGGTGGAGTCGTATTGGTAGTAGGCGTCGCCACCGCCGCCCAGATCGGCGTGGACCAGACGGTTGTCGGGGTCCCAATCGATGGTGGGCAGGTGCGGCATCGAGGTGGTGTTGCCGTTGGCGTCGTAGGTGTAGATCGCGGCGAGGCGATCATCCGGGTCGCCGGGAGTATCGCTGGCCGATAAGCGATTGCTGTCGACGGCCGTCGAATGACGGCGGCGCCAACCGCCGTCGGCTGCGGTATGGGTGACTGTGCTGATGTTGCCGCTCTTGTCGTAGGTGTATGTCTCGGTGTATGCGCGCATCGCGCTGCTGTCATTGGCGTGCGGGATCGGCGCGATCGCGGATTCGCCAGGTCCCGGTGGGGTGGTCTGGCCGATGTGTTCGCGGCCGGTTGCCGTGGCGAGCCGGTAGCTCGGGTCGTAGGTGAACGTTCGGGCGGCGCCGACAGCGGCATTCGCGAAGAAGACCGTCGGCTGCGCGGGATCGGCTGCGACACTGACGTTCCCGGACGGGTCGTAGGTGTAGCGCAGTGCTTGCAAGGCCGGGCCGTTGTTCGTGCGGGTGTCCACGGCGGCGAGCCGGAAGGTGTCGGGTTCGTAGGCGTAGCGGGTCTCGGTGCCGCAGCCCGAGGTGACCAGCGATCGTTGGCCGCGCGCGTTGTACTCGACGCCGGTGATGAACGCCGTCCACTCGGTGCTACCGCGGAGCCGGGATTCGAGGCGCTCCAACAGGTTCGCTTCGTTGTAAGTGGGCTTGGTCTCGCTGCCGTCGGGCGTACCGAGCAGGGTCGGCCGGTTCAGCGCGTCGTAGTCGGTGGTGCTGCGGTAGACCGTCGGCTCGAGTAGCCGCGTCGCCGCACGCAGCGCCTGCTCCGGGTCCGTGATGTCGGACAGGATCGACCAATCCGGTTCGGTGAGCGGGTCCGCCGCCAGCCGGCGCTCGCCGGCCAGCAGATTGCCCTTGAAGTCGACCTGGGCGGTGCGCACCACGCCTGCGCCGTCGAAGATGAGGTACGGGCGGGAGCGCAGGTTGTCGTCGGCGCCATGGTCGAGGGCGTCACCGTAGTACCCGCGCGACCGCAGGCGCTCCCCAGCACCGGCGGTGGTGGCGTATGAGTGGGTGGGACGGCGCAATTCGTCGTAGCGGTAGCGCTGGACCGTCCCACGGCCGTCCCACGAGCGTGCGGGTTGTCCGGTGACATCGACCAGCAACCACCGCTCGCCCGCATCCCGGCTTCGGGTATGCGCCGGCCGCCCGAGCATGTCGAACTGCTGCTCCAGCACCGGTATCTCGCGCGGATCGAGGGTGGCCAGCTCATGCCCCTGCACGTCGTGGATGACGGTGGTGGTCAACTTCTCGGCGCCGTTGTCGACGATGTCGATGTGCGCCCGGCCGAGGCTGTCGAGCTCGGTGGTGCCGTACGTACCCGCGTGCGGCAGTGTGGCTTTCGCGGACAAATTGCGCGGATCATTGGTGGGTAAGGTGATTCTGTCCGCGTACCAACGACTTTCGAGCACGGTGTCGTTGCGGTCCCACTCATGTTGTGCCCAGGCGTCGAAGGTGACCCGGCTGAGGGTGCCATCGGGGAAATCGGTGCGGATGAGCCTGCCGAGCGGGTCGTAGGTGAGGATCGAGGACACTCCGTGCCGCACCACGTCCGGTTCGGTGTCGAACTCCGCGTCGGGGGCGAAGTACGGTTCGTACTTCTTGATCGGGTTGCCTTTGTTGTCGTAGATCGTCCGGCCGGTGCCCACCCAGCGGGGCGCGCGATCGGCGCCCGGTTCCGCCGGTACCTTCGCCAGGATGACCCGGCCGCTGCCGTCGATGTAGGTCAGCGACTCCCGCACCCGGCTGTTCACCACCCGGTGCCGCTCACGCGCGAAGGTGTGCAGTCGCACCGGACGCGCGGTCAGGTCGTAGGTCAACCAGGTGGTGGGTCGATCGTTGTCGGAGGGTTCGGGGGTGGCCAGGTCGAGAACATCACCCTCAGCCCTGCCGTCCTTGCCGAGCACCGCGGTGGCGATCACCAAGCCGAGCGGGTCGAAACGGACGGCGGTGCGATTGGCATTCGGGTCGGTGAGCAGCCACGGCTGTAGCACGCGATAGTTGATCGAGGCGGTGACCACGTTGCCGACCGGATCGGTGATCCCGTTCTGCCTCAGGAGGTGGCGTTCATAGGCGATCTGCCAGGTCGCCCCGAAAGCGTCGCGGTAAGAGACCGGCAGGTAGAAACGTGCCGGATCGAACGTCTGCCTGCCCGACGGCAGCCACCAGACACCCTCGCGCAGCAGATATCCGGCCTCGGTGAGCATCTCGTCGGTGACCTTGGTGCCGTACAGCCTCGCCACCTGCCCGGCCGCGAACACCTGGCGGTAGGAGCGCCACGGCAGGGCGGGTACGGCGAGATGACCGAGCGGCAGTTCGGTGGACGCATCGGCGGCGGCATAGGTCTGCTGGGTTCGCGAGATCAGCCTGCGCTCTTCGCGCGCGCCGGAAAGCTCTTCCTGATAAGGGATTTCGTGGTGGGCGGCGCGCAGCAATCCGGCCCGTAGCTCGGTCTCGGTGAAGATTCGGCCTGCGCGCGACAGCCCGCCGACCTCGTATTCGCGACCTTCGATCGCGATGCCGACCCGCCAGCGGTCCTCGGCGGTCACATCGTTGCGCACCTCATGTTCGCTGACTGTCACGTGCAGCAGCCCCTGCGCGGTGGCCTCGGGGCGACGGCGCGGGTAGGCGATCCGCGCCGCGCGCAACACATTCCCCCACTCGTCGACGTCCAAAGTGACCGTGTGCCCGATCCGTGGATCTTCGGCCAGCCGTTCGGTGTGCACGGTCAACGTCTCACCCGGATCTACGGCGATCACGCAGTACGGCGCCGATCCGCGCGGCTGCAGCAGGCGCGGCCGATAATTCGATTCGGTCACCGAGTACGGCTCGCCGAGTTCGCCATGGCCGTCCTCGGCGTAAACCTCTTCCCGTAGGACGTGACCGCGCAACGCGCGCGCCGCTTCGCGCTCCTCCTCGGGCGTCAGCCCTGCGGGCAACAGCGTGTCGGTCAGATCCAAATCCTTGTCGTAGCTACGGTATTCGGTGGCGAACTGGGTGGAGAGCCGGGCACCGTCGCGGTACCAGCCGGTGTGTTGCCAGCGTTTGACGACCGCAGGCGGCTGGTACATCCGGTCATCCGCCCCGGCGAACGACAGCGCGTCCCGCTGTTCGACGTAGCCGAAACCACGGAACTCGCGCTCGACGCCGTCGTAGTAGCCGTGGCGGTAGCGGTAGGTCGCGACCAGCGTGGTATCGGCGATCTCGTCGCGCGTCCAGACCGCCGACACCACCTGCACCGGGAAAGGCAACCGGGTCGCCCATGGGTCGTTCGCCGCCTGATCGGCCAGGTAGTACGTCGTTGACGACTCGTAGGAGATGGTGGTGCGCAGGCCACGGTTGTTGTCGACCGCCGACAGCAGGTGCGGCTTGCCCGCCGCCATGAGGTCGAGGTAGCGGACCTGCGGGTCGAAGTCCGGTCGCGGCTCGGCCACCACCAGACAGGCGGTGCCCTTGCCGAGCAGATCCGTCACCGTGGTGGTGCTTGCCACATCCGGGACGCCGAAGCCGGTGATCGCCTCGGCGGCACTCCAGGAGTTGCCGGACTCGTTGAACCACAACGAGATCCGATCCGGACCCAGGTAGATCAGGTCCGTCGGCGCGCTCCCGTCGAGGTCGGCGAGCCGAATCCGGCGCTGGTCGAACCGATCCGGATTATCGAACACCGGCGCACCGGCCATCGGCACCTTCGGGCCGAACCGGCCGTAGCCCAGGTTAGGCCAGTAGGCGATCTCGCCGTTGCGGATACGGACCAGATCGGTGAGCCCGTCGCCGGTCATATCCGCCAGGTAGACACTCTGCTCGGGGTCGGCGAACACCAGACGCGGCCCATGTTCCTCGGTGTCCGCGTTCGACGTTCGGCTCGCTTCGCCGAAACCGGCGAAGCCTGCCGAGGGGTGCCAGGTGAAACCCTCGCTCTCGGTGAGCAGCACATCCGCGAGCCCGTCACCGCTCAGATCGACGAACCGCAGGTTCGGGTCAGCCCACGACACCACCGGCAACGAGCCGAAGACGGCGAAATCGGTCCAGCCGCCGACAGCGGTGCGCCGATGGAAACCCGCTGCCACACCGGCGAAGTCGGCCAATGCCTGGGTGCCGTCGCCCGCCAGATCCAGCAGCTGCCGCCCACTCGCCAGGCTCGCGCCGACCGGCAGCGGGTCGACGGCCCGCGACGCGGCGACGGACCCGCCGCCCCGGTTGGCGCGGTAGTACCAGGCGCCGCCCTCCTCGGCCAGTATCCCGGGGAGGCCTTCGCCGTCCAGATCGATCCAGCGGTAGCCGTCGTCCAGCCGCGGCGGCGCGGCGCCATCTGCTGTCGTCAGGGGATGGATCGCGCGGGAGACGGTCCGCTCGGTGTACTCGAAACTCAACGGCGGCAAATCGTTACGTACGTACCCTCCATCGACCCGCAGATAGCCCGCCTGGGTCGCCTCGGTCAGCTTCGTCGCCGCCGGATCGGGCAGATAGCCCAGGTTCGTCGCGGACACCAGCACCGGCTCGGCAGCGAGTTCGGCGATCCGGTGAAACATCAGGATTCGGTCGCACAACCGATACGTGCGTACCTCGAAGCCGGATCGTCTGGTAGAGAACGGATCCCGTCGCACCTTCCACGGCGCGACACCATCGGGGGTCGGCGCCGCGGCGTCGTGCTCGCCGTAGTCGAGCACCACCTCGAAGCAGAAGTCCGACTGTCCAGGTGTCGAATTGCCGTACCGGACCCGCTTGAGGTAGCGGTTGACCACGGTGTCGCGATTGCGCTCGCACGGCGCACCCAGGTCCACCCCTGCCCGGTCCTCCGGCTTGTACTCATAGCGGACCAGATTCCCGCGATCATCGGCGGTCTCCTCCAGCAGCCACTGGAAGACCCGGCCCGGGTCGGCCGGGTCGGCGATGCGGGCCGCGCCGTTGCGGCCGAACACACTGGTGACGTTCGCCGTTGAAGTCACCCGCCAATGCGTGTCCCCCGAGTTTCGGTCGCACCATCGCTCGATCCTCGAATACAACCCTTCGGTCCGCGGCCGATAGGCGACCACGTCGAAGCCGCTTTCGCTGCGCCGCGCCGGAAACACCGCGGGCACCAGATCTTCGGCGCCGGACAGCTGGAACACATCGATCTCGTCCAGATAACGGGGCAACCCCTTGTCGGTCTTGCGCGAGATCGACGGCACATCCATCGACCAACCGAGGCCGAACGGCCCGTTGCCCGCCCCGGAGTCGTAACCGAGATTCAGCTGTGGCGTCATCTCGGCCCGACCCGGGGTGAGCGGCACCGGTACCGTCACCCCCGCGGTGCCGGTCACCGGGTTGGTCGCGAACTTCTCCCCCATGCCGCGGATCGCACCCCCCGCCTTGGGCAACGACAGCGACGGTTGATCACGCTGCGGTGCCGCGCCGGACTCGCGAGCGCCCGCGGTGGCGGACGACGGCGGCGAGCCCGGGTCGGGTCGACGATCGGGCTCGGTCCGGGTTTCCGGGACAGGCTGTGGCATGAGTGGGCTCGTCCTTGTCGATAGGGGGACTGCGGGCGCGACTTATTTCCGGGGGCTTTGCAGTGCGTCCTCCACTGCCGCGAGGGCGTCGACCGGGGTGCGGTTCTGGCCCTTCTCGTTCTGGCCGAGCTGGGGCCAGCCGAAGCCTTGCGGGCCGTGCAGCTGGGTCCAGATCTCGCGGGTCTTGTCCAGCAGCTCGCGCTGTTCCATTTCGTTCAATGCGGACATGAATTCCTCCTCTATTCCGACGCCGCACGCCGCGGCGAAGTCCTGGGGCGACATTTCGTAGGCGATGTTCATGTCGCAGTCGCCGAACGGCGGGCAGCCCTCGGGCAGGCCACCGCCGAAGCCCTGACCGTCGGTGTATTGGTGGGCGAGCTGCCCTGGCAGATTCGGATTGCGGCCGTAGCCCGCGCCGATCATGCGTACACCTTCCGGGCGGTCGGCCCACATATCGAAGAAGTCGCCGCGATTCGCGTAGGCGATCACCCGCCGCCGGTCGCCGAGCCAATCGACCAGATTCCAGTACGACGCGTTGATGCCGCCGGAGTGGTCGCCACCGGGATTACCGCCCGATTCGAGGTCGATCATGCTGATCATCCGCGGGTGCGGGCCGCCCATTCGCGCGACCATGTCGCGGTGCGTTTCGACGGTCTCCAGCCAGTTCGGCCGCCAGTAGAAGTACACGATGAAGCACGCCAGGCGTCCCGAATCGACTGCCCGGCAAGCCCATTCGTAGTTGGCGGCGAAGTTGGCGTCGCGGAAGTCGCCGTCGTTGGATCGGAAGCTGAGTATCGCGTGCGGATAGGAATCGTCCACCGGGACCTGAAAATATGACACGTCCGCGAAAAAAGTGTCGACCATTGGATCTCCCTCGATTTCGTCTGCCCGAAATTTCCCCCGAGTGGTCGTCGCACCGCCGATCACCCCGCATCTCGACGCCGTGAGACGTCGATGAAACGTGAGTGAAGGGCGCGGACCGGAGACTCTTCCCTGTAGCAAGAACCGCCGGTGCCCGTTCAGCGCGACGGAGCCAATGCTGTAGCTGGACGGCGGGCCGGGGTAGTTGTCGGTCTGATGAGCGAACCGAGCGTTCCATTTGTCGGACCGCGAACGATATGAAGCACGTGCTCGGTTCGTTGCAGTATCTGCACGGGAGGACAGAGAGTGAACGAAGCGACGATGGAAAAGGCGGCCTTGGGGGGCCGTGGTGTGCTCGAGGGGGCATTCGCCCTGCTCGAAGCACTCGCGCACGGGGAAGAGCTCGGCTTGACCCAGCTCGCGTCGGCGGCAGGACTACCGAAGGCAACCGCCTATCGGTTACTCAATCAATTGGTCGCGGAAGGAGCAGTGCAGCGCCGCAGCGGGCGCTATCAGATCGGACCCCGGGTGTTTCGGCTCGGACAGACCTGGCAACCGGCGCGGTTGCTGCGAGCTGCCTCGGCCCGGCCGCTCGGGCAACTGACGGCGACATCGGATCGGGGCGGCTTCAGCCTCTCGGTGACCGACCGGGGGCACACGATGCTGATCGGCGGCATCGGGCGCGAGATCGATGCGGTCTTCCCGCTGCGGGCGGGGACGTTGCTGCCCTCGGGCACCGCCGCCGAACAGGTGCTGGCCATCGGTCATCCGAATCACCAACCACCCGAAGGGTTTTCGCCCCGCGAGTGGAGCCGTCAGGTCACCCTGGCGCGGGAGCGCGGACTCGCCTACGACACCGACCTGAGCCGATTCGGGCTGGCCTGCGTCGCGGCGCCGGTGCGCGGTCCGGGCGGCGAGGTGGTCGCCGCGCTGGCGGCGACGGTGGGCGAGCTGAACCGGCTGCCCGCGCTGGCCGAGGCGGTGGTGCGCACGGCAGGGCTGGTGAGCGCCAATCTCACGAGGCTGCTGCGGTCGCAGGGGGTCATGTCGCTCTGAGAGCGGGAGTCGTGGGGGTGCCGCCCAGGCAGTGGGGCGGCACCCCGACGGCTCGCACCTAACTCATCGCGTGTGAAACGCCACCACACCAAACTTGGGTGATGGCGCGGGTGGCGTGGATGTCGGACAGCGGGTCGCCGTCGAGCAGCACGAGATCGGCGCGCATGCCCGGTGCGATGGTGCCGCGGTCGGGCAGGCCGAAGTGGGCGGCGGGCGCCGTGGTCGCGGCGCGCAGCGCCTCGGCCGGGGGCAGGCCCGCGGTGACGAGCAGCTCCAGCTCGCGGTGCAGCGAGTCGCCGTGCGCGGGCTGGAAGGGCACGCCGGGTTCGGCGTTGGCGTCGCTGCCCGCGAGGACGGGCACACCGGCGGCGTGTAGCGTCGCGACGCTGGCGAGGCAGTCGGCGAAACCGAGGATGCCCAAAGTTGTTGCCACGCCCTGCATCATGACGAGGGTGGGCGCGGCGACGCGGCCCTGCTCCGCCATCCGGCGCACGGAGTCCGCGGGCAGCTGGCCGTCCATCGGGACGTGGGTGATGATGTCGCCGCCGACGTCCAGCGCCAGCGCGTAGGCGCCCAAAGATGCTGCGTGGATGACGATTCGGAGGTCCTTGGCCCGCGCCGCGTTGACCACTGCTTTGGCGGAGGCTTCGTCCGGGCCGCCCTCCCCCGGCGCTTCCAACACCAATTTGATGTAGTCCGACCCTGCCGCGGCACGCTCGGCGACCATCGCCTCGGCCGCCTCCGGACCGTGGATGACCGCGTGCTCGGCCATGCCGGGGATACGGGCGTGCGTACCGCCCGGACCGATGATCGGCGTTCCCGCACTGCGAATGTCGGTGGTGCCCGGCTGGTTACGCAGCGCCGCGAGGTGCTCGGGCGGCCAGGTGGTCATGTCCAGCGCCGTGGTGACGCCGTGCGCGACGAGCTGGTCGAGCGATTCCGGGCCGTGTAGGTGCACGTGGGCGTCGATGAGTCCGGGTAGCAGGATCGCGCCGTGACCGTCGATACTCTCGGCGCCCCCGGCATCGGTGCCGATCACCGCGCCGTCGATCACCACCGTGGTCGGCTCGGTCAGCTCCGCGCCATCGAAGACACGGACGTTGCGCAGAGCGGTCTTGCCGATCGCTGGGGAGTCGACGGTCACGCAAACCTCCGGTGCGGTAGTCGTGCAGCGGCGAGGGGTGCGACCGCTCCGCTACGGAACGTTAGTAGCCGCCAGTGGATTTGTCCGCACACGAAGTGGTAACGCAGTGTTCTTGCAGAGGCACCGTTTGGTCTCGCACATGGGGTGGCCGAGCAGCGAATACTGTGCGCGCTGCGCGCCTGACGTCAGCGGGCGGGATGAGACAGTGGTCCTACAGACCTCGGGAAAGCTACGCATATGCTCAGCTGGTGAACTACTGCCCATCGAGGGTGGCATCCGAAGTGTGACGCACAACACTGACGGGGTGATTATGACCGGGGACACGAGCGTTGCACTGCAAGCCGCCATCTTGCCGGGACTCGATACCGGCATTGCGGTACCGACTTATGACCGGTCCGGAATCACCACCGGCATAGTGCATTTCGGTGTCGGCGGGTTTCACCGCGCGCATCAGGCGATGTATATCGACCGGCTGCTCGAACGCGGCGAGGCGCGCGAGTGGGGCATCTGCGGCGTGGGCGTGCTGCCCGGTGACCGCCGGATGCGCGATGCGCTGACGGCGCAGGACGGGCTGTACACGCTGTCGGTGCTGGCCCCGGACGGCAGCTGGAACACACGAGTGATCGGCTCGATCGTCGAGTACCTGTACGCGCCCGACGATCCCGAGGCGGTGCTCGCGAAGCTGGCCGACCCGGCCACCCGGATCGTCTCGCTCACGGTCACCGAGGGTGGCTACCACTACTCGGCGACCACCGGCGCGTTCGACGCCGAAGATCCGGATATTCGAGCCGATCTCGCGCCAGATGCGGTGCCCGCCACCCTCTTCGGTCTGATCGTCGAGGGGCTGGCCCGGCGCAGAGCACGGAATATCGCACCGTTCACCGTGCTGTCGTGCGACAACATCGAGGGCAACGGGCACGTCGCGCGCACTACGTTCAGCGCGTTCGCCGCGCTGCGCGACCGCGAGTTCGGCGACTGGGTGGCGCGGGAGGTGCGCTTCCCGAACTCGATGGTCGACCGGATCACCCCGGCCACCCCGCCCGAGGCGGCGGCCCAGGTCGCACGCCGCTACGGGGTGGTGGACCGGTGGCCGGTGGTGACGGAGCCGTTCACGCAGTGGGTGCTGGAGGATTCGTTCACGCTCGGGCGACCCGATTACGGTGCGGTCGGCGTGCAGTTGGTCGAGGATGTCGCGCCCTACGAGTTGATGAAGCTGCGGCTGTTGAACGCGAGCCATCAGGCGCTGGCGTACTTCGGATATCTCACCGGTTATCGGCTGGTGCACGACGCGGCCCAGGATCCGGCGTTTCGCCGATTCCTCCTGCGCTACATGAACATCGAGGCGACACCGACCTTGCGACCGGTGCCCGGGGTCGATCTGGACCAGTACAAGCAGACGTTGCTCGAGCGGTTCGCCAATCCGGCGATCGGCGACACCGTGGCGCGGCTCTGTGCGGAGTCCTCGGATCGGATACCGAAGTGGGTGCTGCCGGTGGTGCGGAAGCGGCTGGCCGAGCACGGCGAGATCACCTGTGCGGCGGCGATTGTCGCGAGCTGGGCGCGCTATGCGGAGGGCGTCGACGAACACGGCGAGCCGATCGAGATCGTGGACCGGCTGCGCGATCGGCTGATCCCGCTGGCTCGCCGCCAGCGCGACGATCGCACCGCATTCCTCAGGGACCGTTCGGTTTTCGGCGATCTGATCGACGAACCACGGTTCGTGAGCGCCTATGTGGCGGCGCTGGATTCGCTGTACGCCAAGGGTGCCCGGGCTACCGTCGCGGAGCTGGCCGGGCCCGCCTGAGCTAGATGGGCAGGACCCGGGTCACCGCGTGGGTGTCGTCGCCGACGGCGAACCAGATGTCGAGGACCGAGCCCGCCCGGTGGGCGACGAGTTCGACGAGATCACCGGACCGCAGCGGCTTGGCGTACTCGATGATCGCGCGGTGCGCACCCGACTTCAGGTCATCGTGATCGGCCAGGACCTCTTCGACGCCGCTCAGGTAGACCGAGTTGTTGACGTGGTCGAGCATGTCGATATCGGTGATGCGCAGCGGGAACGGGCGCACCTGCACGCCGGTGGTTTCGGCGGCGGGCGCCGGGTCGGTGAGGGCGGCTTTCCAACGCAGGCGGTGTTCGGTGGTGCTGGCCAGCATCGGCTCCATGAAGCGGTCGCTCATCCGGGCGGGCACGCCGGATTCGGTGCCGAAGTGGATCAGGAAGGCTTCGGTCTCCACCAGGCCACCACTGCTGCCACAGATCTGCACGCGCATATTGCACCACCGGTTGGACAGGCCGGAGCACCAACGGCGCAGGGTGACCCGCTCGCCGAACTGGATCGGCTTGAGGACATCGATCACCGTGCGGCGCACCACCCAGCCGCGGTGGCTGTCGCCGTCCTCGACGGCGTCGAGGTGCTCGAAGCCGATGTCCTGCAGGTAGCGGGCGATGGCGTCGAGCCGCAGGCGTTGATCGCCGTCGGTATCGGCGAGACGTACCGGCCACCCCGTTTCGAACGGGGTTCCGGCGGGCGGACGTTCCGGCAGCACGCTGGGAATGACCATGGTCGGATAATGCCAGGTCATGGTCGCCGGGCGCGCGTCGGCACGGTCAGCGCGTCGCGCATCTCACACAATCGGCTTGTTGTTGATCGGTCGATCGGGCGGCTCAGTGGCGCCCGGAGTTGACCTTGACACGGTGTCAGGTCGTTGGGTGGACGCATGCATCCATACATCGGTTCAGGTCCTTACTGCTACAGCAATTCGCTGGCCATGCTGCTCGGTCCGCACGCGCCGGCGACCGGGGTGATCGAGACGTTGACCGGGTCGCCGTTCGGCTTCCAACTGGAGAACGGCTCGACGCCGTTCTTCGATCCGGTCGGTTGGCATCCGGAGATCGGGTTGGCCGCCGCTATCGAGTCGCTCGGGTGGTCGTGTGTACGCAGCGACGGCGGGTCCGACGCGGCGGCGCTCGACCGGCTGCGGGCGGCCTGCGCGCAGGGGCCCGCGCTGGCCGGGCCGCTGGAGATGGGTCTGCTGACTTATCGTCCGGCTGCCGGAATCGCTATCGGCGCAGACCATTACGTGGTGGTGCTCGCGGTCGAGGGTGACACCGTGTTGCTGCATGATCCGCAGGGAAACCCGTTCGCGACGCTGCCGACCGGGGCGTTCCTCGAGGCCTGGCGTGGCGAGAAGGTGACCTATATCGACACGCCGTTCGTCCTGCGCTCGGGATTCGTGCGGGAGCGAGTCGTCTCCCCCATCGATGCGCTGGAATCCGCTATGCCCCAAGCCATCCGGTCGCTCGAAGACTCTTCCGCCGTGGTCGAGAAATTTGCCGAGGTAGTCGCGCGGGGTCTGGACCCGGAGATCCGAAACCTCATGGCCATCTTCAGCATTCGAGTCGGCACCCGCCGGCTGCTGGATGCTTCGGTGAACTTGACCATGCTCGGCCGCACCGAGGCCGCCGCCCTGGCCGCCGCCCAATCACGCATCGTCGGCAGCCTGCAATATCCCCTGGTCACCGGCGACGATGCGGCACTGATCGCCATCCTGCGCACGCTCGGGCCCGGCTACGACCGCCTGCGCGCCGCGCTCGTCGGCTGAGCCGGCCGCGCTGGCAAAGAGCCCCGAGAGCAGATCGCGCTCTCGGGGCTCGGTTCGCGAACTGCCTACCGCTTCTTGGAAGTCCGCTCACGCTTCTCCCGGACACGCACCGAGATGCGTACCGGGGAACCGTCGAAGTTGAACTCCTCACGCAGCCGGCGTTCCAGGAAGCGGCGGTAGCCTGCCTCGAGGAAGCCGGTGGTGAACAGGACGAACGTCGGCGGGCGGGTCGTCGCCTGGGTGGCGAACAGAATGCGAGGCAGGCGGCCGCCGCGCATCGGGGGCGGGGTCGCCGCGACGACTTCCTTGAGCCAGGTGTTCAGGCGGCCGGTGGAGATGCGCTTGTCCCACGACTCGAGCGCGGTCTCCATGGCGGGCACCAGCTTCTGCACGGCGCGGCCGGTGTGCGCGGAGATGTTGACCCGCTGGGCCCACGGCACCCGGACCAGGTCGCGGTCGACCTCACGGTCCAGTTGCAGGCGGCGGTCCTCGTCGACGAGATCCCACTTGTTGAACGCCAGCACGAGCGCGCGACCGGAGTCGGCGACCATGCTGATCACCCGCAGGTCCTGCTCGGTGATCGGCTCGGAGGCGTCGATCAGCATGATCGCGACCTCGGAGGCCTCCAGTGCCGCCTTGGTGCGCAGCGAGGCGTAGAACTCGGTGCCGTTGGCGTGCGAGACCTTACGGCGCAGGCCTGCCGTGTCGACGAACTTCCAGACCTTGCCGCCCAATTCGACGAGCGAGTCGACCGGGTCGACGGTGGTGCCCGCGACATCGTGCACCACCGAGCGCTCGTCGTCGGCCAGCTTGTTCAACAGGCTGGACTTGCCGACATTGGGCTTGCCGACCAGCGCGACCCGGCGCGGGCCGACCCCGCCGGTGCCTTCGCGCGGGGTTTCCGGCAGCACCGCGAGCACGTCGTCGAGCAGATCGCCGGTGCCGCGACCGTGCGCGGCGCTGACCATCCTCGGCTCGCCGAGTCCGAGCGACCACAGCGCGGCAGCCTCGGACTCGACCTTCTGGTCGTCGACCTTGTTGGCCACCAGGATGACCGGAATCTTGCTGCGGCGCAGCATCTTCACCGCGGCCTCGTCGGTGGCGGTGGCGCCGACCACGGCGTCGACGACGAGCAGGATCGCGTCGGCGGTCTGCATGGCGACCTCGGCCTGGCGGGCCACCGACTGCTGCAAACCCTTGGCGTCGGGCTCCCAGCCGCCGGTGTCCTGCACCAGGAAGCGGCGCCCGGACCAGTTGGCCTCGTAGGAGATTCGGTCCCTGGTGACACCGGGGACGTCTTCGACAACGGCCTCGCGGCGACCGAGGATACGGTTCACCAGGGTCGATTTGCCCACGTTCGGTCGGCCGACGACCGCGAGCGTCGGCATGGCCAGCAGTTCTTCGCCGGCCAGCTCACCATCGAGATCGGTGAGCTCCCAGTCGGTTTCGTCACTCCAGATGCCGTCGCCGGCCATCACGTCTTCGGTCACTGGGAACCTCCCGTCCTGGTCTTCGAGATCTGCTGCGCGACAACGCGGTACAGCTCGTCGATGACCTCATCCATGTTCAGGTCGCTGGTGTCGACCAGCACCGCGTCGTCGGCCGGACGCAGTGGGGACACCTTGCGGGTGGAGTCGAGGTTGTCGCGCCGCTGCACGTCGGCGAGCACGGCCTCGTAGTCGTCGCCGCGGCCTTCGGCGATGTTCTGCTGATTGCGCCGGTGGGCGCGGGCCTCGGCCGAGGCGGTCAAGTAGATCTTGGCGTCGGCGGCAGGCAGCACGACGGTGCCGATGTCGCGTCCCTCGACCACGATTCGCTGTGCGGCCATCGTGATCTCGCGTTGCAGCGCGACGAGCAGATCACGGACCTCCGGCACGGCCGACACCGCGGAGACGGCCTTGGTGACGGCGTCGCCGCGGATCTCCGAGGAGACGTCCTCACCGTCGAGCTGGATCACCTCACGGCGCGGATCGGTGCCGATGGACAGCGGCAGCTCCTTGACGGCCGCACCGATGGCGGCGGCGTCGGTGAGCTCGATGCCCGCGCGCAGCACGCGCAGGGTCGCGACCCGGTACATCGCCCCGGTGTCCAGGTAGCGGGCGCCGAGCCGGGTGGCAAGGCGGCGCGAGACGCTGGACTTGCCGGTGCCGGACGGGCCGTCCATGGCGACGACGAGCGGGCTCGTCCCCGTCAGCTGCCGTGGCGTCTCCACCGGAATCTCCACACCCATCACAACGACACCGCCTCGTAGAGTTTGCCGATTTCACCGCGGCCGAGCACGCGCAACGTGCCGGGCCGTTGGTCGCCGAGCGCGACCGGACCGATATTGGTACGCACCAGCCGGGTCACCGGATGGCCGACCGCGTCGAGCAGCCTGCGCACGATGTGCTTACGCCCCTCGTGCAACACAAGTTTCACCAGGGAACGTCCCTCGCCGATTTCGAGCACCTGGAAGCTGTCGACCTTCGCCGGGCCGTCCTCGAGCTCGATGCCGTCCTTGAGCTTCTTGCCGATCGCCTTGTGCACCTCGCCGTTCACCGTGGCGAGGTAGGTCTTGGACACCTCGTAAGAGGGGTGCATGAGCCGGTGCGCTAGATCGCCGTCATTGGTGAGCAGCAGCAAGCCCTCGGTGTCGGCGTCCAGGCGACCGACGTGGAACAGGCGCTGACCGGCCGCGACGCGCTCGGCGACGATGTCACCGACGCAGGGGCGGCCGAGATCGTCGGACATGGTGGACTGCCAGCCCTTGGGCTTGTTCAGCACGATGTGCACCAGTTCCTCGCGCACCATCACGCGGGTGCCGTCCACCCGGACCACGGCGACCTGCGGGTCGATCCGCAGGCCCTGTTCGACCACGATGGCGCCGTCGACCTCGACCCGGCCCTGGGCGATCATCTCCTCGGCGGCGCGCCGGGAGGCGACACCGGCCTTGGCGAGGACCTTCTGCAAACGCTCGCCCTCGCCCCACGGCATTTTGGTGTGGCCTTCGGCGGCCGCAGGCTCGACGTGCTGGCGCTTGGCCGGCTTGGCGTTGTTCAGCAGAGGTGCGGACTGGGTTTGGCGCTGCGGCTTGGGGTTCTTCTTCTTGCCGGTGGGCGCGGGCTGCGGAGCGCGGCGCTGCGGGATGCCGCCCTGCGCGGGGCCGCGGCCGGTGGATCCGCCGGGTGTGGTGCCGCGATAGGAGTTGCCGGACTGGGCGTTGCCGCTCTGCCCGCCTTCGGAGCGGCCACGGTAGGCGTTGCCGCCGGTGCCTGCCTCGCTGCGGTCGCGGTACGGGGTGCCGCCCTGGTTGGCGCTGCCCTCGGGGCGGCCGCGGTAAGCGTTGCCACCGGAACCGGCCTCGCTGCGGCTGCGGAAGGAGCTGCCGCCTTGCGCGGAGCTGCGGTCGTTGCGGCCTTGGTATCCGCTGCCGCCATCAGCGCGGTCACGGTAGGAGCCGCCCTGCCCGCCTTCGGTACGACCGCGATAGGCGTTGCCACCGGAACCGGCCTCGCTGCGGCCGCGGTATGTGTTGCCGCTGTCCGAGCGGTCGCGGTAACCGCCGCCACCCTGCGCGTTGCCATCCCGCGCGCCGCGGTAAGAACTGCCGCCCTGCGCGGCCCCGCGGTCGTTGCGGCCCTGGTATCCACTGCCGCCGTCAGAGCGGTCGCGGTAAGAGCCGCCTTGAGCAGCACCACGGCCTTGGTATGTGCTGCCACCGTCGGAGCGGTCACGATAAGAGCCGCCTTGGGCGGAGCCACGGTCCGTGCGGCCGCGAGAGGCGTTGCCGCCCTCGGAACGGTCGCGATAACCGCCGCCGCCCTGCGCGGAGCCGCCACGATATGCGTTGCCGCCCTGCGTGTTTCCGCGCTGCGTGCTCGACTGCGCGCCGCGGTAGCCGCCGTCGCCGCGCGATGCGCCGCGGTCGGTCCCCCCTCGAGCGCCCGCACCCCGCGCGGGGCGCTGCTGCTCGTCACTGCGTTTCCTACGATCCGGTGTGCCATCTCGGCGAGCGGAATTATTCATTTTGTCCTGTCAATCCTCGCTGCCGAGGTCCAAGTCGGCCTCGGCGGGTTTTTTCAGCCTGGTGTAACGGGGGTCCGTATCCAGGCTCTCGTTGATCTCATCGATCAGGTCGACGCCCGGGAGCAGGGGCGCCAGTGGCGGCAGGTCGGACAGCGACGCGAGCCCGATCCGTTCCAGGAACAACTCGGTCGTGCAGTACATCGTCCCGTTCGTCTCCGGGTCGACGCCCGCCTCGGCGAGCAAGCCCCTGGCCAGCAGCGTGCGCATCACCCCATCGACGTTCACGCCGCGCACCGCGCTGACCCTGGTCCGGGTCACCGGCTGCCGGTATGCCACCACCGCCAGCGTTTCCAAAGCCGCCCGCGTCAACTTGGTGCGGGCGCCATCGAGCAACACCCGTTCCACATACGGTGCGTACTCGCTGCGAGTATAGAAGCGCCAACCGTCCCCGACGAAACGCAGATCGATCCCACTGCCCCGCGCGGACAGTTCCGCGCGCATCTCCCGCAACACCTCATCCACCCGCTCAGTGGTGTCATCCAACGCCGCCGCCAACTGCTCTACCGGGGCCGGAGCATCCACCACAAGCAACATCGCCTCCAACGCGGACCGGAACTCCGCATCCTTGAGACGCTCGGGGGTGAACTCCGCCACTGTGTTGTTGGCGACTGGTGTCGCGTCGTAGGTGGTTGCGTTTGGGGGGTCGGGTCGCGAGGTGTCTTTGTTCGCTGTTGCGGGGTTGTCTGCGTCCGATGGGTCGGGTTGCGAGGTGTCGTTCTTCGCTATTGCGGGGTTGTCTGCGTCCGATGAGTTGGCGTCGGTTGCGGCGGACTCGGTGGCGGCGGCCGAAGGTTGAGCGGTGTCGGGCGTCGAGATATCCGCAATCGCAGGCTCGGCGTCGGCGGACTTCGTCGCGGCCACGGTCTCGCCGCTGGGGGTCTGGTCAGCTGGGCGCTCGGCGCTGTTGGCTTCGGTCGCGTCGACTTCGAGTTCACTCGCGTCCGAGACCTCAGTGTCGACGGTGTCGCTCACGACGCCACCTCGCTCACGCTCGGTTCCGCCGTGCGCGACGGCGCGCTGTGTCCTTGGTTCGCTCGCTGACGCTCGCTCACCCGTAGTCCTCCTCGATAGTCACAGTGCCCGACGGGTCGGCGTCGGGGGCGTCGTCGCCGATCCAGCTGATGGAGAGTTGGCCGAGGGGGTCGGGTTGGTCGAACTCGATCGTTTTTCCTCGGTACAGCTCCAGCAGGGCAAGGAAGCGGGCGACGATCTCGATCGGCGCTGCGCAGTCGGCGACCAGTTCGCTGAAGGTCGTCCAGCCGCCTTTGCCGCGTTCTTTGAGCCGTTCGAGCACGAGCGCGGCCTGTTCGGCGACCGAGATGGCGTGCGAGTGCAGGTGGTCGAGGCCGACCTTGGGCACCGGGCGGGGCCGGAAAGCGGCGGCGGCGATCGCGGCGAACTCGTGCGCGTCTACTCCCAGCGTAACCTCGGGCAGCAGACCGGCGAAGCACTCCTCCAGCCCGACGGCGCGCGGGTAGCGGCGCAGCGCGACAGCCTCCAGTTCGCCGAACAGCTCGGCCACCTGCTTGAACGCCCGATACTGCAGCAGCCGCGCGAACAGCAGATCGCGCGCCTCGAGCAGTTCGAGGTCCTCGGCGTCGGTCATCTCCCCCGACGGCAGCAAACGCGCGGCCTTGAGGTCGAGCAGTGTGGCTGCGACAACCAGGAATTCGGTGGTCTGGTCGAGGATCTTGTCCGCCCGCAGGGTGGTCGCGGCGGCATTGGGGTAAGTGCCGTCGGACAGCGCGGCGGTCAGCGCCTTGGTGTAGGCGATGAATTCGTCGGTGACCTGATGCAACGCCACCTCGGTGACGTCGAGCTTGCGCGAACTGATCAGCGTCAGCAGCAGATCGAACGGGCCCTGGAAGTTGCTCAGCCGCAGATGGAACCCGGACTTCTCGTCCTTGGGCGCAGCGTCAGCTGAGCCGCCATCGCTCGAAGTCACGGTGTCGACCTGTTCGTCCGGGTCGTGCGGGCCTGCGTCGGCCCGCTCCAGGAGATCACCCGGTGCGGAGTCGGCACTGGCGGACTCCGAGCCGGGTGATGAGGTAACTGCTGCGGGTGGCGCGGGGTCGTTGCTGCCGATCACCGGCCGGACCGGTGGATGACTTCCCGCGCCATCGCCCGATATGCTTCGGCTCCACTGGATTTCGGTGCCCACGTGGTGATCGGCTCGCCGGCGACGCTGGCGTCGGGGAACCGAACGGTGCGCGAGATCGCCGCGTCGTAGACCAGGTCGCCGAACACCTCGACGACTCGCGCCATCACCTGACGCGAATGCAGTAGTCGGGCGTCGAACATGGTGACCACTATTCCGTACAGGCTCAGCCGCGGATTCAGCCGGTCGCGCACCTTTTCCACGGTGTCGTTGAGCAGCGCGAGGCCACGCAGCGAGAAGTACTCGCATTCCATCGGAATGATCACACCGTCGGCGCAGGCCAGCGCGTTGACGGTCAATAACCCGAGCGACGGCTGGCAGTCGATGATGATGTAGTCGTACCGATCGCGGATGCCGTGCAGGGCCCGGCCGAGCGAATGCTCCCGCCCGACCTCGTTGACCAGCTGGATCTCCGCCGCCGACAGGTCGATATTGCTGGGCAGCAGATCCATGTTCTCGACCCGGGTCGGCATCAGCACGTCGTCGATCGAACCCTTGGAACCGACGAGCAGGTCGTGCACGGTCAGGTCGAGATCATGGTGGGCCACACCCAATCCCGCCGACAGCGCGCCCTGCGGGTCGAGGTCGACCAGCAACACTTTGCGCCCGTATTCGGCGAGGGAGGCGCCGAGATTGATGGTGGAGGTCGTCTTGCCGACGCCGCCCTTCTGGTTGCACATGGCGACGATGAGGGCGTCGCCGTGCCGGTCCAGCGGTGGCGGGTCGGGTACCAGACGCAGTGGGCGCCCGGTCGGTCCCAGCGCCGCGTCCTCGGGGACTGGTTCGGCCCCGGTGCCCCACAGGGTTTCGGCCGCGGCCTCCGAGTACGGACCCGAGCGCGCACCCGTAAGCGGCTCCGCCCCAGCACCCATCGGCGGCTCTGCCGCTCCGGCTGATGTCACGATCCGCTGCTCCTTATACGTTCCTGCCCGTTGCCTCGCCGAGCGTAGCGAGGCGGATCAGGCCCGACCCTCGCTTTCGTACGGTCCGACTCTCGTTAGACGCTACCGCTTGCGAGCGTGCAAGTGCCGCGACGCGCGCGGCGTGTTCGCGGCACCACGCCGAGCCCCGAACAGCAAAACGCTACCCCGTATCGCTCAGCGCCACTCCGGGTCACCATCGAAATGCACGTCGAAGCGGTCGTGCAAGTCGTCCATGCTGTCCCATTCCGCCTCCCCGCGGGCGATCCGGCCGAGCTGCCGGAAGTACTCGAAGCGGACGATACCCGGTGTCAGCACGGCGAGAAACTCGGCGGGTCCGTCCGCCGACGCGCCGAAAGCGTGCACGGTGCCGGGCGGGACGACGACCAGTCCGCCTTTGCGCACCGCGCTGATTTCGCCGTCGACGAGGAACTCCATGGTGCCGTCGAGGACGTAGAAGATCTCCGTGGATTGCGTGTGGTGGTGCGGGCGAGTGCCATTCGCGCCTGCGGCGAGTACGAGACGGTTCGCGCCGAACAGACCGTCGGATCGCTCGCTGTCCTCCAGCAGCTGGAAGGACCCACCGCCGGGCAGCGCCACCGCTTCGACATCGGATTCCTGGACGATGAAAGACTTTGCCACTCAACTCACCTCACGTTTGCGCACGCCGAGCCGCACAGCGCGGACCCCGACACGAAGGGGTTAACTGGACCGCAGTCCGATTTGTTCCCCGAGCCGGGAGCGGCGTCTTGGAGCGACACACGCCCGCACAGCCCCGGTGAAATCTATGAACGCTTTGGCGGACTCGACTAACGAGCGCGCGGATGGGCGGTTGCCCAGACTTCGCGCAACGTGTTGACGGTGACCAGGGTGTAGATCTGAGTGGTGGTCACCGACGCGTGGCCGAGCAACTCTTGCACCACGCGCACATCCGCTCCCCCGTCGAGCAGGTGTGTGGCGAACGAGTGCCGCAGGGTGTGTGGCGAGACGGTGGCACCGATACCCGCGCGTTCGGCGGCGGTCTGGAGCACCTGCCAGGCGCTCTGCCGAGACAACCGCCCGCCACGCGCGTTGAGAAAAAGCGCGCCCGCGTTGCCTTTTCCGCTGGCGGCAAGCTTGGGACGACCCCGAACCAGGTAGGCGTCGACGGCGGCCAGCGCGGGCCTGCCGATCGGCACCATGCGCTGTTTACCACCCTTGCCATGCAGCACCACGGCACGTTCGTCGGTGTCGAGATCGTCGACGTCCAACCCGACCATCTCGGAAATCCGTGCGCCCGTGGAGTAGAGCAGTTCCAACAGGGCGCGGTCGCGCAGCCCACGCGGACCGCCGTCGGTGCCCGGCGCGGCCTCCGGATCACTCGCCGAACCACCACCCGCGGCTTCCAGCAACTTCAGCACCTGGTCGTAAGGCAACGCCTTGGGCAACCGACGACCGGGTGCAGGCGGTTTCACCGCGTGTGCCACATCGGTGGTGGTCATCCCCTCGGCCGCGGCGAACCGATGCAGCCCGCGCACCGCGATCAGCGCGCGAGCCACCGAACTCGCGGCCAGCGGCGGGAATTCAGCGCCGCCGGCCCGCAACGCCATGGTGAACTCGGCGACATCACCCTCGGCGACCTGATCGAGCGCGGTGATGCCGCGCCCGGTCAGGAAGTCGAGATATCGGCCGAGGTCACGCCGATAAGCGCCGAGGGTGTTACGCGCGGCGCCGCGCTCGACCGCGAGATGGTCGAGGTAGGCATCCAATTCCCGCGCGAGCACCGGCCGGCGCCCGTCAGTCCGCGGACTTCTCGGCCGCCTTGCGGCGCAGGAACGCGGTGGGCTGCCCGGGCCACGGCGCGTCGGCCGGGCGCAACTCGGTCTTGCTCGCCCGAGCCGCGGCGAGCGCGAAAACACCGGCGACGGCGGTCGCGTTGACGATCTCCCCCGCGAGCGCCGCGCGCACCGCCTCGTCGACCGGCATGCGCACGATCGAGAGGTCGGCTTCTTCGAATTCCGGCTCCGGCTGGTCGGTTTCGTACAGCCCGCGCGCGCAGTACACCCGCAACGCCTCGTCGGTGAACCCCGGCGAGAGCGCCACGTCCACCAGCACGGCCCATTCCCTGGCCGCCAGCCCGGTCTCCTCGGCCAGCTCGCGGCGTGCGGCGACGAGCGGATCCTCGTCGGGCAGGTCGAGCAGACCGGCGGGTAGCTCGAGCAGCCGCCTGCCGATCGGATGCCGGTACTGGTTGATCAGCACCACGTTGTCGTCGTCATCGATCGCGGCGACGGCGACAGCGCCGTGATGCTCGATCACCTCACGCTCGGCGACGTGCCCGCCGGGCATCCGCACCTGGTCGAGGCGCAACGCCAGGATGGCGCCGCTGTAGACGGTTTCGCTGGATACGGTTTCGAAATCGTGGCTGCCTGGTCCGGCGGTGCCACCGTCCTGCGTCATCGTGCTACGCCTGGTCCGCCGCGCTCGCGAACTCCTCGTCCGGGATGTCGACCGGAAGCCGCTCGGCCAGCTTGTATTTCAGCGCCGCCGCGACGAGCGCCGCGAACAGCGGGTGCGGGCGGGTCGGACGGCTCTTCAGCTCCGGGTGCGCCTGGGTGGCGACGAAGAACGGGTGCACGTCGGCGGGCAGTTCGACGAACTCCACCAGGTGCCCGTCCGGCGAGGTGCCGCTGAACTGCAGCCCGCTCTTGGCGATCCGGTCGCGGTAGGCGTTGTTCACCTCGTAGCGGTGCCGGTGCCGCTCGGAAACCTGCTCGCTGCCGTAGGCCTGGGCGACCACGGAACCCTTCGCCAGGGTGGCCGGGTAGGCGCCGAGGCGCATGGTGCCGCCGAGATCGGCCTCACCCGCGACGGCCTGTTCCTGATCGGCCATCGTGGAGATCACCGGATGCGGGGTGTCCGGCTCGAATTCGGCCGAGTTCGCCTCGACCAGACCGACCGAACGCGCCGCCTCGATGACCACGCACTGCAGACCGAGGCACAGGCCGAGCAGCGGAATGCCGCGTGCCCGGGCGTAGCTGATGGCGCCGACCTTGCCCTCGATGCCGCGGATGCCGAAGCCGCCGGGGATCAGGACCGCGTCCACGTCACGCAGCGCGGACTGAGCGCCGGCCGGGGTCTCGCACTCGTCCGACGGCACCCAGCGAATGAGTACCTTGGCCCGCGAGGCGAATCCGCCCGCGCGCAACGCCTCGGTGACCGACAGGTAGGCGTCGGGCAGGTCGACGTACTTGCCGACGAGCGCGACCTCCACCGTCTCGCGCGGCGAGTGCACCCGGTCGAGCAGATCGCCCCACACGGTCCAGTCCACGTCGCGGAACGGCAGCCCGAGCTTGCGCACCACGTAGGCGTCCAAGCCCTCGCGGTGCAGCACGCGCGGGATGTCGTAGATCGACGGCGCGTCGGGGGTGGAGATGCAGGCGTCGACCTCGACGTCGCACATCAGCGCGATCTTGCTCTTCAGCGCCTGCGGCACCTCGCGGTCGCAGCGCAGGATCAGCGCGTCGGGCTGGATGCCGATATTGCGCAGCGCGGCCACCGAGTGCTGGGTCGGCTTGGTCTTGAGCTCGCCCGAGGGCGCGAGGTAGGGCACGAGCGAGACGTGCAGGAAGAAGACGTTGTCCCGGCCGACATCGTGGCGGATCTGGCGCGCCGCCTCGAGGAACGGCTGCGACTCGATATCGCCGACGGTGCCGCCGATCTCGGTGATCACCACGTCGGGGGTCTGCCCGTCCGCATCCGGCGCGCTCATCGCGACGACCCGGCTCTTGATCTCGTCGGTGATGTGCGGGATCACCTGCACCGTGTCGCCGAGGTACTCGCCGCGGCGCTCCTTGGCGATGACCGTCGAATAGATTTGCCCGGTCGTGACATTCGCGTCCCGGGTCAGGTCCCTGTCGAGGAACCGCTCGTAGTGACCGACATCCAGATCGGTCTCGGCCCCGTCCTCCGTCACGAAAACCTCTCCATGCTGGAAGGGGTTCATGGTGCCGGGATCGACGTTCAAGTACGGGTCGAGTTTCTGCATCGTGACGCGCAGCCCACGCGCCGTCAACAGCTGACCGAGGCTGGAGGCGGTAAGACCTTTACCCAATGAGGAGGCGACTCCACCACTCACGAAGATGTGCTTCGTAGCCGTTCGCGCCTGATTCCGTGTATGACCCACGGGTCTTCACGGTAACACGGATCCGGCGTGGGGAACTAACGCCACGCACGTTTGCTGTTGGATCGCCGGAGCGTTGATCATGCGTCATGCCGACGGCTGTGAGGGAGGTCGCCGCGTGGGCTGTGCGGTATCGCGGTAGCGCGGCGAGTCCGGGGTCGCCGCCCAACTGTGCGTGCCGCCTATCGCACGCGAGCTGCGGGCGAAGGCAGACATTGTCAGCGGGGCATCGCAGCCAGGGTCAGCGAGGTTGCCTTGGCACCGGTGCCGTAGCGACCCGTGCCACCGTTCAGCTGCTCGCTCAGCGCGAGCACGGTGGTGACGCGGCCGATCTCCCGATCCAGGTTGTCGACGGTGCTGACCGTGGTGGCGAGCGGGCCGTCGGAGCGGACGATGGCGAGCGGACCCGGGTTCTCCGCGGCACCGGAGCGCCCCGCGAGCACGACACCCGCGCCACGACCACGCAGCGCGCCTGCGAAACGGGCGATGTTGGCACCCTGACTGTTCTCGGCGGACTTCGCGCCGTTGCCGGTGATCACGACCGCCGATTGCGCGGGGCGCACCGGGGTGTCGCCGTAGGCGAGGAAGCCGCCGCCACGCAGCGTCTCCAGCACCAGACCCAGTTCCTGCGGAGTGCCGCGGGTTTGCCCGTTGGCCGGATCGAGCAGTAGGACCAGGCCTAGCAGGTCGCCGGCCATGCTGCCCTGATCGACTGCGCCGGTGCGCAATTGGGCGCCCGCCGGGATGACATTGGTGACGGCGGAGCGCATCCGGTCGCCCTCGGTGGCGTCGACGAACGCGTCGGTGAGCGCGATCCGCCCGGTGATCGCGGCGCCCGAGGTTTCCAGCGCCTTGGTCACACCCTCGATATCGGCGGGATCGGCGTCGGGGGTGGTGAACACGGCGACGCTGCGATCGGCCAGGGTGCCGCCGAGGATGCGGCCCGCGGAGCCGGCGATGAAGCGGTCGGCCGCATTGAGCTGATCGGAGAGGCGCCGGTTCTGGTCCGACACCGTGTCGACCTGCTGGCGCAGATCGGATTTGTCCGCGCGTAACCCCGATAGCAGATCCGCTGCCAGCGTTTGCGAGCCGAGCACCACGCCGATGGCGAGGGCCAGGAAGATCGCCGCGATCGAGATGGCGTGCTGGCGTAACGAGATCATCGTTCTCCCTTGGTCATTTGTCGCCCGCGCCGACCAAGCCCTGCGCCCACAGCGCGAACCGGTCCCAGGTGTCGGCGGCCCAGGCCACGGCGTCGGTGCCGGTGTTGGAGGCGAGCAGCACCACGATCACCGCGATCAGGGCGGCGAGCACCACCATCGCGATGCCGATGCCGGACACCCGGTTTCGGTACAGCGTGGCCACGGCCTTGGCGTCCATCAGCTTGGTGCCGAGCTTGAGGCGGGTGAGGAAGGTCGCCGGGTTGCTCTCCCGGCGGCTGCGGTCGAAGAAGTCGTCGAGCGTGGCGGCGGCGCCCGCGGTGACGATCAGCGACGCGCCGTGATGGTGCGCGAGCAGCAGCGCCAGATCGGCGGGCGCGCCGGAGGACGGGAAGGTGGTCGCGCCGATGCCGAGATCCTGGATGCGTTCCAGGCCCTTGGCGTGACCATCAGTGTCGGCGGGCAGGATCACCTCGGCGCCGCATTTCAAGGTGGCGGAGGTGATCTCGTCCGGATCGCCGACGATGAGGTCGGGGCGGTAACCCTGCTTCATCAGGGTGTCCGCGCCGCGACCGACGCCGACCATGATCGGCACGTACTCCTTGATGAACGGCTTGAGCCGCTTCAGATCCTCGGCGTGGTCGGGGCCGTCGGCCACCACGACCACATGCCGGTGCTTCATCGCCAGTTCCAGCTCCGGCACGCCGATACCGTCGATCAGCAGGGCGCTTTCGGTGCGAATGAACTCGATGGTGTTGCCCGCGAACGCTTCCAGATGATCGGCCAGCCCGTTGCGCGCCTCGATCATCCGTTCGGCGATGTCGGAATCGGTCAGCTCGATGCCCTTGACCAGGACTTCGGGTTCCTTCTTGATCACCTTGTCGGCGTAGACGACGCCCTCGTCGATGCGGACCTTGACGCCGTCCTTGATCTTGCTGAACGCGTCGGAGCTCACCGTGTCCAGCAGCAGGATGTTGTTCGCCACCAGCACTTCCGGACCGAGGTTGGGATAGCGGCCGGAGATCGACGGCGACGTATTGATCACCGCGACCACCCCCGCCTCGACCAGGCGATCGGCGGTGAGGCGGTCCAGGTCCATCTCGTCGAGCACGACGACATCGCCTGGTCCGACCCGTTTCAGCAGGCGCCGGGTGTTGCGATCCACCCGGGCTATCCCGGAGAGGCCGGGCAGCGTTTCGGTGTTCCTCGACAACAACGCCAGCATCTTCATGGCTCCGATGCTGCACGCAAACCCTAAACCGTTGGTGGAGGCGCGCCGTACCACCTACCACATACATCACTGTGACAACACTGACACCACACGCGACACGCGGGAGAACTCGCCGCAAGGAGCGATTTGTGTCGGCCATCACATTCCTGCGTTTAGTTCGCGCGCCTAACGAGCCTGACCGCTATCGTTTCGTTACCGTCGACCAGCCCCGACGACATCTCGACGTGACGTGACGAAGGACGACAGCGTGATGTGCCTCGAAACCCTTGTGAATACCGGGCGATTGCGCCGTGGACCAGACGTTTCGCCCATATCGGCCGCTTCGGGACAATACAGACAATTGCGGGTGAGTCGATGAGCGCCAATTCGACGCGGGGTCACAGGCGACGAGTCGGGGGCGATCAGCACAATTCGGTCAATCCTCAGCAATGCGATAGCTATTCGATGCGGTGGGTTGAGTCGGTGGCACCGTTCGAGGATCAGTGGGCGTCACCCGAGGATCGATGGGCCACGCCCGAGGACCGGTGGACATCATCTGAAGACGGCTGGGCCGCGCCCGCGTATCCGCCGGCGGATCACCCAGCGCGGTCAGCCGAACTGTGGGCGTCACAAGAGGATCGATCGATACAGTCCGACCAGACCTGGCCGACGTCGGACGATGCTTGGCCGTCGCCGGAGAATCAGTGGTCCGAACCTGCGGATCGGCGGGCCGAACCCCAAGATCAATGGGCCCCGACCGAGAACCAATGGCCGGCGCCGGAACACGAGCAGGCACAACCAGATAATTCGTGGTCGTCGCCGGAGGATGCGTGGCGGTCGTCAAGAGGCCGGTCGGCGCAGCAGGACGATCGGTGGCCGTCGTCGGACGACGAGCGGGTGCCGTCGGCTGATGCGTGGCGATCCTCGGCCGCGGATCGACCCAAGCGGCGCGGCGGCAAGCATCGCATGCCCGCACCGCCGACGGCATTGAAGGGTCGCGCCGCCATCCTCGCGGTCGCCGCAGGCGCATTCGTCGCTGTCGGGCAGGATCTGCTGGCGGGCAGCGACGAACCGCCGATGGACACCACCGTGGTGCCGATGGCGCTCGGCCAGCCGCAGTCGTCGGCCGCGGCACCGGTCGGTACCGAACCAGGATTGCTCGCTGAAGGCCCGGCCGATCTCGGTCAGTTCAGCGACATCCTGCAAAACGGCAGCAAGGTCGCGGAGGAGATGTCCGCGCAGGCCGCCGCGAAGTTGCGCCCGCTGTTCACCAAGTTCACCTCCGGCACCTTCACGTCCGGCTACGGAATGCGCTGGGGCGCGCTGCATGCCGGCGTGGACGTTGCCGCGCCGATCGGCACCCCGATCGTCGCCGTGGAAGACGGCACCGTCATCAGCGCCGGACCCGCGAGTGGCTTCGGCATGTGGGTGCGGCTGCTCGGGGACGACGGCACGATCACCGTGTACGGCCACATCAACACGGCGCTGGTCAGTATTGGTCAGCACGTGCTGGCGGGCGACGAGATCGCCACCGTCGGCAACCGCGGCGAAACGACCGGCCCGCACTGCCATTTCGAGGTCTGGCTCAACGGCACCGACCGGGTCGACCCACTCCCCTGGCTCGCGACCCGCGGCATCAGCCTGGGTGCCGAACGCGATTGACACGGTCACCCAGCTCTTTCCGCGGCGCCTACTCGAGGCGGCCGACGATGCCTGCACCCCACTGTCTGTGACACCGGTTACACAGGGCCCCGGGCCTACCCGGTACTACCTATATGCTGCCCGTCACAGGTAACTCGAAGAGGAGACCCCATGGCCAGCACGACTGTCGACGCCGTCATCGCCGCCCCGCGTGATGTGGTGTATCGGCTCTTCGCCGACCGCGAGAGCATCAGCCCGTACCTTCCGATCAAGGTCAAGCTGACCAAGCCGGGCCTGACCGAGCGCGAAGGCGTCGGCGCGCAGCACCTGCTCGGTGTCGGCCCGCTCGGCGTCACCGAGGAGATCACCAAGCTGGTGCCCGGTGAGCGGATGGAATACAAGATCGTCAAGGGTGCCCCGGTGAAGCGGCACGTCGGCGTGGTCACCTTCGCCGACGCCGACAACGGCACGCGGGTCTCCTACACGATGGAGTCCGAGCCCAGCCTGCCCGTGCCCGCCAAGGTGCTCGAGTTCGGCTTGAAGAACCTGATCACCCAATTCATCAAGGCAGCGCAAAAGGCTGTGCGCTAGCGGTTCATCCCCCCACAGAGCGTCTACACGTTCCACACGAGGTCAGCTCCTGTGACTGGTGTGGACGCTCTGTGAGCCGCACTCCAGAGCAGGACCCAGCTGAGCACAGACGGCGGCGAGCGCGGTGTGCCGCAGCCGCAAGCCCGACGGCGGCAACCAGCAGCTCCTCGGCGTGCGCCCGGCCGATCTCGACAGCGCCCGCAGGCTAGACGGTCGCCCCGGACTTCTCTGCCCGCGCGAGCTCCAGCAGTTCCTCGGCGTGCGCCCGCCCGGTCTCGGTGTCGTCCAAACCGGCCAGCATGCGGGCCAATTCGATGACGCGCTCGTCCTTGGTCAGCGCGTGCACACCGCTGTTGACCTTGCCCTTGCCGTCGTCGGACTTGTCGACCACCAGGTGGGTGTCGGCGAAGGCGGCGACCTGCGGCAGGTGGGTGACCACGATGACCTGGTGGGTGCGCGCGAGACGGGCCAGCCTGCGGCCGATCTCCACCGCCGCGCGCCCGCCGACGCCCGCGTCGACCTCGTCGAACACCATGGTCGCGCCGTGGTCGGAGCTGGCGAGCACCACTTCGAGGGCGAGCATCACCCGGGAGAGCTCACCGCCGGATGCGCTCTTGCTCAACGGAAGTGACTGTGCACCGGAGTGCGCGGACAACCGGAACTCCACCTCATCGATGCCGGAAGACCCGGCGTGCACGTCTTTTCCGTCGATGGTCAGCGGCGCCGAGTCCTGCGGTCCTGCGGGCATCGGATGCACCTCGACCTCGAGCCGGGCCTTACCCATTGCCAGACCACCCAATTCGGCACTCACCGCCGACGCGAGCTTTCCTGCCGCCTTCTTACGCGCGGCACTCAGTTTCCGCGCCGCCTCCCGCACCCGCTCGGCCGCGATATCGACCTCGGCCGCCAACGCCGTCAACGTTTCCTCGGACACGTCGAGCGAGCCGAGGCGGCTGCGCGCGTCGTCGGCCCAGGCGATCACGCCGTCGATGTCGGGCGCGTACTTGCGGGTCAGCGACTTGAGCTCGGCCTGCCGGGTGAGCAGGGAGTCCAGCGCGCCGGGGTCCGACGGCAGATCCGAGAGGTACCCGCTCAGTTCGGTCGTCAGATCCACCACCACCGCGATGGCTTCACCGAGCCGGGGACCGAGCGCGGTCAGCGCGGGATCGTCGGCCGAGTCGATGCGAGCACGCGCGGCACCCAGCAATTCCAGTGCGCCGGAACCCTCTTCGGGCGAGTCGACCGGACCGGCGAGGGCGTCATGCGCGGTCGCCGCGGCCTCCCGCAACGAATCGAGATCGCTGAGCCTGCGCACCTCGTCGACGATCCGCACGTCCTCGCCGGGTTCCGGTGCGATGGCGTCGATTTCGGACAGCGAATGCTGCAGCCGGTCCGCCTCCTGCGCCAATTCCCTACTGCGCGCGGTCCGTTCGAGCAGTTCGGCGCGGGCATCCAGCCACGCGCGGCGGTGCACCGTGTATTTGCGCAACAGCGGCCCGACGGTGTCGGCGGCGAACTGGTCCAGCGCCGACAACTGCTGATCGGGGCGCTGCAACCGCAACTGGTCGTTCTGCCCGTGCACCGTCAGCAGCGGCGCGGTGAAATCGGCGAGCACCGAGGCAGGCACGCCGCGCCCACCCAGATGCGCACGGGACCGTCCGTCGCTGCCGACCGTGCGGATCGCGATGATGCTGCCGTCGTCATCCTGTTCGGCCGCAGCCGATTCCAGCACCTGCGTCACTTCCGCGCGGGCGGCGTCGTTCACATCGTCAACGGTGAAGCGGCCTTCTACCACCGCGCGCGCGGCACCGAGCCGTACCCGTCCCGCGTCGGCCCGCGCACCGCTCAGCAGGTGCAGGCTGGTGACCACCATGGTCTTGCCCGCGCCGGTCTCACCGGTGAGAACAGTGAGGCCCTCGTGGAATTGCGCGGTGGCCGTGGAGATGACGCCAAGGCCGTCAATCCTGATCTCGGTCAGCATGTGTGCTCTCCGTTCGCCGTCGGCCACGCCAGCCTGTCACGGGCAATTGGAACTTGCGCACCATCCGGTCCGCGAACGGCGCGGAATCGAGCCGCACCCAGCGCACCGGCTGGGCACCGCGGACCGCTTCCAACCGGCCGCCCCTCGGCAACTCCAGGGTGCGCCTGCCATCCAAGAAAACTATCGCATCGTGACCGGTGGCCACGCATTCGACCGCGATCCGCGACTCCGGGCTGGTCACCAGCGGCCGCGCGAACAGCGCATGGGCATTGCTCGGAACCACCAGCAGCGCCTCGAGTTCCGGCCACACCACCGGGCCGCCCGCGGAAAACGCGTAGGCGGTCGAACCGGTGGGCGTCGAGATCAGGATGCCGTCGCAGCCGAACGCCGACACCGGTCGTCCGTCGACCTCCAGCACCAGCTCCAGCACGCCTGTCCGCGAGGCGTTTTCGATGCTGGCCTCGTTCAACGCCCAGCCGGTCTGCACCACCTCGTCGTCCATCCGGACAGTGAAGTCGATGGTCATCCGATGTTCGATCCGGTAGTCGCCCCGAACCACGTGTGCCAGTGCGTCATCCAGGTGCTCGGCCTCGGCCTCGGTCAGAAAACCGATGCGGCCCAGGTTGATGCCGAGCACCGGCACCCCGGCCGGGCGCGCCAGTTCGGCAGCGCGCAGGAAGGTGCCGTCACCGCCGAGCACCAGCACCATCTCGCAGCCGATCGCCGCGTCCGGACCGTGCTCGACCACCCGCACCGGATAGCCACCCGGTTCGGCCTCGAATCGGGTGTCGACGGCCTCGTCGGCGAGTACCCGCAGGCAGATGCCCGCGTCCGCGAAGATTTTCGCCACCCGGTGGGCGGTCTCGATGATCTCCGCGCGGCCCGGATGTGCCACCAGCAGGATCTCCCGGCCACCGGCTCTGGTCGGCGCGTTCACTGTGGACCCTCCTCAACCGCACGCTCGACGAGAGCAGCGACTCGCTCCCCGTCGTCTTCGGGCTGCCCGTCTTTGCGCAACCACACGAAGTATTCGACATTGCCCGACGGGCCCGGCAGCGGGCTCGCCACCACCGCTTCGGTGCGCAGGCCGAGCACCGCGGCCGCGGTGGCGACAGCACGGACCGCTTCGGCGCGCAGCGCCGGGTCCCGCACCACGCCACCGGAACCCACGCGTTCCTTGCCGACCTCGAACTGGGGTTTCACCATGGGCAGCAGGTCGCCGCCCGGTGCGGTGCACGCGGCCAGTGCGGGCAGCACCAGGGCGAGCGAGATGAACGACAGGTCGCCGACGACCAATTCGACTGTGCCGCCGATGGTTTCCGTGGTGATGTTGCGCACGTTGGTGCGATCGACCACGCGGACGCGGTCGTCGTTCTGCAACCGCCAGATCAACTGGCCGTAGCCGACGTCCACCGCGACCACCTCGCGAGCCTCACGCGAGAGCAGCACATCGGTGAATCCACCGGTCGACGCGCCCGCGTCGAGACAGCGTTTACCCGCGATGGTGAGCCCGGCGGGCTCGAATGCCTCCAGCGCGCCGAGCAGCTTGTGCGCGCCACGAGAGGCCCACGACACCTCGTCGGGTTGTTCACGGACCAGCAGCGGCGTACCCGCCTCGACTGCGGTCGCCGGTTTCACGGCGACCGTTCCAGCTATCAGGACGCGGCCGGCGCCGATCAGCTCGACCGCGTGCTCCCGCGATCTCGCCAATCCGCGGCGAACCAGTTCGGCGTCCACGCGCGCGCGTCTGGCCACCTCAGATCTTGTCCACCGTGGCCAGTGCCTGCACGAGCACGTCGTGTGCCTGTTCCAGGATGCGCGCGCGGCGAGTGATGTCCGTGCCGGATTCGGCGCCCTCGGCCGCGGTCGGCGAGCCCGGCCAGCTGGTGCGCGTGGCGAGTTCGGTGAGCAGGCCGTCGATCTCGCTGCGGATGCGCTCCGGGTCGGCCGGCTCCGGGCGCCCTGGGCCACCCGGCAGATGCTGACCGGGCAGCGGGGCCCCGGGGCGGGGTCCGTTCGCGCCGGGTGCGTGCATACCGGGGCCGGTCGGGCGGGGCATGGGAGTAGTCATCGTGGCGTCAACGCTATCGGATTTCCGCAGCAGACGCGCGTACCGTCACGGCTCGTCCCGGGTTGCGCCGCAACCGGTCGGCGAGGTCAGCGGCGAGGTCGCTCGGGTCGGTGTCCGATTCGGTGGGCACCGGCGGGTGGTTCAGTGCGTCCAGCGAGTCGGCGACGTAGGTGGGGAGGAACTCGTCCGCGGCGTCCTTCAGCTCGTCGAGCGTGCTGACACCGGTCAGGACCAGCAGCGATTCGAGTCCGACGGTGTTCGCACCCTCGATATCGGTGTCGAGCCGGTCCCCCACCACCAGTGCGCTGCGGGTTCCGGCGCGCACGAGCGCGTCTTCCAACAGGGGTGCGTACGGCTTGCCCGCGACGATCGGTTCGCGGTCGGAGGCGGTGCGCAGCGCGGCGACCATCGATCCGTTGCCCGGCGCGAGGCCGCGCTCGTTCGGCAAGGTCTTGTCGGTGTTGGCCGCGATCCACAGCGCGCCTGCGCGCAGGGCGTACGCCGCTTCGGCGAGGTCGGCCCAGCACGTTTGCGGCGAATGTCCTTGTACGACAGCGGCGGGTGCGGTTTTGTCGAAGCGGCGGATCGGGCGCAGGCCGACGGCGGTCACCTCGGCGGCCAGGTCATCGGTGCCGACGACCAGCACGTCCGCGCCCGGCTCGAGCTGTTCGGCCAGCAGCCGTGCGGCCGCCTGCGCGCTCGTCACCACCTCGTCGGTGCTCGCGCGGAAGCCGAGCTCCGCCAGGTGCGCGGCGACCGTCTTCGGCGCCCTGCTGGCGTTATTGGTGACGTACATGAGCCGCTGCGCGGTCTCGTCGGGCGCCAACGCCGCCGGGGCGCCCTCGATCACCGCGTCGCCGCGATACAGGGTGCCGTCCAGATCCAGCAGCAAGGCTTCGTAGCGATCGCGTAGCCGCTGCTTCCGGTTACCTACCAATGTCTCCGGCACCCCGCATGTTCCTCATGTCTTCCGTATCGTCGCCCGCACGGTGCCGAACTCCGCATCCGCCGGACGCATTCCACCGCGCCGAGGCGCTGGCCCTCGGCAGGTCCGAGAAACCCGAACACTACGCCAGCGGGCCGACAGGAAAACGAACGGCATCGCCCCGGAGGCGACGCTCACACCCCTGCTAGGAGCAACCTCCAACGATTCGCCGCTGCAAGGGATGACGTAAAAACGACGAACGGGACGTGACGGTGGCTCTTCTCACGATTCGCCACCGTCACGTCCCGTTCGTTGCACTAGCTGGCGATGCAGTTGCCTGCGCCGTCGGCCTTGCCTTCCTTGGGCGACATGATGTCGGGGACCGAGCAGTAGGTGTCCTTCGGCATCGGGACGAACTTCACTTCGTCCTGGCCGGGCACGTGGCAGGTCGCCTGCGCGCCGACGCCGCCGGGGAGGTTGATGCTCTGGGTGAATTCGAGGCCGGCCTCTTCGCAGACGCGCTTGGCCTCCTGCCCGTAGTCGAACGGCTCGGCGTTAGCCGAGACGGTGCCCATCGCAGCCAATGCTGCGGCGGCCAAGCCGACGAATACCGTTGCCCGGACACTGCTCATCGTGAATCTCCTTGTAATCAGACGGTCCCGTTGACGTATCGCTGATCTCTACAACATCATCCGGGGATGCCACCCGTAAGTCGGCACACCCGTAGCGATTTCGCGCCACGAGAACCATACGTGGTCCGTGCCAGGCTAGCCGCGCATTCCGGCGAAGAGATCGCTGGGCGCGGGCAGCGAAACCTGCTGGGCCGCCGGGCAATCCAGGAAACTGGTCGGCACGCTTCGATGCGCCGACGAACTCGCACCTATGCCAGCATGCCAGTGGGCATGCGCCGATACTCGCTGAGATGCGAAGTCGCCCAAGATCTGGCGTATGTGGGGTGTGCACCTGGCTTTGGGGCGCTCGACAGGTTCGACTCCGGACCGCCGCACGGGTTTCTGATTTCCGCACGAGGAATGGCATGCGATTCGGTGTGCGCCAAATCAGAGGGTGTATGGGCGCAGCTGTCAGCTAGCCGCGCTCCGAGTTCAGCGTTGCCCGCACAGCGCGACAGTGGCACCCAACCGTGCCTGTCCAGCTGCAGGTCGTCGTCCGGGCGGGCACCGCCGGTGAGCTCTTCGGCACATTCTTTTTGCCGAGCAGGAGCACCGCCATTTGCCACTCGGGCGGCGGTGCCACTCCGGCTGGTGGCTACCGAGGATGTCGGCAACCGCTAGCCGGGCTACAGCTGCAGGTCGTCGTCCGGGAGGGCGCCGCCGGTGAGTTCCTCGGCGCGTTCTTCCGCGTCGGTTTCGCCGTCGAGGTCGGCCGAGGCGGCGTTGAGGAACCAGGTGAGGCCCTCGTCGGTGCGGCCTGCGGCGACGAGGGCGTCGGCGTAGGCGTAGAAGAGGCGGGCTGCGGCCGAACCGGTGCGCGACGGGTCCAGTTCGGACGTCTGCAGGGTGACGACGGCCTGGTCATACTCGCCGAGGTCCATCCGGGCACCCGCGACGACGATGCGCAGCTCGGTGGCTTCGTCACCGGTCAGGGCGCGGGCTTCGTCGCTGCGGCCGAGTTCGATGGCGCGTTCGGGGCGGCCGAGGCCGCGTTCGCAGTCGGCCATGACGGCGAGCAGTCCGGAGCCGCCGGACATGCGGCGGGCGGTGCGCAGCTCGGACAGGGCTTCTGCCCATTCACCCGCGTGATAGGCGGTGACGCCCGCGGTTTCGCGCACCACGGCAATGCGGCCCGCGCGCTGCCGGGCAGCCCGTGCATGTGCGAGGGCGAGGCGTGGGTCGTCGTCGATCAGTTTCGCTGCCATCACCAGGTGCCGGGCCACCGCTTCCGCGTTGGACTTGTCCAGGCTCAGCAGGTCGCGGCGAACAGCCGGTTCCAAGTCGGACGGCTGCACGTCATCGGGAAGGTCCGGCTCCTCCGGGCGCGCCGCACGACGGTCCTGCGACCGATCGTCACCGACACCCCGGGCACCCTCGCCACCACGACGCCGATTGTCCGGTCCGTTGCCCCGCGAATCGCTGCCCCGGTCGAATCCACCACGGCCGCCGGAGTCGCCACCGCGCTTGAAGCCGCCACGATCACCGGAATCCCGCTGGCCGCCGGAGTCGCCACCACGATTGAATCCGCCGCGGTCGCTGGAGCCGCCGCGGTTGAAGCCGCCACGGTCACCCGAGTCACTGCCACGGTTGAATCCGCCACGCTCGCCCGAACCACTACTGCGGTTGAAGCCACCGCGATCGCTGGAGCCGCGTTGTCCACCGGAATCGCCACCACGATTGAATCCGCCGCGGTCGCCGGAACCACCGCGGTTGAAGCCGCCACGGTCACCCGAGTCACTGCCACGGTTGAATCCGCCACGCTCGCCCGAACCACCACTGCGGTTGAAACCGCCGCGATCACCGGAGCCGCTGTTGCGATTGAACGCACCGCGATCGCCGGCACCACCACTGCGGTTGGATCCACCGCGGTCGCCGGCGTCGCGTTGGCCGCCGGAGTCGCCACCACGATTGAAGCCACTGCGCTCACCGGACCCACCACTACGGTTGAATCCGCCACGTTCACCCGAGCCGCGGTTGAAACCGCCACGCTCGCCGGAACTTCCGCGCTGCCCGGAATCGCCGCGACTACTCGAGTCGCCGCCGCGCTTGAATCCGCCACGGCTGTCCGAATCGCCACCCCGGTTGAATCCGCCGCGGTCGCTGGAGCCGCCACTGCGGTTGAAGCCGCCTCGACTGCCCGAATCGCCACCCCGGTTGGAGCTGCCGGATGAGCCGGCGTCGTCACGGCGGTTGAAGCCGCCGGATGAGCCGGCGTCGTCACGGCGGTTGAAGCCGCCGGAGTCGCCGCGATTGCTGGTGCCGCGCGAGCTCGAATCACCGCTGCGGTTGAAGCCGCCACGGTCGCCGGCGTTGCCACGCTGGCCGGAGCCGCTGCGATCGCCGGAGTCGCTGCGTTTGAAGCCGCCGCGCTGGCCGCTTTCGCGGTCGGGGCGCTTGCTGGTGGAGTCTGCACCGGACGCACCGCTGCCCTGGGAGGGGCGATCGGATCCCTCGCCGCGCCGGAAGGACTTCCGGTCGTCGTCGTTCTTTTCCGACACGGTGATCCCTTTCTGAGGTCCGCAAGAGGTGGTCGGGGGCCCCACAAATTCAATCACGTGTCCTGGTGGGGACATGACACGGCAAGGTCGTTCAGGCACGGCAAGGTGCTGAAACGACGATAGGGGACCCAGAATCTGGGTCCCCTATCGTGAAGGATGTTCCGGCGGTGTCCTACTCTCCCACACCCTGTCGAGTGCAGTACCATCGGCGCTGGCAGGCTTAGCTTCCGGGTTCGGAATGGGACCGGGCGTTTCCCTGCCGCTATGGCCGCCGTAACTCTATGAAACTATCCACACAGCAGCGCTGACACGATCCATCAGCGAAACCCCGGGTAGGGGGTTCGCAGACAGTGTGTGTCTGCTGCAGTGTCTGTGTGTTGTTTCAGATACTGCACAGTGGACGCGTAGCTTCTTTGTTGGTAAGTCCTCGGCCGATTAGTACCAGTCACCTGCACCCGTTACCGGGCTTCCAGTTCTGGCCTATCAACCCCATGGTCTGTGGGGGGCCTTAACCACTCGAAGGTGGTGAGAAACCTCATCTTGGAACAGGCTTCCCGCTTAGATGCTTTCAGCGGTTATCCCTTCCGAACGTAGCTAACCAGCGGTGCTCCTGGCGGAACAACTGGCACACCAGAGGTTCGTCCGTCCCGGTCCTCTCGTACTAGGGACAGCCTTCCTCAAGTTTCTGACGCGCGCGGCGGATAGAGACCGAACTGTCTCACGACGTTCTAAACCCAGCTCGCGTGCCGCTTTAATGGGCGAACAGCCCAACCCTTGGGACCTACTCCAGCCCCAGGATGCGACGAGCCGACATCGAGGTGCCAAACCATCCCGTCGATATGGACTCTTGGGGAAGATCAGCCTGTTATCCCCGGGGTACCTTTTATCCGTTGAGCGACACCGCTTCCACTTGCCGGTGCCGGATCACTAGTCCCGACTTTCGTCCCTGCTCGAGCTGTCGCTCTCACAGTCAAGCTCCCTTGTGCACTTGCACTCGACACCTGATTGCCAACCAGGCTGAGGGAACCTTTGGGCGCCTCCGTTACATTTTAGGAGGCAACCGCCCCAGTTAAACTACCCACCAGGCACTGTCCCTGAACCAGATCATGGTCCGAGGTTAGAAGTCCAATACGATCAGAGTGGTATTTCAACGATGACTCCACGAACACTGGCGTGCCCGCTTCACAGTCTCCCACCTATCCTACACAAACCGTACCGAACACCAATACCAAGCTATAGTGAAGGTCCCGGGGTCTTTTCGTCCTGCCGCGCGTAACGAGCATCTTTACTCGTAATGCAATTTCGCCGAGTCTGTGGTTGAGACAGCTGAGAAGTCGTTACGCCATTCGTGCAGGTCGGAACTTACCCGACAAGGAATTTCGCTACCTTAGGATGGTTATAGTTACCACCGCCGTTTACCGGGGCTTAAATTCTCAGCTTCGCACCCGAAGGCGCTAACCGGTCCTCTTAACCTTCCGGCACCGGGCAGGCGTCAGTCCGTATACATCGTCTTACGACTTCGCACGGACCTGTGTTTTTAGTAAACAGTCGCTTCTCACTGGTCTCTGCGACCACCCCCAGCTCAGGAAGTAAATTCCGTCACCAGAAATGGTCCCCCTTCTCCCGAAGTTACGGGGGCATTTTGCCGAGTTCCTTAACCACAGTTCTCTCGATCGCCTTAGTATTCTCTACCTGACCACCTGTGTCGGTTTGGGGTACGGGCCGTGTACCAACTCACTAGAGGCTTTTCTCGGCAGCATAGGATCACTGAATTCGCCTCAATCGGCTACGCATCACCTCTCAGGCTATATGCGGTGCGGATTTGCCTACACCACGCCCTACAGGCTTACACCAGTACAACCACTGACTGGCCCAGCTACCTTCCTGCGTCACCCCATCGCTTGACTACTACCAGCCGGGGTCATGTGCAGCCCCTCACTCGAGACCCGAAGGTCTTCTCGGAGGATTTGGACACTTAGCACAACTGATTCATCATGGGCGCGGATACACGGGTACGGGAATATCAACCCGTTGTCCATCGACTACGCCTGTCGGCCTCGCCTTAGGTCCCGACTCACCCTGGGCGGATTAACCTGGCCCAGGAACCCTTGGTCATTCGGCGGACGAGTTTCTCACTCGTCTTTCGCTACTCATGCCTGCATTCTCACTCCCATAGCCTCCACAACTAGGTCACCCTGCTGCTTCCATGGCTATAGGACGCTCCCCTACCCACCCCAACCACTGCACACCGTCCCGTAGAACGATGCGGATGTATTGTTGGAGTGCCGCGGCTTCGGCGGTGTACTTGAGCCCCGCTACATTGTCGGCGCAAAATCACTTGACCAGTGAGCTATTACGCACTCTTTCAAGGGTGGCTGCTTCTAAGCCAACCTCCTGGTTGTCTTCGCGACTTCACATCCTTTTCCACTTAGTACACGCTTAGGGGCCTTAGCCGGCGATCTGGGCTGTTTCCCTCTCGACTACGAAGCTTATCCCCCGCAGTCTCACTGCCACGCTCTCACACACCGGCATTCGGAGTTTGGCTGATTTCGGTAAGCTTGTAGGCCCCCTAGACCATCCAGTAGCTCTACCTCCGGCGTGAAACACGTGACGCTGCACCTAAATGCATTTCGGGGAGAACCAGCTATCACGGAGTTTGATTGGCCTTTCACCCCTACCCACAGCTCATCCCCTCAGTTTTCAACCTAAGTGGGTTCGGGCCTCCACGACGTCTTACCGTCGCTTCACCCTGGCCATGGGTAGATCACTCCGCTTCGGGTCTAGAACATGCGACTGTATCGCCCTATTCGGACTCGCTTTCGCTACGGCTACCCCACACGGGTTAACCTCGCCACATGCCACTAACTCGCAGGCTCATTCTTCAAAAGGCACGCCATCACCCACAGTGCACTAAAGCACTCGCAGGCTTTGACGGATTGTAAGCGCACGGTTTCAGGTACTATTTCACTCCCCTCCCGGGGTACTTTTCACCTTTCCCTCACGGTACTAGTCCGCTATCGGTCACCAGGGAGTATTCAGGCTTACCGGGTGGTCCCGGCAGATTCACAGCAGATTTCACGGGCCCGCTGCTACTCGGGTACTCACTACAAGAGCCGTTGAGTTTTCGTCTACGGGATTCTCACCCTCTACGACAGGCCGTTCCAGACCACTTCGACTAACACAACGGTTTCTGACTCCCGCTCCATCCGGCAGAATGAAGAAAGTGAGCCCCACTACCCCACATACACAACCCCTGCCGGGTATCACATGTACATGGTTTAGCCTCATCCGCTTTCGCTCGCCACTACTCACGGAATCACAATTGTTTTCTCTTCCTGTGGGTACTGAGATGTTTCACTTCCCCACGTTCCCTCCACACACCCTATATATTCAGATGCGGGTAACACGACATCACTCGTGCTGGGTTTCCCCATTCGGAAATCCTCGGATCTCAGCTCGGTTGACAGCTCCCCGAGGCTTATCGCAGCCTCCTACGTCCTTCATCGGCTCCTGGTGCCAAGGCATCCACCGTACGCTCTTAAACACTTACTAACAAAGATGCTCGCGTCCACTGTGCAGTTCTCAAACAACACACCCAGTACGAACCGAACCACCACCATGCCCACCCACCCCCGAAGGAGCGAATGCGGTCTGCGTGAAGCCCGAACCGGATCGTTATCTTGCCCAGAGAAACACTCGCGTGTTCTCTCAGGACCCAACAGTGTGCCGATATATCCCCTCACCGACCAGTCATGACGACCGATCGATACGTGAGAAGAGTCAGTCAGTGTTCCACCCATGAGCGTCCGCCGGATGACGTATGCATCCGAAACGGTCTCTGCCACAAGACGTTTAACATCCCACCTGTGTGGGTGTCCGTGGAGAAGTGCTCCTTAGAAAGGAGGTGATCCAGCCGCACCTTCCGGTACGGCTACCTTGTTACGACTTCGTCCCAATCGCCAATCCCACCTTCGACGGCTCCCTCCCACAAGGGGTTAGGCCACCGGCTTCGGGTGTTACCGACTTTCATGACGTGACGGGCGGTGTGTACAAGGCCCGGGAACGTATTCACCGCAGCGTTGCTGATCTGCGATTACTAGCGACTCCAACTTCACGGGGTCGAGTTGCAGACCCCGATCCGAACTGAGACCGGCTTTAAGGGATTCGCTCCACCTCACGGTATCGCAGCCCTCTGTACCGGCCATTGTAGCATGTGTGAAGCCCTGGACATAAGGGGCATGATGACTTGACGTCGTCCCCACCTTCCTCCGAGTTGACCCCGGCAGTCTCCTGCGAGTCCCCGCCATTACGCGCTGGCAACACAGGACAAGGGTTGCGCTCGTTGCGGGACTTAACCCAACATCTCACGACACGAGCTGACGACAGCCATGCACCACCTGTACACCGACCACAAGGGGGCCTACATCTCTGCAGGTTTCCGGTGTATGTCAAACCCAGGTAAGGTTCTTCGCGTTGCATCGAATTAATCCACATGCTCCGCCGCTTGTGCGGGCCCCCGTCAATTCCTTTGAGTTTTAGCCTTGCGGCCGTACTCCCCAGGCGGGGTACTTAATGCGTTAGCTACGGCACGGATCCCGTGGAAGGAAACCCACACCTAGTACCCACCGTTTACGGCGTGGACTACCAGGGTATCTAATCCTGTTCGCTACCCACGCTTTCGCTTCTCAGCGTCAGTTACTTCCCAGAGACCCGCCTTCGCCACCGGTGTTCCTCCTGATATCTGCGCATTTCACCGCTACACCAGGAATTCCAGTCTCCCCTGAAGTACTCTAGTCTGCCCGTATCGCCTGCAAGCTTAAGGTTGAGCCCCAAGTTTTCACAGAAGACGCGACAGACCGCCTACAAGCTCTTTACGCCCAGTAATTCCGGACAACGCTCGCACCCTACGTATTACCGCGGCTGCTGGCACGTAGTTGGCCGGTGCTTCTTCTACAGGTACCGTCACTTGCGCTTCGTCCCTGTCGAAAGAGGTTTACAACCCGAAGGCCGTCATCCCTCACGCGGCGTCGCTGCATCAGGCTTTCGCCCATTGTGCAATATTCCCCACTGCTGCCTCCCGTAGGAGTCTGGGCCGTGTCTCAGTCCCAGTGTGGCCGGTCACCCTCTCAGGTCGGCTACCCGTCGTCGCCTTGGTGGGCCGTTACCCCGCCAACAAGCTGATAGGCCGCGGGCCCATCTCGCACCGATAAATCTTTCCACCACGAAACATGCATCCCATGGTCATATCCGGTATTAGACCCAGTTTCCCAGGCTTATCCCGAAGTGCGAGGCAGATCACCCACGTGTTACTCACCCGTTCGCCGCTCGTGTACCCCGAAGGGCCTTACCGCTCGACTTGCATGTGTTAAGCACGCCGCCAGCGTTCGTCCTGAGCCAGGATCAAACTCTCCGTTGAAGACTCTCAACCAACCTCCGAAGAGGTCAATCAGAAGAATAACTAGAGTCCGAAAACCTAGCAAAACAAAACGCCAGCAAAAAGATTTGCTGACTAAATGTCCGACCTCTCAACCGGGGGGTATGAGAAGCCGGAACCAATTAAATAATTGGCACTGACATTCATCGACACACTATTGAGTTCTCAAAGAACACACGCACACACTTCATCCCCGGCGCTAACCGGTTCGTCCGTGAGGCAACTGTTCCAGCCTAAACGGCTTCTCTCGCGGAGTCAAGTCCGCGTGATCGCCCTAGACGTCTTGCTGATGGCCAGGCGCACCCCGTACTACCTCGTTTCCCAGTCCATCCGCTCAGCGTTTCCGCTGGGCTTCTCGGCTCCGGGTCGGTGTCCGTGTCGCTCTGACTTGGATAAAGTTACGCGGCGGATAACGCAGAGTCAAATCCGCTGTTCGCGCCGGTGTTTCCCCAGGTCAGAGCCGCAGACTCGGGCCGAACGCGGGCTCGAATTACACGGATGTGACTCAAGCCACCGCGATCTTCATGCACCTGCCCGCAGTACCCCGGCGAGGTTCTTCTTTCCGCGCCGCAGCACCAGCCACCGTCCGTGCAGGTAGTCGCTGTCGGAGGGGGTCCACTCGAGGTCGGAGACGCGCTCGTTGTTCACCGATGCCCCGCCTTCGTTCACCGCGCGCCGGGCGGCACCGCGACTTTCGCTCAGCCCGGTGGCGACGAGCAGATCGACGATCGTGCTCGGCTCCCCCGCCGCCAGCTCGGCCACTGCGGCTTCCCGCAACGCGGCACCCAGGGTCGGCTCGTCCAATTCGCGCAGCTCGCCCCGGCCGAACAAGGCCTGACTGGCCAACTGCACCGCGCGGGTGTTCGCCTCGCCGTGCACCAGCGTGGTCATCTCCGCCGCCAGCTTGCGCTGCGCTTCCCGCGCATGCGGGCGCTCGGCCGTGGCCACTTCGAGTTCGGCCAGTTCTTCCCGCGAAAGGAAGGTGAACCAGCGCAGGTACCGCAGCACGTCGGCGTCGGCGGTGTTCACGAAGTACTGGTACCAGGCGTACGGGCTGGTCATCTCGGGATCGAGCCACAGGCTGCCGCCGCCGGTCGACTTGCCGAACTTCTTGCCGTCGGCCGAGGTCACCAGTGGAACGGTGAGCGCATGCACCGCGGCACTGTCGACCCGGCGATTCAGTTCGACGCCGGCGATGATGTTGCCCCACTGATCGGAGCCGCCGACCTGCAACGTGCAGTCGTAGTTGCGACGCAGCTGCAAGTAGTCGTTCGCCTGCAACAGCATGTAGCTGAACTCGGTGTAGGAGATGCCCTCACCGTCGAGGCGGCGCTTGATGGTGTCGCGGGCCAGCATGACGTTCACCGAGAAGTGCTTGCCGATGTCGCGCAGGAAGTCGATGGTGGACAGCTGCCCGGTCCACTCCATGTTGTTCGCCAGCACCGCGCCCGTCGGCGAATCGTCCAGGTCGACGAACCGTTCCAGCTGCGAACGGATCCGGGTGGCCCACTCCTGCACGGTGTCGGTGGAGTTCATGGTGCGCTCGCCGACGTCGCGCGGGTCGCCGATGAGTCCGGTGGCCCCGCCGGCCAGCACGATCGGCCGGTTGCCCGCGCGCTGGAACCGCTTCAGCGCGAGCAACGGCACCAGATGTCCGGCGTGCAGGCTGGGTCCGGTGGGATCGAAACCGGCATAGACGGTCAACCGTCCCGCGTCCAGGGCCGCACGCAGCGCGTCCAGGTCGGTGGATTGCGCGATCAGTCCGCGCCAGGTCAATTCGTCGATGATGTCGCCGCTCACGCTGTCCCATCTTTCCGCACGGGTAATCGGTGGCTCGAGTGCGCCTCAGTGTGTCGGCTGTACCCGCCGCTGGTCGAGCGAATTACGCGCCTGGCAGAACTTCAGGACGCCTCGGCACGCGGCGCTCGGGGACTGCGCCGGTAGGTGGAGACCGCGGGCGAGGACGGTAGCCAGAACCGCCACGGCAGATCCGCGGCAGTGCTCACGCCGACCCGGGGACCGCTGGCGATCTCCTCGTCGAGGGCGCCGGCGAGTTCCAGCCGAATCGGCGAGGACGGTTCGAACAGCGGAGTTCCGTAGTCGTTCAAGGTGATGCCCAGCGCGCTGCCGAGATTGCCCGGCCCCTTCGCCAAATCGGCATCGGTCCGCGCGGGCAGCCGCCGAGCGCGGGCCTCCTCGAGCCCGGCGACCACCTCACCCGACCTGATCAGCACCGCACTCGCGCTCCCGTCCGGACCGCTGGTCACGTTGATGCACATGTGCATGCCGTAGCTCAGGTACACGTACAGCACCCCCGCCGGACCGAACATCACCGTGTTGCGCTTGGTTCGCCCACGCCCGGAATGCGACGCCGGGTCCGGCCACGGTCCCGCCGGATCACCCCCGTAGGCCTCGACCTCGACGATCCGGACCCCAACCGATCCGGACCAGAGAGTGGCGCCCAGGACACGGCGGGCGGCGGCGGGCGGATCGACGTTCAGCTCATCGGCACACACGACCACCATTGTCCAAGACGGCACCGACAGCTTTCGGTCAGCCGCCGCGCCGTCCCGATGATCTACAGGTAGGAGCTGTGCTGCCCACTCCGCAGGGTGATCAGGTCGTCAGCGATCACGGCGAGATAACCGACCGCGACCAGCGTCGCCAGCTGCGCCCACGACACCCACACGACGCCGATCGGAGTGGTCGCCGCGACGGCGACGGCCGCGATCAGCCGGAACCACGGCCGCGGCAACTTCAAGGCAAGGCGGAAGAAGAACTGCCCGAGGAAATACAGCGCGACACCACCGGACAGCGCGGCCGCGGCGGCCAGGCTGACGGATTCGTTGCCGTGCCCGATGCTCATCTGTAGGCCCGCCGAGGTCACGGTGATGCCGATGAGCAGCGGATATAACGCGTAACCGTAGGCAAGGACCGCGGGCCGGGAGCGCTCCCGGTCGGGTGTCGCGGCCAGCGCGTGCTCGCCGCGTTCGTCGTCGAAGCCGAAGTACGCCCACCACAGCACGTAAGCAAGGCACAGCGCGAGCGACACGGTGACGATGAGCTGCGGCGTGATTTTCACCCCGGCCAGTCCGGCGCCGATCGCGACGATGGACTCACCGATCGCGACGATCACGACCAAGCCGTGCCGCTCGCAGAAATGGCTCGCCCGGATGACGAAATCACCGGTATCGGTCAGATAGGGACTGGCGACCTGAACCGCGAACCCCAGGCCCCAGCACGCGTATTGCGGCCAACCGTGCAGGAATCCGCCGGCCAGCACCAGCCCCGCGGCCAGCAGGTTGAACGGCGCGATGTGCTTGATGGCCCGCGCGGCGGACGCACCACCGCCGGAGGCGAACAGCGCGGTGTGCACGGCGGTCACCAGCACGTAGCCGAAGCCGAAGGCGAGCCCGGTGCCGTGGAACGCATCCGGAATGGCCAGCGCGAGCACGAAGAAGGAGAACATCCCGATCAGCAACCAGGTTCGCCGAGCCGAGCTGTTCGGCGCCACCTCGTTGGTGAGCCACACATACCCGCTGTACATCCACCAGATCAGGCCGAACAGCAGCGCCACCTGGCCCAGCGCCTGCCAGCCCGGATGGTGGGTGAACACGTGGGTCAGCTGGGTGATGGTGAAAACGAAGACGAGATCGAAGAAGAGCTCCAGTGTTGAAGCCCGCAGCTGGCCGCCTTCGGCGGATAGCTCTGCGCTCTGGTTGGTCACCGCAGGAGCCTAGAACGAGCACGGGCAACACCATTCGACCTCGGTGCCGGGCGCGCCGGTCAACCGACGAGGTCGGGACCCAGCGAAAGGCCGTTGAGCTTGCCCGGATTCACCTGCAGTCGCAGGTTCTGGATGCGGCCGTCGACGATGTCGTAGGTGAAGGCCGCGACCGGGTGACCACCGATCCGGGCCACTGCGCCGAGTTCACCGTTGAGGTAGGTGGGCTCGAGCTCGTAGCCCGCGACGATCGGCTTGGCGAACACGCCGAGGGTCCAGCGGGCCACATGATCCGGGCCGTGCAGCGGTCGTCGGGCCGCGGTCACCACGCCGCCGCCGTCGGACCAGCAGGTCACGTCGGGGGCGAGCAGATCCATCAGCGCGTTGAGGTCACCGCCGGAACAAGCCGCCATGAACCGCGCGGTGATGTGATCGCGCTGGTCTTTGTCGGTGTCGAAGCGCGGGCGGCGGGCCTGCACGTGGGCGCGGGCCCGGTGCGCGATCTGGCGGATGGTCGGTTCGGGCCGGTCGAGGGTGTCGGCGATCTCGGCATGGGTGTAGCCGAACACCTCACGCAGCACCAGGACCGCCCGCTCGATCGGGCTCAGGGTTTCCAGCACCACCAGCATCGCGGTGGAGACGGTGTCGGCCAATTCGGTCTCCTCGGCGATGTTCGGTGTGGTGAGTATCGGCTCGGGCAGCCAAGGGCCGACGTAGCTTTCGCGGGTGGCCCGGGCGGAGGTGAGTCGGTTCAGCGCCAGGTTGGTGACGGTGCGGACCAGGTAGGACTTCGGGTGCCGCACCGTCGTCTGATCGGTGTCGTGCCATTTGAGCCAGGTGTCCTGGAGGATGTCCTCCGCGTCGGTGACGGTGCCCAGCATCCGATACGCGGTGGCGAACAGGAGTCGCCGGTGTTCGAGAAACGGATCTTGCGCGGGCGTCGGATTCACCATCGGGTCATGCTCCTCAATGATGTTCAGGTTTGCCAAGCGCCACCCGGTCCTGGGTGCGGGCCCGGCGGCCTGCCCTGAGCTTGACCGGGGGATTCATTCGCCTGCTGAGCCGGAACATCGGAAGTGGGCTGGCGCTGACCGATTCCTTGTAGGCGGCCGCCAGGCGTCCGGTCAGGTAGAAACGTCCGGGGGTGTCATCCGAGCGGGTGAACTGGATGACGCCGTCACGGCGGCCGAGGCTGACCGGCTGGTGAAAGTAGCCGAAGCGGAACGGTTTCGGCTGCTTGCCGCGCAGCTGCCGGACGATGGCCGCGGCGGTGTAGGCGGCCGTCGGCATGCCGCTCTGGCAGGTGCCGTGAAGCTGCCCCCAGGGCAAGCGGATCGCGGCGGCGGCGCCGATGGCGTGGATGTTCGGATGCGAGACCGAGCGCAGGGTCTCGTCGACCACGATGCGGCCGCGCGCGTCGGTGTCGATGCCGGCCTGGGCTGCCAGTGGCGGGACGCGGACGCCGGTCGTCCACAGCGTCAGATCGGCGGGAAGCAGTGTGCCGTCGGCCAATTCGACGGCGTCGGGCAGCACCTTGGTGACGGCCTGGCCGGTTTCGCGGGTGACGCCGAGGCGGTCCAGTGCGCGGTGCAGGTAGGCGCGGGCCTTGTCGCCCATCATGGCGCCGGGTTCGGTGTTGCTGATCAAGGTGACGCGCAATCCCGGGTGGTCGGCGGCGATTTCGGCCGCGGCCTCGATGCCGGTCAAGCCTGCGCCGCAAACCGCGACCTTGCCGCCCTGTGCTGCAACGACATTCAGAAGTTCCGCGAAGCGGTGTGCGGTTTTCGGGTCGTTGAGGGTCCAGGCGTGGTCGGCGGCGCCGGGGACGATGCTGGTGTCGGTGCTGCTGCCGAGGGCGTAGACCAGTTCGTCGTAGGGCAGTGTCATCGTGTCGTCGACTACGACCTGATGAGTGGCCGGATCGATGGAAGTGGCCCAGCCCTGGACGAATTCGACGCCGGTCCCGGTGAGGATGTCGGTGATGCGGTGGTCGGGCAGTTCCTGGCCGGCGGCGATCTGGTGCATGCGCAGGCGTTCGGTGAATCGCGCCGACGGGTTGACCAGCGTGATCCGCACATTCAGCGCACGGGTGCGGCGGGCCAGCGTCGCGGCGGTCAACAGGCCCGTGTAGCCGGCGCCGAGGATGACGATCCGGTGTTCGGTGTTCATGGGGTTGCTCCAATGATCGGGTCACCCGGGTTGGTGACGACCATGGGACAAACAACCCCGTGCCGACGTGACAGATGATCGATGTGACCTGCGTCACGCGAGATGTCAGCTCTTTCCCAGGGCCTCGGTGCGGATCAATTGGAGCAGGCTGGGGTTGTCCGTTGTCGTCGCCACGCTGACGATCTTGCGCACGAACTTGTTGTCATCGAGCAGCCGGAGCATGGCGGCCGCCAAGTCGACGCGGGCGGTGTAGCGCTTATCGGCGCGGCCCTCGACCAGCAGATAGTCGGTGACGGCGGGCAGTTCGTACAACCCGCCCGAACGCACGATGGTCCAGTCGAGATCCGCTGCGGCGAGCAGGGATTCCATCCGGCGCATGTCGTCGTACAGAGTCTTGCCCATCACCCGCGCGATGTAGGGCTGCAGCACGCGGTTGAACAGGAAGCCTGCGTCGGTGAACGGCTGCGGATCCACGGCGCTCGAGGACACCACCGCGATGCGTCGAATGTCGTTGTGGCGCATGGCGGCGAGAATATTGGCGACGCCGACCGAGTAGGTGTCGATCGGCTCCTTGCCGTACGGCACACCTAGCGTGGAGAGCACCGCGTCGGCGCCCGCGACGGCGATGCGTACCGAATCCGCTTCCCGCACATCGCCACCGAAGACGGTCAGCCGGTCGTGGTCGATCGGGAACTCTTCAGGCCGGCGCGTGACCGCGACGACGTCATGACCTGCGGCGAGTGCCTGATCGGTGAGTAGGCGGCCGGTGGGTCCGTTGGCTCCGAAAACAGTGATGCGCATGGTGATCCTTCGCGAGAAAGCGGTGCGACGCCCATTCCTCCGAGCGCCGTATCATATGAGGACCATATCAGTTGATATGAGTTTCATACAATACGAAAGAGGTAGCAATGGCGGATGCTCGCCGTCGCCGGCGCTCGGCCACCGCGGTCAAGGAGTCGCTGCGCGACCTGAACACCCAGCTGTCGCTGCTCAACAGGCAGTTCGGCGGCAAGGTCGACCTCAAGGACGTCGATTGGACCTGCCTCGAACTGGTCGATCGGCATGGGCCGCTCAGTGCCAGCGCGCTGGCCAAGCTCGCCGGGCTGCATCCCGCGACGATGACCGGCGTGCTCGACCGTCTGCAGCGCGGCGGCTGGATCACCCGCGAGCGCGACCCGGCGGCGACCGACCGCCGCGCAGTCACTATTCGGGCAACCCGCGAGCGCAACACCGAGCTCTACCAGGTGCTTTCGGGCATGAACGGTCGGATGGACGAGCTGTGCGAGCGATACACCGAGTCCGAACTCGAACTGATCGCGGACTTTCTACGGCGCACCGCCGCGGCCGGACACGAGTCGGCCGCCGAACTCAGCGGCGAGTGACCCTGGTGCGGCAGGGCGGAAGTCAAGGGTCGAAATAGGGACGCTTCCGGATGTGCCGGGGTGGGCTCGATTCCTACCGTCAGGAGATGGTTTCGGTTTCCCGGCCGCGCCGGTGGCGGCGGTTGTTCCTGATGCTCGCTGGGCTCGTCGCGTTGCTCGGGCTTGCGGTCGGCGGCTGTGTCCGCGTGGTGTACGTCAACGCGGTAGTCAACACTGTCGGCCGCGCGGAATTCGGCAACGAGCTCGCGGTTCCGCCGTTGGCGCCGTCGACGGTACGGCCGGATGGCACGCGCGAGTTCGACCTCGAAATGCGAACGGGGGTTACGGAATTCCGGCCAGGGCAGGCGACGGAGACCTGGGGGTTCAACGGTGCTTACCTCGGGCCGACGCTGCGGGCCCGGCGTGGCGAGCAGGTCGCGATCACCGTTCGCAACCAGCTGCCCGAGGCGTCGACGGTGCACTGGCACGGGATGCATCTGCCCGCGGTGATGGACGGCGGGCCGCACCAGATGGTGCAGGCAGGTGCGACGTGGACACCGCAGTGGACCATCGATCAACCCGCCGCCACGCTCTGGTATCACCCGCATCCGCACGGCGAGACCGAAAGGCATGTGCGGCGTGGGCTCGCGGGGATGTTCTTGCTCGACGACGAGCTATCCGAAAGCTTGCCGCTGCCACACGATTACGGCGTCGACGACCTGCCGGTCATTGTGCAGGATGTGAAATTCCGTCGGGCCGAGCTCGATATGTCGCATGCGATGTTCCGTGACGTCGGGTTTCTCGGCGATCAGACGATGGTCAACGGGACGCTGACGCCGTACCGCGAGGTCGGCGACGAGCTCATCCGGCTGCGCCTGCTCAATGCCTCCACGGCACGGGTCTACACCTTCGGCTTCGACGACGAGCGTCAGTTCTCGCTCATCGCGACCGACGGCGGGTTGCTGGAAGGCCCGCTGGCGCTTGATCGTTTGCAGCTTTCACCGGGCGAGCGGGCTGAGATCGTGGTGCGAGTCCGACCCGGTGAACGAACCATGTTGCGCAGCAACAAACTCGACGCCGGGTTGAGCTTCTGGACCCAGCGTTTCGCCGGCGGCGACGACACTTTCGACATCCTCGAGCTTCGCGCCGCCGACACACTGCGCCCGTCACCAGAACTGCCTGCGGCCCTTGCCCGTCCGTCGACCCCGGACGGTTCGGACTCGGTCCAGGAACGCCGCTTCGACATCAATATGGCAGGGATCAACGGCAAGCCGATGGCCATGGACCGCATCGACCTCGCCGTCACCCGCGGCACGGCCGAGACGTGGATCGTGCACAACAACGATGGCATGCCGCACAACTTCCACATTCACGACGTGCAGTTCCGCGTGCTCGGCCGAAACGACGGCCCGCCGCCCGCCGAACTCACCGGCCCGAAGGACACCGTTTTCCTCCCGCCGAACAGCACCGTCCGGCTGGCTATGCGTTTCGACGGTCCCGCCGATGCGGATACGCCGTACATGTATCACTGCCATCTGCTGTGGCATGAGGATCAGGGGATGATGGGCCAATTCGTGGTGGTCGAGGCGGGTGGATCGGTGGGTGAACCGCCGCGGCACGGGCATTGAGCGGCGGATCACCCCGCTCACCTCGCGGCATCGACGCTGGCCGCGCCGCAATCGAACATGCAGGTCTTGCCCTCGCCGCGCGGCCGCGCTAAATTCATCACACAGTGAATTCAACACTCGATGAATTGAGGCGACCATGTCGCAAGCCACCTCATCAACCGCCGTCGAGGTCCGGAACCTGACGGTGCGGCGCGGCGGGCGGGAAGTTCTGCACGATGTCTCGTTGACGATTCCGCGCGGGTCGATCACCGGATTGCTCGGTCCGTCGGGGTGCGGGAAGACGACGCTGATGCGGAGCATCGTCGGCACCCAGATCGTGCAGTCCGGGGAGATCTCGGCGCTGGGCCGTCCGGCCGGGGCGGCGGAGCTCAGGCAGCGCATCGGCTATGTCACGCAGGCGCCGAGCATCTACTCCGACATCAGCGTGCATGAGAACGTGGCGTATTTCGCCGCGCTCTACGGGCGCGAGCGTAGCGCGGTCGACGAGGCGATCAATGCTGTCGGGCTCACCGAGCACGCGCATCAGCGCGGCGATGAACTGTCCGGTGGACAGCAGACCCGCGCCTCGCTGGCCTGCGCCCTGGTCGCCCAACCCGAGCTCTTGGTCCTGGACGAGCCGACGGTCGGGCTGGATCCCGTGCTGCGCGTGGATCTTTGGCAGCAGTTCCATGAATTGGCCGCTGGTGGCACCACTTTGGTGGTGTCCAGTCATGTGATGGACGAGGCCGAGCACTGCGACCGGCTGCTGCTGATGCGCGACGGTCATCTCCTCGCCCAGCTCAGCCCCGACGAACTGCGCGCCGAAACCGGTGAGGAGAACCTCGAGCGGGCCTTCCTCACGCTGATCACGACGGGGCGCGCGGCATGAACGCCGACCCGTCCCGAGACCGCAACGCATCGTCGAACTCCAGGCAGGAACCATGACCGGCACACTCGCGCCCGCGACTCGGCGGACGCCTACCCTTCGCACCTATGTCGCGACGACCACCCGCATTCTGCGCCAGCTGCGCAACGACCACCGCACCGTCGCGATGATCCTGGTGGTCCCCGCGCTGCTGATGACGTTGCTGTACTTCATCTATCGGGACACCCCGACCAACCCGCTGAATCCGGTGTCGCTGTTCGATCGAGTCGGCATCAGCATGCTCGGCATCCTGCCGTTCATCGTGATGTTCCTGATCACCGCCATCGCCATGCAGCGCGAACGCACCTCGGGCACGCTGGAGCGGTTGCTCACCACGCCGCTGGCGAAACTCGACCTGCTCGGCGGCTACGGCACCGCCTTCTCGTTGGCCGCGGCGGCGCAGGCTGTGGTCGCCTGCCTGGTGTCGTTCGGCTTGCTCGGGCTCGACTCGGCGGGTAACCCCGGCTGGGTGGTGTTGATCGCGGTGGTCGACGCGGTGTGCGGCGTCGCGCTCGGTCTGCTGGCAAGTGCGTTCGCGCGCACCGAGTTTCAAGCGGTGCAGTTCATGCCGGTAGTCGTGGCGCCGCAGATCTTCCTGTGCGGCTTGCTCGTTCCGCGCGGCGAGCTGCCCGGCTGGTTGGAGGCGATCAGCAATGTACTGCCGTTGAGTTACGCCGTCGATGCGCTGCAACAGGTTTCGGTGCATCCGAACGCGACCGGTGCGATGTGGCGCGACCTGGCTGTCGTCGCCGGCTTCGCGATCGTCGCGCTGTGCCTGGGCGCGGCGACGCTACGGCGGCGCACCCCGTGACGGCGACCAACGGATCACCGGGCGAGGATCGTCCCGCCCGCTCCGGACGCAGACCAGGACAGTCCGGTGCGCGCGAGGCGATCCTGGCGGCGGCGCGGGCGCGGTTCGCGGAAGCGGGCTTCGACAAGACGTCCATCCGCGCCGTCGCCTCGGACGCGGGAGTCGACCCCGCCCTGGTGCACCACTACTTCGGCACCAAACAGGAACTGTTCGGCGCGGTCGTGCAGTTGCCGGTGAGCCCCGAACTCACACTGTCCGCCGTGGACGCCGCTCCCCTCGATCAACTCGGCGAAACCATCCTGCGTTCGGTACTCGGCGTCTGGGACTCCCCCGCAGGCCCCGGCATCGTCGCGATGGTCCGCAGCATCATCGCCGGCGGCGACGTCTCGCTGGCCCGCTCGTTCATCCTCGAGGTCGTCCTCGAACGGGTCCGCCAGCGCATCGCCACCCCCCACGACGACGGCCGCCTACGCGTAGCCCTGGTCGGCTCCCAAATGATCGGCGTCCTGATGGCCCGCAAAATCGTCGCCATCGAACCCATGGCATCCTCCCCCGCCGAAGACCTCGTCACCGCCGTAGCCCCCACCCTCCAGCGCTACCTCACCGGCGAAATAACCACACCCCCAACCGAACCGCCGGACCCAGCCTGACCTGGACATGGTGGCGACAACATCGAGTGGACCCGCCACCATGTCCCGCGCGCCAACGCCCACCCCGGATGTCTGCGCTCAACGGGACACGAAGGCGGCAAACGTCGAGTATGCCCGCCACCATGTCCCGCCAGACAACTCCGCATGCGCCGAGCGGGGCATGGTGGCAAGAAACGCCGAGGGGCCTGCCCTCAGGTCCCGCTCGACAACGCTCCACCCTGGATGTCCGCGCTTGGGACATGGGGGGTGGAGACGGCGGGTGGGTTCGCCGTTGTGTCCTGGTAGAGGTCAGGCTTCTACTGGCTGTGCGATGAAGTCGGCGTGTTCGGCGTCGGTGGCGTCGCGGGCCTCGTCGATGAGCAGCACGGGGATGCCGTTGTCGATGGGGTAGGCGCGGCGTAGGCGGGGGTTGTAGAGGACGGGGCCCTCGGGGGCGCGGACCAGCAGTAGCGGGCCCTTGTCCTGGGGGCAGGCGAGCAGGCTCAGCAGGGTGGCGTCCAAGGTGTGCTCCGGCATGACCGAAAACCTACCCGACGGCGTGGTCTGCTTCGACCTGCGGTCGGCGGCGGAACGAGATGTGGCGGTGGCCGAAGTAGCTGGCGATGGCGACCAGGCCCATCACCACGACGGCGGCGGGCTTGTCGGGGAAGTGCCAGACCGAGACGGCGAGCTCGAGCAGCGCCATATTCAGCAGCAGGCCACCGGAATTGACGGCGACGAACCGCAGGAAGTCGCGCAGCAGGTGTCCACGCACCCGGAACACCAAGGTGCGATGCAGCACGAACGCGATGACGATGCTGACGGCGTAGGCGGCCGCCACCGCGACCGACGGCGGCACGTTGTCGCCGAGTACCGCAAGCCAGACCACGGTCAGCCCGATGCCCAACGCGGTATTGAACCCGCCGACCGCCGCGAACGCCACCTCCTGCCGCTGCACCAGACGCAGCAGCGGCCCGGGCTTCGCCTGTTCGGCGGTGCTGAGATCGACGGCAATCGGATCACTGCTCAGCACAGCGCGCCCGCTCTGCCCGTCGCAGTCGTCCAACGAACGCGCGCCGCGAGTCGCCGTGGACGCGACCCCGTCGGCGCCCGCGGACACCTCACTTCGCTCATCGTTGAATTCCATCAGGTGCCCACCTCCAGTCGCGCCAGGCACTCTATCGCCCCGCCCCTTCGGCCGATCGACGGGCGCACCGATCGCGCCCAGAATCCGTCCGTACCGCAGCCGACGTCAATGTTCGCCGCTCGACGAATCCCGCCCGAACGCAGCGCTTCGGCCCGACCTCAGCAACTCTGCCAACAGATCTGCCCGGCACGGCACGGTCGCCGATCAAGACTGAGCTGCGATTCGACGACTTCACCCGGAGTCAACGGATTGCGGCGAACGAAACGAACTCGAGCCTTCGTCGGTCTGCCGCCATCAGCGACGCACGTCGGCCCGACACAGTTACTTCACTGACCTCGATGCGACGCCGGCTTCAACTGCGGCGTCAGCTCTTCACGTCCACCAGATCAGCCTCTGGCGCGGTGGGCTCCCCCGGATCGGTGTCAGCCGGCGCATCCACCCCATCACCGCGACGCCTGTTCCGCAGGAACACCCACTGCAGCACACCGATCCCGAGCAACCCGAGCAACGCTGCCGCCGCGCCGAGCTGCCAACCGGGCGGCTGCCAGCTCAGTTCCAGGTCACCGTTCTTCGTCCCGGCCGGGATATCCACCGCGACAAACGTTTTCGCGACGAGCCGGGTGGGGATCTCGTGACCGTTCAGGGTGGCACGGTAACCGGGCCAGCCGAGGCGGGCGAAGACGACTTGGCCGCCGTTGTCGGAATTCACCCGGACCTGGCTGGTCGTATCCGATTCCGACACAGAGGTGGCGGTGCTGCCTGTGGTGGCGGCGATCCGACCGTTGCGGGTGGAGATCAATCCGTCCACTCGTTCCAGCACGGAGATGGTTTGTTCGTGGCCTGGGTAGTCGACCCACTTCCAGCCGTCGGGGGCGGGCTGGTTGCGGGCATCGGGGTAGAGCCTGCGCTGCAGCACCACTCGGTCGACCTTCATCAGGTCGGCGATGGTCCGCCCGGTGGTCGGTTCGACCGCGAAGGCCCGGCGGTAGGCGTCGGGGCACACGCTGGTGTCCCAGAGCATGCACAGCATCTCGCCGAACCAGAAGTGTCCGTTGGGGGTGTAGCCGCTGACGTAGGTCAGCTCGAGATCCTTGGCGTAGTTGCCGAAGACGAGCGACCCGTAGGCGCCGTTCAGGTTCTTCTCGGCGGGCGGGATGGGCCCGCGGTCGGCGAGTTGCAGTGTGGTACCGGGGAAGTCGGGGAAGGCGGCCTTCATGTCCGAGCGCTTCTCCGGCAGGTTCCAGCTCATCGGCGTCGGCTGCACGGCTCGCACCTGGATGTAGGCGATCGGGGACACCGCGACCAGCGTCAGCACGCAGGCCGCGACCATCCCCCTGGTCCGGCCGAGCCACACCACCGCGGCACCGAGCGCGGCCACCGAAAGTGCCGCCAGCACATGCCAACCCAACTCCCGCGGCGCCGCGGAGAACGAGCGCACGAACAACAGCCCGATCAGCACCCCGGCGGCGATCCCGCGCCGCCGCCAGCCGTCGAAGGTCGCGTACCGACCCAGCAGCACGCACACCAACACCAGCAGCCCGAGCGCCACCATCGGCAGCACCCGCGCGGGCCAGCGCAGCGGACCGATGGTCCCCGGCCCGGCCGTCCACATCAGCGCCATGATCGCGAACAGCGCGATCGCGGTGAATTCCCGCCAGTTCTCCCGCGCCTTACGCCAATCGATGAACGCCAACGCCGGAATCAGGAACCAAGCGATGTAAACCACCGGCATCGGCTGCACATAACCCCACCACGAGTTGTAGGCAGGCAACGTGCTCGGCAGACTCGCGTTGAGCGACTCCGACCACGGCACGGTCAGGAACTGGTCGTTGTTGATCTGCGCGGTGCCGCGCCAGGTCACCTTCGCCGACAGCATGCTCGGCAGATAGGTCGCCAGCCCCGCCAGCGCCGCACCGGCGGCCGCCGCGAGCAACCGCAGCGACGGCGCCCACTTGCGTTGGTAGACAACCTCACCGACCGCCACCGCGCCGATCATCAGCCCGGCCTCGACCGCCGGAAAGATGTACTGCACCGAGATGGCCAGGTACAGGAAGATAAAAGTCGGGATCGGCCCGCTACGCCCGCGCGCATAACGAACACCGGAGGCCCACGCGTGCGCCAGCCACGCGGTCCCGACGAATGCGGTGTACCAGCTGGCTTCGTCGAAGAACAGCAGCCAGCCGGTGAACGGAATCGAGATGCCCGCCACCGCGGCCCACGGCGCGGATGCCCCGTATTCCAGGCAGATCCGGTACACCCCGAGCCCGAGGACGATCGCGAAGATCAGTTTGATGACGGTGGCGTAGAGCGCGACGTTGTCCACCGACGGCGCGATCAGATCGATCAGCAGCTGCGGCGGATTGAGCAGACCCGCCTCTTCGATGGTGTAGTTACCGGCCATCCAGTGCTCGGGGATCATCGCCGGGAACTTCCCGTCCCGCAGGCGATTTCCGAGCATCACCCACAGCGGGGCGTACTGCGACTCGGTGTCGTCGGTGTAGAAGTGCCGGGCGTTGGCCAGCAGCACGGCCACATATCCGGCAAGCACACCGAGCGCGGTTATGCAGCCCCACTTGTACACGTCCCGCCGGGCGAGGGCGTTGCTTTCCACCACGAGTCCCAGACCCTACCCGGCGGCGGGTTGCTCTTTCGCACGCCGCCGCGACCGCACGTACAGCCACTGCAGCACGCCGGTGCCCACCACCCCGGCCGCCAGCGCGGCGATGCCGATCTTCCAGCCGGGCGGGCGCCAGGTCAGCACCAGCTCGGCGTTCTGGGTGCCAGCGGGAATGTCAACGGCGACAAAGGATTTCGCCACCGTGGTGATCGGAATCTGCTTGCCGTCGATGGTGACGCGATAGCCGGGCCAGCCGAGCCGGGCGAACACCACCCGCCCACCGTTCAGCGAGCTGACCCGCACCCGGCTGGTGGTATCGGTCTCCGAGATCGACGTGGCGGTCACGTTCTTGGCATCCGCAACCCGGCCATTCACCGTGGAGATCGGCCCGTCCGCCCGTTCCAGCACCGAGATGTACTTCTCGTGGCCGGGATAGTCGACCCACTTCCAGCCGTCCGGCGCGGGCTGGTTGCGCGCGTCCGGGAACAGGGCCCGTTGCAGCACCACCCGATCCAGCTTCATCAGGTCGGCCAGGGTGCGCCCGGTGCTCGGTTCGGGAGCGAACATGCGCCGGAACGCGTCCGGGCAGACGCTGCTGTCCCACCGCATGCACAGCAGCTCACCGAAGTAGAAGTGACCGGTCGGGGTGTAGCCGTTGACGTAAGACAGCTCCAATGACTTGGCGTAGTTGCCGAAAACCAGCGAACCGTACGCGCCGTCGAGACTGTTGTCCCCCGGTTGCAGCAGTCCGCGTTCGGCGAGTTGCAGGGTGGTCCCGGGGAAATCCGGGAACGCCGCCTTGGCCTCGGAGCGGTTGGTCGGCAGGTTCCACGTCATCGGGGTCGGCTGCGCGGCCTGCACCTGGAAGAACGCGATCGGGAACATCGCCACGATCACCAGCACACAGGCCGCGGCGATGCCCTTGATTCGGTCCACCCACAACACCGCGACGCCGAGCGCCACGATCGCCGCGGCCGCCAGGACATGCCAGACCACATCGTGCGGATCGGCGGAGAACGACCGCACCCACAGCAGCAGCACCAGCACCCCCGCGGCGATACCGCGATTCTTCAGGTCTTTGGTCGTGCCGTAGCGCCCGAGCAACACGCACACCAGCACCAGCAGCCCGATGGCCAGCATCGGCAGCACCCGCACCGGCCAGCGCAGCGGACCGATCGAACCCGGTCCGGCCGCCCACATCAGCATCATCGTCGCGAAGAACGCGACACCGGATAGTTCCCGCCAGCTCTCCTTGGCCCGGCCCCAATCGATGAAGGCGAGCGCCGGGATCAGGAACCAGGCGATATAGGTGACCGGCATCGGCTGCACATACCCCCACCAGGAGGTGAACGCGGGCAGCGAGCTCGGCAGGCTGGCATTCAACGATTCCGACCACGGCACGGTGAGGAACTGATCGTTGTTGATCTCCATGGTGCCGCGCCAGGTCACCTTCGCCGACAGCATGCTCGGCAGGAAGGTCAGCAGCCCCGCGAGCCCGGCACAACCCCCGACCACCGCCAGCCGCGCGACCGGCCACCATTTGCGTTGATAGACAAGCTCACCCACCGCGACCGCGAGCAGCATCAACGCCGCCTCGACCGCCGGGAAGATGTACTGGGTGGAGATCGTCAGATAGAGGAAGACAAAGACCGGGATCGGCCCGCCCTGACCGCGCGTGTAGCGCACCGACGACGCCCACGCGTGCACCAGCCACGCGGTGCCGGTGAGCGCGGTCATCCAGCTGGCCTCGTCGAAGAACAGGAAGAACCCCGACAGCGGGAACGCGACACCGGCCACCGCCGACCACGCGGGCCGGCCACCGTAGGCGAGGCTGATGCGGTAGACGCCCAGTGCGGCGATGATCGCGAAGATCAGTTTGACGACGGTGGCGTACAGCGCCATGTTGTCGACCGACGGCGCGATCAGATCGATCAGCAGCTGCGGCGGGTTGAACAGGCCCGCGTCGTCCATCGTGTTGTTGCCCGACATCCACCGCTCGGGCACCAGTACCGGGAAGGTGCCGTCGCGCAGGGCGTCGCCGAGGCCGACCCACAATCCGGTGTACTGGGATTCGGTGTCGTCGGTGTAGAAGTGCCTGGCGTTGGCGAGCAGCACCGCGAGGTAGCCGAGGACCACGCCGACGGCGGTGACCAGTCCCCAGCGGTAGACGTCCCGGCGGGCCGCGCGGTCCCCCGCCGACGCATCCGGACGGGCGGCCCCGGCAGCCGACGCCTCGGCGACCTCGCTCGAGTCACCCCTCGTGACCTCGGCGGACCCCGGTCGCGTCACCCTCGACACTGCACTATCCGTCACGAGTTCCAAACCCTACACAGCAGTGTGGCGCTTGGCATCCGGCCGCCGACGCGTCGATGATGGGGGGATGCGCCGACCCGGAATCCGAAACCCGCACCATGCTAGAGTTCTGGGCGGCTCGGGCCCTGCTGTCCAGCGGGGGGTACCGGCACGCACCGTCATCGAAAGTCGATCCAGCTGATGCCGATTCCCTCCACCCGCACGCCCCGCCCCGCCGCGGTCACCTCGAACGGCGGGCCGTCCCGGCCGCATGCCGTCTCCGTGGTCGTGCCGATCTACCGTGGCGAGGACACCATCGGCGGGCTCGTCGCCGAACTGCACGAGCTCACCCGCCCCACCGAGACACCGGGCGGCGCCACCTTCCAGATCGACGAGATCATCCTGGTGCACGACCGCGGCCCGGACCGCTCCGATGTGGTGCTGCAGGAACTCGAGCGGACCTACCCCGAGGTGCGCACCATCTGGTTGAGCCGCAACTTCGGCCAGGACGCCGCGACGATCGCGGGCATGTCGGCGGCGGGCGGCGACTGGATCGTCACCATGGACGAGGACGGCCAGCACGATCCCCGGTTCATCGGCAGCTTCCTCGACGCCGCGCTGACCGAGCGCGCCGAGCTGGTGTACTCCAAGCCGAGCAACACCCGCCCGCACGGTTTCCTGCGCAATCTCACCTCACGCGGCGCGAAACTGGTGCTCGCGACGGTGTTCGCGTTCCCCGACTCCACCCGCTTCGAGAGCTACCGGCTGATCCGCGGCGCCATCGGCCGCCAGCTCGCCGACGTCGCCTCCAACGGCGTGTATCTCGACGTCGCACTGACCTGGGTGGTGGGTTCGGTCGCGCAGGTGCCGGTGGTGCTGCGCGCCGAGGGCCGCGAGGACTCCGGCTACAACTACCGCCGCCTGTTCTCGCTGTTCTGGAAGATGGTGCTGTGCAGCGGAACTCGTGGCCTGCGCCTGGTCAGCCTGCTGGGTGTGACGCTGGCGCTCTGCGGCGTCGTGATGGCGGGCGTCATCGTGTACGAGGCGCTCACCACCGACAATTGGGCGCCCGAAGGCTGGGCCTCGATGATCGTGGTGCTGCTGTTGGTGGCCGGGGCTATCTTGTTCTCACTCGGTCTGATCGCCGAATACCTCGGGGTGGCGTTGCATATCCTCGTGGGTAAGCCGCTTTATCTGACCGTCGATTCACCGACGCCGCGCCCGGTGGCAGCGGCGGGCCCGGTGCAAGACCGGGAACTGACCACCACTACCAAGGGGAACGACCGGGTTGAGCACTGACCGCATCATCTTCAGCCGTCCGTTCCGGTCGCCGCGCGAACTGGCCAACCTCGGCGCCGTGCTCGGCTCCGACCACAGCCACGGCGACGGACCGTTCACCGCGGCGGCCACCGCGAAGCTGAAGATGATCACCGGCGCGCCGCACGCACTGCTGACCACCTCGTGCACCTCCGCCCTGGAGATGGCGGGTCTGCTGCTGGAACTGGGCCCCGACGACGAGGTGATCGTCCCCAGCTTCGCGTTCACCTCCACCGCGACCGCCATGGCACTGCGCGGAGCCACCTGCGTCTTCGCCGACATCGATCTCGACACCGGCAACTTGGACCCGGAGTCGGTCGCGGCCGCCGTCACCGCCCGGACCAAGGCCGTGGTGGTCATCCACTACGGCGGCGTCGCCGCCGACATGGAACAGCTACTGGCCCTGGCCAATACGCACGGTTTCGCCATCGTGGAGGACAACGCGCACGGCCTCGGCGGCCGGTGGCGCGGGCGCCCGCTGGGCACGCTGGGCAGCCTCGGCACGCTCAGCTTCCACGACACCAAGAACGTGCACTGCGGCGAGGGCGGCGCGCTGCTGCTCACCGACGAGATCCTGATGGCGCGCGCGGAGATCATCCGGGAGAAGGGCACCGACCGGGCCCGCTTCCTGCGCGGCGCGGTGGACAAGTACTCCTGGCAGGACATCGGGTCCAGCTACCTGCCCAGCGAGCTGAACGCGGCGGTGCTCGACGCGCAACTCGACGAGTTCGACACGATCCAGGCCGGTCGGCACCGGGTGTGGGACGCCTACGCCGCCGGACTGCCGGAATGGGCCGCCCGCAACGACGTTCGGCTGATGACCGTGCCTGCCGACCGCGAGCACACCGCGCACCTGTACTACCTGCGCACGCCCACCGAGGAACGCCGCGACGACCTGATCGCACACCTGCGGGCGCGCAATATCGTGGCGCCGTTCCACTATGTGCCGCTGGACTCCAGCCCGGCCGGGTTGAAGCTGGGCCGCACGCCGCATCCGTGTGTGCGCAGCGCCGAGTTCTCGGGAACCGTTGTGCGCCTGCCGTTGTGGCCGGACCTCACCGAGGAGCAGGTCGCTCGCGTGGTCGAAGCGGTCACCGACTTCACCGTCTGAGGCTCACCCGACGACGTTCGAATGATTCGGCATCCGTGCGGGACGGGTCGAGCCGGGATGCCGTGCGCGATTCCGCCTTTCGCCGCACGCTCAGGCGTCGAGCACGTACAACTTCTCCCGGCCGCCGGCGATCAATGACTGCCGCACCACCCGCGACTCGTACCCGCGGAACAATTCGTCCAGCGTTTCCTCGGTGAACCGATGCGCCTGCGCGCCGTCGCCCGCATTGGTGAACCGCTGGCCGATCGCGGCGAGCACCCGGTTGTCGCTGCTGGCGATGTTGCGCACCGGCTCGGCGATGATCACCTGTTTGCGAGCCGCCGTCAGCATCCGGTCGAGCACCGGCGCGGGCTCGGGCAGGAAGTGGTACAGGCTGGCCTGCATCACCAGGTAGTCGGCCTCGGGCAACGGGGTGTCGGAGTTCAGGTTCCAGACCATGCCGCGTCCGCCCGCCTCGGTGAGCTGGGCGACGAACTTGTCGTTGCGGTCCAGTCCCGTGTAGTCCACGGACTTCCCGCGCAGATAGCGGGTGTACAAAGTCGCCGGCCCGCAGCACAAATCGACCACACTGGCGCCGTCGGGCACGAGCGCCTCGATCGCGCGGTACCGCGCCGTGTAGTGCCGGCCGTACAGCGCGCGAATAAGCAGCTCGTACACGGTGGCGTTGCGGTAGATAAGGCTCGTACGCACCAAGGACCCCTGAAAAATCGGACAGCAACGTCAGCGCTGGATGCTACGGCGCGGGCGCTCGGCGCGCGCGACCGGGTCGAGCCGCCGCACCCGGTGAATGCGGCGGCTCGACAACTGGATTCGTCGTCTCAGCTGTCGCCGAGGATGGTGGGCGCGTCGTCCTCGGTGAGAATTTCGTAGGCGTCGGAGGCCCGGTTGTACCACCAGGTATCGGGGCCCGGCTGCGGACGACCCGCCGCCTGTACCGCCCGAGTGGACGGCCGGTAGGAGGAGCTGCGCGGAATCTCCTCCACCACGTAGACCAGATCGGGCCGCTGGGCCGGGTCGAGCGCGCGCAGCGCCTCGGTCACGTCCTTGGGCTCCAACCGGAAACCCTTGCGCACGCTGACCGCGGCGACGGCAATGCAGTGCTTACCCACCTCCAAGCCGTAAGCCACTTCCATGTCGACTGCGGTGATGTCGTTGAGGACATCGACGATCGGCTGCCCGAACACCGGTCCCCGCGGTGTGCGGATCACGGTGTCCTTGCGGTCGATCAACCAGTAGTCGCCGTCGCTGTCGCGGCGGAACAGGTTCTCCGTCGGCATCCACGAGTCGCCGGGGGCGAACACCCCGCGCAACCCGCCCGCCGAGATGTCCACCCCGTCGGACGCCTTGCCGAGCAGCAGCCCGACCTCGTTGTCCGCGCAGCGCCGGGCGTAACCGGAGTCATCGACCAGGATCTGCTCGGTGATCGGGTCGTAGCCGACCAGCTCCACCCTGGCGGTGCCCGGCACCGGCCTGCCCTTGCAGCCGCGCTTGACGCCCTTCACGTTGGCCAGCACCACGTCGCCCTCGATGGAGGCGTAGAACTCCAGCACCCTGGCCGGATCGAACTGCTCGGTGGTGCGCCGCCACAGCCCCGCGGGCATGCCGGAGCCGATGAACAGGCGGATCGGGTGCCGGTGCCCGACCGGGAACACCTCGGCGTCGAGGATGTCGCGCAGCATCGTCCAGGTGTAGGTGACCACGGTGACCCCGTAGCGGTGCACCTCCTCGGCGAACTGCGCCGGATCCAGCGAACGCGCTAGCGCGATCCGGCTGCCGCCCGCGATCGCGCCGCCGAGACTCACCAGCAGACCGGACGAATGATGCAGCGGTGCAAGGCAATACACCGTGTCCCTGCGGTTCAGGTCGGCGGTTGTCGCGGTGCCGAAGGCGGACAGCGCCCAGCGGTGATTGGTGATGTATTTGGTTTCCAGCCGGTCACCGGTGCCGGTGACGAGCACGAACGCCAGCTCGCGCGCCAAGCCGGGATCGGGCCGGTACCAGGCCGGCAGTTTCACCTGGGCCGGATCGATCTGCTCGAGGTCGATCACCTGATCGCTCAACGGAATATCGAGCCGGCGGGTGTCGCCGCCGCCGAGCACCAGCACCCGCGCGCCGATGGTCGAGGCATGCCGCAGGTTCTCCGGATCGGTGACCACCGTGTCGACCCCGGTGAGCTCGAGCGCGCGGGCGAGCTCACTGCCCGGGGCGAGCAGCACCGCCACCGCGCCGAGCCGGGACAGCGCGGCGACCGTGGCCAACGCACTCGGCCGGGTCTCCATGATCACGCCGACCCGCATCGCGGGCCGGATGCCGACCGAGATGAGCCCGCGCACCACATTGTCGATGCGGACATTGACCGCCGCGTTGGTGTGCACCCGATCCTCGAACAGGAACAGGTCTTTCAGTGGTGCGCGCCTGCCCTGTTCGGCGATCAACCGGCCCAGCGAGATTCGGGTGTGCGGCTGAATCATGCCGAGCCGGGTCAGCCGCGGCAGCGCCCGCGCGGCCTCACCGGCCAGCTCGACCGAGCCGCGAACCGTGTTGCTGGCAATGCCTTCCAACGCCTTGCCGACGCCCGCGCCCGCCTCGGCCAGCGTCGCCGCGGTGTGCACCACCCGGGTGGCCGCCGAGCGCGGCCGGTTGCTGTCGACGTGCTCGGCCATCGGGTGGATCTCCGGCGGCAGCGGCTTGTCGCGGTCGAGCCAGTCGACCCACTGACGCACCAGCGGCCAGGTGTGGTTGGTCGCCGTGCTGCCCGCCACCAGGCCGAAATGCCCGGCGACCAGGGTCGCCTCGTACACCTCCGCGTTCGGCGCGGCCCGCACGATGCCGCGCACCGCGGCGGGCTGGCCGATGTCGTCGACCTCGCCGACGAACGCAAGGATCGGGCACTTCAGCTCGGCGAGGGAGACCGGCTGATCGCGAATCACGAAGCCGCCCAGCATCAATCGGTTGTGCGCGACGAACTGCTTGAGCAGATCCGCGGCGGCCGGACCCGCGTAGCCGACCCAGCCGTCGCTGTTGAGGAAGCGGCGCTGACGCTCCTTGGGCAGCAACGCCTCCCGGTCGTGCAGTTGCCGCAAGAAGTCGAACCTGGCCTTGGCGGTCTTCATCGGGTCGAGCAGCTGAAAGCCGATGCGCACCATGGAATCGGTGATCGGCAGCCGGGTGACCACGTGATCGGCGAGGAAGTCGGCGACCTCGGACACCATCCCGTAGGGCAGGCCGAACGGCATGCCCGCGACCACGTCGACCGGGCTGCCGAACGTCACGATGCTCTGCACGCCCTTGCCGAACCGGTAGGCGGCGACCTGGTAGGCGAACATGCCGCCCTGCGAATAACCCATCAGGTGCACGGCGCTGCCGGTCGCCTCGGTCACCGCGTCGATCGCGCTGCTGACCGCGAGGACATGGTCGGCGAGGTCACGCTCCCAGCCGCCCTCTTCGCTGGCGGGTGAGCCGAAATCGACGACCCAGCAGTCGATTCCGCCGCGCTGCAGGATGCCGACGGCGCCGTCCTCGACGTTGACGTCCCAGATGTCGGCGTTCACCATGAGCGGCGGCACGAGCAGCGCGACCGGACGGCCCGGGGTCGGGTCGTCGGGGAAGTAGTGCCGCAGCCGGTACATCCGCCTTCTCTCGACCACCTCGAACGGGGACGACTCGACGTCATGGGTCAACCCGCCGAAACGGATGACCTCCAGGCCGTTCTGCGCGGTTGCCATCAACCGCTGCGCCGATCCGACCAAATCCTTCGCACTGAACTTCAAGATCGCTCCTGGCCCTACCCTAGAACGTTGACCCTCATCATTCGCGTACCCGACCGAAGGGATAGCCCGCCGGCCCCCGACAAGTACGCCGATGTGTTTGGAAGAGAGCTTCCCACACCGTGTGTCCATTATGTGTCCGCTGTGACACGATCCATGCACGTTGGCCGGGGTCAGCGCCCGATTCCGCACAGATTTCCGACGCCGCGAACGAACTCGAATAAGCGGCGGAATGCCCAGTCCGCGGAATTTCGGTCACCGTCGAGCAGCCCCATGGCGGCGCCGCCGCGCAAAATAGCTATCCGCCGGCGAGCTGTCCGCTGTTCTGCGATTCCGGGCCGAAAGTTATGTCCCGGCTATTCGATCGGCGGCATGTCGTAACCATCCGCTCCGCCATCTCGTCGTTTCGCTGCACGCGACCCGCCACCCGCCCTACCATCGGTGCCAGCTCCGAACATGCTGTCGCGTAGACCATTTCGCCGTGTTCCGCGGGTATTTCGCCCACGTCGTTTTGTGCAGAAGTAACAGACACCGAATAACCATCGACCTTTGTCGAAGTCCGGTCGGTCTCACCCGCCGACCGCTGCGTGGATCGCCGGAAAACAGACACTGCCGCTTTTGAGAGAGGGTGTATCCGACATGACCGTTCTCGAGCACGTGACCGACCTCACCGCAACCACCGTCCCGCACCGGGCGCTGCGCCCGAAAGCCGAGCTGGCGTGGGGTGCCGAGCGACCGTTCCGGACCGTGGACCAGGAGGGTTGCCGCAGCTACCCGCTGATCGCCGCCGATAAGGTGGAGCGGTGACCGAGACACTGGAGCACCCGATCACCGACCGCGAGGCCCTGCCCGTCGAACTCGTCGACGACGCCGGACACGCGATCGGCACGTGCCCGGTGTCGCAGGCCCATCAGGCGCCCGGCCAGCTGCATCGCGCGTTCTCGGTGCTGCTGTTCGACGACACCGGACGCGTCCTGCTGCAGCAGCGCGCCGCGGTGAAAACACGCTTCCCGTCGCAGTGGGCCAACACCTGCTGCGGCCATCCCGCGCCCGGCGAGCCCGTCGCGGCGGCGGCCGCGGTCCGCCTCGCCGAGGAGATGGGGCTCGCCACGACCCTGGCCGAGGTCGGTGTGTACCGCTACCACGCCGAGGACGCGACGACCGGGCGCGTCGAGTTCGAATGGGACCACGTGCTGGTCGGGCTGCTCAGCGCCGGTTCGCCGCACCCGGATCCGGCCGAGGTCGCCGACTACGCCTGGATCCAGCCGGAGGCCCTGCGCGACGCGATGGCCGACGACCCGGACGCGTACACGCCGTGGCTGGCCGGCGTGCTCGAGGTCGCCGAGCGGGCGCTCACCGAGCGGTAGTCGCGCTGAGCCGGCCGACACCGGTGCGCACACCGGGTCCGAGGCAGTCGCCGATCATCGCCGGGGTCATCATCTCGTACTCGGCGGTGATCCGAACGCGACTGCCCTGCCCGAGGCCGTCGACGACGTCCAGCGTTCCGGTCGTCGGCTGTTGCATGGTCACCGGCCACGGCCCCGACAGCCTGCTCGTCGCGCCGTTGGACCACAGGACGTCGACGGTGATCGGGCCGTCGGCCGGGCGCAGGCAGTCGGAGGTGGCGATGTGGGTGCCGGTGAAGGTGCCACCGGTGATGCCCTCGGGGCCGCCCGTGCAGTCGCGGAGCGCCCCGACGGAGGTGAAGGTGAGCACGTGCGGGGTCATGTCGATCGCGCCGTCCACCGCGGTCCATCGGAAGTCACCGTTGTCGCACCGGCCCGAGGGCGGTAGCGCGGACGCGGCGGGGGTTTCGAAGGGGACGAGCAATACAACGGACAGCGCCGCTGTGCTGGCGATTTTCCCGAGCATCGACACCTTTTCTCGCGGACGGTTTTCCGAACGACCGGTGCACCGGCGTCGGAATGCGGACGTGCAGGAACAGGTGGAGCAGGATGAGAATCCCATCCCGTCCTTGCTGTTTTGTGCCGACACGCTCGGGACCGAAGATCGCGCGACCAAGGCGGCCACATATTTAGATGCGCATATCTAAGTAAGGCAATGTGGGGCAAAGACTGAGAAAAATCAAAGGAAGGGCACAGGCTATGACCAGGTCCGCCCTGCATTGTTAGAGACGTCAGAGGTTCTCTCCCGACGTGAGGTGCGCGATGGTCGAAATCGAGGTCACGGGTACGACCGTGACGATCCAGGTGGTCGGCGGACATCAGGTACTCGCCCTGCGCGAGCACATCACCTTCGATCTAGCGAACATCACTGCGGTCACCAAGGCCGAGGTCGATCGGCGCCCGCCGTGGGTACGCGCACCCGGCACCTTCTTCCCCGGCGTGATCGCCGCGGGGACGTTCCGCGGCAAGGGCCGTAAAGAGTTCTGGGACACCCGATTCGACGGACGCGCACTGCGCATCGAGCTCTCCGGTGCCGACTTCACCAGGGTCGTCGTCGATGTCGACGATCCGGATGCCGTGCTGCAGACGCTGCACACCGCCGTCGCCGCGTGAGTTCTCGCTCATAGCCCGAACGAACGCAACGGCCCCGAATACGGCTTGGGCGGCGGCGCCGCGAACTCTCCCCTACCCGACTTGCGCAGTCCGAGGGTGATCAGCGACTGCACGGTCAGCGTCGCCGCCGCCACCCCATCGATCACCGGTACCCCGATCTCGGCGCGGATGTGCGCGCACAGGTCCGCCATGCCCGCGCAGCCGAGCACGATCGCGTCGGAGCCGTCCGCGTCCACCGCCGTCCGACAGGCCTCGGTGACGGTCTTGCGGGCGTCCGGGTCCGTGGCCAGTGCGAGCACTGGGAGCTCGCAGGCGTGGATGCCGCGGCAGAACCGTTGCCGCCCATACCGCTCCACCAGATCGGCCGCGCGTCCGATGGTCCGGTGCAAGGTCGTGACGACGCTGAACCCACGACCCAGGTGACTGGCCGCCTGCATGCCCGCCTCGGCGATGCCGATCACCGGGCCGCCGGCCAGTTCGCGCGCGGCGTCCAAGCCCGGATCACCGAAGCAGGCGATCACATAGCCGTCGACACCCGCTTCCTCGCCGCGTCCGATGGCGGCGAGAAGGCCTGGGACGCTGAGGGCTTCGTCATAGTGACTCTCGATCGACGCGGGCCCCATCTCGGCGGTCACCGCATCGACGAGGGTGCCGGGACCGGCGACGACCCTGGCACAGTCCTCGATGGTGTCCGTCATCGCCCGCGTCGTGTTCGGGTTGATCACGTGGATCCGCATCAGGCAGGCACTCCGCGCACGGCCCACGGCGTTCTGGTGGCGAGCACGTAGTACACCGCGAAGCCGAGGCCGCAACCGATGAACCAGCTGTACTGCGCCGCCGTGTACATACCGGGAAGGTCCTTGGCCAGCACCGGGATCACCGCGACCAGCGCGCCGACCGCCGTCGCGAGCACGGCCGCGGGGTTGTATCCCTTGCTATACCAATAACTTCCGGTTTTCGACATGGTGAACAGGTCGTCGACCACCACGTGCTGTTTCCGCACCAGGTAGTAGTCGGCGATGAGCACGCCGAACAGCGGGCCGATGAACGCGCCGAGCACCTCGAGGGTGTAGTGGATCACCTCGGGGTTGTTGTACAGGTTCCAGGGGGTGATCAGCACCGAGCCGACCGCGGCGATCATGCCGCCCGCGCGCCAGCTGATCCGCTGCGGGTCCACGTGCGAGAAGTCGAAGGCCGGGGAGATGAAGTTCGCCACGATATTGATGCCGATGGTGGCGACGGTGAAGGTCAACGCGCCCAGCACGATCGCGAAGGTGCTGTCGATGCGCGCGACCGTCGCCACCGGGTCGGTGATCAGTTCGCCGTAGACCGGGACCGTCAGCGAGGCGGTGATCACCACCAGCAGCGAGAAGAGCAGGAAGTTGACCGGCAGGCCGAGTAGGTTGCCGCGGCGCACGGCGGCGAAAGTCTTTCCGTAGCGGGAGAAGTCGCCGAAGTTCAGCATCGGGCCGGAGAAGTAGGACACCACCAGCGCGATCGCGCCCAGCATCACCGGAACCGCGTCCCAACCGGTGTACTGCACGTCGCCGAGGTTCAGATCGATGGCGCCCCAACCGGCTTTCGCGATCAGGTAGCCGCAGAGCAGAAACATCACCACGTAGACCGCGGGCCCGCAGAAATCGATGAACTTGCGGATGGCTTCCATGCCGCGCCAGAACACGCACGCCTGCACCACCCACAGCGTCAGGTAACTCCCCCAGCCGAGCAGCGAAAGTCCCAGGAAGCCATAGTCGTCGGCCACCGCGTACGGAGCGAGCCCCGGAAAGAGTTTCACCAGAACGACATCCAGCGCCGCCGAGGCCAGGAAGGTCTGGATCCCGTACCAGGCCACCGCGATCAAGCCTCGGATGATGGCAGGGATGTTCGCTCCGAGCACCCCGAAGGCGCTGCGGCACATGACCGGATACGGCACGCCGGTCACCTGGCTCGGCTTCGCCACCAGATTGCAGAAGAAGTAGACGATGGTGATGCCGATCAGCAAGGCCGCCAACACCTGCCAGCTGGCCAGGCCCAGCGCGAACAGGCTGCCCGCGGTGACATAGCCGCCGACGCTGTGCACGTCCGACATCCAGAAGGCGAAGAAGTTGTACGAGCCCCAAGTCTGCGTGCGCAACGGCGCGAGATCGGCGTTGGTGAGGCGTGGATCGTAGGCCGCACCGACGGCGTGCGCCGGGGGCGCAATGCTCGGTGCCACAATTGTTTCGGTCATGGTTCTGCCCGTCCGGGAGGTGGAACTGTGCTCGAAACGACCGTATGGATGCGGCATTGCCCGACCATTGCGTCGTTATTTCCCGGCTATTGCGCGGCCGATATATCTTCCGGCGCGAGCAACCCGGTATCCGTCGGCAAGGTCTCGATAACAGTTTCCAGTCTGCGGTGATGGCGTTCGGCGGTGAGCAGCAGGCGATCCACGTCGCGCGCGAGAAACGCGTCCATCATGAGTGCGTGGTCGGTGTGCAGGCGCACCCGGTCGCCGCGACCGATGTGGACCATGGACTGCACCGGCTCGGTGACGTTCCACGCCGATTCCAGCAGGTGCAGCAGCCGGAACAGGCGCGACGGCCTGGTCAACGCGGCGTGGAAGTCGCGGGAACGGCGGTGGTAGGCGACCGGATCGTCATCCCGGATCGCCTGTTCGAGCAGCTCGTTCACCGCGATCAGTTCGGCGCGATCGGCGGCGCTCGCGTTGATCGCGGCCGCGGCCAAGGCGGCGTTCTCCAGGGTCTCCCGGACGATGTACATCTCGCGCAGCTCGGCGGCGGTCAGCTGAGCCACCACGTAACCGCCGTGCGGTTCATGGGTGACCAGCCCCTCCCCGATCAGCGTCTTCAACGCCTCACGGACCGGGATATGACTCACCCCGAACAGCACGGCCACCTCGCGCAGCGGTATGACGGTGCACGGCGGCACCGCGCCGTCCAGGATCACCCGGCGCAGTTCGCCGAGGATCACTTGCGGTCGGCCGGGTGTGTCGACGACCAACCTCGCGAGCAGCGCCGAACGTCGTCTCGGGGGCATGCGAACACGCTAGGCCAGGCGTGTTGCGATCGAGGTCGGCTGTGTGACGCTCAGGAAACGTTCACCGAACCGACCGGTCGCGGGCTAGGCCCGGCGTCGAAGTCCGGCCGGATGCGACTTCGACACAGAGCCTGGGGGTGTGCGTGCGGCCGCGGCGGCTCGTGCAATTCTGGAATGCGGACACGTACTACAGAGAGTTTCCGATGACGGTTTCGGCAGCGCAGTTCGTAGATCGCCGGTTCGCGACCCTGGTCGCCGAGTTCGACCGGCTGTTCCGGCGACCCCTCGACGGCGGCGGGGCCCTCGCGGTCTATCTGCACGGTGAGCCGGTGGTCGACGTCTGGGCCGGCTACGCCCGGCCGGAGGTGCCGTGGGCGCACGACACCGTGGCCATGGCGTATTCGACCGGCAAGGGTGTGGCCAGCACGGTGTTGCACCGGCTCGCCGAGCGTGGCGAGCTCGACTACGACGAGCCGGTCGCGACGTACTGGCCCGACTTCGGCGCCGCGGGCAAGGAGCGCATCACGGTGCGCGAATTGCTCAGCCACCGAGCGGGTTTGCACCGGTTGCGCGGGCTGCTGCCCGGCCCGTTCGATCGGTTCTTCGACGACGCGGCGGTGACGGCGGCCCTGGCCGCGGCGGCGCCGGATCCGCGCCACCTCGTCACCAGCGGCTATCAAGGAATCACCTTCGGGCACTTGGTCGCCGAGCTGGTGCGCCAGGTCACCGGCACGGAGTTCACCGAGGTGCTGCGCACCGAGATCGCCGAACCGCTTGCCGCCGAAGAACTCTGGTTCGGGGTGCCGCAGGCGCAGCGCGACCGGGTCGCGACCAACTTTCCCCGGCTGACCGTCGCGGGCATGAGCTGGGAGAACAGCTCCCGGCTACTCGGCAGGACCAGGTTCTCGGCCGCGATGGACACCACGCCGAAGGGCTTCGCCGACCTGGTTGCCGATCCGCGGCTGCATGATTCGGTGATGCCCGGCGTCAACGGGGTGTTCTCGGCCCGCGCGCTGGCCCGGCTCTACGGTGCCCTCGCCAACGGTGGCGAGCTCGACGGATTCCAGCTGCTGCGCCCCGAGACCATCGCCGAAGTCAGTCGCCGCCAGATCTTCACCCCCGATTACGTTCTCGCCCTGCGCATTCCGTGGGCGCTCGGCTACCACGGCGTGCCCATGCGCCCTTCGAAGGCGGACCCGATCTCCGCCTTCGGTCATTTCGGTCTCGGCGGCTCCGGCGCCTTCGCCGACCCCGCCACGGGCATGTCGCTGGGCTTTGTGACCAACCGTCTCGGCGGGCGGCTCACGCCCCTGGGCGACGCTCGGTTGGCTCGCCTCGGCGCGCTCGCGCACAACCTCGCCAAGGCGGCCTGACCGCAGGTCCGGGTGCCTGCGGTGTGGCGTCGGCCGGAATCATCGGACGTATTGCGGGCGGGATGGCAGCATGGGCGCCATGGAGTTGGTCGGTATGGAGCGAATCACGGCGGCCGCGGAATTGCTGGCGCCGGTGATTCGGAAAACGCCCATCGTCGCTTCCCGGGTGCTGTCCGAGCGTGCGGGCACCGAAGTGTGGCTGAAGTGCGAGAATCTGCAGCGGACCGGGTCGTTCAAGCCGCGCGGCGCCTATAACCGGATTGCTAATCTGCCCGCCGAGGACCGGGCGCGCGGCGTGGTCGCGGCGAGTGCCGGCAACCACGCGCAGGGCGTGGCCTGGGCGGCGACCTCGCTGAACATCACCTCGACCGTGTTCATGCCGGTGGGCGCCTCGCTGCCGAAGCTCGCGGCCACCAAGGCCTACGGCGCCGAGGTGCGGCAGGTAGGTGAGACCATCGAAGACGCCTTGGACGCCGCCATCGAGTTCGCCGACCGCACCGGTGCGACGTTGATCCATCCGTTCGACCACCCCGACGTCGTGGCCGGGCAGGCGACGGTGGCGCTGGAGATCCTGGAACAGATCCCCGACGTCGGCACCGTGCTCGTGCCGACCGGTGGCGGCGGCTTGATCGCGGGCATCGCGGTGGCGCTGCATCATCTGGCCCCGCAGGTGCGGGTGATCGGGGTGCAGGCGAAAGAGGCGGCCGCCTGGCCGGGTTCACTGACGGCGGGCAAGCCGGTGCGGGTCGGGCGGATGTCGACGATGGCCGACGGTATCGCCGTCGGGCAGCCGGGTCAGGTGCCGTTCGTCCATGTGGCCGAGCACGTCTCGGCTATGGTGACCGTCGACGAGGATTCGCTGTCCAAGGCGCTGCTGCTGTGTCTGGAACGGGCCAAGCTGATCGTCGAGCCCGCGGGTGCGGCGGCGGTCGCTGCCCTGATAAGTTGTGCCGCAGCGGATCTCGAACTGAAGGGCCCGGTGTGCGCGATCCTCTCGGGTGGCAATATCGATCCGCTGCTGCTCACCCGGTTGATCGGCCACGGCTTGAGCGCGGCGGGCCGCTATCTCGCTGTCCGCGTGACGATCTCGGATCAACCAGGCGGTTTGAGCGCGCTGCTCGCAGTGGTCGGCAAGACCGGGGCCAGCGTGGTCGACGTGTGGCACGCCCGGACCGGAACCTGGCTGGCGCTCGACGAGGTCGAGGTCTCCCTCACCCTGGAAACCCGCGGGCCCAACCATCGCGAGGACGTCCTCAACGCCCTCACCAACGCCGGTTACGCGGTCCGCGCGGCGGACTAGCAATTGTTGTGCCGACCGGGCGCTCGATCGCGCCCGGTCGGCCCCTCATCCGAGCGTCAGCACTTGCGCTTGTAGAAGTACTTCGAGTTGGCGTCCATGTCGGCCTGGGTGATCGCGATCATGTCGGTCTCGATCTTTCGGGTGACCGGTTTGCCTTCGATGGCTGCGGCGGCTTGGTCGACGCCCTTGGCGCCGATGCCCGCCGGGTCCTGGGCGATAAGTGCTTGCACGGTACCGGCTTTCAGGTCCTCGACCTGCTTGGGGCTGGCGTCGAAGCCGACCAGTTTCACCTGGCCGAGCTTGTTCGCGTTGCGCAGGCCGGTCGCCGCACCCTCGGCCGAGCTGAGGTTGGTGGCGAAGATTCCGGCGAGGTCGGGGTGCGCGGCCAGCGTCGCGGTGACGATCGACGCCGCCTGGGCCGCTTCGTTGTTGTTGTATTGCACGCCGAGCGAGGTGATGCCGGGGAAGCTCTTGATCGCGCCCTCGAAGCCCTGCGCCCGCGCGTCGGTGGTGGACGTGCCCGCCTTGGTGTTGATCACCAGCACCGGGCCTTTGTCCCCCACCAGCTTGGCCAGGGTCTGTGCGGCGAGTGCGCCGCCCTTCTTGTTGTCGGACGAAATCGACGACAGCGCAACGGAAGTGTCGTCCAGGGCGGTGTCCACCTCGACAATCTTGATGCCCGAATCCTTGGCCTGCTTGATCGGATTGGCCATCGCGGTGGCGTGGGTCGGCGCGATCAGGATGCCGCCGGGTTTGTTCGCCACCACGCCGGTCAGCACCGGCGTCTGCGATCCCGCGTCGAACTTCGTCGGCGCCTGCGTGTCGAGCTTGTAGCCGAGCTTGGTGGCCTGCTCCTGTGCGCCACACTGCATCGAGATGTAGAACGGCTCGTCCGCGACGCCCGGAATCAGCACCAGCTTCTTGCTGTCGGTGCCACCCGAATCGCCCACCTGCCCGCTACAGGACACCAGCAGCGCGCCGACCGACATCATCGCGCCGATCATCACCGCCGTCCGCTTCGCCACCGTCATTCGGCTACCTCCGCCATCTTGTTTGTCACTGTCGACTCCTATTTCCGATCGCGGGCCCGGCGGCGGAGCTGGTCGAACCAGACCGCCGCGACGAGCACCACACTCACCGCGATCGGCTGCCAGAACACCGGCACCTGCGCGATGACGAACCCCTTCTTCAGCACCGACGGAATGAACACGCCGATCACGGTGCCCACGATCGAGCCGACGCCTCCGAAAAGGCTGGTGCCGCCGATCACTACGCCCGCGATGGCATCCAGGTTGTCGGTGGTGTGCCCGCCGATGGTGGTGGTGCCGAAGTAGGCCAGGTTCATGAAGCCCGCCAGGCCCGCGAGCACGCCGGTGAGCAGATACACCAGCACCAGATGCCGGGTGACCGCGATGCCGGAACGCCGGGCGGCCTCCTCGTTGGAGCCGATGGCGTAGGTGTAGCGGCCGAAACGGGTGGTGTGCAGCACCCACGCGGCGACCACGGTGACCACGGTGGCGACCAGAACCAGGTTGGGGATGCCGCCGAAGGTGGTGCCGAAACCCAGTGTGTTGCGCAGCTTTTCGGGCACCGTCCGGGTGTCGATGCCGCCGGTGATCAGCTGGGCCGCGCCGAGGGCGGCGCCGAACGAACCGAGCGTGACGATCAGCGGCGGAATCTTGGCCTTGGCCACCAGTAGTCCGTTGATCAGGCCCCAAACACCGCCGCCCACAACGGAAAGCAGGAAACCGATGCCGATGATGCCCCAGCCCGCGCCGGTCGCATCCTGGTCCGGGCTCAGCGCTTCCATCGATTTGGCGCCGATCACGCCGGCGAAGATCAGCACCATGCCGACGGACAGATCGATGCCCGAGGTGATGATCACGAACGTCATGCCCACCGAAAGCACCAGCAGCACCGATGTTTCGATCAGCAGCGTCTGAAAGGTGAAGCGGGTGGGGAACGCGTCGGGCCGCAGGACGCTGAACACGATGCACAGCGCGACCAGCACCACGCCGATCCAGACCGTGCTCGCGCCGAGGAGTCGTTGCAGGACAGTGCGTTCGGGCAACTCGGGGCCGCCGTTGCCGTCGACAGTTTTGACCTCGGTCATGCCCGCACCTCGCTGACGCTCTGCTCCGGCATTGCTGGCGTGCTCATGCCGCACCCTCCTGTGACAGCGCGCCGGTCATCGCGCCGACCAACTGTTCGAGGGTGGCCTCGGCCGCGGTGAACCGAGCCACCCGCCGTCCGAGCCGCAGCACCTCGATGCGGTCCGCGACGGCCAGCACCTCCGGCATGTTGTGGCTGATCAGCACCACCGCGATGCCCTCGTCGCGGACCCGGCGGATCACCTCGAGCACCCGCTCGCGCTGCACCACGCCGAGCGCCGCGGTCGGCTCGTCCATGAACACCACCTTGCTCGCCCACATCACCGCCCTGGCCACCGCGACGCTCTGCCGCTGTCCGCCCGACAGCGAGCCGATCGGCACGTCCGCGCTCTGCAGGGTGACGCCGAGGCGCCGAAAGTGTTCGACCGCCTGGGCTCTCATCGCGGTGCGATCCAGCATGCCGAGCTTGCCCGCCAAGCCCTTGCGCACCAGCTCGCGGCCGAGGAAGAGGTTCGCCGCCGGGTCGAGGTCGGGGGCCACCGCGAGATCCTGGTACACGGTCTCCACGCCGAGTTTGCGTGCCGCCGTGGGCGTATTCAGCACCACTTGCTTGCCGTCCAGCAAAATCCGCCCGGAATCCGGCTGTTCGGCGCCGGAAAGGCATTTCACCAGAGTCGATTTACCCGCACCGTTGTCGCCGATCAAGGCGACCACTTCGCCCGCGCTCACCTGAAAGTTCGCGCCGCGCAATGCCTCCACCCCGCCGTAGCGCTTCACCAGTCCCTCGGCCCGCAGCGCGACGGCGGATTCGCCGGCCGGTTCGGCCTGTTTCGCGGCATCGTCCGAGGTCATCGGCCACATCCGTGCACGCACAGCTGAGCAAACGTCCAATCCATCGCCCGATGCTACGTTCGGGCTGAGGTCTCATGGGACGTATTCGGCAAAATGCGGGAGGCGCAACGGAATCCGGTTATTTGGGGTGAGAAAACAATGCACTGAACGCCCTCGGCGGCGGCTCGGCGAGTAGTGGATCGTCAGCACCCAGTTTCAGCACTGAAAGTCGCGGAGTTTCGCGGAACCATTGGGCGACGTCGCACGTCAAAGGAAATGCACAACGATCCCGTCGTCGAGTAGAAGGGAGTTGCAGAGTGGAACGTAGCAGCCCGCGATCGAGCCTGGGCGCCACATGAGCCCGCGCACCACCTGCTGGTGGACGACCAGCAGAACGAAACCGCGCCGCCCAGTTACCCTGGGGATATGAGCAGCATGGACGCCGATGTGACCCTCGCGGAGTTCGAGGTGCTGGAGCGCGCATCGTCCGAGGAAGTCGACGTCGAGCTGATCAATGGAAGGATCTACGTCGTTCCGGTTCCCGATGGTGAGCATGCCGAGTTCGCCAGCATCATCGGCGACCAAATTCGGGACCACTGCCCGGAGTGGCGCCTATTGCCCGAGGTCGGCGTGCGTATCCCGGCCCATCGCGAAAGCCGCGCCAGGGTGGATGGCGCAGTCGCACCGCGTGGCTATTTCCGGGATCAGCCATCGTGGTCCGACCCGGCAGGGGTGCTGATGATCATGGAGATCACTTCCGGTCGCGAACGCGACGCAGAGGTCGATCGGATAGAGAAGCGTGACGCGTATGCGCAGGCTCACATCCCGGCCTACCTGCTGATCGATCGCCATCGCGCCGAGATGACGGTCTACGGGGAGCCGGTGGATGGGGAATACCGGCACACCGCCACCGCCAAGTTCGGTGTCTCGCTCCGGCTGCCGAAGCCCTTCGAGTTCGACCTCGATACCAGCGAGTTCGTCTGATTTCTACCGTGTTCGGGTGTGCCGATGAGTGTTGGTTGGCGGCACACCCGCTCACTCAGTGTGCGCCGCCGAGTTCCAGCGCGAGCACGCCGATGATCACCAGGGCTATACCGCCGACCTGGATGAGGGTCAGGCGCTCGTCCAGGAAGAGGACGCCGATGATGGCGATGGCGGCTACGCCGACGGCGGACCAGATGCCGTAGGCGACACCGATCTGCATGCCGCGCTTCAGCGCTTGGGAGAGAAACCAGAAGGCGCTGGCGTAGCCGACAACCACGATGATCGACGGTATGACCTTGCTGAATCCGTCGGAGAGTTTCAACGATACGGTTGCGGTCACCTCGGACGCGATGGCAATGGCGAGCAGGAGCAAGGTCATGGCGGCAGCGTAACGAGTGCCGGACAATGACGAGGCAGCGCGCCGTGGGTGGCGCGGCGGCCGGGGGAACTCGGCGAGGGTGCGACGCGGCGGCGTCCGGCGACGAGGAGTAAGGATCGGGATGGATGCGGTGATGCTCGTCGGCGCGGCGGGGGCGTCGGTGGTTGTCGCGTTGATCGTGTTGCTCGTTGTCGCGGTCCAGCGGTCGATGCGTGCCGAGCGGGCGCGCAGAACTCAGCTGTGGGAATGGTCGAGGGCGCACGGGTGGTCGTATACCGAGCGGGCCCGCGCGGAGTGGACGTCGCGGCTACCCGGCCGAAATCCGCGCGGCCTCGGCGTGGTGATGACCGGGCAGCTCGGCGGCCGGTGGGTGACCGTGGCCGACTACAAGCACGAGACGTCGTCCTCGGACGGTAGTTCGACGACGCACCACTACATCGTTATTGTCGTGCGGCTGAATCAGCCGCACCTGCCGGTCAGTGTGCTGTCGCGGGGCTCACTCTCGCAGCTGGGCCGCAGCCTGTTCGGCGATAAACCGACCGCCACCGGCAATCCGACGTTCGACTATCGCTACCGGGTCGTCGCACCGGACCCGCACTACGCCCGCGGGCTGATCGGTCCTCAGCTGATCACCGCGCACCTCTACAACGCGGTCCCGCACTGGAGCCTCGCCGGCCAAGACCTGCTCACCTATCACAAAGGTCAGCTACGCCACCCCAAAGCAATCCCCGCCTTGGCCGCTCCCCTACTCCACGTAGCGGAACTACTCCCCCAGTGAGTGGCACACCAATTGCCGCCACCATGTGCCACTCGCCGAGGCTCAGCCCAACCAGCTGCGGAGCTCGGTTGTGGTACCGGCGATTTCGTCGAGTTGGCGGGCGACCTGGGTGCCCGCGGTGCCGCCGCGGGCGTTGCGGGAGGCGATGGAACCCTGGACGGTGAGGACCTCGCGCACGTTCGGCGTGAGAGCAGGGTCGATGGCGGCGAATTCCTCGTCGGTGAGCTCGGCCAGGCCGACACCGCGGGATTCGGCGGCCCGGACGCAAGCGCCGGCCGCCTCGTGCGCCACCCGGAACGGAACACCCTGCCGGACAAGCCATTCGGCGATGTCGGTGGCGAGAGTGAAACCGGCGGGAGCGAGTTCGGCCATCCGGTCGGTGTGGAAAGTGAGCGTCGAGACGAGGCCGGCGATGGCGGGCAGCAGCAGTTCCAGTTGCGCGACCGAGTCGAACAGTGGTTCCTTGTCCTCCTGCAGGTCTCGGTTGTAGGCCAGCGGCTGCGCCTTCAGGGTGGCCAGCAGCCCGGTGAGGTTGCCGATGAGCCTGCCCGCCTTGCCGCGGGTGAGTTCGGAGACGTCCGGGTTCTTCTTCTGCGGCATGATCGACGAGCCGGTAGACCACGCGTCGGCCAGGGTGATGTAGCCGAATTCCGGTGTGCTCCAGAGGATTACCTCTTCGGCCATCCGGCTGAGATCGACACCGATCATGGCGAGCACGAACGCGGCCTCGGCGGCGAAGTCCCGCGAGGAGGTGGCGTCGATCGAATTGGCCGCGGACCCGTCGAAATCGAGTTCGGCGGCGATCGCCTCGGGATCGAGCCCGAGCGACGAACCGGCCAGCGCGCCGGAACCGTACGGCGACACCGCCGCCCGCTTGTCGAAGTCACGCAGCCGATCGATGTCGCGCAGCAGCGGGTGCGCGTGCGCGAGCAGGTGATGGGCGAGCAGCACCGGCTGCGCGGCCTGCAGGTGCGTCTTGCCGGGCATCACCGCGTCGGGATGCGCGGCCGCCTGCGCCACCAGCGCGTCGACCACGTCGAGCACACCGGCCGCGACCCGGCGTACACCGTCGCGCAACCACATCCGGAACAGCGTGGCAACCTGATCATTCCGGGACCGTCCCGCGCGCAGCCGGCCGCCGAGCTCGGCGCCGACCCGCTCGATCAGCCCACGCTCCAGCGCACCGTGCACATCCTCATCGGACTCGGCGGGACCGAACGCGCCCGAATCCACGTCGGCGGCAAGCTGATCCAGCCCGGTGAGCATGCCGGCGAGATCGCTCTCCGAGAGCAGCCCGGCCTTGTGCAGCACCCGCGCATGCGCCTTCGACGCGCGAATGTCGTACGGCGCCAGGACCCAATCGAACTGCGTCGACTTGCTCAGGGCCGCCATCGCCTCGGCCGGTCCGGACGCGAAACGCCCGCCCCAGAGCGCACCGGTGTTCGTGCTGCCGCTCTGCGTCATGGTGTCCTGTCTCCTCGGGTTGCGGTCATCAGTAGGTGATGTCTGTGCCGTGCCGTCCGGTGCAGCGACTGTCCTCCGCACGGTGCCATCCGGAGCCGCGCGAGCAGCGCCGACCGACTGACCTTGCGCCAGCTGCCGTCGTGCGGGTCGCGAACTCTCCTCGGCCCGCACGACTTCAGCGCACTCGCTTACTTCTGGTTCAGATCCCGACGCGCCGCGACCTTCGAGGACAGTCCGTGGATCTGCACGAAACCCTTGGCCAGCGACTGGTCGAAGGTGTCGCCCTCGTCGTAGGTGGCGAGGTTGAAGTCGTAGAGGGACTGCTCGGAGCGCCGACCGTTCACGACCGCGTTGCCGCCGTGCAGCACCATCCGGATGTCGCCGGAGACGTGCTCCTGGGTTTCGCCGACGAACGCGTCCAGCGCGCGCTTGAGCGGGGAGAACCACAGGCCGTCGTAGACCAGCTCGCCCCAGCGCTGCTCGACCTGCCGCTTGTACCGGCCGAGCTCACGCTCGACGGTGACGGCTTCGAGCTCCTGGTGCGCGGTGATCAGCGCGATGGCGCCGGGCGCCTCGTAGATCTCGCGGCTCTTGATGCCGACGAGCCGGTCCTCGACCATGTCGAGGCGGCCGACGCCCTGCCGTCCGGCGCGGTGGTTCAGCTCGACGATGGCTTCCAGCACGCTCACCTGGCGGCCGTCGATGGCGACCGGAACACCCTTCTCGAAGGTGATGATGAGCTCGTCGGGGGCCTCGAAGTTGACCGTCGCGTCGGCGGTGTAGTCGTAGACGTCCTTGGTCGGCGCGTTCCAGAGGTCCTCGAGGAAGCCGGTTTCCACCGCACGACCCCACACGTTCTGGTCGATGGAGAACGGGGACTTCTTGGTGACGTTGATCGGCAGCGCGTTCTCCTCGGCGAAGGCGATGGCCTTCTCCCGGGTCCATGCGTAGTCCCGGACCGGGGCGATGACGTTCAGGTCCGGCGCGAGCGCGCCGATGCCGACCTCGAAACGCACCTGGTCGTTGCCCTTGCCGGTGCAGCCGTGCGCGACGGTGCTCGCACCGTGGAACTTGGCCGCCTCGACGAGGTGCTTGACGATGAGCGGGCGGCTGATCGCGGAGACCAGCGGGTAGCGGCCCATGTACATGGCGTTGGCCTGGATGGTCGGCAGGCAGTAGTCGTTGGCGAACTCGTCGCGCGCGTCCACCACGATGGCCTCGACCGCGCCGCAGTCCAGCGCTCGCTGGCGCACCACGTTCATGTCCTCGCCGCCCTGGCCGAGGTCGATGGCCACGGCCACCACCTCGGAACCGGTCTCCTTGGCGATCCAGCTGATCGCCACGGAGGTGTCCAGCCCACCTGAGTAGGCGAGTACGACGCGTTCGGACATGGTCTGTGTGCTCCTCGGTTTCGATGCTTGTGTTCGAAGTACGGACCGGCTTCCCGCCACAGCGGCCCGCACGTCCTACAAATGATTATGCACGATGATGCAAGCCCATTCACAACGGGGGTCCGGGAAGCGCCGCTGCGGCCCCGGATCGTTCGCGAAAGTCACTGCCCATCAGGCGAATTACGTCCTTGGCGTGCCGTTCTCCGGTGTGCGACCCTGAGAACGGAATCGTCGGGCGGGTAGAAGGACGGACGTCATGAACGCACTGCTACACCTCGTCGCGGGAGAGTTCAGCACCCTCGGCCACGGTGTCCTGGACGTCGGCCGCGCGGTCGTCGACCTCATTCAAGACATCATCGACGTGACAACGCCGGACCATCGCACACCGCGTGGTGGCGGCGGGCAATACCCGTTCTCCTGACCTGCGTCAGGCGATCTCCTCGATCTTCGCCGCCAGTTCGGCGCCGGTCAGCGGTTCGCGGGCGATGACGGCGATGGTGTCGTCGCCTGCGATGGTGCCGACGATGTAAGGCAGCGCGGCGCGGTCCAGTGCGCTGGCCAGGTAGTGCGCGGCACCGGGCGGGGTGCGCAGGACCGCGATATTGCCGCTGTGATCGGTGGAGACCAACAGGTCGCCCAGGAGCTTCGCGAGACGATCGGTGCCGCCGATAACGCCACGGATGGGATTGCCGTCCTCGGGCACCACGTAGACGCCGGCACCACCGTCGGCGGCGCGCAGCTTCACCGCGCCGAGTTCATCCAGGTCACGCGAGAGCGTTGCCTGCGTGGTCTCGATGCCTTCGGCGGCCAGTAAAGCCGCCAGTTCGGTCTGGCTGCGCACCGCGTGCGCGGTCAGCAGTTCGACAATGCGCGACTGCCGTCCGGCACGAGTGCGCGCGATCTCCGGGCCCGTCTTGCCCTGCTCCGGATGTGCGACGCTCACGACTGCACCTCGCCGACGCGCGCCATACCCGCGGACGCTGCGCGCATCGTTCGCTCGCTCACGACTGCTCGTCGCGGACGCTCACCTCTCATGCCGCACCATCACTTCGCTTGGCCAGCAACCACACCAGCAGCGCCTTCTGCGCGTGCAACCTATTCTCCGCCTCGTCCCACACCACGCTGTGCGGCCCGTCGAGCACCTCGTCGGTGACCTCCTCGCCACGGTGGGCGGGTAGGCAGTGCAGCACCACGGCGTCGGGCTGGGCGTGCGCGAGCAGCGCGCTGTTCACCTGGAACGGGCGGAACGGGCCGACGCGGTCGAGGCCGTCGTTCTCCTGGCCCATCGAGGTCCAGGTGTCGGTGACCAACGCGTCCGCGCCGTCGGCCGCGGCGATCGGGTCGGCGGTCAGGGTGATGGTGGCGCCGGTGTCGGCGGCCCGCTTGCGGGCGGCCTCCAGGATCCACGGCAGCGGCTCGAAACCCGTCGGCGCGGCGATGGTGACGTTGAGGCCCGCGGTGACGCCGCCGAGCAGCAGCGAGTGCGCCATGTTGTTGGCCCCGTCACCGAAGTAGGTGAGGTTGCGCCCCACCAGGTTTCCCTTGCGCTCGGCGAGGGTCTGCAGGTCGGCGAGCACCTGGCAGGGGTGGAACTCGTTGGACAGCGCGTTCACCACCGGAACCGTTGCGGTGGCCGACATTTCGTCGAGCCGGTACTGCTCGAAGGTGCGCCACACGATCGCGTCGACGTAGCGGGAGAGCACCCGGCCGGTGTCGCCGAGGGTCTCCTCGCGGCCGAGCTGGGTGTCGCGCCCGTCCACCACCACCGCGTGCCCGCCGAGCTGAGCGATGCCCATCTCGAAGGAGAACCGGGTGCGGGTGGAGTTCTTCTCGAAGATCACGCCGACCCCGCGCGGACCCTCCAGCGGACGCTGGGAGAACGGCGCGTGCTTGAGTTCGGCGGCCAGGGTGAGGATTTCGGCCTGTTCGGCCGGGCTCACATCGTCGTCGCGGAGGAAATGCCGTACCTGCTGTGCTGAAGTCATTGCGCCGCAGCCTCCTTCGCATCTTGGGTGGCCGAGTCCAGGATCTCCGGCAGATCGGCGACGAAATTGTCGGCCTGGGTCTCGGTGAGGATCAGCGGCGGGGCGAGCCGAATAACGTTGGGCTTGGCCGGATTAATCAGATATCCGGCGGCCCGGGCCCGCGCTTCGACGTGCGCGGAGACGTCGTCGGTGAGCACGATGCCGAGCAACAGCCCGGCCCCACGCACATGGTCGATCAGCGGATGCTCCAGCAGTTCGATGCCGTCGGCGAGCCGCTTGCCGACCGACTCCACATGCGCGAGCAGGTCTTGCTCGTCGATGGTGCGCAGCACGGCGAGCGCGGCCGCCGCGCACACCGGGTTGCCGCCGAAGGTCGTGCCGTGCAGGCCGGGGGTGAGCAGCTCGGCGGCCTCGCCGGTGGCCAGCACCGCGCCGATCGGCAGCCCGCCGCCGAGCCCCTTTGCCAGGGTGATCACGTCGGGCACGATGCCCGCAGCGTGGTGCGCGTAGAACTTTCCGGTCCGGCCGATGCCGGTCTGCACCTCGTCGAGGATGAGCAGCGCACCGTGGCGCGCGGTGATCTCGCGGGCCTTGACCAGGTAGTCGACCGGCGGCACGACGACGCCGCTCTCCCCCATCATCGGCTCCAGGAACACCGCGGCGGTATCCGCATCGACCACGGCTTCCAGCGCGGCGGCGTCGCCGTAGGGCACGTGCACGACGCCTGCGGGCAGCGGCTCGAACGGCGTGCGCTTCGCGGGCTGTCCGGTGAGCGCGAGCGCGCCCATGGTCCGGCCGTGGAAGGCCTCTTCGCAGGCGATGATCTTGCGGCGTCCGGTCAGCCGCGCGATCTTGAACGCGGCCTCGTTGGCCTCGGTGCCCGAGTTGCAGAAGAAGGCGCGCCCGCTGTGGCCGGCCTCGGAGGAGCCGTCACCGAAGTGCGCGAGCAGGCGCTCGGCCAGTTCGATCACCGGTTCGTTGGCGTAGATGTTCGAGACGTGCCCGAGCGTGCCGAGCTGCTCCGTCACCGCGGCCAGGATCGCCGGATGGGCGTGGCCGAGGCTGTTCACCGCGATGCCGCCCAGGAAGTCGACGTAGCGATTGCCGTCCGCGTCGTAGACCACGGCGCCCGCCCCGCGCACCAGCGCGATCTTGGGCGTGCCGTAGTTGTTCATCATCGCGGCGGACCACCGCGCCTGGAGTTCTTGGTCTGTACTCATTTTCTCGTTCCGTCCGGCGAGCCAGCCCCGTTCGAGGACGAGTCGGGCGTCACCATCGTTCCGATTCCTTCTCCGGTGAACAGTTCCAGCAGCACGGCGTGCGGCACGCGCCCGTCGATCACGTGCGCCGTCGGCACCCCGCCCTGCACGGCGCGCAGGCAGGCTTCCATCTTCGGCACCATGCCCGCGTCCAGGCGGGGCAGCAACTCCGCGAGCGCCGCCGTATCGATGCGGGTGATCAGCGAGGACCGGTCCGGCCAGTCGGTGTAGAGGCCTTCGACATCGGTCAGCACCACCAGTTTCTCGGCGCCGATGCCCTCGGCGAGCGCGGCGGCGGCGGTGTCGGCGTTGATGTTGTGCACCACCCCGTCCGCGTCCGGCGCGATGGTGGACACCACCGGGATGCGGCCCGCGTAGATCAGGTCGAGCACCGCGTCCGGATTCACCGAGGTGACGTCGCCGACCAGCCCGATGTCAGTGGGCTCGCCGTCGACCTCGACGGTGCGGCGGGTCGCGGTGAACAGTTGCGCGTCCTCGCCGGAGATGCCGACGGCGTACGGGCCGTGCGCGTTGATCAAGCCGACCAGTTCGCGACCGACCTGCCCGAACAGCACCATGCGCACCACGTCCATCACCTCCGGCGTGGTCACCCGGAAGCCGCCGCGGAACTCACCCTCCAGGCCGAGCTTCTTCAGCATGGCGCTGATCTGCGGGCCGCCGCCGTGCACCACCACCGGGTGCACGCCGACGGTGCGCAGGAACGCCATGTCGGCGGCGAAGGCCCGCTCGAGTTCCGGGTCGACCATGGCGTTGCCGCCGAACTTCACCACCACGATCTTGTCGCGGAACTTCTGCAGCCAGGGCAGCGCGTCGGCCAGGATGTGCGCCTTGTCCAGCGCCGAAAGCTCGTGGCGGAGTTGGCTTGTCATGAGCTGTACGCCGAATTCTCTTCGACGTAGCCGTGCGAGAGGTCGGTGGTGCGGATGGTGGCCGCGGCGGTACCGACATTCAGCTCGATCAGCACCTCGATGTCGCCACCGGACAGGTCGACCTCGCGGGCGCCCGGTGCGCCGACACCGTCGATACAGACCGGGTTTCCGTTGAACGACACCGAGATCCGGTTCGGGTCGAGGGTGACCGGCGCCATGCCGACCGCGGCGAGTACCCGGCCCCAGTTCGGGTCGGAGCCGAAAAGCGCTGTCTTGACCAGACTGTCGCGGGCGACGGTGCGCGCGGCGGCCACCGCCTCGTCCTCGCTGACCGCGCTCGCGACGGTGACCAGCACCCGCTTGGTGACGCCCTCCGCGTCGGCCATCAGCTGGGCGGCCAGGTCGTCGCAGACCGCGAGCACGGCGGCGTCGAGGTCTTCCTGGCTCGGGGTGACCTCGCTGGCGCCGTTGGCGAGCAGCAGCACGGTGTCGTTGGTCGAGCAGGAGCCGTCGACGTCGAGCCGGTCGAAGGTGCGCTTGGTGGCATTGCGCAGCGCCTGATCCAGCTGGTCGGGGGTGGCGGCGGCGTCGGTGGTCAGCACCACCAGCATGGTGGCCAGCGAGGGGGCGAGCATGCCCGCGCCCTTGGCCATGCCGCCGACGTTCCATTTGTCGCGATGGTGGAACGCGGCTTCCTTGGGCACCGTGTCGGTGGTCATGATCGCGTGGGCCGCGTCGAGCCCGCCGGAGAGCCCGCCGCCCATCTCGTGCACGATCTCGGTGATCGCGGGGACGAGCTTGTCCATCGGCAGCCGGTCGCCGATCAGGCCCGTCGAGCAGACGGCGATCTCGCCGGCACCGGTCTCGGAACCCCAATTGCTCAGTGCCGCAGCGAGTTCCTCGGCGGTCTTGTGCGTGTCCTGGAAGCCGCCTGGTCCGGTGCAGGCGTTGGCGCCGCCGGAGTTCAGGATCACCGCGCGCAGCCGCCCGCCTGAGAGCACCTGCTGCGACCACAGCACCGGGGCGGCCTTCACCTTGTTGCGGGTGAAGACGCCTGCCGCCGCGTACTCCGGGCCCTCGTTGAAAACCAGTGCCAGGTCCGGCTTTCCGCTGGCCTTGATGCCGGCCGCGATACCGGCGGCACGGAAGCCGAGCGGGCCGGTGACGCCCTGGTTGCGCACCAGCTTGCCGTTGGCGGTCTGCGTCGCAGCGGATGTCGTCACGGTGCCACTCCTACGGTGGAAAGTCCTGCGGTCTCGTCGAATCCGACGGCCAGGTTCATCGATTGCACCGCGGCGCCCGCGGTGCCCTTGGTCAAGTTGTCGATCGCGCCGATCACCACGAGCAAGCCCGCGTCGGCATCCACCGCCACCTGCAGGGTGACGGCGTTGGAACCGAGCACCGCGCCGGTCTGCGGCAGTACGCCTTCCGGCAGCAGGTGCACGAATGGCTCGTCGGCATAGGCTTTTTCATAGACAGCGCGCGCCTGCGCGGCATCCACCGAGGTCGGTGCCGTGCAGGTCGCCAGGATGCCGCGCGGCATCGGTGCCAGCACCGGCGTGAACGACACGGCGACGTCGATGCCCCCCGCCGCCTTGAGGTTCTGCGCGATCTCCGGGGTGTGCCGGTGCGCGCCCGCGATGCTGTACGCGCGCACCGAACCCATCACCTCGGAGCCGAGCAGGCCGACGTCGAGCTTGCGCCCGGCGCCCGAAGTACCGCTCACCGCAACGACATTCACGTTCGGCGCGACGATGCCCGCGGCGACCGCCGGCGCCATCGCCAGACTGGCCACGGTCGGGTAGCAACCCGGCACCGCGATCCGGCGCGCGCCACGCAGCTGCTCGCGGCCGCCCGGCAGTTCGGGCAGGCCGTAGGGCCAGCTGCCCGCGTGCGCGCTGCCGTAATACTTCTCCCACGCCTGCGCGTCGGTCAGCCGGAAGTCGGCGCCGCAGTCGATGATCACCGTCGAGGCGGGCAGCCGCTCGGCGATCGCCGCGGACTGGCCGTGCGGCAGGCCGAGGAACACCACGTCGTGCCCCGCCAGCTCCTCGACAGTCGTCGGTGCGAGCACCCGATCCGCCAACGGCAACAGGTGCGGTTGCAGCGCGCCGAGCGGGGTTCCGGCATTCGATCCCGCCGTCAACGCGCCGATCACCAGGCGGCCCTCGCGGTACGCCGGATGACCGAGCAGCAGTCGCAATACTTCCCCGCCCGCGTACCCACTCGCCCCGGCCACCGCAACCCGCAACGCGGGCCCTGCTGGCTCCGGCGCGTGCACCGAATCAACCATGTGATGATTATGCACGACTATGCAAGCTCATTCACCAGCTGGTCCCCTCTTGCTTGGATCCTGCTGGAAGAGCCAGGGGTTTCGCAGGGTTGGTACCCGGCTCGATGGGGTGCAAACACGCGTTGGGCGGGAGCTCATGCCTGGGATCTTGTCGCTGGCTCGCGGGCCGATGAGGTGCGCTGTCAACGCCGCACGAGGCGATCTTGATCAGCAGGCATACCGCGCGGATTCGGTGGTAGTTCCCACGCGAAGGGCGCAGGCGGGCGACCGCCGTGCCACCGGAAATATCGACCACAGGAGGATCACCATGCCGTTCACCAACCGCCGCATCGGCTCCGACCTGCGCCGATTGACCGTCGGCGCGGCACTGACCGCCGCGCTGATCGGTGGTGGCAGCGCACTGGCCACCGCGGAACCCGTGAGTGAGCAGGAAGCCCTCGACGCGGCACGGCAGGCGTTGATGGGCGCGACCGTGGAATCCGTCGAGCTGGACACCGCGGACGGCACCCCCAAATGGGAGGTCGACGTCAAAACCCGCGACGGTAACGGGTACGAGGTCACGGTCGACGCGCGCACCGGGACGATTGTCTCGATCGACCAAGACAACGACTGACCCGCGCCGGTTCACAGACCCCGGCCCTCGCCTGCCCCAGGGCCGGGTGGCCTCTCGTATTACATTACTGGACAAGTGATCACGTGGAAATGGTGCAGCCGGCTGCTCGGCCGACGCCACCATCACTTCCACGTGATCACTTGTCCAGCGGCCCCGAACCCGGACTTGACGCCCCCTCCACACCAGGTCCGGCAGCAGCACCGACACTCACAATCCGGTTGATAACCGCGATCGCAAAGTCCGGCCGGCTCCGAACAATGACGACGGATAAGCCGTCGATCTGAATCACCGACTACTTAAATCCATTCGGGATTCCGAAGGAGCAGCTGCGCCCGTCAGGAACGTTTCGAGTAACAAGTGCGACTTGTGAGCGATGTGTTCCAGACAACAACTATTCAGGAGGTTCGCAATGGTATCCACGAAACGGCTTACCGCCGGCGCCGTCGTTGCCACCGCCGCCGCAGCCACCGTGCTCGCCGGCGCCGGCGTCGCCCAGGCCGACGTCCCGGTATGGCAGGCCAACTGTCACGTTTACAACATCTTCAACACCGGCGGAATGGCCAATTGCGAGCTGCCGACCTGGCACCAGGTAAAGCTCACCTGCGTAGCCTGGCCCGTCCCCTTCACCTACTGGAAATACGGCCCGGTGCAATACGGCCAGAATCAGTCCTGGGCCAGCTGCGACTCACTGAACGCCCTGGTAGGCATCGAAGTAATCCAAGCGTAGGACCCAATCGCCGAATTTCAGGCTTCGCTTTCTATGAACCGGTCAGGATCTTGGCTTCCGGTGCGGCCGAAACTGCGTCGGTGACTGCTGATTGCGCGGTGGCCGCGTCGGTGACGGGTGCTTGGGCGGGGTAATAGTCGGCGGTTCTGGTGCCGGTGAAAAAATCGGTGGTCCAGCCGACTGCGAGGGTTTGCAGGGTTGAGATATTGACGGATTTGGGGTTGCCGCACAACAGATTTCCCATGGTGTCACCGCTGTCACCTTCGGCGTCGGTGTGCACGCCGGTGCCGATGCGGACGCCGAGATAGCGACGGTGCAGCAGGCGTTGGGCGGCTGCGGTGCCGACACCGAAGAGGTTGCATTGTGAGGGTTTCGCGGCGATATCGAGAATCGGCAGGTCGGTGTGGTCGAGGTCGGTGAGGGCTTGATCGGTGTTGTCGCCGAGGAATGATTTCACGGGGTCGAGCAGGACGAGTCCGTGTAAGTCGGTGAAGGCGGCGGGGTGGTCGGCGTGCAGTCGATGGGCGACGTATTCGACGGCCTCGGCGCCGGCGGAGTGCCCGACGAACACGGTCTGTTGTGGCAGTCGCAGATCGGGACGGTGCGCCGCCGCCGTGGCCGCGGCGAAGCTGCGGGCCAGTGGGCCGGCGGGGTCGGCGGCGGTGGCGAACAGTCCGGCGATGTTGTCGAGGAAGCCGGTGTTGTCGCCGAGGTTCTGCAGGGTGCAACCTGCCGGATCGAGGAACGGCAAGGAGGGTGCGAAGACGACGTAGCCGGCGGCGGCGAAATGCTCGGCGAGGCTTGCCACGTTCGCATTGCTTCGCGCGAAACCGTGTTGCAGCCAGACCAGACCATTGGCGGACCCCTCAGGCAGGTACCAGTCGGCATTGCGGTGCCGGATGGCACCCGTGCAGGCGATGTCGACGGATTCCGGCACTCGATCGGCATGCGCGATAGGTGTCGCGACGGTCGCCACGGCGCAGGCGGCGGCGAACGTGGCAGTGAGCACGAGGCTCCGTAGGTTCATCTTCACTCCTGTGCGGAAACACGCTGCTCCGAGGGGAGAGCCGGGGCTAACTGGTCACTTGACCAATTGAGACCCGCCGACCGGGAGCTGTCAAACGGTGGGTCACAGATCACACCGTGCACGTCGTGATTGCGGCTTTTGCCTGATGACGCGGCACTTCGGCGCCCTCGACCGGCTGCTCGGAACAGCAGAGAAGACCCGGCCCCAACAGGTTCCGGGTCTTCCGAATAGCCGACGATCAGCCCGCGTTGGCGGTGCAGATCACCTCGCTGATCTCCGTCCCCGACCTGTCCGCGGAACCGACATTGGCCAGGAATGCCGGCGGGTAATGCCGGGCAAGGCTGGTGTGGGCGGCGAACAGTGCGGCCGAGCGGTTGAATCCCGCACCGGTCGCGACCGCGCCGTCGGTGTAGACGAGCGCGCCGCAACCGTCCGCCCAGTCCACCAAAACGATGCAGTCGGCGATGCCGCACGCGTCGAGCGCCTCGGCAATCGCTTCCTCGCGGCTCGGCGCATCGATACTGGCGCCGTAGCTCCAGTCATCGCCACTGAATGCGATCGCACCGTGGAGACTGGCCGCATTCGCCGTGCCGGCACCGATTACCGACCCGGCCGCAAGACCCATCGTCGCGATCGCGACTGCGGCCTTACTCATGAACCTCATCAAGCACTTTCCTTTGTGAGCACGTGCGTTGAACGTTGACCCGACGAATCATGGCGGATCGCTGCCCGATTCGCCCAATTCATTTTCGAGAGGTCACCCTGCCCGCTGACAGCTACCGTTGAGCTGTTCCCCGAGCCGGAGCAGGCGCAGACTTCGGCAGCTGCGAGAGTTCGATACACGCGGCACAGTGGAAATATGGACGTCTTGCGTGACTACGCGCTGCTCGCCCTGCGGGTCGATCGGCTGGTGACCCAACACCCCACGGGAAGTTGGATTCTCGACTATCGAGGGCCTGCGCGGTGGCTGGACGAGGTCGCGAACGAGCCCTTGCCGAATCCGGCGGATCTGGTCCGGGCCGCGCAGGACATGGCGGCGGCCGTCGCCGACGACGATCCCGCCATGGCGGAACAGGTGCGGGCGCTGCACACCATCGCCCGACGGCTGACCGGAGCGCAGCTGCCGTTTCCCGAGCAGGTGCGAGGCATGCTGGGAATCGACGCCGAATGGATTCCCGACGAAGTATTCGACGAGGCCTACCAACTGCTGGACGAGGCCCTACCCGAGGCCAAAGGCACACTCGCACAACGGCTGCACGCCTGGCGCGACGCACACAGCCTGCCGCCCGGCCGACCAGAGCGCCTGTCCGAACTGATTCACCTGGCGCTGACGGAAACTCGGCGGCGAACCGAGGCGCTACTGCCGCTACCGGAAACCATGGATGTGACAGTGGAATTCGCACCAGGGCCGTTTCGAGGACTGCATCGAGGTGGAACCACAGGCAGCGTATTCGTCGATCCGAACCTGCCCTTCAACCTGGCCGACCTGTTCTATGTCGTTGCCCACGAGTCGGTTCCAGGACACATCTGCGAATTCATGATGAAAGAAAAGCATCAGGGCCACCGCCCCGACATCCAGGTGCGATTCATGCCGTCACCGGCCTATGTGGTGTCCGAGGGCATCGGCCTGCACGCCCCGCAGGTGCTGTTTCCCGACGACGAGGCCCAGCACTGGCTACTCGACAATGTCGAAGAGCTCCAACCCGATTCGAGCAACTACGCGACGATCCAGCACGCCCGCAACATCCTCTGGGGCGCATATTGCAACGCCTCGCTGCTGCTCGCCGAGGCGACACCATGGCCGAAGGTTCGTGACTACCTCGCCGACACCGCGCTGGTATCCGACGACGAACTGACGTTCCTACAGGGCTTTCTCAGCACCCCCTTCACCGAGCCCTACATCTTCACCTACTACCACGGCTGGCGCCTACTGCAACCGCACCTGAATGATCCGAGCTTCCTGAGGCGAGCGCTCACCGAACAACTCGCCGTCTCGTCACTGAAGGTCGGATAAAGCAGGCCACCCGGGCAGGCCGCAACACGTGGCCGAGTGCATCTTGTGGGTGGTGTGAGTGCCATATATGTTGGGGCGGTGAACTTCCTCTGTGGAAAGGACGCCATGCGTCCCTGCCGGTGATGCCCGGCAAGCGGCCGGTCTCCGATCGGCCGAAGACATCACGGATCGGCTGTCGGCGACGCAGGTCGAGATACCGCACTGCCGCAGCCCCGCGCCGGTCCATCGGCCAGACCGGATTCGACCATGGCCATCAATAACATTCAGTTCGACATGCAGATCCGGGTCTGCCGAACGCGCCCCTGGCTTCCCCCCGGCGTCCTCCCGTTCGTGCCACGTCCACTGCCGATCGTGCGAAGTGACGCTGTCGTACCCCGTGTCGACGGTGTGCCACTCACCGACCTGATCGACAGGTTCGAGCTCGCGGCAGGCATGCAGCCCGCGGGTGGCGCATACGGTGGCCTGGATCCCGGGTCGGCGTGGAACTTTCGGATTGATGACCATTTTCACGGAAGGTCCAGCATGACAACGAGAACGAAGACGCCGTTGCTCGTGTGTCAGTGCGGCGCGTGGGGCGACTGGCCGCTGCTGGCCGAGATCGTCGTCTCCGACAGCCTGGTGATCTGGCATCGCATCGAACAGCCCTATCGTCCGGAACGCGGCTATGACGCGTTCGGTCCATTCCGGTTCGACCGCAACCAATACGACGAAGCACTGCGAGACCTGATAGACCGATCACCGCAGCCATTGCGTGAACACGATTCGCCGCCCGCGTGATCAGCGCGAACGCGGACGAATCCGGCCGCGCGGCGCGCTGAATCCAGACCCGCTACTGAACCTCGATCTGCGTAGGGTCGGGCAGCGACTTCGGGCGCTCGTCGGTGTACCAGGCGTACTCGATTCCGCCGAGTCTCCCCTCCTCCACCCACAGAATGACCTCGCCGATCGGTGCCCGTTGCGGTCGGTGACACCTCCATCGTCACGGAATGTACGCAGTGCCGATCTTGAAGACCCCGTTGATCATGGCGCGACCGGCGTATCTGTCAGTCGGACGGCGGAGGGCTCCCCTGGACAATCCGGACCATCGGCGACGAAGATGGCTCCATGTTCCGACGCGCCGGTGTCGACCCCGCGGTCGAACGAATCCGACAGCTGGCGATCTCGCTCGAGGTGCCGCGGCCGTGGAACCTGGCGACCTTCGTCGCGCACGTGGCCGAGCGGGTTGGTAAGCCGATTCTGATTGTTCCGCAACAGGATCTGACCACGGGCGGGTTTCCGTGCGGGCTCGTGGTGGAACGCGCCGACGATATCGTCATCGCCTACGACGCGGCCAGCACCGGGTACCACACCGACCACATCGTGATGCACGAGATCGCCCATCTGCTGCTCGACCACGCCGGATTCGTTTCGCCGGGGGCTCAGCGCCGCACGCTCGCGGCACTGTTCCCGGACTTGGATATCGATAGTGTGCTGCGCGTGCTAGCCCGCAGCAATTACGACGATGTCGACGAGAACCAAGCCGAACTGTTCGCCTCGATGCTTATGTCCGACGTCGACCTCGAGGTTCAGCGGCCACGTTCGGTGCTCGGCCGCTTGGTCTTTCAGCGCTGAGCGATGATGACCTCGACGCTACCGACGGCGGTAACGCTACCCACGGTGATCGCCGCCTGCCTGTTGCTGGCCGGCCGCCTCGTCGGCTTGCTCAGCACCGAGCTCGACCGGCACGTCACCATCGCCTTCGGCTGTGTCGTCGCCACCGCGACAACCCGGGAACCGACAGTGCGCCGCCTCATCACCGATCTCTCCGGCGGTTGGCTCTCCGAGGAGCTGATCCTCGAACTCGGGGCGATCGGATTCAATGTCGGCTATGCGGCGGGGCTGCTGATCGGTGCGGCGCTGCTGTACCGCTTTCGCTCGCCGCGCGTCAGCTACGGGCTGGCCGCCGTATTCAGTGTCGCGGCACTGTGTTTCAGCACCTCCGGCGGTGGCAACGGCACGATCTTCGAACGCACCGGATGGGCACAGTTCGGATATTGGCTGTGCACGGCGCCGATCGGTGTCGCGATGGCGGTCCTCGTCATCCAGGCTGCCGGTGCCGAACTCCGCAACCGAGTCGGTCGCGGCGAAGCGGCGATGTACGTGGCGACACTCCTCGCGGGCGTCGCGGTGCTCGGACGCATCAGCGCCACCATGGTGGCGTCCGCCTTCCGGATCACCGGGCAGCACAATGCTTTCACCGCCATCCAGGCCGAAATCGATCGCAACGGCGTGTTTTTCGATCTCGTGCTGTGCATGGGCCTGACGTTGATCGCCATAGTCAACCGGATGGGCGTAGACGATCTGACGCGCCACCGAAAAGCGCTGCGGCCCCTCTGGTCCGAGCTGACCGCCGCCTGCCCGGAGATCGTGCACCACAGCCCCGTACCGGACGGGGCTCAGCCCAACCGATATCTCCTGCACCGCACCGTCATCGAGATCCGCGACAGCATGCTGGACCTGGGCCGTTACGCGACACCGCACCCGCCCGACATCGTGGCGGCGATCTCACGAGCCGCGCCGGCCGGCCCCGCCTACGATGCACTCGACCGCGCCGTCCTGCTCGTTCGCGCCCGAGACGCCAAGGCGCACGGCAACTCTGCGTCCGGTAGCCGCTTCTTCGCGCTCCCCGCCGCCGACAGCCTGCTCGGCGAGGTCACCGAATTGACCGCCATCGGCGCCCAATGGCCGCTCGCCAAGGCCATCGCGGCCCGGGCCGGACAACGCACCAAGCGGTGACTCGTCAATAGTCAGGCCAGCTGAGGCGGCCGGGGGGCGAGATCAGCGCCAGGTACCGTTGGGCGGTGAATCCAGCTGATGCGCGACGCCTCAAAGACGGTGCTCTCGAGACCCGCGTGGAAAATCTGCGGCTCCTGCTCGATCGGGCTGCTGATGGCGACGCCTCCGCCAACGAAACACTGCGTGCGCTCGTCCGCGACTATCCCGACTACCACCGGTCGCTGTACACCCGGGCGTTGAACCTGGCGGCGATCTTCGGCGACGACACGCTGCGAGAACCACTGCTGGCGTCGCTCGCCGACACCAAGTACAACTGCCAGGCCTGGGCGGCGATGGGCTGCGCTGCGCTCGGCTTCCGCGAGGCGGTGCCCGGCTTGGTCGCGATGCTGGATCACCCCCAGGACATGGCGCGCGAGCAAGCGATGATCGCGCTGGGCAAACTCGGCGACCCATCCGTCGTCCCCGCGCTCACCCCCGTGCTGCGGGACTCGATCGCCGGAATGCGCGAACGCGCCGCCGAGGCACTCGGCCTGATCGGCGGCGAGGCGGCCCTCGCCGCTTTATGGGAAGAATTCGAAAACCGCAGGTACTACCGCATCGGCTATATCGCCAGCGCGCTGGCCAAATTCGCCCCGGACATCATCCCGAGGCTGTGCGCGGCGGCCGACAGCGACGACCCGGACCGGCGCTACTGGGCTGCTGTCGCGCTGGGTTCGACCGGCGACGATCGTGCCGTGCCGACGCTGGAACGGTTGATGGCCCACGATCGTGGTGCAACGGTCTTCGACGGCATGGTGAGTGTCGCCGCGAAGAAAGGTCTCCGCACGCTCCGCCGCATCCAAGCCGCGATCGCAGCTCGCGAATCCTGATCGTCCCTGCCGATTTATCTTCGTAATCGGGGTGTTTCCGAAGTTTTCGGTATTACCATCGGAGCCGTGGGGAGAAGGCTTGCTCTGATTGTCGGCTCCGAATGTGCTGCGCTCCCCCATCTCGGATTTCCGGCCCCTCTCGTTGCGGAAGTTGCTGCCGCCCTTGCTGATTCCGGCCAATGGCGGCCGGCCGTACCCAGCGGTATGACGATTGTGAATCCGACCGTCCGGAATCTCCAAGCCGCGGTGCGCGCGGCATTCGAGTCCGCGGCACGGCAACAAGCAACGTTGCTGTTGTGGTTTATCGGGCACGGCCTCAGTACCAATGGCGACTATTATTTTCTGGCCCATGACTCACTCGAATCGGACGCAGACGGTAAGCCGATTCTGGACTCGCAGAATGCCGTTCATCTCGCCCAGACCCTCAAGGAACGGATCAGCGGTTCATCCGGGCTGGACGGCCTGCTGGTCGTGGTGGACAGTTGCGAAGCCGCGGCGGTAGCGGACGCCGGGGCACGCAGTTGGCCGACCCTCGTCCGGCAGGCCTCCGGCCGGGTGGACCTCCTGGTCGCCAGCGACGACGGCAATGCCTACGACGGATGCTTCACCCGCACCCTGCTCGCGACCTTCCGCAGCGGAATACCCAGCAGCGGCGAGAATTTGCTGTCCTCGGATCTGCTGGCGCCGGCCGCTCGGGCCTGTGCGCACCAGCAGCCACAGCACTTCTCGTTCGCCGCGGGGTCGCCCACTTCGGTCGCAGACCATGGATTGTGGCTGGTGCCCAATGTGACTCGGGCCCGCGACGCGGTGCGCGACCGTCCCGACGCGAGCACCGTCGACGAACTCGTCCGCGGACTGCACGTCACCAAGGCGCTGCGCAGCCAGGTGAACGCCGTGGCCGAGCACGGTTATGAGCGCCTGCGAATGCTGCTCGGACCGGGTGGCAGCGGTAAGTCCACCGCCGTCGCCCTGCTGGTGCGCCCCGACCTACTCGGCCTCGAAACCGCGATCAGCCCAGCACATATCGGCGCCGCCGTCTTTCTGACCGGCACCAGCACGCTGCGGTCGGTGACCGACGAACTCGCCGTTCAGCTCGAACGCCGAGTCGCGCTGCTCAGCGCCGCAGGTGAGATCGAACCCGCCGCGACGGAGGTAGCCGTCCCCGGTGAATATCCCAGGGTGGCGGCGAGATTGGCACGGGCGCTGCTGACGCTGGGTGAAACCGGCCGCACCACCACGCTGCTCATCGACGGGCTCGATCTGCCGACCGAACACGGCCACCGCGACGAACTGTGGACCGCGATCGAGACCTTGACCAGCCACGCCGACTTCGCGCATGTCCGCGTAATCGGCACTGCCCGTAGCGATGACGACGCCCTGCCACCGGCCCTGCGCATGTGGCGCTTCGAGCTGCCGATGCCGGGTGTGGGCGACGTCGGTGACTACCTATTGCGGCACGCGCAAGACGAACACGGTGACCCGTGGCCGAGGTCCCGGGTCACCCGCGCGCTCACCGCCGTCGACCCCGGCGTCCCGGCTGACGCGCCGTGGCCGGACCGCCCCTGGCGCGCGGTGGGCGGCTGGCTGCACGCCCGATTGATTGTGCAGGTCGATCGGTACCTCGCCGACGGCGACTTCACCGCGGGTCTGCCCATCGACTCGTTGGTGCGGCATCGACTGGGGCACCTGCTGTGGTCGCTGACCGGGACGCGTGCGGAGGCGGTCGGGCTGCTGATCACCGTCGTGGTCGCCGCGGAAGCCGGACCGGTCCTGCCGATCGACGTCGTCCGGCGCGCAGTGCACGATCTCGGTGCGCACACCATCGATGAAGCGCAGGTTCGCGATTCGGCGGTCGGCCTCGGCGCGCTGATCGCCCGGCGCCGCCCCGGTTCGACCGGCGAGCATCTCGGCGTCGCCCACGCGGCATTGAAAGACCCACTACGCAAGGCGAATCCACGCAAAGACATCTCGAGCGTCCGCGCGCACCGAGCAATCATCGCCGCGCTCGTCCAGAGCGGCACCGCCGAAGCCGCCGCGTATCGGGAAGTCGCCGCCATCCGGCACTACCTCGGAGCGGGCGACCCGGTCGGCGCGTTCGGCGCACTGTATGCGTTGCCCTCGGCGTCCCTGGCGGAGCGGATCGAGTTGTGGCAGGCGTGGCTGCCCAACTTCACCGCTCGGCTCGGCCCCGATCACCCCGAGACCCGTCGGGTGCGCGACACCATCGCACAATGGCAGACCCCACCCGATCGGCCCACGGGCGGCAGCCGCCGCCACATTCCCCGCTCCCTGATCGGCGCGGTGATCGTCGCCATCGTGCTGGGGTTGTGGGGCACCTGTTCGCGGACGGCACCCCCGCCCGCCGACATCGCCGTCACCGGCACCGTCGTCTTCACCACCCCGCCACCGGAGTCCACGGTGGACGAGACCGAACAGCTTCCGCCGAACCCGGGGCCCGAGCCGACCCGCACCGGACAGCCGCGGTCGAAGGCCACGACCGCGGCACCACCCACCACCACCACCGTCGAATCGACCACCGACCCGACGAAAGTCATCCCGATCCCACAAGTCACCTCGTCCACGACGCCGAAGCCGACCTGCACCCCTTACAACACCACGGTCCACTACGACGTCACCCAGGTCGGGAAGACAGTCAAGAAGTACATCCCCTTCGCCTACATGGAGTGCGACAACCTGGCCGTGGTGCTGCTCGACGACGGGATGGACGGTGAGGCATTCTCCATCCTCGACGGCCAATGCCCACCACCCCAGGGAAAGACCGAATGCTACCTGCGGGTGCTGTTCCACCCACCCGACGTCGGCCAGTTCGACGCCACGCTGAAGATCAACCAGAAAAACGGCAACCCACGCCTGAAAATCACGCTGCACGGCACCGGGAAGGCGTGAGGACACCGGCTCGCCACGTTGGTGTTGTTCGCTGCCGTCGACGTGGCCTGCTCGGCGACCGGAGTGACGGCTGCCCGCCACCGGGCTGTCTATTCTGACTCCGGGACGAGGACGATATTCATGCCCTGGGCGAGTACTGCGGTCGCGGTGAGGCCGAACAGGGTTCGGAATGTGTCACTGAAATGGCTGGCCGAAGCAAACCCCGCGTCGGCAGCTGCGCGGGTCAAGTCGATGCCCTCGGCGACGGCGCCTGCGACCGACAACAGCCGTGCCCACAAGCGATAGCGCCGCAAGCTGGTGCCGGCGTTCGCCGAAAACAGGTGCAGGAAACGGGAAGTGGAGATCCCGAGGTCAGCGGCCAGCTCCGCGGCGCCGGATTGTCCGGCGGGCTCGTTGACGATCGTGTTCATCACCGCTCGGATCCGTTCGTCGATCGTCGCTGGTGGCTCGGGGCCGGTGATGATCCGACGCAGCACTCGCGGGTCCGGATGGCGGGGCTGATTCAACAGGGCGGTCAATGCCGATTCGTCCCGGTGTCCCGTCGCCACGGGTGTCGTCGGCTCTCGCATCGCCGCTCGCAAACGGGCAGCGGCCGCCGAGCGAGGATCGAGATAGTAGAACAGCACCCGTCCGCTGGATTCGAGTTTATGGGCGGTGCGCGCCGGAATCAGCACGCTGCGCCGCTGCCACCGTCCACCATCCGGAGTGCGGACGGTGACCGTCTCGTCCACACCGAGGACGAAGCACTGCACCGGCGTCGAATGGGTGTCCAGCTGGAACGACGGGCCCAGGTACGCCGCCTGCCCCTGCCAGAGCCACAGGGTGCGCTCGCCCACGCGGCGGTTGCCCGAGTCGACCGTCATAGTCGTGATCATCGCAGTAGACGGGTCGCGAACGGGCATGTCAGGCGACACCGAGCACGAGTGCCGCGCCGACTAGCTCAACCAAGCAGTAGAACCAGTTCGGATAGAAACGCGTCCCGCTGTCGATCAGCCGCGAGACGACGCGGCCGCCCGCCATCCCGGCCAATGCGAACCCCACTGTCAGCGCTGCCCCGGCCCGCAGCTCACCGGCACCGAACGCCGACCACCACAGCACGCCTGCGACGGCCAGACCGAAGCCGCCGTACACCGCGCGAATCTCGGCCCGGCTCACCGCCGTTGACACCGACAACCCGAACGGCCGCGCCAGCGCGGCAGGGACGGCCAGCGCGTACATTCCCATCCCCGCGAACAGGACGCCGACAAGGCACAGCACAACGGTTCTCATCGCCTTGCCCCCACCGAACGAACCTGCTCGGCAGCGCGCTCACCCCGCAGCAGCGCGACGCCGACGCCGAGCGCCACCAATCCCGCGACGTCGACGGCTGCCACGCGCACCAATCCCGGGCCGACCGGACCCCCGGCGACCACCAGAACGAGAAAGCTGCCCATGCTGATCGCATTGGCGCGCACCGCGATCGGCCGCAGCGCGGGACGAAAGACCGCCACCAGCAACCCGACCCCGAGGACGGCGAACAGCACGGCCCGATGCCGCAGCACCACCTCGAGATCGCGCCCGGCCGGAGCTATGCCATAGGCGGCGTACATTCCCTGCGGTGCCACCGCACCGACGGCAGGTGCGGAGTTGAGCAACCCCGCGACGGCCAACAAGGCCAGCCCGACATGTCGTCGCATGATTTCTCCTTGGATCGACGTCTGGCGATCCTCACAGTCCGGTGCACCCTGACGCTTCCGAAAACCTGCTATAGCGGCGAAATGGCCCGACATGGGTTGAGGCGAGCCCCGCCGAAGAATCGCCGGCGGCGGTTGGTCCGCTAGCACTGCAACGTGAGCTCATGCCGCCGAACGCGCATCAGTCGTTTGTCAGATCCGTTGACGGACAGTGCTTCCCAACTCACGTTTCAGCGTGACCGTGCCGAATCTCGAGTGTCGGCGGCGATTCGGTCGGTGGGCATCGCCGGTGTCGACCCGCCATCGACGGCGACATGGAAACAGGTTGATGAATGGAAACCTGTTGACGTACGGTGACCATGTGAACGACGCACCGACCGCACAAGATCTGCTGCACATCACCTCCTCCGCCACCGCGCGAGCCCGGCGTGCGGCGAGCATGCCCGGCTGGGTGCCGCCGGTGGCGGCGTTATTGGGAGGCATCGGCGTCATGCTGCTCGGCCTGGGCGGCGACAGCGCCGACACCGTTGTCTCGGTCTGCGGGTACGGCGTGTGCGCCGCGTGCTTCGCTCTGCTGGCTTGGGTGTGGCGCGCTCAACGCAAAGGTGGTGTCGTTCCCCGATTCCTGAGCGACGAACCCACCCGGCGGTGGCAGCGGCTTTCGTTGTTGGTGCTGCCGCCGTTGCTCGCCGGTATCGTGGGCGGGCTCGTGAACGGATGGCTGCATGTCCTGTTCGGCGCATTCGTCGGTGGCTGGTTGTGGTTCGGGCTGAGGCGACAGCGGGCGGCCACATGCCCGAGCTGAGCGAGTTGCTGGCTTCGCTGCCCCGGCTGAAGTTGGTGGCGTTTCTCGAGGGGTGCGGTGAGGCCGAATTCGGGGTGATCGCCCGACTGTGCGAGCTGAACAAGTCCACCATGTCGAAGGCGATGACGGTGCTGGAGGACGCCGGCTATGTCTCGGTGCGAAAAGGGTATGCGGGACGCCGACCGAAAACGTGGCTCGCACTGACAGATAGCGGTCGAAGGGCATACCGCGAACACCTGGCTGCGCTGACCGCGCTCACGCAGTCAGCGCAGCAGAACTTCGCCCAGATGCAGCCGACGCCCGACGGAACGTGAACTGGCGAACGGCGTAGGCGCAGCGAGTGCGAAGGCACGCTCGCAGTCCGTACTGGACTTGTCAATTGCCGCGTCGTCGCATTGATCGGTACAAAAGCCACAACGCCAGCGCGACGGGTGTCAGGACCGCCGCGAACAGGATTCCGGCGAACATCCCGTAGCCGTGCGGATCGTCGGACACTCCAGTGGCACTGAGCACCGCCTCTCCGCCGAACAGCACGATCAACGCGGCTGTGCAGGCGAACGCGCCGAGCACAAGACGTCGCAGCGTTGTCCGCAGTGCGCTTGTGCGGGTAGTGCTGTCCGGCGTGTCCATCTTCTGCTCCGCGGGTTCGATTGTGCGGCAACTACTTCGGGTCGGAAGTGCAGACGGTCAGGAACGATTTCCGGTTCTCACGCTGGACGTCCGACGCGTCCAGCCAACCGCGCTCGCCGAAAAGGTACCTCTCAGACGGGTGCTGGGCCGACTCGCGCAAGACTCGACCGACGTCGGCCCTGGCACCGTACGCCTCCGGGCCGTCAACGGAGAAGGAGAGCGAACCCGCCTTGGTCCAGTCGTAGTCTGCGGGCAGCGGTTTCTGGACCTGGAGAGGTCCGCCGGTGTCGGTAGCCGAACCCTTGGCGGTCCGCAGCAGGTCCATGCGCTCCACCGGCACCCCCGGTTTCGGCGCGGTCCACACCTGGTCCGTGCTCTCCGAGGTGCCGGAGTCGAAGATCAACGTCAGGCCGGTGACGCCCTCACACGGAGTGCCCGTCCACAGTTTCAGGACGCCGTCGTCGACGCGAAATCCGGCCGCCGGCGGCAGCGACGGCGCGAACTGCGCCTCGGTGTCGCACGCCCCGGTCACCGCCGCTACGAACAGCGCAGTGCAGGCGACGCGCGGCCACCTAATAGCCGCCATCGGAAAGCCCCGCCTCCTCCTCGGTCTCGTTGCCGCCGGTGACCTGCTCCCACGCGTAGGAGGCGAGGAAGCCGGCATAGCCCTCCTCGGCCCATTGCTGGGAGTGGCGCTCCTCGTGGTGCAAAAAGCGGTCCAGGTCGAGTTTGCCCCGGTAGGGGCCGTTGTCGTTTTCGTACCACGCGTGGCCCGACCTCGCGACTTCTCGAAGCTGTTGCGCCGGATCTTTCGAGTCGTCGATATTGAGCATGAACGTGTCGCCCCAGGTCGTTCCGCCGTTTTGACTGAACTGGTCCTGGACCAGGTTCCCGCCCAAACCCATCATCATGCCGTTCGGGGTGGTCACCAACCGCCCGCCGTTGCCGTGTACGAATCCCACATCGTCGTTGTAGCTCCAGGAATTGTCCCGTTGCCGCTCGGTGATTCGCCGCAGTTCCGCGGATCCGTATGGGGTCGGGGCGAAGTCGGTCTTCTCGCCTTCGGCGCCGTAGTCGGTGCCCGCGTTCAAGATGTAGGTCATCCGCACCGCCTTCGCGGCGTCGTCCCCGCTCATGTTGTTCGGCATCAGGAAGAACGACTTGAAGATTCCGTCGCCGTCCTCGTCCTCGCGGATCTCCTCCATTCGGTCGAGGATCTTGAAATCCTCCGGCGTGATGTGGTGTTCGGAGACCATCTGCTTGATCGTGTCGATCGATACGCCCCGGCGCACGGCGTTCTCGAGCCACTGCCGGTAATAGCCGGTCACCGGCGGACCGGTCAGCAGCCCGGCGTCGCGCAGCGCCTGCTCCATCTCGGCCACGTTGGCGTCGATCTCCCCACCCTTTTTGGCGCCGTCGAGGGTGGTCGCACCGTGGTCGCTGATCTTGCGGTCCTGCGCGAGCTGCATCACCAGGGCGACGGCGGTGTCGATGTTCTTCGCCGTGGTGAGTATCGCCTTGGTTTCCTTTTCCAGCTGCGTCCTGATGGTTTCGCGATGCCGTGCGCTCTCCGCGCGGTCCTCGGCCTCGAACCGCGACTTCGGCGGCGGGTCCGGGGGCTTGTTGTCCACGATCGCGCCGTCGGCGGCGATGCCGAATTGGTAGGTGTCGGCGAGGGCGTCGTTATTGGCGACCCGGGTTTTCAGGGCGGACACGTCGTCCGACGCGTTCTGCATGGCGCGGTCGACCGCGGCCAGTTCCGCGATCAGGATTTCAGCGTTGTTCCGCGTTGTGCCCAGCGAACCGCGTGCGCGCTCGCTCGCGGGGCCGTGCCACTGCGGCAATCTCCTCGCGTCGTCGAGCTCGTCCTGCAGTCCGATGAGTTTGTCCCGCCGCCCACGCAGGTTGGTGGCCGACGTATCGAGCGCCTGCGAGTCCCATTTGCGGACATCGTGATAGCCGACGGCCATTACCCGAAAGCCCTTTCCGCCTCGACCTCGTTCTCGGCGTACAACTTCGCGGCCGCGGTCACCAAATCACCCCAGCCGCCGATCTCCTCTGCCCAGCCCTTCGCGCGGTCATTGAACGTCGTCACCAGCGTCGGCGCCTTCTTCGCCGCCTCCCCACCCGGCAATGCCGCTGCGAGCCCGGTCAAACCGTTGCCGGGGTCCACCGCCCTGGCCTGGGTCGCGGCGGATCCCGCCGCTTTCGCCGCCTCTTTCAGCTGACTGATCTCAACCTCGAACCCGCTCACAGTCCGTGACCTCTATCCCTGAATCCGATTGCTCTGAGGATCTTGCTCATGTCGCCGTCGCGTGGGCCGACCGTCGTGTCGCCGGCGTCGCGGAAAGTCGAGGGTTGCCTGAAATTGCCGTCCGCGCAGTTGCTGAGGTTGTCATCGGCGATCGAATTCGCGAATAACCTGCGTCGCGGAACGAGGAGGTCCACCTGCACAGCTTCGTCGTCTGCCCGAAGTGTTTCTTCTGGCATCGAATTCCCCTCTGGCGCACCGTCAATTGAGTAGGCGCAGTGCGTGGCACCGATGCTATCGGTCATCGACAGCCACATCTTGCCCCTGGTTTCGGGGGCTGAACGCCGGCCGCTGGATCGACCCGATCTCGCCGCCTGCCTCGGAGCAGAGCGAGGCCGTCAGCGGGCTGAGAGATCTCGACGGCCCGACCACCCGTGGCGATTGTGGTCGAGGATCTCGCGGCTGCTGTCGCGTTCTTCATCGAACTGGGCCTGGAACTGGAGGCGAAGCAACAGTCGGCGGTGCGGCTGCCTCCGCGGTCCCGAGGGCATCATCATCGGGCTGGTCGAGGAACTCCAATCGGTGATAGAAATCCGGCCGAAGTGACAGATGTGGCGCCTCGGCACAATGAACGCGGTCACGTAGTGGCGCGCAGCAGAGCTGCTATCATTAGAACATGCGTTCGAACGAATCCTTTGAGGAGCAGGTCAGGGCGCTGGAGGGTGCGGTGGCTGGGGTGCGCGGGTTGGATGTTTCGCGGGCTACCGAGGATGAGTTGGTGGAGTTGCTGGAGCGGCTGGAGTCGGGGGCTCGGATGTTGGCGGGGGTTATTTCGCGGGTGGCTTATCGGCTGCGGCAGTTGCGGGATGCGGTGTAGGGGGTTGTAGGGCGGAAGGTTCGAGGGCCAGCGAAGTTTGCAGGCCGGCTTCGCCTTTCGGGGTGAGGCGGACGGCGCGGCCGGTGCCGAATCGGGTGATCCAGTGGAGTTCCTGGAGGCGGCGGCAGAGGTGGGCGCCTGCGGCGCCGCCGAGGTGGGTGCGGCGTTCGGTCCAGTCGAGGCAGGGGCGGGCGAGGGGGCGGCGGGTGGCATGCAGGGCGGCTGGGTTGATACCGAGCGGGCCGGTCAGCCAGGTCAGACCGGCGTCGGTGAGGGCGAAACCGTTGTCCTGGTCAAGGTAGGCCTGGGTGGTCATGGCATCGGTGATGGCGACGCCCAAGCGTCCGGCCAGGTGGTCGTAGCAGGTGCGGCCGTGCGCCAAAGCTGCTGCGGCAGTGGCGGTTCGGAGATTGGTCACCGTCGGGCGGGGTGGGTCCAGGTGGGTGACCATGGACTCCAGTAGCTCGGCTACCTGCGGTCCCGCCAATTGGACGTAGCGGTGCCGACCCTGGCGGCGTTCGATGAGCAGCCCGCCCGCGAGGAGGCGATTGAGGTGTTCGGTCGCGGTGGACGCGGCCACTCCGGCGTGGCGGGCGAGCTCACCTGCGGTCCAGGCGCGGCCGTCGACCAAGGCGAGACACATGTCGGCTCGGGTGCGGTCGGCGAGCAATGCGGCGAGACCTGCCAGTTCGGCTCCTCTGGATGACACCACCCCATGATGGTGCGCGAACGTTTCGGCGGCCACCGAAATGATCCGGGGATACGGTCACGGCATGACAGCTCCTTCGATCACCGACCCCGAGCAAGTGCGCGCCACATTGATCAGCGCACCGGTGCCCGCTGTGCCCAGGGTGGACACGCCGGTCGGCCTCGCTTGGCTGCGCTCCCACGTGCCGCGCTTCGCCGAGGGAGCCGAGCATCAGCGGTTGCGGGCATTGGTCACTGCGGAACTCGTCCGGCTCTCCCCCGCCGATCTACGCGAGCGGGCCAGCACCACCGCCGGACCACTGCCCCATGTCCGGGTTTTGGCGGAAGCCCTTGGCCTGCACAACATTTCCGTCGACGCAGTAGCACTGGTCGCCGCGCACTATCAACCATACGAGCCGGACAACCCCGCGGCCGACGAAGCCGTCGCCGAGTTGGTAACAGCCATCAGCGGCGTAGCCGACGACACCACAGCGGTCCGAATCTGCCTCCTGGTACAGGCTTGTGCCGCAACCAGCGCACTGATCGCCAACGCTCGACAACTGACCGCCGAAGGCACCGCCGAACAGATCATCGAGCGGACCATGATCGAGCACCCGCCGCTTCGCTCGACCAGAAGGTTCGTCGACGGAGCGGTCGTCGAGCTCGACATGCGGCACCCTGGACTGGGATTCGGGGCGGGCCCGCACGCCTGCCCCGGCCGAGCACACGCCATCGCCATCGCCGCCGGAATCATCGAGGGGTCCGCATGAACAAGACGAAGATCTTCCACGAACTGCACCACGGCGACCGGCCGCTGGTCCTGCCGAACGCCTGGGACTACGGTTCCGCGGCAATCCTTGCGGCCGAGGGGTTCCCGGCGATCGGGACCACCAGCCTCGGCGTCGCCGTCGCGGCAGGTCTGCCGGACGGCACCGGGGTCACCGCCGCGGCGACGATGGCATTGGCCCGGTTACTCGCCCGGCTGCCGGTGCCGGTCACCATCGATATCGAAGGCGGCTTCAGCGAAAGCCCCAGCGCTGTCGCCGAATACGTCGCGCAACTAGCGGAGTCGGGTATCGCCGGAGTCAATCTGGAGGACGGCCGCACGGAAACCGCACTGGCCGAACCGGATCACCAATCCGAGTTGATCGCGGCGATCAAGGCCCGCTCCCCCGAGCTGTTCGTCAACGCTCGCGTCGACACCTACTGGCTGAAACTCGACACCGACACCACCATCACCCGCGTCGAGCAGTACACGGCCGCGGGCGCCGACGGCATCTTCGCCCCCGGCCTCACCGACTCCGACGAAATCAGCCGGATCGTCGCCGCTACTCCACTGCCCGTCAACATCCTCTACTCGCCGACCGGCCCTTCCCTCGCCGTGCTCGCCGACCTCGGTGTCCGCCGGGTGAGCACCGGTTCGCTGCTGTACCGCACGGCATTGGCCGCCGCCGTCGACGCCGCCCGCGCGGTCCGCGACGACAACCCCACCACCAGCGAAGCCCCGAGCTACGGTCGAGTCCAAGCCCTCACCGATCCCGCCTGAAAAAGCTCGCCGCAGGTGTCGATTCGATGGGTGCCCGATCGTCTAGTCGGTGAAGCCGGCAACAGGCCGACCTGTCCGAAGGAGCACCTCGATGAAGCAGTATCTGCTGAGCATCTACCAACCCGACGGTGACGGCGTACCCGACAATATCGACGAGATCATGCGCGATCTCGACGCGGTCAACGCCGATCTGCGGTCCTCGGGCGCGTGGGTCTTCGCCGCCGGTCTGCACCCACCGAGCACCGCGACCGTGGTGCGGGTAAAGGACGACGAAGCGCTTGTCACCGACGGCCCGTACATCGAGGGCAAGGAACACATCGGCGGCTTCACCGTCATTCAGGCCGCCGATCTCGACGAAGCCCTGGAGTGGGGCCGCAGGCTGGCCAAGGCGATCACGCTGCCGATCGAGGTCCGGCCACTGCATGACAGCTAGATGAACGCACCCGTGACCACGGCGACGATCGAGCAAGTGTTCGCCGAACATTACGGCCGCGCGGTCGCGAGCCTGACCCGCGTCTTCGGTGACATCGGTGTCACCGAGGACGCGGTGCAGGACGCGTTCACCGCGGCGGTCCAGCGCTGGCCGTCGGACGGGCTGCCGCCGAGCCCGCCCGGCTGGATCATCACGACCGCACGCCACCGGGCTATCGATCGGCTCCGCAGGGAAGCCGCCCGCGCGGACAAGTACGCCCAGGCCGCGTTGTTACAGGCTGACACCGAACCAGCCGAGGAGGGTGCGGTGCGCGACGACCGCCTACGGCTGATCTTCACCTGCTGCCACCCCGCCCTGGCCCGCACCGCCCAGGTTGCGCTCACCCTACGACTGCTCGGCGGGCTCACCACCGCGGAGATCGCCCGCGCCTTCCTGACTTCGGAATCGACTATGGCGCAACGACTTGTCCGCGCCAAAGGCAAGATCCGCGACGCCCGCATCCTCTATCGTGTGCCCGCCGACGCCGACCTCCCGGCCCGGCTGCACGCCGTCCTCGCGGTCATCTATCTGATCTTCACCGCGGGGCACACGGCCACCACCGGGGACAGTCTCACCCGCGCCGAGCTCTGCGCCGAAGCGATCCGCCTCGGCCGCCTGCTCACCGAACTCATGCCCGACGAACCGGAAGCCGCCGGGCTGCTCGCCCTCATGCTGTTGACCGACGCACGCCGAGCGGCTCGCACCGCCGCCGACGGATCCCTGGTCCCGCTGCCGGAACAAGACCGCGACGGCTGGGATCGCGAACGTATCGCAGAAGGTCACGCGATCGTGCGAGAGTGCTTGCGCCGCAACCAACCTGGGCCGTATCAGATCCAAGCCGCGATCAACGCCGTGCACACCGACGCCCCGACCGCGGCCGCCACCGACTGGCCGCAGATCGTCCAGCTCTACGACCAGTTGATCGCGCTGACGCCGAGTCCGATCGTTGGGCTCAATCGGGCGGTAGCAGTCGCCGAAGTCCACGGGCCCGCCGTCGCGCTCGCCCTGCTCGACGATCTCGACCTCGCGAAGTACTACCTGTACCACGCGATTCGGGCCGACCTCCTCGAACGACTCGGTCGCACAAGCGAAGCCGTGGTCGCTGTCGACGCGGCGCTCGCCCGCACCGAGAATTCGGTCGAGCGAGCCTTTCTCACCCAACGCCGCCGATCGTTGGCCCGACGCCTCTGAATGCCGAACGCGCCCCGATGTCGGAATCAGCTGCCGACGTAATCCCGTCCGGCACCCGACACCGCTGATATCGACCAGCGGCTCCGGATGTTGACTACCATCGATAGCAGCGGCCAATGGCCGAAAGGGGGTCGCTATGTTCGAGAGATTCTCCGATCAGGCCCGTCGGGTGATCGTGCTGACGCAAGAAGAGGCCCGAGAACACGGCCACGACTACATCGGCCCGGAGCACATGCTGCTCGCCATCCTCCGCGCGTGCGAGATCGGTTCCGCGGCCACCACCGCGCGTGCGCTGACGGAGCTGGGCATCGAGCCCGCCGCGGCCAGGGTGCAGATCGCGCTGACGCCGGGGACGGCGGACTACAGCGTGTCCGGGAACATTCCCTTCACCAAGCAAGCCAGGAAGGCGCTGGAGAACAGCCTGCGGGAAGCGCGGGCGCTCAATCACGCGCACATCGAGGCGAGCGATCTGTTGCTCGCACTGACCAGCACGGCCGACGACGACCCCGATACGCCGATCGCCGCCGCGGTCGACGCGCTGGGACTCGGGCACGAAAAGCTGAGGCGGGCCCTGGCGGCCGTCGCGACCCACCATGCGTCCGCACCGGTCAACCCGCGCTTCACCCCGCTGGTGCTGCGAGCGTTGGCCCGCGCCGACACCGAAGCCCACAAGACCAGCAACAGCAGAGCCGACACGGGGCACCTGATGCTCGGACTGCTCGCCCACGAGGACGAGGTCGTGCATCCCGCGTTGCGCGCACTCGGCATCGATCCGCAGCAGCTCGCCACCGAAGTGCTCAACCGGCTGCCCCAGAAGGACTGACCCGAGAACGTCAGTGCTTCTGCACTACCCGCTCACCTTCGCCGGGCTTCCAGATGGTGATATTCAGGTGATCCTCCACCACTTCGACGGTCGAGGCACTGCTCAGGTCGGCGACATAGAAGTGGTCGAACTCCTGACCACGAATATCGAACCCGCTCTCATCGAACAGGTCCTGCGCGAAACGAACGTGCACCTCCTTGTCCTGGACATCCACCACGGTGCCGAACAGCTTCGCGTCACCGTCGCTGACGTTCGTGTCCATGGTGGCGGTGTGCAGACAGAAGCGCGGATCGCGGGCGAGATCGCGGAACTTGGTGGTGCCGGGCATCCCCGCGATCACCAGCATGTCCTCGAACAGCCGCGGCTCGATCGGACTTATCCGGGGGAACCCGTCCGAACGCAGGGTGCCGAGCATGCACAGGTTGCCTGCGGCAGCATGTCGGCGAACGAAGATCTCGGCGATGTGCGGTGCTTCTGCGGTGAACTCGCTCCAAGTGGCCATATCTAGGACGATACGAGCAATCCTTGACATCTCCTGTCCAGTTTTCTGGCTAATCTCGACTGATGCGAGCAAGTCGACTGGTGCAGCTGCTGCTGATCCTGCAAACCCGCGGCCGGACCACGGCAGGCGAGCTCGCGGCGGAACTCGAGGTGTCGGTGCGCACCGTGTACCGGGACGTCGAGGCGCTGTCCGCCGCCGGCGTGCCGGTCTACAGCGAGCCGGGCCGCGCGGGCGGCGTGCGCCTGGTCGACGGCTACCGGACTCGGCTGACCGGCTTGACCACCGACGAAGCCGACGCCGTGCTGCTCGCCGGATTACCCGGCGCGGCAGCCGACCTCGGCCTCGGCACCGTGCTCGCCACCGCCCAGCTCAAAGTGCTGGCCGCCCTGCCTCCCGAATTGCGCGGCCGCGCAACCAGAATCGCCGAGCGCGTGCACATCGACGCGCCCGGCTGGTTCCACCGACCCGACGAGACGCCCACCCTGAACACCGTCGCCGACGGACTCTGGCACGACCGCAAGCTGCGGGTGCGCTACGGCCGCAAGGACAAGGTCGTCGACCGCACGCTCGACCCCCTCGGCCTGGTCATGAAGGCGGGCACGTGGTATTTGGTCGCACGGGACCGCACGGCGATCCGCTCCTATCGGGTCGGTCGGATCATCTCCGCCGAGCCGACCGGCGAATCCTTCGATCGGCCAGCGGATTTCGATCTGTCCGTCCATTGGTCCACGGCCGCCGACGATTTCGCGCAATCGATGCTGCGGGTCCGCGCCCGCTGCCGGATCGCCGCCACGCATCTACGGCTGCTGCGGTTGATGAACGAACCGGTCGCGATCGCCGAGGCGATGGCCACGGCGAGCGAGCCCGACGCGGCAGGCTGGGTCGAACTGACCCTGCCCTCGGAGTCGTACGAGGTACTCGCCCACGGCCTGCTGCCGCTCGGCGAATACGCCGAGGTCCTCGATCCGCCCGAATTGCGGGCTCGAGTGGCCGAAACGGCAGCTCGAATGCACGCGCTCTACACCGACTAGCGATCGCCACTTAGGACAGTCATGTTCCTAATGCTCTGCCATGCTGGATGGCATGTTGGAGACGTCGGCACGCCTGCTCAGACTGCTCGCTCTGCTACAGGCCCACCGCGACTGGACCGGGGCCGAGCTGGCCGAACGACTGCACGTCACCAGCCGCACCGTGCGCCGCGACGTCGACCGGCTCCGCGAGCTCGGCTATCCGGTGCACGCCACCCAGGGCACCGGCGGCTACCGCCTAGGCGCGGGTGCGGCCCTTCCCCCGCTGCTGCTCGACGACGACGAGGCGGTCGCGGTAGCGGTCGGCCTGCGCAGCGCGTCCGACGGAACGGTGGCGGGCATCGAAGAGTCGTCGCTGCGCGCACTGACCAAACTCGAGCAGGTGCTGCCGCCGCGCCTGCGCCACCGCGTCCGCACCTTGCGCGGCGCCACCATCCGAGTCGGCACCCCCGGCGCGGCGGTCGCGCCCGAGACGCTGATGGCCGTCGCCGAGGCCTGCCAACGCAACGAACGCCTCCGCTTCGACTATCGCGCCCACAACGGAGCTACCACCGTCCGCACGGTGGAACCACACACGCTCGTCCACTTCAGCCGCCACTGGTACCTGGTGGCCTGGGACGTCGACCGCGCCGACTGGCGCACCTTCCGCGCCGACCGACTCGCCCCGCGCATCCCCACCGGCCCGCGCTTCACCCCGCGCGAACCGCCGGAAGGCGATGTCGCCACCTATCTTTCGCACCAACTCTCCGCCCGTGCCTGGCCGTACCAGGCCACCGTCCTGCTGCACACCTCCGCAGCGGCCGCCACCCCGAACATCTGGCCGGGCATGGGCGTCCTCGAACCCGTCGACGCGGAAACCTGCCGCCTCCAGGTAGGTGCCGAAACCCCCGACGCCCTCGTCTGGATGATCACCTCGGTCGACATCGACTTCACGCTGCTGTCCGGCCCGCCGGAACTGGTCACCGCCCTGCGCGCCCAAGCCACCCGTTGCCACCGTGCGCTGCGCGATTTCCCTGCGCAGGAGCATGATTGAGCGCCGCAGGGGCCGGACCGACCGAAGCCTGCGGCCCGAGCGTCAGCAGGTCCAGTCGAGCACCGGCGCAAGGGATTTGGCCTGCGCCGAGGTGGGGACCAGTCGCAGCGCCGCATTGCGGATGGCGACGAGTGGCGGCGACGACAGCTGCGCGATCGTGCCTATCCGGCGGGAACGGGCGACGATCATTTGGGTGCGGGGCCTGCGTTCTCGGTCGTACCTCGCCAGGTCGGCGTCCTCGGTGGCCACCCGGGCGAGGATGACGGCGTCCTCGATGGCCTGGCAGGCACCTTGCCCCAGGTTGGGCGTCATCGCATGGGCGGCGTCGCCGACGAGGGCGATGCGGTCGGCGACATAGGTTTTCAGGTCGGGCAGATCGTAGAGGTCGTGTTTGAGGACGGCGGACTCCTCGGCCGACGCGAGCAGCGACGGGATCGGCTCGTGCCAGGTACCGAAGCGGCGGCGCAACTCGGCCAGGCCGCCACCGGGCATGCCCTCGGCCATGTTGGCGACTGCGAAACAGTAGACCCGACCATCGGAAAGCCCACCGAGGCCGAAACGTTCACCACGGCCCCAGGTTTCGCCCAAACCGTTGATCGGCTCGGCGGGAGTGGTCACCAGCCGCCAAGCGGTGTAACCGCTGTAGCGCGGGGTGACGTCGCCGCAGACCGCACGACGCACGACACTGCGAATCCCGTCGGCGCCGACAACCAGGTCACCGGTGGACGTACCCGCGGAGTGCACCACGGTGCCATCGGCCCGCGCCTCGGCCACCGCGACGCCCGCGCGCAGCACCGCTGCCGGGAGCGCCGCGAGCAGGATGTCCAGCAGATCGGCACGGTGCATCATGATCGGGCTGCCGTACCGCGCGCGGATCCCTTCGACATCCATGCGCGACAGCCACCGCCCCGAGCTGTCCCGGATGCCCGACGAGCCTTCCTCGATGGCCCGCGCACGCACCTGATCACCGAGACCGATGGCATCCAGTGCGCGAAGCGCGTTCGGCCACAGCGAAATTCCCGCACCGACCTCGCTGATCTCGGGTGCCCGCTCCAGCACCTGCACCGTCCAGCCACGCCGGGTCAGTGCGACGGCGGTGGTCAGACCGCCGATTCCACCGCCGACGATGATCGCCTCGGCCATCGTGACTCCTCCCTGTCGGATCGTCACGAGCGTAGGCCGCGGCCCACCGACCGGGGCCACGAGGACCCTTGCGTTCCGGCGAAACGCCGAAGCGGGGCCGGACCAGGCGGACCGCTCGTCGCTTCCGACGGGCGGCTGTGCCACCAGTTGTCCGGCCCCGCAACGGACCTCGACACCGCGGACCGGATGGTCCGCGCGATTCAGCTGACGATCGCGAACAAGAGCGCCGCGACCGCGAAACTCACCACGGACAGGATCGTTTCGAGCACGGTCCAGGTCTGCAGGGTCTGCTTGACGGTCAGGTTGAAGTACTTCGCGATGATCCAGAAGCCGCCGTCGTTGACGTGGCTGAGGATGATCGAGCCCGCGGCGATGGCCATGGCGATCAACGCGATCGACATCTGCGAGTAGTTCTGGCTCGCCACCAGCGGGGCGACGATGCCGCCCGTGGTGACGATCGCGACGGTCGCCGAGCCCTGGGCGATGCGCAGCCCGCAGCTGATGATGTAGGCGAGCACGATCACCGGCAGCCCGGCCGCGGACATGGTGTCCGCCAGGGCGGTGCCGATGCCGGTGGCGGAGATGACCTTTCCGAAGAAGGCGCCCGCGCCGACCACCAGCAGCAGCATGCCCACCGGCCGCAACGATTCCGCGGTCAGCTCGCTGAGCTCCTGCACCGTGGACCCGCGGCGCACGCCGAGCACATAGAACGCGATCAGCACCGCGATGAGCAGCGCCACCGCGGGCGTGCCGAAGAACGTCAGCACCTGCAGCAGCTGGGAGTCCTTGTCCAGCAGCTGGGTTCCGAAGGTGGCGCCAAGGATCAGCACCAGCGGGATGGCGATGATCGCGCCGATCAGCCCGACCGAAGGCGGGGTGGCCGTGACGGTCTTGGTCGCGACACCACCGGAACCGCCGCAGACGCGCTCCCCCTCATCGGGAGCGGTCTGCTCGTCTTCCTTGCGCACCAGGAACTCGTCGGGCACCTCGACATGCACCCGCTTGCCGATGTAGCTGCCCCACACGAGGCCCGCTGCCACGAATCCCGGCAGGCCGCAGACGAATCCCATCAGGATCAACCAGCCGAGGCTGACGCCGAGCAGCCCGCCCAGGGCAACCGGACCCGGGTGCGGCGGCAGGAAGGCGTGCGTCATCGACAGACCCGCGAGCATCGGCATCGCGTACAGCACCAGCGAACGGCCACCGCGCTTGGCGGCCACATAGATCAGCGGCGCGAGCACGAAGATGCCGATGTCGAAGAACACCGGGATGCCGAAGATGAGCCCGAGCAGGCCCATGGCGAACGGAGCGCCCTTCTCGCCGAACAGGTTCAGCAGCTTGCCGGTCAATACGTCGGCGCCGCCGGAGCGTTCGAGTATCGCGCCGAGTACCGTGCCGAGCCCGATGATCACCGCGATGTGCCCGAGGATGCCACCGAAACCGGTCTCCAGCAGCGAATCACCGGCCTTGATCGCGGTGCCGACGATCTTCGACACCGGCAGCCCGGCGGCAAGGGCAAGCCCGAGCCCGGTGAGCAGCAGCGCGATGAACGGCTCCAGCTTGACCTTGATGATGGCGAACAGCAACACGGCGATCGCCAACCCGCAGAGCACAAGCAGCCCCGGGGTTGTGGTGCGCAGCCAATCAACGGCGCCCATGGTGGACCTCTCAATTCATGGATCGAACGAACGATGCCGCACGAGTAGCGATTTCGGACCAGCGGCCCGCGGCGACATCGGAAGGGGAAACAACGTCGGTACCCGCCGTGACGGCAATCGCGCCCGCGGCCAGGAATTCGGCGGCGTTCCCCGCATTGACGCCCCCGGAAGGGATGAGCGCCACGTCAGGGAATGGACCACGCAGGTCCTTCAGGTAGCCAGGGCCGAGCGCCCTGGCGGGGAAGATTTTCACCGCGGCCGCACCGAGATCGAGCGCGGTGAGCACCTCGCTCGGCGTGAAAGCGCCCATCACGACCGGGATGTCGTGCTGTGCGGCGACCTCGGCAACGTCCGTGCGCAGTCCCGGGGTGACCAGGAACCGCGCGCCGCTGTCGATGGCGGCCTTGGCCTGTTCGCCGGTGAGCACGGTGCCGACACCGAGCACCGCGCCCTCGGCCGCGGTGGCCGCAGCGAGATAACCGAGTACACCCGGTGTGGTGAAGGTGAGCTCCAGCGCTCGAATTCCGGCCGAGGCAAGCGCTGCGGCGAGCGCGACCGGATCGGGGATCTCCGGTGCGCGCACCACGCTCAGCACGCGGTCGGCGCGGATGACCTCGATGGCCGAGGTAGTCACGATGTCTCCTTTCGCGAGGCGTTCATGCGCAGCGCGCGTCCGGCGAGAGTGCCGGTGGGCGCGCCGTTCTCGATGGCGAACTCGCCGTTGACGAGCACGTGCCGGATGCCGCGCGCCTGCTGTTTCGGATCGTCGGAGGTCGCGGTGTCCACCACGGTGGCGGGGTCGAACACCACGAGATCCGCGGCGTAGCCGGTCCGGACGAGCCCGCGGTCACGCAGCCGTAGCCGCGCTGCGGGCCGGCCGGTCAGATGGTGCACACAGTCCTCGAGCTCGAGCACACCGAGTTCGCGAACGTAGTGACCCAGGTAGCGCGGGAAGGTGCCCCAGGCGCGCGGGTGCGGCCGCGCCGGGGCGAGCAGCGCGTCGCTGCCGCCCATGTGCCCGGGGTGCACCATGATCGCGCGCACGTTCTCCTCGTGCCCGACGTGCTGCAGGATGCTGGTGGCCAGCTGGTCCCGACGCAGCAGGTCGAAGAACACCTCGACCGGCGCCATGTCGCGTTCTGCGGCGATCTCGTCCAGCCGTTTGCCCACGTAGCCCGCGAGCTCCCCGTTGGCCACGCCGCTGATCTGGATGGTCTCCCACTCGACGGTCACGCCGTGGCAGCCGTCGGAGCCGTTCACATTCACGTCCAAGGCAATTCGCGCCCGCGTCTCTGGATCGTCGAGGCGAGCCAGTGCCGCGTCCGGGCCGCCGGACATCGCCCAGCTCGGCAGCAGCGCCGAAAGTGTGGTCGCGCCAGGAAGGTACGGGTACGTGTCCAAGGTGATGTCGCAGCCCTCGGCCCGCGCGGCATCGATCAGCGCCAGGAATTCCGGTGCGCGACCACGATTCACGTGGAAGTTCATGGTGGCGTGTGTCAGGTGCAGCGCGCAGCCGGTCTTCTTGGCCAGCTCGATCATCTCGGCGTACGCCTCCAGCGCGCCCGCGCCGTAAGACCGGGTATGCGGCGCGTAGAACCCGCCGAACTCGGCGACCACCGCGCACAGCGCCGCCAATTCGCCGGTGTCGGCGTACATTCCGGGCGTGTAGGTGAGCCCGCTGGACATGCCGACCGCGCCCTCGCGCAACCCCTGCGCGAGCAGCTCCTGCATGCGGCCGATCTCCGCCGCCGTCGCCGGACGCTTGTCGGCGCCGACCACAAGCAAGCGCAGTGTGCCCTGCGGCACCAAATAGGCGGCGTTGGGCGTGATCCCGCGATCGAGCCGGTCCAGGTACTCGCCGACGGTGCGCCAGGAGAAGTCGAGATCGGCGGGATTGCCGTTCCACCCGGCGATTTGGCGCCGCACCACCGCGAGGGTGGCGTCGTCGATCGGGGCATAGGACAGCCCGTCCTGCCCGATCACCTCGGTGGTGATGCCCTGGCTGACCTTCGGGAAGTGCCCGGGTTCGGTCAGTAGATGCAGGTCCGAGTGGGCGTGCATGTCGATGAACCCCGGGCACAGCGCGGCGCCCGGACCGGCATCGATGACCCGGTCGGCCCCGGGGATACTGCCCGGCTCGGCGATGCGGGAAATCCGCCCCTGCTCGACGAGCACGTCGCCGCGAAAGCGCGGCGCACCGGTGCCATCGATGATGTCGATGTCGCGAAAGAGTAAGTCCGTCATGATCCGCGGCTCAGAAGAACGTGTGCAGGAAGTCGACGACCCGCGGCGACGGCGCGTCGGCGTCATCGATGACCGGGATGAGCCGCCACTTGTCGAAGGCGGTACAGGGATGCGACAAACCGAGCCGCACCACGGCGCCGACCGGCAGCTCGGTGCCGGGGGGCAGCCGCAGGAAGGTGTGCTGGTCGTTCAGCGCGGATACCGTCGCGGCCGGGTCCAGCGCCGAACCTTCCGGTCCCGCAACGCATTGCGGGACCGGAAGCCCCTCATCGAAGGGCAGGTCGCGCCTGCCCGCATCCAGCAGCGCCAGTTCCGGCTCCGGGCGCGACAGCGTGCGCGCCCAGCCGTGCATGGCCGAACGGAGCGGCTTCTCGCTGCGCGAAGCGGCGAACGGGGAGATGCCCGCGTAGAAACCGTCGTCGTGGATGATGTACGCGCCGGAGCGCAGCACCACCGAGGTCGGAACACCCGGTGCGCCTTGCTCGTCCGCGAGACCGGCGAGGCGCTCGACGACCAGGTCCGGGTATGCACTGCCGCCCGCGGTCACGATCGCGCCGTCCGGATACTGTCCGGCCGCGGCGATTTCACGGTGCAGGCGGGCGAGCTCGTCGAGATAGTGCCGCACCGTGTCGGTGGCCCCCGGCGTGCGGTCGTGTGCGAGTGCGCCTTCGTAGCCACCGACACCGGCCAGCGTGAGCCGCTCGGCGTCGGTGATCGCCGCCGCGACCTCCCGCGCCTGTTCGACCGTGCGTGCGCCGGTACGGCCGTGCGGCCCACCGAGTTCCACCAGCACCCGGACCTGGGCCGTACCCGGCGCGGTCCGCAGGTGCTCGTCCATCAGCACGACGGTTTCGACGCTGTCCGCCCAGCAGACGAACTCGAAGGAAGGGTCCTTCGCCGATTCCGCAGCGACCCAGTGCAAGCCGACCGGATCGACGAGCGCGTTGGCCAGCAGGATCCGGCCGACCCCGAACGAGCGCGCCACCTGCACCTGCCAGATAGTGGCCAGCGTGATGCCCCAGCAACCCGCGGCCAGCTGCTGTGCCCAGAGTTGCGGCGACATAGTGGTTTTGCCGTGCGGCGCGAGGTGCACGCCCGCGGCACTCGCCCAGTCGGCCATGACGGCGATGTTCGCCGCGACGGCCGATCGGTCGATGGTCAGCAGCGGCGTCTCGAACTGCGCGAGCTCCGGTGCGGTGGCGAGGAATTCGCGCACGGTGCGACCCCAGGCAGTGGGCGGCAGCCCTTTGTGCTCGGGACCGAGCGTCCGGTCTCCGAGTCCTGCTACGACGTCTTCGTCGATCGCCACGGCATTCCTTCCCAGCGAATTCGCATTTTCTCACATAGCATCTCGCTATTGCATATTTTGCAATGCTTGTTGCGCATCGTGTTTCGTGTGGTTATTCTGCACGGGATGGCCGGTGGCCGCAAGCACAGGAAGGAGATCGGTGTGACGTGGCCTACGTCGACCCGCCCACGGGCGGTAACCGTCGGCGAGGGACTTGCCGTGCTGGTCGCACAGCCGGGACCCCTGGAGGAGTCGGAGATCTTCGAGCGGACGGCGGGCGGTGCGGAGGCGAACGTGGCCACCGTGCTGCCGCAGCTGGGGGTCGACACGGCCTGGTTGTCGCGGGTGGGCGACGACGGATTCGGCCGGTACCTGCTCACCCACCTCACCGAACGCGGCGTCGACGTGTCGGCGGTCGTCACTGATCCCGGCAGGCCGACCGCGGTGTACGTCAAGGAACGCGGGAGCGGCTCGGGCAAGGCCACCGACCTGGCCGAGCGGGCGAGCCGGATGCTGTACTACCGGACCGGCTCCGCGGCCAGCGCGCTGTCCCCGGCCGACCTCGCGGCGACCCCGGCCGCCCGGCTGCTCGCGGGCTGCCACCTGGTCCACTTCACCGGGATCACCACCGCGCTCTCGGCGTCGGCGACCGCGCTCACCGAGGCACTGCTCGCGCTGCCCCGCGACGGCAGGCTGGTGAGTTTCGACCTGAACTTCCGGCCCGCACTGTGGGCCGGGCGCGCCGAGAAGGCCGCCGAGGTGCTCGCCCGACATGTGCGGGGCTGCGACGTGGTCTTCCTCGGCGCGGACGAGGCCGGTGCGGTGTTCGGCACCGACGACGCCGACGAATTGCGCGCGTTGTTCCCGGAACCCACGCAGCTGATCGTCAAGAACGACGCGCACACGGTCACCGGCTTCGACGGCGCGCACCGCGTCGAGGTGCCCGCGCTCGGGCTGGAGGTCACCGAGCGCATCGGCGCGGGCGACGCCTTCGCAGGCGGTTACCTCGCCGCGCTGCTGCACGACCAGCCGCTGGCACAGCGACTGCGCTTCGGGCACCTCTGTGCCGCCGCGGCGCTCACCGGAACCGGTGACGGCGCGCAGCTGCCCGCACCGGCGATACTGGAACGACTGGCCGCGGTGGACGAAACCACTTGGGCCGAACTGCATTACAACGACACCGTCATCGAGAATGTGGCCTCATGAGCGAGCTTCCCATGAGTCACCCTGAAGTCAGCGAGACACAGTCATGAGTCAGAGTTTGTCGCGTGCGTTGACCATTCTTGTTGCCCTCGGCGAGGATTCGCGCTCGCTGGACCAGCTGGCGACCCAGCTCGGCGTGCACAAATCGACGGTGCTGCGGCTGCTGCAGACGATGGAGGCGCAGCGCTTCGTCACCCACGACAGCCAGCACCGGTATGTGCTCGGGTCGCGGCTGTTCGAACTGGCCAACCGCACACTGGAGCAGCGCGACGTGCGCACCCTCGCACGGCCGCACCTGAGCGCGTTGAACGCCGACACCAAGCAGACGATCCACCTCGCCACCTACGAGTCCGGCGATGTCATCTACATCGACAAGCTCGACGCCACCCAGAGCGTGCGGATGTACTCGCGGGTGGGCCGACCGGCCCCGCTGCACTGCACCGCCGTCGGCAAGGTGCTCATCTCCGCGCTGCCCCGCGCGGAGTGGCGGGTCATCGCCGAGAAGATCGACTTCCACCCGTTCACCGAACGGACCATCCGCACGCCCGAGCGCTACCTGATCGAGCTGGAAAAGGTTGCCGCCCTTGGGTATGCGGAGGACCACGAGGAACACGAGAGCTTCGTCAACTGCATCGGCGTCCCGGTGCGCAACGGTACCGGCGCGGTGGTCGCCGCGGTCTCCATGTCGGTGCCGGACATGCTGCTCGACCACGACCAGGTACTGGCCCAGCTGCCGCGGGTTCGCGCGGCGGCCGACGCCATCTCCGCCGAGCTCGGCTGGATTCCCGGCCGAGCCACCACCGCCACGAAAGGCTGACCATGAGTGAGAAGATCGCCGTCCGCACCACCGACGCGCCCGCGCCCGCGCACACGTTCTCCCAGGGCGTACGCAAGGGACCGTTCGTGCAGGTCTCTGGACAGGGTCCGGTGGACCCGATCACCAACGAGTACCTGTACCCGGGCGATGTTGCGGCGCAGACCATCCGCACGCTGCAGAACGTGAAGGCGATCATCGACGCGAGCGGGGCGACGTTCGACGACGTGGTGATGCTGCGCGTCTACCTGACCACCCGCGACGACTTCGCCGCGATGAACGAGGCCTACGGCGAGTTCGTCAGCGCGAACACCACCGGCGACGTATTGCCCAGCCGCACCACCGTTTTCACGGGACTGCCGCGCGCGGAGATGCTCGTCGAGATCGACGCGATCGCGATCGTCACCGAGTAACGCGACACCGCGCAGCAGAACGAACAAGCCGCCCCGACCCACGAATGGGTCGGGGCGGCTTTGCCGCGTCGCGTAGTCAGCCGCGACGCGGAGCCTCGATTCGGCTGCCGCCGTCAGACTTTGGCAGCCAGTTCTTTGTCGATGGAGTCGACGTCCGCGTCTTCGTCGGCGGCGGCAGGCACCACGTGGTCCGCCAATTCGCGGCCGACCATGCCCGCGCCGGGAATCGCGTCCAGCAGTTGGCGAGTGTACGGATCGGCCGGCGCGGTCAGCACCTCTTCGACCGGGCCCTGCTCCACCACCCGGCCGTCCCGCATCACCACGACCTCGTGCGCCAGCGCGCGCACCACCGCCAGGTCGTGCGAGATGAACAGGTAGCTGACGCCCAACCGCTCCTGCAGCGACGCGAGCAGCGTCAGGATCTGATCCTGCACAAGCACATCCAGGGCCGACACCGCCTCGTCACACACCACCAGCCGCGGCTCGATGGCCAACGCACGAGCGATCGCGACACGCTGCCGCTGACCACCGGAGAGCTCGTTCGGGTACCGGTGCGCCATCGCGGCGGGCAGTGCGACCTGTTCCAGCAGTTCGGACACCCGCGCCCGGCGGGACTCGCGATCACCGATCCCAAAAGCACGCAACGGTTCGGCGATCAACCGCTCCACCGTCCACATCGGATCCAGCGACGCGTACGGATCCTGGAACACCGGCTGCATCGACAGCCGCGCCGCGCGCAGCTGCGGACCGCGCAGCCCGACCATGTCGACACCGTTCAGCTTGATCGAGCCGGAGGTGACGGGCACCAGACCCAGTACCATCCGCGCCGTCGTGGTCTTACCCGACCCCGACTCACCGACGATCGCTGTGGTGCGGCCACGGGCGATAGTGAACGACACATTGTCGACCGCGCGCAGCACCCCACCGCGACCGCGGATCCGGTACTCCTTGCTGATGCCGGAGACCTCGAGGATCGGAGAATCCTTGAGGGACTTGGTAACTGCGGTCTCGGCAGCGGGCTTCTCGACGGAGACCGTCGTGTCGGCGGTCTTGTCGGCAGCCTTATCAACGGAAACCGCTTTGTCGGCAGCGGCTTTGTCGACAGAAACCTTTTCGTCGGAAACCTTTTCGTCCGAAGGCTTCTCGTCGGAAGCCTTCTTGTCAGCGGCTTCGCCGTCGACGGACTCCTCGTCAGCAGCCTTGTCGTCGGCAGCCTTGTCGTCGACAGCCTTGTCGTCGACAGCCTTGTCGTCGGCAGCCTTTGCATCAGCCGCTTCGTCGCCGACAGCCTTGTCGTCCGCGACCTTGTCGTCGGTGCTGTTTTCGTCGGCCGCCGCTGTGGCGCCGGCCTTCTCATCGACTACCGTCTCGTCGGCTACCTTGCCGTCGGCAGCCTTCTCGTCCGACGGCTTGTCGTCAGCCGCCTTCTCGTCAGCGCCCTTCGCGACAGCGGCTTCCTCGTCGACGGCCTTCTCGTCGGCTACCGTCTCGTCGGCAGCCTTCGCATCAGCCGCATCGGCTTCAGCGGCCTTGTGGTCGGCCACCTTGCCATCGGCGATCTCTTGGTCGATGGCGTCTTCGTCGGCAGCCTTGTCGTCGGCGGCCTTGTCGTCGGCGGCCTTGTCGTCGGCGGCCTTGTCGTCGGCAGCTTCCTCGTCAGCAGCCTTCGCTTCCGCGGCCGTGACGACAGTCGCCTTCTCCTCGGCAACCTCTTCGGCGACCTTCGCAGCGGCAACCTTGCCGTTGGCGGACTTCTTCGCGGCACCCTTCTTACCGGCACCCTCGCCTTCGGCAACCTTCGTGTCGGCGGCCTCGGCAACGGCCTTGTCCTCGACCGGCTTTACGTCATCGAGCTCGTCGTCGGCCGCATCGTCGCCAGCGGCGTCCGCCGCGACCGCGTCATCGGCGGCCGTCTCGGTCGCCACCGTGCCGTCCGCGTCTTCGCTACCGGCAGTGGCCTTCTCGCCGGTGCCATTCGTGTCACCCACGCCGGCCGTCGCGGCAACGGTCTCGCCTTCCGCGACCACACCTTCAGCAGCCTCGACCGCCTGATCCGCCACCACCGGATCGGCCCGCCGCGGCGCGATCAACGCCGGCGCCGCCGCGACCAACCGCCGCGTGTACTCCTCCTGCGGATCCGTCAAAACCTGTCGCGCAGGCCCGGATTCGACGATCTTGCCGTCGGACATCACCACCACCCGGTCCGCCCGCTCGGCGGCGAGCCCCAGGTCATGGGTCACCAGCAGCAGCGCGGTGCCGAGCTCCTGGGTGAGCTTCTCCAGGTGGTCCAGGATCTGCCGCTGCACGGTCACGTCCAACGCCGAGGTCGGCTCGTCGGCGATCAGCAGGTCCGGGCGGCAGGCCAGGCCGATGGCGATCAGCGCACGCTGGCGCATACCGCCGGAGAATTCGTGCGGGTACTGCCGCGCCCGCCGGGCGGGTTCGGGCAAGCCGGCCTGCCCGAGCAGCTCGATGGCTCGTTCCTTCGCCTCGCGCCGCGAGCAGATCTTGTGCGCGAGCAGGGTTTCCGAGACCTGACGACCCACCCGGGATACCGGGTTCAGGTTGGACATCGGGTCCTGCGGGACCAGCCCGATCTCCTTGCCGCGCAGTCCGCGCAGCACCTTCTCGTCGGCGTGGGTGATGTCCGCGCCGCGCCACCGAATGGTGCCGCCGGTGACCCGGCCGGAGCCGGGCAGCAGACCCATGATCGCGTGTGCCAGTGTCGATTTGCCGGATCCGGAGGCGCCGACGATGGCGACCCGCTCCCCCGGCTGGACCACCAGGTCGGCGCTCTGCACGGCGGTCACGTCGCCGAACGACACCCGCAGATCACTGATCTCCAGAAGTGGTTCTGTCATTGCGGGCTCCTTCAGCGCCGTGTCTTCGGGTCGAGAGCGTCCCGCAGGGCGTCGCCGAAGAGGTTGAATCCCAAGCAGATGATCGCGAGCGCCACACCGGGGAAGATGCCCGGCCACGGCGTGCGGAGCAGGTATTGCTGTGCGTCGGACAGCATGATGCCCAGGCTGGGCGCGGGCGGTTTGATGCCCAGGCCGAGGAAGGACAGGATCGCCTCGCCGAGCACCGCCGTCGGCATGATCACCGTGGCCTGCACGATGATCGGGGCCAGCGAGTTGGGCAGGATGTGCTCGCCGAGGATGCGCCAGGACGGCACGTCCATGGTGTTGGCGGCGAGTACGAAGTCGGTTTCCTTGAGCCGCAACGTTTCCGCGCGCACCACCCGCATCATGATCGGCACCTGAGCGATGCCGAGCGCGATGGCGGCGTCGGCGAGACCGCCGCCGTTGATCGCGGTCAGCCCGACCGCCAGGATGATGAAGGGGAACGCGAGCAGCACGTCGGACAGCCGCGACAGCACCATGTCCGCGGCGCGCCAGTAGCCCGACAGCAGGCCGAGCGGCACACCGAGCAGCACCGCGCACAGCACCGAGAGCACGCCGACCTCGAGCGAGGCCCGGGTGCCGTAGAGCACCCTGGAGAAGATGTCGCGGCCCAGATCGTCGGTGCCCAAGAGGAATCCGACGGTGCCCGGCTGCTGGAACGGCGTCGAGAAGTGCACTTCACTCGGCGAGTACGGCGCGAGCAGCGGCGCGAAGACGCCCACGAAGATCACGATCAGCAGCAGCACCGCGCCGACCATGCCGAGCGGGTTGTGCCACAGCTGGCGCAGCACGCGGCCGCGCACCGCGGCCAGCGGCGGGGTCTGCAGGACCGGGTTCGGTTCGGCGGTGGTGGTCGTCTCGACGACCGGGGTGTCGGTGACTGTCATTGCGCCCTCCCGGACACTCGCACGCGGGGGTCGATCACCGTGTACAGCACATCGACCAGCAGGTTGATCACGATGTAGGACGCGGCGATCACCAGGATGACCGCCTGGATCACCGGGTAGTCGCGGGTGAACACCGAGTCGAGGGTGAGCTTGCCCATGCCGGGCAGGCTGAAGATGCGTTCGGTGACCACCGCGCCCGCGATGAGCCCGCCGAGCTGCAGGCCGACGATCGTGGTGACCACGATCAGGCTGTTGCGCAAGCCGAATCGGAAGATGACCGCGCCGCGGCTGAGCCCCTTGGCCCGAGCGGTGCGGACGAAGTCCGCGGTCAGCGTCTCCACCATCGACGACCGAGTCTGGCGCTGCACGACCGCCGCGTGCGCGAGACCGAGGATGATCGCGGGCAGCGTGAGGAAGTAGATGCCGCGCAGCGGATGCTCGAACGGCGAGACGTACCCCGAGGCCGGGAACCAGTTCAGCTGCACCGACAGGTAGAGCACCGCGAGGATGCCGACCCAGAAGGTGGGCACCGAAAGCGCCATCAGCGAGAACCCGTTGGCCGCCCACTCGGGCCACCGGCCGCGGTACACCGCCGCGAGCACGCCGCCGATCACGCCGGCCAGCACCGCGATGACCATGGCGTACAGCGCGAGCTGCATGGTCACCGGCAGCGTGGTGCCGATCATGTCGATCACCGGCGTGCCGGTGCGGATCGACTTGCCGAAGTCACCGGTCAGCGCGTGGGTGACGAACTCGAAGTACTGCACCGGCAGCGACCGGTCCATCCCCAATTCGGCGCGCACCGCGGCGAGGGCGGCCTCGTCGGCCTGCTCGCCCGCCAGCGTCGTCGCCGGATCACCGGGCAGCGCGCGCACCCCGATGAAGACCACGATCGAGGCGAGCACCAGCGTGACAGCGGACTGCCACAGACGGTGGAACACATACTGCAACATGGATTTTCAGCCCTTCCGATCCGCGACGAACGCGGCCTTGCCGAGCCGGACAGCGCCGTCGGCGTACACCTCGATGCCCGTCACCCATGTCGAGTGCACGGTCAAGTTACGCAGACGGTAGGTGTAGATATACGGGTTCTCCCGCTGAATGAATCGCACCGCCTGCTCGTATAGCGCGCCGCGTTGCGCGGCGTTCGTACTGTGTGCGGCCCAGCCCAGGAGGTCGTCCAGGATGGGCGAGTTGTATCCGCTGTAGTTACCGTTGGAACCGGTGGTGAGGAACCGGGCGGTGTTGCCGTCCGGGTCGATTCGGCCGGACCAGCCCAGCAGCAGGGCCTCGTAAGTGCCGCGCTTCTGCGCGTCCAGCATCGTCGAGTACTCGGCGGGCACGAGCCGTAGATCGAATCCACCCTCCGCAACGCTGTCCCGCAACGCCTGTGCGTACCGGAGATGGTCGGGCACGTTCATCACCTGCAACGTGATCGGGTACGGCAGCTGCACGCCCGCCTCCTCGAGCAGCTCCCTGGATCGCGCCGGATCGAAGGCCGGGCACGCCGTGCTGGCACGGGTGGCATACGAGGTGCGGGGCGCGATCGGCGTGCAGGCGGGCTCGTACCAGTTGTTGAACGCCTGCTCGACCAGTTTCTGCCGGTCGATACTCAGCGACAACGCCAGCCGGACGCGGGCGTCCTTGGCGATCGCGGTATCAATCGGCTTGACCGGTTTGCCCGCACCGTCGACATTGCCGATATTGATGTACATCCCCTGGAAACCGAACGATCCCGAGGTCAGCACGCGCAGCTGCGGCAACTTGGCCAGCGTGTCCACGTCCTGCGGGGACATGGTGTCGGCCACCTGGATGTCACCGGAGCGCAGGTTCGACTCGCGCATCTTCGGATCGGTCATGATCCGGTAGGTGATCGAGTCGAAGTGCACGTTCTTCGCGTCGTAGTACAGCGGGTCGCGTTCCACCTCGATCGAGGTCTGCGGGACCCGCTTGACGAACTTGAACGGGCCGACGCACACCGGGTGATCGCCGAAGTTCTTGTCCTTCTCCTTCAGCGCGGTGGGCGACATGATCATCCCGGCACGGTCCGCGAGCGCGGCGGTGATCGGCGCGAACGGCTGGTTGTATCGGATCACCACGTGCGTCGAGTCGGCCGCCTCGATCTCGCTGATCGCACCCATCTCACCGGTGCGCTGAGAGCCTTCCATCTTCCAGTGCCTGGTCAGGCTGGTCTCGACCGCGTCGGCGTTGAACGCGGTGCCGTCGGCGAACTGGATCCCGCTGCGCAGCGGGATGGTCACCGTCAGGCCGTCCGAGGAGATATCGGGCAGGGCGGTGGCCAGCTGGGGTACCAGGTTGCCGGACGCGTCGTTGTCGTAGAGCTTCTCGCAGACCGTGCTCATGACATAGCGCATGTAGAGCGAGCTGGATGTGGTCGGGTCGAGCTTGTCGGGTTCGTTCGACAGGCCCATCACCAGATCACCGCCCTCACGCACCGGCTGCGTGCCTACGGGTGTGCCGTAATCGTCGACGTGCGTTGCGGTCTCGGTGGTGTGTTGCGTCGGTGCGCAGGCAGCGAGGACGGCGGCGACGACACCGAGCACCGCCATCCGAGTGGAGCGAACGAGCATGCGCTACAACATACTTCAACACGCTGCATTTTTCGCCACCACCGTTTCTTTTTGTACATTGTTCTCTTAGCAGCCATCATCGGAAATCGTGGCGGGTGGAAATCGATACGGAAAATAGCGGTCCGGCGATTCCGGACCGCTAATTCCTGTGCGGTGTTCGACTATTGCGCGGCCGCGCGCCTTTTCAGTCCTTCTCGTCGAGGAAGGCGGCCTTTCCGAGCCGCACGACACCGTCCGCGTAGGCCTCGATACCGGTCACCCGCTTGGTGTGCACGGTGAGGACCCGGATCCGGTAGGTGTAGAGATACGGATTCTCCTGCTGAATGATCTGCGTCGCCTGCCCGTACAGCTCGGCCCGCTTGGCGGTGTCGGTGGTGCGCGCTGCCTGGGAAAGCAGCTCGTCCAGCTTCGGCGAGCTGAACCCGCCGTAGTTGCCGCCCGAGCCGGTGGACAGGAAGCGGGTCATATTGGCATCCGGGTCGAGCCGGCCCGACCAGCCGAGCAGCAACGCCTCGTAGGTGCCGCGCTTCTGCACGTCCAGCAGCGTCGAGTATTCGGCGGGCACGATCTTCAGGTCGAAGCCGCCTTCGGCGACGTTGGCCTGCAGGGCCTGTGCATAGCGAAGCTGATCCTGCGAATTGGTGACCTGCAGCGTGATCGGGTACGGCAGCTGCACACCGGCCTCGGTGAGCAATTGCTTCGACCGCTGCGGATCATAAGGCGGGCAGGCGATTCCGGCAGGCGTCGCATAGGTGCTCTTCGGCACGATCGCCGAGCAAGCCGGCTCGAACCAGTTGTTGAATACCGTGTTGACCAAGGTCTGCCGGTCGATACTCAATGAGAACGCCTCGCGGACTTTGGCGTTCTTCGCGAGCGGAGAGTCGATCGGCTTTGCCGGCTTGCCGACGCCGTCGACGTTGCCGATATTGAGGTAGATGCCCTGGAAGCCGAGCGAGCCCGTCTCCAACAGGTTCAGGTCCGGGTCCTTGGCCAGCGCATCGACGTCCTGGGGGGAGATCGTGTCGGCGACCTGAATGTCACCGGAGCGCAGGTTCGACGCGCGAATGTTCGCGTCGGCCATGATTCGGTAGGTGACCGTATCGAGATGCACGTTCTTCGCGTCGTAGTACAGCGGATCGCGTTCCACCACGATGGAGGTCTGCGGGATTCGCTTGACGAATTTGAACGGGCCGACACACACCGGGTTGTCGCTGAAGTTCTTGCCTTCATCCTTCGCGAGTGCAACGGGCGACATGATCATCCCGGCCCGGTCCGCGAGCGCCGCGGTGATCGGCGCGAAGGGCTTTTTGTAGCGAATCACAACGTGGGTCGGATCGGCCGTCTCGATCGACGCGATCGGACCCATTTCGCTGGTTCGCTGCGAGGTTTTCATACTGAAGTGCCGCTGCAGGCTGGTCTGCACCGCGGCCGCGTCGAACGGGGCGCCGTCGGCGAATTTGATTCCGGTGCGGACCGGGATGGTCACCGTCAGTCCGTCCTCGGACAGCGTGGGCAACGCGGTCGCCAACTGCGGCACCAGATTTCCGGACGCGTCGTTGTCGTAGAGCTTCTGGCAGATCGAGCTCATGACGTAACGCGTGTAGAGCGAGCTTGAGGTGGTCGGATCGAGCTTGTCGGGTTCGGCGGAAAGGCCCATCACCAGGTCGCCGCCCTCACGTACCGGCTGCGATCCCACGGGTGTGCCGTAATCATCTGTGTGCGTTGCCGTTCCAGCGGGGTGCTGAACCGGTGCGCAGGAAGCGATGGCGGCGGCGGTAACGCCGAGCACCAGCATCCGTGTGAAGCGAGCGAGCATGCGCTACAAGATACTTCAAGGTTTCGTACTTTTCTCGCCGGGTATTCCTTTTCGTAGATTGTTCTCGTTTTTGTCATCGGACCAATCCGAGCGCCTCTACAAATGACACGACAAATAGCGGTCCGGCGTTCCCGGACCGCTATTTGTTCGAAAGTTCAGTTATCGTCCCGCGGCGTAGCCCTGCATGCCACGGGGATTGGCTCCAGCTGAAAGTACACCGTTCTCCCGGTCGCGGGCCACCGCGCACAACCGGCCCTCCGACCACGGACCGCCCACCGTCACCCGGTGGCCACGCCGTTCGAGGTCGTCGATGACCTCGGCGCCGATCCGCGACTCCACCACCACCGAACCCGGGCTCATCGCCCGCGGATAGAACGAGCCGGGGAAGCTCTCCTGATGCCAGTTCGGTGCGTCGATCGCGCCTTGCAGATCGAGTCCGCCACGCACTTTTTCGCGCATGGCGACGGCGAGGAAGAAATGCAGGCTCCACTGATCCTGCTGATCGCCGCCCGGGGTGCCGAACGCCATGACGGCCTCGCCGTCGCGCAGCGCCAGCGACGGGCTGAGCGTGGTGCGCGGGCGGCGGCCCGGCGCAAGCGAATTGGGCAGGCCCGGTTCCAGCCAGGCCATCTGTAGTCGAGTGCCGAGCGGGAAACCGAGCTCGGGCACCACCGGATTGGATTGCAGCCAGCCACCACTGGGCGTCGCCGCGATCATATTGCCCCAGCGGTCCACGATGTCGAGCTGACAGGTGTCACCGCGAGTAGCACCGGAGGCGGCCACTGTCGGCTCGCCCGCGCCGCGCGGAACATCGACGGCCCCAACGGAATTGGTCTGCACGTAGCCACTCAGCCTGGGGCGCTGGCCATCCGGGCTGCCCGGCCGAAGTTCGTAGGACGCCTGCGGCCCGATCAGCGCGCTGCGCTGCGCGTTGTACCAGGGGGAAAGCAGCGTCGCGAGTGAGACCTGGGTGCTGTCGCCGTACCAGGCCTCGCGGTCGGCCATCGCGAGCTTCGAGCCCTCGATCAACGTGTGGTAGTACTCCGGCGTGCCGTACTCCAGGCGTTCCGGCAGCAGCGCGAGCTGTTGCAGCATGACCGGGCCCTGGCTCCACAGGCCGGGCTTCGCGACGGTCCAGCCGTTCCAGGTGTAGGTGACCGGATTCTCGTAGGTGGCACTGAAATTCGCGAGGTCGTCACCGGTCAGCGTGCCGATGTTCCGCTCGCCGGAGGTGTCCATGGTCGGCCGCGCGGCGGCGGCGACCAGCGCCTCGGCGATGAAGCCCTCCCGCCAGATGCGGCGCGCGGCCTCGATCTGGGTCTCCCGATCGGTGCCCGCGGCCTCGGCCTCGGCGATCAGCCTGCGCCAGGTCGCGCCCAGCGCCGGGTTGCGCAGCAATGCGCCTGCGGCGGGCGGCTTTCCGTCGCGCAGGTAGATCTCCGCGGAGCTGGTCCACTCGTTCTCGAACAGCTCGGCCACCGTCTCGACGGTCTCGCCGATCCGGTCGACCGCGGGGTGGCCGCGCTCGGCATTGCCGATGGCATAGGACAGCACGTCGGCCAGCCGCATCGTGCCGTGATCGCGCAGCAGCACCATCCAGGCGTCGAACGCGCCGGGCACCGCGGCGGCCAGCGGACCGGTGCCGGGCACCAGATCCAGGCCGAGCGCGTTGTAGCGGGCGATCGTCGCGCCGGCCGGGGCCGGGCCCTGACCGCACAGCACGCGCGGCGGCAGGCCCGCGGGTGCGAGAATGATCGGCACCTCACCGGCCGGGCCGTTCAGATGCGGCTCGACCACGTGCAAGACGAACCCCGCGGCGACCGCCGCGTCGAACGCATTGCCGTCGTTCTCGAGTACCGCCATCGCGGCGGCCGAGGCGAGCCAGTGGGTGGACGACACCATCCCGAAGGTGCCCTGCAAGGTAGGACGCGTGGTGAACACCTGGTGAGTATCTCCCCGGAGCGGTACGTACGTCCAAGACATCTATGGCACCAAACCGATAGCCTACGGTTATGGAACGTAGGCAACTCGAGTACTTCGTCGCGATCGTCGAGCACGGCGGGTTCACCCACGCTGCGCGGGCTTTACGGGTAGCCCAGCCGTCGCTGTCGCGGGCGATCGGCAAGCTGGAGCGCGAACTCGGGGTGGCGCTGTTTCATCGGGTCGGCCGCAATGCCGTGCTGAGCAATGCCGGGGAATTCATGGCCGACCGGGCGCGCCAGGTGCTGCGCGATCTGGATGCGCTGCGGGCCGCCGCGCAGGCCGTCGGCGCGGGCGTGGTCGGGCGCGTCGATGTCGCGGCCACCTCGTCCTCGACGCTGGAACCGGTGATCAGCACCATTGCCGAACTGCGCGAGCATCACCCCGGACTGACGGTGGGCACCTGGTCGGCGCTGTCGGCGGCGGAGGTGGTCGCCATGGTGTTGCGCGGGCGCTGCGAGGCAGGGGTGTGCGGCAGCGCGGAACGACCCGCCGGACGTGGTCTGGTGGCCCATCACCTGCGCGACGAACAGTTCCTGCTGGTGGCGCCGCCGGGCACCAAGATCGGCACCGATGGCACAGTGACGCCAGAAGACCTGCGCGGCATGAGCTTCGTGATCACCCAGCCGGCCACCGCCGTCCGGGCGCGCTTCGATCGGCTGGCCGCCACCGTCGGCGATCTGCGCATCGCCGCCGAGGTCGGTGACCGCAGCGTGGTGCTGCCGATGGTGCTGCGCGGCATCGGCGCGGGGCTGATGCCCGACGGCTGGCACGACCTCGCCTGCCGTGCCGGGGCCGAGGTGTATCGGTTCGACCCGCCGGAGAAGCTGCCGCAGTGGTTGGTGCACCGCGGCGGACCGCTCACCGCCGCGGCGCAGGCGTTCATCGACACCACGCTGAGCCATGCGGCCCGGGCGCGCGAGGTGGTGTAGCGAAGTCGGCTGACCGCGCACGGATAAGCGGAGCCATGCGTTGCCGGAGCCGCTCGCAGTAGCGGCCACACTCTTTCTGGCTTGCCGCACACCGACTGGCCGCCATGACACCCGTGCGGATGTCAAAGCGTGTGCGGCTACCGGGCTGGGCCTAGCCGGAGTTGCGCAGTGCTGTCGCGAGGCCGTTCATGGTGAGCAGGATGCCCCGCTTCACCAGTTCGGAGTCGTCACCCGCGCGGAGCCTGCGCAGCAGCTCCACCTGCATCTGGTTCAGCGGCTCCAGGTACGGGAAGCGGTTGTGGATCGACTCGGCCAGCGACGGGTTGTCGGCGAGCAGGTGATCGTTGCCGGTGATGGCGGCGTGCATGCGGATGGTCCTGGCGTGCTCGTCGCGGATCATGCCGAAGATCTTCTCTCGCAACGCCGCATCCTCGACCAGTTCGGCATAGCGGGCGGCTATATCGAGGTCGCTCTTGGCCATCACCTGCGCCAGGTTCGACAGCACGGTGCGCAGGAACGGCCAGCGGCGGTACAGGTCGGTCAGCGTCGCGAGCCGTTCGGGATCGCCACCGATCCACTCCTCCAACGCGGTTCCGGTGCCGTACCAGCCGGGCAGCATTACCCTGGCCTGGCTCCAGGACATCACCCACGGGATAGCGCGCAGATCCGAGACCGAGTTCGTAGGTTTACGAGAGGCGGGCCTGCTGCCGATATTCAGGTCGCCGACCTCGGCCACCGGGGTGGACTGCCGGAAATACTCGACGAAGCCCGGTGTTTCGTGCACCAGCCGGGAGTACGCCGCGCGGGCCCGATCGGCCAGCTCGTCCATCAGCTCGTAGGACGGCTCCGCGTCCGGCCCGAGCCCCTCCACGTCGAGCAGCGTCGACTCCAGCGTGCCCGCGATGAGCGACTCCAGATTGCGATGTGCCGCACCGGGTTCGGCGTACTTGGCGGCGATCACCTCACCCTGCTCGGTCAGCCGCAGTGAGCCGTGCACCGCACCGACGGGCTGGGCCAGGATGGCGTCGTAGCTGCGGCCACCGCCGCGGCCGACGGTGCCGCCGCGACCGTGGAAGAGCCGCAACCGGATTCCGGTCTTGCGCGCCACCTCGACCAGGTCGAGTTCGGCGCGGTACAGCGCCCAGTTCGCGGCCAGGTATCCGCCATCTTTGTTCGAGTCGGAGTACCCGAGCATCACCTCCTGCCGCATCCCGCGTGCCGCGACCAAGTCGCGGTACACCGGAACATCCAGCGCGGCAGCCAAAGTCGCCGCACCCGCACCGAGGTCCTCGATCGTCTCGAACAGCGGGACGATGCCCACCGAGCAGTGCGGCGGACCGTCCGGCTCACCGGGATCGAGCAGGCCGCCCTCCTTGAGCAGCAGCGCCGCCTCCAGCATGTCGCTGACCGAGGTACACATGCTGATGATGTAGTTGGGCACCGCCTCGGTGCCGAAGGTGTCCACCACATCGCGTGCGGCGCAGACGATGTCGACTTCCTTGCGGGCCAGCTCGCTCAGCCTGGCGTACGGGCCGAGCAGCGGGCGCCGGGTGCGCAGCTCGTCCGCGAGCAGTTCGACCCGCTCGTGTTCGGACAGGCTCGCGTAGTCCGGATGCACACCGGCCCAGGCCAACAGCTCGGCCACGACCTGCTCGTGCACCTCCGAGTTCTGCCGCATGTCCAGGCCCTGGAGGTGGAAGCCGAAGGTTTCGATGGCATGTCGCAGCGCGGCGAGTTTGTCGTCGGCGAGCAGTCCGTCACCGCTGGCGCGCAGCGAAGCGTCCACGGCGTCGAGATCGTCGAGCACAGCCTGCGGCGTCGGATACGGTTCGGCGCCGACGTCCAGACCGTTCGGCGGCACGCCGCCGAGGGCGCGGCGCGCGGTCGCGGTCAGGCGGGCCCGGATGCTGTGCACCGCACGGCGATACGGTTCGTCGGCATGGGTCGACGGGTCGGGGTATCCGGCTTCGGCGAGCGCGGCGACCTCAGGCGTCACCGGAACCAAGCGCGCCGACAACGCCAGCGCCTTCTCCAGCTCGACCAGGTCACGCAGGTACCGCGAGAAGGCGACGGTCGCGGCCTGGTGTCCGGCCTGTCGGACGACATCGGCTGTCACATAAGGGTTTCCGTCGCGGTCACCACCGATCCACGAACCGGGCCGCAGGATCGGCCGCGGCAGCAGCTCGACGCCGGGAAAGCGCGAGCGCAGCGCGGCTCGCACCTCGGCGTTGATCGCCGGGATCACGTCGAACAGGGTGATGTCGTAATAGCGCAGGCCCACCGAGATCTCGTCCTGGATCCGCAGGCGCGCCAACCGGATCAGCGCGGTGCGCCACAGACCGAGCACCTGCCTGCGGATCTGCTGCTCGTAATCGAGGCGCTCGCGCTCGTTATCGGAGTAGCGCTGGCGCAGCCGCATCAGCTCGGTGATCCTGGTCTGCCCGTCGAAGACGGTGCGGCGGCGGGTCTCGGTGGGGTGTGCCGTGATCACCGGGGAGACCAGTGCGTCGGCCAGCAGATCGGCGACCTCGGCCCCGTCCAGCGCAGCCGCGTCGAGCTTGCGATAGGTGGCGGCCAGCGACGAATCCTGCGGCGGCTCACCGGCCGCCTCGTGCGCCTTGCGGCGGCGGTCGCGCTGAATGTCCTCGGCCAGGTTGGCCAGCAGCACGAAATAGCTGAACGCGCGGATCAGCGGGAGCGCCACCGCGATGTCGACACCGTCGAGCATCTCGGCGACCGCGCTGCGCTCGACCTCCGCGCGACGCACCCGGAAGGCCTCGATGCGCACCCGCTCGATCAGATCGAACACCTCGGGGCCCTCATGGTCCCGGATGGTGTCGCCCAGGACGCCACCCAGAAACCGGATGTCGTCGCGCAGCGGCCGGATGGCGTCCTGTTGCGTCTCGCTCGTCGATTCGCCCATGATCAGACAGTATTGCCGTCGGCGCCGCGGCGGTATGCGACGGATCCCACACCGTGTCGCCGGGCGGTCGCCGAGCCGGGCCGGCCTCGGTATCGACCGCGCCGGGTGACCCCCGGGAAACCCGGGGAGTCAACGAGTTTCGTCCGGCTCAGCCCAGCACCTGGGAGAACCGCAGGTGGTTGCCCCACGGGTCGCGGAAGCCGCAGTCGCGCATGCCGTACGGCTGGGTGATCGGCTCCTGGGTGACCTCGACGCCGCCGTCGCGCAGCCGGGCGAAGGTGTCGTCGGCCGATTCGGTGGTGAAGATGAGCATGCCCGCCGCGCCGTTGTTCAGGCGGGACTCGGCCGCCGCGCGCGCCGCGTCGTCGGGCACCATCGCGGGGGTCTCCAGCAGGAACTCGATGGTGGGCTGACCGGCCGGGCCGACCGTCAGCCAGCGACCGCCGGGGAACGGCATGTCCTGGCGGAGCTCGAGGCCGAGCAGGTCGCGGTAGAACTCGAGGGCCTTGTCCTGGTCGCCGACGAGCACGCTGACGTGGGTGAGGGCGAGGTCTTTGCCGTTGCTCATGGTGTGTGTTCTCCTTCGGTAAAGCGGGACAACATTATCGACGGCGCTGCCGCGCCGAATTCATCGGTGGTCCTGGTGTCCCTGACCACAGCCCACCGAGGCCTACCCCTTCGGCCAGTACCAGGGCGGTTGATCCAGCAGGCCCTGGCCCGCGATGGTGGTCGCGCCGTTTTCCTTGACCAGCTCGATGGTCTGCAACTCCGGTGTGCTCTGCGCCAGCGCGGTGACCAGCGGCCGGGCGTGGGTGACGACCACGACCTGGGTGTCCGCGGCGACGGTGGCGATGAGCTCGGCGAGCGGGACCAGCAGTTCGGGGTGCAGGCTGGTTTCGGGCTCGTTGAGGACCAGGAGTTCGGGCGGGCGCGGGGTCAGCAGCGCGGCGACCAGCAGCAGGTAGCGCAGGGTGCCGTCGGACAGTTCGGCGCCGCCGAGCGGGCGCAACAGGCCGCGTTGATAGAGCGCCAGCTCGAATCTGCCGTCGTAGTCGACGATCTCGACCTCGCTGCCGGGGAACGCGCGATCGATCGCCTTGTCGAGCAGCTGCGCGTCGCCGATCTCGCGGATCGTCTGCAGCGCCGCCGCCAGGTCGGCGCCGTCGTGGCCGAGGACGGTGGTGCGGGTGCCGATCTGCGGCGACCTGGCGGGCGCGTCGGCGTCGGTGCGCAGGTGGTCGTAGAACCGCCAGGACCGGATGCGCTCGCGCAGCACCAGCAGATCCGGCGCGCTCTGCGGATCGGCCAGCTCGCTGAGCATGCTGTCGAACGGCTGCAGCGTGTGCGGCACCATCGCCCAGCCACCGTCGTCGGCGCGCAGGCGCACCACCGGGCCGCCGCGATCGGCGAGCAGGGTCGATGGGCGCAGCACCGGCCCGGCCCAGACCGCTTCGGCCTTGATCACCGGGTCGAGATTGAACTTCGAGGTGCTGTCGGGCGTCGGCGTGCCGAGCTCGGCCGCGTACCCGAAGTCTTCGCCGGCGAAGCCGACCCGCAGCGCCGCATCACCGCTCGGCGTGCTGCCCTGCCCCGCCCAGCGCGCCGACGCCACCCCGCCTTCGCGGGCCAGCGCGGCGATGGCCCCGTTACGCGAGAAGTCCGCCAGCAGTCGCAACGTCCGATAGAGACTCGACTTCCCACTGCCATTGGCCCCGGTCACCACGTTGAGCCGCCCCAACGGCATCGCCACCTGTCGCAACGACCGGTAGTTCTCGATAGCCAACGTCCGCAACATGACCCCAGGCTAACTATCCGCTATGACATGCGCCGCGCTACAGCTGCCGGATCACCCGCGCCGGATTGCCTGCCGCGAACACCCGCGGCGGCAGGTCCCGGGTGACCACGCTGCCCGCGCCGACCACGGTGTCGTCGCCGACCGTGACGCCCGGGCACACGATGACCCCGCCGCCGAACCACACGTTATCGCCGATCCGGATCGGCGCCGCGGTCTCCCACCGCTGCCTGCGCAGCTCGTGATCCGCCATCGGGTGCAGCGCGGTCAGCAGCTGGCACCGCGGCCCGATGGACACATCGTCGCCGATGACGATCGGCGCGCAATCGAGCAGGATCGCATCGTAATTCAGGAAACTGTTCGTCCCGATCTCGATGAGATACCCGTAGTCGCACTGGAATCGCGGCATGATCCACGACCCTTCCCCCAGCTTCCCGAGCAGCTCACGCAGCACGGCGTCGCGCCGCTCGCCCGCTTCGGACCGGTTGAACTCCGCGCAGAGTGCCTGCGCCCGCTGCCGCTGCGCCACCAGCTCGGCGTCGTTGTCCCGGTACAACTCCCCGCGGAGCATCCGCTCCTTCATCTCACCCACCCCGCCACCCTAGACACCGAACGGGACATGACGGCGACAGCTGTCGCGGTCATGTCCCGTTCGGCGGAGAGTGGTCAGGCAGGCATTCCCTGCACGGATAGTCGGTGGAAGAGGACCTGCTCGAGCAGCGCCACGAGCACCTCTTTCACCGATTCCCGGTCGCGCGCATCGCATTCCAGCACCGGGATCCAGTCGTCGAGTTCCAGCGCCTCGCGCACCTCGCCGAGGTCGAAATGCATGCCGTTGTCGAAGCGGTTGACCACCACCACGAACGGCGTCTGCTTCTCCTCGAAGTAGTCCAGCACCGGGTAGCAGTCGCCGATCCGGCTGGTGTCCACCATGATCACCGCGCCGAGCGCGCCGTCGACCAGGTCGTCCCACAGGAAGACGAAGCGGTCCTGGCCCGGCGTACCGAACAGGTACAGGATCAGCGAGCGGTCCAAGGTGATTCGGCCGAAGTCGAGCGCGACCGTGGTCTGCGTCTTCTCCGCGCGCCGGCCCGGATCGTCGACGCCGATCGCGACCTCGGTCATCGCCGCCTCGGTGACCAGCGGCTCGATCTCGGAGATGGCGCCGATGAAAGTGGTTTTGCCGACGCCGAATCCACCGCTGATCACGATCTTGACCGAGGACGGCATCGTCGGGGCGGGCGGCGGGTTGTCAGAGTGCCCGTACAAGGTCCCTGATCCTCTCGATGGCAGCGGTGGACAGTTGATCGGCCTCACGCACCGTCGCGTAGCCCCCGGCGACGAGGTCGCTCACGACGACCTTCGCGACACCGACCGGAACGCGCAGCGCGGTACCGATTTCCGCGATGGAGTGCGGCTGCTGGCACAGCTGCACCACGGTGCGCTGCTCGAACTGCAGCGGTGCGGACAGCGCCGAAGGCGGTGCCTGCACCAGGGTTTCGATGCGCAAACCGTCCATCAACGGCGTGGTGCGCCCCGCGGTGACGACAAAGGGACGCACAAACTGTTCATCACTGTCGACAAGCTCTTCGACCGGGGCTTCTTTTTGGCCTGGACGATCCGGATCGAACCAACCGAACATCTGGTTCATCGGGATCATCCGCGGGTCCGGCAGCCTCGGCCGGTCAGGATCTCTCATCTTCGCAACGTCTCTCGCAATTCGGAAATCAACGTCGGGTCAAGGAGCGACCCGGCGCGTTCGGCCAGCACGGCCATTTCGTAGCCGACCAGACCGACATCGCAGTTGCCGTCGGCGATGACGCCGAGGCAGCTGCCGTCACCCATGGCCGAGACGAGCAAAAAACCCCGCTTCATCTCGATCATGATCAGTTTGAGCCCATCGAACGAGTAACTGCGCGATGCGCTCTTGGCGAGGCTGGCCAGACCGGACACCATGGCGGAGAGCCGGTCGGCTGAGGTGCGGTCCAGACCCTCGGACATCGCGATGAGCAATCCGTCCGAGGAGACCGCCACGGTGTCGCGGACGCCGTCGGTTTCCCGGACGAAGTTGGCGAGCATCCAGTTGAACGTGTGCGGGTCGGCGCTCGGCAAGTGAGTGGTCACCGGTTCTCCTCTGCGATTGTCTGAGCCTGATCGTCGGCGCGGGCGTCGTGGTCGCGGGCACCGACATACGGACGGGTCGTCGACGGCGGCGGCGGTGCGCCGCGCTCGTGTCCGGCCCGGAACGACGAAAGCATGCTACGGGTTTCCTCCGGCGAGCGTTCCGGAATCGGGGCCCGATCGCGACGTTCGTTGGCGCCGTTGGTTTCCCGGCGCGGCTCGGTGGCCGGCGCCGTGCCCGCGGAACGAGACTTCTTGTTGCGCTTGACAAGTCCGTTACGCGTGGTGCGCGGTCCCGCGCCCGCAGGCGCTGCCCCGTTGACACCGTGGTGGTTCTCCGGCGGCGCATCCGGCAGCCGCCACGTGCCGGTATCGGTCAGCAACCGGTCCGAGTTGTCCGGCGGAGTGGAAACCGTTGGCGGGGACACGAATTGGGAGTACGCGGAGGTGGCGGGCCCGGAGGCGGGCGGTGCCGCGTGCTGCGGTCCGGTGTCGAACCGCTCTTCGCGCGGTATCGCCCGCTGCGCCGCGGTCCACGGACCCTCGGCCTGGCGAGGCGTGCCGTTGTACTCGTTCGACGGCGCCGCGTGTGCGGGACCCCGCTGGGTCGGCACGGTCGGCTCCGGCGCGTTGTTCCCGCGGATCACCGCGGGCGAGGTCATCGCGCCGTTGGTGGGCGACGGTTCGAGCTCGGGCACGCTGGTCGACTCCGAGTCGGCGCCCCAGGAGCGCTCCAGCCCGGCACCGGAGATCTTGGCCTGCACCGCGGCGGGCCGCCGATCCTGTTCCTGGACAAGGATGTCCAGCGGCAGCGACATCCGCGCGACGATGCCGCTGACCGGCGAGACGTTCAGCTCGACGTCGATGCCGAGCCGCTCGGCCAGCCGGCCGACCACGTAGTGGCCCAGGTAGCGGGTGGGCGCGACGATGAAGTCCTGCTCACCGCGCAGCCTGGCGTTCGACTGGGCCAGCTGGTCCATCGGCATGCCGACACCGTGGTCGACGACGGCGAGCAGATACCCGTGCGGCACCCGGCGGCCGTAGATCTCGACCTCGAGATCGGGTGGGGAGAAGGCGAGTCCGTTCTCGATCAGCTCGGCGAGCATGTGCGCGAGCTCGCTGACCACCGCGCCGGTGATCATGACGTCGTCCACTCGGCGCAGTACCACCCGGCGGTAGTCGTCGACCTCGGACAGGCCGGCCCGGATCACGTCGCTCAACGCGATGGGCTGGGCCCAGCGCCGCGGGCTGGCCTCACCGACGAGCACCAGCAGGCTTTCGGCGTTGCGGCGCATGCGGGTGGCCAGGTGGTCGAGCTCGAACAGGTTCGACAGACCCTTGGGATCGAGTTCCTCGCGCTCGAACTCGCTGATCAGGCCGAGCTGGCGGCGGACCAGGTTCTGGTTGCGCCTGGCCAGGTTGGCCATCGACTCGGTGGTGTTGCGGCGCACCAGCGCCTGCTGCGAGGCGAGTTCGAAGGCGGTGGTCTGCACCCGGTCGAGTGCGCCTGCCACGGCGGCGATTTCGGTACTCGCCCCGGGCGGGGCCTGCACCGGCATCGGCGCCTCCGGCCGGCTGTCGTCGGCCCGCGACCACGCCTCGATGACCTGGGGCAGGCGGCGCGAGGCCACATCGTCGGCCTCGCCGGCCAGCGCGGCCAGCGGGCGCACGATGGCGCGCACCGAGGTGATCACCAGCACGATCATGGCGGCGATGGCGATCGCGGAGATGACGAGGAAGGCGATCAGCTTGGTGGCAGCGGCATTACGCAGGCTGTCCGCGCGCTCCTGCACATCGTTGCCGACCGCCTGCTGCACGGTGCGCTGTTCATCGAGGACGCTGGACATCTGCGTCCACCAGGTCATCGGATCGACCTCGCGGACCAGCGGGCCATCGCTGGAGGCGATCGCGATGTTCTCCGATTGCTCTGCCTTGGTGGCGTTCTCGCTCAACATCGCCGCGTCCAGCTTGGCCTGCTGGCTCTTGGTCGCGTAGCGGGAGAACGCGGTGAAGCCCGCGAGCTTGGTGGAGCGGATCTCCATGAACTGCACGTACTCACCGCCGTTGAACCGGCCCGCGGTGAAGACGCCGTTGAGGAAGCCTCGCTCCTTGTCGACCTCCTCCTTGGCCGCGCCGAGCGCGTACAGCGCCTGCAGTCCGCGCTGGATCTGCGGGTCGCGGGCCTGGTCGAGGCCGAGCGCGAGGCGGTTCAGCGCGCTCACGCCGTCGGTGTAGAACTGGAAGACGACCTGCCTGCTGACGCGGCGCGAGTCGATCTGGGTGCGGGTGTTCGACAGCAGATTCAGCTGGCCGAGCGCCGAGCGCACCTGATCGGCGCCGGGGGCGTCCCCGGCCGCGTCGGCGGTCAGCGAGGCGAGTGCCGCGTCGACCTTGCCGCGCTGGTCGATCAGGGGCTGCTGCAGGCGATTGTCACCACCGAGCAGACCGTTGCTGAGCCCGAGCTCGCGCTGGATCTGGTTGGTGAGGTCCTGCACGCTCAGCGCCAGCGAGACGGCCTTCACCGTGTCGTTGGACTCGCGATAGTCCGAGATCTCCCGGAAGACAGTGACTCCCAGCAGGGCTAGCACCAAAATCAGCGCGAGCGCGAGAATTCGGGTGAGCTGACCACCGATGGTGCGCGGCCGGACGATGGCCGCCATTCTGCCGCTGGGCATCCCGGGGGAAACCGCAGATATGAGATCCGGTGTGTCCCCGGGCTTTGGTTGCCGTAGACGTGAACGCACCAACCTGCTACTCCTCCGAAAAGCCGGCCGTGACAGCTCCACGACGAGCGCACGGAAAGTCTCCGAGCAAAATCCCATATGCCCGGTCCGGCGTCAACTCGAGAACCCCGGACGGGGAACTTTGTTCATACTTTTCAACCCGAGCTGCAACCTGTTGCTACTAACTGTCCAGTTGCGGTCAGTTAATCTTGTACAAGGTTGAAGCAGAACTAATAACCCACCCGGTCGGGGGGATCAACGGGAAGAACCGTCGACACTCCGGGCGCCGACCCGAAATGCCCTCGGATAGTAGCGGAGTCGGCGACCTCCGCGCACCTCGTGCCGCTGCGGCACACACGTTTGACGGCACCGAGAGTTACGTCTACTCGGCGCCCGATCAGCAACGTGCCAGCAAGTAGCGGTGGAACTACTCGCCGCCGAGGATCGCGAGGACCTGCTCGGAGGTGTAGAACGGCTCGAGCCGCTCCCGAATCAGCTTGGACAGCACGCCGTTTCGCTTCGCGCCGTCGATGACGGCGGGGCCGTAGCGCAGGATTTCGGTGGTGATGTCGGCACCGGAGAGGCCGAGCTCGGGCAGCATGGCCGCGAGCGTGTAATCGCCGTACTTGGTGAAGAACACCTCGACGCATTCCTCGACGAGCAGACCGAAGTATTCCTTCTCCCTGGTGGTGACCGCGATTTCATAGCAGAGCAGCACCAGTTCGTTCAGGTCCTGCTGCGACAGATAATCGCGCAGCCCGCTCACCGGTTCGTCGGCGTGCAGATCCCAGAATTCCATGGCCGCGTCGTGCACCGGTGCGTCGCGCAACATTTCCCGGATCGCGTTGTTGGTGCGCTTGAGCGCGAAAACCGCGCCCTTGCCTGCCATGTCGCCGATGAAGGTGCTCTCGGTCGCCTTCTTCGCGCTCTTGGCGGCGGACTGGCCCATCGAGATCAGCGAGGAGACACCGGGGATCTTGCCGGCGAACTGCTTATTGGCCTCCATGAAATCGGAGATCAACTTGTCCACGAACTTCGAGGCGACGGTGGCGACCAGCGGGCTCTCGGTGAGCCGGTCCAGGATGCGCTCCTGGGCCTGGTGCATGCCGAAGATCTTCTCCAGCAACGCCTCTACCGGTTCGCGGTCGACCACCTGACCGAGGGTGTAGTCGTTGTTGTTCGCGATGTGGTCGTAGATCGAGTCGGCGAACACCCCGACCATGTCGGCGAGCACCGGACTGCCACCGATCAGGTCGATGATCGTCGCGACGGTCTGCTTGGCCTGATCGACCTCGACGATGTCGCGGAAGATCAGGGTGTCCGCGACACCGAGCACCGACTCGACATCGCGGGCAACGACTTCAGCGAATCGGTCGCCACTGACCTCGGCAAGCACGAAGTCGACTTGGGCATCGAGTAGCCGTTCAGCAATCTCGCGCGGCTCGGGCATCGAGTTCCACCAATCACAGTCGTAGTACGGCGCCCGGCCAGGTTACGGCCCGTGTGTTTCGGTGTCGTTGCCGCGCAACGACTTCCGTATCTGGTCCAGGCGTTCACGCGCCGCCTGCTCGCGCGCGTCCCATTGCTCGTCGGCACTGCGGCCCGCCGGGGTCTGCTGGTCGAGCTCGCTCATCCCCTGCGCGGTGCCGTAGCGCTGCTCGACCTTATCGCGAACTGACCCCCAAGTAGGGACACCGGAGGAGGAATATCCACCCGTCTCAGTCGGTGCCGTGATACCGGTCGGCGGTACCGGTACCGCGGGTACCGCGGAGGCCCGTCCGACCTGGCCGGATACGTCGTGCAGCGGCGCAGCGTCATGCACCGACGTCGGCATCGTGGTAGGAGTCACACCTGGTGAGGCCGTCGCATCACCGGTTTCCAGGAGGCCGATCAGGGCCGCGTGCACGGTCGCGAAGCCGGGCCGTTCCGCCGTGGCGACCAGCAGCACGCCGATCAGTTCACGGTCGGACAGGGCCGCCAGACGGGCCGCCATCTCGCTGTTTTCTGTCATAGCACCAGGCTACGCAGCACAAGGTGCGCCGCCTCACGACCGGACGATGGCACCGGCCCAGTCACGCACCAGCTCGAACCAGGCCGAGCCGCCCACCATGATCAGGTCGTTGTGGCCGGCGCCGGGGAAGATCTGCAGACGTTTCGGTTCGCGGGCCGCGGCGTAGAGGCGTTCGGCGTGCCGCAGCGGCAGGAGTTCGTCCTGGTCGCCGTGCATGATCAGGACCGGGGCACGCAGCGTGCGGATGCGCCGCGCGTTCGGGTACGCGTCGGGGACGAGCGGGCCGGGCAGGAACGGATAGACGGATCTGGCGGCGTCGCGCAGGCCGGAGAAGGTCGACATCAGCATCACGCCCGCGGGCGGATGCGCCTGGGCGAGTTCGAGCACGACACCGCCGCCGAGCGACTTCCCGAGGTAGAGAACATGATTCGGGTCGACGCCGGGTTGCTCGAGCAGTACCCGGCGGGCCGCACGCGCGTCCAGATAGGTGCCGTGTTCGGTGGGACGCCCGGTGCTGCGCCCATATCCGCGATAGTCGAAGGCGAGCACATCGAACCCGGCCTCGACGAGCAGTGCGAACAGCGCGACCCGGTCGCCGATATTGCCCGCGTTGCCGTGCGCGAACAGGATGTGGCCGACCGATTTCGGCGCGGGCAACCACCAGCCGTGCAGCGTTTCCCCGTCCGCCGTGCTGATCGACACGTCGGTATAGGCCATGCCGAGGATGGCGGGCGTCTGCAGGATCCGCCGATCCGGCAGATAGGTCAGCGCGTTCAGGATCGGACTGGCCGGATGTCGCATGATGTCGTTCTTACTCTTTCCCGACCGTTCTGGTCACTCGACCCGCATGACTTTCGTGCTCTGCTGTCCGGCCGCATGGCTGGAGCCCGCGCCGCCGATGATGCGCAGCAGCGTGCCGCGCAGCCGGGTGACCTCGTCCGCGCCGACGATCTCGTCCAGGTGCCGATCGAAACGCTCGACCACCGCGATGCCCGCGTCGACGACGGCCCAGCCGCGGGTGGTCAGGCGGACGAGGCGGGCGCGCCGATCGGCCGGGTCCACCTCGACTTCGACGTAGCCGTGCTGTTCGAGGTGGCGAATCAGTTCACCCATCGCCTGTTTGGTCATCCCGGCCCGCTCGGCGAGCGCGGTCTGCCTGGTGCCGTCGGGTTCGATCAACTGGAAGACCGGGGCGTGCGCGGCGCGCACATCGGTGAAACCGGCGGCGGCGATGCCCGCGTCGAGTTCGGCCGCCAGGGTGCGCGCCGCGGCAGACAGCAGACTTCCCAATGGTGCGGGGCGGTCGACCAACGGGTTAGTAAGGCGCTTGACCATATTACTCCTTGCTCCTACTGTTGGTAAGGCACCTTACTACCTTGAAGGGTTCTGATATGCGTACTGTCACAGTGGGTCTTGCCTGTGCCGCTTTGGTCACCGAAGTTGACTGGCTGTTGTTCTTCGACGGAGCGCTCGGGTGGGTCACCGCGACCGCCGTCGTGATCGTCGCGGTTCATGCCAGCACAGTCGGCCGCTTCGATTTCATGCGCGTCGTCTTGCGGGTGGCGCTCGGGCTGCTGCTGCTCGGTTCGGTGGCCGATCGGGTCGGGCTTTTCGGTGCGCCGGGCGGTGCGGGTGTTTCCTGGGGATCGTTCGATGCTTTCGTCGATTACACGCGAACGTTGTTGCCTAGCTTCACGAGTGGGCTCGCCGGAGCGACCGCCATAGTGGCGACGGTGCCCGAGGTGGTGCTCGGCGCTGCACTCGTCCTGGGGGTACTCCCCCGCATTACCGCAGCGTGCACTGCGGGACTGCTCTCGCTGTTCATGCTGGCAATGTGGACCGCACTGGGTTTCGGTGCAATGTCCGCCTACGCCGTTCCCGTCCTCGTCGCCGGGGCCGCGATGCTCGCCACTGCCGAGCGGCGTTCTGTCGAGCGCAGCTCGGTGACCGATCACCGGACGGTACCCGAACCCGCGTGAGCTCCGCGCGGGCCGAAGGTCGTTCGGATGCCTGGCTGCGATCGCCCTCGGTCCTGCCGCGCAACAGGATTGCCAGCAATTCCTTTGCGCGGCAGGTTGACTCGAAGGCTATCCGCGCAGAACCGCGCCGACGGCGTCTGCCGCTGCGGCTACCGCGGCATCGCGGGCCGCACTTGCCTCGTCCTCGGTGAGGGTGCGGTCGGTGGCGCGGAAACGCAGGGCGTAGGTGAGGGACTTGCGGCCCTCACCCGCTTGCGTGCCCTCGTAGACGTCGAACAGGGCGATATCCTCGAGCAGATCGCCGCCGCCGGTGCGCAGGGCCGACTCCACCGACGCGGCGGGAGTGCTCTTCTCGACACTGACCGAGACGTCCTGCAGCACCGCCGGGAACGGGGAAATTGTTGGCGCGGGCCGGGATTCGAGCAGCGGCAGTGCGTCGAGATCGAGTTCGACGGCGCAGGTCCGCGGCGGCAGACCGGAGCGTTCCAGCACAGCGGGGTGCAGTTCGCCCGCGTGACCAACGACCGTGCCGTCCACCACCAGCTCGGCGCAGCGACCAGGATGCCAAGGCAGCTGAGCCGCCGGACGGCGTTCGATCGTGACACCCGCCGCGTCGGCCACCGCATCGGCGAGGGCGAAGGCGTCGGCGGCCTCGGCCTGGCGGCCCTGCCCCCACGCGCCGCGCGGCTCGCGACGACCGGTGAGAACCGCCGCGACGTGCACCGGCTGGGCGGGCAGCGAGTCGATCAGGCCGGCGATCTGCTCGTCGGTGGGGCGACGGTCGACCGGCAGCGCCTCGACCGGGCGCACGTTGTCGCCGGGCAGCACCACCTGCGCGATGCCGTAGATGGTGAGGTCGCGGGCGCCGCGAGAGATGTTGCGGGCGGCCACTTCCAGCAGTCCGGGCAGCAGGGTGGTGGCCAGCTCGGCGCGCTCCACGTCGAGCGGGTTCAGCACCCGGGTGGTCGCGCGGCGCGGGTCGTCGGCGTCCAGACCCCAGGTGTCGAAGACGCCGGCGGGCAGGAACACCGGCGCGGGCACCTCGACGGCACCGGCGAAGGCCAGTGCGCGGCTGACCGCGCGGCGCCGCCGCTGGGTGGCGGTGAGGCCGCGACCGGCCGGCGCGGTGGGCAGCACGGACGGGATCTGCTCGAGCCCCTCCAGCCGCAGCACCTCCTCGACCAGGTCGGCGGGCTGGACCAGGTCGGGCCGCCAGCTCGGCGGGGTGACCGCGAGCTGCCCGTGGCCGGTGCTCTCGTCGACAGCGACCTCGACGGTGCAGCCGATCTGGGCGAGCCTGCGCGCGGACGTACCGGTCGGGTAGACGACACCGGCGACGCGGTCGGCCCGGTCGATGTCCATCCGGATCGGCGCCGCGGGCGGCACCGGGACGCGGACGTCGGTGAGCGCGGATTCGACGGTGCCGCCGGCGATTTCGGCGAGCAGCGTAGCGGCCCGATCGAGCGCGGCCACGTTGATCTCCGGGTCGACCACCCGCTCGTACCGCTTGCCCGCCTCGGACACCAGCTTGTGCCTGCGCGAGGTGCGGTAGACGAGCAGCGGGTTCCAGGTGGCGGCCTCCAGCACGATGTCGGTCGACTCCGCGCCGACCTCGGTGGTCGCGCCGCCCATCACGCCGGCCAGCGAGATGACGCCGGAATCGTCGGCGATCACCACGTCTTCGGCGTCCAGGATGCGCTCGACCTCGTCGAGGGTGCGCAGCGTCTCGCCCTTGTTGGCGGTGCGCACCACCAGGCCGCCGGTCAGCTTGGCCGCGTCGAAGGCGTGCAGCGGCTGACCCAGTTCCAGCATGACGTAGTTGGTGACGTCGACGGCAGGCGAGATCGGGCGCACGCCGGACAGCAGCAGCCTGCGCTGTAACCACCAGGGGCTCACCGCGTTCGGGTCGATGCCGGTGACCCGGCGCACCGCGAAACGGGTGCACTGCGAGTCCGGCTCGAGCCGGACCGACCAGGCGTCCTGCTCGTCGTCCGCCAAGGTGCGCACGGCGGGATCGGCGTAATCGAGGTCGAAGCCGCAGGCGAGTTCACGGGCCAGGCCGCGCACCGAGAAGCAGTAGCCCCGGTCCGGGGTGATGTTGAGCTCGATGACCGTATCGTCCAGGCCGAGCAGTTCGTTCGCGTCCGCGCCGGGCTCGGCGGTGCCCGGTTCCAGCACCAGGATGCCCGCATGATCCTTGCCGATACCGAGTTCGGCGACCGAGCAGATCATGCCGTTGGAGACGTGCCCGTAGGTCTTGCGCGAGGAGATGGCGAAGCCGCCGGGCAGCACACCGCCGGGCAGCACCACGACGACCAGGTCGCCGACGGCGAAGTTGGTTGCCCCACAGACGATTTCCTGAAGATCCGGATTACCGACGTCGACCTTGCAGAAGCGGATCGGCTTCTTGAACTCGGTCAGCTCGGTGATCTCGGCGACGCGGCCGACGACCAGCGGCTTGTCGATATCGCCGCCGATCCGCTCGAGCTTGTCGACTTCTTCGACCTCCAACCCCACCCGGACGAAGCCCGCGTCGAGTTCCTCCGCCGTCACCGACCAGTCGGGGACGGTGCGCTGGATGATGTCGGTCAGCCAGGACTGCGCTACTCGCACTTGACGTTTCGCTCTCTCGATCGAAGGGTGGTCTCGGTGGGGGCCGGCTCAGGACCGGATGCCGAAGGGCAGCGTGAAACGCACATCGCCCTCGACGATGTCGCGCATGTCCGGGATGCCGTTGCGGAACTGCAGCGTCCGCTCCAGGCCCATGCCGAACGCGAACCCGCTGTACACCTCGGGATCGATCCCGCTGGCGATCAGCACCTTCGGGTTCACCATGCCGCACCCGCCCCACTCGACCCAGCCCGCGCCGCCCTTCTTGTCCGGGAACCAGACGTCGACCTCGGCGGAGGGCTCGGTGAACGGAAAATAGTTGGGGCGCATCCTGGTTCGGGTGTCCGGCCCGAACAGCGCGCGGGCGAACGCGTCCAGCGTGCCGCGCAGGTGCGCCATGGTCAGGCCCTTGTCCACGGCCAGCCCCTCCACCTGGGAGAAGACCGGGGTGTGCGTGGCGTCGAGCTCGTCGGTGCGGAAGGTGCGGCCGGGGCACACCACGTAGATCGGCAGCTCGCGTTCCAGCAGCGAACGCACCTGCACCGGGGAGGTGTGCGTGCGCAGCACCTGGCGCGAGCCCTCCGGCGCGATGTGGAAGGTGTCCTGCATGGTGCGGGCCGGATGGTCGGGCAGGAAGTTGAGCGCGTCGAAGTTGAAGTGCTCGGTCTCCACCTCGGGACCCTCGGCGACCTCCCAGCCCATCGCAACGAACACGTCTGCGACCTGCTCGGAGATGACGGTGATCGGATGCCTTGCGCCGAACGGGTGCCTGCGGGCGGGCAGCGTCACGTCGATCGCCTCGGCCACCAGCACCGCGGCGTCCCGCTCTTCGAGCAGCGCCGCGCGGCGCGCCTCGAACGCCTCGGAGATCCGGGCGCGCGCCACGTTGACCCGCTTGCCCGCGTCGGCCTTCTCGGTCTTGGGCAGGCTGCCCAGCGCGCGCTGCGCCAGCGCCAGCGGCGCCTTGCCGCCGAGATGCTCGGTTTTCGCGACCGCGAGCGCATCCAGGTCGGCGGCAGCGGCGAACGCCTTCTCGGCCGCCGCCGCGGCTGCGGCCAGTGCCTCCTCGGTCAGCGTCGCGTTCTGCTCGACTGCGTCGTTGTCGTCGGCCACGGTGGTTCGACTCTCCCCTGGGGATCGGTTCGCGGGCACGGCTCGTTCCCTACCCACATTGCTGCTGGTGGAATCCTATTGGATGCGTCATATCCGATTCACACGGATTCCCCGCAGTGCCCCCGGGACCCCGTTTCACCACCTCGTTGCCGCGAAATTGCGACCATGGTCACAGCAGTAGGGATGTTGCCCGCGCGGGCACCGCCCGAGAACATGGAGGTCCGGGGACATGAGCAGATCGAAGGCGGCGGTAACCGTCGGATTCACCAGCCTTGCCATGATGGTGAGCCTGCTGGTCATCACCCTGCTCGGCAGCGGGACGGCGGCCGCCAACCCGCCGGGACCGAACCCCTACGCCTGGCTACCGGCGTGGCTGCAGAACATCATCTTCTGCGTGTTCTACGGCTACTGCGGCTGAGCTCGCACGGGGAAGCGCTGCACGCGCGTGCGGCTCGGTCTCTAGTTCGCGTAGCGCACACGGGAATTGGCGTACAGGCAAATGGCCGCCGCGGTGGCCAGGTTCAGGCTTTCGGCGCGGCCGCGGATCGGGATGCGAATGCGATGGTCGGCGCGCCGCGTCACGGCGGGATCCAAGCCGTGCGCCTCGTTGCCGAACAGCCAGGCGACCGGCCCGGTGAACAGTTCGTCGGCGTCGTCGAGCTCGACCTCGCCGTCGGCGGCCGTCGCGAGGATCGTGATGCCTGCGGCCGCAACGGAATCCAGCGTTTCGCCGATGTCACGATGCCGGGCGATCGGGACGTGGAACAGGCTGCCCGCACTGGCCCGCACGCACTTGCCGTTGTGCGGGTCGACCGAGTCACCGGCCAGCACCACGCCGTCGGCACCCACCGAATCGGCAACCCGGATGAGAGTTCCGGCATTGCCGGGTTCAGCCATCTCGACCGGCACGGCGAGCATGCGGGGCTGTGCCGCGAGCACGTCGGCCAGCGGCACATCGATCAGCGCACACACAGCGACGAGCCCTGGCGCGGTGACGGTTTCACCCAACTGCTGGGCAGCCCGATCGCTGACCAGCGTGGTGCGCACCCCCATCCCCGCAGCACTCGCGACCAGTTCATGCTCGCGGACCGCGGCACCGGCGGAGTAGAACAGCTCCTGCACCCGCCCGGTATCCAGCGCGGCCGCCACCGAATTGGCGCCCTCGGCCAGGAACAACCCGGTCTTGCGGCGCTGCGCACCGCGGTGCAGCTTGACAGCGGAAACGACCCGTGGATTGCGCTCGGAGAGCGCGTCCACGGGTCGTTCCGAAAGGTATTCGCTTGTCACCCGGTGACTTACGCGGCGGGCGCGTTGACGTCCTGCGGGAGGGCGGCCTTGGCGATCGCGACGAGACCGGCGAACGCCTCGGCGTCGGAGACGGCGAGCTCGGCGAGGATCTTGCGGTCCACCTCGACACCCGCGGCCTTCAGGCCCTGGATGAAGCGGTTGTAGGTGATGTCGTTCAGACGCGCCGCGGCGTTGATGCGGGCGATCCACAGCTTGCGGAAGTCACCCTTGCGCGCCCGGCGGTCCCGGTAGGCGTAGGTGAGCGAGTGCAGCTGCTGTTCCTTGGCCTTGCGGTACAGCCGCGAACGCTGGCCGCGGTAGCCCTTGGAGGCCTCGAGGATGGAACGACGCTTCTTCTGAGCGTTGACGGCCCTTTTGACGCGTGCCATGGGTCAGTCCTTTGTCGATCTAGGGGGCGCATGCGGGCACCCGGAGATTGTCAGTTCGGTCGGCGTCCGGAATCCGGAACGCGGTCGCTGGCTAGGTCTCTCAGAGACCGAGCAGCCTCTTCACGCGCGGGACGTCGACGGACGCGACGGCCTCCGTGCCATCCAGACGACGAGTCCGGCGGGACGACTTGTGCTCGAGCAGGTGGCGACGGTTCGCCTGCTGGCGAAGCAGCTTGCCTCGGCCCGACACCTTGAATCGCTTCGAGGCGCCGCTGTGGCTCTTCATCTTCGGCATGGATTCCTCTAATCTGTCTCGTCCCGGCGGCCCTTGCGGACCGCCGGCTCTTATCGGTATTACTGCGGCGGGTCGGCCTGCTCGGCCGGAGCCGCGGCGGGCGCGCTGTCTGCGGTGGCGGCTTCGGCGGGCGCGGGGCTCGGCTGCGCAGCGGGCTGCTGCTGCCGCGGAGCTGCGGACTCCTGCTGTGCCTTCACTCGCGTCTTCGCACCCTTGTGGGGCGCGAGGACCATGGTCATGTTGCGACCGTCCTGCTTGGCCGAGGTCTCGACGAACCCCAGGTCCGCCACGTCCGCGGCGAGACGCTGCAGCAGCCGGTAGCCCAGTTCGGGCCTGGACTGCTCGCGTCCGCGGAACATGATGGTGACCTTGACCTTCGACCCCGCCTCGAGGAAGCGCATGACATGGCCCCTCTTGGTCGCGTAGTCGTGGTCGTCGATCTTCGGGCGGAGCTTCTGCTCCTTGATCACGGTCTGCACCTGGTTCTTCCGAGACTCGCGCGCCTTCTGCGCCGTCTCGTACTTGAACTTGCCGTAGTCCATGATCTTGCAGACCGGCGGACGTGCATCCGGAGCGACCTCGACGAGATCGAGATCTGCCTCCATGGCGACGCGTAGTGCATCTTCAACACGCACGATCCCAACCTGCTCGCCGCTGGGTCCGATCAAGCGAACCTCGGGAACACGGATGCGATCGTTGATGCGGGTCTCAGTGCTGATGGGGCCTCCTAGGTCAAGCGGTGTCGTCAAGACGACCGCACGCAATAACTGCAACCCCTTTTCAACACAAAAGCCCCGGAGCGGTATTCCGCGTCGGGGCCCGAGGTCGACCGGTCAGCGCACGCCAAAGACTCGCATGCGATCTTGTCCACGCGGTTCTCGCGAGAGAACCCCTGCACAAGAAACCCGCCTCCGAGAAGGCGGGTGACCGGACCGTTTGACCTGACGATCGCTCGTCGGCAACGGTGGGAGTCGGGCTCCACTTATCAGCCCCGGGCTCGAAATCTTGGAAGAAGACACAACCAGGGGCGGTCGTCAGCAGAAAGTCTAACATTGCGTTCGGCTATCGCCGAATCGCGGTAAACCGCTTGCCCGCGCGCCCGGGTGCCTGCCACGCTCCCCCGGTGTCTACTTCACGCCGTGACCTGCTCCGATGGCAGTTCGACCTCACCTGGTCGCTCACCGAACTGCATCTCGACGCGCTGCGCGTCGAGGACTTCGACTGGGCACCCGCCGAACTCCACTGGACAGTACGCCCCGACGCCGACGGCGTGTGGCGGCCGGACTGGGCCGACACCGAGCCGGACCCCGTCCCGGTGCCGACCATCGGCTGGCTCAGCTGGCATATCGACTGGTGGTGGAGCGCGGCCATCGACCATCTCGCGGGCCGGACCCCACCCGAGCGCGAGGACGTGCACTGGGCGGGCGACGGCGTCGCGGCAGTGGCGCAGCTGCGCTGGCTGCGCGACACCTGGCTGGGCGCACTGGACGACCTGACCGACGCCGACCTGGACCGGCCCGCGGCCTTTCCGTGGCCCGCCGACGCGGGTTTGACGGTGGCACACCTGGCGAGCTGGGTGAACTCGGAGCTGATGAAGAACGTCGCGGAGATCGGCCAGCTCCGACTCCTCCGAGCGGCCTCGCTAGCCTCATAGCCATGACTGAAGAGCTCGACAACTCCGTGCGCGAACTGGCCGACATCCCGGCGGTGGAGGTGATCAGCCGGGCTGCGGTGATGCTGATGAGCTCGGCGGCGGAGAAGCTCGGGCTCGCGGACGAGGATCCGGAGACCAGCACGCGGCGGGATCTGGACGAGGCGCGCCGGGTGATCACGGCGCTGGCCGGGCTGGTCACGGCGTCGGTGGAGTATCTCGGGCCGCACGCGGGGCCGATTCGCGAGGGGTTGCAGTCGTTGCAGCGCGCGTTCCGGGAAGCGTCGGCGCATCCGGACGAGCCGGGTAAGGGGCCGGGCGAGAAGTACACGGGTCCCGTTTACTGACTCGGCCAGCGCTCGCGGCACCTCGAGTGCGCCGCAGTCGATAATTTTGCCCGGCGGGAAATTTTGCCCGCCGGGCAAGTTTTTGCCGTAGGCTGGTGGCATGCCCGCTGAAGAAGCGCTCGGCCTGCGCGAACGCAAGAAGCTCGATACCCGCATGGCGCTCAGCGACGCGGCGCTGGAGCTCGCCTTCGAGCGCGGCCTGGACAACGTCACCCGCGAGGACATCGCGAAGCGTGCCGGTGTCTCGGTGCGCACCTTCAACAACTACTTCACCGGCAAGTACGACGCGATCACCTATCGGCAGTCGGTCCGCATCCGGCGCAGCCTGGCGGCATTTCGCGAACGCCCGGCAGACGAACCGCTCTGGAGCGCGCTCACCGCGGCGCTGCTCGAGCCGCTCGAAGCCGAACAGGCCGAGTTCCGCGTCCCCACCGCCGCCCAGCTGGCCGAAGTCCGGAAACTGTTCCGCGCGCCCGAATTACGGTCCGCGCTGTTCACCGGGGTGTCCGAGGACTGGCTCGAGCTGATCGCGGAACGCACCGGGACCGACCCGCTGCACGATGTCTATCCACGGCTGGTGACCGGCATGATCGGCACCGTCATCGACGCGGCCATGGTGGCGTACGCACACGCGGACCCGCCGGTCCCCATCGCCCCGCTGCTGCGGCGCGCCCTCGACCAAGTCACCGCGGGGCTGCCTGAACCGCCGCGCTGACCGCACCGCCAGAAACTCATCATCGAACAAGGGGTGTATTTGTCATGCCTGAAAACTCTGCCGCCGTAGTCATTTCCGGCGCCGGACCGAACGGACTGCTGCTCGCCGGTGAACTCGCGTTGGCCGGCGTGCGCGCGATCGTGCTGGAGGAACTGCCCGCGCCGAGTGCCGAGCCGAAAGCGAACGGCCTTGTCGGCCAAGTGATTCGGCTGCTGGACATGCGGGGGCTGTATCACGTGTTCGGCGGTGCGCCCGGTGCGCCGCAACCGCTGCCCGGGTATTTCTTCGCCGGGCTGCGGCTGTCGTTCGCCGAGCTGCCGGACAATCCGATGGCCATACTCGCCATTCCGCAGCCGAAACTTGTTCGCCTACTGGAGAAGTGGGTGCGCGGGTTGGGTGTCGAGATCCGATGGGGGCATCGGCTCACCGAGTCGACCCAGCAGGACGGGGGCGTCGTCGTCACGGTGGCCGGGCCCGAGGGCGACTATCGACTCGACACCACCTTCCTGGTCGGCGCCGACGGCGGCAAGAGCCTCGTCCGTAATCAGGCCGGTATCGGATTCCCCGGGTACACCGCGACGGACAGCGTCGTGCGGATGGGGCACGTCTGGCTGCCCGACGAGCTACGGACCGCCGACGGCGGCGTCGAGGTGCCCGGTTTCGGGCGGCTCCCGTTCGGACACAACCGACTCGAACGCGGCGGGTTCGTCTTCGCCGAACTCGAACCGGGACGGCCGCTCGTCGCGAGCATGGAGTTCGGTGTCGAGCCGGTGCCCGCGGGCACGCCGATGACGATCGAGGAACTGCGCGCGGGTGTGCGGCGAGTACTCGGCGTCGACCTGCCGATCGAGGCGCCACGCGGGCCAGGACCACATGCGTTGCGCCGCATCGACAATCAGAACACCCGGCAGGCCGAGCGGTACCGGTCGGGCAATGTGTTCCTGGTCGGCGACGCGGCGCATGTGCACTCCGGGATCGGCGGGCCCGGCCTCAATCTCGGCCTGCAGGATGCCGCCAACCTCGGCTGGAAACTCGCCGCCGAGATCAACGGATGGGCGCCGGACGGCCTGCTGGACACCTACCACACCGAACGGCATCCGGTCGGGGTCCGCGTCATGATGAGTTCGCTGGCTCAAACCGCGCTCTTCGCACCGGGTCCCGAGGTCACCGCGCTGCGCACACTGTTCGACGAGCTGCTGGGACAGCCGGAGAACACCGCTTACATCGCGCGGTTGATGTCCGGGTCGAACACCCGCTACGAGGTGGGTGACAACCATCCGCTGTCCGGGCGGATGGTGCCCGACCTCACCCTCGAAACCGACAGTGGCACACAGCGGGTCGCGGAGGTGCTGCGGAAGGCGCGCCCAGTTTTGCTCATGCTCAACGACGCTCGCCCAGGTGGGAGTGCCGGTGCCGATAACAGCGCCGGTTTCAGAGTCAGGGACCTTGACGGGATCGGGGCTTACGCCGATGTCGCGGCAAGTTGGCGCGACCGGGTCGACACCGTGGTCGCGACGACTTCCGACGCGCCCGCCGCGGCAATGCTGATCCGGCCGGACGGGTACGTGGCGTGGGCGGCCAACGGTGATGCGCAGTCCGACCCGGAACGTTTGCGCGAAGCGTTGACCCGTTGGTTCGGTTCGCCACCCAGCTGATCCGGCCAACGGCAGGCACAGCGGGTCCGCGTCCTAGTGGCCAGGTCCCGAGGAGCGGCCGCACCCAGACCGTGTCTGCGCGGCCTAGCCCGGCCGGCCCCGCATGGCCGGCCTCCCCCGCATGGCAGGGCCCGCCTCCGATCGCCGGGCCCGCCCACGTCGCCAGGCCCGCCCCACATCGCCAGCTCCGCCCCGCATCGCCCGGCCCGCCCACATGGCTTTACCTGCCCCACATGGCTTGGCCTGCCCATAGTTTGGTCTGCCCACATGGTTTGGCCTGCCCCACATGGTTTGGCCTGCCGCGCGTGGCTTTTGGCCCACGGCGCAGGAATCTGCCTGCCGCGTGCGAACTTTGCCGCTGATACCTGTGCTGCAACACAAAATCTGGGACAGCGCTCAGCGACGTCGGCGCCCTGCGTCAGGAGGGAGTGGGCTGGGATGCGTGCTTGTCGAGAAGGAAATCGGCTACCGTCTCGGTCTGGCCGAGGATGGCGTGGCCGACATCGGGGAGCACGTGCACCGTCGCGTTCGGGACGCACCGGCGCACGCGTTCGGCGGTGGCCGCGGAGTCGATCATGACGTCACGGGCACCGACCAGCACCAGCATCGGCATGGTCAGTCCGCGCAAGGCGTCGTCGGAGAAGATGGGGAGTCGCTCGGTGCGCGGCTTGAACTGGGTGAAGGTCAGCACGATCTCGTCCAGGGTTTCTTCGGTCAGCGGCACGTCCAGGCCGGTCATGGTGCGGGCGGTCCGCCGCACACCGCGGGATCCGAAGAGGCTCAGGAACAGGGCTTTCGGTAGCCAGCCCATCTTTTGCGCGCCGATACCGCCGGGGCACAGCAGGGCGAGCCGGGTGATCCGTTCCGGTCGGCGGACGGCGTAGTCGAGGGCGACCCAGCCGCCGAGCGACGTCGCCACGACCGAAATCGTGCTGAGCCCAAGGCCTTCCAGCACATCGTCGAGCCATTGCGCGAGCCGATCGGAGTCGAGCGGCGGGCGCGACGGCGCGCTGCCGCCGGGCTCACCGATGATGTCGACCGCGTAGGTGCGGAAATGCGTTGCCCAGGAGGCGATATCGCCGCGCCACATCGTCGTGTTCGCGCCTGACCCGTGCAGGATCAGTAGCGGTGGCGCGTCCTGCGGACCGGACGCCACGACGAAGGTCTCCCCCTCGCGGGTCGGCAGGCGCAGGTGCTCGGCCGGTACCGGCCAGGTCTGCAGCAGTTCCGCGTAGCGTTGCCGGATCTGCGCGGCGCCCTTGTCGGACTTGTAGATTTTCTGCTCGCTCATGATGCGAGCACCCCCTCCATGTAGTCGAACAGCCGTGCGGTGTCCGCAAGGCCGCCCAGGACAATGACTTTCATGCGCGCCCGCTCCGCGTCGTACATCGTCTCGACCCGCAGCGGCTCGTCATCGGAGGACCGAGTGTTGGCCGCGCCCATCAGCAGGGTGGTCAGTCGATCGGCCATCCCTGGATCGACCGCGTCGACCTGAACGATGCTCGACACCTCGACGTGCCGCTGCCGCTCGACCGTCTCCCGCAGTGGCGCGGGCACCGGACGGCCGGTGAAGGCTTCCAGATCCTCGTGCGCGATCCGGTACTGCTTACCGATGCGGACCGCGGTGAGCCGCCCGTCGCGCACGTAGTTGCGGATTGTGCGGACGTGCAGGCCGAGGCGTTCGGCGACCTGTTCTACGGAGTAGAGGCGATCATTCACTCTAATACCTTAAACTTCCCTAAAGATTTGCACAATAGGGAGGTTTGAGGAAAATAGGGAAGCGCAGGCCGCCTCGCGGATGCCGCCGCGGTAGGGCAAGGTAAGCCCATGGCTACACGGATAGTTCTGGTCCCCGGATTCTGGCTCGGCGCTTGGGCCTGGGACGAGGTCGCCGCCGACCTGCGCGAGCGCGGCAACGAAGTACGAGCACTCACCCTGCCGGGCCTGGATCCCGCTGACCCCGAACGGCTTTCGGCCACACTGGAAACGCAAGCACAGGCGATCATCGACGCCGTCCCTGCCGCGGACACCGCCGTGCTCGTCTCGCACTCCGGCGGTGCCGCACCCGCCTACCTCGCCACCGACCGCGCGCCGGACCGATTCCACCGCGCGATCTACGTCGACTCCGCTCCCCTGCCCGCCGGCTTCGCTATCAACCCCGCACTCGCCGAACTCGGCCCCGAGTGGTTGCTCCCCGACTGGCCGCAACTGGAAGAGACCGGCAACAGCCTCGAAGGCTTGGACGAGGCCACGCTCAATCGCTTCCGCGAACGAGCCGTCGGCGAACCGACGACCATCGCCGTCGGTCCCCTGGAACTCAGCGACTCCCCCGCGCGCCTCTCGATACCGACCACCATCATCTGCAACAGCATCACCGCCGAACTCGCCAAAAAGTTCCGCGACAGCGGCGATGTCCCCGACTTCACCGAACTGACCCGCATCGATGCCGACTACATCGACCTCCCCACCGGCCACTGGCCCATGTGGTCCAAGCCGAAAGAACTAGCCGACCTCCTCCACACGGTAGCCAACCGAACAGCGGAATAGCCGCACCCGCACTCGGGATCCGCACTGATTACGGGCACCTGAAGCGGATCCCGAGAACCGGTGCAGGACTCGGCAACCGGCGCCCCGCGAGAACCGGCGCGCGTCCAGATAGCCGGTGCAGCTCAGCCCGCGAGCTGGCGTCGGAACCACGAGGTCAGGCCTGCGTCCACCGCGCGTGCCGTCGGCAGCTGGGGTGCGGGTTCGATGCCGGGTTCTTCGGCGAGGGGGTGCGCCAGGCCGGGGATCGACAGCAGTTCGGCCCCGTCGCCGATCGCGTCGACGAGCTGGAACGCGTCGGCACGCAACGCGGGATGATCCTCCTCGCCACTGACCACCAGCAGCGGTGCGCGCCCGGCGAGGAGGCCCGCCTTGGCGATGAAATCCAAACTGTCGACGGCTTTCTCGGACTCGGCGTCGTACGGATAGTCGCCGGGGAACAGGTCCACGACGGACCGCATCCGGATGGCGGCGTTCACGACGGCGCCCGCGAAGATCGGCGTCTCGGTTTCGGCGAGGACCCGCAGCGCGACGGCACCACCCAGAGAACCACCGAGCACGCCGATCGGGCCGTCGCCGACCGGCAGCTGCTCCCGGATCGACGCCAGCGCGGCCGGGAACTCCTCGGTCGCCTGCTGGACGAACGCGTGCAGAAACGACATCAGCACGTCCTCGCGTATCAATGCCAGCCCGGCGTCCATGCTGCCGTCGACCATCCGTGCCCCGCACATCGGCATACCGAGGTGCACCCGCCACGCGGGCAGACCGTCCATCGGCAACGCGGCGGCGAACGCCGCGTCCGACCTCGGCGCGTCCAGCATGTGCCAGGTGACGATCAGCGGCGCGGGGGCGTCGCCGGTCGGCGGCAGCGCGGTGAACGGCACGCCCGCGGCGGTGCCCGTGATCGGTGAATGCATGCCGTCACGGTAAAGCCGCATCCCCGCGGGCGGGAACCGATTTCGCCACCAGCAGAAGCGGTTAGGCCGCACTCCGCGGGACGTTGACGGTGACGGTGTCGATGTGGCAGCGGCGCCCGTCGACGGTCGGCGGGGAGATGGTGCCGCCCGTTCCGGTGTAGGTGAGTTCCGGGTTCAGGCAGCTCTGCGCGGCTTCGTCACGGAAGGTGAGCGTGGTGCCGGAGAACACCAGCCGATTGGCGAGTCGCGCGTTGTCCCACGGTTCGATCGCGAACAACGCCATGTTCTGGGCCTGCTTGCGCAGATTGATCGAGTAGCGCACCGAACCCGCTTGTCCCGTAATGGTTTGCGTCCACAGGCCGGTCGACTGGTCCAGGGCGATGTCCATCTCGAGCACCTCCCCCACCTGCACCGACATCGCGCGCCCCGAGTGGCACCCGCGGTAGCGCGGATCGTTGGAATACACGTTGACGTACTGCCCGGAAATCCACCACGTCGAGTACGTCGGCGGCTGCTGCACCGGCGCGCAGGCCGGACCCCACGTCAGCACCGGCTGCAGCACGCCCAGCCCGATCGGATAGTAATTCCTCCCCCCTTCCCGAGGCTCGAGCCCCGGCCACAAAAACATCGTCCCCACCCGCGCCGGTTTCGGCGGCACCGTGAACCGCGTCTGCATCCGCACGAATTCATTGGCCACCGGAATTTTGAAATACACCCGCGACTGCTGATCCGGCTCCAGCGGTACCGGTTGCGTACTCGGCGCACCCGGCGGAGCCGGCACCCCCGGCGGCCCCGGCTCCGCGAAAGAACTCGGCAACGCAACGAAACCCATTGCCACCGTAGCGATTACACCAGAAACAAGATACCGAGCCGCAGCCCGACGAATAAGATTCATACTTCCCCATGAAAACACAACAATTACCCCCCGTGAACGCCCCCAACTGGGGACCCCCGAACCCCCAGCCCACCCCTCCCCAATCCCCCTGACACAGAAAGGAATTCCCCGACAAATAGTACTTCTAATTGCCGCGCCAACTCTTTTCGCATTTGATTAATTCTTCACATACCCACCTGCGACGCAGGCGCTGCGTAAAGAACCAGGCCGGCGTGCGAACTACCAGCCCCGCATGCGAGGAGGCCGAAGGTCCCGGTTGCCTGCGGCTAGGCAGACAACCGGGACGCAATGCTCAGCGCAGCGCGGCGGCCTTGCGCGCCAAACGCTTGGTGGCGGTTTTTGCCGCCGCTTGCGCTTCGGTCGGCTTGTCGGCCGCCTTGGTTGCCTTCTTCGCGGGGGCCTTCTTCGCAGCCGCCTTGGTGGGCGATGCCTTGGTTGCCGCCGCCTTCTTCGCGGGCGCCTTCTTGGTGGGGGCGTCGGCTTGTTCCAGCGCTTCGCGGAGGAACTGTCCGGTGTAGCTCTCGGCTACGGCGGCAACGTCTTCCGGGGTGCCTTCGGCGACGACCGTGCCGCCGCCGGAGCCACCTTCGGGTCCCATGTCGATCACCCAGTCGGCGGTCTTGATGACGTCGAGGTTGTGTTCGATGACGATGACGGTGTTGCCCTTGTCGACGAGGCCGTTGATCACCTTGAGCAGCTTGCGGATGTCTTCGAAGTGCAGGCCGGTGGTCGGTTCGTCGAGGATGTAGACGGTGCGGCCGGTGGAGCGCTTCTGGAGTTCGGCGGACAGTTTCACGCGCTGGGCTTCGCCACCGGACAGGGTGGGGGCGCTCTGGCCGAGGCGGACGTAGCCGAGGCCGACGTCCACCAGGGTCTTGAGGTAGCGGTGGATGGAGCTGATGGGCTCGAAGAACTCCGCGCCCTCCTCGATCGACATGTCGAGGACCTCGGCGATGGTCTTGCCCTTGTAGTGCACCTCGAGGGTTTCCCGGTTGTACCGGGCACCGTGGCAGACCTCGCACGGGACGTACACGTCCGGCAGGAAGTTCATCTCGATCTTCAGGGTGCCGTCACCGGAGCACGCCTCGCAGCGACCGCCCTTGACGTTGAAGGAGAATCGGCCCGGCTGGTAGCCGCGCACCTTCGCCTCGGTGGTCGACGCGAACAGGGTGCGGATCTTGTCGAACACCCCGGTGTAGGTGGCCGGGTTGGAGCGCGGGGTGCGGCCGATCGGCGACTGGTCCACCTGGACCAGCTTGTCCAGGTCGTCCAGCCCCTTGATCCTGGTGTGCCTGCCCGGCACCTGCCGCGCACCGTTGAGCTTGTTCGCCAGCACGGTCGCCAGAATGTCGTTGACCAGCGTCGACTTACCGGAACCGGAGACGCCGGTGACCGCGGTGAGCACGCCGAGCGGGAAGTTGACGTCGATGCCGCGCAGGTTGTGCTCGGTCGCGCCGACCACGGTGAGCAGGCGCTTCTTGTCGATCGGGCGGCGAACCAGCGGCAGCTCGATCCGCTCACGGCCGGAAAGGTAAGCGCCGGTGAGGGATTCGGGCTCGGTGAGCAGCTCCTGGTAGGGACCGCTGTGCACCACGCGCCCGCCGTGCTCGCCGGCCAGCGGGCCGATGTCGACCACCCAGTCGGAGGCGCGGATGGTGTCCTCGTCGTGTTCGACGACGATCAGCGTGTTGCCGAGATTACGCAGCCGGGTGAGGGTTTCGATGAGCCGCCGGTTGTCCCGCTGGTGCAGGCCGATGGACGGCTCGTCGAGCACGTAGAGCACGCCGACCAGTCCGGAGCCGATCTGGGTGGCGAGCCGGATACGTTGCGCCTCACCGCCGGACAGCGTCGCCGCGGCCCGGGACAGCGACAGGTACTCCAGGCCGACGTCGAGCAGGAACCCGAGCCGCGCCTGTACTTCCTTGAGCACCTGCCCGGCGATCGCGGCCTCCCGCTCGCCCAGCGTGAGCGAGTTCAGGAACTTCGAGCACTCCCCGATGGACAGGTCACTGACCTCGGCGATGGACTTGTTGTCGCCTCCGGCGTTGATGGTGACCGCGAGGATCTCCGGGCGCAGCCGGGCACCGTCACAGACCGGGCACGGCACGTCGCGCATGTACCCGTCGTAGTGCTCCTTCATCTGCTCGGACTCGGTGCTCTCCATGCGCCGCTGCAGGAACGGCATCACGCCCTCGAAATCGGCGTAGTAGGAACGCTTCCGGCCGTAGCGGTTGGTGTAGGAGACGTGCACCTGGTCGGAGCTGCCCTCGAGCACGGCCTTGCGCGCCTTGAGCGGCAGCTTCTCCCACGGGGTGTCCATCGAGAAGCCGACGGCCTCGGCCAAGCCGGACAGCAGCCGGGTGAAGTACTCGGCGGTCTGGCCGCGCGACCAGGGCGCGATGGCACCATCGTTCAAGCTGAGCGCCGGGTCGGGCACCACCAGGTCGGGGTCGACCTCTTTGCGGATGCCGAGTCCGGTGCAGTCCGGGCAGGCGCCGTAGGGCGAGTTGAACGAGAACGACCGGGGTTCCAGGTCTTCGATGTCGAGCGGGTGCCCGTTCGGGCAGGCCAGCCGCTCGGAGAAACGGCGCTCCCGATCGTGCGCGTGCTCGTCCCGGTCGACGAAGTCGAGCACGACGATGCCGTCGGCCAGCCGCAGCGCGGTCTCGATCGAGTCGGTGAGGCGCTGTTTGGAGTTGTGCTTGACGGACAGGCGGTCGACGACCACCTCGACGTCGTGCTTCTCCTGCTTCTTCAGCTTCGGCGGATCGGTCAGCGGATACACCACGCCGTCGACCCGGACCCGGGAGTAGCCCTGGGTGTTCAACTGGTCGAACAGGTCTACGAACTCGCCCTTGCGGGTGCGCACCACCGGCGCGAGGACCTGGAACTTGATGCCCTCCTCCATGGCGAGCACCTGGTCGACGATCTGCTGCGGCGTCTGCTTGGCGATCAGCTCGCCACACACCGGGCAGTGCGGGGTGCCCGCGCGCGCGTACAGCAGGCGCAGGTAGTCGTACACCTCGGTGATGGTGCCGACGGTCGAGCGCGGGTTGCGGTTGGTCGACTTCTGGTCGATCGACACCGCGGGTGAGAGCCCCTCGATGAAGTCGACGTCGGGCTTGTCCATCTGCCCGAGGAATTGCCGCGCGTACGCCGACAGCGACTCCACGTACCGCCGCTGGCCCTCGGCGAAGATCGTGTCGAACGCCAGACTCGACTTGCCGGAGCCGGACAGTCCGGTGAACACGATGAGACTGTCGCGGGGCAGGTCGAGGTCGACCCCCTTCAGGTTGTGCTCCCGAGCTCCGCGCACAGTGAGGCGTTCCGCCACCAGGTGTTTCCCTTCTCGATCGTGTTCAGATGAACCGACAAACGGCGTCCAGACTTATCCCGGCCGTCATGCTAAACGCGCCCACCGACAAGTTTCGCTCGCGCGAGGTGTACCAGCGACAACGGCGCTCGCGCCGACGACATCGCGGTGGGTTCCGCCAGGCTCAGTGCTCGGTCCGCCGCAGGTCACCGGACAAACCGCGGACCTGCCAGCCCTCAGCGTCGACGGTGACCGACAGCACATTCGAGCCGACCCGCAGTCCGCCGACGCGTAGCGGCAGATAGCGAGCGGGGACCACCGGTGCGACCGACAGCACCCCCTCCGGAACACTCGGTTCCAGTCTCAACAGGGTACGCAAAAACAGCAACGGTGCGGCAGCCGCCCAGGCCTGCGGCGAACACGACGTCGGATACGGCACGGGGATGTCGAATTCGGCGCGGTCGAAGCCGCAGAAGAGTTCGGGCAGCCGGTAGCCGAAGCGGGTCGAGGCGTCGAGCACGGCGGAGACCACCCGGTTCGCGTGGTCGGTGAAGCCGTAGCGCATCAGGCCCGCGGCGCAGATCGCGTTGTCGTGCGGCCATACCGAGCCATTGTGGTAGCTGACCGGGTTGTAGGCACCCATCGAGGTGGCCAGCGTGCGGATTCCCCAGCCGCTGAACATCTCCGGCGAGAGCAGATGGTCGGCGACCCGCGCGGCCTTGTCGTCGTCGATGATCCCGGTCCACAGGCAGTGCCCGATATTGGAACTGAGCGCGTCGATCGGTCGCTTGTCCCGGTCCAGACCGATCGCGTACCAGCCTTTGTCGGGCAGCCAGAACGCCTCGTTGAAGGCGATTTTCAACTGGGCGGCCTTGCCCCGCCAGCGCTCCGCCGCCTGGTGGTCGCCGGTACCCGCGGCCAGCGTGGCCCGGGCGAGATACGCCGCGTAGACGTAGCCCTGCACCTCGGCCAGCGCGATGGGTGCCTCGGGCAGCGTGCCGTCGGCGAAGTTCACTCCGTCCCAGGAGTCCTTCCAGCCCTGGTTGGCCAGGCCGTGTTCGGCGGCGCACTGGTATTCGACGAAACCGTCGCCGTCCGCGTCGCCGTAACGCTCGATCCACTCCAGCGCGCGATCGGCGTGTGGCAGCAGTTCGTCGCGGATCCGCGCGTCCAGCCCCCACCGGTACAACTCGCCGAGCAGCATCACGAACAACGGTGTTGCGTCGGCGGTGCCGTAGTAGGCGGTGCCGCCGCCGAGCAGCAGCGTGGCCGCCCGGCCGAAGCGCACCTCGTGCGGGATCCGGCCCGGCTGCTCTTCGGTCGTCGCGTGCAATTTCTTGCCCTGGAGATCGGCCAGGCTCTGCAGCGTGCCGACGGCCAGCCTGCGATCCAGCGGCAGCACCATCCAGGAGGTGAGCAGCGAGTCCCGGCCGAACAGCGCCATGAACCAGGGCGCGCCCGCGGCCACCACCGCGCGTTCGGGGTGGTCGGGGTCGAAGATGCGCAGCGCGCCGAGGTCGGTCAGGGTGCGTTGCAGCACCGAGGCGAGGGTCTCGTCCGCGGTGTGCACGGTCGGCGAGTTGGCGTACCACTCGCGCAGCCGCTGTGCCGGCGCGCTGCGGTTCACCGGCGTGCCGCAGGGGTAGCGCGGTGGTGCGATGTCGGTGCCGAGGGCGGGCAGGTACTCGATGCAGGTGGACCATTCCCCGCGTCCGGGCAGGCTTACCTGCCAGCACAATTCGCGGCCGGTCGCGGTGGCCGAGCTGCCGCTGACGGTCACCGCCATGCCCAGCTCTTCGCGGCTGATCTGGATGGCGCCGTCGGTGGCTCGCGCCGCCGTGACCACCGCCTGCTCGCGGCCGGTGCGCCCCTCCTTCACCTCGAACAGGTCGGCGAAATCGGCGTCCAGTTCCAGCCTGATCGTGCAGTCGAGCGGCGCGCTGGACAGATTGCGTACCACCAGGTCCTCGCGCATGCCGTCGCCGACATGCCTGCCGATGATCACCAGCGCGGTGCTGTCGGCGGTACCCGCACGCGGCGCGGTACGGGCCAGCAGCGTCGCGCTGTACGGCTCGTCGTAGCGCACGGTGAGCGGTTGCGGTGCCAATCCGTCGACGGTGAGCCGCCAGTACGACAGCACCCTGGTGTCGCGAACGAACAAGCCCGCCGCGCGATCCGGGGTGATCGCGCCGCTGACGTCACTGATGCAGAAGGTCGAGCCCTCGACCAGGGTGACCCCAGCGTTGATGGCCGTCGGCGCCTCCGTATCCGAGCCGTCGCCCCACGGATGGGTCACGCGCCAGCCCCGGGGGCGCTCGGCGAACTCACGCCACCGGAGTGGGCACCATGACCCGGGTCGTCCGTTCGGCCACGATGCGGCGGTAGAGCCGCTCGTGGTCGCGCGCCATCCGCAGCCTGCCGAACCGCTGCTCGGCCGATGCACGGCAGGCCCGGCGATCCAGCGTGTGCACCTTGTCCAGGGCGTCCACCATTTCGTTGACGTCGCGGCAGAGGAATCCGGTCCTGCCGTGGTCCACGATCTCCGGGGCCGCGCCGTTGGGGAACGCGAGAACCGGTGTGCCGCAAGCCAACGACTCGGCCATCACCAGCCCGAAGGGTTCGGGCCATTCGATCGGATTGATCAACGCGTCGGCATGGCGCACCAATTCGACCCGGCGCGCGGTCGGTTCCTCGCGCGGTTCGGGGTCGTCGGGGCCCATCAGTGGACGCACCCGCTCAGTGTAATAGCGACGTTCCTCGGGTTCGCGCATCTTGGTGATCATGAGCAGTTTGCGCCGGGCCAGCCGGGCGATCTGCACCGCGCGGTGCACGCCCTTCTCCTCGTTCATCCGGCCCACGAACACCACGTATCCCCCGCCACCGGGGCCGTATTTGTAAGTGTTGAGGTCGATTCCGTGATGGATCACCTCGGCGATCGGCACGCTGCCCGCCATCCGCCGCTGCGACTCGGAGATCGCGACGATGTGCGCGTGGCGCGCCATCGAGCGGAACAGTTCCTGGCGCATCTCCGAGAACGGGCCGTGGTTGGTGACCACGACCGGCGGTCCGTCCTGGATGGCGCCGACGAACGGGCCGAGTGAGGTGTGATCGTGGATGATGTCGACGTCGGCCAGCGTCTCGTAAGCGGCGAGCACGTGCATCAGCTCGGCCTCACCGACGCCGATCTGGCTGGTCGGCTGCTCGTACAGCGAGTAGCGGCGCACCGGGCAGGTGGATTCACCCACCGTGAAAAGGTGCACGTCGTGGCCGAGCATGTCGAGGCCGACGGAAAGATTGGCGACTACCGATTCGGTGCCGCCGTAGGCGGGCGGTGGTACCGGTACCCATGGCGGAACTATCTGCCCGATTCTCATGGGAGCCTGCGTTCTTCGACGCCTCGGCCTTCCTCGGCGGAACCCCACTGTGCGCCGCAGCCACCGCAGCGCACCGAAATATCGGGTAGTTCATCAAAGGCATCGACTGCGTCGGATCCGCATCCCGGACAGGTGCGGGGCGATCCGAAGATCGCGCTGAAATCTAGTGTCGCTGAATATGTCATCTCGAGTTCCCACGTACATATGAGCCTTATGGCTCCGCTGCCCACGGCCCCTCTGGTTGACTTCATTGCAAGCTTACCCGGAACCTCGTTATCTACTCGAGGAATTCGCGCAGGCTCGTTTCGGCGTAACGACGACAGGGAGGCCGCCGTGCTCGAGGTATTTCTCGTAGACGACCACGAAATCGTCCGGCGCGGCCTGGTCGATCTGCTGGAGGGTGATCCGGAGCTGACGGTGATCGGCGAGGCGGGTGATGTCGCGCAGGCGATGGCGCGAATCCCGGTGCTGCGCCCCGCGGTCGCGGTGCTCGACGTGCGACTGCCCGACGGCAACGGCATCGAACTGTGCCGCGATCTGCTGGCCGAGGTCGAGGGGCTGCGCTGCCTGATTCTCACCTCCTACACCGATGACCAGGCGATGCTCGACGCCATCCTGGCCGGGGCCAGCGGCTACGTCGTGAAGAACATCAAGGGCATGGAACTGGCCGCCGCGATCAAGGCGGTCGGCGCGGGCCGCTCGCTGCTGGACAACCGGGCCGCGGCCGCGTTGCGAGCCCGGCTGCGCGACGGCGCCCCCGACGACGACGGCCCGCTGGCCGGGCTCACCGAACAGGAACGGCGGCTGCTCGCTTTGCTCGGTGAGGGCCTCACCAACCGGCAGATCGCGGCGCGAATGTTCTTGGCCGAGAAGACGGTGAAGAACTACGTGTCGCGGCTGCTCGCCAAGCTCGGCATGGAGCGACGGACCCAGGCGGCCGTGCTGGCCAGCAAGCTCGGCGAGCGCTGAACCTCGACATGACCGACGCCGTGCCGAACTCCGTGATCGACACCCTGCGCGCCATCGTGGACACGGCCACCCGCATCGCCGTCGACCACGCCAGGCTCTACGAGTGGGCCCGCACCCGGCAGGCGTGGATCGAGGCGACCAGGGACATCGCCACCGAGTTCCTGGCCGGTACCGAGTCGCAGCGGGTGCTCGCGCAGGTGGTCGAGCACGCGCGCACGTTGACCGAGTCGGCGCAGGCGATCCTCGCGGTGGTCGAGCCGGGCATCCCGCCCGAGGAGGCCACCGAACTCGTTGTCGCGCAATGGTCGCGGGCCGCCGTGCCGGACGCGGAGCGCATCGTGCGGCTCACCGACACCGCCACGGGCAAGGCCTTCGCGGAGCGGACGACGGTACACCTGACCGACGCGCGGAGCATCGACTTGGGAGTGCCGGTCGGCGCGGCCGGGCCCGCGCTGATCCTGCCGCTGCAAACCGCCGGCGTCGTGCTCGGTGTGCTCATCGTGGTGCGCGCGGCCGAAGCCGCGCCGTACTCCGACGAGCTCGTCGCGCTCACGGCGGCGTTCACCGATCAGGCCGCGCTGGCCATGCAGCTCGCCGAAGCGCAGCGCCGGGCGCGTGAACTCGATGTGCTCGCCGATCGCGACAGGATCGCGCGCGACCTGCACGATCACGTCATCCAACGCGTCTTCGCGGTCGGGCTCGGGTTGCAGGGTCTGGCCGCGCGGGTCGACGATCCGCAAGTCCGGCATCGACTTTCCGACGAGATCGACCGACTGCAGGAGATCGTGCACGAAATACGCACGACGATCTTCGATCTGCACGGCGGTACGGGTGCCTCGCTACGGCGGCGTCTGGAAGACGCCATCCGGCAGCAGACCGCGGCGACCGCGATCCGGGCGCGGCTGCACGTCGACGGTCCGCTGTCGGTGGTCGGGTCCGCGCTGGCCGAGCACGCGGAAGCCGTTGTGCGCGAATCGGTCAGCAACGCGGTGCGGCATTCCGGTGGCGATGTCGTGACGATCGAGATCACCGTCGGGGACGAGCTGACCATCCTGGTGCAGGACAACGGATCCGGCGTGCCGGATGACGTAACCGCCAGCGGGCTGGCGAATCTCGCGCAGCGGGCCGGCGAATCAGAGGGGCGGTGCAGTGTCGAGCGCGCTGCGGACGGGGGTACGCGGGTGCGCTGGTCGGCCCCGCTGAGCTGACCGGGGCGCTGGTCGCCGTCAGTCCGGTTCCACGAGGCTCAGATCGCCGTCGTAACGGCGGTACAGCAGCCGCCCGCGCCCGTCGATCGAGTCGGTGAAGAACAGGAACGGCAGTCCGTGATGACACAGAATCTGCGCAGCCCGGTCCTCGTCCAGGACGGGTGCCGGTTCCGGATCCACTGCGATCGGTAGCGAATTCACCCGCTGCGGACCGCTCGTCACCGCATCCTGGCGGGACAGCCGGACACCGAGCGGGTCCCCCCAGGCCACCACCGCGTCCACGCCGGTCTCGCTGTCGGTGAAGAGGTACGCGTCGTAGTCCATCGTGTCCATCACCGCCGTCGCCTCGCCGGCGGTGCCGGTGAGTAGCTCGCACGACTTGCGGCGCACGATCGGGCGCGGCTCGGTGACCTGCGCCAGCGGCGGACGCGCCGGATCCGGCCAATCCCTGCTCGTGCTCGTCGCCAGCCGGGCCAGTTGCCGGTCCAGTCGCTCGGCGGCGAAGGTGACCGCGAACCCACCGGGCCCCGTCACCTGCACCCGGGTGGCGACACCGCGGCAACGAATATTGGCCTGTACCACGGTCACCGCGTCGGTCTCCGGCGGCGCGGTGACCCGGACCCTGGTCGCCGCGTCGAGATGGTGGCGGCGCAGCACCCGGCCGATCGCCCGGACCGCCCGCGTCACGTCCACGTCCGGCACCGCGCCGAACGTGGTCACCGCCAGATCGAGATCACTTGCGGTCAGCCAATGTTGCGGTGCGGACGGATGCAGCAATCCCGACGACTTCATGTGACACGCCCTGACTTCGAATTCGATCCCGTCGCCCCATATCACCATCGCAATGCCCCGGCGAACAGGGCCGAAAGTCCCCCAAGGGCGAACTAGACTGGCGCGAGGCGCAGTTCACGCGCGCACCACAAGGGGAAACCGAGATGACCGAGGACCGCGGCACCGACCCCTACTCCGTGCGCGACACCCTCTCGCAACTGCGGCTGCGCGAGTTGCTCAGCGAGGTCAAGGAGCGGGTCGAGCTCATCCTGGACTCGCGCGACCGGATGGACGGGCTGGTCGAGGCGATGCTCGCCGTCACCTCAGGGCTCGACCTGGACGAGACCCTGCGCACCATCGTGCGCACCGCCACCAGCCTGGTCGATGCCCGCTACGGCGCGCTCGCCGTGCGCGGCCACGACCAGCAGGTGGTGCAGTTCATCGACGAGGGCATGGACGACGAAACCCGCAGTGCCATCGGGCGTTTGCCCGCGGGCCACGGCGTACTCGGCGTGGTGTTCAACCAGTCGAAACCGCTCCGGCTCGACGAACTCACCAATCACCCGGCCTCCGTAGGCCTTCCGCCGCACCACCCGCCGATGCACACCTTCCTCGGGGTGCCGGTGCGGATCCGCGGCGAGGTGTTCGGCAGCCTCTATCTGACCGAAAAGGCGGGCGGGCAACCGTTCACCGACGATGACGACGTACTGGTGCAGGCGCTCGCGGCCGCCGCGGGCATCGCGGTGGACAACGCGCGGCTCTACGAATCGGCGCGCACCAGGCAGGCGTGGATCGCGGCGACCCGCGATATCGCCACCGAATTCCTGGCGGGTAACCGGTCGGCCAACGTGCTGGCGCACGTGGTCGAGCACGCCCGCACGCTGACCGGCTCACACCAGTCCTTCCTCACCGGTCCCGACGAGGAAGGCGAGCTCGCGGTCACCCAATGGTGCGGTCCCGGTGCGGGTTACACGGACAAGGCCGTGCAGACCGAGGGCACCGCGCTCGGTGAGGCGTTCACCCGGCGCACCCCGCTGCGCTTCGACGACGCGAGCGCGATCAGTGTCGGCCTCGCGCTACCCGACGCCGGGCCGCTGCTGATCCTGCCGCTGTGCACTCCGGACAGCACCCTCGGCGTGCTGACGACGGTGCGACCGGTCGGCGCCGCGCCGTACTCCGACGAGCTGGTCGAGCTGACCGCCGCGTTCACCGATCAGGCCGCGCTGGCCATGCAGTTGGCCGACGCGCAGCTGCGGATGCGCGAGATGGACCTGCTGGCCGACCGTGATCGGATCGCACGCGACCTGCACGACCACGTCATCCAGCGCCTGTTCGCGGTCGGCATCACCCTGCAGAGCGCCGTCGCCCGGGCTACCGTTCCCGAAGTGCGGCAACGCCTTTCGACCGTGGTCAACGATCTGCAAGAGGTGGTGCAGGAGATCCGCACCTCGATCTTCGACCTGCACGGCGGCCACGGCAATCCGCTGCAGCAGCGGCTCGAGCAGGCGATCCGCCAGCAGACCACCGAAACCCCACTGCGGTCGACCTTTTCGGTGACCGGTCCGCTGTCGGTGCTGGAAGCCGAACTGGCCGATCACGCCGAAGCCGTGGTGCGCGAGGCCGTCAGTAATGCGGTCCGGCACTCGGGGGCGGATACTGTCGCGGTGGAGATCAGTGTCGACGACGATCTGACCATCGCGGTGACCGACAACGGCTGGGGCATCCCGAATCACGTGGTGCGCAGCGGGCTACGCAACTTGGAGCAGCGCGCGGAGAAGGCCGACGGACAGTTCACCATCGGTCCCGCAGGGAACACGACGGACGATGCCATGCCGGGTACCCGGCTGTGCTGGTCGGTGCCGCTGCCGTGAACCGAACACTTGTCGTGCCCCTGCGTGATCTGGCCGAGCATCGGCGCGGGCGAGTCCAGCGCCAACGCGACGAAACCGAGCGGCAACGGCGCCCAGGCAGGCGTCAGCGAGGCCGAGTCGGGCCGCCGACCTCAGCCGGCGGGCCCGAGCAGCACGACAGAGTTGTTCCCGCCCATACCCAGCGACAGTTTCGCGGTGATGCCGCCCTCGAACGGCTGCGGTCCGTCCAGCAGCCGCGGATGCGGTGCCGCGACGATCGGCGCTGCGGGCACGATGCCGCGCTCGTAGCCGAGCGCAGCCACGGCCACTTCGACACCGGCGGACGCGCCCTGACAGTGGCCGACCAACGGTTTGAGCGCATAGATGTGCGGCTGGTCGTCGAACATGGTGGCCAGCAGATCTCGTTCCGCGTTGTCGCATTGCCGAGTACCGGTGCCGTGTGCGTTGAAGTAGCGCACATCGGCCGCGGCCACACCGGCGTTGGCGAGCGCGCGCCTGGTGCATTCGCGAATCTGCTCGTGCGTGGGATCGACCGACACCACGTGATACGCGTCGTTGCTCATGCCGCCACCGAGCACCGCCGCGTAGGGCCGGTCCACCGAGCGGGTCAGCACGAACGCCACCGACCCCTCGCCGAAGCAGAAGCCGCGAGTGCCCTCCTGGAACGGGCGGCACCCGTCCAGCGGTTCGGCGTCGGTCACCGCGGCACCCATGCCGGCGAAGTGCTCGACCATATCGGGGGTGCCGGACAAATCGGTGGCGACACACACCACGTCGTCGGCGATCCCCGCGTCCAGCCAGAGTTGCGCGGTGACCAGCGCGGCATTGGCGGAGCTGCACGTCGCGGACACGTTCATCGCCGGGCCGTGGAACCCGTACTCCTGCATGAGTACCGAGATGGGGGTGGAGGGGATCAGCGGCAGATAGCCGCGGGACCGGCGATGGCCCTGATCGATGAGGTAGAAGTCGCGCCAGTTGACGACGTCGCCGAGCACGATCGCGTGCAACAATCCCACCGTGCGGCCGGGCTGCCAGCCGCGTGCCAGCGCGTCGGTGATGGCCTCCCTGGCCGACTCGTGCATGGCCCGGCCGTATCGGCTGGTGCTGACCGTGTGGTCGCCTCCGTCGGGCACCAGCGCAACCCAGGCATCCTCGTCGCGACCGGGCCCGTATCCCGATTCCACCGAGGCCGCCGACTTACCGCTGAGCAGTCCCTGCCACAGCGCCTCGCGACCCCAGCCGTAGGCGGTGACGGCACCGATCCCGGCGAACGTCATATGATCTTGATGCTGGTGTCGGTCGTTCGGGGTGTCACCCGGCATTGCATCGCTCCTTCACCGCTTCCGCAGCCGATCTGCGGTGTAACAGATAATTACTACAGAACCGGTTCTGTAATGATCACCAGGCAGAGCCCGATTTAATGCCGGAACTGTGATCGAAGCAATAGCGTCGACGCTGTGCTCTGCTACACGTCGGCACCAGAATAATCCCATCTTCCAATGGCCATAATCGGGTCGACGATCGGGGGTTCGAGTGGGTGAGGACAAGGTAGCCGCTGCGGTCGACGCTGCCGAGCAGCTGGCTGAGCGCTACCGGTCGCTGGTCGAGCACTCACCCGATGGCATCTGCGTGCACGAGCGCGGCGTCCTCGTCTACGCCAACCCCGCTACCGTCCGTTTGCTGGCTGCCGACAGTGCCGAGGACGTGATCGGCAAACCCCTGACCCAGTTCGTCCATCCGGGCTCGGTCCCAGGGATGCTGGAGCGGATCAGCCACCTCACCACCAAGGGTGCCGCCTCCAATCCGACGGAGATGACACTGGTCCGGCTCGACGGGGTGCCGGTGCCGGTGGAGACCGTTTCGGTGCTCACCGCGTGGCACGACCGCCTCGCCTATCAGGTGGTCATCCACGACCTCACCGCCCAGCGACACGCCGAAGCCGCACAGCACTTGGCCGAACAGCACTTCACCACGGTCGTCTCGCAGTTGGAGGAGGGCGTGGTGGTGATCGACCCGGAGGGGCGCATCGAGTCGGCCAATCCGGCCGCCATGCGCATCTTCGGCAGCGACGGTTCCGACAACGAGCTCATCGGCAAGACCATCCAGTCCCTGCCGATGACCCTGCTCGACGCGAACGCGCAACCGCTGCCGCCGACCCGCCACCCGATCGCCCGCACGCTGGCCACCGGCGAGACCATCACCGGCTACGTCTTCGGCGTCGACCGCGCTGACGGGCAGCGGCGCTGGCTCTCGGGCAGCAGCCGCCTGCTCAACCCCGACGATCCGCGCTCCTCGGCGGTGTCCTCGTTCGCCGACATCACCGAATTCCGGGCCAGCAGAAGGCAATTGGAGTACCAAGCCACCCACGACTCGCTCACCGGGCTGGCGAACCGGTCGCTGATCCTGTCCCAGCTGGCGGGCGCGCTCGCCACCAGCGAGGACCTGCCGGTGTCCACCGTGCTGTTCATCGATCTGGACGGGTTCAAGGCGATCAACGACACGCTCGGGCACGCCATCGGCGACACCGTGCTGCAGATCGTCGCGCAACGGTTGCAGCGCGCGCTGCGCGGCGACGACCTGGTCGGCAGGCTCGGCGGCGACGAATTCCTGGTGCTGCTGTCCGGGCGCACCCGGCGAGTCGACATCGACGCGCTGGTGGCCCGGCTGCGCGCGACGATGGCCGAGCCGATCATCGCGCGCGGGCATCGGATCGAGGTGAACGCCTCGATCGGCGTCACCCCGCTCACCGTGGGCGACCGCCGCACCCCCGAGGCCGTGCTGCACGACGCGGACCTGGCGATGTACCGGGCCAAGCCGACCGGGCATCGCGAGGGCGCGGTCAGCAAGGGACGCAGGCCGAACAGCACGCACGCGTCCTGACAAGCTCCACCCATGATTCTCGAACACGCGCTGCTGCCTGTCCGGCCGGAACTGGCCGATGATTTCGAAGTCGCCTTCGCCCGCGCGCGGCCGATCATCGCGAGCATGCCCGGGTTCCGGTCGCTGTCGCTCAGCCGCTGTGTCGAGACGCCCGGCACCTACCTGCTGCTGGTGGAATGGGAGCGGCTCAGCGATCACGTCGAAGGTTTTCGCGGCTCGCCGGAATACCTGAAGTGGAAGGAGCTGTTGCATCACTTCTATGAGCCGTTTCCGGTGGTCGAGCACTTCTTGCCAGTGATCGACTAGCACGGCACACCGGACCACAACCCCATAGAGCGCGCCGACGGCGGTCGTACACGACGGCGAGCCGACGACGCGATCCCCGGTACACCAGCGGTTACGGCGAGCCCGCCGCAATCGCAGTAGACTCGACAACCTTGTTTTCCGAGCGTTCGCGTGCGCATTGCCGTGCGTGTGTAGCGTTCGCTCGGCTCATCGCGGTGAAGGAGTTCAGTTTGCCCGACCTCACTCAGGATCGTGCCGCCAGTGACGGCGCGCCGGAGCTGACCCGCGAGACCGAGCAGGAACAGGCGTACCTCTCGGTGCTGTACGACCGGCTCGACGAAATGCGCGAGTACGCGCGCAACCGGTTACGCACCGTGCTGCTGGAATCCGGCGGCACCCCGCAGGCGCGCAGCGAGCGCGAATCGTTCAGCCACCTCTACACCGAGGATCTGGCCAAATACGATGCGGCCGAACACGGTCTGTGTTTCGGCCGGATCGATCTGGCCGACGAGTACCGCTACATCGGCAGGCTCGGCATCCTCGACGAGAAGGACGACTACGAGACGCTGCTGCTGGACTGGCGCGCCCCGCTGGCCCGCCCGTTCTACCTGGCCACCACCGCCGCACCGGACGGCGTGACCCGGCGCAGGCACATCCGCTCGCGCAACCGCAGTGTCACCGCGATCAACGACGAATACCTCGATCTGGACGCCGCCCGCCGGGCAGGCGCGACCGACGACGACGGCGGGGTCGGCAGCGAGAGCGCGCTGCTCGCCGCGCTCAACGCGGCCCGCACCGGGCACATGAACGACATCGTCGAGACCATCCAGCACGAGCAGGACGCGATCATCCGCTCGGAGCACAAGAGCGTGCTGGTCGTGCAGGGCGGGCCGGGCACCGGCAAGACCGCCGTCGCGCTGCACCGCGCCGCCTACCTGCTCTACACCTACCGCCAGCAGCTGGCCAAGAGCGGCGTGCTGATCATCGGGCCGAACGCCACCTTCCTGGACTACATCGGTCAGGTGCTCCCCTCGCTCGGTGAGACCGGCGTGCTGCTGTCCACCATCGGCGACCTCTACCCGGGTGTGAAAGCCGCTAGGGAGGATTCGTTGCGGGCCGGCGAGATCAAGGGCTCGCTGGACATGCTGGAGGTGCTCAAGCAGGCGGTCCGCGACCGGCAGGAAGTACCGGCCGAACCGATCCGGCTCAGCTTCGACGGCTACCCGGTGACGTTGGACCGCAAGATCGCCACCAAGGCCCGCGGCCGGGCTCGCTCCTCGCGCAGGCCGCACAACCTGGCCAGGCCGATCTTCACCAGCGCGGTGATCGACGCGCTCACCGATCAGCTGGCCGAGACGATGGGCGCCGATCTGTCGGGCGGCCCGAGCCTGTTGAGCCGCACCGACATCGCCGAGATCCGCGACGAGATGCGGGCCGATCAGGAGATCCAGCAGGCCATCGGCACGCTGTGGCCGCTGCTGTCCCCGCAGGACGTGCTCGCCGATCTGCTGGCCGACCCCAAGCGGCTCGACCGGGTCGCGAGCACGTTGTCCGCCGAGGACCGCGCCGAGCTGGTGCGACCGGACAACGGCGAATTCAGCGCCGCCGACGCCCCGCTGCTCGACGAGCTGGCCGAGTTGCTCGGCGTGGACGACACCGAGGAGCGCGAACGTTCCCGGCGCCGCTGGCGCGCACAGCTGGCCGAGGCGCAGGACGCGCTCGACATCCTGACCGGTTCGGCGCCACAGGATCTGGAAGACGACCTCGATCCGGAGATCCTGATGGCCTACGACCTGATCGACGCGAGCCAGCTGGCCGAACGCCAGGACGTGCGCACCAGGCAGACCACCGCCGAGCGCGCCGCGGGCGACCGCACCTGGACCTACGGGCACGTCATCGTGGACGAGGCGCAGGAGCTCTCGGAGATGGCCTGGCGAATGGTGATGCGGCGCATCCCGAATCGCTGGATCACAGTAGTCGGCGATGTCGCGCAGACCGGCGACCCGGCCGGCGCCTCGTCCTGGCAGCGGGTGCTGGAACCGTATGTGGCCAAACGGTGGAAGCTCACCGAGCTGACCGTCAACTACCGGACCCCGGCCGAGATCATGGACGTGGCCGCGGACGTGCTCGCCGCGATCGATCCGGCGGCGTCGGCGCCGCGCTCGGTGCGCGACAGCGGCAACCCGCCGCGCGGGTACCGCGTCGCCGCGAGCGACGTGCGCGACCAGATCGCGAAGCTGGTCGCCGGGGAGACCGGGCCGGGCACCACCGCGGTGATCGCGCCGCACGCGCTGGTCGAGGAGCTGGCCGAGCTGGCCGGTGAATCGGTGCGGGTGCTGACCGTGCACGATGTGAAGGGGCTGGAGTTCGACGCGGTGTATCTGGTGGAGCCGCAAGCGATCCTGGACGAATCACCGCGTGGGCTCAACGACCTGTACGTCGCGCTGACTCGTGCGACGCAGCGGCTGGGTGTGGTGCACAGCGAGGAACTGCCGGAGGTGTTGCGCGCGCTGCGCTGAAAAGTGCGCTCTGCGTTGCGATCCGGTCGTACGTCTGCCGCGCATCCTACGTCGGAAAAAGCTGGCGCAAACGCGAGAACTCCGCATCACACCAATGGGTGCAATGCGGAGTTCTCCGAAGTTCTGCTAGCGAACGGTGTGCACGATCAGCACATCCGAGCGCGACTTGCGGGCGACGTCCGACGGGACGGAGCCGAGCAGGCGACCGGTCAGCGTGTTCAGCCCACGGTTACCGACCACGAGCAGATCGGCGTCCACTTCCTTGGTCAGCGTGAGCAGCGACTCGACCGGCTCGCCGACCACGGCACGCTCGACGATGTCCACCGCGCCCGCGGCCGCGGCCTTGTCCCGCGCGGTGCGCAGGATCTCGTTGGTGGGGGCGGACCCGCGCACCTGGTAGGCCTCTTCCTTGAGCACATCGGCGGCGGCGGCCACGTCGCGATCGTCGGTCGGGTAGTAGGCACACGCGATGACCAGGGTCGCGGCGGACACTCCAGCCAGCGCCGCGGCCTTCTCGACGGCGACGTATGACGAGTCCGAGCCATCAGTACCGACAACAATGGTCCGGTAGGCGGTCATTCTCTCCTCCAACTGTGCGGTTTAAGGGTGCCTACGTCCGGGTTCCATACCAAGACGTGCCCCGGCGCAGCGACTTGGGTCGACCCTAGCGGCAAACGGACCGGAAGTAACAGCAATCGCGACACATCACATCGGAGGTGTCCGGGTATTGGCGTCACACGTTCGCCAGGAAATGCCGGAAGGCCATCGGCAACCAGCGCGGACACAATTGTCCGGCCGGTAAACTGTGATCGAGCACAACCCACGTGAACGATCTTGTCCCCCTGGGATATTCGTCACATACCAGCGTCGATCGAACAGACATCAGCCCGCCTCGGCGCGCGAATCTCGCACCGGGACGGGCCGTCCGAGCCTGGGACTAGCGTGCCATTACGGCCACTGCCGGTAGTTCGCCCAGAATAAGCCCAGAATCGCTCCGATGATGTCCATGCGTTCCTCTCCTGCAGTAAAAAGGACGCGCAATATTAGCGCGGCAAGCAAGATCAGAGGTCGAAAAGCGGTCCGGTGATGGTCAATCCGAGGTCATCGACGTGGGCGAAGAACGCGAACAGCATCAACGCGGCACCGGCGAGCGCCACGTTCTTGTTGAAGTTGACCATCTCGCCCTGCTTGGCCTGCGGATCGGTTTCCTTCCAGAACGGGTGCATCAGCACCGCCGTCACCAGCAACAGCACCGCGAGCAGCAGCGAACCGAGATCGGCCCACACGCCGAGCAGCACGCTGAGCCCGCCGAGGCCGAACAGCGCACCCGAGCCGAGCACCGAGAGCTTCGCCATCGGCACCCCCTTGCTCGCCGCGTAACCCGCCATCGCCTCGGTCTGCATGACGTGACCGAGCGCCGAGCTCAGGAACAACACCGCGAACAACACCCGTCCGATCAACACCACGACATCCATGTCCAGCTCCCTCAATTGGCTGACAGTAGGTAGTGCAACATTCAACTAAGAGTTCCGGAAGGTATTCCCGAGCCCGTGGTCGAATGGTCGAATACGGTCGGCCCGGCGACTATGTCCTGGTCGGCAAGACCTTTGCCGTGACCTCGTTGCGCGAGCGTAGCGAATTCTTGGCGTATTCCAGTGGAGCCATTCCGACTTCCGCGGTGAACTCTCGCGAGAAGTGCGCCTGATCGAAGTATCCCAGTTCGGCGGCCAATGCGGCGAGATCTTCGGTCCGGCCGCGCGCGAGCAGTTCGGCGCCGTCTTGCAGCCGGTAACGGCGCAGCACCCACTTCGGGCCTGCGCCGACGTAGCGCCGGAACATCCGCTGCAAGGTGCGGGTGGGTATGCCGAATCGGTCGGTGATCTGATCGACCCTGGTCAGCTCCGCATCCCCGGCCATCGCGTCGATGATGCGCAGCACCGAGTGGTAGGTCGGATCATCGGCGGCGGGCCGGGCCGCGAGGAACTCGTCGAGCACGGCGCCGCGCTGCTCGTCGGTGGCCGCGTCCAGGACGCGGTCGGTCAGCCCGCGGGCGTCGGGCATGACGTCGGTCAGGTCGACGGTGGTGTCGCGGAACGAACCGACGTCGAGTCCGGTGTAGGCGCCGAAGCCGCCCGCGCGGAAGCGCACGCCGAACACCTCGCCCGCTCCGTGGAGTTCCCGGATGAATTTCGTCGTGCACACGCCGGTGACGAAACCGCCTGTGCGGGTTGCGGATCGCTCGAAGGTGACGTTGACGCTCGGATAGGAGAGCACCTCCGCCCGGTACGGCGGCCTGCCGCGCAGATCCCAGCGCACCGACCAGTACCACTCGACGAAACGGTCCACCGCTGGGCCTGCCGGTAGCCGGGTCAGGGAGCGGTACTTGGCCTGTTCGTCCGGGTGCAGGATGCCGGTGGTGTCGGCGGGCGCGACCGGGTTCCTCGGCAGTCCCGACGCGGAATCAGTGCTGCCCGGCATGGTTTCGCTCCCGTCGGGCACCGTGTCGCTTTCTTACAAGACCGGCGCCACCCGCCCGACCAGGATTGCTGTCATGACGAACACCGTGAACCCCATCGCCGACGGCTACCACTCCATCACCTGTTTCCTCGCGGTCGGCGACGGCAATAAGGCCATCGATTTCTACTCCGCCGTCTTCGGCGCCGAGGTGATCACCCGCAACGATCTGCCCGACGGTCAGCCCGCACACGCCGAACTGAAGATCGGCGACTCGACCCTTCAGCTGGGCATGCCGATCCCGGACAACAACGTGCTCGCCCCGAACGGCGAGTGGGTGCACACCTCGATCGTGCACTACTGCCCCGACGTCGACGGGGTGATCAAACGCGCCATCGAACACGGCGCCCGCAGTGCCGAAGAACCCCAAACCTTCGTCACCGGAGACCGTTTCGGCGTGGTCATCGACCCCTTCGGCCACCGCTGGGCCGTCATCACCAAGGTCGAAGACGTCTCCCGCGAGGAAGCCGAACGCCGCGTCAACGAGTGGATGGCCACCCAGGGCTGAGCCCCAATCCCGCACCCCTTCTTGCGGCGAACACGGTGTGTCGCACGGCAAGTCGGTGTGCGGGAACCGAAAGGTGGTGCGGGAACTCAGCAGGTGTGCGGTCGCACCCCTGCCCCTCGTCCGGGACGGAAGCGCGGCGACGGCACTCAACTCAGTCCGGCGGCGTCCATGCCGCGCAGTTCCTTCTTCAGGTCGGCGATCTCATCGCGCAGCCGGCCAGCGAGCTCGAATTGCAGCTCGCGGGCCGCGTTCATCATCTGCGCGGTGAGTTCCTTGACCAGGTCGGCGAGTTCGGCGCGCGGCATCGACTTGATGTCACGGCCCTCGTAGACGCCCGCGCTGACCGCGCGGCCCGGCTCGCCCTGAGCGCGACGGCCGCGGCTGGAGTTGCGGCCGGAGCCGCCGACCTCCACCTCGGTCTCCTCGGCCTCCCGGTACACCTGGTCGAGGATGTCGGCGATCTTCTTGCGCAACGGTTTCGGGTCGATGCCCTGCTCCGTGTTGTAGGCGACCTGCTTGGCCCGGCGCCGGTCGGTCTCGTCGATGGCGTGCCGCATCGAGTCGGTGATCTTGTCGGCGTACATGTGCACCTCGCCGGACACGTTGCGCGCCGCGCGGCCGATGGTCTGGATCAGGCTGGTGCTGCTGCGCAGGAAGCCTTCCTTGTCCGCGTCGAGGATCGCGACCAGCGACACCTCGGGCAGGTCGAGACCCTCGCGCAGCAGGTTGATGCCGACGAGCACGTCGTATTCGCCGAGCCGCAGCTGACGCAGCAGTTCGACGCGGCGCAGCGTGTCGATCTCCGAGTGCAGGTACCGCACCCGCACGCCGAGCCCGAGCAGATAGTCGGTGAGGTCTTCGGCCATCTTCTTGGTGAGCGTGGTGACCAGCACCCGCTCGTCCTTCTCGGTGCGCAGCCGGATCTCGTGCACCAGGTCGTCGATCTGGCCCTTGGTCGGCTTGACCACGACCTGCGGGTCGACCAGACCGGTCGGGCGGATGACCTGCTCGACGACCTCGCCGCCGACCTGGCCCAGTTCGTACGGGCCGGGGGTGGCCGACAGATACACCGCCTGGCCGATCCGTTCGGCGAACTCCTCCCAGGTGAGCGGTCGGTTGTCCACCGCGGAGGGCAGCCGGAAGCCGAACTCCACCAGGTTGCGCTTGCGCGACATGTCGCCCTCGTACATGCCGCCGATCTGCGGCACCGTCACGTGCGACTCGTCGATGACGAGCAGGAAGTCGTCGGGGAAGTAGTCGAGCAGCGTCGCGGGCGCCGAGCCGGCCGGGCGGCCGTCGATGTGGCGCGAGTAGTTCTCGATGCCGGAGCAGAAGCCGACCTGCCGGATCATCTCCAGGTCGTACTGGGTGCGCATGCGCAGCCGCTGCGCCTCGAGCAGTTTGCCCTGCCGCTCCAGCTCGGCCAGCCGCTGCTCCAGCTCGGTCTCGATGTCGCGGACCGCGCGCTCCATCCGGTCCGGGCCCGCCACATAGTGGGTGGCCGGGAAGATGCGCAGCATGTCCACCTGGCGCACCACATCGCCGGTGAGCGGGTGCAGGTAGTACAGCGCCTCGATCTCGTCGCCGAAGAACTCGATGCGGACCGCAAGCTCCTCGTAGGACGGGATGATCTCGACGGTGTCGCCGCGCACCCGGAACGAGCCGCGGGTGAACGCCATGTCGTTGCGGGTGTACTGCACGTCGACGAGCAGGCGCAGCAGTGCGTCGCGGTCCACCTCGGTGCCGACCTCGAGCTGCACCGAACGATCGAGGTAGGACTGCGGGGTGCCGAGGCCGTAGATGCACGACACCGACGCGACCACCACCACGTCGCGGCGCGACAGCAGGCTCGACGTCGCCGAGTGCCGCAGCCGCTCGACGTCGTCGTTGATCGAGCTGTCCTTCTCGATGTAGGTGTCGGTCTGGGCGATGTACGCCTCGGGTTGGTAGTAGTCGTAGTACGAGACGAAGTACTCGACGGCGTTGTTCGGCAGCATCTCCCGCAGCTCGTTGGCCAGCTGGGCGGCGAGCGTCTTGTTCGGGGCCATTACCAGCGTCGGGCGCTGGAGCCGTTCGATGAGCCACGCGGTGGTCGCCGACTTACCGGTGCCGGTGGCGCCGAGCAGCACGACGTCGCGCTCCCCCGCCCTGATCCGGCGTTCCAGCTCCTCGATGGCGGCGGGCTGGTCACCGGCGGGCACGTGCTCACTGACTACCTGGAAGCGCCCGTCGGTGCGCTCGATCTCGCCGACGGGCCGGTGCTCGGAGTGCGCGAGCGGGGTCTCGGCCGCCGCCCTCTCCGCGTAGCCTTCCGTCGGAATCTCGGTTGCGAATGCCATGTTCACCAGCCTAAGCCCAGCCACCGACAGATTCTCTGGTCGCGCGGGCGGTGGCTGCCGCGGACCGGGGTGAGCGGGTTTCGGTCAGCGTCGCCGTAGCGTCCTCGCGCCGAGTACCCGGATTATTGAACGACGGTCGTTGCTCGCGCATTCCCAGCAATCCATTCCTGGCCGCCCGGGCGCTGGCCGCATACGCCCAGCCGCCATTGTTCCCAGTTCCGCCGCACATGGCGAGACAACACGAGCGCACCAATGCCGTTTCACTTTCGACCGGCGATATGTGTCCGAAATGTCCTTTGCCGCAACACAATTCGTAGCCAAAAACATATCGCGTCATTGCGCCCACCCACCATTCCCCAGGTGTACGCTGATTTGGTTGTTCGGACAACGCGTTCGGATGTGGCGAAGAACAAGAGCCATGAGAGGTCTGATTCCATTGCTCAATACCGTGCCGACCACCGGCTTCGCAGGAACTATCGCCCGGCACCTCCGCGCAGCGGTCCCCGGACTGAATCAGAACGCCACTGCCGCCGCATCGAACACCGCATTACCGCCCGGGCACCCACCGCACCGGCCGCACATCGAGTTCTTCAACCTCGCGGAACTCACCAGCACCGACTGCAAGGGCTTCGTCCGCCAGGTCGAGCGCTACCACCACGAACCGTGGGGCGTGTACATGGCCCGCATCGTGCCCGTCCCGCACCGCCACTACCTCGAGTGCTGGCTGCTGCCCGCGCTTTCGCTGCGTGTGACGCTGACCCGCCGCAACCCGGCGCATCACGTGGATCACGATTTCCACCTGGATATCGGCGAGTTCACCGAGATCGAGCCGAAGCATTGGAAGGCCGTCGACCACTACCTCGACATCGAGGTGCACCGCGGCCACAATGTCGAACTGCTCGGCGTCGACGAGCTGCTGGCCGCCCACGCGGCCGGATTGGTGGACACCGCACAGGCGCACCGGGCCTTCGAGTGCGCGACGGCCGCGCTGGACGGACTCGCCGCCAACGACCACTGCGTCGAGGACTGGCTGGCCACCCATGGCATCACGCTCACCTGGATGTAACCCTCGGGTCACTCGACTCCGGCGGGGCGGCGGTAGATTCTGAATGCATGACCCAGGCACCTTCCGTCGACGTACATCGGCCCAAGGTCGAGTACTTCGACCTCGCGGCGCTGACCAACACCGATCCCAAGGGATTCGTGCGGCCGGTCGAGCGGTACCAGGTGGAGCCGTGGGGCCTGTACATGGCGCGCACCTCGGACCACGAGCAGTTCCACTACATCGAATCGTGGCTGCTGCCCGACCTGGCGCTGCGTGCCAGCGTCTTCCACTACCACCCTGAGCACCAGCGCGACCAAGACTTCTACCTGGACCTGGGCGAGTTCGGCCAACTGGAGCCGGACCGCTGGAAGTCGGTGGACCACTACCTCGACATCGTCGTGCGCACGGGCCGCGATACCGAACTGCTCGACGTCGACGAACTGCTCGCCGCGCACACGGCCGGGCTACTCACCGCCGCCGAGGCCCAGGCCGCCATCGAGACCGCGACCACCGCCATCGACGGCATCGCCGCCAACGGCTACAGCCTGGACCGCTGGCTGCAATCCCGCGGCGTCACCCTCACCTGGCTCTAGTTTCCGGCCTGCGCGCGCCCGACGGCAACGCCGCTAGCGATCCCGCCAAGCCTGCATGCGGGGGTAGGCGGCGGCGAACCAGGGCTCTTTGACGTCGAGGTAGGCGATCGTCGCCGCCTCGCCGGTCAGCCCGGTCGCCTTCGCCTCCGCCGCACGCTTGACCTCGAGGTACTCGGCGCGGGCGTCGGCGTCGGCGCGCAACCAGTCACGGAACAGCAGCGCGTACTCCTGCCCGGGCGTACCGGCCACGCGCACATGCACATTGGCGAGGCGGCCGGGGTCGGCGTTCTGGTGGTAGCGCTTGGTCCACAACGTGACGTCCGTGCCCGCCGGATCCTGCGCCGTCGGCCTCGGGCAGTCTTCCGTAATCTCCGGTCGCACCGGAAATCCCGCCGCCCCCAACGCATCCCGCAGGCCGTCGGCCGCCGCGAGGTCCGCGACGGTGATCTGTAGGTCGAGCACGTCCTTGGCGGGCAACTCCGGCACGGCGGTCGAGCCGATGTGATCGATGCGCGACGCCGCCGCCCCGCACGCCACCCACAGCCTGGCGATGAGCCGCTGCGCCTGCACGGCCCAGTCCGGGTTCGCCGGCACGAGCCGGATGTCTTTCTTGCGCGCGGGCGTCCCGGCACGGAGGTTGCGCTCGAACGGCACCAGCCGCTCCTGCCACAGCCGCCGCACCTCGTCCTCGATCGCCGCGGGCGCGCCACTGTTGTCGAGCAGCACGTCGGCGACCGCGCGGCGCTGTTCGTCGGTGGCCTGCGCGGCAATACGCGCCCGCGCATCGGCTTCGGCGACGCCGCGGAATTCGACCAGCCTGCGCAGCCGAGTTTCCGCATCGACATCGACGACAATTACCAAGTTCATCAATGGTGCGAGACCATTCTCGACCAGCAGCGGAATATCCTGCACAACAATGGCGTCGGGCGCGGCCGCGGAAATGAGTTCGGCGGTGCGCTTGCCGACCAGCGGATGCGTAATCGAATTCAGGGTCGCCCGCGATTCCTCGTCCGCGAAAGCCTTGGCCGCCAGGGCGGGCCGGTCCAGGCTGCCGTCGGCCGCCAGGATCTCGGTGCCGAACGCGTCAACGAGCGCCGCCAGGCCCTCGGTACCCGGCGCGACCACCTCCCTGGCGATCAGGTCGGAATCGATGATCACCGCGCCGAGATCGGCGAGAATTCGCGCCACCGTCGACTTGCCCGCTCCCATGCCTCCGGTGAGGCCGATCCGCAACATCGGACCAGTCTCGCATCCCCCGGCCGGGGCGGCCTGCGCGCCCACACCGCCGGGCAGTGCCGCAAGGACCGACGTTCGACTTCGGCGACACAATCAGCCCGATTACCCATCCAGGCCGCGCTTTCCACCTGCCGCCGCCGTAATTGCCCGATCCGTGACGAGGCCGAGACCATTTCGCAACAATTCCGGCCGGACCCGGTACTCGGACGACAACTTTCCGACACGCCGACCCAATTACTTGCGCAAAATACTCTGCACGGCACTTTCGTTCGGCTAATCTTCGCCGTGGCGATCCAGGGCGCCAGCACCAGCAAGCAAAGGAACAGCATTGGGCACCAGATACAACCAGACGGCTCGCCACCGCCTGGGCATGGCGGGTGGCGTGCACTGCACCCAGATCCCCGCCGTCGCGGCCGCGTTAGCCGAACACCGCCGCACATGGTTCAGCGCGTTGATCAGCCCGGCCCGGCACAGCTTCGCCGCTATGCGAAAACGCTCCGCCGTCCCGTCGGTCCGGTGGGTGCCCGCCACCGCGAGCTGAGGCGTACACGTCGAGAAGTGGCCCAGCCCCCGCCAGGGCTGGGCCACTCTCATGCCCGAATCAACCCGCTCGGCTTGCGCCGGGTGCCGGGTTGTTGTGTCGGCATCGAATTCGGCGGCACCGGATAAGGGATCCCGGTCTCCGCCGTACCCAACGCGATATTCGGGCCGCATTGGGCGACCGCGGCATCCATTTTCGGTTTCGGGTCCGGCAGCACCGGTTTCGCGATATTCGGTGCCGAGCCGAAATCGAAGGTGGAGGTCATATCGCCGGTGACCCCGCGTCGCCACGCGGTCAGATTCGGCACCTCCACTCCGAACCTGGTTTCCAGCAGTCGCAGCTGTGAGGTGTGGTCGAACGTCTCCGACGCGACGAGACCGCCCCGGGTATACGGCGAAATCACCAGCGCCGGAACGCGATAGCCCAAACCTATCGGACCGGCGATGCCCGCCGAGGAGGACACGCGGTCGAGCGGCACGGTGAGGAACTCGCCGGGGGTGCCCGGTGGCGGGGTCGGCGGGGTGACGTGGTCGAAGAAGCCGCCATTCTCGTCGTAGCTGATGATCACCGCCGTCTTCTCCCACACCTTCGGGTTGGCGGTGAGGATGTCGAGCAGCTGCACGATGCCGAAGGCGCCGAATGCCGCGGGCAGCGCGGGATGTTCGCAGTTCAGCAGCGACGGGATCACCCAGGAGACGGCGGGCAGCGTGTCGTTGGCGACGTCGGCCTGAAAGTCGTTGGGGTAGACCGGTGCTCTACCGCGGCGCGCCAATTCCGAGTCGGGGTCGGCGGATTGGGTGAAGCAGCCGAGCATGCCGTCGAGCAGCACCGACGACAGCGGGCCGATGTCGCGGTTGTTGTAGACCTTCCAGCTGACGCCCGCCTCGGACAGGTTCTCCGGGTAGGTGCGCCAGCTGTAGACGTGCTGCGGGATCAGTTTGGGGGTTTCCACCAGCGGACCGCCTGCGCGGCCGTCCGGGTCGATGGTGGCGCTGATCCAGTACAGCCGGTTCGGGTCGGTGGGGCCGAGCACCGAGCAGTGGTAGTTGTCGCACAGGGTGAAGGCGTCGGCGAGCTCGGTATGGATCGGAATGTCTTCGGGCAGGTAATAACCCATGGCCGCGGGCGCGTTGGCCGGGCCGACGCTCTCGACCGACATCGGCATCCACTGGTCGTTGTCGCCGCCGTTCCAGGCGCGGTGCATGCCGCTCCAGCTGTGGTCCGGGTCGTTGATGCATTCGCCGTCGAGCGAGGCGCCGCGGGTGGTGTCGAGGCGGAACGGATTCAGGTAGCCGTCCGGGCCCGGGCCCGCACCAGGCGTCCAGCCGTACTGGCGCCAGGCGGCCGACGGGTCGTCGAACCCGCGGACGCCGGACAAGGAGCCGAAATAGTGGTCGAAGGAGCGGTTTTCCTGCATGAGCAAGACGAAGTGCTCGATATCGCCCAATCCGCCCAGGCCGGCGGGGTCGGCGGCGTAGGCCCGTTCGATGATCGGGTTGGCCCAAGATGCCAACGCGCCCACCGCACCGGCCGCCGCCGCCTTCGCTAGGAATTGTCTGCGATTGAGCCCGCTGAACGGCCCCGCTGCGCACATCTCTTCGGCCGACCTTTCCGCCAGGGCTGTCGAGCAGAATTTCGCGATCCGCGCCGACCCTACCCGACGTGCTGCGACACCGCAGAGAAAGATCGTTTAGCCGGATCGGAACGTGGGCGAAAGCACGGTGCGAGAGGGTGATTCCGCCTGGTTGCCGGAGGGCTGCCCGAATTGTCCCGCCGTTCTGAGTGTTTCACACCTTTTGCCCGCTTTCACCGTTTCGCGGGCACGGATTCCCGCGTGGGCGTGGTCATGTCGGCGACACCGCGCAGAAATTTCCGCCACACCAGCGCGGCGGTGGCACCGAAGCCGAGGCAGAGCCCGAGCCAGATGCCTGGTCCGTCCCAGCCGAGACCGAACCCGAACACGGCCATGGCGGGTACCCCGATGGCGAAGTAGCCGATCAGCGTGCTCTGCATCCCCGCCTTGGTGTTTCCGATGCCGCGCAGCAGGCCGATGGACAGGTTCTGCGAGCTCTTGCAGTACTGCTGGATGATCGCGAACCACAGCAGCGTCGAGGCGGCGGCGATGACGGCGGTGTCATCGTGGTGCGAGCCGAGGAACGGCGCGAGAACCGCGCCGGGGAACAGCACATAACCGAGGCCGACCACGGTCATGAAGGCGAAGCCCAGCAGCACGGTGCGCCGCGCGATGGCCGCCACCGCATGCCGGTCGCCCTGCCCGACCGTGCGGCTCACCAGGATCGAAGAGCCCTGGGACAGACCGATATTGACCTGGTAGACGATGTAGGCCAGCTGGTTGACGACATTGCTCGCGGCCAGCGCCACCGGCCCGAAGCTGCCCATCAGCACCGCGGCGATCGAGGTGATCGCCGCTTCCGCGCCGTAGGTCAGCGAGATCGGCGTGCCCATTCGGACGATGCGGGTCACCGTGGCCCGGTCCGCCTGCCACGCGCGCAGGGACAGCAGGTCGCCGAGCAGCGGGTCGCGCCGGACGGTGCGCAGGTAGATACCGAACGTCCAGAGCTGAACGAGGGTGGTGGACAGGCCGATCCCGGCCAGGCCGAGTTTCGGCACGCCGAACCAGCCGTAGATGAACAGCGCGTTGAGCAGTGCGTTGACGCCGATCGACAGCAACGTCACCCGCAACAGTGAGCCGGCCCGGCGCATGCCGACGGCGAACTGCCGCAACACGTTCAGCCAGAGCATCGGTATCAGGCCGGGGGCGAGGGTCCACATGATGGGGCGGGCCAGCTCGAGCACGTCGGGGGCCTGGCCGAGCCAGCGCAGCGCGTAGCCCAGCGCGATCAGCAACAGCGCGCCCGTCGTCGACGTCACCGTCGCCACGAAGGCCGCCGCGCGCACGAACCCGCGGATCTCGGCGCGCGCTTGCTCGTCGAGATCACCTCGCCCGGTGCGTTTTTCGCTACCGCCGACGGCCTCGGCGATCATGTTCCCGACACCGGTGATCATGCCGACGCACATAGTGCGCAGCTGGTTGTACAGCAGCAGCGCGAGCCCGCCCGCGGCGACGGCGGCGACGCCGAGCAGCCCCATCATCGCCAGATCGACCGTGGTCAGCGCCACCTGGGCCAGCTGGATACCCGCGATCGGCGCGGCCAGCGCGACGATGGCTCGATACTCTCGAAACGCCATGTGACCTAAGCTCCCGTCCGAACGCTGTATGCCGCCAGCCGCACCGATTCGTCGTACGCCCGGCAGAGCCTGATGATGCGCTGTTGCGCCGCCCGGTCCAGCAGTCCGCGTTCGCGCAGCCAGTCGTCGTCGTACACGGTGTCGAGGTACTTCTCCCCCGCGTCACACACCAGCACGATGACCGTGCTGCCCGCGGGCACATGCACGAGACGCCGCAACGCCACATGGATTGCGGCGCCGCCGGTTCCGCCGACGAGGATGCCGGTGCGCCGCGCGACCACCCGGGCGGTGGCGAACGCATCGATGTCGCCGACTCGGCAGTCCTCGTCGATGGCGTCGTATTTGACGTTGCCGCCCACCGGGAATCCGGCGGGGCTGCCCGCGCCGGTCTGCCAGTAGCCGCCTGCCGCGCCGCCGAAGATGATGGAGCCCATCGGTTCGACACCGAGGGCATGGACCCGCGAGCCGAGCCTGCGGAGTTCTTCGACCGTGCCGCAGAGGGATCCGCCGGTCCCGACGGCGCCGATCAGATAGTCGACGTCGGTGTCGATATCGGCGAGCAGTTCGTGGGCGAGTTCGCGGTAGCCCGCGTTGTTGTGTGGATTGTTGTGCTGGTCGGGGCGGTACGCACCGGTGCGGGCGGCGATCTCCGCCGCGATCCGCCTGCGCTCGACGGTGCTCGGCCCGCCGCCGCTGCCGCCGTCCACCGAAACCAGCTGGGCACCCATCGCTTTCATGGCCCGCAGCTTGTCCACGGCGGCGTGGCCGTCGACCACGGCGGTGAAGGTGTAGCCGCGTTCCAGGGCCATGAGCGCGAGTCCGGTGCCGGTGTTGCCGGAGGTCGGTTCGACGATGTGCCCGCCGGGGCGCAGTTCGCCGCTGCGTTCGGCCTGCAGCACCATTTCCCGCGCCATCCGCACCTTCGCCGAGCCGGTCGGGTTGAACTGCTCCAGCTTCAGCAGCAGGCGGGTGCCGGTGCCGGTGCGAATGAGTTCGAGCAGTGGGGTGGAGCCGATGAGCTCGGAGGCCGAGCGGACGACGTTCTCGCGACGCCGTGGGAGATGAGCCACGGCGTCGTGCGCAGCCGCTGGCCGGTGCGCGTCCGGTGCGGCTACGTATTCCTGCGTGTCTACCTGTCCAAGCGCCACAGGAACCGGCCTTCCTGATGTGTGACGACTACCTTCGGCGGCAATGGGAGCTGGTGGAATTCGCTCTCGTTCTTGTCCATCTGGTAGCCCGCCGTATTCGGATACAGCAGCAGGTCACCGCGGGCAGGCCGTTGCGGCAGCGGCACTTTGCGCCAGGTGAGGACGTCGTACTCCATGCAGCTCGCGCCGCCGACGCAGCTGGCGATCGGTTGTGCAGCCGGGTCCGTGCGCCGGGGCACCAGGATCGGATCCAGCAAAAACTCGCTGCCTTTCCACTGCTCGGACACGCTCATGCTGAGGCCGTGCACGGTGGTGATGCCGTAGTCGGCGTTCTGTTTGAAGCCGAGGACGGGGAACACGGTGAAGCCGGCATCGATCAACAGCGCCCGGCCGGGTTCGATGAACAGCTGGATGTCGTTGTCGCGCAGATGGCTTGCCAGTGTGCGACCGTCGAAGCCCGTAGTAAGGATGGCGTCCAGCATGTCGGCGCCGGTCGGCTCCTGCGCGTACGGATAGAACTTCTCGAATCGCTTGCCCGCGTGGAACCAGTCGTCGCGCCGATGGGCCAGGAAAGCCTGCCAATCGTCGTCTCCGACATAGCGGCAGGCGAAGCCGCCGCCAATGGAGAGGGCGGTGATCGGCAAGCCTTGCGCTTTCGTCTCGGCGCACAGCCGGATCAAGTCGTAGGCCAATTCGGCCCGCGGTGCGACGGCGTAACCATCGAGGTGGAACGAGAACCCGATCAACTCGAGCTGCGGCCGCCACTGCGCACACAGCGTGATCGCGGTCTCGAGATCTGTTGCCGATAAACCGAATCGACTGTGCGGTGCGTTCGGCGGCAACCGCCGCAACAGGATCCGCACCGGACCGGCACTCCGCGCGATCTCCGCCACCCGGGCCAGCTCGTCGAGGGCGTCGATCGCGACCACGCAGTCGTGCCTGGCGGCCAGCCGCAGCAGCGCATCGGTTTTGGCCGCTCCGGTCACTCCGATGTCGCGGCCGCGGATGCCGTGCGCCAGCGCGTGCACCAGTTCGGGCTCGCTGGCGACATCGACGGCACCGTCTAGATCGGCGATGGTGGGCAGCCAGCAGCCCGCCTTGTTCGCCTTCTTGCCGTAGTAGATCTGGCCGCGCACACCGTGTCCGGCCAGGGTTTTCTGGAAGGAGCGCAGGTTGCGCGCGAACTGCTCCGGATAGAGGACGTGGAACGGGCCCCCGACGGCGTGGTGGATGTCGAAGAGCAGCTGCGGGTCCGTGCGCACCCGGCGCTGCCATTCCTGTTCCAGCGCAGGCAGTGCGGGCAGATCGATGAGTGCGGCATTCAGGACCACAGTTCCACCCGCTGTCCACGTCCGGCCGCCACCGCGCGCGTCGCCAGCGCGTGCGCTACCGGGATGTCGGTGATGATCATGCCGCTGGCGAACGCGAACACCCGATCGTCGGCGCCGGATCGTCCCGGCGCCCGCCCCGCCACGATGTCGGGCAGTTCGGCATCGATCACCGGCCGCCCCTCCGGTCCCGCAAGCCGGGTGCCGGTGACGCCGAGTTGCCCTGCGCTGGTGGCGATCGCGTAGTCGGCGGCGCGTAACGCGCCGCTCTCGACCCCCTTGCTGGCCACCGAGATCAGCAGCCCACCCGGCGGCAGCCACTCGGTGCGCACCTTGGGATGCGCGGCCCTGCCGGAGGCGACGACGACGACGTCGGACTCGGTGACCGCCGCGGGCACATCGTCGACCAGTTCGATGTCCCGGTCCGGGAACCAGCGGTGCAGTGCCGCAATACTTTCCGCGATGCCGTCCGGGTGGGTGCCGAACAACCGCAGCCGCTCCAGGTTCGGCAGGGCGGTCAGCAAGTACGGCAACGTGTTCCGGCCTTGGACGCCGGTGCCGATCATCAGCGCGCTCGTAGCGCCCGCGCGGGCACAGTGTTTCGCGATGATCGCGGTGGTGGCCGGCGTGCGGGAGGCACCGACGCGCTGGCAGTCCATGAACGCGAACGGGAGGCCGGTGGTGTCGTCGTAGAGGCTGATCGTCGTGTAGTACTTGTCCGCGCTCTCGCTGCCCTGCCGGTAGGAGGTCTTGAAACCGAGCTGCTCGAGCGAACCGTCGTAGCCGAGCATCGAATACGACACCGCGTCGCGTTCGGTCTTCGGGATCGGCATCATCAGCTTCACCGGGCAGCGGGAATCGCCCTGCGCGTACGCCAGGTAGCCGTCCTCGACCAGGTCGATGACCTCGGCGGGCGGGATGTCGATATCGGCCAGATCGGTGCGCGTGAGGATGTGCAGTGCGTTGCTCATAGAACTCCGATGTCGTTGGGCGAATCGAGCAGCCGCCCGGACGGCGGCACCCCATCCACCGGGCTGCGGGCCGGCGCGCTCGCCACGAATGCCGTTGGGGCAGCACACATCCCGATCCGAGAAAAAGCCATGTCAGCATCGTAGACTATCGGTAATGATTTTCATTAGCATTATAAGTGAATTCGGACACATGCACCGAGTCGGGCGCGACATCCCCGCCGTTCCGGCGGATCCCGGGCCGATGGCTAACCTCGAGCTAACCTCCTGGCTGTGCCGATCAGGGAGGTGGTCTCGCGCTGCGCGCCGAAGGCGAAGCTGTGGTTGTGGCTCGCCTCCGCCGTCGTGTCCCTGACACTGGCCGCGGGCACCGTGTACTCCTGGACCCACGCCGGAAGCAGGCACGCGCCGGTCGCGGAGAAGGGCGTCACGGTGTCGAGTTATGCCGAGGCGGAAGCCGCGGTGACGCCACATCTCCCCCAGGATCGCGTCGTGCCCCGGGTATCCACCGGCGTGCTGTTGAACGCGCTGCAATTCATCAATGCCCACAACGTGAAAGCCACCGGACATATCTGGCAGCACATTCCGCCAGGATTTCCGGACGACATCGAGCCAGGCGTCCTGCTACTCGAGGCCGAGGACCCGCACTGCCCCAAAAAGGTGTTCGAGTATCCGCTCGGGGAGAACCGCGTGATCGTCTGGTCGTTCTCTACAATCATCCGGCAGCAATTCAACTACGAGGACTATCCGCTCGATCACCAGGACATCTGGCTGCGGATGCGCCCGGTCGACATGATCCATCCGGTCCAGCTGGTGCCCTCGTTCGAATCGTTCCCGCCGTGGGATGGCAAGGCCCTCAACGGATTGGACCCCGACCTCGTCTTCGGCGACTGGACACCGGACTACACGGTGTGGAGCCTGAACCGCCAGGAATACAGCATGCTGTCCCATCCCGGGCTGTCCAATACCGACGAGCTGTATTTCAACGTCGGCGTCAGCCGGGGCCTGCTCGGACCGATGCTCGGCCGGATCGTGCCGGTGCTGCTGCTCGCCGTCCTGATGTTCCTGTCGCTGTTCGTGATCACCACCGACCCCGACCGCCGGCCCATCTCGGGTTTCACCGCCTTCGCGATCATCACCTTCTCGGTGTCCACCGTGCTCGTCGTTGCGGTCAACGACAACGCGGCGCGCACCGAAATCGGCTCCGCGGGCATCTCCTACATCGAGTACTGGTATTTCACCCTCTACGTGATGACCCTGCTCGTCGCACTCAACGCCACCATGTTGCTGCACGGCGCCTTCAGCAAAGCTCTCGCCTGGCGCGACAACCTGCTCCCGAAGATCCTGTTCTGGCCACTGTTCACCGGCATCATGTTCGCCGCGACCCTCGGCTACCTCGGGGTCTGAAGAACCCGATCAGCGGGTCGCGAGCAACCATCCAGACAACAACTGCGACGACGTCGCCACGACGACGGCTGCCGCGGAGTCCATGCACCGGCTACAACCCGAGCGAGCGCACCAGGTCCAGCATCTCCAGGTGGAAAAGCTTTGCGGGGTCTTGTGATTGGGGAACCAGATGCCCGTAGACCTCCAGCGCGATCAGTCCGTGCATCCGGCCCCACATGCGTAGCGCGAGACCGAGTGCGGCAGGGGGCAACTCGGGAAAGTCAGCGCGGACGTGGGCGACGAGACCCGCATCGAAGTCGGACCATGTTGTGTCGCCGAGATTTTGGTGCTTCTCCGCGCTGGGCCACGCGGCGGCGGTCAGGCCGACGAGGCCGGTGCACGCCCGCAACGCGGCGGTGGCGGCGGGTCCGCCCGGCGGCGGCTGGTAGCCGGGCACCGGGTCGCCGTAGATGAGCCGGAACTCGGCGGGATGCTGAATTGCCCAGTCGCGCACGGCCTCACCCCACGCCACAATGCGCCCGGCGGGGTCGTCGGCGGGGACCGCGTCGCGTGCGGCCTCGACCCGGTCGACCAGGGCGGTGTACACGTCGGAGATCAGGGTGGAGATCAGCTCGTCACGAGTGGCGTAGTAGCCGTAGATCGCGCCGGCTGTCATGCCCATGTCGCGGGCGATGGCGCGCAATGAGACGGCATCGGGGCCGCCCTCGGCCAATAACCGCAGAGCAATGGCCTTGATCTCACCGGACGCCTGCGCGCGCATGCGCTCTCTGCGACTCTTCACGGCCTCCACCACGGTTGACACTCTACAGCGTTTGGCTACTATCACCCGTGTCGTTACTGAACGGCGTGTAGTAACTGGACAGTGTTTAGGGAGTGGATCGTGGACATCGGGATTTTCGGCGCGACAGGCGTCATCGGCAGTCGCGCCGTAAACGAGGCAACGCGGCGCGGGCATCGGGTGACCGCGTTCAGCCGGGATGCTGGTCGCTTCCCCGCTGAGCGCGGCACCGTGACCTGGCAGGTCGCCGACTGGCTCGACGCCGACAGCATCGCGGCCGCCATCTCCGGCCTCGACGTGGTGATCAGCGCGGTCAACGCCGGGCACGGCATCGCCGATACCATCGCGCGCGCAGGCGATTTCGTGGTCGGGGCGCAGGCGATGGTCCGTGCGCTCGAACGGCAGCCGCGGGTCCGGGTGATCGCCGTGGGCGGCGCAGGCAGCCTGGAGATCGCACCCGGCCTGCAACTGGTCGACACCGGCGCGGACTTCGTACGGTCCCTCACCGAGGATCTCGGTGTGCCCGCCGAGTACGCCGAGGTGGTGCGGGCGTTGCGGGACGCGTTGAACGTCTACCGGCTGTCCAACCGCAACTGGACCTATCTCAGCCCCTCCGCCGGCCGGATCAACCCCGGCACGCGAACAAACCGTTTCCGGGTCGGCGGCGACCAGTTGCTCATCGCCGCGGACGGAGCGCCCGATCTTTCGGCCGAGGATCTCGCCGTCGCGCTGCTGGACGAGGTCGAACAGCCGCGCTACCTCCAGCGCCGCTTCACCGTCGGTTACTGAAACAGCCGTGCCCAATCGGCTGCCGCAGGCACGGCTATCCGAAACCTGTCGTACCCCTCTGCCACAATAGAAACCAGGTCGGACGTCGATCGAGTTGTTGCCCAACGTAATTGGCAACTCGACCGAGGAGGCGCAATGCCCGACGTTCCAGCTTCGATGCCCGACCCGCGTGAACCGATGTTTGTCGATGTCGAGCGGCTGGTCGAGTTGGCGGCTGAGATCGAACGGCATCGGTACCTGTTGCGCGCCGCCGCCGATGGCTATCGGTGGCGGGTCGCGCGGCAGGTGGAACACCTGGATCCGCCGGATCGGGACATGCGCCTCGCGCATGCGGAGCGGCTGATCGACGCCTTGATGATCGATCCGATCCGGCACAACGACCTGGACCTCGGCGCCTACCGCGCCGTGCGCGACGGTGCGCCGATCGACTTCGACGCCGAACGCAGGACCTACGTGCTGCGCAGGCCCGGCCAGGACCCACTGCCGATTCGGCCGGGCCTGCCGGAACATCGCCTCGGTGTGATCGCCCGCCTCGCCGGACTCGGCCTGCGATTGGAGCAGATCCAGGTCGTCGCCCTCACCACGGCCCAAGCCGTCGGCCCGCTGCGGGCGCCGACCACCACGCCGCAGGTGAAGCGTGGCACCACGAAGCCATCGCGGCGGAACACCCGCACCCACCAGGGGGAGCGGAAACGCCACGCAGGCAACTGACCGCGGCGGTCCTCGATACCGGGGACCGCCGCACCGCTGGATGGACTCGTGCCCCGCAGACACCGCACCGCATGACAGTCCCTTGCTAATTTTCCCTCGCTGTTCCTATGCTGGCAGGCATTACCTGATAGTGACTGTCAGATAGCGATCCCTGGAGGGGCGATGGCACAACCCACCATCCTCGACCGGCCGGAACCGCCCGCTCCGACTCAGCGGTGGGGTGCGGCCGGGCGGTGGGGTGCCGCGATGGCCCGGCATCGCAAGGTCGTGCTCGGCGTCTGGCTGCTGCTGGTCGTGGTGTGCGGCGCGGCGTATCCCGCGCTGCACGCCCGGCTCGGCACCCCTGACTACTCAGTGCCCGGCTCCGACTCCGTCGCGGTCGATCATCTTGTCGCGGATCACTTCTCCCGGTTCGGCATCGAGCAGGACCTGATCGTCTTCCACTCGGCCGAGGGCACCGTCGATACACCGGCATACCGGGCGACCATCGATCGGGCGATCACTGTCGCCAGGCAGACCTCGGGCGTCGCCGGGGCCATCGGCCCGTTCGACGGCAACGCTGCCCAGATATCGGCCGACCGGCACACCGCGTTCGGCATCATCGGCGTCGACGGCGACATCTCGGCCCGAGTGCGGGTCGTGCAGGAATTGCGGGCGGCCATCGAGACCGGACCTGGTGCAGGCACCCAGGTCATGCTCACCGGGTATGCGCCGATCCAGTCCGAGATGATGCAGATCGAGACGGCCGACCTGCAACGCGCGGAAACCCTCGGCATTCCGGTGGCGACGGTGTTGCTGGTGCTGGCACTCGGGGCATTGACCGCAGCTCTGCTACCGATCACAGTGACCGCGGCGGGCATCGCGGTAGCCGTCGGCGCGCTCTTCGGCCTGACGACCTTCCTCGCCTTCGATTCCCTGGTGCTCTCGGTGGCGACGATGATCGCCACCGGCACCGCGATCGACTACGCGATGTTCATCGTCAGCCGCTTCAACGAGGAGCTGACCCGCCGTGGCGTCCGAAACCGTCGCGACCGCAACGCCATTCACGAGTCCGTCGGCGCGGCGATGGACACCACCGGCCGGACGGTGCTCGCCTCCGGACTCATCGTGATGATCTCGCTGTGCTCGCTGGCCGTCGTCGGGCTGCCGATGCTGAACGGCATCGCCGTCGGCGTGGTCACCGCGGTACTCGCCACTATGACCGCGGCGTTCACCCTGCTGCCCGCGCTGCTCGCGACGCTGGGCCCGGCGGTGAATCGCGGAGCGCTGCCCGAGCGGATGCGTCCGGCGGAGGTGCGATCCGTGGCGGCGTCGAGCGCATGGGCGCGGTGGGCGCACACCGTGATGGCGCGGCCGGTGCTGTTCGGCACGGTCGGCGTCGCGCTCTTGGTCGTGGCGGCGGCGCCGCTCACCGGCCTGCGCTACGGCGTCGACGTGGGCACCGACGCGCTCACCGAGCGCCCCGCCGGGCAGGCGATCGCCCTGGTCGAAAAGAACTTCACGCCCGGCCTGCTCGCCCCCATCGAGGTGGTCGCGACCGGCGCGGACGCAGCGCCGTTGACCAGCGCGGCACGCGAGGACGCCGACCGGTTCATCAATGAACTTTCCCGTGACCCCCGCATCGCGACCGTGCTGCCGCAGTACGCGGACGGCCGGATGTTCGCGGCCGTCGTCCCGCGCGCCGCGTTCGGGTCCACCGCCGCGTCCGATCTGGTCACCGATATGCGTTCCCGCGCAGCGTCTCTCGGTGACGCCGAGGTGCGCATCGGCGGCACCACCGCGCTGTTCGTCGATGTGTCCGAACGGATCACCGGTCGATTCCCCTGGGTGATCGCGCTGGTGCTGGCGGTCTCCTTCGCCTTCCTCGTCGCCGCGTTCCGCAGCATCGTGCTGGCGGTCAAGGCGATCCTGTTGAATCTGCTGGCCACCGGTGCGGCACTGGGCATTACGGTCGCGGTCTTCCAGCACGGCATCGGCGAGTCGGCGCTCGGCTTCCACAGCACCGGGTTCCTCCAGATCTATCTGCCGATGCTGGTGTTCGCGGTGTTGTTCGGCCTCTCAATGGATTACGAGGTGTTCCTCATCCGCCGGATGAAGGAACACTGGGATGTCCACCACGACAACGCCGCGGCGGTCGCCGATGGGCTGCAACGCACCGCCAGGCCGATCACCGCGGCCGCCGCGATCATGGTCGCCGTCTTCGCCAGCTTCGTGACCGCGAATGTGCTGGAGCTCGAGCAGATCGGGTTCGCGCTCGCGGTCGCCATCGCGATCGACGCGGTGCTCGTGCGGCTGGTGCTGGTGCCCGCGTTCATGCGGCTGTTCGGGCGCTGGAACTGGTGGCTGCCGAAGCTGAATAAACGCCGCGTGACTAGCGGAACATAGTCTCGATCTGATCGATGATCGATCCGATGGCCTCGGTGTAGACGTCCCTCAGCCGTCCCGCGAAACCCGTTCCGGCCCAATGGTCCAACGCCGCGACACAACCCCAGACCGCGGTCGCCGCGGCCATCCGTACCCGTAAATCGTTGGGCGCGAAACCGGTTCGTTCGGCGAACAGTGTCCGGAACTGGTCCTCCATCTCGCGCATCTGCTTGCTCTGGCCGACCTTGATCTCGGGGATCGCCGCCGTGTATTGCAGCCGCTGGCGGATGCGCCGCTCCGACTCCTCGGTCAGCAGCGATTCGATCAACAGCGGGACGAGCATCCGCGCGACGGCGATCAGGCCCGCGGGATCGACGATGGTGCCGCCGCCTGCGGTACGGATCGCCTCCAGCACCTTCGGGTCTGCCTCGTCGTGCAGCACGAGCATCTCTTTGGTGCCGAAGTAGCGGTAGACCGAGCTCGGCGAGACCCCGGCCGCGGCGGCGACCCGTTCGATGGTGACATTGCGGTACCCGTGCTCATCGAACAGATCCAGCGCGACCCGCTGGATCCGGCTCATCGCCTCGATCTTCCTGCGCTCCCAGGAAGTGGACGGAAGCTCCACAGCGGCATCGGACATCATCGTTCAGAATACCGGGCGGGATCGGCCGCCACGGCCCCGACATGGGCGAAGGCCCCGGTCCAGTGGACCGGGGCCTTCGTCACAGGTGTCTATCAGGCGTTGCCGGAGAGCTTCTCCCGCAGAGCCGCCAGCTGCGCGTCGCTGGCCAGCGAACCGCCGGCCGACTCGGTCGAGCTGGAAGACGAGGAGGACGCCTGCGCGCTGCCGCCGCTCTCGGAGGAGTAGTTGGACGAACCGCCACCGTTCGCGGCCTCGGCCGCGGCGTCGGCCGCCATCTTCTCCATCTGAGCGGTGTGCATCTTGTGGCGACGCTCCGCCTCGGCGTAACGGCCTTCCCACTCTTCGCGCTGCTTGTCGAAGCCCTCGAGCCACTCGTTGGTGTCGGGATCGAAGCCCTCGGGGAAGATGTAGTTGCCCTGGTCGTCGTAGCTGTCGGCCATGCCGTACTTCGACGGGTCGAACTCGGCGTGGTAGTCCTCGTTCGCCTGCTTCAGCGACAGCGAGATCCGGCGACGCTCCAGGTCGATGTCGATGACCTTGACCATCGCGTCGTCGCCGACCGCGACAACCTGGTCCGGGACCTCCACGTGGCGCTCGGCCAGCTCGGAGATGTGCACCAGGCCCTCGATGCCCTCTTCGACGCGCACGAACGCACCGAACGGAACCAGCTTGGTGACCTTTCCGGGCACGATCTGGCCGATCGCGTGGGTCCGGGCGAACTGACGCCACGGGTCTTCCTGGGTCGCCTTGAGCGAGAGCGAAACCCGCTCGCGGTCCAGGTCGACGTCGAGGACCTCGACGGTGACCTCGGTGCCGACCTCGACGACCTCGGACGGGTGGTCGATGTGCTTCCAGGACAGCTCGGAGACGTGCACCAGGCCGTCGACGCCGCCAAGGTCCACGAAGGCACCGAAGTTGACGATCGAGGAGACCACACCCTTGCGGACCTGGCCCTTCTGCAGCTGGTGCAGGAACTCGCTGCGGACCTCGGACTGGGTCTGCTCGAGCCATGCGCGGCGGGAAAGAACGACGTTGTTGCGGTTCTTGTCCAGCTCGATGATCTTGGCCTCGATCTCCTTGCCGACGTACGGCTGGAGGTCGCGGACACGACGCATCTCGACGAGCGAGGCGGGCAGGAAGCCGCGGAGACCGATGTCGAGGATCAGGCCGCCCTTGACGACCTCGATGACGGTGCCCTTGACGGCCTCGTCCTTCTCCTTGAGCTCCTCGATCGTGCCCCACGCGCGCTCGTACTGAGCCCGCTTCTTCGACAGGATCAGGCGGCCTTCCTTGTCCTCCTTGGTGAGAACAAGAGCCTCGACCTCATCACCCACGGAAACGACCTCATTCGGGTCGACATCGTGCTTGATGGAGAGTTCGCGGGAAGGGATGACGCCTTCGGTCTTGTAACCGATGTCGAGCAGGACCTCGTCGCGGTCGACCTTGACGATGGTTCCTTCGACGATGTCGCCGTCATTGAAGTACTTGATCGTGGCGTCGATGGCGGCGAGGAAATCCTCGGCGGAGCCGATGTCGTTGACGGCTACCTGCGGCGAGGTGACGGTGGTGGGCATATGTCGGTTTGCTCCGGACGGATTGTGGTCGGTTGCGGACATTGGAACTTTCGGTACGCTGGCGAATTCACCGCGGTGGTGTGAAGACGGACACTAGGAACGTACCGCACGTAACGCACGTGAAACTCAGCACGGGTGGTTGACTCCGGTACGGCTGTACAGAAGGCACTCGCGCGTTCAGCGTACGCGACCTTGGTCCAGGCGGGCAAACCGGTCCGGCCGCCACGCCGGGATACGCTGACGGCGTGTCGGAAGATCGCCATGCAGAGGCAAACACACTGCTCGGAACCGCGGGAACCGCGCGCACCCGGATCAGCTCGGCCGCCAGTCAACAGGCCAGTCGCCGCTGGTGGGACGCCGACGCAGGCCAGTATCACGAGACGCACGCCGATTTCCTCGGCGTGGATTCCCCAGACGGCGAATTCGTCTGGTGCCCGGAGGGGTTGCACGAAGGCGACATGCGTTTCCTCGGCGAGGTAGCGGGCAAGCGGGTCCTGGAGATCGGCTGCGGGTCGGCGCCGTGCGCACGCTGGCTGGCCGGGCAGGGAGCGCACTCGGTCGGGCTCGACCTGTCGATGGGCATGCTGGCGCGCGGCCGGGCCGCGATGGATCGGGGCGGGCCGCAGGTGCCGCTGATCCAGGCGGGCGCCGAGACCCTGCCCTTCGCCGACGAATCGTTCGACCTGGCCTGCTCGGCGTTCGGCGCGATTCCGTTCGTCGCCGACTCCGCCCAGGTGATGCGCGAGGTCGCCCGGGTGCTGCGGCCCGGCGGTCGCTGGGTGTTCTCGGTGAACCACCCGATGCGCTGGATCTTCCCCGACGATCCCGGCCCGGCCGGGCTCACCGCCGCCATCCCCTACTTCGACCGCACTCCTTACGTCGAGGTGGACAGCGAGGGTGAGCCGACCTACGTCGAGCACCACCGCACCATCGGCGACCGGGTCCGCGAAATCGTGTCCGCCGGGTTGCTGGTGGTGGACATCGTCGAACCGGACTGGCCGGAGTGGCTCGACCGCGAGTGGGGTCAGTGGAGCCCGTTGCGCGGCGAGATCTTCCCCGGCACCGCCATCTTCGTCACCGAGAAACCTGCGCGATGAAGACGACGGCGTCGGCTCCGGCGAGCGCCGCGGGAGACAGCGGGCCGTAGCGGTGGTCCGTCGAGACGCGCGCGGTGACGTCCGGATCGAGGGCGGCGGTGAGTGATCGGGCAGGGAACAACGCCCGGTCGGTGGTCGCGGCCGAGAGGACGGCGTGCAGGCTGCGCGGATCATCCTGTGGTGCCGGGCTATTCGCGCATCGGCCGTAATCCGCCGCGATGAAGACGTACTCGGTACCGAGGGTCGCCGCCGCGAGCGCGCCTGCGCTCCACCAGCGCCACGACAGCTCCTTACCCTCCCACTGACCCTGCCAGCTCGACTCGGTCCGCTGGAGGTGACTGTTGTGGGCGAACACCAGACAGGGCCCGCGATGCTTCTCGATGCGGACGATGTCGAGCAGGTTGTCCGCCATCATGCCGTCGCGCAGGCCGAGCAGGATGGCGGCTCGGTCGGGGCCGGGCGTAGCCATTGCGGCGTGGTAGCGGAGCAGGCCGTGCGCCATCCTGGCGAGCAGGTATGCGCGCTCGAAGTCGGTGTCGGAGCCGGCTTGTCGCAGACCGGGGGCCTCGGTGGTGTAGACCGCGAGGAGATCGTCGGCGGCCAGCCGCAGTGTGCGGGCGCGGTCGGTGCGACCGATGGACCGGCTCGGATCCATCATCGCGTCGGGGTTCGCCCAGTCGGCGTCGTCACCGAGCAGCGTGTCGAGGGTTTCGGCGTCGTGCGGAAGTCGTTCGGCGGGTAGGTGTTCGCGCAGATAGGCGTGCGCGCCCAGCAGCGTGGCGCGGGGGCTCGGCGCAGCGGTGATCTCGGTCGGAGCGTCGAATCCGTAGCAGCGCACCTGGTGTCGCGGAGCACGGCCGGCGTTGTAGTCGCGCAGCCAGGCAACCAACTCGTGGTTGGACGCCCACGCGTCCCAGCCGTGATTGAAGCCCGCCGCGACAACCTCGGCAGGCTCGCCGCGGCCGGTCCGCACGTAGTCGTCGATGACAGCCGCTGCGACGCAGTCGATTTCGAGGGCGATGGAGCGGTAGCCGTGGTGTTCGACCAGATACTTCAGCAGTTCGTTACGCAGCAGCGGGAAAGCCTCGACCCCGTGAGTCGGCTCGCCGAGGCCGAGCAGGGCGGGCGGCCAGTCGAGTGTGTCGAGGAATCGGCCGATGGTCGCGCCGGCAGTGCTTTCGCTGCCGAAGCGGAGGCCGATGTCGTGCACGGAAAGTTGCCTGGTCATGCGGTGCCTTTCTGGGTGTTCCATCAGGTACCTTCGACCGTATCGTTGAACAATCGGTTGAGACTTTTGCTCGTGTCGGCTGGTAGACAGACGCGTCAACCCTCAAACTGAGGAGATGGCAGCGCGAACTCTGCGGCCCGCCGACCTGGCTCGTGAGCACGGTTTGTCCACCCAGGCGGTACGCAATTACGAAGACGAGGGAATCCTCCCGCCTGCCGAGCGCAGCGATGCCGGGTACCGCCGCTACTCCGAGGCGCACGCTCGAGCGTTGCGCGCGTTCCTCGCCTTGCGCGCGGGTTACGGGCATCAGACATCGGCCGCGATGTTGCGGGCCGCGCACCGAGGCGACGAAGCGGCACTGTTCCGCCTCATCGACCAGGCGCACGCCGACCTGCTGCACGAACGCAAGACGCTCGACGAGGTCGCCGCCGCCCTCGGCACCCTGGCCGCCGCGCCACGACCGGTCGAGGACCGGTCGCACGGCCTCACCATCGGCGCGCTGGCGCATCGTCTCGGCATGCATCCCGCATCGCTGCGCAAGTGGGAAGACGCGGGCATCCTGCGCCCGCACCGCGAACGGTCCACCGGCTACCGGATCTACCCGCCCGATGTCGTGCGCGACGCCCACCTGACCCGGCAACTCCGGCGCGGCGGCTACCCACTCCCCCGCATCAAGCTCTTCGTGGATCACCTACGCGCCGTTGGCGATTCGGAGGACCTGTCGGACGTGCTCGAGGAATGGCGAACCCGCCTCAACCGCCGCAGCCGAGCCATGCTCGCCGCCGCCCCGCATCTGGACGCCTACCTCAGCGCAGACCGGTCCGCCGAACAGGACGCGGCGGCGGCCGAACGCGAGTAGGCCCCGCCGCCGTATTTCCTTCCCGGGCAGGGCCTTTCATAGAGAAGCGGTGGCGAAGCTCGCTTCGCCACCGGACCTCGTCATCATCATTTAGGTTTACGGCCCGCCTGTTCGAGCGCCAGCCGTAGCGCGAATTCGATTTGGGCGTTGATGCTGCGCAGGTCGTCGGCCGCCCACTTCGCGATCGCCTCGTGGACGGCCGGATCGAGCCGTAGCAGCAGCTTCTTGCGCTCAGCCATGGGCTTCGGCGCTCAGTTGTAGAGCGAGCCGGCGTTCACGACGGGCTGGGTCGCTCGGTCACCGCAGAGGACGACCAGCAGGTTCGAGACCATGGCGGCGCGGCGCTCCTCGTCCAGTTCCACCACACCCTGCTCGGTGAGCCGGTCGAGCGCGAGGCTGACCATGCCGACCGCACCCTCGACGATCTGGGTGCGAGCGGCGACCACCTGGGAGGCCTGCTGGCGAACCAGCATGGCCTGGGCGATCTCCGGGGCGTAGGCGAGGTGGGTGATGCGGGCCTCGAGCACCTCGATGCCCGCCAGCATGGTGCGGTCGCGCAGCTCGACGGTGAGCTCCTCGGCCACTTCACTGCCGTCGCGCAGGCTGGTGCGGGTGTCGTCGTGCGAGTCGTAGGGGTGCGTGGTGGCCAGGTGCCGGACCGCGGCTTCGGACTGGGTCTGCACGTACTCCTCGTAGTCGTCGACGGCGAACGCGGCCTTGAAGCTGTCGACCACCTTGTAGACCACCACGGCCGCGATCTCGACCGGGTTGCCGTCGGCGTCGTTGACCTTCAGCTTCTGCGTCTCGAAGTTACGCACGCGCAACGAGATTCGCTTACGGTCGGTCAGCGGCAGCACCGAGTAGAAGCCCGGGTCGCTCACCGAACCGATGTAGCGGCCGAAGAACTGGACCACCTGGGCTTCGTTCGGGTTCACGATGATCAGGCCGGTCGCCGACAGCAGCAGCACGAGCACCAGGAAACTCGCGACGATCGCCCCGATGAGCGCGGGCAGGTTGCCGTTCTGCGCCGCCGCGATGTAGCCGAGCGCCGCCGCGCCGCCGAACAACAGGGTGAGCACCAGCCACGCCACCAGCACCAAGAAGCCGTTGACGTGTAATGCGGGCCGAAGCTTCATGACATCCTCCAGGTATCAAAGTGATATCACGAAGATAGCAGACGGCGGTGCCGGTCGGCACCACCGAATTCCTGGAGCCGAGCCCTGGGAATTCGAGGCAGAGATTCCCAGGGCAGCGGTGGATCAGCTCGCGGCGGGACGGATGTTGCGGTTGAAGCGGAAAATGTTGCGCGGGTCGTACTTTGCCTTCAGCTGCGCGAGGCGCGTGTAGGTGGCGGGGGCGTATCCGGCGCGGGTTTGGGTCTCGTCGGCGTCGGCGCCCGCGCCGTAGAGGAAGTTGAGGCTGTGGCCGATGGTCCACGGGGCGAGGGCACTGCGGATTTTGTCCTTGGCCGCGGTGGTGTCGTCGGGGTCGGTGATCACTCGGACGATGTAGGCGGCGTCGCGGTGGTCGACTACGGCGCCGTTCCCGCCTGGACTGCTCAGTGCCCCGCCGAGGTGGCGGAGGTCGACGACCGCGTCGGCGCCGGAGTCCGGTCCAGCGGCGGAGAGCAAGGCGGACAACGTTTCTGCGGTGAGTTCGCCGAGCAGTGCGTTGGTGGCGGCGTAGGCGTGCGGGTGATCGGGGTCGCTGTGGATGGTGTGCGACTCGGTGTAGGGCATCGTGCGCAGGTCGTCCTTCAGGCGGTCGCCCACCGCGCGCAGCGGGGCGACCAGCCGTTCGCCTTCCGCAGCGGAGCCGTTGAAGGCGATCCGGAACGAGGCCACGTACCGGCCGCGCAGCGGGGCGGGCACCTGCGGGATGTCGGGGAAGATCAGGGTGGCGACGGTGGAGGTCAGCTGGTCGGGAACCGTTGCGGTCCACCGCCGCCAGACCTCGAGGGCCTGCTCGACCAGCGGGGTATCGAAGACGAGCTGGCCACCGTACACCTCGGTGACGGGCAGCAGCGCCAGCTCGATCGCGGTGACCACGCCGAAGTTGCCGCCGCTGCCCAGCACCGCGCCGAACAGTTCGTCGCCGGGGACGAGCCTGCGCACGCGGCCGTCGGCGGTGACCAGCTCGACGGCGCGCACCTGCTCCGCGGCATAGCCGAATTCCCTTGCCAGCAGGCCGATTCCGCCGCCGAGCAGGTAGCCGACGACGCCGACCGAAGGGGAGGAACCGTTCAGCGGCGCGAGGCCGTGCGCCGCGGCGGCGGCGACCAGCGCACCGGCACGCACGCCTGCGCCGACGCGTGCCGTCCTGGCCGCGGGGTCGATGTCGATGCCGGTCATCCGGCGAGTGCTGATCAGCACTCCCCCGTCGGCCGCGACCGACAGGCCGTGCCCGGTCGCCTGCACCGCGACCGGAAGATCTTGCCGCGCGGCGTATTCCACCGCGGCGCGAACGTCTTCGGCGTGTACTGCGCCGACAACCAACGCGGGCCGGTGCGTGTAAGCGGTCTGGAAGCCGCTGATCTCCTCGTCGTAACCGGGGTCACCCGGACGGAAGACCGGGCCGGTGAAGGTGTCTCTGTCGATGGTGTGCGCTGCGTTGTTTCCCATGCACTCGACGATGCTCGCCCTCACATCAGAAGTACAACAAATAGATCTTCTCGAAGTTAGAATCAACAGTTATGGAACTGCGTCAGCTCCGCTACTTCGTCACCGTGGTGGAGGAAGCCAATTTCACCCGCGCCGCCGCGCGCCTGCACCTGGCGCAGCCGGGCCTGAGCGCACAGATCCGCCAGCTCGAACGCGAGCTCGGCCAGCAACTGCTCGACCGCGGCGGCCGCACGGTGACGCCGACCGAGATCGGCGCCGCGGTGCTGAAGCACGCCCGCGCCGCGCTCGCCGCCACCGAACGCATCACCGAGACCGTGGACGAGTTCACCGGCCTGCTGCGCGGTCACGTCCGGGTCGGCCTGATCTCCGGCGCCGCCACCGAGGAGCTCGACGTCGCCGCCGTACTCGCGGACTTCCACGACGACCACCCCCAGGTCGGCATCAGCCTCACCGAGGACACCTCCGAACGCATGCTGACCGCGCTGAGCCGCGGCGAACTGGACGTCGCGCTGGTCGGGTTGACCGGCGCGGCAATGGATTACGGCATCGGCCTGGACGTGGTGCTGGAAACCGCCGTCGTCGCCGCGGTAGCCGCCGACGACCGAACCCACGGTGCCGAAATTCCACTCGCCGACCTGCGCGATCACCCGCTGATCTGCCTACCACCGGGCACCGGCATCCGCGGCGTCCTCGAACGCTCCTGCGCGGCAGTGGGGTTCGAGCCGAACATCGCCTTCGAAGCCGCCGCTCCCCCACTGCTGCTCCAGCTGGCCGCCCGCGGCCTGGGCATCGCCGTCGTACCGCAGTTGACCCCTGCCGAGGCAAAAGCCCTCGGCGTACGCACGATCCGCATCGTCCACCCCGAGCTGCGCGGCCGGCTAGCTCTGGCCTGGCGCACCGACCGCCCCGCCGCCCCCGCGGCAAAAGTCCTCATCGGCCAGCTACGCATCGCACTGCACGCCAAACCCTGACATCGAAAGCACTCGCGCCAAAGTAAGCCGCACACCCTTCGCGCCACCGCACACCCGGTATAGGCGGTGTGCGGCTCAGGCAAAGGGTGTGCGGCTCAGCGAGTTAGAGGAGGCGGGACAGGAAGGCTTGGGTGCGTTCGTGTTTGGGGTTGGCCAGGAGCTCGCGGGGGGCGCCTGCTTCGACGATCACACCGGCGTCCATGAAGACCAGTTTGTCGGCTACCTCACGGGCGAAGCCCATTTCGTGGGTGACCACGACCATGGTCATGCCGGACTGGGCCAGTTCCCGCATGACCTGGAGTACCTCGCCGACGAGCTCGGGGTCCAGGGCCGAGGTGGGCTCGTCGAACAGCATCAACTTGGGGTCCATGGCGAGCGCGCGGGCGATGGCCACGCGCTGCTGCTGGCCGCCGGACAGCTGGGCGGGGTAGGCATTCGCCTTCTCCGCCAAGCCGACTCGGTCGAGCAGCTCCTGCGCCTTGGCCATCGCATCGGCCTTGCGGACCTTCTTGACCTGGATCGGCGCCTCGATCACGTTCTCCAGCACGGTGCGGTGCGGGAACAGATTGAAATGCTGGAACACCATGCCGATTTCGCGCCGCTGCCGGGCCGCCTCGCGCGGATGCAGCTCGTAGAGCTTGCCGTTCTTCTCCTGGTAGCCGACGAGTTCGCCGTCCACATAGAGCCGACCGGCATTGACCTGCTCGAGGTGGTTGATGCAGCGCAGGAAGGTGGACTTGCCCGAACCGGACGGCCCGATCACACACAGCACCTCGCCGCGCCCGATCTCCAGCGAGACACCCTTGAGCACTTGCAGCGCGCCGAAGTTCTTGCAGACCCGGTCCGCGACAATCATCGGTTGAGTGTCTTTGCCGACACTCGTCTCCGCACTCATTTCGCCTTCACAATCGTCTGGGCGTCGGCCAGATCCTGCAGCTGCTTACCGGTCAGCTGCCTGGACAGGCCACGCGAGTAGTAGCGCTCCAGATAGAACTGCCCGACCATCAGCACGCTGGTGATCGCGAGGTACCAGGTGGCGGTGACCAGCAGCAGCGGAATCGGCTGGAAGTTCACGCCGTAGATCTCGCGGGCCCGGCCGAAGAGGTCGGTGCTCAACGGCAAGGCGGTGACCAGCGAGGTGGTCTTCAGCATGCCGATGAGCTCGTTGCCGGTCGGCGGGATGATCACCCGCATCGCCTGGGGCAGCACCGTCCTGCGCATGGTCAGGCTCCAGGACATGCCGAGCGCGGTCGAGGCCTCACGCTGTCCTTCACCGACGGAATTGATCCCGGCGCGCACGATCTCGGCCATGTAGGCGGCTTCGTTGAGCCCGAGGCCGATCACCGCGAAGGTGAACGCGGCCTGCATGTTCTGCACGTTCAGCTCGAACAGGTGCGGGCCCCACGGGACGCCGAGCACGATCTGCTTGTACAGCGACGGGAACAGGCCCCAGAACACCAACTGCACGAAAACCGGTGTGCCACGGAAGATCCAGAGATACACCCAGGCCGCCGAGCGCAGCACCGGGTTCGGCGACAGCCGCATCACCGCGAGCAGCGTGCCGAGCGAGACGGCGATCGCCATGGCGAGCACGGTCAGTTCGAGGGTGACCACCGCACCGGCGAGAATCCGGCTGTCGAACAGGTACTTCCGGTAAGTACCCCACTGGTATGCCTCATTGGTCGCGGCACCGTAGACGAACAGTCCGACGAGCACCAGGATGACCGCGGCGGCGATCCACCGGCCGGGCCTACGCAGCGGAACCGCTTTGATCGGTTCCGGTTCGTTGGGATCCTCTGCCACACCGGGCCCGGGGTCGCCGGGCTCCGGCTTGGTTTCGTTCGAGGTCATTCGATCAGCTCGCGGCGCCGTTGATGACCGACTTGGTGATGGCGCCTTCCTCGACGCCCCAGTTCTTGGCGATCTCCAGGTACTTACCGTTGTCGACCAGGCTCTGCACGGCCTGCTGCAGCACGGCGGCCAGCGGCGAACCCTTGGCCACGGCCCAGCCGTACAGCGCCGCGCCGTAGGCCGCCGCGCTGGTCTTCTCGATCTTGCCTTCGCTCTTCTGGATCGCGTACACCGTCACCGGCAGGTCCGCGGCCATGGCGTCGACCTGGCCGAGCATCAGCGCGTTGGTCGCGGCGCTCTGCTCCTCGAAGGACTTGATGTCGATCGCGGGCTTGCCTTCGTCCTGGCACTTCTTGCTCCGGGCCGGGAGGTCGTCGGTGTCCTGGATGGTGGTCGCCTGCACGGCGACCCGCTTACCGCAAGCGTTGTCCGGGTCGACCGGCTTGCCCTTTTGCTGCGCCCACTGGGTGCGCACGTTGAAGTAGGTCGTGAAGTCGACCTGCTGCTCGCGCTCCTTGGTGTCGGTGATCGAGGACATACCCACGTCGTAGGTGCCGGCCTGGATGGTGGGGATGATCTTCTCGAAGGCGGACTCGAGGTACTCGGCCTTCACACCCAAGGTGGCGGCGACGGCATCCATCAGGTCGACGTCGTAACCGACGATCTTGCCGCTGGGATCCTTGTACTCGTTGGGCTGGTACGGAATGTTCACCCCGACAACGAGCTTGCCGGACTGCTTGATCTTGTCGGGGAGCTGCGCCGCGATCGAGTCGTTCTTCTCGACCTTCACCTTCTCCACGGCGGGTCCGGAGTCTTCGGTGTTACTACAGCCCGTCAGGACAAGTGCGCCTCCGGCGAGTACGCACACCGCCTGCAGGGCGCGCCTGCCAAGAACCGATCGAACAGACACAGCAGCCCTCCACATTTCGGATTCAAGAAACCCGGGTGTCACCACCCGTTGGCAATCTAAGCGACCGAGACGCTTCGTGCTGGACAGTAACGGAACTTTCATCCGTTCCTTGCTGAACACTCCGGGCTACCACACTCTGACTACCGGCGGTGGACCCTAGCACAAACTTGTTCGGTGAACTCGCTGGTCGATGCCTGTCCGCCCAGGTCCGCCGTGGCGATGCCCGCTTCGAACGCGGCGGCGACACCCCGTTCGATGCGTTCGGCGGCGTGCTGGAGGTCGCCGCGCCGGTCGCGAGTCCCCAACCAGCGCAACAGCATTGCCGCCGACAGTTGCAAGGCTGCGGGGTTGGCGCGGTTGCGCCCCGCGATGGTCGGCGCCGCGCCGTGCACCGCCTGTGCCATGGCGTGGGTGGCCGAGCAGTTGAGCGACGCGGCCAGGCCGAGCGAACCGCTCAGCTCGCCCGCCAGGTCGGAGAGGATGTCGCCGAATAGATTCTCGGTGACCAGCACGTCGTAATCGGCGGCCGCGCGGACGAGATGGGCGGCCGTCGCGTCGACGTGCTCGTCGGTGACCTCGACCCCGGGATAGGCGTGGGCAATTTCATAGCACACGTCGCGGAACAGACCCATCGTCATCGGCAGCACGTTGGCCTTGTGCACAATGGTCAGTCGCTTGCGGCGCGTCGTGGCGAGCCGCAGGGCCTCGTGCGCAATCCGCTCACAAGCCTGCCTGGTCACCACGCCGACCATCATCGCCACGTCCTCGGTCGGCCGGAACTCCCCCGACCCGGCGAACATATTGCGATCGGCGTAGAAACCTTCGCTGTTCTCCCGGACGATCACCAGATCAATTTTCGGGGCCGCCGCGCGCACGCCGGCGAACGCGCGGGCCGGACGGATGTTGGCGTACAACCCGAAACGCTTGCGAATGGCACCGCCCGGCGCGACCGCAGTGCGGTGCTCGGCCGGGTAGGAGGCGTTGTCGTGCGGGCCGAGGATCCAAGCGTCCACGCCGTCCAACGCCTGCAAGGTCTGCTCCGGCAACGGGTCGCCGTGTTCTTCGATGGCCCGGTGCCCCATGAGCAGCGGCACCCATTCGATCGGCGCGGCACCCGCCGCCGACACCGCCTCGTCGACGACCTGTCGGGTGGCCCGCACCACTTCCGGCCCGATGCCGTCGCCGTCGATCAGTCCCAGCCGCACCGGTAGCCCGGTCCCCGCGCTCACGATCGCCGCTCGCCGACGCTCGACTCCGTCGTGCGCGAGACCGCGCGCCGCCGCTCACTCCGGCTCACGCTCGGCGCTGTCCGAATATGGCGTTTCTGGTTCACCACCTCATCCTCGCGCCGCGCCCCGCCCGGCGGCGCACCGACCCACCGACCGCTACCGTCCGGAGACCATCTGGTCAGGCGGGATTTCCTGACCGCAAGCCTGGGTATACGGCCAGAGGACGGCGATCGGTGCCGCGCGCGCCGATCGGCCGTGGATGATTTAGGCAATGGCCGGCGTTGTAGTCGGCATACCGAATACGAGAGGACGTCATGGCCACCCAGACGCTGACCCAGCAGAATTTTGACGAGGTAGTCACCGGAAACGACGTGGTACTCGTCGATTTCTGGGCTGAGTGGTGCGGCCCGTGCAAGAGCTTCGCACCCACCTTCGAGGCCTCTTCGGAGAAGCACGCCGATGTCGTGTACGGCAAGGTCGACACCGAGTCCGAGCAGGGGCTCGCGGCCGCCGCCAACATCCGCTCCATCCCGACCATCATGGCCTTCCGGGAGGGTGTGCTGGTGTTCGCGCAGCCCGGCGCGCTGCCCGCCGCCGCGCTGGAAGACCTGGTCACCCAGGTGAAGGAGCTCGACATGGACGAGGTGCGCAAGCAGCTCGCCGAGCAGCAGGCCGGCGCCGAGCAGTAACTCGCCGAATCACAAGGGCCGTTCGTCGCGCGTGCGAGGAACGGCCCTTCTGCTGTGTCAGCTACCGAGCAGATTGACGCCGGCAATCATCGCGCGAACCGTCGATTCCGCACTGTCGTCGGCCAGGGCGGCGCCCCAGCCCCGCCGGCCGTTGCACTCACACTGCACGAAGGTCGCGGTGCCCTCGCCGGTGCGGCGCTGGTGGAACTGCAGAATTTCGACGTGGTAGCCCTCCTCGTAGAGGGCCGAGGTCATCGCCGCGACGAGGCTGCCGGAGGCGACCACCGTCCGCAGGTGGTCGGTGAACTCCAGCGTCACGGCGAAATCGGCGCTGCGGCTACCCGCGGGCGACCAGTCACCGAGCCGAATCGGCCCGGTGTGCTCGCAGTAGCGGTCGTGGAACTGCGCCGGGGTGAGGTCGGCACTTTCGTGGCGCAGACCCTTGGGGGCGGCGGCATGGAACGCGTGGGTATCGAGAGTGAGGATTGTCATTGAAAGTAGGTCTTCCCGAGGAATGTCGTGGCTCAGTTGACAGAGGGGACCAGCACTAACAAGTCATTCAGCCCGCAGCGAGGGGGCCGGTCCGAATCAGACCCCGCTACGGCGGGTTACTACGAGGAGAAGTCGCCGCTGCGCCACCATCGCGGTAAGCGGAATTAGCGCGGCGCTGTCGCGGTCTGCGACGTTGAGCGCTGCGCTGTGGCGGTCGGCGGGATTCGGCACGCGCTTGAGGATAGGGACATCTCAGCGCAATAGCAACCATATTCGATGCCCGATTTGTCTACCGGCGGGTAGCCTTTGCCCAGCTCAGGGCTGCAGAGCGGCAATGCGGGCCGATCACGGCCGTTATGTGCGGCACATGTTCAGCTCGGCGCCATCTACGTGACATCTGCGGGAGCGTGTCGGGAGGGCGTGTCGCGCTCGTGAAACGACGAGATCCGGGCCCAGTGGACCCGGATCGCGTGACGTGGTCCGATCGAAGGACCTTGCACGAAGTGCGGTGGATCAGTCGGCGACGACCTCGTTCAACTTTCCGGTCGCCACGTCGAAGATGAAGCCGCGGATCGAGTCTTTGTGCGGCACGAACGGACTCGCGACGATGCGGGCAATCGATTGCCGCACATCGGTTTCCAGATCGGTGAACGCCTCCGCCGCCCACTCCGGCTTGATGCCGACCTCCTGCTGGATCGACGACTTGAAGTCGTCGTCGGTGAAAGTGAGCATGCCGCAGTCGGTGTGGTGGATCAGGATGATCTCGCGGGTACCGAGCAGGCGCTGGCTGATCGCGAGCGAGCGGATCTCGTCGGCGGTGATCACGCCGCCCGCGTTCCGGATGACGTGCGACTCCCCCTCCTGAATGCCAAGCGCCCCATAGACATTCAGCCGGGCGTCCATGCAAGCGACCACCGCGACATGCTTGGCGGGCGGCAGCGGCAGCGGGCCGGTGAAGCTGCTCGCGTAGGCAGCGTTGTTCTGCATATACTCATCGGTCACGGTCATGGGCGGTCCCCTGCGTCAGGTATGCGTGGCTGCTTATATGTGGCGTGGCCCACGATAAATACGCGCGGGCGCGAGCGGACCGGTCCCGCTCACCGTGATTCGTTTACTGGCGTGCCGACAGCGACACATGCTCGCCTCACATTGCGGGGCTGGGCAGGTGCGGCAGCTCCGGGATCGTCGAATCGAGGTTCGGCTTGACCCTGACGCTGCGTCAGGGTCGGAGGCTTTACGCATGATCAACAACACCACCTCCGCGGCTCGGCTCGCTCCCCCGATCGGCGGATTCCAGGAGATCGGAGGCCGCCGGATCTTCCTGCACCGGTCGGGTAGCGGCGGGCCTGCCGTCGTGTTCTTGCCGGGCGCCAGCGCCGTCGGTCTGGACTATTTCGTTGTCCAGCAACAGGTTTCACAGTTCACCACCGCGGTGCTGTACGACCGTGGCGGCACGGGCTACAGCGATCCGATCCCGTTGCCGCGCACCGTCACCGCCGTCGCCACGGAACTGCACGAGTTGCTGCACGCCCAGCAGATCCCCGCCCCGTACGTGCTCGCGCCGCACTCCCTCGGCGCCTTCTACGCGCATCGGTTCACGCAGCTGTACCCGCAGGAAGTCGTCGGGCTGGCCTGGTTGGACGGCCTGCACCGTGACTGGGACGACTTCATGCCACCGGCGGCGTCCTTTGCCGAGTTCGAGCGGCAGGCACCCGGTCCTGCGCAGCTCGAACAGCTGCGCCCGGTCATGCGTGCGATGAACGCCGAGTTGTTCGCGGACTACCCGGAGCAGGTGCGGGAGTCGCTGATCGAGGCAAAGGACAGTGCCGAATGGCGCGCGGTCGGCATCGCCGAGCGCAGCAGGCTGGCCGCGCTCGCGGCCGAATTGCAGGCCGGACCGAACCTTCCGGACGTGCCGGTGGTCGCGCTCAGCGTGGTGGGCGCGGACCCCACGCAGGATGCGGCGACATCGCGCGCGATGCAGGACGGCCGTCAGCGAATGGACGCGGCACTGGTGGGTTCGGTCTCGCACGGCGAGCAACGGATCCTCTCCGACACCGTGCACCACCGGCTGTGCTTCGACCGCCCCGATGCCGTGGTCCAAGCGATTCGCGACGTGATCGAGCGGGCAGCCGGCTGAGTGCACCCACTCCGGCGGTCCTGTCGGCGTACCGCCCTAGACTCGGCGCGATCATATTTCGCGAAGATCCGAGGAGGACGGTGCTCACGATCGGCCAGTTGGCGGCGACCGCCGGCGTGACCGTGCGCACCGTCCGGCACTACCACCAGGTCGGTCTGTTGCCCGAACCCGAACGCGACGCGTCGGGCTATCGCCGCTACCGCGCGCAGGCGGCGGTGGATCTCATCCGGATCAGGACGCTCGCCGATGCCGGTGTGCCGCTGGCCCGTATCGATGCGCTGCTGCACGCCCAGCCGACCGAGTTCGCCGCCGCCATCACCGACATCGACGCCGCGTTGCGACGCAAGATCGACGAACTCAGCGAATACCGCCGCCGGATCGCGGAATTGGCCGGTGGCGAAAGCCTTGTCCTGCCCGCCGACGTGGTCGCCATCCTGGACCGGATGCGCGACCTCGGGGTGAGCGAGCAGCGGGTGCGCCTCGAACGCGACGCATGGATCCTGATGCAGGCACTGGAGCCACACGTCATGCCGCAGCGGATACGCGACAAGAACGCCGGTTTGGCCGACCCCGAAACGCTGCGCCTGTATCTCGCCTGCGATCAAGCGGTCCGGTGGGATCCGCACGACCCACGTCTGGATCAACTCATCGATGATCTGGACGCCTGGGAGATCCGGCACGAACGCGACGGCGGCGCGACCGGATACCTGAAGCTGGTCACTGCACAGATCTCCGAGGCGTCACCGGCCTGGCAGCGTGTCCTCGAGGTGCTCGCGCACCGCGCCGAGCAACGGCGCACCGCCGCGTCCGGCGGCTGACCTCGATCGCTAGGGAACTACTCGGCAGGCTTAGGCTCCGGGTCGATGGCGAGGCCCGAGATGAGCTGCTCGATCACCGAGCGGACCGCCGCGGTGTCCGCGATGTCGTCTTCGGTGTGCGCGAGGTATTGCGCGGCCTCGTCCAGCGCGCCGACGACGACCAGCGCCAGCGGTCGCACGGGTTGGGACCTGACGCGCCCCGCGGCGATGGCTCCGGCCAACGCGTTCTCCACCAGGCCGATCGTGTGCCGCAGTTCGATCTCCCGCCACCGGCGCCAGCCGAGCACCGCAGGGCCGTCCAGCAGCGCGATCCGTTGCACTTCCGGAGCGGTCGAGGCCTGCAACCACGCCAGGCAGCCCACGATCAGGTCGGCAAGCGGATCATCGGAGTGCGACGCGGCGACCGCGGTACCGATCACCTGGACCAGGCTGCGTTCGAGATCTTCGAATACCGCCTCGAACAGCTCGCGCTTCTCACTGAACTGGTGGTAGAGCGCACCACGACTGACTCCGGCCGCCTCGGCCACCGCGACCGTGCTCACCGCGCCATATCCGTGCTGCCCGAACAGTTCTCGCGCGGCCCGGATCACCGCACCCCGGGTCGAGGCCGAACGTTCGGCTTGGGTTCGACGATCAGCGTTCATAGCGACGTCGAAGTCTAGGGCAGCACCGAACCCGGCTTCGATCCGAGCCGCCGCACCCCTTGACCGGCGGTGCCGGTATCCAGGAACATACAGTCAGACTGTTTGTATTTCAGAAGGATTCAGCATTATGTCCGCGAAAACCACCGAACTGTTCGAGCGCTATCACGCCTGCTGGGTCGACCGCGATCCCGACCGCATCGTCGAATTGCACACGCCCGACTCGATATTCCACCTGCACTCCGGGAGCGAGCCCGCGCGTGGCCGCGCCGAAATCCGCGCCGCCGCCGCGCAAACCTTCGCCCTGGTCCCCGATCTCACCTTCCACCTGGTCAATCTGCGGGTCGGCGACGACTTCTGGGTGGTCCAGTGGCGGCTCACCGGCACCTCGGTCGCCGGCAACCCCGTAGAGGTCGACCTCGCGGACCTGGTCCTGATCGAGAACGGCGCGGTGCGGGAAAAGCACTCCTACGTAGACGGAGTGGCGATGCAGGCCGCACTGGCGGCACCCGCCGATATCGCCTGAGTCGGCAAATCCCTTCGGCGGCAAGGATTCCTGATACGCGACGCCGGCGATCCGGTCCGCTGAGCGGACTGGATCCTCGGCCACCACCGCCCTCCCCTGGCACGCTGCGAACGGCAGCTCGTCGCGAGCGCCATAGTTCAACGGGCTAGGTAGAGGCGAACATATGAAGAACCAGTGGATAGCCTGGCAACACGCGTGGAACCAGACTCTCAGCATCCAGTACTCGTTCCCGCCGACAACTGCCGTCGTGCAAATCGCCCTGTCCTCCAGATATGACCTGGACGAGTGGGCGACCCCGATCGCGCAAGCCATCGCGGGCTGGACCCATTACCGGACAGCGGATGGTTCCCAGCATGAGCTACCGACCCATACGCCGACCTTTTACTCGAGCAACATCACCGAGGTCAACGGGCTGCTGATCTCCTACAACTGCCACACCGATGTGGTCATCAACTGGTTCATTTGGGCCTGACCCCACACACCGAGGAGCCGAGATGGAACTTCCATTCATTCAAGGCGCCGGGCAGGCGCCAGATATCGACACCGTCCTGACCGTGGCGCTGTACGACGCCGAGTCCGGCCGAATCGTCCACCAGCACGCCGCGGTCGTCTTCGCCGGCGGGCGCGCCATCCCCGAGGCCGAAGCGATCGAAGCCGCCCGGACCAGCGCCGCCGGAGTCGGTCACCGTACGAGGGAACTGAAGGTCGCCGTCAGCGACAACCCCGACGCGCTACGTGGCCCGCACCGGATCGACACCGGGACGGGCGCGTTCGTCCGCCTCCCGCTCGCCGAGCCTGCCGAACGCGGTCCGGCGTCTGCGACCTGACCGCGCCCGCCTCAGTGCGCGGCGTTGTCCCAACTGCGACCGGTGCCGACCGAGACGTCGAGGGGCACCGAGAGGTGGATCGCGGCGGCCATCTGTTCCTTGGCCAGCGCCTCCAGGGTCTCCCGTTCCCCCTCGGCGACCTCGAACAGCAATTCGTCGTGGATCTGCAGCAGCATCCTGGAGCGCAGGCCCGCGGCCTCGATCGCCTTGTGCACGTTGATCATCGCGACCTTGATGATGTCGGCGGCGGTGCCCTGGATGGGGGCGTTTAGCGCCATCCGCTCGGCGGCCTCGCGGCGCTGCCGGTTGCTGGAGTCCAGGTCGGGCAGGTAGCGGCGGCGGCCGAACAGGGTCGAGGTGTAGCCGACCTTGCGGGCCTGCTCGACCACCTCGTACAGGTAATCGCGGATGCCACCGAAGCGGTCGAAGTAGACGTCCATCTGCTCCTTGGCCTCGGTGGTGCTGATCTTCAGCTGGGCGGCCAGGCCGTAGGAGCTCAGGCCGTAGGCCAGCCCGTAGGACATCGCCTTGATCCGGCGGCGCAGCTCCGGGGTCACCTCGGCGATCGGGATGTCGAAGGCCTTGGACGCCACGAAGGTGTGCAAGTCCTCACCCGAGTTGAAGGCCTCGATCAAGCCTTCGTCGGCGGACAGGTGCGCCATGATGCGCATCTCGATCTGGCTGTAGTCCGCGGTCATCAGCGACTCGTAGCCGGCGCCGACGACGAAGGTGTCGCGGATCTGCCTGCCGGTGTCGGTGCGGATCGGGATGTTCTGCAGGTTCGGCTCGGTGGAGGAGAGCCGGCCGGTGGCGGCGATGGTCTGGTTGAAGGTGGTGTGGATGCGTCCGTCGTCGGCAACGCATTTCAGCAAACCGTCGACGGTCACCTTCAGCCGCGTCGCGTCGCGATGCTCGAGCAGGTGCTGCAGGAACGGGTGCTCGGTCTTCTCGAACAGCGACTCCAGCGCGTCGGCGTCGGTGGTGTAACCGGTCTTGGTGCGCTTGGTCTTCGGCATGTCGAGCTCGTCGAACAGCACCACCTGCAGCTGCTTGGGAGAGCCGAGGTTGATCTGCTTGCCGATCACCTCGTAGGCCGCGTTGGCCGCATCGGTCACCTTGTCGGCGAACTGGCGTTGCAACGTCTCCAACTGGTCGGTGTCGACCGCGATGCCCGCGTCCTCGAGGTTGGCCAGCACGCTGAGCAGCGGCAGTTCCATGTCCTCTAGCAGCGGGACGGACTCGATCTGCTGCAATTCGGTGTCGAGTGCGTCGGCGAGGTCGGCGACGGCCCTGGCGCGCAGCATTTCGGTCTGCGCGAGTTCGGCGTCGACGGTGTCCTCGTCGTCGAGCAGCGAAAGCTGGGGGGTCTCATCGGTTTCGGCGCGCAGTTCGCGGCGCAGGTAGCGCAGCGAGAGGTCGTCGAGGTTGAAGCTGCGCTGGCCTGGGCGGACCAGGTAGGCGGCCAGCGCGGTGTCGCAGGTGAGCCCGCCGAGCGTCCAGCCGCGGCCGCGCAACGCGTGCATGGCGGCCTTCGCCTCGTGCAGCGCCTTCGGCACGGCCGGGTCGGCGAGCCAGGCGCCCAGTGCCGCTTCGTCTTCCGGGGTCAGGATCGAGACGTCGATGTAGCCGCTCTCACCGTCGCCCGCCGCGATGGCCAAAGCGCGCACGTCACCGTTGCCGGGGGTGCCCGAGCCGACGATCGAGACGCCCTGCCGGACACCGGCTTTCGCGTGCTCGGTGAGCCAGTCGGCGACCGCGCCGACCTCCAGCGCGCCGCCGCTGATCTCGAAGCCCGCCTCGGCTTCGGGCTCCTTCGGGGCCAGTGTCTCGAACAGCCGGTCCCGCAGCACGCGGAACTCCAGGTCGTCGAAGAGCTGATGGATCTTGTTGCGGTCCCACGGCTGCTGCGCCAGCTGGTCCGGGGTGTACGGCAGCGGCATGTCGCGCACCATCTCGGTGAGCTGACGGTTCAGGATGACGCTGCTCAGGTTGGCGCGCAGTGCGTCGCCGACCTTGCCCTTCACCTCGTCCACCTTGTCCACCAGCGAGTTCAGGTCGCCGTACTCGCGGATCCACTTGGCCGCGGTCTTCTCGCCGACGCCGGGGATGCCGGGCAGGTTGTCGCTCGGGTCGCCGCGCAGCGCCGCGTAGTCCGGGTACTGGGCAGGGGTGAGGCCGTATTTGGCGAACACCTCGTCTGGGGTGAACCGGGTCAGGTCGGAGACGCCCTTGCGCGGGTAGAGCACCGTCACGTTCTCGTTGACCAGCTGGATGGCGTCGCGGTCACCCGAGACGATGAGCACTCGGAAGCCTTCGTCCACCGCCCGGGTGGTGAGCGTGGCGATGATGTCGTCGGCCTCGAAGCCCTCGATCGCCATCACCGGGATGCCCATCGCGCCGAGCACGTCCTTGGTGAGTTCGACCTGCCCGCGGAACTCGTCCGGGGTCTGCGACCGGTTCGCCTTGTACTCCGGGTACGCCTCGGTGCGGAACGTCTTGCGGTTCACGTCGAACGCCGTCGCGATGTGCGTCGGCTTCTCGTCGCGCAACAGGTTGATCAGCATCGCGGTGAACCCGTACACCGCGTTGGTGGTCTGCCCCGTCACCGTCTTGAAGTTCTCCGCCGGTAGCGCGAAGAACGCGCGATAGGCGATCGAATGCCCGTCCAGCAACAGCAGAGTCGGCCGGTCTCCCGGTGCGGATTCGCTGGAGCCGGACGCGGTGACAGGACGCTGAGCAGTCGTGGGTGAACTCACGCCCCAGAGTCTAGGGACCAGCACCGACAAGGTGATACGCCGACACCCACCGACCCCGAAACCCCGCACGTTCGTCGGCCGAGAACGTGTCGGCATCACGTCATACGATGGGGTCCGCTGCGCGGGCAGCTGGGTCACAGGGAGGGAAATCTCGATGCTTCGTTCCGCGGAAGCGATGCACGCCCATCTGATCGACGAGGTCAATCTCATGCTGCGGCGGCTCGGCATGTACGGCGGTGAGCCAGCCTTATGGACCCTCTTCCACCACCTGTTCTTCCTCGAAGACACCGACAACGGGCTGCAGGACCTGCACGAATCCTGGCAGGCGCGCAACGCTTTCACACCCATCGGCGTCAAAGGCGCGCTGCACCGCCACCTCCCGGAAAACCTCCGCTCGGCGTTGCCCTCGATGTATGCCGAAGCCGCTCGGCAACGCGGCTGGCTGACTATGGACCGAGCGCTGACCACCGACGAGTACACGAGTCTGCGCGCCGCGATCGACACGTTCGTCGCGCAGGATCGCAGCTGGGACGACGTCGTCGCGGCATTCGGCCCACCCAGTGTGCTGTTCGGCGGGACGAACCCGTGGTACGAGAAGACCCTCGCCTACGCGACCGAGGACAAGTCGGAGCCGATGGTCTTCTTCCATCTGTGGAACGACTGCCAGACCCGACCGAGGGACGCCGGGCCGATCCTGCTCGCGGTCCGCTACGGCGCCGGGCCGTTCGCGGCGTCCTTCTCCTTCACCCCCGAGGGCATCCGGCGCCGCCCGCCGCAGGAAGAATTCTGAGGCGGGCGGCGCAGGGGGTTACAAGGTTGCGACGAGTTCCCGCAAGACCGGGAGGCTGAGGGAACCGGAGCCGAGGACTATGTCGTGGAAGGCTTTGATGTCGAAGGCGCTGCCGAGGCGTTCGGTGGCGGCGAGGCGCTGCCTGCGGATCTCCAGCTGGCCGATCTTGTAGCCGACGGCCTGGCCCGGCATGCCGATGTAGCGGTCGACCTCGGTGGTGATCTCGGCGATGCCTGCAGGCGCGTTGGCCACCATGAAGTCGATGGCCTGCTGCCTGCTCCAGCCTTTCGCGTGCAGGCCGGTGTCGAGGACGAGGCGGCAGGAGCGCATGGAGTCGCCGGACAGCATGCCGAGGCGGCCCAGATCGTCCTCGTACAAACCCATTTCGTCGGCGAGCCGCTCGGTGTAGAGCGCCCAGCCCTCGACGAACGCGGTGTTCGCGTACGACTGGCGCTGGAACCGCGGCAGGTGGTCGAGTTCGTTGGCGATGGTGAGTTGCAGGTGGTGGCCGGGGATGGCCTCGTGGAACGCCACCGCGGCCGTCTCGAACCGCCCGCGGCCGGTGGGATGATAGGTGTTGACGAAGTAGGTGCCCGGCCGGGAACCGTCCGCGGCGGGCGGAAAGTAGTACGCCGCAGGGGCGTCCGCGGCGAGGAACTCCGGCATCGGCACGATGTCGCAGGATTCCTTGGGCAGCCTGCCGAACCAATCGCCCACCTGGGCGTTCGCGGAGGTCAGCGCGTGGCGCGCGTCGAACATGATCTGTTCGCCGTCGATGTAACACAGCTCGGGATCATCGCGCAGCCTGGCGAAGATCTCGCCGAGGTCGGCGGTGCCGAACAGCCGCTCGCCGATCGTCGCGTATTCCTCGCGCAGCGCGGCGAGCTCGGTCAGGCCCAGCTCGTGGATTTCGTCGGCACCGAGCTCGGGCAAGGTGGTGTGGTAGCGCAGCTGGCGCTGGTAGATGTCCTCCCCGTCGGCGCCGAGCCAGCACAGGCCCGCCTTGTCATCCGGCCGGCTCGCGGGCAGCAGTTCGTTGAACAGCACCTCCCGGTAGCGCTGGAACGCCGGGCGAATGACATCGCGTGCCACCTCGGTCAATTCGGCGCGCCAGTTCGCCTCGCTCGCCCAGTTCGGCGGACCGGTGAGGGTGACGAACGGATCCTCGGCCAGCTCCGAGGCCAGATATCCGTCGAGCTGGTTCAGCGACCGCTCGAGGGTGATCCGTGGGGGCGTGCGGCCCGCGGCCAACCCGTCCCGGAACCGATCGACGGCCTGCGCGAGCATGGTGTCGAACTGCCGGAAGCGCTGCACCAGCGCGAGCGCGTTGGCCGGCTCCGGCGCGTTGGTCTGCGGCGCCATCGTCAGCAGGTAGGCGTGCACGCCTTCCATCTGATCGGAGGCCATCTCCAGTGGACGGCACTCCAGCCGCTGGATGGCGCCCGCCAATTCGGTGCGCAGCAGGCTGCGGGTGGTGCGATCGGTGGGGTCGAGCCGCTCGGCGTCGAGCGCGTCGACCTGGCGCAACAGGTCACGCCAGGTCGACAGCAATTGTTGTTCGGCCGCGGCGGACAGATCCTCGACGCGATCGTCGAAGCGCCGATCGCCGAGCAGTGTCGCGTCGCTGGGTTTGGCCGCCAGGAAGGTGTCCCAGTACCGCTCGGCCAGACCTGTCAGCTCATCGTGACCATTCATGGTCACGATCATGCCTCGAGGACGGCCTTGCGGCCCTGGGGATTACACCGGAACTACCCGACGCCCAGGTAGGCCGACTTCACCGACGGGTCGGTGAGCAGGTCGCGACCGGAGCCGGTCTTGGTGACATCACCGGTCTCCATGATGTAGGCGCGGTGGCTGCGTGAGAGCGCCTGCTGGGCGTTCTGCTCGACCAGCAGCACCGTGGTGCCCTGCTGGTTGATCTCGGTGATGATCCGGAAGATCTGCTGAATGATCATGGGCGCCAAGCCCATCGACGGCTCATCCAGCAACAGCAGCCGTGGCCGCGCCATCAGCGCCCGGCCGATGGCCAGCATCTGCTGCTCACCGCCGGACAGTGTGCCGCCGACCTGCTTGCGCCGCTCCGACATACGCGGAAACAGCTCGAACACCCATTCCAGCGTCTGGTTGTACTCCGCCTTCTGCTTGAACGGCCTTCCATAGCAACCCATGTCGAGGTTTTCCTGCACCGTCATGCCGGGGAAAACACCCCGGCCCTCCGGTGCCTGGATCAGGCCCTCACCCACCCGCTCGTGCGCCTTCATGTGGGTGATGTCGCGACCCTCGAACACGATCTTGCCGCGGGTCAGCGGCAGCAGGCCCGACAGCGCCCGCATGGTGGTGGTCTTGCCCGCGCCGTTCGCGCCGAGCAGGGTCACCAGCTCACCCGCCGCCACCCGCAGCGAAATCCCGTGCAGTGCCTGGATTCTGCCGTAGTTGACGACCATGTCGGTGACCTCGAGCAGGGTGTCGGACGCGTCCGAACCTGCCTTGGTCACGTCGACGGTCTGCTGGTCCGGTTCTCTGTGCGATGTCATCGCTGCTCCTACCCGTCCGTCCCGTGCGCGCTCGTCCCCGACTCGATGGCGTCGTCGGGCACACCGAGATAGGCGGCGATCACCGCGGGGTCCTCCCGGATTTCGGCGGGCAGCCCGTCCGCGATCTTGCGGCCGAACTCCAGCACCACGATCCGGTCGGTCACGCCCATCACCAGGCGCATGTCGTGCTCGATCAGCAGCACGGTGAACCCGTCGTCGCGGATCTTGCGGATCAGATCCATCAGCGCCGACTTCTCGCTCGGATTGAACCCGGCCGCGGGCTCGTCCAGGCAGAGCAACTTCGGCTCGGTGGCCAGCGCCCTGGCGATCTCCAAGCGGCGCTGATCGCCGTAGGAAAGGTTGCGCGCCTTCTCCACTGCCATCGGTGCGATGCCGACGAATTCGAGCAGCGCCATGCCCCGCTCGATCGCGTCGTGTTCCTCGCGGCGGTGCCGCGCGGTGCGGAAGATGGCGCCCGGCACCGAGGTCTTGTGCCTGGCGTCGGTGCCGACCACCACGTTCTCCAACGCGGTCATCTCGTTGAAGAGCCGGATGTTCTGGAAGGTACGCGCGATGCCGAGCCGGGTGATGGCGTTGCGCTTGGTCTTCGTCAGCGGTGCGCCGTCGAAATACACGGTGCCCGAGGACGGGCGATACACCCCGGTGATCGCGTTGAAGCAGGTGGTCTTGCCCGCGCCGTTGGGCCCGATGAGCCCGAGGATCTCGCCGCGGCGGATCTCGAAACTCACCGCGTCCAACGCGGTCAGACCACCGAACTTCACGGTCAGCTCCTCGGTGCGCAGCAGCGGCGCACCGACTTCGGTCTCGATCTCGCGATGCGAGGCGACGACCTCCGCGACCGTCTCGGCGTCGGCCAGGTCCGGAATCACCGCGGTCACGTCGACCACACCGGCACTGGGCTCCGCCTCGGGTTCGGCGACATAGCCCGCGGCCATGTCCTCGTTGTCGAACAGTGCGCCCCCGGCGCCCGGCCCGGTCATCGGGTCGCTCCGATCGTGTCGTCGCCGGACGGTCTGCGCACGGCTTGGTACACCTGCCGCCCGTAGGCGAGCAATTTCTGCCGGACCGGGAACAGGCCCTGCGGTTTGAAGATCATGACCACCATCAGCGTGATGCCGAAGAACAGATACTTGTAGTCGCCGAGTGACTGAGCGCCCGGCTTCTGGAAGACCAGCACATTATTCAGCACGACGAGCATCACGATCAGGGCGACCAGTCCGCCGGCCAGATAGCCGAGCCGGATCGGCCGTTCCTGATCACGAGCCCACCTGCGCCACCCCACGATCAGCCCGACGACCAGCGCGATGGTGAAGATCAACGCGATCCAGCCGACCGCCGTCTGCCCGACCGCCTGCACCGAAAGCAACCGGTTCGGCAGGTACACGATGACGAACGCGCCGACGATCACGCCGAGCTTGTTGCCCTGCCCGCCGATCACGACCGCGCACAGGAACAGCATCGAGTTGATGATGTTGAACCCGGTGGGATTGATGAACTGCACCTGCCCCGCGTACAGCGCGCCGGAGAGCCCGCCGACCGCGGCGCCGATGGTGAACGCCCACAGCTTGAACTTGAAGGTGGGCACACCCATGATCTCGGCCGCGTCCTCGTCCTCCCGGATCGACACCCACGCGCGGCCTACTCGGCTGCGCTCCAGGTTGCCGACGATCAGCAGGGTGAGAATCACCAGCACCATGCCGACCCAGAACCACCAGGCGCCCGCGTTGGCCTTGTCGAGCAGGTTGGCGGACTCCGAGTTTCCGACATTGCCGGAGGAGAACACGCCGTTCGGCTTCGTCTCGGACTCGCCGATGTGCGGGTAGGCGATGCCGGACAGGCCGAGGCTGCCGTTGGTCACGTCGCCGAGGTTGTCGGCGAGCAGCCGGACGATCTCACCGAAGCCGAGCGTCACGATCGCCAGATAGTCGCCGCGCAAGCGCAGCGTCGGCGTGCCGAGAATGAGGCCGGAAACCGCGGTGACCGCCACCGCCAGCGGCAGACAGGCCAGCCACGCCCAGTCGTCGTTCAACCAGCCCTCACCGGTCTGATTCCACGGACTGTTGGGACTGGTGAGCAGGCCGACGGTGTACGCACCGACGGCATAGAACCCGACATAGCCGAGGTCGAGCAGACCCGCCTGTCCGACAACGACATTCAGGCCGACAGCGAGCAGGGCGTACATGGCGAACTGCGCCATCACGCCGCCGAAGCTGGTGCCCGGAGTGTCGATGAACGGGGGCGGGAACAACGGCAGCAACGCCAGCGCAATGAGGGCGGGCACGCCGACCGCCCACTGAGCAGGCCGGGACAGACCGCCCCACCAGGAACGCAGGGCGTCACCGACACCGTGCATCGGTCGCTCCGGCGCCGGTGGCGGAGCGGCAGTCTTGGTCGAAACGTTCATGCTCGTGCCTTCCCGAGACTCTCACCCAAAATGCCGGTCGGCCGAATCATCAGCACCAGCACGAGCACCACGAACGCGACCACGTCGCGCCATTCGGTGCCGAACAGGATCTGGCCGTAGTTCTCCGCCAGTCCGAGCAGCAGGCCGCCGAGCAGCGCGCCGCGCAGGTTACCGATACCGCCGAGCACCGCGGCGCTGAACGCCTTGATGCCGAGGATGAATCCGCCCGAGTAGATGATCCCGTTCGGGATCTTGAGCGCGTACAGCAACGCGGCCGCACCGGCGAGCACGCCGCCGATGAGGAAGGTGAGCATGATGATCCGCTCCCGCGAGACACCCATCAGCGTCGCGGTGTCGGGATCCTGTGCCACGGCCCGGATGCCGCGGCCGAACTTGGTCTGGTTGATGAGCAGCTCGGTGACGATGGCCAGGATGACCGCGGCGACGATGATCACCAGCGTCACGTTGCTGACGTCCGCGCCGCCGAAGCTGAACTGCGTGGTCGGTTCCACCAGCATGATCGGCTTCTGGGCATTGGTGCCACCCACGGACGGCCAGATCTTCGGCAGCACGAAGTGCACGATTTCCTGGATCACGAACGAGGCGCCGATGGCGGTGATGAGGAAGATCAGGGGTTTGGCGCCACGCCTGCGCAGCGGCCGATAGGCGACGCGTTCCAATCCGACTGCCGCGGCCCCGGAGACCGCCATGCCGAAGATCATCGCCAGCGCCAAATAGGTGATGGTGAGGATGATGCCCTGGGAGTAGACATCACCGCTCGGCGAGAAACCGAGCAACATGAGCCCGATGTACTGACCGAACAGGCCGAGCATGAATATTTCCGAATGGGCAAAATTGATAAGCCGCAAAACGCCGTAGACCAGGGTGTAGCCGACAGCGACCAGTGCGTAGATCGCACCATAGGACAATCCGTCGACGGTCAGTCGCCAGAAATCTTGGATCACGCCTTCATAGTTGAAGTCGATTGATCCGCCGGCGAGTTGTACAGCGCCGGCTAATGCAGTGGGTGTCATTCGTAATTCGCCCTCATTCATTCGCCCTCACGAAACAGCAGCACGTATCGGGATTCGCGCGAACCCCGGTACGTGCTGCGCGACTCGTGTGTATGGGTTACTTGACCGTGTAGATCCAGATCAGTGCGTTGCTGAGCTCGCCGTTGGCGCTCCACTTGTACTGACGGGCCAGTCCGGCACCGTCGTAGCTACGCACGTACTCCAGCAGGTCAGGACGAGTTACCTTGCCCGCGTCGATACCCTTGGCCAGGATGGTGGCCAGGTCGTAGGCCTCGACCGAGTAGACACCCGAGGGCTGCTTGTTGAAGGCCTGGTAGTCCTTCTCGAACTTCTCCGGAGCCGGACCACACGGGCAGGTCAGCGTCGCGCCCTTGGCCGCGCTGCCCGCCTGGGACAGGAACTGCGGGTCGTTGGTGCCGTCCGGGGCGACGAAGACGCCCTTGAAGCCACCCGACTTCAGCTGCTGCGCCAGCGGCGCACCCTCGGCGTAGTAGCCGGCGAAGAAGACGGCGTCCGCGTTCGCACCGGCGACCTTGGTGACCGTGGCGGAGAAGTCCTTGTCACCGGTCTTGATGCTGGACGAGCAGCTGGCGTCGGCCGCGGCACCGAGACCGTCGGTGATGCTCTTGGCCAGGCCGGTGCCGTAGTCGCTGTTGTCCTGCACGACGCAGACCTTCTTGTAGCCCGCGGTGCCGGTCAGGTACTTCGCCACCGAAGGGCCCTGCACGTCGTCATGGGCCAGGCCGCGGAAGAAGCTGGTCCAGCCGTTCTGGGTCAGCGTGGCATTGGTGGCCGAGGAGGTCAGCGAGGCCAGGCCGGCGTCGCTGAGGATCTTGCCGGTCGCCTTGGTCTCACCGGAGAACGTCGGGCCGAGCAGGGCGACGATCGACTTGTCGTTCACGATCTGCGGGATGACCTGGGTGGCCTTCTGCGGATCGCCCTCGGTGTCGAACGACTTCAACGTGATCTGGCAGCCGGGGTTGGCCTTGTTGTGCTGATCGAGCGCCAGCTTCGCGCCCATGTCGATGTTGATCCCGAGCGCAGCATTCGGGCCCGTCAACGCGCCGGCAAAGGCGATGCTGGTCGGGGCGCAGGTCGCCTTGCCGTCGCCGGCGGGGTCGGCGGCCTTGGACGCGTCAGCCTTCGCAACTTCCTTGCCGTTGATGTCTACCTGCACTACCGGCTGGATGGACAGCCCGGCTGCGCCGCTGGTACCGGACGAATCCGTACCGTTGCTGCTGGTCGATTTGTCACTACAACCGGTCAGCACCAGCGCGGCGGCAGCGCCGATAGCCAAAACACCTCGCGTCGTACGACTGTGCCATGTCGAACTAAGCACGTTTCACCTCTAAGTCCTGTGCTCCCCCGGGATCACCGAGGAGGCCGACCACGTCAGCCCGGTCAGAACTTAGCGTTCATACGTTAGTTCCGCATCACATTCGGATCATGAACGCGACATCGTGTCGAATTTTTGTTCACGATCGCGTTTCGCACGCGTAAAATTCACACCCGGCGACGACCGAGGTCACTTGGGAGCGAGGTTCTCCAGCACGACCTCCGCGACAGCCTTCATCGTAGTCCGGCGATCCATTGCGGTCCGCTGAATCCACTTGAACGCCTGCGGCTCGGAAAGACCTTGGGTCTGCATCAGCACGCCCTTGGCCCGCTCCACCAGCTTGCGCGTCTCCAGCCGGTCGGACAGGTTCGCCACCTCGCCCTCCAGCGCGGTGATCTCGTGGAAGCGGCTCGCCGCCAGCTCGATCGCCGGCACCAGATCCGACTTGGTGAACGGCTTCACCAGATAGGCCATCGCGCCCGCGTCACGCGCCCGCTCGACCAGGTCGCGCTGACTGAACGCGGTCAGAATCACCACCGGCGCAACACGTTTCGACGCGATCTCGGCCGCCGCATCGATGCCGTCCCTGCGCGGCATCTTCACATCCATGATCACCAGATCCGGTCGATGCTCCACGGCGAGATCCACCGCCTGCTGACCGTCGCCGGCCTCACCGACCACCAGATAACCCTCTTCGGTCAGCATCTCCACCAGATCCATGCGGATGAGCGCCTCGTCCTCGGCGACGACAACCCGCTTCGCCCCCGCGTCGCGCTTCGTGCCTGCGCCCCCTGCTGCTGTGCTCATAGGTAGACCCCTCTGGTTCAGATGCCTGCTCCGACACGCCGAAGGTTGGACGTTGGTCCAACTACCCGACCATCGACCTCACCACCGCGCTATCGAGTGATGTAAAGAGTACCTTTCACTTCGGCATAGAACTCATATACCCAGGGCAAACCGCCCGGCCGCGGGCCGACGACCAACCAGTTAGGTCCAAGCCCACCCCACCCGCTATCATTTTCTCCCGGTGCGCCGGGTTGGCGGAACTGGCAGACGCGACGGTCTCAAAAACCGTTGTCCGAAAGGACGTGTGGGTTCGAGTCCCACACTCGGCACTCGACACTGGGACACCCTTGTCCGCGGGATGCGCGGACTTGGGTGTCTCGTCGTCACACTGGGGGCGCAGCCCCCAGACCCCGCTCGGCGGGGCTTCGCCCCCCGAACCCCCTTCCAGTGGTGGCGTGGGTTGGGATGGTCGCGATCGATTGCTCACCTCTTTGCGCACGGTTTGTAAAACTAGTACAGCGCCTTTGACGCCATCGGATTGTTCCAGCCTGGAGATCCGCACAGGAATACCTGGAAGTTCAACGGCGCGTTGCCCCATCGGTTTCGCATTTGATTCGCTGGGAAGTCGCGTGCTGCTGGGGGCGACCAGTACAATCGAGTCGTCACGTAAGTGATGCTGGGCGGTGGGACGCCAGTTGCACGACGCCCCATCTGGTGGGTTACCTAGCCCGCATCCAGCGGACCAAGACGAGTGCTCCGGCGATACGGCAGATCCGATCAAGATGGTGCCGTAATCGACCGGAGCCTCTCGCTTTTTCCGGCGATGTTTCGCCATTCCCCACCACCTCCTCCCTGGGCGCGATGTCTGGACCGTGTCCATCGCCCCTCGGGAAGAGGTGTCACCACTCTATGTCAGGCAAAGACCAGAAACGTTGACACACAGGCGATTCCACACCGAATCAGCGTGCGTTCGCACCCTTTGTGGGTGCAGACTGGAACTACACAATCTTTAGCAGCGCGAGTGGCTCGGTTGCAGTGGGGAATGGCCGGATCGGTTTCGCATTTAGTTCGCTGCGAAGTCGCGTGCTGCTGGGGGCGACCAGTACAATCGAGTCGTCACGTGAGTGATGCTGGACGGTGGGACGCCGGTGGTGCGACGCACCACCTGTGGGGTTTACCTAGCCCGCAACCAGCGGACCAGTACGAGCGCTCCGGCGATCACGGCAGCTCCTGTCAAGATGATGCCGTAATCGACCGGAGCCTCTCGCTTTTTCCGGCGATGTTTCGCCATTCCCACCACCTCCTCCCTGGGCGCGATGTCTGGACCGTGTCCATCGCCCCTCGGGAAGAGGTGTCACCACTTTATGTCAGGTGATGACCAGAATTGTTGTCTCACAGGCGATTACACACCTAATCCGCGCGCGTTCGCACCCTTCGAGGGTGCAGACCGAAACCTCACACCCCATCTGTGAGCCCTACGCCCTATATGTGGGTGAATGACAAGGGGTGTGCGCACCACGACTGGAGGGGAACATTCGGGTCCGATTGCCCGACAAGGGTTTACCCGAGTGGTGCTGGGGGAGGGATCGGAGGCACTCGGCGGCCTCCAGCAGGCGGTCGCGCGCCGTCATCCTTCAGCGGAGTCGGCTACCTGTGGTGGTGTCGCCAGAGGTAGGAGTGAGCGGATTGGTTGCGATGGAGGGTAGCCCTCTTGTGCTGGGGGTTTGCAAGCTCGAAGCATTGCGTGCGCGTTCCTCACCGCAGGGGTGTAGTGGTGCGTATTGGAACGCCCGAGTGCGCTCACCCCTCGCGAATCCCGGGAGAAAAGAAGGGGTAGCTGGCGGATCTCCACCACGGTTGAAGCTTGAAACTTATACTGACGCACAGCAGATCGGATGCAACTCGTACCAACATGATCGGTGGTGCTGCCGGTCATTTCGCTGAGGAGTCGAAACACCATGTCCGATGACCACATCCCCACGATCCGGACCGATATCCCGCATTCCGCACGAATCTGGAACTACTGGATGGGCGGCAAGGACAACTACGAAATCGATCAGATCGTCGGGGATGCCAGCCTCGAGGTGGACCCGGACATCCGCACTATGGCGGTGCAGTCGCGGCAGTTCCTGATCCGCGCGGTGAGCCACCTCGCCCGGGAGGAAGGTATTCGCCAGTTCCTGGACATCGGCACCGGCTTGCCCACCATGCAGAACACGCATGAGGTCGCGCAGGCGATCGCGCCGGAGTCGAAAGTCGTGTACGTGGACAACGATCCACTGGTCCTCGCGCACGCCCGCGCGCTACTCAACAGCACCACGAACGAAGGCGTCACCACTTACATCGACTCGGATTACCACTACCCGGAGCAGATCGTCGCGGACGCGCGCAACGTGCTGAACTTCGACGAACCGATCGGCGTCATGTTCATGGGCGTGCTCGGCCACGCCAAGAGCTACGACGAGATGCTGCGCATCGTGCGCACCGTGATGGGCGAGGTGCGGCCGGGCAGCTACCTGGTGCTGTGGGACGGCACCGACGACAGCCAGGCCTACGTCACGCTGTGCGAGAACTACACGAACAGCGGCGGCGTGCCCTATGTGCCCCGCCCCCAGGCGCAGATCCGCGCCGCTTTCGACGGCCTGGAGCTGATCGAGCCCGGTTTCGTCTCGATCACCCAGTGGCGGCCCCCGGCGACCGAAGTGGGCGAGGCACAGCCCATTTCCGCGTACGGCGGAGTCGCACGCAAGCCCTGATACTGGAGAACAGCGGCGCCCCCGGTGCGTGGACCGGGGGCGCTTACAACATCGAACCGTTCGGGCGCCCATCTCGTATTCACCCGTAGAGTAGGGCACAACGACGCCCAAATCAGCGGAGGTTGCGATGCGGGTGAACAGAACGACTGTCGATCTGAGCGAATACCCAGATCTGGTGGTCATCTACCTCGGGATGCGGGTGCACAAGCCGCGCGGCATCCTGCGTCTGCTCGGCCTGGGGCCGAAACTCTATCGCTCGCACCAGGATCGGCCGGACGGGCTGCTCTCGCACGAGGACGTGATCTGGTCGCTGTTCCCGCCGCACTGGGGCGCCCGGCAGTACTGGCGCGACCTGGACAGCCTGGAACGCTGGACCAGGTCGGCTCCGCACCGGGACTGGTGGCAGAAGTTTCTGCAGGACGCCGGCGGCACCGGGTTCTGGCACGAGGCGTACTTCATGCGGGGCGGCATCGACGCGATGTACGGCGACATGCACACCCCGACCGGCATGGCACGGTTCGCGCCGGTGGTCGCCTCGCGCGGGCGGATGTTCTCCACCAGGGGCCGGGTGCGGGACGAGCCGGCCAAGGTCGCGCCGGTGGTCGACGAAAAGAGTTACTACAGCGGCGAACCCGAGTAGTTCGTATCACAAGCTAATCACAACGCTATGTTTCGATGATCCCATCATGGGGTAAGTGCACAGGGACACACCTGAACATGATCAACGGCAAATGCGACGCACACCTCATCCCGGGAACTTGTGCGCCGTTCCTCGTGTACGGCAACCGACCTGCAGATGAATATTGCTCCAGAGCGCACGTTTCGGAGGTTTTCGGACATCGACGGCGTTATCGAACGTTTACCGTATTCCTATGCACGTCCTGTTCGTCTGCAACGGCAATGTTTGCCGTTCTGTGATTGCCGAGCGCCTGACCCGCGCTATCGCGGTCGAACACGCCCTGCCGAACCTGACCGCGGAGAGCGCGGGCACCCGGGCACTCGTGGGCTTCCCGGTCGAACCACTTGCCGCGCAAGCCATCGAAGGCCTCGGCGGCGACGCGAGCAACTTCAAGGCCAGGCGGCTCAAGGACGAGATGGTGGACAACGCCGACCTGGTGCTCACCATGACCCAGCAGATCCGCGACACGGTGAGCGAGATGGGGTTCGGGGTGGCCTGCCGCACCTTCACCCTGCTGGAAGCGCACCGGATCGCCCACGTCACCGGCGCCCGCTCCATCGCCGCACTGCACGAGTCCCGCAACGACCTGTCGATCGTCGGCCGGGAGAACATCACCGACCCGATCGGACTGTCCGAGCAGGCGTACTGCGACGTGGGCGACCGGATCGCCGAAGCACTGGTCCCGCTGTTGCTCGCATTGGCCCCGCACGAGCAGACCAGGCCCGTCGCCGACGAGCAGCGCGGGTTGATCATCGAACCGGACGCCAACCCGCCGCTGGCGACTTTCCTGGCCGCGCACCGCGTCAGGTAGTCTTCCGGCTCAGCGAATATCACCCCTTCGACACAGCAATGCAGGGCTGCTATGTCCATTTCCGCGCCGGAAGTATTACACTCCCGCGGACAACAACTTTCCGCCGTTGCTGGTTCGACACACGACAGGAATAGACATGCCGAAACGCATTTCGGATGTTTCGCTCCATGTGTATGTGACACCGGAAACCCTCGAACGAGTCGTCGAGACCGTGCGCGAGGTGGTGGATGACCACCTGCAGGACCGCGACATGTTCGCGTGGCGCTTCACGCTGCCGGTGGATACCGACGATCCGACCCACGTGACGCTCGAAACCCAGTGGCGGATGGAGCATCCCGGCGACGAACCGGGCGACCGCGGCACCTACGAGATCGCGCTCAGCCTGGTCGGTGCACCCACCGTGCTCACCGACGCCGACGTGGCCCGCCTGGAACAGCAACTGCTGCACGGGATCTACGGTGTCGCCCGCACCGAGCCGGGCCAGAACATCCCGTTCTCCATCCGCGCCATGCAGCGGGCCGATCTGGACCTCGACGTCGAGCGCGAACGGATCTGACGCGAGACCCCCGAAACGACTGCGCCGCACCAACTTCCCGGCCGGGAAGCGGATGCGGCGATAGTCAGCGAACAGTGAACCTACCGCGCGGCGTTGGCCCCCCGCGCCGGGAAGTGCCGAATCAGCCCCTCCTGCACCGTGGTAGCCAGCAACTCCCCGCTGCGCGAGAAGAAGCGGCCGGTGGCCAGACCACGCGAGCCCGAGGCAACCGGGGACTCGGTGGCGTAGAGCGCCCACTCGTCGAACCGGAACGGCCGGTGGAACCAGATCGAGTGGTTCACCGTCGCCGCCACGATCCGGTCCAGTCCCCAGGACAGTCCGTGCGTGGTGATGATCGAATCCAGCACCGTGGTATCGGACGAATAGCCAAGCGTCGCAACGTGAAGCAGTGGGTCGTCGGGCAGTCGCCCGTCCGTGCGCATCCACACTCGGTTGTGGTTGAGCCGCTCCCCCGTGCCCTTCAGGATCCAGGCCGGGTCGTTGGTGTAGCGCATGTCGATCGGGTGCGGCGCCTTGATGAACATCTCCAGCTTGTCTTCCAAGCCGACGAAGGTCTCCTCGATGCGCGGCAGCGTGTCCGGGTCGGGCACGTCGGGCAGCGGATGCCCGTGCTCGAGGCCCTTGTTCCAGTCCTGGAACGCCGCGAGCATCACGAACAGCTCCTGGTCGTCCTGGAGGGCGGTGACGGTGCGGTTGGCGAACGCGCGGCCATCGCGGTGCCGGTCCACCCGGTACTCGATCGGCTTCTTCGGGTCGCCGCCGCGCACGAAATGCGCGTTGATCGCGTGCACCGGACGGTCACCGACCGTGCGGCCCGCCGCGATGATCGCCTGCGCGACGAGCTGGCCGCCGAACGTGCGGCTCCACACCTTCTCCGGATGCTGACCGACGAACACGTCCTCGTCCATCTGCTCCAAATCGAGCAGACCGAGCAAAACGTCGAGATCAGACTTCCCGGCCGCCGACGAATCGACGACCGACCCTCCAAGGGAACTATTCACTATTAATGATCCTCCTCACCGATGCGATGCACGTGGATCAGGTTGGTAGAACCGACCGTACCCGGCGGGGAGCCGGCCACGATTACCACGAGGTCACCCTTTTGGTATCGCTCCATGGACAGCAGTGCTACATCGACCTGGTGGATCATAGCGTCGGTGGTGTCCACCATCGGCACGATGAAGGTCTCGGTGCCCCAGGTCAGCGCGAGCTGACTGCGCACCTCCGGCAGCGGAGTGAACGCCAGCAACGGCAGCGGGGTGTGCAGCCGAGCCAGGCGGCGCACCGTGTCACCGGACTGGGTGAACGCCACCAGTGCCTTGGCGTTGAGCCGCTCGCCGATGTCGCGGGCGGCGTAGGAGATGACACCGCGCTTGGTGCGCGGCACGTGGGTCAGCGGGGGCACCCTGGTCGATTCGGTCTCGACCGCATGCACGATGCGCGCCATGGTGCGCACCGTCTCGATCGGCCAGGCGCCGACCGAGGTCTCACCGGAGAGCATCACCGCGTCGGCGCCGTCGAGCACCGCGTTGGCGACATCGGAGGCCTCGGCCCTGGTCGGGCGCGAGTTCTCGATCATCGACTCCAGCATCTGGGTCGCCACGATCACCGGCTTGGCGTTCTCGCGCGCCATCTGGATGGCCCGCTTCTGCACCAGCGGCACCTGCTCCAGCGGGAGCTCGACGCCGAGGTCACCGCGGGCCACCATGACCGCGTCGAACGCGAGCACGATGGCTTCCAGGTTGTCGATGGCCTCGGGCTTCTCCAGCTTGGCGATCACCGGCACCCGGCGCCCGACCCGGTCCATGATGTCGTGCACCAGCTCGACGTCGGCCGGGGACCGCACGAACGACAACGCGATGAAGTCCACGCCGAGCTTCAGCGCGAATTCCAGGTCCTCGATGTCCTTCTCCGACAGCGCGGGCACCGAGACATCCATGCCCGGCAGCGAAACGCCCTTGTTGTTGGAGACCGGTCCGCCCTCGGTCACCCGGCAGACGACGTCGTTGCCGTCTACCCGGATGACGGTGAGCCCGACCTTGCCGTCGTCGACGAGCAGCCGGTCGCCCGCCTTCGCGTCCTGCGCGAGTTCCTTGTATGTGGTCGAAACACGGTCGTGGGTGCCGTCGACCTCGTCGACGGTGATCCTGACCTCTTCACCCGTCGCCCAGACGGTCTTGCCCTCGATGAATCGGCCGAGTCGGATCTTCGGTCCCTGCAGGTCGGCCAGGATGCCGACCGCTCTGCCGAGGTGGTCGGAGGCCGCCCGCACCTTCTTGTAGTTCTCAGCGTGATCCGCGTGTTCGCCGTGACTGAAGTTCAGTCGAGCCACGTCCATGCCGCTCTCGACGAGTTCGCGGATACGGTCCTCGGTGGCAGTAGCCGGGCCGAGCGTGCACACAATCTTCGTCCGTCGCATCACGGGTAGAGCCTAGTCCCGACCAGTACCCGGGGCCCGCTGTGCCCCAGGTGAAAGCTGGGTAAAAAAATGAACGTTTACTTGGTGAAACCTCCAAGCGTTACGCATTGCGCAACATGCCTGGCCAGCGTCGCGGGGTCGGACCAGCGGCGCAGAAATGTTACTCGCTGGTAGTTAGCTGCCGCGTCGAAATCGGGTCTCGGTCGGCCGGATCGATCAGGTCGCCACGTGCCGGGCCAGGCGCGTCTCCAACCGCGTCTGGCCGAAGCCGAGGAACAGGCAGATGACCCAGTAGTAGATGGCCGCGACGCCGTAGAGCGCGAAGAAGTCGAAGGTCGGCGCCGCCGCTATCTGCGCGACGCGCAACAGTTCGGTCACCAGGATGGTCGAGGCCAGCGAGGTGTCCTTCACCAGCGAGATCAACGTGTTGGACAGCGGCGGGACCGCGATCCGCGAGGCCTGCGGCAAGATGATCAGCCCCATCATCTGCGGATACCGCAGGCCGAGCGCCTGCGAGGCCTCCCACTGCCCCTTCGCCACGCTGAGGATGGACGCCCGCACGATCTCGGCCGCGTACCCGCCGACGTTGAGGCTGAACGCGATCACCGCCGCCGGGAACGGATCGATCACGAGGCCGAACTGCGGCATCGCGTAGAACACGATGAACAGCTGCACCAGCAGCGGCGTGCCCCGAATGATCGAGATGTAGAACCGGGCGGCCGCCGACAGCGGCCATATCGGTGACATCCGGGCCAGCGCCACGAACACCGCGATCACCAGGCCGATGACGAAGCTGATCGCGGTGAGCGGAAGTGTCTTCTCGACGGTGGCCTGCAGCATCGGCCACAGGTTGTGCCAGATCAGTTCCCGAGTAGCGGCATCCATGGAGAGCGTCGGCTACTTGCTGACGTCGGTGCCGAAGTACTTGTCCGAGATCTTGGCCAGTGTGCCGTCGGCCCGCAGCTCGTTGAGCGCCCGGTCGACATCGGCGATCACCGCGTCGCCCTTACGGGCCGCGAACGCCTGCTTGCTGGTCTCGCCGGTCTTCCCGGAGACCTTCACACCGGTGTCGCCGGTCTTCTTGGTGTACTCGGCGACCGCGAGGCTGTCGTTGACGGTCGCGTCGACACGGCCGTTCTTCAGCAGCTGGATGGCCTGCACGAAACCTTCGACGGCCTCGACCTTCGCGCCCGCACCGGTGGCGACCTTGCCCCAGTTGCTGGTGGCGGACTGGGCGCAGGTCTTGCCGTTCAGGTCGGCGAGGGTGGTGATGGCGTTGTTGTCCGCGCGGGTGACGATCACGCCGTCGGAGGTGGTGTAGGGGCTCGACAGCGCGTACTTGTTCGTGCGCTCGTCGTTGATCGTCACCTGGTTGGCGACCAGGTCGAAGCGCTTGGACTCGAGGCCGGCGAAGATCGCGTCCCACGGCGTCAGCACGAACTCGACCTTCTTGCCGAGCTTGTCGCCGACCGCCTGGATCACCTCGATGTCATAACCGGTGATCTTGCCGTCGGTGCCCTGGAAGCTGAACGGGGAGTAGGTGCCTTCGGTGCCGACCTTCAACACGTTCGCATCGCTGCTGCTACTGCAGGCGGTGAGCCCGGTGGCGGCGACGATGGCGAGCATGGCGGCGGCGAACAGCTTGCGACGCACGGGTTCCCTCTCTTCGGTGTATGGACATCCCACACACAACACGCAAATCCGGCTCATGCTACGCCGGGACTTCTGCGAAGGACCCTATCTCGATCATGGTGCGCGAAAGGGTTGTACTCGCGGAAACAACCGGCGCGTCGAATGGCTGCGCCCCCATTTTTCGGGGCGTTGACCTGCCGGATTGCCGAGCCAGGAACGCCGAACGGGCACCGCCGAATCGGCGATGCCCGTCGTCTCGATATCGCGACTCACTCGCGCAGCGGACGACCCTCGCTGTCGGGCACCTTGCCGGTCAGCATCAGGATGCCGTCGATGATCGTCCAGATCGCGCCGATACCGCAGGTCAGCCAGAAGACCGCGATCTGCGCGATGGCGATGCCGGTGTAGCCGGTGTAGAAACGGCCGACACCGAACGCGCCGAGGAAGATCTGCAGCAGGCCCGCGACGAGCTTCTGCTTGTCCGAGAAAGGGACGCCGAACTGATCGCGGCCGTAAGGCGCTTCCGGGTCGTTCGGGTTGTAGCCCTGAGGGCCGTACTGGGGCGCGTAACCGCCCGGCTGCTGGCCGTAGGGGTTGGGCTGGCCGTACTGCGGCTGGGCGTACGGGTCGGCGGGCGGCTGGCCGTACTGCGGCTGCGCGTAGGGGTCGGACTGCTGGGCGTCGAACTGTGGGAGCGCCGCGGTGTCCTGCGGCTTGTTGAGATCCGGCCCTGTCCCGGGCGGACCGTACTGCGGTCCACCGAATCCTGGGTTGTTCTGCTGGTAGGGGTCGGTCACCAATGTCCTCCTCATTCGTGCGGGGCACCCACTGCCCGGCATTGATCGATCTGCCGAGCGGGAAGATGCTCGCGACGATCACGAGACATTCTGGTTGGACCGGAGTGTTTTGTCGCCCCGTAGCTCTCGGCACTCGCCCGGGTTATCCGCTGCGGACGCGGCGCTGTTATCGAACGGCGGAAAATTCGGAGCAACCCGAATGGGGGCCATGGGCGGTGCCGCCGCGTAGTCGACGACGGCACCGTCATATTCAGGGCTTGTCGGGATCCGCTACTTTTTTGGACGCAGTGGTGGTCGCGTCCGAGTCGACGCCGGTTGCCGTGTCGGCGGAGGTGTCGGCAGCGTCCCCCTCCACGGCGTCGTCCTTCTCCACGGCAGCGTCCTTCTCGACGGCGTCGGCTGTTTCGCTCGACTCCGTCTCGATGTTGTCCGTCGCGGTCGCACCGTCGGTTTCCGCCGAATCCTTCTCCAGCACAACCGTGTCCGATCCCGCGGACGACGCACCTGCCGCTCGCAACGCACCGATCTGCCACGGCCACGGACGGCGTTCCGTCGACGGTTGCAATTGTTCGGGAGCCTCGCGGCCCTTGGTCGCGAACACGAAATAGGCGATGGCCGCGAGGAATACGATCGCGGAGGTGAACGAGTTGATGCGGATTCCGGCGAGCTTGGTGGCCTCGTCGTCGCGCATCAGCTCGACGAAGAAGCGGCCGAAGCTGTAACCGGCGACGTACAGCGCGAACAGGCGTCCGTGCCCGATCCGGTAGCGCTTGTCCAGCTGCACGAGCAGCACCACGATCAGCACGTTCCAGATCAGCTCGTACAGGAACGTGGGGTGCACGACCTTGTCGACGACGCCGTTGGAGACGCCGTTCATCGCGTCCGGCTTCAGGTTGTCGTCGTAGCGGAAGTAGATCTCCAGGCCCCACGGCAGGTCGGTGGTGCGACCGTACAGCTCCTGGTTGAAGTAGTTGCCGAGGCGGCCGATCGCCTGCGCCAGCAGGATCGGCGGCGCGATCGCATCGCCCAACGCGGGCAACGGGATTCGGTACACCCGGCAGCCGATCCAGGCGCCGACGCCGCCGAGCAGCACCGCGCCCCAGATGCCGAGGCCACCGTTCCAGATCTCCAGCGCGGCTTTGGGGTCACCATCGGGGCCGAAGTACTTCTGCCAGTCGGTGGCGACGTGATACAGCCGACCGCCGACCAGACCGAACGGCACCGCGAACATCGCGACGTCCAGGATCGCGCCCTGTTGGCCGCCGCGGTCGCGCCAGCGCCGTTCGCCCCACCAGATGGCGACGACGATGCCGAGGATGATGCACAGCGCGTAGGCCCGCAACGGGAATGGACCGATGTGCCACACGCCCTGCGGGGGGCTGGGTATGTACGCCAGGACTTGTAAGGTCACGGGGCCACCGTAGCGGAGAACCGCGGCGACGCAGGAACCACCGCACCGTGGCGGTCACCGTACAGCGTAGGAATCACCGCCGACGGTGGCCGTACTTACGAGGCGACGGTCGCCGAACGCACGCCCTCGGCCAGTTCGGCGGTGAGCGCGCGGACCGCGTCCAGGCTCTCGCCCGCGGCGGTGACCAACGCCGAGCCCACGATGACTCCGTCTGCGTAGGAAGCGATTTCGGCCGCCTGCGCGCCCGAGCGGACGCCGAGACCGACGCCGATCGGGATGTCGGAATGCGCCCGGATGCGCGCGCACAATGCGGGCGCGGCCGAGGACACCACATCGCGGGCGCCGGTGACGCCCATGGTCGAGGCCGCGTACACGAAGCCACGCGACGCTTCCAGAGTCTTGACCAGACGCTCCTCGGTGGAGGACGGCGCGACCAGGAAGATGCGATCGAGGTTGTGCGTGGACGAGGCGACGAACCAGTCGTCGGCCTCCTCCGGAATGAGGTTCGGCGTGATGATTCCGGCGCCACCCGCCGCGGCGAGATCGCGCGCGAAGTTGTCGACGCCGTACTTCAGCACCGGGTTCCAGTAGCTCATGACCACGGCCTGGCCGCCCGCCGAGGTGATCGCCTCGACCACGGAGAACACGTCGCGCACCCGCACGCCGCCGCGCAACGCCTGATCGGCGGCGGCCTGGATGGTCGGGCCGTCCATCACCGGATCGGAGTAGGCGACGCCGACTTCGACGATGTCGCAACCGGATTCGACCATGGCACGGCAGACCTCGATGGAACCGGCCAGATCGGGGTAGCCCGCGGGCAGGTAGCCGATGAGCGCGGCACGACCCTCACCACGCGTCGCGGCAAAGGTATTGGCGAGACGGGACTGCTGACTCACTTTTGCTCGTCCTTCTCGTCGATCAACCCGAACCAGCGCGCCGCCGTATCCATGTCCTTGTCACCGCGACCGGACAGGTTCACCAGGATGATCGAGCCGGGGCCGAGCTCCTTGCCCAGTTGCAGCGCGCCCGCGACGGCGTGTGCGGACTCGATCGCCGGGATGATGCCCTCGCTGCGGCTGAGCAGCAGCAGGGCGTCCATCGCCTCGGTGTCGGTGATGGGGCGGTATTCGGCGCGGCCGATGTCCTTGAGCAGCGCGTGCTCGGGGCCGACGCCCGGGTAGTCCAGACCCGCGGAGATAGAGTGCGAGTCGATGGTCTGACCGTCCTCGTCCTGCAGCAGGTACGAGTAGGCGCCCTGGAACGCGCCGGGCGTGCCGCCGGTGAAAGTGGCCGCGTGCCTGCCGGTTTCGACGCCGTCACCGGCCGCCTCGTAGCCGACCAGCCGGACGTCGGGGTCGTCGAGGAAGGCGTGGAAGATGCCGATGGCGTTGGAGCCGCCGCCCACGCAGGCCACGACCGCATCGGGCAGTTGCCCGGTGGACTCCTGCACCTGCACCCTGGCCTCCAGGCCGATGACCCGCTGGAAGTCGCGCACCAGCATGGGGAACGGGTGCGGGCCGGCGGCGGTGCCGAAGCAGTAGTAGGTGTCGTCGGCGTTGCTGACCCAGTCGCGCAGCGCCTCGTTGATCGCGTCCTTGAGCGTCTGCGAACCGGTGGTCACCGAGACGACCTCGGCGCCGAGCAGCCGCATCCGCGCCACGTTCAGCGCCTGCCGGGCGGTGTCGACGGCGCCCATGTAGACGACGCAGTCCAGGCCGAGCAGCGCGCAGGCGGTCGCGGTGGCGACGCCGTGCTGACCGGCGCCGGTCTCCGCGATGACGCGGGTCTTGCCCATCCGCTTGGCGAGCAGCGCCTGGCCGAGCACATTGTTGATCTTGTGAGAACCGGTGTGGTTCAGGTCTTCCCGCTTGAGCAGGATGCGCGCGCCGCCCGCGTGCTCGGCGAGCCTGGTGCACTCGAACACCGGCGACGGGCGTCCGGTGTAGTCGCGCTGCAACCGGTCCAGTTCGTTGAGGAAGTCCGGGTCGAGCCGGGACTTCTCATACATCGCGGTGACGTCCTCGATGACCGACATGAGCGCCTCGGGGACGTGCCTGCCGCCGTAGACGCCGAAGTGGCCGCCGGTATCGGGTTCGTGCGCGCTGCGGTGTGCGACGCCGTCGCTGGCCTTGGGTAGCTCTGTCACTCCGGTCACCGGCCCCGCCGCGCCGGCTTCGGGCAGGACGGGTGGGTACCCGCGGTCACCAGCTCGGACACGGCCGCGCGGGGATCGCCGCTGGTCACCAAGCCTTCGCCGACGAGAACGGCGTCCGCGCCCGCGCCGGCGTAGGCGAGCAGATCGGCCGTGCCGCGGATGCCGGATTCGGCGATCCGGATGACCTCGGTCGGCAGACCGGGTGCGATCCGGGCGAACACGTCCCGGTCGACTTCCAGGGTCTTGAGATTGCGAGCGTTCACGCCGATCACCGAGGCGCCTGCCTCGAGCGCGCGATCCGCCTCTTCCTCGGTGTGCACCTCGACCAGCGCGGTCATGCCGAGCGATTCGGTGCGGTCGATGAGCGAGGACAGCACGTCCTGCTCGAGCGCCGCGACGATCAGCAGGATCACGTCGGCGCCGTGCGCGCGGGCCTCGTGGATCTGGTACGGCCCGACGACGAAGTCCTTGCGCAGGATCGGGATGTTCACGGTGGCGCGCACCGCGTCCAGGTCTTCCAGCGACCCGTGGAAGCGCCGGCCCTCGGTGAGCACGCTGATGATCCGCGCGCCGCCGTCCTCGTACGCCTTGGCCAGGCTGGCCGGGTCGGGGATGTCGGCGAGTTCGCCCTTGGAGGGGCTGGCCCGCTTCACCTCGGCGATGACGCCGATGCCGTCTTCGAGCAGGGCCGCGCGTGCGTCGAGTGGGCTTGCCGCCGCCGCGGCGGCCGCCTTGATCGCCTGGAAGTCGAGGAGGGCTTCCCGAGCGGCCACATCCGCGCGGACCCCGTCGAGAATCGAGTCGAGTACCGTCATCTGGCTCGAATCCTTTCTGGGGAGACGGACTTGCTGCCTGAGAATCCCCCAGGCGCTGTCTCACCGATGCTGACAAAGAATAAATGGGCGTACCGGCCGCGTTTGCGCCGGGGCTTGTTGTGGACCAGGCAACCAGTCCGCGCACAAGGTGTGAACCGCCACAGTCGGCACGCGCGAATCGCTCAGCGGACACGTCCGCCTGCCTCGCCCTGGTCCGGATCGTCGGTGCGCCCACCAGAGTTCGCGGTGTCTTCGGTCGGGTCGGCGCCCGCGTCCAACGCGTCCCACAGCACGCGTTCGGACAACTGGTGCTGTTCGGCGCCTGCCGCGGCGTCGGTGCGCTGCTTGCTCACCTGTTCGGTGGCGTCGGCGCGGCGGAAGGCCGGGTTGTCGTACTTGCCGGACAGGCGGGCGGTGTCCTGCGGCATCCGGGTGAGCAAGCCGCCCGCCGCGAACGCCGCCAGCGCGCCGAGCAGGGCCAGCACGGCCGGCAGCAGCGACGTGGTCGCCTCCCCCACCTGCGCTCTCGCAGGGAGCTCGGCCAGCTTGGCGGCGCGTTCGGCGATCTTGCCGGAGTTGGTGAGCAGGGCGAAGGCCGGGACCGCGGCCACCGCCGCGACGAGTGCGATCAGCACGCCGAGGGTGCGGCGCAGCCAGCCACGCGTGGCCAGTACCGCGGCGATGGAGGCCAGCAGCACCAGGGCCAGCGGGGTGAGCGCGCCGAACCAGACGCCGCCGTTGAGGCGGTCGGTGCGCGGTTCGGTGAGGCCGTCGGAGGAGGTGACGGTCACCCAGGTCATGCGCGAGGAGCCCCAGAGCGCGACGGCCGCGAAGGCGAGCAGGACGAGGGGGCCGATCGGGGATTTGCGCCGCGTTCCGGGGGTGCCCTCCGTCTCGGCACCGGCGGTCGCCGGGGTGACGAGGTCGGGGTCGGGCACCGATCCGTCAGGTCCACCGTCGCCGACTGCCCCGGCACTGCGGGGAACGCCGGGATCGCGGCGCGCCGTTTCGGCAGGCGGTCCCGACCCGGTCCCGGTACCGGCGGGATCGGAGGTGCGCGCCGAGTCGGTGCCGCCGCCGGATTCGGCTGCCGTCATGCGTCCGCGCCGTTCGTCGCGCCGTACGCGCGGACCGTTTTCGCCGCGGCGATCGCCTTGAGTACCGCCATCGCCTTGTTGCGCGCCTCGACGTCCTCGTACTCGGCGACCGAGTCGGCGACGATGCCCGCGCCCGCCTGGACGTAGGCGGTGCCGTCCTTGAGCAACGCGGTGCGGATGGCGATCGCGGTGTCCGCGTCGCCCGCGAAGTCGAGGTAGCCGACGACGCCGCCGTAGACGCCGCGGCGGGTGGGTTCGAGTTCCTCGATGAGCTCCATCGCGCGTACTTTCGGCGCACCGGACAGCGTGCCCGCCGGGAAGCAGGCGTTCACCGCGTCGAGCGCGATCTTGCCCGCGGCGAGCCGGCCCGACACCGTCGAAACGAGGTGCATCACATGGCTGTAGCGCTCGATGTGCCGGTACTCGGTGACCCGCACCGTGCCCGGCTGGCAGACCCGCCCGAGGTCGTTGCGGCCCAGGTCGACGAGCATCAGGTGCTCGGCGTTCTCCTTCTCGTCGGCCAGCAGGCCCTTCTCCAGCAGCAGGTCGTCCTCTTCGGTGGCGCCGCGCCACCGGGTGCCCGCGATCGGATGGGTGGTCGCCACCCCCTCCTTCACGGTGACCAGCGATTCCGGGCTGGATCCGACGATGGAGAACGCGGTGCCGCCGTCGCCGTCGGGCACGTGCAGCAGGTACATGTACGGGCTCGGGTTCGACGCGCGCAACATCCGGTACAGGTCCAGTGGCGCGCCGTCGTAATCCATTTCGAAGCGCTGCGAGAGCACCACCTGGAACGCCTCGCCCGCCTCGATCTCCTTGACCAGGCGGCGCACGCCCGCGCCGAACTCCTCGGTGGTGCGCCGGCGCCGGAACTCCGGCTCCGGCCGATCGAAGACCGACACGGTGGACGGCGCGGGGGCACCGAGCGCCTCGGTCATCCGGTCCAGCCGGGCGACCGCGTCGTCGTAGGCCTCGTCGACCCGCTCGGCGGTGCCGTTCCAGTTGACGGCGTTGGCGATCAGCGTGATCGCGCCTTCGTGGTGGTCGAACGCGGCGAGGTCGGTGGCGAGCAGCAGCACCATTTCCGGCAGTTGCAGATCGTCGAGCGCCAGGTTCGGCAGCCGTTCGATCCGGCGGACCGCGTCGTAGCCGAGGTAGCCGACCATGCCGCTGGTCAGCGGGGGCAGGCCGGGCAGTCGCTCGGTCTGCAGCAGTTCGAGGGTTTCGCGCAGCGCGACCAGCGGATCGCCGCCCGAGGGCGCGTCCACCGGGATGTTGCCCAACCAGGCCGCTTCGCCGTCGACCACCGTCAAGGCCGACGGGCTGCCCGCGCCGATGAACGACCAGCGCGACCACGATCGCCCGTTCTCCGCCGACTCGAACAGGAACGTTCCCGCCCGGTCGTCGGCCAGTTTGCGGTAGGCGGAGAGCGGAGTTTCGGAGTCCGCCAACACCTTTCGGGTCACCGGTACCACTCGATGTTCCGCGGCCAGCTGGTGAAACTGTTCGCGGGTCGTGGTGGTGGGAGTCGACGCGCCTTGCATGGTCACATCATCCCAGGCCACACCGACAGCCCATGCGGCGCACCCCGGGCGGCTGCGCCAAGACCGGCTTCGACCACCACGAACACCTCCGGCCCGGACGGCCCAAACCACATCCACCACACCAGTAACAAACTCGACCGCCCGGTTCTCATGCCCCCGATCGGCGTGTGACGGGCGTCTCTACACTCGCTCCGTTCCATCTCGCACGCGGTATCCCATGATCGAGAGGAGACAACTGATGTACCCCTCGCAACCGGAGGGCAGGCACGCCGCCCCGGGCGGTGCGCCGAGCCAGCCCCCACGGATGGTCGGTCTGCAGTCGAAGACAGGCCCCCAGGGTGCCCCGAATGCACTAGCCACCTTCGTCACCTACGCGAAGGCGCTCGAATCCCTGGACAAGAACCATTTTCCGGACGAGTACGCCACGCACGCCGACCGCATCAAGGAACTGAGGCCGTTCCTGCGCGCGCACGGCATTCTCGACGTCATGCAGATCAAGAACCCCGAAGTGGCGGCCCTGCTCGGCGTGTAGGGCGCAGCCGCGTAGTCCGTCAGCAGGTCAGCTCTGGCCACAGCGAAGGCGGGAGTGCGCAATTGAGCCGCAACGGTGCGGTACCGGGTGCGACATGTGCCCGGTACTGTCCCTTTCTATGCAGACAGGACAGCTCGCTCCCCAGTTCGAGCTCCCCGATCAATCAGGCACGCCCCGTTCGCTCGACGCGTTGCTCGCGGACGGTCCGCTGGTCCTGTTCTTCTACCCCGCCGCGAACACGCCGGTGTGCACGGCCGAGGCCTGTCACTTCCGGGACGTGGCCGCCGATTTCGCCGCGCTCGGCGCCTCGTGCGCGGGCATCAGCGCCGATGGCGTCGACACTCAGGCCGGTTTCGCCGACACGCAGCGCCTCGGCTACCCCCTGCTCTCCGATCCCGACGGCACGGTCGCCGCGCAATTCGGCGTGAAGCGCGGGCTGCTCGGCAAGCTGGCGCCGGTGAAGCGCCAGACCTTCGTCATCGATCAGGAACGCACCGTCCGCAAGATCATCACCGGCGAGCTGCGGGCCAACGTGCACGCCGACGAGGCGCTGAAATTCCTGCGCGAGCGCGCGAGCTAGTTTCCGGCCACCGGGACGTCCGCAGGCCGAAACGCCGAGGCGAACAGCCCGTTTCCGCACACATCCGGCTTACGCTGGCCCCATGACTGCGACCGACGGACAGCTGCAGCAGAAATCGACCGGGCCGGCCTGGAAGACATGGGCCGTCGGCGGGCTTGCGGTTCTCGCCCTTTTGTTCATCGCCTACTTCATCCTGTCCGCCTTCATCCCACGCTGGTGGGCGCAGCGGATCGCGGAGATGGTCAACGGCAGCTTCAGCAAGGGCATCGGCTGGGGGCTGGTCTTCGGCGGCGTGTGCACGGTCGTCCCGCTGTTCCTGCTGCTGTTCGCGGTGCGGGTGTGGCGGCGCAGGGGTGGCCGGTTCATGGCAGGCGTGGCGGTCGTCCTCGCGGTGCTCGTCGCGATTCCCAATCTGATGACGCTGACCATCGTGCTCGGCGGCAGCAATGCCGCGCATGCCGGACAGCGCATTCTCGACGTCGACGCACCCGCCTTCCGCGGTGCCACGGTGGCCGGTGCGATCGCCGCGGCCGCGGTCTTCCTCGCGGCGCTGTTCCTGGTCGTCACCCGCTGGTGGCGGCGCAGGCATCCGAAGCGGCAGACCGCTCCAGCAACCCCTGCGGACACCACCATGACGCGGCCCGACGGTTTGTGAGTGAGCTCACGCTCCTTAGCAACTTCATGACGGGCGAGCGAAGTCGTGGCAAACTCAGAGTCACGGGTGACTGTGAACATGCTTTTCAATAATCGGTAGGCTTACTAACAAAACCACGTCACTTGGCTTGAAAGAAGGCACACAGTGACGAAGTGGCTCGACCCGGTTGAACAACGAGCATGGCGCGCGATTGTTGCGCTGATGACCCGCCTACCAGGCGCTTTGGATACCCAGCTGCAGCGCGAATCCGGGGTCACCCATTTCGAGTATTGGGTTTTGACCCTGTTGTCCGAGGAACCGGGCCATCGGCTGCAGATGAGTGACCTCGCCCACAAGGCAAATGCATCGCTATCACGGCTTTCACACGTCGTGTCGAAGCTGGAACGGATGGGCTGGGCGGAGCGCTCCGCTACCGCCGGGCGCCGAGGCGTGCAGGCGGTACTGACAGACGACGGCTACCACAAGGTCATCGAGGCGGCGCCCGGTTATCTGGACGCGGTGCGCCACCTGGTGTTCGACGGGCTCGAGCCCGAACAGACGGCCCAGCTGGCGGAATTGAGCGAGCTGCTCGCCGATCACCTCACCGATGCGTTGAGTCGATCCCCCGGGTCCGGGCAGGAAGATCGGTCCGCGGAGACCTAGTCAGGCCGGTTCGGCGAGCAGCACGTCGGAGTCGAAGCAGGTGTGTGTTCCGGTGTGGCAGGCCGCGCCCTCCTGGTCGACGACCAAGAGGATCGTGTCGCCATCACAGTCGAGCCGGACCTCGTGCACGTATTGGGTGTGACCGGAGGTCTCCCCCTTGACCCAGTACTGCTGGCGCGAGCGCGAGTAGTAGGTCGCCTTGCGCGTTTCCAAGGTGCGGGCCAGCGCCTCGTCGTCCATCCACGCGACCATCAGCACGTCACCGGTGCCGCGTTCCTGCGCGACGGCGGCGACCAGGCCCGCGTCGTTGCGCTTGAGGCGGGCGGCGATGGTGGGGTCGAGAGTCATGGCACCGTTATAACAGTCGGACATCGGCGTTACGCAGGGCGGCCACGGTGTCGCTGTCGGATTCGTCGAGTGCGGCGGTCAGCGTGTTGCGGTAGGTGTCCCCGGCGGACCGGAGCCGTTCGCGCCCTTTGTCGGTGATCACCGTGTAGACACCGCGCCGATCATCCGGGCACAGGTCTCGATAGGCCAGCCCGGCGGCGTCGAGCCTGCCGACCAGCCTGGTCACCGAACTCTGATTCAAGCCGAGCCGCGCGGACAGATCCTGCATCCGCAGTTCGCCGTCGGGCGCCTCGGCCAGGAAGCCGAGGGCCCGGAACTCCGAGAGTCCGAGGCCGTGCCCACGCTGCACCGCCGCCGCCAACCGACCCTCCACCTGGGCGTGCAGGGCGATCAACCGGTTCCACATCTGCTCGTCGTGCGCACTGTTCGACACCACTTATGTGTACATGCATGCTCCTGCATGCGCAAAGAAGGGTGCCGGGCACTGCGAGATCACCGCTCAGCGGCGCGATTCAGTTCGCCGAGTAGTTGCCAGGTGCGCTGCTGATCGGCGGGCGTGGTGAGGTCGGTTTGGGCGAAGACCACGTCGGTGGCGCCCGCCTCGAAGTACTCGGCGACACGGTCGGCGACGATTTGTTCGTCGCCGATGACGACGAGCTCCGCGGCGCGAGAAACCCCGGACAGCTCGATGATTCGGCGGTAGGAGGGAATGTCGTTGTAGAAGGCGGACTGCACCTCGGCTTCCGCGCGTGCGCCGTCGACGTCGTCGGTGACGACACCGGGGACCATGGCGACGATGCGCGGCGCGGGCCGGCCCGCCCGCTCGGCGGCCTTGGTGAGGGGTGCCACGATGTGGTCCGCCAGCGCCTTCGGCCCGACCAGGAACGGTAGTGCGCCGTCGGCGAGTTCGCCGGTGACGCGCAGCGCCTGCGGACCCATCGCGGCGACCAGCACCGGCACCGTCGGCTGCGCGCCCGCGACCGCGGTGGGCAGCGGCGCGACCGCGGTGAGCGTCTCGCCGTGGAAATCCACTGTACCGCTGCCGAGTACGTCGTGCAGCGCGGTCAGGAACTCACGCAGCCGGGCGATCGGCCGGTCGTAGGTGACGCCGAAGGCCGGCTCGGTGAACGCCTGCGTGCCGAGGGCAAGCCCGAGGGTGAACCTGCCGTGGGTCGCGGCCTGCGCGGTCTGCGCCTGGCCGCCGATCAGCAGCGGATGGCGGGCCGAGATCGGTATCGCCGAGGTCCCGACGGCCAACTCGGGCACCTCCCGCCCGACCACCGCGGACAGCACGACGCTGTCGTGACTGAACGTCTGCCCGAACCACAGCGAACTCAACCCGGCCGCGGCTGCTTGCCGGCCTGCGGCCACCGCAGCGTCCACCACATTGTCGGTCGCGTCGAGACTGAAGGGCGACAGCGAGATTCCGATGCTCATCCCCGGTGCAACATCGGTCGCCACGGCACTGATTCCGACACGGTAAATCCGCCACCGCGACCGGCCGAGCGGGTATCGCGGCGGCGTGGGCCGTGCTGGTGCGACTGCGAGCCGACGACTAGCGGACGACGATGTCCGCCGCGCGCATCGAGTCCTTGACCTGGCCGATGGTCAGCTCACCGAAGTGGAAGACGCTGGCCGCGAGCACCGCGTCGGCGCCCGCTTGGACGGCGGGCGCGAAGTGTTCGACGGCGCCCGCGCCGCCGCTGGCGATGACGGGGACCGAGACCGCGGCGCGGACGGCACGGATCATGGCGAGGTCGAAGCCCGCCTTGGTGCCGTCGGCGTCCATCGAGTTGAGCAGGATCTCGCCGACGCCCAATTCGGCTCCGCGCGTTGCCCATTCGACGGCGTCCAGCCCGGTGCCGCGTTTGCCGCCGTGGGTGGTGACCTCCCAGCCGGACGGGGTGGCGGGTTGCCCGGCCGGAACCGTGCGGGCGTCCACGGACAGCACGATGCACTGCGAGCCGAACCGCTCCGACATCTCGCGCAGCACCTCGGGGCGCGCGATGGCGGCGGTGTTCACCGACACCTTGTCCGCGCCCGCGCGCAGCAGCCGGTCGACGTCCTCGACGGTGCGCACTCCGCCGCCGACGGTGAGCGGGATGAAGATCTGCTCGGCCGTGCGGGTGACCACGTCGATCATGGTGCCGCGATCGCCGGTGGAGGCGGTGACGTCCAGGAAGGTCAGCTCGTCGGCACCCTGCGCGTCATAGGTCGCGGCCAGTTCGACGGGATCGCCTGCGTCACGCAGGTTTTCGAAGTTGACGCCCTTGACCACCCGGCCGGCGTCGACGTCCAGACACGGAATCACGCGTACCGCCAACGTCATCGGCTCACCCTTCCTCCGCGGTCACCGGATCGGCGACCGTGCAGATCATTTCGAGGAGTTCCTCGTGCACGCCCGGCGCGGCGGCCAGCACCGAACCCGAGGTGATGGTCCACGGCTCGCCCGCCAGGTCGGTGACCACACCACCCGCGGCGCGGATCAGCGCAACGCCCGCGGCGTTGTCCCAGGGGTGGTGGCCGAACACGATGGCCCCGCCGAGCACCCCCGACGCGGTGAACGCCAGGTCGATGCCGGTGGAACCGTGCATCCGCACGCGGGAGGAGAGCCTGCTGAGCGGGCCGAGCAGATCGAAGCGGAACTGCCCGGGGATCCGGCCCTGCGCGTCCACGTTGAACGCGCCGAAGCCGATCATCGCGTCGGCCAGCTTCCCGTGCGGCAACGGCGGCAGCGGTTGGCCGTTCAGCAGCACCGGGCCGCCGGCGATCGCGGCGTAACGCTGCCCGAGCAGCGGCAGCCAGGTCAGGCCGAGTACCGGCTCGCCCTCGTGCACCAGCGCGAGCAACATGCCCGAAAGCGGGTGTCCGGACGAGTAATTGAACGTTCCGTCGATCGGATCGAGCACCCACGCGGTGCCCGACACGAGCTGCGGGCCGCCGAACTCCTCACCGTGCACCTCGATTCCGGTGCGCTGCTCCAGCTGGGCGGAGATGGTGCGCTCCAGCTCCAGATCAAGCTCGGTGGCGAAGTCGTTGCGGCCCTTGGTCACCGCGCTCGGCGCGCCGACCCCCTCGATGAAGCGCGAGGTGACCGAGTCCAGGATCTCGCGCGCGACCGCGAGCAGTGCCGAGAGGTCCTGGCTCATCTCACCGCGGCCAGCGCCTCGGGCAGCGTGAACCGGCCCGCGTAGAGCGCCTTGCCGACGATCGAGCCCTCGACGCCGTCGGGCACCAGTTCGGCGATCGCGATCAGGTCCTCGATGGTGGAGACGCCGCCGGAGGCGATCACCGGCGCGTCGGTCGCGGCGCAGACCTCGCGGAGCAGGTCCAGGTTGGGGCCGGTCAGCGTGCCGTCCTTGGTGACGTCGGTGACCACGTAGCGGGAGCAGCCGTCGCGCTCCAGGCGCTCGAGCACCTCCCACAGGTCGCCACCGTCGCTGACCCAGCCGCGGCCGCGCAGCCGGTAGTCGCCGTCGATGATGCGCACGTCCAGGCCGACCGCGACGCGCTCGCCGTGCTTGGCGATGGCCTTGGCGCACCACACCGGATCCTCCAGCGCGGCGGTGCCCAGGTTCACCCTGGCGCAGCCGGTGGCCAGTGCGGCCTCCAACGTGTCGTCGTCGCGGATGCCGCCGGACAGCTCCACTTTGACGTCGAGTTCGCCGACGACCCCGGCCAGCAGTTCGCGGTTCGAGCCGCGGCCGAACGCCGCGTCCAGGTCGACCAGGTGCACCCACTCCGCGCCCGCGCGCTGCCATTCCAGGGCTGCTTCGCGGGGGGAGCCGTAGCTGGTTTCGCTACCGGCCTCACCCTGTACGAGGCGCACAGCTTCGCCATTGGCAACGTCGACGGCGGGCAAAAGCACGAGACTCACGACTGCGCCTCGCTGACGCTCGGCTCCGTCGTCGTCTTTGACGCTGCGCCGATGGTTCGGTCGCTGCGCTCCCTCACGACTGCGCCTCGCTGACGCTCGGCTCCGTCGTCCTCGACGCTGTCTCGATGGTTCGGTCGCTGCGCACACTCACGGGCATGAGCCTAGTGGTTAGCTGTGCGCGCCCGGTCTCCGGCCTGCGCGGATAGGAGCTGGGTCACCGATCGAGGATGCGGGTGAGCAGCCGGACCAACTCGGCGCGCTCCGCGGCGTCCAGACCGGCCAGTAGTTCGTCCTGCGCACCGGCCAGGCGCTCGTCCAGTTCGGCGAGATGAGCCGTGCCCGCCTCGGTGATGGTGACGATTTTGCGCCTGCGGTCACCGGGGTCCGGGCTGCGCTCGACGAAGCCGCGGTCGGCCAGCTCGTTGACGGTGGCGACGATGTCGCTGCGGTCGATCCGGGTGCGCCTGCCCAGGTCGGCCTGGCTGATAGCACCGAATTCGCCGAGCGCGGCGAGCAGCGCGTAGTGATAGCGCCGCGAGCCGGTGGCGTGCAGTGCCCGCTCGGTCGCCCGGTTGGCGACGAGGGCGACTTGATTGACCAGCCGAGTCGGCAAGGCCCGCAGTTTGGCGGGAGCGTCCTCGCGCGAGATCTCCATGCCAGCAATCTAACGCTTGTTGGTCACACCCACAATATGTTGCGGGTGGCCGGACAGCGGCTCGACGCCTTGGTCGGCAGCTCCTGCGAGCCGCATCCAGCTCTTCATCGCCAACCGCAGCCGGCGGGCATTCCGAACCGAACCATTCGGCTACTGCCGTCGGTGTCAGGTCAGCGACGGCAGAGGTTCAGCGCTATCTGCCAGTACCCGGCGTCGATAACAGACCAGCGCGGCGGCCACCGCGAACAGTGCGGTCAACGCCGACGCAGCGATCCGGAAACCTTGCCCGATCAGGAATTCTGTTGCCGCGCGCTCGATTTCGGCGAGGGTGTGCTTGTCGCGGTCGTCGAAGAGGATCGATGCCCGTGGCCATTGGTACAGGATCGACAGCAGGAATTGTCCGCTGACCAGTGCGGCCAGCGACAGGACCACCCAGCGCAGCCCGATTCGGTAGCGCACCGCCGCCACACCGGCGATCAACGCGCATAGCGTCAGCACACCACCGAGCGGGCGCATCACGTCACCGACCGCGACCACGCTCATGAACTGTTCGGTGAGCTCCAGCGACTCGGGGATGTCCCGGAAAATGTTGGGATACAACAGCATTGTCTCCGCTGCCGTGGTGCCGAACGCGAAACACGCGACCACCGCATACCCCGATAGCACGACCAACGGGACTGTGACACTGCGCATAATGTCCTCCTCGGATCGACGGTAGATCCGGGCCGCCACCTGCGAATCCGGCGCGAACCCCCATATCCGCCGCGCCGAGGTCAGGGTCTACCCGGAGGGCCGGCGACCACGGCCTCCTGCGCGAGCCACCCCGTTGGCCGGAAACCACCGGTAGTGTCTCGCCTCGGCGATCGCTCCGGTCACTTACTTCCGCACTCTCCCTAGGGATCTCATATGTCGCGCTCGACTCACGCTGCCGTGCTCATGATTTCGGCAGCCACCTGCACCGCGGTGCTCGCCACCGCGCCGACCGCCGCGGCCGCGCCGCCCGAGGAGGCGCGGCTGGCCGGCTGTGATTTCGGCGCCGTCGCGGGGACCTACGACTACGCGAGCTTCGATGAGCACGCGAACAAGATGCTCGAGCTGACGACCGGGACGTTCCGGATGGAATTCGAGCAGGCCCGGCCGACCATTCAGGCCAACGCCGCCGCGAATCACGCCCGCGCCGAGGTTAATTCGGTGGACTGCCGGGTCGTGTCCGGCGACGCGGCCACGGCGGACGTCACCGTCGACGTGGTGCGGACGACGACGAGCGACGCCACCGACGGCCTGCCGAAGACCAACAAGATGTCCCTGCTGATCACCGTCGAGAACGTGAACGGTCGCTGGCTGGTCAACCGGGCCGAAACCAAGTAGGGCTACAGCGCCTGCACCCAATTGCGCAGCAGCTGAGCGCCGGCGTCGCCGGACTTCTCCGGGTGGAACTGGGTCGCCGAGAGCGCCCCGTTCTCCACCGCGGCGAGGAACGGCACGCCGTGCTCGGCCCAGGTCAGCTTCGGGGCGTCGAAGTGATCGCCGGGCGGCAACTCCCACTTCTGCGCGGCGTAGGTGTGCACGAAGTAGAACCGGGTGTCGGCGTCCATCCCCGCGAACAGCACGCTGTCCTGCGGCGCCGACACGGTGTTCCAGCCCATGTGCGGCAGCACCGGCGCGGACAGCCGTTCCACGGTGCCCGGCCATTCGGCGCAGCCGTCGGTCTCCACGCCGAACTCGACGCCGCGCTCGAACAGGATCTGCATGCCGACGCAGATGCCGAGCACCGGGCGGCCACCGGCCAGGCGCTGGCCGATCATTCGCTCGCCCCGCACCTTTCGCAGTCCCGCCATGCAGGCGGCGTAGGCGCCGACGCCGGGGACGACGAGGCCGTCGGCGGCCAGCGCGACCTCGGGATCGGCGGTCACCTCGACCTTCGCGCCCGCACGGACCAGCGCCCGCTCGGCGGAGTGCAGATTGCCCGAGCCGTAGTCGAGCAGGGCAACAGAGGTCACAGCGTCCCCTTCGTCGAGGGGATGCCCTGCACCCGAGGATCGAGTTCGACCGCGGCACGCAAAGCCCGTGCCACCGCCTTGAATTCGGCCTCGGTGACGTGGTGCTGGTCGCGGCCGTACAGCACGCGCACGTGCAGGGCGATGCGCGCGTTCAACGCGATCGACTCGAAGACGTGGCGGTTCAGCACGGTGGAATACGGTGCGCCGGGAGCGGCGCCCGCGGAGCGACCTCTGACAGGAGAGCCGGGAATCACGGCGTGCAGCAGGTGTTCCGGCTCGCCGGTGTGCACACAGTACGGACGCCCGGACACGTCGACCGCGGCGTGCGCCAGGGTCTCGTCCATCGGGATGAAGGCATCACCGAACCGGCGGATACCGACCTTGTCGCCCAACGCCTTTCCCAGCGCCTGGCCGAACACGATCGCGGTGTCCTCCACCGTGTGGTGCGCCTCGATCTCGATGTCGCCCTCGGCCCGCACGGTCAGGTCGAAGCTGGCGTGCGCACCGAGCGCGGTCAGCATGTGGTCGTAGAACGGGACGCCCGTGGCGATCTCGGTCTTGCCGGTGCCGTCCAGGTCCAGCTCGACCACGATGCTGGACTCTTTGGTGACGCGCTCCACCCGCGCGATTCTGTTCATGATCTTTTCCTCCACAGGCGGATTCATCGGGGCGTGCGGTCGGTGTGCACCAAGAGGCGGCTGACTTTCAGCAGTTCGTCGTTCTCCGCGGCCAGACCGATGGTGGCGCGCAGGTAGCCGGGGATGCCGACGTCGCGGATCAGCACGCCGTGGTCCAGGTAGCGCTGCCAGCTGCCCGCCGCGTCGGTGAAGCGGCCGAACAGCAGGAAGTTCGCGTCACTGGGGATCACGTCGAAACCGATCTCGGTCAATTCCGCGGCCACTCGATCACGCTGCGCGGCGAGTTCGGCGACGCTGCCGAGGGTTTCGTCGGCGTGCCGCAGCGCTGCCCGCGCGGCCGCCTGGGTGACCACCGACAGGTGGTACGGCAGGCGCACCAGCAGCATCGCCTCGATCACCGCGGGCGCGGCGACCAGGTAGCCGAGGCGACCGCCCGCGAAGGCGAACGCCTTGCTCATGGTTCTGGTCACCACCAACTTCGTGGGGAACCGGTCGATCAGCGCGAGGGCGCTCGGCTGCGCGGAGAACTCACCGTATGCCTCGTCGACCACCACGATGCCCGGCGCGGCCGCGAGGATCCTGGCCAGGTCGTCCTGCGGAATGCTGTGTCCGGTCGGGTTGTTCGGGCTGGTCACGAACACCACGTTCGGCGAGCGCTCCGCGATGGCGGCCACCGCGTAGTCGACGTCGAGGGAGAAATCGGCGTCGCGCTTGGCCTCGATCCATTCGGTGTCGATGCCCTCGGAGATGATCGGGTGCATCGAGTACGACGGCACGAAACCCAGAGCGCTGCGGCCCGGTCCGCCGAACGCCTGCAGCAGCTGCTGCAGGATCTCGTTGGAACCGTTTGCCGCCCAGACATTGTCGGTGTCCACCGCGACACCCGTCTGCCTGGTGAGGTAGTCGGCCAGATCGGCGCGCAACGCCACGGCGTCCCGGTCCGGGTAGCGGTGCAGGTCGGCGGCGGCGATCCGAATGGATTCGGCGACGTCGTCGATCAGCGCCCGGCTCGGCGGGTGCGGGTTCTCGTTGGTGTTCAGTTGCACCGGCACCGTCAATTGCGGTGCGCCGTAAGGCTTCTTGCCGCGCAGGTTCTCCCGCAGCGGTAGGTCGGCCAGGCTGATGGCCGCGCCGGGCACGGTGGCCTGCCCGGTCATGACAGCGCCTCGAACCGCGCCTGCACGGCCTGGCCGTGGGCGGGCAGGTCCTCGGCGTTGGCGAGGGCCACCACGTGACCGGCGACATCCTTCAGCGCCGCCTCGGTGTAGTCGACGACGTGGATGCCGCGCAGGAACGTCTGCACGCTCAAACCCGAGGAGTGCCTGGCACATCCGGCGGTCGGCAGCACGTGGTTGGAGCCGGCGCAGTAGTCGCCGAGGCTCACCGGTGCGTACGCGCCGACGAAAACCGCTCCGGCACTGCGTACCCGGGCGGCCACCGCGGCGGCGTCGACGGTCTGGATCTCCAGGTGTTCGGCCGCATAGGCGTTCACCACGCGCAGGCCCTGCGCGATGTCGTCCACGAGCACGGTCCCGGATTGCTTGCCGCGCAACGCTTCGGTCACCCGTTCGGCGTGCTTCACCACGGTCAGCTGCCTGGTCAGCGCCGCGTCCACCGCGTCGGCCAGCTCCGCGCTGTCGGTGACCAGCACGCTGGCCGCGAGTACGTCGTGCTCGGCCTGGCTGATCAGGTCCGCCGCCACGTGTACCGGGTCGGCGGTCGCGTCGGCCAGGATCGCGATCTCGGTCGGCCCCGCCTCGGCGTCGATGCCGACCAGGCCGCGGCACAGCCGCTTGGCGGCGGTCACGTAGATGTTGCCGGGTCCGGTGATCAGATCGACCGGCTCCAGCTGGGCTCCGTCGGTGTCGACGCCACCGTAGGACAGCAGCGCGACGCCCTGCGCGCCGCCGACCGCCCACACCTCGTCGACGCCGAGCAACCGCGCGGCAGCCAGGATCGTCGGGTGCGGCAGGCCGCCGAATTGCGCCTGCGGGGGCGAGGCCACCACCAGTGAGCCGACACCCGCTGTCTGCGCGGGCACCACGTTCATCACCACGCTCGACGGGTAGACGGCGTTGCCGCCGGGCACGTACAGCCCGACCCGTTCGACCGGCACCCAGCGCTCGGTCACCGTGCCGCCGGGCACCACCTCGGTGGTCTTGTCGGTGCGCCGCTGGTCGGCGTGCACCTTCCTGGCCCTGGCGATGGATTCCGCCAGCGCCGCACGCACGGCAGGATCCAGCTCGGCCAGCGCCTTTTCCAGCTCGGCCGCTGGTACGCGCACCGTGGCCGGGCGCACGCCGTCGAACTGCTCGCTGTACTCCTGCGCCGCCGCGACGCCGCGATCGCGGATCGCCTCGACCACCGGCCGCACATGATGCAGCACCGAGTCCACGTCGACTCCCCCGCGCGGCAGCGCGGCGCGCAGCTCGGCAACAGAGGGAGTGCGACCGCGCAGATCAACGCGGGCGAGCTCGATGCGGGTAGTCATGTGGTGTCGATCCTTGTCTTCAGCCGAATCCGCAACAGGAAAGTTGCAGCTACCAGCCTAGTCGGCCGACGCCACCGGTTATCCGCGTGGTGGTGTACGGCTCACCCCGCAGCGTCGCCGCAGTTCGACCACGCCGTCACCGGCCAGCTCATCGACCGCGACCGCGCGTCCGACCACCGCGAGCACGATCGCCTCCCCCGGCCCACGCACCTCCGGACCATGACCCCTCCGACCATCCACTGTTGGTCGTGCGAACGCCGCTCAGGTCAGCGACGGGAAGCGGGTATCGCTGTCGAGCAGCAGCTTGCCGCCGGAGTTGATCACGCGCAGGGTCATCGCCTTGTCCTGGCCGTCGACGATCAGGCTGGCCAGCTCGATGTCGAGCGAGCCGTCGGAGTTGTTGCCTGCCTTGACAGCGCGAATGCTGGAGAAGTTTTCGACCGTGTGCGTGGTCCAGTACTGACGGAACGCGGTCTCGGAGCCGTAGAGCTTCTGCGCCGCGGGTGTCAGCGTGGACCAGGAGCCGCTTGCGTCGTCGTAGAACCGCTTCACCAGCGCCGCCGCGGGTCCCTCGGTGACCGTGCCGTCGCTGGGGGTCTTACCGACCGTTCCGGACGGCGGGGTCGAGCTCGTTCCACCCGTCGAGGAACTGGTCGACGGCGGGCTCGCGTTCACCGTCGGCGAATTCGAGTCCTGCTGCGTCAGCGTGCCGATGAGGATCGCGCTTACCGCTACGACGGCACCGATGGCCGCGCCGATGATGACGGCCTTGCTCTTACCGCCGGACTTGCGCGGGACGGGGCGAGGCTGGGCAGCGGTGCGCGGGTGGGTCGCGGTGTTGGTCTGCGCGGGGCGACGCGGCGCGGGCTGCGGTCGGGGGGCGGGGCGCTGCGGGCGGGGCTGGCGTTCGGTCGGCTGATGGACCGGAGCCGAGACCGCCGAGGGGCGCAGTGCGCGGGTGGCGGATTCGGGCGCGCCGTTGCGGCGGCGCACGAAAGCTTCACTGGCGGGGACGAATCCGGCGGTCACCGGCGCGGGGCCCGCGTCGGCGAAGGCGGCGAGGTGGTCGAGTGCCGCGCGCATGGTCGGCCGGTCCTGGGGTTCCGGGCTGAGCAGGTCCAGCAGGAAATCCGTTGCGGGACCGGCGTTGCGGGGTTCGCTGACCTGACCGTTGGCCGCGGCGTACAGCACCGCGAGCGGGTTGGCGTTCGCACCGTACGGCGGCTCGCCTTCCAGCGCGTGGAAAAGTGTTGCGCCCAGGGCGAATACGTCCGAGGCCGGGGTCGGGTCGGCGCCACGGGCCATCTCGGGGGCGAGGTAGGCGGCGGTGCCGCAGATCAGGCCGGTTTCGGTGAGCGTGACGTCACCGGCGGCACGGGAGATGCCGAAGTCGGTGATCTTCACGGTGCCGTGGTCGTCGAGCAGGATATTGCCCGGCTTCACGTCGCGGTGCACGATGCCCGCGTCGTGCGCGGCGATCAGCGCCGAGGCGACCTGCTCACCGATGCGGGCGACCTGTGTCAGCGGCAGCGGGCCCTGCGTGGAGAGCACGCCGGCCAGGCTGTTGGACTTCAGGTACTCCATCACCAGGCATGGATCGCCCTGATGCTCGGTGATGTCGAACACGACGATCGCGTTCGGATGCTGGAAGCGGGCGGCGTTGCGAGCCTCTCGAATCGCACGTTGGCGCACCACATCACGCTCGGCCTCGGGCAGGCTCGGCTTGATATGGATCTGCTTGACGGCCACCGAGCGTTGCAAGCGCTCATCGATGGCACGCCAAACAACACCTGTGCCGCCGCTACCAATCCGCTCGACCAGGCGGTAATGCTCCGCGATCAACTGACCGGTATCGATGGCGCCTACTCCGAACCTTCTCGAAATCGTGACATCCCGCTTATTGCTTACAGACGCGGTCCGGGGACGAGTGTAGCGGGCCGCGGAACTTCGGTCCGCGCCAGCAGGGGCATATTCTCCGCCCACATCGGCGCGGCGCGGCTAGCGCGCCGCCCGCAGCATCCGCCCCGCCGCGTCCACCGCGGGTCCGGAGCTGTTCGCGTCGTTGACGAATACAGCAAACGCCAGGTCATCGGCGATGCCGACGAACCACCCGTGCGCGTGCTGGTCGTCGATGTATTCCGCGGTGCCCGTCTTGCCGAGCAAGCCCGGAATATCGCGCAGCTGGGTCGCGGTGCCTGCCGTGACCGTCTCCCGCATCATGGCTTTGACCTGCTCGGCAACGCTGGCAGGCAGCGCGGCCGGCGTCTTGTCCGGCGTGCCGGGCTTGCCCTGCACGATGGCGGGCGCGGGCACCGAGCCGTGCGCGATGGACGCGGCGACCAGCGCCATGCCGAACGGGGTAGCGGTCACCTTTCCCTGGCCGATAGCCGACTCGACCCGCAGCGCCGGGGTGTCCGCGGGCGGCACCTTGCCGGTGACGGTGGTCAGCCCGGGTGTGACGTAGTCGATGCCGAGGCCGAGCTGTGCCGCTGCATTCGGCAACGCGTCGGCGGGCAGTTTCACCGCGAGCGAGCCCATGGTCGTGTTGCAGGAACGCGCGAACGCGGTATGTAGCGGCACCTGTCCCAGGTCGAAATTGTTGTCGTTGGGGATCTTGCGACCCTCGATGTTCGCGACGCCTGGGCAGGGCAGCACGGTGTCCGGGGTGACCGTGTCCGCTTGCAGTGCGGCCGAGACGGTCACCGTCTTGAAGGTCGAACCGGGCGGGTACAGGCCGGTGAGCGCGATCGGACCCTGCGCGTCGGCGGCATTGTTCTGCGCGACCGCGACCACATTGCCGGTGGAGGGTTGCAGCGCGACGATCGCCGCGGGCTGAGTGATCGGCGCCAGCGCCGCCTCGGCCGCCTGCTGCAAGTCGATGTTCAAGGTGGAGGCGATATCGGCGGTCGGCTTCGGATCCTGGCCGCCGACCCGCTGGGTGCCCTCGCCGGTCTGCGCGCGCACCGCCCAGCCCGCGCCGGCGTCGGCGTTCTGCTGCCACAGCTCGGCGAGTCCGGACAGGGCGGGCGAGGCCAGCGATTTGTCGGTGGTGAGCAAGCGGGTCTGCGGCGCGAGCGTGACGCCCGGCACGGCGGCGAGCTGCGGCTGGATCGGCGCGATATCGGCGTCGCGCAGGCTGATCGCGGTGATCGGTTTACCCTGCGCCGCAGCGAGTTCCGCCTGCAGCGACTGCGCGGTGAGGTCGGGCGCGATCGGGGTCAGCAGCGCCGCGAGCGCGCCGGTATCCGCGCCGGGGCTCACGTTCACCAGCGTGACCACCTGCTGGGTCATCAACTCGCCGCCGCTGGCGTCGAGGACGCGGGCGGGCTTGGGATAGACCGGGCTGTAACTCAGCGGGCCTGCGGCCAGGCCCGGCGCGACCGTGTCCGGGTTCCACTTGACCTTCCAGCCGTCGCCGCCCTCGTCCGCGGTGCCGGTGGTGGTGTAGGTCCACTCGGCCGCGCCGTCCTTGCCGAGCTTCCAGGTGGCGGCCAGCGTGAAGGTGTTCTTGTCGATCGAGCGGACGTCGAAGCGCACCTCTTTGCCGAGGCCGTCATAGAGCTTGCCGAGGGCGTCGGCGGCCTTCGCCGGGTCATCGGTGAGGTCTGCGGCGGCCGCCACGTCGTCGCGGTTCAGCGCGTCGGCGAACTGGCCTGCGACGGTGTCGGGCTGGTCCGGGCCGGACGAGCAGGCGGCGAGCACGAGCGCGGGTGCGGCGAACAGGACGAGGGACTTCCGGTGGGTACGCACCCCGCCGACTGTAACCGCCGACCCCGGCCAGCCGGCAGCGGCCGTGCCGGGATCGGAGCTCGCGTGCCTGATCAGGCCGTGTGCCAGGCGCCCGCGACGAGTGCGGCGGCATCGGCCTCGGTGAGCTCGATGTCGAACTCTTCCGCCAGAATCTTCGGTAGTTCGGTCGCCTCGATCTGCCGGGTTTCGCTGGTGCCGTCCGGCCGCTCGGTGATCACCGTGGTGCCGTCGACGACGCGGTGTACGTCTGGGAGGAACCGCTGCGCGTACGGGCGAGTGGTGAACGGTGAACGCGGCGACGTCGAAACGAAGTGGTTGCCGACCGCGAAATCGATGCGGTACTGCGGCGTCATCGCGAACGTGTAGCGGTTGATCCACCCGTCCTTGTCGAACTGGTGCAGCACCCATAGGTCGCTGTCCAGCTCGCCCCGGGTGAGCTCCAGCCGGAACCGCCAGTCACCCGCCGTGAATTCGCCTACTTCCGTGGACAATTCGATCGGTTCGAGCGGGCCCGCGCCGAAGCCGACGTCACACAACCACACTCGGTCGTCGTCGCTGGTGGTCACGCGCAGCAGGGCGTGCGTCGCGGGGCGCAGGCCCTCCGTCGCCCCCATGGTGACTCGTGCGTGCAGGGCCGTGATGCCGAAGCCGAGCCGTTCCAGCGCGGCCGCGAACAAGCCGACATGCTCGTAGCAGTAGCCGCCACGGCGTTGCCGAACCAGCTTGTCCTGCAACGATTTCAGATCGAGCGGGATGCTGCGGCCGAGGATGATCTCCAGGTTCTCGAAGGGGATCGAGGTGGTGTGCGCGTGCACCAGCTTGCGCAGCGTGTCGAGGGTCGGTGCGCGTTCGCCGTCGAACCCGATGCGCGCCAGGTACCCGTCCAGGTCCAGGTCCGCGCCGTTCCAGTGGTACGCCGGGTCCGTCGGCTTGCTCATCGTGGCCTCACTTCCTCGTCGGTGTTGCCAGGCACAACCGTGTCCGGTCACGATCCTGTTCCCCGTGGTGCGAATCGGCGAGTGTGGGCTCCGCCATGGTTGCTGCTCTGCCGTTCGGCCCGGATCAGGCGGCGCACTTGGCGTTCGGCGGTGCGGCTGGTCCGGTCGCGACGCCGTGGGCGACGTCGACCAGGTAGTCGCGGTCCGGACCGTCCACGGGTTCGGTGCCGAGGAGCAGCCGCTCTACGACGCAACCGCCCTCGAAGAAGGCCGGGCCGACGCTGTGATCACCGGGAACGACGGCGCCGTTCAGGTCGCGGCCGGTGACGATGGTGTACATCGAGGTCGGTTTGCCCGCGGCGAGCAGCCCGGCCCGCATCTCCAGCGTGGTCGGGTAGGGCACCACATCGTCACCGGTGCCGTGGATCAGGAAGGCGCGCTTGACGTCGATCCGGCCGGCCAGCAGCGCGGGCGAACGCTCGACGTAGGCCTGCGGGCAGGCGATCGGTGTGCAGCCGCCCGCGTCGCGCTCGATCTGCGCGGGCAGGTCCGGGTCGACCACCGACGCGCCGAGCCACATCGTGAAATCGTCTGCGGGACCGTAATTGTCGACCCAGTAGTCGAACAGCCCGCGCGGTCCGTGCGCCGCGGCGAGCCCGCTCATGATGCCGCCCTGGCTCCAACCCCACAGGACCGTACGCGTGATGGAACGATGCTCGTCCCGGTACCACTGGGTCGCGGCGACGATATCGCGCCAGCCTGCCCACAGGTTCCACTCACCCGTGCGCCACACACTGCTGGCCGAGCGCAGATCCATCGACAACACCGGGGTGCCGGTGCGCCGGGAGATCGACGTCAGATAACCCGCGTAGTCGCCGGCGGACCCGTCGTGCCCGTGCACCGCGACGACCAGATCCGTGGGCGGAAGATCACCCGGTGCGCAGCGGTACGGCTCGTAGACCAGCCCGGTCGCCTCCTCACCATCGACCGTGAGCGTCACCGGCCGCACCGCAACCTCCGTCGCACAGTCCGGTTCGGCCGACACCGACGCGCTGGTCATCGCGCATGCAGCCAATAGGGCACCCACCGCCACCAGTACATATCCGCGCCTCATCCTCGAATAATGGCACGCCACCGGTACGGCGCCCGAGCACCCGGCCGGACCGAACCGCGACCCGTCACGCAGCCCGCGGCGATTCGGCACCAGACCGAATCGTGACAACTGCGCCGCCCACCATCGCCGCCGCTCCCACCACGATCCCGAACACCGTCGCACCACCGGTCAGACCGATTGCGTCACTGAGGAACCCGGCGGACAACGGCAGTGCGGCGGCGGGCAGGTATCCGCCGACATTCTGTGCGGCGTTCGCCTCGGCGAGCCGATCGGCGGGCACGCTCGCGCTGATCGCACTGAGACCGCCGAATTGGCCCAACCCCTGCCCGACTCCAGCCAGGACCGCAGCCGCCGCGAACAGGACGAGCGACGACAACCGCAGCGAGAGGATCAGCGTCAGCATGCTCGCCGTAGTGGCGACGGCGCCGCCGAGCGGGATCGTGCGCACCGACCAGCGCCGCGCGGCGAACTGAATGCCGGTGGCGCCAAGGAACATCACGAAGGCGAGCCCGCCTGCGACGACTCGGTTGGTGGCGCCGAGCAGGTGCGTGAGCAGGGACGGGCCCAGCGAGAGCACGAAGGAGGTCGCCGTGATCCCCGGCGCGAACACCGCGATGCCGAGCAGCACCGCCGTCCGCCCACCCGGTGCCACGGCGGGAATCCGCAGCCACGGGCCGCGCCCACCCGCGCCCTTCGGCAGCTCCAGCCGGGCAACCACCACGAAAGCCGAAGCAAGCAGCGCGATCTCGACCACGAATATGGTCACCGTCGGGCCGGGCACCGTCTCCGACAGAACACCGGCGAGCAGCGGCCCGAGCCCGGCACCCAACACCATCGCCGACGAAGCGGCCAGCGCCGCAGTACGTTTACGCCCCGGCCCGCCCACATCGGTCACCGCCGCCATCCCGGCAGACACCGCCGCACCCACCGCGATACCGGTGAGCAATCGCGCAACGGCAAGCACCGCAACCGAACTCGCGGTGGCGAACAGCACGCACGCCACCATCGCCAGCGCGATCGCGGGCAGCAGCACCGGCTTGCGGCCGATGCGATCCGACACCACCCCGGCGACCAGCAGTGCGCCGAGTAGTCCGGCGATATAGCTGGCGAAGATCGCCGTCAAGGTTCCGGCGGAAAAGCCGAGCTCGCGCTGCCACACCACGTATAGCGGCGTCGCCGCGTTCGACAGCACGAATACCGCCATGACCGGCCACGCCGCCAACCACACGAGGCCGTTCTTCGCAGGCACCGACTGTCGGTGCGTCGTGAGCGTCGCCATGCCAACCTCCACTAGTTCGACTTTTCTCGTACCGATACGATCGCGGTCGAACTTAGCATCTAGTACGATAAAATACGTACAGGGCGCGACGACCCCAGGAGACCCGATGCCACCGGCCAGCACAGTCCCCGAGACCCGTCTGCCCGAACCGGACCGCGCCGACCTGCGCCTCGACCAGGTGCTCGCCGCACTCAGCGACCCGCTGCGGCTGACCATGGTCCAGAAGCTGCTGACCGAGTCCCCCGACACCGACCGCTCCTGCGGCTGGTTCGACATCGATCGCCCGAAATCGACACTCACGCACCACTTCCGGGTGCTGCGCGAGGCGGGCGTGACCAGACAGCAGCGCTACGGTCTCGAGCGCCGCAGCAAGGTCCGCATCGACGACCTCGACGCCCGCTTCCCCGGCCTGCTCGACCTGGTCCGCGCCTGGGAACCGGAATAATGACGTCCGAACGCTAGGATTCGCCTATGCGTTCGATTGATGTCGCCGAGCGGCGGGCCAGGCTGGCGGTACGGCACCGGCTCGCGGCGGCGAACCGTACCGACGAGGTCGCCGAGATCGTCCGGTCGCTGGTGGTGCTGCACGCGACCGACCCGGCGACGGTGTTCCTCTCGGTCGGCGCGCGCAGCAACACCGCCACCCCGGCGCACGTCGAGCGGGCGCTCTACGACGACCGGACGCTGCTGCGCCTGCTCGCCATGCGGCGCACCATGTTCGTCGCGCCGATCGAGCTGGTCCCGGTGTTGCAGGCGTCGTGCGCGGATGCCTTGGCGCACAAGCAGCGTCGCACCTACGGGAAGTACCTCGAGCAGGCCGGCGTCGTCGACGGCGACGTCCAGCAATGGCTCGCCGAGGTAGAAGCCGAAACCCACGACGCACTGCTCTCAAGAGGCGCCGCTACCGGCATCCAGCTGAGCAAGGATGTGCCCCGCCTGCGCACGCAGGTGAATACCGCGCCGGACAAGGCGTATTCGAAGCCGACCAACATCACCACCTGGGTGCTGGTGACGCTCGGCTGCGAAGGCCGCATCGTGCGCGGCCGCCCGAACGGCAGCTGGTCGAGCAGCCAGTACACCTGGGAGCCGATCGAATCCTGGCTGCCCCACGGTGTTCCGTCGATGCCCGTCGAGCAGGCCCGCGCCGAACTGCTCCGGCAGTGGCTGCACGCCTTCGGCCCCGCCCCGATCACCGACCTCAAATGGTGGACCGGCTGGGGTGTCGGCGAAGTCCGCAAGGCCCTCACCGACCTCGACGTGGTCGAGGTCGATCTGGACGGCGCAACGGGTTTGCTGCTCGCCGACGACGTGGAACCCGTTGCGGCGCCGGAACCTTGGGCGTCACTGCTGCCCGCGCTCGATCCCACCCCGATGGGCTGGCAGTCCCGCGACTGGTACCTCGGCCCGCACGCGCCCGCCCTGTTCGACACCAACGGCAATATCGGGCCGTCCATTTGGTGGAACGGCCGCATCGTGGGCGGTTGGGCGCAGCGCAAGGACGGCGAGATCGTCTATCGCCTACTGGAAGACGTGGGTGCCGACGCCACGGCGATGATCGAGGCGGAAGTCGCGCGGACCGCCGAGTGGTTCGGCGACGTCCGCGCCATCCCGCGTTTCCGTACTCCGCTGCAACGGGAACTGACCGCCTGAATCAGCGCCGCCGCGAAAATCCTTCGCTCGCAATACTTCCTGGCTCACTCACCCCGCACAGGCTGCACCCGGCGGCGGGGGCGGAGCGGTATCGACGCCGACGAGCACATTGGTGACGTAGTCGCGGGCCGCGCCATCCAGCGGCTCGAGCCCCTCGGCCACCCGCTCCACCACGCAGATGCCTTGCCGCCAGGTGGGTCCGACGTCATGTACGCCGGGCTGGATGCTCCCGTCGGCGCCGCGGTCGGTGACCACCGTGTACATCGAATACGGCTTGCCCGCCGCGATCAGCGCGTTCTTCAGATCGACCGAATGCTGGTACGGCACATCCACATCGAAGATCCCGTGGATCAGGAAGGTCCGCTCGGCGTCGATCTTCGGCGCGAGCGCGACCAGGGAACGGTCGGTGTACGCCTGCGGGCACACCTGCGGCGTGCAGCCACCCGCGTCGCGTTCGATCTGCGCGCGCTGCGCCGGGAAGAACGCGCTGGTGAGGTTCCAGTAGTCGACGATGTTCGTCGGCGCGAACGCATCGACCCAGTAGTCGAACAACCCGGCGGGCCCGTTCGCCACCGCCAGCCCGGCCGTCATCCCACCTTGGCTCCACCCCCACAGCACGGTCTTGCCGATCGACGGATGCTCGGCCTTGTACTGCTGAGTGATGGCCACCGCGTCCTGCCACCCGGCCCACGGGTTGAACTCGCCGGGCTTCCACACGCTGTTCTCGGCGCGCTGATCCAGCGTCAGCAGTGCGGCGCCGGTACGCCGGGCGATCCCGGACATCACGTCGGGATAGGAGGCCGCCGTCTCGCTGTACCCGTGCACCGCGACGATCAGGGTGCGCGGGGCCAGGTCACCCGGATTGCACCGGTACGGCTCGTAGACCCGCCCGGTCGCCTGTTCCCCGTCGACGCTCGCGGCGATCGACTGGACCGCCACGTCCCCGGCACACTCGGGCTCGGCGGACGCCGACGGTGCGGCGAGCCACGATGCGGCCAACACGGTCACCATCGACAACAACCACGCAAGGAAGCGACGGCCAGCAGTCATCGGCGCATCGTACCCAGCCAGGGCAAACGTTCGGCTAACGGTCGGCGAGCTGACTGTCGGGGCAGTGTCGGGCACGTCACCCCAGGCATCAGCGCAGGTCGGCAGCGCGGCTGGGCTTCGTGGGCACCGGACCGATACGTCTGCCATCAACCGCCTGGGTCGCGGCACCAGCCCGGCGACATGAACCCGCAGCCCGCCCGTGCGCGAGATCAGGCCGCGCAGGTGGCACCCGGCGGCGGCGTGGGCGCGGTATCCACATCCGCCAACACGTCGGTGACGTACTCGCTGGCCGCCCCATCCATCGGCTCCAGATCCGTCAGAACCCGCTCCACCACGCAGGCACCTTGGAACCAGACCGGACCGATCCAGTGCGTACCGGGCAGCACGGCACCATCGGGTCCGCGACCACTGACGACCGTGTACATCGAGTACGCCTGCCCCGCCGCCGCGAGCCCGGCCTTCAGATCGAGCGAATGCTGGTACGGCACAATCGGATCCGCGGTTCCGTGCACCAGGAACACGCGCTGAGCGGTCATCTTCGCCGCGAGCGCCGCCGTGGAACGCTCCGCATACGCCTGCGGACAGACCGCGGGTGGGCAACCACCGGCGTCGCGCTCGATCTGCTGCACCTGCGGCAGACCCAGCGTGTTCCCGACATTCCAGTAGTCGACGGTGTTCGAGGGCCCCGCGGTATTGACCCAATAGTCGAACAGCCCGGCAGGTCCGTGCGCCAATGCCAGCCCGCTCGTCATGCCACCTTGGCTCCACCCCCACAGCACGGTTTTGCCGACCGACGGATGCTCCTTCTTGTACCACTCGGCGGTGGCGACCACGTCGTGCCAACCGGCCCACGGGTTCCACTCCCCCGTCTTCCACACGCTGTTTCCGCCGCGCTGGTCCAGCGTCAGCAGCGCGGCACCGGTCCGCCGCGCGATCGCGGACATGACGTCGGGGTAGTCGGCCGCCTTCTCGTTGAACCCGTGCACCGCGAGGATCAGGCTGCGCGGCGCCAGATCGCCGGGGGCGCAGTGATACGGCTCGTAAGCCCACCCGTGCGACTGCTCCCCATCGACGGCGACAGTGATCGGCCGCATCGTCACGGCCCCCGCACACTCGGGTTCGGCCGACACCGAAGGCGCGCCGACCAAGGAGACCGCAAGGATTGTCACGATCGACAGCAGCGCGGCAACCAGGCGATACCCGCCGTTCATCCCGGCATCGTGGCACGGGCGCACGCGATTGTGTTGCGCAACAACGGTAATGCGATGAAGACGAGACGGCACGCCTGTTGATCGGCGCCGGAGATCGTTCCGCTACATGTCGAGGCCGAGGTCGAGCACCCGGACCGAGTGGGTCAGGGCACCGACGGCCAGGTAGTCGACACCGGTCCGCGCGTAGTCGGCGGCCACCTCTAGACCGAGTCCACCGGAGGATTCCAGTTTCGTCGCCGGCGCGGCCGCGTTACGGCGTTGCACGGCGGCCTGGGTCTGCCACAGCGGGAAGTTGTCCAGCAGCACGAGTTCCACGTTCTCGGCCAGCACGGCATCCAACTGCTCGAGGCTGTCGACCTCCACCTCGCAGGCGATGTCGGGAGCCAGCGCGCGAACGGCGCGCAGCGCCTCGACCACCGAGCCCGCCGCGACCACGTGATTGTCCTTGATCAGCGCGGCGTCGCCGAGACCCATGCGATGGTTCACCCCACCGCCGACCCGGACCGCGTACTTCTGCAATGCGCGCAGCCCGGGCAGGGTCTTGCGGCTGTCCCGGATCTTGCAGTCCGTGCCCGCGACCTCGTCGACCCAGGCGGCGGTGGCGGTGGCGATGCCGGAGAGGTGGCAGACCAGGTTCAGCATGGTCCGCTCAGCGGTGAGCAGCCCGCGGGTCGGGGCGACCACGGTGAGCACCGATTGTCCCGGCGTCACCCGGGTTCCGTCGGCGACCCGCCCGGTGACCTCGTACTCGCCCGCGCCGATCACCTCGTCCAGCACCAGCAATCCGACATCGAGCCCGGCCACCGTCCCCGGCTGCCGCGACACCACGGACGCCTTCACCACCGCATCGGCGGGCACCGTCGCCGCGGTGGTCACGTCCGGCCCGTAGCGCAGGTCCTCATCGAGCGCGGTACGGATGAGCGCGACCACCTCGTCCCGAGCCAACCCCGTGTCCAGACCCATCAACCACTCCTTACTACTCACGCGCGAACGCTTCTCACTGAGGTCGAGCGGCACCGGGCGAAAGCTGTTCGCCGACACCATGTGCCACTCGACTCAACGTCGGGATGTCATCGGTCGAGACGGGGGCGACCCTGTTCGTCCAGCACCACCGACCGGCTGCGCCGGAGCCGGTCGTCGGGCTCCGGGTAATCGGATCGGGTATGGCAGCCGCGACTTTCGGTGCGAGCCGACGCGGCAAGGAGCAGGGTCTGCGCCGTGAGGGTGAGCGCGGCGTCCTCGATGTCGGCTATGCGGTCGGCGACTACCAGCCCTGCCGTATCGGCCGCCACAGCACCCTCGAACGACACCGCGGCAGGCACGGTTTCACGTTGCGTCACCGCATCTTTCAGGCGCTTGATCGCCTCGTCCAGCCCGGCCCGATCCCGCACCACCGAGGCGTGCTCGGTCATCAACTGCTGCAGCACAGCACGATCCGCCCGTTCGGCGCCCCTGGTACGGACTTCGGTGACGCGGACTCGCTCCCCGAGACGTTCGGCCGCGGCCGCACCGACTCGTTCGCCGACCACGAGACCTTCGAGCAAGCTGTTGGACGCCAACCGGTTCGCCCCGTGCAGTCCGGTGCGGGCCACCTCGCCAGCGGCATAGAGACCGGCGACCGCCGTTCGACCGTAGGGGTCGGTCACCACGCCGCCGCACTGATAGTGCGCCGCCGGGGCCACCGGGATCAGGTCGACGCCCGGATCGATCCCCGCGGCCAGGCAGGACGCGGTGATCGTCGGAAACCGTTGCGCGAAACCCTCGATCGCCCGCGCGTCGAGATAGACGTGATCGGTACCGAGGGCACGCATCCGCGCCGCAATGGCCCGCGACACCACGTCCCGAGGTGCCAGATCCCCGCGCGGATGAACGCCGGCCGTCACCGAATCACCTTCGGAGTCGACCAGAATGCCACCCTCGCCGCGCACGGCCTCACTGATCAGCGGACGTCGTCCGAGTCCACCCGGCGTGTACAGCACGGTCGGATGGAACTGCAGGAACTCCAGATCCGCCACCGCCGCACCCGCCCACAGTGCGAGCGCGACTCCGTCGGCGGTCGCACCCGGCGGGTTGGTGCTGAGGGCGTACAGCTGGCCGAGGCCACCGGTCGCCAGCAGCACCGCGGGCGCGTGCACGACCCCGAAACCCTTGTCGGACACCGCGAGTACGCCCTGAACCCCGGCGGGGCCGGTGAGGATCTCGCAGGCCGCCGCACCGAACAACACCGGAAGCCCGGCCGCGTTCAGCGCACGCTGCACCTCCGCGCCGGTGGCGTCGCCGCCGGCGTGAATGATCCGCCGGGTGCTGTGCCCGCCCTCGCGGGTCCGCGAAATCTGCCCGTCCCGCCCGAGATCGAAGACCGCGCCGAGATCGGTCAGTGCCGCGACCGCGGCCTGCCCGCCCTCGACGATGGATCGCACGGCCTCGACGTCGCACAGCCCGGCACCGGCCTCGACGGTGTCGTGCACATGCGATTCGACCGAATCACCGTGCGGCGCAACGACGGCGATCCCGCCTTGGGCGTACTGCGTCGATGTATCGGTGGCGCCGCCCTTGCTGAGGGTGAGCACTCGCAGTCCGCGTAGCGACGCGGTGCGCGCCGCCGTGAGACCGGCGACGCCACCGCCGATCACCACCAGATCGGCCGCGGCCTCCCAGTCGATCGACACCGGAGTCATCGGCCCGTGCCTTCCTCGCCGACCACCGCCGTTACGGCAGGGGTCGGCGTCATTCACCACCGCCCGGATTGCCGATCTCGATCATCCGCTGCACCGAGTTACGGCCGCGCGCAGCGGTTTCCAGGTCGACGTGGACCTCGTCCTTGCCCTCGACCAGGCAGCGCAGCAAGGCCGCCGGGGTGATCATCTTCATGTACTTGCACGAGGCTCGGTCGTTCACGGCCTGGAAGTCGATGCCGGGGGCGGCCTTTCGCAGCTGGTGCAGCATGCCGACCTCGGTGGCGACCAGCACCTGGGTGGCCTGGCCGCGCTGTTCGCGCACCTGCTTGGCCGCGTCGATCATGCCGCCGGTGGACAGGATGTGCACCCGGTCGGCCGGGAACGCGCCCTCCCCCGCCAGGTACAACGCCGAAGTGGCGCAACCACATTCGGGGTGCACGAACAGATCCGCGTCCGGGTGGGTCCGCGCCTGCTCGGTCAGCTCGTCGCCGTTGATGCCCGCGTGCACGTGGCACTCGCCGGCCCAGATGTGCATGTTCTCCCGGCCGGTGATCCGCTTGACGTGCGCGCCGAGGAACTGATCCGGCAGGAACAGCACCTCGCGGTCCGGGTCGATCGAGGCGACCACGTCGACCGCGTTGGACGAGGTGCAGCAGATGTCGGTGAGCGCCTTCACCTCCGCGGTGGTGTTCACGTACGACACCACCACCGCGTTCGGGAATTCGGCTTTCCAGGAACGCAATTCGTCCGCGGTGATGGAGTCCGCGAGCGAGCAGCCTGCCCGCTGATCGGGAATCAGCACGGTCTTGGCGGGGCTGAGGATCTTCGCGGTCTCGGCCATGAAGTGCACGCCACAGAACACGATGGTGTCCTCGGGTGCGGCCGCGGCGATCCGCGACAGTGCCAGCGAGTCCCCGACGTGATCGGCCACGTCCTGGATCTCCGGCAACTGATAGTTGTGCGCGAGAATCGTCGCGTTCTGTGCGCGGGCCAGTCGCTTGACTTCCTGCGCCCACTCCGGGGTTGCTTCGACACCGGTGAACCCCGACGGCCCGTCGAACACCTGCCCCATCAGCGGAGGCGCTAGTTTCGCACCCATCGTCGCCATGATGGCTCCCTTCGTCGTGCGACCGACTCCTCCGCCGATTCGCACCAAACCAGGTTTTCGACTTATAATCGAAAACGTGGCCCATAGTAGCACTATCCACGAATCGCTCACCGCGGTGTTCCAGGTTCGCCGCTTCCCCGCGAACATCACCGCAGGTCCCAGCCCTGCCAGTGCCAGAAACGGGGTCATCGGTCGCTGCCCACCTTGGCAACGGACCGAATTGGCGGTGCTGCTGTGGGAGCGCGCGCTGGACCCGCAGAAGGGCACCTGGTCGCTGCCTGGCGGCCGTTTGCGCGACGACGAGGACCTCGACACCTCAGCGCGCCGTCAGCTCGCCGAGAAGGTCGATGTGCGCGAACTGGCCCATCTCGAGCAGCTGTCGGTGTTCAGCGCCCCCGACCGGGTGCCTGCGCCGCGCCGCATCGCCTCGGCCTATCTCGGACTGGTCCCGCTCACGGCAGACCCACAGCTACCCGGCGATACGGCCTGGCATCCGCTCTCCGCGCTGCCGCCGATGTCCTTCGACCACGGCACGGTCGTCGAGCACGCGCGCACCCGTCTGGCCGCCAAGCTCTCCTACACGAATATCGCCTTCGCGCTCGCCCCGGCCGACTTCACCATGTCCACGCTGCGCGAAATCTATTGCGCGGCATTAGGTTACGATGTCGACACCACGAACCTGCAACGAGTCCTCAGCCGCCGCAAGGTGATCACCCCCACCGGCAAGACCCGGGCCCCCGGCCGCGCGGGCGGTCGCCCCGCAGCCGTCTACCGCTACACCGACTCCGGCATCCGCGTCACCGACGAATTCGCCGCGTTACGCCCGCCGACCTGACGAGACCTATTCGACGCTCGTCTTACGATGCTTACTCCCCCGCCGATACCGCCGCTTGTTCGCCACCGGTTGCGCGGCACTGCTGCGCCGCAACGCATCCCGCCGCCGCCAAGCGGTCAGATCCGCCCGCTCACGCACCTGCTCGGCGGGCAGATCCGACGCTGTCCCCACCCTGTTGTTCTCGTTCATCACCGGACCTCCCTTCCATAGCCGGGCCAGCACAAGCTACCCCCACCCCCAACATCGTCTCCACTCAATTTATGCCGCCCGACCAGGCCGCACGTCATGGTGCACCGCGAAGCGCCGGAAGTGCCGCGGCGAGAACGGCTCAGGCGGTCTTCATCTGCGGCTGCGGCGGCGGGGTTGCGGTGCGGGCGAACACCCGCGCCAGGCCCCAGAAGATCAATTCCACGAACCAGAACAGCACCAGGAACACCTGGACGACGATCACCGGGATCGCCAGGAACAGCACCGACGGCACGGCGATCAGCACCCAGATGACGACCGCGCCGAAACTCGCGCCGCGCAGCCTGCTGGCCAATCGCACTGCGGCCCACATCATCCAGTACCGCGGCACCGAGACACCGAGCTCACGCAGGCAGCGCCGGAAGATCCCGTCGGCGTCGGCGATGCTCACCTGCTCGGTGTCGCGCAGGTAGTCGTGCAGGATGGCGGCGCGGGTGTAGGCGCCGTAGCGCGGCACGAGCCAGACCAAAACCCGTGGCACCGAGGCGAAGTCGGTGCGGAACCCGGCCGGGATCACGAATTCTTGGGAATCACCTTGATAGACGAGGGGTTCGACCACCCGCCAGAACTTGGCGTCGATCTCCTCGACAACCAGCCCGCTACCGACGAACGCCACGACTCGTTCCTCTCTGAACGCACAGCGCATGCCACCATTCTAGGTTTTTTCGGTACGCCGGTGCCGTCCCGCGGGCAACGGTTCGGACAACGCTCAGCGGCGGGGACGAGTCTCCGGCAGCGAACCGGAACCGGCCTCGGGGGCCGGTTCGTAGCCACGGTAAGGCATCGGGGCACCGCCCGCCGGGTACGACGCGGCACCGTATGGCCCGAATGCGCCTGCCGGGTCGAACGATCCGGTCGGCACGGCGGTGTTGTTGCCCAGATCCTCCGAGGAATTCAACGCGGCGAGGAACAACACGAGCAGTGACGCGATCAACGGCTGGACGATCAGCGCGAGCCAGGTGCCGACCTCCGTCGGCAGTTCGACGATCTGCCCGAGCGGCGGATCGTCCGGCCGCGGGTGCGCCCACTCGGCGACCTGTTCACCCAGCCGCGCCATCACCGCGGCACCGACGAGCGAGCCGAGCAGTAGACCGATGGGCAGCAACGGCCCGCGCGCCGCGCGCCACCGCCAGGCGGCGACGGCGGTCAGCAGGCCGACGACGGCCGCCAGACACACGAACACCGCCACCGCGTCGAACTGGTGCACGCTCTCGCCGGTCAAGACGGCGCCGCGGCCGGGCTCGACCACGAACAGCTGCTCGGTCGGCGCGAGCAGCCCCCACCCGACGCCGACCACCGCACTGACCAGCACCACCGCCAAGGCGATCACCGCGGCTGCGCGCGCCTCGTTCCGCATCGCCTGCACTAGCGGCGTTCCAGACTGGTCGCGTCGATCACGCCGTGCCGGGAACACTTGGCCCGCCAGCCGTCGGGGCTCACCTGCACGACCATCCGGCGACCGCACTGCTCGCAGAAGCGCGGCGGCTCCAAGCCCAGCGCGGCGGCCGCGGGCACGGCGTCGTCGAGGCCGGGCACGATCCGTTTGCCGGTGAACGGGTTGTAGCGCTCGTCCATAGGCAAGACATTACTCATGGGGGCGGTCAGAGGGTTTCGTTGAGCGCCTTGATCGGCATCTTCAACTCACCGAGCAGATCGAGATCCGCCTCGGCGGGCCTGCCGAGGGTGGTCAGGTAGTTGCCGACGATGACGGCGTTGATTCCGCCGAGGATGCCCTGCTTGGCACCGAGGTCGCCGAGGGTGATCTCGCGACCGCCGGCGAAGCGAAGGATGGTGCGCGGCAACGCGAGCCGGAACGCCGCGACGGCGCGCAGCGCGTCGGCGGCGGGCAGCACCTCGAGGTCGCCGAAGGGCGTGCCGGGGCGCGGGTTGAGGAAGTTCAGCGGCACCTCGTCGGGCTCCAGCTCGGCCAGGTTCGCGGCGAATTCCGCACGCTGCTCCAGGGTTTCGCCCATGCCGAGGATGCCGCCGCAGCAGACCTCCATGCCCGCCTCGCGGACCATGCGCAGCGTGTCCCAGCGCTCTTCCCAGGTGTGCGTGGTGACCACGTTCGGGAAGTGCGAGCGCGAGGTTTCCAGGTTGTGGTTGTAGCGGTGCACGCCCATGGCCGCGAGCTGGTCGACCTGCTCCTGGGTGAGCATGCCCAGCGAGCATGCGACCTGGATGTCCACCTCGTTGCGGATCGCCTCGACACCGGCCGCGACCTGTGCCATCAGCCGCTCGTCCGGGCCGCGCACGGCGGCCACGATGCAGAACTCGGTGGCACCGGTCTTCGCGGTCTGCTTGGCCGCCTCGACCAGGCTGGGGATGTCGAGCCAGGCCGCGCGCACCGGCGACTGGAACAGGCCGGACTGCGAGCAGAAGTGGCAGTCCTCGGGGCAGCCGCCGGTCTTCAGGCTGATGATGCCCTCGACCTCGACCTCCGGGCCGCACCACTTCATCCGCACGTCGTGTGCCAAGGCCAGCAATTCTTCGAGGTGTTCGTCGCCGAGGCGAAGCACCTCCAGGGTCTGTTCCTGGGTCAGTCCTTCGCCGCGGTCGAGCACTTGCTCGCGGGCGAGCGCCAGGATGGAGAGGTCTACAGGGGCCTGGGTCACTGCACGAATCCCTTCGTTCGGCCGAGGTGGCCGTGCAACTTGAACGGTGTTCAGGCTAGGGTAGACGGGACAGTGAGTCAAAACACTGCGGGCCGGATGATGGACCGTGCCGTGGCTCTCATCGACCACCGCGGCGCACCAGCGAGCGGCCCCGAGGCGGTAACCTCCGTAACCACGAAGGGGTTGGCGACGCCTCCTCGGACAGGGAAGGAAAACGGGTGCAACTGCACAGAGCGGACGTGGTCGACGGTGCCATCGCGATCCTCGACCAGTACGGCCTCGCCGACCTGACCATGCGCCGCCTCGCCGGTTCCCTCCAGGTCCAGCCGGGCGCGCTGTACTGGCACTTCCCCAACAAGCAGGCGCTGCTCGGCGCGGTCGCGGACAAGATCCTGCTGCCGATGGACGAGCCGATCGTCGCCACCGAATGGTCCGGCCAGATCAGCGAATTGGCGCACCGGCTGCGCGACTGCCTGCTCGCCTATCGCGACGGCGCCGAATTGGTCTCGGCTACCTACGCCTCGCGACTCACCACGAGCAAAGGCCGGGAACGCATGGCGGGCGCGGCTATTCGCGCGGGCATGCCGCGCCACGAAGCCGAGCTCAGCTCGTTCACCCTGCTGTACTACGTCCTCGGCCAGACCGTCGACGAACAGTCCAGGATGCAGATGGAGTCCGCCGGTGCCCTGCCCGACGACGAGACCCCCCTCGACGAAACCCCCGACCCCACCGCACGTTTCGACTTCGGCCTGCAACTGTTCATCGCAGGCGTGCGCCACCTGCTCGGCACGCGGGTGCGCTGAGCCGCACACTTGCCGAGTTGCCGCACACGGAACCGCATCCGGGTGCGTCGCGACGGGAAGTGTGCGGCTGTTCTAGCCTGCCAGCGCCGGTTGTTGCGTGGTACGGCCTGCGGGGCGGGGCAGACCGAAGTGGTCGCGCAGCGTTGTGCCCGAGTATTCGGTGCGGAACAGCCCGCGCTGCTGGAGGATCGGGACGACGGTCTCGGCGAACACCTCCAGACCGCCCGGGTAGTACGGCGGCATCACATTGAAACCGTCTGCGGCACCGTTGCGGAACCACTCTTCGATCGTGTCGGCGACCTGCTCAGGGGTGCCTGCGAACACCCGGTGGCCGCGCGCACCGGCCAGCTTGTGCAGCAGGCCGCGCACGGTCGGCCGTTCCCGCTGCACGATTCCGGCGACGACCTGGAGCCGGCTGCGGGCGTTGTCGGTGACCTCACCCGCGTCGTCGAACAGATCCACCGGGACCGCCTCGTCGAGCGGGAGGTGCCGCAGGCTCTTACCGACGATGTTCTCCAGTTGTGTCAGACCGTATTCCGGCACGGTGAGCTCGTTGAACTCACGCTCGAGCCGCTTGGCCGCGGCCTCGGTGTCGCCGATGAACGGGCTGATGCCCGGCAGGATCTTGACGTGGTCCGGGTTGCGGCCGAAACCCACTGCCTGCGCTTTGATGTCGGCATAGAACCGCTGCGCGTCCTCGAGCCGCTGGTGCGCGGTGAAGATCGCCTCCGCGTACTTACCCGCGAACGAGCGGCCCTCGTTGGACGCCCCCGCCTGCACGAGCACCGGATACCCCTGCGGTGTGCGCGGCGCGTTGAACGGTCCACGCACGCTGAGGTGTTCGCCGACGAAGTCGATCGGGTGGATCTTGGCCGGGTCGGCGTACACCCCGCTCGCCTGGTCGAGCAGGATGGCGTCGTCCTCCCAGCTGTCCCACAGCGCGACCACGGCGTCCACGAATTCCCTTGCCCGCGCGTAACGTTCGGCATGATCGGGGTGCTTGTCGAGGCCGAAGTTGGCGGCGGCGAGGTCGGTTCCGGTGGTGACGATGTTCCAGCCCGCCCGGCCGCGGGAGATGTGGTCCAGTGTGGAGAACAGCCTGGCCAGGTTGTAGGGCTCGTAGTAGGTGGTCGATGCGGTGGCGATCAGGCCGAGATGTGTTGTCGCCGTGGCGATGGCGGTGAGCAGGGTGATCGGCTCCAGTCCGGAGCCCGCGTTGTGCTTGACGTTGGTGCGCAGCGCCGGACCGTCGGCGAAGAACACCGCGTCCAGCTTCGCGGCTTCGGCGGTGCGGCCGATCTGCTGGTAGTAGTCCACGTCGTAGATCCGGCCGGGCTGGCTGTCGGGATGCCGCCAGGCGGCCTCGTGGTGGCCGGACGGGTAGATGAAGGCGTTGAGGCTGAGCTGACGCGGAGTAGTCATGAGGCTTGCTTCTCTTCTTCGTTGCGGTCGTCGGCGCCGACGCCGAGGCTGGCCAGCAGCAGGGAGCGGTGCCGGATGAAGCCCGGATCACCGTGCCTGCGTGGGCGTTCCAGATCTATCCGCTGGTCGAGGGCGATCCGTCCCTCGTCGAGCACGAGGACACGGTCGGCGAGCAGCAGTGCCTCGTCGACATCGTGGGTGACCAGCAGGACGGCAGGCTTGTGCCGCGCGCACAGGTCTTGCAGCAGCACGTGCATCCTGATCCGGGTGAGCGCGTCGAGCGCGCCGAACGGTTCGTCGGCCAGCAGCAGTTCCGGCTCCCGTACCAGCGAACGGGCCAGCGCGACGCGTTGCTGTTCGCCGCCGGAAAGCTCCCTGGGCCAGGCCTTTTCGCGACCTGCCAGACCTACCTCGGCGAGCGCGGCCCGCCCGCGCTCGGCGGCACCGGTCCCGCGCAGACCGAGGATCACGTTGTCGAGCACCCGGATCCACGGCAGCAGCCGGGAATCCTGGAACACCACCGCACGTTCGGCCGGAACCGTCAGTTCGCCCGAGCCGGGCACGTCATAGTCCAGTTCCGCCAGCGCACGCAGCAGGGTGCTCTTTCCGGAACCGCTACGACCGAGCAGGGCAACGAATTCTCCGCGCGCGATGTCGAGATCGATGTCGCGCAGCACGACCCGCTCGCCGAACCCGCGACGCAATGCGCGCGTCCGGACGACGTTCAGTCCCCCAATGTCTGTCGCCATGACAGTGCCTTCCTTTCCACCGCACGCACGGCGAGATCACCGAAAAGTCCGAGCAGGCCGTAGATCACGAGCCCGACCACGATCACGTCGATCTGGCCGTAGGTGCGGGCCTGGGTCATCAGGTAGCCGATGCCGCTGGTGGCATTGACCTGTTCCACCACCACCAGGGCCAGCCAGGCGATGGTGACCGCGAGGCGAAGTCCGAGGAAGAAGCCGGGCAGCGAGCCGGGTAGCGCGATGCGGCGGATGAAACCCCAGCGCGAAAGCCCTACCGTCTGTGCGAGTTCCACGTACCTGGAGTCGACGCTGCGCAGGTAGGCGTGGGTGTTCAGATAGATCGGGATGGCCACACTCGTCGTGATGACAAGCAGCTTCATCTCCTCGCCGATGCCGAACCACACGATGAACAGCGGGATCAACGCCAGCGTCGGAATCGCGCGCTTGATCTGAATGGGACCGTCCACCAGCGCTTCACCAACCCGGCTCAAGCCCGCCACCAGCGCGAGGACCAGGCCGACGGCGACACCGAGGACCAGGCCGTAACCGGCGCGCTGCACCGAGGTGAGCAGGTTGGATTGCAGCCTGCCGTCGGCGAGCAAGTCACCGGCGGTCTCGGCGACCGTCCACGGTGCGGGCAGAGTCTCCGGATCCAGTGTGCCGGAGGCGGATCCGAGCACCCACGCGGCGATCAGCAGCGTCGGTCCGACGGCGGCGCCGAACGGGATCGGTCGACCTGGGCCGAGCCTGGGCCGGTTCGGCTTGCGCTTGGCGAGTTCTCGCGCGGGTGTGGCACTGCGCCCGACCTTGTTCCATACTCCGGCGTCCAAGGTGGCCATCAGCGTTCCTTCGGTGCGAACGCGGCACCGCTGGCGGTGACCGCCTCGGTGATCGCGGCGTCGTAGCGCAGGTCGAAGCCGTTGGCCGCCTGCACCTTCTTCGGCAGCTCACCGGCTTTGGCGATGGCGTCGATGGTGGCCTGCTGCCGGTCGACCAGCTTTTGATCCAGATGCGGGAAGGTGAAGGTGCCCAGCGAGTCCACGATCCGCTTGGCATCCTCCGGACTGACCTTCTGGTTGTCCACGTAGTACCTGCGCGCCCACTCTTCCTGATGGGTGTTGACCCACTGGTTCGCCCGCACGAACGCGCCGACGAGGGCGCGGGTCGCGGCGGCCTTGGCCGGATCCTGCACGACCGCACGGCGCGCATACAGATAGCCGAGTCCGCCGTAGATGCCCTCGGTCTGCGCGTCCGGGATCAGCGACGCACCCGGAGTACGCAGCAGCCGAGTCACATTCGGCTCGATCAGCGGCGCGATGTCGACCTGCGCGGTGCGCACGGCGTCGAGGAACTCGGCGAGTTGCAGCCGGATCAATTGCACGTCGCCGGTTGTCAATCCGGCCTTGTCCAGTGCGCGCAGCACCGCGGCCTGCTGGGCGGTGCCCTCGGCGTAGGCGATCTTCTTGCCCTTCAGGTCGGCCAGCGTGCTCACCGACTTGCCCGGCGCCACCGCGAGTTTCAGCGCTGTCGGGCTGGTTTGGTAGGCGGCGACGATCGGCACGTCCTGCCCGGCGATGAGCGCGTGGATCGGCGGCACATCGCCCACCTGCGCGACGTCGGCGGCTTCGGCGCGGAAGGCCTCGAGGATGGCCGGGCCGCCGACGAAATTGGCGAACTCGACCTGGAACGGCAGCTTGTCCAGCTCACCGGAGATCCGCAGCACCGACTGCAGGCGCTCGGACTGGTCGGCGACGATCAGCTTGGTGCCTGCCGGAACCTCAACGGGTAGTGGCGTGTCCGCGGCGACGGGACCGACCGGCTTGTCGCTGTTCGCGCAGCCGGTGAGTCCGAGGGTCGCAACGGTTGCCACGGCGAGCAATGCGGCGGTGGTGCGGCCTTGGCGGCCGAACAGAAACGTGCGTGGTCGGTACATGCAGGGATTCAAACAAGACAAATCCGGCCCGAACACCGTTTGTCTCATGCTGGTTCGAACTGCTCAGCGCGGTGCCGCCGCCGTCGTCTGCGCCCGGACCTGCTCCTGATACTGCCGGATGAACGGCAGGATCTGCTGGTCGATCACCGTGTTGTACTCGACCGGGCGCTGCATCGGATTGGCGTGCCCGGTGTTTCGCGCCTGCACCACCGACAGCGTGCCGTCCACGCCGCCGACCTGTTCGATCAACACCTGGTGCGAGTACTCGACATCGACCACCCGGTCCCGGCTCGGGTCGCGCGGGCGGATGAAAACGATGGCGGGGCGCGGCTTTCCGTCCACCGGCGCGGCCAGCGCCTTCAGATCCTTGGTCGCGCCGCCCGCCACGATCGCGGTGAACTGTGCCTCGATCAGTCCGTTGCTCGCCGCGTTGCGCGAGAAGATCTTCTCCCGCAACACCTCCCCCAGCACCGTGCGCAACCGGGCGAAGCGGATGCCGGGCGGCCGGCCGTCGCCGCCGTAGGAGACGAAACGGTCGCGGCGCGCATAGGTTTCCACGGCCAGCCGCAGCAGGCGGCTCTCCCGCGCGCCGGGCAGCCAGCGCATCCAGCGCACCATGTCCTCGCCGCGGCCGCGGCTCTCCGGGCGGACCGCGTTCAGGTCCACCGGGGTGCAGTCCAGGATCACCCCGGCTAGGCGCCGGTCGCTGTCGAGGTGGATGTGTTTGGCGACCTCCAGTGCGATCACGCCGCCCATGCTGTGGCCGACCAGCACGATGTTCTTCAAGCCGGACAGCTCGGTGGCGCGCACGATCAGGTCGGCGATGACCTTGGTGTCGATACCTTCGTTGTCGTAGCGGATGGCCCAGACCACGCCCATACCGCGCAGCGCGGGCAGGGCGGCGGCGGTCGCGCTGGCGTCCAAGCCGCCGAGGCCGACCATGTCGACCACCACCGTGTCCCAGTCTTCGGGATCGGCCGGGGCGGCGACGGGCAGAATCGCAGGGTCGGTGCGGGCGAGTCGTACCTGTTCGGGTTCTACGTCGTAGGTGAGGTACTGGGCGAAGACGACCAGTACGGCGGCCAGCAGTACGACCACCCGCAGCACCGCGGACCTGGTCCGGCGCAACGTCTTCCACTCGTGCCACAGGCTGGTGTCCCGTAGCCGGGCTTTGCGTCGCGCGTCGTCCCAGTCCGCGACGGTGGACGGGTGCCGGTCATCGAACGGCGACATCCATCCCACTGTAGGTAAGGGTGTGGACTGCCGCCATTCCACTCCTGACCCCGCGACGCCGCGAACCCGACCGAACGGTAGAGTTCTGCCGTCAACCTCGGCGGGTGCGGGAATCCGGTGTAATTCCGGAACGGTCGCGCCACTGTGATCGCCCTCACGGCGAAAGTCAGACCTCCCCTGCCGGGACAACTCTGGAGAGGCCGCGACTTGCCTGTGGAGCACCACCGAATCATGTGCGCTCGGCGCACCGAGCATCAGCCCGGTGCGGGCACGAGCGAGCGAAGCGCACGCCCTTGGGGCAGGCCGGGACCGAGCTCCAATGCGGTGGCGGCATGAGCGATCGCAGCGAACGCATCATGTGGCGGCGTCTTTGCGGCAAGCCGGATCCCCTCGCCAGCGGGATGGCCGCGTGACTCGCGTCCGCCCGGCGCTGATCTTCCCTGTCCTCGGGGCCCTGCTGATCTGCGCGATGATTCTCGCCACCGGCTTCGGTGCGGAAACCTTGCCCGTCGCTTCGGTATTGGAGGTGTTGCAGCACCGGGTGACCGGGCAGGCGCCGACCGACTTCGGCCTGGACACGATCGTTTGGCAGTTGCGGGTGCCCCGGACTGTGCTCGCCGCGATCGTCGGCGCCGGGCTGGCGCTTGCGGGCGCGGCCATGCAGACCCTGGTGCGTAATCCGCTGGCCGACCCGTATCTGCTCGGGGTTTCCTCAGGTGCAGGCGTCGGCGCGGCTGCGGTCATCACCTCCGGGTTGTTCGCCGGGGCCGGGGTGTGGGCGTTGTCCGGTGGGGCGCTGGTCGGGGCGTTCGTCGCGGCGGGGCTGGTGTTCCTGATCGCGGTGCTGCAGGGCGGGCTGACGCCGTTGCGGCTGGTGCTGACCGGCACCGTGCTCGGCTCCGGGTTCGCCGCGTTGAGCAGCTATCTCATCTTCCGCCGTCCGGATCCGTCGCACGCTCAGGCGGTGCTGTTCTGGTTGCTCGGCAGCCTCGCGGGTGCCGACTGGACGCGAATCGCGTTGCCGCTCAGTGTTGTCGCGCTCGCGGGTGCCGCGCTGCTCGGTGCGAGTGGCTGGCTCGACGCCCTGACCGTCGGCGGCGACACCGCCGCCTCGCTGGGCGTTCCCGTGAAAGAGCTGCGGATCGCGCTGTTCGTGCTGCTCGCGGTGCTGGTCGGCGTGCTCGTGGCGGTGTCCGGCGGAATCGGCTTCGTCGGGCTGGTTGTCCCACACGCGGCCCGCTTGCTGGTCGGCCCGCGCCACCGGACGCTGTTACCCGCCTGCGCGCTCTGCGGTGCGTTGTTCCTCGTCGTGGCCGACGCCGCCACTCGAATCGTGGTTCGCCCCATCGAGATTCCCGTAGGGGTGCTCACCGGGCTCATCGGTGCACCTACCTTCCTGATTCTGATGGGGCGACGGCGTTACCGGTTCGGTGAGTCATGAGCGGTAACAACACTGCGCAGCGCAGCATCGAAACCACCAGCACCACTGGGGTGTTGGAAGTGCACGGGCTCGCGTGCGCCGCCGGGCGCCGGACCGTGGTCTCCGACGTGAGTTTCGCGATCCAGGCCGGCGAGACGATCGGGATCGTCGGGCCGAACGGCGCTGGAAAGTCGACGCTGTTGCAGACTCTCGCCGGGGTGCGGCGGCCGGTGCGTGGCCGGGTGGCGGTGGACGGCCGAGTGCTGCACGAGATGTCGTCGCGCCGAAGGGCACGCACGGTGGCGATGGTCGCACAGGACGAACGTCCACCCGCAGACCTGCGCGCGGGCGAGGTCGTGGCGCTGGGCCTCACCCCGTACCTGCCGCCATGGGGTGCCGGGTCGCCGCTCGAACAACAGGCTGTCCAAGACGCGTTGGCCACGGTGGACTTGACCGGATTCGCCGACCGACCGGTTCATCGACTCTCCGGTGGTGAGCGCCAACGAGTGCTACTCGCCCGTGCGCTCGTGCAGAACACCCCGGTCCTGCTGCTGGACGAACCGACCAACCACCTGGACATCACCCACCGCCTCGAACTCCTCGCCCTGACCCGCACCTTGCCACGAACCGTCATCATGGCGCTGCACGATCTGACCCTGGCGGACCGCTACTGCGACCGAATCCTTGTGCTACACAACGGCATCACCCACCCCCTCGCCGCGCCGGCCGTCGCTCTGGCTCCGGAGGTCGTCGACACGGTGTTCGGCGTCCGCGCCCTCCGCGTCCCCCATCCCGAAACCGGCGAGCCCCACCTCCTGATCACTCCCCGCGAGGCGACGCCATGAATTCGCATCGGCCAGTACACATCAGCACTCCGCGCACGCACCAGCGGATCTGCACGCCGCACACGCACCGGACGGCCGCGCACATCACCACGACGCGCACGCACCAACCTGCAATACCGTTCGTCGCCGCACTACCGGCGCGCGTCAGCGGCGAACGGGACACCCGGGCGGGTTCTCACGCATTTCGGCGCGATCTCCCGTTCGTGGACTACTCGAACCTTTGAATTCCTTGAGAGGCGAATCTATGAAGCACACCCTGCGAGTGTTGGTAGCGGTCACTCTGGCCGCAGCGGTGGCCGGATGCAGTGCGGAGAACACCGCGTCCGGAGACCTCACGATCCGGAATTGCGATGTGGACGTGCGGTTTCCGGCTCCCGCACAACGATTGTTCGTCAACGACGGGAATCTGATCTCGATGGCGCTCGCGCTCGGAGCGCAGGACCAGGTGGTCGCGGTGTCGAGTGTGCAGCGCGACGCCGATACGTTGCGCAGGCACTACGGACCCGTTGTCGATCAGCTGAAGTCTGTTGCGCCCGAATACCCTTCACGCGAGACCGTGCTGGCGCAGGGCCCCGACGTGATGGTCGCGGGCTGGAGCTACGGCTATGACGAAGCCAAGAACCTGACCCCGGAGTCGTTGAGCAAGGCCGGGATCGCGGCCTACACCCTCACCGAGAGCTGCCGTCAGCGCAATGGTGAACGCCCGCGCGGCATCGTCGAGCCGTGGACGGCGCTGCGCACCGATCTCACCAACCTAGGCGCCATCACCGGCCGCGCCGACCGCGCCACCGAGTTGACCGCCGACCTGGATCGACGCCTCGCCGCGCTGACCGCCGCACCGCAGGCGGAGCGCAAGCCGACCATCTTCCTGTTCGACAGCGCCACCGATTCCCTGATGTCCAGCGGCAGTTTCGGTGCGCCCCAGGCGATCCTGGACGCCGCCGGTGGGCACAACGCGCTCAGCGACGTGGCCGACACCTGGACCAGAGTGTCCTGGGAGCGTCTGGCCGCCGCGGACCCCGACGCCATCATGTTCGTCGACTACCCGCCGCAGACCTTCGCCCAGAAGGTCGAGGCCCTGCGCGCCAAGCCCGGCATCAACCAACTCCGTGCCGTCACCGAGGGCCGCTTCCTCAATCTCCCGTACGCCATGTGGACCAGCGGCCCCCTCAACATCGACGCCGCCGAGCAGATCCGCAAGCAACTCGAGCACTGGAACCTGGTCCCCGCCTCCAACATTCAACCCCTGGCAGACGACGCCCTCCGCTGAAGCCAGCACACCGTCGGGGCACAGCGGCGAGGGCGGCCGCCTTTCCGAGGGACAAGCGCCGGCCGAGGCCGTTGTCTGCCTACCAGGCACCGGCGGGCGGCCCATCGTGCTCGCGTCGATGGTCGTGCCACCGCCGACCTCGCTGCGGACCTAGCTCGGACGACGGGGAAGCCGTGCGGACCAACCAGGTCAGGCGAACGGCGACCAGTCGGCGGCGAACCAGCCAGCTGCCGCGGCCGTGAAGCGGTCGCGGTCCCAGGAGCCCGCGCCTTCGGGGATGGCGCCGACCAGGTCGACACCGGTGACGCGCGGTAGGTCGCCGCGGTTGCACGTCGCGGCGAGGTCGGGTTCGGCGGGCCACGAGCCGATCACCAAGCCCGCGCAGCGCACACCCGCCGAATGCAAGGCACGCGTGGTCAATTCGGTGTGATTGAGCGTGCCGAGACCGGCGGCGGTCACCAGAAGTACTGGCGCGTCGAGCTTCTGCGCGAGATCGAGCAGAGTGAAATCACCGAGCCGAACAAGCAGTCCGCCCGCGCCCTCCACCAGGGTGAGCTCGGCGTCGTCGAGCGCCGCAATGCCCGCCACGGTTTCGGCCAGGGTGAGCTCGGGCAATCCCGCACGCCGAGCGGCGGTATCGGGCGCGAGCGGATCCGGGTAGCGCGCGAATTCCGAGGTCCGGGTGACGCCGCTGAGCCGTTCGATTTCGGCGAGATCGCCGGGTTCACCTGCGGCTACACCGGTTTGGCCCGGCTTACAGACCGCCACCGACCGACCGACGGCCAGCGCCGCCGCCGCGACAGCCGCAGTGACCACGGTCTTACCGACTTCCGTGGAGGTCCCGGTAACCAAGAGAACGCTCATACCGCCATCCTTCGTGTCCCTGCCGTTCCAGCGATGCTCATGCGCGCACCGCGTCCAACCCACGGGCCTGCGCCAGCACATCACCGAGAACCGTTGCGATGGTGTCGAGTTCGGCATCCGTCAAGTTGGCGCGGGCCGTGAGCCGTAGCCGTGACGTGCCTTCCGGCACCGACGGCGGACGGAAGCACCCGACATCCAGCCCCTGCGCCCGGCAGGCCTGCGCGGCATCGAAGGCAACCTGCGCTTTGCCGAGCACCACCGACACCACCGCCGAATCCGGCGCCGGCACACCGGCGATCCGCGCGATATCGGCGGCCCGCTCCAGTACCCGGCCCGCCAGTTCGGGTTCCCGGCGCAACACCCGCAGCGCCGCGCGCGCCGCGCCGACGGCGGCCGGCGCGAGTCCGGTGTCGAAGATGAAGGTGCGCGCGGCGTCGATCAGATGCGCCCGGACCCGCTCGCTGGCCAGCACCACGCCGCCTTGCGCCGCAAGGGATTTCGACAATGTCGCGGTGATCACCAGATCCGGCTCCCCGACCAGGCCGAGCTCGTGCACCAGCCCGCGCCCACCCGCGCCACGCACCCCGAGACCGTGCGCCTCGTCCACGATCAGCACCGCGCCCCGTGCCCGGGTCACCCGATGTAACTCGGCCAGCGGCGCGAGATCACCGTCGGCGCTGAACACCGAATCGGTGAGCACCAGCGCCCGCTCCTCGGTCCGCGCGGCAAGCAGACGGTCCACCGCGTCGACATCCCTGTGCGCGGCGACCTCCACCCGTGCCCGCGACAGCCTGCACGCATCGACGAGCGACGCGTGACTGCCCGCGTCGGAAACGACCAGCGCACCACGCCCCGCGAGCGCCGTGACCGCGCCGAGGTTGGCGGCGTACCCCGAGGCGAACACGAGTCCTGCCTCGGCACCGACGAATTCGGCGAGCTCGGTCTCCAGCAGCTCGTGCTCGGCGATGGTGCCGGTGACGAGCCGGGAGCCGGTCGAGCCCGCCCCCCAGCGCCGCACCGACTCGATCGCTCCGTCGATCACCTCGGGGTGGCGGACCAGCCCGAGATAGTCGTTGGAGGCAAGGTCGAGCGACGGCGACCGCGCCGCGCGGGGACGAAGTTCACGCCGCAGTCCGGCGGCCATCCGCGCGGACGCACGCTCGTCCAACCAACTCAATGGATCGGTAGTCACAGCTCCGGAGCATACTTGAACACCGTTCAGGACGCATAGCCCCGACTGATCCACTCACCCGGAGAACCAGTTCGGCGTATCGAACCGGAACACCTCCCCCGGCGTCACCGTGCGCAGATCCTGCTCGAGTTGCGCCAGCCGATCGGCGCCGAGCTGCCGCGCCCACCGCGCATGGATCCGATCGAAGACCTGCGCGGACCGGTTCAGCATGTCGACGGCGCGCTCGGTCAGCGTGTAGACCTTGCGCCGCGCATCGGTCGGATCATGCCCCGGCCGCAGATAACCCAGCCGCTCGAGCATCTCGATATGCTTGCCCGCGGCCTGTTTCGAGATACCAAGGGCGCGACCGAGATCGGCGGCGGTACACCCGTACGGCCCACCCACCCGGCCGACGGCCTGGAAGAGGAAGCCGTGCATCGGCCGCAGCTCGGCGTGCCCGTGCTCGGCCAACTCGGCGTGCACCTCGTCGATGACGGCACGAAAGCCGAGCAGCATCCGCAACGGCAGTTCATATCCGCCGGAATCACTTGACATATTGGACAACCTCGTTGACTATATGGACAACCTGATTGTCTATCTTACGGAGTGCCCACGCATGACGCTCATCCAACACACCGAAACCCGTCGCACCGAAACCCCCGGCGGTGTCATGACCACCCTCGCCTCGCCCACCCAGGGCGGCACCGCGCTCGCCCTCTGGCGGGTCGAGGTGCCCGCCGACAAGTCGGGCCCGGTCCACACCATCGACACCGAGCAGATCTGGACCGTCGTCGCGGGCAGTCTCACCGTCGACCTCGACGGCACGAAACTCACTGCCGCCGAAGGCGATACGGTGATCATGCCCGCCGACGTGCTGCGCCAGGTGCACACCGAGGCCGGCTTCACCGCCATCGTCACGGCACAGGCGGGCGCCAAGGCGGGCGTGCAGGGCAGCGACACGATGGTCGTGCCGCCCTGGATCGCCTGAGCCGACCGGCGATCACGACTGCGCCGCCACGGCGGCACGCATCCCGGTCGTGATCGCCGCGATGTCCTCGTCGGTGCTGATGAACGGCGGCATGGTGTACACGAGGTTCCGGAACGGCCGCAGCCACACTCCGGCGGCGACCGCGGCGTCGGTCGCGGTACGCATGTCCACGGGGCGGTCGAGTTCGATCACACCGATCGCACCGAGTACCCGGGCCTCGACGACATTCGGCAGCGCACGCAACGGGGCGAGACCGGTTTCGAGACCGGCCTCGATCCGCGCCACGTCGCCACGCCAGTCCCCTGCCGTCAGCAGTTCGAGTGAGGCCACCGCGACCGCGCAGGCCAGCGGGTTGCCCATGAAGGTCGGCCCGTGCATCAAGCCGCCGTGTCCCGCGCTGATCGTCTCGGCGATCAGCGCGGTGCACAGCGTGGCGGCCAGGGTGAGGTAGCCGCCGGTCAGCGCCTTGCCGACACACATCACGTCCGGTCCGACACCGACCTGATCGGCCGCGAAAAACGTTCCGGTGCGGCCGAATCCGGTCGCGATCTCATCGAAAACGAGCAACACACCGTATTCATCGCACAGCCTGCGCAGATCGCTCAGGTAGCGCGGGTGATGCCAGCGCATCCCGCCCGCACCTTGCACGACGGGCTCCACGATCACCGCCGCGAGTTCGTCGGTGTTGGCGCCGATCAGCCGGTCCAGTTCCGCCACATATTCCGGCCGGAAGTCGCTCGGCGGCATCGGCGCGAAAACCTGATCGACCAGCACGTCGGTCCACAGCGAGTGCATGCCGCCGGTCGGATCGCACACGCTCATCGGCGTGAAGGTGTCGCCGTGATAGCCGCCGCGCCAGGTGAGCAGCCGCCGTTTCTCCGGCCGGCCGAGCGCACGCCAATATTGCAGGCACATCTTCACCGCGACCTCGACCGACACCGAACCGGAGTCGCACAGGAACACCTTGTCCAGGCCGGGCGGGGTCAGCTCGACGAGCAGTTCGGCCAGCCGCGCAGCCGGTTCGTGCGTCAGGCCGCCGAACATCACGTGGCTCATCCGCTGCGACTGCGCCACCAACGCGGCGTCGAGCACCGGGTGCCGGTAGCCGTGGATGGCGGCCCACCAGGAGCTCATGCCGTCGATCACCTCGCGGCCGTCGGCCAGCGTCAGCCGGGTGCCACGGGCTTCGGCGACCACCAATGGTTCGGTGGTGGCCGGGAATCCGCCGTAGGGGTGCCAGACGTGTTTGGCGTCGATGGCGGCGATCTCGTCACGGGTCAGTGCCACAGGAATCCTCGCGGTCGAGCGACGACCCCGTCCAACGGACGGGCTTGAACGCCGTTCAAGTTACCACCGGAGCTGCGCGCGAGCGGCATCCGTGCGAATTCCCGGCGCTCAGCGGCCGTCCAGGGCTATTCTTTGACTCCGTCAAAGATCAGCAGAGTCGCATCGCAGGAACGGAGCCGTCGTGACCACCGTCGCCGCCACGGATATCGCCGCAGTCCGGGAATTCAACCGCCGCTACACCAAGGTCATCGGCGTGCTCCGAGAAGGCTTGCTGGACAGCGAGTACTCGCTGACCGAGGTCCGAATCCTGTTCGAGCTGGCCAACTCCGGCACCGCCGAGGTGGTAACCCTGCGGCAGACACTGGATCTCGACGCCGGCTACCTGAGCCGCATCCTGGCCCGCTTCGAGAGCGCGGGCCTGGTCCAGCGCAACCGCTCCGACAGCGACGGCCGCCGCCAAGAGGTCCGGCTCACCACCAAAGGCAAGGAAATCTTCGCCGTGCTCGACCAACGCTCCAGCGACGAGATCGGCTACCTGCTCACCGCCAAACCGCCCGCCGCCCGCGCCCGGCTGGTCACCGCGATGCGGACCATCCAGCAGATCCTGGACCATCCCGCCAACGCGGCGGCGGCGCCACCGTTCGTCATCCGGGCGCCGAAGCCCGGCGACTACGGCTGGGTCATCGAGCGGCACGCCCGGCTCTACACCGCCGAATACGGTTGGGACGGAACGTATGAGGAGCTGATCGTGCGCATCGTCGCCGACTACCTCAATGCACACGACGAGCAGCGCGAGCAGGCCTGGATCGCCGAAGCCGGCGGCGAGCCGGTGGGCAGCATCTTCTGCGTCGCCGAGAACGAGACCACCGCACGGTTGCGGCTGCTGCTGGTCGAGCCCAGCGCGCGCGGACTCGGCGTCGGGTCCGCGCTGGTCGAGGAGTGCCTGCGCTTCGCGACCGCCGCGGGCTACCGCGAGATGGTGCTTTGGACCAACGACGTCCTCACCGCAGCCCGGCACATCTATCAGCGGGCCGGTTTCGAACTGGTCGAAGAGAGCCCGCACCACAGCTGGGGTGCGGACCTGATCGGTCAGACCTGGCGGCGTTCGCTCGAGTCACCCAGGTAGCGCTGCGTGTCTCGCAGCGAAAGGCGTTGCGCTACATCCGGAGCGGAGTCCGCGGCCGTCGATCAAGACAGACCGGTGCCCCGATCTGCGCTCCGGATCGCGGGATCGTCATTCAGCGACGTCGGCCTCCAACACCTCGTTCACCACTACGAGCGCCCGCCGCAAATCGACCAGCCCGCCGTCGCCCAAACTGCCCGCGATCATCTGCTCGATGCCCTGAATCCGTTGCGCCGCAACGCCGAGCGCGTCTTTACCGGCGTCGGTCAGCACGACCAGCCGCGCCCGCCGATCAGCGGGGTCGACCTGCCGCTCCACCAAACCGCGGCGCTCCAGATGAGTCACCAACTCCCCCATCGACTGCTGTGTCATGCCCGCCGACTCCGCCAGCGCGGTAATCCGGGAGCCGACCGGATCGAGATGACGAAAGACCGCGTAGTGCGCCGGGCGCAGCTGATCGTCGAGCCGCGCGCGCAGTTCCCGGTTCAGCGCGCGCTCGTAAGCGGTGGTCGCCTGGCTCAGCAGTTTGAGCAACGTGGCGTTCGGATCGACCGTTGACATATTACGAAGGTTACCTTTATAAATTGGGTTATGGAAGACGGCACCACACTGACCTACCGCAACGGGCATCAGGTCACCCTCGTTGCCAGGGGCGAAGATGAGCAGGGCCCCTATCTGCGGCTGCACCATCGGCTGCCGCGAGCCGAACGGCAGGCGGGCCCGCATTGGCATCCGGTGCTGTCCGAGCAGTGGACCGTTCGCGAAGGTCGCGCCCGCTACAAGATCGACGGCGTCGAGCTCATTGCCGAGCCCGGCGACACCGTGACGGCACCGGCGGGCGTCGTGCACGAGTTCTGGAGCGAGGCGCCCGGCACCACGTTCGATCACGAGATCCGCCCGCCGCTGCGGCACTGGGAGATGTTCCAGCTCTGGCACAACCTGGACACCGCGGGCAAAACCACCCGGTCCCGGGTGCCACGCGATCCACTCGCGCTGGCATTGCTGTGGGATTACCAGGACGGCTACCTCGCCGGGATCCCGCGCTGGGCGCAGCGCGCCGTACTGGGCGGACTGGCCCGCCTCGCCGTCCGGCTCGGTTACTCTCGGCGCTGGCTGGACACCTGACCGGGTCCCCGCGGACCCGCCCGTCGCAACCGCCCCCGCCGAGTAAAACGCCACTGCCGCTAATGTCGTTGCTATGGCTCAGCCCGACGCAGCGTCCGGTGACGCGACACCCCTCGGTGTGTGGCCCGGCACCGCCTACCCGCTGGGCGCGACCTACGACGGGGCAGGCACCAACTTCTCGGTGTTCTCCGAGGTCGCCGACGCCGTCGAGTTGTGCCTGATCGCCAGGGACGGCACCGAGACCCGGATTCCGCTCGACGAGGTCGACGGCTATGTCTGGCACGCCTACCTGCCCGCGGTCGGACCCGGCCAGCGCTACGGCTTCCGGATACACGGTCCCTACGACCCGGAACACGGATTACGTTGCGATCCGAGCAAATTCCTGCTCGACCCGTACGGCAAGGCCTTCGACGGCGAGTTCGACAACGACCCGTCGCTGTACACGCACGGCCTGGACTCGCTCGGCCACACCATGGCGAGCGTGGTGATCAACCCGTACTTCGACTGGGGCACCGACCGCGCGCCGAACCGCCCGTACCACGAGACGGTGATCTACGAGGCGCACGTCAAGGGCATGACCGCCACCCACCCCGACATTCCGGAAGAGTTGCGCGGCACCTACTCCGGCATCGCGCATCCGGCCATCATCGAGCATCTGAAAGGTTTGGGCGTCACCGCGATCGAGCTGATGCCGGTGCACCAGTTCCTGCACGACACCGTGCTGCTCGATCAAGGCCTGCGAAACTACTGGGGCTACAACAGCTTCGGCTACCTCGCCCCGCACAACGAGTACGCCGCCATCAAACGCGCCGACTCCGCGGTGACCGAGTTCAAGGCGATGGTGCGCGATCTGCACGCCGAGGGCATCGAGGTGATCCTCGACGTGGTCTACAACCACACCGCCGAGGGCAACCACCTCGGCCCGACCCTCAGCTTCCGCGGCATCGACAACGCCGCCTACTACCGCCTGCTCGACGACGACCCGTCGCACTATATGGATTACACCGGCACCGGCAACAGCCTGAACGTGCGGCACCCGCACACGCTGCAGCTGATCATGGACTCGCTGCGCTACTGGGTGCTGGACATGCACGTCGACGGCTTCCGCTTCGACCTGGCCGCCACGCTGGCCCGTGAGCTGCACGACGTCGACCGGCTGTCCGCCTTCTTCGATCTGGTGCAACAGGATCCGGTGATCAGCCAGGTGAAGCTCATCGCGGAACCGTGGGACGTCGGCGAGGGCGGCTACCAGGTCGGCAACTTCCCCGGCCTGTGGACCGAGTGGAACGGCAAGTTCCGCGACACCGTGCGCGACTACTGGCGCGGCGAGCCTGCGACGTTGGGCGAGTTCGCTTCTCGGCTCACCGGCTCCTCCGATCTGTACGAAGCGACCGGGCGCAGGCCGAGCGCCAGCATCAACTTCATCACCGCGCACGACGGCTTCACCCTGCGTGACCTGGTGTCCTACAACGAGAAACACAACGAGGCGAACGGCGAGGACAACCGCGACGGGGAGAGTTGGAACCGGTCGTGGAACTGCGGCGTCGAAGGCGACACCGACGACCCGGACATCCTCGCCCTGCGCGCCAGGCAGAGCCGTAACCTGCTGGCCACGCTGGTGCTCAGCCAGGGCGTGCCGATGCTCGCGCACGGCGACGAGATGGGCCGCACCCAGCACGGCAACAACAACGTCTACTGCCAGGATTCCCCGCTGGCCTGGATGGATTGGTCACTGATGCAGCAGAATTCGGACCTGCTGGAGTTCACCCGCAACGTGATCGCGTTGCGCACCGAGCACCCCGTCTTCCGGCGCCGTCGCTTCCTCGACGGCAGGCCGGTGCGGTCCAAGGACCGCGCCCGCGACATCGCCTGGCTCACCCCGGAAGGCGCGGAGATGACCACCGCGGACTGGGACAGCGGCTTCGGCAAATCGCTGACGGTGTTCCTCAACGGCAAGGGTATTCACGAACCCGACCCGCGCGGTCAGCGGATCTCCGACGACTCGTTCCTGCTGTGCTTCAACGCCCACGACGAAGCCATGGACTTCACCCTGCCCAACGCCGACTACGGCACGCAGTGGACTGTCGCACTGGACTGTTCGACGCCGACCGGCCTGACCGAAGCGAGTTATCCAGCCTCGGCCACCGTCCCGGTCGAATCCCGGTGCCTGCTGGTGCTGCGCCACGCCGGATGACCCGAACGCCCATGACCCCAACGGAATCCCCCGAGACGCATGTGACCGATCCGCTCTCGCTGCGCCGCACCACGGCCAGGCCGACGACGATTCGCAGCACCTACCGGCTCCAACTCCGGCCCGACGCACTGACCTTCAGCGATGCCCGCACGATCGCGGAATACCTACAGCAGCTGGGTATCTCGCATCTCTACCTGTCGCCGATCCTCACCGCGGCGCACGGTTCCAACCACGGCTACGACGTCACCGACCCCACCACGGTGTCGGCCGCTCTCGGTGGACCGGCCGGGCTCAAGGCGCTGTCCGACGAGGTGCGCAGCCGCGGCATGGGATTGGTCGTCGACCTGGTGCCCAACCACGTCGGGGTGGCCGACCCACGGCAGAACGCCTGGTGGTGGGACGTGCTGCGCAACGGCCGCGAATCCAGCTTCGCCCACTACTTCGACATCGATTGGAGCCCGGGCAACGGCGCGGGCGGGCGCCTGGCGCTGCCGGTGCTGCAAAGCGAGAACGACCCCGCGGCCCTCACCGTCGACCGCTCCGGCCCGGAACCGATGCTGGCCCTGCACGATCTGCGTTTCCCCATCGCGCCCGGCACCGACGGCGACAATGCGCTGCGCATCCACGACAAGCAGCACTACCGCCTGGTGAGCTGGAAGGCAGGGGTGTGCACCTACCGCCGGTTCTTCGCGGTCAGCAGCCTGGCCGCGATCCGTCAGGAGGACAACGAGGTCTTCGAGGCCACCCACCGCGAGCTCGCCGCCTGGTGCGAGCACGACCTCATCGACGGCGTGCGCATCGACCACCCGGACGGATTGTCCTATCCCGCCGCCTATCTCGCGCGGGTGCGCAGGCTGATCGGCCCGAACCGGCTGCTGCTGGTGGAGAAGATCCTGGCCAACCGGGAGCCGCTGGATCCGACCCTGCCGGTCGACGGCACCACCGGCTACGACGCGCTGGCCGATCTCGGTGGCGTGCTCATCAAGCCGGAGGGCGAGCAGGCACTGACCGAGCTGTCCAAGAAGCTGGCCGGTCACGGCAGCGATCGCGCCTGGATCGGCGAGACCGAACACCGAATCAAGCGGGCGGTCGCGGAAAACCTGCTGGCACCGGAGATCCGGCGCCTGGTCGCGGCGATCAAGCGGGACGCGGGCGCGGACAGCTTCGACACCATGGCGATGACCAACGCGACCATCGAGGTGCTCGCGTTCATGCCGGTGTACCGGGCCGATTACGCGCCGCTGGCCGGCATGGCCGGCGCCGTCATCGCCGAGGTGGAGCGGCGCAACAGCGAACTCACCGCGCCGCTCGCGGTGCTGGTCGCCGCGCTCGCCGCGGACGGCGAGGCGGCGGTGCGGTTCAGCCAGGTCTGTGGTGCGGTCACCGCGAAGGCGGTGGAGGACACCATGTTCTATCAGGCCGCCCGGCTGGTCTCGCTCCAGGAGGTCGGCGGCAATCCGGCCCGATTCGGCCACTCGCTCAACGAGTTCCACCTGTCCAACAGCGAACGCGCGCATCGGTGGCCTGCCACCATGACGACGCTGTCCACCCACGACACCAAGCGCGGCGAGGACGTGCGCGCCCGCATCGGTGTGCTCTCCCAGGTCGCCGACACCTGGGCGCAATGCGTCGAGGCATGGGACGAGGCCGCGCCCGGCCCGGACGGCGCGACCACCTTGTTCTTGTTGCAGAACATGTTCGGGGTGTGGCCCGCCGACGGCAGGCCCGCCGCCTCCGTCCCCGGCCTGCGCGAGCGGCTGCACCTGTTCGCCGAGAAGGCGATTCGTGAAGCAGGCACCAAAACCTCCTGGGAGGAGCCGGATGCCGAGTTCGAGTCCGCGGTGCACAGCTGGATCGACACGGTGATCGACGGCCCGGTCGGCAGCGAGCTCGGCGACCTGGTGCACGAGCTGGCGCCGCACGCCTGGTCGGACGCGCTGTCGCAGAAGCTGCTCCAGCTCTGCGGGCCGGGTATCCCGGACATCTATCAGGGCTGCGAGTTGTGGGAAGACTCCCTTGTCGACCCGGACAACCGCCGCCCGGTGGATTTCACGATCCGCATCGGCATGCTGCAATCGCTCACCGGCACACCGGCATTGGACACCACCGGCGCGGCGAAGATGTGGATCGTCGCGTACGCGCTGTGGCTGCGCAGGGAGCGCCCCGACTGCTTTGTCGGGGGCACCTACCTGCCGCTGTTCGCCACCGGCGAGCAGGCCGGCAGGTTGGTGTCCTACGCCCGGGGCCGCGTCGGTGCGGCCCCGGAAGTGATCGTCGCGACCACCCGGCACAGTCTCGGCCTCGCCGAAACCGGTTGGGGCGACACGACTCTCGACCTACCGCCGGGCACCTGGACGGACCGGCTGACCGGTCATACCTTCCAGGGCCGGGCTCGGCTCGAGAAGCTCTTCGGCCTGCTGCCCGTCGCACTGCTCGTGCGCTGAGACCGCGCTGACCTTCTCCAGCAGCTCCTCGGGGAACATGCCGCCCAGCTGCGCGCGCCAGCGGCGCAGGTTGGGCGGATCGTAGCCCTCTTTCTCGTTGACCAGCGAGGCGAGCCGGATGCCCTGCTCGTGACCGTTCGCGAGCTTGCGCCAGGAGTCCAGGTAGAACCGCGGGCTGCGCGGATTACGCAGTGTGCGCACCACATTCAAGACGCGGTAGACGGGCTTCAGCGACGGATGCGGCCACATGTGGCGTTCGCCCAGTGCCCGGCAGCCCTCGGACAGTTTGTCCAGCCGATCGCGATCGAAGGCGAGCCCGACGGATTCGGCTTCGCGCACCATCCAGCGCAGCGTGAGGTCGGAGAGCCCGCATTCCTTGTGCCCGCCACCGATATCGCTGTGCGCGCCCTCGAACCACACCTGCTTGACCCGTTGGAAGCCCTTGCGGTACTTCACATCCGGTACGACCGGCACCTCCCACAGGCACGGCTCGAAATTGCGCCGCCGCTCGTCGATGGCCAGGGCCTGCCTGGCGCAGTGCACGCTCGGGCCCAGCTTGACGTCGTGGAACTGGTAGCGCAGCGAGGTCACGCCAGGCACGCCGAGCGCGCCGACGGTGTCGAAGACGCCGAGGAAATTGATCTTCGGTGCCTGCCGGTGGCAGTTCTCTCTGCGGAACTTCTTCCACCGCGCCGGGATCGTGCCGTCCTTCGGCGGCACTTCCTGATAGATCTTCAGCGCCTCCGGGTACTTGCCGCCGATCATCGCCTCCGGCGTCAGCATGCCGATGCGGTCGATCAGGCTCGCCAGGCTGCGCGCGGTGAACGCGCCCCGGCTGAAGCCGAAGATGTAGATCTCGTCGCCCGGCTCCCAGTTCAGGGCCAGGTGCCAGTACGCGGACGACAGGTTCGCCTGCAGCCCGAGGCCGAAGGCGCCACCCATCACCCGGTCGGCGAGGAAGCCGCGCGCGCCGGGTCCGGACACATAGGTGACCCACTGCTGGATCTTCCCCCCCGCCGGACCGGGCGCGTCGAACCGGATCGTCTGCGCGATCTTGATGATGTTCGATACCGTGCCGCTCGACTCTGCTTTCCAAGTGCCGTCACAACACACAACCAGGCGTTTCATGGACCAAATCCTCCCGCCGGATTCCTGAGGAAACCCGCGTACTCGACTACTCGAATCATCGAGGGCGCATGCGGCAGCGTTAATGAACAGCGCTTGTTTCAATCAGGTAGAGCCAAGCAAGAAGGGAAATATTCCCTGGTCAGAGCCAGGTAGGCTCGCCGAAAACAGCCCCGGAATCGTCGACCTCGGGAGATTTGTATTCGACGTAAGCATATTGGCGGATGGTCACCGGGCCGGTACACGAATTCACCTTGATGTGGAAGTCGCGGAAACTGAGCTGGATCAGCTTGCCGGGAATCATGTCCTTTTCCGCGATCGCGACTTCGCCGACGTCGCCGGGGGCAAGATTCAGCGTGGCGACCGGGTTGGGATTGAAACTCGGTTGCTGCCCGATAACGACATCGGGTGTCGCGCCGAGGGTGCCCGCGCCGATGGTCACCGCGCAGCCCACGTGGTAGCCGATCCGGAGCTTGCCCGCCGTCGCCCCGTCGACCTGGCCGTAGGCGATCGAACTGACCAACGCCTCCCGGGTGGTCGCCATGAAGTTCAACGGCGGGATCCGGTAGATGTACTCCTCCCGGCTGCCGATGGTGAACTTCTTCGAGCTGCCCGGCGGGGTGAACGACTTCTCGTGCGGCGGCATGCTGATGATCTCGGCCTCCGCGGTCGGCGCCAGCGCGGCCACGGACGCGGAGGCCACCACGACGCCCGTCAGTGCCCGGACCGCCCTTTTCACATTCGACGCCATAGCCCAGACCTTAGTAGCAGCTGGCTATACCACCTGTGTGCGACACGACAGAACGGTGCGTCGAACGCAATGCCGCGCCGACCACTGATCGCCCGTCCAGCAGACGGCTACGGTGTGCACATGCTCCACGGAAGAGAAGCCGAACAAAACCAGATCGATCGGCTTCTCGCTGCGGCCCGCGACGGTCGCAGCGCCGCGCTGGTGGTGCGCGGCGAACCGGGTATCGGCAAGACGGCGCTGCTGGATTACGCAGCCGCGCAGGGCCTTCCGACGGTGCGCAGCGCGGGCATCGAGTCCGAGGCCGAATTGCCTTTCGCCGGACTGCATCTGCTGGTCCGGCCGGGAATCCAGCTACTCGAAACGCTGCCCGACCGGCAGCGCGACGCACTGCGCGGCGCCTTCGGCTTGGCCGAGCACGATCCGGCCGACCGCATGCTCATCGGGCTCGCCGTGCTGTCGCTGCTGGCCGAGGAGGCGGCCGACGGCCCGCTGCTCTGCCTGATCGATGACGCGCACTGGCTCGACCGCGCGACGGCGGAGACCCTGCTGTTCGCGGCGCGACGCCTCGACGCCGAGGGCGTGGTGATGATCTTCGCGACCCGGACCGGCGACGCCGAGTTCCCCGCCCCCGGCCTGCCCGAACTCGTGGTTCCCGGGCTGCGCCAGGAAGCGGCGGCGGCGCTGGTGGACCGGAACGGCCCCGATCTGGCACCCGCGCTGCGGTACCGGCTGCTCGCCGAGTCGGCGGGCAATCCGCTTGCGCTGCTGGAACTTCCGGCGGTGCTGGCCGCCGAGGCACCGGACGCCGGGCTGAGCCCGCTGCCGCTGACCCAGCGCTTGCAGGTCGCCTTCCACGGACGGGTGAGCAAACTGCCGCTGCCCACCAGAACGCTGCTGCTGGTCGCGGCCGCTGCGGGCACCGCGGAACTGGCGACGACGCTGCGGGCCGCCGCCGCGCTCGGCGCGCACCTCGCCGACCTGCAACCCGCCGAAGACGCGGGCCTGGTGCACAGCGACGGACGAACCCTCACCTTCCGCCATCCGCTGCTGTGCTCGGCCGTGTACCAGGGTGCGCCGCTGACCCAGCGCCTTGCCGTGCACGGCGCGCTGGCCGAGGCGTCGACCGGACCGGAGAACGCCGACCTGCGCGCGTGGCATCTGGCCGCGGCGGCGACCGGACCCGACGAGGCGACCGCGACGGCGCTGGAAGACACCGCCGATCGCGCGCGCAGCCGCTCCGGGTACTCCGGTGCCGTCACCGCCTACGAGCGGGCGGCCGGGCTGAGCACCGATGCGGCGGCTCGGCTGCGACGGCTGGTGCTGGCCGCCGAAACTGCCGGCGAGGCCGGGCAATTGAGTCGCGCGCGCACGTTGGCCGAGCGGGCCGGCGCGCAGACCGCCGATCCGCTGCTGACCGCCCGCTTGCGCCTGGTCCTGGCGACCGCGGAGTTCGGCGTCGGCAAACCGCGCGCGGCGCACGAATTGCTCTTGGCCGCAGCGGATTCGGCGCGGGCCGGTGATCCCGTGCGGGCAGCCCGCATCCTGTCCCAGGCCGTGCACACCGCGTGGTATCTCGGCGCAGCCGAATTGGCAGACGTCGCAACCGCATTGACGGCGCTGTCCCTGCCGGACGAGGAACCGCTCACCCCGATCATCGGTTACGTGGTCGCGGCCATCCATGGCCGGTTCACCGTCGACCTGCGCGCAGCCGCCGCCGAGGCGTGCCGTCGAGGCGCCGACACGCCTCGCGATCTCGTGCTGATGTGCGGCACCGGGCTGGTGGTCGGGCAGGACGAACAAGTCACTGAGCTCGCGCAAACACTCATAGCGGAATGCCGGGATCAGGGCCGGATCGCCCTGCTGCCCACCCTGCTGTTCTTTCGCGCCGAGGCCGAGCTGTTCCTCGGTCGGCCCCAGGAGGCCCGGGTCGCCGCGACGGAAGGGTTGCGGATCGCCGAGGACATCGGGCAGGGGCAGTGGATCAGTCAGCAGTCCACCTTTCTCGCCTATCTCGCCGCGCTCGAAGGTCGCGGGGAGCAGTGCCGTGCGCTGGTCGATCGCGCGCAGGCCGAGGAGTTCGGCGGCGCGGCGGCGGCCGGGGCACAGTGGGCGTACTGGGCGCTCGGCGTGCTGGATCTCGGTCTCGGCCAAGTCGACAGCGCGCTGTCCCGGCTGGAAGCGGCGAACAACGAGCCGATGCGTCATCAGGTGACCGGGCTGCGCGCGATACCGGATCTGATCGAGGCGGCGGTGCGGATGGGCAAGCCGGAACGGGCCGACGACGGGCTCGAACGTCTCGAAACTTGGGCCGCGGCGTCCCGGCAAAGCTGGGTGGAAGCACTGGCCTGCCGCTGCCGGGCGCTGATCGATGACGCGAATGCCGAGCAGCACTACCTTGCGGCGCTGCGGCTCGGCGGGCGGCCGTTCGAACATGCCAGAACCCAACTGCTGTACGGCGAATGGTTGCGCCGCAATCGCCGCAAGGCCGACGCGCGGATCCAGTTGCAGCCCGCGCTGGAGGTCTTCGAGCGGCTCGACGCCGGTCCGTGGGCCGAGCGGACCCGCACTGAACTCGGCGCGCTGGGCGTCGGTACGGCCGCGCGGCCCGCGCACGGCGTGCTGGCCGCGCTGACGCCGCAGGAGCTGCAAATTGTGCGGCTCGCGGCGCAGGGTATGTCCAATCGGGACATCGCGGCGCAGTTGTTTCTCAGCCCGCGCACCGTCGGGCATCACCTGTACAAGGCGTATCCGAAGCTGGGCGTGGTGTCGCGGGGTGAACTCGCGGGGCTACCGCTCGACGCGGACTAGCGGGTGCGCTCGATCGAGCGACGCGCCACGGCGAGGCCGACGATCCAGCGGGTCGCGCCGACCGCAGCGGCGATCAGCACCGCCGCCTGCGGCGATCCGGTGATCAGCGCAAGGATCAGGCAGGTCACCAGCCCGGCGGCCAGCGCCTCGAGCTTGTAGAACGGCCACGCGCTGCCCGCGATGTCGATCGTCGCGGAGCGGGCCGGCGGGTGAACAACTGCCATCTAGTAAGGATATACGCACAGCGAAGTTCGGTCTACCAAACTTCGGTGTCTCGGGGGACACAGTCAGGCGCGACTACGATCGATACTTATGCCACTGACAGGAGAATACGAACCGAGCCCGTCCGCCCAGGCACGCCAGCAGGTCGAAACGTATGAGAAGTCCGGCGGCACCAAGGGCACCACGATGCAGGGCAAGCCGGTCATCCTGCTCACCACCAAGGGTGCGAAGTCCGGCAAACTGCGCAAGACCCCGCTCATGCGGGTGGAGCACAACGGCGAGTACGCGGTGGTCGCCTCCCTGGGCGGCGCACCGAAAAATCCAGTCTGGTACTACAACATCAAGGCCGACCCGCACGTCGAACTGCGCGACGGGCCGGTGAACAAGGACTACACCGCGCGCGAGGTCTTCGGTGACGAGCGCCAGCTGTGGTGGGATCGCGCCACCGAGGTCTGGCCCGATTACATCCAGTACACCAAGAAGACGGATCGGACCATCCCCGTCTTCGTGCTGACCCCGCAGGACTGAGTCCGACCGCAGCACCGCCACCCGCCGCACCAGCCCGACGCGGCGGGTGGCAGCATATTTCGGGTGTCCAATCCGCTTGATGTCATCGACGCACTGTCCGCTTCTCGTCCCCCGCTGAGCGCGGACGAGATCGACGCTGCCGCCAAGCGAATTGCCGACATTATCGAGCCGACTCCCCTGCAGCGCAGCGAGCGGCTCTCGCGGCTCACCGGAGCGAACGTCTACCTCAAGCGCGAGGACCTTTCCGCGGTCCGCTCCTACAAGCTGCGCGGCGCCTACAACCTGGTGATGCAGCTGACCACGAGCGAACGCGCAGCCGGTGTCGTCGCGGCCAGCGCCGGCAACCACGCGCAAGGTGTCGCGTTCGCCTGCCATGCGATGGGCATCAAGTGCCGCATCTACGTACCGACCACCACACCGAAGCAGAAGCGCGACCGCATCCGGGTGCACGGTGGTGAATTCGTGCAGCTGATCGCGGTCGGCGAGACCTACGACGCCGCCGCCGCGGCCGCCGCGGCCGATGTCGAGCGCACCGGCGCGACGATGGTGCCGCCGTTCGACGACGCGCGCACCGCGGCCGGGCAGGGCACCATCGCACCGGAAATCCTGGAGCAGCTCGGCACCTCGCCCGACCTGGTGGTTGTGCCGGTGGGCGGCGGTGGCTGCCTAGCCGGCATCGGCACCTACCTGCGGGAACGGTCGCCGCGCACCGCGATCCTCGGCGTGGAACCGGCCGGCGCGGCCTCGATGACCGCCGCGCTGGTCGCGGGCGGGCCGGTGACGCTGCCGGAGATCGACCCGTTCGTCGACGGTGCCGCGGTACGCCGGATCGGCGCGGTGCCCTTCGCGGCGATCGCCGGATTCGGCGGCCGGGTGGTCTCGCACGCCTCGTTGCCGTTACTGACCACCACCGAGTCTCCCAGCGGCGCAAGCTCTTTCCGGATGATGCAGGTCGACGAGGGTGCCATCTGCACCACCATGCTCGACCTGTACCAGAACGAGGGCATCATCGCCGAGCCCGCCGGCGCGCTGGCGGTTACGGCGCTCACCGAGCTCGCGGTGGAACCCGGATCGACGGTGGTGTGCCTGGTCTCCGGCGGCAACAACGATGTGTCGCGCTACGGCGAGATCATCGAGCGCTCGCTGGTGCACCGCGGCCTGAAACACTATTTCCTGGTGGACTTTCCGCAGGAGCCGGGCGCGCTGCGGCGGTTCCTGGACGAGGTGCTCGGGCCCGACGACGACATCACCATGTTCGAGTACGTCAAGCGGAACAACCGCGAAACCGGCTCGGCGCTGGTGGGTATCGAGCTCGGGGCGCCGGAGGGCCTGGGCGCGTTGCTGGAACGAATGGCCGAGTCGCCGATCCAGTGCGAACGGCTGGAGCCGGGCTCCCCGGCCTACCGCTACCTGACCTGACCTACGCCGCTGCCTCGCGCGTCGCCTCCATCGGGACGCGCCGGGTGGCGCGCAGGCAGTTCAGTACCAGCGGCAGCAGCCAGAAGGCGGCGGACTGGTCGTAGGACAGCTGGGCCGCCGAGAGCCGGTTGTGCACGAAGCCGACCGAAAGACCCAGGCGCGGTTCGGCCCAGCCGAACGAGCCACCGAGGCCGATGTGGCCGAAACCGGCGCGGGCGCCCGGCATCGGCAGCGAGTGGTAGCCGAGCCGCCACATCATCGGCGCGTAAAACAAAGCGCTGTCGAGCCGGTAGGTCTGAATACGGCGCACCGCCTTGATGGTTCGCGGGCTCAGGTACGGACGTCCCTCCACCACACCGTCGTTCGCGAGGGCGCCGTACATGGTGGCCAGGGCCGGGGCAGTGCAGACGCCGTTGCCCGCGCCCAGTTCGGTCTGCAGGATCGGCGGATCTTCGCCCTCCAGAATCGTTTCCAGGCCGGGCAGGAACAGGCAGCGCGTCGCGGCACCGAGGGCGCCGGGGATCAGGTGGCTGCGGCCGAGCACCATTGCGCCGACCGGCTTTCCGATCAAACTCAGCTGGGAACCCGCCAATGGTGCGTATGTGGTCTGCGCGGAAGTCGGTGGGGTGCCGAGGTGGATGCCGTCGATACCGAGCGGTTCGGCGACCTCCGTGCGGAACAGGTCCGCCATGCCGCGGCCGGTGATCGCCCGGGCCAGGCCCGCCATCAGCCAGCCGAAGGTGAGCGCGTGGTAGGCCGGAACGCCCAGCAGGCGATCGGGTTTCGCGGCGGCGAGGCGCTGCTCCATCAGTTCGTGATCGAGCACGTCGTGCATGCCGGTGGCGAGCGGGGCGAGGGCGGACAGGCCCGCGCTGTGCGTCATCGCCTGGCGCACGGTGATTTTGCTCTTGCCGTTGGCGCCGAATTCCGGCCAGTACTCGGCGACCGGTGCGGTGTAGTCGATCAGCCCCCGATCGGCGAGCCGGTGGATGACGGTGGCGGTGACGCCCTTCGTCGCGGAGAAGATGATCGACCCGGTGTCCTGCGTCCACGGGGTGCCGCCGCCGGATCCGGTCCAGATGTCGAGCAGTGGCTCACCGTGCAGATGCACCGCCAGCGCGCCACCCGCGCCGCGGCGGTGTCCGAAGGTCCTGGCGAAAGCGCGTACCAGCGGGGCGAATTCGGCGGTGGCGCTGCCACCCATTCCGGGCGGGATCGGCGCTAGATCCCCCGTAGCGTCGTTGCTCATCTTTCTACGGTAATGGCGGCGGTCCCGCCCGGCAACGTGTCTGTCTCGGACAGCGCGGTATCGTGACTTTCCCGCAATCGCATTCGGGGGCCGGTGTGCGAATTTCTACGGCCGCGAGCCGGTTTCGTTATCTGTCCGCGAGGATCGCGAACGAGTGAGCGGGAATTGTTGTCGCCGACGGGCCTTCGGTCGGCGGTTCCCACGACAGCAGCGAGAAACCGGTAACCGGCACGGTGACCTGGTCTTCGGACAGATTGCACACCAGCTTCAGCGCGCCGCGATGCACGACGATCCAGCGGGCGCTCTCGTCGTAGTCGACCGAGGTATGCGACAGCCATGGATCGGTGAGTTCGGGACGCTGCCTGCGCAGGGCGAGCAGCTTGCGGTAGCAGGACAGTAGCCGGAGGTGGCGGGATTCGTCGAGTTCGGCCCAGTCCAGTTTCGAGCGCAGGAACGTCGACGGGTCCTGCGGGTCGGGCACCTCCTCGGCGCTCCAGCCGTGATCGGCGAACTCGGCTTTGCGGCCGTCCGCGGTGGCGGCGGCGATCACCGGGTCGGTGTGCGAGGTGAAGAACTGGAACGGGGTGCGTGCGCCCCATTCCTCCCCCATGAACAGCATGGGTGTGTAGGGCGAGCACAGGACGAGTGCGGCTTTGATCGCCAGTTGGCCGTCGGTCAGGTAGGCACTGGGGCGGTCACCGATGGCGCGGTTGCCGATCTGGTCGTGGTTGCAGGTGTAGGCAAGCAGCGCGGCGGCCGGGGTCACCGCGGTGTCTATCGGGCGGCCGTGGGTGCGGCCGCGGAAACTGGAAAACGTTGCGGCGTGGAAAAATCCGTGCGTCAGCGTATCGGCCAGACAGCGCAGTGAACCGAAATCGGCGTAGTAGCCCTGCCGTTCGCCGGAGACCGCGGTGTGGATCGCGTGGTGCAGGTCGTCGTTCCACTGCCCGGTGAGTCCGTAGCCGCCCGCGGCGCGCGGGGTGATCAGGGTGGGGTCGTTGAGGTCGCTCTCCGCGATCAGGGTGAGCGGCCTGCGCACGTGGGCCGCCAGACGTGTTGTCTTGGTGGCGAGTTCGGCGAGCAGATGATTGGCTGTCCGGTCTACCAATGCGTGTACCGCGTCCAGCCGTAGCGCGTCGATGTGGAAGTCGCGCAACCAGCGCAACGCATTACCGATGATGTGCGCGCGCACCTCGTCCGAGTCGGGTCCGTCGAGGTTGAGGCTCTGCCCCCAGGTGTTGCGACCATCGGTGAGGTAGGGCGCGAACCGCGGCAGATAGTTGCCGGACGGGCCGAGGTGGTTGTAGACGACGTCGAGCGCGACCGCCAAACCCCTGGCATGGCAGGCATCCACGAACCGCTGCAACCCATCCGGCCCGCCGTACGGTTCGTGCACCGCATACCAGAGCACCCCGTCGTAGCCCCAGTTGTGCGGCCCGTCGAACGCATTCACCGGCATCAACTCGACCACGGTGACCCCGAGGTCCACCAGATGATCGAGCCGCTCGATCGCCGAGTCGAACGTCCCTTCCGGCGTGAACGTCCCGACATGCATCTCGTAGTACACCGCGCCCGCCAGCTGTCGCCCGGTCCAGTTCGCATCCGTCCACACCGAGGGATCCAGCCGATGCAACGCCGATCGCCCGTGCACCCCGTCGGGCTGTCGCGGTGACCGCGGATCCGGCAGCACGGTCGGATCTTCGTCGATCAAGAACCCATACCGAGCCCCCTCCGCAGCCGTCACCTCCACCCGCCACCAGCCGCCGGCACACCGGTCCATCGAATGAATCGCGCCATCCAGGTCCAACCGCACCCGCTCCGGCAGCGGCGCCCACACCTCGAACAAGGTCACCAAGCCAGCATTCCACGCCCGCGTGTCCGCTGCCCGAGTGCAACCCGCCACCCGCCGCGCAACCGAGGCTCGAGCGGCGTCGATCCGCCAGGCTCGCACAGGTCAGAGGACCCGCCCCGGGCGCATTGGCTCGACGGCTATGCCGCGCGATGCGCAGCGGTGGTCGCAAGGTGGGCAGCGGTGGTTCCGGCGGCGCTGATCGGCGAGCCGCTGAGGTACTCCCGCTCCGTTGGCTACCGGGAGACGGCTACGCCCAGGGATTGGGCGCCGAGGAAGCGGGGGGCGTCTTCGGCGTAGAAGACGTCGATGTCCTGGATTTCGAAGCCGGCGATTGTCACCAAACTGCGGATGTCGCGGTTCAGGTTGCAGCCGCCGCACAAGGTTTTCTGCACCGGGTTCAGTCGGTTTTGCCACACCTGGACCTTGTGATCAGGAGCGAGGCCGTGCTCGACGAAGTGCAGGGTGCCGCCCGGGGCAAGCACCCGGCGGAGCTCGGCGAGCGCGGTCGCGACATCGGGGATCGTGCACAGCGTCCACGTCGACACCGCGGAGTCGAAGGTGTTGTCCTCGAATGGCAGCGACTGCCCATCCAGCCCCGCCCGCTCGATCGGCACCTTCGACTCGGCTACTCGCTTACCGGCCAACCGCCACCCGAGATCAGCAGGCTCGACCGCACTGACCGCCGCCACCGTCTCCGGGTAGAACGGCACATTCAACCCCGACCCGAACCCGATCTCCACCACCCGACCGGTCAGGCCCGCACACACCCGCTCCCGCAGCGGGTCATTGAACCGCATCCCACAGGCCACATCGACCAGCCGCGGCACAACTCGATCTCCATAGAAGCTCACCAGCCCACTGTCCCAGCCCCAACCCACCCGCGCCACACCTGACCTCGACACCGCCCAACCCCGCCCCACCTGCCCCGAGTCGCCCACGCCCCAGCAGCCCGCACCCGCGCTCCAGTCGCCGCAACCGCGACAGCGCTCACCGCGTCACGGAATGGCGAGCGCCAGCTTCAATGCAGTGTTGACCGCCATGATGGTGGCCGGCGATACCGTGCCGAGCAGCACTGTGAGCTCGTCACGCCGCAATTGCTGCACATCGTCGGTGGCGATATGACCGACGAGCGGGTCGGCGGTCGACAGGGGAACCATGGTCGGCAAGCTTGCGAACTTGTCCGTTGAGGTAATACGAACCGCCAGCACGCGAGACAACTCCCTATTTCTGCGGTTGTTCGAAACGATCAACCACGGTTTGGCACCGTGGCCGATGTCCGCACGATAGATCTGGCCTCGTACCGGAGCACCGATTGTCATCCGGGCATCACCTGATCGACCTCGTCGGCGTACCGGCGCCTCCGCTCTTCGGCTTCTGCCTCGTCGTGGATCTCCGGCCACACTGCGGCGAGCTGCCGATAGCCCTGATCCAGCGCCTCGTCGATCAGCACCTGAGCACCGATCGACATCAATACGCGGATCACAGTCGCTTCGGATGCGTCGGGGGTGAGTTCGTAGCCGAGATGGGCGGCAAGGGATTCGAACAGCAGCCACTCGGCCCCCTTCCGGTCGCTCAGCGTCGCCAAGGTGCGTTCCTCCCGCTCAGTGAGCGTCAGCGTTGTTCGTCTGGTCATGCATCAGATCGTACATCGATATCGATGCACTGACCATCATCAGCTAGTGATGCAACCTTGCGCATCACATATTTTTGAAACGATCAGTGCAAAACTGTGCTAGCGTCGTCCCCATGCCACGACCGAGACAGTTCGACGAGGAGCGGGCAGTGGACGCCGCGATGCGCGCGTTCTGGACCGCCGGCTACGAGGCGACCTCGACCCAGGATCTGTGCGACGCGACCGGACTGGGCCGCAGCAGCATCTACAACACCTTCACCAGCAAGCACGACCTGTTTGAGCGAGCATTGCGCCGCTACATGACGACCAAGAACGCCGCGACCTTCGCACTACTCGACGGTGACGAGCCCGCGAAGGACAAGATGCGAGCACTGCTGTGGCAGGTGGTGGACGCACCGGAGCAAGACCCACTGGGCTGCCTGGTGGTCAATTCGATGATCGAGCTCGCACCGCGCGACCCGGAAGTGGCCGCGGCATTGCGTGCCGATCAGCGCCTACGCCTGGCGGCACTGCGCACCGTGCTCGAAAGCGGCAGGCGCGCAGGCGAAATCGACAAATCCAAGAAGGCCGAAGACCTGGCACACTTCGTCGTCGCCACCATCTCGGGCATGCGAGTGGCCGCCCGCAGCGGCGCGGACCGTACCGCACTGGCAGCCATCGCCACCACCGCACTGAACGCCCTCTGACCCCACGCAATTGGTTGTACAGCGACTTCTCGTGCGCCAATTTTGAACCGAATGATCCAAAACTAGAGAGGTACCCGATGCCCTTCGCCGTCTACATCCTGGGCTTGTCCATTTTCGCCCAGGGCACCTCCGAGCTGATGCTCTCCGGCTTGCTCACCGAGCTGTCCGCCGACCTCGGCGTCACCATTCCGCAAGCCGGACTGCTGATTTCGGCGTTCGCACTGGGCATGCTCGTCGGCGCACCGGTGCTCGCGGTCGCGACGTTGCGCTTGCCGCAGCGCAGTGCTTTGCTCGCGTTCCTGGCGGTGTTCGTCGGCGCCCACGTCGTCGGCGCGCTGACCTCGGACTACTGGGTGCTGTTCGCGACGAGAGCAGTCGGCGCCTTCGTCTACGCCGGATTCTGGTCCGTCGCGGCGACCACCGCCATCGGCCTGGTCCCCGCGAACGCACGCGGCAAAGCGATGAGCATCGTCGCCGGCGGCCTCACCATCGCCACCGTCGTCGGCCTGCCCGCAGGCACCGTGATCGGCCAGCACCTCGGCTGGCGCGCCGCGTTCTGGACGGTCGCGATCATGTCCGCGCTGGCAATGATCGGCGTACTCGCCAAGATCCCCGCAGGCCGCTCGACCACCACACCCGATCTCCGAAAAGAACTGCGCAGCATCACCAATCCCCGCCTGTGGCTGTCCTACAGCACCACCGCACTCGCCACCGCCGCACTGATGGTCAGCTTCGCCTACCTCGGCGCTCTGCTGTCCCACACCACCGGCCTCGCCGACGGCTGGATCCCGCTCGTGCTGGCGGTCTACGGCGTCGGCAGCTTCCTCGGCATCGTCATCGGCGGCCGCACCGCCGACGCCCACCCGATCCGCACCCTCTACGTAGGCATCACCGGCCTGATCCTCACCTCGGTCCTGCTGGCCCTGACCGCCGAGCACCCCGCCCCCGTTGTTGCACTCACTTTCCTACTCGGCGCCTTCGGTTTCGGCACCAACCCCACCCTCAACAGCCGAGTCTTCAACCTCGCACCCCAAGGCCCCGCCCTCGCCCCCGCCTTCAACGTCTCCTCCTTCAACATCGGCATCACCCTCGGCCCCTGGCTGGGCGGCCTGGCCATCGCCGCCGACCTCGGCTACGCCGCCGTCGCCTGGATCGGCGCCGCCATCGGCCTCGCCGCCCTAGCCACAGTCACCTGGGAACAACACCTCACCCTCCGCCCCACCCCAACCCCCACCCCGCACCCCGCACTAGTCCACTAAACCCAACAGCCCCACCCCGTTGCCATCTGCACACCCATTTCGTAAACCGCACACCCGCTATAGCGGGTGTGCGGTTTACACAAACGGTGCGCACCCTCCCAAATGAATCACGCAGCGCCCACCTACCGGCCCGAAAACAGCACCACAGCCAGTCCCCCACTCCCCACCGCCGCTCCCACAACCCAAGCCGTGGAAGAGAAAGCCGGGAACCCACCTCACGCGCCCAGCACTATCCGGGCATCCCACAAAGCGCCAAAACGCAGGGACAGCAGGACCGAAACGTCACTGAGCACAACCGCACAGCTCAACCCCGCCGAAGCCCTCCCGAACGCAACAGTTCCCGAACCACCCACTCGATCCCCCACCGACTCCCATACTGAACCCGGAAGCATGCCTGATCGGAAAAGGGGCCAGCACTGTAACTGGCTGGGCATTGCCCATGCAGGTTCGAATCCTGTCGCTTCCGCTAAACGGCCAAACACCCGGGCCCGAGCAGCGCCTTCAAATCACCCATCAGCGCCGACGACGGCGTAACCCGCAAACTGTCATCGAGCTTCAACAACGTCGTCTTCTCCCGCGCCCCCACATGCCGGACATGGACATCAGCAGTACCGGGATGCCGAGAAAGGATGCGCTTGAATTCGCTGATCTTGTCCGGCGTACACATCCGAGTGGACATCACCACCGCCAGCGGTTTGGCCACACCGATCGAGGACAGGTCCGGCACGGCAAGATCGTTGGCGATCAACGAGATCCGGTCGTCGCGCACCGACACCCGCGCCTTCACCAGCACCACCGCGTCCTCGACGACATCCATGCCGTACACCGAGTACGCCTGCGGGAAGAACAACACCTCGATGCCACCGGCCAGATCTTCCAGCTGCGCCGATGCCCACGCCAGGCCGTTCTTGTTGATCCGCCGGTTCACCGAGGCGAGGATGCCGCCGACGGTCACCTGGGTGCCGTCCTTGATGTCGCCTTCGAGGATCGCCGGGATGTGCGTATCCGATTGTGCCGCAAGGACATGCTCGACGCCGTTGAGCGGATGCCCGGACACGTAGAGGCCCAGCATCTCGCGCTCCAGCGCCAGCTTGTGCTTGGACTCCCACTCGTCGTCGGGCACCTTCACGTTGAACACCGACGACACCGACTCGTCGGCGTCCACCCCGCCGAACAGATCGAACTGCCCGATCGCCTCCGCCTTCTTGGTGGACATCACCGCGTCGATGGCGTCGGAGTGGATCAGCAGCAGCCCCTTGCGCGGGTGCCCGAGCGAGTCGAATCCGCCTGCCTTGATGAGGGATTCGGTGACCTTCTTGGTGCAGGCCACCGCGTCGATCTTGTTCAGATAGTCGGAGAAGTCGGTGAACTTCGACTTCTCCTTGCGGGCGGCGATGATCGAGGACACCACGTTGGCGCCGACGTTGCGCACCGCGCCCAACCCGAACCGGATGTCCTTGCCCACCGAGGCGAAGTTCAACTCGGACTCGTTGACGTCCGGCGGCAGCACCGTGATGCCGAGGCGGCGGCAGTCCGACAGGTAGACCGCGGCCTTGTCCTTGTCGTCACCCACGGAAGTGAGCAGTCCGGCCATGTACTCGCCCGGATAGTTGGCCTTGAGGTAGGCGGTCCAGAACGAGACGAGACCGTAGCCCGCGGCATGCGACTTGTTGAACGCGTACCCGGCGAACGGAAGGATGGTGTCCCACAGCGCTTTCACCGCGGCCTCGGAGAAGCCGTTTGCGGTCATGCCCGCGTGGAAGCCCTTGTACTCGGCCTCCAGCACCTCGAGCTTCTTCTTACCCATGGCCTTACGCAGCGCGTCGGCCTTACCCATCGAGTAGCCGGCGACCTTCTGCGCGATGAACATGATCTGCTCTTGGTAAACGATCAGACCGTAGGTCTCCGAGAGGATGTCCTTGAGCGGTTCCTCGAGCTCGGGGTGGATCGGCGAGATCGGCTGACGGCCGTTCTTGCGGTCGGCGTAGTCGTTGTGCGCGTTCATGCCCATCGGGCCGGGGCGGTACAGCGCGAGCACCGCGACGATGTCGTTGAAGCCGGTCGGCTGCATGCGGCGCAGCAGGTCGCGCATGGGACCACCGTCGAGCTGGAACACACCGAGTGTGTCACCGCGGGACAGCAATTCGTAGGTGGCCGGGTCGTCCAGCGGCAGGGTGTCCAGGTCGAGGTCGATGCCGCGGTTGGCCTTGATGTTCTCCATCGCGTCACCGATGACGGTGAGGTTGCGCAGGCCGAGGAAGTCCATCTTCAGCAGGCCGATGGCCTCACACGACGGGTAGTCCCAGCCGGTGATGATGGCACCGTCCTGGGCCCGCTTCCAGACCGGGATGGTGTCGGTGAGCGGCTCCGAGGACATGATCACCGCGCAGGCGTGCACACCCGCGTTGCGGATCAGGCCTTCCAGTCCGCGGGCCGTCTCATAGATCTTCGCGACATCGGGGTTGCTGCCGATGAGTTCGCGGACCTCGGCGGCTTCCTTGTACCGCTCGTGGTCGGGGTCCATGATGCCGGACACCGAGATGTCCTTGGCCATGATCGGCGGCGGCAGCGCCTTCGAGATCTGGTCGGCGATGGCGAAACCCGGCTGACCGAACAGCACCCGCGCCGAGTCCTTGATCGCCGCTTTGGTTTTGATGGTGCCGAAGGTGATCACCTGGGCCACCCGGTCGCTGCCCCACTTCTCGGTGGCGTAGCGGACCATCTCACCGCGACGGCGATCGTCGAAGTCGATATCGATATCGGGCGCGGACGGACGCTCCGGGTTCAGGAACCGCTCGAACAGCAGGCCGTGCGGGATCGGGTCGATATTGGTGATGCCCAGCGCGTAGGCGACCAGCGAACCGGCCGCCGAACCACGGCCGGGGCCGACCCGGATGCCGACCTCTTTCGCGTGCGAGACGAGGTCACCGACGACGAGGAAGTAGGCGGGGAACCCCTTCTGCTTGATGACGTCGAGCTCGAAGTAGGCGCGGGTGAAGTACTCGTCGGGCACCCCGTCGGGGAACCGGCGCGCGAGTCCGCGCTCGACTTCCTTGCGCAGGAACGAATTCTGGTCCTCGCCGTCGGGCACCGGGAACACCGGCATCCGGTCGCGGAACTCCCAGACGTCGTCGTAGGACTGCACCCGCTCGCCGATGGCCACGGTGTTGTCGCAGGCGCCGGGCACCTCCGAGTCCCACAGCTCGCGCATCTCCTCGGCGGACTTCAGGTAGTAGCCGTCACCGTCGAACTTGAACCGAGTCGGGTCACTGAGCGTCTTGCCGGTCTGAATACACAGCAGCGCTTCGTGATTGGTCGACTGATCCTTGGTGACGTAGTGGCAGTCGTTGGTCGCGATCGGCGGGATGCCGAGTTTCTTGCCGATCTCCAGCAGTCCCTCGCGGACCCGCCGTTCGATGGACAGCCCGTGGTCCATGATCTCCAGGAAGAAGTTCTCCTTGCCGAAGATCTCCTGCCACTTCGCCGCCGCCTCCAGGGCTTCGCGATCGTGGCCGAGGCGCAACCGGGTCTGCACCTCACCCGAGGGGCAGCCGGTGGTCGCGATGATGCCCTCGGCGTACTGGGCGATGATCTCCTCGTCCATCCGCGCCCACTTGCCGAGCTGACCCTCCAGCGACGCCAGCGACGACAGCTTGAACAGGTTGCGCAACCCTGTCGCGTTCTCGGCGACCATCGTCATGTGCGTGTAGGCGCCGGAACCGGAGACGTCGTCGCCCTTCTGGCTCGGATCGCCCCACAGCACGCGCTTGGTGTCGAACCGGGAGGCGGGCGCGATGTAGGCCTCGATCCCGATGATCGGCTTGATGTCGGCCTTCTTCGCCGAGTTATAGAACTCGGAGGCGCCGTACATATTGCCGTGGTCGGTCATCCCGACCGCGTTCATTCCCAGCCGTTTCGCCTCCGCGAACAGGGGTGAAATTTTGGCCGCACCATCGAGCATGGAGTACTCGGTGTGGTTGTGCAGGTGAACGAACGATCCGGACGAGGCGGCCAAGACGGTCCTTCCTCCCAAGGTCTCGACGGGGGTTGGCTGGACCGATTCTAGGGGTCCCCACCGACTGGTTCGGACAGGCGCGCGGCGCCATCGTTGGTGTTCGGCGTGTCGGTGGCAAAGATCACCGGCGCGTCTCGCCGACCTACCGTACTTGCGTCCGAATTCCGCTAGCAGGGGCGGGTCGAGGTTTCCCGCACGCGCGAAATTCGGCCCGATCCAATCGGTGTCGAGTGCTCTCGCCCGCAACCCGGCTGCCCCCAGAATCGATGGCAACCCACCGCGGTTACGCCCCTCGAAAGCGGGCACAGCCACAGCACATTCAACAGACACGAGTGTGCCAACCCATCGAGGTACTGATGAAGTCGCTCAACGCACTGTTCGCCATTCCCGCTGTTCCCGCCGCCGCGGCGGCCGTCATGGTTGCCACTGCCGCCCCTGCCGCGGCTCAGATCGTCGACCCGTTCGAGAGTTTCTACTCGCTGACGCAGGGGCTGTGCGTCGCGCAGGTGAGCTCCTCGGTCGTCAGCAACGCCTACCCGGAGCACGCGGGCTTCACCGTGGCGACCACCATGTACGGCGTCGGCGGTTGCAGCCTGCCGCTCACGCTGAACTGGCGCAACGTGGACACCGGTGAGACGGGCACGTTCACGGTGACCGCGCAGGGCCCCGGATATTGGAGCAACAGCGGCCGTTCCGCGCTGTTCCGCCCGGGCACCGGCAAGTTCACCGCCACGCTGACGGTCGGCGCGGCGCACATTCCGGAGCCGGGCACGGGCGAGTTCCGGGTCGACCGCTACGAGGGTTGAGCCGACCTCCGACCTGCACTTGCCTTCGAACGCCATAATCACCGGATGAACGCGCTGCCGGTGTGCCGGTTTCCGGGGCCACGATGACGACCACCGTCGTCGCCCTCGTCGTCTCGGCGGCGCTGATCGCCGGTGCGCTGGTGATCTGGCCCCGAACCCGCCGGGTGGTGACCACACCCGCGGAGCGCGCGGTGCACTCCGCGCTGCACACCGCCTCCCTCGCCGCGATTCCGTTGCGGCGCGGGCTCACCGAACAGTCGGCGCAGGAGTCCGCGCCGCACCTGCGGATGCTCACCGGCGCCGAGGCGCTCGGCGTGGCCGACCCGGACGGCACGCTGCTCGCCTGGGACGGCCCACATGCCGAACTGGCCGAGCATTTCACCGATGCGGCCAAGCGTGCGGTCGCTGGGGAACGACCGGTGCTGGTCGCCGGACCCGGCAGCGGCGAACACGCGGGCCGCACGCTCATCGCGCAACCGCTGCTGATCGACAGCACCGGGGTGGCCGGGGCAATCGGCGTGGTCACGACCGGCCAACCCGGGCCCGGTTGGCTCGGTGCGGTCGCCGAGGTGGCCCGGTACGCCTGCGGCCAGCTCGAATTGGCCGAACTCGACGCCTCCCGGGCCCGGCTGGACCGCGCCGAAGTGCGCGCGTTGCGGGCTCAGATCAGCCCGCACTTCATCTACAACGCGCTCAACACCATCGCCTCGTTCGTGCGCACCGACCCGGACCGGGCTCGCGAACTGATCCTCGAATTCGCCGACTTCACCCGCTACTCGTTCCGCGCCGCAGGCGAATTCACCGTGCTGGCCGACGAGCTGCGCAATATCGAGCGCTACCTCGCCCTCGAACGCGCCCGCTTCGGCGACGCGCTCGACGTGCGCTTGCAGATCGCACCGGAGGTCCTCGGCGTCGTGCTGCCCTTCCTCGCCCTGCAACCCCTCGTGGAGAACGCGGTCCGGCACGGCCTCGCGGGCGGCACCCGCGGCGGCACCGTGAGCATCACCGCCACCGACGCGGGCACCGACTGCCTGATCAGCGTCGAGGACGACGGTGTCGGCATGGATCCGGAGCTGCTGCGCTCCGGCGCCCTCGATGCCATCGAAACCGGGAGTGGTCCAGCGGGTTCCGGCGAGTCGGCGCACGTCGGCCTGTCCAATGTGGACGATCGCCTGCGCGCCGCCTTCGGCAACGACTACGGGCTCATCGTCGAAACCGCACCCGGCGCGGGCACCAAGGTCTCCCTGCGCGTGCCCAAGTTCCGGGCGGGAATCCAAGCGTGACCCCCAACGCACCTCTGCACGGACAGCGGCCCGCATGACGAATCGTTTGAATCCCCAGCGCTCGCGGGAGTCGCACACGGTTGTGGCAAACAGCAAGAAGCCCCGCCATGGTGCGACCGTGCCGAAACCCTGGTGCGGTGGGGATCGGGCCGAGCGTCGGCACCGATTGCTTACGATGGAGCGGTTGTGACCCGGACCACCGATAGAGGGGCCGGTACCTTGCGCGTGCTGGCCGTCGACGATGAAAAGCCTGCTCTGGACGAGCTGGTGTATCTGTTGCGCGCCCAGCCCGGCGTCGGCGATATCCACGACGCGGCCGACGCGACCACCGCGCTGCGGATGTTGCGCGCCCACGCGGTCGACGCGGTGTTCCTGGATATCAACATGCCCGGTCTGGACGGAATGGAGCTGGCCGGCATCCTGTCGGAGTTCGCGAACCCGCCCGCGGTCGTCTTCGTGACCGCGCACGACGACCGGGCGGTGGCCGCCTTCGATCTCGGTGCCGTCGACTACCTGCTCAAACCGTTGCGCGAGGAGCGGCTCGCCGAGGCGGTGCGCCGGATCGCCGCGACCCGAGGCACCCCGGCACCCGTCGCCGACGAACCCAGGGCCGATCCGAGCGAGGTCATCCCGGTCGAGCTCGGTGGCGTGACCACGCTGGTGCCCCGGTCGAGCGTCAGCTGGGTGGAGGCGGACGGCGACTACGCGCGCCTGCACACCAGCGCCGGTTCACACCTGGTGCGGATTCCGTTGTCCGCGTTGGAGTCCCGGTGGCAGGACGCGGGATTCCTGCGGGTGCACCGGTCCTACCTGGTCGCGCTCCGGCTGGTGACCGGCCTGCGCACGGTCGGCACCGGGACGGTGGTGTGCCTGCGCGCCGACGGCAATGCCGGCGCGGTGGAGCTGCCGGTCAGCCGCCGACAGGTGCGCGAGCTGAAACAGCGTCTGGTGCACGGCCCCCGGCAGCAGTGGACCGGCCAATGACCGGACCGCAGCACCGGCCGACCCGGCAGCGCGTTGTGCTGTCCGAGCGTCGCGGCGCGCGCCGAGTGCGCACCCGAGTGGAGGTGGCCGAGCAGACCGAGATCGGTGAGGCACTGATCGGCGGCCTGATCCGGGCCCAGCTCGGGCTCGCGCTGCGGCTCGGCTTGGTCATCATTGTCGTATTGTGCGCGCTCCCTGTGCTTTTCGGGATCGGCTCGATCGGCTCGACCGTGGTGTTCGGCATGCGCCTGCCCTGGCTGCTGCTCGGCGTCGCGGTCTACCCGCTGCTGTACCTGGCCGGGCGGTTGTACGTCCGCCTCGCAGAACGCAACGAACAGGACTTCCTCGACCTGGCCGAGGACTGACATGAGCAGCCATCCGGCAGACGGAGTCCGGGCCGATCGGACGGGGGTGCGGTGACGGCGGGGTCCGTGCCGGTGCTGACGATGCTGGCGCTGATCTTCGCCGCCCTCGCCACCGTCGCGATCGGCGCCTACGGAGTTCGCCTGGCGCGCACCACCTCCGACTTCCTCGTCGCCTCCCGCAGCGTCCGGTCCGGCTGGAACGCGGCGGCCATCTCCGGTGAATACCTCTCGGCCGCTTCCTTTCTCGGCGTCGCCGGACTGATCGCCAAGTACGGCGCGGACGCGCTGTGGTACCCGGTGGGTTTCACCGCCGGATACCTGTCGCTGCTGCTGTTCGTCGCGGCACCCTTGCGACGGTCAGGTGCCTACACGGTGCCCGACTTCGCCGAATTCCGTTTGGGCTCGGTCCGACTGCGCAGGCTGGCCGCGCTCGTCGTGGTGCTCGTGTGTGCGGTGTACCTGATCCCGCAGTTCCAGGGCGCCGGGTTGACCTTGCACACGCTGCTCGGCGTGCCCGACTGGGTGGGCGCGGCGGCGGTGGGCTCGATCGTGATAGCGAACGTCGCGGGCGGCGGCATGCGGTCGATCACGCTGGTGCAGGCGTTCCAGTACTGGCTGAAGTTGACCGCGGTGGCGATTCCGGCGCTGGTGCTGCTCGGTCATTTCTTCGCCGCGGACCAGCAGCTCGGTGCGCCCGCTCCCCCGGTGGTCACCGAGCGCACGGTGGTCGACGTGCGCACCGCCGTGGTGGTGCAGGTCGCTGCGCCGCAACAGGTTTCGATCATCGGGACGCTCGACGACCGGCCAGTGGGTGGCCAGGTGCTGCTGGCCCCTGGCGCGCACAAACTGTCGGCGGGAACCGAATTGGTACTGGAGGCCGGAGCCGCAGTGCCGGTGGTAGCCGGTGCGCCCGCGAACGGCGCCGAATGGCTGGAGCCGGGCGGCGGCTTCGGCGGCACTCATCCGACGTACCAGGTCTATTCGTTGATCATCGCGACCTTCCTGGGCACCATGGGCTTGCCGCACGTGCTGGTGCGCTTCTATACCAATCCGGACGGACGGGCCGCGCGAGCGACCGCGCTGGCGGTGATCGGGCTCGTCGGCCTGTTCTATCTATTCCCCGTGCTGCTAGGGGTTTTCGCGCGGCTGTACGTGCCACAGCTGCTGATCACCGGCACCTCCGACGCCGCCGTCGTGCTGCTGCCCGGCTCGGTGGTCGCCGGGCTACCAGGACAATTGCTGGCCGCACTGGTCGCGGCGGGTGCGATCGCGGCGTTCCTGTCCACCTCGTCGGGCTTGCTGGTGAGCATCGCGGGCGTGCTGAGCACCGACATGCTGCGCGGGCGAATCCGCGACTTCCGGGCCGCCGCGGTGGTCGCAGGCGCTGTGCCGCTTGCCCTTTCGCTCACGGTGGCCTCGCTGGACCTGTCGCGCACGGTCGGTCTCGCGTTCGCGGTGGCCGCCTCGACGCTGTGCCCGCTGCTGGTGCTCGGCATCTGGTGGCGCGGCCTCACCGCGGCGGGTGCGGCGGCCGGGCTGATCGCCGGCGGACTGGCCGCCGGTGGGGCGACGGTGGTTTCGGTGACCGGCGGGCTGTCCGACGAGGTAGCGGGCGGCTGGCCTGCCGCACTGCTCGGCTATCCCGCGGCGATCAGTGTCCCGCTGGCGTTTGCGGCGATGATGCTGGTCAGCAAGGTGACTCGGGGGCCGGGCCCGCGCCGGGTCGGCCACATCTTCGTGCGCATGCACGCCCCCGAGCGGCTCGGCATGGGCGCCGACCGCGAGCGCAGCCTGCGCTCGAACTGAGCCGGCGCGCCTGCCCGACCGTTCGTCGCATCGGAGCAACCGTTCACCGCACAATCGGCCGCCTTCCCGGAGTGACCCAGGCCACATCATTCTTTCCTCATGAAGGCCTGGCTACGGTGCTGAACAAGTAAGCCATGTCACAAGCTAGGACGACCATGACAAGTACAGAACTCGACGGCAGCGCCCCCCGGCGCACGCCGAGTGCAGACGAATTCGTCGAAGTACAAGCCAGCCCGGACTTTCAAGAGTTACGAAACCGACTGCGCCGCTTCGTATTTCCGATGACCGCCCTGTTCCTGGTGTGGTACCTCAGCTACGTGCTGCTCGGCGCGTATGCGCACGACTTCATGGCGACGAAGGTCTTCGGCAACATCAACGTCGGATTGCTGCTCGGCCTCGGGCAATTCGTCTCCACCTTCGCCATCACCGCGCTCTACGTCCGGTTCGCCAACCGGGAACTGGATCCGCGCGCGGCGGCCATCCGCAACCAGCTCGAGGGGGGCCACGCGTGAGTCACGTCAGCACCTACGCCGCCGCTGCCACCATCGGCAACCCGGTCGCCAACATCGCGATCTTCGGCGTCTTCGTCGCGATCACCATGGTCGTCGTCATCCGGGCCAGCCGCAGCAATGCCACCGCCGCCGACTTCTTCACCGGCGGCCGCGGCTTCTCCGGACCGCAGAACGGTATTGCCATCGCGGGCGACTACCTTTCCGCCGCAAGCTTTCTCGGTATCGCGGGCGCCATCGCGGTGTACGGCTACGACGGATTCCTGTACTCGATCGGGTTCCTCGTCGCCTGGCTCGTCGCCCTGCTGCTGGTCGCCGAGATGCTCAGGAACACCGGCAAATTCACCATGGCCGACGTGCTGAGCTTCCGGCTCAAGCAGGGCCCGGTGCGTACCGCCGCGGCGTTGACCACCCTGGCGGTGTCGCTGTTCTATCTGCTCGCGCAGATGGCCGGCGCCGGTGGCCTGGTGGCGCTGCTGCTCGACATCTCCGACAAGACCGGCCAGGCCGTCGTCATCGCCGTGGTCGGCGTGCTGATGATCGTGTACGTGCTGGTCGGTGGCATGAAGGGCACCACCTGGGTGCAGATCATCAAGGCCGTACTGCTGATCGCCGGCGCCGGGCTGATGACGGTCATGGTGTTCGCCAAGTTCGGCTTCAACCTGTCCGACATTCTCGGTTCGGCGCAGCAGCACGTGTCCGAGTCGACGAACAAGGGTGTGGCCGCCCGTGACGTGCTCGCGCCCGGCGCGCAGTACGGCGGCAGCGCCACCTCGAAGATCAACTTCCTGTCTCTCGGTCTGGCGCTGGTGCTCGGCACCGCGGGTCTCCCGCACGTGCTGATGCGCTTCTACACCGTGCCGACCGCGAAGGAGGCGCGCCGGTCAGTTGTGTGGGCAATCGGTCTGATCGGCGCGTTCTACCTGTTCACCCTGGTGCTCGGCTACGGCGCCGCCGCGATCGTCGGCCCGGACCGGATCCTGGCCGCGGCGGGCGGGCAGAACTCCGCGGCGCCGCTGCTGGCGTTCGAACTCGGCGGCGTGATCCTGCTCGGCATCATCTCCGCGGTCGCGTTCGCCACCATCCTCGCGGTGGTCGCGGGCCTCACCATCACCGCGGCGACCTCGTTCGCGCACGACATCTACGCCGGAGTCATCAAGCACGGCAAGATCGATGACGACAAGCAGGTGCGGGTCTCCCGGATCACGGCCGTGGTCATCGGCGTGCTCGCGATCGGCCTCGGCATCCTCGCCAACGGCCAGAACATCGCGTTCCTGGTGGCGCTGGCGTTCGCGGTGGCCGCGGCGGCGAACCTGCCGACCATCCTGTACTCGCTGTTCTGGAAGCGGTTCAACACCACCGGCGCACTGTTCAGCATGTACGGCGGCTTGATCTCCACCATCGTGCTGATCGTGTTCTCCCCCGCGGTGTCGGGCACGAAGACCTCGATGCTGTCCAACTTCGATTTCGACTACTTCCCGCTGTCCAATCCCGGAATCGTCTCCATCCCCTTGGCTTTCGTGCTCGGCGTCATCGGGACCTTCCTCGGCAAGGCCGACGAGAACCCCGCCAAGGCGGCCGAGATGGAGGTCCGCTCGCTCACCGGCGTCGGCGCCGAAAGGGCGGTGGTGCACTGACCCCTGTCGAATAGTCGTTGTCCCCCTTGTGCTCTCGTTAGGAGATATCGCGTGACCAGCGCAACCACCGATGCCCGCGACACCACACCGGTGTCCTACCCGCCCAGCGAAACTTTCGTTGCGACGGCCAACGCCGATGCGGGCCGCTACGACCGCGCGGCAGCGGATCGGCTGGAATTCTGGGCCGAGCAGGCGCACAGGCTGTACTGGGAACAGCCGTGGACGCAGGTTCTGGACTGGAGTGGCGCGCCGGTCGCGCAGTGGTTTGTCGGCGGCAAGCTCAACGTCGCTTACAACTGCGTCGACCGGCACGTGCTGGACGGGCACGGTGACCAGGTCGCCATTCACTGGGAAGGCGAGCCCGGCGACTCACGCGATATCACCTACGGCGAACTCCGCGACGAGGTGTCCAGGGCGGCAAACTATTTGACAGAGTTGGGGCTGCGCGCGGGCGATCGGGTCGCCATCTACATGCCTATGGTCCCCGAGGCCATCGTGTCGATGCTGGCCTGCGCCCGGCTCGGTCTCACCCATTCGGTGGTGTTCGCCGGCTTCTCCCCCACCGCGCTACGCCAGCGGGTGGACGACGCCGGGGCACGGCTGGTGATCACCACCGATGGGCAATGGCGGCGCGGCACGGCGGCGCCACTCAAGGCGGCCGTCGACGAGGCGCTCGGCGGTGCGCCGTCGACCGTCGAGCACGTTCTCGTGGTGCGCCGCACCAACATCGAGGTGCCGTGGACCGAAGGTCGCGACCTGTGGTGGCACGACACCGTCACCGATGCCTCGCCCGAGCACGAGGCGCAGGCCTTCGATGCCGAGCACCCGCTGTTCATCCTCTACACCTCCGGCACCACCGGAAAGCCGAAGGGCATCCTGCACACCTCCGGCGGCTATCTGACCCAGGCGTCCTACACCCACCACAACGTCTTCGATCACAAAGCGGGACAAGACGTCTACTGGTGCACCGCCGACATCGGCTGGGTCACCGGACACAGCTACATCGTCTACGGACCACTGTCCAACCGCGCCACCCAGGTGATCTACGAGGGCACGCCCAACTCGCCCGACGAGCACCGGCACTTCCAGATCATCGAAAAGTACGGCGTCAGCATCTATTACACGGCGCCCACCCTGGTGCGCACCTTCATGAAGTGGGGTCGTCAGATCCCCGACGCGCACGATCTGTCCTCGCTGCGCCTGCTCGGCAGTGTCGGTGAGCCGATCAACCCCGAAGCCTGGCGCTGGTACCGAGAAGTCATCGGCGGCAACCGGACTCCGATCGTGGACACCTGGTGGCAGACCGAGACCGGCGCCATCATGATCTCGCCGCTGCCCGGCGTCACCGCGACCAAGCCCGGCGCGGCGATGGCGCCGCTGCCCGGCATCTCGGCGAAGGTGGTCGACGACGACGGCACCGAACTCGGCCGAGGCGCCGCCGGACTGCTGGTGCTCGATCAGCCGTGGCCGTCGATGCTGCGCGGCATCTGGGGCGACATGGAGCGCTTCCGGACGACCTACTGGGACCGATTCGCCGGTGACGGTTGGTATTTCGCCGGCGACGGGGCCAAGCTCGACGCCGACGGCGACCTGTGGGTGCTCGGGCGGGTGGACGACGTGATGAACGTGTCCGGCCACCGGATCTCCACCGCCGAAATCGAATCCGCGCTCGTGGGACACCCTGCCGTCGCCGAGGCCGCGGTCGTCGGGGCCACCGACGAGACCACCGGTCAGGCCATCGTCGCCTTTGTCATCCTGACCGCCGAGGGCAAAGACACCGGCGACGCGCTCGTCACCGAGCTGAAACGCGCGGTGTCGCAGGAGATCAGCCCCATTGCCCGGCCGCGTGAGATCCATCTCGTCCCTGAGCTGCCCAAAACGCGCAGCGGCAAGATCATGCGCAGGCTGCTGCGCGACATCGCCGAGGGGCGTGAGCTGGGCGATACCTCGACCTTGGTCGATCCCAAGGTTTTCGAGGCCATCGCCCGCGGGTAGCACCCGCTCCCGCGACGGACCCGGCCACCCGAAATGGCGATGAGGGGACGGGTCCGTCGCCAAGGGAATCAGGGTCATGCCTGATCAGGCGGCCAGCGGTTAGGCTTCCGGTGTGCGAGTCACCGAGCTTCGCCTCTCCGCCGTCCTCCTGTTGATCGCCGCCTGTCTGCTGGTCGGCGCGCCAGGGGCGCAAGCGCAGATCGATCGGCGCTGCTTCACCAACGACGCGGGAACCCGCTGCTACTACCTGCACGTGCCGCCCGGTGCGACCGCGGGCAAGCCGCTGATGGTGTATCTGCACGGGTGCGACGATCCGCTCGCCCACCCCAGGCCGTCCGGCTTCTCGCTCACCCGGGTGGCCGACGAGATGGGTTTCGTGCTCGCGTACCCGTTGCAGGATCAGGCAGCGAACCGGCAGCAGTGCTGGAACTGGGACAAGGCCGAGAACCAGCAGCGCGGTCAGGGCGAGCCGTCCATCATCGCCGGTATCACCACCGCGTTGATCCAGGAGTTCCAGCTCGATCGCGCCCGCGTCTACCTCGGCGGCTACTCCGCGGGCGGCGCAACGGTCACCAACCTCGGCGCCACCTACCCCGACCTGTACGCGGCCATCGCCCCCATGGCGGGCGCGCCGTACCGAGCCAGGCTCGAGGGACAGGCGATCATCGACGCGATGGGCCCCCGCGCCCGCCCGATGCCCGCCTTCTTCCTGCAGACCCTCTTCGACCAGATCAGCAATATCGTCATCGGGCGCACGAACCTCGCCCAGTGGCTCGCGGCCGACAACCTCGCCGATCCCGGTTCCGCACCCGCACTGCCGACCAGCACCCAAGTTCTCGTCATCGGCCCCGGCCTGCCGATCCCCCTCACCGTCGAGCACTACGCCAGCCCCCGCGGCTGCGAACTGGCCCAATTCACCACACCCCTGCTCGCCGAGCACGCCCTCGGCGCAGGCCTGCTCCAGCAGGACCACGGCATCGAAATCCAACGCAACCTGATGCGTTTCCTCCTGGCCCACCGCATGCCCCCACCAGCCCAAACCTGCTAGCAAGGTCGAAACCCCCAGCGCCCCACAAGATCCCCCGATCGATCCGAGGTTTCCGATGCGTTCGGCATGGGGTAACCCACCTAACGGCGGACCCGACCACCACTGCGTTGAGGGGGGCCGGGTCCGCCGCCGACCCCGCTACGTCAGATCGTCCGTAGCCCAACGCTTCTTGTGACTCCCGCCGAGGCCGGTCGGGTCAGGACCGAGACGAACCAATTCCTGAACTATCTCCGACGCGGGAATCCACTGTCGTCGCCGAGGCAAGGGAATGATCTTCGCTACCGGACGGTGGTCCCTCCAGATTTCGAACTCTTCACCCGCTTCAACGCGGCGCAGGACCTCTGCGGTGTGATCGCGGAGGTCCTGGGCTGACAGTGCTGTCACGCTACGACTGTAGCGCTCGCGACGGCCGTAGCGGTGGCGCATATCTGCGGACGCCACCACAGAGTTGTTCCGGCTGTTCGGCTGTTCCCTAGCGCACGAAAGGGGTTGTGGTGCGGGCGGTGCGGAGGGCGGTGGCCCACCAGAGGAGCTGGTCTAGGAGGGTGTTGACGGCGGCGTCCAGTTCGGGGTCGCGGCGGGGCCAGGTGCCGTCGGCGGCGAAGCGTTGCCAGGTTTTGGTGATGGTGATGGTGCGGCGGATGGGGACGGCGTTGAGTTCGCCGAAGATCTGGCGGAGCTGGGTGGCGGCGTGGCCGCCGTCGGTGTCGCTGCCGTAGCCGACGACGGTGACGGGTTTGGCGGCCCATTCGGTGTCGAACCAGTCGATGGCGTTCTTCACCGCCGCCGGGAAGCTGCGGTTGTATTCGGGGGTGACCACGATGAAGGCGTCGGCGGCGGCGAGCCGGTCGCCGAGTTCGCGCACGGCGGCGGGGGCCGGTTCGTCGTGGCCGGTCAGTTGGTCGGGCAGGCCGGCGTCGGCCAGATCGATGCGGTCCAGGTCGAGGTCGCGGCGGCGGAGCCGACCGGCGAACCAGTCGGCCACCGTCGGCCCGAACCGCCCGGCGCGGGTGCTGCCGACGATCAGCGCCACCCGCAGCCGGCCGGTCATCGGGTCGCCTTGACGGGGGCGTCGAGGAAGGCCGGGATCATCGGCAGCAGCAGTTCCGGCCGGTGCACCAGGGTGATGTGCGAGGTGCCGGGCAGGATGGCCAGCTGCGAGTCGGGCAGTCCGGCCGGGCTGTCGCCCATGACGCCGCCGCCGAACAAACGGAACATCTCGACCGCGTGCTCGGGCCGGATGATGTCGGAGTCACCGATCACCGTCAGCGTGGGGGCTTTGCTCTGGCGCACCGCCTCTGCCGCGAATACCGGGCTGGCGTTCTGATCGTGTTCGGTCACCCTGGCAACCAGGCGCGGAAAGTCTTCGGGGCGCGGCGCGTTCTTCACATAGTCGTCGTGGAACGGCGAGCCGTGCAGCTGTTCAGGCTTCAGCTCGGCGAGCCCCTCCAGCAGTCCCGGGTGCATCGCACCGGCGTCGAGACCGCCGGCTGCCAGGATCTGCTTACGCACCAATTCCGGGTGGATGAGCGAAATCTGCAGGGCGACACCGGCACCCATGCTGTAGCCGAGGATATCGGCGCGCTGGACGCCGAGTGTGCGCAACAGTGCCACGGTGTCCTCGGCCATCTGCGGCGTGCGTAGCGGGCGGTCGATGTCGGCGGTGCGGCCGTGCGCCTGCTGTTCGACAGCGATCACCTGGCGGGTCTTGGACAGCTCCGGGATAAGCTGGCCGAAGTCGGTGCCGATGCCGGACAGCGCGCCGTGCAGCAGCACCAGCGGCGGCTGCTCGGTCGGCGTGCCGTGCACCTCGTAGTACATGTGCAGACCGTTCACGTCGGCGTAGGCGCCGGGCTTGGCGGCCTCGGCCGGGGCGTCGGCGGTGCCGCAGCCGGTCAGCAGGGCGGTCGCGGCGATGGCGGCGGCGAAGACGGTGGAGAGTTTCATGTCGGGCTCTTTTCGGTGTGTTGTTTCCGTGTTGTCAGCAACTCTGCCGGGGCCACCTTCCGGTTTGTTTACGGTGTGATTCCGCTGGACAACACCGTCGCTAAGCTGCCTCGTATGCGTTTCGGTGTGCTCGGTCCGTTGGCGGTCTGGACGGATTCCGGCACACCCGTGCCCATCCCCGGCACCAAGGTGCGCGCCCTGCTGGCGGACCTCCTGGTCAATGCCGGACAACCGGTGTCCGGTGATCGGCTCATCGACGACATCTGGGCCGACGAACCGCCTGGCAATCCGGCGGGCACCCTGGCCGCCAAGGCCTCCCAGCTGCGCCGGGCACTGGAGGACGCCGAGCCGGGCGCCCGCCACCTGGTGGTCTCGCCGCCGCCGGGCTACCGGCTCGCCTGCACCGAGCTCGACGCATTGCGCTTCCGCACGCTGGTGGCGACCGCCCGCGAGACGTCCGAACCGAGTGCCAGAGCCGAGGCACTGAGCGAGGCGCTCGGGCTGTGGCGCGGACCGGCGTTCGCGGACTTCCGCGACGCCGCCTTCGCGCAACCCGCCATCGCGCAACTGGAGGAGCAGCGGCTCGTCGCGGTGGAAGAACTGGCCGAGACGCGCCTGTCACTCGGCGAATACCGCGACGTCGCTAGCGAACTCGCCACCATAGTCACCGAACATCCACTGCGCGAACGACTTCGCGGCGCTCAGCTCCGGGCGCTGTACGGTGCGGGACGACAGGCCGAGGCACTCGACAGCTACGAGGACCTGCGCAGGCAACTGGCCGACGAACTCGGTCTCGACCCGAGCCCGGAATTGGTTGCGCTGCAACGCTCGATCCTCGGCCAGGACCTCGAGCTCGCCGCGCCACGGCCGGAAACGGTGCTGCGGCGGCGCAGTTCCAACATCCCCGCCCAGCGCACGGAGCTCATCGGCCGTGCAACAGACCTCGCCGAGCTGCGGCGCGTCGTCGCCGATACCCGGCTCGTCACGCTGACCGGTCCCGGCGGGGTCGGCAAAACCCGGCTCGCGCTGGCCGCGGCGACCGCGCTCACCGACCGATTCCCGCACGGCACTTGGCTGGTCGAGTTGGCGCCGCTACAGCCGGCCGCGGCCGACGGCGCCACCTTCCTCGTCGACGCGGTATCCCAGGTGCTCGGCATCCGCGCAAGCGACGGCGCCGACCCGGTCGAGCTGCTGTGCGAGGTGCTCGCCGAGCAGGAACTACTGCTGGTGCTGGACAACTGCGAACACGTGGTGGAGCACGCCGCCGATCTCGCCGAACTGCTGCTCGGCGCGGCGCCGAACCTGCACATCCTGGCCACCAGCCAAGAGCAACTGCGCCTGCCCGGCGAGGACGTCGTCGCGGTCGAGCCACTCGCGGTACCCGCATCGCACGCCGACGTCGCCGACCTCGAACAAACCAGCGCGGTACAGCTTTTCGTCGCCCGGGCCCGGGCGAGCGCCCGTGATTTCGTTCTCGACGCCGACACCGCCGAACCGATCGCGACGCTGTGCCGCAGGCTCGACGGCATCCCGCTGGCCCTGGAACTTGCGGCGACCCGGGTGCGTGCGCTCGGTGTCCACGAGATGGTCGCCCGCCTCGATGACAGGTTCCGCCTGCTCGCTACCGGGCACCGTGGTGCGCCGCCGCGACAGCAGACGCTCACGGCGATGATCGACTGGAGTTGGGAGCTGCTCGACGCGACCGAGCAGGCGGTGTTGCGGCGGTTGGCGGTGCATGCGGGTGGGTGCACGCTCGATGCTGCCGAAATTGTTTGCGCCACAGGTTGGTTCGAGGAGGCCAACCAGGCAGTCCTGCCCGCCGGGCAGCGCTCCGGCACGAGTCCGCACGCTCAGCCCACGCCCGACCATGCGCCGCTCGATGAATCCACCATCGCCGATGTCGTTGCCCGGCTGGTGGACCGGTCACTCGTGCAGGCCACGGGCCGGCGTTATCGACTGCTGGAGTCGGTCGCGGCGTTCAGCCTCGATCGGCTGGCCGAGGCCGGCGAGTTCGATGCGGTGCATCGGGCGCACCATCGGTACTACCTGACACTGGCCGAGCAGGCGGCACCCGAGCTGCACGGCGCAGATCAGCAACGATGGTTACGTCGATTGGACGCCGAGGCCGCGAATCTGCGTGCGGCATTAGCCGGATTCGTTCGGGCAGGCGCCGCCGACGAGGCCTTGCGGCTGGTCAGCGCACTCGCCTGGCATTGGCTGCTACGCGGGCGGTTGACCGAAGCCCGGCGCTGGTTCGACAGCGCGCTGGCGCTGGGCGGTTCGGCACGACAACGCGCGTCCGCACTCGCCTGGCGGGTCGGGTTCACCTTCCAGCAGGGTGAATTCGCCGACGGCGCGGCCAGGCGGCGCGAAATCGCGGCCATGTACGACACCGTCGATGATCCGGCGGGCCGGACGCGCGCCGACCTGTTCCTCGCCTTCTCCGCTCTCGAATCCGGCGACATCCCCGAGCTGGAAGCCCTGGTGCACCAGGCACTTCCGGTCTGCGAGCAGCTCGGTGACCGCTGGGCCGTCGCGTTCGGCCAGGTCTGCCTGGCGAAAGCCGCACACAGCCGCGCCGACCTGACCGCGCTCGAACAGCACGCCCGCGCCGCCGCCCGGCTGTTCGCCGAGATCGATGACCGCTGGGGCAGGCTGCAAGCCGCCGAGTGGCTCGGCGGCCTCGCCGAACTGACCGGTGACCTGCCCGGCGCAACAGACATCCACACCGAGGCCCTGGGTTTGGCACAGGAGCTGGAGCTGTGGGGTCAGGTCTGCACCCATCTCTGCTGGCTCGGCTGGATCGCCATGCAGCACACCGAGTTCGATCGCGCTGAAGTCCTCGCCGAGCAGGCCGTGCGGATCGCCACCGAACACGGTTACGCGCCCGGTCGTCTCTTCGCCTCCGTCGTCCTCGCTTATACCGCCCGCCGCAACGGCAAACCCGATGTCGCCGAACACATTCTGCGCGAAATCCTCGCCACCGCCCCGGCCGACGGCGAGGAGACACCGCTGTTCGTGCCCATGCTCCAGGTCGAGCTGGGCTACCTCCTCGAACACCACGGTGACCCATCCGCCGCCCTCGCCATGCACCTGATGGCCCTCGACGGCGCCCAGCGCATCGAGGCCCCGCGCGACACCACGTTCGCACTGGCCGCACTCGGATCAGCCGCGGCGGCCCTCGGTGAATTCGACACCGCCGCCCAGCTTCTCGGTGCCGCCCACACCGTGCGTGCGGACAACGGCATCCCCGTTCTCCCCGCTGAACGCCCGGACATCGACCGCCCCACCGCGATCACTCGTGCCGCCCTAGGCGAAACCGCCTTCGAGGCAGCCTTCACCGCGGGCTCGGCCCTGACCGTCCAGGCTGCCCGCAACCTGGCCGCGAAAGCCAACGTGGCACCGGCCCGTGGCTAGCTGGAGCGACTGAACGTCGCGGTCCACCGCGAGCAGAGTGGATCACCGGCGCGAGGGCCGCTGGCCGCCGCGCGATGTCCGACTTCGCCGCGATCCCCCGTTGTGGCCGACCCGACGCGTTCATCCCGAACGCCACAGGCCAGCCGCGCATGCCCGGTTGAACCGTTGGGTCCCCCATCCCGTGGATAAGGCGAGGAGCGGCACAGCCCACAGTTGCGGAATCGCTCCCCGGCCGTCCGACGACGGCAGCACATCGAGGAGATCGACCATGTCCACCGACGAATCGGCTTTCACCCGACGCGGCGTAGTCACCGCAGGCGCGGTGGTCGCAGCGGCGGCGCTGACCGCATGCACCACCTCCGGCAGGGAAAACGCCACTCCCGCACCGAAAGAAACACCGGCGGGCCCGGGTCAATCCGCCGGCAACACGCTCGCCAAGACCGCCGACATCCCCGTTGGCGGGGGCGTGATCGTCGGCGACACCGTGGTGACCCAGCCGAGCGCAGGCAGCTTCGTCGGCCTGTCCTCGGTCTGCACACATGCCGGCTGCAAGGTCGCCTCGGTGTCCGGCGGCACCATCAACTGCACCTGCCACGGCAGCAAGTACCGTTTGGACGGCTCGGTCTCCAACGGACCCGCTGTCAAGCCGCTGGCCGCGAAACCTGTTCGGGTAGTCGGTGATTCAGTAATTTCGGGCTAGCCGAACAACTCCCGCATCCGCCGATCCATCTCCTCGGGTGCGACGTCTTCGATGTGCGTGGCCACGGTCCAGCGGTGGCCCCACGGATCCTCGAAGGCGCCGCTGCGGTCGCCGTAGAACTGGTCGGCCATCGGGCTGAGTTCCCTGGCGCCCGCGGCGATCGCGGCGCCGAAGGCGGCATCGGCGTCCTCGACGTAGACATGCAGATTGACGGGCGTGCCGCCGACCTGCTTCGGGTCCCGGAAATCCATCTCCTCGGACGGGTCGCCGATCATGACGAGCGAATTACCGAACATCAGCTCGCAATGCGCGACCTTGCCGTCCGGCCCCGGCATGCGCATCCGCTCCGATGCGCCGAAAACGTGCTTGTAGAAATCGATCGCGGCCGCGGCGCCGTCGATCGCGAGGCCCGGCGACAACACTGGGTAGCCGTCGGGCACTGGCTTGACATCAGACATGAGAAACCTCCGTCGAGGCGGTGTGTCGGACCTGTCGAGCCTAGCTCCGCGACACCCTGCCTCACGGCGAATCCGCCCTGATCAAGGCCCCGAAACACCCTGTAGCCTGCGCACCTGCGCGGCGGTGAGATCGCTGAGCACCCCCGGCTCGACAGGTTCCGGCGCGGTCACCGCAACCTGTGCCAAGGTGCTGCCGACCTGCACGATCGCGACCGCCGAATGCAGCGTCAACCCATCGCTGCTGGTACGCACCTGAAAGGCAGTGACCGCGTCACCGCCCTGCGGTGGCGGAAAACCACCGATCCGGTAATCCACCGCTATATCCGTGGCATCCGCACCGGAATAGTGGGCGCACCGGCGCAACAACGCCTGCACGTCCGAAAACGCGGGCGCTAGAGCTGCATTCGGAAAACTCGCCGCGTCGATATCGATGCTGGAGAAATTCGGGCCTGCATATTGAATAGACGCCTGAGCGAGCGCGCCCGGCCGCTGCGCACCCAGTGGTGTGAGCACCTTCGCGCATTCCGCCGGATCGGTCGGCGAGCCCTGCACCCCGGCGGGCGCCTCGGCCCTGGTGGGCAGCGCGGTGAAGTTCGGCGGCAGATTCTTGCTGGTCAGCAGCTGATCACGCAGCCGATCGGCATCCGCGATCGGCGCACCGGTCACCGGCGCGGCGGCCGTGACCGGACCCAGCGGCGGCAAGTCCGGCGTCTGCGGCGCGGCCGACTTCGACGATCCGCACGCCGCGACGAGCGCGGCGGTCGCGGCGACGAGCAGCAGGCCGCAGCCGCGGGTCACTCGGTCCACGACACCTGCGTATCGATCGTCTGCTGCAACACACTCTCGGTGCGCGGGTCGCGATAGCCCTGATGACCGCCGACGGTGATCGTGCCCGCGACCGGCAGTGGCAGTCCGAGATCGACGGTGATCGTGCCGGTGCCCTGCATGACGTAGTCCTGGATATCGAGCTTGCCCGCGTTGTTGGGCAGGTTCCACACCGCCGACTTCGGCTGCTGGATGACATCGAGCTCGATGGTCAGCCGGTCACCGTCGCGCTTGGTCAGCGTCGCCGTGGTGACCTGGTCGAGGGTGACCCCGCCGCTGATCTCCTGCCGCACCGTCCAGACCGCGCCCTCGCCGACCGGCTGATCGGGAAACGCGATCGAGCGGTAGACCGCCTGATAGAAGGCTTGTTCCAGCGCGGCTCGCGCCGGGTTGGAGGTGTCGGGCGACGGTTCGAGCCGCAGCGCGGTGATGGCGCCGAGGTCGCTGAGGTCGAATCCGGCGTGCGAACCGCCGGTCTTGGTGAGCGCCTTGGCCAGCGCCGGATCGGGCGTGGTGACGGTGCCCAGGGTGAGATCGATGCCCTCGGCGTCGGTCTGCGCCGTCATCGGGATCGACAGGGCGGGCGCGGAGAAGTCGCGCGCGGGTTGATCGTTGATCTGCTGCGCGATCCGGTGCGAGGTATGCAGCGTCACCCGCTGCACGGTGCCCGCCGGGTAGTCACGGCGCAGCAACGAGCGCGGCTCGGCCCCCGGTGCCACGACATTGGTGATCGCGGCCGGGATCGGCACGGACACTTCTTTGCCGATGCCGAGGGGCTCGGTGCTCTCCGGCTCCGAGCGCGACTCAGCGCCACCGCTGCAACCGGTTCCGAACGCGGTCAGGCCGACCGCCAGCACTATCAGCAACACACCCGACCGCGCGAAGCGCGGGATATGGGGGGAAGACAACACCGTCACGAGCATCAGGGTACGACCGGTTCCTGAGTGTCAGCTGGGTCTTGCGGGTGACCACTGCACAAGGTGTCGGATAGCTCGAGCGATGATGGTGCGTGTGAGTGACGACCCGCCGCCCGAGGAGAACCCAGCGAACACCGCCGAGGAGGCGAATCCAGCGACTCCGCCCCAGCGGCTGCGGACCTTACTCGTCATCGCGGTCATCCTGCTCGGCCTGGATCTGCTGACCAAATGCCTCGTGGTGGCGAACCTGAAGCCGGGCGAGCCGGTCTCGCTCATCGGTGACTGGGCAAGGCTGAGCCTGGTGCGCAACCCCGGAGCAGCCTTCTCGATGGCGACCGGCATGACCTGGCTGCTGACCTTGGTCGCCACGGCCGTGGTGATCGGCGTCGTGCGCATCGGGCGCACGCTGCGGTCGCTGTGGTGGGCGATCGGCCTCGGCATGGTGCTCGGCGGCGCGCTCGGCAATCTGGTCGATCGGCTGTTCCGGGCGCCGGGGCCGTTGCAGGGGCATGTGGTCGATTTTCTCGCGATCGGCTGGTGGCCGGTGTTCAACGTGGCGGACTCGTCGATCGTCTGCGGCGCGATCCTGCTGGTGGTGTTGACCGTGTTCGGTTTCGAGCCGAACGGGACGCGCACCGGGCGCGACGAGCCCGACACCGCCACCGCCACCGCCGACACCACCGCGAACAAGACCAGCGAAGGAAACACGGCATGAGGGAAACACGGACCATGCCCGTTCCCGACGGGCTCGACGGCATGCGGGTCGACGCGGGCCTGTCCCGGCTGCTCGGCCTGTCCCGTACCGCCGTCGCGGCGCTGGCCGAGGAAGGCTCCGTGCAGCTCGACGGCGTCGCCGCGGGCAAATCCGACCGGCTCGCCGCGGGCGCCTGGCTCGAGGTGATCTTCCCGGAACCCAAGCGGGAGCTCTCGATCGAGGTCGCGCCGGTGGAGGGGATGCGGATCCTCTACGCCGACGACGACATCGTCGCGGTGGACAAGCCGGTCGGCGTCGCGGCGCACACCGGCGTCGGCTGGAGCGGGCCGACCGTGATCGGCGGGCTGGCCGCGGCCGGCTACCGCATCTCCACCTCCGGCGCGCACGAACGGCAGGGCATCGTGCACCGGCTCGACGTCGGCACCTCCGGCGTGATGGTGGTCGCGCAGTCCGAGCACGCGTACACGGTGCTCAAGCGCGCGTTCAAGCAGCGCACCGTGGCCAAGCGGTATCACGCTCTGGTGCAGGGACATCCGGACCCGAGCAGTGGCACCATCGACGCCCCGATCGGGCGGGCCCGCGGCAACGACTGGAAGTTCGCGGTCACCGCGGACGGGCGCCCGAGCATCACGCACTACGACACCGTCGAGGCCTTCCAGGCGGCGAGCCTGCTCGACATCCACCTGGAAACCGGCCGCACCCACCAGATCCGGGTGCATTTCTCCGCGATCCGGCACCCATGCTGCGGTGACCTCACCTACGGCGCGGACCCGCGCCTCGCCGAGCGCCTCGGCCTGGAAAGGCAATGGCTGCATGCCCGTTCGCTCGGCTTCAATCATCCGGCCGACGGGCGCTGGCTGGAGATCACCAGCGAGTACCCGGACGATCTGAAGCACGCCTTGGACGTCCTGCGCAATGCCTGACCGGCGGACGCTGCCGCTGGGCCGACTCGCCCTCGCGGCGGCGGCCGTCGCGCTCGTCTTGTTCATCGTGCTGCTCGGTGTGCTGAACCCGCCCCGCAAGGATGGCGTATCCACCGATCGGCTCGGCCCCGAGCAAGGCGAGCAGGTCACGGATTACCTTGCCCGCGCACAGGCTTCGCTGGAGGGCACGGACATCGCCGACCACTGGGCCTTGGTCTCGTTCACCGAACCACTGGTGCCGGAACAGATTCCGCGGCACAGCGGCGGCATGCGGATATCGCAAGTGCTGTACCAGGTTTCGATCCCTCGCGTGCAAACCCCGCTGGTCGCCGTCCCAGTCCCGCAGGGGGACGAGGCGGCTGTCAGCTCCGCCGAGTCGGCGGCCTGGCTGCTCCCCCGCACCGTCGCCGACCAGCGCGCCGCCAGCATCAACGCCCTCGCCGCCGCTCGCCTGCGCTCCGGTTGCGCCTGCACCGTCGGCCTTGTGCTGCGCGGACCACTCGATGGTCTCCGAAACCTCGCCGCGCAAAACGGAATCCGCGCGGTACAAGCCCTGCCGTCCGACGCGGTAGCCGACCGATTCGGCGTAGTGCCGCTGCTGCCCGATCAAGTGGATGTCGTCCAGCCCGGCCCTGACGACGGCCCGGTGCCCGACCAGTAACCACGCGCGGACCGTCGACAACGTGGACCGCACCGAGCGGCCATTGACCTCACGCATCAGTTCGGCCCGCCGCGCGTGCGATTTGCTGCATGATTCGTGCGCGAGTCGGGTAATGATGCGCGGCGCCGAGCCTGGGCTGTCGTTTCGTCAGTGCTGCGCGAGCCAATCGGCGATGTCGGTGATGACGTGCGGGTCTACGTGTTGCGGCGGCGCGTAGTCGGCGGGAGTCGATGGACCGGTACCGGGGAAGAACATGTGGTTGTCCGCGGGATATACGCGGAACATTGTGTCGGCGCGGGATTCGAGGCCCGCTTGCCAGCGGGCAAGATCGTCGGCCACGGTTACCTGATAGTCGCGCTCGCCCTGCAGGACGAGCATGGGCTGCGGCAGCGCCGCGGCGGCAGCGACCTGGTCGTAGCCGCGCATGTCCAGCCAGTAGGCACCACCCATGCCGAAAGGCAGGTCGGCGGAGGGGGTTTCGCGAGACAGGTCCGGGCTGTCCACCACAGCTGCCGCTCGGGTGAAGGTAGCTACCAAAGCATCGGTCTCCGCGCTCGGCGCCACCGATGCCATATAGGTCAGCACACGAACGGACGCGCGGTGCATCGGTTCGGCGTCGGCCGCCAGCAGCACCAGCCCAGCGACGGACGGTTCGGCAGCCGCGACGCGCGGTGCCACCTTGCCGCCCATGCTGTGGCCGACGACGAAAACCCTTGCCGGATCGACATTCCGCGTCCGTTGCAGCAGCCCGATCGCGGCGACGGCGTGCGGCACATATTCGTCGGTCATGGTGAAGTCGGGCTCCTTCGTCACCTCGGGACGAACGTAGGTGATCTTGTCGAAACGCAGCACCGCGACACCGCGACTTGCCAGGCCCCACGCGAGATCACGCAGCGGCTTGTTCGGCCCGAACGTGCAGTCCCGATCGAACGGCCCACCACCGCTGAGCAACACAACGCCGACTCGGGCTCCGTCGCCGTGCGGCATGGTCACCGTGCCTGGCACCGCACGGTCGCCTGCACCAAGGGTGATGTCGTACTCGTCGAACCTGCTGGAGTCGGCGTAGTCCGGGGCGGACCAGGTGGGTTCGGCATGATCCATCTCTTCCGTTCTCATGTTTGAGAACGTTATCAGATATGAGAACATAAGCCCATGGACTCCGTGGAACTGCTCGCCCATCCGGTGCGCTTGCGACTGGTGCACGCACTGCGCGGTGACCGGACACTGACCACCGCGCAGCTGTGCGAACGGCTGCCCGATGTCTCCAAGGCCACCGTGTACCGGCACGTCGAACTACTCGCCGCCGGCGGCATCATGGAAGTAGCTGAGGAACAACGGATTCGGGGCGTGCACGAGCGGCACTACCGGTTGCGCGGCGACCGCGCGGTGATCGACACCGACACCGCCGAATCGCTCACGCTGGAGGATCACCGCCGGGTCTTCGCCATCGCGATGGCCACCCTGCTCGCCGAGTTCAACGCCTACCTGGAACGTCCCGAGGCCGACCCGACCCGCCACGCCGTCGGCTACCGTCAGCACGCGATCTGGCTCAGCGACGACGAGGTGCTCGACCTGATCGCGGGCATGCGCGCGGCGATCCTCCCGAAAATCGCCAACGAGCAGACCCCCGATCGCGCCCAGTACCTACTGAGCCCCATCCTCTTCCCCCTCGAAGGATCTTGAGGCGCGTGTTCGTGGAACGGAACCGACCTCCGCCGGGATGACTCATCCCCGCTCCATCCCGGCGGAGGCCGGACATCACCGCGCCGCGCAGTGTTTCGTGTGCGCCGCGGTGACGAAGCGCGACTCGGCCACGGCGCGACCACATTTCGGTGGCGCCGGGTCGGGATATGAGACCCGGTGGCAGACCGGGCGAGTCGCGGGGTTCGGGTCAGTCCGGTAGCTGCACAACGCCGTCCAGGTAGCGGCGGCACCGGCCGACGAGCAGTACCCGGTCGCCGACGAGCTCGCAGCGCAGGCTGCCGCCGCGCCGGGAGAGCTGGCGGGCGGTGAGTTCGGTGCGGCCGAGTTCCCGGGCCCACAGCGGAACCAGTTGGGCGTGCGCCGATCCGGTGACCGGATCCTCCGGCACGCCGACGCCGGGGGCGAAGAAGCGTGAGACGAAGTCGGCGGTCTCGCCGCGCGCGGTGACGATCGCGCCGCGCGGCAACGGCGGGAAGGCGGTGAAAATCGGTGCGGCGTCGCGGACTTCCTGTTCGCTGGCCACCATGATGACCACGTCGGTGCCGGTGTAGGCGCGTACCGCCTGGACGCCGAGCGCGGCGACCAGCACCACATCGGGGGTCACCTCGGTGGCGGGCACCGCGGGCAGGTCGAGCACGAATTCGTCGTCGTCGGTGCGGTCCACGTGCAGCCAGCCGCTGCGGGTGAAGAAGCTCACCCGGTCCGCGCCGGGGTGCATGTCCTCCAAAATCTGTGCGGCACTGGCCACGGTGGCGTGCCCGCACATGTCGACCTCCACCGCCGGGGTGAACCAGCGCAGGTGGAACGCGGGCCAATCCCCGGGCGGCGCACCGGCCTCCGGCGGTAATTCCGCGGTGTAGAAGGCGGTTTCGGCGAGGTTGTTCTCCTCGGCCAGGTGTTGCAGCAACGAATCCGGGAGCCACGATGAGAGCGGCATCACCGCGGCTGGGTTGCCCGAGAACGGTGCGTCCGCGAACGCGTCGATCTGGTGCAGCAGTACCTCCATATTCGGAGAAGGTACTCCAACACTGAATGATCGCCCCGCACAAGGGTTCTCGCGGCGCGCCGGGTCAGATGTCCAGTTTGCCGGGAACCGCCGTATTCGGGGTCGGGAAGAGTTCGGCCTTCTCCCCCAGCAGGGTCGCGCTCACCCACCACGCGACCTCGACGAGCACGATACCCACAGCGCCACAAATGAATGCGGCGGTGGTGAGCCCGACATTGGACGGATCCAGTTTGAAGAACTCCCGGGTGAACGGGACGCTGAACAGGAAAATGTACGCGCCGACCGACACCGAGATCAGCACCACCTTCCACCACACGTACGGCCGGGCGACGATGGCGAGCACCCATACCGCGATCATGATCAGCGTGATCAGCGCGGTGGTGCCCGCCTGCTCCTTCTGCTGCGCGGACGCCTCCGGACCGGCGTAGGCGATCAGGTAGGCGACGAAGGTGGCCACGCCGATCACCACGCCGGACGGAATCGCCAATCGCATGACGCGACGGACGAATCCGCTGCGGGCGCGCTCGTTGTTGGGCGCGAGCGAGAGGACGAACGCCGGGATGCCGATGGTGAACCAGGCGGCGATCGTGACGTGCCGCGGCAGGAACGGATAACCGATCGGGTCGTAGCCGAAGATCTGCGAGCCGACGCCGGCGATGCCGATCAGGAAGGCGAGCAGCACCGAGTAGACGGTCTTGGTGAGGAACAGATTCGAGACCCGCTCGATATTGCCGATCACCCGGCGACCCTCCCCCACCACGTACGGCAGGGTCGCGAACTTGTTGTCCAGCAAGACGATCTGCGCCACCGCGCGGGTGGCCGGGCTGCCCGCGCCCATCGCGACGCCGATGTCGGCGTCCTTGAGCGCCAGCACGTCGTTCACGCCGTCGCCGGTCATCGCGACGGTGTGGCCGCGCGACTGGAGTGCGGCCACCATGGCGCGCTTCTGGTCCGGGCGGACCCGGCCGAAGGTGGTCTCGTGGTCGAGCACGTCGGCGAGTTGCTCGCGGCCCTCGGGCAATTGGCGCGCGTCGACCGCGTGGTCGCCGCCGGTGAGGTCGAGCGAGGCGGCCACCGCGCCCACCGAGACGGCATTGTCGCCGGAGATCACCTTGATCGAAACATTCTGGCTGGCAAAGTATTCGAGCGTTTCCTTGGCGTCGGGCCGGACCCGCTGCTCCAGCACCACCAGCGCCGCGGGCCGCACGGTACCCGGCGCGTCCGCGGCGTCGACCGGGCGGTCGCTGCGGGCCAGCAGCAGGATGCGCAGCCCCGAGGAGCCGAGTTCCTCTGCCACCCTGGCATCTTCGGACTTCGCGTCGAGCAGCACGTCGGGCGCGCCGAGCAGCCAGTCGCCGTGCTCGCCGTAGGAGCAGCCGCTCCACTTCTTGGCCGAGGAGAACGGTGCGACCGCGGTCCGCGTCCAGCCCGGTCCGTCCGGCAGCGCCTCGGCGATCGCCTGCACGCTCGCGTTCGGGCGCGGATCGTCGGCCGCCAACGCGGCCAGAGCTTGTCGAATGTCGTTGTCGTCGAAGGAATCCAGCGTCTTGATCTCGGACAGGCGCATGCCGTTCTCGGTGAGCGTGCCGGTCTTGTCCGCGCACACCACGTCGACTCGGGCCAGGCCCTCGATGGCGGGCAGCTCCTGCACCAGGCACTGGCGCCTGCCGAGCCGGACCACGCCGACCGCGAAGGCCACCGAGGTCATCAGCACCAGGCCTTCCGGAACCATCGGCACCAGCGCCGCGACCATGCCGGTCACCGCGGGCCGCCACGACTCCTTGCTGGAGACCAGCTGGTTGTAGATGCTCAGCGCACCCGCCGGGATCAGCAGGTAGGTGATCACCTTCAGGATGGTGTCGATACCGCTGCGCAGCTCCGACTTGACCAGGGTGAACTTACTCGCCTCCTCGGCCAGCTTCGCCGCGTACGCGTCCTTGCCGACCTTGGTGGCGCGATAGCAGCCGCTACCGGACACCACGTAGCTGCCCGACATCACCTCAGCGCCGATCTGCTTGTCGATCGGGTCGGCCTCACCGGTGAGCAACGATTCGTCGATCTCCAGCAGCGAGGCCTCCGCGACCTCGCCGTCCACCACGATCTGGTCGCCGGGTCCGAGCTCGATCAGGTCGTCGAGCACCACCTCGCGCGGCGCCAGCTCGACGGACTTGCCGTCGCGGCGCACTGTCGGCTTGGCCTGGCTGACGATGGCCAGCTTGTCCAGGGTGCGCTTGGCGCGGACCTCCTGGATGATGCCGACCGCGCTGTTGGCGACGATCAGCAGTCCGAACATGCCATCGATGATCGATCCGGTGGCCAGCACCAGGATGAACAGCACGCCGAGGATGGCGTTGATCCGGGTGAAGACGTTGGCCCTGACGATGTCGCGGACCGAACGGCTGGCCCGGTCCGGCACATCGTTGGTGAGCCCGTCGCGGCGCCGTTGCTCGACCTCCGCCGCGGTCAATCCGGTGGCAGGCGCGGCCTGCACGCTAGTCGACATGACCGCAAGGCTACGTGAGAAGTAGCGTCGGAAGCGTGCAGCGAAGCAGGACTATCCCGGGTGTTGCGTTCGGTACGAGCGCGTTCTTCCTCTGGGGTTTGTTCCCCGCTTTCTTCGGGTTGCTGGCGTTCGCCGGTGCGGCCGAGGTGGTTGCGCAGCGGATTCTGTGGACGTTGGTGTTGGTGCTCGCGATGCTGCTGGTGAGCGGACGCTTGCGCGAGCTACGCGGCATCGGCGCGCGGATCTGGCGGTTGGCCGCGGTGGCGTCGGCCGCGATCGCGATCAACTGGGGTGTGTATGTGTTCGGCGTCACGTCAGGGCACGTCGTGGAGTGTGCACTCGGGTACTTCATCAACCCGTTGGTGACGGTCGCGTTCGGGGTGCTGATCTTTCGCGAGCGGCTGGCGAAGGCGCAGTGGGCCGCGCTCGGGCTCGGTGCCGCGGCGGTGGCGGTGCTCACCGTCGACTACGGCAGGCCGCCGGTCATCGCGCTGGTGCTGGCCTGCTCCTTCGCGACGTATGGCCTGGTGAAAAAGGTGATCCCGCTGGACGCTGTGCGTGGCATCGCCGCCGAGGGTGTGGTGGCCGCGCCGTTCGCCCTCGCCTTCGTGGTCGTGCTCGCCCTGACGGGGCGCAGCGAATTCGGTTCCAGCACAGGGCATGCCGCGCTGATGGTGGCCACCGGTCCGGTCACGCTCATCCCGCTGCTGCTGTTCGCCGTTGCCGCCCAACGTGTTCCGCTGTCCACCATGGGGCTGCTGCAATACCTCACCCCGGCCCTCCAGATGGCCTGGGGCGTCGCCGTCGCGCACGAACCGATGCCCGCCTCCCGCTGGGCCGGCTTCGCCCTCATCTGGACGGCCCTGGCCCTCTTCACCGCCCACGCCCTGCTGCGCGCCCGCCGCACCCACCGCGAGGCCCGCACCAGCACCATTGCTGCCGAATCGCAGCCCAAATCGGCGGATGCATAAATCTGCACGGCGGAGTACAGTGATCTGCATGCGGACGACTTTGGATCTGGACGATGCGCTGCTGCGCGCCGCCAAACAACAGGCCGCTCGCGACGGACGAACCCTGACCAGCCTGATCGAGGAGGCGTTACGCATGCTGCTCGAAGACCTCAGCGCACGAGACACCGCACGGATGGACATCGTCCTACCGACGGGCGGCGGCGACGGGGTCCAGGTCGGCATCAACCTCGCTCAGTGGAACACGGTCCGCGACGCCGGTTACGAGGACGACGACGCACGCCTGCGATCGACGTTGTCCGATGCTGCTTCCTGACGTCAACGTCCTGGTCTACGCGTTCCGGGTCGAATCACCCGACCATGCCGCCGCGCACGACTGGCTGACCACGCTGGTGAACGGACCCGCCACCTTCGCATTGAGCGAGTTGGTGCTCAGCGGGTTCGTTCGCGTCGTCACCAATCCGCGCATCTTCCGGACGCCGACCCCACCGGACCAAGCCCTCCAATTCACCGAGATCCTGATCGGCGCACCGAACTCCCGTCCCGTGCGCCCCGGACTTCGCCACTACGAGATCTTCGCGCACCTGTGCCGCACCATCGACGCCCGAGGCAACGACGTCGCCGACGCCTACCACGCCGCCCTGGCCATCGAGTCCGGCAGCGAACTGATCACCTGCGACCGCGGGTTCGCCCGCTTCCCCGGCCTACGCTGGCAGCACCCGTTCGCGGTGCAGTCGAAAGGCTGACGCACCAAAGGGTTTGATGGCCCTTCGCAGGTAGCGCCGGGAGCCAGCACCGGCCGCAGACCTTTTCGGCGCGCACACACCCGCTATACGGGATGTGCGCCTCGCACAAAGGGTGCACGGCCCGCAGTCCGGCCTACCAGGCGGTGTTGATGTGGCCGGGGGTCCAGGTGCCCCAGCGCTGGGTTTCGTCGATGGTCACCTTGGCGGGCTGGGCGTTGGGGTCGAGGGGTAGGTACTGCTCGATCGAGCCCCAGTCGCGGTCCCAGTCCTGGTCCAGATAGGTGGGCAGCGCGCGAGCGGTGAAGAGCAGCTGGGTCCAGCCGAGTGGACCGCCACCGTTGTGGTCCTGCCACAGGTTGGTGATGGTCGCGCCGTTGCGGTCCGGCAGGATTCGGTAGGTCGGCAAGTCTGCGACGCCCGCGTGAGTGGGCACCAGGTTCTGGCAGGGGAAGTTCAGCACGACCTCCCAGTCCAGCAGCACCGGTGTCCGCGAACCCACCACGGCCGTCAGGGTTTTCGTCTGCGGCACCCGCGGCGGCGTCGCCGCGAGCCACTGGTCCTTGCCGAGATCCTTGTCGCTCGCGACGATCCGGACGACGTCCGCGTCACCGGGCAGCTGGTCCAGCGGGACACGCATGTTGCGCCACGACGGGGACGGCCCGATGTCGATCGGGTCCACACTGCCGAGCGCGAGCGCCGTGCCGTCGGATCCGGCGCGGCCGTACTCTAGGCGCAGGTCCTGGCCGGGGTGGACGATGCCGTCGCTGTCGACGTGCCGGATCCGCCCGGCGACCGCGATCGAGATGATGTCGCCGCGACTTCCGTTGGTGGCGTTGGGAAGCCGGTACCACCCGGTGGTCAGCTCCGCCGGCACCTGGGCGCCGTCGCGGTAGCTACCGAGCACCGGCGTGGTCGCCGGGTCGAGTCCGAAGGGCAGCGGGACGCTGCTGCCGTTGATACCCGCACCCGACGTACCGGTCTCGGACCCCGGCGATTTCGATCCGGCCTTCGGATCGGCCGCATCGTCGGAGCCGGCGCTAGCGACGGAATTCGCCTTGCCCGTGGTGGATTCGATCTCATCGGAGGTGAGATCGGCGGCTACCCCGTTCGGTGTGAAGCCGGTCGACTCGGCACCGGCGAGCGCGGTCGCGGCATCACCGGCCAGCGGTGGCAGCACCGACGCGTTCGGATCGGTCTCGATCAACACCTTGTCGGCGAGGCCGCAGCCACCGGAAAACGCGGCGGACAGGTTCGATTGCGCCATCGAATACGACGGATACTGCGCCACAGCCGCTTTCGCGAACGACAGCACCTCGAACGCCACCATGGCGGCCGCGACGACGGCAAGCACTGGAACGCGGGCGATTCGCCCCGGCACCGAGCCTGCGCGGGGCTGTGTCTCCGGCCGAATGTGGAACCAGGCCGCGACCGCGAGCGCCAGCACCGACAGCCCGGCGGCGAAGGTCGACAGCCCGAAGCCTGCGAAGGTCGGCGGCTTGTCCCACCACGGAATTCCCCACGCCGAGACGTACCAGTAGCCGTTGGCGCCGACAAAGGTCAGCGCGAGCGCGAAGAAGACAGCGGTGGCGAACAGCGCCCGGTTACGCAGCGGCCGCATGACGGCGGGGCTGATCGAGACGGCGGTGAGCGCCGCGACACAGGCGGCCAACCCGGCGAACACGCCGAACTGGTGGGTCCACTTCGTCGGGGAGAACATCATCAGCACCATTGCGGCGACGGTGATGCCGACCAGTCTGCGTCCCGGTCCGAGGGCGGTCCCCGGAATGCGGCCGCCCCGGCGCAGCATGGTGGCCACGCAGACTGCGAGGCCGAGCAGCAGCATGAACATACCGAACCGCCGGGTGAGCCAGCCGTCGGCGTTGATCTGCAGCAGGTACTGATAACGCAGGAACTCGAAGAACCAGGACTCCCCGGGGCCGATTCGCCCGTGCACATAGAACATTTCGAGCGCGCCGGCCAGGGTCCGATCCGCGAAGACCACGGTCAGCACGGCCAGTCCGGCGGCGAGCAACGGCAGCAGCAAGGAGAGGTACCCGGCGCTCTTCGCCCGCTGCACGATCACGGCGGTGACTGTGCGTGCTCCGGCCGCGAGCGCGCCGACGCAGATCAGGCCCGACGGTGCGACGGTCAGGGTCAGCGCCGCGACGATGATCGCGAACGCGTAAGGCAGCAGACGGCGGGTGGCGATGGCGCGTTCGACCGAGGCCCAGGTGAGGATTACACCAAGCGCCACAAAGGGTTCCGCGCGCAGGCCGTTGTTGTACGGCATCCAGAACGCGAGGAAGACCAGTGCGCTGGTCCACACCACGATCTTGTCGAAGCGCAGGGCGATACCGAGCCGGGGCAGGATCTCGCGACTGATCACCCACCAGGTGAAGACACCGACGAGCAAGGTGGGCAACCGAACCCACGGACTCACCGACGACACATGGGTCAGCAGCGAGATCATGTCGGTGTACGGGGTGTAGAACGGTCCCTCGTCGACGCTGAACCAGCGGTAGTAATTCGACATGAACCCGGAGCTCTGCGAGGCGCGAGCCATGCCCAGGATATAGCCGTCATCGGAGGTATTGGCCCCGATGAAGTGCCACACCAGCAGCGTCGCGAACACCACGTAGTCGGCAGGCTGCAACCGCCACCAACGGGTGGGCAGGAACCGCCGCGACTTTCGGCCGTCAGCACTGTCCAGGTGGTACAGCGCGACCAACGCGACCAGCGTCGCCAACACGGCCAGCACGATCGCGGCCAGCTTCCACGGCGTCGGTGAGGCCGAAAAACGGGAATCCACTTGCACATTCACCTGCAAGCCCGCCGGCGCCGCACCGGTCAGGTCACTGAAGACACCGACAACCTGCGGACGGATGTCGGTGGTGAACTCCTTGCCCGAATCCGCGACACCCGTTGCGGTGACCGTGCTCCGCTGCGTATCCATCTCGACGTGGACCGCGCAGGATCCATTGCGGACCGCGCTCAGCGGCGCCGACCACAGCAGCGTGTTGCGCGACACCACGTCGACCCGGCCCGCGCGATCCGCGGCATCGGGCACGACTTTGACGACGAACCCGTAGCGCTCCAGGTCGGGCGACTGCCGCGGAATGGTCGACACCACAACGCCACCCGAGTCGGCGAGCGCGTCGAAGGCGGCGCACGGAATCTCGGCGGAGAGATCCATCGGCGCGTAGGTCAGCAGCGGCGCCGTCACCGAGGTGACCGCCGCCGTTTGCGGCCACGCCACACTGGATTGATCCTGCTCGACCGGCAGGAACGGAATCGACGCGGCGGCGAGGATCGCCAGCAGCCCGCTGACGATTGCCAGCAACCTGATTCGGCGAGCGACGCCGCGGTGCGCTCCGGAATCCTGCGGCTCCTGGTGTGCCGGCGGTTGGGCGGATTCACGCACAGCGTCACTGACAGTCACGACGCTGGATGCTAGCGCGTAATCATCGGATGACACAGAGTCCCAGCTATCGGCGCCCGAATCACGTACTCAGCCTGCATATTCGGTCACCGTCTCGAACGAAGACCGTTGTCGCGGCCGGCTCGCTGGGAGCCGGCCGCGACGGCACGAACTAGCTGCAGGCCGTGGAGGTCTGGCCCAGGTTGGTCAGCATGGCGCAGGCCCAGGACTTCTGGATCTTCCACTTGCCGTTGTCGGCGACGAAGGGCACGTCGACGAGGTTCTCCTGGCCGTTGACCACGAACTTGGCCTTGGCGTTGACGCTGTCGCCGAACTCGGTCACATCGGTGACCTCGATCTTCACGTCGGCGCCCTTGGCGGCCTGCGAGAGGCGATCCGGCAGGGTCGGGTCGGCCTCGGCACCCTGGACACCGTCCAGCTTCTCCGACGCCGGAACCGCCGGGTCCAGCGCGCGGGCCAGTGCGGCGTTCAGCTCCGCGACTGTCGGGACCGGCGGCAGGTTCGCAGCGGCCGACGCCGACGCCTTGGCGCTGGTCGACGTCTTGGCGGCCGGCTTGCTGTCCTTGTCGTCGCCGCACGCGGTCATACCCAGCGCGGCAACGATGGCCAGGCCGGCGATCGCGATGCGTCCAGTCTTACGAAGCTTCAACTGCTCGTCCTTTGCGTTCGAGTAGGTCCGTGTCATGTCCACCAATGGCAGCCTCCACCCGACCGGCGGCGCTGCACGAGCTCCCAGGCTACCGGCACAGAGGACCACCGCGTGGACCCACACGGGACTGACTGATGTCGTCGGCAGCGAACGTACGCGGTGGGCTCGGCGATGTCGAGCGCTGCGCCGACCCGGTCACCGCAGACTGTGCAGCGGATCGGCTCTGCTCAGGCCCGGGTCGTCGGCGGCGAAGGTGCGGGCCGGGCCAGGACCGGTCGAGCGAGTCTCGAATCGCACGGTGACGACGCCGTATCCACCCCCTTGGACCCAGCCGTGGCCGTACTCGGAGTGTTCGACGTCCATGCCGGGATGCCAGAGCGGGACCGACAACGCGGTCGCGAGCGGTAAGGTCGCCGGTGCCTCCGCCGCCGGTTCGGCCGGCGCGGCGGCCTGTTCCCAGACACCGTCCTCGGCGACCGGCGCCTGATCCAATTCCGGAAACAACGACTCCTGCCGCACCGTGGACAATCCGCCGTAGCCGACCCCGACCAGCCGGATCGGGCCGAGCTCGGTCGGGTCGATCGCGGAACGCTGCGCGGCGGTGGACAGCGTGGTGAGATCCTCGGTCGCGTACGGCAGCGTGAACGAGCGCGTCACGATGCTCATATCCGACTTCTTCAGCTTGAGCACCACGGTGCGGGCGGCGCGCCCGTCGGCGATCAGGCGACGATGCGCCGACGCGGCCATCGCCTCGATCGCCGGGCGCAGCTGCGCGAGCGTCACGATGTCGGTCTCGAAGGTGGTCTCGGCGCTGATCTGCTTGGCCTCGGCCCGCTCGGCGACCGGTCGATCATCGATACCGCGTGCGAGGCGATGCAGCGCGGCGCCGACCGCACCGCCCAAGATCGATATCGCCTCCGATTCCGGTAGCGCGGCGAACGCACCGACCGTCTCGATGCCGAGCGAGCGCAGTTTGTGCTCGGCCACCGGGCCGATCCCCCACAGCTTCCGGACCGGCAGCGCGGCCAGCATCTGTGCTTGTTCGACCGCCGAAACCACCCGGATACCATCGGGTTTGGCGAGTCCCGAGGCGATCTTGGCGAGCTGCTTACCGGTGCCCGCGCCGACGGACGCGGTCAGGCCGGTGCGTTCGCGCACCGCGGCGCGCAGGTCGGCACAGAACTCCTGTACCTCGGCCACCGTGGCCCCGGCCAGTTCGGCGGGTTCGCCGAACGCCTCGTCGAACGAGAGCGTCTCCAGCACCGGGATTCGGCTGCGCAGTGTGTCGAACACCTGCCCGCTCAGCACGCCGTACACCGCACCGCGCGGCGGCACCACCACCGCGGTGACGCCGACCAGCCTGCGCGCCTGATGCATCGGCATCGCCGAACGCGCGCCGTACACCCGCGCCTCGTAACTGGCGCCCGCGACGACACCGCGCCCGCCGATGCCGCCGACGAGAACCGGGCGCCCGCGCAACGTGGGACGCGTCAACTGTTCTACGGACGCGAAAAACGCATCCATATCGATGTGCAGCACCCAGCGCCGGGCAGTGCTCTGTGCGTCGGCGCGCGTCAGTGGATGCTGTGCACTCACCGTGGTTTCGCCGAAGATTTCCTGGACGTTGGTACGCGCACCGGCAGCACGTCGGCGGTGCGCCACACGAACTCCCCCAGCCAGGACGAATTCGCCAGACGCTCCGCGGGCACCCGGTCGGCGACAACCGCCTTGTCCGTACTCACATTCGGAAATCTACGCCCGCCCACCGACAGCATCGGGCAGGCACCGACGCTGTGTGGTGACTGCGCACTAGCTGTCGGTTTCCTGTAGCGATCCGAAGCGACGCAATTTCTATCTTGAACGGACAACCAGCCCACGACCTGGGCAGATATCACCCGCCCGGCCGCACTACACGGTTTCGGTAAACAGTTGACGAAGCGCGGGGACCGCCCTTGCCGCACAGCTTCATGTGTGATGATCGGACCTATGAAGATCCGCAAGGCCGTGATCCCGGCCGCCGGTATCGGTTCCCGGCTCCTCCCGCTGACCAAGGCCATCCCGAAGGAGATGCTGCCGGTCGGCGACAAGCCGGTCATCGAACATACGGTCCGCGAGCTGGTCGCGTCGGGCATCACCGACATCACCATCGTGGTCAGCAGCGGAAAATCGTTGATCCAGGACCATTTCCGCCCCAACCCCGCGCTGGTGGCCCAGCTACGCGCGGACGGCAAGACCGCCTACGCCGACGCGGTCCAAGAGGTGGGTGAACTGTCCAGGCTCGGCCACATCACCTACCTCGACCAGCACGGCCCCTACGGTAACGGCACCCCGGTCCTGAACGCGGCCCGCAATCTGGGCGACGAGCCGATGCTGGTGTTGTGGCCCGACGACGTGTTCGTCGCCGAGGTGCCGCGCGCCCAGCAGCTGATCGACGCCTACGAGGCCACCGGCGCCCCGGTGCTCGCGCTGATGCCGATGGACCCGGCCGAGTCGCAGCGCTACGGCGTCCCGGTCGTCGCCGACGACCAGGGGCACGGCCTGTTGCGCATCACCGGCCTGCGGGAGAAGCCCAAGCCGGAGGACGCGCCGTCGGACTTCGCCGCGATCGGCGGCTATGTCGTCACTCCCGGCATCATCGACGAACTGCGCGCGCAGACCAAGGCCTGGTACGAGCACCGCTCCGGCGAGGTCTACCTGACCGACGCGATCAACGTGCACGCCGCCGAGAACCCCGTCTACGGCCAGGTGATCCGGGGCCGCTGGTACGACACCGGCAACCCCGCCGACTACCTGGTCGCCCAGTTCGCCTCGGCGCTGGCCAACCCGCAGTACGCCCCACTGCTGCGCAGCCTGGTCGACGAGAAAGACTGAGCCGCACACATCCTGATGTCCCGCGGATCGAATCGCCTGCGATTTCCACTGCGGGACATCAGCGGATGTGCGGCTAGAAACGGCGAATGGCGTAGATGTCGAACTGCTTGAGCGGGCTGAGGCCGACGGGTACGCCCCAGTCGTAGGCGTTGAAGATCTGGCCGAAGCCGGCGTAGATGCCGACGTGCGAGCCGTCGGTGTTCAGCACCACCACGTCACCGGGCGAGAGCGCGTAGTACGGGACGGGTGCGCCCGCTCTGGCCTGCTCCCAGGTCGTGCGCGGAATGCGGACGCCGACCTGCCGGAACGCCCATTGGACCAGGCCGGAGCAGTCCCAGGTGAACGGGCCGGTGCCGCCCCACTCGTAGGGCTTTCCGGTCTGGGAGACGGCCGCCGCCAGCGCACCCACCCCGTTCGAGCTCGGCAGCGGGATCGCGGCCGAGCCGGAGGCGGACAGGGATTGGGCGCTGCCGGTAGCGCTACCGGTGTCCGACCAGCCCGGACCCGCCAGGATCAGTGTCGCGGCTGTCGCTAGGAGGAATCCGAAAGCGATGCGACGCAAGGGTTTTCTGTTCACGTGCTCGTCCCTTCCGGCGGCCCGGCGCGCGGGCCACCATCCGGCGGTCCCGGCTGACGCCTGGGTCGAGCAGCGCCACAGGGGCCGCAGCCGCCGTGTCCGGCGAACAAACACCTGGCACAGCGCGTTCAGGTAGGACAACTCACGAACTCACTACTGCCCCAGAAGTCGATCTCCGCAACAGCAGCACCATCTTCGATTCTGCCGTGCCGCTTGAACGAGCAACCCCGGTTCAGCAAATTTCTGGCATGTGATCTACATCACATATGATTCGAGCGCAGGTAAGCCACAAGTTAGTCGGCGCCCGCTTCGGCAATGGCGGCGCGCACCAAAGAGCGGGCCGCCCAGCTCATCGTCTCGGTGGCCGCGGCGACGTCGAGCCCACAGGTGTCGCGGGTGGATACCAGGGCTTCGACCCCGAAGACCAGCGTCACCGCGTTCACCAAGCGCTCCATCCGCTCGGCCGACAACGTGTCCCGCAACGGCGCCAAGGCGACCCGCGCCATCTCCAGCCGGGTCACACCGCGCACCGGAACCCGTTCCGCCTCAGCGACATCGATCTGACCGAACCAGCGATCGAGGGTTGCCCGCAGTACGCCACGCCACACCACTTCGTCCGCGAACTGGAAGGCGCAAACCTCGCGCACCACTCGGTCGATGCGCTGCTCCGGATCATCGGGCAGGTCGTCGAGGAAGTCGGGAAAGCCGCCGGTGGTCCCCGCCTGCCGGGTGGCCATGTCCGACCACAGCGACTGCGGGTTCGGGAAGTACCGGTATGCGGTGGCGGTGGAGACCTTCGCGGCCTCGGCGACCTCGGCGATCGAGGGCGAGTGACCGTGGCGAGCGAGTTCCAACGCGGCCGCGAGCAGGGCTTCCCTGGTGCGCATCTTTTGATTCGCCGCTCGGCCGCTATTGAGAATCTCATCTCGCCGTGAGAAAGTCATCTCACCACGATAGCAGATTCTCACTTTCAGGAGGGCGTGGCCGATGACACGTGAAGAGATGGACGAGCTGTTCGAACGGCACTGCGCGGCGGAGGCTGCCAACGATGTCGACGCGATCATGGACACCCTGGCCGAGGACGTCGAGCACGATGCCGTCGGCGATCCCCAGGGCACCCTGCGCGACCCGGCCGCGATCGCCCAGCGCTACCGCGACCTGTTCGACGCGATCAGCGAGGACAAGATGGAAACCGTCCACCGGTACTACGGCGAGGACTTCTTCGTCGACGAATCCCATTGGTACGGCCGGGCTACCGGCACGTTCCTGGGCATCCCCGGCGGCAACCGCCCCATCGATTTCCGGATACTGCACGTCTGCGAGATCCGCGACGACAAGATCAGCCGGGAGAATGTCTGGCTGGACACCGCCGCGATCATGCAGCAGTTGACGGCGCCGGCCTGATGGGCGCCTACAAGGCCGCCGAACGCGGGATCGCGGTGCAGCAGTCGGACCAGCCAGGGCGGGACCATCTGGTCCCGCCCTGGCTACTCGACGTGTCAGGCCTTGGTGACCTGCGCCCGCACTCCCCCGACCAGATCGGCAGCGTCAGCCCCCGCATCGCCGAAGGTGAGGGTGGTGGCGAGGATCTCGCCCGCGATCAGCGCGCGGTGCGTCTCGGCCCACCCGGCCCGGTCGGCCGGTACCTCGAGCAGCACCGAGATGCGATCGGAAACGTCGAGGCCCAAGGACTTTCGGGTCTCCTGCAGATCACGGATGAGGTCGCGGGCCCAGCCCTCGGCCTCCAGTTCCTCGGTGACCACCGAGTTCAGCACCACCAGGCCGGCATTGCCGGGCAGGGCGGCGGTGGACTCGGGTTCGGCGGCCACCAGGCGCTGGGTGTATTCCTCGGGGAGTAGGGCGATTCCGGCGGCGGTGACGACACCGTCGGCATCGGCGGACCATTCGCCTGCCTTGACCGCTTTGATCACCGTCTGCACGTCCTTGCCGAGGCGCGGGCCTGCGGCACGGGCGTTGACGACCAGTTCGAACCGGCCGTGCACGGCGACGTCGGTGGTCAGGTCGACCTTCTTGACGTTCACCTCGTCGGCGATGATGTCGGCGTAGGGCGCGAGCCGCTCGGCGTCGGCCGCGGCGATGGTGACCTCGGCCAGCGGCAGCCGCACCCGCAGGTTCTGCGCCTTGCGCAGGCTCAGCACCGTCGAGCAGACCACCCTGGCCTCGTCCATCGCGGCCACCAGCTCCGGATCGGCGGGCAGCTCACCGTCTTTGGGCCAATCGGTCAGGTGCACCGACTCGCCACCGGTGAGCCCACGCCAGATCACCTCGGTGATCAGCGGCAGCAGCGGCGCGGCCAGCCGGGTGACCACCTCGAGCACCGTGTGCAGCGTGTCCACCGCATCCGGCTCCTCGCTCCAGAAGCGCGAACGCGACCGGCGCACATACCAATTGGTGAGCGCGTCGGCGAATCCGCGCAGCTGCTCGCAGGCCCCGGCGATGTCGTAGGCCTCCAGCGCCTCGGTCATCGCGTCGCGGGTTTGCGCGAGCTTGGCCAAGATGTAGCGGTCCAGCACGTTCGGCGAATCCGTGCGCCAGGTACCCGGTTTCGAGGCGTACAGGTTCAGGAACGTCCACGCGTTCCACAGCGGCCGCAGCGCATGGCTGACGCCCTCGCGGATGCCGCGCTCGGTGACGATGAGGTTGCCGCCGCGCAGGATCGGCGAGCTCATCAGGAACCAGCGCATCGCGTCGGAGCCGTCCCGGTCGAACACCTCGTTGACGTTCGGGTAGTTGCCCTTGGACTTGCTCATCTTCAGGCCGTCGTCGCCGAGCACGATGCCGTGTGCGGCAACGGTTTTGAAGGCGTGGCTGTCGAAGAGCGCGGTCGAGAGCACGTGCAGCGTGTAGAACCAGCCGCGGGTCTGCCCGTTGTACTCGACGATGAAGTCACCGGGGAAGTGGCTGTCGAACCACTCCTTGTTCTCGAACGGGTAGTGCACCTGGGCGAACGGCATCGAGCCCGACTCGAACCAGCAGTCGAGTACCTCGGGCACCCGGCGCATGGTCGACTGCCCCGTCGGGTCGTCCGGGTTCGGCCGGGTCAGCTCGTCGATCATCGGGCGGTGCAGGTCGTCCGGGCGCACGCCGAAGTCGCGTTCCAGCTCGTCGAGCGAGCCGTACACGTCCATCCGCGGGTAGGCCGGGTCGTCGGAGACCCACACCGGGATCGGGCTGCCCCAGTAGCGGTTCCGGCTGATGTTCCAGTCCCGCGCGCCCTCGAGCCACTTGCCGAACTGGCCGTCGCGGATGTGCTCGGGCACCCAGCTGATCCGCTGGTTCAGCTCGACCATCCGGTCGCGGAACTTGGTCACCGCGACGAACCAGGACGGCACCGCCATGTAGATCAGCGGCTGGCCGGAGCGCCAGCTGTGCGGGTAGGAGTGCTCGATCGTCTCGTGCCGCAACAGCTTTCCGGCGGCCTTGAGGTCCTTGATGATGACCGGGTTGGCGTCGAACACCATCAGGCCCTCGTACGGCGGCACCATCGAGGTGAACTTGCCGCCCGGGTCCAGCGGCTGCACGATCTCGATGCCGTTGGCCGTGGCGACGTCCATGTCCTCCTCACCGAATGCCGGTGCGAGGTGCACGATTCCGGTACCGGAGTCGGTGGTCACGTAGTCGGCGTTCAGCACGCGGTGCGCGCGCGGGTGGCCGGCGAAGAAGTCGAACGGGGGCTCGTAGGACAGGTCGGTGAGCGCGGCGCCGTCGTACTCACCGAGAGTCTCGGGCTCGTCACCGAATTCGCGGGCGTAGTGCGACACGCGTTCGGCCGCCAGCAGATAGCGCTTGCCGTCGGCGGCGCGCAGGTGCACGTAGCGGATGTCGGGGTGCACGGCGATCGCGAGGTTCGACGGCAACGTCCACGGGGTGGTGGTCCAGATCAGCGCGTTGGCGCCGTCCAAGGCGTGCAGCGGATGCTCGGCGGGGACACGCAGCACCATGTCGACGGTGACCGCCGGGTCCTGGCGCATCTTGTACGCATCGTCGAGGCGGGTTTCCTGATTCGACAGCGGCGTCTGCTCATACCAGCTGTAGGGCAGCACCCGGAAGCCTTGATAGATCAACCCCTTCTCGTGCAACGACTTGAACGCCCACATCACCGACTCCATGAAGTCGAGATCGAGTGTCTTGTAGTCGTTGTCGAAGTCGACCCAGCGCGCCTGACGTGTCACATAATCGCGCCATTCACCGGTGTAACGGAGCACGGAAGATTTACAGGCCGCGTTGAATTCGGCGAGGCCCATCTCGTCGATCTGTGATTTGTCCGTGATACCGAGCTGTTTCTCCGCTTCGATTTCCGCGGGCAATCCGTGACAGTCCCAGCCGAATCGCCGGTCGACCCGCTTGCCGCGCATCGTCTGGAAACGCGGTACCAGGTCTTTGACGTATCCGGTGAGCAAATGCCCGTAATGTGGCAGACCGTTGGCAAACGGCGGTCCGTCGTAGAAGACGAACTCCGCTGCCCCGGAACGGTTTTCGATGCTCGCGCGGAAGGTGTCGGCGGCCGCCCAGGCGTCTAGCACGCGGCGCTCCATCGCGGGGAACGCCGAGCCCGTGCCGACACCGAGGTCCACGCGCGGGTATCCGCTGTTGCTGGAAGTTTGGTCCGCCATCGCGGGTGCGTCTCCTCGTGCCGTTTACGTTGGCACGGGGACGATGCCGACGCCGGTGCGTCGATACCGCGGTACCACCCCGCTTGTCCGGCCAGAGCGGCCGAACCTCTCGTTGTGAGCTGTGACGGGCTCACCCGTTCGGTTCTACTGGGCACCGCCGCCGAGCAGGCCGCGGGTGCTGTTCTTCCGAAGGCTCCCCGGTGATGGCCGGATCAACACCATGTTCATGTTTGATTCTAGCCAGTGCGGTCAAACCTGATTACGGTGCCGCCTACCTAGCGCTTGGCGTGACGCCCCGGCGGTGGCGCGGCGTCCTCGTCCGGCCGACGCATAGACAGCGCACTGACCAGTAACAGCACGGCGCCGAGCACGCAGACCAGGATGCAACCCCACGCCCAGATCACCGATCCGGTGGTGAGCGCGGCTACCAGCAGGGCGAAGCCGACGGCGGCAAGTACGAGCGTCAAGACGAGCATGGTGACCCCAGGCGGCTCGACAGTTTCTTCAATTGTACGAACTGTGGTGCGCTCGAGGCGAGCGGGTTACTTGCCACCCTTGGCGAACGAGGCGGGCTGCAGGTTGTTGGCCGTGTTGGCGTCCGCGAAGGCCTCGCCACCGTCGACCGGGACCGCAGAGCCGCGGTTCTCCAGCTCTTCGAGCTGCGATTCCAAGTAGGACTTCAGCCGCACCCGGTACTCGCGCTCGAAGGTCTTGAGCTGCTCGATCCGGCTCTCCAGCACGCTGCGCTGCTGGGTGATGGTCGCCATGATCTCGGTGTGCTTGCGCTCGGCATCGGCCTGCAGGGCGTCGGCTTTTTCCTTCGCCTGGCGCAGCTGGTTGTCCGAACGGGACTGCGCGTCCGACAGCATCGCGTCGGCCTTCTGGCGCGCGTCGGCGATCATCGCCTCGGAGCGGGTCCTGGCATCGCCGACGAGACGCTCGGAGTTTGCCCGCGCGTTCGACAGCAGGTTTTCCGCTTCCACCTTCGCGTCGCTGGTGAGCCGATCCGCCATCTCCTGGGCGAGGCTGAGCACCTTCGCGGCCTGCAGGTTGGCGTCCGCGCTCGGGGCTTCCTTCGGCGGAGCCGGGGCGGGCATCGGCGCGGGCGGGGCCTGCTGGACCGGGGGCTTGATCGGCTCCGGCTGCGGCGGCGGGGCCTGCTGGACAGGCGCTTTCACGTTGTTCGGGCCGACCGGGCCGCGATTCTTCTTGGCATCAGCAAGTTCTGCGTCGAGTTCGGCGACCCGCTGACGCAGGTCGGCGTTTTCCTCGATCAGACGCGAGAGTTCCTGCTCGACGAGATCCAGGAAGGCGTCGACTTCATCCTCGTTGTAGCCGCGCTTCCCGATCGGCGGTTTGCTGAACGCGACGTTGTGCACATCGGCTGGAGTCAGCGGCATGGAAGGATCCCTTCACGCGTCTTTTGGAGATCTAGCAGATCTAGCAAGCTACTTCATGGCCCATTCTGTCACACCGGGGTTGCCGACTGCCCAAGGCTGCCCACGATCGACATCAAGATGAAGACGATGAAAAGCAGGACCATAATCGACAGATCCAGGCGAATTCCTCCCAGGGACACCGGTGGTATCAAGCGCCTCAGGAGTTTCACCGGCGGATCGGTGATCGTGAAGATCACCTCGAGGATGACGACAACGACACCGGTCGGGCGCCAGTCGCGCGCGAAGCTTCGGATGAACTCGACGATCACCCGGCTGATCAGCAACAGCCAGAAGATGAACAGTACGAAGTACAGCACCGCGAACAAGGCCACGAGTTCACTCTGCCGCAAAATCCGCTTTGCGCAAAATGACCGCGCCGCCCCACCTGCGACCGGTCTGCAACGCCCCCCAGATCACGACCTTATTTCTGGTTGTAGAAGCCGGTTTCGGCGATGCGTCGGCGTTCTTCGGCTGATACGTCGACATCGGCCGGTGAGAGGAGGAACACCTTGGTGGCCACCTTGTCGAACGAGCCACGCAGCGCGAACGCGAGCCCGGCGGCGAAGTCGACCAGGCGCTTGGCGTCGGCGTTGCTCAGCTCGACCAGGTCCATGATGACCGGGTTGCCCTCGCGGAACCGCTCGCCGATGATCCTGGCCTCGCTGTAGTCGCGCGGGCGCAGTGTCGTGATCTTGGACAAGGGGCCTCCGTCCTCGAAGATCCCCGGCCTGCGCGCGGGTGCCGGCTCGGGGCGCACGCGCTCCTCCAGCCGTCGCTCCTCGGCGTCGGGATCGACCGCGAGCGCACCACGGGTGGTGCCCCGCAGCGGCGGCGGCGCGGTGCCGCCCGCGCGGAACCGGCCGGACGAGGGCGCGGCGTCGATGCGGGTGGGCCTGCGGGCCGGCTCGTAGCGGTCCTCGCCGTAGGGCTCGTCGGCGTACTCGTCACGCCGGGATACCGGGTAACCGCCCTTGTAGGGCGACTTGTAGGCGGGTTCCGGGTAGTCGGCGTCCTCGCGGTCGAAGCCGTCGGCGCCGTAAGGGTCCGCGCCGTAACGATCTTCGACATAGCGGTCGGAGTAGTCACGGGGCCGAGGGCGACGGACACCACGCTCGTCGCTACCCCGCGGGGCACGATCGTCGACGTAGTCGTCCTCGTAGTCCTCGAGCGGAACCATGCCAAAGTACGCCTTGAACTTGTGCAGCGTGCTCATTACTGCACCTCGCTGACGCTCGGCGCAGTCATGACCACGATCGTGGCTGCGTCGAGAACTCGCTCGCTCCGCTCGCTCATGTTGGTCGACCTTCCTTCGGCCCCGGTGGCGGCCGGGTGTTGAAGTCTTGCTCAGCCCTCGTCTGTCTCAAGCATATGTGTCGAATGTGACTGATGAGGTTTCTTTGCTACGCCGAGGTTATCGGTCGAGCGCCCATCAAGGCGGTACCGACACGCACACACGTGGCGCCGTGTTGGATGGCAGATTCCAGATCGCCCGACATTCCTGCGGAAAGTTCTGTCGCACCGGGATGCTCGGCGAGCAGCAGGGTGTGCAAAGTCGCAAGTCGTGCAAATGCGGCATCAGACTCAACCCCCAATGGCGGAATAGCCATCAGACCGGACAGTCGTAATCCCGCGGACGCCGCAATATGTTCCGCGAGCCGGGCCAGCTCGTCGGGTGCGACACCGCCGCGAGAAGGGTCTTCATCCAGGCTCACCTGCAGCAGGACGCGTACCGGCTCGCTGCGCTGGCCCGCGTCCAACGCGGTGCGCGCACCGGCGTCAAGTGCCGTTGCCAGGCGTTCGCTGTCGACCGAATGCACGGTGTGTGCCCAGCGCGCGACCACACGTGCCTTGTTGCGCTGCAGGCGTCCGATCATGTGCCACTGGACATCCGGGAGTCCTTCGTCACTGTCGGCCGCCTGACGGACCAAAGATGGCAGTGCTGCCACCTTTGCGGTGGCCTCCTGCTCGCGCGATTCGCCGAACTCGCGGCGGCCCAAGCGATACAGGATCGCCACATCCTCGGCCGGGAAAAACTTCGTCACGGGGAGTAGACGCACCGAGTCCGGCGCGCGCCCCGCCGCGAGGCATGCCGCGTCCACCCGCTGCAGCAGCGCCGAGAGATTGGTGGCCAGCTCCGCGGTGCGCGCGTCGACTTGCGCCGCAACCTCATTCACTACCGCGCCTCCGACCAGATGACACTGCCGAGCCGGCCGGTCGGCGCGCCGCGGCGATGACTGAACAGCGTGTGGTCCTCGATCGTGCAGCGCGGGTCGATCGCAACCCCGTTGACCCCTGCCTCGAGCAGCTGCCTGCTGATACCGGCCCGCAGGTCCAGCGACGGAGTCTTGCGCACCGTGGTGGCGGCGCTGCCCGGCAGATGCTTCTCCACATCGGCGCGCATCGCGGCGGGCACCTCGTACTGCCGCCCGGACGCGGCGGGTCCGAGGAACGCGCCGATCCGATCCAGCCGAGCGCCGACCGACACCATCGCCTCGAGCACCCGAGGCACGATCCCGATCCGCGCCCCGATCCGACCGGCATGCACGGCGGCGATGACCCCCGCCTCGTCGTCGGACAACAGCACCGGCACACAGTCGGCGGTCAACACCACCAGCGCCAGCCCCGGCACCCTGGTCACGATCGCATCGGTGGCGGGCACCGGCTCATCGCGCGGCCCGTCGATGATCTCGACATTGCGCCCATGAATCTGTTCCATCCACACCAGCCGGTCGGGCGTCAACCCGATCCCCTCGGCCAGCCGATCCCGATTGCGGCGCACCGCCGCCGGATCGTCGCCCACATGATCACCGAGATTGAACGACTCGTACGGCGGGGCCGAGAACCCACCCGCCCTGGTCGTCGTCACCCGTCGAACGGTCAGCGTAGGAGCAGAAGTCATGCCCCCGAGCGTAGTCAACCGTCCCGGCCGGCCGATCGCACAGAGCTCCCGTTCCCCGCACCGGGCCCGCCGGTTCTATGACCTGACGGAACGCGCTGTGAGATCAACAACTTTCGCTCGCCGCGACCACGACGGACCGCGTCGGGTACGACGAAGGCCCTGCACCCGTCGGGGTCAGGGCCTTCAACAGTGCAAGCTGCCCGGTGTCAGCGCCGCATGAACGACGGCACGTCGACATCGTCGTCATCGTCGTCGGGCGGTTCGATGTGGGTGCGCGCGTTGCTCGCCACGGTCGGCTCCGCTAAACGGGCGCGCTCGGTGTCGCGGTAGCTCGGTACCGCGCCGCGGGTCGAGCTGGTCGAGCTCGCGGTGGCGGACGCGACGTCGGTGCTGCGTGCCGCGACCTCGGCGGTACGGCTCTGGCCGACCTCGCCTGCGCGGGCCGATCCGATGGTGCCCCGGCTGGCGGTGTCGAAGGTACGCCGGGCGGGTCCTCCACCGTCAAAACCCGCTGCGATCACGGTGACTCGTACTTCGTCGCCGAGCGAGTCGTCGATCACCGTGCCGAAGATGATGTTGGCCTCGATGTGCGCGGCCTCCTGAACCAACGAGGCAGCCTCGTTGATCTCGAATAGGCCGAGGTCGGAGCCGCCCGCGATGGACAGCAGCACGCCGTGCGCGCCGTCCATGGACGCTTCGAGCAGTGGTGAGTTGATCGCCGACTCGGCCGCCTTCACCGAGCGGCCCTCGCCGCGCGCGGAGCCGATGCCCATCAGCGCGCTGCCCGCGCCGGACATCACGCTCTTGACGTCGGCGAAGTCGACGTTGATCAGACCCGGGGTGGTGATCAGGTCGGTGATGCCCTGGACACCGTTGAGCAGCACCTCGTCCGCCGAGCGGAACGCGTCCATCAGGCTGACCGCCGCGTCGCCGAGCTGGAGCAGCCGGTCGTTGGGGATCACGATGAGCGTGTCGCAGGACTCGCGCAGCTGGGTGATGCCGGTTTCGGCCTGGCCGCCGCGCCGCTTGCCCTCGAAGGAGAACGGCCGGGTGACGACGCCGATGGTCAACGCGCCGAGCTTGCGCGCGATCTGCGCGACGACCGGGGCGCCACCGGTGCCGGTGCCACCACCCTCGCCCGCGGTCACGAAGACCATGTCGGCGCCCTTGAGCACCTCTTCGATCTCGTCCTTGTGGTCCTCGGCGGCGCGGCGGCCGACCTCCGGATCAGCGCCTGCGCCGAGACCACGGGTGAGTTCGCGGCCGACGTCGAGCTTGACGTCGGCATCGCTCATCAGCAGGGCCTGCGCGTCGGTGTTGACCGCGATGAACTCGACACCTTTGAGGCCCTGTTCGATCATCCGGTTGACGGCATTCACACCGCCGCCGCCGATACCGACGACCTTGATCACGGCAAGGTAGTTGTGCGGGGGCGTCATGGGCTCTCGCCTTCCTTCGATCTAAAGCCTGTCGTTTTCGGATTCGAGACACTTCGCCCGTTCTGCCGGGCCGAAGTTCGCCTGAGCGGCTTCACTCAGCGAACCGCCGCCCGGGCAAACCCTAAACCTCAACCATAGGGTTAGCGTTATGTCAAGTATCCGACTGCTGCGGAACGCTATTCGCCGCCGCCGCAATACACGCGCAGGCGCGCCGAAACGAGAGACAGAATCTTGTGTGATCCCTCTCGTCTCGCAGCCCCGCACGACGTATGGTGAACGGTTGCCCCCCGGCGCTTGCCGCGCGGCGCGAGGGCCGGCGGCGTGAGCGTCAGGCCCGGAGGCGACGGTCCGCGCGACTCCGGAGAGTCGGCGAACGCCGCCCATCGAATTCTGCAATTCGATGCGGGCGCAATGGGTATCGCTCACTTTACCGTGACCAGATTAGGACTCGAAACATCGAACACCGTTCCAGGGCGGGTCAGCAGCGGAAGCACGACCGCCGACTTGCGTTCGGCATCGTTCATCCCGCCCCAGAGTACCGTGCGCCCATCCTTCAGATTCAGCGAAACATCCGAAATGGACCGCGCCACAACCTCGTCCACCTGGATGCCCAGCGCGGGCGGCAGCGCGGCGAGCACCGCGACCGCGGCCCTGGTCGCGGGGGCATCGCTCGCCGGGTGATCGGTGACCAACTTGGGCACCCCGATCGGCACGTCCTCGATCGCGAACTCCACGCTTTCCACGTCGAGCAGATGTGCGCCCTGCGGACTCTCGAAGTACAGCACCGGAACCCGCTCGACCACCGTCACCTGCACCGTCGACGGAAAAACCCGCTGCACCCGAGCCGAGCGCACCTTCGGAATACTCGCCACTCGCCGGGCGACGGCGTCGGTGTCGATGCGCAGCATCGAGCGCCCCGAAGGGATTTCGAGCAGCTCGCGCACCTGCTGTTCGGGTACCGCGACCGCGCCGTCGATCTCGACGGTACGCACCGAGAGCACCGGCGTGAACAGCGCGACGCCGCCGACTATTGCAAGGACGCACACGCCCAGCAATCCCCACAGCCGGACCCGGCGCCAGCCGTCCGGGCCGAGCCACGCGCCGGCCGAGCGCACCGAACCGAGACCCGCCCTGCGCACCGAACCGTCGCCACGCTCCCTGCGAGTCACGGCCTCACCGCCCGTACTGGGGGCGCGCCCGTAAGCTGTCGAGGATCTGGCTGCCGAGCATGGTCACATCGCCCGCGCCCATCGTGATCACCACGTCGCCGGGCAGCGCGAGCCGGGCGACCTGACGGCCGACCCGCGACATATCCGGTTGGTAATGCACGGGTTTGGTGACCGATTGGGCCACCAGCGCGCCGTTCACGCCGGGCAGCGGCTTCTCCCGGGCGCCGTACACGTCGAGCACGACCACCTCGTCGGCCAGGCTGAGCGCGGCGCCGAAGTCTTTCGCGAAAGTCGCGGTGCGGCTGTACAGATGCGGCTGGAACACCACGATCACCCGGCCTTGCCGCGACCGCGCCCCGTCCCTGGCCTCCTGCTGCACCAGTTCCGCCGCGGCGCCGAGCACGGCACGCACCTCGGTCGGATGGTGGGCGTAATCGTCGAAGACGCGCACCCCGTTCTCCCGGCCGGCGAACTGGAACCGCCGGTGCACGCCACCGAAACCCTCCAGACCCTGGATGATTTCGTCCACGTCTGCCCCGGCCGCACGGGCGGCGAGCAACGCGGCCAGCGCGTTCAACGCCATGTGCCTGCCGGGCACCGACAACCGCAGGGTGCGCGGCGCGGCCTCGTCGTCGAGCTGGAACTGGGCGATACCGCCGACATCGCGCGGCTCCCAGCTGTGCAGCCGCACACCGACCGGCACCGGCGCGTCGGCGAGTTCGCCGGAGCCGTAGCCGAGGACGCGAATGTTCTTCTCGGCCAGCCTGGCGCCGACCCGTTCGGCCAGCGCCCGGGAACCGGGATCGTCCAGGCAGACCACCAGCAGGCCACCCTCGGCGAGCCGGTCGGCGAAATCGTCGAAGACCTGGACATAGGCCTCGTCGGTGCCGAAGTAGTCCAGGTGGTCGGACTCGATGTTGGTGACCACCGCGACGTCCGGGTCGTACTGCAGCAGCGACCCGTCGCTCTCGTCGGCCTCGGCCACGAAGATCTTGCCGGTGCCGTGGTGGGCGTTGGTGCCCGCCTCGTTCAGCTCGCCGCCGACCGCGAAGGACGGGTCGAATCCGCAGTGCTGCAACGACACGATGAGCATCGAGGTGGTGGAGGTCTTGCCGTGCGTGCCCGACACGAGCAGGGTGCGGTGCCCCTGCATGAGCGATGCGAGCACGGCCGGGCGCAGCAGCACCGGGATGTCGCGCCGATTCGCCTCCATCAGTTCGGGATTGGTCTTCGGGATGGCCGCGTAGGTGGTGACCACCACGGTCGGGCCGCCGGGCAGCAGGTCGAGCGCACTGGCGTCGTGGCCGATGCGCACCTGCGCGCCGCGTGCCCGCAACGCGAGCACACCGCGGCTCTCCTTGGCGTCGGAGCCGGACACGGCGCCGCCCCGGGAGAGCAGAATCCGAGCGATGCCCGACATTCCGGCACCACCGATACCGACCATGTGCACCCGCGCCAACGACGGCGGCAGGGCGGAAAGGTCCTCGTTCACGACTGCGCCTCGCTAGCGCTCGGCTCCGTCGCGCCCGAGAGTCGGCTGTGTCTGTGGTTCGATCGCTGACGCTCTCGCACGGCGGCCACCTCCAACACGATCCGCGCCACCGTATCGGCGGCGTCGCGATGCCCGGCACCGGCGGCGGCACGGCCCATCTCGGTCAGCCGTGCGGGGTCCATGAGCAGCGGAATCACCTCATCGATCACGTATTTCGGGGTCAACTCCGAATCGGGCACGATTCTGCCACCGCCCTGCCGGACCACCGGTCTGGCGTTGAGTTCCTGCTCACCGTTGCCGTGCGGAAGCGGCACATAGAAGGCGGGCAGTCCGACTGCAGACACCTCGGCGACGGTCATCGCGCCGGACCGGCAGACCACCGCGTCGGCGGCGGCGTAGGCGAGATCCATCCGCGAAAGATACGGCACCGCCACATACGGTGCGCGCGCGCCACTCTCGACCTCTGCTGCGGCAACCTGGAGGGTGTTCTTCGGGCCGTGCGCGTGCAGCACCGAGATGCCCGCCGCGGCGAGTTGCGGCGCGGCACCCGAGACCGCCTCGTTCAGGCTCCGCGCGCCTTGCGATCCGCCGAACACCAGCAGCACCGGTCCCTCGGCGGGGAGTCCGAAGTGCGCCCGCGCCTCGGCGCGCAGCGCGGCCCGATCCAGCGTGGTGATCGCGGCGCGCACCGGAATGCCGACGACCTGCGCACCGGCCAGCCCCGAATCCGGTACCGCGGCAAGCACCCGGGTGGCGCGGCGCGCCCCGACCTTGTTCGCGATCCCGGCCTTGGCGTTCGCCTCGTGCACCACCACCGGCACCCTGCGCCGGCGCCGCAGCAACCCCGGCCCGGCGGCCAGATAGGCAGGCAGCGCCACGTAACCGCCGAAGCCGACGATCACATCGGCCTCGACCGCGTCGATCACCGCCCTGGTCCGGGCCACCGAGGCCCGCACCCGGCCGGGCAGCCGCAGCAGATCGGCGGTCGGCTTGCGCGGCAACGGAACCGGCGGGATCAGCTCGAGCGGATAGCCACGCTCGGGGACCAGTCTGGTCTCCAGGCCGCGCTCGGTGCCGAGCGCCGTCACTCTGATCGAATCGTCGAGCCGCCGCAGCGCGTCCGCCACCGCCAGCGCGGGCTCGATATGGCCCGCCGTGCCGCCGCCTGCGACGATTACCGAGATCACCTAGATTTTCCTCGTTCTCTTGTGTGGTTGACCGGATAGCTGGGTTCCCACGCTCTGGTGGCGCGCAGCGAGCTGGTGCCGCGGCTCTCCGGCGAGCGGCGCCGCGGCTCGGGCTGCGGGCGCCGCGCCGGTGGCAGCGCCGACTGTCTGCCCGGCCGTGGTGCTTTGGCCCGCTGCGCGGACCTGGCCCGTGCGGCGCTCGCCCTGGCCGGCGAGTACACCTCCGGCTTGGGCAGCCGCAGCAACTTGCTGAACCTACCGTCTTGCCCGGCGTGCAGCGCGGAGACCGCCTCGGGTTCGTGCCTGGCCGCATTGGCGATGATGCCGAACATGAACAGGGTGATCGCCAGCGACGAGCCGCCCGCGGAGACCAGCGGCAGCTGCAGGCCGGTGACCGGCAGCAGCCCGACCACGTAGCCGATGTTGATCAGCGCCTGGCCGGTGATCCAGGTGGTCGCGGTGGCGGTGAGCAGCCGCAGGAACGGATCGACCGAGCGGCTGGCGATGCGCAGCCCGGTGTAGACGAACAGCGCGAACAGTCCGAGCACCAGCGCACAGCCCAGGAAGCCGAGCTCCTCGCCGATGATGGCGAAGATGAAGTCGTTGTGCGAGTTGGGCAGGTAGCTCCACTTGGCCCGGCTCTGCCCGAGGCCGCGACCCCAGATGCCGCCGTCGGCGAGCGAATAGAGCGCTTGGCGTGCTTGGTAACCGATGCCCTGCGGGTCGTCGCCGGGGTTGAAGAACGCGCGCATGCGATCGGAACGATAACCCGCCGACAAGGCGAGTATGAAGGCGGCGATCAGACCGGACACCGAGATCGTCACGAACAACCGCAGCGGCAGGCCGCCGAACCAGAGCAGCGCGGCGAGGACGATGCCGAGCGCGATCGTCGTCGACAGGTTCGGTTCCATGACGACGAGCAGGCACACCAGCAGGCCCGCCGGGACCAGCGGCATCAGAATGTCTTTCAGCCCGGCATGTTCCGAGCGGCGCGACGCGAGCAGATGCGCACCCCACACCACCAGGGTGACCTTGACGATCTCCGACGGCTGCACGCTGAACAGCCCCAGGTCGATCCACCGCCGCGCGCCCTGCACCTTGGAGCCGATGCCGGGGATCAGCACCAGCACCAGACCGATCACCGAGAGCACGAACAACGGAAACGACCACTGCCGCAACCGGCGCAACGGGATACGCAGGGCGAGATAGAACAGGACGGCACCGATCGCGGCGAACAGCGCCTGCTGGATGAACAGCGAATACGCCGATCCCCCATCGGCATACGCCTCGACGCTCGACGCGGAGAGCACCATCACCAGGCCGAGCACGGTGAGCAGCGTGGCGATGGTGACGACCAGGTGAAACGACGCGAGCGGCCGCGCCAGCCAGGCGACGAACCTGGCTCCGGCTCCGGCTTGTTCCTTACGCCGCGTCGTTTCGCTCATAGCTGCCGCCCGACGTCACCGTCTTCCAGTGCGTGCACCGCCGCCGCGAAACTGCGGCCCCGGTGCGTGTAGTCGGCGAACATGTCCAACGAGGCCGCCGCGGGCGCGAGCAGCACGGTGTCGCCGCGGGTGGCGAATCCGGCCGCGGCCTGTACGGCGCGCGCCATCACGGCGTCGGCCTTATCTCTCGACGCGTCACCCATCCCTGCATCGTCTCCCGCGATCAGCTCGATGACCGGGACCTCGGGTGCGTGTCGCGCCAACGCGACCGCGAACACCGGCGCGTCGGCCCCGATCAGCACCACGGCGACCAGCCGGTCGGCGACCTCCTCGACCAGGTCCTCGATCTGCGCGCCCTTGAGCTGACCACCGGCCACCCAGACCACCTGCGGGTGCGCCAGGATCGCGGTGCGCGCGGCGTGCGGATTGGTGGCCTTGGAGTCGTCGATGAAGTCGACCCCGGCGACCTCGCGCACGAACGCCGACCGGTGCGGGCCGACCTTGTGCTCGATCAGCCCCTCCCTGATGAACTGCGGCGCCACATCGATGGCCCTGGTCAGCGCGGACGCGGCGAGCGCGTCGGCGACACCGGCCGGGCCGGGCGGGCTGATATCGCCGACCTCGGCAAGGATCGCGGCCTTGGTGAACGCGCGGTCGAGCAGTTTGCCGTCGACCACGCCGAGCTCACCGTCGGCGGGCACGCCGATCCGGAAGCCGACGGTGCGCCGGGCTTTCGAGCGACGGGCCAGCGAGGCCGCCACCGGATCGTCGAGACCGACCACGCCGACCCGGCCGACCAGCGCGCGTGCCTTCGCGGCGGCGTAGGCGTCGAGCCCGCCGTGCCAATCCAGATGATCCTCGGCCACATTGAGCACCACGCCCGCCTCCGGACGCACCGACGGCGCCCAGTGCAGCTGGAACGAGGACAGCTCGACGGCGAGCACCTGCGGTCCGGGGTTGCGCCGCAACGCATCCAGGATGGGCAGGCCGATATTGCCGCACGCGACACTCGGGATGCCCGCGGCGCGCAGGATGGCGTGCGTCATCTGCGTGGTGGTGGTCTTGCCGTTGGTTCCGGTCACCACCAGCCACTTGCGGACCGGGCCGTAGATCCTGGCTTGATCGACCCACCAGGCGAATTCGACGTCGCCCCACACCGGGATGCCCTCGGCGACCGCCGCGGCGAGCACCGGCGAGTCCGGCCGCCAGCCCGGGCTGGTGATCACCAGCGCGAACCGGCTCCAGTCCGTGGTTTCCAGTTCCACGCAGGTGGCGATGTCCAGGCCGAGGCCGGCCGCCTCGGCGAGCGCCGCGGCGCCGCCGTCGGTGACCACCGGGCGCGCGCCGATATCGCGCAACGGCTCGACCAGCGAGCGCCCCGATATGCCCCAGCCCGCGACGAGAACGTCACGGCCACGCAGGAATTCGAGCATGGGCCCCGGTGTTCGCAGGGCCCGAGGAGAATGTTCGACCATCGCTAGTTCACCCGACCGCAGAGAGATATTCGCTGTAGAACAAGCCGAGGCCGATGGCCGAAGCCATCGCGGCCAATAGCCAGAACCTGATGATCACCGTAGTCTCGGCCCACTTGCTGAGTTCGAAGTGATGATGGAACGGCGCCATCTTGAACAGCCGGTTGCGCGTGGTGCGGTACACCGCCACCTGCAGCACCACCGACAGAGTTTCGGCCACGAACAGCGCGCCGATGACGATCATCAGCAGCTCGGTCCGTGTGGTGATGGACAGTCCGGCCAGCATGCCGCCCAGCGCCAGCGAGCCGGTGTCGCCCATGAAGATCTTGGCGGGCGCGGCATTCCACCACAGGAACCCGACGCACGCGGCGGCGCCCGCGGCACAGACCAACGCAAGGTCGAGCGGGTCGCGCACGTTGTAGCAGCCGACCTCGGCCTTGATCTCGCAGGCGTGGTAGTACTGCCAGAACGTGATGACCACGTAGCCGCCGAGCACCAGGCTCATCGATCCGGCGGCGAGCCCGTCCAGTCCGTCGGTCAAATTCACCGCGTTGGACCAGGCGACGACGACGAGGCAGACGAAGACCAGGAACACGACGACACCCATCGTCACCGTGCTGATGTCGCGGACATAGGACAGCTGCCTGCTGGCCGGTGTCAGCCCGCTCGCGCCGCGGAACTGCAGTGCGAGCACACCGAAGACGACGGCGGCGGTCAGCTGGCCGAGATACTTGCCCGCGGCGGTGAGGCCGAGGTTGCGCTGCTTGCGGATCTTGATGAAGTCGTCCACGAAGCCGACACCGCCCAGCGCGGTGGCCAGGCCGAGCACCAGCAGGCCGGACGCCGACGGGCCGTCCGCGCGGTAGCCGATGCCGATCAGATGCGAGCCGAGGTAGCCGGCCCACATGCCGATGATGATGGCCACGCCGCCCATGGTCGGGGTGCCGCGCTTGGCTTGGTGACTGGCCGGGCCGTCGACCCGGATCTCCTGACCGAAGCCCTGCTTGGCGAACATTTTGATCAGCAGCGGGGTCAGCAGAATCGATACGGCGAGCGCTATCGCAGCCGCGAATAGGATTTGTCTCACGACCAAGCCTCGCTAGCGCTCAGCTTCGCCGTTCGACAAGCGGTCGCTGTACTACTGGTTCGCTCGCTTCGCTCACTCACGACCAAGCCTCGCTAGCGCTCGGCTCAACCGTTCGACAAGCGGTCGCTGTATTGATGACTCGCTCGCTCAATCCCTTGCCTCCGTGCTTCCCGTACGTCCGCTGGATGGCTCCGCATTGATCAAGTGTTCGGCGACCTCCCAGAGGCCCACCGACTTCGACGCCTTGACCAGCACCACATCACCCGCCTCGACTTCGTCGTCGAGCAACGCGATGGCCGCGCCGATGTCGGGCACGAGGATCGCCTCCTCGCCCCATGAGCCTTCCATCACCGCTCCCTGATGCATCGCCCGGGACGGCCTTCCGGTGCCGACCACGATCAGCCGGTGCACGTCCAGCCGCACCGCGAGCCGGCCGATCAGATCGTGTTCGATGACGGATTCTTCGCCCAGCTCGCCCATCTCGCCGAGCACGGCCCAGCTGCGGCGCGGGGTCTCGCCCGCGCGCGCCATTGTGACCAGCGCTTTCAGGGCGGCGCGGACGGAATCGGGGTTGGCGTTGTAGGAGTCGTTGACGACGGTCACGCCGCCCGCGGTGGTCCGCACATCCATCCGGCGGGCCGAGGCGGCGTGCGCACCGGACAGCGACCGGGCGATGGTCTCGAGGTCCGCACCGCATTCCAGCGCGACCGCCGCCGCGGACAGCGCGTTGCCGACCTGATGTTCGCCGTGCACGGCCAACTGGATCGGGATGCTGCCCGCCGGGGTGTGCAGGGTGAAACCGGCGCGTGCCTCGTGGTCCAGGCGGATGTCGGTGGCCCGCACGTCGGCGCTGTCGGACTGGCCAACCATCACCACGCGGGCGGTCGTCCGCGACGTCATCGCGGCGACCTGTGGGTCGTCGGCGTTGAGCACGGCCAGACCGGTCGGCGGAAGCGCCTGCACCAGTTCGCCTTTGGTCTTGGCGATGGCCTCGCGGCTGCCGAACTCACCGAGGTGCGCGGTGCCGACGTTGAGCACGACGCCGATGCTCGGCGGCGCGACCTCGGCGAGCGCGGCGATATGCCCCGGCCCGCGCGCGGACATCTCCAGCACCAGGAAGCGGGTATCGGCGTTGGCGCGCAACGCGGTCCACGGATGGCCGAGCTCGTTGTTGAACGAACCCGGCGGCGCGACCACGGTGCCCAGCGGCGCGAGCACGGCGGCGAGCAGGTCCTTGGTGGAGGTCTTGCCCGAGGATCCGGTCACCCCGACGACGGTGAGAGTGCCTGCCGCGGTGAGGCGTTGCACGCTGGCGCGGGCCAGGTCGCCGAGCGCGGCGAGCACCGCGGCCCCGGACCCGTCCGAATCGGCCGCCAGCGCAACCGAACTCGACGGCACCGAGCCGGGACTCGGCGTGACGACGATGGCGGGCACGCCCACCGGGCGGGCCGCGAGCACCGCGACCGCACCGGCCGCGACCGCCGCGGCGGCGTAGTCGTGGCCGTCGGACCGCTCCCCCGGCAGGGCCAGGAACAGATCGCCGGAACCGATTCGGCGCGAATCGAACTCCACCGAACCGGTGACCCGCGCCGCCGGGTCGGGGACGTCGTGCAGCGTGCCGCCGACGACGTCCGCGATCTCCCGCAGTGTCATCTCGATCATGAAACCGTCAAGTCCTCCGCGTCCGCGTTGTGCGGACTTCGCTTGTCCAGTGCCGCCGCGAGCACGTCGCGGTCGTCGAAGGGGTGCTTCACGCCCCGGATCTCCTGTCCGGCCTCGTGCCCCTTACCCGCAACCAGTACCACGTCGCCGGGCTGAGCCCAATTCACCGCCGCCGCAATGGCTTCGGCGCGATCGCCGATCTCGCGCACGACACCGCGCGCGTCCTCGGCCACCGCCAGCGCACCGGACCGCAGCGCGGCCCTGATCCGCGCCGGATCCTCGCTGCGCGGATTGTCGTCGGTGATGATCAGCAGATCGGCGCCGCGGGCCGCCACCTCGCCCATCAGCGGACGCTTACCCGCGTCGCGGTCACCGCCGGCACCGACCACCACGGCGAGGCGTCCCGGCGACTCCGGCGCGTCGGCCGCGAGATGGCCACGCAGCGTGGCGATCACCGATTCCAGCGCGGCGGGCTTGTGCGCGTAGTCGACGATCGCGAGGAAGTCCTGGCCGCGCTCCACCCGCTGCATCCGGCCCGGCACATCGACGGTGGCCAGGGCGGGCGCGGCGACCGAGGCGTCGACCCCGGCGGCGGCGCACACGGCGACCGCGAGTAGGCCATTGGCGACGTTGTAGCGCCCCGGAAGACGTAGTCGCACAGCGACATTGCCGGTGGGCCCGGCCGCGCTGAATTCCTGTTCGCCACCGTGCGCCGCGATCGCGCCGTCCAGCCGCCAATCACCGGTTCCGGTGGTGGACACCGTGATCGGACCGTCGAGCCCCTCGGCGAGGCGCACGCCCCACTCGTCGTCGACACAGATCACCGCGGTCCGGGCGGCCACCGGCGAGGTGGGCTCGAACAGCCTGCGCTTGGCGGCGAAGTAGTCCTCGAAGTCGGCGTGGAAGTCCAGGTGATCCTGCGACAGGTTGGTGAACGCGCCGACCGCGAAGCGGACCCCGTCCACCCGGCCCAGCGCCAGCGCGTGGCTGGACACCTCCATCACCACCGCGTCCACGCCCTGCTCGACCATCAGCGCGAACATCGCGTGCAGCTGCGGCGCCTCGGGGGTGGTCAGCGCGCTCGGCACTCGACGGCCGCCGATCCTGGTCTCGATGGTGCCGATCAGCGCGGTCGACAGGCCCGCGGCCGCCAGCCCGGCCTCCACCAGATAAGAGGTGGTCGTCTTGCCGGAGGTGCCGGTGATGCCGACGATGCGCAGCTGTTCAGAGGGATTGCCGTAGATCGCCGCGGACAGCTCGCCGAGCACCGCGCGCGGATCCTCGCGCGCCAGCACCGGCACCGGCAGTTCCCCCGCGAGCTCCGCACCCGCCGCATCGGTGAATACCGCGACCGCGCCACGCTCGACCGCGTCGGCGGCGAAACGGGCACCGTGCGCCTGCGCGCCGGGCAGGGCGGTGAAGAGGTCACCGGGCCGCACCGCCTGTGACCGCTGCTCGACTCCGGTGACCTGGATCTCGTCGAACGCGGGTCCGGTCGCCGCGGCGCCGGTCAGCGCCTGCACGGCGGTCAGCGCGGTCGACGGTGGGCGAGCGGGCCGGAGCGCGTGCTGGCTGGACTGCGCAGGCACATTGCTCCTCTCTGATACGGGCGGGGACTGGGACGACGAGTCAGGTTACCGACGGCCGGTCACGGGTCAGCAACGCGCCCAGGTGTTGCCGTGCCGCCGACGGACAATGCCGTCGCCCGCGCGGCGCGCCGCACCCGCGGCCGGGCAGACGGGTGCCGCGAACGCGGCACACCGTCTGCTCGGCTGGTCGGGCACCGCACCGATTCAGTCGGCCTGCAGCACGAATCGCTTGGACGGCTCCGGCGACGGCGGGATGCGGTCGCGCTGCATCGCCCAGGAGGCGATGTTGTGGAACAGCGGTGCCGCGGACTGGCCGCCGCTGCCGTCGGAGCTGCGCACCGGATTGTCGAGCATGAGGCCGATCACGTAGCGCGGGTTGTCGGCCGGGGCGATGCCCGCGAAGGTGATGTAGAACGACGAGGTCGAGTAGCAGCCACAGCTGGGGTCGACCTTCTGCGCGGTGCCGGTCTTGCCCGCGATCTGGTAGCCCTCGATCGCGGCGGGCCCGCCGGTGCCGTTCTCGTTGGCGTCCATCGGATCACGCTGGACCACCGACTGGAACATGGTGCGCAGCGTCGCGGCCGTCTGCGGGCTCACCACGCGCACGCCGTCGGGCTGCGTCTCGTCGGTGCGGGTGCCGTCCGGGGCGACCTTGGCTTTGATGATGCGCGGCGGGATGCGGACACCGTCGTTGGCGATGGCCTGGTACATGGCCGTCATTTGCAGCGTCGTCATCGAAAGGCCCTGGCCGATGGGGAGGTTGGCGAAGGTGCCGCCCGACCACTGATCCCTGGCCGGGACCACGCCCGCGCTCTCGCCGGGTAGGCCGACCCCGGTGCGCTGGCCGAGCCCGAACCGGTGCAGCATGTCGGCGAAGCGGTCCTCGCCGACCCGCTGGGCGAGCATCAGCGTGCCCACGTTGGAGGACTTACCGAAGATGCCGGTGGTGGTGTACGGCGCGACGTCGTGCTGCCAGGCGTCGTTGACGGTCACCCCCGCCATCCGGATGTTGCCCGGAACCTGGTGTACCTCATCCGGATTGGTCAGCCCGTACTCGATGGCCGCGGCCGCCGTGACGATCTTGTTCACCGATCCCGGCTCGAAGACCTCGGTCACCGAGGGGTTGTCCATGTCGGCGGAGGCCCAATTCTGCGGCGACAGTTTGGGATTGAAGGTGTTGTCGTTGGCCATCGAGAGCACCTGCCCGGTCTTGGCGTCCAGCACGACCGCCGACGCCGAGTTCGCGCCGGACAGGTCGCGGGCCTGCTGCACCTGCTGTTGGACGTAGTACTGCAGATCCGAGTCCAGGGTCAGCTCGACACCGTTGCCGTTCACGGCGTCCTGCTTGTCGCGCCAGCTGCCGGGAATGACGGTGCCGTCGGAGCCGCGGTCGTAGGTGCGCGAACCGTCGGTGCCCGCGAGCACCGAGTCGAGCGAGGACTCCAGACCGATCTGGCCGTGACTGTCCCAGCCGGTGGCGCCGATGACGTTGGCCGCCAGCGAACCGCCCGGGTACTCCCTCGGATACTGCGCATCCGCGCCGACCTCGGGGAACTGCGTGCGGATATCCGCGGCGATCCGCGGGTCGACGCCGCGCGCCAGGTACACGAACGTCTCGTCGCTGCGCAGCTTCGCGAGCAGCTCCGCTTCGGTGGGCCCCGCCTTACCGAGCTTGTCGTGCACGGTCTTGGCGATGGCCTTGAGCCGCTCGTCCGGGTCGGGCGCCTTGGGGTTCTTGGCTTTCGCGTCGGCCAGCTGCTTGCGGACCGGAACCGGCTGGAAATGCAGCTGTTTCGCGGCGATGGTGTAGGCGAGCGATTTGCCGTTGCGGTCGGTGATCGGGCCGCGGATGGCGTAATCGGGCTCGTGCGTGGTGCGCTGGTCCGCGGCCTGCGCGGAAAGACTCGGCGCGTTGATGGTTTGGATCCACAGCAGTTGCAGCGCGACGACACCCAGGGCGATCAGCATGATGATCCGGCCCGCGCCAAGCCGCCTGCGCAGCGGCTGATTCTTCTTGGGTGCGGCGGTGCGTGGTCTGGCGGCCTTGCTCGGACCAGGCTCGCGGCGCCTGCGCGGCGCGGGCCTGGTCTGGGTCACCGCTGCCCTCCGTCTGGAAGTACCTGTGGCTGAGTGGATTCCGCCTGTCCCAGCGCGGCATCGGCAGCGGGCGGCGCAGCTTCGGCCTGTTGCGGTGCGGCCTCGGCGGGCGCCTGCGGGACCGGACTGACCGGAACCGGACTCGCCGGAGCCGCGTTCACCTGCGCGTTGTTCGCCGCAGCACTACCGGGAGCTGGCGGCAGCGCCGGTGGCGGTGGCGTGGTGGTCACCGGAACCACGCGCTCACCGCGGGCCTGCACATTGCCCGCCTGCGGGCCGATCGGGGCGGTGGGCGAGACGTTCAGCGGCGGCACCGGCGGACCCTGGGCGGGCGTCGGCTTGCCGATCACCGTCACGGTGCCGTCCGGTCCGAGTACCAGCCGGGCCGGGTCCTTGGCCGGGATCATGCCGAGTTCCCTTGCGCGGGCGGCGAGTTCGGGGGCGGAATCGGCCGCCTCGACCTCACGCTGCAGCGCGGCCCGCTCGTCGGCCAGCCGCTTGTTGGTCGCCTTGATGTCACCGAGCTGGTAACTGTCCTCCGCGGCGCGGGTGGTCAGCAGCAGGGTGAGCGCGAGACCACAACCGAGCAACGCGATGATCGCCGCGACGAACGGAATGCGCGCGGCCATCACCGAACCCTGGCGCTTCGGCAGCACCGGTGTGTCCGAACGGGTTTCGGCGCGGGTCCGGCGGCGGGCGTAAGCCCGTTGCGCGGCACCCGATTTCACCCGCTCGGAGTCATGGACCCGGCGGGCGATCCGCCCGGGTGCGTCGACGGTCCGCGTCCGAATACTCATACTGTCCCCTCGTGAGTCTGTGCGGGACTACCGGCCTCCCTTGTCCAGGCCCCACACCCGGCCGGCCGGACAAGCACATGTCTCATCCGACCTCCTGAATTCGCTCCGCGGCGCGCATCCTGACGGGTGCGGCACGCGGATTTTCCGCTATCTCCTCCTCGGTCGCCTTCTCCGCGCCACGGGTCAACATCCGGAATTCCGGTCCCATGCCGGGCAATTCGACCGGTAGGTCGACGGGGGTCCTGGAGGCCGCGCGCGGCGCGAACTCCTGCTTGACCACCTTGTCCTCGAGTGACTGATACGACATGACAACTATGCGACCGCCGATCCGCAAGGCGTCCAGGGCCGCAGGCAACGCGGCGCGCAACGAATCGAGCTCGCGGTTGACCTCCACCCGCAACGCCTGGAAGGTGCGCTTGGCCGGATGCCCGCCGGTCCGGCGGGTCGCCGCCGGGATCGCCGCGTAGAGCAGCTCGACCAGTTCGGCGCTGGTGGTGAACGGCTTCTGCTGGCGGCGGCGCAGCACCTCCGAAGCGATGCGGCCCGCGAAGCGTTCCTCCCCATAGGTTTTCAGCACCCGGGCCAGATCGCCGTGACTGTAGGTATTGAGCACGTCGGCGGCGGTGGGCCCGGTGGTGGGGTCCATCCGCATGTCCAGCGGCGCGTCGACGGAGTAGGCGAAGCCACGGTCGGCCTCGTCGAGCTGCATCGAGGACACACCGAGGTCCATCAAGATGCCGGAGACCGATCCGGTGGCGCGCAGACCCGCTTGGTCGAGCGCCTCGGCGATCCCGTCGTATCGGGTGTGCACCAGCGTGATTCGGTCCGCGTACGGCGCGAGCCGCTCGGCGGCCAGTTTCAGCGCGGCGGTATCCCGGTCGAGACCGACCAGACGGAGACCGGGGTAGGTGCGCAGGAAGTGTTCGGCGTGTCCGCCGAGACCGAGGGTCGCGTCGAGGTAGACCGCACCGGGTTCGGTGAGCGCGGGCCCGAGCAGCGCGTCGGCCCGACCGAGCAGAACAGGAACATGGCGGGGGCCGTCCTGCTCACGGTTCACCTCGACCTCCCGGGATCTGCCTCGCTTCGTCGCGCACCGCGCACGGGTCGCCTTGTCTAAAGAAACCGTTGCCGGAGACGAATGCCTCGTGGTCTCTGACCGAACCTCGGCACCTGGCGTCGGGGAAGTACGTCAGGGTCCGCGTCCGGGCAGAGGCCGCGCGGCACTCGTTCGCTCGGGGCTAGAAGATTCCGCCCAGCGACTCGTCTCTCGCTTGCGAGAAATCCTCCTCGTGCTCGGCGAGGTAGGTGTCCCACGCCTGCTTGTCCCATATTTCGAGGAAATCGACCGAGCCGGTTACCACGCAATCCCGTTGCAGGTTTGCGTAGCGCCGATGTTCGGCCGACAACACGATCCGACCCTGGGCGTCGGGACGTTGTTCATCCGTTCCGGCCGCTAGTGCCCGGACGAATGCGCGCGCCTGCGGATTACTTCGAGATGCCGCCGCGGCCCGGCGAGCGAGCGCGGTGAACTCTTCCTTGGGGTACACGGCAAGGCTGTGGTCCTGACCCTTCGTGACCATCAACCCTCCCGCCAGATCGTCTCGAAATTTCGCAGGCAACGTGAGTCGCCCCTTGTCGTCCAGCCGAGGTGTGTAGGTACCGAGAAACAACTCGATACCTCCCTAGTCGATCACCTCGATGGTCGGCCTTTCCTGTAGTGCGCGCTCCACATTACCCCACTTTCCCCCACTTTCAATCGAAACTGCCGGTGATCTGGCTCCCGACCCAGACGATTTCGCAGGTCATCCCAGCTATCACTGTGGTGGAGAACTTTTTGCGTGTTCTGCCGACACGCACAGTCCGCATGGACAAAGGCCCGGAAACACCCAGCAAACGCCCAGGCGCCCCCTGACTCAGCCGAGCGAGGGGGCGAAGTGGGGGAACTTGTGGGGAGATGTGGAGCAAGCGCGGCAAACCCGCGCGGCTCGCCTCGGCGGCGCGCACGAAGGCGCACGCGAGACGGCGACGCCGCACCGAATCGGTGCGGCGTCGCCGTGGTCTGGAGTTGTCAGGCTACGGGCGAGCTAATCCTGCTCGAACCGTCGCCGGAATCGGTCCTCCATGCGCTCGGAGAAACCGCCGGACTTGCGTTGGCGGCCACGCTGTCCGGTCGTTCCACCGCCTGGACTACCGGGCGCGGCGTCTCCGCCGGCCCGATCACCCTTCGCGATGCCCTTGGAACTGCCGACCAGCAGCAGCACGCCTGCGGCGAACATGACGATGAATCCGACCAAACTGATGATCGGGAAGCCGCCGGGCTTCACTGGAGCAGCGATGCCGGCGACGAGTAGAAACAGACCAAGGACGAACAAGGCCGCGGCCTGGAGTCTGCGACGACTCGAGGTCGAGCGAAGGCGCCCGCCGCGGACGGACGACGCGAACTTCGGATCCTCAGCATAGAGCGCGCTCTCGATCTGTTCGAGCATGCGCTGCTCGTGCTCGGAGAGTGGCACGGTACCTCCCCCGGCACTAGGCGTGGCTGTCGCCTCCGGGTAGGCGACTGATAGCCGACCTTGGCGGCTATCTGTCACCAATGATACGAGTTCGATCAGGGCCGTACCACCTAGTCGCTCATAACTATGTGGGCGTGCCGCCTGTCACTATCCGGTCATGCCGTTTGTCCACCCCGGCGCGGGGCGCAATCGAGCCGATGCGGTAAGGAGATCTTCGACGTCGTGCAGGAATGCTCCTACCCGCGAATAGAACTCGTCGGCCTCGTCGTCGTCGATGTCGCGATCGAGCCCCGCCTCCAGCGCGGCCCTGGTCTCCGACCGCGCGCTGAAGTAATCGGCCCACATCACGAACTCGGGCGCGGCGGATTGCATCAGCACCCACGCGTTGCGCGATCGAGCCCGCGGCGCGTTGTCGGCGCCGGTGAGCGCGATCACCGCGCCCGCCCCGCGTAATGCCGCGAGATAGGCCGTGCGGAACCGCTCACGCGGGTCCCGCTCCCCCGCCGCCTGCATGAGCAGGCCGTCGGCGCGTTGCAGCAGCTTGCCCGCTCGACCGGGCTGTCCCGGATGTTCGACCCGATTAGACATCTCGGAGTCCCTCCGCCCTCGCGTACCCGTGCCCAACACCGCCTTGGTGTGACCGAACAGGTATTCGAACGTTTGAATTGAGATTGAATATAGAGACGCCCACCGACAAACTTCCGCGCCCGCTGTGGACCCGACGAGAGCCATGACCGCCGTCAAGCCCAATCACACCCCCGCACCTGTCGTCGTCGACCTGTCCGTCACGGCACTGCGCTCCCGGCTGCACGATGCGCTGGCGGTGTATGTCGCGGCGATGGACTATCCGCGCGGCACCGAACACCATCGCGCGCCGATGTGGACCGAGCACACCACCCGCCCCGGCTGGCAGGCGGTGGCCGCGGTGGTCCCCGATGATTCCGGGCATGTCGACCTACGGTCCGCACCGATCGTGGCGATCGCCTACGGCTACCACGGCGCCCCGCACCAGTGGTGGCACCAGCAGGTGCACAGCGGGATGCGGCGCTCCGGCTGGCCGGAACACTCGACGCGCGAACTGCTTTCGGACTATTTCGAGCTGACCGAGCTGCACGTGCACCCGGCGGCGCAGGGGCTCGGCATCGGTTCCACCCTGCTGCAACGGTTGCTGCGGGATCGGCCCGAGCAGGCGGTGCTGCTGTCCACCCCGGAGGTGGACCAGGAGGACAACCGGGCCTGGCGGCTGTACCGGCGGCAGGAATTCACCGACGTAGTACGGAATTTCGTGTTCGCGGGCGACAATCGGCCGTTCGCCATTCTGGGACGGCGGCTGCCGCTGTGACGCTCCGGTGCCATCGGAATCCGAGTGGCCCGCGAGGTACCGCAGTGAGGGTCACGTGACGGTCGCGGTGGTCGGTTCGGGCCACAACGCGCTGGTCGCCGCGTGCTATCTGGCGCGCGCCGGGCACGCGGTGGAGGTGCTCGAACGCGACGAGGTACTCGGCGGCGCGGTGTCGACCGTGGCGCGGTTTCCCGGACACCTGGTCGATCGCGGCTCGTCCGCGCACATCATGGTGCGGCACACCGGGATCATCGAGGAGCTGGATCTCGCCCGCTTCGGCCTGCGGTACATCGACTGCGACCCTTGGGGTTTCACGCCTGCCAGCGGCGATCACCCGCCGCTGGTGTTCCATCGCGACCTGGATGCCACCTGCGCGTCGATCGCCGCCGCCTGTGGCGAGCGGGACGCGGCGGCGTATCGGCGGTTCGTCGAAGTATGGGGTCCGCGCAGTACCAGGGTGATGCGCGCGTTCGGCGGTGGGCCCACGCCGGGCCGGTTGCTGCGCTCGTTCTGGGGTTTGGACGCCAAGGACGGCGGGAGCGCGCTGTCGCGAGAGTTCCTGCAGTCCGGGGACGCGTTGCTGGACAGCACCTTTCAGGACGAGCGGCTCAAGGCGTCGCTGGCCTGGTTCGGCGCGCAGTCCGGCCCGCCGATGTCGGAGCCGGGCACCGCGCCGATGGTCGGCTTCGCCGCGCTCATGCACACCCTGCCGCCGGGGCGCGCGGTCGGCGGCAGTGGCGCGCTGTCCGCGGCGCTGGTTGCCCGGCTGCGGTCCGACGGTGGTGTGGTGACCGCGGGCGACGCGGTGACCGCGCTGGGGCGCGACGGCGCGGGCTGGCGGGTCCGCACGGCCGCGGGACGAAACCTGCACGCGGACACCGTGATCGCGGGCTCGCACGTGCTGACCACGCTGGATCTGTTGCGCGAGGGCGGATTCGACGCCGGTGTGCTCGACGACTGGCGGCGGCGCATCCGGGTCGGCCCCGGGATCGGGATGGTGGTGCGGGCCGCCACCAGCTCGCTGCCGCACTATCCCGGCAGCTCGGTCGACGAATCCGCCCGTGGACTCCAGTTTCTCGTGTCCGACCGACGCCAGCTCCGGCTGGCCCACGGGGCCGCGTCGGCCGGGGACCTGCCGCCGCGTCCGGTGGTGCTGGCGATGAGTTTCAGCGCGCTGGATCCGAGCATCGCCCCGCCCGGTGAGCATCAGCTCTCGCTGTGGGCACAGTGGCACCCGTACCGGCTGGCCGACGGTAGCGAGTGGGCGGCGCACGCCGAGCGGGAGGGCGACCGGATCATTGCCGAAGTCGACTCCTACGCACCGGGTTTCGCCGATTCCGTGCTGCGCAGGTTGGTGCAGACGCCGGTCGATCTGGAGCGGGAGATGGGGCTGCTCGGCGGCAATGTGATGCATGTGGAGATGTCGCTGGATCAGATGATGATGTGGCGGCCGCTGCCGGAACTGTCGGGGCAGCGCGTACCCGGGGCGCCGGGGCTGTATCTGACCGGCGCGTCTACCCACCCGGGCGGCGGGGTGTCCGGCGCCAGCGGGCGCAACGCCGCTCACCTCGCGCTGCGCGATCTGCGCCGCAACCGATTCCCCTTGCTGCGCACACGATGACGAACCACACCCAGCCCAGAGCAGAACCACCGGTTGTCGGCACACCTGTGACGGTGCGCGGGCTCGTGCCCGCGGTGCTCGCGGGGGTGCTGATCCTGGTGCAGATCGCCTATCCGCTGACGTCCGGCGACGGACGGGATCGGGTGACGGTCGTGGTCGTGCTGCTGTCGGCGGGCACGGCATTGGCGCACGCGACGGCGACGCGCGGAATTCGGTATGCGGCAGGGTTTCTGGTGATCGTCTCCGGGCTCGGGCTGGCCGCCGAGATCATCGGTACCGCAACAGGTTTGCCGTTCGGGTGTTACGAGTACGCGGTGGATCGACTTGGGCCCGCGCTCGGTGGCGTGCCGCTGGTGGTGCCGCTGGCCTGGACCGGTGGGCTGTACCCGATCTGGGTGGTCGCCGGGCTGCTCTCGCGCGGCGCGGTGGCCCGGGTCGGCCTGCTGGCGGTGGGGGCGGTCGGCTGGGATCTGTTCCTCGACCCGCAGATGGTCGCCGACGGGCAGTGGACGTGGTGTGACCAGAGCTCCGGACTGCCCGGTATCGCCGAAATTCCGTATACCAACTACCTGGGCTGGTTCACGGTGGCGCTCCTCATGGGTGGGTTGCTGACCGTGTGGGAGCGCGCGGCGCCGGGGCCGGTAGGTATGTCGGAGCCGGCGGCGGGGCTGGACACCGTTGCCCGGTTCGCGGTGCCGGTGGCCGTATTCCTGTGGACGTGGCTCGGGTCCGTCCTCGCGCACGCGGTGTTCCTCGGGCTGCCGTTCTCGGCCGGTTACGGCGGGATCGGACTGGCCGCTCTCGGCCTGCCACTGCTGCGTCACCTCGGCTTTTTCTGCCCGCGGCCCGATCCGCCGGACTAGCCGAAGCACATCGCGGCGCCCGTTCCGCCCGTCGCGTGGGCATCTGGACGGATGGCCTGGCACGATGTCTGCGTGCAGCCGAGTCCCGTCACCACGATCCCCGATGCCCCGGTACTACCGTCGCCGCGGACGCCCCGCCCTGGAGCGCGTGTCGCCGCGGCCGTTCTGCTCGCGGCGTTGCTGGTCCCCGTGCTCGCGGGTTGCCTGCGGGTGCAGGTGTCGATGGGTGTTTCGTCCAACGACCGGGTGTCCGGGCGGATCGTCGCCGCGGTCGTGCCCGTCGAACCCAATGACAAGGGCCCGCAGCTGAAGGCGCCCGACTCGCTCGCCGCGAAGGTGCGGGTCGAGCCCTACACCCAGGACGGGTACGTCGGCAGCCAGGTGTTCTTCGAAGACATGTCGTTCGGCGAGGTCGGCCAGCTCGGTCAGCTGTCCGAGCAGACCCAGGGCATGTTCCAACTGCAGTTCCAGCGCAACGGCGACCTGGTCAGCCTCACCGGCCGGGTCGACCTGAAATCCGTGCCGCCGCACGGCTCCGACGTCCAGTTCACCGTCGCGTTCCCGGCCCGTGTCGCCAAGACCAACGGCAACCGCGAGGGCGACAACATCGTCTCCTGGAAACTGCCCGCCGGCGACGTCTCCCCGTTGCGCGCCGAGGTCAGCTACGCCGACCCCAACACCCGCTCGTTCGCGGGCTGGGCTGGCATCGTCGGCGGCATCACCCTGGCCGTCGCCGCCGTCATCGCCGCCATGGCCTACATGGATCGCAACCCGCCCGCGCCGGGCGCCCCCACTGGCCTCTCCTGGAGTCGCTGGTGGAAAACGGTCAAGCAGGGCCGCTGAGCGAGGGCCGACTCGCGTTGCGCAGGAGCCCGATCAGCGGATGGTCCGGGCTGACCTGGGCCGGCGCCGGGATTTCGGTGGTCGGCGCTGGAATCGCGCTGTACAACCGGATTACGGTGCGGCAATTGGTCGCGAGCCCGATCGAGGTGGTCGAGCCGGTGACCGTGTGCGTGCCCGCTCGGAACGAGGCGGCGCGACTGCCGGGATTGATCGCCGATCTGCGGGCGCAGCGCGGGGTGACCCGCATGAGTGTGGTGATTCTCGATGACGCGTCGGATGACGACACCTTTGCGGTGGCGGTCGACGCGGCGGCCGGAGATCCGCGAATCACGGTGCTGCGAAACGAGACCGCGCCCGCGCCCGGCTGGACCGGTAAGGCTGCCGCGTGTGTGCGACTGGCCGATTCGGTGGTGACTCCGGTGCTGGTTTTCGTGGACGCGGATGTGCGGATGGCACCCGGCGCGATCGCGGCGGCGGTCGGCGAGTTGCGCAGGCGGCGGGTCGCATTGGTTTCACCGTGGCCGAGGCAACGGGCGCAATCGCCGGTCGAGGCACTGGTGCAGCCGCTGCTGTGCTGGTCGTGGGCCGCGACACTGCCGATCGCGGTGGCCGATCGGAGCCTGCGACCGTCCACTTCGGTTGCCTGCGGGCAGTTCCTGGCGTTCGATACCGCCGCCTACCGCGCCATCGGCGGGCATGCCTCGGTCGCCGCCAGCGCGACCGAGGATCTCGACATCGCCCGAACACTGCGCCGCGCAGGGCAACCCACTGTGCTCGTCGCCGCAGGACGCCTGGCGAGCACCCGGATGTACGAGGGCGCAGCCGAACTCGACGCGGGCTACACCCGCTGGCTGTGGTCGGCATACGGCGGCACCGTCGCGGGTGGCGCGACCGTGGGGACCCTTGCCGCCCTGGCCTATTGGCTGCCGCCGTTGGCCGCACTCGGTGGCCATGGCGCTCTCCGCCGGGTCGGTCTCTTCGGCTATGTGGCCGCGGTCACCGGTAGGCTGCTGGCTCGCTCCACCGAGACCGGCGGTCCACTCGCCCGCACCGATGTCCTTGCGGCCCTTGCTCACCCGTTCTCGGTGGGCGCATACCTCGTGCTGTGGGCACGCTCCCATCGCGCTCGACGACGGGGCACGTTGCGCTGGAAAGGTCGCGCGGTCTAGGGGACCTCGGTGATCCCCACCGTCGGCAGGAAGAAGCACGATTTGCCGCCGTTTTCGACCGTGCCGAAGACCGCAGCCAGCACGGTGCCTTGACCGGTGTCGACCGGTACCGCGCGGACTCCGCCCATCGGCAAGGCGGCGAAGAAGAAGTCCTGGATGGCGCGTTCGGCCATCGGACGCAGGGCGGCCGGGACTTCGGCGGGGATCATCGCGCGGAACACCGTGGACAACGGGCCCATCGATGCCATGCCGCCGCGACCGCTGGTCAGGTTCAGCCAGGCGACCTGCATGCCGGTGGTGTCCGGCCCGTCCTGGCCGAGGCCGTAGGGCACGAAGGTGAACATCGTCTGGCCCGCCTTGACGGCGGCCAGGTCCAGGCCGGGGATGGCGATCGTGGTCTTGGGCCACGGGCCGGGCACGGCGGCGGCCACCGCCGGGGCGAGGCCGAGGGAGGTGCCGTTGAGGCAGTACGCGGACGCGGTCGGGTAGAGGAACGGCTGCATGCCTGCGGCGCGCAAGCCGTCGACCGCGGTGTTGTAGACGCCGAACAGCTCGCTGAGCGTGCTGGTGCCGGTCTGGGCGGGACGGTCGGCCGCGGCAGGCGGCGCCGGAGCGGCACCTGCCGTCGGTGCGGCGAGCGCCAGCGCGACCGAGCAGCTCGCGACGGCGGACAGTATGGTCGAACGGCGCGGTACAGCCACGGAGACCTCCCTCATCATCGACGCAATCGAAGGCTGACGGTACTCCGCAAACGCTGTGAACAGGCGATATAGGCGACGGCAAGCCATCGGCGTGTCCCTGCGCCCACACCGCGGCGGCACCCCCGATATCCGGCCCGCGGCGAGGTTTACGCTCACGGTGATTAGTTCCCTTGTCCCAGGGTTCGCCTGCTGGGCATGATAATTCGGCCCGACCCTGACATCAGCCGGTGTCCGGATCGGCGACAACCATCCAGAGCGACCGAGAGACCTGGCTCGTCGACGTCGCAGCAACCCCCCGGTTCACCGGGTGCGGGTGCTTCCGCCGGGACCGATGGAGGAACCGAAGTGACCATTTCCGCTGCCCCGGGCACCCGCTGGGGCCGTCGCCACATCGATCAGTGCAAGGTGACCTCCGCGAGCTGTCGGGGCTGACCCGCAGCCAGTCTGTGCACCCGTCGCTGGCCGGGTGATGTGACCGCGGCCCGATGTGGTGCGGTCTCGTTCGTTCTTCCGAAGGACCTCGACATGAGTGCGTCCGCCACCGCCGTGCCCGGCGACACCGACGCCGGCGACGATCCGGTTGCCACTACGACTCACCTGCCCGATACCGAGGATGCCGCACCCACCGTGGCCAAGACACGGCACCCGTGGCGGTGGGTGGTCAGTGCGATCGCGCTCATCCTGCTCGCACAGTTCATCCACGGCTTGGTCACCAATCCCGGCTGGGATTGGCCGACCTTCGCGCAGTACATCACGGCGAAGTCGGTGCTCGCCGCACTGAAGGTGACCTTGGAACTCACCGCGTGGGGTACCGCTCTCGGCTTCCTGCTCGGCACCGCGCTGGCCATCGCGCGACTGTCCAGCAACCCGGTGCTGCGGGTGATCTCCTGGTGCTACATCTGGGCGTTCCGCTCGATTCCACTCATCGTGCAACTGCTGTTCTGGTTCAACATCGCCTACCTGTACAACACGTTGTCGGTCGGCATCCCGTTCGGACCCGCGTTCTTCACCTTCGAGGTGAACGGCGTGATCAGCGGATTCACCGCGGCGGTGATCGGACTCGCGCTGCATCAGGCGGCGTATTCGGCCGAGATCATCCGGGCGGGCATCATCTCCGTCGATGCCGGACAGCTGGAAGCCGCTGCCGCGCTGGGCATTCCACGGGTGCGCCAGTTCCGCACCATCGTGGTTCCGCAGGCCATGCGGTCGATCCTGCCCAATGCCACCAATGAGGTGATCAGCCTGTTCAAAGGCACCTCGATCGTGTCGGTGATGGCGATCGCGGAGCTGTTCTACCAGGTCCAGGTCATCTACGGACGCAACGGGCGGGTGGTGCCGCTGCTGCTGGTGGCTACCGCCTGGTACATCGTCCTCACCACCATTCTCTCGGTGGCGCAGTACTACATCGAACGGCACTACGCCAAGGGCACTCAGCGCACGCCACCGCCGTCACCGGTCCACCGGGCCTGGCAGAAGCTGCGCGAGGTCGCCGAATCCGGCGCCACCGCACCGCGCGGAGCGACCCGATGACCGCCGCGCCCGCCGTCGAGGTCCGCGGCGTCCGCAAATCCTATGGCGCGCAGGAGGTCCTGCGCGGGGTCGATCTGACGGTGCGCTCCGGCGAAGTGGTGACGGTGATCGGCCCGTCCGGCTCCGGCAAGTCCACCTTGCTGCGCGTGCTCAACCACCTGGAGGCCCTGGACGCGGGCACCGTGCGCATCGACGGTGAGCTGATCGGATATCGGCTGCGCCGCAACACCTTGCGCGCGCTGCCCGACCGCGAGGTGCGCAAGCAGCGCTCCCGCATCGGGTTCGTGTTCCAGAACTTCAATCTCTTCCCGCATCTGACGGTGCTCGACAATGTCACGCTCGCACCGCTTTCCGCGCAACGCCGCGACCGCAAGGAGGTCGAGGCCGAGGCGCGGGTGTTGCTGGAACGAGTGGGCATCGGCGAGCTGGCCGACGCCTACCCGCGCAGGCTGTCCGGTGGGCAGCAGCAGCGGGTGGCGATCGCGCGGGCACTTGCCTTGCGCCCCAGGGTGATCCTGTTCGACGAACCGACCTCCGCGCTGGACCCCGAACTGGTGGGCGAGGTACTCGACGTGATCCGCGATCTCGCGCACGGCGGCACCGCACTGGTGATCGTCACCCACGAGATCGGCTTCGCCCGGGAGATCGCCGACACCGTCGTGTTTCTCGACGCAGGCGCGATCGTCGAGCAGGGGACGCCCGATGCGGTCCTCGACAATCCGCGCCACCCGCGCACCCGCGCCTTCCTTTCCCGAGTCCGCTGATGAACAGGTTTCCGATGAAGCTCTCCGCCCTGGCCACCGCCGCCGCGACCGCGGTCGTACTGCTGGCCACCGGCTGCACCGATCCCGACGCGGAATCCGCGCCCACTGGTGCAATCACTTTCGACCTCTCCGCCGCGCAGGCCGGCCGTGTCCGCGCCGCGAAGGTGGACAGCATCGCCGCCGAAGTGCCGCAAGCCATTCGCGACCGCGGCACCCTGGTGGTGACCGGCTCGTCCGGTACCGCGCCGCCGCTGCGTTTCTACGCCGACGACGACAAGACCGTAGTCGGCTCGGAGGTCGACTTCGCGTCGCTGGTGGCCGACATTCTCGGCCTGAAACTGGATGTGCGGGTGGCGGATTGGGCGCAGAACTTCGTGCGCATCGACTCCGGTGAGGTCGACGCCTTCATCTCCAACGTGACGGTGACCGAGGAGCGCAAGGAGAAGTACGACTTCGCCACCTACCGCAACGACACCGTCGCGCTGGAGGTGCCGAAACAGAGCACCCTCGAGTTCAAGGACCGTACGAGCCTGGCGGGCAAGCGAATCGGCGTCGGCAGCGGCACCAATCAGGAACAGCTGCTGGTGAAGTGGAACGAGCAGAACCGCGCGCAGGGTCTGGCGCCCATCGACATCGCCTACTTCCAGCAGACCAGCGACTACTACCTGGCGCTCGCCTCGCAGCGGCTGGACGGCTTCATCGGCCCCAACCCGACCGCGATCTACCACACGGCCACCGCGAAGCAGACCAAGATCCTCGGCACCTTCTCCGGCGCGGGCGACGCGCTGCAGGGCGAGATCGCGGTGCTCACCAAGAAGAACAGCGGGCTGGTCACCGCCGTCCAGAAAGCACTGAACCACGCCATCGAGCACGGCACCTACCAGCAGGTGATCGATCGGTGGGGTCTGCAGAGCGAGCAGGTCACCGAGTCGCGGATCAACCCGCCCGGCCTACCGAAGCAGCGGTGACCCGGTGACGCAACAGCTTTCGGCACAGGACCTGCGGGTGCACCGGGTCGCCCAGGACGACCCGCTGGCCGCGCCGCTGCTCGCCGAGCTCGCCGTCGAGTACAGCAGCCGCTACGGCCGCAGCCCCGGTGAGATGCACGCGTCGCTGCGCGACTATCCGGCCACCGAGTTCGCGCCGCCGCACGGCGCGTTGCTGGTCGTCACCCGCGACAGCGAGCCGGTGGCGGGCGGGGCCTTCCAGCGCTACGACGCGGAAACCGCTGAGCTCAAACGGATCTGGACGGCTCGCGAACACCGCAGGCAGGGGCTCGGGTTGTTCGTGCTCGCTCAGCTCGAGGCCGAGATCGAGCGGCGCGGCTACCGGCGTATCTATCTGACCACCGGTCCGCGGCAACCGGAGGCCGTCGGCCTCTATCTGGCCGCCGGATACACCGCGCTCTACGACCCGGCCGTGCCCGCCGAGGAGCTCGGCAAGCACCCGTTCGAGAAGCGACTGCCCGCGGTCACCGACGCACTGGGAGCATCCGCATGAAGTTTCTCCTGTTCACCTTGGTCACCCGGGTGCCCGACCCCACGACCGGTCGGCTGCCTGGCACCAGGGAGCGCCTGCGCGACGTCGTCGCACAGGCCAGGCTGGCCGAGGATCTCGGCTACGACGGCTTCGCCGTCGGCGAGCGGCACGAGGATCCGTTCCTGTCCTCGGCTCCCCCGGTGATCCTCAGCCACATCGCCGCGGTCACCTCCCGCATCACGCTGTTCACCGCCGTCACCACGCTCAGCCTGCTGGATCCGGTGCGGGCCTTCGAGGACTACTCGACGCTGGACAATCTGTCCGGCGGCCGCCTCGAGTTGATCATCGGCAAGGGCAACGGGACCGCGCAGGCCGAGCTGTTCCACGTCACCACCGACGATCAGTGGGACCGTAATCACGAAGGCTACGACCTGTTTCGGGCGCTGTGGCGCAGCGAGAGCGTCACCTGGTCCGGCCGGTTCCGGCCTGCGCTGACGAACGCCAAGGCGCTGCCGCGGCCGTGGCAGCCCGAGATCCGGATCTGGCACGGCAGCGCGACCAGCCGCGACTCGGTGGAACTGGCCGCGCGCCACGGTGATCCGCTGTTCTCGGCGAACGTCACCAACCCGATCGAGCCGTATGCCGAACTGGTCCGCCACTATCGGGAGCGCTGGGAGTTCCACGGGCACCACCCGGCCGACGCGTTGGTCGGCGCGGGTACGGCGGGATTCCATGTCGCCCGCACGTCCCAGCAGGCCCTCGACACCTATCGGCCGATCTTCGAGGCGCGCCTGGCGTTGGCGCGCACCCTCGGGCTGCCGGTCGTGTTCGAGACGCTCGACGACTTCGTCACCCGCAGCTCGGCTTTGGTCGGCAGCCCGGAGCAGGTGATCGACAAGGTCGGCAGGCAGCACGAGCACTTCGGGCACGAGGTGATCCACCTGTCCGCCGAGCGGGACGGTCGCCCGGAGATCGACTACCTGGACAGTCTCGCGCTGTTCCAAACAGAGGTGGCGCCGGAGCTGCGCCGCCGAATCCCGAGCCGCCCGTTGGCCGCCGGCGCCGAGCTGGTCCACACCGAAACTTCTGGAGTCGCCTCGTGATCCGTTCCCGTCACCGAATTGCCGCGCTGGCAGGCGCATTGGCCGCGGCCACCACGGTTGCTGCCTGCGGCACCGATTCGGCCGCGCCAGGCGGTGACGCGGGACCGCCGAAGCCGGGCGGCACCCTGCGCTATGGCTTGTCGCAGGCCCCCACCTGCTCGGATCCCGCGCAGTCTGGCACCAACCAAACCCTGTACGTGACACGTCAGATCGTCGACTCGCTGACCGATCAGGATCCGAAGACCGGTGAGCTGAAGCCGTGGCTGGCGCAGCGCTGGGAGGTCACGCCCGATGCGAAGGTGTTCACCTTCTACCTCACCGACGGCGTCACCTTCAGCGATGGCACACCGCTCACAGCGGAGTCGGTGGGTAAGACCTTCGACTCGATCATCAAACTCGGGTCGGCCAAATCCCCGCTGGCATCGAGCTACCTCACCAACTATGTCGGCACCACCGCGGTGGATCGGCTGACCGCGCGGGTGGAGTTCAGCAAGCCCAACGCGCAGTTCCTGCAGGCGTCCTCGACCACCCAGCTCGGCATTCTGGCCGAGGCCACCACCGCCAAGCCCGCCGAGCAGCGCTGCCTCGGCGACAATATCGCCAGCGGGCCGTTCACCTACGCGGGCTACCGCCAGGACGCCTCGGTCACGTTGGCCAAACGCGCCGGGTATCAGTGGGGTTCGGCGGTGTTCGCGCACCGCGGCGAGGCCTACCTGGACAAGATCGAGTTCACCGTGGTGCCCGAATCCGGCGTGCGCACCGGCAGTCTCGCCTCGGCGCAACTCGACGCGATCAGCGATGCGCTGCCGCAGGACGCAGCACAGATCGAGGCGGCAGGCGGGCGGGTGCTCAGCACCGCGAATCCCGGGGTGCCGTTCGGCTTCCAGACCAATGTGACCCGCGGCCCGCTGCGCGATCCCGCCGTGCGCCAGGCGCTGCTGCCCGCGATCGACCGTAAACAGTTGGTGGATACCGTGCTCGGGCCGCAGTTCAAGCCCGCGACCAGCCCACTGGCCAGCAGCACACCCGGCTACCAGGACCTTTCGGACCGGCTGGCCTACGACCCAGGCAAGGCCCGCGGCATTCTCGACCAGGCGGGCTGGGTGCCCGGCGGTGACGGCATCCGGGTGAAAAACGGCGAGCGGCTGTCGTTCTCGGTGCTGTTCAGTCAGGTGTTCGCGGGCAACCAGGCGATCATCGAGCTGGTACAGCAACAGCTGCGGCAGGTCGGGGTCGAGCTGAAGCTGGATCTGGTGTCGGGCGCCGAGGCGACGGCACGGCAGAACGCCAAGGACTTCGACAGCAGCTACGGCAACACCACCCGCGCCGACGGGGACATCCTGCGCACCTCGTTCGGTCTGGACGGCCGCAATCTCAATGTGCGAGGGCCGATTCCGGCGCTCGACGACGCACTCAACGGCCAGTTGAGCACAGTCGACACCACCGTCCGTAACGGCCTCATCCACACGGCCCAGCAACAGGTGCTCGACGCCGGGCTGTTGATCCCGACGGTGGAGCTGTCCCAGGCGATCGGCGCGGGCAGCACCGCCCAGGATCTGAAGTTCGAGGCCTCGGCGCGACTACAGTTCTTCGACGCCTGGCTGAGCGGGCGGTAACGATGGCGCGCTATCTGGCTCTGCGGGTCCTGCAGGCGGTCTGGGTGCTGTGGGCGGCGTTCACCATCTCCTTCGTGGTGCTCTATCTGCTGCCCGCCGACCCGATCTCGATCGCGGCCGACGGCGGCGGCGCGGGGACGCCGGTGGACAAGGCCGCCATCGCCGAGTTGCAGGCGCGCTACGGGCTGGATCGGCCGCTGTGGGAACAGTATTGGACCGCGCTGGGGCACGCGGTGCGCGGTGATCTCGGGCATTCGATCGGCACCGGCCAGCCGGTGACCGGCGCCATCGGTGACGCGCTGCCCGCGACGCTCGGATTGGCCGGGCTGGCACTGCTTTTCGCGACCGTCGGTGGAGTAGCGCTGGCGTTCGCCGCGACGTACACACGGCGGCCGTGGCTGCGCACCGTGCTCCAAGCCCTGCCTTCGCTGGGGGTCTCGGTGCCGACCTTCTGGACCGGTTTGCTGCTGCTGCAACTGTTCTCGTTCCAGTGGCGCCTCGCTCCGGCCTTCGGCGGGCACGGCTTCGCGGGCACCGTCCTGCCCGCCCTGACCCTGGCCCTGCCGATCGGCGCGGTGATCGCCCAGGTGCTGGCCGCGGGTCTCGAATCGACCTGGCGGCAGCCGTTCGTCGACGTCGCGTTGGCGAAGGGCGGCTCGCGCTGGTGGGTGCAGCGCAAGCATGTGCTGCGCCCCGCCAGCGTGCCCACCTTCACCATCGCCGGCGTGCTGATCGGCAACATGCTCGCCGGATCGGTCGTGGTGGAGACGGTCTTCGCCAGGCAGGGCGTCGGCCGCCTCACCCAGACCGCGGTACTGGCCCAGGACATTCCCGTGGTGCAGGGCATCGTGCTGCTCACCTCGGCCGTGTTCGTCACGGTGAATCTCGCGGTGGACCTGCTCTATCCGTTGCTCGACCCGCGCATCGCCGCGCGTGCCCGGCGCGCGGTCGCGCCCGAGAAGACAGACGACAAGGTCGGCGGCACCGCCGAAGGGGTGGCAATTCATGGTTGACGTCATCGATGAGCGGCGGCGTGTCGCCTTCCCGCGGGTGCGCAAGCCCGTGCTGCGCTGGAAGTGGTTGCGCGGCAACGTTGCCCTGCTCCTGTCCGGTCTTGTCGCGGCGCTCGCCGTCGGCTGGGCGCTGTTCCCTTCGCTGTTCGCCAGTGGCGATCCGCTGACCGGCGTGCCCGCGCACAAGTTTCGCGGGCCGAGCGCGGAGCACTGGTTCGGGACCGACAATCTCGGGCGCGACCTGTACACGCGCATGGTGCACGGCGCGGGGCTCTCGCTCACCGCGACGCTCGCGGCGGTGGGTATCGCGCTGATCGCCGGGTCCGTCCTCGGACTGCTGTCGGGTGCGGCGGGCGGCATCGTCGATACCGTTGTCATGCGCGTCGTGGATGTGCTGCTGTCGATTCCGGCGCTGCTGTTGTCGCTGGCGCTGGTCACCGCCCTTGGCTTCGGCACCCGCAATGTGGCGATCGCGGTGGGGGTTTCGCTGGTCGCCAACTTCGCCAGGGTGATGCGGTCGGAAGTGCTGCGGGTGCGGCACGCGGCGTATGTCGAGGCCGCGCACGCGTCGGGGGTCCGCTGGTACACGGTGCTACTGCGGCACGTACTGCCCAACTCGTATCAGCCGGTGCTGGCGCTGGCCGCCGTCGAGTTCGGCATGGCCGTGCTGTCGGTGTCGGCCCTGAGTTTCCTCGGCTACGGCGCGAAACCGCCTACGCCCGAATGGGGTTCGCTCATCTCCGAGGGCCGCAACTACCTCGCCACCGCGTGGTGGATGACCACTCTGCCCGGCCTGGTCATCATCGCGGTGGTCGTGGCCGCCCAGCGTCTCGGGCGCGCCGTTGGAAGGAACGAACAGCTATGACCAGCACTACTTCGCCGCAAGCGGCACCGACCGAAGACCAGCTGCCCGCGCCTGCCGCGGGACAGTACGCCGGTCCGCTGTTGCGGATCGACAATCTGCGCGTCCGCTACCGGTCCGACTCCGGTGACGTGACCGCGTTGGCCGGAGTCTCGCTCAGTGTGTCCCGTGGCGAAGTGGTGGCCCTGGTCGGCGAATCCGGTTCCGGCAAGTCCACTCTCGCACAGTCGGTGATCGGCTTGCTCGGGGCCAATGCCGAGATCACCGGTGGGACTATCGCGTTCGACGGCAAGGTCGTCGACACCGGCTCCGAGCGCGCTCTGCAACGGCTACGCGGCGCGCGCATCGGGTTCGTGCCGCAGGATCCCGGGTTGTCGCTGAACCCGGTACGGCGCGTGGGCGAACAGGTGGCCGAGGCGCTGCTGGTGCACCGGCTGGCCGACCGGCATTCGGCGCGTGAGCGCGCGGTCCAACTGCTCGCCGACGCGGGCCTGGACCGTCCCGAACTGCGGGAAGTGCAGTACCCGCACGAACTCTCGGGCGGGCAACGGCAGCGGGTGCTCATCGCATCCGCGCTGGCCTGCCTGCCGGAGCTGGTGATCGCGGACGAGCCGACCAGCGCGCTGGACGCCACGGTGGCGCGGCGGGTGCTCGATCAGCTCGCCGCGCAGATCGCGGCCAAGGGCACCGCGGTGCTGCTGATCACCCACGATCTCGCGGTGGCGGCCGAGCGCGCCGATCGGATCGTGGTGCTCAACGGCGGCGAAATTGTGGAGAGCGGACCCACCGCTACGGTGCTCGCGGCACCGCGCCATCCGTACACGAAGCGGCTGCTCGCCGCCTCGCCAAGCCTGGCGCCCGCCGTCGCCTATCGGACACCCAAGCCGCGCGAGGGTGCACCGCTGCTGGCGTTGCGCGAGGTGCGCAAGCGTTTTCGCGCACAGGCGGGTGGCTCGGTGACGGCGGTCGCCGGGGTCGGCTTCGAGCTCGGCCGCGGCGAAACGCTCTCACTGGTAGGCGAATCCGGCTCGGGCAAGTCGACCACCGCCCGAATCGCGCTGCGGCTCACCGAACCCGACAGCGGCCGGGTCACCTTCGACGGGCACGAGTTGACCAAGGTCCGCGGCGCCCGGTTGCGGGCGCTGCGCCGGCGGTTCCAGGTGGTGTACCAGAACCCGTACTCGTCGCTGGATCCGCGCTGGCGGGTCGGCACGATCATCGAGGAACCGTTGCGCGCGTACGGGGTCGGCGACCGCGCGGCCAGGCAGGCCCGGGTCGCCGAACTGCTCAGGCAGGTGGCGTTGCCGGAACACTTCGCGCAGCGCCGTCCCGCGGAACTGTCCGGTGGGCAGCGTCAGCGCGTCGCCATCGCCCGCGCCCTCGCCCTGCACCCGGACCTGCTGGTGCTGGACGAACCCGTCTCCGCGCTCGACGCCTCCGTCCAAGCGCAGATCCTCGAGCTGCTCGACCGGCTACAGGCCGAGCTGGCGCTGAGCTATCTGTTCATCTCGCACGACCTCGCGGTGGTCCGCCGGATCAGTGACCACGTCGCGGTCATGCGGCACGGCCGCATCGTCGAATCCGGGCCGACCGCAGCGATTTTCGACAACCCACAGCACGAGTACACCCGCGAGCTGTTGTCCGCCATACCCACGCCCGCCGCCGCGAAAGGACCATCCTGATGCCGGAATCGACCTACCGTCACAGCCGGATACTCGTCCGCACCGACCGGCCCGCGTGCTGCCGGAGCAGGCCGCAACGCCCGGGATCGCTGCCCACGCGGGCGAAGCGCTGGTGGCGCACGCATGTGCCCGAGCGCACCGCGGCCACCGACCTGTGGCAGCACGCGTTCTTCTTCGCTCCCGACGCGGCGGGTGTGCATCCCGCGGCACGGCAGTGCTTGAACTGGAAGGAAACCTACTGATGGCCGATTCCGACTTATTCCTAGCGGTCGAGCTGGCGGGGACGGGGATTCACCCGGCGTCGTGGCGCCGGGACGACTCGCGAGCCGAGGATCTGTTCACCGGCGCGTACTGGGTCGACGCCGTCACCGCGGCCGAAAAGGCCGGGGTGGACGCGGTATTCGTGCCCGACTCGTTCGGCTTGCAGCCGGGTGGGCCCGGCGCGACGCGGGGCAGGCTCGACGCGGTGGCGATCGCCGCCAGGGTCGCGGCGGCCACTCGGCACATCGGCCTGCTTCCGCAGGGCGCTGTGACGCACACCGAGCCGTTCCATCTGGCCAAGGCCATCCAGAGTCTCGATTTCGCCTCGTTCGGGCGCGCCGGGTGGGAGGTGACCGTATCCGAAGGTGTGGAGCAGGCACGGGCATTCGGCCGTAAGGACGCGCAGGACGCGGCGTCGCTGTGGCACGAGGCCGACGAAGCGATCGAGGTGGTCACCCGGCTGTGGGACAGCTGGGAGGACGACGCGGAGATCCGCGATGTGCCCACCGGGCGCTTCATCGACCGCGACAAGCTGCACTACATCGACTTCGCCGGGGACAACTTCTCGGTGAAGGGGCCGTCGATCACCCCGCGCTCGCCGCAGGGTCAGTCGATCGTGGCGGTGCGCGCGCAGAACGACGTGAGCACGGGTGTCGCGGTCCAGCGGGCCGACCTGATCCGCATCGCCGCAGACGATCTCGACGCCGCGCGGGTCTTGCGGACCGCACTGCGGACGGCGGTGCGTGCCGCGGACCGCGATCCCGATGCCGTGCGAGTGCTGCTGGATGTCGAACTCCACCTGGCTGATTCACCGGATTCCGCGCATGCGGAGGTGGCCCAGCTGGATAGGTGGGCCGACCCCGGCATCTCGACCAGCCTGCGCCACCTCGGCACTCCAGCGACACTGCACGAATTGCTGGGGACCATCAGCGCTTCCGGTGCCGCCGATGGTGTCGTACTCCGCCCGCTCGCCGTACCGGCGACAGTCGACCGGCTCACCGCGTCGGCCCGGACACCTCGCTCCGCCACCACACTGCGCGAGCGCCTCGGTCTCCCCCGCCCGGCCAGCCGGTATGCCGACAGCACCACGATCCAGGAAGGTACGCCGTCGTGACCGGCAAACCACGCAAGCAGATCCACCTCGCCGCCCATTTCCCCGGCGTCAACAACACCACCGTCTGGGCCGACCCCGCCTCGGCGAGTCAGGTGGAGTTCGAGTCGTTCGTGCACCTGGCGCAGACCGCCGAACGCGGCCTGTTCGACTTCTTCTTCCTGGCCGAGGGGCTCCGGCTGCGCGAACACCGCGGGCGCATCCACGATCTCGACGTGGTGGGCAGGCCGGATACCTTCACGGTGCTCAACGCGCTGGCCGGGGTGACCGACAAGCTGGGCCTCGCGGGCACCATCAACAGCACCTACAACGAACCGTTCGAGCTGGCCAAGCAGTTCGCCTCGCTGGACCATCTGTCCGGCGGCCGCGCCGCCTGGAACGTCGTCACCTCCTCCGACGCGTTCACCGGCGAAAACTTCCGCCGCGGCGGCTATCTCGAACACAGCCAGCGCTACCAGCGCGCCGCCGAGGTGGTCGAGGTGACCCGCAAGTTGTGGGACAGCTGGGCCGCCGACACCCTGGTGATCGATCGGGCCGCAGGGGTGTTCGCCCGCGAGGTCCCCGAAACCCGGCACCGCGGTGCACAATTCGACATCGCCGGACGGTTCGTGCTGCCGCCGAGCCCGCAGGGGCACCCGGTGTTGTTGCAGGCGGGCGATTCCGACGACGGCCGTGAGTTCGGCGCGTCCGCCGCCGATGCGATCTTCACCGGGCACGGCACGCTCGAAGCGGGACAACGCTTCTACGCCGACGTCAAAGGCCGACTGGCGAAATACGGCCGGACCCCGGACGAACTGAAGATCCTGCCCGCGGCCACCTTCGTGCTCGGCGACAGCGCGCAGGACGCCGAGGAGCGGGCCCACCATATCCGCCGCCAACAGGTCGGCCCGCAGACCGCCATCGCCTTCCTCGAACAGGTCTGGGGCCGTGAGCTTTCCGGCTACGACCCGGATGGACCGCTGCCGGACGTCGAGCCGACCGACAACGTCGACATCACCCGCGGCCGGGTGCGCCACGCCAAGGACCCACGCGCGGTCGCCGCAGACTGGCGCGCCAAGGCCGAGGCCGAGAACCTCAGCATCCGTGAGCTGATCATCGAGGTCACCGCGCGCCAGCAGTTCGTCGGCACGCCCGCCGCGGTCGCCGAGCAGATCGACACCTACGTCCAGGCCGACGCCAGCGACGGATTCATCCTCGTCCCGCACCTCACGCCGGGCGGGCTCGACGAATTCGTCGACCGGGTCGTCCCGGAACTACAGGAGCGCGGCAGTTTCCGCACCGAATACACCGGCACGACCCTGCGCGAGCATCTCGGGCTGCGCCATCCGCACCGCCACAGCACCGTCCACGAAGGAGCACGAGCGTCATGACGACCAGCATCAGCACCGATTTCGCCACCGAGTGGGCCGACTGGCAGCACACCAGGGTGGCGCAGCTGCGCGACCCGCTCGGCTTCCTCAGTCTGACCGCATTGCATTGGCTCACCGACCAACCCGAGCGGCTGCCGGACGTGCCGGGCACCTGGTGGGTCACCGACAACAAGGTGTTCATCACCGCGCAGCCCGCCGACCGCCTGGAGGTCGACGGTGTCGGCATCGCGGGCGTGCGGATCATCAAGCCAGAAGAGGGCGCGCCGGGTCTCCGTGTGCGGCACGAGCGCCGGGTGCTCGAGGTGATCCGCCGCAGCGGTCTGTATGCCGTCCGGGTGCACGACCCGGCGGCGCCGACCTTGGCGAGTTTCGACGGAATCCCCAGTTACGCACCGGATCCGCGCTGGGTGGTGACCGGGCGGTTCACGCCGTTCGGCGAGCAGCGCACGGTGACCACCGGCGCCGTGGTCGACGGCCTGGAGCACCACCATGCCGCCGTGGGCACCATCGAGTTCACCATCGGCGAGGCCACCGAGCGGGTCGTCGCGTTCGGCGACCCGACCGACCTCCGGCTGCTGTTCACCGACGCGACCAGCGGCATCACCACCTATCCCGCGGCCCGCTCGCTCGCGATCGGCGCACCGGAGGCGGACGGCACAGTGCGCCTCGATTTCAACCGGGCGGCAAACTTGCCCTGCGCCTTCACCGATTTCGCGACCTGCCCGGTCGCGCCCGCCGAGAACCGGCTGCGCGTCGCGATCGAGGCGGGCGAGCAGGATCCACGGTTGGGGCGGAATTCATGAGTGTCCCGCTATCGATCCTCGACCTGTCCCCGATCAGCGCCGGATCGACCGCGCAGCAGGCGCTGCGCAACACCGTCGATCTCGCACAGCACGCGGAACAGTGGGGCTACCACCGGTATTGGCTGGCCGAACACCACTTCGTGTCGGTGGCCAGTTCCGCTTCGATCACCCTGATCGGACTCGTCGCCGCGGCCACCTCGCGAATTCGGGTGGGGTCGGCGGCCGTTCAGGTCGGTCACCACACCTCGGCATCGATCGTGGAAGCGTTCGGCACCATCGACGCGCTGTACCCCGGCCGACTCGACCTCGGGCTCGGGCGGTCCGGTCACCGGCGCAGCCAGTACGGCGCGGAACCGGCGCACCCGAAGGGCGGACATCCCAAGGTGGACACCGCGACCGGACGGACCCAGATCCGAGACGGCGTGGTGGTTCCGCCGCCCTTCGATCCCGGCCGGGTCGCCGACCGGACGAAATTCCTCGCCTCGGCCGCCGCGTTGCAGCAGGAAGGTGCGCAGGCACTCGACTTCGCCGAACAGGTCGACGAGGTGCGGGCACTGCTCGGCGGCCACTTCGTCAGCAAGAACGGCGTTGCGCTGCATGCCGTTCCGGGTGAGGGCGCGCAGGTCGAGCTGTGGTTGTTCGGCAGTTCGGGCGGCGAGAGCGCGGAGCTCGCCGGACAGCTCGGGTTGCCGTTCGCGGCGGCGTACCACGTGTCGCCGGGCACCGCCCTGGACGGGGTCGACGTCTACCGGGCCGCCTTCCGGCCGTCCGCACTGCTGGCCGAGCCGTACGTGGTGGTCTCGGCGGATGTCGTCGTCGCCGAGGACGACGCCACCGCGCGACACCACGCCGCCACCTACGGCCACTGGGTCCACAGCATCCGCAGCGGCGCAGGCGCGGCCGACTACCTCGACCCGGCCACCGCCACCCCGCTGACCCCCGAGCAGCACCGCTTGGTCGCCGACCGCCTCGCTACCCAATTCGTCGGCGCGCCCGGCACTGTCGTGGAACGGCTGGACGCACTCCAGCGCGTCACCGGGGCCGACGAACTCCTCGTCACCAGCATCACCCACCGCCACGAAGATCGATTGGCGTCGCACCGGCTGCTCGCCGACGCCTGGGGAATCCGCGCGGCCCGCGCCGCCTGATCCCGTCCCGCGAACCTCTTCGCCCCGTGTTCACGAATCTTCGTGTGCACGGGGCGAAGAGACGAATTGGTAGCGCCGACAGCCGATCCGCTATGCCGACTTGAGATCAATCGGGAGCCAGGGCTTCAGGGCGGTGCCGAACCTACCCAGCTTTTCGGCCCAGAAGTCGAGCCTGTTGTCCTTCGCCTCCTCGCTGTTCCCCACGTACTCGGGTCGGATCCGAACGGTCGTGCCATAGCTCGAGACGATCTTTTCGGCGGTGGCGATGTAGTCCGCGTACTTCTTGTCGTCGGCGACAACCTCGCAGAGGCCACGGCGCACCTTGTCGGTGTATGTGCTGTCCCCGAACACGGCTTTCCAAATCCTGCCCACGACATCGTCCGGCTTCGCCGGGTCGCCGAACTCGACGTAGAAGGTCTTGAGCGCACGGTTCAGATCGTCGAGAACCCCCGCCCCCACATCGTCGTTGGTACACGAGGCCTCACCGACGTAATACATCTGGTTCGGGCTGATCAAGCTCTTGGCCTCTGGAAATTTCACTCCAGGAATCTGGACAAGGATGGACTGGTACCTGAGGCCCTTGTCCTTCGTCGACCCGGTGGCCTCCGCCCCCGCCACCGGTAGGAACACTGTCGGCAACACGATCGCCGAGATCATCATTACGACACGAAAAGCGGTTCTCCGCACTACGGGATCACCCTCTCTGGCCTTCCGGACAGTCGGACTTCGACCGATATTCGTTGCCGCCTGCCCGACTGGATGGGTCTGGCAGGCGCTAGGCGGCGCCTTCGGCAGATTGCCCAGGTTGCGGCGGGGTTCTTCGTCATCTCGACATACTTCCCCCAATCCGGAAGAAACATACAGGCGTGCATGTATTCTTCTGCCGGATCAGGAGAGGGAGATATCAATGAGGATTGCTCCAGCCCGCCGATGGACCAGGGTGTGCGTCGGCCTGCTTGCGCTGCTTGCGGTTTCGCAGGTACTGGTGGCGCCCGGCGCTCCCGCCGCGCCCGAGGGTGCTGCGGCGTGGGCGGCGGTGCACGACGGTCCGCAGCAATATCCTGCGATGCATATCGACTGGGATGTGCCGATCACCATGAGCGACGGCACCGTACTGAAGGGGAATGTGTATCGCCCGGCGGATGCGAACGGTCCGATCACGACGCCGCTGCCGACGATCGTCAATCTGACGCCCTACACCAAGTTGTTGTCGATGATCGCGCAGACGGCGCTGTCCGTGCCGATGCTCTCCGACGCCGTGGTCGGGTTCCTGCGGGACTTCGAGCTGCCGGGGACACCGTTGGAGGCGCTGACGGATGCGACGCGGGTGGCCGGCGGCGGGTTCGGGCGGGCGTTCGCGGTGGACCCCAACCTGATTCGCAGTGGCTACACCCAGGTCGTCGTGGATGTCCGCGGAACCGGCTTCTCCCAGGGGATCTGGGAGCCGTGGGGGCCGAAGGACCAGCAGGACACCCCGGAGGTGATCGCGTGGGCCGCGGCGCAGTCCTGGTCGGATGGCAACATCGGGATGACCGGTGCCTCGTACTCCGGGATCAACCAGGTGCAGGCCGCCGAAAAGCAGCCGCCCGCACTGAAAGCCATCGTCCCGGTGGTGCCGGGCAATGATCTGGTGCGCGACATGATCGCGCCGGGCGGCGCGGCCATCGGCATCCTGCTGCCCTACCTGCTCGCGGTGAACGTGGCCAAGTTCCTGCCCGACCTGATGTCGCTGCTGCAGGGCAAGTTCGACATGCAATGGCTGACCGACCGGCTGGCCAGCCCGACGTCGTTCATGGACGTCGGAATCCAGACGATGAGCACCGATTCGTTCGACGCGGTACCGCCACAGCTGCAGCGAGTCCTCGACCCGGACAGCCCGATCCGTCAGGCGTGGCTCGGACATCCCGAACGCATCAGCGTGCCGACGATGGTGATCGGCGGCTGGCACGACAACTTCGCCAACGGGGAACCCCGGATCTACCAGGATATTCCGCTGCCGCCGGGGCAGAAGCAGCTGATCATGGGCAACAGCTACCACGTGAACACCGGCTTCGATATGCGCGGCCGCCACGGCGAACCGCCACGGATCGATGTGTTGCAGCGCGCCTGGTTCGACAAGTGGCTCAAGGGAATCGACAACGGCATCGACGGATACGGCCCGGTGACGCTGTGGCAACAGGGCGCGGGCTGGACCAGCACCGAGCAGTTCCCGCGCGCCGAGGCCGAGCACCGGCGGCTGTATCTGTCCGCGGCACCGAGCGGCACCTCGGCCATCAGCGCGCACGACGGAACGCTGACGGCGGCGCCGACTTCGGAGACCACTCGCCTCACCGTCGCGCCCGGTCTGGCCAGTCTGTGCTCGACCGACGCGGTGCAGGGCACCGCGGGCATCCTCGTCTTCTCCGGCTGCGGCAAAGACGCCAGGGTGCAGGAGATCAGCGGGCTCACCTTCACCAGCCCGCCGGTGGCCGAGCCGACCACGATCTCCGGGCCGATCGCGGTACACCTCAACACGGTGCACGACGCCACCGACGGCTACTGGACCGCGACGCTGAACGATGTTGCCCCCGACGGCCGTTCGGTCACGCTGACGACCGGGCAGCTGCTGTCCTCGATGCGCGCCATCGACGACGGCAAGAGCCGCCGCTCCCCCGACGGGGCCTACACCGACCCGTTCCCGGTGCTGTCGCTGGCCGCCCGGCAGCCCATGGTCCCGGGCCAGCCCACCCAACTCGACCTCGGGCTCGCCCCCACCGACGCGATCCTGCAACCGGGACACCGGCTTCGGATCGACATCTTCGCGGGCAACTACCCGAAGGGCCTGCCCATCCGCCCCATGCTGGACGCCACCGAGCTCAAACCCCAACACCTGCAACTGGATCCGTCGGCGCCCAGCTACGTCAACGTCCCCCTCGCTGGCAACCCCGGCTGGTAAACCACACCTGCCGATTTCCCGCATACCGGATCGCATGCGATTTCCGGTGCGGGTAATCAGAAGATGTGCGGCGGTCAGGCGCTGATAGGGGCGGCGGTGACGCCGTAACCGAGGTTGGTGAGCACCTCGGTGGTCGCCTTGGCGAAGTTCAGGGTGATGAAGTGCAGGCAGGGCGCACCCTCGTCGATGAGCCGCTGCGCCATCTCGGTGGCGATCTCGATGCCGACCTCGCGCACCGCGGCCTGGTTGTCGTCGGGTGCGTCGCCCGCGGCCTTGTTCAGCCGGTCGAGGACCGCGGCGGGCAGTGCACGGCCGCAGAGTTCTTCGGCCCGCGCCACCGTGCGCAGCGAGGTGATCGGCATCAGCTCGGGGATGATCGGCTTGGCGCCCTCGATCGGGTCGAACTTCGCGATCCGGTCGCGCAGTCGCAGATAGTGCTCGACGTCGAAGAACATCTGGGTGATCGAATACTCCGCGCCCGCACGCAGTTTCGCGGCCAGGAAAGCAGTATCGGAGTCCAGGTCCGGCGAACGATGGTGGCCCTGCGGGAACGAGGCGACACCGACGTGGAAGTCGCCGAGATCACGCACGATGCGCACCAGCTCCTCGGCGTAGGCGACACCCTCGGGGTGCTGCTGCCATTCGCCGAGCGGGTCGCCGGGCGGGTCGCCGCGCAGCACCAGGATGTTGCGGATGCCCGAATCGGCGTAGGAGCCGACCAGCGAGCGCAGCTCGCCGAGGCTGTGCTCGACGGCGGTCAGGTGCGCCACCGGCAGCAGCGTGGTCTCCTGGGCCAGCTCACCGGTGACCCGCACGGTGCGGTCGCGGGTGGACCCGCCCGCGCCGTAGGTCATCGAGACGAACGCGGGATGCATCCGCTCGAACTGGCGTACCGCACGCCACAGCCGAGCCTCCGCAGCGGCATCGCGAGGCGGATTGAACTCGACCGAGAACGGCACCGCCGCACCGGCGTGGGCCCGCAGACTCTGTACAACCGACGGTGTTCCAGAGACGTTCGGGTGCGTCCGGGGCGGACGGCCTGGGGTCGAGCGTCCCCGCGCATTGTCGAAAGTCACTGATTCAGTGTAGTGGTGACCGCCGGTGGCCCTCACGGGTCGTACCGACGAGTACGCGTATTCTTCGGACCAGACCGCACCGGGACGCGACAGGCAGTGCCCGGGCACCACGCGTCCACGACCGCACGACCTTGGAGGCTCCCCTGTCCGCCGGATCCGGTACTCAGACGCCTCACCGCACCTCCGCGGCGGAGCTCGTCGCGCCCCAGCCGGGTACGCCGGCCTTCGTCGCCGCCGTGGAAGACGCGCTGACCAGGTTCTTCGCCACCCGGCGCGACCTGGTCGAGCAGCTGGGCCCGGTCTTCGTGGAGGCTGCGGACGCCCTGGAGCTGTTCGTGCTGCGCGGCGGCAAGCGCACCAGGCCCGCGTTTGCCTGGACCGGCTGGCTCGGCGCGGGCGGCGACGCAGGCGGACCGGACGCGGACGCAGTGCTGACCGCGTGCTCGGCACTGGAACTCGTCCAGGCCTGCGCGCTGATCCACGACGACATCATCGACTCCTCGCGGACCCGCCGCCGCTTCCCGACGGTGCACGTCGACTTCGAGCAGCGCCACCGCGACCGCGCCTGGGCAGGCGACTCCGCGCACTTCGGCGCCAGCGTCGCGATCCTGGTCGGTGACCTGGCGCTGGCCTGGGCCGACGACATGGTGCACGCCTCCGGGCTCGACCCTGCGGCGATCGCCCGGTTCGCGCCGGTGTGGGCGGGCATGCGCACCGAGGTGCTCGGTGGCCAGCTCCTCGACATCCACGGTGAGGCGGGCGCCGACGAATCGGTCGAGGCCGCGCTGCGGATCAACCGGTACAAGACCGCCGCCTACACCGTCGAACGCCCGCTGCACCTCGGCGCGGCCATCGCCGACGCGGACCAGGGCCTGGTCGAGGCCTACCGCACCTTCGGCACCGACATCGGCATCGCCTTCCAGCTGCGCGACGACCTGCTCGGGGTGTTCGGCGATCCCGCCGTCACCGGCAAACCGTCCGGCGACGACCTGCGCGAGGGCAAACGCACCGTGCTGCTCGCCGAGGCGCTGGCCAGGGCCGACGAGGCCGACCCGGCCGCGGCGAAGCTGCTGCGCACCAGCATCGGCACCGATCTGGCACCCGAGGAGGTGGCGCGGCTGCGCGCCGTCATCACCGACCTCGGTGCCGTGGACGAGGTGGAGCGCCGGATCACCGAGCTCACCGACGCCGGACTGGCCGCCATCGAAACCAGCACGGCGACACCGGCCGCGAAGGAGCGGCTGCGCGCCATGGCTTTGGCGGCGACCAAACGCACCGCCTGAAAGTGGTTGCGCGACCGGCCGACTGGGTAACCCGGCTCGGTGCCGGCGTCGACCCGCTGCGTGCGTGAAGAGGAGAACTTTATGAAAGACGGTGGCGCTCATGGTTCTCGCGAGCCGGGAAGGCCCGAGACCGCACAAAGAGCTCGCGCGACCCGACGACGCGAGGCCGATCTTCCCCTGCTCGTCCGGGGCATGCCGATCGTCACACCCGATCGTGACCGGCAGCGCACCACCCATTCGGTGAAAACCGTTGCTGGGCCCACGGATCGCGTTGTCGTGGTCGGCGCCGGGCTGGCCGGACTCTCCGCCGCGCTGTATCTCACCGGCGCGGGACGCACGGTCACGCTGCTGGAGCGGGCCGACCATCCGGGCGGACGGGTCGGGCGCTACCGGGGTCCGGACTACGAGATCGATTCCGGCGCAACCGTGTTGACGCTGCCCGAGCTGATCACCGACGCGCTGGCCGCGGTCGGGCGGACGCCGCAGACCTGCAAGCCAGCGCTGCGCATCCATCAGCTGGCGCCGAGCTATCACGCCAAGTTCGCCGACGGCGCGACGCTGCGGGTGTTCGCCGACCCCGACGCCATGGCCGAGGAGGTCGCGCTGGCGTGCGGCCCTGCGGAGGCGCGGCGCTACCGGCGACTACGCGACTGGTTGGCGCGGATCTACGCGGCCGAGTTCGCCGCGTTCATGGACACCAACTTCGATTCACCGCTGGACATGCTGCGGGTGCCCGAAAAGCGCAGGGCGCTGGCGGCTTTGGTGCGCCTCGGCGGGTTCGGCAGGCTCGGGCCCAAGGTGAGCCGGTTCCTGGTCGACCCGCGTCTGGCGCGACTGTTCACCTTCCAGGCGCTCTACGCCGGACTGCCGCCCGCGCAGGCGCTCGCGGTGTACGGCGCGATCCCGCACATGGACACCTCGCTCGGTGTCTACTACCCCGAGGGCGGGATGCGGGCCATCGCGGTGGCAATGGCCGAGGCGTTCACCGCGGCGGGCGGCACGCTGGAACTGGGCACCGAGGTGACCACGGTGGACTACGCCGGTCGGCGGGCCGAGCGGGTGCGCACCGCGGACGGCCGCGCCTTCGACTGCGATGCCCTGGTGCTGACCGTCGACCTCGGCTCCATCGACCGCTACGGCGTGCGCCGCCGCCGCGGGTTACGCGCGGCACCCTCCGCGGTCGTCGCGCACGGCACGGTACCCGCCGAGATCGCACGCACCTGGCCGGTCCAGGCCCACCACACCATCGAGTTCGGGGCGGCGTGGGACCAGACCTTCGCCGAGATCGCGGGGCGGCGGGGCCGGCTGATGAGCGACCCGTCGTTGCTGCTGACCCGCCCCGCGCTCACCGACCCCGGCCTCTACATCAGCCGGGCCGACGGACAACACGAACCGTTCTCGTTGCTGGCGCCCTGCCCGAACCTGGATGCCGCGCCCTTGGACTGGCCTCGAATCGGCCCGGCGTACCTGCGTGAGCTGCTCGACGAACTGGAAAGACGGGGTTACGACGGTATTGCCACACAATTCACCGTCGACCATCTCGACACCCCACAGACCTGGCGTGACCAGGGCATGTTGGCCGGTACTCCGTTCTCCGCGGCGCACCTGTTCCGGCAGACCGGGCCATTTCGCTCGCGCAATTTTCCGCGCACCAGCGACAACGTAGTTATCGCTGGTTGCGGCACCACGCCGGGCGTCGGGGTGCCGACTGCGGTGCTGTCCGGAAAACTGGCGGCAACCCGTATTACCGGCGATACGCGTCCTGCTCGAGATGAAACCGCGCGTACCAGCGAGATAGTGTTCCCGGCGACGCCGTAAACTAGGCGCCGACCTATTCACTCGCGGTTGCGACCGCTGACCATTCGGGGGACCGACACCAGATGGCATCCCCCGAAACGCGCGCCGCAGAGGCCACATTGACACAAATCACCGGCCGAGCACCCAGCACCGCAGCGAAGCGCGAATCGGCCACCGCCGAGCCACCAGGTGTGCGGTCGTGGATGCGCACGGTCGCCGTCTTCCTGCGCAGCCCCGAGGGGCACGCCGCGATGCTCGGCTTCTACGGCGCGATCATGATCACCTTCGGTGGCTTCGGCGCGGGCAGCACGCGCAAGCGCGACCCGATTCTCGAGGCGCTGCACCTGTCCTGGCTACGGTTCGGCCACGGGTACGCGCTGTCGACCATCGTGATCTGGATCGGTGTGCTGCTGATGATCACCGCGTGGGTGCGGCTCGGCCGCACCACGATCGGCAAAGGCGACCGGCTTGATGCGGGTGTGACGCTCAACGAGTTACGCGCGATCGTGGGCATCTGGATCACCCCGCTGCTGTTCGCGGTGCCCATGTTCAGCCAGGACGTCTACTCGTATCTGGCGCAGGGCGCGCTGCTGCGCGACGGTTACGACCCCTACGTCGACGCACCGGTGAAGAACCCCGGCGTGCTGCTCGACAACGTCAGCCCGGTGTGGAAACTCACCACCGCGCCGTACGGCCCGATCTTCCTGCTGCTCGGCCGCGGCATCACCACGATCACCGGTGACAACGTGGTCGCGGGCACCATCGCGATGCGGCTGGTGATGCTGCCCGGCCTCGCGCTGATGATGTGGGCGGTGCCCTATCTGACCAAGCACCTCGGCGGCAAGCCGACGGTCGCACTGTGGCTCGCCGTGCTCAACCCGCTGGTGCTGATCCACCTGTTCGGCGGTGTGCACAACGAGATGCTGATGGTCGGGCTGATGTGCGCGGGCATCGCGCTGGTGCTCGAACGCCACCATGTGGCGGGCATCGTGGTGGTCGCCATCGGGGTGGCGATCAAGGCGACGGCAGGCATCGCGCTGCCGTTCCTGGTGTGGATCTGGATGCTGCACGAACGCGAGAAGCGGGCCGCGCAGCGCGCCGGGCGCGACCCGGAGCACCTGCCGGAGAGCGAGAAACCGCACGACGCGGCGAAACCCACCGAGGACATGCCCCACCCCGCGCTGATGTTCGCCAAGATCGCCGGGCTCGGGCTCACCGTGTTCGCCCTGGTCTTCGCGGCCGCCTCGGCCATCGCGGGCGTCGGCATCGGCTGGCTCACCGCGCTGTCCGGGTCGAAGAAGATCATCAACTGGCTGTCGCTGCCGACGATCATGATGCACGCGGTCGGCTGGGTGACCTCGTTCGACTCGGGGAAGGTCCTCGTGGTGACCAGGGGCATCTGCGCGGTCGCCCTGGTCGCCGTGCTCGTCTGGGCCTGGTGGCGGTTCCGGCACAGCGAGCGCGAGGCCGTGTTCGGCATCCTGATCGCGTTCGTCGGAATCGTCATCCTCTCCCCCGCCGCGCTGCCCTGGTACTACTCGTGGCCGCTGGCGCTCGCCGCCGGATTCGCGCTCTCCACCACGACATTGATGGTGCTGGTCGGCTTGTGTACCTGGCTGATGCTGGTGTTCCAACCGGACGGCTCGATCGGGTTGTACAGCTTCATGCACGTCGCCCTGGCGACCTTCGCCGCCGTGGTGGCCGCGATGTCGCTGCGCAAGGTCGACCCGCTGCGGTTGCGGGCCACACCGCCGAGCATCGACCCGGCCACGCACGCACGGTCATGATTCGCGGCGGGCCGCACGCAGCGGGCCGACACACCACCGAGCTCGCGCACGCGTATCGGGAGTGCAAGCGGATCGCGGCTGAGCACGGGCGGACCTACTTTCTGGCAACACGGTTACTGTCGGCCGAACGTCGGCCGGCGGTGCATGCGCTGTATGCGTTCGCCAGGATGGTGGACGACATCGTCGACCATGCGGAAACCGATGTCGCACAGCGTTATCCGGGGGATGTTCGGGAGCCCGAACTACCCGAGCACGGTCCGGCCGGTGAGCTCGATCTGATCGAGAAGCAGCTGCGGATCGCGTTGGAAGCCGGTGTGCCCGATCACGGAGCTGCTGGGCCGCTAGATCTGCCGCGAAGCACGGCGCAAAACGATACCGCTGGGCCGCAAGAGATTTGGCAGAGTTCGGCACCGACAACCAAGGATCGACGCCCGCGCTCCACGATCCTGCTCGCCGTCGCCGACACCATCCACCGCTACGACATAGGCGCACAGCACTTCTGGACGTTCCTGGACTCCATGCGGATGGACGTCCCCGGCACCGCACACTTCCGCGACCGCTACGCCACCATGACCGACCTGCACGAATACATGACCGGCTCAGCAGCCGCCATCGGCCTCCAGGTGCTACCCGTCCTCGGTACCGTGTGCCCGATCGCCGAAGCCGAACCGCCCGCCGCCGCCCTCGGCGAAGCGTTCCAGCTCACCAACTTCCTGCGCGACGTAGCCGAAGACCTCGACCGCGGCCGGGTCTACCTCCCCGCCGACGAGCTCGCCGCCTTCGGCGTGGACCACGAGCTACTCGTGCACTGCCGCCACACCCGACGCACCGACCCCCGAGTCCGCCGGGCCCTGGCCCACCTCATCGCGGTCAACCGCGACATCTACCGCAACGCCGAACCCGGCATAGATCTACTCGAACCCCGCGTCCGCCCGGCCATCCGCACCGCCGCCGTCCTCTACGCAAACATCCTCGACCGCATCGAAGCCGCCGACTACGCCATCTTCAGCCACCGCGCCGTAGTCCCCCGCCACCACCGCCTCCGCGTGGCCGCACGGCACTTCGCGGCTGCTACCCGGAGGGGGCGCGTAAACCACCAGAGTCATATGGTCGCTGGTCTGGATCGTTCAGCGACCATATGACTCTGTTTTCTGTGCGCGGCTTACTCAGAACGGGTCGGCGGCGGCGCGGCGGATGACCTCACGCGCCAGCGGCCCGTGCAACGCGTCGACCGGCGTACCGGGAAGACTGTCGTCCTCGGTGAAGATCCATTCCAGAATCTCCTCGTCGGTGTATTTGGCGTCCTTCATCACGGTGATCAGGCCGGGCAGGAACCTGACCACCCCTTCGTCGTCGAAGAATCGTTCGGGGACGCTGACGACGCCGTCGCGGCGGACGGCGAGTAGTTGGTGGTCGCGCAGCATCTGATGGACGCGGGTCACCACGAGCCCGAGTCTGTCGGCCACCTCGGGCAGCGGCAGCAGTGCCACGGACTCCGGAAGGACATCATCACTGCAGGGAAATGCACTCACGCGGATAACGGTAGACGGTCGCTCGCAGCAAGTCGTGAGACACCCGGGTGCGTTTGGTCGATACCATCGTGAGGGCCGCACGGGGCGGTCGATCGCTTGTGGGACGAACCGCGAGGGGTGAGAACTTTGTGAAAGCCGGAGGACATCAATTGATCGGCCAGATGCTGGAAGGGCGCTATCGGATCGATGCGCCGATCGCCCGCGGCGGCATGTCGATGGTCTTCCGGGGCGTCGACACCCGCCTGGACCGGCCGGTGGCCATCAAGGTGATGGACCCGAAGTTCGCCGGTGACCCGCAGTTCCTGTCGCGTTTCGAGTTCGAGGCCCGCGCGGTCGCCAAGCTGAAGCATTCGTCGCTGGTCGCGGTATACGACCAGGGTGTCGACGGCGAGTATCCGTTCCTGATCATGGAGTTGGTCGAGGGCGGCACGCTGCGCGAGTTGCTGCGCGAGCGCGGCCCGATGCCGCCGCATGCGGTGCGCGCGGTGGCGGAGCCGGTGCTCGCCGCGATCGGTGTTGCGCATTCGGCGGGGCTGGTGCACCGGGACGTGAAGCCGGAGAACGTGCTGATCTCCGATGCGGGTGAGGTGAAGATCGCCGATTTCGGCCTGGTTCGCGCGGTCGCGGCGGCCAATACGACATCGGCCAGCGTGATTCTCGGCACTGCGGCGTACCTGTCCCCCGAACAGGTGACCACCGGCACGGCCGACGCGCGCAGTGACGTGTACTCGTTCGGCGTGCTGATCTTCGAGCTGCTCACCGGGAAGGTGCCGTTCACCGGCGATACCTCGCTGTCGGTGGCGTATCAGCGGATCGAGAACGACGTGCCCAGCCCGAGCCGGTTCATCTCGGGTGTGCCACCGGAGTTCGACGAGCTGGTCGCGAAGGCCACCGCGCGCGAGCCCGCGCACCGGTTCGCCGACGCGAACGAGATGGCGGCCGCGCTGCGGCACATCGGCGCGAAGCTGAACCTGCCGCCGTATCGGGTGCCCGCGCCGCAGGAGTCGGCCGAGCATTTGAGCGCGAGCTACAAGGTGGCCACGCCGCCCCCGCAGCAGGCCGCGGCGATGCCCGCGCCGGAGCCCTACACGCCGCCGACGGTGCAGCACACGAAGGTGGTCACCGCGCCGCGGCCGCGAGTGGATTACGGTCCGCCCGACGGCTACGACGAGCAGCCGGTGCGTCAGCAGCACGCAGCCTCGCCGTATCAGGCCTATGCGCCCGATCGCAGCAGGTCGCGCCGCACGACGTACGCATGGGTGGCCATTGTGGCGATTCTCACGCTGGTCGTCGGTGTCGGCGGCTGGTGGCTCGGCGTCGGCCGATACTCCCCTGTTCCGGCGATCGCCGGAATGGATTCCGACCGGGCGATCGCGGCGCTGCGGGATGCCGGGTTCGAGACCGAGCTTCGGCAGAAGGCGTCCGATGTGGTGCCGGTCGGCGGCGTGGTCGGCAGCGACCCGTCGGCGGGATCACGGGTCACCAAGGGTTCGACCGTCGCGGTCCTGATCTCCAACGGCAAGCCGAAAGTGCCCGACGTACAGCCGGGTGATCCGATCACGAAGGTGAATCAGCTGATTCGCGATGCGGGGTTGCAGCCGGTCGACTCCGGTGAGGTCGGCAATACCGCGCCGAAGGGAACGCTCGCCAAGACCGATCCCGGTCCCGGCGTTGTCCTGCCGATGGGCGCGCAGGTAAAGGTGTACCGCAGCAAGGGCTCCCAGCCGGTGAAGGTGCCCGACGTGCGCGGCAAGTCGGCCGACGAGGCCACGAAGATCCTCACCGCTGCCGGTATCGCGGTGCGCGAGACCAGGTCTCAGTTCGATCGGAGCATCGAGGCGGACAAGGCCATCGGCACCGACCCGGTCGCGGGCACGACCATCCAATCCGGTGACGGCGTCGCCCTGCTGGTCTCCAACGCGCTGAAGATGCCCGATGTGCGCGGCTGGACCGTCGCCAACGCCCGAGCCAAGCTGCAATCCCTCGGTGTCCAGGTAGAGGTGAAACAGCTTGTGGCGAGCGACAGTTCACTCATCGTCTCGCAAACCCCGGGCGTCGGCGCGAACATCGAGTCGGGCAACACCGTCTCGCTGGTTGCCCTGCCTTGAGCGGGGCACACTGACTGACGCGATGTGATCCCGGAATCACTTCCGGGACAACCGTTGAACGGCTCAGCCGATCCGAAACCCCTTGCTCAGCGCAGCATTTCGGCGACGAGGAAGGCGAGTTCCAGCGACTGCTGGGTGTTCAAGCGAGGGTCGCAGGCGGTTTCGTAGCGACCGGACAGATCCAGGTCGGAGATGTCCTGCGCGCCACCGAGACACTCGGTGACGTCCTCACCGGTGAGCTCGATGTGCAGCCCACCGGGGTGGGTGCCGAGCGCGTGGTGCACCTCGAAGAACCCCTGCACCTCGTCGACGATGCGGTCGAAGTGACGGGTCTTGAAGCCGGTGGACGCCTCGTGGGTGTTGCCGTGCATGGGGTCGCACTGCCAGATCACCTGGTGGCCGGTGGCCTGCACCTTCTCGATGATGGGCGGCAGCACGTCGCGGACCTTGCCGTTGCCCATGCGCGAGACGATGGTGAGCCGGCCGGGCTCGTTGTTCGGGTCCAGCCGCTCGACGTACTCCACCGCCATCTCGGGCGTGGTCGTCGGGCCGATCTTCAGGCCGATCGGGTTGGCGATCAGTTCGGCGAGCGCGATGTGCGCGCCGTCGAGCTGCCTGGTCCGTTCACCGATCCACAGGAAGTGTGCGGACAGGTCGTAGAGCACCGGCTCGCCCGCGGCGTTCTCGCTCAGGCGCAGCATGGCGCGCTCGTAGTCGAGCACGAGGGCCTCGTGGCTGGCGTAGATGCGGGCCTGCTTCAGGCTCGGGTCGTTCACCCGGCAGGCGGTCATGAACGCGAGACCGCGGTCGATCTCCTCGGCCAGCGCCTCGTACCGGGCACCGGCGGGCGACTTGGCGACGAAGTCACGGTTCCAGTCGTGCACCTTGTGCAGGTCGGCCATGCCTGCGCCGGTCAGCGCGCGCACCAGGTTCATCGCGGCGCTGGCGTTGGCGTAGGCGCGCACCAGCCGGGACGGGTCGTGCTCGCGCAGCGCGGCGTCGGCGACCAGCGCGTTGACCATGTCACCGCGGTAGGACTTGAGGCCGAGCGAATCGGTGTCGGAGGAACGCGGTTTCGCGTACTGGCCGGCGATGCGGGCCACCTTGACCACCGGCAGGCTCGCGCCGTAGGTGAGCACGACCGCCATCTGCAACAGGGTGCGGATGTTGCCGCGGATGTGCGGCTCGGTGTTGTCGGCGAACGTCTCGGCGCAGTCGCCGCCCTGCATCAGGAACGCCTCGCCGCGGGCCACCTCGGCCAGCTGCTCGCGCAGCTCCTCGACCTCGGCGGGCACGCAGATCGGCGGCACGCTCTCCAGCACGGTGCGCATCTGCGCCGCCTGCCCCGGATCCCACGACGGCTGCTGGAGCGCGGGGCGTTCCAGCGCCTCGTCCAACCGCCTGCGTAACTCGGTGGGCAGCGGCGGCAGTTCCGGCAGGCGATCGATCGGTACGTCGACGGTCCAGTTCACCCGTTCAGAATACGGACCACTCGGACGCCGCCGGTACCCACCATAGGGGTGGTACTGACCACCACCCCCGGTGATCGATCCGCGGATCCGAGCCCGGCTGCCGATCCGGCCCCTATTCCACATAGGGTGATTGTTCGGAAGTACGCCCGACAGATCCGGCGCCATACCGAATTGCTGAGGAGTAGACCGATCTCGCTTCGATATTTTTACGACTGCGAATTCATCGAGGACGGGGTCGTCATCGACCTGGTCTCCATCGGTGTGGTGTGCGAGGACGGGCGCGAATACTACGCGGTGTCCACCGAATTCGACCCCGAGCGGGCCGGCCCGTGGGTGCGCAGGCATGTGCTGCCGCAGCTGCCTTCACCGTCCTCTCCGCTGTGGCGCAGCAGGAAGCAGATCCGCGACGACCTGTACAAGTTCCTGGTGCCACGGTCCTCCGTGGTGCCCGAGCTGTGGGCCTGGGTCGGCGCATACGACCACGTGGCGCTGTGCCAACTCTGGGGCTCCATGGTCGACCTCCCCACTGCCTTCCCCCGCTACACCAACGAACTGCGCCAGCACTGGGAGGCACACGGCCGCCCCGAACTTCCTCCCGTCCCCCCGGACGCACACGACGCCCTGGCCGACGCCCGCCACAACCTGGCCAAGTTCGAGGCCATCGAAGCGTCCCGCCGCAGCACACCCCGGTTGTAGAGCCAAAGCAAAGACCCCGAGCCGTAACCGACTCGGGGCCTTCGTTGTTCAGCTGTCAGTGGCTGTGCTTGCCACCGAGTTCCTTCTCCTGACGCGCCTGCAGCACCTTGAGCTGCTTGTGCTCTTCGGCGTGCTCGGTCTCGAAGTGCTGCTCGCTTTCCTGCCACGGGTCGGGGCGCAGGAAGCTGCCGGTGCCGGGCTTGCCCGCGGAACCGAGCTTGTTCATCTTCTTCGGGACGGTCGCGCCCTGGTACTCCAGCGGGATCGGGTGGCCGTGGTCGTCGACCGGGCCGAGCGGCTGGTGCACCTCGATGTACTCACCGTGCGGCAGTCGCTTGACCACACCGGTCTCGATGCCGTGCTCGAGCACCTGACGGTCGGCGCGCTGCAGGCCGATGCAGAACCGGTACGCCACGAAGTACGCGAGCGGCGGCACGACCAGGATGCCGATGCGGCCCATCCAGGTGGTCGCGTTCAGCGAGATGTCGAACTTCAGCGCCACGATGTCGTTGACACACGACAGGGTCAGCACCACGTAGAAGCCGATCGACATGGCGCCGATCGCGGTACGGACCGGCACGTCGCGCGGACGCTGCAGCAGGTTGTGCCCGGCGGTGTCGCCGGTCAGCCGCTTCTCGATCCACGGGTACATGATCAGCACCGTGAACACCAGGCCCATGATCAACGCCACCCAGAACACCGCGGGCACCGTGTAGCGACCCAGGTACAGCTCCCACGGCGGCATGAGCCGGGCCAGGCCGTCGGTCCACATCATGTAGAAGTCGGGCTGCGAACCCGCCGAGACCTGAGATGGGTTGTACGGGCCGAGGTTCCAGATCGGGTTGATCTGGAACAGACCGCCCATGATGCCGACGATACCGAGGGTGAAGGCGAAGAACGCGCCCTGGTCGGCGGCGAACACCGGGATGATGCGGGCGCCGACCACGTTGTTCTCGGTGCGGCCGGGTCCGGGGAACTGGGTGTGCTTCTGGTACCAGACCAGCGCCACGTGCGCGGCGATCAACGCGAGGATGATGCCGGGCAGCAGCAGCACGTGCGCGATGTAGAGGCGCGGGATGATGATCGTGCCGGGGAAGTCCCCGCCGAAGATCAGCCAGTGCATCCAGGTGCCCGCGATCGGGATACTCATCGTGATACCGCCGAACGCGGCCCGCAGGCCGGTGCCGGACAGCAGGTCGTCGGGCAGCGAGTAACCGAAGAAGCCCTCGAACATGGCCAGGATCAGCAGCAGCGAGCCGATCACCCAGTTCGCCTCACGCGGCTTGCGGAACGCGCCGGTGAAGAAGATGCGGAACAGGTGCACGATGATCGACGCCGCGAACAGCAGCGCGGCCCAGTGGTGCACCTGGCGGACGAACAGACCGCCACGCACCTCGAAGGTGATGTCGAGCGAGGTCTCGTAGGCCCGCGACATGGTGACGCCGCGCAACGGCTGGTAGGAGCCGTTGTAGACGACCTCGGTCATCGACGGATCGAAGAACAGCGTCAGGTAGACACCCGACAGCAGCAGGATGATGAACGCGTACAGCGCGATCTCACCGAGCAGGAACGACCAGTGGGTCGGGAAGACCTTGTTGATCGACCGCTTCATGAACGCGGCGGCTTGATACCGCTCGTCCATCTCGTTGGCTTGGGTTGCGATACTCATGAACGACGCTCCCAGTAGGCCGGGCCGAGCGGCTCGATGAAGTCGCCGTTGGCGACCAGGTAGCCCTCGGAGTTGACGGTGATCGGCAGCTGCGGCAGTGCGCGAGCGGCGGGACCGAAGACCGGCTTACCCCATTCGGTCGCCAGGAACTGCGACTGATGGCAGGGGCAGAGGATCTTGTTGGTCTGCGACTCGAACAGCGACGTCGGGCAACCGAGGTGGGTGCAGATCTTCGAGTAGGCGAAGTAGTCGCCGTAGTTGAAGCTCTCCTGGCCCTTACGCTTGATCGCCTTCTGCGCGTCTTCGGTGCGCAGGCGGATCAGCATGACCGAGTTGCGGATACCGCGCAGGGACTGCAAGGTGGCGTGCTCGTCGCCGCGCCACTTCTCCTTCCACGGGAACACCGTCTCCATGCCGCCCGCGTCCATGTCCTCGGGGCGGACCAGCACGATGTCCTCCGGGCGACCGGTGTCGCGGCGGATGTAGATGGTCTCGCCCGGGAAGTCCGGGGTCCAGCCCGAGACCCACAGCGGCGACTTGTCGCCCTTGGCCCACGGGTTCTTCACCATGCCGCCGACGAACACCAGCAGCGCGCCGATACCGAGCACGCCGACGCCTGCGCCCGCGGTGCGGGTGATCATCTTGCGGCGGGCCAGCGTGGAGGTTTCCAGCGCGTCCTGCAGCTCGGCGACCAGCGTGCGGCGCTCGACCTCGGGCGACGGGCCGTCGTGGCGGTCCTGGATGGACAGCTCGGCGGGGATGAACAGTTTGCGGATCAGCACCACCGCGACACCGATGACCAGCACCGAGACGCCGAAGGTGACACCGACCAGCGGGGTGAACAGCGAGTAGGCGGTGTGCCCCTCGTCGTCGGACGGCTTGAACTGCCATGGCCAGAACAGGTACACCCCGACCAGCGCCGCCGCGGCGATGCCGGAGACGGCGAACCAGAACGCGACCGCGCGCTCGGCACGCTTCTCGGCGCGGGTGCCCGGAACGGGGAACCGCTCGCGCCGGTAGGCGACGTCGACGCCGTCGCGCTCGGTGCCGAGCTTGACCAGCTCGTCGCGCGACATCGCGTCGAGCTCGGCCTCGGTGTAGTCCTTCTTCAGCGCGTGGCTGTCGGACTCCGCCACGGCGTGGCCGTCGGAGCCGGCGACCACCTCGTGGGAACCGTGGCCCGTGGATACGTTCGACGGCTCGCCGCCGTCGTGGCCCTCATCCGGCCGACCCATGTCGTTTGGCTCCTTCTTATCCGTCATGACTGCGTCCTTTGGGTCATGAGCCCGAGCCCTGCGTGGTTACGCTGCGCTGCCGCCTCCGGGCTTGACGTGCTCACGACCGCGAACCGATCCAAATCGCGGCACCGACGACCGTCGTGATACCGATCACCCACATGACCAGACCTTCGGTCGCGGGTCCGAAGCCGCCGAGGTCCCAGCCGCCGGGGGCGTTCTCCTCTTTGGCGTTCATGACGTAGGCGATGATGTCGCGCTTCTCTTCCGGCGACAGCTGCCGGTCGGAGAACTTCGGCATGTTCTGCGGGCCGGTGAGCATCGCGTCGTAGACCTGCTGCTCGTTCGCGGGCTCCAGCGGAGGCGCGAACTTACCGGAGGACAGCGCGCCGCCGCGACCGGTGAAGTTGTGGCAGGAGGCGCAGTTCATCCGGAACAGCTCCGAACCGCGGGCGATGTCCGGTCCGCGCAGCGACTCCTGGGCGATCTCGCCGTTCGCGTCGCGCACCACGCTCGGGCCGCCACCGTTGGCCGCCACGTACGCCATCAGCGCGTCGGTCTGGTGCTCGTCGAACTTCGGCGGCTTGCGCATCGCCTGGGCCTCGTTGCGGGCCATCGGCATGCGGCCGGAGGACACCTGGAAGTAGACGGCGGCCTCACCGACACCGATGAGGCTGGGGCCGCGGTCCTGGACACCCTGCAGGTTCGCGCCGTGGCAGGTGATGCAGGAGGTGTCGTAGAGCTGCTGGCCCTCGCGGATCAGCGCCGAGGAATCCTGGTTCGCGGTCGCGACCTGCGGGTCCGGCGTCAGAGCCGCTGCCAGGAAGCCTGCTCCGACGAGGCCCACCAACAGCGCGAGCCCGCCCGCGATGCGACGGCGAACGCGGCGCTGCCTGCGTGTCTTGCTGGCCTCGCCGTTCCCGTTGCTTGCGGGCTCTGGCGCTGACGGGGGAGATGAACTCATCTGTGTCCCTTTGGAGTAGACGGAACCGACGTGTGCAAAAGACTGAGGTATGCCCGACTCAGCGGACGAAGTAGATCGTGGCGAACAACCCGATCCACACGATGTCGACGAAGTGCCAGTAGTACGAGACGACGATCGCGGCGGTCGCCTGCGCGGGGGTGAACTTACTGACCTTGGTGCGGATCAGCAGGAACACGAACGCGATCAGACCGCCGATGACGTGCAAACCGTGGAAACCGGTGGTGATGTAGAACACCGAGCCGTAGGCGCTGCTCGAGACCGAGGTGCCCTCGTGAACCAGGTTCATGTACTCGTAGCCCTGACCGAGCACGAAGATCGCGCCCATGATCAGGGTGACCACGTACCAGCGGCGCAGGCCGAACACGTCGCCCCGCTCCGCGGCGAACACGCCCATCTGGCAGGTGAACGACGACGCGACCAGCACGGTAGTGACCGGCACGGCGAGCTTGAGATTCAACTCGGTCGGTTCCGGCGGCCAGACACCATGCGCCTGGGCGCGCGCGACGAAATACATCGCGAAGAGGCCGGCGAAGAACATCAACTCGCTGGACAGCCAGATGATGGTACCGACGCTGACCATGTTGGGCCGATTCAGCGAGTGCACACGCTGGGTAATGGCCGATCCGGGGGTCCCTACTGCGGTCGTCACGGGGGTAAGTATGACTCGTCGTAGTACGACACAAGTACCCGGGTGCGAAACTTGTGCCTCCGTGTCGGAAAACCCACGGACAGACAGCCTCTCGACCAGGGCTCGGCGTGTTGAAGCGGGCCCGCTCGTGGTGTGGCGGCGTCGGTCGGGACGTGTTTACCGGTCGGGGTCCGCGTGCCGACAGGTAGCCGGAGCACAGCATGACAGGTGTGCGTAAGTAAAAGCTGAGATGGAGGCGATGTGGCAGCGCGTGGATGGCGTCGATGGTTCGGGCGCGGCGGTGCGGCGCCGCTGGATCCGAGCCGGGCGGATCTGGTGGTGGTCGCGGCGAGTTTCGATGACGCCGAGGCTTGTTCGGCGGCCCTGGCGCGGGCGAGCGAGCTGACGCCGGATGCGGAGGCGGTGCTGCGCCATCATCTGCGGATACCGCCCGCGCAGGTCGAGGCGGTGTGCGCGATCGCGGCGCAGGACGGGTACGCGCCGGCGCCGCGGGTCGGCGGGCCGGGGACCGATGCGCTGGAGACGGTGATTCTGCAGCGGGTGCAGGTGCTCGACGCGTTGCACTGTTCGCAGGAGCGGTCACGAATGGCGGGGTTGGCGCAACGGCACGACGGGACGGCCGACGGGTGGGACGCGCTGCAACCGCGGGCGACGAGCGAACAACTTTAAGGACGGGCTCCGCCCCGACGGCGCGCAGTAAGCTGCTTCGCGACAAACTGGTGTGAAACCAGTGTGACGGGAGAAGCAAGACATGAACGTGCGCAGCTGGGCCCAGGTGCTCGGAACCCTCGCCGACGGTGGCGACCTGGCCGCGGACGACACGGCTTGGGCGATGGACGAGATCATGTCGGACAACGCCACCTCCGCTCAGATCGCGGCGTTCGGGGTCGCCATGAAGATCAAGGGCCCGACACCGGCCGAACTGACCGGCCTCGCCACCGGCATGCTCGACCACGCCAGGCTGGTGCGGATCGACGGCGACGCGGTGGACATCGTCGGCACCGGCGGTGACCGATCCGGTTCGGTGAACATCTCCACCATGTCCTCGATCGTGGTGGCCGCGGCCGGGGTGCCGGTGGTCAAGCACGGCAACCGGGCCGCCTCGTCCAAGAGCGGCGGCGCCGACGTGCTGGAGGCGCTCGGGGTGCGATTGGCGCTTGGACCGGAGGCGGTGGCGCGCTGTGTGCGCGAGGTCGGCATCGGCTTCTGTTTCGCACCGGTGTTCCATCCCGCGCTGCGGTTCGCGGGTGCGGCGCGCAAGGAGATCGGCATTCCCACCGTCTTCAATGTGCTCGGGCCGCTGACGAATCCGGCGCAGCCGCGCGCCGGGCTGGTCGGGTGCGCATTCGCAGATCTGCTTCCGGTGATCGCGGGTGTGTTCGCTGGACGCGGCGCGAGTGCGCTGGTGGTGCGGGGCAACGACGGGCTCGATGAGATCACCACCTCCGACACCACCGCGGTGTGGGTGGTGTCCGGCGGGCAGATGCGAGAAGCCACCATCGATCCGACGCGCCTCGGCATCGCCCGCGTCGGGCTGGAGGCGCTGCGCGGCGGTGACTCCGCGGTCAACGCCGGGGTGGCGCGCAGCGTGTTCGCCGGAACCGCCGGTGCGGTGCGGGACGCGGTCCTGGTGAACTCGGCGGCGGCCATCGTGGCCTACGACCTGTCCCAAGGGACCGTCGACTACACGGCCGACGTGCACGACGCGCTGGCCGGGGGCATCGAGCGGGCCGCCGAGGCCATCGACTCGGGTAAGGCGGCTGCACTGCTCGACAATTGGGCGAAGTTGACCGTCACGCTCGGCAATCGCTGACCGCACGTCGGCTGCGTTCACGTTTCACAGCCGATCGGATCGGGACGCAAATGCTCGGAGCTCAGCGATAGCCAGAGGGCATAAGATGAGGGTGAAGCGTTAACTGAAGCGGCATTCCCACGGCCGACTCGGCGCGAGCCCCGCGTCGACCGGCTTCGACCGACGAGGAGCGCAGCATGAAACACAGAGTGCGTGTCGCACTCGGGGTGCTTTCGGTGGTGGCGGTGTGCGTTGCCGCCCCTACCGCAGGTGCGGCGGAGGGTGAGTTGCTCGTCGACGGCACCGACTACGGCGGGCAGTCCGGCTGCATCGACCTCGGCCCCAATGCCCCACGCAAATTCACGAACAACAGCGACCGTGTGGTCACCATTTATATGAACGCCCAGTGCATGGGCGCCGCCTCCGGGATCCTCGCGGGCCGATCGACCGGCACCTTCACCGGCAAGTCGATGATCCGCTGATCCCGGCGACGTCGTCGGTTCACTCCCCCAGCGAGAACCCGGCTTCCACGTCGGCGCTGGAGTAGGACTTGAACGCGATGTGGGTGATGGTCCTGGCGACACCGTCGACCTTGTCGATCCGGCCCGTCACCACGTCGGCGATCTGTTCGTGGTCGCGCACCCGCACGATCGCGATCAGATCCACATCGCCTGCGCAGGAATACACCTCGGCGACACCTTCGGTGTCCGCCACGGCCTGCGCGGTCTCGGGAATGCGGCCGTTGTCGGCGTCAATGAGCACGATCGCGGTAATCATGCGCTCAGCCTAAGCGGTCCACGTACTCCTCCTCAGCGGGTTGGGTCCGCGCCGCCGCATCCGCCACCTCCGCCCACCCCAACCACCGCCCCGCCCCGAATCTCGGCTCCCGATACCCCTCACTCGTCCGCACGATCCGCACGCCCGCCCGCGCGAGCCACCGCGCCACCAGCGCCGCCTCCTCCGGCGAGGCCCCCCGCAACGGCGGCACATTCACCGGCACCCAATCCCCTGGCACGATGGGCGGCGAGGCGTCGAGCCCCGGCTCGGCAGGCGGCATTGCGACACGCTCCGATTCGGCAGGCGGCAGGACGGCACGCTCCGGCTCGTCGGGCGGCATTGCGACACGCTCCGATTCGGCAGGCGGCATTGCGACACGCTCCGATTCGGCACGCGGCACGACCGCACGCTCCGATTCGGCAAGCGGCAGGGCGGCACGCTCCGATTCGGCACGCGGCACGACCGCACGCTCCAACGCGGCGGACGGCGGGACGGCAGGCTCCGATTCGACAGGCGACGATGTGGCGGTGTGGGGTGCGGACGCTCCGACGCTGGCGGCGGAGCTCACCTCCGTCGGGAGATCGGCGATCCGCTCCTGAATGCCGACCCCCACGCCGCCTTCTGGGATGACGGTTTCGGCGGAGGCGACGATCTGTTCCACGACGACCATCGGCGGCACTCCGCGGGGTGCGGTCCCCGCGCCCGCGAGGCGGCCGTAGCGGATGACCGCGAACTCCCATCCGCCCGCGCCGTCCGGGTGGGCGGCGATCAGCTCCGCGATGCGGGCGACGGCGGCGAGGCGCTGGGTGCGGTGCAGGGCGCGGATGACGGCAACGACGCGATCGCGCAGACGGGCGGCGGCCTCGAAATGCTCGGCGCGGGAGTAGCTTTCGATGCGGTCGAGCATCGAGCGAATGGGGGCGTCGGAGTAACCCGCGAACAGCGCGCGGACGCGGGCCGGGATGGGTGCGTATTCCTCTGTATTAATAGGAGTTCCGGCGACGGCAGCCGGGCAGCCACCGACGACCGCCGGCGGGCAGGCGTGCACGCCACTTCGGGGCAGCCGCATGGCGCAGGTGCGCAAGCCGGTGTACTCGGCGATGATCAGCGCCAGCTCGGCCGCGTCGGCGCGAGAGTTGAACGGCCCCAGCGCATCCCGGTTCGGCGTGCGGACGACCGAGAATCGCGGGAAGGGCTCGTCGGTGAGCGTGATCCACCAGGCTCGCTTGGGAAACTTGGAGCGGCGGTTGTAGGGCGGTGTGTGCGCGACGAGCAGTCGCAGCTCGCGCACACCGGCTTCCAGCGCGTGCGCGCAGACCACATGGTCGACCCGGGTGGCCAGGGCGACCATCTCTTTCATCCGGCCGCGCGTCTCCGAACCGGTGAAGTAGTTGCGCACGCGGCGCCGCAGATTCACCGCGGTACCTATATAGAGGACTTCGTCGGTCGGTCCGCGGAACAGGTACACGCCGGGGCTCGCGGGCAGGTCGGCGGCGAGGAACCGTTTCGCGCGCTGGCGCGGGGTGACATCGGGCAGGTAGTCGACCAACTCGGTGAGACTGTGCACGCCCTGATTGCCGACCCGGGCGATCAACGCGTGCAACACATCGACGGTCGCCCGCGCGTCGTCCAGCGCCCGGTGCGTCGGCTGGGTGCTCGCGCCGAGCAGCCGGGCCAGCGCACTCAACCGGACCGACGGCGCCTCGTCCCGGCCGAGCACCCGCCGGGCCAGCTTCACGGTGCACAACACCGTCGCGGTGGGCCACGCGGTGTCGCAGGCGGCCGCGGCGGCGCGCAGGAACGCCATGTCGAACCGCGCGTTGTGCGCGACGAGCACCGCACCGGAGGCGAATTCGAGGAAACCGGGCAGCACCGACGCGATGGTGGGTGCCGCGTACACCATGGCAGTCGTGATCCCGGTGACCTGCACGATCGCCGGCGGCACCGCCCGTCCGGGGTTGACCAGGGTGGCGAACTCGCCGAGCACCTCGCCGCCGCGCACCTTGACCGCGCCGATCTCGGTGATCGCGTCGGCGCCCGGACTGGTCCCCGTGGTCTCCAGGTCGACGACGACGAAGGTGGTGTCGAACAGCGGCGTGTCGAGGTCGTCGAAGACCAACTGCTGAGCGGCGGCTTTGCGTGGCGCGGGGTCGGACACGGGCTGGAGCGTAGGCGGAGGGTCCGACAAGGATGGGGCTCGCGCGGACAGGCTTCGGCATACACGAAAACCTCAGCAAATGTCCGAATTACACCGTGCGTATTTACGTCGAGGTACCCACGAAATGATCTAGAACGCCGAAAAGTGACGTAGCTCACATCGTCGCATAAACCGTATCAATCGCTCGGGCGTGTCGAGCAGTCCGGACGGGCCGCTTCCCGCTCGCTGCGACCGATCACAGCGGGTTGGCCGACCGGCCGGTCCCCGACCCGCACATGTCGCGGAGATGAACGCGGCGACCTGGGTAAATGTCCAATCGGTTCCCATCGGACCACCGATCAGCCATGGCATCGCTGACCGAGATAGCGACCGGGACGCTCGTCCATAAAAGCGCTTCGTTATCTTTTCGTGATTGCTGGGACATATCTCACACTGATTAAGCATGAATTCACGGGCGCCCACGCATTTCGCCGGAGCCGGGCTTTACAAACCCCCGTGATGTGTTCGTAACCTTTTCGAGACCTCACGGAGTCCGACGCACCAACTCGGTGCGAACGACACGAAGTCCGCGGCACCAGTCAGGGTGCGGCGTCGTGGGGCAGATTGGGAGTACCGCATCATGACGACCAAATCCGTCAAGCGTTCGGCGCAGCGTGCCGTCGCCGCCGGGGCCGTCGGCGCTGCCACCATCGGCGCGTTCCTGCTTCCGGCCGCCCCCGCATCGGCGCAGCCGGTGACCATCCCCGGTATCGGCACCTTCGAGGTGCCGAACGAGATCCAGATCCCGCAGGGCATCCCCGGTGTCGAGCTGCCCGGCCAGGCGCCGCTGCCGTTCGTCGCCCCGAAGCGCACGGTCGGCGAGGAAGCCCTCGACGCCGCCATGAGCAAGCTCGGCGCACCGTACGTGTACGGCGCCGCGGGCCCGAACGCCTTCGACTGCTCCGGCCTGGTGAAGTGGTCCTACGAGCAGGCCGGCCTGGAGCTGCCGCGCACCAGCGGCGCCCAGCTGTCCGCGGGTAGCCCCGTGTCGATCGACGACCTGCAGCCGGGCGACCTGGTGTCGTTCTACGGCGGCGGCCACTCCGGCCTGTACGCCGGCGACGGCAACGTGGTGCACGCGGCCACCTCCGGCACGCCGGTGCAGGTGGCACCCATCTCCTCGATGCCGGTCACCGGAGCCCGTCGCTTCTGACGAACCGCTGGTCGGGCCGTACGTTGCGGCCCGACCACCGGACGGCCGCTGTGACCATTTCGTTCTCTACTGGACACAGACCCAGACCGTTCCGTAACCTAATCGAGACCTTCTCGAATTACCCGAGGCACGCAGTTCGCAAACCTCGTTTCGCGAGGAAGGCGCTCGTCGGTCAGATCGTCGGTTCCAGAGAGATCGTTTCACCAGAGAGCGGGGCACAGCAGGCTGTGGCAGCACACCGGAGACATGGCACACGACGTCTCATGGGCGGCGTCCTGGCGGCCGGAGTGCTGGCCACCACCGCCCTCTACGGTGGCGGTCCGGCCGGCGCCGATCCGGTCGCGCTGCCGAACACAGCCAGCGAGGCCGTGCAGCGGATGATCGACCTCTCGCGCCAGTCCGAGCAGCTCAACGAGCAGGCCCTCGTCGCGCAGACCGACCTCGACGCCAAGCTCGCGATCCAGCAGGACGCCGACACCAAGCTGGCCGCCAGCACCGAGCTGGTGAACCGGGCCCGCGACGAGGTGCGCAAGTACCAGCCGATCATCGACCGGACCGCGATCGCCGCCTACCAGGGCGCGCGCACCAACCGGCTGTTCGCCGTGCTGGTCAGCGATTCCCCGCAGCAACTGCTCGACCAGATGTCCACCCTGGACGTGCTCGCCGCGCAGACCTCCGCGCAGCTGGACCAGTACAAGGTCGCCACCGACGCCGCCGACGCGGCCGAGACCGTCGCGCGCCGAGCCGCCGACGAGGCCCACGCGGCCGCGCAGAAGGCCGACACGGTGCGCGCCGACTTGGAACGCAAACGCAGCGACCTCGGCGGCGCCATCGCGCAGGTGGTGCAGGCATGGGGCTCGTTGTCCACCAAGGACAAGTCCGCGCTCGCCGGTTCACCCTTCCCACCCGGCTTCGACCGCGACACCCTGCTGCAAGGTCTGGTCCCCGGCAGCGGCACCAGCGCCCTGGCCGCAGGCCTCACCCGCATCGGCGACCCGTACGTCTGGGGCGCGACCGGCCCGAACCAGTTCGACTGCTCCGGGCTCGTGCAGTGGGCGTTCAAACAGGTCGGCAAGAACGTGCCGCGGACCAGTTCGGCGCAGGCGTCCTACGGCACGCCCGTCGCCAAGGACGATCTGCAACCCGGCGACGTCGTGTTCTTCTACCCCGACATCTCCCATGTCGGCATTTACGCGGGCAACGGACTCATGTTGCACGCCTCCACCTTCGGGGTCCCGGTCGCCGTGGCACCCATGAGCAGCACGCCGTACAACTCCGCTCGGCGATACTGAACACCTATGCATGGACATGACCTGTCCAATCCTTCCCCCGCCGAGGTGATCTCGGCTGCGGGCTCACGTCACGAGGTGGAGTCATGAGTGGGGTGCGGCGCCTACGCGAGTGGTGGTCGGCGCGGCGGCGATTCGAGTTCTGCCTCACCGTCGCGATGGTGGTCACGCTCACCGGTCTCTGTGGCGCTCTGGTCATGCTGCCGAACTCGGCACTTCCGAAACCGCATGCGGCAGAGGCGACCGACGCGGTCGGCCAAGCTCCGGCCACCGACCCGCGACTCGCCGAGGTGCGCCGCAGCATCGAACCGTTCGGCCCGATCGTCGCCCGCCAGGTGATCACCGGCGACGGGCAACAATCCTTGGTCGTCGGCCATCCCGCACAGCGCATCGAGATCGACGTCCTGGAGCGTGAACTCGCCGCCGCCACCACGGCGGTCACCGAGGTGTGGGGCACGGACTGGGCGCAGGCCAGCACGGTCGTCGTCGCCTCCTCCCCGTCGGAGTTCGCCGGCCTGGTGCACGCGGGTGCCGCCATGTCCACCGAGGTCGCCGCGGCATCCGTCGCCGACCCCTTCGCGCCGGGCACCCGCCCGACCGGGCAGCGCATCGTGTTCAGCCCCGACGCGGGCCGCCGCCTGGACCCCGACGGTCTGCGCACGCTGCTGCGCCACGAACTCACCCACATCGCCACCCGCGCCGACACCCGCGACGGCGCACCCCTGTGGATGCTCGAGGGTTTCGCCGACTACACCGCCCACCGCGGCCAGGGCCGCCCCTTCGCCGACATCGCCCCGAGCCTCACCGCGCGGGCCCGGCTGCACGCCCTCCCCGGCGACCTGCCCGCCGACGCCGACTTCACCGGCCCCGACGCCGCCGCCATCTACGAACAAGCCTGGTCCGTCTGCGCCTACATCGCCGACACATACGACGAACCCCGCTTGGTCGAGCTCTATCGCCGGATCGCCGCCGCCCGCCAGACCCCGGCCGCCGAAGATCAGATCCTGCACACCGTGCTCGGCCGCAGCCGCACCGACTTCATCGCCGACTGGCGTAATTGGCTGTCCGCGCAGACGATCTGAGCCGCACCGCGAGTCACCCGGCGGCCACGAACACGCCGCGGCGGCGCGGCAAATCGCACACAGTAGGTTGTCACCATGGCCCGAACTCTGCTGGTGACCAATGATTTCCCGCCGCGGCCGGGTGGTATTCAGTCCTATCTGCAGGCCTTGGCCGGGCAGCTGCCGCCGGATGATCTCGTCGTCTACGCCCCCCGCTGGCGCGGCGACAGCCATCTGAAGTTCGATGCCAAGCAGAAATTCCAGGTGGTCCGCCATCCCACCACGCTGATGCTGCCGACCCCGCTGGTCATGCGCCGCGCCGCGCGCCTGCTGCGCAGCGAGAAGTGCGACACCGTGTGGTTCGGCGCCGCCGCGCCGCTCGCCCTCATGTCGCCGGTGCTGCGGCGCGCGGGTGCCGAGCGCATCCTGGCCAGCACGCACGGCCACGAGGTCGGCTGGTCCATGCTGCCCGGCGGCAGGCAGGCGCTGCGTCAGATCGGTGAGCACACCGACGTGGTCACCTACGTCAGCAAGTACACCCGGGGCCGGTTCGCGTCGGCGTTCGGGCGCAATGCGGCGCTGGAGTATCTGCCGCCCGGTGTGGACACCGACGAGTTCCGGCCCGACCCGGCCGCGCGCGCGGAACTGCGCGACCGCTACGGACTCGATGACCGGCCGACCATCCTGTGCCTGTCCCGCCTGGTCCCCCGCAAAGGCCAGGACGCGCTGATCGTCGCCATGCTCGAGATTCGCAACCGCGTTCCGGGTGCCGTACTGGTGATCGCCGGCGGCGGACCTTACGAGGAGAAGCTGCGCCAACTCGCCGTCGCCCTCGGGGTCGAGGACGACGTCATCTTCACCGGGCGGGTACCCTCCGGTGAGCTGGCCGCCCACCACACGCTGGCCGATGTGTTCGCCATGCCGTGCCGGACCCGTGGTGCGGGCTTGGACGTCGAAGGGCTCGGCATCGTCTATCTCGAAGCGTCTGCCTCCGGCGTGCCCGTGGTCGCGGGCCGTTCCGGTGGCGCCCCGGAAACCGTCATCGAAGGGGAAACCGGGCGGGTCGTCGACGGCCGCTCCGCACAGCAGATCACCGACGCGCTGGTCGAAATACTCTCCGATCGCGATGCGGCCGCCCGGATGGGTGCCGCTGGGCGGGCCTTCGTGGAGGAACACTGGCGCTGGGATTCCCACGGTGCCCGGCTCCGCCACCTGCTGCGGTGAACCGGCGAGGGCATCGCCGGGACAGGTCATCCATTAGGCTCACCGCTGTGAGGCAGCGAAGCATGGACGCAGCGCCGCTGGACGCGGTTGCGTCGAGCGCCAGCGAGGTGGAGTCGTGAGTACTATCCAGGTCGCCGACCAGACGTTCGTCGCCGCGCCGGGAACCGCCGTCGCCGATATCCTCGCGGCCCAGAACAATTGGCGCCGCTGGTGGCCGGACCTGACCTTGGTCGTCCGGGAAGACCGCGGCGACAAGGGAATCCGCTGGACCGTGTCCGGCGCGCTGGACGGCACCATGGAGGTCTGGCTGCAGCCCGCACTCGACGGCGTCATCGTGCACTACTTCCTGCACGCCGAACCGCAGCCCGCGCTGCCGGTCAGCCGCGCGGCCGCCGCCAACCGCGCGCGCCGGGTCGCGGGCCGCGCCATGTCGTTCGAACTGAAAGCCCGGCTGGAGGCAGGTCGCCCGGCCGGTGTCGCACCTGCCCACGCCTCCTGACGCTCACCCCGCCGGCTCCGCCGGCTGCCGTCCCCAAGACCGACGCCGAAAGGAACAGCTGTCCGCTATGGCCGACAGGACCCAGAGGTCGATCATCATCGAGGCCCCGTCGCAGCAGGTGATGTCCGTCATCGCCGACCTGGAGTCCTACCCGGAGTGGGTCGCGGCGGCGAAATCGGTAGAAGTACAGGACAAAGACCCCGACGGCCGGGCGCGCACCGCGCGCTTCGTGCTGGACGCGGGCGTGGTGAAGGACAGCTATGTCCTCTCCTATACCTGGCGCCCGGACAACAAGGCGGTCAGCTGGACGCTGGTCAGCGGTGAGCTGCAGAAAGCGCAGAACGGCACCTACGAACTCATCGACCAGCCCAACGGTCACACCGAGGTCGTCTACACGCTGACCGTCGACTTGAACATCCCGATGATCGGCATGTTCAAACGCAAAGCCGAGAAGGTGATCACCGATACCGCGCTGAAAGAACTGAAGAAACGGGTCGAAGGCTGACGACGCACACGACCCGTGTCGAACTGTTCATCGGCAAAGGCGGGGTAGGCAAGACGACGCTGGCGTGTGCCACCGCCATGTCCTATGCCAGAGCGGGCAGCCGCGTGCTGGTGGCCTCGCTCGACCAGGCGCATTCGCTCGGCGACGCGCTCGGCTTCCGGTTCCCGCACGATCCGGGCACCGTCACCGGAATCGCCACCGTGCTGCCCGGTCTCGACGTGATCGAGGTGGATTCCCTTGCGCTGCTGGAGGATCGGTTCCGTGACGTGGTCCGCGTGCTGTCGCCGGGCACCGGTCACGACCACGGCATCGACCTCGCCGCACTGGACCCGGCCGAACTGACCGGCCTGCCCGGCGTGCAGGAACTGCTGATGCTCGTCGAGATCACCCAGTTCGCCAACGAGGACGACTGGGACGTGATCGTCATCGACTGCCCGCCCTCGGCCGACATGCTGCGCATCATCACCGCGCCGGACACCCTGCTCGGTTATCTCGAGCGGATCTGGCCGCCGCACGCCAGGGCGATGAGCACGGTCGGCACCGACCTGCGCCGCGCGGTGCTGGCCGCGACCGTCGAACGGATCGTCAAGGCGGTCACCGAGGTCCGCGATCTGCTCGCCGACCATCGGCGCACCGGCGCGCGCCTGATCACCGTCGCCGAGCGGGTGACGCTCGCCGAATCCGAACGGGTCCGCTCCGCCGCAACGCTGCTCGGGTTGCGGCTGGACGCGGTGGTGGTCAACAAGGTGCTGCCACCGACCACGCCCCTCGATCCCGCCGCCCCGCTCGACAGCGCGCACCCCGCGGTGCACTGGTATCTGAACCGGCGCGGCGAACAGCTGGCCGCGATCGCCGAATTAGAACGCGCGATGCCGGGTATCCCCGTCCTGATCGCACAGCACACCGGACCGGAACCGATCGGACTGACCTCGCTCGCGGCCCTGTCGTACGCGGTGGACGCGGACAGGAACACCGGCGACCCAGCCTTTATGCTGAGCGACAGTCCGACGGAGGTTGACGCGAGTTCCGGCGAACCGATGGTTCGATGGGAATCAGGCAGCGGTCTGCACGCGATATACACACTGCGGATGCCCCTGCCCGTTGTCGATGCGGCGACACTGCGACTTGGCCGAGTGGAGGACGATTTGATCGTGGGAGCGGACGGTGTCCGGCGGCGAGTTCGTCTTGCGCCGGTATTGCGGCGGTGCACGGTCGACGGCGCCGAACTCGACGGTGGTCAGCTCGTGGTGCGATTCCGGCCCGACCCGGACTTATGGCCGGAAGGTAGCGGCGATGAGTGATCGCAGCGGTGGCTTCTTCCGGCGGGGTGGCCGGGACGGGAGTGGTGAGTCTGCCGAGAGTCAGGGCACGCGGGGTTCCGACGCCGGAGGCCGGGATGTCAGCGGTGATTCGACTGCCTCTGGTTCCGATCAGGACGTCGACGGACTGAGCGCTGCCGAGGATCGGGCCGCCGGCGATTCAGGTCATGGCGCCGAGGACGCAGCCCATGCCGGGCCGCAGTCGAAACCCGGTGGCCGGTCGAAAGGCGCTGCCGCAGAAGACGATCCGATAGACGGCCTCGCCGAATTCGCCGCAGAGCTGAAGCTGCTCGCCGAATCCGTGCTCGAGCGCGTGGAACCGGTGTTGCGCCAAGCGGCCGACGGGCAGGTGGAGTGGTCGAGCTGCAACTGGTGTCCCGTCTGCGCGGCGGCCGCGTTGCTGCGCGGGCAACACCATGAGGTGCTCCAGTCCGTGGCCGATCACGGCACCGCGATCGTGACGGTGCTGCGTGAGGCGTTGGCCGGGGTGCCGGTCGAGCCGGTCATGCCCGAGTCCGATCCGACCCGCCACCAGCACAATCATGGCGTGCCAGCGGATTCGACGCCGACCGGCACGGAACCCGCTGCCGGACACCACACATCGCGGCCGGGCACCCGCTCCCGCTATGTCAGCATTCCCGTGACGATCAAGGCATGACGCACCGCATAGCAGGTGCGCGACCGCTGACCGTCGGAATCGACGTCGGCGGCACCAACATTCGCGCCTCCGTGATCGACACCAGCGGTGAGGTACTCGACACCGTCCAAGCGCCGACCCCGCACTCCGCCAAGGCGCTCGAGGACGCGCTCGCCCGCTCCGTCCGCGAGCTGTGCGAACGGCACCCGATCGGCGCGGTCGGTCTGGCCGTCGCCGGGTTCATCAACGGTGACCGCTCCACCGTCCGTTTCGCACCACACCTGCCCTGGCAGGACACGCCGGTCGCGCAGCGACTCACCGAACGCCTCGAGCTTCCCGTCCTCCTCGAGCACGACGCGAACGCCGCCATGTGGGCCGAATACCGATTCGGCGCGGCAGCGGGCGGCCACAACGTGGTGCTCGTCGCGATCGGCACCGGCATCGGCGCCGCGCTGCTCATCGACGGTCAGCTGTATCGCGGAACGCACGGCGTCGCACCGGAACTCGGGCACCTGCAGGTCGTGCCGCAGGGCCGCGCCTGCCCGTGCGGTAAACGCGGCTGCTGGGAAAGGTATTGCAGCGGAACGGCACTCGCCGACACGGCGATCGAAATGCTGGCGACCGACCCGGTCCGCTCGGTCCTGGCCAGGGACGTCTTCCGTGACCCCGGCTCGCTCACCGGCCGCCGCGTCGCCAACGCCGCGCAAGACGGCGATCCGCTCGCCGTCCGCGTCATGGCGGATTTCGCCCGCTGGCTCGGGCTCGGCTTGGCCTTCGTCAGCGACATCTTCGACCCCGACCTGGTCGTCATCGCCGGCGGCGTCAGCAGCTCCGCGCCGCTCTTCCTGGATGAAGCACGCGAGGAATACGCCCGCTCGGTTACCGGCGCGGGTCACCGTCCGCTGGCCCGCATCCGCACCACCCAACTCGGCGAAGCCGCGGGCATGATCGGCGCCGCCGACCTCGCCCGCGCCGCACTCATCGAAAGCGAACGCAAGTCCTCCCGAGTAGCCCGCAGCCACTGACCTTTCCGATAGTGGACGTTTCATCGCCTGCGGCAGTGGTATTCGGTGGTCGAAGACTTTGCTTCGGTCGCCGATGACCTCCTGATCCGGCCGCCGAGGAATCAGCTGCCGGTCACCGATTACGGCGCATCCGCCTGCTCATGGCAGAGTGTGGTGAGATTCGCCGCTGCGGTTGGATGTGATCTGGCACCAGCGGTAAAGTCGGCAACTACGCAGGTGCCCGCCTCTATCCCGGTCCGGGGGAAGGACGTCATGTTCTACTGGCTGCTGAAGTACGCGCTGCTGGGGCCGTTCATGCATCTCTACAACAGGCCGACGGTCGAGGGCGTAGAGAACATTCCGGCGGACGGACCGGCGATCATGGCGGGTAACCATCTCTCCTTCGCGGACTGGCTGTTCGCTCCGCTGATGAGTCCCCGCCGCATCAACTATCTGGCCAAGGCCGAGTATTTCAACACCCCCGGCATCAAGGGTGCCTTCCAGAAGTGGTTCTTCACCACCACCGGACAGTTCCCGATCGACCGCACCGGCGCCGACGCGGCCGAGGACGCGCTGAACGCCGCCCGCAAGCTGCTCGACCAGGGTCGCCTCGTCGGCCTGTACCCGGAGGGCACCCGCTCCCCCGACGGCCGCCTGTACAAGGGCAAGACCGGTCTGGCCCGCCTCGCGCTGGAGACCGGCGTCCCGGTCATCCCGGTCGCCGTCATCGGCACCGACCAGGTGAGCCCGCCCGGACCCTTCCGCTGGCGTCGCCGCAAGGTCACCGTCAAGTTCGGCACCCCCATCGACTTCTCCCGCTACGAAGGCATGGGCGGCAACCGCTTCGTCGAGCGCGCCGTCACCGACGAGGTCATGTACGAGCTCATGCAACTCGGCGGCCAGGAATACGTGGACGTCTACGCCGCCAGCCTCAAGAAGAACGTTCCCAGTGGCAGCCCCCGCGAGGAAGCAACCCGCATCCCGCACACCGCCGCCAGCTGAGCTTCATCACCCAGCCGTAACCCGCCGACCAGCAGAACGCTGGTCGGCGGAGCTGTCTGTGCGCACTCCACCGCCCGTCGAGCAGAACGGCTCGCTGAGGGTCTCTCGGAAACCAGCGCCGTCGCCGTCCGGACCTACGGCTTGGCGAGTACTGCGGTCGTGAGATGGGGGGCGTAGTCGACTATTTCGGCGCGGGTGGCGGAGATTCGACCGGTGAGCCAGTCGATGGAAGAGGGAGACGAGGGCGCCGGACGAGCACATCCACCGTCATCGATCCCTGCGACGTACTAAGCCGCCAATGCCCGCGACCGTCATCCCAACTGGCTTCGTGTCATAGCGAATATGCCGCAGCACACCGAATTTCACTGCCCCGTGCGCAGATAGTCGAGAATCTCCGGCTGCGTGCCAGGAGTCCCTGATTACATCAGAATCAGATCATTCCCTAGGGTCTCGATAAGTCAAGGATCAAATCGGAGCAGCGACGCTCCGGCCCACTTGACGGTCCCGATAGGGGGCCGGTTCTGTCGCGTTGCGGACGTGCGACGGAGCGATTCATTCACTCAGAACCAGCCCGAGTTGGCGATGTCACGACAATGACCGCCACGAGAAGTTCGGTCGATCCGTTGGTGCAGAATTCAACGACGCACACAGCAGCCGTGCCTCGCGTCGAACCGGACCTCCTGGCGACCCAGTTTTCGCCGGTGGCGCAATACATTTTCCCGGCAGGCGCGAAGTTCACAACACCTACGCCCCCTGGCAATACGCGTGCACGACAAGCTTCCCCGGCAAGCACCGCACGTGTCGCCCATCATGTGGGGAGCATTGCCAATCAGCCACCGGCACAACGCTCCCCGACCGTATCTACTCGGCATTACTCGGCTCCCGAGTAGGGGTACGACCAAAGAAAACTCGAATAGTCTTCTGCGCCAACTAAAACCGACCCGCCCCACCCATTAAACTCGCGATCGGAACCGCCAACCGATCCACGACCTCGCCACGCAGCGGGTCGACGAACTGCAGGGGGAAGCTGTGACCGCGACAGCCAAGTTCGGTGCCATCTCGCTCGACAGTAAGGATCCGCGCGGACTGGGGCTGTTCTACCGGCAGCTGCTCGGTCTCGAGCTCGAGTACGAATCCGATGAACTGGTTGTGCTCCAGGGCGATGGCGTCACACTGACGATCGAGCGAGTAGACGACCACATCCCGCCGGACTGGCCCGGCAACCGAGTCCCCAAACAGATGCACCTCGACCTCTTCGTCACCGCACTCGACAGCGCCGAACAGGCCGCAATCGCGCTCGGTGCATCAAAACCGGACCCGCAACCCGAACCCGACCGCTGGCGAGTCCTGCTCGATCCGTCCGGCCACCCCTTCTGCCTGACCGTCCCGGCCATACCCATCGGGTAGCTCCCCGAACATCCGGTATGGCAGGGCAACACGGCTGCGGCATGGTCTACAGCTGCGGCGTGACCATGGCTGCGACTCCGACTGAAAGCGTGAGCGGTACATGACAGCGACGAGATTCCCTCAACGGTGTGTCACCCACCGACAGGTGTGCGGGACACCCGTCCTGCCCGGACACTTTCCCCACCCAACCGCGGAAATTCCCGCTGACCGGCCCGAAACTGTCCGCGCAGGCCGCCCAGTTACCCCACCGGACCGGACCCGTTCACATTGCGTTGAGATAGCTGGTCCAGGGTGATCCCCATGAATGGTTCGACCCAAGGCTTCTCCCGCCGCACCCTGCTGCGCACCTCCGCACTCGGCCTCGTGGCCGCCCCCGCGCTGGCCGCGTGCTCGTCGAACGACGGACCCGGCCTGGTCCGGCATCGCCCGGTGCTGACGCACGGTGTCGCGGTGGGTGACCCGCGCAGCGACGGCGCGCTGATCTGGGCCCGTTCCGACCGGCCCGCGAAGCTGATCGTGGAGACCGCCTCGACCGAATCGTTCGCCAACGCCAAGCGATTCACCGGACCGTTGCTCACCCCGGATTCCGATGGCACCGGCCGGGTGCGGGTCAACGGCCTCCCCGCAGGCGAGCAAGTGCACTACCGGGTCACCCTGGAGGGCGACGACGGCGGCACCTCCGAACCGATTACCGGCGTGTTCCGCACCGTCCCCACCGGCGCGGCCGACATCAAGCTGCAGTGGTCCGGAGACGTCGTCGGCCAGGGGTTCGGCATCAACCCCGACCTCGGCGGCATGAAGATCTTCGCCACCATGGCCGCCCGCGACCCGCACCTGTTCATCCACTCGGGCGATTGCATCTACGCGGACAATCCCATCAAGGAATCCGTGACACTCCCCGACGGGCGAATCTGGCGCAACATCGTGACCGAGGCGAAAAGCGCTCCCGCACAGACTCTTCAGCAGTTCCGCGGCAACTACGCCTACAACCTGACCGACCAGAACTACCTGCGCTTCAACTCCGCTGTCGCACAGGTGGTGCAGTGGGACGACCACGAGACGGTCAACAACTGGTACCCGGGCGGCCTCGTCCCGGCGGCCAAGGACTACACCGAGCGCAGCATGGATACCCTGGCCACCCGCGGCTGGCAGGCGTTCCACGAGTGGATGCCGGTGGAGCCCAGGGAAGCGGTGGACGGCCGCCTGTACCGCAAGATCTCCTACGGCCCGCTGCTGGACGTCTTCGTGCTGGACATGCGCACCTACAAGGACGCCAACGACGCGAACAACGGTGCCGAGGGCCGCATCTTCGGTCCGGAACAAACGAAGTGGCTGATCGAGGGCCTGCGCGATTCGCAGGCGACCTGGAAGATCGTCGCCAATGACCTACCGCTCGGTCTGGTCGTCAAGGACGGTGAACAGAAGGACACGGTCGCGTTCGAGGGTCCGGCCAACGGCGATCCCGGCGCGCCGTCCGGCCGGGAAACCGAGATCGCCCAGGTGCTCTCGGCGATCAAGGCGAACAGGGTGACCGACGTGGTCTGGTTGACCGCCGACGTGCACTACACCGCGGCACACCACTACTCCCCCGAGCGCGCGGCGTTCACCGACTTCGACGAGTTCTGGGAGTTCGTCTCCGGACCGCTCAATGCAGGTGCGTTCGGCCCGAATCCGCTGGATGCGACGTTCGGCCCGGAGGCGGTGTTCGTGCACGCCCCACCCGTGCAGAACAGTTCTCCGCTCGATGCCTTCCAGCATTTCGGTGAGGTGCGGATCGACGGCAAGTCAAGGGAACTGACGGTCGATCTGTGCGACGCGAGCGGATCCGTGCTGTTCAGCCAGCGACTGGAACCGACCGCCCGGTAGCACAGGAGATCGGGCGAGCGGCGCGGGCCGCGCTGTAGTAGCTTTCGTGCCATGAGCACGCCGCAGTTTGTCTCCGCCGAGGAATACCTACCCCGCGATACGGCGGATGTCGTTCGCACGGTTCGGGATTCACGCGGACGCGCGCAACGGCTCACCGTGCGCGGCGGCGAGCAACTCGACGACGGCCTGACGCTGCCCGCCCAGCCGACGGTGGTGTCGCTGCGCCGGATGAATCAGGTGCTCGACATCAACCTGGGGCGGCGGACGGTGCGCGTGCAGGCCGGCGCCAAGCTGTCCGACATCGACCGGCGGCTCGGCGCGCACGGGCTCGGCCTGCCGATCGTCGGCGACCATCGCGATATCACCGCGGGCGGATTCGCGTCCGTGGGCGGGGTGAGCGCGGCCTCGCACAAGTACGGCATGTTCATCGATCAGGTCGTCGATCTGGAGTACGTCGACAACGACGGACGCATCGGCACCTGCGGGCGCACCCACCACGCCGAGCGTTTCCACCGCATTCTCGGCGCGGGCGGCCGCGCGGGCATCATCACCGCGCTCACCCTCGACGTGATCGACATCGACAAGGACCGCACCTGGCTCACCACCAACGCGGACCGCTTCCTCGACTTCGACTCGTTCGTCGAACACGCCTACGCCGAGATCATGCGGCCGGGCAACGCGGCGCTGCAAGTAGGCCGGTGGGTCGACACCGCGCCGTTGAAGGTCGCGCGCCCCGGCGGTGTCGGGCATGTGCAGCTGGGCACGGTGCGTTTCGGCCAGTGGTCGACCCTGCACCCCACCGCGCCTACCCGTTCGGTGCGGGCGCGCCGTGAGGTCGGGTCGCGTGCGAGAAAGTCGCTGGGCGTCATCGCGTCCGCCGCGAGCGGTCCCGCAGGCATGCCGTTGCGCAACGCCGCCGCGGGCGCGGTGCTCTTCGCGCCGAAGGTGCAAACCCTGCGCGACGCCGAATACCTCGCCGACACCGCCCTCAGCTCCTCCGAACGCGGACCCGCCTACCGCGTCGGCATTTTCGCGCCCCTTTCGAGCTACACGTCCGTCTTCTATCGCCTGCACGACCTGTTCGCCGGCCACCGCGAACGCACCGGCTGCTTCACCGTCATCTCCGCCATGACCTACGGCGTCCGCTCCCGCTACCTGCGCGCCGAATCCGCCGCCCGCGGCCTCTCCCCCGAAGACCACGGCCTCATCACCTTCACCAGCCGCCTCCGCCCCGCCGCCCTCCCCTCAGACCTGTTGCGCGACATCGTGTCCGGGATCGACGAGATCTGCCGGTCGGAGAACGCGCTGCGGTACGAGTCGGAGGAGTAGAGGTCAGCGCACTGGGACTCGCGCGCAACGAACGCGAGTCCCAGGCTCGCGCCACCGGCACGGTTGCGTCCAGCACGCGACGTCCTCATGTCCCGCTCGGCGAGCTACCAACCGCCCACCGGGACATGGCTGCGTCAAACCGCCGGACGCGACTCCCTCATGTCCCTCGGCGAGCTACCAACCGCCCACCGGGACATGGCTGCGTCAAACCGCCGGACGCGACTCCCTCATGTCCCCCTCGATGAGCTACCAACCACCCAGCGGGACATGACAGCGGCAAACCGCCGGGCGCGACGTCCTCATGTCCCGTTCGGCGACGAGAGCTGGGCTGGTGGGTAGCTGGGGCGAGGGGCACAGCGGTGTTCGTTTGGCGGTGGGCAAGCGGAGGCGAGGTGGGCTGGGCATCCGCGCGAACGGCTCCATCAACCGGGTGGCAAACCCTATACTGTGACCGGCCGCACGTGGTCGCCGGAAGGTTGCGGCGGCAGGCGGCTTCGGCACTGTCGGCGGGGTGCCGTGCGTGTGTTCAGCCCGATCGCGTGTGAAGGTTGCTGTGCCGATGCCCGAATTTCGTGCTGCCCCGGTGGGATTCACCGATCGCAAACGCCACCGTCCGCCGGAGCGCTCGCTCGCAGGCCGGCGCGTCCTGATCACCGACGCCTGTTCGGATGTCGGCCTTGCCACTGCCCACACGCTCGCCGCCCAAGGTGCGCAACTGCTGTTGGTCGCGCGTGGCAGCGATCAGCTCATCGCGGCCTGCGACCAGATCCGCGCGAACGATGGTGACGCGCACTGGTATCGCTGCGACATTTCGGCGCTCGGCGATGTCGACGAGCTGGTCACCTGGGTGCTCAGCGAGTTCGGCGCCGTCGATGTGCTGATCAACACCGCCGGTCGCCCGGTGCGTAGACCGGTGACTCAGTCGCTACACAAGTTCCGCGACTACCAGCGCATGATGGCCGCCAACTACTTCGGTCCGCTACGCCTGACTCTCGGCCTGCTACCCGCCATGCTCCGCTCCGGCTCCGGCCACGTGATCAACGTGGGCCCGTGGAACGTGCACACCGGCGCCGCACCGAACTTCGCCTCCTACGCCAGCGCCCAAGCCGCCTGGACCACCTTCGGCCAATGCGCCGACGCCGAACTATCCCCACACGGCATCCAGGTCACCGCCGTCCACTACCCCGCCTTCCGAGCAGACCTCGACTCCACCGACGACCGCAACGAAGCCGACCGAACCGCCCACCGCATCGAATCCGCCATCCACACCAGCACCCCCCGCCCCGAACCCCGCTTCACCCGCACCCTCTACGCCCTGGCCGGCGTCGCTCCCCGCTCCACCGCCCGCCTGATGCACGCCTTCGGCATCTAGCCGTGCGTACCAGAACATTCGCCCACCCCTGCGATATCGCACAACCAAACGCCTTCGCCTCCGCTTGACGCAAGCTGCACCCACCTGCCGCCTGCCGCAACACACGTCCAGAACCCACGGGCCTACGTCAAGTCGCCCATGAAACGCCGAAAGCCCCCTCCGCAACCAGCGGAGAGGGCTTTCGTCAGATAACTCAGTGCTTTTCGGGCCCGAGGTAGTACTCGAACACGAGCCCTGCGGCGGCGATCAGCACGCAGATCACGCCGAGGCCGATCAACCAGAACTGGAAGAAGGCCAGGCCGAGGGCGGTGATGGAGCCTGCGGCGGCCAGGGTGATGGGCCAGAAGCTGCCGGGCGAGAAGAAGCCCAGGTCACCTGCGCCGTCGACGATCTCGGCGTCTTCGTAGTCTTCGGGGCGCAGGTCGAGGCGACGTGCGACGAAGCGGAAGTAGGTGCCGATGATCAGCGACAGGCCGGCGGTGAGGACGGTCGCGGTGGTACCCGCCCATTCCACGCCGGTGCGGGAGACGCCGGTGAAGTAGCCGTAGACAATCGCGACGATGATGAAGAACACCGTCAGCAGTTCGAATATCCGCGCTTCGATCTTCATATCAGTCCCTTACTTCGCCTCGGCCGCGGTCTTGGTCGTGCGCTCGGTGTTGAACGGCCGAGTCGAGGTGGCGACCGGCGATTCACCGATGGAGTCGAGCGCTTCGGCGTTGGTCTTGCCCGCTTGGCGCGCGTCCAGGTACCTGGTGAACTTCTCCGGCGACACCGCGCGGACCTCGAAGTTCATCATCGAGTGGAAGGTGCCGCACATCTCGGCGCAGCGGCCGACGAACGCGCCTTCCTTTTCGATCTTGGAGATCTGGAAGACGTTGTCCGAGTGGTTTTCCTTCGGGTTCGGCATCACGTCGCGCTTGAACAGGAACTCGGGCACCCAGAAGGCGTGCACCACGTCGGCGGCGGCGAGCTGGAACTCGATGACCTTGTTGGTCGGCAGCACCAGGACCGGCACCTCGGTGCTGGAACCGTAGGTCTCGACCTTGTCGTAGTGCAGGTAGGACAGGATGTCGTTCTCCGGCTTGCCGTGCACCGGGCCCGGCTGCGGATGACCGTCCTTGGTCCGTTCCTTGTACTCCTCGAGCTGCTCCTGGTTCGACGACTCACGCGTGGTGTCGATGCCCTCGAAGCGGTAGCCGTCCTTGAAGTTCACGTCGCGGTAGCCGAACTTCCAGTTCCACTGGAAGGCGGTCACGTCGACGGTGACGTCGGGGTCGGCCACCTTCTCGTGCACGTAGTTCTGCACGACGACGGTGAAGTAGAACAGCACCGCGATGATGACGAACGGCACCGCCGTGTAGGTCAGCTCCAGCGGCACGTTGTACCCGGTCTGCCGCGGGAACTCCGGGGAGTCCGGCTTCTTGCGGTGGAAGGCGACGGTCCAGAAGGTCAGACCCCACACCAGCACGCCCATCGCCAGGGCGGCGACGATCGACCAGGTCCACAGCTCCCGCATCCGGGTGGCCTGCGGCGTGACACCCGAGGGCCAGCCGAACCGCAGCCAAACATTGTCGATGGAGCAGCCCGAGACGAGCACCGCGGTGATCCCGAGGGACACCGCCAGCCCGGCCCGCCGAAGGATGCGGCTCTGCAGACCCTTGGCGGGTCGTGCCCCGATCTCTTCGCTCGCCTTGTGCGCCACGCTCACGCCTTCCTGGTCGCCACACATTCCGACATTTGCACCGCCTGGGCTGCGACCGCCCGGCGATACGTTCTAAGCACATGTCAGGCCGGTCTCCGGTCGAGCGCAAGCGCCGCCTGAGAATGGCCTGAGTACTACGCAGCGTAGACCAAACGGGTGCCCTCTTTGTCGTCGGGTCGCATTCGACACTCCGCCAATGGCGTGCGGGTGCGGGTGCCGATGGCGTGCGGACCCTGATCACCCTGGGATCGGTACGCAAAAGCCCTGGACAGGGTGCGCGATGCGCGCGGAGTGGGCGTGTGCGGCATACTCGGACACAACATTTCGGCCGCTGTGCTCACCGCGAGAGCAGGCCCCGGCACGTACCGGAACAACCGCTCGCGGCAGACGCTGCGCACCGCCCCCGCAAGACATCCGGACGCCGCACTTTCGGCGGCGTCCCGACCGGAGAAACGAGGTTGCCGACGCCGTGTGTGGACTGCTCGGGTTTCTGACATCTGACGAGGCAGCACCTGGCGTGGTGGAGCAGGTGTACGACGCGCTGCACTGCGTCCGGCACCGCGGCCCCGACGAACGCGGCACCTGGCACGACGATCACATGATCTTCGGCTTCAACCGGCTGTCGATCATCGATATCGAGCACTCGCACCAGCCGCTGCGCTGGGGCCCGCCGGAGAACCGGGAGCGCTACGCGCTGACCTTCAACGGCGAGATCTACAACTACATCGAGCTGCGCAAGGAACTGGCCGACGCGCACGGCGCGGAGTTCGGCGAGGACGGCATCTTCCTGACCGAGGGTGACGGCGAGGCCGTGGTCGCGGCGTTCCACTACTGGGGCCCCGAGGCGGTGCGCAAGCTGCGCGGCATGTTCGCCTTCGCGATCTGGGACACCGAGACCAAGGAACTGTTCCTGGCGCGGGACCCGTTCGGCATCAAGCCGCTGTTCCTGGCCACCGGCCCCGGCGGGACCGCGTTCGGCAGCGAGAAGAAGAGCCTGCTGGAACTGCTGCCCGCGCTCGAGCTGACCGACGCGCTGGATCCGCGCGCGCTGGAGCACTACACCGTGCTGCAGTACGTGCCGGAGGCAGAGACGCTGCACAAGGACGTCCGGCGGCTGGAATCCGGCAGCTACGCGACGGTGCGACCGGGCGCGGCGCCGAAGGCCACCCGGTACTTCCATCCCCAGTTCACGGTGCGCCCGTTCGCGCCGGGCTCGGCGGCCGCGCGTTACCGCGAAATCGCCGAGGCGATGGAGGATTCGGTCGCCAAGCATATGCGCGCGGACGTCACCGTCGGCTCGTTCCTGTCCGGCGGTATCGACTCCACCGCGGTCGCCGCGCTGGCCATGCGGCACAACCCGAAGCTGATCACCTTCACCAGTTGCTTCGAGCGCGAAGGCTATTCGGAGGCCGACGTCGCCGCCGAGACCGCCGCCGCGATCGGCGCCAAGCACGTGATCAAGACCGTCTCCCCCGCCGAGTTCGCCGCCGCGATTCCCGAAATCGTCTGGTACCTCGACGATCCCGTGGCCGACCCGGCGCTGGTGCCGCTGTACTTCGTGGCGAAAGAAGCGCGCAAGCACGTCAAGGTGGTGCTGTCCGGCGAGGGCGCCGACGAGCTGTTCGGCGGGTACACGATCTACCGGGAGCCGTTGTCGCTCAAGCCCTTCGAGTACCTGCCCGGCGGGCTGCGCAAGCTGGCGGGCAAGCTCTCCGAGCGCATTCCGGACGGCACCCGCGGCAAGAGCCTGCTGCACCGCGGCTCACTCAGCCTGGAAGAGCGTTACTACGGCAACGCGCGCAGCTTCAGCGACGCCCAATTGCGTTCCGTGCTACGCGAATTCCGGCCCGAATGGACCCATCAGGACGTGACGGCGCCGATCTACGCGCAGTCGCGCGGCTGGGATCCGGTGGCCCGCATGCAGCACCTGGACCTGTTCACCTGGCTGCGCGGTGACATCCTGGTCAAGGCCGACAAGATGACCATGGCCAACTCGCTCGAATTGCGGGTTCCCTTCCTGGATTCCGAGGTACTGAAGGTCGCCGAGGGGCTGCCGTTCGAGCAGAAGATCACCAAGGAAACCACGAAATACGCACTGCGCCAGGCCCTCGAAGGCATCGTGCCGCCGCATGTGCTGCACCGCGCCAAGCTCGGCTTCCCGGTCCCGCTGCGGCACTGGTTGCGCGGCACCGAACTCTACGACTGGGCCCAGCAGCAGATCCTCGAATCGCAGACCGACCACCTGCTGAACAAGGCCGCGATCAGCGACATGCTCGTCGCGCACCGGGCGGGCGGCGTCGACCACAGCCGCCGTCTGTGGACGCTGCTGGTGTTCATGGTGTGGCACGGGATCTTCGTCGAGGACCGCATCAAGCCGGAGATCCAGGAGCCGGTCTACCCGGTCTCGCTGTAGTAGGCGCGAAACGCGACTGTGCCCCTCGATCGAAAGGTCGAGGGGCACAGTGCTGTTCGAGGTCGACACCACGGCTCGATCCACTCGTTGGCGCTGCGATGTCCCGTTCGTGGGCGACACCGTGCTCGCACCGTCAGCGCAAGCACGGCAGGTAGCGGAGCGTGCCGACTTCGGTTACCTGCGCAGCCTCGGCTGAGCGGTGGAACGCGATGAGCGGCGAGCAGCCTCAGAGCAGCGGCTTGATCTCCGCGGCCGCAGCGGCACCGTAGGCGTCGGCCAGACGCTCCAGGGCCGTCTCCTTGTTGAGCGTCCACTCCTGGGTGCCCATGGTCTCCAGGACCAGGACGGCGATGAGCGAACCCAGCTGGGCCGAGCGCTCCAGGCTGAGGCCCGCGGTGTGACCGGTGAGGAAGCCCGCGCGGAACGCGTCGCCGACGCCGGTCGGCTCGACCTTCGTGGTCTCCGGGACGACACCGACGGTGAGCTCGGTGCCGTCGCGGTCGACGATGTGCACACCGTTCTCGCTCAACGTGGTCACCCGGATGCCGACACGCTGCGCGACCTCTTCCTCGCTCAGGCCGGTCTTCTGCAGCAGCAGCGCCCACTCGTACTTGTTCGTGAAAAGGTATGCGGCGCCGTCGATCAGCTGCACGGCCTGCTCGCCGTCGAGGCGGGCCAGCTGCTGGGACGGGTCGGCGGCGAACGGGATGCCGAGTTCGCGGCACTGGGCGGTGTGCAGCAGCATCGCCTCGGGGTCGTTGGCGCCGACGAGCACCAGATCCAGCGTGTGCGCCTTGGCCAGGTCGCCGATGGAGATGTCGCGGGCCTCGCTCATCGCGCCCGGGTAGAACGACGCGATCTGCGCCATGTCGTCGTCGGTGGTGCAGACGAAACGGGCGGTGTGCGCCTTCTCCGAGATCAGCACCCCGGAGCAGTCGACGCCGTGCTTCTCCAGCCACTGGCGGTACTCGGCGAAGTCGGCGCCGACCGCGCCGACGAGCAGGGGTGTGCGGTTCAAAAGCCCCATGGCGTAGGCGATGTTGCCTGCGACGCCGCCGCGGCGGATCTGCAGGTCGTCGACGAGGAAGCTGAGCGAGACGTGGTCGAGCTGATCGGCCAGCAGTGCGTCGCGGAACCGTCCGGAAAAACGCATGAGGTGGTCGGTGGCAATGGACGCGGAAACGGCGATGGACACGAGGCTGGCCCTTCAACGGTAGGCGGCAGGCGGTGCAGACCGGGAACGAAGTCCCAGCATTACCGTACCAATGTTGGTCGGCGCCTCCGAGACCTCGATGCGGTGGGCGACGCGCCGAGAATGGCGGCGGCGCGGGATCGTTGGGGCGCGGCGGCGTTCTCGTCGGCTCGGCGAGTCGCGCGAATCCTTACGGATTCCGTCGCTTCGGGTGCTGGTACAGCCGTCGGGACAGAGTTGACTGGGCTACGGCGGCGGGCCCTGGGGGTCGCGACACCGCCGGCTCGGATCGAGTCGGCTGTCGTCCTGCGGCCACGGCACCGCGGCAGACATGGCCACCGTGGGTACCGCTGTGGATCCGGGCCACCTCCGGCAGGCACCACCATCCGGGGCGCTGAGGGCGAAAACGCGCAACCCCACGTGAGCAATGCTCACGTGGGGTGGGCTGTTTACGCGGTGAACCCGCTTGCGACGAGGCGGACGGGTTCGATCAGTTGAAGGAATCGCCGCAGGCGCAGGAGCCGGTGGCGTTCGGGTTGTCGATCGTGAAGCCCTGCTTCTCGATGGTGTCGACGAAGTCGATGGAGGCACCCTGGATGTACGGGGCGCTCATCCGGTCGACGGCCAGCTTGACGCCGCTGAATTCGACAACGATGTCGCCGTCGAGCGAGCGATCGTCGAAGAAGAGCTGGTACCGCAGGCCGGCACAACCACCCGGCTGGACTGCGATGCGCAGCGCCAGATCGTCGCGACCTTCCTGGTCCAGCAGCGCTTTCGCCTTGCTGGCGGCAGCATCGGTCAGCACAGCACCGTGGGTTTCGGTGGCGGTCTCGTTCTGCACAGTCATGAACTCTCCTCGAGGAACCTGTCGTCGACCCGTGAACAGCGCACGGGTCGTGTCGGTCAACACCACTCGGCGGGCTGCTATTCCCCATCTTGCCACCACCGCGCCCCGGGGAACACGTCACCTCCGTGACCCGCGACACCTGCGCGAATCGGACCGCATTTCCCGCCGGGTATTCCATCGAATAGCCTGGTCGATGTGAAATTGTTCCGTCGCGGCGAGTCCAGCACCACCGACGCGGCCGCCGATCAGACGGCGGTCGTGGACGGCGGCTCGGCCGCGGGCTCCACTCGCACGGCGGTCACCGCCACCGCGGGCAAGGGCCGTCCCACCCCGAAACGCCGTGACGCCCAAGGCAAGCGCCGTGGCCCGGTCGCTCCAGCACCGCTCACCGCGAAGGAGGCCCGCGCCCGGCGCAAGGCCACTCGCGGCAGCAAGGAGGAGCGCAAAGCGGCCGCGGCCGAGCGCAAAGCGGCCGTCCAGGATCGGCGCTCGCGCATGCTCGCCGGCGAGGACAAGTACCTGTTGCCGCGCGACCAGGGGCCGGTCCGGGCGTTCGTGCGCGACATCGTCGATGGTCGGCGCAACCTGGTCGGCTTGTTCATGCCGATGGCGCTCGTGCTGATCCTGTCGATGTTCGTCGCGCCCGCACTGCAAACGATCGTCACGCTGGCCATGCTGGTGATGATGGTCTTCATGATCGCCGAGGGATTCCTGCTCGGGCGGATCGTGAACGGGCGGGTCAGGGAGCGTTTCCCGGACAGTGACGACACCGGGTACAAGCTCGGCTGGTACGCGTTCGTGCGTGCTTCGCAGATCCGCAAGATGCGGGCGCCGAAGCCGCGGGTCAGTCCTGGTGACGCTATCTAGCTCGCCTGTGGTGAAGCGGGGGTGCGCTGCGGTGCGGCCCCGCTCGCTCATGTTCGCGGTGCGAGCTGCCTAGGGTGCTTGACAGCCCGCATGATGAACGCGCGCATCGACGTCTGCATGGTCTGCGTCCGCTTTCAGGGCAGCACCTCCGTTTGTGGCCACTTCGGCCCAGCACGGTCTACCAACCAACATGATTGCGGCCCGGCTCGTGGAATACGAGCCGGGCCGCGGTCGGTTGCGGAGACATGCGGTCAGATGTTGCTGGTTCGGCCGTGCATCGCCGACAGCTCGGCCTGCATCCGCTGCCGGTCACGATCGGTGATGTTCGTCGAACCGGCGGGAGCGGAGTAGTGGCTCACCAGGGTGGCGAAAGCGACGATGACTGCGAGGGCGATCAGGAAAGTAATCATGGCAGTAATTTTGCGCCCGTTGAGTTACCGCCGAAAGTGGCTGAACTGACAGTCTTCGTAAAGATCCAGCCATTAGACTAGCGGCATGCTGTCGAAGGTTGCCGTCGTCCTGTCCGAGCGCATGGCCATGTTCGAATTCGGGGTCCTGTGCGAGGTTTTCGGAATGGATCGAAGTGCCGACGGACTCCCCTCCTTCGACTTCAAGGTCTGCGGCGCCGAACCCGGGAAACCGCTGCACTCCACCACCCCGGGCATCACGGTGACCCCCGAGTACGGCCTCGCGGAGCTCGCGAAAGCGGACCTCGTCGCCATCCCGGCCGCCTCCACGAAGGACGGGTTCGATCCGCGCGTCGTCGGCGCTGTCCGCGACGCCGCGGCGGCCGGTGCGACCGTGCTGACCGTCTGCTCCGGCGCCTTCCTCGCCGGCGCGGCCGGCCTGCTCGACGGGCGCAAATGCACCACGCACTGGAGCTACGTCGACCTGCTCGCCGAGCGGCATCCCGAAGCGACCGTCGACCCCGACGTGCTGTACGTCGACGCGGGCAACCTGATCACCAGCGCGGGCACCGCCGCGGGCATCGACGCCTGCCTGCACCTGGTACGCCGGGAACTCGGCAGCTCGGTGGCCAACGCGATCGCGCGCCGGATGGTCGTGCCACCGCAGCGCGACGGCGGTCAGCGTCAGTTCATCGAGCGCCCCGTCGCCACCTGCACCTCCGACAGCCTCATTCCCACCCTGGAGTGGATGAACGAGAACCTCGACCTCCCGCACACCATCGAGGACCTGGCCGCCCGCTCCACCATGTCCACCCGCACCTTCGCCCGCCGCTTCGCCGCCGAAACCGGCACCACCCCCGTGAAGTGGCTCACCAATCAGCGCGTCCTGCTGACCAAACACCTGCTCGAGGAGACCGACCTCGGACTCGAACAGATCGCCACCCGAGCCGGTTTCGGCTCCGGCGCACTCCTGCGCCACCACTTCCAGCGCCTGGTCGGCATCGCCCCCACCGAATACCGCCGCCGCTTCGGTGCCACGCCGGAGGTAGTCGAGACCCCCGCCTGACTCCGGCAGGCGGAACAACGCGCGCCCGGGTCGCACCGGCGCGGGCGCGGCATCGGTCATTGATACCGTGCTGACGTGTCGCACAGTCTCTCGTCCGCCGAGCCGCGCCGGACCCTCGTCCTGGGCGGCGCGCGATCCGGGAAGTCCACCTTTGCCGAGGAGTTGGCCGCGGCGGCCGGTCCGGTCCGCTACCTCGCGACCGCCATCCCCGACCCCGCCGACCTCGACTTCGCCGCCCGCATCGCCACCCATCGCGACCGCAGGCCCGCCGACTGGACCGTGCTCGAAAGTGCCGACCCGGCAGCCGTTCTCAGCGCGGCGACCGAAGGCACAACGCTGATCGACGACATCGGCACCTGGCTCACCGCCTGCATCGACGCCCGCGACGCCTGGGAATCCCCGCGCGGCACCGTCTCCCCCGACGCCGACGCCCTGGTCGCCGCGGTAGGTGCCTACCCGAATCGCCTGGTCATCGTGAGCCCCGAGGTCGGCATGGGCGTCATCCCCGCCACCCGCTCCGGCCGCCTGTTCCGCGACGAGATCGGCACGCTGAACCAGCGGCTCGCCAAAGCCTGTGACGAGGCATACCTCGTCGTAGCCGGACTTCCCCTGCGCCTCAAGTGAATCGGACAGCCGAGCGCCGCCTCCGTACAACGTCGAGCGCTCTTACTCCGCACCCTCGCACAAGCCCACCCAAGGCATCGCGCTGGTCTGCCCTAGCGCAGGCCGGTACGAAACAGCCGAGCGTGTTATCGCCCGCGCGCCACGCCGTGGTCGCGGCCGAGCACAGCCGCTCCGTCGGCGCGGCCTTGCGCAAAAGGTGCCGCACCACGAGCGCCACGCCGGGCTCCTCGAGCAGGTTCGGTGTGTAAGGCCACGGAGCGTGTCATCTCTGAGCGTCACGCCGGTCCCGCAGCCGAGCACGTCCGCTTCGTCAGCGCGGCCTTGCGGAGCCGGATACCGCCGAATCCACTGGATCGTCGCGCGCTGCGGAACCGGATATCGTCGAAACCCGCCGCGCCCTGGCTGCTACGCGACGCACAACCGTCGAACGGGTGCGCCGACGCCGAGCGGTCCGGGCGGCTGATGTGTGCGGCAATGTCTGCGGCGGGCAAGATTGAGCGACGTATGGGTGTATTGACCGTCCTGACCGGAAAGGCTCGACAGTGACACACGGATTTGGACCGGTGACGCCTCCTGACGCAGAGGTTCGGGCGGCGGCCGAGCGGCGGCAGGCGCAGTTGACCAAACCCGGTGGGTCGCTCGGGCGGCTGGAGGAGCTCGGCAACTGGGTGGCGGCGTGTCAGGGTGTGTGCCCGCCGAAGCAGTTCGAGCGGGCCAGAGTGGTGGTGTTCGCCGGGGATCATGGCGTTGCGCGGCACGGGGTTTCGGCGTACCCGAGCGAGGTCACCGCGCAGATGGTTGCGAATTTCCTCGGCGGAGGGGCGGCGGTGAACGCGCTCGCCGTCGTCGCCGGCGCCACCGTTCGCGTGGCGGACATCTCGGTCGACGCCGAGACCGATTCGCTCGTCGCCAGGCACAAGGTGCGCCGCTCCAGCGGGGCCATCGACCGTGCGGACGCGCTCACGCCCGCCGAGGTGGCGTCCGCGCTCGCCGCAGGTAAAGCGATCGCCGACGAGGAGATCGACGCGGGCGCCGACGTACTCATCGCAGGCGACATGGGCATCGGCAACACCACCCCCGCCACCGCCCTCATCGCGACGCTGACCGACACCGAACCCGTCGCCGCCGTCGGCCGCGGCACCGGAATCGACGACGCGGGCTGGGCGCGCAAGGTCGCCGCGATCCGTGACGCCATGCGCCGAGCCCGGCCGGTCGCCAAAGATCCGGTCGAGCTGCTGCGGGTCGCCGCGGGCGCCGATTTCGCCGCGATGGCCGCATTCCTGGCTCAGGCGGCTACCCGGCGCACGCCCGTCATCCTCGACGGCGTGGTCGTCACCGCCGCCGCCCTGGTCGCCGAAGATCTGGCCGCGGGCGCTTCGGCCTGGTGGCTGGCCGGCCACCGCTCCACCGAACCCGCGCACAACCTGGCCCTGCAGCGCCTCCGCCTGGAACCCTTGCTGGACATGAACATGCGCCTCGGCGAAGCGTCCGGCGCCCTCACCGCCCTCCCCCTCCTGCGCGCCGCCGTCGCCACCCTCGCCGAGATGTCCACCTTCGCCGAAGCGGGCGTCAGCACCGCCGACACCGACACCGCCGACAACACCGACCTCACCATCCCCGCCGACACCGCCGACGCCCCCGGACTCACCGCGCCCACCGACACCGCCGATCTCACTGCGGCCCCCGACACTCCCTCCGCCACACCGGATTTGCGGAAATGAGTGCCCGGCTGTCGCTGACCGAAGCGCCCGTCGGGTTCGGCGAACCCAGCGGCAGCCACGGTGCCCTTGTCGCACAACAACTTCCAGTCACGGACCGGGTGGCGTTCACCGGTCTCGACCCATCCATCAGCACCGATCGCGTCGGTGCGGCACAGCGTCCAGCGACCGCCGGCTGGGTGACCTCCGCTGAGTTCGTCAAGTCCGGCGGCAGTGCTGGCGCCCCTGTCGCGCAGCGCCTGCCAACCGCGGACTGGGCGACGTCGAATGGACGCGGCAGTTCGCGCCTCGCAGGTCCGCGGGCATGAACGGGCTACGACTGGCGGTGTCATGGCTCACCGTTGTGCCGGTGCGTGGACCGGAGACTGTCGATCGGGGAGCGGCTGGGCGGGCAATTGCGTTGGCGCCGTTGGTGGGTGGGCTGCTCGGGGCGGGGGCTGCAGGGCTGCTGTGGGTGCTGGTCTGGGTGGGGGCCAGTCCGGTGCTTGCCGGGCTGCTGGTGGTCGGGGCGTTGGCGTTGATCACCCGGGGCATGCACCTGGATGGACTTGCCGACACGATGGATGGGCTCGGCAGCTATGGCCCACCCGAGCGGGCCAGGCAGATCATGAAGAGTGGCGGCGCGGGGCCATTCGGGGTCGCCGCCCTCGTGTTCTCGATCGGCGTCCAAGCGGTTTCGTTCGCCGCGCTGGCCGAGGCGGACCGCTGGTTCGCCGTCGCCCTTGCGGTCACCGTCGGCCGCATCGCGGTAGTCCTCGCCTGTCGCAAGGGCATCGAGGCCGCGCCGGACACCAGCTTCGGCGCCCTCGTCGCCGGTACCCAGCACCCGTTGACCGCCGCTCTGTGGTTTGCCGCCGCTCTCACCGCCGCACTCTTCGCCACACCCGACCACTGGCAAGGCCCCCTCGCCATCCTCATCGCCCTCACCGCCGCGACCATCCTCGTCCGCCACTGCGTCCGCCGCTTCGCCGGCCTCTCCGGCGACACCCTCGGCGCCACCATCGAACTCACCGTCTCCCTCACCGCCGCGACCATGTCCCTTTGACGGACACCCCATGATCACCGGGACACGAATGCCACGACCAGCAAGGCGTGCCGGAGCCCCGCCGCACACATCGCTGCAGTCCGTCCCATTTACGATGGTCTGCCAAGACATTTCGCCGACAGTCAGGTCGCACTACCCAGTCGACACTCGAGCGTCAGCCTCGCCCGGCGCTTCCGGCGACATGTTTGCGGCCTCATCCGAGTGGCGTGCACCACACTCTCTCCTAATATTGATCAAGCCCAACTGAGCGTTCGTCCAGTCGTTCTGAGGGATCCGTGTTCGGCACAGCAAACAATTTGCGCCTGCGGCGCGCGGATCGTCTGGGTCGGGCAATAAGGTGGGCGGTATGTCTTCTGAGCGCCTGTATTTTCGCCAGCTGTTGTCGGGGAGGGACTACGCCGTCGGCGATCCGATTGCGACGCAGATGAGAAATTTCGCGTATCTGATCGGTGATCAGGAGACCGGCGAATGTCTGGTGGTCGATCCGGCCTACGCGGCGGCGGATCTGGTCGATATCGCCGAGGGTGACGGGCTACGGCTGACCGGGGTGCTCGCGACCCATCACCACCCCGACCACGTGGGCGGAACGATGCTCGGATTCACTCTGGGCGGTGTCCGCGAATTACTCGAAAAGACAAGCGTCCCAGTGCATATCAACGCACAGGAGCTTTCCTGGGTAGCCAACGTCACGGGTATCGCACCGAGCGAACTCACCGGACACGAGCACGGCGACAAAGTCAGCGTCGGCACCTTCGACATCGAACTTCTGCACACCCCCGGACACACTCCGGGCAGCCAATGCTTCCTGTTCGACGACCGCCTCATCGCGGGCGACACCCTGTTCGTCGACGGCTGCGGCCGCACCGACTTCCCCGGCGGCGACTCCGACGAAATGTTCCGCAGCCTGCGCTATTTGGCCGAATTGTCCGGCGACCCGGTCGTCTACCCCGGGCACTGGTATTCGCAGGAGCCGCACGCTCCGCTCTCCACTGTCCGGGACAAAAACTACGTCTTACGCCCGAAGACTTTGGACGAGTGGCACATGTTCATGCCCAGCTGATTCCCCAGGCGCACGGGCGGGAAATCACCCGCCCCCCACAGGTACGGCATTCGCCACGCCGGCCACGATCCGTCGCAATCTCCGCACCGGACCGAGTTGAGTGGCACACCATTGCGGCAAATCGCGAGAGACCCGCACCATGGTGTGCCACTCACCGACTACATCGTGCGCATCCACCCATGGATGTCGGCGAAAGTTCCCCGCTGGATACCGGTGAGCGTGTCGCGCAGCGCCATGGTGACCTCACCGGGCTCGCCCCCACCGATGGTGAACTCACCGTCCGCGGACTGAACCCAGCCGACAGGAGTGATCACCGCGGCGGTGCCACACGCGAAAACCTCGGTGATCGCACCGGATTCAGCGCCCTTGCGCCATTCCTCGACCGACACCTTGCGCTCTTCGACCGGGAACCCGGAGTCCGCGGCCAGGGTGAGCAGCGAGTCGCGCGTGATGCCGGGCAGCAGCGCACCGGACAGCTCCGGGGTGACCAGGCGGGCTTCCGAACCGGACCCGAACACGAAGAACAGGTTGTTGGTACCCATCTCCTCGACGTAGCGACGCTCGCACGCATCCAGCCAGACCACCTGATCGCAACCCTGCGCCGTAGCCTCGGCCTGCGCGAGCAGCGAGGCGGCGTAGTTGCCGGCCACCTTGGCCTCGCCCGTGCCGCCGGGCGCCGCGCGCACGTATTCGGTCGACAACCACACCCGCACCGGCTTGACCCCGCGCGGGAAGTAGGCACCGGCCGGGGAGGCCATGAGCAGGTACTTGTAGCCCGCGGCGGGCTTCACGCCGAGCCCGGCCTCGGTGGCGAACATGAAGGGGCGCAGGTACAGCGAGTCCTCGCCGCCCGCGGCGGGCACCCAGTCGCGGTCCACCTCGAGCAGCTGACGCACGGACTCGATGAACAGTTCCTCCGGCAGTTCGGCCATCGCCATCCGACGGGCGGAGCGGCGGAACCGCGCGGCGTTCGCGTCGATGCGGAAGCAGGCCACGCTGCCGTCGCCGTGCCGGTACGCCTTCAATCCCTCGAAGATGGCCTGTCCGTAGTGGAAGACCATGGTCGCGGGGTCGAGGGGCAGCGGGCCGTACGGCTCGACGCGGGCGTTGGTCCACTCGTCGCCGGTGTAGTCGATCGAGACCATGTGGTCGGTGAAGAACCGCCCGAACCCGGGCGCCGCCAGTACCTCTTGTCGCCGCTGCGCCGGAGCGGGCGCGGGATGCGGGACACGGGCAAACTGTGCAGCAACGGTCATGTGCCTGATCCTAGCCAAGCCCCGTTCAAGCTTTGCGCCCGATCGGCCACCTCACCGCAGAACTTCCCGCGACGCCACGAGGCGCGCACCAAAATGCACCGTGCGCCCCCATTCGCCCCAGGAAACCACACCGCTCAGTACGCAATCTGCGCACCCACCAACCCGCCACGCCGCGACTTTCGCGCGACACGCCGTCTTCCGCAGTGCCCCGAGCCAGCAGTGCTTGCCGCGCGCCAGCTCCCCGCGCGGCAAGCAACCCACACCTACTTCGTATTCGTCTCCACGAACGGTGGCCGGATGACCGCACACCGAAGCCGCCGTCCGCGAACATCCACCTCGACCTCGGTACCGGGCTCGATGCCCGCCTCGGTGTCGAGCAGCGCAAGCGCGATGCCGATCTTGAGGGTCGGCGAGAACGTGCCGGAAGTGGTTTCGCCGACCGGCTCCCCGTCACGCAGCACCGTCTGCCCTTGGCGCAGCACGCCGCGGTCGAGCGCTTTGAGCCCCAACAGGGTTCGGCGCGGCCCGGCCGACTTCTCCTGCTCCAGTGCGGCTTTGCCCCAGAACTCGGGCTTCTTCCACCCGACAGCCCAACCGGTGCGAGCCTGCACCGGGGAAATCTCCAGGGACAGTTCATGTCCGTGCAGCGGGTAACCCATCTCGGTGCGCAACGTGTCACGGGCACCGAGGCCCGCGGCCTGGCCGTCGGCGGCACGCACCTGCTCGACGAGGGCACGGAACAGCGGCTCGGCGTCGGCCCAGCGGGGCAGCAGTTCGTAGCCGTGCTCGCCGGTGTACCCGGTGCGGCACACGCGGACCGGGCGTCCATCCCATTCGGCGTCGGCGTAGGCCATGTACTCCATGTCGGTGGGCAGGCCGAGCGCGGTGAGGACCTCGGTCGAGCGCGGACCCTGCACCGCGAACACCCCGTACTCGCGGTGCTCATCGGTCACCGTGATGCCCTCGGGCGCCACCTTCTGAAGTTCCGCGACCACCGCCGCGGTGTTGGCCGCATTGGGGACGAGGAAGATCTCGTCGTCGCTCACGTAGTAGGCGATCAGGTCGTCGATCACGCCACCGTCGGGCGCGCAGCACAGCGTGTACTGCGCCTTGCCCGGCCGGATCCGGCCGAGGTCGTTGGTGAGCGCCGAGTTCACGAAGGCCGCCGCGCCCGCACCGCGCACCGTCGCCTTGCCCAGGTGGCTCACGTCGAACAGTCCGACCGTGGTGCGGACCGACTGATGTTCGGCCACCGTCCCCTCGTAGGAGACGGGCATTTCCCACCCGCCGAACGGCGCGAAAGTCGCCCCCAGCTCGACGTGTACACCATGGATAGGGCCTTGCAGCAGGTTCGAGTCGGTCACCCGGCGAGCTTATCCGCCACCCGCAACCGCCGTCCCCACTCCCGCCCCGACTCCGTCTGAGCCCTCAGACGGAGCCTGTCGAGCGGGACATGAGAGCGGCTCGCCGCCGTCATGTCCCGCTCGAACTCATCCGCGGAACCACATGGGACGGATGGTGGGTCCGTTCTCGGGGAGGTCGTGCGTGGTGCCGGTGGCAGCGAACCCATTGCGGGTGTACAGCCGGGCGGATCGCTCGGTGCTCGCCTCGAGGTAGGCGGGCAGTCCCGCCGAGGAGGCCGCCTTGGTCCGATCGGCGAGGATCGCGCCACCCGCGCCTTTCCCGCGATGCTGCGGCACCGTGACGATCACCTGCAGATACCAGTGCGGGAACTCCCGGGGATGCGAGCTCGCGAGCAGGTCGGTCAGCACGGCGACCCGCTGCAGCGGACGCACATCGGGCGCACTCGCGGCCATAGCGCGCGCCTCGACGGCCTCTGCCTCGAACCGCGCCACCGACTCCACCCGCTGCCAGATCGACACCGCCCAGATCTCCGATCCGGTACCCGCGAGCCATATCTGGTCATCACTCAGCGCGCGGTCGATGAGACCGGGCACGTACTGCGGGCTGAACTCCTCGACGGGATACCCGTCGAGCACCCATTCCGTCACCACCTCGTCCGGGCTGGCGATGCTGTACGCCTCGATCACCGCACCGCGATCCCGCGCCCCTGCCTGCCGAACCGTGATTTCCATCCGCTGACCCTTTCGTCGTGAACACCGTGTTCTTCTGCCAAGGTAGGCAGGCCATCGCGGCATCGCTAGAATTTCGTCACACCTGTTCGTGTGTCGAAATGGAGGCCGATGTGGCCTGCGGAATCTGCAAGAACGCCCTCACCCAACCGGCCCGCGGCCGCAAACGCCGGTACTGCTCACGCGCGTGCCAGGCCCGCGCCTATCGAGCTCGCCGCACCGAAGTGACGCCCACTCCACGCACCGCGCGCCCCGCCAAACTGACCACGATCGGCATCCTGCGCGCCGCCGTCGACCTGGCCGACCGCGAGGGCATCGACGGACTGTCCATGCGCAGATTGGCCAGCGAACTCGGCGCGGCAACCGCGGGCCTGTACCGCCACTTCGCCGACCGCGAGGCACTCCTGGCAGGCATGGCCGAACTGGTACTCGCCGAAATCCATCAGCCCGACACCGAATCCGGCGACTGGCGAGCCCGCCTGATCCACGAGGCGCACGAGGAATGGCAGCTGTATCAACGCCACCCCTGGATGCTGCCGATCCTCGCGCGCATGCGCCCGCCGATCGGCCCCGCGCTCCTGGACATTCTCGAACGTTCCTTCGCCGCCCTCGACCAGCGCGGCCTGACCCGTGACGCGATGCTGGCGATGTATCTCGCGTTCTCCGGTTTGGTTCAGGGGCTCGCGTTGCTGACCAGTTCCGAACGCGCCGAACGGCAGCGCACGGGCGGGCCGAGGGAGTTGCCGGCCGATCACGCCGAGTTGCTCGACCCGGCGGTGCGCCCCGTGCTGTATCGGCTTTTCGCCGACGGCCCGCCCGGCCCGGACCTGGACTTGGACGCCATCCTCGACACCGGCCTCGGACTGCTCCTCGACGGCATCGCGATCAGACTGCCCAGTAGCCTGTCGCCATGACCGCTGTTGCAGATCGTTCACTAGGACCGGAACTCGCACGTACCCAGATCATCGGTGCGGACACCGACGTCCTCGTTCTCGGTATCACCTCGTCGGAGAACGGTCCCGCCATCGTGCCCGAGGACCTGTTCAGCGACGTGCTCACCGCCGATGTCCGTGCGGAACTGCTGGATCAGCTCGGTGCGGTCGGCGCGAAGGGCAAGGCCGAGGAACTGACGCGAGTTCCCGCCCCGGCCGCGCTGGCGGAGGTGACGAGCGTGCTCGCCGTCGGCCTCGGCGCCGCCGACAAGATCGACGCCGAACAGATCCGCCGCTCGGCCGGTGTCGCCGCACGCGCGCTGTCGGGCACCGAGCTCGTGGCGACCACCCTGTCGGGTCTCGACATCGGCGCCGCAGCGGAGGGTTTCTACCTCGGCGCCTACACGTTCACGCCGTTCAAGTCGGGCAAGTCCGCGCCGAAGCCGGACGAGCGGCCGGTGGCCAGGGTCGAATTCTTGGTGCCGGAGCCGGAATTCGGCGAGGCCGAGCTGTTCCGTGCCCAGCTGATCGCCGAAGCGGTCGCCACCGCACGGGATTTCGTGAACACCCCGCCCAGCCACCTGTACCCCGCCGAATTCGCCGCCCGCGCGGAGGAATTGGCGAAGGCGGCCGGGCTCGACGTCGAGGTGCTCGACGAGAATGCGTTGGACGCAAGCGGTTACGGCGGCGTGCTCGGCGTGGGCAAGGGTTCGTCGCGGCCGCCGCGGCTGGTCCGGATCACCTACGCGGGCGGGCCGAAGAAGATCGCACTGGTCGGCAAGGGCATCACCTTCGACACCGGCGGCATCTCCATCAAGCCCGCGCAGAACATGGAGAACATGACCTCGGACATGGCGGGCGCCGCCGCGGTGGTCGCCACCACGCTGCTCGCCGCGCGGCTGAGCCTGCCGGTGACGGTCACCGCGACCGTGCCGATGGCCGAGAACATGCCGTCGGCCACCGCGCAACGCCCCGGTGACGTGCTCACCCAGTACGGCGGCACCACCGTCGAGGTGCTCAACACCGACGCCGAGGGCCGCCTCATCCTGGCCGACGCGATCGTGCGGGCCGGCGAGGACGAGCCCGACTACCTGATCGACGTCGCCACCCTCACCGGCGCGCAGATGGTCGCGCTCGGCACCCGCACCCCCGGCGTGATGGGCACCGACGACTTCCGCGACCGCGTCGCCGAGATCTCCCGGCGGACCGGCGAGAACGGCTGGGCCATGCCGCTGCCCACCGAGCTGCGCGCGGACCTCAACTCCAAGATCGCCGACCTGGCCAATGTCGCCCCGCACCGCTGGGGCGGCATGCTCTCGGCCGGACTGTTCCTGAAGGAGTTCGTCCCGGAGGGCGTGCAGTGGGCCCACTTGGACGTCGCAGGCCCGGCCTACAACACCGGCGGACCGTTCGGCTACATCGGCAAGGGTGGCACCGGCGTGCCGGTCCGCACCCTCATCGCCGTCATCGAGGACATCGCCGCGGAGTGAGCACGGTGCGCCGTCCGGAGCTCTCGGACGGCGCACCTCCGCCCAGCGATCCGCCGAATCTGCGTTCAGTGGCACACGGCTGCGGCAAACCACGAGAAGACCTCACCATGGTGTGCCACTCACGGCTGCTGACCCACACTTTCGGCGCACGCCACTCGAGGTCTTCGCCGCACGCCGAATCGACCGCTATACGGCGTCGCTCGCCGGTAGCCAGGAGCTATAGATCCCGCAGTTCCGCTTCGAACGCACGCTGCCGCTCGATGCGTTTGCGGGCGTCATAGTCGCGCATCCGTTGTGGATATCCAGTCTTGCCGACCTCGTAAACCGGAATCCGCAAATCTTTGGCAAGCCGCTGTGCCCCGCGCTCTCCGACGATCCGCCGCGTCCATTCGCCGTCCGCGGCGATCAGCACGACAGTGACATCGGTCACGGTTGTTTTCGGCTCCAAATAGCCTTCGACACCGACATGGGTACGCACCCACTCGGCGAGATAGCGGGCGTCCTCGCCGCCCCCCGAACCCGCACGTATTGCGCTACCACCCCGGGTCGCGCCGCCTCGGAAACGATCTAGCAAACCCAACGACGCGCACCTCCTTTCCAACCCCGGCACAGAGTGCGCGCCGGTCTCCTCATCTTGCCAGCTCGACGAAGTTCACTGCCCTTGTGCTACACGCCGGGCGGTCGAGTGCAAGGATGGATCGCGGTACAAGAACCACACAGATCTCCGGTGCCACGCACAATGATCGGTGGCTTTCGGACTCGCGCCGCAACCCGCGACGGGGGTCCGCCGAGAGATCAACTGTTGTAGAAACCCGTCGAGCAGTCAGAGGAGTCAGAGGACATGGCCTTCTCCGTCCAGATGCCAGCTCTTGGTGAGAGCGTCACCGAGGGAACGGTCACCCGGTGGCTGAAGCAGGAAGGAGACACGGTCGAGGTCGACGAGCCGCTGCTCGAGGTCTCCACCGACAAGGTCGACACGGAGATCCCGTCCCCCCAGGCGGGCGTGCTGTCGAAGATCGTCGCCCAAGAAGATGATGTGGTCGAGGTCGGTGGTGAGCTCGGCGTGATCAGCGAAGCCGGCGAGGCGTCCGAGTCGAGCTCGGCTCCCGCCCCCGAAGCCGCTGCCGCGCCCGCGCAGGAAGCTCCCGCCGAGGAGGCTCCGGCCGCCGAGCCCGAGCCCGAGGCTCAGGAAGAACCGGCCCAGGCGCCCGCCGCCGAGGCCGCGCCCGCGTCGTCGGGCGATGGCACCGCGGTCAAGATGCCCGAGCTGGGCGAGTCGGTCACCGAGGGCACCGTCACCCGGTGGCTCAAGGCGGTCGGTGACGATGTCGCCGTCGACGAGCCGTTGCTCGAGGTCTCCACCGACAAGGTCGACACCGAAATCCCTTCGCCGGTGGCGGGCAAGTTGCTCGAGATCACCGCGCAGGAAGACGATGTCGTCGCTGTGGGTGGACAGCTCGGCGTGATCGGCAGCGGTTCCCCCGCGAAGGCCGAGCAGCCCGCGCCGAAGCCTGAGCCGAAGCCCGAACCCAAGCCCGAGCCGAAGCCGGAACCCAAGCCGGAACCGAAGCAGGCCGCCGCGCCCGCCCCGGCTCCGAAGGCCCCGGCCCCCCAGGCCCCCGCGCCGAAGGCGCCCGCCGCGACCGCTACGGCGACCGCGTCGGACTCCACCGGCAACGGTTCCACCCCGTACGTCACCCCGCTCGTCCGCAAGCTGGCCGACGAGAACGGCGTGGATCTGTCCTCGCTCACCGGTTCCGGTGTCGGCGGCCGCATCCGCAAGCAGGACGTGCTCGCCGCCGCGGAGGCCAAGAAGGCCCCGGCTCCGGCCGCCGCCGCTCCGGCCGCCCCCGCCGCCAAGGCGAAGGCCGCCCCCGCGGCCGCCAGCCCGCAGCTGGCGCATCTGCGCGGCACCGTGCAGAAGGCGAACCGCATCCGGCAGATCACCGCGACCAAGACCCTGGAATCGCTGCGCACCACCGCGCAGCTGACCCAGGTGCACGAGGCCGACGTCACCAAGATCGCGACGCTGCGGGCCCAGGCCAAGGCGTCGTTCAAGGAGCGCGAGGGCGTCAACCTGACGTTCCTGCCGTTCTTCGCCAAGGCCGTCGTCGAGGCGCTCGGCGTGCACCCGAACGTCAACGCCAGCTACGACGACTCCTCCAAGGAAGTCACCTACCACGCCGCGGTGCACCTCGGCATCGCCGTCGACACCGAGCAGGGCCTGCTCTCCCCGGTGATCCACAACGCGAGCGACCTGTCGCTGGCCGGCCTGGCACGCGCCATCGCCGACATCGCCAACCGCGCCCGCAACGGTGGGCTCAAGCCGGACGAGCTGTCCGGTGGCACGTTCACCATCACCAACATCGGCAGCCAGGGCGCGCTGTTCGACACCCCGATCCTGGTTCCGCCGCAGGCGGCCATGCTCGGCACGGGTGCGATCGTCAAGCGCCCGGTGGTGGTGAAGGACGACACCGGCAGCGAGTCCATCGGCGTCCGCTCGATGTGCTACCTGCCGCTCACCTACGACCACCGCCTGATCGACGGTGCGGACGCGGGTCGCTTCCTCACCACGATCCGGCACCGGCTCGAGGAAGCGGCGTTCGAGGCCGACCTCGGTATCTAGCCGTCATGTTCACATGAAGGTCGTGATCGCCGGCTCGTCCGGGCTGATCGGGACAGCGCTCGTCGCGGCACTGCGCCGCGACGGGCACGAGGTCGCCCGCCTGGTACGCAGGCGGGCGGCGGGCCCGGACGAATTCGCCTGGGATCCGGTCCGTGCCGAACTGGACGAGCGGGCATTGCGCGGCGCCGACGCGGTGGTCAACCTGTGCGGCGCGAGCACCGGGCGCCGCCGCTGGAACGGCAGCTTCAAACAGGAGCTGCGCGACAGCCGGATCACCCCGACCGACGTGCTGGCCGCCGCGGTCGTCAAAGCGGGCGTGCCGACGTTGCTCAACGCCAGCGGCGTGCACTTCTACGGCGGCGACACCGGCGACCGGGTGGTCGACGAAACCTCGCCCGCCGGTTCGGGTTTCCTCGCCACGCTGTGCCGTGATTGGGAAGCCGCGACACGGCCGGCCGCCGACGCGGGGGTGCGCACGGTGCTGTTGCGCAGCGCCATCGTGTTGTCCAGGCACGGTGGTCTGCTCAGCATGTTGCACCCGCTGTACTTCCTCGGTCTCGGCGGGCGGCTCGGCAGCGGCCGTCAGTACACGCCGTGGATCTCGATGGCCGACGAGATCGGTGCGATCGTTTTCGCGCTGCGCTCGCAGACCCTCGCCGGACCACTCAATGTCGTCGGCCCCGCGCCGGTGACCAACGCGGAGTTCAGCCGCGCGCTCGGCCGGTCCCTGAACCGGCCCACCCCGCTGGTGGTGCCCGCGTTCGCGCTGCGCGCGCTCGTCGGCGAGCTCGCGCAGGAGGCGATCCTGCGCGGACCGCGTGCAATACCCACGGCCCTCGAGGAGGCGGGCTACGAGTTCCAGCACCCCACCATCGGCGCCGCACTGGCCGCGACGGTGGGACAACCCGGAGACGACCGATGACCGACCAGCTCGACACCCGCCCCGCCACCCGCATCCGCGACGCGCACCGCGACGACCTGCCCGCGATCCTGGAGATCCACAACGCGAATATCGCGACCTCCACGGCGATCTGGGATCTGGAGCAGGTCGGCCTCGACGACCGCGTCGCCTGGTTCGAGGACCGCACCGCCGCGGGCCTGCCGATCCTCGTCGCGGAGATCGACGGTGTGGTCGCGGGGTACGCGAGCTACGGTCCGTGGCGGCCCAAAGCGGGTTACCGCTTCACCGTGGAGAACTCGGTGTACGTCGACGAACGCTTCCAGCGCCGCGGCATCGCGACCGCCCTGCTCACCGAGCTGATCGAGCGGGCACGGCAGACGGGTCACGTGCACGCGATCATCGCGGGCATCGAATCGGGCAACACCGGATCGATCCAGTTGCACGAACGCTTCGGCTTCCGCGTGATCGGCGAGTTCCCCGAAGTCGGCCACAAGTTCGGCCGCTGGATGGACCTCACCCTCATGCAGCTGACGCTGCCGGTCCACGCGCGCTGACCCACCCCCTGTGGCACGGTCCACAGGACACAGCTGGAATAGCACAACCCGCCCGGCGTACCGTCGAGCTCGTGAACGACACGCGCACCACGTGGTCCGCCCGATTCGATACGACCCCGATCGTGGTCGAGGATCTCGGACTCATCGATTACCACAGCGCCTGGGAGCTGCAGCGCACCATCGCCGCGGAACGGGCCGACGGCATCGGATCCGATCGCCTGCTGCTGCTGGAGCACCCCTCGGTCTACACCGCGGGCCGCCGCACCGAGACCGAGGATCTGCCCATCGACGGCAGCCCGGTGGTGGAGGTGGACCGCGGCGGCAAGATCACCTGGCACGGGCCGGGCCAGCTGGTCGGCTACCCCATCGTGCGGCTCGCCGAACCGGTGGACGTCGTCCAGTACGTGCGCCGTCTCGAGGAAGCACTCATCACCGTCTGCACCGACCTCGGCCTGACCTGCGGCCGGATCGAGGGTCGCTCCGGTGTCTGGCTGCCCGCCACCGACGTGTTCGCCGAACGCAAGATCGCCGCGATCGGCGTGCGCGTGCAGCGCGGCGTTGCCCTGCACGGCATCTCGCTCAACTGCAACTCCGCCATGGACGGCTTCCAGGCGATCATTCCCTGCGGCATCCGCGACGCCGGCGTCACCACGCTGTCGCGCGAGCTGAACCGCGAGGTGACGGTCGCCGAGGCGAAGCCGCTCGTCGCCGACGCCATCGCCCGCGCCCTCAACGGCGAACTGCCGGTAACCGCGCACGATATTGCGCGCGTCACACCGGCAGGTGGGGCCGCGAGCGCCTGATCCGGTAGGCGTAATGTCGATCTGGTGACCTCAGCTTCAGCACCGGCAGGACGCAAACTGCTACGCATCGAGGCGCGCAACGCGGAGACCCCGATCGAGCGCAAACCTCAATGGATCCGGACGAAGGCCAAGATGGGCCCGGAGTATTCCGAGCTCAAAGGCCTCGTGAAACGCGAGGGCTTGCACACGGTGTGTGAGGAGGCGGGCTGTCCCAACATCTTCGAATGCTGGGAAGACCGTGAGGCCACCTTCCTGATCGGCGGCGAGCAGTGCACGCGGCGCTGCGACTTCTGCCAGATCGACACCGGCAAACCGGCCGCACTCGATCGGGACGAGCCGCGCAGGGTCGCCGAGAGCGTGCAGGCGATGGGCCTGCGCTACTCGACCATCACCGGCGTCGCCCGCGACGACCTGGACGACGGCGGCGCCTGGCTCTACGCCGAAACCGTGCGCGCCATCAAGCAGCTCAACCCGAACACCGGCGTCGAACTGCTCATCCCCGACTTCAACGCCGACCCCGACCAACTGGCCGAGGTCTTCTCCTCGCGCCCGGAGGTGTTGGCGCACAACCTGGAGACGGTGCCGCGCATCTTCAAGCGCATCCGCCCCGCCTTCCGCTACGAGCGCTCCCTCTCGGTCCTGACCGCGGCGCGCGAGGCGGGCCTGGTCACCAAGTCCAACCTGATCCTCGGCATGGGCGAAACCCCCGAAGAGGTCACCCAGGCGATGCGCGACCTGCACGAGGCGGGCTGCGACATCCTCACCATCACCCAGTACCTGCGCCCCTCCCCCCGGCACCACCCGGTCGACCGCTGGGTCAAGCCGGAGGAGTTCGTGGAGCACTCCAAGATGGCCGAGGAGATCGGCTTCGCCGGCGTGATGGCCGGGCCGCTGGTCCGCTCGTCTTACCGCGCGGGTCGCCTCTACACCCAGGCCATGGCGCACCACGGTCGCGAGATCGCGCCGGAGATGGCGCATCTCGCCAAGGAAGGCACCGCCTCGCAGGAAGCGTCGGCCGTCCTGGCGCGCTTCGGCAGCTGACCGCGACGTTCGCCTACAGCACCGGCCCATACCCGCCTGCCGGGTACGGGCCGGTCCTCGGGTGCGGCGAGCCGGGGCACGACACTATGCGGACTGGCCCGGCGCGCGACGCTACGCAGCCTTGGCGCCGGGCCGGGACACCACGCAGCCGCGCCCCTGCTCCGCGAACACCTGCGGCCGGCCCGGGTAGCGGACACCACGCAGGCCGGCCCGGGGCATACAGCGCCGAACTTACCGGCGGCCTGACGTCGCACACGCCTGCTAGCTTCGCTGGCAGACACATTCGCACCTACCGGGGGACTCCGAATATGCTTGCTCGCAAGGCATTCGCTCGGCTCACGCGCGCCGGGACCGCTGCTCTAGCTGTGGCGGTGGTCGCCACCGCACTGGTCGGCTGCGAGTCCTCCGACGAATGCGGACCCGGCGACAGCTGCCCCCAGGCCTTTTCGACGGACGCAGCCGGCAAAATCGACGAAACTGTCCGGAAGAGCATGGACGCTGGCTTGATCCCCGGCGCGCTGGTCGCCGTGCACGACCCCGTGCGCGGCACGTACACCAAAGCGTACGGCGTCGCCGACCTCGCCACCGGACGACCGATGACGGTCGATGATCACGTCCGAATCGGCAGTGTCACCAAAACTTTCACCGCCACCGCGGTGCTCCGCGCGGCCGACGAGGGCAAACTCTCGCTCGACGACGCACTGAGCAGATACGTTCCCGGCGTACCCAACGGCGACGCCATCACCCTCCGCGACCTACTCGGCATGCGGGGCGGCGTCTGGGATCTGGTCGGCGACAACGATTTCGGCAGCCAGCTCGTCGCGAAAACACCCGGCCCGTGGCACGACGGCGATCGACTGCGCGCGATCATCGACCACCCGGAGTCGGCGAAACCGCCGCGCAGCAACACCGAGTACTCCAACTCCGAGTTCTTCCTGCTCGGCCTGGTGCTGGAGAAGGTCACCGGCAAGCCGGTGCGCGAGGTCCTGGACGAGGTCGCGACCGCGCATGGACTGCACGACACCACCTATCCCGCCGACGCCACCATCCCCGATCCCGCAGGCCGCGGCTACGCCTACTTCGACGACACCGCCACCGACGTCACCGCACGCAACACCCCCGAGATCTTCGGCGCGGCAGGCTCGATGGTGTCGACCATCGGCGACCTGACCCGCTACGCGCCGCTGCTGGCCCGTGGCGATCTGCTGAAGCCCGAAACATTGCAGGCCCGACTGCAATTCACCAGCGGCACCGCAGGCGGCGCACCCTTCGACTACGGCCTCGGCATGCAACGCTTCGGCCCGTGGCTGGGCCACACGGGCGGCGTGCTCGGCTACACCACCCACCTCGGCTACCTGCCCGACCGCGGCATCACCGTCGCGGTCGCCGTCAACCAGTACACCGTTCCGCCCACCCTGCTGCGGATCACCGCCTCCGCCATCTGGAGCGCACTCGTCGATCAGCTCTACCCCGAGTCGCTCCCCGGCAACACCCCGGCCCCCACCACCGCCGCCCCGCCCCAGCCCGCCCCCGCCGATCTGAGCGCGCAACTCCAACAGGCCTTCGACCCCGAAGTCCCTGCCGCTCAGAAGACCTTGCGCGCATCCGACGAGGACAAGGACCCCGAGCTACTCACCCGCCTGGCCACCGGTTACGCCGAGTACCCCATGACCTTCCAGGTGGACAAGCTCACCCAATTCGACAACCACACCCTCCTCGCCACCACCATGACCACCTTCGCCGGCGCCAAACGCCCCATGGTCGTCCCCTTCACCGCCCGCGACAACACCTGGCGCCTGTCCACCGACTGGATCTGCGAAAGCCTCATCGCCGTCTCGCAATCCTCCCCTGCCTGCACCTGACCGTTTCGCACACCTGACTCGCAGACCCAACGGGTCGGCCGAAGTTCGGTTGCCTGACGGTCGAGGGTGCACCGCCGGTGCGGACTACCGCGATCCCTCCAGTGCGCGGGCGCCAGTGCGTTTCCACAGCACCAGCACACCCACCGCCGAGCCGATCATGGCCACGCCGACCACCCACAACCCGGCACGCTGGCTTCCGGTCCAATCGCGCAGTGCGCCAGTGATATACGGTGCGGCAAAGCCGCTGAAGTTGCCGATCGAGTTGATCAATGCGATACCGCCTGCTGCGGCGGCGCCGGTGAGGAAGGCGCTGGGCAGTGCCCAGAAGGTGGGCAGGGCGGCGAGTACGCCGACCGCGCACACGGTCACTGCGACCATGGCCGCCAACGGATTTCCGAGATACAGCGCGACGGGAATGGCGAGGCCGCCGAGCAGTGCGGGCAGCGCGACGTGCCACGGGCGTTCCCCGGTCCGGTCGCCGTGCCTGCTCCACCACACCATGACAACGGCGCCGATGACGTAGGGCACCGCGTTGATCAGACCACGCTCGACCACCGAATAGCTGGTGCCGTACTGCTGTTCGAAACCCTTGATGATCGTCGGCAGGAAGAACCCGAGCGCGTAGAGCCCGTACACGATCCCGCCGTAGACGAGAGCGAGGCCGAGCACCCGGGAATCAGTGAGCGCCTTACGCACCGTCCATTGCTCCGCCTTCTCCACCTCGGCTTGTTCGGCGGCGAGTTCGGTACTGAGCCACTGCCGTTCGGCTTTGGTCAGCCAACCGGCCTGCGCGGGACTGTCGGTGAGGAAGAACCAGGTCGCCACCGCGAGGACGAGCGCGGGCAACCCTTCGACGAGGAACATGAACCGCCAGCCGCTGAGCCCGAACACGCCGTCGCCGTGTTCGATGATCAGACTGGACACGGTCGCTCCGAGCGCGGTGGACACCGGCACGGCGACCATGAACAGGGCGACGATCTTCGCGCGCTGGTTCTGTGGAAACCAGTAGGTGAGATAGAGCAGGATGCCCGGGAAGAATCCCGCTTCCGCCACGCCGAGCACGAAACGCAGGATGTACAGCACGGTTTCGTTGGGCACGAACGCCATCGCCGTCGCGACGACACCCCAGCTGGCCAGGATTCGGGCGATCCAGCGCCGCGCACCGAACTTGTGCAGCGCCAGATTGCTCGGCACCTCCAGCACCAGATAGCCGATGAAGAAGATCCCGGAGGCCAGCCCGAACGCGGTCTCGGTGAGCCCGAGATCGGCCTTCATCCCGCTGGGCCCGGCGAACCCGATATTGACCCGATCCAGATAGTTGACGAAATACAGCAGCCCGAGAAACGGCACCAGGCGGAGGGTGACCTTGCGCAGCGTCGCGCGGGGCACGTCGGGTGTCACAACCATCCGCGCACTGTCACCCCGGAGACACCCGCGGGTCAAGCCCCCAACCGGGGGTGCTCGCCTGCACCGGCACGAGTTCGAGCGTGTCCCCGGAGCACGTAAGTCATAGCCTGGCTACATGATTCGAGCCGTTGCGCCGGTCTAAGCTGTGCTGGTGGCGAAGATCAACGAACGGTTCTCCGACATCCCCGGCGTCGCTCCCGGCTTCGGCTACGCGCACGCGGTGACCACGTCGAACGGGCTCGCGTTCGTGTCCGGGCAGATCGCGGTCGACGCCGATGGCAACCTGGTCGGCCCGAACGACCTGGCCGCCCAGACCAGGCAGGCGCTGACCAACCTGCAGCACGTGCTGCACGCACTCGGCGCCGACTGGACCGACCTGGTCAAACTCACCTGGTTCGTCACCGACACCGGCGGGCTGCAAGACCTCCGCGACGTCCGGGACGAGTTCCTCCGGCCCGCGCTCGGCAACCAGCCCAACCCCGCCAGCTCACTGGTCCAGGTGGCCGGACTGTTCCGCCCGGAGTTCCTCGTCGAGGTCGAGGCCGTGGTGGCCGTCGGCGAATCAGGGCGCTGAACGCTCGACAACGCACCGCAGGTAGCAGTCGACCGGGCCGTCGTCCTCGCTGGTATGGCTGTACTCGAACCCGGCGCGCCGGGCCACCGACGCCGACGCGTGATTCTCCGGGTCGACCCGGATGACCGCTTGGTCGGCGAGCCCGGACCCCGCGAGAAACCGGCACGCGAGTTCGACAGCCCGCGTCGCGTACCCACGTTTGCGCCAGTCCGGATAGATCCCGTAGGCAAGATTTGCTTGCCGTTCGATCAGATACGGCTGCCGGGTATGCACATCCACCGTCCCGACCAGCGTTCCGCTCGCCACATCCAGCACCGCGAACGTCCGGCCCGCCGCGTTGTCCTGCCACCGCCACACGCACCGATCGAAATGCCGCACAACGGTTTCCAGCGTGCCCCGCCCACCGTTGAGCCAACGCGCCAGCTCATCGTCCTCCCCCGCCAGATGCGCCTCGGCATCGGCGACCGTGATCGGCCGTAGTGCGATCACACCGTCGGAAATCAGCACGTAGCCATCGTGCGCAGGAGGAGCGGGGCGCGGCAAGTAGTTTGCCGTCGGCGAGATCGCAGCGACCTGCCGACCCGGATCCAGTCGCGCGCGATCCAAGTACGGACCGGGCAGTCCGTCGCACCGGATCTCCCGATCCGTGGACGCGCGACGACCGCCGGTGGGAAGCTCGAAGGACCGCAGGTGTCGGGGCGCCAGGAAGCGAGACGCACAGTGGACAAGGCGAGTGGAGCCGCAGGGGGCAACGGCAGAGTAGTTACGGCCGAGCGGCCGGATCAGATTCGAAATGTGGTGCTGGCCGGGCACAGCGGGTCCGGGAAGACCACATTGGTCGAGGCGATGGCCTTGACCACGGGGATGGTGAATCGGGCGGGGCGGGTCGAGGACGGCACCTCCCTGTCGGACTACGACGAGATCGAACATCGGCAGCACCGATCGGTGCAATTGTCGGTGGTGCCGCTGGCCTGGTCCGGCATGAAGATCAACCTGATCGACACACCCGGATACGCGGATTTCGTCGGCGAATTGCGAGCGGGCCTGCGCGCCGCCGACGCAGCATTGTTCGTCATCTCGGCTGCCGAGGGCGCGGAAGGCGTCAGCGGTGCGACCCGCGCGCTGTGGGAAGAATGCGCGGCGGTCGGCATGCCGCGCGCGATCGTGCTCTCCCACCTGGACACCGCGCGGGCCGACTTCGACGAGATGACCGAGACCTGCCGCACCGTGCTCGGCGGCGGCGCTTCGGAAAACATTCTGCCCCTGCATCTTCCGGTGTACGGCCCGCGGAGCGCGGACGGCCACCGCCCGGTCACCGGGCTGATCGAGCTGCTGCCGAACTGCGTGGTCGACTACTCCTCCGGCGAGCGGGTGGAGACCGAGCCGACAGCGGAGCAGTTGCCGATGCTGGCGGAGGCGCGCAACCGGCTCATCGAGGGCATCATCGCCGAGAGCGAAGACGAAACCCTGATGGAGCGGTATCTGAGCGGCGAGGAGATCGACCTCGCGACGCTCGTCACCGACCTCGAGCGGGCGGTGGCCCGGGGCAGCTTCCATCCCGTCCTGTTCGGCGCTCCCGCCCCGGAGGGCGCCAAGCAGGGGCTCGGCACCGTCGAACTGCTCGACCTGATCACCGGCGGCTTCCCGACCCCGTCGGAACACATCGTCTCCGCCGTCACCGCCCTCGGCGGCAACACCCGGCGCCAACTCGACTGCGATCCGGACGGTGCGCTCGCGGCCGAGGTGATCCGCACCGCCTCCGACCCGTACGTCGGGCGGGTATCGCTGGTCCGCGTGTTCTCCGGAACGCTGCGCGCCGATGACACGGTGCACGTCTGCGGCCACGGCCAGGAGGAACGCGGCCACGAGAGCCACGACGTCGACGAGCGAGTCGGCGCGATCTCCGCACCGTTCGGCAAGGGGCAGCGCCCGCTCGGCCAGGCCATCGCCGGCGACATCGCCTACGTCACCAAACTCAGTCGCGCGGAGACCGGCGACACGCTGTCGGGCACCGACAAACCGCTGCTGATCGAGCCGTGGCAGATGCCGGACCCCCTGCTGCCCATAGCAATTACCGCGCACAGTAAGGCCGACGAGGACAAACTCTCGCAAAGTTTGGCCCGGCTGGCCGCCGAGGACCCAGCCGTGCGGCTCGAACACAACGCGAACACTCATCAACTGGTGCTGTGGTGCCTCGGTGAGGCGCATCGCGATGTCGCGCTGGAGCGATTACGAACCAGGTTCGGGGTGCAGGTCGATGTGGTCGAGCATCGGGTGGCGTTGCGAGAAACGTTCGCGGGCAAGGCAACCGGGCGCGGCAGGCACGTGAAGCAGTCCGGCGGGCACGGGCAGTACGCGGTGTGCGAGATCGAGGTCGAGCCGCTGCCGGGTGGTTCCGGGATCGAGTTCGTGGATCGGGTGGTCGGCGGAGTTGTTCCGCGACAGTTCATTCCGTCGGTGGAGAAGGGCGTGCGTGCGCAGGCGGCGCGTGGCGTGGCCGCCGGATACCCGCTGGTCGATGTGCGGGTCACGCTTTTCGACGGCAAGGCGCATTCGGTCGACTCCTCCGATGCCGCGTTCCAGACCGCGGGTGCGCTCGCGTTGCGCGAGGCCGCCACCAGCGCGGGTGTCGCGCTGCTCGAGCCGATCGCCGACGTCTGGGTGCTGGTCGCCGACGACTATGTCGGCCCGGTGCTGAGCGATCTCTCCGGTCGCCGCGGCCGCGTCCTCGGTACCGAACCGCACGGCACCGGGCGTACCCGAATCCATGCCGAGGTACCGGAACTCGAACTCAGTCGATACGCCATCGACCTGCGCTCGCTCTCCCACGGCACCGGCGACTTCACCCGGTCCTACACACGCCACGAAACGATGCCGAGCCAACTCGCCGCCGCGATGCGTGAGCAGGCGAAGAAGTAGCCGCCTGCGGCAACAACATTCGGGCCCATCCACGGATAGTGGCTGGGCCCGAACGTCTTTCGTCGACTAGGTGACCAGATTCCTACGCAGTTTCAAGATGGTGCCGCCGTCCAGGCCGAGCCCCTGGGTCAGGTACTTGCCGAGGTCGCCGTAGTCCTGCCGCATCTTCTCGACCGCGGCATTCAGGTACGCGTCCCGGACTTCCTGCAGCGGGATCAGCAGATCGGGGTTCTGCATCAGGCCTGCCTGCTTCACCTGCTGGCGCAGGGCGGCGTCCGCGGCGGCGCGGTACTGGTTGGACAGCAGATAGTCCTGCCGCGCAGTGCCTTCCGGCACGCCGACCGCGCGAAGCAGCACGTACGTCAGCCAGCCGGTGCGGTCTTTGCCCGCCGTGCAGTGGTACAGCGTGGCCTTGTCGGTGTTGGCCAGGTCCTTGAGCGTCTGCCCGAACGCGGCACGGGATTCCTGGCGGCTGATGAACGTGGTGTACATGTTCAGCATGATCTGCTCGGCCTTGCCGTTGCCGAGCGCTTCCTCCTGCTTCTGCGGGTCGCGGGTCTGGATCACCGCCAGCATCTGCTGGAACAGCCCGGTGTCGTCGATCGGCCGCGCCACCTGCCGAGCGCCGGGAATCGGCTTGTCCGCACCGGCGAAATGCACCTCGCCCGGCGTGCGCAGATCGATCACGGTCTGCACCTGCAGGCCCGCCAGCTTCTGCACATCCGCGGCGGTGAGTTTCTCCAGCGAGTCGCCCCGAATAGCCTTGCCCGGCTTCACCTTCTCCCCGTCATAGGTCCGGTATCCGCCGATATCACGAACATTCACCGCGCCCTGCAGATCGATCCGGGCCGCGGCGACCGCCGACTCCGCCTCGGGCTGCGCGGTGGCCAGCGGTGGAGCGGTCGTCATCGTCACGGCAAAGGTCGCCAGAGCGGCGGTAATCAAAGAAATAAATGAAACCTTCATGGCGCGGGACACTAGAACGTGTTTCACTCGCGTATCGGCGTTCGCCCGCATCCCGCCGCATCTGCCCCGCTCACCGGGATCCACCTGGCAGTCAACGAGATTCGCGCTGGATTTCGCGCGAAATGCGCCTACCATCCGCACGCGTTTGCGCTGGTTCGGTGATCAATACGAGGTGGGAGTGCTCGATTACCTCGGGTTGAAAGGGGCCATGGAGGTGGGGCTCGAACCCACGACCGACCATTCGCAATGGGCGTTCTACCAACTGAACTACTCCATGACCCCCATGCAGGTTATGCCGAATCGAATTGCGCGACAATTTGTTTTCGTTCGATGCTCGGTCGGGAAACTCCCGGCAAGCTCGCGCACTCCAGGGGCGGGGCGATCTCCAGTCCGCGACACACCCGCACCAGGGCATTGGTCCGGACGGTTGCGGGTCGATAGCGTCGAGGCATGGCCGAAGACACCCTGCCTGCCGTCTATCGCGGCACCGTGCTGCACTTTCTGCGGGATCCTGGCGCCGACGACGATCCCGATACTTGGGAGTTGTTCGAGGACGGCGCGCTTGCGGTCGGCGCCGACGGCAGGGTGCGTTGGGCGGGTGAGTGGTCGGCATTGCCGGAGCAGCATCGCGGCGATGTCGTAGATCATCGAGGCAAGCTGATCGTGCCGGGTTTCGTGGATACCCACATCCACTACAGCCAGTACGCCATGATCGCGAGTTTCGGTGCGCAACTTCAGGATTGGCTGCAGGAGTATGTCTTTCCGACCGAGCGCAAGTTCGCGGATCCCGGTTACGCCGACCGGATAGCGGGCCTCTTCCTCGACACGCTGCTGGCCTGTGGGACCACCACCGCCAGTGTGTATCCCACCGTGCATCCGACCTCGGTGGACGCGTTCTTTGCCAAGGCGCATCGGCGCGGCATGCGGATGACGTGCGGCAAAGTCCTCATGGACAAGCAACCGGACGCGCCGGACTTCCTCTCCGATGCCGGTGTGCCGCAGGCCGAGGAACTGACCCGGCAGTTGATCGCCCGCTGGCACCGCAAAGACCGGCTGACCTACGCGATCACCCCGCGATTCGCGCCCTCGTCCTCGGACGAACAGCTGGCCATGGCCGGTCGGCTGCTGCACGAGTTCCCGAACGTGGCGTTGCAAACCCATGCCGCGGAGAGTCGCCCGGAGACCGCGAGCGTGCTGGCTCGTTTCACCGATGCCCGCTCGTACCTGGATGTCTACGACCAGGCGGGCATGCTCGGCCCCCGATCCATCTTCGCCCACTGCGTGCACATCGACGATCAGGACCGCTCACGGCTGGCCACCACCGGCGCCGCCATCGCCTTCTGCCCCACCTCGAACTTGTTCCTCGGCAGCGGCCTCTTCGACTTCGCCGCCGCGCGCGACGCGGGCATCAGAGTGGGACTCGGCACCGATTGCGGTGCCGGAACCAGCTATTCGATGCTGCGCACCCTCAACGAGGCCTACAAGGTGATCATGCTGAAGGAATCAACCAAACCACCCCACCGACGCACCACCCTGTCCGCCCTGCGCGGTTTCTACCTCGCCACCCTCGGCGGCGCCGAAGCCCTGCACCTCGACAACCACATCGGCAACTTCCGCCCAGGCAAGGAAGCCGACTTCATCGTCCTCGACTGGACCGCCACCCCCACCCTCGCCCACCGCACCGCCCTCGCCCGCACCTTCCAAGAGCGCCTGTTCGCCCAAATGATCCTCGGCGACGACCGCTCCGTAGCAGCCACCTACCTCATGGGCCGCCGCGTCCCGTAGTCCTGCCTAGTTCGACTGACCGAGCGCACTAGCGAACAGATCCCTGGCACGTTGCCGTTCCGCTTCGGGAAGCGGTCCATTGCGCCGTTCATGATCCGCGATGTATTCGTCGAGCAACGTTCCGGGAAGCTCGCGCTCGACCACCCGTCGGCGGATGGTCTGGGCAGTGCCTTCCGACAGCGACTCGCCCACCTGCATGGCGGGATCTTCGCCGATCCGATGCTCAGCCGCATTACTCACTGCTCGAGACTATCAATTGAATCCAATTCTCAACCGCTCCAGCGGAACTCGGCGATCAAAGCTGTCGGCACCACTGCGTAAGGTCTGCGGTGTGGAGAACCTCGATATCCCAGCGCTGGTGGCCGTGCTTCCCGGCGAGGGAGAAACCGTTCATATTCCGGGCTTCGGCGCCACGTACAAGCTCTACGGACACCACACCAATGGGGTGATGTCGATTGTGGAGCATCCGTTCGATGTCGGCACGATCACTCCGCCGCACATGCACAGCAGGGAGGACGAGTACTCGATTGTGCTGGAGGGGCGGATCGGGTTCCGCTCCGACGACACCGAGGTCGTCCTCGACGCCGGCGGGTACATCATCAAACCGCGTGGCGAGATGCACGCCATGTGGAACGCGAGCGATGTGCCGGGTCGCATCATCGAGATCATCATTCCCGGCGGTTTCGAAACGTACTTCCGCGACCTCGCCGCGCTCATCTCCGACGCCACCGCCACGGACGAGTCCTTCACCGCCCTGGCCACCCGGTACGGATTGACCTACGGACACCCCGACTGGCTCGACGATGTCATCGAGCGCTACCACCTCAACCCGCTCGTCCCCCGCGGCTCCGGCTAGCCGCGATGCCGTCACCGGAGCGCACTGGGTTCTGCGGATCCCGCATCGGCGCCGGGCCACTCCGTCGAACCTGCGACGCCAGTCACCGTGGCGCGCACTCTGTTGCGCATGACCATGCCGAAAACGGGCAACGGCCCACCCGCGGATCGCGGATGGGCCGTTGCCGAACGACTCGAAGTACGAACGACTTACACGTCGTAGTACAGCTCGAACTCGTAGGGGTGCGGGCGCAGGTTCACCGGGGCGATTTCCTGTTCACGCTTGATGCTGATCCAGGTCTCGATCAGGTCATCGGTGAAGACGTTGCCTTCGGTCAGGTAGTCGTGATCCTGCTCGAGGCGGTCGATGACCGTGGCGAGGCTGGTGGGGGCCTGCGGGATGTTCTTGGCCTCCTCCGGCGGGAGCTCGTAGAGGTCCTTGTCGACCGGGGCCAGCGGCTCGATCTTGTTCTTGATGCCGTCCAGGCCTGCCATCATCATGGCGGCGAAGGCCAGGTACGGGTTGCCCGAGGAGTCCGGCGCGCGGAACTCGATGCGCTTGGCCTTCGGGTTGTTGCCGGTGACCGGGATACGCACGGCGGCGGACCGGTTGCGCTGCGAGTACACCAGGTTGATCGGCGCCTCGTAGCCCGGAACCAGGCGGTGGTAGGAGTTCACGGTCGGGTTGGTGAACGCCAGCAGCGACGGCGCGTGGTGCAGGATGCCGCCGATGTAGTGACGCGCCAGATCCGAGAGGCCGCCGTAGCCCGCCTCGTCGTGGAACAGCGGCTTGCCGTCCTTCCACAGCGACTGGTGCACGTGCATGCCCGAGCCGTTGTCACCGAAGAGCGGCTTCGGCATGAACGTGACGGACTTGCCCTCCTGCCACGCGGTGTTCTTCACGATGTACTTGAACAGCTGCAGGTCGTCGGCCGCGCCGAGCAGCGTGCCGAACTTGTAGTTGATCTCGGCCTGACCGGCGGTGCCGACCTCGTGGTGGCCGCGCTCGAGCTCGAAGCCCGCGTTCTGCAGGTTGGTCGAGATCTTGTCGCGCAGGTCGACGTAGTGGTCGTACGGCGCGACCGGGAAGTAACCACCCTTGTTGCGAACCTTGTAGCCGAGGTTCGGGGAGCCGTCCAGGTTCGTCTTCACGCCGGTGTTCCAGGAACCGGAGATCGAGTCGATCTCGTAGAACGAGCTGTTCATCTGCGAGCCGTAGCGGATCGAGTCGAAGATGTAGAACTCGGCCTCGGCACCGAAGTACGCGGTGTCGGCGATACCGGTCGAGCGCAGGTACTCCTCGGCCTTACGCGCGATGTTGCGCGGGTCGCGGCTGTAGGCCTCGCGGGTGAACGGGTCGTGCACGAAGAAGTTGAGGTTCAGCGTCTTGGCGGCGCGGAACGGGTCCAGGCGCGCGGTGCTGAAGTCGGGCAGCAGCAGCATGTCCGACTCGTCGATCGACTGGAAGCCACGGACGGAGGAGCCGTCGAACGCTAGCCCTTCCTCTGCGAGGTCGGTCGTGAAGGCCTTCGCCGGGATCGAGAAGTGCTGCTGCACACCGGGAAGATCGCTGAACCGGATGTCGACGTATTCGACTTCTTCGTCAGCGAGATATTTGATGACCTCGTCGGCCGTGCTGAACGTCACTTGTTCTCCTTACGGATCGGTTCCCAGCGAGTGTCGATTGCGTGGGTTCGTCGCGTCCAGACGGTATGGACGCGGTGTTTCCCGGCGGTCAAGTTCGTGTTTCGCCAGTGTTACACGTACGGCTGGCCGGGTGACTAGGCCCACCCGGGCTCGAACAGCATGCTAATCCTGCCATCCGCGCCGAGACGCGCTGACGTGAACTCCCCTTATGCGGTGCCGAGCGGCCGGTCGGTCCCGCATATTGTGGGGGCATGGCACGCATGACGGGATCGTGGCTCTCCGGCCCTTCGGAGGGCTCCGGCGATCAGGCAAACCCCGAGTTCCCCGGCGAACACCTCGGGCTGCCGAAGTCCGGTGCGGGTTCGCTGTCCGGGATGGCTCGTCGGATCGCGGCACTGTTCGTGGACTGGTTGATCGCGCTCGGCATCGCGGCGCTGATTGTGCGCGGCAGTTCGGCGTCGAGCCTGACGCTGCTGATCTGGTTCGTCATCGGGGTCGCCGCGGTGACGATGTTCGGGTTCACACCCGGCCAGTACTTTCTGCGGTTGCGGACCGTGCGGATCGACGCGCCGGTGACCGTGGGGTTTGTTCGCGCGCTGGCCAGGCAGACGTTGCTCGTGTTCGTGGTGCCCGCGCTGTTCACCGATGCCGATGGTCGCGGTATGCACGATCGTGCGACCGGTACTGCGCTCGTCCACTCGCGCTGAGATCGCGCCCGGTTTGTATCTGCGACCGGACCCGCTCTACCGGCCGACACCCTGCGGAACATTCGACGCTAACACGCTCTGCCCCCCGTCGACACCTAGCGGCGAGTGAACGTGTAGCCGGCACCACCCTGCCGCCACCAGCGCAGGGTTCGAACCTGCGACCGGACCCGCACTGTTGCCGACACCAGCGCAGAGTTCGGATCTGCGACTCGGCACGCACCCGGTGCCGACACCCAGCGCAGGTATTGAGCCTGCCACCGGCACATCAACCCAGCGCATGGTTTCGAACCGCCCGCCTGCGTCCGCGCCGGTTACGCTCCGGCGGTGTCACTCAATCCGGCGATGCTCGCGATCCGGTTTCTGCTCGAGCTCGTCGCCATCTCTTCCTTCGGTATCTACGGTTGGCGAGCCTTCGATTCGCCGTGGAAGTTTCTGCTGGTAGCACTGTTACCGCTGGCCGCGGCGGCCCTATGGGGCACCTTCGCGGTGCCGGGCGACCCGAGCCGCAGCGGCGAAGCGCCCGTGTCGGTGCCAGGAGCGGTGCGCCTGGCGATCGAACTCGCGGTCTTCTTCGGCGGCGCCGCAGCACTGTGGGCGGCCGGTCTGCCCAGGTGGGCGCTCATCGTCGGAGGCGTACTTGTCCTCTACCAGGTCCTCGCCTACGACCGCGTCGTCTGGCTCGTCAAGGCTTGACCAAGATCAAGGGGAATTGATGCTGGCATCCGCCGAGTAGCGAACAACACCAGTTCCTCCTGATCATGAAACGAACGGCTCCACCGGCGTCCGGGCGTGCAAAAGGCCCGCATCCGGTCGGGATGCGGGCCTTTTGCGTATGAGCTCAGCGCCTGCGAATGGTGCGCTGGACGCCGCGCATCTTGGCGCCGGCGGGCATCGGGCCCTTCGGCAGCGCCGGGCCGGTGCGCGAACTGAGGGCGGTCAGCCTGCCCTCGATGAGGTCCATGCGCTTGGTGTCGATGTTGCGGGGCAGCTTGGTGAGGTAGCGCTGCAGTTCCTTCAGCGGCACCTGGCCCTCGTCGTTGCCGATGACGATGTCGTAGATCGGGGTGTCGCCGATCAGCCGGGCGGTGCGCTTCTTCTCCTGCGCGAGCAGCGATTTCACCCGCTGCGGGGAGCCCTCGGCGACCAGCACCACGCCGGGCAGACCGATCACCCGGTGCACCGCGTCGAGCTGGGTGGTCGCGGCGATGCCGTTGGACACCCGCCACTTGCCCTGCAGGTTGTCCAGCACCCAGGCTGCGGCACCGGCCTGGCCCTCGGCCTTGCCGTAGACGCTCTTCTGCACCCGTCGGCCGAAGATGATGAACGCGGCCAGCGCGCCGAGCACCACGCCGAGCGGGACGAGGAACCAGGTCAGCCCGAAAATCAGGCCGATGACCAGGAAGACAGCGGTGATGCCGAGCAGCGCGCCGATCATCAACGGCAGCAGCAGCTTGTCATCCTTGCGCTGCATCTGGAACGCCTGCCAGAGCTGCTGCCTGCGCTCTTTCGACTGCTGCTTGCGGGCCGCTTTCGCCGCGGCCTTCGCTTCTTTGGTGGGCTTACCTGCTGCCATGCCACTCAGGATAGTGCCCACGTCGTGCGGGTTCTGCCACGCCCGCCTCGGCGGCGTCCGTTACCGTCGCGCCGGCGTCAATTCCAACCGCGCCTGGCCATCGATCCGAGCGCGGTGAGATCCAGATCACCGGAGGCCTCGGTCCACCCCATCGCCCGTAATTCGACCGGCGTCGCCACGCCGAGCGCGTGACGGAAGCCGATGGCGACCGAGCGGGCGAACTCGACCAGGCTGCGCGGGGAGATCGGCCAGAACATGGTCCTGGTCCAGTTGTCGACCTCGCGGCGCAGCATCGGTTCGTTCCAGCCCAGCTCGCGTAGTTCCTGTGCGGCGGCGTCCGGAATGGGCTGTGTCAGATAATGATCACCCGCCAACTCGGCCGACAATTTGATGTCGTACTGCATGAATTGGACGTACCGATTTCCGGGTGCCGCGATGATCAACGTTGCCCGCGAAGGTAGCTCAGACAGACATAGCGCCAGTGCTTGCACGAACTGCTCCCAGTCCGCGGTCACCGGCTCGTTCATTCTTCCCCGGGCGCTCGCACTGGCCCGATCATACGCCGCCCCGCCTGAGACACCACGTGAATCATGTTGTACCCCCTGATACTTCGCGACCTTCATAGCTGAAGCGAATGGCCCGTTGTTCGCTGGTACGAGCCCTTCCGATGCGGCGGCTTCGGTTCATGCGCCGCCGTTTCGGCTTCGGTCTCCGCTGTCGGCGGCGGTGCTCCGCGAGCCCGAGCCTCGTCGGTCGTAGCGGAAACACCTGCACGCCAAGCTTGCGGCTGGACGGTTGCGAGTGAGCCCGCCACGGTGTCCCGCTCGACGCACAGCGGGGCCGAGCTGCTCATCGAGCGGGACTTGGTGGTGGCCCGAACTCGGGTGAGCTCGCCGTGATGTCCCACTCGGCGGGGTGCTGATCCGTCGGGTTGCGGCGGTTTGCTGTTCAGCTGGTGGCTACCGGATGGTGTTAGTTTGCGGTGCGTGTGTGCGCGGTTGGTGGTGAGCGTTCATGACGTCGCGCCTGCTAGTGCGGCGGAGACGGCGCGGTGGTGTGCCGATGCCGATGGGTTCGAGATTCCGGTGTCGCTGTTGGTTATTCCCGGTCCGTGGCGGGGTGCGGCGTTGGCCGAGCGGCCGGATTACGCGAGTTTTCTGCGGGAACGGCGGGCCGGTGGGGACGAGATCATGGTGCACGGTTGGTCGCATCGGGCCGGGCCGGAGGGTGGTTGGCCGCGGCGGGCGCTGGGCCGTGCGGTGGCGCGCGGTGCGGCTGAATTCGCCGCGCTCTCCACTGCCGAGGCGGCCGCCAAGCTCCAGGAAGCCAACGCGGTGATGGCTGAATCCGGCCTGTCGACAACGGGTTTCACTCCGCCCGGCTGGCTCGCCTCCCCCGCGGCGGAACAAGCACTACGCGAGGCAGGCTTCTCGCACACCACGAACCACTTCGGCGCAAAGGACCTGCGAACCGGTCGCCGTCACCGCGGTTTCGCCCTCTCGCACCGCCCCGGCGGCGGCTGGTCCGAACGCTTCGCCGCCACCATGCTGGTCAGCCTGGCCCGCCGCAACGCGGCACGCGGCGGATTGGTGCGCCTCGCCCTGCACCCGGACGACCTGCACCGCCCCGGCCTCCGCGACGCCACCTTGCGCGCCATCGACGCCGCCCTGCACGCGGGCGCTCGCGCAACCACCTACGCCGACTTGGTCAGAGCGGCGGTCGACTAGTGCAAACCGTCAATTCCCACACCGCACAATTCCGTCCGGCGAGCTGCCCCCGCACTGGCCGGAGCCGCACCTCGCCAGGCCTCCCCGACCTGCTCCGATCGGCGGACAGCTGATGCGCATCGTGCAGATCGCCAACTTCTACACACCCGCCTCCGGGGGACTGCGGACCTGCCTCGATGAGATCGGTCGGGGGTATCTGGCTGCGGGGAATGATCGGGTGCTTGTGGTTCCCGGGCCGGCGGACGGGGACGAGTCGACGGCGTCGGGGCGGCGGATCACCGTGCACAGTCCCAAGTTCGGGGCGGGTGGGTATCACGTGCTGACCGCTCGGCGGACGAGGGCGATCCTCGATGGGTTGCGGCCGGATGTGCTGGAGTGCAGCGACAAGCTGAGTGTGCGCTGGCTTGCCCCGTGGGCGCGCGGTGCCGGTGTGCCGCTGGTGCTGTTCTCGCACGAACGTATCGACGCCATCTTGCGCACGCGCGTGCCACCTGGTTTCCCGTTGACCGCCGCCGCCGACCTGGCCAATCGGCGCCTCTGCGTGCGGGCCGAAAAGGTGGTGGTCACCTCGAGTTTCGCGACGGCGGAGTTCGCTCGGATCGGGGCGACCAATGTGCGTCGCGTCCCGCTGGGTGTCGACCTGACCACCTTCCGACCCACCGAAACACCCTGGGCCGCAGTCGATCCGGTACGCCTGGTGCTGGTGAGCAGGCTGTCCAAGGAGAAGCGGGCCGAACGTGCGATCGCGGCGGTGCGGGTACTGGTCGAGTCCGGTATGCGCTGCGAACTCGCGGTCATCGGCGACGGCCCGCTGCGGCCTCGGCTCGAGCGCCTGGCTATCGGACTCCCGGTGGTCTTCCACGGTCACCTCACCGATCGCGCCACCATGGCAACCCTGGTGGCCAACGCCGATATCGCGATTTTCCCCTCCCCCGCTGAGACTTTCGGCCTCGCGGTCCTGGAATCGCTCGCCTGCGGCACCCCCGTCGTAGTCCCCGACGCGGGCGCCGCACGCGAACTCGTCGACGCTCCCGGTTCCGGCGTCGTCTCCGACGGCACTCCGCCGGGCTTGGCCGCCGGCGTCCGCCAGCTCCTGACGGTCCCCGCCCCGCAGCGCCGCCACGCCGCCCGCCTGGCGGCCGAACGTTTCCCGTGGTCAGCCACGGTCTCGAGCATGCTCGCCCTCTACGCCGACTACGAATCCCCCGCCCGCTCAGCCTGATCGCCAACCGAGTCGACCGGGACATGACGGCGGCGAAGGTCCGAGCGCGCCCTCATGCACCGCTCGGTGAAGAATCAAGCCCAGCCGAGCGCCGCATGGGACATCGCGGCGGCAAGGCGAGACTAGGCACGCCCCCATGCCCCACTCGGCGAAACATCAAGGCCGTTCGGGGCGAGTGGGACAACATGGCGGCGAAGTCCGAGTAGACCCGCCAACATGTCCCGCACGTGCGGTTTCGGGGGCTCGTCCCGTTCGAATCGGCGGCAGGGTTGTGCGTCAGATCTCGGTGCTGGCCTTGGACGGCCACACCGAAACTTCAACTATGGGACCCGTTCGCACACCGGCTGATTCGATGATGACTGGTCCAGTTCGTCATGCAACGTAGGTGAGTTCGCAAGCAACGCGATCCCGGTGATCACCAGCCCAGCCGCGAGAATCAGTAGCACCGGACGCGGATGAACAGTCACCGCGAACAGGGTCAAACCCGCCGCGTAACTGAGCACCGGATCGGTGATCGTCATCGCGGTGAGCGCGGTGGGCAGCGAACCTCGGGCGTACGCCTCCTGCGTGAGCAGTCCGCCAAGGACGGTCGACACGGGAATCCCCAGCAGCGCCCAACTCAGATCAGGGAGCACCGTCGTCGCGATGACCACCAGCACCGCCGTGGTCGAGAAGCAGCAACCCGCCGCCACCGCGACCAACGCCGACCGCAACTGCGTCGAGTTCGTCAGGCGCGACACGGCGACCAACACGATGATCCCCACGAACACACCCACCCCGACTCCGGGCAGCAACTCGGGCCGCACCGCCGCATGCCCCGGCGCACTCTGTCCGACCAGCAGAATCAACCCCGCACACACGAACGCGGTGCCCGCCCAATCCCGCCCGAGCAACGCCCGCCTGCGCCGCGCCGCCGCGAACGGCAACGCGAACAGCAGCTGCACCACCAGCAGCGCCTGCACCACCGCGATCGCCCCGACCCGCAGCGCCACCGCGTGCACCACGAACCCCGCCACATTCGCACCCTGCCCCGCCAACCACCGCCGATCGGTGACCAACCGGCGAGCAATCCCCACGATCACCAGAAACCGACCGTGCCCGGCTTCGGTAGCAGCCTGCCGCGCCGCTCCCTGCTGCAATGCCGCCGACACCGCGAACAACAACGCCGCGAACAGCGCGAGAGAAATTGTCCCCACCGCGACCACATCGACGGGGCCGCTGTCCTGCACGCTCACGGCCTCCGACATACGGCCCATGCTGGCGGCCCGGAGTGAACACGGCATGGCGCCCGCCCGGCGGATTGGCAACACCTACCGACAGACCACCCCGGTTCCGGGGGCTGGACGGTCGTCCGGGCACACTCGATAGTCCTATGGTGAGTGAACGAACGGTCCTGGTGCGCGCCCTGTGCGGGCTGTTGCTGCTGTTGGCTGTGACCACGCCGGTGACGGCGGGGGCCGAGCCGCTGTCGGAGCCGTTCCAGTGGCGGCAGGCGTTTCTGGATGCGCCGGACGGGACTCGGCTGCACGCGGACATTCTGCGTCCGGCGGGTATCGCCGACGACGTACGCACGCCGGTTGTCCTCACGGTCAGTCCCTACCGTGCCCACCTGGCGTATCTGAGTGAGCCTCGGCTGCGCGGCGGCCCGTCCACCGACAATTTGCAGGCGGACATGTTCCTGCGCGCCGGCTACACCTATGTGGTCGTCGATCTGCGTGGTTTCGGCGGCTCGACCGGCTGCCCGGATTTCGGCGGCCCCGGCGAGCGATCCGACGTCGCTACCGCGGTGGAGTGGGCCGCGAACCAACCGTGGTCCACGGGCAAGGTAGGCATGTTCGGCGTCTCCTACGAGGCGTGGACCGGCTTGATGGGCCTGGCGACGAAGCCGAAGGGCTTGGCTGCGGTCGCGTCGTTCGAGCCGGTGGTGGACCCGTACTCGTACCTGTACATGCAGGGCATCTCATGGAAGTTCTCGGGCAAGCCGATCACCGAGAACGGCGTACGCCCAGCCGATCTCGCCGGACTGGAGCACCTGCTGATCGCGTCGACCCCGGCCCGCCCGGACGATCTACCCGAATATCAAGCCGCTGCGGCCCAACTGCCGATGCAGTGCTACCAGCAGTACCTGGCCGACATGACCAACCACGACGGCAACTCCCCCTTCTGGCGCGACCGCGATCTGGTGGGCCCGTTGCGCGGCAACACGATTCCCCTGTTCCTCGGTCAGGGCTTCGTCGACTACAACACCCGCGCCTACCGCGTGTTCGACCTGTGGAACGGCCTCGGGCCCGGCGACCACAAGGCGTGGTTCGGCCAGTGGGGCCACCGCACCTGCCACGACAAGTGCGGCACACCACATTTCGACACCGAGCTGCTCGCCTTCTTCGACAAGCACGTCGCAGGCCGCGACGTGCAGGTGCCCGGCCCCCGGATCACCGTCGGCCAGTTCGACGGCGACTGGCGCGCCGAAACCGCATGGCCGCCCGCGGATGCCGCCCGCATACCGGTCGAGCTGCGCCCCGGCGGCTACACCGACCGCGGCCTGCTGCCCGGCCCGGATCGCGAATTCTGGTCGGTCTCCGAACCTTTGGCCCAGGCCCAGCACCTGTCCGGCATGCCGTCGGCGTCGCTGCGGGTGAACGGTCCGGCCAATGCCACTGTCGCGGTGGAGCTCTACGACATCGCCCCCGACAACCAGGCCACCGTCATCACCCGCGGCATCGCACCCGTCGGCGGCGAGACCGCCGAAGTCCGCCTGCTGGCCCAGGATTGGCCGATTCCGGCGGGCCACCGGATCGGCGTGCGGGTCACCGATGTCGTCGACGACGTCTGGTCACACACGCCCGCCTTCGCCCAGGTCACCGTCGCCGAGGCACGGATCGAACTCCCTCTGCTGACCGGGACCCGCACGCCGGACCTCGTCGGCGGAGTGACCGAGGGCATCGTGAAGTGGCGAAACGAGAAGACCATCCCGCTCGCCCCAGCCATGCTGAACAATGCGACGGTGTCCATGAATTTGCCGAACCGCACCGGTGCCCGATGACGGACCCCGTCGACCTCCGCACCGCAGAGCGCCTCGCCGCCGCATTACGGTGCGTCACCGTGTCCACCGACGATCCGAACCACGTCGACGATGCGGCCTTCGCGCAACTCTCCGCACACCTCGAGCAATCGTTTCCGCGGGTACACGCCGAGCTCGAACTGGAGCGATTCGGTCACAGCAGGCTCTACCGCTGGCCCGGCGTCGAGCCCGAGCGCGTCTGCGCGATCCTGCTCGCCCACCAGGACGTGGTGCCGGTGGACGACCCCCAGCGCTGGACCCATCCGCCGTTCGCGGGCGTGATCGATGACGAATTCATCTGGGGCCGTGGCGCGATCGACGACAAGAGCAGGCTGCTGGCGATCCTGGAGGCGGTCGAGGCGGCGCTGGCGGCGGGAGTTCGCCCGCGGCACACCATCTTCCTGGCCTTCGGCCACGACGAGGAGGTGTTCGGCGACACCGGCGCGATGCACATGGCGCAGCGGCTTCGTCGCGACGGCGTACAGGCCGACCTGCTGCTCGATGAGGGCGGCATGATCACCGAGGGCGTCGCCGAGGGGGTCGAGCAACCGGTCGCCAGCATCATGCTCGGCGAGAAGGGTTATGCGACAGTGCAACTTTCGGTCAGCGAGGTCGGCGGGCATTCGTCCATGCCGGGCAAGCAGACCGCGGTCGGCCGGATCGCGCGCGCGGTGAGCCGCATCCAGGATCATCCGATGCCGTTGCGGATGACGCCGGTGACCGCCGACATGCTGGCCAGGCTGCGGCAGGCGATGCCCGCGTCGCGCAGCAGGCTGCTCGGCCTGGCCGGTATCGCCGCACCGCTGATCACCCGGGTGATGGCGATGCGGCCGCAGACCGAGGCGATGGTGCGCACCACCACCGCCCCCACGGTGATCCGGGGCGGCGTGAAGGCGAATGTGCTGCCCCAGCATGCCGAGGCCTTCGTCAATTTCCGCATCCTGCCCGGCGATTCGGTCCAATCGGTGCTTGCGCATTGCCGGAAGGTGGTGCGCGACAAGGGTGTTCGGATCGAAGCGGAGGGCATGGCGTCCGAGCCGACGGTGCACGCCGCTCCGGGCCCGGCGTTCGACATGATCGCCGACATCGCGCGGGCCATCGTCCCCGGCGTCGTCGTCACCACCGGCATCGTGCCCGGCGCCACCGACTCACGGCACTACCATGACCTCGCCGGCACCCGCTGTAACTTCGCCCCGATCGTGCTCGGCGCACGCGATATCGCATCGATCCACGGAACCGACGAGCGCCTCTCCCTGGTCAACTACGCTCGACTCATCGAGTTCAACCGGCGGCTGATCGCGCAGTTCGCGCAGCCGTCGGCCCCCGCGCCGCCGACCTCAGGAGCCGATGCATGACGACCGAGCCGAAGGCCAGTGGCGATGGCGAACCGCAGATCCACACCCTTACCGGCCGATTCGACGGCACCGGCAGCGGCATCGCCTGGCGCGCCTGGCTCCCCGACACCCCCGCGCGCGGCGTGATCGTCCTCGTGCACGGCGTCGCCGAACACTCCGGCCGCTACACCCACGTCGGCCAGCGCCTAGCCGGCGCCGAATTCGCGGTCTACGCGCTCGACCACATCGGCCATGGCAAGTCCGCGGGCAGCAAGGCCAATATCGGCTCGCTGGACGGCGCCGCCGACAACGTGGCCGCCATGCTCGACATCGCGACCCGCGAACACCCCGGCGTCCCCCGCTTTTTGGTCGGCCACTCGATGGGCAGCCTCATCGTGCTGCATTTGGCCACCCGCAGGCCGATCGATGTCGCGGGCATCGTGGTTTCCGCACCGCCGCTCGACATCTCGGCGGGTAACCCCGCCCAACGCGCGCTCGCCCCGGTATTGACCCGATTGACCCCGAATCTAGGTGTGCTCAAACTGGATTCGTCGCAGATCAGCCGCGACCCCGAGGTGATCCGCGCCTACGACAACGACCCGCTGGTGTATCGGGGCAAACTGCCCGCCCGCACCGCCGCCGAAATCCTGAACACCACGTTCCTCGTCAAAGAGCGGCTGCCGAAGCTCACCGTGCCGGTCCTGGCGCTGCACGGCACCGCGGACGCGCTGGCCGCCCCGTCCAGCGCCGATCTCATCGAGCACGGCGCGGGCTCGAAGGATCTCACCGTGATCCGCTACGACGGCCTCTACCACGAGATCTTCAACGAACCCGAGAAGGACAAGGTACTCGGCGACGTGGTGGACTGGCTGGAAGCGCACGTCACCGGTAAGTAGGGTTCGGAGAAAGGGAGCCGCGCCCGCCCGCGCGCGGTGGCGACCACCCTCGCCGCGCTGCGGTCGCTGCCGGGTGTAGCGCCTACTTGTAGCGCGACAAGCAGGCCTTTTCACCCTCCAACACGCCGGTGCGGAACGCCTCCACCCGTTGATAACCGCTCGGTACCACCTTGCCGTTCACGTCGCCGGCGGTGCGCCCCTCGCTGAGCAGCTCGGAGACGGCCTCATCGAGGTCGCCGGCCGACAGCCGCGGGTCGCTGCCCGGCTCGCTCAGCGCGGTGGTCACCACACCGGACAGGCAGGCGGTGCGCAGCCCAGCGGTCTCCGCGCCGGTCAAGCCGAGCTTGCGATCGTGTTGCACCGCAAGGACATACCGCGACACGAAGATGACGAAGGCGTTGTAGTCGCCGTTCACCGCCGCCGAGAGCGGATCCAAACCGTCCTTGGTCGGCGCACCGCGGCCGGCCAGGGCGGGCACCGCGGTGCCGATCGTGTTCGTGCTGGGACAGTACGAAACCGGTTCGGTAGGAGTGGCATTCGAGCAGTCACGCACCACCCCCGAGTAGTCGAACCGGGGTGGCGTGCTGAGCGGGAAGATCCTGGCCAGGACCTGGCTCACGCTTTGCAGCGAGGGCACGGTCACCGGAAGTTGCGGCAGGAACTGCTCACCCGGCTCGAACGTGACGGGCAACTTGCCGCGGCGCTGCGCGATCTGCTGCGTGGTGAGCGTCTTACAGCCCTGCGCGCCATCGGAATAACCGATCTGCACGGCCGTCACCCGCTCGAACGCCGACCCGTGCGCATTGCTGGGATCGCTCGGATCCTGGTCCCGGATGGCCACCGTCGCACCGAGGACGGCGTTGAGTCCGTCGGTGGTGTTCAAGGTGAAGTGCGCGGAATCCCCCTCGGCCACATGACGTAAGAACACTCCGGCGAGGCAGTCGGCCTGCTGCTCCAGCACCAGCGTCGGTGTCCGCAGGCCGGCGAGCCTGGCTTGCCGCTGAATGGCGTGGCCGTATTCGTGCGCGAGCACCATCACCACCGCCATCTCGCCGAACTTCTCCGCCACCGCGGGCATCAGCACGCCGCGGTCCCAGCCGATGGTGTGGTCGGCGCTGCAATAGGCGGCGTTCACCACGTGATAGGTGCTCTCGCCGCAGAACTCGATCGCCTGCTGCCGGGGCGCCTTCGCATCCCAGGAGTAGAACTCCGAGACCGGGGTGAAAGTGCCGGGAAAATTCTCCGGATACGCCGCCGTCCAGAACTCCTGCAGGTCGGCGAGGGAGTTGAGCGCGAGCTTGTCGTAGGTGCCGCCGTCACCGTTGATCGCGGTGAGCGGCGCGTCCGGCACGCCCTTGCGTGGGCCGTTCGGACCGGTGGCCGTCATCGAACCGGCTACTTCCCAGTCGGTTTCGGTGGACGGTGCCTCGGTGCGCGGGGTGGGCGGGGGCTGCACGCCCTGCCCGCAGCCGGCGAGTACCGCGCCGAACAGCGCGAGCACGGCGACCGCCCCGAACCGCAGTCGTTGTGTACTCATCATCCACGGGCCTCCCCGAGTACCGTGCACGCCCGACGCGTGCGAGGGCCCGGAGCAGTACAGCTGTCGATACACCGAGCATTCTCACGATAATCGCCGAGTACCCCACGCGCGTAGCAACGAACGGCCGATCGTTACCCGATCGGCAGTGCCCTTGCCCGCGAGCTCAATTCAACCGAGCGCGCACGAGCAAGGCGCGATGATCGGAGCCGGGGACGCTGAACGTCCGCACTTCCCGTGCCGTGGCGTCGGCGAGCAGAACGTGATCGATGCCGATGATCGGGCCCCACCGCCGGTCGTCCGGGAACGTCAGCAGCAGTCCGGCACCCGCCTGATCGGCCGCGGCGGCGAAGCGGCCGTGCAGCAGTTCGCGATACGCCGCGTGATCGCGGGTCGCGTTGAAGTCCGCGCCGACGATCGCGGGTCCCTGTTGCGCGTCGAGGATCTCGCGGATCCGGCGCATCTCCACGAGCCAGTCCGAGAAGTTCAACGGCGGCGGAATCGGATGAAAAGCGAATACCGCGATCGGTCCGCGATCGGGATGATCCATCGTCGCGGACACCTGATTCAGGATGAAGCCGTCGTATTTCTTGGTGTCGCGCAATGGGTATCGGCTGTAGATGCCGGTGCCGCCACCACCGTCGGCCGTCGGCTGCAGATACGAATACGGCAGCAGCGCACCGAGTTCCGCCGCGGCCAGCCGGTCTACGGCGGCGTTGGTCAGCTCGTTCACGGTCAGCACGTCGACGCCGTTGTCGCGCACCGCCCGCACCACCGCGTCGACGTCCGCCTTCCCGAACAGCAAATTGGACTGCAACACCGTGACCTCGGGCCCGCTCGCCGCCCGCCCCGCAGGCAGGAACGCGGGCGCCAACGTCCACACCACCACCCCCACCAGCAACCCGGCTATCCCGGCACTACGCCAGCCCCTGGCGATCAGGAAGAACACCAGCGCGACGAGCGCCCCCACCATCAGGTAGGACGCCCCCGACGCAACCAAGACCAGTAACTTTTGCTGCCAGGCCCCGAAATGCAGCACAACCCCGACGACTCCCGCCGTCAGCGCGCACCAACCCACCCCGAGCACCACCCGCTCCAACCATTTCGGCATGCCCCGACCCTATGCGGGCGGTGTGGAGATGCTGTGTGCCGACCGTGCGGTTCTCGCGCGGTTCATGATCGACCGCATAAACTGGGCGCGAACCCCGGAGGGTCCCATGTACGTCGAAGAATTTCGCATCGCAGGCCCACTCACGGCCGAGAGCGCCGAAGAGCTTCTCGCCGGGATGATCGGCTACACCTCGCGCATCATCGTCAGCTCCAATGGGCGCAGCGTGCATGCACCCTTACTGCCATCGTGCTGGGACGTGCTGCGACTGCGAGCGGGCAGCACGGTGACGGTGACCGCTGAGCACGGCCACCGTCCCGAGCTCGACGAAGACCGCCAAGCGATCCGCGTCTTCGTCGACCGGTTCCAGGAACTCACCAGCGCGTAACCTGCTCTCTGCTCGAGCGTTTTGGCTGCTGATCGTGCCGCCGGGACCACTCGCGCATTTCCCAGACCATACGGTCGCTGCTCGAGATCAGAGGACGGCCCACCAGAGTGCGGGCCAGCAGTCAGTGCGGAGTCATCAGCTCGACCAAGGTGGCGGTATCCGTGGTGCGCGAGCCGCCGGCGAATGCCAACGTCGCGTAGGCTCTTTCGGCCGCCGCCGGATGCCCGGCCCCGCACGCGTCGGTGACCATGATCGGCAGATACCCGAGGTCCAGACTGTGCCGGACCGTGGGTTCGATCCCGACCTCCATGGCGATGCCCGCGATGGCGTAGCTGTCGATCCCGCAGTCGCGCAACGCGATATCGAGCGGTGTCGCTGCGAACGCGGACATGGTGATCTTGTCGAAGACCATCTCGTCGGCGTCGGGTGTCAGCTCCGGGACGAGCTGGTATTGCGGCGAGCCCTGCGGGAAGCTGGAGCGCAGCTCGTTCGGGTCGTCCACCCGCTGCCATTGCATGGCGGTCCGCAGTTGCGCGACGCCGGACGCGGCGATCGGCAGCGACATGTGCCGGGTGTAGAAGACTCGAAAACCACCGGCGCGGGCGGCATCTCGGAGTTGCCCACACGCGCGCACGATCTTGTCACCGTCGGGGATCTGCCCGACGATGCCCACCTGCATGTCGTAGATCACTACCGCCATCCGCCTGGGATCGCAGGCATCGGCGACGGTTTGCGGAATGCTGAGGCCGAAGGCATTGCGCACGGCTGTGTCCTTACCTGGTCCGGTCGTAGGGCTCGGCGACGTCGACTTTCGGATCCATCAGCGCCTCCAGCGGCAGCGGCGCCTGCACCGGAACGTAAGTCCACTCCAGGTAACCCGCCTTGGTGAGCGGGAAGTCGGCGACATACTCTTGCGCCGCTTCGACGTTGTCCACCTCGAACACGATCACCACGCCGGGTTCGTCGGCGCGCGCGTAGTTCTCCCGCACGATGCCGGCCTTCCACAGCCGCCACACATTGGCGACCTCCTCGGGCAGGTACGGGTTGATCGTCTCGAGGGTCACGCCTGGCTTGAAACGGTCGAAAACGATGACCTTCATAGGAATTCGGGCTCCATGTCTGCGGTAGCGAGTGCGTACGCGTCCATGGAATCGCGATGATTACAGTGTTACAAGAACGCACTTTTTGGTGAGTACCCGGAGGCGAGCAGATGCCGGACAAGCGCTACCACTGCGCGGTGGAGGTGACCGTCGACCTCATCGGCGGCAAATGGAAGCCGGTAATCCTCGCCCACCTCAAGGAAGGCGTGCGCCGGTACGGAGAGCTGCGCCGCGCGATGCCGACGACGAGCGAGAAGATGCTCGTGCAGCAACTGCGGGAACTGGAAGCCGACGGCCTGGTCCGCCGCACCGTCTTCGACACGGTGCCCCCGCAGGTCGAATACGACCTCACCGACGAAGGGTGGAGCCTCGTCCCCGCTTTGACCGCCCTCTACGAGTGGGGCGAAAAACGTGCCGAGCGAACAGGTTTGCGCATCGAGCCCGCGCCTTCGGTAGCGAACTAGCTCGCTGAATCCGGACGTCTTCGGGCCCTAGAGCAGGTGCGTACCCCTGAGCGGGTGCGGAGTCGCGGACTACTTGCCGGTGCGCGGACCGGCACACCGCATTCCGAAGGTCGACGCCCCCCGGCCCACTACCGCCGAACTCCGCGCCGTCACTCCCCGAAGACGCGTTCCACCACCGCTTTCGCTCGCCGCGTCACCCGCATGTAGTGATCGAGGAACTCGCTACCATCGTCGTTCGGCCAACCCGCCACCCGCGCGACCGCGGACAGCAGCCGCCCCGGACCGGGCAGCTGATCCGCGGGCTTGCCGCGCACCAGCACCAAAGCGTTGCGCGCCTTGGTCGCGGTGAGCCAGGCGTCGCGCAGCAGCGCGACATCGGCGGCGTCGAGCAGTTCGGTCTGCTCGATGACGTTGAGCGACTCCAGCGTCGAGGTGTTGTGCAGTCCGATGACCTCGTGGGCGTGGCGCAGCTGCATCAGCTGGACCGTCCACTCGATGTCGGCGAGACCACCGCGGCCGAGCTTGGTGTGGGTGGCCGGGTTGGCGTTGCGGGGTAGTCGTTCGGCGTCGATCCGGGCCTTGATCCGGCGGATCTCGCGCACCGCCTCGGTCGACACCCCGCCCTTGGGGTACCGCACCTTGTCGATGACGTGCAGGAAGCGCAGACCCAGTTGCTGATCGCCGGCGACCTGATGGGCCCGCAGCAGCGCCTGCACCTCCCACGACTGCGCCCACTGCTGGTAGTAGGCGGCATAGGCGGCCAGCGTGCGGACCAGCGGACCGTTGCGCCCCTCGGGCCGCAGCCCGGCGTCCACCTGCAACGGCGGGTCGGTGCTCGGCGCACCGAGCAGCTGCTGCACCTTGTCGGCGACGTTGATCGCCCACTTCACGGCCTTGGCCTCGTCCTCGCCCGGCCGGGGGTCGCAGACGAACAGGACGTCGGCGTCGGACCCGTAACCGAGCTCCATACCGCCGAGACGGCCCATGCCGATCACCGCGATATCGGCGGGCGCGGGGCCGCCTCGCTCGGCCTCGCTAGCCCGAATCACCGCTTTGAGTGAGGCTTCCAGCACCGCCACCCACACCGAGGACAGCGCACGGCACACCTGTTTGACGTCGAGCATCCCGAGCAGATCCGCCGAGGCCACCCGGGCCAGCTCGTGCCTGCGCAGCGAACGTGCCGCGGCGACAGCACGTTTCGGATCGTCGTAACGGGCCGCGGCCGTCATGATGCCGCGCGCGACGTCTTCGGCCTGCGGGCTGAGCAGCAGCGGACCGCCGGGCCCATCGGCATACATGCGGATGGTGTCCGGCGCGTTGATCAACAGATCGGGCAGGTACTCCGAGGAGCCGAGCACGATCATCAACCGCTGCGCGATGGCGCCCTCGTCGCGCAGTTCGCGCAGGAACCAGATCTGGTCGTCGAGGCCCTCGGACACCCGCCGGTAGGCGAGCAGGCCGGCGTCGGGATTCGGTGTGTCGCCGAGCCATTCGAGCAGGGTCGGCAGCAGCAACGCCTGGATCCGGCCCTTGCGCGAGACCCCGCCGGTGAGTGCCTTGAGGTGGCCGAGGGCGTGCTCGGGCGCCTGGTAACCCAGCGCGGCCAACTGCCGGATCGCCGCGTCGGGACTCAGCCGCAGCGCGTCGGGCTCCAGCTTGACCACCGATTCGAGCAGCGGCCGGTAGAAGAGCTTGGCGTGTAATCTCCGCACCCGCACGGAGTTTCGCCGAATCTCGCTGGCGAGCACACCGACCGCGTCCTGCCTGCCGTCCGGCCGGATGTGCGCGGCGCGGGCCAGCCAGCGCATGCCTTCTTCGTCGTCCGCGGCGGGCAATGTATGCGTGCGCCGCAACCGTTGCAGTTGCAGGCGATGTTCGAGCAGCCGCAAGAACTCATAGGAGGCAGTGAGATTCGCGGCATCGTCGCGGCCGACGTAGCCGCCCGCGGCCAGCGCGGTGAGCGCCTCGACGGTCCCCTGCACGTGCAGCGACTCGTCCACCCGGCCGTGCACCAATTGCAGGAGCTGGACGGCGAATTCGACGTCGCGCAGGCTGCCGTGGCCCAATTTCAGTTCACGCTCGCGCATGTCGGCGGGCACCAGGTCTTCCACCCGGCGGCGCATCGCCTGCACGTCGGCGACGAAGTCGGGTCGCTCGGAAGCAGCCCACACCATCGGCATCAGCGCGGCCCGATACTGCTCGCCGAGCTCGAGGTCGCCGGTCATCGGCCGGTTCTTCAGCAGCGCCTGGAATTCCCAGGTCCGGGCCCACCGCTTGTAGTAGGCGACGTGCGACTCCAGCGTGCGCACCAGCGCGCCCGCCTTGCCCTCGGGCCGCAGCGCCGCGTCCACCTCGAAAAAGGCGGCGCTGGCGACGCTCATCATCTCGGCCGCCAACCGGGTCGCGGTGGCGTCGGCGGGTTCCGCGACGAACACCACGTCGACGTCGCTGACATAGTTCAGCTCGCACGCGCCGCTCTTACCCATGGCGATCACCGCGAGCCGCACCGGCACCGGGCCGTCCTTGCACACCCTCGCCACCGCCACCGCCAGTGCCGCCGTGAGCGCGGCGTCGGCCAGCGCGGTGAGATGACGGCCGACCACCTGGTACGGCAGTACCGGTTCGTTCTCGACGGTCGCCGCCAGATCGAGCGCCGCGAGCAACATCAGCTGATCGCGATACCGCTTACGCAGCAGCGCGACCACCTCGGGCCCGGACTCGCCGGCCCGGAACAGCATCGCCTCGCTCCCCGAGCTGGCTTCCGGCCCCTGCTCCGGCACCGCATGCACCGCGTCGAGCAGATCAGCGATCAACTCATCGCGCGTCGGTAGCCCCTTGCGCAGCAAGACGTGCCAGGCCGCGGGGTCCACCACCAAGTGATCGGCGAACGCACTGGACGAGCCGAGCAGCGCGAACAGCCTGCCGCGCAACGCCGTGTCCGCGCGGATCGCCGAATCCAGTTCGTTCCAGTCGGTTTCGAGCCGCTCGCGCAGCTTGATCAGGGTATTCAGCGCGAGGTCGGCGTCGGGCGCCCGCGACAACGCCCAGAGCACGGGAATAGCTTCGACGTTGTCCCAGCCCAATTCGCGCAGCGAGGCAGCGGCGGTGGGCTCGAGTAATCCGAGCCGACCGACGCCGGGGACAGCGGAGCGGGCAGTCGGGGGCCGGACCATAGCTCTCAAATTACATGGTCAGGACCGACGACTCGCCCGCCGCCGGGCATACATTCGGTTGCGGAAACGCGGCCCTAGCTACAGACCGAGGTATTCCTTGAGTTCGTACGGCGTCACCTGGCTGCGGTAGTCCGCCCACTCCCGGCGCTTGTTGCGCAGGAAGAAGTCGAACACGTGCTCGCCGAGCGTCTCGGCGACCAGCTCGGAGCGCTCCATCGCCTGCAACGCCTCGTCCAGCGTGCCGGGCAGCTCACGGAAGCCCATCGCGCGCCGCTCGGCGACGGTGAGCGACCAGACGTCGTCCTCGGCCTCCGGGGGCAGCGTGTAGCCCTTCTCGATGCCCCGCAGACCGGCCGCGAGCAGCACGGCGAAGGTCAGGTAGGGGTTGCAGGCCGAGTCAGGGCTGCGGATCTCGACCCGGCGCGAGGAGGACTTGTTCGGCGTGTACATCGGCACCCGCACCAGCGCGGACCGGTTCGACCGGCCCCACGAGGCCGCGGTCGGCGCTTCGCCGCCGTGGATGAGCCGCTTGTAGGAGTTCACCCACTGGTTGGTGATCGCGCTGATCTCCGGCGCGTGCTCCAGGATGCCCGCGATGAAGGCGCGCGCGGTGCTCGACAGGTTGATCGGGTCGTCCGGATCGTGGAAGGCGTTCGCCTCGCCCTCGAACAGGCTCATGTGCGTGTGCATAGCCGAGCCCGGGTACTGGGCGAACGGCTTGGGCATGAACGTCGCGCGCACGCCCTCGTCGATGCCGACTTCCTTGATCAGGTAGCGGAAGGTCATCACGTTGTCGGCCATGGACAGCGCGTCGGCGTAGCGCAGGTCGATCTCCTGCTGGCCCGGCGCGCCCTCGTGGTGGCTGAACTCCACCGAGATGCCCATCGACTCCAGCGCGTCGATCGCGTGGCGGCGGAAGTTCGGCGCCGAGTCGTGCACGGCCTGGTCGAAGAAGCCACCGGAGTCGGCCGGGATCGGCTGCGAGCCGTCCACCGGGCCGTTCTCCAGCAGGAAGAACTCGATCTCCGGGTGCACGTAGCAGCTGAATCCGACATCGGCGGCTTTGTTGAGCTGACGGCGCAGCACGTGGCGCGGGTCGGCCCAGGACGGCGAGCCGTCGGGCATGGTGATGTCGCAGAACATGCGCGCGGAGTGCTGGTGACCCTTGCTCGTTGCCCACGGCAGCACCTGGAAGGTGGACGGATCGGGCCGGGCGACCATGTCGGCCTCCGACACCCTGGCGAAGCCCTCGATGGCCGAGCCGTCGAAGCCGATGCCCTCCTCGAACGCGCCCTCCAGCTCGGCGGGAGCAATCGCGACGGACTTCAGGTAACCCAAGACGTCGGTGAACCAGAGACGTACGAAGCGGATATCCCGCTCTTCGAGCGTCCGCAGCACGAATTCCTTCTGGCGATCCATGTCCGCGAGAGTAGGCACCCGGCGTTAAATCCGTGTTACATACACGCTGAGTGTGCTGTGCTTGTTGCGGGAAAAAGACTTACCCGCCGCTCGATCAGCAGGTGAGGCCCGCCTCCGGCTCGGTGAGGTCGATCAGGTAGTCGATCACCGCGTCGTCCACGCAGGACGAGCCACCCGAGAGCGCGATGGTGTGCCTGCTGCCCTTGTAGGTCACCAGGGCCGCACCCAGCTGGTCCGCGAGGTCGACGCCCGCCTGGTACGGCGTCGCCGGGTCGTCGGTGGTCGACACGACCACCGTCTTCGGCAGCCCGGCCACCGAGATCCGATGCGGCTCACTGGTGTTCGGCACCGGCCAGGCCGTGCACTGGTCCAGCGGGGCCGCGCCGGTGCCGTGCCCGTCATCCAGGAACGGTGCCGCCTTGCGGTATTCGGTGTCCTGCTTGCCGGTGATCTCCCGGTCGCTGATGCGCGGATCGTCCACGCAGCGAATCGCGGTGAACGCGTCGGTGGTGTTGCTGTAGCTGCCGTCGTCGCGGCGGCCGTCGTAGAGGTCGGCCAGTTGCAGCAGGGTGTCGCCGCGGCCGTCGCGCAGTTCGGACAGGCCGAGGGTGAGCACCGGCCACAGCTCGTTGGTGTAGAGGGCCTGACGCACGCCGGTGAGCGCGTCACCATAGTTGAGCCCACGCGGGTCGGTGGTCGATACGGGCTTGTCCCACAACGGATTCACCAGCGCACGGAACCGGTCCACCGCCTGCGCCTTGTCGGTGCCGAGCGGACAGTCCGCCTTGCCGGCGCAGTTCGCGGCGTAGGCGTCGAAGACCTTCTGGAAGCCCGCCGCCTGCCGCAGCGACTCCTGCACCGGGTCCTGCGAGGAGTCGATGGCGCCGTCCAAGACCAGGGCGCGCACGTGGTCCGGGAACTTCTCGGCGTACGCCGAACCGATCTTGGTGCCGTACGAGTAACCGAGGTAACTGAGCTTCGCGTCACCCAGCGCCGCGCGCAGCACGTCGAGGTCCTGCACCACCTCGCGGGTGCCGACGTGCGCGAGGAACTCCTTGCCGGTGCGTTCGGTGCAGCGGTCCGCGTACTCGCGGTTCTCGTTCTCCGCCGCGGCGATGCCCTCGGGCGTGTTGTCCTTCGGCGGCTCGGCGCGCTCGGCGTCCTGCTCCTGCGCGGTCTCGCAGACGATGGCGGGCGTCGACGAACCGACCCCGCGCGGATCGAAGCCGACCCGGTCGAAACGCTCGGCCAGCGGGGTCTTGTTGCCCAGTGCCGACATCGTCAGGCCCGACTCCCCCGGTCCGCCGGGGTTCATCAGCAGCGAACCGATGCGTTTGCCGGTCGCCTTGATCCGCGAGACGGCGATCTGCGCGGTCGGCCCGTCCGGGGCGGCGTAATCGATCGGCACACTGATCCGCGCGCACTGCGTATTGGGCGCGAAACGATCATCCGGCGACCCGAACCCGGCGCAGCCACCCCACTCCACGTGCTGGGTGTAGAACTTCGCCAACGCGGCAGGCGGCGTCGGCATCGGCCCTGTCGGATGGCCGTCGATCGTGCACCCCGCCGCCAACGCCAGCACCGCAACCATCAGCGTCCCGCGCGCACTGCGAACCAAACCCATCCACTGATAGTGGCAGCCCGAGCGCTCGGCGCGCGCAACGCACCGGTCAGAAGTGTGAAGCGCCACTGGCGGGCGCAAGCGAGGTTCATTCGATCCGCGGGGCCGACGGCGACGAATAGCAGCGGAGGCGGATTCGCCGCTACCGGAAGGTGTGCTCAATGCTCGGACGTCGGATATCGGGTAACAACGTTCGCCACGCGGTGAGTGCCGTCCTCGTACTGAGCGTGCTCGCGCCCATCGCGGCGGCGGCGCCTGCTGCAGCGGATCGGTCCGGCAGCAAGCCCGCGATTGCGCCGGAACGGGTCAGCGCCGGGACGTTCGTCGAGGTCTATGAGGTGCCGACCGGTTTGCTGGCACAGTGGTACATCAACGATCACACGTTCGTCTACCGCGACGGCACCTGGCACCTGTTCGGCATCACCCACCCCAAGCCTGCCGCTGCGGAGGACGAGGTTCTCTTCGCGCACGCGACCGCACCGACCCTGCACGGCCCATGGGTGAAACAGCCGTCGGCACTGCGCGCCGACCCCGGGCACGACCAGCACCTGTGGGCGCCCCACATCGTCTTCGACAACGGCACGTACTACATGTTCTTCGCGACCGGCGGCACGGACCGCACCCGAACGGCCATCAATCTCGCTACGTCCCAGGACCTCTACCACTGGCAGCGGGCGGACGAACCGCTGTTCACCGACGGCTACGAAGCGCGCGACCCGATGGTGACCCGAGTCGGCGATCAGTGGGTGATGTACTACACGGCGACCAGCGAACCGGCGGGCGGAAACCACGTGGTCGCCTACCGCACCGGCAGCAGCCTGGACAAGTGGAGCCAGACGCGTAGCGGCGTCGCCTACACGGATCCGACCACGGGCACCGGCGCGGGCAATACCGAATCACCGTTCGTCGTGCGGCGCGGCGAGCTCTGGTATCTGTTCATCGGCCCCCGCCCCGCTCCGCAATACACGAGTACCGAAGTATTCTTCAGCCCCGATCCGTTCGACTTCGCGCCGAGCGATAAGGCGGGGCGCATTGCCGCGCACGCGGCCGAGATCATTCAGGACGGCGCCGATTACTGGGCCAGCTCGGCGGGCACCGACCGGAACGGCGTTTCGATCGCGCCGCTGACCTGGAGCTCCGATCAGCACGCAGCGGGCAACTGACCGGGCCGCCTGTCCCCTGTGACCAATTGCACCGGTCAAGAACCTTAATGCGGCCGCGTGACAGCTGGCACACTGGATTTCGTCAGACAACCCGGGGACCCGGATGGGCCCCGAGGCGACACAGACGAAAGGGACGAAGATGTCCGTATCCGATTCGGAAACCCCTGCCTACGGTGCGGCACCCACCGAGCCCAAGAAGGCTATGCGCAAGACCCGGGTGCACCACTTGCAGCAGATGAAGGCCAACGGCGAGCGCTGGTCCATGCTCACCGCGTACGACTACTCGACCGCCAGGCTGTTCGAAGAAGCGGGCATCCCCGTGCTCTTGGTCGGCGACTCCGCGGCCAACGTGGTCTACGGCTACGACACGACGGTCCCGATCACCGTGGACGAGTTGCTCCCGCTGGTCCGCGGCGTGGTGCGCGGCGCGCCGCACGCCCTCGTGGTGGCCGACCTGCCCTTCGGCACCTACGAGTCCTCCCCGCAGCAGGCGCTGGCCACCGCGACCCGGTTCATGAAGGAGGGCCAGGCGCAGGCGGTGAAGTTCGAGGGCGGTGAGCGCGTCGCCGAACAGATCGCGCTGATCACCTCGGCGGGCATTCCCGTGATGGCGCACATCGGGTTCACCCCGCAGAGCGTGAACACCCTCGGCGGGTTCCGCGTGCAGGGTCGCGGCGACGGTGCCGAGCAGCTCATCGCCGACGCCATCGCGGTGCAGGAGGCGGGTGCGTTCGCCGTGGTCATGGAGATGGTCCCGGCCGAGCTGGCCGCCCAGGCCAGCCGCAAGCTGACCATCCCCACCGTCGGCATCGGCGCCGGCGTGGAGACCGATGCGCAGGTGCTGGTCTGGCAGGACATGGCAGGCTACACCAGCGGCAAGACCGCCAAGTTCGTCAAGCGCTTCGGCAATATCGGCGACGAGCTGCGTGCCGCGGCGACGGCCTACGCTGAGGAGGTACGCCTGGGCACCTACCCGGGTCCCGAGCACAGTTTTTAGTTCTATGGAGTGACGATGACCGGCCGAGCAGTGCACGCGCCAGCCGCGCTGCTCGGTCAACCGGCCGACGCGCTGATCGATTGGGCCGTCGGCGTTCTGAAAGCCCGGGATATCGAGATCACCGGCGCCCCAACGGAAACCCGACGGCGCGCCTGGTCGCTGATCGTCCGCATTCCCACCGCGGCAGGCCCCATGTGGGCGAAAGCCAATGCACGCGCCTTCGCTCACGAGGGCCCACTGCTCCAACTCCTCGCCCGTCTGCGTCCCGGCAGCGTGCTGGAACCCCTTGCAGTGCAACTCGATCACGGCTGGTTGCTCAGCCCGCACGGCGGCGACACCGCCCCCGACACCGACGCGGAATGGTCCGGGCTGATCGGCTCCTACGTCGAGCTCCAGCGCTCCCTCGCCCCGCACGTCGACGACCTGCTCGCCACCGGCACTCCTTACCTGCCACCCAGCAGGCTCGGCACCATCTACCGGCACTTCGAGCCACGCATCCCGGGCCTCGGGCACCGCATCGAGGAGGCCGCCGCCGAACTGGCCGGATACGGCAGGCTCAGCCTCGAACACAACGACGTCCACCCCGACAACGTCTTCGCAGGCGCAACCCCCGGCTCCGGCCGGTTCTTCGACTGGGGCGACGCCGTGATCACCCACCCGTTCCTCGCCCATCGCATCCTGCACAGCCCGCACCGCGCCGAGTACTTCGCGCACTGGCGCCGGTTCGAGCCGATCACCGAGGCGGAGATCACCCTGGCCGAGCAGCTCGCGCCGTTGATCGCCCTCAATCCCTGGCGCACGATCGACACCTCCACACCCCGCTTTGCCCGCTTCGTCGAAGCACTGCTCGACGAGCTGCGCACGAACTTCCGGTAGCCGCAGCGGGCGGCCGTGCCGCTGTCTCCCGCGTGCGGCCGCGACAACACGGCCGGGCCGTAGCGGCGAAACAATGGCAGACTCGATGCGGACATTCGCGATGAGAAGCAGAGGAACCGATGCCGCACAGCCGTTGGATTTCACGCAGCACCCTGCTGCTGGCGGGAGTTTTCGCCGCCGCAGCACTGACCGCATGCGGGACCGAGTCGAACCCGGCGCCGACCGGGAGCTCGGGCTCGACGACGGCATCGGCGACAACCACGCCGAGCGGCACCGCGGGCACGAACAAGCCGGGCACCCCGGAGATCTCCGACGCCGCGGCCGCGCAACTCTGCGACATGATCAGGCCCGAGCTGTCGAACTGGCGGGTGCAGGGCCCGACGCTGGGCACGTTCGGCCTCAACGCGATGGTGCACGAGTGGGCGCTGCGCAACGGCGGCATCAACGGCGCGATACTCGCCGACAAGCCGGTCATCGACCGGCTGACCATCAAGAGCTGCCCCGACGTGCGCACGCAGGCGATCGAGGCGCTGGGCGTCCCCGACCTGGCGACGGCCCTCAAGTTCTGATGAGCGGCGCACAGTTGCGGAGTTTGTACCCCGAGATCGACTGCCACGACTCGGGCAAGCTCGACGTCGGCGACGGGCAGTCGATGTACTGGGAGGTCAGCGGCAACCCCGACGGCAAGCCGGTGGTCCTGCTGCACGGCGGACCCGGCGGCGGTGTCTCGCCGGTGCACCGGCAGTTCTTCGATCCGGCCGCGTACCGGATCGTGCTGCTCGATCAGCGTGGCTGCGGACGCTCCACCCCGCACGTCGCCGATGGAGCGAGCTTGGAGACCAACACCACTCAGCACCTGATCACCGATATCGAGGCGCTGCGTACCCATCTCGGCATCGACCGCTGGCAGGTGTTCGGCGGCTCGTGGGGTTCGACCCTCGCGCTCGCCTACGCCGAGACGCACCCGGACCGGGTGACCGAGCTGGTGCTGCGCGGCATCTTCCTGTTGCGCCGCAAGGAGATCGACTGGTACTACAACGGCGCCGCGGGCTACGTGTACCCGGCCGAGTGGGAGAAGTTCCTCGCGCCGGTGCCCGAGTCCGAGCGCGACCAAGACCTGGTCGAGGTCTACCACCGGCTGCTGCACTCCCCCGACGAGGAGGTCGCGCTGGCCGCGGCCGTCGCGTGGTCCACCTGGGAGGGCGCGACGAGTTCGCTGCTGCCGCAACCCGATCGGGTCGCCGAGACCGCCGAACCGCGGTTCGCGCTGGCCTTCGCGCGGATCGAGAACCACTACTTCCGCAATCACGCGTTCCTCGACGAGGGGCAGCTGCTGCGCGATATCGACCGCATCACCCACATCCCCACGGTCATCGTGCAGGGCCGCCACGACATCGTCTGCCCCGCGGTGAGCGCCTGGGATCTGCACAAGGCGATGCCCGGCTCGGAGCTGCACATCGTCGAGGACGCCGGACACGCCTCCTACGAGCCCGGCATCACGCATCATTTGATCGAAGCCACCGACAGATTCGCGAAGGCGGGATAACCATGACGGCCACAGCAGGCGAGGCCATCGTCGCGGCACTCAGCGACAATGTGGATCGGCTGCTGGCCGCCGAGCCCGAGGTGCGCGCCGACGCACCGGACTCGATCCACCAGATGCGGGTGGCGACCCGGCGACTGCGCAGCGTGCTGCGGTCCTATCGCGGGTTGTTCGAACGGACGCCGGCCAGGGCGATGGGCGAGGAGCTCAAGTGGCTGGCCGGTGTCCTCGGGGTCGCCCGCGACGCCGAGGTGCGCGCCGAACGGTTCGAGACGCTGCTCACCAAACATGGCCAGCAGTCCGATCATTCGGCCGCCGACGTCGAGTTGGTGACCGCGCGGCTGGTCACCGCGGAGAACAACAGGTACGCCGCGGCCCACGCCGACGTGCTGCTGGCGCTGGACAGCGAGCGCTACCACGACCTGCGCGACGAGCTCACCAAGTGGCGCACCGAACCACCGCTGCGTTCCGCGCGGGGCAAGGTGCCCGCCGCGGAGTTCTTCGGCGTTGTCCTGGAACGCGATCGGGAACGGGTCCAGGGCCTGATCCAGCAGGAAACCACCGTCACCCCGGCCGATCGCGTCGAGCTGTTGCACGATATCCGCAAGAGCGCCAAGCGTTTACGGTACTCGTGCGAGGCCGCCGAACCCGTCATCGGCGCCGACGCGAGCGACCTCGGCAGCCGCGCCAAACGGCTCCAGACGGTGCTCGGTGACCACCGGGACGCCGTCGAGTCGCAACACGCGATCTACGGTATTTCGGCCGACGCCGGTGCCGCGGGCGAAGATACGGCGCTCTACCGAGTCCTGGCCGGCGCCGAGGACACCGCGGCCCGCCAAGCCCTCAGCCGCTACCCCGAGGCTGCGGCGGCGCTGTCGGGCGAGTAGCCGTCTCATCCGCGCCCTTGGCCGGGTAGGCGAAGGTGATCTTGCGGGCGACAGGGTCGGCTGAGACCAGGCGGACGCGGACAGTGGCGCCTTCCGGGGGTTCGCCCGCGCACGGTCCGAGCACGGGTGGGTCGGCGATGAAGATCTCCGCGGCTCGGTTGCCGTTGGCTTCGCGCACCACCACCGCGTCGAATTCGGTGCCTGCGCGTTCGGCCAGCAGGGTGGACTCGGCGAGGTCGATGCAGGCGCGTTCGACCTTGCCTGCGATCGCGTCACTGCGCCGCATGCTGTCGGCGGTGTCCGCCAGTCCGTCCCGAACCCATTGCGGCACTTCGGTGCCCGCGCACCGGGCCAGGCAGATCTCGGTGCTGAAGCGGTCGGTCAGCCTGCGCAGCGGCGCGGTGACGTGTGCGTACGGTGCGCGGATCGCGCTGTGCTCCAAGCTTTCCGGGGTGGCGGCGACGGTGTCCTCGGTCACCACGGTGTAGGAGGCCCCGCGCAGCAGGCTGGTCGCCTCGGACATCAGCACCAGTGCGGCAGGCGTATTCGGATCCAGCCGGGCCAGCATCTGCCCGACCGAGAGTTCCTCGGGCCACTCGACACCCAACGCGGCCGCAGTGCGATGCATCGACGCTATCGCCGACTCGGCGGGCGGCGGCATGGTGCGCAGCAGCGCGGGCGCACCCGCATCGAGCATGATGCGCGCCGCGCACATCCCGGTGAGCAAGGAAACCTGCTCGTTCCAGTCGTCGGCGGCGGTGCGTGGTTCGACGATCAATCGCCAATGCCCGTCGGACCGGTCATCCCGAACGATGCTCTGCGCGGGCAGTCGCAGCCCGATCGCGCCGCGCCGCAGTCCGGCCTCGATGCGCCGCTTGCCGAACTCCGGCAGGGCCGCGATCGAGGGGTGCAGCCTGCCCGCGTCGGCGTCGGCCTGGACCCCGGCGTAGTCCAGCCTGGCGCGCGAACGCACCAGTGCTCGCTCTACCGAGAATCGTTGCGGTTCACCGTTTTCGTCGAGTTCGATAGTCCACAGCGCGGCGGGCCTGCGCTGCTCCGGCAGCAGGCTCGCGGTGCCTTCCGACAGCACCGGCGGGTGCAGCGGGACGGTGCCGTCGGGTAGGTAGTAGGTCTGCCCCCGCGCGCCGGACTCTTTGGCCAGCGCGCCATGCGGATCGATCACGGCGCCGACGTCGGCGATGGCGTAATGCAGGAGAAAGCCGGTGCCGGTGCGCTCGAGATGCAGGGCCTGGTCCAGATCCATGGCCCCGGGTGGGTCGATCGTCACGAACGGGATGTCGGTGCGATCGGCCCGGTCGCCCGCGAACGCGTCGGACGCGTCGCGGGCTTCCGTGCTGGCCTCGGCGGGGTACGCCGAGGCCAGGCCGAATTCGGAACGGATGGCGCCGAAATCTACCGGCGCCGAGACGATCCGCTGATGCAATTCCACGCTGTCGGTGCCAGACCTACTGCAGCGCCAACATGGTGCCGTTCAACGAATCGAGCGGCCCGTACACGGTGAAGGTGACATGTCCGCCCGGGACCGACGCCGACACTGCGGCCGCCGCGTCCAGCGCCTGGCCGAACGAAGGGGCCGAAGGATGAGGCAGACCCGCCAGGGTCTGTCCGAAACGGTTCTGGGCGACCCAGACCGTGTCAGCCGGGCTGAGGTCGACCTGCACCCCACCCGGCAGCGGCGTCACCGCTACGGCACCGGCGGACCCGGCACCCATCATGGCGAAAACCGAAGCAGCCCCGGCGATCAACGCGCCGGCGACCAGTGAGCGAACGATCCGCATAAAGTTGAGACCTGCTTTCCCGCATTCGAAGTGTGAAGGGCTCGTTGCGGCCACGCAACGGGCCGTGCCAACGCGCACTACTTTATGACGTCGATCACGGTCCGGCTAGTTAGCGGCGGGTACGCGCGGCGAGTTCGCCTGCCGGGCAGCCCCGCGACGTGGCTGCTAACGTGGGCCGCCGTAGCGGGTCTCACACTTTGCCCGCACATTCCGAAATGTCCCGTACGTCGACAATTGGGAGTTCCACAGCTATGTCATCGATTCTGTTCGACTACCTGGTCCCGCTCATCGGGTCGGACCAGGCAGCGTATTGGGCCCAGGTCTTCGTCATCGCACCGGTCTGACCACAAGTCTTCTGCCACAACCTGTCGCCTCCCGTTCACCGGACGGGAGGCGACTTTGGTTCCGGACCGCTAGCATCCCGCTCCGTGATCAGAACTACCGCCGCTCTCGCGGCCAGCGCCACCCTCTGTGCCCTACTGCTCACCGGCTGTGGGGACGACAAAGCCAGCAGTGCCACCCCCGCTGCCACTTCCGCCGCGCAGTCCAGCGGCGATGCCCAGGTCGTCGACAACGTCAAGGCAGGCGCGTTCGTCGTCAGCTTCCGCGGCGCGTTCCCGAAACTGGCCGACGGCAAGGACGACACGAAGATCGCCAATATCCTCAGCGACACCTGCAAGGAGATCAAGGCGAGCAAGCCCGAAGACGAGGTCGTCAAGAGCATCACCAAGCGCGCCTCCGGCAAGGTCGAGGCGACCACCGAGGAGGCGAAGGCCATCTACCAGATGGCCAGGATGATGTGCTGAGCTACCGCTGCTTCAGCCACGGCAGATAGCCGGGCAGGTATTTCAGCACGTAGCCGATCGTGATCATGCTGATGATGGCGATGACGGGAATGAGCACGGACATCGGTCCGGTCCTTACGTTGTGCTACCGGTGCGGGTCGTACGGCGCCGCCGCAAACGGCGTCGGCGGTACCCGTATCGGTATACGCCGGTCGGGTTACTCGCGTGGGCTGTTTGCGTGCGCCGTCGATGATTCCTCCGGCGGATCCAGTTGCTTCGGTTGCTCGCTCGCGGCCAGCGCGGCGCGCTCGTCGTCCGATTCGGCCACTGCCGCCTGCTGATCGGTTGCCGACGGAGCGGGCGCGCCGGCCGGTGCCGTGCTGCGTTCCAGGAAGCGCAGCAACTCCACCGGGAACGGCAGCACCAGGGTCGAATTCTTCTCCGCCGCAACCTGAACGACGGTTTCCAGCAACCGCAGTTGCAGCGCCGCGGGCGACTCCGACATCTGCGCGCCCGCCTGCGCCAGCATCTTCGAGGCCTGCAATTCGCCCTCGGCGGAGATCACCCTGGCACGGCGTTCGCGTTCCGCCTCGGCCTGGCGCGACATCGAGCGTTTCAGCGAATCCGGCAGTGCCACATCCTTGATCTCCACCCGGTCGATGTGCACGCCCCAGCCGAGCGCCGGGCTGTCGATCATGATCTCCAGACCCTTGTTCAGCTCCTCCCGATTGGACAACAGGCTGTCCAGATCGCTCTTGCCGATGATCGAGCGCAGCGACGTCTGCGCCACCTGTCCGACGGCGAACAGATAGTTCTGCACCTCCACCACCGCGAGCACCGGGTCGAACACCCGGAAGTACACGACGGCGTCGACCCGCACCGTCACGTTGTCGCGCGTGATGCCCTCCTGCGCGGGCACCGGCAGGGTGACGATCTGCATCGAGACCTTGCGCATCCGGTCGATGAACGGAATCAACCAGCGCAGCCCGGGATCTCGCGTCGCGATCACCCGCCCGAATCGAAAGATCAGCCCCCGTTCGTATTGCGCGACCACTCGCACGCTCGCGGCGGTGAGCACACCGATCCCGCCCGCCCCTAGCAGACTGCCGAGAACAACCAGAGTTTCCATGCCTGGCCCCGAATCACGCCCTGGTGCAGCAGGAGCGGGCGCCTGGGCGCTCCGGCCCCGCGGCTATCTCCATGATGGCACCGCGGAGCCGGTCCCGGACTACCTACTTGACGATCAGTCGCTTGATGGCAGTGCCACCTTCGAGGCTCTGCTCGTTGTCGCCGGCGATCAAGGTGCCGATGACCCGCACCTGCTGGCCCGCGGCGGGGGTGAACGGTTCGGACTCGGGGATTTTCGTGGCGGTGAGGGTCGCGGTCTGGCGTTGGTCGTCGCACGTCGCCTTGGTCTTGGCGCCCACCGTCTGTTCCGCGCCTTCCGCGGTGCCGCGCACGAATACCTGCAGCGTCACCGCCTTGCTCTGCGGCTCACAGGTGTAGGTCACCGAGATATCCACATCGCTGCCGTTGACGGTGGCGGCGGTGATGTCGATATTGCTCGGCGGCGGCGGTGGTGGCGTGGGAGCGGTGCTCGTTGGATCCGCGCCTGCGAGACCCGCGCAGGCCACCGTGGCCAGAGCTGTTGCGTAGGCGAGGGTTCCCGCACGGCGCAGCATGGTGTGAACGTTGATGACGATCTCCTTGCAGTCGATCCTGCGGCGGCCCCGATTCGGACATGCCGCACAAAACCTCGACCGACAATGTACTGGTATCGCGCGCATCCGGGGCGAGCCAATCCTTCGGCTACAGCATGGATCTCAGCCGTTCACGTAGCGTTCGCCCGGCGACCACCGGCGTCGCGGGATCCGGCAGGGCGGACGAGTTGGCCTGTAAGCCGGATCCTGTCCCCGGTTCACACCGGGGGGCGACCATCCATCTGGACACACCGTCGCCGGGTGCCTCGAGCGGTCCACCCGCAGGCTCGGGCGAGCAGCCCTCGAACACCTGCGCAGCCGCACCGCGAACGATGCGACCTTTGACCTTGCTCCGGGCGGGGTTTACCAAGCCGCCCCGGTCACCCGGGGCGCTGGTGCGCTCTTACCGCACCGTTTCACCCTCACCACACGGCCCGGAGGCCGTGGGCGGTCTGTTTTCTGTGGCACTGTCCCGCGGGTTGCCCCGGGTTGCCGTTAGCAACCGCCCTGCTCTGTGGAGTCCGGACTTTCCTCGGCTCCGGGCGGCGGCACAACCGTGCCCGTTCCCGATGCCGCGGTCGCCCGGCCAACTCGTCCGCCGTACCAGAGTACTGGTCGCCGCGCACACCCCCAGGGTGCGGGCCCCGCCGACGCAGTACGGTTGGGTGCCATGGAACGTGTCGAGGTCGGCTTCCCCTCCGGAAGCGAGCAGTGCGCCGCCTGGCTTTACCGTCCGGATGGTGCGCCGAAGCCCCGCCCGCTCGTCATCATGGGACACGGCCTGGGGGCGAACAGAGAGATGGGACTCGACCGGTACGCGCGGCGCTTCGCCGCCGCGGGCATGGCGGTCCTGGTATTCGACTACCGGCATTTCGGTGCCAGCCAAGGCGAGCCACGCCAGGTGATCCGGATCGGGCGCCAGCGTGAAGACTGGCGTTCGGCGATCGCCTACGCGCGCACCATCCGCGGGGTCGACGCGACCCGGATCGCGTTGTGGGGCACCTCGTTCAGCGGTGGGCACGTGCTCGCGGTCGCGCCGGACGACGACTACCTGGCCGCGGTGGTCGCGCAGGTGCCGTTCACCAGCGGGCTGGCGTGCGCGTTGGCGAAGGGGCCGATCAGCATGACCAAGGTGACCGCCATCGCCGCCACCGATCTGCTGGTCGGGCCGATCCGGCGCAAGCACGTCGGCATCCGGTTGGCCGGGCGGCAGCGGACGGCGGCCTTGATGAGCGCCGCCGACGTGCCCGAGGGCAACGGCAGGCTGGCCGAGGAGAGCGAGCACTACAAGCCGAAGGTCGCTGCCCGCGTGGCATTTTCGGCGCTGTTCGACTCGCCGGGCAAGCGGGCCAAATCGTTGAAGATGCCGGTGCTGTATGCGTTGTGCGACAACGACTCGATCACTCCGATCAAATCGGCGTTGCGTGCGGCGGAACGCACCAAGCACGCAGTGGTGAAGCGTTATCCGGTGGGGCACTTCGATATCTACTTCGACGACGTGTTCGAGAAGGCCGTGTACGACCAGACGGAGTTCCTGGTCTCGATCCTGCGGCCGTAGGTGGTGGTCGGCGGCGGCCACGTCGCCGACAATCGCTCGCTATCCGGCGGTGCGACGGTGCCGTATCGTGAGAAGCAGCTCACGTCTCTTGTCGCCGACGATGGTCCCGGTGCGCCGCGAAGCATCGCTTCTATGAAAACTGTTGTGTCCCACGGGAAGGCCCTTCCCGTCCGCCGGTGACGGCCGCGCGGGTCAAGTCCCGCCCCGACCTGCGCCGCGAACGCAGGCAACGCGCGCACGGCTGCTGGAATCATCTGATCATCGCGCCGCTGTGGCCCAAGCACGGCGTCAACCTCGGCACCATGCTGCGCACCTGCGACGCCGTCGGCGCGTGCATGGCGGTACCCCGGCTGCCGTGGGTTCCCGAGGCTCTCGCCCAAGGCAACACCCTCCGGAAACCCCAATGCGTGCACTGGATCAACGGCCGCGTCGACCGGTGGCTGGCGCGCCAGCGCAGCGGCGGATCCGCCATCGTCGGTGTCGAACTCACCGACGAATCCATCCGGCTGGCCGACCTGCCCGTTGCCCGGCGCCGGACCGTCATCGTGCTCGGGCACGAATCGACCGGCATCCCGGCCGAGGGATTGGAACTGCTCGACGTCGCCGTGGAGATTCCCATGGTCGGCACCGGGCACAGCCTCAACGTCGCCGTCGCGGGGTCGCTGGTGTTGTACAAACTGGCGGGGTTGTGTTGACGGAAGCGCTTTGCGTTCAGCGTGATTCGCCGAGGAGTTCGCGAGTTACCACACCGGCCCACCACTTCTCGACCCGCTCCGGTGACCAGCCGCGTTCGATGGTGAGTTCGGTGTAGACGTCGATGTTGCAGATCGCGGCGTAGACGTCGAGGGCGGTGGGGAGGTCCAGGCGCAAGGTCCCCGACGGCCAAGCGGACAGCACCTGGCGGTGCGCGTCGTCGGCGCGGGCGCGGGCGTCGCGGTAGGCCTGTGCCAGTTCGGGCTCCGTGCGCCCCGCCTCGCGCAGCAGCACGATCACCTCGCCCGCGCGCTCGAACAGCCTGCGGTCGTAGGCGGTCATCGCGGCGAGTTGCCGGGGTGGTTCGGGGGCGGCCTCCAGGTCGGCGAGCAAGCGGGAGATGTCGGCGGACAGGTCGGCGGCGTCGGCCAGCGCCCAGGTCAGGCCGTTCTTGTTGCCGTAGGCCGCGTAGACGGTCGGCACCGAGACGCCCGCTTCGCGCGCCACGTCACGCACCGTGGTGGCGGCCCAGCCCTTCGCGACGAACAAAGCTCTTGCGGCGCGGGCGATTTCGGCGCTGGTCTGCTGCGCCTGCGCGGTGCGGCGCAGCGAGTCGTAGCGGCGTCGAGCCGGTTCTTCGGTCACAGGGGGTTCCTCTTTCGTTTTTCGCTGCTTATATTCAATATATGACAGATAAGACAGAGAACGTAGCCGCCTGGCCGTTCTCCCGGATCGGCGGCCTCGCCGGCCTCGGCTTCGCACTGATCATCGTCGGCGCGAACCTGATCCTGGAACCGGCAGGCATGCCCCCGGTCGGCGCCGACATCAGCGACGTCAGCACCTTCTTCACCACGAAAGCCGGCTTCGCCCAGCTCTCTTCGGCCCTGACACCGGCCGCCTGGGTGTGTGCCACCGTGTTCGGCGCCGCCGCCGTCGCCACCCTCTGGCCCCGCGAACGCGCCGCCGGCTCCGCCTGGTCACTGGTCGGCTTCGCGGGCCTGCTCCTGCAGAACGCCACCTTCCTCTGTGTAGTAGCCATCCGGCTGGCACTCAGCGCCACCCCCGACCACACCGCCACCGCCGGTCTGTGGGCATTCCACAACGCCCTATTCGTCCTCAACGGCACCTTCCTCGCCACCGCCCTGCTCGGCCTCTCCCTCGGCGGCCTACGCACCACCCTCATCCCCCGCTGGCACGCAATCCTCGGATTGACCGCAGCCACCGGCCTATTCACCTCCGCCACCCTCACCCCCTTGTCCATCGACCACCCAAGCCCCCTCGCCCTACTCAGCCTCGTCAGCTGGCTCCTCTGGGTGATCTGGATCGTGGTCTACGGCATCACCCTCCTCCGCCTACCCCCTACCCCTCACGCCACCGCCTGAACCGGAGGCCGCACACCGTTTTTGGCAGCCGCACACCCGGTGTACTGGGTGTGCGGCTGCCAAAAACGGTGTGCGCCGAGGTCACTATGGAGGAGGTCGCGGTCGGACGAACGATGGCTGGTGTCGGTGGCCGGGGCTACGGTGCGCGGTTATGGACGCTGCTACTGCTGTCATCGCCGAGATCGTGGCGGGGATCGAGCCGTTCGATGCGCTCGAGCAGCAGCACATCGATGAAACGCTGGCGTGGTTGGCGTCGACCGATGACGTGTTCCGCCGCGTCAAACCGGCGACGCCGCCGCGGCATCTGGTCTCCTACGTGGTGCTGGTCGATCCGGTGGCGCGGGCGGTGCTGCTGGGCCGTCATCGCCTCGCCGGTTTGTGGTTGCCGACGGGCGGGCATGTCGACCCAGGTGAGCATCCGCTCGAGACGGCGCGGCGCGAAGCGTTCGAGGAGATCGGCCTGCGCGCCGATTTCACGGTCGGCGGCACCGATCCCCTGTTCCTGACACTCACCGCCACCGTCGGCATGGACAGCCACGACGACGTCAGCCTGTGGTACGTCGTCCGCGGCACCCACTCCCAGCACTACCCCCTCGACCGCCGCGAGTTCAGCACCGAACGCTGGTGGGACATCGACACATTCGCCCTGCCCGACACCGACCCGCACTTCGGCCGCTTCCTCGCCAAACTGGACTCCGCGCTCACCTGACGCCGGTACCCGCGCTCCGCCTCGTCCTCTGCCCAGGCCGCTCGTGCCTATCTGTGCGGAGCTCCCAGCCACAGGGCACCCCGCGTTACCGACGAGCGACCCAGCGGGCGCGCTCAGTCCACCGCCTCCTCAGCGGCGGCGCAGCACCCGCCAGAGGACGAAGGCGGCCAGCGCGGCCAGCCCGGCGGCGATTGGCCGGCGGCGGGCTGCGTCGGCGAGGGAAGTGCGCTGTTGCGCAACAGGCTCGGGCGCTGACGGGCTGACCTTGTCGGTGGCGACGCGGGCACGTTCTGTTGCTTCCCCGGTGCGCTGGGCGGCCTGACGGATCGCCTCGGCAGCCTTTTCCTTTGCCGCAGCGGCCTTTTCCGCGGCTTCCCGCTCCGCTGCCGCGGTGGCGGCTTCGGTGTCGCCGGCAGTTCGGGCGGCTTGTTCTTGGGCCCGGCGTGCTACTTCCGCGGCCTTCTGTTCGGCGATCCGGCGAACTTCTGCGGCTTTCTCGGCGGCGAGGCGTTCGGCTTCGGTGGCTTTTTCGCGGGCCGCGTCGGCTACCTCGTGGAACTTGTCGGTCTCGTGGTCCGGATGGTCGGGCTGGGTCATGATTTCCTCCTGTCAGCGGCGGAGTCGTCGGCTGACGTGGCTGCTGCCCCGGATGTGTCGGCGGCGTCGCGCTCGTCGTCGGACATGGCGCGGGTGTCACGTGGCGGCAGGAAAGGCTCCTGGTCGGGCGGTAGGCCCTGTTCGATGCGACGGCCGCGGGCCAGTTCGGCATCGAATTCCGCGCCGAGCAACACCGCGACGTTGGACAGCCACAACCACACCAGGAAGACGGCGACGCCGCCGAGCGAGCCGTAAACCTTGTTGTAGGAACCGAAATTGGCTACGTAGACGGCGAATCCGGCGGAAGCGGCGATCCACAGCAGCACGGCGAGCACACTGCCGGGGCTCAGCCAGCGGAAGCCGGGTTGCTGCGCGTTGGGTGCGGCCCAGTACAGCAACGCGAACGCCAGACTGATCAGCACCGCGAGCACCGGCCATTTCGCGATGTCCCACACCAGCACACCGGCCGATCCGACACCGAGCCATTGCCCGATACGGTCGGCGATGCCGCCGGTCGCCACCACGCCGATCAGGCACAACGCGAGCAACACCACCATCGCGGCGGTCAGCCCGACACGCACCGGAATTGTCTTCCAGAACGGCCTGCCTTCTTCGACGTCGTAGATCGCGTTGGAGGCGCGCATGAAGGCCGCGATGTACCCCGACGCCGTCCACAGCGCGGTCCCGAGCCCGATGAGGGCCAACGGCCCCACCAATTGTCGTGACCCTTGCAGCTGTTTGATCGCGTCGACCAGCAGGGCGGTGCCGCTGCTCGGTCCGAGCTCTTGAATGGTGTCGATCAGCGATTGCGTGGCAGACGGACTGAGTGCCCCGAGTAACGCGGTGAGCACGATGAGCCCGGGGAAGATCGACAGCACGCTGTAATAGGTCAGTGCCGCAGCCCAATCCGTGACATTGTCGTCCAGGAATTCGGTCACGGTCCGCCGCAGGACCCCCCACCACGACCGCCAGTTCAGCACCGACGGCCCCTTCGACCAATCCACCAGACGGTGTGCGCGCCGCGCCACGCCCTGCTTCGCCATGCCCGTCACCTCTCGATCGGGGAGCGGATACCCGGAGGTCGAGCAGGCAAACTCGGCGCGCTAAAGCTTGTGCACCATCTCGTATTCCAGCGTCGGCTCACCCGGCCGGACGAAGTCACTGACCCCGGTTCGCACGAATCCGTTACGCAGATACAGCCGTTCGGCCGCCACGTTCCCGTCGGCGAACTCCAGTCGGACCTCGCTGTGCCCGCCCGCGGCGGCCCAGTCGAGGACGGCGCGCACGAGCAGATCCGCCACCCCGGTGCCGCGCGCCTCTGGCGCCACCCACATCGAAATCAGGTGTACGCCACCGCGTTCGGGGTCGGGCATACCGCCGACGGTGCCGAGCTCGACACCGTCAGCACTGGCGACGAACTGCGCCCGATCCGACAGCGCAGCTCGCCAGTCCGCCTCGGTGCGCTCCTGCGCCTCCGCCAGCGTCGACCCGAAGAACTGCGGAGTGTCGGCGAGCGCCCGCAGCCGAACCCGCCGGAACACCTCCCACTCATCGGCCCTCAACAGCCGGAGGTCGATCGTCGACAGGTTCATTCTCGAATGGATACCCGCCCCACAACCGGTGGCGCAAACCCTTTTGCCCCCGCCGGGACATCCTGTTCTGACCGGCGCGGCGCGTACCCACTCAATCCGCGCTCGGCCCACCCAGCCGCCTGATCCGGGTGTTCTGGAATGTCGTGAACAACCACTCCCCCGCGCCCCGGACCGCCACTCTGGTCTGCACGGATAAATCTTCGGGTCGGCAACCAGCCATACCGGGCCGCAGCACACAGACCCCACTGGTCACCATGACCGCGACGTCCGGCGTCGGAAACCGAATCGTGGTGGTTTCCGGGTCGCAGAGTCGCGTCCCCTTCATGAATCCATCGAAACCTTCCTGCATCACCGCGGCGAGTTCCGTTCTGCCACGGATGAATTCGCCGATCACCGAGACGAAGTCGGCGTCGGGCGTGAAGGTGGCCGCAAAAGCCGCACCGTCACCGGCGGCCCAGGCGGCGGACTGGGCGGCCAGGAGGCGCGCCAGCTCCGCCTCGTCGGCGGCGCGCGGATCGGGGTTCGGAGTAAGCACGGTGCAATCCCTTCAGTAACCGGCCCGGCGTACGCCGATGAACTCGACCGCGGCGAAGACCGCGACCACCGTCGCGCCGACGAACAGGAATGCGATACCGAGGCCGGTGAGGTCGATCAGGCCGGACAGCGCGAGGACCACCATCCCGATCGCGGATGCCGCGTTCACCGCGACGACGGCGCAGGCCTGGTGAAACGGGATCTCGAGCGATCCCGCGATGAGCAGTAACGCGAGCGCACCGCCGAGCATGGCGACCCCGAACGGAATCGACCAGGCGGTGGGCAGGCCGAGCGGATCGCGCAGCACCGCCGCACCGGCGAGCATGACCGCCCCGAAGGCGCCGGTACTCCAGCCGTCCACGCGCAGTGCGGTGCGCAAGTAATCGATGCTCGGCTGGGTGGTCAGGTAGCCCGTGCTCATGTCCTGCTCCTGTGGGTCGAGACTAGGGGCCGATCGGCTCCCTAGTCCTCACCTTGCCGACGTGAGGTGAGCGTCTCAATCACCTCAGAGGTCATGGCCGCGCGACGTGCGCGGTGATTAGCCTGCTCAGGTGGCACAACCTCAATGGGAAACCCGACCGAGGGTCGGCGTGCTGCTGCGCGAGTGGCGGCAGCGGCGCAGGCTCAGCCAGCTCGACCTGGCGCTGGCGGCGGACACCTCGGCGCGGCATCTGTCGTATGTGGAGACCGGGCGCGCCAAACCGAGCCGGGCGATGGTGCTGCGCCTGAGCGAGGCGCTGGAGGTGCCGCTGCGCGAACGCAACACCCTGCTGCTGGCCGCCGACTACGCGCCGGCCTACCGGGAGAGCAACCTCGACGACGCGAGCTTGACCTCGGTGCGGGCCGCGCTGACCACGATGCTCACCGCGCACGAACCGTATCCGGCGGTGGTCGTCGACCGGCTGTGGAATGTAGTCACCGGCAATGCGGCGATGGGCGTTCTGCTGCAAGGTATTCCGGAGCAGTTGCTGTTGCCGCGGCCGAATGTGTATCGCCTGGTGCTACATCCGGAGGGGCTGTCCGCGCGGCTGGCCAACCTGAGCCAGGTCCGGGAGTTGTTCCTGGAGCGCCTGGCCAGACAGGTCGGCGCGAGTGGCGACCCGCAACTGACGGCGCTGTACGACGAGGTGCGCCGCTATCGGCGACTACCCGATCCGCCGGACGAGGCGAGAGTCGATGCGGCACAGCCGAGCCCGTTCGAGGTGCCGATCCGAATCCGCACGCCGCTTGGCGAGCTGTCGATGTTCAGCACGATGGCCACCTTCGGCGCACCGGCCGATGTGACCCTCTCCGAGCTGGCGATCGAATTGTTCTACCCGCTGGACGAATTCACCGCGGCCGCACTGCGTGAGCTGGCGGCCGCGGCGAATTCCGAACGACCTGAACTAGATCGGCTGGAAGCCGGCCCCGACGCCACCTTGGGCGTTGATGGCGGCGAGGATCACCACGATCGGCTGGAAGAACGCGGGTGAGTGCAGCGGGTTGGCGGCCGTGGTGCACGGCACGTCGAAGCCGACCGGACCGATGCCGGTGAGCCGTCCCTGGTTCATGCCGACGAGCCGATCGCCGACTACCACCGGGCCGCCGGAATCGCCCGGCTTGGAGCAGTATTGGTTGATCGTGGTGCCGTCCAGCTCGCCCCACACGACGCCGCAGTCCGAGCCGCTGGAGCGGCCGCTGGAGCACACCGTGGCACCGGGACCCGGCGCGTCACCGAGGCCCGCGATGGTGGTCGGGCCGACGCTGCGCACCGGGGTGACCCGCTCCGGGTTGAGTTCCAGGACCGCGTAATCCAGTCCCTTGCCGTCATCGGAGAACGCGACCTTACCGACAACTCCGGCATCCGGCGTGTGCTCGGCGATCAGCCGGGCACCGGTGGGCGCGCAGTGGCCCGCGGTGATGCCGACGAGCCTGCCCGCGTTGTCATGCCCGATCGCGGTCAGCGAACATACGGAGTTGTTCTCGAACGCGATGCCCGAGCTGCCGCCGAGCACGGCGGTGGGCGCCGCCGACGCGGTGCCCGCGGCACCGGCGATCACCGATGCGACGGCGGCCGTCGCGGCTGCCAGCGATCTGAGTTTCGTTGTCACTTCTCTCCTTTTCGAAAAAGCGAGCACGCGACGATCGCCGTGCTCGCCCGGACCGGGGAGGGAACCGCCCCCGACACAATCTGCGGTCGCCATGTCAGCAAGCGGGAATGCCTGCGCAGCGGAGTCAGATCGACGCTGGTTACCTGCTGGTCGACTCAGCATCGACACGGGTAGGCCGGTCCGCAACACACCTGTGCGCCGCGCCACAGTGCGGGCGCGATTGAGACCCGCGCCACATAGTTTTGCGGCGGCTCTGAAAAGTGTTCGCCCGAACTGACTTTCACCCTCACCCACACCCAGCTGCGGCCGAATTTCCCGACCGACGAGACTCAACTGTTATACGCCGCCAACCGCCGCACCGCGAATCCGAACGGAACTATCCCGACGCGCGATATCCGACATGCTGCGGCAGATGATGGCAGCACAGAATGACCGTCGCCGAGCTTCCGGCGACGGACGGATGAACAGTTGCTACAGGTACGAGGTGTCGTTCACCAGCCGCACGGACGACCCGCCGTCCGGATAGAACTCCGCGATCGACAGCGACGCCAGATCCAGATGCAACCGGTACAGCAGTGACGGCCCGACCCCGAGCGCCAGCTGGAGCAGCGTCTTGATCGGCGTCACATGACTGACCACGACCAGGTTCGCCCCCGGATACAACCCCACCAGATCACGCCGAACTGCGTCGACCCGCTCGCGGACCTGGTCGAAACTCTCCCCACCGGGCGCGGGCAGCGACGCGTCGCCGAGCCAGCGGGCGTGCAGTTCCGGGTCGCGTTCGGCCGCCTCCAGGAAGGTCAGGCCCTCCCACTCGCCGAAGTCGGTCTCGATGAGGCCGTCCAGGATGGTGAGCGGTGCGTCCAGCGCGGTGGCTGCGGCCTCGGCGGTCTCCTGAGCCCGGCTCAGCGGCGAGGACAGCACGGCGGAGATACCGCCTTTGGCCGCAAGCATTTTCGCGGCACGCGCGGCCTGCTCCCGGCCGAGCTCGGTGAGCGGCGGATTGCCGCGACCCGAATAGCGCCGTTGCACAGACAGTTCGGTCTGGCCGTGGCGCAACAGCAGCAGGCGCGTCGGGCGACCGGTGGCACCGGTCCAGCCGGGCGCAGGCTGCGCCGCAGCCGCCGAAACCACCGGATCTTCGGCAACCGGTGCGGCCGTGGGCTTTTCCGCCTCGCGGGCGGTGCGCACCTCGTCCACCAGGGTGGCGTCGTCCATCGCCTCGTTGGCGAGCCGGTCGGCGTGCGAGTTCTCGGCGCGCGGAATCCAGGTGAAGCTCACCCGCTCGAAACCCGCGACCAGCCTGCGGGCCCGGTCGGCGAGCGGAATCATGGCCGCGTGCTTGATCTTCCAGCGGCCCGACATCTGCTCGACGACCAGTTTGGAATCCATCCGCACCGCGACGACGCTGGCGCCGAGTTCGGCCGCCGCCTCCAAACCCGCGACCAGGCCACGGTATTCGGCGACATTGTTGGTCGCGATGCCGATGAACTCGCGGCGTTCGGCGAGCACCCGCACATGATCGGCGGCGAAGACGACCGCACCGTAGCCCGCCGGTCCAGGATTGCCCCGGGAGCCGCCGTCGGCCTCGACGATCACCTCGCGCTCGGTCACCGCGCTGCCCGCGCCGGTCGAGCGGTCACAGCCCCGATTCCTTGGTGCGCACCAGGATCGCGCCGCACTCCGGGCACCGCACCACCAGATCGGGGGCGGTCTTCGCGATCCGGGCGATCTCGCCGCGATCCAGTTCGATCCGGCACGCGCCGCAGCGGCGGGCCTGCAGCAGCGCCGCGCCGACACCGTGCTGGCCACGCTGCCGGTCGTAGATCGCCAGCAGGTCGGCCGGGAACAGCGAGATCAGCTTGGACCGGTCGGCGTCGCAACGCCCCTGTGCCACCTCGAGATCGGCGAGGGCCTCGTCGCGCTGGGTTTGCGCGTCGGCCAGTTCCTGCTCGGTCTTGTCCAGCCGGGCGCCCGCGTGCTGGTAGTCGTCGGCCGAAGCCTCCCGCTTCTCCATCACCTCGAGCAGCTCGTCCTCGAGCACCGAGCGCCTGCGCTCCAGGCTGCCGAGTTCGTGCTGGATCTCCGAAAGCTGTTTGGCGTTCACCGTTCCGGCGCTCAGCATGCCCTTGTCGCGCTCCTCGCGCTTACGGACGGCGTCGACCTCGCCTTCCAGCTTGCGGATGTCGCGGTCGAGGTCGTCGAGCATGATCTGCACGGCGACGGCGGCGTCCTTGTGCGCGTTGCGCTCGGCCTCCAGCCGGGCCACCTCCTGCTGTTCGGGCAGCACGGTGCGGCGGTGCGCGATCCGCGTCAGCTCGGCGTCGACAGCGGCGAGCTGTAGCAGCTTGGCCTGGATGGGTGGTTCGACATTCAACGCGGACAAACTCCTGGACGCTGTGGATGGGTCGGTGTTCAACCGTACCCCGCCGGACTGTTCCCGCTGACCGACGCCGCACCAATTGGCGCCGCCGCCCCGGCTTGCCCGGCGTCAGGCCGGGGCGCGGGTCTTGATGGCGTCCCTGGACACGAAGACGTCGTACTCACCGGGGACCGCGATCACCGCGTTGCCGTAGGCCGAGCGCACGAACGGCTCGGTCCACCAGCGCCCCTTGCGCATGTCATCGAAGAAGTCCCGGTCGCCGCCGTTGAGGAAGATCTGGTTCTGCGAGGTCGCGACACCGTCCAGGCGCTGGCCGTACAGCCTGCTGATCTTGTATCCGGAGTGGAAACCGAGCGCGTTCACCCACGGTTCCAGCTCGACGATGCCCGCTTGCAGCACCCACGTGTCGCCCTCCACCTGGTACTTCAGCCGCTGCTCGTCGTGCTGATCGTCACCGTAGAGGGTGAGTTCGATATCGAGCAGGTGTTCTTGCCCGTCCACCTCCTTGGCCACCACGTGCGCCGCCTTGATCTCTCCGGTCAACCCGAGATAGGTCTGCATCAGCGTCGCCAGCCAGAGCAGCACCACCGCGACCACCAGCAGCACCAGCCCGCTGCCGCCGCGCGCGATCAGCGCGCGGAAGCCGGCCCGGCGGGCCCGCAGCAGCCCGGAGATGAGCAGTGCGATCGCGATCAGGATGATCAAGATCAACCCGATCTGCACGAAGCCGAAGTTCACCGGGAAATTCATGCGGTAGTTGTACCCCTGAATCACCGGTCGACTCGCGGAAACAACCGACCGCACAGACCAATCCAGTAGACACGCGCCGACACGCCGAAGCGGCGGTAAGGTCGATGGGGTCAAGTTCACTACTTCGGGGGTTTTCCATGGTGATCTTCGGTTGGCGTCAGTACGCGCAGCGGCTCGCCGTGCTCACCCTGGTGTGCGGCAGCTGCGGCAACCCCGCAGCCCACATGCTGCGGAAACTGGTCACCAAATTCACGCTGTTCTTCGTGCCACTGATCCCGTTGAGCACCAAGCACTCCCTGCAATGCACCTGGTGTGGTGCCGAGTCGAAGCTCACCAAGCAGCAGGCCACGGAGCTGGCCGGGCGGGCGCAGACGGAGAATGTGCACGGTGGACAGCCTGCGGATCCGTCCTGGCACGGACAGCCGCCGCGTGGCTACTGATCGGTTCAGCTGCGCGCGCTGACCGTCCACGGGTCGGTCCGCAGCGTCGACACGCGCGTCTCCAGATCGGGCAGGCCGGCCTGCACGACCTGTTCCGCTTGGGCGCACCAAGGGAATTCGGTCGCCCAGTGGGCGGCGTCGACGAGGGCGGGACCACCCTTGCGCAGGTGTTCGTCGACGGGGTGATGGCGCAGGTCCGCGGTGACGTACGCGTCGACGCCGCGGCGAGTCACCGCGTTCAGGTAGGAATCGCCCGCGCCGCCGCAGACGGCGACCGTGTAGATGGAGCGGTCCGGATCGCCTGCCGCGCGCACGCCCCACGCGGTCGGCGGCAGTGCCGCGGCGACTCGATCGGTGAAGGCGCGCAACGACTCCGGTTCCGGCAAGGTGCCGACGCGGCCGATGCCGACCGTCGACGCCAGCGTGGCGCGTTCGGTGATGTGGTAGGCCGGGTCCTCGTACGGGTGGGCGGCGCGCAGGGCGGACAGGATGGCGGCGCGGGCGGCGGGCGGCGCGATCAGCTCGAGGCGCTCCTCGTCGACCCGCTGGAGTTCACCGAGCACGCCGACCGCCGGGGTCGCCTCCGCCATCGGCCGGAACTGGCCGACCGCGGGCACCCGGAGTGCGCAGTCGCGATAGTCGCCGCTGCTGCCTGCGCCCGCCATGAACAAGGCGGACAGCACTGCGTCGGCATGGGACGGGGGCACCTGCACGACCCAGTTGTCGATGGGGGCTTCGGGTTTGGCATCGATCGGGCCGGTGACGGTGAGGCCGATCGCGGCCGCCAGCGCGTCGGAGACGCCGGGGTCGGCGGAGTCCGCGTTGGTGTGCGCGGTGAACAACGCGCAGCCGGAACGGATGAGCCGGTGCAGCAGTGCGCCTTTCGGAGTATCGGCCGCGACCGTGTCGACGCCGCGCAGCAGCAGCGGGTGATGCACCACCAAAGCCTGTGCCCGCCAGTCGATCGCCTCCTCGACGACGCCCGCGGTGGCGTCGACCGCGAACAGCACCCGGGTGACCTCGTCGGCCGAATCACCGGCGACCAGCCCGACCGAATCCCACGACTCCGCCAGCTTCGGTGGGTATGCCGCGTCGAGCACTTCGATGAGATCCGCCAGTGTCGTCATCGTTCACCCTCCTGTGGTCCGTCCATGAACTGTCGCATTCCGTCCCGGGCCGACCTCCGCCAGCGGACAACCCGGCCGCCGCACAACTTTTGAGGTGGCACATACGGAATTGCCTGCGATTCCGTATGCGCCACATCGGAAAATGTGCGGCTGTGCTCCTGTGGTCGAGGGTGGGCCTCGGTCGAAGCGCTCACCAGAGGTCCGCCGTTCGCACGGCGGTGACGAGCTGGTCCACCTCGGTGGTGCCGCGCACCGCGACGCGGAGATGGTTCGGCCCGAGACCGGGAAAAGTATCCGCGCGACGGACGGCAATGCCGTTGTCCGCCAGGTACTTCCGGAGCAGTTCACCATCGGGAACGCGGAGCAACAGGAACGGCGCCGCCGCCGGCGTGTGCACATGCACGCCCAGTTCGGTGAGCCGCTCGATCATCGCGTCACGTTCGACGGCGATCGTCTGGGCGCGCTGCTGTTCCGCGGCGACCGCGTGCGGCTCGGCGGTGGCGGTGATCGCCTCCAGTTGCAGGGTGCCGAGCGGCCAGTGGGCACGGCCGTGATTCAGGCGCGCCAGGAGTTCAGGAGCACCGAGGAAGTAACCGCAGCGGAGTCCGGCGAGCGCCCAGGTTTTGGTGAGACTGCGCAGGACGAGCACATCGGTTGCGGAGTACCCGGCGAGCGATTCGGGCTCCCCCGCCACCGCGTCGGTGAACGCTTCGTCGACCACGATGGTCCGGCCCGGCCTGCGCAACGCGCGGATGGTTTCGGCCGGGTGCAGCACCGAGGTGGGGTTGGTCGGATTGCCGAGCACCACGAGGTCGGCGTCGGCCGGGACGAGGGTCGGGTCGAGGGTGTACGGCGGCTCGAGCAGCACCCTGGTCACCGCGACACCGGCCGCGCGCAGCGCAAGCTCCGGCTCGGTGAACGACGGGTGGAGCACGGCGGCCAGTCGAGGTGCGAGCCGCGGCAGCATGGCGAAGCCCTCGGCCGCACCCGCCAGCAACAGCACCTCGTCCGGGCGGCGCCCATGCCTGGCCGCGACGGCACACCTAGCCGTGTGATCTTCCTCCGCGCTCGGGTAGCGCCCGAGCGTGTCCAGCCGGGCCGCGAGCCGCTGCCGCAGCCAGTCCGGCGGCGCGCTGCCCTGCACGTTCACCGCGAAGTCGAGCATGCCGGGGCGCGCGTCCACGTCGCCGTGGTGGCGCAGTTCGGCGTGATCGACGCTGTCCTCGGACACGAGATCACACCCTACGTGGCGGGCCCGTAGGTCGACCGGCCAGAATGGCTGTCGTGGGTGAGCTGCACGTGTCGTTCGTCTGTACCGGCAACATTTGCCGTTCTCCGATGGCGGAGAAGATCTTCGCCATGCATCTGTCCCGCGCGGGACTGGCCGATCGGGTGCGGGTGAGCAGCGCGGGCACCGGCGCCTGGCACGTCGGCGACGACGCGGACACCCGCACCACCGCGACCTTGCGCAAATACGGCTACGCGACCGGGCACATCGCCGCGGCCCTCGGCGCCGACCACCGCGACGCCGACCTGCTGATCGCGCTCGACACCTCGCACGAACGCGAACTGGCCCGCCTCGGTGTGCCGTCGGATCGGCGCAGGCTGCTGCGCAGTTTCGACCCCGCCGCCGATGGGCCCGACGTGCCCGACCCCTACTACGGTGACACGGCCGATTTCGAACTCGTCCGTGACCAGATCGAGGCGGCGATGCCCGGCCTGCTCGACTGGGTGCGCGCCGCGCTCGGCCTGCCCGCCCAGCCGCCCGACCCGCTGCTCGATCGGCGAATCTGATGCGCAGGCTGACCTTTCTGCTCCGCCCGAGCTGGGTGATCCTCGCGGCGGTGGTCGCGGTGTTCGCATACCTGTGCTTCACGGTGCTCGCGCCGTGGCAGCTCGGCAAGAACACCAGCACCTCGCACCGCAACCAACTCATCGCCGACTCGGTACGCGCCGACCCGATCGACATCACCACCGTCCTGGACGGCTCCAGCGCGGACGACGCGCACACCGAATGGCGCAAGGTCACCGCTTCCGGCGCCTTCCAGCCGGACTCGACGGTGCTGGTCCGGCTGCGGCACCTCGACGGCGCCCCCGGCTACTCCGTGCTCGCCACCTTCCGGCTGGACGACGGTCGCCTGCTGCTCATCGACCGCGGACTGGTCGCCGCGGTGGACGGTTCCCGCCCGCCGCCGATCCCCGACCCGCCCGCCGGACCGCAACGCCTCGAAGCCAGGGTCCGGATGTCGGAAGGCATCACCCCCGGCAAGGACCCGTCCATCCAAGACGGCTACCGCCAGGTGTACTCGATCGACACCACCCAGGAAGCCGCCGTCCTGCAGCAACCGCTGACCCCGATCCCCACCGGCGAACGCGGCGGCTACCTGCAACTCGACGACAACCAGCCCGGTGCCTTCAAACCCACCCCCCTCCCCCAACTCGACGCAGGCCCCTACCTGTCCTACGGGCTGCAATGGCTGGCCTTCGGCATCATGGCGCCCCTGGGCCTCGGCTACTTCGTCTACGCCGAGATCCGCGAACGCCGCAGGGAAAAAGCAAGCACCGCAACCGAACCGGTCGCCGCGAGCCCCCCACCCGACCCCACGTCACCCGAAACTCCTACGGTCACACCCACTTCGGCACCCACGAAACCGACAACCGAAGCGCGCCTGGCGGACCGCTACGGTCGCGGCCGCGATTGACCCGGACGCCCGCGCGCTGACACCGCCGCAGGCCCGCGAGACTGCGCCTAGTGCGGGCCAGCGGCAGCGATCACGACCGACGTTCGCTGCACAACGTCGGCCAGATGCGCGGCACGACAACGCCTTCGACGACGCGTGGCTTTGCGGCACCTAGCGCCTGGCGAGAGCCCAAAGAGCCGCGACCGCGACGGACGCCCACTGCACGGCCTCTGACATGTGCACGGCGCGGTGGAGGTCCGCGACGGTCGGGGCGGGGCCGTCACCGAGAGTAGGGCGGAGTTCGGTGCCGTGGCGGTACTGGGTGCGGCCGCCGAGTTGAACGCCGAGCGCGCCTGCCATCGAGGCCTCGACCACACCCGCGTTGGGGCTCGGATGTTTTGCGGCATCGCGGCGCCAGGCGCGGCGGGCGGCGGCGGAATGGCCTTGTACGAGCGGGGCGAGCGCGACGGTGAGCAGTCCGGTGAGGCGCGCGGGGAGCAGGTTGGCCAGGTCGTCGGTGCGGGCGGCGGCCCAGCCGAAGTTGCGGTAGCGGTCGTTGCGGTAGCCGATCATGGCGTCGAGGGTGTTGATCGCGCGGTAGCCGAGCAGGCCGGGCACACCGGCGAGCGCACCCCAGACCAGCGGGGCCACGGTCGCGTCGGAGGTGTTCTCCGCGATGGATTCCAGTGCGGCGCGGGCCAATCCGTCGGCGTCGAGCACCTCGGGGTCGCGGCCGCACAGCGAGGGCAGCAGCGCGCGAGCACCGTCCAGATCCCCTGCCTCCAGCCGGTCGGCCATCTCGCTGCCCGCTTTGGCGAGGCTCCGCCCGCCCAGCACCGTCCAGGTGGCCAGCGCGGTCGCGGGCAGTCCGAGACCACGAACCCCCACACCGACCCCTACCACCGCACCCACCAGCACCACCTCGTGCAGCACCCCCGCACTACGCCGATCGGCATACGTCACCGATTCGAGCGCGCTTGCCGCCGAACCGAATCCAGCCACCGGATGCCACCGCCGCGGATCCCCCAGCACCCGATCGAGCACAAACCCCAACAGCAACCCAGCGGCGGTAGCGGTCCCCTTCTGCACCCGCCGAGCCTATCCGCTGCCTCCACAGCCCATGTTCAACGGGACACAGCGGCGCACCTCTCTCGGCGGATGCCGCCCCATGTCCCGTCGATCACGAGTTACCCGGCCGAACGGGACACCACGACGCATCCACTCGACGTTCGCCGCCACCACGTCCCGCCGACTTCAGCTACCCACCCAACGGGACACCACAGCGCGCCCACCCGACGTCTGCCGCCACCATGCCCCGTCGATCATGCATATCCCCGCCCAACGGGTCACCACGACGCGCCCACTCGGCATTCGCCGCCACCATGTTCCGTCGGCCAACAGCTACCCCGCTGAGCGGGACACCACGGCGCGCCCACCCGACATCTGCCGCTACCCCGTCCCGTCGATCATGCGCAACCCCGCCCAACGGGACGTCACGGCGCGCGCCCACTCGACGTTTGCCGCCAACATGTCCCGCTCGGCAGCCACGCTGCGCTATTCGGCGACGGTGGCGCCTGGGTGAGCCAGCACGAGGGCTGCTGGGTGCACCGGCTCGATCATGCGGAGCTCGGCGAGTCAGTGATGCGGACCTCGCCGGTGGCGGGCATACCCTGTCGGTGATCTACGGCGTGTCACACTCTGATCCGCTGCGTCGTCAACCTGGTGACGCACCCATGAACTCGCGCCCGGCGGGGCGGAACGACCGAACGGCGACAGCAGTGACCTCCGAACAGCCTTCTACTCCCGAACCCCTCGACCAGGCCGAGCTGGCCCGGCGGTTCGAGGAGCATCGGCCGTACCTGCGCAGGCTCGCCTACAGCACGCTCGGCAGTCTCACCGACGCCGACGATGTGGTGCAGGAGGCGTGGTTGCGGCTGCAACGCCAGCACGAGGCGGGCACGGCGGGGCAGATCGAGAATCTGCGCGCCTGGCTCAGCACGGTGACCGGTCGCCTCGCGCTGGATCAGCTCGGGTCGGCCCGGGTCCGGCGCGAGCAGTATGTCGGCGAGTGGCTGCCGGAGCCCGAGGTGACCAGCTGGGACGATCCGGCGGATCGGATCACCCAGGACGAGCGGGTCACCACCGCACTGCTGGTTGTCCTCGAGTCGCTGTCGCCCGCCGAGCGCACCGCGTTCGTCCTGCAGGACGTGTTCGGAATGACCGGCCCCGAGGTCGCCGAGGTGGTCGGCCGCACCCCGGCTGCGGTGCGACAGCTCGCCTCCCGCGCCCGCAAGCACGTCGAGAACGGCACGCCGCGCTTCCCCGCCTCGCCGGACGAACAGGAGAAGGTCGTCTCCGCCTTCGCGGTCGCCTGGCGCTCCGGTGATCTCAGCGCGTTGCTCGGCGTGCTCGACGCGAACGTCAGCCTGACCGCCGACGGCGGCGGCAAGGTTCCCGCGATCCGCCAGCCCGTGCACGGCGCCGAACTCATCGCGAAGATGCTGCTCGGCTGGTACCACGCACCGTCCGCCGCGGGCGGGTGGGGCCGCGCGGTGCTGGTCAACGGCGCACCCGGCCTGGTCGTGTTCGACGGCAACCACATCGGCGTGTTCGACTTCGTCATCGATGCCGGCCGCATCGTCGCCATCAATGTCATCCGCAACCCCGACAAGCTGCACGACCTGCCCACCGAGGGCGAGCCCGACTGGTACCTCGGCGCGAACCGCACCGACGACGAGTAGCCGCCCCCGGTCGGTGCCGTAAACACCGAGCTGGTTTGTCGTTGTGCTACGACAAACCAGCGTCGGTGGCGGCGGCGGGCATCGGTGTCGGTGGCGGCTGGCATCGGCATCGGTGGCGGAGGCTTCGGTGGCGGCGGCGGCGAACACCGCGAGGTACCGCCGCACCAGCTACTGCCGGTCCTCTTCTCCGTCGCCCCTCGCGCGCTCGTATCCGCCGAGGGCGGTCAGCCCGCCAGACCCACCGGCTGCGGCGTCGTATACCCATGCGCCGCAGCGACTTCCACCGACAACAGCCGACCAGCGTCCGCAGTCACACCGTGCGCAAGGTCGTGGTGGACGGCGCACGCCTCTTTCCAACCGAGCTCGGCGATGGCACGAACGTAGGGATAGGTGGCGTTGGTGAGCGCGACGGTAGCCGTGGGCGGCACCGCGCCCGGCATATTCGCGACACAGTAGAACAACGAATTGTGCACGCGGAACGTAGGATTCGCGTGGGTGGTCGGGTGCGACCCGGCAAAGCAGCCACCTTGATCGATCGCGATATCGACCAGCACCGAACCGGGCCGCATCTGCGCGACCAGCTCGTCGGACACGAGTTTCGGCGCACGAGCCCCCGGCACCAACACCGAACCGATGACGAGATCGGCGGCGGAAACGGCCCGCTGAATCTCGGCGGCATTCGACGAGACCGTGGCGATCCGCCCATCGAATCGCGCATCCAACTCACGCAACCGAGGCAAGTTGGTGTCCAGCACGGTAACTCGCGCACCCATACCGGCGGCGACCGCAGCCGCGTTGGACCCGGCGACCCCACCGCCGAGCACCACCACGTCGGCGGGCGGCACCCCTGGCACGCCGCCGAGCAGCATGCCCGCCCCACCCAGGGGCGCCATCAGGTGATACGCCCCGACCTGAGCCCCGAGCTTGCCCGCAACCTCGCTCATCGGCGCGAGCAACGGCAGCGACCCGTCGGCCGCCCGCACGGTCTCGTAGGCGATCGCGGTGATCCCGGAACGCAGGATGGCGTCGGTGCATTCCCGGGACGCGGCCAGGTGCAAGTAGGTGAACAGCACCTGTCCGCGGCGCATCCGCGGATACTCCTCGGCGATCGGCTCCTTCACCTTCAACACCAGCTCCGCCGACCGCCAGACCTGGTCGGCGGACGGCACCAGCCGCGCCCCCGCAGCCGCATAGTCGGCGTCGGCGAACCGCGACCCGACCCCCGCCCCGGCCTGGATCAGCACCTCGTGTCCCTGCGCGGCCAACTCCCCGGCACCAGCCGGCGTCAGCGCCACCCGGAACTCCTGCTCCTTGACCTCCCGTGGAACTCCGATCCTCATACCGCCATCGTGGACCCCGCAACGGGCACGCGCCACGAACGACGCGCGGGCGGCACACGATGATCACGAGACCGCCCGCCGACGAGCGGTTTCTGCGCAAGTTGATCAGACGGCGATCTCCACGCCGAGCGGCGGAATCAGCAACTGCTTGTCCCGCCCGGCGTACTCGAACAACCGCCGCAGCCGATCCAGCGTCTCGCTGAAATGCACCCATCCTTCGCCGTGTACCGGCACGATCACCGCGTCGCCGAGCACCTCGGACGCTTGCACGGCGGTGCGTGCGTTCAGCGTGAGATCGGTATCGCCGAAGTGCCCGACATTGGCCGCGCCGACGAACAGCACCGCCACATCGATCCGGCCGATCCGCTCGACGATCTGCGCGACCCGATCGACCGACGCGTTGTCACCCGAGACGTACACGGTCGGCTGACCGTCGGCCTGCAGCACGAACCCGGTGACGACTCCGGTCAACGGCTCGCAGCCCTCGGGCCCGTGCAGCGCGGGCACCCCGGTGATCCGGATGCCGGAGATCGTCACGGTCTCCCAATTCTCCAGCCCCCGAACACCATTGATCCGCTCGGCGGCACCGGGCGTGGAGAGCACGGTCTGCGCGGACTTCAGGAATTCGCGCCCGGAGTTGTCCAGGTTGTCGGCGTGCTCGTCGTGCGAGAGCAACACGACGTCCACCGGACCGACCTGGTCGGCGGGCACCGCAGGACCGGTGAGCTTGTGCAACGTGACCGGGCCCGGGTAGTCGCCGGGCGCATCGAAGGTGGGGTCGGTCAGGAAGGTGCGGCCCGCGTAACGGAGGCGGACGGTGGGCCCACCTATGTGCAGAACGTCGAGTTGGTTGCTGGTCATGGCATCGAGCTTGTCAACCCGCAAGCACACCCAACAGTGGCCCGAGAGCCGCCTATCGCTAAAATCGGGCCATGCACACCGTAGCCGTCCTCGCCTATGACGGCATGAGTCCCTTTCACCTGTCCGTACCGAGCCTGGTGTTCGGCCGCGTCGGCGTCCACGGACCGGCGCTGTATCAGGTAGACGTCTGCGCCGAGCAGCCCGGAAGTCTGCACACCCCAGCAGGTTTCGACATCGAGGTGCGACACGGACTCGATCGGCTGGTCCGGGCGGACACGGTGGTGATCCCGGCCTGGGAATGCGACCTGCCCGTCTCCGACGACCTGCGCACCGCCCTCCACCAGGCACACGCGGCGGGCGCCAGGATCGTCGGCCTCTGCCTCGGCTCCTGGGCGGTGGCGGCCAGCGGGCTGGCCGACGGCCGCGAGGTGACCACCCACTGGGCGGCCGCCGCCCAGCTGGCCCGCGCCTTCCCCGCGGTCCGGGTGCGCGCCGACACCCTGTGGTCGGACCTGGGCGACGTGGTCACCTCCGCGGGAGTAGCCGCCGCCCTCGACTGCTGCCTGCACCTGGTACGCACCGACCTCGGCAGCCGCGTGGCCACCGAACTGGCCAGGGACCTGGTCACCGCGCCGCACCGCAGCGGCTCGCAGGCCCAGTACATCCCGATCGCGGTCCCCGACGCCGCCGACGACGACCCCATCGAACGCGCAATGGTCTGGGCGCGAACACATCTCGGCGAATCGATCGACCTCGACGGCTGGGCCAGGGTCGCCCTGATGTCGCGGCGCACCTTCACCCGCCGCTTCCGCGACCGCACCGGCAACAGTCCGCAGCAGTGGCTGCTGCACCAACGCACCGACCGCGCCAGGCTGCTGCTGGAAACCACCGACGACACCATGGACCGCATCGCCACCGACACCGGCTTCGGCACCGCCGTCAGCCTGCGCCACCACTTCCACCGCATCCTCGGCACCAGCCCGGCCGCCCACCGCGCCTTGTTCCAGGGGGCACGGCTAGGTTCGTCGGCATGAGGATTCAGATCGGTGAGTTCGCCCCGGAGATCGACGAGGCGGCGTGGGTCGCGCCCAACGCGACGGTGATCGGCCGGGTACGGCTCGCGGCCGAGGTCAGCGTTTGGTACAGCGCCGTGCTGCGCGGGGACCTCGAAGAGATCAGCGTCGGCGAGCGGACCAACATCCAGGACGGCTGCGTACTGCACGCCGATCCCGGCTTCCCGCTCACCGTCGGCAGCGGGGTGTCGGTCGGGCACAACGCGATCCTGCACGGCTGCACGGTCGACGACGACGTGCTCGTCGGCATGGGCGCCACCGTGCTCAACGGCGCGGTGATCGGCGCGGGCAGTTTGATCGCGGCCAATGCGCTGATCCCGGAGGGCGCGCAGATTCCGCCCGGGTCGCTCGTCGCCGGAGTGCCGGGCAAGGTCCGCCGTGAGCTCAGCGAGGCCGAGCAGGACGGCATTCGGCTGAATGGGGCTGTGTACCTACACAACACGGCGAATCACCGTGCCGCAAAAGAGGTGTGAGACAGCACACACTGATCAAGCGTCCAGTAGGAATCGCTGATAACATTCGGCCAGCGTGCCCGGTGACCCGGGGTCTCCTGCCGACACGGTTGTCGTGCGGCTTGTAGCGCAGTGGTCAACCCACCTGGGTCGGTGGGTGCAGAAGCGTGCAGGCAGGAGGTTTCACGATGATGGCGTACATGCAGTCGAGTATGCACCGGTCCACGGGGCGGATCAGCGTGGCCGACATTGCCGCCCAACCGGGCGGCATCGAGGCATTACAGCGACGAGTCCACGAGTTGCGTTCCAGCGGTGTCGATTTCGCCGCCAACGCGATCGAGCAGGAGATGGCGGCGCTGGACTTACCGCGCCAGTGATCGCCACCCCACGGTCACCGTGTGTCATACGGCGGTGACCGTGGCCAGCCCGGCCGTGGTGTGCTGATCCAGCGCCATCAGCGCCGCCCGCACGTGCACCGACTGCCAGCCACCGTCGACCCGGCGCAGCCGTACCGTGCCCTCCGTGCGATGGCGCGCCAACTCCCGCGACATGGCCTGCGCGGCCGCCAGATCGTCCGGATGGATCTGCGGCGCGGGCTGACCGGGTAGATCCGCCCAGGCGATATCCGGCATGGGCGGCCCGATCCATCGAATCAGTTGCAGCGAACGCAGATTCATGATGGCGCGGTACTCCCCCGGCGCCGTGGACGCCTCCAGCAGTTGATACTCCAGAATCATCGGCGGCGGCGCCGAGGGCACCGCGGTCGCGGCGCCGATGTCCTGGGTCACGCCGCGGAACAAGACCTCCTCGCGCCCGTCGGCATCGGGCTCGATAATGATCCGGCAGGCGAAATGCCCTGCGCGCAAGGCATCGTCGTCGCGGCGGACGGTCCACACCGCCTGATGCTCGGTACCCGGCGCGGAGTTCACGATCTTCGCCAGCGCCTCGCTCTCGTCCCGATTGGTGACCAACCGGGTGAACGCCCCCGCGATGGCCACCTCCGCCGCCCGGTCCTCGGGCGCGACACCGTACAGATCGAGTAGATCCACGCTGCGCACCGAGCGATTGGTGGTGAGGTTGAAGTACCACGCCCCCACCGGTTCTCGCGGCGGCAACGGCTCCCGCACCGGCCCCACCCACAGCCGGACGGCATGCGCCCGCTCGGGCGTGATGAGCAGCGGCTCGGCCCGCACCGTGCGCCTGCCGTCCGCCGACACGCACGCGACCGGTTCGCGGGTCCGGCAGGCCTGCGCGAGAGCGGCTTCCGCGTCCGCGAGCGACAGCGGGTTGCGCACGATATTGCGCAGCGGCACGAAGGACTTCGGCGTGACACCGAAGGCGATCACCTTGCCCGGCACGCCCGAAAAGCATTCGACCAGGATCCATTTCGCCATCAATCGTGTCCGATCGATCGCGCCCGATTGGACTCGATGACGAGAAGCGTTCGACCAGTTGCCATTTCACCATCATCCGTTCCCGACCGCGCGGGTGCGCACGGTCAGGAACGGAATACCATGTCCAGCACCCGTTCGTGATACGAGCCGGCGAACCTTGTGACCAGGTCCACAAGAAGGGCGTCCAGTCCGACGAGCACCTTCGCCTCACCGCGCGCGGCGCCGCGCAGAATCGTCCTGGCCGCCGCATCCGGGCTGGTGCGCGCGACGTGCCCCTCGAACCGGCGCGCGACCGCCGCCGCGTCGATGCCGGGCGCGACGCTCGCCGACCGCGCGATGGAGGTGAGCACGCCGCCGGGATAAACCCCGGTCACCCGGACCTTGCCACCCGCAGCCCGCATGTCCTGACGCAACGAATCGGTGAACCCGCGCACCGCGAACTTCGCCGCGTTGTACGGCGCGTGCTGCGCCATACCCACCAACCCGAACGCCGAGGACATGTTGACCACGTGCGCCCGCTCGGCGGCCAGCAGATACGGCAGAAAAGCCTTGGTGCCGTTGACGACTCCCCAGAAGTCCACGTCCATCACGTGCTCGAAATCGCTGAACGGCGAGTCCGCCACACTGCCGACATGCAGGATTCCGGCGTTGTTGAACAGTGCCTCGACCCGTCCGAACCGCGAGTTCGTCGCCGCGGCATGGGCGAGCACCGCCGCCCGGTCGGTGACGTCGAGCGTGCTCACCGCCGGCTCATGCCCCACCTCGGCGCAGCGTGTGCCGGTCTCGGCGACGGCGTCGGCCGACTTGTCCGACAGCGCCAGCAGGGCGCCGTCGGCGGCCAAGGCCAGGGCCAGTTCGCGGCCGATGCCGGAGCCCGCCCCCGTGATCGCCACCACCCGGTTCGCGAAATAAGCCACGGCTCAACCCTTTCCAGCCCTCCGACATCCACATCGGATATCCAAAGAGGCTAACCAGACAAAGCTGGACGCGCGACCTGGACGCCAATCCGGCGATCCTCGGACGAGCCGCCGGACGCCGGTGAAATAATGAAGGTCCATCACCCGCACCGTCGCGACGCCATCCCGCACGCCCGGCCCTCGCACGAATCGACTGGAGACCAGATGCCAAGTGTCCCGCCCATGCTGCAGCGCATCCTGGACAAGCCCGTCGCCGACGGCGAGAAGCTCCTGGAGAGCGCGCTGTCGGCCTTCCTGGACTTCGGCATCAAGCGGACCAGCATGGGTGAGATCGCCCGCCGCGCCGGCATCAGCCCCGCCACCCTGTATCGCCGCTTCGAATCGAAGAACGAGCTGGTAGAAGCGGTGAGCGTGCGCGAAGCGCAGCGCTTCGTCACGATGATCGACAAGCAGGTACGGGCCGTCAACGGCTCCGAGGACCAGCTGGTGGAGATCTTCGTCGCCTTCATCACCGCCATCGCCAACAACGAGCTGCTGCGCCGCCTGCTGCGCACCGAGCCGGACCTGATCCTGCCCCGGCTCACCACCGACGCAGGCCCGATCCTCGCCGTCGGCCGCGGCTACCTGGCCGAAAAGCTTCGCGAACTCCGCGACACCGAGAACACACACGATTTCGACGCCGACCTGGTCGCCGAGATCATGGCCCGGCTCGCCCTCTCCCTGGCCCTCACCCCCGACGGGCTCATCCCGGTCGCAGACCGCGATGCCGCCCGCGAGTTCGCCCGCCGCACCCTGCTGCCCATGGTGGGCGTGCACGTCACCGCATAGCGCTCAGATCGCCGGCAGCGACACCCCGAACGCCGCCGCCACCCGCTCGTCCAGCTCGGCCCGCGCCGCCGCATCCGGCAGCCTGCCGTCGACGAACTCGCGCGACAGCCCGATGATGGCCGCCGCGGACGTCGAACCCGGATTCGGCAGGGGTAACCGGGCCACGTACTGCGTGATCCACCGGCGCCTACCCGAGTACAGCCGGTTCCCGCACACCGCGTCGTAGAACCGCAAGCCCAGCGCCGAATTCGCCACGCCCATCAGCAAATACGCGAGCAGATCCGCGTCGGACGGCGCCCCGGCCAGATCGGGTAGCGAGATCCAATAGCAGTCGCCGTTCACCACCGCACCCGACCGATCGAGCGCGAACCGCGGCCGATCACTGATATCCGGAAACACCAGCTTCGGCTCACACCACAACTGCGGACGCTGCGGCACCCAGATCTCGAACCATTCGCGCCCGCTCGCGCCGAGGTAGTGGCGCGCCGACAGCGTGTCCTTATGGGTGCGTAGATATTCAGCAGCACAGGGGAATTCATTCAGATCGATCGGAGTTCGACGCGACTGACCGCAGTCGTAGGGATACAGCACGCGGGTGTCGCTCGCTCGGACGATCCGCCACGGTTCGAGATCGTGATGCGTGATCAACTCGAGCAATAGCTCCGGTTCAGGAGGCGGCTCGACCTCGGCCCACTGATCCGAGATGAACACCCGATCCGCAGTTGTCTTGATACCCACCCGAATCCGGCCCACCTCCCCGAACGTCTTCCAGGTTGCCGCAGCGATGGCGTCGAGCCAGGAATCGACCTCGGTATTGGACATGCGCCAGGCGGTCTCAGGTTCCGCTGTGCGCCGGGCGATTGCGCGGAGCGGGGCCGCCGGCGATGCGGATGATGGGGCTGGGATGAACGGCGATATCGCCGGCGGCAGCGCAACCGACTGTGCTGCGGCTGATGCGAGTGGGGTGGGCGGCGTTGCAGCAGAAGGTGTTACGTCCGCCTGCGACGCGGCCAGCATCGGTGGGGCGGACGGCAGCCCAGCTGACGACGGCGCAGCTGACGACGGCGCGGCAGACAGCAGCTCCGCTGATGGCGGCGAGGTGGCGGACAGCACTTCGGCCGACGGCGGTGAGGCCGACGGCGAGGCAGCCGAAGGAAGTTCAGGTTTTTGCATGGTCCGCGCGTGTGACGTTCCGGGTTTGAGCACACGCTCGGGCCTGACGGCTTCGCTCTGCCCAGCAAGGCGCGCCCCGACACCGGCGGCAGAAAGATCCTGCGCCCCTGCCTTTTCCGGCGGAGTCGGCTGGCCCGTCACCAATGTGCCGACCTCCACCGCGAAGGTTCGCCCATTGTGCGTGACGAGGCAGCAGCGCTCGCCCGTCAATGCACCGAAAAGGTCTATCTTCGAGGCATTTTCGTTGACTTCAGTTTCATATGCCGAGGCGTAACGGCATTCCCCGCCGTACGCAGCACGCGTAGCGATGGTGATCGCCGGCAGTACAGCCGCCTCGAAGAGCTTGGTGTCCCCCAGGTCGTACAACTCGACCGGCGCCAGTTCGGCGAGCAGCAACCGCCGAATGTTGGCGCCCGCCTTGGTGGTCAGGAATCTGTTGGCGCACAACAACCCCAGCGCACCACCGGGGCACAGCAGCCGCGGCAGCGTCGCGACGAACGGATGGGTCAGATCGATGCGCCCGCGCAACCCGAACTGCTTACTGAGCACCTGCGCGGTGGCCCCACCCAACTGCTGGGTCCGCACATACGGCGGGTTCGTGATCACGGCGTCGAACGATTCCGCCGCGAGCTCGTGGGACGCGGTGAGGAAGTCCCCGACATGCCAGTCCACGCCCGATCCCGCGTCCCGCACCCGCGCCACCGCGAGCGCCGCCGCGTCCAGGTCATACCCGGTCGACTCCACCCGAACCCCGGGCAGCCGGATCGCCGCCTCGTCCCGCAGAGCGAACAACAACGCCCCGTCACCGCACGCCGGATCAAGCACCCGCAAGACCCCGGATTCCGGCCGCGGCACGTGCGTGAGCAGCCGCTGCGCCAGAAACCGCGCGAGCACCGGCGGCGTGTAATGCCGACCGTGCCGCTTGCGATCCCGCGCGGCGGGGGCTCCGAAAGCCATGCGCTGGATTCTGCCTTGTCAGCGGCCGCATGACCCGGCAATGCCAGCACTCCATCCGACCGCCCAGTTCGACGGCGCCCCCAGGCTGCACCACCGCACCCCCGGCCACCGGGCCAGCGCCCGCGGCACCATTCCGCCCCAAGCCTTTCGATGCTAGCGTTCAGTCTCAAAATAGAACCAAAACCGAGGAGCGGGATGACGACAGCGGATGTGGACACTGAGCAGTACACGGCCTTGGCCAGGCTGCTCGACGAACGCTGGACCTGCCGGCAGTTCCGCGCCGATCCGGTGCCGCATGAGGTCATCGAGAAGCTGCTGCGGGTGGCACAGCGCACCGCGTCGTGGTGCAATACTCAGCCGTGGCAGGTCGTGGTGACCGAGGGCGCAGGCACCGACCGCTTCCGCGCGGAATTGCTCGCACACATCCAAACCGCAACGCCGGAGCCGGATTTCGCGTTCCCCGCGCAATACACAGGCGTGTTCCGGGACCGCAGGCGCGAGTGCGGCCTGCGACTGTACGACAGTGTCGGCATCGGCAAGGGCGACCGCGAGCAGACGATGCGCCAGGCGCTACGCAACTTCGAACTGTTCGACGCACCGCATGTGGCGATCGTGACCACCGAGGCCGATCTCGGCGTCTACGGCGCCGTCGACTGCGGCCTGTACATCGGCAACTTCCTGCTCGGCGCGCAGAGCCTCGGCCTCGGCGCGGCACCCCAGGCGGCGCTGGCGTCGTACGCGCCGTTCATCCGCAGCTATTTCGGCATACCGGACAACCGCCGGGTGGTCGTCGGCATCTCGTTCGGCTACCCGGACACCGAGCATCCGATCAACAGCTTCCGCACCTCACGCGAGGACGTGGATCAGGTAGCAACCTGGTTCACCGACTGACCCGATTCGAGGAGTCCCGGCCCAGGCTCCGGAACCACATCCCGCGCCGTCAGCTCCTTACCGCACACATCGCATTCGAGCCCCGCGTGCGCCTCACCCGTGCAGCCCTGATGGGTGTAGCGCACCGGCGCACCATCGGGCGCCATGTATGTATCGCCCCAGTCCCGGATAGCCATCAGGATCGGGTAGATGTCATGCCCCTTCTGGGTGAGCCGGTACTCCTCGTACGCCCCCACCGCTGCCTTCTGCTTCACCAGAATCTCGTGCTCGATCAACCGATCCAACCGGTCCTGCAACCGGCTACGCGAGATCCCGAGCGCACTCTGAAACCCGTTGAACCGCCGAATCCCCGAGAACGCGAACTTCAGAATCAACAACGTCCACCGATCGCCGAAGATCACGAGCGGCCGCGTGATGGAACACGGCACGTCGGCAAGCTCTTCGTAGCGCACCTTTCGATGCTACCGACGACCCAACCTCGCCGGTCGTCGACGATCCGCACTACCTCCCGGGATATGCACCACTACTGGCATCCGCGGGGAGGGCGGATCCCGAGAACGAGGGCAACTGTTGCTCGCAAAACCCGGGGAGTCGTGCCGATTCTGCTGGCGTTCGCGGTATGGGAGAAGTGTTGCGGGACAACGACAGTGGGCCCCGGGTATACCCAGGGCCCACTGTCGCGCTTCACATCAAAGCGGAATGTTCTTCAGGTGGCTGGCTCGCGACGGAGCGGCAGCCAGCGCGGCGGCGATAGTACTGCGCGTCTTGGCCGGATCGATCACCTCGTCGACCACACCGATCGCAACCGCCCGCTCGACACCACCCGCAATGCGCTCGTGCTCAGCCGTGAGGCGCTCGTGCAACGCTTCCCGCTCGTCATCGGGCGCGGCAGCCAGCGCCTTCTTGTGCAGGATGCCGACCGCAGCCTTGGCCCCCATCACCGCGACCTCGGACCCGGGCCACGCATACACCGCCGTCGCACCCAGCGCACGGGCGTTCATCGCGATGTAGGCACCACCGTAGATCTTCCTGGTGACCAGCGTGACCCGGGGCACGCGCGCCTCAGCGAACGCATGCAGCAACTTCGCACCGCGGCGCACCACCCCTTCCCACTCCATGCTGACGCCGGGCAGATACCCGGGAACGTCGGTGAGCACGACGAGCGGGATACCGAAGGAGTTGCACAGCCGCACGAAACGCGCTGCCTTCTCGGCACTTTCGGAGTTGAGGCAACCACCGAGCCGGATCGGGTTGTTGGCGAGCACGCCGACGGTGCGCCCGGCCAGCCGGCCGAGACCGGTGACGATACTGCGCGCGTAACCGCCCTGCAGTTCCTCGAACGAGCTTTCGCCGTCGACGTTGTCGAGCAGCTCGTGGATGATCGGCTTCACGTCGTAGGCGCGCTTGGCCGATTCCGGCAGCATCGCCTTGAGGTCGACGTCGCCGTGCTCGGCCGCGACCAGATCGAACTCGCCCTGTTCGGCGAACATCGACACCAGACGACGCGCGCGGTGCACCGCGTCGGCCTCGTCATCGGCGACGATGTGGGTGACGCCGGACTTCTTGCCGTGCGTCGCCGGGCCGCCGAGGGTGGCCATGTCGACCTGCTCGCCGGTCACGCTGCGCACGACGTCGGGGCCGGTCACGAAGATGCGGCCCTCGGGGGCCATGATCACGATGTCGGTGAGCGCGGGACCATAGGCGGCGCCACCGGCGGCGAAGCCGACGACCACCGAGATCTGCGGTACCAGGCCGGACGCGCGGACCATGGCCTCGAAGACCAGGCCGACGGCGTGCAGGGCCTCGACACCCTCGGCCAGGCGGGCGCCGCCGGAGTGCCAGATGCCGACGATCGGCAGGCTGGAGTCGATGGCGGTGTCGATCGCGTCGACGATGTGCTTGCACCCGTCGACGCCCATCGCGCCACCCATCACGGTGGCGTCGGAGCAGTAGGCCACGGTGCGGACACCGTCTACCTCGCCGATGGCGGCGAGCACACCCGACTTGTCGCGCGGGTGGAGCGGAAGAAGGGTTCCGGGATCGAAGAAGCGCTGCAATCGACCGAGCGGATCTCGCGGATCAGACGCTGTGTCTTGTTGAAACGCGGGAGCAATGATGGTCATCGCGTTTTCTCCTCACCTGAATGAGTGCGCCGCAACCGCGGCTGCAGAATGTCGAACCCGGCGGGACCAGGCCTGATGGGCCGATCCCGCCGGGGTCGCTGTGCAGTCGACCGGGCTGTGCGGTCGGGCGCCAACGGTGACAGCGTGCGTCACCGGGTAGCGCCCAGCGCAGACCGATTTCGATTCAGGCGGCTATGCCCGACCGAAGGCGAGCGCGACATTGTGCCCACCGAAACCGAAGGAGTTGTTGATCGCGTACTCGATCTCCTGGCGGCGCGCCTCGCCGTGCACCACATCCAGATCGATGGCCGGATCCTGGTTCTCCAGGTTCAGCGTCGGCGGGACGATGCCGTCCCGGATGCTGAGCACAGTGAGCACGGACTCGAGCGCGCCGACGGCGCCGATCGAGTGTCCCAGTGCGGATTTCGGGGCGTACACCGAAGCGTGCTTGCCAATCGCCAGGTTGATCGCGTTCGCTTCGGCGGTGTCGCCGATCGGGGTCGCGGTCGCGTGAGCGTTGACGTGGGTGATGTCCTTCGCGGTCAGACCAGCGGTCTGGATCGCCCGGGTCATCGCCCGTGCCGCGCCGACGCCATCGGGGGCAGGCGCGACGAGGTGGAAGCCATCGGAGGTGATGCCCGCACCCAGCAGGCGAGCGTGGATGGTGGCGCCACGGGCCTTGGCGTGCTCTTCGGTCTCGACGACCATCAGGGCACCCGCCTCACCGAAGACGAAACCGTCGCGATCCTTGTCGAACGGACGCGAGGCACCCTTCGGATCGTCGTTGCGGGTGCTCATGGCACGCATCATGCTGAACGCCGCGATCGGCACCGCGTCGATGTAACCCTCGACGCCACCGGTGACGACCATGTCCGCATCGCCCATGACGATCATCCGCCATGCGTTGGCGATGGCCTCGGAGCCGGATGAGCATGCCGAGACCGGAGTGACCACTCCTGCCCTGGCCTTCAATTCGAGGCCGACAACGGCCGAAGGACCGTTCGGCATGACCATCTGCACAGCCAACGGCGAAATCTTGCGATAGCCACCGCTCTTCAGCTTGTCCACCGAGTCGATGAGGGCGTCGCCGCCACCCAACCCGGTGCCGATGGCCACACCCAGCCGTTCCGGGTCGACCTCCGGGCTGCCTGCGTTACGCCAGACTTCGCGACCGAGAACGGTCGCGAGCTGCTCGACGTACGCCATGCGCCGGCACTCGACTCGGGTCAGCAGGGTCTCGGGCCGAACCTTCAGGTGGCCGCCGATGCGGACCGGAAGGTCGTATTCCTCGACGAAGGAATCCTCGAGAACGTCGATACCGCTCTCGCCGTTGAGGAGTCCCTTCCACGTCGCATCGACATCACCAGCGATCGACGTGGTCGCCGCCAGGCTAGTGACGACGACGTTGGGGAAATTCCCGTTCAAAGTGGAAGGAGTGGTCACAGTGTCGGCCCTACTCGGCGTCGAACTTGGCCTTGAGCTCCGCGGCCGCGTCAGCGTTCTCGGCCTCGAGCTTCTGGATGTAGCCGACAGCGTCGCCGACCGTCTTCAGGCTGGCCAGATCCTCGTCCGGGATCTTCACGCCGTACTTGTCCTCGGTCTGCACCGCGATCTCGACCATGGACAGCGAGTCGATGTCCAGGTCATCGACGAAGGACTTCTCGATCGTCACCTCGGAGGGTTCGATACCCGTCACCTCTTCGATGATCTTGCCGAGTTCCTCGACGATTTGTTCCTGGGTCAGAGCGGCCACTTCGTGGCTCCCTTCTTGGTTCTTTGTAGGGCTCGTACTGTTTTCGGAACGAGACGGACGATGGTTACGTCCGCTCGGTCACAGCCGTGCATATCGATGCATGGCCGCGCAGGAAAGCTAGCCGGAGATGCTGACTCCGGCCAACGCGGGGAGGTCTTCCGGGGTCTTCAGGGCCAATGTGCGCGTGCCCTTCAGTTCCCGTTTCGCAATGCCGACCAGGGTGCCCGCCGGCGGCAACTCCGCCACCATGGAAACCTCTGCCTGCCTTACGGTTTGGGTGCACAGGTCCCAGCGAACGGGCCGGGTGACCTGAGCAGCAAGCTTGGCGACCGCGTCGCGTCCCGAGGTAACCGGCTTGCCGTCGAAGTTCGACAGCAAAGTCCTGGTCGGGTCGTTCGGCACGATCTGCGCTATGGCATCGGTCACAGCCTCCTGGGCCGGTGCCATGAACGCGGTGTGGAAGGCACCCGCGACGGGCAACGCGCGAACCCGTGCCTTTTCCGGCGGGTTCGCGGCGAGTTCCGCCAGCGCGTCCAACCGGCCTGCGGCCACGATCTGGCCCGCCGCGTTGCGGTTGGCCGGAATGAGATCGAGTTCCGCGAGCCGAGCGAGCACGGTGGCCTCATCGCCACCGAGCACCGCGGACATGCCGGTCGGTTCCAACGCGCACGCCTTGGCCATCTCCGCTCCGCGGATGGCGGCCAACTTCACCGCGTCATCCGGGGAGATGACCCCGGCGACGGCGGCAGCGGCGAGTTCACCGACCGAGTGCCCGGCGACGATGGTAGCGGCCGGAAGTGAATCCGTGGGGATTTCCGCGTAGGCGAGCAACGCGGCGGCCACGACGAGCGGCTGGGTCACGGCGGTATCGGTAATCTCCTCCGCCGTCGCGGTGGTGCCGAGGCGAACGAGGTCCAGGCCGGAGGCCATGGACCAGAGGATAAGCCGGTCAGTCGCGCCAGGGAGATCGAGCCAAGGCGCGAGCATGCCGGGAGTCTGGGACCCCTGTCCAGGGGCGAACAACGCGATCACACCCCTAAGAGAACACTGTGAGGCGCCTCGCAGGAGATGTCGACGCGAATGAAGCTTGCCCTCGGCTTTTGTGGGAGTCCCACAAAAGGCCACGTGAGTCGTCCGGATCGAACAAGCCACGGATTCCGTTACAGGCCCTCGCCACCCGATGCGAAATGAGTGGCCTCTGGGGTTGGTGTTGACGTTTCGTTACGGGTTCGTGTCAAACGACCCACTGTTGCGGCGATCCGGAGCACATACGCGTCCCGCGGGTTCATCGGATCACGACCCGTGATTTCGGCAATCCGTTTGAGGCGGTAGCGAACGGTATTTGGATGGACGTACAACTGGCGCGCACACGTCTCGACAGCTCCACCGCAATCCAGATAGGCCTCGAGGGTGTCCGCCAGTGACGATCCCGCCGAGGCCAACGGAAGGACAAGATACTCGTTCAACGCGTCGATCGCAGCTCGATCGCCGAGCAACGCGCGTTCGGGCAGCAATTCGGTCGCATGCACCGGGCGTGGCGCGCCCCGCCAGCCCACCACGGCCTCCATCCCGGCCAATGCCTCGACCGCGCTGGCGTGCGCGGCGCCCAGCGTGCGAGTGGTCGGGCCGATCACCACGGGACCGTCGGAGAAGACCTCGGCCAGCAGGTCCGCGAGAAACGGCGATATATAAGAGGACTCCCCGAGGTGACCGCTCACCACCATCACCAGCCGGGTGCCCTGTACTACCGCGAGCGCGGCCCGGCCGTGCCGTGCCGCGATGGCATGCACCGAACCCACCGACGACACACCCTGTTCGCCGGGCGGCGTGCCGACCAGCACGGTGGCCGGCGCGGTGGCGTCCCAGTTCAAGGTGGCGGCCCGCGACAGCATGTCCGGCCCGGTGTCGCCGCGCACCACGGCGTCTACGACGAGCGCCTCCAGCCGGGTGTCCCACGCGCCGCGCGATTCGGCGGCGCTCGCGTACACCGAGGCGGCGGCGAAGCCGAGCTCACGCCCGTACCGCAACACCGCCTCGGTGAGCGCGACCAGCTGCCGATCGTTGCGCGCCAGCGCGGGCAGCCACTGTTCGAAGAACTCCATGGCCACCCGGACCATGTCCACGGTCTGGCGCAGCGTCAGCCGCCGCGCCAGATCCTGCGGAATCACCTGGAACGCATCGAGACTGAACCGGATATCGCTGTCCGGGTCCTGCAGCCATTCCAGGAAGTTCACCACCGCGGTCTGCACCAGCATCTGGACACCGGCGCGTTGCGCGGCATCCAGATCGGCGAAGAACGGCAACCGATCCTGCATCGACCCGACCGCCTCCGTCGAGAGGCGTCCGGAGAACTGCTTCACGCGTTTGAGCAGCGTGTCCGGGAGTGGGTCGCGGGTTTGCCGGTTCGGGGAGAGCGCGCCCGTCGGCAGATACACCTCGTGCTCGGAAGAGCCCTCGGAGATCCGTCGCGGCCGCGGCGGTTTACGGTCCACCATTCAATCGTCCGCTACTCGCCGTCTCCATCGGAACTCGACGCGTTCTTCGGCGCGGCGTCGACGTCGTCGATGCGGTACTTCGACGCCGCCTCGATCACCTTGGCACCGTCGATCTTTCCGGCCTTGGCGAGGCCCGAAAGGGCTGCCACCACGATCGATTGCGCATCGACATTGAACACGCGGCGAGCGGCGGCCCTGGTGTCGGAGAAGCCGAAGCCGTCCGTGCCCAGTGTGATGAAGTCGCCGGGCACCCACTTGCGCACCTGGTCCGGCACCGCACGCATCCAGTCCGTCGCGGCGACGTACGGGCCCTCGACGCCGGACAGCGCCTCGGTGACGTACGGGACGCCGTGATCCTCGTCGGGGTAACGCAGTGCGGCGATCTCGCGGCTCAGCGCCTCCTTGCGGAGCTCGCCCCACGAGGTCACCGACCAGACATCGGCCTGCACACCCCAATCCTCGGCGAGCAGCGCCTGTGCGCGCAGGCCGTCCGGCACGGTGACGCCGGAGACCATGATCTGGGCGCGCACGTCACCCTCTCCCCCGCGCTTGTACAGGTAGAGACCCTTGAGCAGGCCGGCGATGTCGAGGTCTTCCGGCTCCGCGGGCTGCTGGTACGGCTCGTTGTAGAGGGTGATGTAGTAGAAAATGTCCTCGCCGCCGAAGCCGCCGTCCGCCTTGCGGGTGTCGGTGCCCGGCAGCGCGTACGGACCCGGTTCCGGGGTGCCGCCGCCGTACATCCGGCGCAGGCCGTCCCGGATGATGTGCGCGATCTCGAAGGAGAACGCCGGATCGTAGGTCACCACAGCCGGATTGGTGGAGGCGAGCAGCAGCGAATGGCCGTCGTTGTGCTGCAGCCCTTCACCGGTGAGCGTGGTTCGCCCCGCGGTTGCGCCGAGCACGAAGCCGCGCGCCAGCTGGTCCGCGGCGGCCCACAGACCGTCGCCGGTGCGCTGGAAACCGAACATCGAGTAGAAGATGTACAGCGGAATCATCGGCTCGCCGTGCGTCGAGTACGAGGTACCCACCGCGGTGAACGACGCGGTCGAGCCTGCCTCGTTGATGCCCTCGTGCAGGATCTGCCCGACGGCGCTCTCTTTGTAGGCAAGCATCAACTCGGCGTCGACCGATGTGTACAACTGGCCGTTGCGGTTGTAGATCTTCAACGAAGGGAACCACGAGTCCATACCGAACGTGCGGGCCTCGTCGGGGATGATCGGGACGATTCGCTTGCCGATCTCCTTGTCCCGCAGCAGCTCCTTCATCAGCCGCACCAGCGCCATGGTGGTGGCCACGCTCTGCTTGCCCGACCCCTTGCGCACGGACTTGTACGCCTCGTCGCCTGGCAGTTGCAGCGGCTTTGCCGTTGTGCGCCGTTCGGGCAGGAACCCGCCCAGCGCCTTGCGGCGATCGAGCATGTACTGGATCTCGCGTGACTCCATGCCCGGGTGGTAGTACGGGGGCAGGTACGGATCCTTCTCCAGCTCGGCGTCGCTGATCGGAATCCGCTGCAGGTCACGGAAGTCCTTGAGATCCTGCAGGGTCAGCTTCTTCATCTGGTGCGTGGCGTTGCGGCCCTCGAAGTGCTTGCCGAGGGTGTAGCCCTTGATCGTCTTGGCCAGGATCACCGTCGGCTGACCCTTGTGCGCCATCGCGGCCGCGTAGGCGGCGTACACCTTGCGGTAGTCGTGCCCGCCGCGCTTGAGGTTCCAGATGTCCTGATCGGACAGGTCCTGCACGAGCGCCTTGGTGCGCGGGTCGCGGCCGAAGAAGTGGTCGCGGACGTAGGCGCCGTCGTTGGCCTTGTAGGTCTGGTAGTCGCCGTCGGCGGTGGTGTTCATCAGATTCACCAGCGCGCCATCGCGGTCCGCGCCGAGCAGCGCGTCCCACTCACGACCCCAGATCACCTTGATGACGTTCCAGCCCGCGCCACGGAAGAACGACTCCAGCTCCTGGATGATCTTGCCGTTGCCACGCACCGGGCCGTCGAGCCGCTGCAGGTTGCAGTTGACCACGAAGGTCAGGTTGTCCAGGCCCTCCAGCGCCGCGACGTGCGCGAGACCGCGCGACTCCGGCTCGTCCATCTCACCGTCGCCGAGGAACGCCCACACGTGCTGATCGGAGGTGTCCTTGATGCCGCGGTCGTGCAGGTAGTGGTTGAACCGCGCCTGGTAGATAGCGTTCATCGGGCCGAGACCCATGGACACCGTCGGGAACTCCCAGAAGTCCGACATCAACCGCGGGTGCGGGTACGAAGGCACGCCGTGGCCGGGGCCGCCGTGGCTGTACTCCTGCCGGAAGCCGTCGAGCCGGTCGGTACCGAGCCTGCCCTCGAGGAAGGCGCGCGCGTAGATACCCGGCGAGGCGTGACCCTGGATGAAGATCGAATCGCCGCCGCCGGAGTGATCCTTGCCGCGGAAGAAGTGGTTGAAGCCGACCTCGTACAGCGCCGCCGAGGACGCGTAGGTCGAAATGTGGCCGCCCACACCGATGCCGGGGCGCTGGGCGCGATGCACCATGATCGCGGCGTTCCAGCGGATCCAGGCGCGGAAGCGCCGCTCCACCTCCTCGTCGCCGGGGAACCACGGCTCGTTCTCGGTGGGGATGGTGTTGACGTAGTCGGTAGACGTCAACGCGGGGATGGCGACACGGCGTTCACCGGCCCGCTCCAGCAAACGGAGCATGAGGTAACGCGCTCGGCCGGGGCCCTCACGATCGAGCATTTCATCGAACGACTCGAGCCATTCGCTGGTTTCCTCCGGGTCGATGTCCGGTAGGTAGGACGCCACCCCTTCGCGGATAACCCGAACACGCTCGGTCGGCTGGGCGATCGATCCGTTCGGATCGCGCCCGGCCGGAGCGGCGGAGTCGGATCCAGCGGGTTGCGCTGGAGCGGAAGAGTGGATCAGGTCGGTCAAATCTGCTCCTCGTACAGGGGTGGACATGCGGATAGCGTCGGTATCCCCGAGTGGATTCGCGTGGGTTTGCGTACCACTCGTTTACGTAAGGTCGGGGCGCACCCTCCATCCTTGCCGATGGTGTGCCCCAGGTCATCATGTCAGCAGGAAATCCAGTACCGTGCGCTGGGCAACATGAGCCCAGGCCGCTGTAGTTTTCGAGCGCCGGCGAGGCGCACGTCATACGGGAGGACGATGAAGACGCTGGACCCGCGCGGGTTCGGATTGGTGTGCGCGACCGGAGCGGTCGTCGTCGGCTTGGTCGTGGCCGGCTGCGCGAACCGGGTCGAGGGCACAGCCAATCCCAACACCGCAGATCTAGCGGCCTACAAGACCGAGGCAGCGGCCTCGTCGGCCGCGGCAACCTCGTCCAAGCGTGCTGCGGCGCAGACGAAGGCGATCACCGACAACTGCAGCCAGTTCCCGACCACCACCGGTGTCGGGGTCTCCAAGTACAACGAATTCGTCGACGCACACGACGCCAACGCGCCCGACTACGCCGCCAAGCGAGAGCTGGCCGCGTCAACCCTGGATGACGCCGCGAACAAGGTGGAGACCGGAGTCAACACCGCCAAGGACTCGCTGCCCGGCGAGTTGGCCACAAAATTTACCGATTACGTCACAGCGGCTCGGGCGCTCTCCGGGGAGACCCGCCGGATGACCTACACCGCGCCCGTCGGGCCGCTCAACGAGGCAAGTAGGCGGGTCAACGACGCGCGCAACGCCGTCCGCGACGCCTGCCCGAAGCGCTGAAACGGTCCGTGACACAACATTGTCACGCGACATTCCGGGCCATTTTCTTCGGATCGGCTTGCGCTGGCGGCCATAACCATGTTCGCTTGCAACTACCTATTGTCGGGAGTTGAGGAGGACACCACCGTGGTCGCCGCGGCGGACGCGCAGAACTACGCTCAGAAGCTTGGCATTACACACGGCTTGGTTGTCCAGGAATTGGGCTGGGACGAGGACGTCGACGACGACTTGCGAGCCGACGTCGAGGAATCCATCGGCAGCGAACTTGTCGACGAGGATTCCGATGAAGTAGTCGACGTCGTGCTGCTCTGGTGGCGTGACGGGGACGGTGATCTGGTCGACGCACTCATGGATGCGATCGGTCCGCTCGCCGACGAAGGCTTCGTCTGGGTACTCACGCCCAAGACCGGACATCCAGGCCATGTCGAACCGAGCGAAATCGCTGAATCCGCACCCACCGCCGGTCTGACTCAGACCTCGGCGATCAGCCTGGGTACCTGGGCGGGCAGCCGCCTGGTCCAACCGAAGGCGCCCTCGAAGCAGCGCTGACCTACCTTTCGCTATGGTGTCGCCGGGCGGTGATCGTGCCGCCCGGCGGAAACCCGACACGATGGAGGATTTGCGATGCCGCTCGAAGTTGGCACGGTCGCGCCGGATTTCACGCTCAAGGACCAGAACAACCAGGAAGTCAGCCTGTCGGACTACCACGGCAAGAAGAACGTCCTGATCGTCTTCTATCCGCTCGCCTTCACCGGCATCTGCCAAGGTGAACTGTGCAAGGTGCGCGACGAACTCCCCAAGTTCCAGAACGACAACGCGGAGATCCTCGCCATCTCCGTCGGCCCGCCGCCCACCCACAAGATCTGGGCCGCCGAACAGGGATACACCTTCCCCCTGTTGTCCGACTTCTGGCCACACGGTGCCGTAGCCCAGGCCTACGGTGTCTTCAACGAAAAATCCGGCTACCCCAACCGCGGAACGTTCGTCGTCGACCGCACCGGATACATCCGCTTCGCCGAGATGAACGGCCCCGGAGAGCCCCGTGACCAGGCGGCTTGGGAGAAAGCGCTCACCGCGCTAGATTCATAACCCGGTCGGTAACGACAAGGGCGTATAGCTCAGCGGTAGAGCTCTGGTTTTACACACCAGCGGTCGGGGGTTCGAACCCCTCTGCGCCCACAAGTAAACATCGAGCTGGAGCCCATTTCCGTGGGGCAAGCCCAACTGTACGAGCGCGCTCCGTGGGACAGACGTGGGGCAGCGCCACCTTGCCCATCCCCGGACAGGTGCCATGGTCGGCCGATTTCACAACCGCCCGCGCTGCCACAAGGCCACGCCGCGTTGTGCGTGCCTGCTTTGCCGCTGTGTAAGCCCACAGTCGGCACCTCGGCAACTGAACCGTTCCGACACGCACCAGAGCGCGCTCGACCAGAATCGAGCAATGTTTGGGTGGGTGAGCGCTGTTGGCGTACAGGCACGTACGAAGTCATCCGCGCTGGCGGCGGGGATGAGCAAGCCCGGTCGAGCTGCGCTCGTCCGCCGCGCAGAACGGATTCCCCTGTGATCCGTCACGGGTTGGGGGCCGCTTCTTCCTAGTGGAAGATGGTTCCCATCATGTCGAAGCGTTATCCGCCCGAGGTTCGTGAGAAGGCCGTTCGTCTGGTCCTTGAGCGCCTCGATGAGTTCGAGTCCCCATATGCCGCCGCCAAGGCAATCGGCCCGTTGGTGCACGTGCATTACGAGACGCTGCGGGTATGGGTGAAAAAGGCCCTCGCCCAGGGCTCCCGACCGGTCTGCAAGGGATCGGCGGAGTTGTCGACAGTCGAGCGTGACGAGCTGACGAAGCTGCGGAAGGAAGTTCGAGACCTCAAGCAGGCCAACGAGATTCTGAAGTTGGCGTCGGCTTTCTTCGCGCGGGAACTCGACCCGCGACACCCCTGATCGTCGGATTCATCGACCAATACCGCCAGGTCTATGGCGTCGAGTCGATCTGCCGTGCGCTGGCCGCGCACGGAATCCAGATCGCGCCGCGGACCTATCGCAAGGCTCGTCGCCGACCGCCCTCGGCTCGCGATATCGCAGATGCGCACGTGAAGAACGCATTACGCGATCTGGCAGGGCAGCCTGAACAAATGTACGGGCGTCGGAAAATGACACGTTATCTGCGCCGCAAAGGCCACGAGGTGGCCTTCTGCACCGTGGATCGGATCATGCGCGAACTCGGTATGAACGGCATCGTTCGAGGCCGCAAGCTGCGCACCACGATCCCCGCCAAGGACGGGGTCCGCGCCGGCGACAAGCTCAACCGCGACTTCACCGCTACCGCGCCCAACCGTGTGTGGGTCGCCGATTTCACCTACGTCTCGACCTGGACCGGGTGGGCGTATGCGGCGTTCGTCTTCGACGCCTACTCCCGCGCCATCGCCGGCTGGACCACCGCCGCCTCGAAAACGACCACGCTGGTATCCAAGGCACTCAACATGGCCGTGTGGCGGCGTGATCATTACGGGCACCCGATCGAGCCCGGACTGATTCATCACAGCGACGCCGGGTCGCAATACAAATCGGTGAAGTTCACTGAATCCCTTGCTCTACAAGGACTCTCAGCGTCGATAGGTTCGGTCGGGGATGCCTATGACAACGCTCTGGCGGAATCGATCATCGGCTTGTTCAAGACCGAGGTCATCAACCGGCACGGCCCGTTCAAGACACTCACCGAGGTCGAATTCGCGCTCATGGAATGGGCAGACTGGTACAACAACGCCCGGCTTCATTCCCGGCTGGACTACCTGACCCCGACCGAATACGAAGCCGCGTACTACTCTCAACAATCGCCACGCCGACCGGCGCTGGTCTGAGACCGAAGCCGGTCCCTTACGCGTGACGGTTCATTTCGCGATGTCTCGTTCGCTGATCCCGAGCGCGGCGACAAGCTCACCCATGGTCGGCGGCGGGTTCGCCGCCCATGCGTGAATCAGCTGTTCGTCAGCTGCCGCGTCCCAGTACGCGATCCCTCCAGGGCAACCCTCAACACCGCACACTTCCGTCTGAGCTCCCGTGCGGCCGCCCGGATCCGAATCTCCTTGCCCAGCACCAACTCGCGCACAGGGTCGCGGTCAGCCGATGTCAGCTCGGACGAAGGACCGCGGTAGTCAGGGTTACATAAGCGGGCGTCTGCTGCGGGTTCTCGGAAATCACCTTCGCCTCCCGGTCCATTGAATCGAGGTAGTCCAATAGGGTGACGCTCTCGGTGTTCCAGCCCCGCGTGGCGAACCATTTCGCTGCATCGCTGCGCTGCTCGTTGTAGGTCAGTCCCAACCATTCCTTTCGGAATCGGATGACGGAATCGGGCTCGTCGGCCGGTTCGGTGAGAGATTGGTCGGGCAGCTGATCGATCTCTTCGATCGCGACGCGGCTGCCGGGGGCGCTGGCCAGCTCGATGTCTTCGAACAGCCGGTCCACCGCGGCGACCGGCAGATAGACCAACAGCCCCTCCACCAGCCATGCGGTCGGTTTGCTCGGATCGAAACCGTGCTCGCGCAATGTCTTCGGCCAATCCTCGCGCAGGTCGACCGGCACCTCGCGGCGATCGGCGCGCGGCTTGTCACCGTTGGCGGCCAGTGTCCGTCGCTTGAACTCCAGCACCGGGAGGCGGTCGAGTTCGTAGACGGTCGTGCCGTCGGGCCAGGGCAGCCGGTGGGCGCGTGCGTCCAGACCGGCGGCCAGAATGACGATTTGACGTACTCCGGCAGCCATGGCCTTGGCGCAGTAATCATCGAAATATCTGGTCCGCGCCGCATGGTAGAGCTGGCACGCGCTGCCGAAGCTGGGATCGAGCAGCGCATGCTCGGTCACCTTGCCGTCGAGCAGATCCGCCCATTCCGGGCTTGCGGCACGCGCGAAGATCTCCGCATACGGGTCGACGACCAACGGCTCGGGTCCGCGACCGGCCATGGCGCGGATCGCGGCGACGAGAGCCGCCGTAGACCCGACGCCGTTGCATATGTCCCAGGTATCTCCCTCGGTACGCATGACCGTCACCGTATCCGTCGGCCCGTAGCCGGAGTCGCAGGCGGCGCGGTGTGTTGCCAGTTCGTTGCTCAGCCCGTTGGACCACAACGAGCCCAATCGGTACACGCGCAGCATCAGGGCGGAGCCGGATTTATCGACACGGCATCGACCCCTTAGTGTATGGCTCTGGTCAGGGATTGTCGGTGTGTTGCATGCCGACTGGACGGCCGGACGAAACTTCCTTCTCGAAAAGGTCGGCACGTCTGATCCGTACCCGCTGCCGCGATTTCGAACACCGGATTGACAGTTGGATCTGCTTGCAGGACTTGGGATTCCGATACCTGGAGTCCGCTCCTCCCCTGGACACACGGATAGCAGGAGAAGATCAGAATGCGTTTCGCACGACTGACGGCGGCAGCGACGATCATTGTGGCCGGACTCCTGGGCACGACTCGGGCCGCGGGAGTCCCGCCGCAACCCGCTGTTTCGTGCCGGGACCTTTCTTTCCCTGTCACGTTGGGGGCGGGCCATCCGCTCTACCTGATGGGCGGGCGGTTGTGCGTTCCGGAGGGGGCCACGGTCTTGGAGGTGCTGGTTTCGGGTTTCACCTACAGCGGCGACTACTGGGATTTTCCCTACGAGCCGGATCGGTACAGCTATGTCCGGGCGGCAAACGCAGCGGGATTCGCGACGTTGAGCATCAACCGGCCCGGCACCGGCCCGTCTGCTTTGCCGCCGGCGCAGCTTCCGCCCGCGACAGCGCTCACGGTAGACAGCGAAGCCGACGCTCTCCATCAGATGCTGACGGCCTTGCCGACGGTCACCGGAGGCAGTCGGTTCGCGCGGATTGTGCTGGTGGGTCATAGTCTTGGCTCCAACGTGTCGATGGTTGCGGCGGCCCGGTTCCCCGACGATGTCGACGGGGTCATCCTCACCGGTTTGCTGCACTACCCTCTCCCGCTCGGTGCTGGTGACTACGTGCATCCGGCGACCGAGGATCCGAAGTTCGCTGGTTATCCCGCCGGTTATGTGACCACCAAAACAGGCGTACGCGGGCCACTGTTCTACGACACCGACTACGCCGACCCGAGGGTCATCGCCGAGGACGAGCAGCGGAAGAGCACCGGTACGACCAGTGAGCAAGCCACCAGCGCCGGTGGGATCGGATCAGCGGGTATCAGGGTGCCGGTCCTGCTTGTGGTCGGCCGGAACGACGGCAGCTATTGTGCGCGGCGCCTGTCGTGCGCCGACGCCGAGGCAGTCCTGGCTCATGAACGCCCCTACTACCCTGCGGCCCCGGAACTGGCCGCTTTCGTCCTGCCTCGAGCCGGGCACTCCATCAACCTGCACCCCAACGCATCCGACTGGTTCGACGCCGCCATCCAATGGACCGCCGATCATCTCGGCGACCGCTCGACAACGCGATGACCGAACTGCGTCCACCGACCCTGATCGCGAGCTTCTTCAATACGCGCAGTGCGTGAAGTTGCGGTGCCGTACGGGCGACCATCGACGCCCTCGACACCGAGCGGTCCCCGGTGGGTTCATCCGCAGCGTGGCCGAACGGGTGGTCCCATCGATCCTGCTGGGCCGCTGCGAGGACCTGAACTCGACCTCGCATCCCGGCACGTCGCCGAGACCGCGCAGCTGTTGCGCCAGCGGTCACAAATCATCTCCGACGCATCGACGCCGGCGAGTGCGCCATCGCCTCTGTCCCTATTACCAAAACGCGTCCCCGCCGCCGCATCACTGCATAGTCGACCCCGCGCTAGGTGCCGATCCCTGGATCGTTCCCCCATTGGGCCGAGGACGTTCAGCGAGGATTCGAACTGTTCGCCGACGCAGTCGACAAAGTCCGCCGTCCACCGCGCACACCATCCGAGTTGATCGCACCGGCTGATCAAGTCCTATTACGCCTTCGTATTGGGCAACCTCGGCGACTCTCCCGAGTTCGTTTTCGTGCGCAAGCGTTCCCTTTCTCTTCGAGTCAATTCGTCCAGCAACTGTAGTTGCGTGGCACCATCGTGCGCCTACTCGGCAACAACGAACGCCTGCCCAACAACCGGGACCTCGACAGCCCGGAATTGCGCGACTTCGCCACGTTCATGAAGACACTCCGCGAGAACTTGCTCCGCCTGATCGCCGTGATCACCGACGAGCCGATCATCACCTTCCCGAATCTGGCCGCCGGGCATCTCGTGGAGTCCATTCCCAACTTCGAACCGATCCTCGGCGGGATGACCACCTACCGGTTCGAGGAATCCTTGCAACTGCTGGCCCGAGCCCTCGCGGACTGGCACTCCCGCGTGCAACAGTTCGATGGATTTCCTCACTCCTATCCTCCCGTCACCGCGCTCGCCCGCGCGGTCCTGGGTCTGGCCACCGCAACACGACTGACTACAGCGATGCTCACCTGTCACCCCGCCAGCGCGGCGCTGCTGTTCGACGCGATGCAAAACGTGGACCATCCCCAGTTCCCGGTGCTCCTCGCCGATCTCGCCACCAATCACGTCACCACCGACGCTCTCGCTCGTCTCGCCCTCGACGCCGACAAAGAACCGCAGCGCCTGCGGATCTTCGAGAAGCTGATCAAGGACAACCCCCACGACGCCGACACGATCATGCGCCGCATCGCCGCCGAATACTCCGCCGAAATCCTGACGGTCCTAGCCGGGTCCGGCCGGGACGCGCCCCACTTCACCGGGCGCATGATCGAACTGCTCAACGATCCACACACCCCCCGCACATCCCTGCGGCGGGGCCAAGCCCCCAGCGCCTCCCCCATCTCGAAACTCCCCAGCGCCCACCGCACCCCACCACCGAAGGGGCCCGAGCAAGAAACTGGATGACATACCCAGCAAGCAACTCAACTCCGCTGAAATCGCTGCGGAGTAGACGTTAGAGGCGGCCTGATCGCACTCGTCGAAGACCGCCCCGCGACATCGCCCCAAAAAACCATGACGACCTGAAATCCGCACGCCGCCAAGGCCGCACCAGCGGGCGGCTTCGCGTGGTCGACGACGACAAGCGCCGCCCTCGCCCGCCGTGCCGAGGGCCAATCCCTGCGTGAGATCGACCGTGGCGTCAACGTCAGCCTCGCGTCGCCAGCGACGCTCAGAAAAGATCCGGCGTCGCCGGCGGCACATCGTCGAGGAACGCACTCACCATCGGTGCGAGTACCGTTGTCTCCCCGGAGATGCCGATATGCGACGTCGCCGGCAGCATCACCAAGCGTGCGGCCGGAACCTTCTGCAGCATCCCCGACGCTGCCGCTTCCTCGTCACCGCCGCCGCGCAGCTTGAACATTGCCAGCGCATGCTCCGGCTTCACCGCATCCGCATCACCGACGATGACCATCGTCTTCGCAGACATCGAACGCATCTCCGCGTCGCTGATGTTCTGGTCATTGATGTTCAGGACTTTCATCTTTTCGAGGTAGGCGCCGAACGCCGTGGCGTCCGGCGTGTGCTCCATGAAGGCCTGCTCGATGGGCGTACCGGCAAACGCTGTGGCGCTGATACTTTCGATGCCCGCCAGCACCGCCGGGTACCAGCCGTCCTTGCGGTAGGTGGCGGACATCGAGACCAGCTTGTCGACGAGCGTCGGGTGACGGAGCGCGAGTTGCAGCGCGACCCCGCCGCCCTGCGAGTAACCCATCACGTCCGCGCGCTCAACGTTCAACGCGCGCAACAGTGCCGCGGCATCGTCGGCGAACTGCTCGTAAGACATCTCACGCGAAGTGTCCGGGGTGCGGCCGTGCCCTTGCTGATCGAAGACGATCACAGCACGTTGATCCGCGAAGGCGGAGACCCACGCTTGCATCGAGTCGGTGGCCATGAACGCGCCCGGGATAAGCAGCAACGGAGACGTTTCCGACGTGCCGAGCTCGCCATACACTTCGTAGTAGAGGCTCAGACCGTTGATCGGCAGGTGACCATAGTTCGACGGCTTAATCACGTTTTCTCCCAAGGCTCGGATGAATCGGCTCTTAGCTGTAGACGACAGACGGCTACCGAAATCATCGCGCTCGGGATCCGTGCACCGTGACCTTCCAGCCCCGCCCCATGCTGCGGGACACCGCCGGTGATGATCGCCAGCGGTCGCCCCGCCGTCACCGCCGCGCCTCCGTCGACCCCTTCACCCACGCCGGGCCGGTCAGGAACCAAATGACGGTGATGAGCCCCAAAGGCTCAATCACCTCGCGCAGCGCGGCGGCCTGCTCCGCGTCGGCCACCGTCACCGACAGGCCGAAGCACACAGCCAGCGCGATCGCGGCCGCGACCAGCCATTTGACGAACGATTTCGTCTCGTGCTGCACAGCTTCCGGCCCGTGCTTGGGGCGTTTCGCCGGCCGCGGCGCGCCCGCGAACCGGTATGCGAACCAACCGTCGAGCCAGGCGATGGTCGATTTGCCGAAGACCACGGTCCAGCCGAGATAGATCCCCGCGAGCCGGTGCACACCCGTGACCTGCGCACCCTGATACACATCGATGGCCACCGCGGTGACCAAGGCCACGTCGATCAGCGGAACCATCGCCAGCACAAGCGAACTCGCCTGCCGCCAGCGCACCACATAGCGCAACAGCAGCCCGGTCGCGGCGAGAACCCAGAACGCGACCTCGCAGGTCAGAATTATGGTCACCATCATCGCTGTCACCGCACTTGTCGGAGTGTGCTCGCACAAGCGAGCGGAGTGATCATGGTCTCGCCGTCTGCCCGAGCCGTCGTCCTCCTTTGTGACGACTTCCGGTACCAAATCAGCCGATCGCGTCCGGCGGGAACGGTGGCCGGTCGGCCAGCCGGACCACGACCAGCCGCGGGCCGCTGCCCGCCGGCGCGTCGCCGACGGTCTTCGCCAGCAGGTGCGGTTCCGACACCACCGCTGTGCGCGCGGCAGCGCGCCAGGAGCGCGCACGCCAACCCGAGGCACCGGACAGACGCTACCGATGCCATCAGTGAGAGCCACTTGATCGCGCCGGGCTCGCTACGCCTTCCCCGGCCGAAGCGCGATCTTGCCCTCAACCCTGACCCAGCCCCTAGCGGCCGTCCACCCCCATTTCACCGGTGCGAATCACCTTGTGGCCGAGATGAATTCAGCTGTTCTGCCCACTGGGACTCGCGACAGCAGCTCCGTTCGGGCCGTAGAGCCGGGCGACGTCGGGCGAGCCGAGCCATTTGGAGTAGGTCGGCGACTTCGGCCAACCGTCGGGTGAATCCTGCCATTCCTCCTGGCGGCCCCACGGCAGGGTGTCGATCAGTGCGAAGGTGTAGCTGAGCTGTTCGGTGCCGCGGCCAGTGGTGTGCCAGGTGCGGTAGACCTTGTCGCCGTCGCGGAGGAAGACGTTCACTCCGAATTCCCCGCCGGGCGGCGCGTCGACGTCGGCACCGAACGAGCTCTCCGACGAGGAGTACCAGTCCATTTTGTTGCCGACTTTTGTCTTGTACGCCAACGCTTCTTCGATGGGCCCGTTGGTGACGATGACGAAGCGGGCATCGTAGGGTTCGAGGAAGCCCAGCCGGGCCCACTGCGACGTGAGCCCGGTACAGCCGCCACACTGCCATTCCGCGCCGTCGGACCACATGTGGTGGTAGACGATGAGTTGGGAACGCCCGTCGAATACGTCGACCAGCCGGACGGGGCCACCCGGACCGATCAGCGTGTAATCCGGGAGCTCGACCATCGGCAGCCTGCGGCGTTGCGCGGCGATGGCGTCGAGTTCACGGGTGGCGGCTTTCTCCCGGATACGCAATTCGTCGAGCGCGGCCCGCCAGGTCTGCTGATCGACGACTGGAGGAAGGGCTTTGGTGGTCTGCTCAGTCACGGTTTCTCCCGAGGTTCGGATGAATCGGCTCTGATGTGTAGACGAGACACAGCTGCAGAAATCATCGCGCTCGGGGTCCGTGCCCGGTGGCCTTTTCGGCTGCCCGAAGCCGGATCTCACCGCTTGGCGTAGTCGTCGAAACCCTGCCAATCGATCATGACGCACGGTTCGTCGCCGACCGTCCAGGCGTCGTGTCCGGGTGCCGCCATCATGAAGTCGCCAGGGCCGTATTCCTGCTTCTCGCCGTCGTCCATGACCACCACCATGTGTCCCGAGACGCAGTACCCCATGTGCGGCGCTTGGCAACTGTCGGTCTGCGCGATCGGCTTCACGTGTTCCGACCAACGCCAGCCGGGTTCGAAAATCGCCCTACCCACCGCGCCGGCCTCGAGGTTGACCAGATCGAGCTTTCCTTTGCCGTCCTCGAACGTGCGAGTCTCCTCGGGCGAATCGAAACTCTTGCGTACCAAACCAGACATGATTGTTCTCCTAGCCACTACAGTCCCCGAATTTCTGAAGGATCGGCGGCTGCACGGCCCGCATCGGATAGCCGGTCCACGGCTGTGCTGTTCGGGCCCATTGCTAGTCACCACTCTTCGAGGGTCGACTCGACGGCGGTCCGCGCCGCCGACTCGTGATGCGACACCCACCCCACCCGCGGTGCTGTCGTAACCTGCGCGCATGATCAAAATGTGATGCATGTCACAGACTACTCGGTCTGGGCTCGAGCGCAATATCGCCGACAACTCGGAGCACAGCCATGAACCGAGTCATCACCCCGTAGTGATCAGTCGGCCGCCCGCCGAACCGGTGAGTTCTCCACGGGGTTTGCCGGTCGAACCTCGACCGTCAACCCGACGCGTCAACACCCGCTGCCATACGGCGGACACCTGACCCGCAAGGAATCCCGCGGGCACACCACTCCCGCTTTCAAACCCTCCACTCTTCATGTCTTGTACCTCATGCTGTAGAGGAGTCGGTGGGAGGAGCAAAATGAGTGTGCTCGGCAACGCCATATCTGCACTAGCCGTTCTGTCGGGTGTCCTACTCGGCGGATGGCTCGCCATCCGGAACCAAGACCGTCAGTGGCGTCGTGACCACCAGCGCGAGTGGCGAGACATTCGGATGGCGACCTACAACGAGTTCGCAGCGGCGTACCGGCAATATGTCGCCTTCGCGGTTACCCCAGAGGCACGCATCTCAGCAACACCCCATCCATGGACCACCGGTGAACTCATGCCGTTCTTCGACGAGGCGGGGCGCCCGTACAAGGAGCGACTCGAATCCGCATGGGTTTCTGCCAGGTTGGCCTACGAGTCCATAGAAACAGCGAGAGCTGGCTTGCGCGTACTGACCGCTGCACGGCAGGTAGCCGCAGCGCGAGGGACGCATAGTGCGAGCGAAATACCATCCGAGCTATTCAAAGAGCTATGGACCGCCCAGGACTCGTTCGTGGCCGCCGCGAGAAAGGAGCTGGGCCTCGCCGCCATATGGGAATTCCGAGATCCACAGCAAGAAGGCGCACAACAGTAGCCGAGCGCAGCCGGTGGTTCCCTTGGCTGGCCGCAGCCGAGGCGAGTTCTGCGCGCCGCCAGGCTGCGGACTCTCCACGCCTGAGGCGACGCGAGTTAGTTAGCTTGTGGGGCTCGTGCAGTCCGCCGGCGACTGCAACGTTTTGAGCTGCGCCACGATAACAGGGCAGATTCGCAATACCGCACACAGTCTTCTCACTATGACCCGCCGGATTGTGGTACGGCGATAAGCTGAGCCCATGCCGAGAGGGGGTTGCAGGTGGCACGGCGTAGACGTGGCTTCCTAGCTGAATTGCAGTATCAGGCGATGCTGAAGGAGCGCGAACAACAGCGATACCGAGCGCAGCAGCAACGGTTGCTCGAACAGGCAGAGCGGGAGCGACTGCGCGCGTTGAAGGCCGCCGAGCGGGCGACAGCTCAAGCCGCGCGGGAACAACGAGCATTTCACATCGAGCAACAGCAGTCCTATGCGGCTCAACTGTCGGCAACAGTTCGGGAACAAGCCACCGAACTGGGGTCCATTCTGGTCAATCACAGTCGAGCGGATCGGATTTTTGCGCTCGATCATCTCAACCAGGTATTCACGCCACAACCCTTCGTGCCCGACCCAGTCCTAGCGACGCCGATACCCACTCCCCTATGGGAACAGTTCGCGCCACCTCAGCCCACTGGCCTGCGGAGATTGCTTCGCGCCAGCTACCAACGGCGGGTCGAGCAGAGACAATCCGCGTTCAACGAAGCGATCGAATGGCATGCTCGCCGTGAACGCGAACGTCAAACAGCCCTCGCTATGGCCGCCGACCGGCACCAAGCAGAAGAACAAGGTCGGGCGGAAGTAGCTGCCGAGCACAATGCCCGAGTCGAAGAACTCCGACAAGGTGTCGAAGCGCGCGACCCCGCACTGATAGCCGAGGTTTTCGAGCTGTTCCTCGAAGCATCTCAACTTCCGACTGAACTTCCGATCGATGCGGATGTCGCGTACCAGCCAGAGGCGCGACGACTACTGGTCGTCCGACGGCTGCCTGGAATAGATGTCGTCCCCGCAGAACGAGAATTCCGATATGTGCGCACCCGAGACGAGATCGTGCCGACGCCACGGCCCGCCAAGGAGGTCCGACAGATGTATACGGACCTGCTTGCCCAACTGGTCTTGCTGACCATGCGTGACGCTTTCGCTGTCCAACCGACAACGCTGGTATGCGAAGTGGCGGTCAATGCACAGGTGGCTGGCACAGATAAGGCAACGGGCAGACCAACGGATCTGTGCCTGATCAGCGTCTCGGCCACCCGCGATCAATTCAGCGGATTCATCCTGACCGAACTGAGTCCGGTCGACTGCCTACGCCATCTCAACGCATTGGTCTCCCCGCACCCGTGGGACCTTGAACCCATCCGGCCGATCTTCGATCCCGACTTATCTCGGTACAAGTTCATAGATGCCGTGGATGTAGCCGCAGGGCTGGACGCCCGACCCGTTCTGCTTGATCTCAGGCCAGCTGAATTCGAACACCTGGTGCGGGAACTGTTCGAAGCAATGGGTATGGAGTCGTGGGTGACGCAGGCATCCAGAGACGACGGCGTCGATGGTGTGGCGATCAATAAGGATCCAATCATGGGCGGTGTCTGCGTTATCCAGGCGAAACGCTACAGCCGCGTCGTCGAGGTCGACGCAGTGCGTGCGCTCGCGGGCGTGATGGATGATCTGCGGGCAAGCCGCGGCGTACTTGTCACGACTTCTTGGTTCGGAAAGGCAAGCAAAGACTTCGCTGAGCGGCACGGGCGGATCCAGCTGATCGAAGGCGACGAGTTGAAATTCCTGCTCAAACAACATCTCGATTTGGACGTGGTCGTTGGTACAGGTAGGGCCGCTCGCCGAAAGGGGCCAAATATCAGCCCGTAGTTCCCTGTCGAGGACCACCACCAACGAGCGTCGCTCTTCCGCTGCCGAATACATAGCTTCCGCCATACGGTCCGCGTCGCTCGGACCTCGAGATCGAAGCGGCACACGTGACCCTGACGGCGGTGGAATCCCGACCGCCGGTGCCGAACTCCTGACGCGTCGCCTAGGTGGTCGCCGGGATCGCAGACCGAGAGGCAGGAGGCGCGACGACCGTCCGCGAAGGGTTCCGCGACATCTACCCGAGGTAGGCATGCGCACTGGCCCGGCTGCGCGTGACCAACTTGCGGGTCAAGTCTGCCCATTGAGGACGCACGAGCGGCCTATCGCCTAGAGCACCTGCCGCTGAACCCAACGGCTGCACACCCCCGCCGCCTGCCAGTTCGGCATTCATGTAGATCGCATCTACGTATACGAGATCTACATAGATGCGACCAATATCGAACGCGCCCATGCCCCGTCGCAGCGACAGCAGCCAGCGGAAGTTCAACTGCACCTGCGAAAGACACGAAAATACCCCCGAACCGCATGCGGGTTTCGGGGGTAGTTCTCGGCTGAAGATCTGCTTGTCGGGCTCGTTGAGAACGACGACTCGCTCCTCGTCACGGCCGTAGGGAGTTTCCGGTGTATTTGATTGCGAGGCGGTCGATTATCTCCCAGGCGGCGTCGCCTTCGAGCCCGGACGGTGTGCGGGGATCCGTCAGGGAGCAGGGTGGCCAGGTGGGCGTTGGGGGCGCCGTCGAGGATGCGGCGCACTTCGGGATGGAGGGTCATCGCTGGACCTCGTAGTGCAGGTGGGTGACGCTGGGGCGGGGATGGCTTCGATGAGCCGGAGTCGGACGTGTTCAGGGAGGGATTGAAAGAAGGGGCGGCCGTTGCCGAGCAGGATCGGGATCTGGTGGAGGACCACTTCATCGACGAGGCCGGCTTGCAGCGCGGCGGTCAGGACGCCGCCGCCCATGAGGCTGACGTCTTTGCCATCGGCGAGGGTCGCGAGCGGCGGCGATGGCATCTTCGATGCTGGTGGTCACGAGGTCTGCCGGGCGGAAACCGGGGCTGGGCCGTGACTGAGGAGCACGGCGTCCTCGAACGGCAAGCCTATGACCAGCTGCCACGGTACGAATACGTCCTCCCCGAGAAGGGCACCGAACTGATCGATCTGCTCATCGTCATGACGGGGCTGGGGCGACAAATGGCAGTCGGGCACCGCGGGCCCGCCCGTGCTCTACCGCCATAACGCGTGCGGTGAAATCAGCAATGCCGAACTGCGTTGCGCGCATTGCAATCGGCCTATGCACGCGAACGACGTCACCTCGCTCGCAGGTCCGGGCGCCGCTCAGTGAGCGACGAATGCGCGTCAGGCATCACGTCGTGGTAGGTCGAGACAGCCTGTGCGCCAAGGCCGGAGCGCGACCTACTGGCGACTCGGCCAAACTTGTTGAATCTCAAAGTATCCCAACCCTGAAATCACTATCATCCGAACCGTGAGCTTCCCCGAGTCGATCGTGCAGGCATTGCATGCCGAACCGGGAAAAGTGGTGGTCGAGCATGGATCTCGCGCTGTCACCCGAGGTCAGCTGGTCACGATGATGGGCACGATCGCCGCGGGCCTGCGGCGGTCAGGACTCGGCCCGGGCAGCGGCGTGGCCATGGTGTTGGACGTCAGTGCCGAGTCACTCGCCGCGTACCTCGCGGCATTCACCCTGGGCTGCCGAGTAATCGGCGTTCGGCCGGGCCTGAGCGAGCGACAACAACGGCACGTACTGACCAACGGAGTCGACGCCGTTCTGGACGACGAACGGGTAGCGACTCTGCTACGAAGTCCGGCCGAGCCGTTGACAATCGAAGCGCGTCCGGAGGACTTCGCCCGGATCTGCTACACCAGCGGCACCACCGGCCTGCCCAAAGGTTGTGCCCAGACTTACCGGGCGATGTCCACCCACTGGACTTGGGGCAAGCAGACCTGGAGCCAGGACACCGCAGAGCTGGCTGCCTGCACCGACCGCTACCTCCTGTTCGGCACGCTGGCCAGCGCGGTCGTGCAGGACTACCTCGGATTATGCCTACTCGACGGCGGCACCGCCGTGATCCCGGAACCCGTTGGCCCCCAACTTTTTCCCGAGGTCATAGCGCGGCTACGAATCACCGCCACGATCATGAACGTGCCCCGCCTCTACCAAATGCTGGACACCCTGCGCGGCGCGCCAACGGACACCAGCACCCTGCGTGCCATGGTGGTCGCCGGTTCACCACTCGCCCCGCATCGACTGGCGGAGGCGGTGCAGCTGTTGGGCCCGGTGGTGCACCAGGCCTACGGGCAGACCGAGACCGGCGGTCTGACCACGCTGACACCCCGCGAGATCGACAACGGCATCCTCGCCTCGGTCGGCCGTCCGCTGCCCGGCGTGCAGGTGGACATCCGCGACGGTGAGATCTACGTGCGCACCGACTACATGATGTCGGAGTACTTCGGCGACCCCGCCGAAACCGCCGAGGTACTTGTCGACGGCTGGATCCGCACCCGTGACCTCGGCTACGTCGACGACGGGTACCTCTACCTGACCGGCCGTGCACGCGACGTGATCATCGTGGACGCACTCCCGGTATACGCCGGACCGATCGAGCGAGTGCTGGCCGGCCACCCGGATGTCGATCAGGCTTACGTCGTCGGTGCGGCGGATGACCGCTGCGGAGAAGCTGTGCACGCCTTCATAGTTCCCCGCGCGGACCGCGTACCGGACTCGACCGCCCTGTCCGCCTTGGTGCGCACTGAACTCGGCGAGTCGAGCGTGCCACAGTCCTACACGGTGGTGCCGGAGGCCCCGATCGCGGCGAGCGGCAAGCCGGACAAGAAGGCCTTGCTGGAGCTGTATCCCCGGTAACCGCACGATATTTGGAGGAGACCTTGCCCGAACTCGACTACCTGGTAATCGGCGCTGGGCCGGCCGGCCTCCAAATGGGCCACCATTTGCAGCAGGCCCGCCGCGACTACCTGATCGTGGAGGCCGGCGAGGCTCCCGGCACCTTCTTCAGCAAGTTCCCTCGGCACCGCCAGCTGATCTCCATCAACAAGGTGTACACCGGCTGGGACGACCCCGAACTGAACCTGCGCATGGACTGGAACTCGCTGCTGGCGGGGCCGCTGTTCAAGGAATACACCCAGCGCTTCTTCCCCGCCGCCGACGACATGGTCCGGTACCTCGGTGATTTCGCTGCGACACAGGGCTTGTCGGTCCAGTACGACACGCGGATCGAACGGATCAGCCGGCCCGATGGCTTCGAAGCCGTCGATCAGCACGGCAATGTGCTGCGTGCGCGGCGGTTGATCGTGGCAACCGGCGTCTCGAAACCCTATGTCCCAGAAATCCCTGGCATCGAGACCGCCGAGCTCTACAGCGAAATGTCGACAGATCCAGCGGATTTCACCAACCAGCGAGTGCTGATCATCGGAAAAGGCAACTCGGCCTTCGAGACCGCCGACAACCTGATCGAGCGCGCCGCCGTCATCCACGTCGCCGGTCCGCATTCCCTCCGGCTCGCCTGGCAGACGCACTTCCTCGGCCATCTGCGCGCGGTCAACAATAACTTCCTGGACACCTACCAGCTCAAATCGCAGAACGCGATCCTGGACGGCAATGTCGTCGACATCGCCCGGCAACCGGATTCGTCGTACCTGGTGACGGTGAGCTTCTCCCGCGCCGACGAAGTCACCAAGGACATCCGCTACGACCGGGTGCTCGTGGCGACCGGATTCCGGTTCGACGCCTCGATTTTCGCACCGGAATGCAGGCCCAGCCTGGCGATCAACGATCGGTTCCCGGCCCAGACCTCGGCCTGGGAATCGATCAACGTGCCGGGCCTGTACTTCGCGGGCACGATCACGCAGGAACGCGATTTCAAGAAGTCCACCAGCGCCTTCATCCACGGTTTCCGGTACGCGACACGGGCATTGCACCGGATCCTGGAACAACGCCACCACAACCAGAAGTGGCCGCACCGCCAACTGTCGGGCAGTGCAGGCGAAGTCGGTGCGGCAATTCTGGAGCGGGTGAACCGGACCTCCGCCTTGTGGCAACTGTTCGGCTTTATCGGCGACGTAGTCACGCTCAGCGCGGACGGTTCGGCACGGTACTGGGAGGAACTACCGGTCGATTTCGTCGCCGACGCCGTCGCGGCGGGCTTCCTCGGCGAGGTGGACACCTACTTGGTCATCACCCTTGAATACGGCAAGGACCACGACCGTCTCGACCCATTCGACATCAATGCCCGCCGCATCGCGCAGTCCGACGCCGAGCACGCCCTGGACGGACGCTACCTGCACCCGGTGCTGCGGCAGTACCGCATCGACGGGCAGATCGCGGAGCACCACATCACCGAGAACCTCGAGAACGAGTGGACGCACGAAACAGTGCACCGCAAGCCCCTCGCCGACTTCCTCGACACCGCTCTGCGCGCGCCGGAGCCGATGCGGTGACCAGCCTGGTCGCGCTGGAGCAACAAGCCAAGGAACTGCTCGAGCCGGCGCACTACGACTTCTTCGCCGGTGGGGCCGGAGACGAGCTCGCCATGGCCGATAACGAACAGGCTTTCCGTCGGCTTGCCCTGCTGCCCAGGGTTTTACGGGACACCACCGGCCGGTCGATCGCGACAGATCTGCTCGGCGACCCGAGCACCATGCCGGTGTTCGTGTCCCCCACTGCGTTCCACCGACTGGCCCATCAGGAGGGTGAGCGGGCCACCGCCCGAGGAGTGGCCGCGGCCGGGATCGTCCACATCGCCAGCATGGCCGGAACGGTAGCCATCGATGAAGTCACCACCGCCGCAAGAGAGGTCGACCGAGACGCGCGCGTGTGGTTCCAGCTCTACGTACAGCCCGAGCCGGAGGTTACCGACGAACTCATCCGGCGAGCCGAGCGGGCGGGTTGCACGGCGCTGGTGGTGACGGTCGATTCTCCGGCGTTGGGTCACCGAACCCGGGACGACCACCACAACTTTCACGACCTGCCCGCCGGCATGTACGCGGAAAACATGCGGGGCTTACCGGGCGCGACCGAAAGCGGCGTCCGCCGGATCGCGATGTCGACCGACCTGACCTGGGACCATCTCGCCCGGCTCCGCGAGGCGACGCGACTTCCCTTGGTGCTCAAAGGGATCCTGCACCCCGGGGACGCGCGGCTGGCAGTGGAGCACGGGGCCGACGCGATCCTGGTGTCCAATCACGGCGGACGTCAGCTGGACCTCGCCCCCGCAACCCTGGACGCCCTGCCCGCCATCACCGCCGCAGTGGCCGGTCGGATCCCGATCTTCCTCGACGGCGGAGTACGCCGCGGCTCGGATGTCGTGCTGGCGTTGGCACTGGGCGCCACGGCGGCAGGTGTGGGACGACCGGTGCTGTGGGGCCTGACCGTCGGCGGCGCCAAAGGAGTCACCGAAGTGCTGGACAACCTCCGCGCGGAGATCGAACACACGCTGACGCTGTGCGGGGTGGCCACACTGTCCAAACTCAACGCGAGTCTGGTCACCACCCGAGGGGCGGCGCGATGACCAGGCCGACGTCGATATTGGCGACCGCGGGCGCACTCTGGGCGGTCTCCCGCTGGCTACCCCAGGCCGTGGTGACTCTGCGGGTGTGGATTTTCGCGAAAGTCAACGGCAGCAACGAGATCACTCTTCCCGGCGAACGCGGCGGCCCAGAGCTCTTCCTGCGGCTGTACGCGCACCCGGCCGCCAACGGACGCAGCCGAGGCGCGGCGCTATCCGATCTGTTCTGGTACTGGCTAGCGCCCGGACCAGAGGTACACCAGGAGCACCTCGAGGACGGCCCGCGCTACGACGAGGCGGCACGAACCACCCGAGCCGTGCTGTCCCTGCCCACTGCCGAGATCGAACGGCTCGCCGACCGTTGCGCCCGCCGGGTACTCGACGAACTGCCGCCCCGGCCACTGACTCTCGTTCGACTACGCGACCTGATGATGCCGATCTGGGCAGAGTTCTTCTACGAGTTGGTCTTTCGCGAACCATGCCCACCAACCGCCAGGAACCTGATTGTCGGCAACGCCGACGACGTGGTGACGTCGCTGAAATGTACCGGGCTGCGCCACATGCGCCGACGCGACCGCCTCACCCGGTACCTGCTCGCCAGGATCGATGCGGGCGAGGTGCCGCACCAACTCCCCACGCTGCTCAGCCGACGCGAGCAGGCCCACTACCTACAGGGCGCGTTCTTCAACACTGCCGTCGTACAGATGTCCGAGGGCATGGCGCACCTCCTGCTCGCGATCGCCCAGCACCGAGATGTACAGCGCCGCATCCTCGCCGAACCGGACACGGCATACCTGGATCACGTCCTGGACGAAACACTGCGCCAATTCCCACTTTTCGGCATCGCGCACCGGATCACCACCGCCGACATCGACGTCGGCGACGGCAGCGCCATCCCCGCCGGAACCGTGCTGTGCTTCAACTATCAGGAGTTCGAGCGAACCGGCCACACCGACCCCGACCGCTTCGACCCCGACCGCTGGACCACCCAGCGGGCCAAGGACACCCACCACATCCCCTTCGGCGTAGCAGCCAATCGTCCGTGCCCGGCCTGGCGCCTCTCCCCCATCGCGATGCGCACGGTCACCCGAACAGTGCTGGACCGCTACCGACTACGCTCGTCGGTCTCGCACACCCGCTCCATCCCCCATCGCGCCCCCTGCCTCCTCCTGTCCACCGATGACCCGCCCTCGCCGAACCTGGTGCGCGCGACACTGACCGCACTCCGACTGCGCGACCGTTTCGAGGACGTCTGGCGCGGCCTCACCCAGCTCATCCTGGGCACCTGGATGGTGCTGGACGCGCGCCGCCTGCGCCTCTGCGCACAGTATTTCGACGACCCGCAAACGACGCAGACCTGCCCGATTCCGCACTCCGGTTGAAGCAACTGGCCTATCGGGCGTTGAACTCCTGCTGGACGCGCACCGGGTCGGTGATGCCGACGGTCAGCAGCAGCTGCAACAGCACGCGGGCCTTCGCGGGGTTCAGGTCGGCGGAGGTGGCGAAACCGAGCTCGTCGTCGTTGACCTCGGCGTTGCGCACCACCTCACCGGAGCCGACCCTGGTCGAACGGACGACCACGCGGTCGTCGTTGGCCTTGGCGAGCGCATCGAGCACCGCCTTGGCGGTGTTGCCGTCGCCGACCCCGGCCAGCACAATGCCTTTCGCCCCGTGCCGGACCGCGTCATCGACCTGGTCCGGGCGCATACCGGCATGCGAGTACACAATATCGACGCGTGGCAGCGACGAACCGTCCGGCACCGGGAAACGCGGACGCGTGTGCGACTGCGGTGTTGTGACGAACCGGATCGAGTCTCCGGACACGTACCCCGCAGGCCCGGTGTTGGGTGAGGCGAAGGTCTGCATGCTCGAGGTGTGCGTCTTGGTGACCTCGCGCGCGCTGTGGATGGTGTCGTTCAGCACGACCATCGCGCCACGCCCCCGTGCCGCGGGCGCCGCGGCAATGCTGACGGCGGCGCGCAGATTGGCCGGTCCGTCCGCGCTCAGCGCGTTGGCCGGGCGCACGGCCCCGACCAGCACCACCGGCTTGTCGGTAGCCACGACGTTGTCCAGGAAGAACGAGGTCTCCTCGATCGTGTCGGTGCCGTGGGTGATCACCACACCATCGGTGGCGTTGTCCGCGAAGAGCTGATTGATCCTGCGCGCCAAGGTGAGCCAGATCTCCTCGTTCATATCCTGGCTGCCGATATTGGCGATCGACTCCGCTTGCAGCGTCGCGATCTTGTCGAGGCCGGGCACCGCGGAGATCAGGTCTTGCACGCTGGCTTGCCCTGCCTTGTACCCGACACCCGGTTCCGCGTTGGCCTTTCCGGCGATGGTGCCGCCGGTGGCCAGGATCGTGACCCGCGGCGGCGCGCCTGGTACGGATGGAACGACGGTTGTCGACGGGCTGGGCGGCGCCACGGACGTCACCGCAGCGCCGTTGCCGGAGTCGGCGCCGCAACCGACGACCAGAACGGCAGACAGGGCTAGGCCGAGAAGGGAAATCGTACTGCGGCGTCCCATGGTGGAAGTCCTTTCGGTAACCCGGCGCAGGACCGGCCCGGCTGGTGGCGCCGAGGGGTCACGAACGCCGATGATCTCGACGCTGCGCCTGCTGTCCCCGAGTCTCTCTCGAATACGTCGTTACCGCAGGCTATTCGGCGGCGACCGAACGGGCGAATCGAAGCGTGACGAGTTGGAAAGGCCGCAGCCGCAAGCGGACTGCCATATCTTCCGGGCTCGCGGAGCTGTCCGCAGGCAGTGGCCGCTCCAGCAGATCGCACACCTGGAATCCGGCGGCGTCGAACCCGGGAGTCACCAAGGCCGAGGCGCGGCCGCCCTGCGCTTCGTAAACGCGCAGCACGACATCGCCACTGCCGTCGTCGGCCAGTTTGACCGCGCTGGTCACCACGGCGTCGTTGTCGATGACGAACAGCGGCTCGACGGCTTCGGCGACACCCGGCGTCGGCGGAGTGAGGTTGACGCGGTAGCCCGCATTCACCGCGTCCCCGATCGCGGCACCGGGGAGCAGCGCATGCCGGAAGTGATGTACACCGCGGTCGGTCTGCGGATCCGGGAATCGCGGTGCGCGCAGCAGCGAGGCGCGCACCGTTGTCGTCGTCCCGCCGTCGGCCCGCACCGTGCGGGTGACGTCGTGACCGTAGGTGGCGTCGTTGACGAGCGCCACGCCCCACCCTGGCTCGGCGAAGTGGACGAACCGGTGGGCGCAGGCCTCGAACTTCGCGTACTCCCAGCTGGTGTTGGTGTGGGTGGGCCGGAACAGGTGCCCGAACTGGGTCTCCGAGGCGTAGCGATCGGCGTGGATGTCCAGCGGGAAGGCCAGTTTGAGGAACTTCTCGGTCTCGTGCCAGTCGACGCTGGTCTCGATCTCCAGGGCCCACTCGTGCAGCGTCAGGGTCTGTTCGACGGTCGAGGAGCCGAACGACCGGCCGATTCGCACTACTCCTGAATCCGGTTCTGCCACAACGAAGTCCGCCTCAGTGAGATCGGTGACCCGGTTGCGGTAGAAGATGTCGACATCCCAGGCGTCCCACGAGTTCGGTAGATCCGGGTGCAGCTGCAGCAGATTCGCGACCGACCCCGGCGGAAGGGTCTCACGCAGATGCTCGACGTCGAACACCGACACTACGAGGCCGCGCGCATCCACCTCGACCTGCACGAGCCCGTTGTCGAGCACGTACCCGCCACCCGCGCGCTCGGTCACCGCGCACGGACGAGCCGCCGCCACCGGCCCCGCCGCCCCGGCCGGAATCGAGCGCCACACGTGCGGTGCCGGATTGAAGGCGTTCGGCCCAACCCGCTCGCCGCCGAGCACCCATTTGGCCCGCTCGATCAGCGCCGTCAACTCCTCGGCCACCACCGCGTAGGTCTGCTCCGCCTCGCGGTGCACCCACGCGATCGACGAACCGGGCAGGATGTCGTGGAACTGGTGCAGCAGCACCGTCTTCCAGAGCCGGTCCAGCGCCGCGTACGGGTACTCGACGTTCTTGCGCACCGCCGCCGTCGCAGCCCACAGCTCGGCTTCCCGCAGCAGATGCTCGCTGCGCCGGTTGCCCTGCTTGGTCTTCGACTGACTGGTCAGCGTGCCGCGGTGCAACTCCAGGTATAACTCCCCCACCCAGACGGGCGGGTTCTGATACTCGGCTTCGGCGTTGGCGAAGAACTCGGCGGGCTTGTCCCAGAACACCTTCGGCGAACCTTCGAGGTTCTTCATCCGCGCCGCCTTCGCGACCATCTCCCGCGTCGTCCCGCCGCCACCGTCACCCCAGCCGGTCGGCGCCAACGACCTCGACGCACGCCCCTTGTCCTTGAAATTGCGCGCGGCGTGCGCGATCTCGCGGCCGTGCATGGTGCAGTTGTAGGTGTCGACCGGCGGAAAGTGCGTGAAGATCCGGGTACCGTCGACGCCCTCCCACAGGAAGGTGTGGTGCGGGAACTTGTTGATCTGGCTCCAGGAGATCTTCTGCGTCAGTAGCCATTTGGCACCGGCCGCCTTGATGATCTGCGGCAGCCCCGCGGCGAATCCGAACGTGTCGGGCAACCACACCTCCTGGTTGTCGACGCCGAACTCCTCCAGGAAGAACCGTTTGCCGTGCACGAACTGCCGCGCCATCGCCTCGGAGCCGGGCATATTCGTGTCGGCCTCCACCCACATGCCGCCGGTGGGCACGAATCTCCCGGCTGCCACCGCCTCTTTCACCTTCGCGTAGACCTCGGGCCGGTGCTGCTTGATGAAGTCGTATTGCGCGGCTTGGGACATCGTGAAGACGAACTCCGGTTCGTCGGCCAGCAGCGCGGTCATGTTCGCGGTGGTGCGCGCCACCTTGCGCACCGTCTCGCGCAGCGGCCACAGCCACGCCGAGTCGATGTGCGCGTGCCCGACGGCGGAGATCAGGTGCGCGGACGGGATCGCCGGTGCGGCAAGCACATCGACCAGGCAGGCCCGTGCGGCGGCCGCGGTGGCGTTGACGTTCTGCAAGTCGACGGCGTCGAGTGCCCGCTCGATCGCCCGGACGATGGTGAAGCGGCGCGCGGGGTCTTCCGGCATCTCGTGCATCAGCTCACCGAGCACCTCCAGGTCCAGTACCAGGTTCCAGACCTCTTCGTCGAGTACCGCGAGATCCATTCGACCGAGCCGGTATTGCGGTTCCGTGCCTGCGGTGAGCTTGTCGCCGAGGGCGTTCGGCGCGAAGAAGGGAATGATCGGGTTCGACGCCGCCTCGACGTGCAGCAGCACCTGCTCACCGCCGACCGCCGGGGCGGCCACCCGCACCCACTGGTTACGCGGGTGCAGGCCCTTGACCGGCGATCCGTCCGGCCGATAGACCAGCCCTTCGCACTGGAAGCCGGTCATGTTCCGGTCGAAACCGAGGTCGATGATCGCCTCGACGGTCTTGCCCGCCCACTCGGCGGGCACCGTCCCCTCGACGGTGAGCCAGCTGGTCCCCCACGGCGCGCCCCACGGCGCACCGGACTGGATCGGCGTCCGTGGCGCGGCCAAGCCCTCGGCGACCGGCACCGGCTCATCCGGCGCCACCCAGATCGACGCGGTCAGCGGCACCGACGCCGGGTAGACCGCGGGCATGATCCGCTCCATCAGCACCCGCCCGAGGCGGTCCTCGATCAACCGACGGTCATCGTGCATAGCGGTGGCTCCGATCGGGTCGGGGAACGTGATCAACACACAACCCCCATTCTCCACAGTGCGGTCATTTCTCCGGCGCAATCGGCGGCTCGGGCCGGTCCGCCGCGCCCCGAATATTGGGGCCTATTCCATGAATGCGCGTCGGTGGGCGGCGTCTTGTGACAACGTCGGAGTGAGGATGGATCTGCCTTTCAGGAGGACCCCATGGCATCGAACTGGCGGGTGTTCGCGGCGGTGGTGAGCGCAAGCGCGCTCTTGATGGGGACGGCGAGTTGCGGGGACGACGGCGACGGGCAGTCGCTCACGATCACCGCGAACGCCATCAACTCGGCGGGCGGCAAGAACGCGGCCGAGGCGAAATGGATCGAAGACTGGGTCATCCCGAAATTCGTGGAGCAGCAAAAGGCCAAGGGCGTCACCGTCAAGGTGAAATTCCAGGCGACCGGCGTGCCCGACGAGGATTACAAGAGCCGGATCGCGAAGGATCTGAAGACCGGTACCGGCGCCGACGTGGTGTCACTGGACGGGATCTGGGTCGGCGAGTTCGCCGAGGGCGAGCAGATCAGGCCGTTGGACGAGCTGGTCGGAGCGGACAAAGTCCAGGCGTGGGACGGCTGGCAGCACATGCCGGACACCGTGCGGCAGTTGACGTCCTACAACGGCGTGCAATATGGCATACCGCAGGAGACCGATGGCCGGGTGTTGTTCTTCAACCGAAAGCTGTTCGCGCAGGCGGGTTTACCGGCGGACTGGCAGCCGACGAGCTGGGATCAGGTGCTGGAGGCAGGCCGGAAGTTGAAAGCGGTCCCCGGCGTCACTCCGGTGCAACTGAACGCGGGCACCAGCTTCGGCGAGGCGACGACCACCCAGGGCGTGCTGCCGCTGCTGGCGGGCACGGGCAGCACGTTGTTCGAGGGCGGCAAGTGGGTCGGCAACACCGCGAAATTCCGCAGGGTGCTGGACTTCTACCGCACGGTGTACAGCGAGCGGCTGGGCGATGCGGAGTTGCAGCAGGACGCCAAGGGCCGGGAGAAGAGCTTCGAGAAATTCGCCAAGGGGCAGGTGGGAATCCTGTTGGAGGGCGACTACTTCTGGCGCGGCGTGCTGAACCCGACCGGGGGCAGCTTCCCGATGGCCGAGCGCGACACCCAGGTGGGATGGGCGAAGATCCCGGCCGCTACGCCCGGCACCGGGGTACGCCGACAAGACTTCGTGAGCATGTCCGGCGGTGGCGGACGCGTGATCAATCCGAAGAGCAAGAACGTCGGATTGGCTTGGGAGCTCTTGCAATTCATGAACTCGCCCGAAGCGTTCAAAGAGCTACTCGCCGGTGGCGGGCCACGGATCACCGCGCGCCAAGATGTGAATGCCGAAGCGCTGGGCGGTGATCCGATGCTGACCTTCGTGTCCGAGCAGGTGCTGCCGATCACGTCGTTACGTCCCGCGCTACCGGAGTACACCAAGGTGTCCAAGGCGTTGCAGCAGGCGACGCTGGATGTGGTCACGGGCACCGGCACCGCCGATGCCGCTGCGGCATACGGCAAAGCCGTGGAGGAGGCGGTCGGCGGCAAGGACAAGGTGGCCGGTGACTGACCCCACGACCCCGGGCCCCGCAGCTATCAAGGTCGGGCAGGGTGGGCCCGACACCGACGTTGCCGGTCTGGGGCGCTGGAAGGCGAGCGCGTTCGTCACGCCTGCGCTCTTGCTGATCGCGGCGTTCCTGGTGTTCCCGGCGCTGTGGCTGCTGTGGATCGGGCTCACCGACCTCACCGTGTCCGGGCGCACCTCGGTGGACGTTTCCTTTGTGGGACTGGACAATTACGCGAAGGCACTGCGGGACCCGCTGTTCGGGAACAGCGTCTGGATCACGCTGCTGTTCGTCTTCGGCTCTGCCATCATCGGACAGAACGTCCTCGGCTTCACGCTGGCCTGGTCGATGCGCAAGGCCGCCCGCTGGGTGCGCGCGATGGTGGAAAGCCTGGTGCTGCTGGCCTGGATCCTGCCGGCCAGTGTGGTCGCGGTGCTCTGGATCGCCATGCTGGATCGCGATGAGGGCAGCGCCAACCGACTGCTGAACAGTCCCGGATACGCCTGGATGATCCAGCAACCGCTGGCCGTCATCATCGTGTTCAACATCTGGCGGGGCACCGCTTTCTCGATGCTGCTGTACTCGGCGGCGCTGTCCACGGTGCCGCCGTCACATGTGGAGACCGCGCGGCTGGCGGGGTCGTCCGGACCACAAACGTTGCGGGACGTCGTTTTTCCGAGCATGCGCGGGCACATCCTGACCAATACCCTGCTCATCAGCTTGTGGACCTTCAACGATTTCACGCCGTACCTGTTGACGCGGGGTGAGCCGAACCATCGCAGCGAGACGTTGCCGATCTTCCTGTACCGGCAGGGAATCGACGACGGGGCGTTGGGCTACGGTGCCGCCGCGTCGGTGTTGATGCTGCTGATCAACCTGGTGCTGGCGCTGTTCTATCTGCGGCTGCTGCGACGGAGAACGTCGTGAGCGCCCCGATCACGGTGCTGCGCCGAGTATCTGAGGGAAGGCGAGCATGAGCCCACGACAGATCGTCTCGCGCATCGGGTTCTATACGTTCGTCGCGGTGCTGACCGGGTTCTTCGCGCTGCCGATGCTGTGGCTCGCCTCCGCGCCGTTCGATGCCAACCCCGGGTATGCGCCACGGGTACCGGAAAAGCCGACGCTCCAGCACTTTTCGGCGCTGTTCGAGAACGACCTGACGATGGGCTCGCTATGGAACTCGGTACTGCTGTCCGTCGCCAGCATGGTGCTGGTGGTGGCCGGCGCGGCGCTGGCGGCATACGCGCTGTCGCGGGTCCGGATTCCCGGCCGTGATGCGCTGCTCTACCTGCTGCTGTTGCTGTCCAGCGTGGTCACCGGCACCGCGGCGATGGTGCCGATCTTCCTGATGATCTGGAAGATGGGTCTGCTGGACCGGCAATTGGGCGTGGTGCTGGTGCTGTCCGGCGGGTTGTTGCCCGCGGCGATCTTCATCCTGAAGGACTTCATGGACTCGGTGCCCAGGTCCTATGAGGAGTCGGCGCGGGTGTTCGGGGCGGGGCCGTTGCGCATCCTGCGCGACATCGTGGTGCCGGTCGCCCGGCCGGGGCTGGCCACCATCGCGGTGTGGACCGTGGTGAACGTGTGGGGCAGCTACCTGGTGCCGTTCCTGCTGCTGCGCGACCAGGAGAAGCAACCGGCCGCGGTGGTGGTGCGCACCTTCTACGACGAGGGCGGTGGAGCACAGCTGGGGCCGATCTCGGCGTTCTCGCTGCTGTACTCGATTCCCGTCGTGCTGATGTACCTGTTCGTCAACCGGCGCTACGGCTTCCGGCTCCACGGAGGGATCAAGTCCTAGATGGCGCAGATCGATCTGACGGACCTGACCAAGGTCTTCCCCGGCGACGTGACGGCTCTCGACGCCTTGTCGTTCACGATCGAGGACGGGGAGTTCTTCGCACTGCTCGGTCCGTCCGGGTGTGGCAAAACCACGCTGCTGCGCACCATCGCCGGGCTGGAAACCCCTACCAGCGGGCAGGTTCGGATCGGCGAGAAGGACGTCACCCGGCTGTCGCCTGGACGCCGCGACGTGGCCATGGTGTTCCAGGATTACGCGCTGTTCCCGCACATGACGGTGGTCGACAACATCGCCTATCCGCTCAAGGTCCGCGGCACCGATCGCCGCACCCGGGCGACGAAGGCGCACGAGACCGGGGATCAGTTGTCGCTGGGCGGATTGATGGCGCGCCGCCCAGCCGAGCTGTCCGGCGGGCAGCAGCAGCGGGTGGCACTCGCGCGGGCAATGGCCTGCCACCCCAAGGTATTTCTGTTCGACGAGCCACTGTCAAACCTGGACGCTCGGCTGCGCCTGGAGGCCAGGACCTTCTTGAAGAAGCTGCAACACGAACTCGGCGTGACCACGGTGTTCGTCACCCACGACCAGGCCGAGGCACTCGCGCTGGCCGACCGGATCGCGGTGATGTCGAACGGGCAGATCCGCCAACTCGGTACCGCCCGCGAGGTTTTCCGCCGCCCCGCCGATACCTTCGTCGCCAACTTCATCGGCTCCACCCCGATGAACCTGATCCCCGGCGAGCTCGTCGGGCTGGATTCGTCGGTCATCTGGGGAGCCCGGCCCGAATATCTGGCCTACTCCACCACCCCCCTAAAGGGGGCATTGCACGGCACCGTATCCACGGTGGAACACCTCGGCGCGACGTCTCTGGTTACCGTGCAGGCAGACGATTTCACCGTCGCTGTCACCGTGCCGGAAGCCGAAGAACCGGCTGTGGGCACCGAGGGTTGGGTAATCCCGCAACCGGATCGCGTCCTCTTATACGACGCCGAATCGGGCGTTCTTCGGCCGTAATAACGTGCGTGGCAATCAATCTCATCAAGCGTGCCGAGCAGTTCCCTGCATCGTATTCCGTCGGCACACGCCGGCTGAGGTGAAGTAGCCGACCGTGCAGATGGCGTTAATGCGGAACTGTGCCAACCGGTTGCAGAAAACCAACCGGGGCAATGGCTTTCCCCACTTGAACTGGGGTACCACCGAAGCGGCGTAGCGGCTTAACTTCCGACTATCGGGATTTTTCCGTCCCTTTGGAGGAGCCGACATGCCCCATATTTTCAGCCGCGTCAGAGCCAGCCGCGTAGTCCCCGCAGCCGCCGCGCTGCCGCTCGTTTTCTCGCTCGCACTCGCCGGGTCCGCATTCGCCGAACCCGCCGCACCGCCCGAGCAACAATTGGCCAGCTCGATGCAGGCACCGAACATCAAAAGGCACCTGCAGGAGTTCCAGAAATTCGCCACCGCCAACGGCGGCACCCGCGCCTCGGGCACGCCAGGCTACGACGCCTCCCGCGACTACGTCGCCGCGAAGCTGCGCGGCGCCGGCTACCAGGTGACAACGCAACAGTTCGACTTCCCGTTCTTCCGGGAACGGTCGACTGCGGCCATGGAACAGGTCTCCCCCGAAGCCAAGACCTACAAGCCGACCCCGCCCGGCAGCAGTGAGCTCGGCGATTTCGCCACCCTGACCTACTCCGGTTCGGGTACCGCGAACGCCACGGTGCAAGCCGTCGACCTGACCCTGCCGCCCACGCCGGAACCGAGCTCGACCTCCGGCTGCGAGGCCCAGGACTTCGCCGGCTTCACCGCGGGCAATATCGCGCTCATCCAGCGCGGCACCTGCCCCTTCGCCGACAAAGCCCGAAACGCCCAGACCGCAGGCGCTTCCGGCGTGATCATCTTCAACGAGGGGCAGCCCGGCCGGACCGACACCTTCACCGGAACGCTCGGCGGACCAGGCGTCACCGTGCCCGTGGTCGGCGTCAGCTTCGCCGTCGGCCAGGACCTCGCCTCCCCGGCGAACACGGTCGTCCGGCTGAAGACCGACACCGAGAGCACCATGCGCAAGACCCACAACGTGCTGGCGGAGAGCAAGCGGGGCAACGCGGACAAGGTCGTGATGGCCGGTGCGCACCTCGACTCCGTGCTCGCGGGTCCCGGCATCAACGACAACGGGTCCGGCAGTGCCGGGCTGCTCGAGGTCGCGCTGCGGATGGCCCAGCTACCGCCGAAGAACAAGGTCCGGTTCGCCTGGTGGGGTGCCGAAGAGTTGGGCTTGCTCGGCTCGGAGCACTACGTGGCGACCCTGCCCGAGGCGGAGCGCAACAAGATCCGGCTCTACCTCAACTTCGACATGATCGGTTCGCCGAACTTCGCGTACAAGATCTACGACGGTAGTGCGGGTCCGGCCGGCTCCGCCGAGATCGAGAAGGCCTTTGCCCGCTACTTCGATTTCCTCCGTCTGCCGCACGTCAGCACGCCGCTCGACGGGCGTTCGGACTACGGGCCGTTCATCGCGGCGGGGATCCCCGCAGGCGGGCTGTTCACCGGAGCCGAGGGCATCAAGACCCCTGAGGAGCAGCAGATGTTCGGTGGTGAGGCGGGCAAGCCTTACGACGCCTGCTACCACGGAGCGTGTGACACGACCAGCAACATCAACGACAAGGCGTTGGCCGTGAACACCGGTGCGATCGCCTACTCGGTTGCGACCTTCGCGCTCAGCGACAACCCGCCCGGTGGCACGACGCCGAAGGCTGCTGCCGCGCAGCGCGGGAAGGTGCACGACCACCACGGTGGGCTCATCAAGTAGGGAGGTCGACGCGGTCGTTTCCTGACACCGACCGCGTCGAACACCACCACAACTGAATACCTGAATATGGGGGGAACACATCCCGGCACGGACCTGACCGTGCCGGGATGTGTTGCACAATTTCCCCTTCACACCGCCTAGGGGCCTCGTCCCGACCGAAGCCGCGCACCGAGAGGGAACCAGTGTCGGCAACGTCCGAGAGGCCAACCGCACCAGTTCCCTCTCGTCAAAGCACGACCGGCGTCGAGGTCGGGCGGCTACCTGGTACGGGCGTATCATCAACCCCTTCCGGAGGCGGGCGAGAGGCGGTGGTGTGGATGCCGAAACTGGTTGACCACGACGTGCGGCGGCGAGAGATCACCACCGCGGTGCGCAACGTCATGGCTCGCGGCGGACTGGAGGCCGCGACCTTTCAGTCCGTGGCGGCAGAGGCCGGCATCTCGGTTCGCTTGGTGCAGTACTACTTCGGCACCAAACGCGATTTTCTCCGCGCGACTCTGCGAGCCGTCCTCGATGACAGCGCACTCCGCTTCGGCCGGCGGCTTGCCGACCTCGGCCCGGACGCCGCTCCGCGCGACGCCCTGCGCATCATCCTGACCGAACTCCTCCCCCTCGACGAGACCCGCCGCCAAGACACCATCGTCCTGGACGCCTTCCACGCCGCCGCCATCACCGGCGGCGATTCGTTCAGCACGACCGACACCGCAGGCGGAGCCCGCCTCCTCGTCGACGTCATCGCCGCCCACCTGCACCGCCACCGCCACACCGACCCCGCCATCGCACCGACCACCGACCTCGACGCCCACCTCCTCAGCTTCGCCGTAGTCGGCCTGGCCCAAGCCGCCCTCGACCCCACCATCGCAGCATCGGCCCCCGAACTCCTCGAGCGCCTCTTCGACCGCATGCTCGATCCAGCCCCGAAAGACCCTGTCCCCCAGGACTATCGTGCAACGAGTGACCGATGAAGAGCGCCCACTGCTCTTCCTCGACGTCGACGGGCCGCTACTCCCGTTCGGCATAGCCACTCGTTCCAATCCAACCCCCAACTCCCACTTGGCAAGACTGCGACCAGAAGTCGGACGTCAGCTCGCGGCACTCCCCTGCGACCTGGTCTGGGCCACCACCTGGAACGAAGACGCGAACACCGAGATAGCGCCACGGCTCGGCCTCCCCCACCTGCCGGTAGTCGCCTGGCCGGACTCATCCGACGACCACCAGCACGAAGATCGGTGGTTCGGACTCCACTGGAAAACCCGAACCCTGGTCGCCTGGGCCGCGGGCCGCCCCTTCATCTGGATCGATGACGAGCTCACCCAGTCCGACCGCGAATGGGTAGCCGCCCACCACCGGGGTCGAGCCCTCCTCCACCGAGTCGAGGCATCCCGCGGTCTGGACGACGGAGACTTCGCCATTCTCGAAGAATGGCTTCGTCCCAACGAAATTCACGCACCGTCCACCCGCGGAGATGATGGCAAAACCCAACGGGCGTAAGCATTCTCCGGCGACACGGTGATCACATCGCAAACCCGAACCAGCGAATCGGGAATCTCACCATCGAAATGCGCTGCGCCAGGGACGACTACGGCTTCCGCCTGCATCCGCCGAACAACGGCCAGCAGCTCACAGCCATCCCCGACCACGACTCAACGCAAGAAACATCCTCTTGACGCACGCTGCAACCGTCGTCAAGAGCCAGCTCCATACGTCGAGGAGGTGGGGCTTAACCCACGTCTCGCCGCAACCAGGTCACCTCGGCACCGGATTCTGTCCCGTACCGGTAGATCTCCAGATCCTCGTCCCATGGCGTGCCGAGGGCGCGGTCGATTTCGGCGGCGAGGTCGTAGGTTGTGTATTTTCCGAGTTCTCCGGCGGCTTGGAGCATGGCGCGTAGTCGCATTTCGCCGAGGGTGACGTCACCGTTGGCGCTGGTGGATCCGTGCCAGAGGCCGAGACCGGGGACGAAGCAGTAGCGTTCGCCGTCTACTCCTTCGCTGGGGTCCTCGGTGACTTCGAATCGCAGGACCGGCCAGGAGCGCAGGGCTTGGGCGATGCGGGCGGCGGTGCCTACCGGTCCCATCCATTCGCTGGTGGCGCGGAGTTGGCCGTCGGCGGGTTGGGCGGTCCAGCGCATTTTGGCGGGGGCGGCGAGGGCCGAGGTGAGCGCCCATTCGACGTGCGGGCACAGCGCGGCAGGCGACGAGTGGATATACACCACACCCGCCGTCACGTCCGCGAACTGACTCGATGCGCGCACTACTAACACCTCCAGCGTCGACGGGGGACGTCTTCCCCAACGACCCGTCTGCTGGTGTTGCCTGAGTGTACTGGAGTGCCCGAAGTTACGTGTGTTACTTCACCGCCGTGTTGCGTGGGAGCGTCGCCTCCGCAATAACAGCATCACTGAGGGGCGGCCAGGCCGCTCTCGCCCAGTCGCCGAAATTCTGGTCGGTCAATGCCAGACACGCCAACGACGACGCGGGGTCCACCCACAAAAAGGTGCCGGACTGCCCGAAATGACCAAAAGTTCCCCCGAATTCGAACTACCCGTCCAGTGCGGAGTCTTCCCGTCCCGAATCTCGAAACCCAGACCCCAGTCATTGGGGCGCTGCGAACCGTAACCGGGCAGCACACCATTCAGGCCGGGGAATTGGACGGAGGTCGCCTCGGCGTGCGTCTGCGCGGAGATCAACCGCGGGTTCAGCAATTCCGCCGCGAAACGAGCCAGATCGGCGGCGGTCGACCGCCCGGCGTGCCCGGCTGGTCCGGCCAGCACCGAACTGGTCATGCCCAGCGGCTCGAACACCGCGGCGTGCAGATATTCCGCGAACGCGATCTCGGTCTGCTCGGCCACGAATCCCGCGAGCACCTCGAATCCGATGCTCGAATAGATGCGCCGGGTACCGGGGTCGGCCTGAATGTCGGTGGTGTCGAAGGCCAGTCCGGAGGTGTGTGCGAGCAGGTGCCGCACCGTGGATCCCGGCGGACCCGCGGGCTGGTCCAGCTCGACCGCCCCCTCCTCCACCGCGACGAGCACCGCGTAGGCCACCAGTGGCTTGGTCACCGACGCGAGCGGGAACACCCGATCCACCTCGCCGGCGCTCGCCGCTGCACCGTCCGCGGTGACGACCGCGGCCGCCGCGTGCCGAACCGGCCAATCCCTGATCTGCTCGAGTGAACGCACTCAGCGAGCCTACGAGAAGAACGCCGTTACCATCGAATGACCATGAGTGAAAAGCTGACGATCCACGGCGATGTCGAGCCAGGCTTCGGCCCCGTCGCCGACGCCTTCCGGCGCAACTTCGCCCAGCACGGCGAGATCGGCGCCGCGGTGGCGGTGTACGCGGGCGACCGGCCGGTGGTGGATCTGTGGGCGGGCCATCGCGATCGGCACCGGACCCTGCCGTGGGAACGCGACACGATCGTCCCGGTGTTCTCCTCGACGAAGGGCCTCGCCGCGTTCACGCTCGCCTCGGCGGTGTCGAAGGGCCTGCTCGATTATGAGCAGCCGGTGGCGAAGTACTGGCCCGAGTTCGCCGCACACGGCAAAGGCGAGATCACCGTGCGGCAGCTCATCGACCATCAGGCGGGGCTCTCCGGCCTGAACTCGGTGGTACGGCTGAGTCAGATCGCCGACCTGGACGGGCTCGCGCCGATCCTCGCCGCACAGAAGCCCGCATGGCGACCGGGCACCCGGCACGGCTATCACGCCATCACCCTCGGCCTCTATCAGGGCGAACTGCTGCGGCGAGTCGATCCGCAGCAACGCACGCTCGGGCGCGTCTTCGCCGAGGACATCGCGAAACCGCTCGGACTGGACTTCTTCATCGGCCTGCCCGCCGACCAGGGGCTGGAGCGCATCGCCACCATGGCCGCCACCCGCGGCATGGACGCGCTGCGCTACGAGCGCGACTTCCCGCTGCGCATCGGTGCCGAGATCGCCGCCAAGCGCGGGTTCGCCTATGCCGCACTGAGCAATCCGCGCACCGGCAGTCCCGCGCGGGCGACCCGACGCGAGTTCCTCGAGGTCGAGCTACCCGGCTCCAACGGCGTCGGCAACGCCCGCGCGCTGGCCCGTGTCTACGGCGCCGCCGCGGGCCGCACCGGCGCCCTCCCCATCGATGACGCCTTGCTCGACCAGCTGGCCGCGGCCGACACCGCCGACGACGTCCCCGCCGGAGACCTGGTGCTGCACATCAAGACTCGCTACCACCTCGGCTTCCGAAAGTCCGGCGGCGAGTTCCGCTTCGGCTCCGACAAGCGTGCCTACGGCACCACCGGCCTCGGCGGTTCCTTCGGCTTCGCCGACCCCGCAACAGGTCTCGGCTTCGGCTACTCGATGAACCGCCTCGGCCTCGCCGTCCTGGACGATGTCCGCAGCCGCAATCTCCGCCAAGCGCTGCTCCGCTGCACCCACTGACCGGATGTCTGCCACCCGCCAGGGGTCCGGGACAGTGGGCAACTGGACCGTCGACCCCGAACCCTTCGACTCCCCTGCGGCCACCGAGCTGTGGCGTGCGTATTACACCGAGGTCAGTGACCGCTGGTATCAATTGCACGAAGGCCACGCGACCGACCCGGCGGAACTCGAACGCGAGATCGCGGCGACGACGTGGACCGAATTGTCGCCGCCCAGTGGCGTACTGCTGGTTGCCCGGTATGGCGGTGAACCCGTCGGCACGGCGGGCGTCCGCCTCCTGGACACCGCGACCGCCGAGTTGAAGCGTGTGTTCCTGCGCACGGATATGCGGGGGAAGGGCGGCGGCGTCATTCTCATCGACGCCGCCGAGCAAGCAGCCCGCGGTCTCGGTGCCGCACGGATAGTCCTCGATACGCGCCGTGATCTGGTGGAGGCCAGGGCGATGTATGCCCGGCTGGGATACACAGAGTCGACACCGCACAACGACGAGATGTATGCGGAGTGCTGGTACCGCAAGGATCTGTAACCGAAGGCGCAGCCTGCCTACACTGACGATGCTCGACCCATCTTCAGCGATTCGATCGATACCCGCTCACGGAATCGAGGGACCTCGTGGCAGAGCAGCCAGCAACCATCGACGCATACATCGCCACGTTTCCCGAGGACGTGCGCGGCATTCTCGAGGAAATCCGGCAGACCATCCAGCGCGCACTGCCGGACGCGACGGAGGCGATCAGCTACGACATCCCCACCTTCAAGGTGAACGGCCACAACACCGTCCACTTCGCCGGTTGGAAAAAGCACATCAGCCTCTACCCCATCCCCGACGGTGACAAAGCGTTCAACCGCGCCGTCGAACCGTATCGAGCGGGCAAGGGAACCCTGAAATTCCCACTGACCAAGCCCATTCCCTACGACCTCATCGCAGAGATCGCGACCACCCTCGCCACCCGCCGCTGACCGATACGTCCGAAAATCTGTTCGCCGCAACCTCGGCCGCGCGGCATGATGACCAACGTCTCGATATCGATCGGCAGAGCCGGGGAAACAGGTTTTTTGATGTCACATGAATTCGGGAAGATGCGGCGCATGATGGCCGAGCTCGACGAGCTGCAAGCCGAGCTCGCCAATACCCACATTCGCAGCGCCGCGATCGTGACGGCGAACTCGGTGCGCGCCGGCTACACCCTCCCCGACTTCACGCTGCTCGACGAGGCGGGCGAGCCGACGAAACTCTCCGAGGTCGCCGCGAACAGCTTCGCCGTCCTTGTCTTCTACCGAGGTGCCTGGTCACTGCCCTGCGCCGAAGCCCTGACCCGGTATCAGCACGAACTGCTGCCCGAACTGGCCGCCAGCGGCGTGCGCCTGATAGGCATCAGTCCCCAAACTCCAGAGGGATCGGCGTACACCCGGTTCCTGAACTCCCTGGAATTCCCCTTGCTGTCCGACCTCGACAACGTGGTCGCCCGCGCACTCGGCATCGGCAGCCACACAGACCAAGCCTTCATGGACGCAATCGAGCTGGGCGGCTACGCCATCGGAAACCGCAACGCCGAGGGCGAGTGGGAACTCCCCATTCCGACCACGCTCATCATCGATCGCAGCCGGACCGTCCGATTCATCGATGTACGGATCGACGACATGCCGCGCACCGACCCGAACGACATTCTGGCCGAACTGCGCTCGTGACCCGGCCGAGCGCCCGGCTCGGCCCGATCACGAGCACCTCGGTTACCAGTCGGCTTCGGTGTACTTGATGATGCCGCGAATGTTCTTGCCGTCCAGCATGTCCTGGTAGCCCTGGTTGATCTCCTCCAGAGAGTAGGTGCGGGTGACCATGTCGTCCAGGTTGAGCTGGCCCGCCTTGTACAGCCGGAGCAGGTTCGGCGCGTCCTGGCGGGCATTGCCACCGCCGAAGATGCAGCCTTTCACCGTCTTCTGCAACATCGAGAGCAGGAAGCTGTTCATCTTGACCTCGCCGGCGTCCATCCGGCCCATCGAGGTGACGACGAGGGTGCCCGCCTTCGCGGTGAGGATCAGGCCCTCTTCGATGTAGTCGCCGTGCATCTCGCCCATGGTGAGAATGACCTTCTCGGCCATCCGCCCCTCGGTGACGTCCATGATCGGCATGATCGCGGCGGCCATGCTCTCGTAGGTGTGCGTGGCGCCGAACTTCTGCGCCTGCTCCCGCTTCCACGGATTCGGGTCGATGGCAATGACTTTCGACGCGCCGGAGAGCACCGCGCCCTGCAGCGCGCTCATGCCGACCCCGCCGATGCCCGCGATCACCACGGTCTCCCCCGGCGCGACCTGCGCGACGTGGGTGGACGAGCCGAAGCCGGTCGGCACGCCACAGCCGACCAGGCAGGCCACCTCGAACGGCACGCTCGGATCGATCTTCACCACCGAGGTGTGGTGCACCGTCATGTACGGCGCGAAGGTGCCGAGCAGGCACATCGGGATGACGTTCTCGCCACGCGCCTGGATCCGGTAGGTGCCGTCGCTGATCGCCTGGCCCATCAGCAGTCCGGCGCCCAGATCGCACAGCGCCATATTGCCGCTCACGCAGGACGGACAGCGCCCGCAGGCGGGGATGAACGACAGGATGACGTGGTCGCCCACCTGCAGGTCGGCGGGGCAGTTGGGCCCGAGCTTGGTGATCACGCCCGCGCCCTCGTGCCCGCCCATCACCGGATAGGCGGGCATCGGCGTCGCGCCGGTCACGATGTGATGGTCCGAATGACACATGCCCGCTGTCTCCAGCCGGATCTGCACCTCACCGGAGACCGGATCGCCGACCTCGATCTCTTCCACCGACCACGGTTGGTCGATCCCCCACAGGATCGCGCCCTTCGTCTTCATTCCTGTCGACCCTCTCGCATGCACGTGCTTATATGTGACTGCACCCACACTACGAGAAAAGTGGAACGCGTTCTAGTACCGGGTCGAAATTTCAACGGGACCGGTGGCCGAGGGTTCGGAACACGTTCTAGTCCTGGGACGAATATCAGCAGCGCACGTCGTGTACGTGGTGGACCAGATCGTGGATGAAGTAGCGCGCGAACGACTCCACCGTGAAGACAGCGCCGTCGCTGCGCTCACCACGCAGGTCGCGCGCGGCCGGCGGCACGGATTCGAAGGAACGCGCGACCGCCTCGGCGGCCACGGCCAGTTCGGCGGAGACCTGCGCGGGATCCTGCTTGTCATAACGGTCAGCCACCGCGGTCTCGTCCTGATCCCAGTTCGCGAACCGCGGCACCGTGCCGTCGGCCGCGCCGAGCAGGATCAGATTGAGGCGGGTATCGAAGAGCCGGCACACGTCGCGGACGTGTGCGCCGTACTCGAGCGGGGACCAGGTGGCGTCGTCCGGGCGCACCCGGACATCGGGACGGTCGAGCACCTCGGCGAACCGCGCCGCACTCTCGCGCACCAAGGCAGGCACATCTTCGTAGCTGATCGCGTCGGGGTCGAAACCGCAATCGGGACAAGCACGTTCGACCACCCAGGTCCAGTTCTTCACATCAGGAACGATCGGCATGCGCCAAAGATATATTGGCTGAATATCGTCAACCATAGATATTCAGCCAAGTCTCGGCAACATCCCGACAATCACTCCATCAGGCGGTGCGCGCGCTCGAACAGCTCCAACGTGATGGCGTGCAGGAAGTCGCCGACCTTCTTGGGCGCCTTACCGGCGAACGCGCGGGCATGCGTGCCCTCCAGCACGATGCCGAGCTTGAAGCAGGCGAGCACGGTGTACCAGGGCACGGCGCTGAGATCGCGATCGGAGAATTGCCCGTAGTGGGCGACCATCTCGTCCGGAGTCGGCAGCCCGCCCGCGGCCCCGAGCTTGCCGACCAGCGCGGCGCCGGTGGTGCCCGGCTCCGGCCGGGTGGCGATCTGCCACCCCAGATCGAGCAGCGGATCGCCGATGGTGGACATCTCCCAGTCGACCATCGCCGCGACCTGCGGGCCGTCGAAGGCGAACATCATGTTCGCCAGATGGCAGTCGCCGTGCAGGATGCCCGGGGTCCACTGCGCGGGCCGGTTGCGGTCCAGCCACTCGCCGGTCCGCTCGACACCGGGAATCTCCGGGCCGGGATAGCCCTCGTTGGCCGAGTACGACTCGAGTTCGCCGAGCCAGCGCGGCACCTGGCGTTCCAGGAAGCCGTCGGGCTTGCCGTAGTCGGACAGCCCGAGGGCCTGATAGTCGAGCGCACCGAGCCGGGCGATGGCCTCGACCGCGGACAGCCCCATCTCCTTGCGGACGGCCGGGTCGCCCGCGTGCAACTCGGGCAGCTCGTTGGCCGGATTGAAGCCGACGATCGGCTCCATCAGATAGAACACCGCACCGATCACCGAGTCGTCCGGACAGGCGGCGATCACCCGCGGCGCGCGCACATCGGTGCCGTTGATCGCGCCGAGCAGCCGAGCCTCGCGCCGGATCACCTCGTTGCTCTTCGCGCGCAGATGCTTCGGGCCGCGGCGCAGCACGTAGTCCTGACCACCGCGGCCGAACCGCAGCATCACGTTCTGCGTGCCACCGCCGAGCGAGGTCACATCCTCGAATTCGCCTGCGGGCAGGCCCTGCTCATCCATCCACTTGCCGACGAGGGCGAAGTCGACGAGTTCGCGGTCCACGCCGACGGGTTGCGCAACAGACATGTCCAACATTGTGCACCACGGGCCGAGCCGAACTGACGGCATATGACAACAGTTGGCCGCAACCTGGGCGGCGTAGGGTTTCGGGCACCATGCGCACGTTGTTGATCGACAATTACGACTCGTTCACCTATAACCTGTATCAGCTGATCAGCGAGGTGAACGGCATCGAGCCGACTGTCGTGCGCAACGACGAGGCCGGCGAGCTGGAACTGGCCCGATTCGACAACATCGTCGTCTCGCCGGGACCGGGCCGCCCGGACGTCGCCCGCGATGTCGGCATCTCGGCGGCGGTGATCGGCGCGACGGATCTGCCACTGCTCGGCGTGTGCCTCGGCCATCAGGGCATCGTGGTCGCCGCGGGCGGGCTCGTCGCCGCCGCGCCTGCCGCGCGGCACGGATACCTCGACCGGATCGAACACGACGACCGCGACCTGTTCGCCGGGCTCCCCCAGGCTTTCACCGCCGTGCGCTACCACTCGCTGAGCGCCCAGCGGCCGCTGCCGGACAGCCTGGAGATCACCGCGGTGGCCGCCGACGGGGAGATCATGGGGGTGCGTCATCGCAGTCGGCCGCAGTGGGGCGTGCAGTTCCATCCCGAGTCGATCGCGAGCGAATTCGGTGCCGCGCTGTTGCGCAACTTCGCGGAACTGACTGCGGCACATCGGGCGCGGGCCACCGGATGGAACCCGAGCGCGCGAGCGGAGCCGGTGACGATGCGGCTGCGGCCGGTCACCGTCCCGCAGCCCAGCGCCGCCCGAACACTCTCGGAGACAACACAATCCACCCTGTCCCATGAGCAGTTCCCGGCGCTGGTTGAGCAATTCGGCGCCATGGGAAGCAACCTCGCCGCCGGTCCGGCGCGACCCGACATCCTGGATCGCTACGGCGGCCCGCCGCGGCACTGGCAACTCCAGCACGCTGTGCTCGAGCGCGCGATCGATACCGAGAGTGCGTTCGTGCGGCTGTACGGCAACTCCCCCACCGCATTCTGGCTCGACAGCGAGCACGTCGAGCCGGGCCTGGATCGGTTCTCCTTCCTGGGCGACGCGAGCGGACCGCTGGCGGAGGTGGTGCGCTACCGGGTCGGCACGGGCGAGGTGACCGTCGAGTCCTCCGACGGCCATCGCCGCGTCGTCGCCGGTGGCGTGCTCGACTATCTGGCCGCCGAGTTGCGGCTGCGCAGGCTCGAACTTCCCGATCTGCCCTTCGATTTCGCGGGCGGGTACGTCGGATACCTTGGCTACGAGGTGAAGGCCGACTGCGGCGGCCAGGCCGCCCACCGGGCACCGACGCCGGACGCGCAGTGGATCTTCGCCGACCGGATCGTGGTCGTCGATCACGTCGGCGGCCGCACCCACCTGCTCTCCCTGACGGATTCGACCGCGGACTCGCTGCGCGCGGGCGCCGACTGGCTCCGCGACACCGGCGAAACCCTGGAAACCCTGCCGACCTGGGCGAATCCGCCCACGCTCGAGGTACCGTCGGACGGCGACACCGTCGAACCGCTGCTGACCCGCGGCCGCGAGCGCTACCTCGCCGACATCGCGGTCTGCCGGGAGCGGCTGCTCGCGGGCGAGTCCTACGAAATCTGCCTCACCGACGGCGCCACCGTGCCCGCCGCCGAGGACGACGGCCTCGACTTCTACCGCACGCTGCGCCGCTGCAATCCGGCGCCGTACGCGGCGTATCTGCGGTTCGACGATCTCGAGGTCGCCTGCTCGTCACCGGAACGCTTCCTGAAGATCGACCGGAGCCGCACGGTGGAGAGCAAGCCGATCAAGGGCACCGCCCCGCGCGGCGCCACCCCCGCCGAGGACGAGCGGCTGGCTCGCGAACTGGCCGACAGCCCGAAAACCAGGGCCGAGAACCTGATGATCGTCGACCTGTTGCGCAACGACCTCGGCCGCGTCTGCGAGATCGGCAGTGTGCACGTGCCGAAGCTGATGGCCATCGAGTCGTATATGACCATGCACCAACTGGTTTCCACGGTGCGCGGCACACTGCGCCCCGGCGTCGGCGTGATCGACTGCCTGCGCGCGTGCTTCCCCGGCGGCTCGATGACCGGTGCGCCGAAACTGCGCACCATGGAGATCATCGACGAGCTGGAAACCGAAGCACGCGGCATCTATTCGGGCACCATCGGATTTCTCGGGCTCGGCGGCACCGCCGATCTCAACATCGTGATCCGGACCGCCGTGCGCTATGACGGACACTGGCGGATCGGGGCGGGCGGCGCCATCGTGCTCGACTCCGAGGCCGAGGATGAGTACCACGAGATGGTGCTCAAGGCCGCCGCCACCTTGCGCGCGGCGACCGACCGCGTCAGTCGCTGAGCGAATTCTTCCGAGCTGACCCGAAACCCCATCGACGGCGGGGAAGAACCCCTGGATACGGGCCACGGCCCGCCGAGTGGAGGGGTCGGCGGAGTCGGCGTGTCGGAGGGTCGTGGCATAGTTCGAGCACGATGAAACTCAGCAAAGGCGCTAATGCAGCGGTACCGACATCCCTTCTTGCCGTGGTTGTTTCGTGGCGGTCGGCGCATGCGGTAGACGCGCATGCCCTTTTGCTCGGCGAATCCGGGACCGTGCGCACCGATCGGGATCTGGTGTTCTACAACGCCCCCCGACATGTTTCCCAGGCGGTGACGCTGGATCAGGAGCCCGCCCCGCAGACGGCCCGGCTGAGCGTTTCGCTGCCGCGCACCGAGCCGGACGTGGCCCGGATCGTGCTCGCCGGGTCGCTCGACGAGGGCACCTTCGGCGACATCCGCGGTCTGACCCTCACCATTCACGACGCGCACGGGCCGATGACGGAGTTCGCGATCGAGGACGCCGATCCGGTCACCGCGCTGATGTTCGGGGAGTTCTATCGCAGGGATGGCCAGTGGCGGTTCCGTGCCATCGCGCAGGGTTGGTCCACCGGGCTGGCCGGGCTGGTCACGGAATTCGGTGTCAGCGTCGATGATCCGGCCGACGAACGGCGAACCACGCACCCGGCGAACCCGTTCGGCGGCGGCCGATCACCACGCGAGGCGCACCCGTTCGGTGCTGACCACCCCTCGGCGGAACCGACCTCCCCGGCGTTGGAGCACATGCCCACGGACACACTCGACGCGGCGCAGGCACCGACGAATCCACGCATGCGGCAGACGGATCTACTCGACCAGCCACCCACCCGCTCGCCGTACGCACGACCGGTCGACCTGGCCCGCCGCCTCGCCGACCCGCCGCCCGCGCCCGCCCCGCCACCGAACCCCGAACTCGCCGACTGGCATCCGGATCCCGAGGACCCGGCGCGCCTGCGCTGGTGGGACGGGACCGAGTGGACCACCGCCACCCACCGGCGCCACCAGCCGAGCGACCGGCACTGCGCGCGGTGCGCAAACCTGCGGCGCCGCAAGCTGTTCGGCGGTCTCGCACCGTGCCAGTTCTGCGCGGCCGAGATCGAGGAGTTCCTGACGCACTGGCACACCCAGGCGTGGCGGGTGCTCACCGGTCACGGCCCGCGCGGCCCCGAGTGGGCGGCGCTGTGGGCGTCGCTGCGCTATCAGCGCATCGAGGAGCAGGCGGGCCGCGAGGCCTTGCGCGACGTGGCGCTCAGCTATGTGGAGCGGTTGGTCACCTTCACCTTCGCCGACGGCGAGGTCGAGCACGACGAGTTGGCGGCGTTCGAGCACGCCGTCACCGAACTGGCGCTGACCGGACCGCTCGTCGAGGACCTGCGGCGGCGAATGCATCGGGGGCACACGCTGTCCCGGCTGCGCGGCGGCGATCTACCCGTGATGCGAACCCCTGGCCTGCATCTGGATCCCGAGGAGAAGGTCCATCTGGATCTACCCGCGGTGCACGTCCGCCAACTGGCTCGCGGGCCGCGACTCACCGAGGGCAGGATGATCGTCAGCAACAAGAAGCTGCGCTTCGTCGGCCACGGCACCGGCACCGAATTGCCATGGACCCGTGTCGTTTCCGTGCACGCCGAGCAGGACTCGGTGGTGCTCGCGGCCACGTCGTCGCGCGGCGGTGCCACCTTCACCGTCGCCGACCCGGACTACGTCGCGGCCGCGCTGGAGGGCGCGCTACGGGTGGCCAAACGACTGATCCTCACCCCGGGCCAGCGCGACACCCGCAGCATCCCGCAGGAGGTGAAAGCCGAAGTGTGGCAGCGCGACGGCGGCAAGTGCGTCGAGTGCGGCGACAGCCACTACCTAGAGTTCGACCACATCATCCCGCTCAGCCGCGGCGGCGCCACCAGCGCCACCAACCTGCAAATCCTGTGCCGCGCCTGCAATCGCGCCAAGGGCGCCCGCATCTGAGCTCACTCGGTGAGCAGGCCTGCGGTGCGGCCGAGGTCGACCAGCATCGCGTCGAACAGGATCTCCGGGTTGGACAGCGGGATCGGGTAGTTGCCGAAGACCTCGAGCGTGACGTGGCCGTACAGGCGGGCCCACATCTGGATCATCAGATACATCACGCCCAGATCGAGCTTCTCCGCCGGGAACTTCTGCCCGGTCTCCGAGAGCGCCGCGAGCAGCTCGGTCTGGAAGTGCACCAGGTCCTCACGCAGCTCCGGCGGGATGACGTCGGTCGGCGGCGTCACGATGGCGTAGTTGGCCAGTAGCCTGCCCGCCGCGGCGAGGAAGATCCGCCCGAACGGTTCGGAGAAGCGGCGCAGCGCGCGGGCCTCGCCGCCGCCGGGCGAGGCGAACACCAGGGTGAACTCCCTGGTGTGCGCCAGCGCCCAGCGCCGAAATCCCTTGCAGATGGCGAAGAACTGGACCACGCCGTCGTCGGGCAGCGCCGCGATCTCGGCGGACAGCTCGTCGGCGAGATCGGCGCAGAACTCCAGGCGCAGCCGCTCCAACAGGTCGTCCAGCGACCCGTAGTAGCGGTACAGCGCGGGGGCGGTGATACCCAGCGCACGCGCGATCGCGCGCAGGCTCACCGCGGCTTGTCCTTGTTCGACAAGCAGCGTCCTGGCCACCCGCCGGATCTCGGCGTCGGTCACGATCGGCGAGCGGCCCCGGGGTTTGGGGTTACTCATCCTGTCATTCAAGCGTATTCGGCCAGTTCAGGCATATTCGACATCCCATCGCTTGATTCCGTTCAGCCAGCCTGAACGCAGCCGCACCGGTTCGGCGACCTGGCGCAGGTTCGGCATCGCGTCGGCGATGGCGTTGAACATCAGGTCGATCTGCAGCCGGGCCAGGTTGGCACCGACGCAGTAGTGGGTGCCGGTGCCGCCGAAACCGACGTGCGGGTTGGGATTACGCAGCACGTCGAAGCTGAACGGATCCTGGAACGCTTCCTCGTCGAAGTTGGCCGAGCCGTAGAACAGTCCGAGCCGCTGGCCCTTCTTGATCTGCTGGCCGCCGAGCTCCAGATCCTGAGTCGCAGTGCGCTGGAAAGCATTCACCGGGGTGGCCCAACGGACGATCTCGTCCGGGGCGGTGCGCGGGCGTTGCGCCTTGTACAGCTCCCACTGGTCCGGGTTGTCCACGAACGCCTTCATGCCGTGGGTGATCGAGTTGCGGGTGGTCTCGTTGCCGGCCACCGAGAGCAGGATGACGAAGAAGGCGAACTCATCCGAGGCCAGGCCCTCGCCGTCGATGTCGGCGTTGACCAACTGGGTGACGATGTCGTCGGCCGGACACTTGCGGCGGTCCTCGGCCATGTTCCAGGCGTAGCCCATCACCTCGGCCGTCGCGACCTGGTGATCGCCCTCGAATTCGGGGTCGTCGTAGGAGATCATCTGGTTGGACCAGTCGAAGATCTTCTTGCGGTCCTCCTGCGGGATACCGATGAGCTCGGCGATGGCCTGCAACGGCAGCTCGCAGGCGACCTGCTCGACGAAGTCGCCGCCGCCGGACTTCTTCGCCTCGTGCACGATCTTGGCCGCCCGCTCGGTGAGCGCGGCGCGCAGGTTCTCGATCGCGCGCGGCGTGAAGCCCTTGGAGATGATGCGCCGCACCTTGGTGTGCTTGGGCGGATCGAGGTTGATCAGCAGCATGTCGCTGAGCATGCCGATCTGCTCCGGGGTGACGTCCTCGTTGAACCGGATGATGGAACCGTTCTCGTGCGAGGAGAACAGCTCCGGGTGCTTCGAGATCTCCTTGATGTGGTCGAGCTTGGAGACCACCCAGTAGCCGCCGTCGTCGAAGCCGCTGGCCCGGCCGGACTGCGCGCACCACCACACGGGCGCGGTGCGGCGCAGCTCGGCGAACTCCTGTACGGGAAGTCGACTGGCGAGCACGTCGGGGTCGGTGAAGTCGAATCCCGCGGGAATCGAGGGCGTGGTCACGGTCACGGCTAACTCCTACCGGTCTGGGCTGCAGACCTCACGACATTGTGTGGAACACGTTCCAGAGATGATGGAACCACAGAACCGGGGTTTGTGAACAGCGTTTAGTAAAACCCGTTTACTTGATTCGCCACGGCAGCAGCCGAACGTCGCGATGGGTGCCCGCCGGCGTCGCGAAGCCCAGGAGGTTGTGCGCCTCGGCTTCGATTTCCGCGCGGTCCGTCGCGGCCAGTGGACGCAGGGGGCGGACCGTCAGCACCTCGGTGTCGTCGATCCGCGTGCGAGTCCAGATCGCGGCGACCGTTCCGTCGACGAGCACCGTCGCGGCGACGCCAGCCCCGACGCAGACCTGGGCGCGCACCTCCTTGGTCATGATCCGGGCCCGATCGGCATGGGCGAGCAAGGTCGCGTCGAACTCCGGTAGTAACCGCACCGGAGCGGGTAAGTCCGCGTCGGGCCGCGGTGCGTCCGGGAGGTCGAACAGTTCCCTGCCGGATTCATCGGTGTAGCTACGCAACTCGGGTCGCAGCTGTTCGAACACCGCACGCAGGCCGCCCACCCCCGACCAGGCCCGCGCGTCGGCGGCGGTCGCGGGACCGAAGGCGGCGAGGTAGCGCCGGACCAAGTGCCGCCGGTCCGCTTCCGTTGCCGCCGAGGGTATTCCGATCCACTCGGTGCCGGCGAACGGCGTTGCGCCGCGGACGTTCCAGGTGCCGCTCGGTGCCGGGTGTACCACCGGCACCAGGTACTGCGCAGTCCACCCAAGGGCGGACGGGTCCGCGCCGGGCCGTTGCGCTGCCAGCAGTCTGCCGAGTTCGGGCCTGGTCAATACCTGTCCACCGGCCAGCAGTGCGGTGGCGTCGGCGACCAACATGTCGAGGTCGATGCCCTCGGTGCGACGCCCGAAAGCGTTGCGCTGCACCCGGCGCAGCAGCGGCGCGAGCAGCGGCCGGACCAGCCGGAAGTCCGGCACCGACATCAGATGCTGGGTGGCGCGCATCATCGTGGAGCGCACCAGGGTGCGGTCCACGATCGCGGCGGTGAGGTCGCCGATGGCGAAGTCTGCCAGCCTGTTCCACAGCGCCAGGTACGGCAGGTTCGGATCCTGGGCGTTGAGGCCGAGCACCCGCTCGGCTGCGGCTGCGACGGAAAGGTTGGCCCGCCGCAACAGCAGTTGGCGTTCGAGCAAGGCGCGGTTGAGTGCCCGCGAGCTCAGCACGTCGGACCGGGTTCGCCGCAACGGCTCGCGGGCGGCCATCTCAGGCGAGCTTCCGGAAGAAGACCCTCAGGTCATCTACCACGGCTTGCGGTTCCTCCATGGCGAGGAAATGTCCGCCGCGGCCGAGTTCGGTCCAGTGCACGATGTGGTGATCGCGCTCGGCCCAGGAGCGAATGGTCACGTCGTGGGCGGAGACGAGTACACCGGTCGGCACCGTTGAGCGTGCTGCGGTCGCCCAGCCCGCGCTGTCATCGCCTTGTCCGGCGCCCCACTCGCCTTCGGACTCTTGGCCGGTCGCCGCGGTGCCCCACTCGCCTGCCGATAGTTCGACTCCCTCTGCTGCCGACCAGTCGGCGGTACCCCAGTCGTTGGCGGAGATCTCCTCGTAGTAGATCTGCGCCGCCGAACCCGCGGTCCCGGTCAGCCAGTACAGCGAAACGTCGAGCAGCATGCGCTCCCGATCGATAGCGTCCTCGGGCAGACCATCCTCGGGCATGGTCAGCTCCTGGAATATCTCCACCATCCAAGCCAGCTGGCCGACCGGGGAATCGTTCAGCCCGAACGCCACCGTCTGCGGGCGCTTCGAATTGCATTGCAGGTAAGCATCGTTGAAGTTCTGCATGCGCTGCCAACGCTGTTGCTCGACCTCGCTGAGCCCGTCCATCTCCCCTTCGACGCCCATCGGGAAGGTGATCATCGCGTTGACATGGACGCCGACAACGCTATCCGGATCCTGCTGACCGACCTGCGGGGCGACCCACGAGCCGGTGTCGTAGCCGTGCACCCCGTAACGGTCGTAGCCGAGACGGGCCATCAGCTTCGCGCACACCGCCGCCATCTTCGCCGCGTTCATGCCGGGACCGGCCAAGGGAATCGAGAAGCCGAAGCCGGGCAGCGACGGAATCACCAGGTGGAAGGCGTCGGCCGGATCACCGCCGTGCGCCCGAGGATTCGACAGCGGGCCGATCACGTCGAGGAAGTCGGTCACCCCGCCCGGCCAGCCGTGCAGCAGCAGCAAAGGCCTCGCGTCCGGTTCGGGCGAGCGAACATGCAGGAAGTGGAGGTGCTGCCCGTCTATCTCGGTGGTGAACTGCGGATGCTCGTTCAGCAGCGACTCCTGTGCCCGCCAGTCGAATTCGGCGCGCCAGTACTCGGCGAGGTCTTTCAGATAGCCGACCGGTACGCCTCGGCTCCAGCCCACGCCCGGCAGCTCGGCGGGCCAGCGGGTGTTCGCCAACCGCGCGTGCAGGTCGTCGAGCTGAGCCTGCGGGATGTCGATGCGGAAGGGGCGGACGCTCTCCGGTGTGTTTGTCATGAATACAACGGTATTGAGCCCTTAGGACAGGATCGTTCCTAACAAAACCAGCAGTTTCGACAGACTGGAACGCCGCCCGCACACCGGATGCGCACGGACGGCGTTCGTCTCGTTCGGGGCAGTTAGCCGACCAGCGGATAGCGGTCGGTGTCGAACGTTTGTCCGGGCTCGATCCCGAGCACCTCGTCCTGATACGTCGGCTCCGCACTCGCCGGAGCGGGGTTGTACGTTGCCGCGGCATCCATATACACCGTCGCCAAACTTATTCGGGCCGTATCGGTTTCGTTGGCTCCGGCCATATGTACCAGCCTGGCGTCGTGGAACGTGCAATCACCCGCGCGCAGCGGCACGGTGACCTGCGGCCACCAGCGCAGCTCCGGGTGCGCGTCGAACGGGTCCACGAACGAGGCGTCGTCGCCTTGCGGCAGTTCGTGGGACCCGGGGATAAAGGTCAGGCAGCCACGCTCGACCGGCACATCGACGAGCGCCACCCACGCCGTCAACGCCGATCCGGCGATCGGAAAAGCCGGGGCATCGATGTGCAGCGGTGTTCGCGTTCCGCCGGTGGTTCGCTTGCGCAGCAACTCGCTCTTGAACATCCGCAGCGGCCGCCCGGCGAGCCGCTCCGCTATCCCGGTGATGCCGGGGTGCAGCGCGAGCTTGCGCATGACCGCGCTCTTGACCTCCGGTTCGGCAACCCAGTCCATCACGTTGCCTTCGTCCGGCGTGTCCCAGGAGATTTTCTGGTGCCGCTCCAGTTGCTCCTGCGCGTCGGCGCGGAACTGCGCCACCTCGTCGGCGCTGAGCACGCTCGGGATACGCACGTAACCCCGGCTGCGGTAGCTGTCCACCAGGTCAGACGAAAGGGTCTGGGACGTAACGGTATTCATCGAATTGGTCATGACTCCACGCTACGAGCCGATTAGGAACTTCTGGGTCCTAACTGTTATCCCGCGCATCAACCGATTCGGCGCGATCTCGGTTTCGGCTACTCGGCACCGACGAACAGCGGGAGCGAGTCGCGGAGCTGCGGCCCATCCGCGAGCACCGGACGCGATGCGTACGACTCGACCTCACGGCACCGGCAGCAGCGGTGGTGGCTGCCAACGTCCCTGGATCGCTTCGGCTTTCGGTGCGTACAGCCGCAGGGTGAGGGAGAACGGTCCCGATTCCGGTATGGGTAGCCAGTTGCCCACCGGGACACTCGGACCCGGGTCTGTGTGTTGGACCGCGAGATCGACGGAGCCGTCCGGGTTGGGCACCACCGGAATTTGGTGGCCGATCGCGTAGATCCCGGCGGGGTTGGACATCAGGTAGCTGTCGGCGTCGTAGGCGGTCAGCGACCAGAACGCGTCGACCGGCGGTGTCTGCCCGGCCGGGAAGTGCAGGCGGAACCGGCCTGCGCTGTCCGCCGTGGCGAACAGCGTCGGATAGATGGCGTCCTCGGCCAGATTGGCGCCGAGCCCTTTCCACGCGATGGCGGCGCGCTGGAGATAGTTGGTGCCGTAGGTGCCGATGGCGGGATCGAAGGTCCAGCCGTTCTCGTGCACCGCTTTCGGATCGAGGTAGACCGGGATCTGTTGTCGCGCGGTGTGCACCGCCGAGGACAGTTCGTGGTCGGTGAGTCCGACGACCTTGCCGCCCGGCGCGATCCCGATCGTGGCGAAGCGTTTCATCGCGGGGGCGTCGTCGGGTGCGGGCGGGTTGGTGGCCAATACCGCGCACATCCGATCGAAGAAGGTTCGCGCATCCATCTCGGCGACCTGCTTCGCGGGTGGCGCCGAATCCGCTTGGGGCACAGGGGAAAGTGGCGCGACCGGACGGCGCGCTGTCCAGTCGCTCAGCGGCATCAGTTGCAACTGTTGCTGAATCGCGTGCACGGCAGGCAGGTCCGGCGGACCGTTCACCTGGATCCGGCCGATCAACCACACCGTCGGCGTTGGTACGAGCAGCGGCGTGACATCGTCGGGCAGGGTGCCGGACCAATTCGGCCCGACGATGGCGTAAGTGCCCGACGATCCCGGCTTCGCCTGCGGCCGAACGCTGCTCGGGTTGTGCACGGTGTTCGTCCACGCGTCGAGCAGCTGCATCAGCCAGTACCGGCCGCCGTCCATGGCGGGCACCCGCAACACGATCGGCTCGGCCCGCAGATCGAGCCACGCGACCGAGTACAGCGTATCCAGGTTGAGCCGCACCACATCTCGCCGCGCGGGAGTCGGCAGCGCGGCGGCGTGCTGGAACCGATTGGCGGGCGTCGTCGCCTCGGCCGCCGCCCTGGTGATGTCCATCAGGACCAGCGGGAAGCCGAAGATGTAGGCGTCCTTGGCGATCGACTCGGCGGCACTGGGCGCAGCGGTGTCCGGCCCCGAGGGCGCGTCGTCGGACCGGCCGCACGCCGACAACCCCGCCGCCACGGTCGCCGCCAGCCCCAGCACGCTCCGACGCGACAGTCCGCCTTCGCCCATAGGTTTTCCCCTGCTTCCGATCCGGTCGGACATGGCCAGCGATCGCGCAGGAGTATAGCTAAATGTTTGCCACCAGCGGCTCAGGTGCCCAGCACGGCGTTCATGATGGTGCCCGCGCTGGTGGCGACGACACCGCCGATCATGGCTCCCGCGATCATCTTCGGCGACTGCAGCGCGCCACCCTGCCACTTCTCCCAGGCGAACTTGCCGCCCGCGAAGATGATGGCCAGGATGCCCGACAACAGCGCGAACCAGGTGAGGTAGCGAACCATCTGTAAGAGCTTGTCCGACAAGGGCGGCGGTTCCGGGGTCGGGTTGCTGACCTGCGCCAATGTCGTGAAAGTCTCCCCGACCGACGCCAGAATGATGCTCACCGTCTACTCCCTACGCTCCACTACAACTTTGGTGCCGCCGAGCTGCCGCGCGAAAGTTGTTCAACCCCCGCTCCACCCATCATCCCGAGCTTCAGCAACCCCGGCAAGTGCCCTGGTACGGCGAACTTCACTCCGGCGCACCGACCCGACTGCATTGCAGCGAACAAACCGATACCATCGCAGACAGCGAATCCTGCCCTGTCCCGAATCCAGAATGAGCTGACCACGATGATCCTGCTCGCCGTGCACGACACACTGCTTGCTCAGATCGGCAACCCCAGCCCCGAGGCTCCGCCGGTCTCCGACAAGTTCCTTCAACTGGTCCGCTACTTCACCTGGTTCGTTCTCCTGGCCGGCATCGTCGCCATCATTTACGCGGGCGGCAAGTTCGCGTGGGAGAAGTGGACCGGCGGCGGCCTCGATTCCCCGAAGATGGTGGCGGGGGCCATGATCGGTGGTGTCGTCGCCACCAGCGCGGGCACCATCATGAACGCCGTCATCGGCTGACTCCCGCCCGCACCCCTACGGCCTAGTGGTCCGCCAACCAACTTCCGTGGAACCCGAACGGGACCCGCTGCGGCAGGTGGATGGTGGCGACCGGTGCCGCGGCCAGGTCGGTGGCGTCCAGGATGGTCAGATCGCTGCGGTCGGTCGCGGCGTCGTAGACGAAGGTCATGAGATAGCCGTCGCCGCCCGGGTTCTCGTCGGCGGGCGCGAAGACCGCCTCGCCGGGGGTTCGTCCCGGGCCGAACTCGTGCGCCGTGCTGCTGCCCGTGTGCAGGTCGTAGCGCAGTAGCGCGCCGGAATCGTCGGCTACCGCGGTATGACCGAACCGCGCGTTCAACCCGACCAGACGATCGTCCACCCGCGGAAATTCGGCGACCCGATCGTCGAGTTGCTCCTCGGCGACGGTGCCCGCGGCCAGATCGATGGTCCACCGCCAGAGGGTCGACTTGTCGAAGGTGTGCGATCCGGTGCGCCACAGCTGCGGATAGCGCATCACGTACAGCACGATCTTGCCCGGCTCGTCGTAGGCGTTGAGCGTGTGGAAGACGTAGCAGGGTTCGATCGGGAACCAGCGCACCTCGCCGTGCGGATCGTCGCGCCGGAGCACACCGAGGCGCGCCTGGTAACTGTCGCTCCAGCGGAACGGCATGCCCGTGCGGGCGACGGCCTCCGCCACGTCGAAAACGACGGGTAGATCCATGAATACGACGTGCTCAGCGGTGAGGTTGAAGTCGTGCTGCATCGTCGGGGCCGGCACCTCGATCGGACGGCTGAGCTGGAGATTGCCGTCGGCGTCGGCACGGTGATAAGTCAGGAACGGCGGGTTGGTGAGTTCGTAGCCGAAGAAGTGCAGCTCGCCGGTGACCGGGCAGGTCTTGGGGTGCGCGGTCATCGCGGTGTGCAGCCTGCCGTCGAAATCGTAAGCGCCGACGGTGTCCAAGTCGCAGGTCAGTTCGTACGGCAGCGACGACTCGACCAGCGCCAGCGTGCGACCCGCGTGCCGGATGACGTGGGTGTTGGCGACACCGGCGGTCAAATCGTGGTTACCGAACTCGCCGTAGATGGGCGCGGCGTCGGTGAAGGTGGTGGTGCGGACCCAGCGATTGCGGTAGGAGACTGCCCGGCCGTTCTCGATCCGTACGCCGTGCACCATGCCGTCACCGGCGAACCAGTGGTGCGAGGCGGCCGCATGCGGATTCGGGCCGTTGCGCAGATACCAGCCGGTGAGTCCGGGCGGAAGCTGTCCGGTAACCGGCAGGTCGTATGCGGTGAGCTCATCGGTGACGGGCGCGTAGTTGCCGGTGAGGTGTGGCACGGATGTAGTCATGGGAGACAACCGATCTGATCAGGGTCGAGCGGCGGCGGGGGCCTTGGACTGGATGTAGGCGACGTAGCGGATCGTGAACACCGCGGGCACCACGAAGGCCAGTACCTGCGCGATGGTCCGCAGCGTCGAGTCGGCATGAGCGAGCGCGATCAGCACGACGCAGCCGATGGTGAAGCTCGCCGCCCACACCGCGGTGAGCACGTAGGCGGTGCGGACGAACCCGGGGTGCTCCCAGAGTTCCTGCGGGGCAGTTTGTTTCGCGATGCCGAGGGTGAAGGGTTTGCGCAATGCCAGCGAGACGCCCGCGATCAGCGCGAGCACACCGGAGGACAGTGCGGGGCTGTAGGGGTGCAACGCGGTATCCGGATCGGCGAAGGCGAGCACCGTCAACGCCGCGAAGAAGACCAGCGATCCGAGATCGATGATCAAGGCGTCGAGGGTACGGCCGGCCCGGAGTTGCCTGGCCACCTCTAACAGCGACAGCAGCAGCGCGCCCAGCGCGGCCCATTGCCAGTGCGCGGCGGGGACCACGGCGTAGACGATCCAGGGGGCGAACGTCCGCAGATACGACATGTCCGATAGCTCCTCGTCGCTCGACATTCCAGTTTTGACATGTCGAAACTAGATGCTGCCGATCCGACCTGTCAAGAATGGAATGTAGAGTGACCCACATGAGCCTTCGGTACGCCGTGCTCGGCCTGCTGGCCGACCGCCCTGCCAGCGGTTACGACCTGATCTATCGGTTCAAGCACTCGCTGGCCAACATCTGGACCGCGACGCAGAGCCAGATCTATACCGAGCTCACCAAGCTCGCCGAGGCCGAGCTGATCAACGTGTCGGAGGAAGGTCCGCGCGGCCGCAAGGAATACACCATCACCGAGGCGGGCCTGGCGGCCTTACGACACTGGCTCACCGAGACCGCGCCGAAGCAGACGAACCGCAACGAGCTGCTGCTCCGCGTCTTCTTCCTCGGCGTCATACCGCGCGACAGAGCCGAGGCGTACCTGACCGACGTCGAGACCTGGGCCGACCGCAGTCACGCCGACCTGATCGCGCTCAAAGAGACGATCGACTGGGAGGACAACGACTTCTCCAGAAACGGCCGCATCGCGCTGGAATGGGGGGAACGCTTCTTCGTGATGAACAAGGAGTGGGCCGAGTGGGCGAAGAAGCAGCTGCCCGAGCACTGACGGTGCTTCAGCGCAGGACGCCCGCTTCCCTGGCCGCCCGCAACCACGCCGGGAACTCGCCGAGCAGCCGTGCGTACAACTCGCCGTCGTCGACCCGATCGATGTCGTCGAGCGCGAAAAAGCCTGCGTTGTCGACGATTCGGCCGGTCAGCTCGTCCAGTGAGCGGAGCAGGCCGTAGTTGGCCCGGCCGAGACCGATGAACTGCCAGAAGGCAGGCAGGTGCGATGCTTCGCGCATCAGCGCGCTGATGTCGCGCTTGTTCGCGAAGCCGCCATCGGTGAAGAACAGGACGAGCGTCGGTCCGTCGCCGGGGCGCAGCGAGGCGATGATGTCGCGCATCACCGGCAATTCGTCGTTGCGGCCGCCGATTCCGTCGTAGTCGATGCCCGCGTGGGTGCCGCCGAGGTGCAGGTAGGTCTGTGCCCACTCGTCGGCCTGCGCGACGGTGATGTCGGGCAGCTTGGCGAACGAGAGGGCGTACAGGTACGCCTCCAGTGCGCCGTTGTCGTCCAGTTGGGTCGCCACCGGGATCATCCGCTGCACCACGCGGTGCACCACCTGATTGCGGTATTGCTTCTGCATGCTGCCGGTCTTGTCGATCACCAGCACGACGCGTGCGCGAATCCCCCAGGCGCCGTTGTCGACCAGCACCTTGGCGACAGCGCGCTTGCGCATATCTAGCTGGCCGCGCTTCTCGAACGACAGCGCCGCCTCGCCCGGCACGGTACGCACGTCGAGCTCCGCTGCGGCGAGAGGTACTTCGGCCGGTGCGGGTGCATCGTCCACGTGCACACCGTGATCGATGACGAGCTCCGCGAATCCGCCCGCGTACCCCTGCCCCACTGCCCGAACCTTCCACTCGGCACCGCGCCGGTACAGCTCGAGCGCGATGACCACGGACTCACTGGCAAGACCGTCGATCCGGTACTCGTACAACACATTTCCGGACGGACCGGCCACCGTCGCCACCGGCGGGGCGAACTCGCCGAAGGCAGCGCCGGGATCGTCCAGCGTGATCACCACCCGCAGCTGCTCGATCGCCGCGGGCAGGTCGGCGAACGAAACCTCCAGCGCCGCAGCCGCCAACAGCACACCGGGCGCAGCGGGTTGATTGAAGAACACGAAGTCCGCATCCGAACGCACCGTGCCCGCCGCCGTCACCAGCAATGCCGACACCTCGATGGCCGCCGCACTCCGCGCCGATACCACCACCCGCGACTGCGCCAGCGACCCGTTCTCCCCCTTGACAAGCGCAGCACCCACCGAGACTCCCTAGATCACACCGACGAACCGTAGTCAGGGTAGGGCAGCGGCTATGTCGCTGCCGGATGACCGGTTCCCCACCCGGTCAAAGCGACGACGGCGGCCGCGATGTCCTCGGGTGTGCGGTCGGTCGTGTCGACGACGTGCACCCAGTCCGGCACTGCGGCGGAGAGTTCGAGTGACATGGCGATGCTGCGTTCGATGTGCCTGGCCAGTTCGATGCCGTTCTCGCGGTGCGCAAGTCGGGCCCGGGCGGTGTGGTCGTCGCAGGTCAGCAGTACTGCGGTGATGGTGGGGGTGTCGCCCATCGCGGCCGAGAGCTCGCCCATGACCTCCGGCAGCACGGACGCGGTATTCGTATAGACGAGCCGGCGGTAGCCGAGGGCGCGGTAGTTCTGCCACATCGCTGCCAGGTTCTGTTCGGCGAGGCCGTGTTCCCAGGTCGGCGGGTAGGCCAGGTCGAGGTTGTCGCCCTCGATCAGTGCGTGCCGCACCTTGGCGCCGGACAGCAGTGCGTGCACCGCGAGGCCGACCCTGCTCTTGCCGACACCCGAACGTCCGCCGAGGAACAGCGCTTCCGTCTCCGAGATCACCTGCCCAGCATGCCAACCTCTGCGCTGCGACGCCGCTCACAGCCCTTGCATCCGGAACAGTTGTGACTACACAATAATTGTGTGATCACAACTGTCGAGGAGATGACCGCGCGGCGCAAGACGCTCGTGCTGGCCACCTGCTGCCTGAGCCTGCTGATCGTGTCGATGGACGCGACGATCGTGAATGTCGCGATCCCGACCATCAAGGCCGATCTGGACGCGCCGCTGTCCCGGTTGCAGTGGATCGTCGACGTCTACACGCTCACGCTGGCCAGCCTGCTGATGCTGGCCGGCGCGGCGGCGGACCGTTTCGGGCGGCGCAGGGTGTTCCGCATCGGCCTGGTCACTTTCGCGCTCGGCTCGCTGCTGTGCAGCCTCGCCCCGTCCATCGAGGTCTTGATCGCGGCCCGGTTCGTGCAGGCGATCGGCGGCTCGATGCTCAACCCGGTGGCCATGTCGATCATCACCACCGTGTTCACCGGTCGAGTGGAACGTGCTCGCGCGGTGGGGGTTTGGGGCGCGGTGGTCGGCATCTCGATGGCGCTGGGCCCGACCGTCGGCGGCGTGCTGATCGACACGCTCGGCTGGCAGTCGGTGTTCTGGATCAATTTGCCGATCTGCGCGCTCGCGCTGGTGCTCACGACTGTCTTTGTGCCGGAATCGAAGTCGGCGACGGTGCGCGGCATCGACCCGGTCGGGCAGGTGCTGGCGGTGGTGTTCTTGTTCGCCACGGTCTTCGGGCTGATCGAGCGGCAGCCGGCGATCTTCGTGGTCTCGGCGATCGCGCTGGCGGCGTTCGTCTACTACGAGTCGCGCCGCGTCGACCCCTTCATCGATCTGCGCTTCTTCCGCAGTGTGCCGTTCAGCTCGGCGACGGTGATCGCCGTCTTCTCCTTCGCCGCGCTCGGCGCGTTCCTGTTCAGCAACTCGCTGTATCTCCAGACGGTGCGGCACTATTCGGCCGTGCACACCGGTCTGCTCTATCTGGCGATGGCGGTCGCCGTGGTGGTCTTCTCGCCACTGTCCGGGCGGCTCGTCGGCAGGTACGGCACCCGGCCGTCACTGATCGCGGCGGGTGTGGCGATGACCGTCGCCGCCGTGCTGCTCAGCACGCTCGACCCGCAGACCCCGGTGTGGGTGTTGGTGATCATGTTCGCGATCTTCGGAGTCGGTTTCGGCATGGTCAACGCGCCGATCACCACCACGGCGGTCAGCGGCATGCCGCTGGATCGGGCGGGCGCGGCGTCCTCGGTCGCCTCGACCAGCCGCCAGGTCGGCACGAGCATCGGTGTCGCACTGTGCGGCGCACTGACCGGCGCGGGGCTGTGGTGGGTGATCGCGGTGCTGACTGCCGGTGTCGCCATACTCGGCATAGCCGCGAACACCCCGTGGGCCAAGCGATCCAGTGACCGCGTGGCCCCACTGCTGGAACAGAAAGTGCCCACCCATGCCGGATGACTCCCCGAACCCCGACGAGGTATGGGCCATGCTCACCCGCCTCGTGATGTACTCCCGCGACCCGTGGCGGCGTGCCGCGAGCGAGCGAACGGGTTTGTCGTTCGGCCGAATTCGCGTGCTGCGCCGGCTGCGGAACGGGCCGATGACCGTCAAGGAGCTGGCGTACGCGGCGGCCATCGACGCCCCCGCCGCCACGGTCGCGGTCAATCAGCTCGAGGAGTTGGGTTACGTCGTGCGGGAGGTCGATCCCACCAACCGGCGCCAGAAACTGGTCTCCATCACCATGGCCGGGCGCGCCGTACTCGCGCAGGCCCTGGCGACGCCGGATCCCGCGCCGGACTCGGTCGCCGCCCTACCCCCCGACGATCTGCGGACGCTGCGCGACATCCTGGGCAAGATCGAACACTGAGCCTCGTGGAAACGCCTCAGCCCGGACGACGGATTTCCGCGCGCCCCACAGACGGCCGAGCGGGCGGCGCCCGATGAGGCGCACACCCGCTCGACGGTGAACCGAAGACTGATCAGCTGCGGAAGGCGTCCTTGACCTTCTCGCCCGCGTCCTTGAGGTTGGACTTGATCTGATCGCCCTTGCCCTCGTTCTTCAGGTCCTGGTCGTCGGTGGCCTCGCCGAACTTCTCCTTCGCCTTACCGGCGAGGTCGTCAGCCTTGTTCTGGGCCTTGTCAGCTGTGCTCATTGTCTAACCCCTTTCGTCGGGTCCGACCGACCATGCCTTTTTCGGGCCGGTCGTGTGGCGGATAACCAGGTTGGACCGAGGCAAACACGCGCGAGTCAACTCCCCGGCCGCGAGTAACTCCCACTCAGGCCCCCGAGCTGGGCTTCCGGCGTAGAGTTCGGAGTGAAATTCCCCGAGTCCCGAAGCGCGGCTCTCCCGTGCCAGCGACCGAACCCGGAGGAATCATGACCCTGGTATCGCCTGACGAATTCGTTCAGCAGACCACCCCGCGCCCACCCCCCGCGCAGGCCGAACAGGACACCCGCGCGTTGATCGAGCTCGGTGACCGGCTGGTCCGCAGCCTGTTCGACACCGGCCTCCGGCTGGACACGATCCGCATGGAGTTCGACGTGGACGAGCTGACGACGGCCGCGGCCGACACCCACCGCACCGCCATCGTCGACCTCCTGGCCGAGCTGGACTCGATGATTCGCACCACCGGGTTGGCGATGCTCAGCCTGACCGCCACCGCACCGATGGGGGAACTACGAAGCAGAAGGCGGCGATGAGCGCGTCGGGCCGCCGCGCCGGGGACGGGCCGGTCGACGGGCCGGCCCGTGGCGCAGCGCTACCCTGGCCCCGTGCACCTCACGGCTGGTCGGCGCGACCATGACCACGGATGACCAGTACTCCGTTGTCGCCATCGCCTCATCGGCGGGCGGTATCACCGCGCTCTTCAAGGTCCTCGGCGCCCTGCCCGCCACCTTGCCGGTACCCGTACTCGTCGTACAGCATCTCGACCCACGCCACAAGACGGTGCTGGCCGAATTGCTCTCGCGCCGAACCGAATTGCGCGTGAAGCTGGCGACGGCGGGAGAAACCGTCGAGGCCGGAACGGTATACATCGCACCGCCGAACCACCACCTGCTCGTGGAGCCGCACGGTGTGCTCACGCTGTCCGGCAGCGACCTCGTCCACTTCGTCCGGCCCTCGGCCGACCTATTGTTCGAATCGGTCGCCGGCGCCTACGGTGCACGGGCGATCGCCTGCGTGCTGACCGGATCCGGCAGCGACGGCGCGACAGGGGTGAGTGCGGTCAAGTCCCGTGGCGGCACCGTGGTCGTGCAGGATCCGGAAGAAGCAGAATTCAAGGGTATGCCGGGCGCCGCGGTGGCCACCGGCGATGCGGATCTCGTTGTGCCACTCGATGAGATCGCGGGCGTCATCCGTGGTCTCGTGACCGAGAGCGCAATGTGACCGAATCGAGCGAGGAGATCATGACGGCACCGGGGGAAGACGCCGAAACCGCCGACCCGGCGCTGGAAGACCTGCTGCTGTTCATTCGTGATTCGCGCGGGTTCGATTTCACCGGATACAAGCGTTCCTCGCTGACCAGACGGGTCCGCAAGCGCATGCAGGAGGTGCTGGTCGCCGACTATCTCGACTATCGCGACCTGCTGGAAAGCAACGCCGAGGAATTCCGGCACCTGTTCAACACCATCCTGATCAACGTCACCAGCTTCTTTCGCGATGTGGAGGCCTGGCAGTACCTGCAACGCGAAGTGTTGCCGGACCTGATCGCGAATACCAAGCCCGACAGCGAGATCCGGGTGTGGAGTGCGGGCTGCTCGAGCGGCGAGGAAGCCTATTCCCTGGCGATCGCGTTCGCCGAGGTGCTCGGTATCGAGGAGTGCGCGAAACGGGTCAAGCTCTACGGCACCGACGTCGATGAGGAAGCACTGCGTGAGGCACGGGCAGGCGTCTATCCGGCCAAGGCGCTCGGACAGCTGTCCGGCGAGCTCCGGGATCGATATTTCGAACCGATAGGCGATAAATTCACCTTCCGGTCGGACCTGCGCCGCCGGGTCATCTTCGGCAGGCACGACATCACCCGTGACGCGCCCATCTCCCGGCTGGATCTGCTGGTGTGCCGGAACACGTTGATGTACTTCAATGCCGAGGCGCAATCGCAGATCCTGGACCGGTTTCACTTCGCGCTACGGGAGGGCGGATTCCTGTTTCTGGGCAAGGCGGAACTGCTGCTTTCCGAAGGCGAGCGGTTCGGGGTGGCGAGTATGCGCCAGCGCATCTTCCGGCGCCGGGCGGGTGAGCTCAGGCCGCCGCATCCGCCGAACCCGTCGCGGCTCGACATCGGCCTCGGTCAGGAGGTACAGGGGCTGGTCAAAAAGCGTCAGCTCGGCGAACTCGCGCTGGAAACGGCCCCGTTCGGGGTGATCGGCTTGGATGCCGAGGGCAAGGTCTCCATCCTCAACAGCCAGATGCGCGGCCAATTCGGCTTGACGCTGCACGATATCGGCAGGCCGCTGAGCGAGCTGGAGATCTCCTACCGGCCCGTCGAGTTGCGATCGCTGATCCAGCAGGCCGTCGCCGAGCGCCGCGCCATCCGGGTCAGCTCGACCGAACGCAAGATCGGCCCGGACGAAGTCCAGTATTTCGACGTGCATATCCAGCCGCTGTGGGGCAGCGATGGCTCGGATGTGGGGGTGGTGGTCAATTTTGTCGACACGACGATGCCGACCCGGCTATCCCTGGAAGTGAAGGTTAAAAGGGAGGAACTGGAGACGGCCTACGAGGAACTCCAGTCGACCAACGAAGAACTCGAAACCACCAACGAAGAACTCCAATCCAGCATCGAGGAATTGGAGACCACGAACGAAGAACTCCAGTCCACCAACGAGGAATTGGAGACCACCAACGAAGAACTCCAGTCCGGTAATGAAGAACTGGAGACAATGAACGAGGAGATGCGGACCCGTACCGACGAATTGAACGAGACCCGCACCTTCCTGGAGGGCGTGCTGTCCAGCGTTGCCGCGGGCGTGGTGGTGCTCGACGATCAGCTGCGGGTGCGGAGCTGGAACCGAGGCGCCGAGGAGATGTGGGGGCTACGGTCCGAGGAGGTCCAGCAGCAGGTGTTCTTCGCGCTGGACTTCGGGTTGCCGACCCAGTTGCTGCACGAAAGTATCCAGCGCTGCCTCAAAACGGGCCGCCGCGACGGGCCGGTGGAGCTGGCCGCCGTGAACCGGATCGGGCGTTCGATCATCTGTGCGGTGACCTGTTCACCGCTGGACGGCACCCGCCACGGCGTGGTGTTGCTCTTGGAAGAGATTCCACCGACAAATGTTGCAATACAAGACAATTAACCGCTGGCCCGGATAAGCGCGTAGGGTTGGTGTGTGCGGTCTTATTCGGACGCTCACCAGGAAATTGCCCGTGAGTGGCAGGAATTCAGCGCCGAGCGTGAACGAGCCGCTCGGGCGGCGGCGGTGGCCGCGAAATATGAGGCACAAGCGACGCAACGACCACAATCCATGCAGCCGTTTCGACAGCGCATGGCGGAGCTGCATCGAAGAATCGAAGGACGTCATCTCGCCTGTGCCCGACTGCATCGATTGCATGCCCTGCGCCTCCAACGGTGGTACATCGGCGATCGAGCCACGCTGCGACCGGTCTTCATGGCCGCGGTAGCCCAGCACCTCGGCATGGACAACGCGGCGGTCACCCTGTTCGGTCAGGCGGGCGAAGAACTACTCGTGGCGGCGTCGGACGTCACCGCGCGTGCCGCGCACGATCTCGAGCTGCTGATCGGCGAGGGCCCGGCCAGGGACGTGCTGGGCGGCCAGGAATTCGTCACGGCCAACGGCACGGATCTGGCCGACCGATGGCCGCATTACGGCCCTGCCCTCGCCGAGCTCGGCGTGCGGTCCGTGGTCGCGGTCCCCCTGCTCTCCTCCCGCCTGCTCGGTGCGCTATGCGTGTTCACCAGCCGAGCCGGGCTGTTCGCCGAGATCACCCCGGCCGCCGAGAAGGTGGCCGACGCCCTGGCCCACACGGTGCTGCTCGCCTCGTACGGAACCGCCGACGGCGGCGCACCACAGGGCACGTTGTTCGATGATGCCGATTACCTCGCCGCGGTCCATCAGGCGGTCGGTATGGTTGCGGTGCAATGCAGTTGCCAGCTCGACGCAGCGCTCGCACTGTTGCGCGCACGCGCCTTCGCCGACGGTGTCGCCGTCGCGGAGATCGCTCGCCGCGTACTAGAGGACGGATACCAATTATGTTGACCGTCAAGGTATTTCATGGCTGAAGAGCTTGCTTTGGGGATGTCGGAGTTGACATCGCTGCTGTTGACCGGCGACGACGTCACCGAATCGCTGTGCGCCGTAGCCGATACGGTCGCGCGGATGCTACCGGAGCACCCGATGGCGGCGATCATGCTCAACCGCGAGCACGGCACTATCTTCGGCGGTTCGACCGACGCGCACGCGATGCTCGTCGAGGAATTCAGGCTCAGCGAAGGTTACGATCCCAGCCTCCAGGCAATCGAGACGGCACAACAGGTTTCCGTGCCCGATGTCGCCGCTGAGCGCCGATGGGGCGACTACTCGAAACGCATGCTGGCCTTCGGGGTCAAATCGATTCATGCCCAACCGCTTTCGGTGAACGGCGTCGCCATCGGCGCGCTCTCGCTCTACTCGACGCAGCCGCACAGCTTCACTGATCAGATCCGGCGGGCCGCGATCCTGACCACCGAACACCTCGGCGTCCTGCTCGCGGTCGCATCCGACACGGCCAGGCAAGCCAAGCTCACCGAACAGCTGCGCGCTACCCTGGCCTCCCGATCCACCATCGATCAGGCGTTGGGCATCGTCATGGCCGAAGGACGCTGCACCCGCGACGCGGCCTTCGAGGTGCTACGCAGCAGGTCGCAACGGCGCAATGTCCGTGTCGCGGACCTGGCCGCCGAAATCATCGAGGTGGTCACCGGCCGCAAACCGGCCTCACCGCATTTCGCCGAGCCGGCCGCGCCGTCGCGACAACGCCGCCGTTAGCGATCGACGCACTTCCAAGGTCTTTCGCGGCCTCGACGGCAAACCGACAGGATGGGCCGTACTGCCTCGGTATCCCCCGCGGCGGCATCACGGTGGCCTATGAAATCGCCGCCCGACTGCCGCCGGACACGATCGTCGTCAACAAGCTTTGCCTCCCCTATCGGCCGGAACCGGACTTCGGCGCGATCGGCGCGGCGGGCACGCGTCGACACCACTCGCACCCACCCGAATTCGCCTGGCGGGTACGGGAAACGGCGGCAAGGCCCCGGTGTCGGCATCCGGAGGCGCCGGATGGGACCTCGACACCGGGCCCAGCTCGTTCGAGCGGTCAGAGGATCGGCCTGCCGCCGGTGACGGCGACGCGAGCACCGGAGATGTAGCTACCGTCATCCGAGGCGAGCAGCACATACGTGGAGGCGAGTTCGACCGGCTGCCCGGCCCGGCCGAGCGGCGTGTCGTCGCCGAACTTGCTGACCTTCTCCGGCGGCATCGTCGCGGGGATCAACGGCGTCCAGATCGGGCCGGGCGCCACGCTGTTGACCCGAATCCCCTTCTCCCCCAGCAACTGTGCCAGGCTCGCCGAGAAGTTGGCGATGGCCGCCTTGGTCGCGGCGTACGGCGCGAGCGTCGGGTTCGGCATATCCGAGTTCACCGATGAACTGCCGATGATCGACGAGCCGGGCGGCATGTGCGGCAGCGCGGCCTTGACCAGGTAGAAGTAGGCCCCGACGTTCAATTTGAAGGTGTAGTCGAATTCCTCGTCGCTGATCTCGTCGAGGGTCGTGTGCGTCATCTGATAGGCGGCGTTGCTGACCAGCACGTCGATCTTGCCGAATTCCGCTGCGGCACGGTCGATCACGGCCCGGCAGTGTTGCGGGTCGGACAGGTCGCCCGGCATCAGCACCGCCTTGCGACCGGCCTCCTCGACCAGCTGCGCGACCTCTTTCGCGTCCTCGTCCTCGTTGAGATAGGAGATCAGCACGTCGGCGCCCTCGCGCGCGAAGGCGATCGCGACCGCGCGGCCGATCCCGCTGTCCGCGCCGGTGATCACGGCCGCTTTGCCGGTCATCTTCCCGGAACCGCGGTAGCTCTTTTCACCACAGTCCGGCACCGGCTGCATCTGGGCCTGGATACCAGGGACTTCTTGCTGTTGCTCGGGGAAACCCATAGCGGAGAACCTCCTGCGCGCTCGGATAGGACGCAGACCGGTTATCCCGTCGCCGCGCCCGGAAACCTCCGCCGCCTCCTTTCGATGGCTCCGTCGGCCGCGATAGGTATACGATTCTGCAGGCGGTGGAACGGTCCAACCAGACGGCTGGCCACCGCGCTTTTCGAGCACGCGAGAGTCCGATTCGCGGTGGGATGGACCGGAGGCGGCATTGTCCGAGATGTCGATTACTGCTTTCGCGACCGACACCAGCAGCAACGGTGTCAGCGAGGGTTTGCTGTCCGAGCTGGTAGAGCACCTCCGGCAGAACCGCACCGTGCTGCGCGAGGAATGGGCGCGCCGCATTACCGAGGCACAGTTACTGACCGCGATGACGCCCGACGAGATGTTCTCCGAGGCCACCTCCGTGTACGACAATTACGTCGCCGTGCTGGAGACCGGTTCGGTGGAGGCCCTCCAGGACTACGCGAGGGATCTGTCCGAGCGCATCATCCCCCGCGGCGTCGAGACCGACGAGGTCCTCGGCATCGTGCTGCTGCTGCGCGACGTGCTCGCCCGCTCACTGTTCGAGAAGTACCAGGCGGACTTCCAGCTGCTCAACGCGGTGCTCGACGCCTATGAACCGGCCGCCAACCGCATCGCCAACACCGTGGGCGTGTCCTTCGTCGAGGAACGCGAACGCATCATCCGCCAGCAGCAGGAGGCGATCCGCGAGCTGTCCACCCCTGTTCTCCAGGTGCGTGAACAGCTGCTCATCCTGCCCATCATCGGCGTGCTGGACGGCCAGCGCGCCCGCCAGCTCACCGAGCAGCTGCTGCGCGCGATCCGGGCCAACCGCGCCAAAGTCGTCGTCATCGACATCACCGGTGTGCCGACCATCGACTCCACCGTGGCCAACCACCTGGTGCAGACCGTCGACGCGTCCGGCCTGATGGGCGCGAACGTGATCATCACCGGCCTGTCCTCGGAGATCGCGCTGACGCTGGTCACCATCGGCCTGGACCTGTCCAAGATGAACGCGGTCGGCGACCTCCAGGGCGGTATCGAAGAGGCCGAACGACTGCTCGGCTACGAGGTCAGCCGCACCGACACCACGCGACGGCCGGAAGCCTGAAGGTCATTCGGTTCCGGAATGCTCGTGCACGGTCAGCAGCAAGTGGTCGAACGCGGTCTGCCCCTGCGGCGGCGTCGGCGGCAGTGAGTTCATTGCGGCGATCAGCCGGGTGGCCAGGGTGCGCAGCTTGACATTGGTCTCCTGGGACCGCCACTGGAGTACCCGGAAGGCCTGCTCGGCGTTGAGCCGGTACACCTGCATCAGCACGCCCTTGGCCTGTTCGATCACGGCCCGCGCCTCGAACAGCTCCGGCAGCGTGTCGTCGAGCATCTCCTGGCGTTGTTCGTCGATCGTATCGGTCAGGTCGACGTAGTGGCCTCTGGTGCCGATGACCATGCCGTCGGCGCCGGTCAAGGTGCCGCCGAAAACGATCACATGACGGGTCACCCCGGCAGTGTCGATGATGCGGTGGCGGCTGCAGAACGGCTCGGCATGGCGCAACGACTTGGCGATCGCCTCGGCGACCTGGGCCCGGTCCTCCGGATGTTTGTGTGACAGCAGCAATTCCGTGGTCGGCGTCACCGTCCCCGGCGCGTACCCGTGCATTGCGGCGACCGCGTCCGACCACTCCCACCGCTGATCGGCGAACCAGAATCCGAAGCTTCCGGTCGCCTGCGCGGTACCGCCGCCGACCACCTGGACGACCGCGCGGGTCGCCGCTTCGGTGGCCGTCGCGCCTGTTTCCATCACCCGCTAAGTATGCGCCCTACCTGCGGTTTTCACACCATGCCGGAGGTTGGTCGCTCGTGTCGGAACCACATTGAAATGTCGTGCAGTCAGAGCGGCAGCGGCCTGCTTCCAGCAACCGAAACGGTGGGTGCGTTCGCGCGTATTACCCCGGTCAGCTGTCGATATGTCGTGGCGGTGCCAGCTCCGGCGGCGGGTGCAGTATCCCGGTGGCACCGGGGTCCGACGGTGACATGTTCTGCCCTTCGATGATGGCCTGTGCGTGGGCGGTGGGCGTCACGTCGTGGGCCCGGGCCAGGCGCACCAGCCGTTGCCGCGCCGCCGGGATATCCAGGTCGAAATATTCGGCGAGTACGCCGACCGCCGCGGCGATCACGGTCGCACCGTGCAGCACCGCCACCACGGTCTCACCGGTGCTGGCTCGGCGCCCCTCCACCCGGCCGGTGGACAGTGCGATCGCCGTGAGGTCGGCAAGAATCTGGCCGAAGTCGTTGGGGCGGGCCAGGCCCCATGGCTCGTCGAGATGCACCACGACCGAACCGAGCGGCATTCGCAAGGCGACCACCGGAAACGCACGCACGGACCGCAACCCGGCGGCGAGCGCCTGTCTGCGGTACTGCGGCCAGCTGGCGTCCCGCCCCGCCGCGAGATCCGCGATCATCGTCACCGCACCGTCGCGCGCACTCGACAACCCCGGGCCGGTGATATGCAGACGTGGATCGGCCGAGCCGCCGTCGCGCAGCGACTCGGCAACGATCTGCATGCCCGCCGACTGCTGCGGGTCGGCCAGAATCACCACTGCGGACACCGCGTCGAAACAGTCACGCGCGTGCACAGCTACCGAGTGCAGCAGCGTCGGCACATCGAAATCGGTGGTCAGCGTCGCGGTCAGTTCCGCGATCGCCAATCGTGTCCGAGCCGAGTTCATCGTTGCTGCCCCTCCGTCGAGTCGCGCTGATCCCGCAACGACAGCCGCCGGGCCACGATATCGGCTGCTACGTCGGCAATGGAGCGGCGCTGCGCGTAGGAGTAGGCGCGCAATCGGTCCAGCCCTTCGCTGATCGGAACCGCGAGCTGCACAGCAACCATACCGGCGGCATTGAATATCTCCGCACCGGAGAACTCGCCGTCGGGCTCCGGCGAATCGTTGTCCAATCCGGCGGCGTCGAGCGCGGTTTCGACGCCGCCGGCCTGGTCGATCCGCTCCGCCCAGTTCGCGTGCAGGGTGCGACCTACGGCGACCGCACAGGCCAGCGCGGACTCTTGTTCCGCGCCGGCCAGCACGCCGACCGTGCTGCGGTACAGCTCGAGGACTCCGATCGGCCGCAGCACACCGGGCACCGGAAAGGCGAACGCCGCACGCACCCCCAGTGCGAGTGCATCGGGGGTGAACGCAGGCCACCGCGCGGCCACGGCGCCGAGTGCCAGATCCGGCCACAGTTGGTTGCGGTCGGCGCGGTAGGCGTCGACGCACGGACCCTCGCCGACCACGAACGGCAACTCGTCGATCTGCTGGGCGATCGCGTCGGTCGCATAGACCAATTCCCGTGCCTGCGTGGAGTTGCTGAGTACCGCGAGCACTGCGCCGTCGACGCCGCTCAGGCGGACCGCGGCCGAGCACAGGGTGCTGATTCCGGTGAACAGCGAGCCGGACACGCGCGCGAAATCCCGGTTCGGGCCCGCGAAGCGGTCACCTGGTTGACCGCCGGATGCTCCCTCCACCCGGACTCCTATCTCCCCGACTTCGACGCTACTCCAGACGGGCACCGAGGCCGTATCGACCACGACGAAGAGCACTGTCAGCGACGCTCGATGCCGGGTAACTCCGATCACAGTGCACGCCGAGAGGTTGCCGAGGTGATTGACACGGCAAGGCGCGGGTATGGCCGCAGTGAATCGATGGGAGGCGGTGAACATGATGAAGGTGGCTTCCAGGACATCGGCATCACACCAGACATCCGTGGTCGCGCACCGAGTCGTCTTCGAGCTGGCTGCTGAGCCGCACGAATTGGGCATGCTCCGGGCGCTTACCGACACCACGTGCATGATGGCCGAGGTCACGCTCGATGCGATTCCGGACATTCGGCTGGTGCTCAGTGAGGCGGCTACCGCGCTGATGCTCGATGCGGTGCCCGGCTCGACACTGCGGTGCGCGTTCACGTACAGCCGACGCAGCATCAGCGCGCGGATCAGCGCGACGACCACCCGCGATGTCGAAATCACTCGAGACCCGTTGAGCTGGCAATTGGTGCAGGTACTGACCGATTCTGCCGAGTTGATCAAAGAACCTTTTGAGCCGACGGCGGGAGGGTATCCGACCGCCATCGAATTCAGTTGGGAGCGAGGGTTATCCGATGCAGCGTGAGTTCACGGCGGACCTGGTCGACGCCCCGCGACGTACCCAGTCGCGCGGCGACAGCTACGACAATATCGAGCCGTGGTTCGAGAAGATGGCAACGCTCGACGCGGACGATCCGCATCGAAACGAGTTGCGCGAGCAGGTAATGCGGCTCTGTCTGCCGCTGGCCGAGCACATCGCTCGCAAGTTCGCCGGTCGCGGTGAGTCTTTCGACGATCTGCAGCAGATCGCCAGTCTCGGTTTGCTTCTCGCGGTCGACCGGTTCGACGTCACGCGGGGCAGCTCGTTCCTCTCGTTCGCCGTGCCGACGATCATGGGCGAGGTGCGCAGGCACTTCCGGGACCACACCTGGGCGGTACGAGTTCCGCGCAGGCTCAAGGAAATTCAGCAACTGCTCGGGCCCACCACCGAAACGCTGTCCAGCCGGCTCGGCCGGGTACCTACCGCCAGGGAGATCGCCGCTGAACTGGACCTCGACGTCGGAGAGGTCACCCAGGCGCTGATCGCGAAGAACGGTTACCAGACCAACTCGATCGATGCCGTGACCCGCGACGACGGGGAGGCCACGCCGATGCCGCTCGCCGCGGGACTCGGCGCGGAGGAGCCGTGCTACCAGCTGTTGGAACAGTCGATGACGGTCCGGCCGTTGATCGCCGCCCTGCCCGAGCGGGAGCGCCGGGTATTGATCATGCGATTCTTCGAATCGATGACGCAGGCGCAGATCGCCGAGCAGCTCGGCGTCTCCCAGATGCAGGTCTCGCGCATTCTGTCCAAGACCCTGAGTACGCTGCGCGCCCAGGCCTCGGATGAGGAGTCCTCGCTCTGCGTTGCCTGACCTTTACGCCGTGTGGCCGGGTTTCAGCCTGGCGACGGCGTTGTAGCGCAGGGCGTCGGTGTGCGCAGGCGGGGGCGAGGCGGCCTCCGGCTCGATGAGCATGCCGACGTGGTCGCCCAGGTCGTGGCGTTCGAGGATGCGGCCGGTGAACCAGCCCGCGGCGGCGCTCAGGATCGGCACCTCGGCCGGGCCGGGGTGCCACTTACAGTGCGCGAACTTGTTGATGTCGTCGCCGGTCTCCGCGCCGAAAAGTGCCGCCAGCGAAGACTGTTCGCGGCCGAGCAGATGCACCGCCAGGTGCTCGGCCGCCATCGCGACGCCGAAGGTGAAGTTGGTCTTGGAGATGCCGACCAGAAACCGCGGGGGTTCGATGCTCACCTGCGAGGTGAAGCCGACCAGGCACCCGGCCTGGCGACCGTCGGCCCGGGTGGTCACCACGAACACGGGATAGTCGGCGGCCGCGATCACCGCGTCGAAATCGGAGCGATCTGTTGTGACGTTGTCCGACATGGTCCTCGCGCTCGGCTCGGCCGCCGCCCGGGCCGCGTGTCGGATGCGGCTCGGGACCACGGCAAGTGGGCAGTCCATAGACCACACTACGAGAAGTCGGCGGTGCGCAGGGTTTATGGATTTCGGCCCTCGGGGCAGCGGGGATCAGCGGCCGAGGTCCTGGCGGAGTTTGAGGAGGTTCGCCTTCTCCGCGAGAAGTCGTTCGATGCCCGCGTCCAGTTGCCGGGTGCGCTCGTCGAGTTGCGCCAGCACCTCGTCGCGGTCCTGGTCGGTGGCGCCCTGCGGAGCCGTGCAGGCGATGTGGATCAGGGTGGCGGCCTCGGTGAGCGAGAGGCCGGAGGCGAGCAGACAGCGGATGTCGTGCACCGTCTTGACGTCCTCTTCGCGATAGTGCCGGTACCCGTTGAGGTCGCGCTCGGGGGTCAGGACACCGGCGTTCTCGTAGTGGCGCAGCATTCGCGGGGTCGCACCGGTGAGCTGGCTCAACTCTTTGATCCGCACCTGAGAGCTTCTCCTTGACATTGACGTTAGTGTCATACTTTACCTTGGCCGTATGACGAACGAACGCAGTCAGCCCAAAGTACTGCTCGTGGTGTCCCATCCGGACCACGAGTCCGCCACCTGGGGCATCGCCCGCGCGGTCGAGCAAGGCATCCAGGCAGATGGAAGCACCACGGTTGCCGTGCACGATCTGACGGCTTCGGGGTTCGATCCGGTGTTCCGGCCTGCGGATCTCGCGGTGCATCGGTTGCTCGGCGAGGTGCCCGCCGATGTGCGGCGGGAACAGGAGTTGATCGAGTCGGCCGATGTCGTTGCCGTGCTGTTCCCGGTTTACTGGTGGTCGATGCCCGCGCTGGCCAAGGGGTGGATCGATCGGGTGTTCAGCCGTGGGTGGGCCTACGAGAACACGTCCCCCGACGGTCCGAGTGCGGTGAAAGAACTGCACTTCATAGCGTTGGCGGGGATCAATCAAGGGACGTTCGATCGGCGTGGGTACAGGGACGCGATCACGCTGCAGCTCCAGCACGGTATTGCTGGTTACTCCGAGATCGATGAATCTTCCGTTGAAGTTCTCTATGGCACTGAGACCACCGACCCGCAGGCTCATGAAGAACTAGCCGCGCAGGGGTACAAACTCGGCGGTGACCTGGCGCAGCGTGCGCAAGCGGCGTTCGATCGGAAGGTTGCGGTGGGCTGAGCGAGTGGCGCCGGCCTAGTGGGGTGGCGGCGACTGAACGGGATGGCGCTGGGCGCAGCCAGGGGACGCGCGTCGCGTCAGCTTGCCTGCGCGAGTGACGCGACGATTTGGTCGAGTTGCGTGGCGCGACCGGCCGGGGTGCGTGCCTTCATCAGCCGGAGGAACAGCGCGTACTGCCGGGTCCGGTCCAGCAGTTCGAACTGCGCCAGCGCCCGCTCGTCCTCGGCCAGCGCGGCGGCCAGATCGGCCGGGACGGTGGCGTCGCGCTGACGCTGATAGGCGGCCGCCCACCGCCCGTCCGCCTCGGCCGCACGGATCGCCGCCAAGCCGGACGCGCGCATCCGGCCCGCGACGATCAGCGCCTCGACCTTCTCCACATTCACTTGCGACCAAGGACTTTTGAGCCGCCGTGGCGAGTACCGCTGCAAGTAGTGCTGGTCGTCGAAGCCCTTGCGATGGCTGTCGATCCAGCCGTAGCACAGGGCGACGTCGAGGGCGTCGCCGATGGTGATCCCTTGGGCGCCCTTCTTCGCGATCAGCAACCAGACACCGGCCGACTCGTCGTGGTGCTCGGCCAGCCACGACTCCCAGTGCGCCGCGTCCGGGAAACGAAGTGAACCTGCGTCGATGCTTTCCATGAACCCATCATCCGCAGTTAAGTGCTCACTGAATGAGCACTTTTAAGACAGGTTGCGGCTGCTGCTCGGAGGTGACCAATCCAGAACCGGCTCGGGTCCGAATACCCACGCCAGAGCCGCCCACAGAAACGAGGTCACCACCCCGTGCACTATCGACCCGCTCATCTCGTCGCGACCGGTGCCGCCACTTTCGCGACCCTGCTGGCCATCGCCCCGGCCGCGAACGCCGAAACGTCACCGAGCTACCGGTGCGCAACGATCACGCCCGGAAAAGCCATCGGCGCCAACCTCGCTCCCGTCGAAGCCGGTAAATGCACCGCGGCGAACAAAGCGCCCAAGGCAGGCGAGATCAACGGCTTCTTCTTCATCCTCGATTCGGCGAAGAAGGGGACGTACTTCGTGTGCGGGGTCAAACCGGACGGCAAACTGGCCGCTGCCACGGAGGAGACCGGCGTGGCCGCCCTCCCCGGCAAAGTCACCGCCGATGGTTGCATGGAGTTTCCCAAGGGCGACTTCAAGTTCACGCCAGAGCAGTTCGAGCAGGAACTTGCCAAGCAGGCCAAGAAAATGGGCACCCCGGGTTAACGGTCAGCACGTATTGGGAGCTGGACGCCCGGCGAAGCGGTCGGCCAGGTAGTCCAGCGCCCGGGGCGCGCCCGCCAGCATGGCGGCACCGTGATCGGCACCCGGAATCATGTCCAGCCGCACCGGCGTTCCCGCACGGCAGTATCGACCCGTCACATCGCGAACCGCCTGCGGTGACACCACATCGTCGGTGCCGTGCCACTGGTACACCGGGACGCGCGGCACACCGTCGAAATCTTGGATGCTGTTCTCCCGCAACACCTGTGCCGTCGCCGGGTCGTCATCCAAGGCACCGCCGGTGAACACATCCGACAGCCGGCGGTTTGCGCCCGCGTCGATGATCTCGGTTGCACAAGCATTGGCTATCCGGTCGCGCAGCGCCAGCCCCGCCGGGTTGAGACGAGCCTCCAGCCGCAGCCGATCGGGATACTCCCGCTCCAATCCCACAGCCGCTGCGAAACCGAGCCCGAACAGCTGATTCGGCGTCGATCCAACATCGCGGGCCAACGTAGCCAGGTTCACCGGCACGCCGCCCTGCGCGGCACCGACGATCGGCAGTTCCGGCGCGTACTCCGGCGCGAGCGCGGCAGCGAACCCCGTGGCCATGCCACCACCCGAATAGCCGGCCATACCAACAGGACTGGCGGCCAGACCCGCAGGCGCGAACCTCTGCACCGCACGGATCCCGTCCAGGGTGAGCGTGCCGCCCAGCCGCGCCGCACCATACGCACTCGTCGGCCCGAGATGATCCGGCACCGCGACCGCCCACCCGCGAGCAAGCAGCAGATTCAAGGCAGGCGCCTCCTGCATCGTCCCGTCGAACAGACTGTGCGACGGCGCGCACCGCACCCCGAGCGAATTCACGAAGGGCTGATACGACACCAGCGGCCGATTCCCGCCGCCCGCCGGCACCAACACCGTCGTCACCGCCGCGATCGGCACACCCGCCGAGCTCGCCGACCGATACAGCAGCTGCCACGCCACCACCCCGGGAAACCCGGTCGCGGCAACCTGCCTACTGCGCAGCACATCCCCCGCGGCATAGTCCGCGAGATCCCCCGGCGCCGCATAGAACCCATCGGCCTCACCAACCGGATACACCGGCGCCGCCGCAGCCGACGGCACCCCACCGATCCCGACAACCATCAACGCCAAACAAACCAGCCTTGCTGCCACACTGCGAAATCGGGTCGCCATCACACAACCACTCCTGCTAGTTCGGATCTACGGAACTCGACGTCGAGGCCCCACCGACCGCCACGACAGATAGGTCTCCCCGGAGATACCTGCCACAGACAACGTTGAACCACGGACGCACAGAAAGGAAGCCGCATAGCGAAACCGCGCGGATGGGTGACATTCGCCGATCGGTTACCGGAGCGGACATCTGCGAGTGCGGCGACCCTCCCGACTCTTTCGACGCACGCCGTGCTTCGGCCGCGCAGACGCCCGCACCAACCTCGCCATCGCGCAGTGACAGACCGGGCAGTTCCGAACCCGCCGACCTGCTCCGCCGCGCCATCGACGGCTACCGCCGTCTCGATGGCGCAGAAACCGATTCCGCGACAAGCTATCTCGCCACGCTCCCCCCTGTCGGAGCGTGCCTCGATTCCCGTCGCCGGCTCGGAAAGCTGAGGACGCCGCTGATCCCCTCCACCGGCGGCGCCTCGCGCCATCGGGCTCCGTTGCCTCGCGGATGGCGCCGCAATCATCACCGGAAGCACAGCCGTGCCGCCAAGCCGAAGGTGGTGTTCACACACTGAACCAGCAGGTCAGCGCCTATGTACCGATATTCCGGTCCGGAGAACACCCGATGCCGCACCGTCCAGGCACGCCCTACTTGCTCGAGTGGGCACCAAAGCCGCTGTCGCCAACTTCTATTGAACCTTGACCCGGACCACTGCGGCCGTTCGATCGGGCGGGCCCGACCGGCCGGTCCTCGGACTCCGGACGGGGCGGCCAACCGCGCACCAATTTGTTGGTCTTCGCGCCCGACAGCGCATGGAATCGGTGACCGATCGAGGCATATTTGCTGCTCAGAGAGGGTTTGTGGGGCGGGCGGGGCTCGAACCCGCGACCAATGGATTATGAGTCAATAGACGGATTCCGATATCAGATGGGGACGAATGAGTCAATCGGGGAACGCGTGGGAACGCTTGACCAGGGCAGACAGAACCGGAGGTGAGAACATCGGGGAACCGTGGGGCGCGGCTGGGAACGGCCTGTGCCCCACGGTCGCCCCACGTGTAGGGCAACTGTGCCCCACACCGCTACACAACGGCCGACCAGGGAGTACAGCGCCCATCGGCGGCGCCGGCCCTAGCCCAATCTTGTTGGGACTAGGGGCCTTCCCATTCCGCCAATCCGCGGGCTAGCCTGATCGCCTCACGGCACAATCGCACCCCGGGGGGTTCCCATGTCGCAACGCCAGCCGCTACCACCAGGTTTCGAGACTCCCGCGCAAACGTGGACGCGTGTAGGTCTGTGGGCCGGCATCCCGATTGCGGTGTTCGCTGTCATCGGGCTACTGAGCCACGGCCATACCGGCGTGTTCGGTCTGCTGCTGTTGCTTCTGCTGCCCGTTGCGTTGGTGGTCTTGGTCGTTGTCGCCCTCGTGCGTGTTGCGAGCAAGCCCCGTTCGGTTGTTGTTCACGCTGTCCCGCCGATGCCGGCCCGTCAGGCGCCGCCGCCAGGTTGGTACCCCGACCAGTTCGGCACGCAACGATGGTGGGACGGACAGCAATTCACCCAAGCCACTCAGTGAAGGGCTGACCCCAGATACACGAAAACAGGCCCTCAGCGTCAATGCTGGGGGCCTGAATTGTGTTGTGCCTGTTCGCCTTCCTAGAGGTCTCGCGCGGTGAATCCGTCGATGGCGTAACCCCTTTCGGGACCGCCTAGAAAGCCAGGGTTTCCGACCGTCACGACTCCGAAGAATCGGTTCGACAGGCTCACCACCGGGTTAGCACCGGCGTCCGCCCAAGACATGGCCGCGGTTGATGAGCCGTTGAGGTACACCGTGTAAGTGGTGCCTACGGCAGTACATCGAATGCGCGTCGGCATTGCGGTGATTGGGGTAGACCGCTTGGCGGAGCTTGTTCCACCGATTCGGGTAGCAATGACCACCTCATCGTCATAGACCAATATTTCTGCTCGGTTGCCGTTGGCTGCGCAGCGGAGGAAACAGCCCCCGCCTAGCGTGGCGTCAAGACTGCCGGTCGGTGCAATCACCGTAAAGTCGATCTCTTGGTCCTGGCTGGTTAGCGAAGTGTTGTGATACGCCGCGTAGACGACGTTCCCGCTACCCGAGAGTGGCGCACCGGCCTGCGCGCGGCCGGACGCGCGCAACGGCGCGTTGCCGGCAAGGGCGGTGTAGGGACCAAGGGCACCGTCCTGCCCGGCGAAGTTGTCGCTCACTTCGAGGGCGGAGGAATACACGAGGGTTTCGCCGAGCGATGCCTTCTTGATTTCCGCAGCGGCAATGCTGATCTTCGAAATGGCAACGCCGGCAAGCGATATCATGCCGTCCTCAGGTATAGCGTGTTGCCGTCCTTGGTGGGTATGGCTTGAAAGTCAGCTTCGGTACCGACCCACACAGTCAGGGACCGTGCGCCGTTCTTGTCTGAACCTGTCACCCGGCCAACCGCGAGCTTCACTAGTGCAATCGCGCCGTCAAGGAACTTGCTGCTAGTGATCGCACCGTCCGCGATCTTGGCGCCACTGACCGCGCCGTCTGCGATCTTGGCGCTGTTCACCGCACCGTCCGCGATGTCTGCCGTTGGTATGCCTGGCGCCGGACGGGTGTATCTCGCGCTGATCGCTGTTGCGGTATCCGCGGCAAAGGTTGGGCTGTTCCCGATCGCGCCGGCAAGCTTGCTCAGGGTGTTCAGGCCGGCCGAAACACCATCGCGCAGTGTGCTTATCGCGCTAGCAGCCGCGCCGGCCGCGGCGCCGGCCGGCTCTTTGCCGGCCAGGGCCGGCCCGAGTCCGGTCACGTCGGCAATCGCGTGGGTGTGTCCTGGCTGGCTGGCACTGTCCGCCAACCCGAGAGAGGTTTGTACGCCGGCCGCGAGCTTGACCAGTGTCACGCTGCCGTTGGGCAAGACAACGGCGCTTGCGGCTTCCGCCCAGGTACGAGCGTCTACGGCTGAGGTTGCCGCGTTTGCCGCAGACACGTGCGCCTGGTCCCTCCATGAGGCCAGTGAATCGACCTCCGGCAATGGCACCGGGGGAAGGTCGGACGGGGTCGGCTGCGTGTTCCTGGTGAACACCAGCGACGAACCGTCACGGCGCACCGCTATCACGCTCATACCGTCTTCGCCTCGTGTCGTTCCGGGGGATGGTGTTCCGGGTACCGGGAATTCGCGAGCAAGGTCTACGACCGTGTCTGCTACTGCGGGAATCTCCAGCGGGCGCAGGTTGATTCGGCGTCCGTTGATGGTCATGCCGATGAAGTCGACGCGGTACCGGCCGGCCTTCGGGTTCGTCCAGATATCGAGGGCGGGCAACATCACGTACTTTTTGCCGCGGTGCGAGATGTCACCGTCTGCATCAAGTTCGCAGTCGAACGTGTCGATCACACGTAGCGTCGAACCGCCCGGGTGGTTCGGCATCAGCACTGCATCCCGCTCGTCCAACAGAAGCGAGAACCGCACCGACCCTTTCAATGAGATTTCGTCTGGTTTGTCGTCAGGGTCCAAGCCATCGAGGATGAAACCACCGAAGTTACCAACCACTTTCACGTATCGGACCGGCTGTGTCATCGGTTCATCCCTTCGGCATCTTGGAGAACGCCAACCAAGGCGCCTTGGTCGACGTGGCTAGGGTCGACATGTCAACGCTGTCCGGGAAGTCCCATGTATCGGTGTTCCTGAATCCGTACATGAATGGAAAATCCGAATCCACGGATGCCGGCAACTTTCCCGAGACGTTGCCCATACCGACAATCGGATAGTCACCAACCGTGTTGTAGTTCAGCAGGAGCGACGCGAGACAGTAGTATTCGCCGGTCTTCACTTCGATCTGGTTTCCGATGTGCTCACGAATCTCGGTCGGAGTCCGTGTTGCTTTGTCGACCAGGTTCTTGGTTTTACCGGCAAGCTTGAGCCTGCCACCGGCAACGGATCTATCGACTGTGAATGCGGCCAAGGCGAATGCGGCGGTAGTGTCCATCTTGCCGAATATTGCTGTGATGGAGTCGTAGACGTCGTTGCGCTTGGCTCTGATCAGACAGTATTCGATGGTCCCGACTTGGAACGGGTCCAATGTCACGCTCATGCGGGGCATCGTTGTTTCGGTTGCGCCGTTGGTTGAGTTCCAGGTCTGTTCAAGACCACCGAACAGGCTGGTCCGCGCTTGGTCGGCGGCTTCCAGAGTGTAGGGGCTAAACTCCATCCTCTATACGCCTCTCAATACTTTCGGGCAGCGGGGGCGCCTTCACCTTCCTATCCGTGAGCAACGCGAGTAAGGCCCTGATAAATAGGATGGCTTCGCGCAACTCGAATCGCGAACGTGCTAGCGAGTCTTCACGGTCTGATAGGTTTCGCTTCAACTCTGCAATGTCGCGCTTGGCTGCATCGAGTTCGTCACGCAATGGCTTGATCAGTAGTTCTGCCTGCGTCTTGACGAATGCCTGCCAATCGGCACTTTTGTTCGACTCGTGCTGTGATCGGCGCGCATACCATGCCGCGACCAGTGCGCCCAGTCCTGCGAGGATTGCGGCTATGTTGTCGGTGATTGCGTTCACCAATCGCCCCTTACGCAGTCGGCACGCAGGTGACTGAAAGTGTCGCGTGCTCTGTGTATGTCAACCATGCGTCCCAGAATCCTTCGACCTTTACGGCGTGAACGTAGAACGTCGCCTCTACGCCGGCCGCAATCTTGCCGATGCTCTTTGACGGGTCTACAGGCTCGTTACCCCCGAACTCCGTGCAGACCATCACCGGATGTGCAACACCGTTGAGTCCACTCGTCAGCAACATGCCCATGCCGTAGCCGACCTGCAAGCCGGTATCCGGGTTGCCGTGACGGACCTCGATGTCGACGCGAGTTGATGCCCCGCCCCGGACACGTACGCGGCCGGCCACCGATGGGCGCCACGCGAAAGTCTGTGCAGGGATGGTGATTTGAGCAATCTGCACGCGTGTAGTGGTGCTGCCGACAGTCACGTTGGCCGCGGCGAACACGTTGGGCTGAATCGTGTACATCGGCAAGCCCAGATTCGGGCCAGTCGTATAGGTCCCATCAGCACGGCGGATGATCGCGTCGCCGGGTTGTACGCCGGCCGCGGGGGCGAAGTCGGATGCGGATGCGATCGACGCGGCCGGCCCCGTGTCGCCCTTGTCCCCCTTCGCGCCCCGGTCGCCTTGCTTGGATACGACGTTGAGCTGATAGGCGCCGGGGCTTACCTGCACGATGGAGCCGCCCGGGTTCGGACCGGAACTGAATGTGCCACCGGTCAGGGTCGGCATGGGGCCGGCGTCGCCCTTGGCGCCAATCCAGTTGTCTCGCTTGAGAAGGCTTGTGCCGTTCCAGATCCAGCCGGCGCTAGACCCGCTCACGCCCCACCAATGCCCGATCTCGGAATTGGTCAGATGTTCCGCGATCGGGATCAAATCCGCTTCGGTCGCGACGCTGCCGCGGTAGACCGGCGCCGGCCCTGGTTCGCCCTGGTCGCCCTTGTCCCCCTTGTACGCGGGGATGTTGACCGTCACCGCGTCATCGAGATATTCGAGGATGGCTTTACCGCTGTCCCTCACGTTCCACAGGTCTTTGAAATTGAAGATGATGCGTGCGGTTCGTTCCAGCGTGTACATACAGGCCCCTCGTATCTCGATTCAGCGGCAACGGGTCAACATGGGTGGGTTACTGCCGCTCAGCGGCCAGGAACGGCAGGAACTCGGTCAGGAAGGAATTCACGCCAGGCAGCGCGAGAATCCGAGTCACCGCGGCGCACACCGCGATCACCTGAGCAACGGCCGGCGCCGTGTCGATTCCGCCCGCCACGGCAACGACCGGGATCAGCGAGACGAGTGCAACAACGACGGCAAAGACCGTGCGTACGGTGGCCTGCCACGGGTGCGCGACCTGGCTAGGGGTTACAAAATCGGGCATGGCTTCACTTTCCGTTCAGCAGGGCAAGCACCTGATCGAGCTTGCGGTTAACGTCGGCGACGGCGCCTTCGTTGCGGGCAACGCGGCCATCGAGCCACGAGAGCAGTTCCCAGGCCGGAAGTTTGGTGTTCGGGCCGTTGCTGCCATCGGCGCGCACGACCTCCCCACGCGCGTTGTACTGAGTGGGAATCATTTCGCTCCAAGACATTTCGTCATCTCCAATCACTAGATCCCAAGTCCGCGGGCCGATCAGCCCATCGGGAACCAAGCCATTCGCGCCCTGAATGGCGCGGGCCGTGTCTGCGGTTGCGTTGTCGTAGACGCCGGTACCTTCGACGCCGGCCGCGATCTGCCAGCGGCGCAACCCGTCAATCCATGCCTGAGGTTCGCCGGACCGACCGCTGATCGACTGTTCCGGCCCCTCATACGGGCCGTACCAATACCCATCGGGCAGCGGGAACGCGGACGCATCCCCCGGCCCGTCAACGATCTGGGCCGGCAGGTACCAAAAGTCATGGAACAGAGGGTTGTTCCAGTGCCGCGCGGACCCGCCGTAGAGAACTCCCGGGGTGCCGCGGGACTCGAACGCAATACCATCGAGCGTGCACGCGGTGTGTGAGTACTCACCGCCGCCGCCATGCTGGAAGCCGACTTTCAGAATCGCATCGGCCGGCACGTCCCAGGCGCCGGCCGCGGGAACCAGGTTCAACGGACGCGTGCCGTTGATACGCGCGACGCGCCATGTCTCGGTTGAGCCGTAACGCCGATATGGCGACAGACCTTGCAGCATCGCTGCCACCGCGGCCACCGCGCCCGAACAGTCGGTTGAAGCCCACGGGTCCGACGCGGAGAACGCACCGCCGTAGGCGTAGGGAAGTCCGTTCTTGCTCCGGCAGAATGCTTTTACCTCGTTCAGTTTCGCACGAGTAATGAGCATGATTTCACCATCAATTCACAGCTAGAATGTTCACAGCCTCGTTGAGGCTCTTAGCCAGCCGAAGGCCCTTGGCGCCGGGTTCCTCATCAACTTTGTCGTCTCCGATCACGGTGGACACCATCACGCGATCACTGCGTGTGTCCTCCACGGCTACCGAATGGACTCGGTCAAAGAAGATTTCGCCTTCGTCTTCCCACCCGCAGACCACGCCAACTTCGTAGTCCACGAATGCCAGGAACGGATATCCGTCCATCACTTGAAGTTTCGCCGATCGCTGCCCGCGTCCGTCGAACAAACCCTTATTGCCGGCTTGCACCGTTGCGAACGTATAGGCCGAACCCGAGTTAACGAATCCCTCAGGGAACCCGAGTGGCCCAAGCTCAGCCTTCGCTACCCAGTTCACGAAACGCTGAAAGGCCATGAAAACATCGTGGAATATTCCCGCGATCAACGTTCCTACCCCGTTGATCACAGTCAGCGACAACAGCGCAAAGATGATGTTGACGCCGATCTCCGCGGCCAGATCAATGAGTTTGTTCACCCACGTTGGCGACTTTCCACCCACAATGACGCTGTGGTACAGCGGATGTTTGACCGTAACCTCAGCGTCAGCAACGCCGCTGGAATCTTCCGACCAGATCACCCACGGGATTTCAGTTCGTCTCAGCAGTCCGTCCAGCGCTTCGGCCAACCCGGGAATCAGGAACCCGCCTAGGGATTGAATGAATCCGGCGATCATCTCGCCGATAGCGTCAGCCAGTCCGTCAAGGAACGTTCCCGTATTGATGATGCCGCCCGTCTTCGGTCGGTCGATGACTTGCACGATGTATTGCGGGCGCGTCAGATACAGGTCCGGATGTGGTTGCGGATCACCGGGTAGCCACAACGAGATATTAAGCTTGCAGTCCTCTTCCTCGAGCCACTGGGCAAACAGTTCGTCAAGGTTCGGCATCCGCGCCATGCCGACTTTCCACGGCGTAGTGTCCCGGAAAAGGTCGTAGGGCAGAAACGTGAACGGAAGCCCCAACCGCCATGCGTTCCGCGCCGCGTACCAGTAGATCAGTGTGCGCAGCGGCGCAATCATGATGTCCTGCGGGGGAAACTGAATCTCCGGAATCGAAAACGGTTGCGGGTAGGCAAGAATCGCGTGCCACCAGGCGTAATCATCTACCAGCGTCAGAGTGATCGTTTTGCGGCCCTTGATGCCCTTGCGGGTCGCCATGTCCACACGTCCCGACCAGCGCTTACCGTTGTAGGTCACCGTAATCGGGACCACCGTTCGATCTGCGGTCATGCACAGTTTCGCGAAAGGGTGATCACCGGGAATGGTGATCTCACCGCCGCCAACCTGATTCCAGACGAACTCAACTTGTGCTGAGGTGTAGTTGTTGATCTCGCCGAGCGCATTGAGATACTTGTCGTAGACGACTATTTCGAACTGTGCGCGTTCTCCGATAGGCGGGTCCGGGGTCAACATGTCGAACAACTGCGCCGCGGCGTCGATGTCCAACGGTCCCGGCTTGACGTGGTCAGGGTCGAACACGATGCCTAGCCGATCGTTGATCAATCGGTCATCGAGAGTTGCAGTGCTCACCAAGGCCCCCGATTCTTCGGCTCGATCCGGATCACAACCGACGAGTCTGCGTTGCCCTCGATGAAGCGAATACCCGACAGATCGAACAAGGTCCGCTTGGCAATCGGCTTCCGAAACCTGTTGGCGCCCATCGCACGAAACAAGTTCTCCTCAGGGTTCACCGCGATAATCGTTCGCTGGTCCGGATCGGTGTCCACCCGGAGAATCTGGCCGGCCTTCAACTTCGGCAACGTCACGATCCGCCCGTCACCGTCCGGGATCTGCAACACGCCAGGGCCTTTAACGATCAGCTTGCACCAGGCCGGCCGGTTGCCGCGATTGCGGATCTTGGGCGCCGGCTTGCCGTTGAGCCACAACACTTCCTCATCCATTCCCCGCCACCATGGATACTCAGCCACCACCGGAATCCGGTACAGCTGCGCACCACGTAGCGCAGGGTCCTTCGTATAGACGGCTTCCTCGACATCGTCCTTGCGGATGTCCAGCCACCAATAGCCGGAAAATTCGGTGATCACGTAGATACGGGAACGCTCCTCGAACACCAACGATTCGAAAAACGCATCGTTGACCGAGCGCCACCCAAGCATCTTGGTTTGCGAAACATGCACGGGTAGTTCGAATTTCCGCGGTTCGACCACCGCACCCAGCCAGGTAGCGCCTTCCTGTCGCGCGCCTTGGCGAAACAGGTTCGTTGTTGGAGGGTCGTAGATATTCGACCAACCCTCCAACAACAACACACCCTCATCACCATCGGTCATGTTCCAGACCGGGCCTTGTGCACCCGGCCCGCACAACACGACTTGCGCGCGGCCATTGCGAAACAATCGACTCATGACCAACACACCCCAAAACAATCAGCTCGTCAGACACGGACCCGGTAGCGCGTACGGCGCATGTTTTCTCGGCGCCTCATCTCTCGGTACGCGCCTTCGACATCCACTGCGTTGATGGTTGTCGGGGCCGACCCGATCACCCCTGCGAACAGGCTTTCAGCCATGCCGGCCCAGTTCTCTTTTGCGAATGCCTCGACCTTCGACAACGACGACTGCCCGAGCTGCGCCCACTTGTCCGACACAGGCGGCGCCGCATCCACCGGGGGCGCAGGGTTCGGAACCTGATGCGCTGCACGGTCTTGGCTTTCCGGGGTGTAGTTGATGTCCGGCTGTGTGGTCGGCTGACCGGACAGGGCACGCACCAACTCGTCAATCCTCGCGGCCCACTCCGGATTTAGAATCCACTCGTTCGCGCCGGTCCCGTTGTAGACAAGCGACGCACCAGGTTTGAGGACTCCGCCCTGGTCGCGAACAATGCTCGGTATCCAGTTGAGCGGGTTAGCCGCTTCGGCTACGCCCTTCACCTTGTCGTACAGACCCTCGATGCTGTCGGTGAGTCCATCTATGCGCGAACCGATTTCATCGCGCACAGCCGCACGCAGGCCCTCGAAAACCGCTCCCGGGAGTTCTTTCACCCCGGTACCGCCGAGCAGGGTATCTGCGCTTGAGCGGATCAGCTCCGCAAGCGGCGCCGTCAACCCGTCGTAGAGCTGTTGGGCCTTGCGAGCGATGAAGCCGCGCTGATCACCTGCACCCGTTGCGCCCGGCCCCGGATCGACAAACGCACCATCGACAAGGGGAAGGTGGAACTTCCACGGGAACTGTGAATCGGCGGCGCCGGCCGCGGAGCCTCCGTACTGGACATCACCGCCACCACCGCTTTCGATGTTGACGTTCGGCAAACCCTCGATGCCGGACAGGGTGCCCGCGGTGTGTCCACCGCCTAGCCCGCCCGGGTTGTCGTAGACACCGATCGACAGGCCGGCGCCAAGCCCCGGAACGAATCCGAGCGGTCCGCCAGCCGGGGTGAACGATGACGTTGCAAAATACCGCTGCCAGGGGTCCTTGCCCAGGATTTCAGCGGCAACGCTACCCATGAAGCCCGAGCAGTCGAACGAACTCCCGGGACCGGTCGGGCCGGCCCACTGGTACGGCTTTCCGTCCTGTGCTCGTGCGAAATCATGGCCGCGCTTGAACGCTACCCATGCCGGATCATCGCGGGTGACCTCACCACCGCCGGCCATGGCGAACAGACCCTCAGGCGACGGGGCAGACCCACCCAACGCCGCAGCGTTGAACGCGGCCAGGTTCGAGACGCCGGCCGCTTGCACCGCGGGAACGCTGAGCACGAACTCACCCGGCATCAGATTTCTCAGAACCGAGTCTTTGCCGGCCTGCGCGCCGTCCTCCATCGGGATCAAGCCACCGCGGGCAAGCCCGGGAACGTCGGCCCAGTCCGGCAGACGGTTGGCTAGGAATGAATCAACTTGCTTCCACGCCTTGCCGATTCCACCGTTGATCACGGTGTTGATCACCCAGTTGACGGGTTCTCGCACAGCGTCTTTCAGGCCCTGCCAATGTTCCTTTGCCGCGGTCACGACTTCGCCGAAGAAATCGCGCACCTTGCCTAGGCTGTCCTTGAACCCAGGGAACACGCGATCGACCAAATCGGTTACGCCACTGCCTATTTCGGACGGTAAAGCTTTCCAGTTGGTGACTGCGCCGTTGGTGATCTGATCCAGCATTGCGCTTGCGACACCGCCGAACCCGTCGGACTTCAACAGCTCGAAGGCCGGCCGGATCTTGTTGTCCCATCCATCGGTAATGCTCCCGGTGAACTCGTCCCAGGTCTGGCCTACGGAAGTGCCCCAGCCGGACAGGGTTTCACCCCAGCTCGACAACCAGCTACCCGTGTCCTCAACGAAACCGCCGATAGCGTCCTTGGCTTCGCCTACCTTGTCCCCGATCAGGCCCCAACCCAGCGTTGCCGCGGCACCGGGGCCGGTCAGCTGAGCCGCGCCTAGGACTCGTTCGCCCGCGGATTTGTCGTCCCCGAACAGTTTTTCGATGCCCTGCGCGAACGGGGAACCGCCGATCTTGTCGAGCAGGCCGGATATCTTCTCGCCCCACTCGACCGCGGTCTTGATCGCCTCACTGATGCCGACTACAGCGTTCTTCACGTAGGTGAAGAAGTCTCGGATGGCCTGCTGTCCCTCCGGGGAACCCAGCCAGTCAGCGAGCTTTTGTACCTTGTCCTGCAATCCGTCTAGGAAGGTCTCGCCGGTCTCGTTCGATCCGACGAAAATGCTGGTGATCGACTTTCCGAGGTTCTTGAGAATGTCGAGAAACTTGCCGGCCTTCTCGATGCCGTCGCCTATGAACGTCTCCAGCGAGCCGTCTTCGCGCATCTGGTGAATCGTGTCCCGCCACGAACCCGCGGTGTCTGCGAAGTCCTTGCCGAGTCCCGGCAGGAACTTGGAGCCGACTACCGCGACATCCCAGAGGATGCCGCCCAACTCCCCCAGCCCATCGACCAGCCAACGCACGGCTTCCCGGGTGTTGTTGAAGATCGTTTCTAGATCAAGGCGGGCGCCTTCGGTGGACAGGAAGTCCAGCCCTCTGCGGATACCACCGTTGAGCACGTCGGCAATGCCGGTCAGGCCGGTTTGCAAGGTCGGTAGCTGAGCGTCGGCCAGGCGGGTGACCGAGTCACCCAGGCCGGCGAACCCGGCATCTTGGACACTGTTGCGCAGCCGCGACCAGTCATCACCGAGCGCGCGAACCTGCTTCACGAAGTCGCGGGCATTCGGCGACAGCGCTTCTAGCTTCTCCTGGTACTTGCGGGCCGCGTCCCCGCCAGCCTCGAACGCGTCGGCAACCGCCTGTTGCGCGTCGGCAATCTGTTGTGCCGCAGCAATATTCGCACGGGCAGCTTCCTTGACCGCATCACTCACCGCGGTTTCGGCGTCGGCCTGGCGCTCTTTGGCCTGAACAACGAGGTCTGATCCTTCGATGCCGGCCTTGTCGCTTGCGGCAAGTTCCTCGCGTAGATCCCCGTTGCGCTCCTGCGTCTCTTTGAGTCGCTGGATTGACTGCCGATACGCGAGGTCAGCCTCTCGCCGGTCTGTTGAGCTGGCACCGGACCCGAACGCGTTGACTTCGGCCAACCGGTCCCGTGCGCGGTCCACCGCAATCTGTGCCGATTCCTCATCCAGCGCCCCGCCCGTGACGGCCAGGTGCAAGTCCTGCATTTGCTCGGTTGCCGCTTTGCGGGCACGGGTAAGCGCGTCTTCGGCATCCTTGGCCGCGCGCTTGGCCGCGGTGATGCGCCGTTCACCTTGTTCTTGAGTTTGAGTTGCCGAGTCCACCGCGTTCGCAAGTTGACGTTGCGCCTGCGCTTGGGCCTTGGCGGCTTGCTCGCCGGCCTTGCCCGCCGCTTCGCTCTCGGCCCTGGCCGCTTGGAACGCTTCCCCGACTCCGCTGGTTGCAATCGCTACCGCTGCGCCGATGCCGGCGAACGCTGCGCCCGCGGCCGGCCCGAGCGCGGCCAAGGCAACCGCGGCGTGCGCCAACTGGCCGATCAGCGGCAGTATCGACACTGCGGCCAGCGCGCCAATCGCCACCGTCGCCAGGCCGGCAGGATTAGCCAGGCCGGCCAACGAGGTACCCAGGTTCTGTACGCCCTGGTTCGTGCCTCCCAGGCCCCCTAACGCACGCTGCAATGCCGCCATCTGGGCAAGTGCCGCGGCCAGATCGAGATTGACCGAGACATCCAAGTTGCGCCACTGCGCAGCAAACGCACGCATCCTCAGGTGCGCATTGATCATGTCGAGCCGCAACGTGGTGTCGATGTAGGTCCACGTCTGCTGAAACTCGCGCATCCTCAGGTGCGCGTTCTCCATGTCCAGGCGCCAGGTTGCATCGACGTAGCGGTCTGCCGAGTTCAACTGATTGCGAAGGGAATTCGCGTCAATGCGGACATCAACGTTGATCTTCGGACGGGTGATCTCAGCCCACGCACGCACGGTTTCGCGCGCCTTGGTCATGTCCGCGTCAAGACGAATCTTCGGCTCGAACCCTTTGAGCGCGTCGCGGATCTGATTCCGCAAGCTCGCCGCGTTGGGCTTGAGTTCGACTGTGTAAGTGAAGTTTTCATCTCGCAAGTCATTGCGAAGCTTGCGGAAGAACTTGCTTGCATCGGGAAGAATGGTTACTTCGGCCGAACCACCGTGATAGGTCGTAGCCACGCAACCACCCCCTTCTATGTCCTCACGCGACACCCAATCGCGACAATGCGTCATCCACCGCGGCATCATCGCGGCGCAACAGCTCGATTTCGAACGCGGTCACCGGAAGCGGTATGGGATTCATCGGTCCCGGCTTATTCCCGTGCACCGCAAGCAATGTCGCCTCTAGGCGCTTGATGTGGTTGATTAGAGTCACCAACAGTTTGGTGTCACGCGAATACCCGTGCGGGGTGATGGGCGCCGGCTTGTCGGCCGCGTCAGCGTCGTACTGGTCTGCCCAGATTTTCGCCAGGCTTTCGTCCATGGCCTGATCCGAGCGGTATTGCGACTCAGGCGGAAGCCTGCGCAGCAATCGCAGCAGTTGAGGCCATGGACGTACACCCCGAAAGAAATCGAGCAGATCGACGCTCAGATAGTGCTGTAGGTCGTACTCGATAGACTCACCGAACCGCCCGATCAGCCCGACAAGCCTTCGATACCCCCCGCGACATCACCGGCACCCTTACCCGGGACGGCCGGCATGATCGCCGCTTGCAGGTCAGCGAACAGCTTGGACAGCACAGCCGGCGGCTTGGTACTGACCGCGGCCCAGAACCGTTCAAAGTCGCTGTCAGACAGGAACAGTCCGAAGAACTCTTTCACCAGCTGGGTATCGGACTGCACTTCATCGAGGGTGTTGACGCGCTCGGTCAGCGCCAGCCGATCGGCAACGCTCTCAGGAATCGGAATCACAATCGGCGGGGTGAGCGGGATAACGAACGGCTCAGGGACCGTGTAGTCCGCCCCCAGCGCATCCCGACAGTACTGTTCCCACAGGTCCACACCCGGTGTGATCTGTTCCGGCATCATCAGCTCTTACCCTCGTTCCTAGCTACTGGTTTCGGTTCCGGCTTGGCATCGGGTGCAGCCTCAGACTTGAGCCGCCAACCCTGCGCCTGCAAATTCACGATCTCTACCGCCGAATCAGTGCGGTACTCCCGGCCCGCGGAGTTGATCAACGTCTTCATCACGCAGTCCAACCCATCTTGGTAAGCAGCGGCTTCCAGCCCGGCCCGCCGAAGGCCCACGCAATCGCGAACCCAAGCTGACTGTCCACCTTGGCTTTTCCGGTGAGCGGATAGGCCATCGCGCCTTCACGCGTGGCCTGCTGTGCACCGACTCCGGTGATCTGGAACCGCGGGGCAATCCGCCAGATGTAGATAGCGTGATCCCCTGCGCCGTCCACGCCCAGATGCAGATAGCGGTAGAACTTCGCGCCCGGGGTGGTCGGTTCCTTGATCCACAACTCACCGGTAGTCGGGTCCGGAATCGCGCTCGACAGATCCGCACCCGTGTACAGCTCAAGCGTCTTTTTCCGGGTCTCGTGCGGCGTCAGTTCGATGGTCGTATTGCGTGAAATGATGTCCTCACGCGAGGATTCCAGATCACCGAACGAGTCAATAGCCGATGTCTCGATTTCCGGCGTGTAGTTCGGTGCGCCCTCGACGGCCAACTTGCCCAGCGATTCGTAACCGGTTGGGAGCGTCTGCAACTCGGCAGTGGCACCCGCAGTGAACGCAGTTGGGACCGCAACCGAGTCAGCCGCGAGGAAGACAGCGCCCTTCAAGTGCTTGCGGATCAACTCGTTCTTGAAATCAGAGAGTGTTTCGAAAGTCGTTGCGACCAACGCAACCACCTACCAATCAGGTTGAAAGCTCCCGGAACGAGAGCACATACGAGGAAATGACCCGCCTGTCATCAGGGTCAATTTCGGGTATCTGTTGGTGACCGATCGCCGTTTGCGCGTTGTCGACCAGTACGCCGGCCACCGACGTTCCCGGGGAAGTCAGGATTGCCCTACGCGCCTGCTCGGCCAACGTCCACGCCTGCGCCCTGGTCGCGGCGAATGCCGCTACCTGCAACACCGGCCGATCGGTCACCCCGTCATCCGTGCCACCGACACGATTGACCTGATAGCACGGCAACGGCGTCTTCTCGTCAATCACGGTGTCCGCGTATGCAATCGGGTCCAAGAGTGCGACCACTACCGCTTCGCTGTCGGGCCACATCACAACTCACCCAACTGTTGCAGCGCATCCCGTAGGCCACGCTCAGCCGGGTTGCGCTTGGTGCCCCACTCACGAAATGCCGCATACGGGCTGTAGGCGTGGACTACCGACATGAGCCGATCTCGCCGCGCGCCACCGAGAGCCGTGAACACCCGGACTTCGCGGGCATTGCGGCCCGTCTTCCGCGTGAGCGAATCTCGATACAGCGCAACGACGATTTCGGCCCTGTCGACCAGAATCGAACGCAGGTGCGGGGAAGTCTTGAGATATGCCGCCAGGCCGGCCGAATCAGGCTTGAACCTCACCCCGTGACCTCCCGAACCCGCACGATCAGATTCGTCGGGCGGTTCGAGCGCGCGTACCGCTGGACGTTGGGCTTGCCCTTCACCCGGTAGCGCACTCCCTCGACCTCGAGCACATCGGTAGCCAGAACATCGGAACCAACCGGCGCGTACAGCCGGCCATCGGCGTAGTCCGCAGTGCGGAAGTCATCGCCCGCGGCCGGCCCGCCGTCCACGTCATCGGTAGGCCCGAATTCCATAAGACACGGGCCGATCTCGTGATCGACCAACGAACCACCGTCACCGAACTTGCCGCCCGGACCGCGCCGCCACACTGTCACCATCACACCGCGGGTGATGTTCACCAGAACCCCCCGAATCCGCACCGGTCCGCCAGCTGATCGCAAGCAGGCCAACCGTTTTGGAACCACCACGACGGGTCACCCCACTGCGGCCGGCGCGTCGCCAGGTATCCATCCGTCGCCGGCTTCATCTGCGCGGAAAGGTCCACGCCCAGATCACGCCATTCATCGGGCAGAATCGTGAGGAACCCAGCGGCTACGCGCGAATCCACGGTGTAGGAAAACGTTCCCGCCGATTCGGTTCGGTAGCCGTCCGGGTTACGCAGCACGCGGCACACCGACAGCGCTTGCACCATCACGACCGTTTCGGGGTCTAGCCGGCCCTTGGCGAGCAGATCAGCGAGATTCGGTATCCGAGCTAGGATTTTGCGCGCTACGCCTTCCACGAGGACGCCCGACAGGTTTCTTTCCGATTCGCTCAGCGGCCGGCCCATCCATTTCTGGACGTCGTCCGACGTCGCCAAACCCGGAGGTATTGTCACCATCGGTGATCAGCTCCCACCCCATCCAATCGAGCGCATCGCAGGAGATGACCCCACCCGTTTCGATGTTCCGATACCGCGGCATCACGCAACCGCATCGTCATAGGCCACAAAGGCTTTCACGTCCGGAATGACCCAGCCGAAAATTGCCTCGACCAAGTACGCTTCCATGTTGTTCTGCCACAGATTGACCAAGGTTCCGTTGTCGTCAATGGTCGCCTGATCCGACCGCGAGATAGTCAGTTCCTCGCTGAATCCGTATTTGAGCGAAGACCAGTCACCGCCGAAAGCGCGGACCTTGTTGTCGGTTCCGCCACCGACGTAGCGGCCCGATACCGTCTTTGCGTAGGCAGCGTCATAGCCCAGCAGGTTCGCAAACCCGTCCTTGAGGTTGACCGCATCCTGATAGATCGGCCGGCCCTGCACGTCGTGCGCGGTGCGAAGCTTCTGCTTGAGCCGCGGATCTGCGGCAAAGCCTGTGAAATCGCCGTATTCCCAGTTGTCTTCAACCAGGGCGTGACCGTTGGAAAGGTCGGTCGACAGGCCACCATCGGCCTTCGCCGTAGTTCCCAACTCCACGCGCTGAGTGGTCTGGTTGACGCACTCGACGCCGGCAATCGGGCCGGTCACCGCGTTGGTAGCGTGCAGAACCGCCAGGTCGAAAGCGCGGGTGATGGCACCGACCATGTCATCGGCAATGTTCTCCAGCACGCCCAGCGGGTTCGCGATTCGGGTTTCCTTGCTGAAATAGGTCAGCGCGGCAACCTTGATCGGCTTGATTGCCTTGGTGTTGTAGTCGGTTCGAGTGACAGGTTTCTTCTGTCCCTCACCGACCACGCCGGCCTGAACGTGGCCGGTCTGTACGGTCACCGCGCCACCGTGCAGCGGCATTGCCGTTTTGCCGGCCAGCCGGCGTACAACCGACTCGCCCTGCACACGTTTGATGATTTCGGTTGCGAGCGGCTTAGGGACCATGCCCTTTGCATCGAGGCCCGCGAAAGTTGTTGCGCCAACAGGAGGCATAACGTTCCTCTATTCGAATGAAGTGAGTTACTCAGCGCCCGCCGCGGTAAAGAACGCGTTGGCAAGATCCGCGCGTGAATCAGCCACCGGGGCCGCAGACTGCGCAGGATCAGGGGGCACTGAATCCGCGCCGCTGCCGAGCAGTGCCACCAGGGCATTCGCGCTAGCGGCGCGTTCGTCGTCGGTCTGACCGACAATCAAGGACGTAACCGAAACAGATTCGCCGGCTGCGTCTTTCACGGTCAGCGGTAACCCGCGGTCAATCGCGAGCTGAGTACGCGCCTTGTCAGCCTCCAGGGCCGTGCGCGTGGATTCCAGTTCGGCAATCTGCGTTTCGAACGCAGTCACCTGCGCGGTAGCCGCGGTCTGCGCGGCATCCAATGCCTGTTCGGCTTCGGTTGCGCGGGTTCGGTAGCCGGCCGATTCCTTACGGAGAGATTTGATTTCGTCGCGCGCCCAGTCCGGCAGATCGTCAAGGGTCTGTGCAGTGGGCACGCCTGTAGTCGGTTCGGGCATGTGAGCCTCCGGAGCTATCAAGAGTTGCCGGCCTCCAGGGCCGAAAGGTCATGCAGCCGAACGCAAGTCGGCCACAAGTGCGTCTGATCGCGCAGCGAGCAGACGACGAACAGCATTGATGCCGTTGGTATTTCGGTGTGTCTTGGTCGCTTCCCGATACAGCGCGTCCAAGCGTCGGGCGTCTTTCCAGCCCGGCCAGGTGTCGCGGTCGAAAACCGCCACCGCTATGCAGTCACAACCGGTGTGGTACTCCTCGCCTGTGGCGCCCTCGATGGCCGCTTCACGAGAGCTGTAGACCGCGCCGCGGCTAGCCAAGACGACACAGAACGCGCAGTTGTCGCGCCCGGTGAGCATCCGTGCCCACCCCTGCGCGCCGTCCTCGTCTTCGTCCTCGTCGGCCTGGTCCTCGTCGTCGTCCTCAGCCTCGTTGTCGCGGGCCTCGTCCTCGTAGTCGTCCTGGTCCTCGTCGGCCTCGTACTCATCGGCGGTGTCATCAGCGCGTTTGTCGGCCGGCTCGTCTCGAACCAGTTGCAGCCGTGCAGGGTTGTCGGCCGGCGAAGCGCCCGCGTTGAACAGCTCTGCCGAGTCCCGCGGAACCGCTCGCGCGGCGTGTTCGGCGTGTTTGACAACCGTTGCAACCAAGGCGCTTTCGGGTTCATGCGGGTAGTTCTGCAAGACGTTGACAATCGCGCGATCGGTGTATGCCGGCTCGTAGGGCCGAATCTCCGGAATGATCGCGGCGCCCCGTCTACCTTGTGCTGCGCGCTGGGTACTCAGGAACTCCACCGCAGCCTCATACGACTGCCGGCGCGCCTCAACGATGTGCGGCGTGAGCAGATCGACCAGCGTTGCCCGTGCTTGCGGTGTCGGGTCCGCCAGGAACAACCGGACCAACGGACGCACCGCTAACCCCAGCGCCACCATGATTGCGTCCAACGCCAGCCGATAGGCACCCGGCGTCATAGGCCAACCGCCGAAAGGGTTGGGTCCATGCGCAATTCAGCGGCACGGCGCCGTTGCTCGGCCGAGAACCCCATCATTTCCAGGGCCATGTCCACCGGCAGAATGCCGGCCTGTACGAGCTTGGTTGCGGCATCGGCCTTGGACGCGAGCGTTGGGGTTGCCGGGTCACGCCACACCGTTTCCAGCCGTTCACCGCCCGATACGCCGGCCAGCCGCATAGCAACCCTCATCGTGCGTTCCCAACTCGCACCGAAGGCCCGCTGTTTGCGTTCGGCCCGCTTGATGAGCCGCGCCTCAGATGCGGTGATCGCTTCGGCACTTGGCGGGTTGTCTGTGGTCAGCCCAAGGAACGCGGCCGGCAGGCCCGACAGCGAAGACACCAGGCGCGCATAGAGGTTGACCACCTCCACGAAATTTCTGAGGTCCGCGCCGGCGAACTGGCCGGCCTTGGCGTTCGGGTTGGATATCGCCAGGACATGACCGATATAGGCTTGCCAGCGCGGGACGATATTGCCGTCCCGGTCTACGAAGTCCGTCCCGCTTGCGCCCATCACCCATTTGCCGGGAATCGACACCAACTCTTGCGAGATTTGCAGGTTGGTCAGCGTTCGTGAGCACGCATCGGTCAAAACCATGGCATCGGTCATCTCGGATTCACCCTCGCGAGCGTCGATCAACCCGCGATTGACGAACGGCGTAACGGGCACCATGCCTAGCCTGTGGTTCACGGTCTTGTGACGCAGCCAGCCGCCAGTACCCCGCTTGAAATACTCCGTGGTGTTCGGCGTGTAGTGCGCGCCGGCATCGACATCGTCAACATCGGTGTAGTGGCGCAGCGCCTCGAGAGGTTCCCCGGTGAGCGGGTCAAGGTGCATCGCCATGCCCTTAGCCGAATGCACCGTAATCGCAGGGTCATTGCCCGTAACCGGGTTACCTACGATGGAGAACGCGCGCCCCTGAATCAAGGTTTCCGTATGGAGCAACGAGGATTCGTTGTCCATGTCGCGGGCCTGCCACCACCCCCACAACCGCTGATCCGTCGTGTCGGAACCAGCAAGCCGGAACCCCTCAACGTCTAGCCGCTCCTCAAGGCTTTCGATGACCAGGCGCGGCCAGTTCACGACGATTTCCAACACCCGCACTTCGGGCGGAAGGGTCACGCCCAGCGCGGCCAGTCGCTTGCAGCCCTGGTGGTATGCCTTGAGCTTGTCGCGATCCTTGTTGAACTTGTAAACGTCTCGTATTAGCGTTTCGTAACTCACAGCACCAACACCTTTGTATCCCCGAGCATTCGACCCGATTCGATAACGCGGGCGCGTGCCATATCAGCGAGCAGCATTCCGGCGTAGCCATCGACCTTCCGCAACGATTCGCGGTGCTCTTTGCCGAACGAAACGCCATAGGCATTCAGCCGGCGCCGCGTATTGAGCACATGACGCCGAAAGACCAGATGCCCCGATTGTTTGACCACACCGTCAGCGATAGCCGCGACAAGACGTTCATTCGCGCGTGTGGACTCTTTCAGCCCGCCGCGCATGTCCCACCCAACCGCCGAATGCGGGGATGCCTTGACTACCACGTCATCTCGGAAGTCTTCCGACCACTTGTCGACGTAGGATTCCCACAAGGGCACATCGGCGAAGTAAGCGACCACCCGATAGGTCGACTTCGCCCACTGCACAACGTCATCGACTTCAAGCCTGTCGATCTCGTCCCGGAAGCCTTCGCCCTTCTCCCAGATGCGGATGGGCTCGAAATACCGATCCGACACCCGGCAGGCGATCAAAACCGTTGCGTCGTCAGACTTTCCGCCATCGAAACCTAGAGTGATCTCGTCACCAGGCTTCAACCGGTCATCTGTCTTGCACCCGTCCCACTCGGCCGGCGCAACCAACGCATCAGCCGCGGCCACAACCTGATTGAGGTAGAACCGCCGCGATTCCTCCGGAGTCGTTACCCCGTCTAGGATTTCCTGAACGAGTCGATCCACGTCCAACCAGAGCGAATCACCGCGCGCAGCAATGAGGCCCGCACGCAGCGAATCAGGGCACTTTAGGTCAACGTCCCCGGGCGCTTCGGTTGCGTCGTAGTAGACGCCGGTATCGACCGCCAATCCATCCCGAACACGTTGAAATGCTTCATAATCCGACTCACCTACCGACTCAAGCCCCGGCAAGTGCGCGTTCTGAATCGCCATCGACCGCGCGCTACCGTCACGACTCTTGCCCAGATTGCGACGGATCACCGCGGCCATCTGCACGCCGTTGTTCGTGCGTAACCATCCCTGCGTCTCGTTCAGCACAACGAAACTCGGCCGGCCACCCTCAAGAGCGAGCGGCGAACTGGTCACCGCTTCGATTCGGCCACCATCGAAGTAGATGATTTCCTTACCCGGGTCAACCTTGAACTTCGCCCGAGTGGCCTTGCTCAACATCGGCGCAAGCAACGTCATCGTGTTGCGCGTCTGGTCTTTCGACACCGCGGCAATCTGAATCCACGCCGCGGGGTGACGCTTGCCGATCGGGAATCCAAGTGGATGCCAACGATCGAATCGGCATGGTCCTAACGACTCGAACCACACGATTGCCGCGGTGAACGGGTCCTTACCTCAACCCCAGCCCTTCATCCGGCGCAATACTCCGCGCCGGTAGCGGAAACGTCCCGTGTCGTCAAGTTCGTACCAACGCAACAAGATTCGTAGTTGTTCGCGTGTCAGCTCGAAGGGTTGGCCGGCATTCGGTCCGTCCGGCTGTAGCAGATTCTCGGTCATCCATTGCGCCGCAATCCAGCCGAGTGTCCGGTTTTCAGCCGGTACGTAGTCGTCAATCGTGCGCACTGCCGCTAGAGGGCTAGTCAAATCATCACCCCCTTTGCAGTCAGATCACATGAAACCCCCACGGCATCAGCCGTTTAGAGGACGATGGAGTCGTGCCCACCCCTCCTCAACCACCAGCGCCGCGCCGTAGACTGTCCCGGGTCACTGGATTGCGCCGCCCAACCCCAGAGCCAAGTCCGGAACCTGCGCCCCAGCCAGAGCCGCCCACCATTCGCCGGATTGGACGAGCAATCCACGCCATGCTGGTTTGGGATGGCTGGCTCAAGCTCGGAGCTGTAGTTGCAGCAGCTGGCGTCCTAGGCGGGTTGTGGTTCACCGCTGGGACTCTTGTAGTCACCAACAAGCAATACGGGATCACGGAAAGAACCGAAGTAACTAACCGTTTCGCACAAGCAATAACGCAGCTAGGAAACGAATCGGTTGATGTGCGATTGGGAGCCATTTATCAACTTGAACGCCTTACGATCGACTCTCCACGAGACAGGCAGGTCATATTTGAAACGATCAGCGCCTATATCCGCACCCATGCTCAACGACGGCCGGAATGCCGCCCCGACGATCAGAGCGAAGCTCGCCTTAAGAAGCCGCCTGAAGATGTGCAGTCCGCACTAACTGTGATCGGGCGCCGCAGCAAGGACAGCCTCGATAACATTGACCTCTCCAGAACATGTCTCGTCGGCGCCAAACTCATAGGCGCTAACCTCGACGGTCTAGTGGTCCGTGATGCCGATCTTAGTTACGCTGACCTGAGGGGCGCGTTCATGTATCGCTCAGAAATTTCGCGATCATCCTTGGATGGCGTAGTGTTTGGGAATGCCAATTTGCGTGCTGCCAGGATAACCAACAGTAGCATGGTACGCACGGTATTCACCAAGGCGGATCTGACTTACGCTTTTATTGACCGCGTTGATCTCAATGGGTCAGCTTTCGCGGACACGATCTTTCTTGGTGCCTCGATATTCAACTGTACACAACTGGCCGGTGCCCGATTGGAGCGCAATGAACTATCTCGAATAATCTTCGGTGATGTCTTGTACGGACCTTCCACTACATGGCCGAAAGACTTTAAACCACCACCACTTGGGCCTGGCTGTGAATACAGCTAGTCCGTACCCGCCCTTCGGTATCGGTCCATAATGGCAATCTTTTCGTCGCGCTCCGACACATCCGGTTCGCCACGCTCCAATTCCATGCGTGCGCGTCGACGGTCACCCTCAGCGATCAACAGGCGCTCAAACGTGCTGTAGATGGTTTGCAGCATCTGAGCCGAGCGACGATCGGCACTTTTGTAGGCGGATAGGTCGTCCATCAGGCTGTAGGCCAGAGCCCAATCCGATGCTTCGTAGAACTCTGATTGACCGGAAAATGTCAGCGCGTCCCACAGCCGCACCGCAATCGGGTGCCAATCCGGGTCGGCCGCAGGAATCTCGGCCATATGGCCAGCCGCTCCCCTCGTTAGGTTGGTCTTGTTTCTGCGCCTGCGCTGATCAGAGCGCTTCGGTACCGGTCCGGGCATCGCAACCCCTTTCCGATGCGGCAGGACATGAACAGGACAACTACATGCCCCGGGGAACGGCCCGCAAGCAGGCAGCGTCGTAGAAGTTCATGAGCTACCGAATGCGGGACTACGTAAAGGCAATGGGCGGCAACCCAGACGACTTGCGCGCCCAGCTCAAGCAAGCACACGCGCGGTTCGTCCTGCGCCGGCACGCGATCAATCGGGGCTACCGTCCGCGGGTATTGCCCCGTGGTGCGCGCTGGCTATCCGACCGCGACGGGTAGCCCTGGCCGGCCGGCGACAAGGACTGCTCGACACACCATTGCGTGATATCGAGCTGTCCTTGTCCGTTGCCGGTCTCGACCGTGAACGACACCAGGCCCAGCCAAACCCCATCGCGCGTACATACCCACGCGTGCAGCCGGCCAGGGACAGAGCCGGCCAAGTTCAGGCCGCCAGCCCTGATGCGCATCGGCAACTTGTTCGCGCCGAATCGTGCTGGTTGCGTCGGTATCGCCCGCCCCAAGTCGACCAGCACGGGCCGCGGAGGTTCCACCACACGCCGTAACGAGGGCTCAAACTGCTGCGGCCATTTTTCGAACATACTTGCGAATGATAGACGGTTCCGCTATCCGGCCGTGGTGCGACCGCGCTACGCAAGGCCCCTCACGAGGCATACCCCCACTCCCTCGGTCGGCGCCCCGCGACCCTGGAACCCGTACAGGCCCTGGAATGCTAAACGGAACGCTGGATCTCCGGCCCGGGGTGGGGGGTCACCCCCGGGGCCACGACTCACCGCCGACACACCGAGTCATCGCATGTACTTCGTTTGCAGGACGGCTGTTCTGCTGCCTCGTACCTATCCTTGCGATGTGAGGGATAACTGGTTCGACACGCTAGCCCTAATCGTGGGCATCATTGGCGTCTTGTACTCGCTATCACGCCCGCTGATCCTCTGGGTTGCGAGTCACGTGAATCTGCAAGTCGACATGATCCACTCACACACGTTGCTCGATCCCGAGATACCTGGCGATGCCGAAAAGATCTTGAATAACGCCATCAGGGATGCCGACCGTAGGCGTGAGAAATGAGCCCACCCGCTCCTTCGAATGGAGCTGCCGCCAACGAGCCTGCATCCCCGCCACGGAGGAGACGCGCGAAACCCAACCGCGACAAGCTCAATGCCGGTATCGGCGGTGCAGGTGGCGGCACTGCACTGGTGTCGATTGCCCAGCATCTCGGCGGCGTCGACACCTGGCCCGGATTGATCTTGACGTACAGTTCACCAGCCGTTGCCGTCATCTTCGGCGCCGTCGTAGTTCAGCTCACCTTGTTCGCCGAATGGACATGGGAATGGACTACCGTCAGGCGCGCACGTAAGACGCTCCGAAAGCTGCTCAAAGACCCCAACACCTCGGAAGACCATAAGGCGCACATTCGGGCTCAGCTTGAGCGGCTGGACAAGGTCATTGCAAGGAATCACGTCGACCGTGTTGAAGGGATCAAATAGACCGGGTCACGGCATCCAGTACTGGCCCCACGTGTAACCACATTGGCAATGCCGGATCACGTCATACAGCGGTAGTACGAGAGTCGGTGTCGACCTGCTCATCTCTGGTCGACCGACTACACCGCAGGCAGGGCACTGACACCATTCGGTGAACAGGTCTGCGCTCATGCCTTGATCCGTCCCGGATGTTGTTCGCGTGGCCTGTTCTTGCTGGCCGGCTTCCGTCGACACTGGACGTTCCACCACTGGTTGCACGGGGCACATGCGGCCCGCAGGTTGCTCGGATCATCAGACCCACGCCGAGATACCGGGATGATGTGGTCTACGTCGGTAGCGGCGTCCAAGCACCCGTTAGCCCTGATCTGGCAGCGGTGTTGATCCCTCGCCATGATCGACAGGCGAAGCGATGCCGGCAGACGGGTTCGAGGTTGTCTCGTGTGCCAGTTGTGCGCCATCAACACCCCCGAACTTGACTTGATCTACGGCTTGCATCGCGGTGAATCCGCGCAGGATCAGCGCCACGATTTCGCGTGCATCGGCTAGTCCGCAATCTTCGGTGTGCAGGGCCGACACAATCTCCGTGATGCGGCCGGCCGGGTCTAACGCGTTGGTGTCGATGACTCGAACGCCCCTGGCGTACAGCGACTCTGCTACCCGTGTGGGTTCTGGGAATTCGAATCGAATCGGTGGCATGGCTCCTCGTGAGGGAACCTCGATTACTCGCAGCACACTCGCGAGTTGTTGCACTTCGGGTGTGACCTCAGGCTGAGCCGTCATCCGGGCGAAGTTCTGCGGGTCGATCTGCGTCACTGCACACGCTCCCATGCGAGACCGTGACCTAACCGGCGATATACGTTCCCACCGAAGTCGGTTACGTGCGTCTCGGCTTCCTCCTGTGTGTCGAACTCGTGCACAGGCGGGCTGGCGTCAGGATCTATTGCGGCCCATTGCTTTTGGCCTGTCTTACCGGTCATGGCAAGCCGTAGGGCATCTAGCCGCGGGTCGGTCAGTGTCACCGGGATGTCCTCACGAGTTCGTTGATGCTTGCCGCGATCCATTCGCACGGCGTCAGGGATGTACCGGGTATGTGCTCCCGGATGTAGGGGTCTATGTGGCGCCGCGGGTAGCGGCTGAGTTCTCGGCCGGCTTCACGGACGCGTCTCCACTCGTCCAGTGCGGACAGCGGGCGCCGTTGGACGTTCTGCCATGCCTGTTCCCTGATGGTGCGGTCGATGCTTGCCAGCCACGTGCCAAGGTCCGGACTCATGAATCGGGTGAAGTCGGCAACCGACCTCAGAATTGAGTCGGGCGGCGCTGAGGTGATCGGGTCATCCGATGCGGCGAAGTAGTGAATCATCAGGCCCGCTCGGAACACTTCGCCGGCCAGGCCGTAGCCGCCAGGGTCTACGTTGCCGATGTAGCGGCGCCGTGGTCGGTGCGGGTCCGAAATCAGGTATGTCCGTTCAACTTTCGAGTGATCAGCACAATGGCCCGCGATGACTGCGCCTTGCGAGTAGCCCACGAGATACACCGGGCCGGGCGCACGGTCGATAGCGCCCAAAGCGGTTGCCGTGCCGCGGATCAGCGAATCATGGTAGGAAATCGGCCACCCGTAGGCGCCGGGGTAGTCGACGCTCACCCGGTCGATACCGCGGTCTAGCTTGTCGGCTACCGCGGAGAGCAGACCCAGACCATCAGGACGGCTAGAACGCGAACCGGTGCCCTCGACCATCACAACGGTAGCCATCGCGCTTCCCCGCTCTACGTAGACCGCAAGAAGCCCCCAGCACGTTGCCGGGGGCATTTATCTGTTTGTAGGTGCACAGGGAATCGAACCCTGAACCCGACGATTAAAAGTCGCCTGCTCTGCCAGTTGAGCTATGCACCTGTTGTTTGAATGCCGGCCGCGACTACCACCGTGCCCCGCACCACCGTTGGCAGGGAGTCCGCCAGCTCTCAAGCTCCGTGAGCCTGAGCCATCCTTGTTCGGCCTTTGTGTTCGCCGATAATCACCGGTGTAGAGGGTCCGCATAGTCGATATTGTCTGCCTACGCAGGTGGTCACGTTCACGCCTCGTACGTGCGTGGTGATCCGTTCGTTGATTGCTGACTTATGCGGCCCTCTAAGGTCCCGGAACAGGCAAGGGGAAACCTGTTCGGGTTTCTCTCTTGCACTACTTACAGAATATCAATCCGCTTATGCAAACCGTGTGGCCTGCTGCTTTGCGGATTTCATAGTTGCCGCGGCATCGAGGGTCGCTGCGAGGTATTGCCGATTCTTGCCGTAGCCGCGGTGCGTAACGAGTCCCTGTGTGCGCCAGCGCGATAGCGTTGCTTGCCCTTTGCGTACTCGTTTGCGTGCGGCGTGTTCTCGCACCCACACGGGCCGTTCAGGGTGCAGGTAGTCCGGTTCGAACTGCTGCCACATCGGTTATGCCGCTTCCTGATCCACCAGCGGCCACCGCCGCAGATGCGCGCCGCGTACCACGGTCATCTCTTGCAGCATGTCCAGCACCCAGGGGAAGCCTTCGATGGCGGACAGTCTTGCGGAGGTCCATCGTGCGAGCAGCTGCACCGCGCGTGTGTCGGTCGACCGGAACCCGCGTACTTCCCCGCCGATGCGACGGACACCGACCGGGGCCGGGGCGCCGGCATGGCCGGCCCAGCGTGCCAGGGTGGCTAGTTCCCGGTCTGCTGCGTCGATCGCTGCCAACTCGCAGGGCGCCGCGGAATCGGTGGATGTGCGCTTGATTTCCTGCGGTTGTCCCGGTCCGGGACGAACGCAGGCACGTAGCCAGCGGACTACCTCCGGGGTCTGGTCGATCAGTTCGGCCAGCCAGCGTGAATGTCCTTCGCACAGAACCGAACTCGGATGATGTACGGGTACGTCATGGCGAGTGTCGGAGACTCGTTCACCGCCGATCGCTTCGACTCTGACTGACCCGATGAAATAGATTTCGCCGGGTGCGCGCAGGCGCGTGTGTGGCATCCCGCAGAGGTTCACGACTGGTCCCCCTTGCCGGTCGGTGCGTAGCCGGATTTTTCGAGTAGCAGCACGAGGACATGCCGCGGAATCACATCCAGAATCAGCGGGGGCTTACCCGGTAGGGACCTTTTCACGGTGAGTATGCCGACCTCTGCGCCCGCTTCGGTCATCTGCTCGGCAAGCTCATCGAGCCACTGCGTAAACCGATAGTCCTTGGTGTGCTTGCACTGTTGGATCACCCGCGGCGCAATGTGGTTGTCTCCCGCGTCTCGTTCGTATCCTGCGCGGGTTCCCTTCGGTCGGAATCCGTCTGCGTCCCATCTGGCACGCTCCGCACGCTCGAACCGTTTGCCCTTCTCCGCCATACGATTAGCCATACTCACCCACCCCATACGCGATACCGGTCTATGTCGTGTTCGGCGCCCAGTAGTCGAGCACCAAACCCGGAACCTCCGCGACTACTCGCGCGGTCCAATGTTGATGCCAGGTAGCTGGCCGGTCTGAATCTGGTTCGGCCTTGCGGTAGTCCGCGTTTGTTCGGTAGGTGTGCAGAACCTTCGGCGCGTCGGGCAGGGTGAGACGAATTATTGTCGCTTCGACAAGTTCTTGAGTTTCGTCCGACAGAGATTCTACGAATGCCATTGCGTCATTTGGTACGTCGCTCTTGCCCGATTCCCACCGGTCGAACGTATTGCCGTTTGCCCCCAGGGTTTCGGCTAGCCAGTCGCGCGGAAGCCCCAGCATTTTCCGTAGGGCTGTGAATCGCGCCGCGCGGGTGGTGTCCGACATGCCGATAACGGTAACACGCAAGGTTGACAGATTCCGGGGCGCCGTTTACGTTGCTCGCAACGGGACCAGCGTTTAGGCATAGTCCCCAGACCCTCAGGGGCAAGTAGTGAGTGATGCAGAAATCACCGTGTTGATTCGTGATGCTGCCGAAGTCTTGCGCGATGAGATGAGACGAACGTGCAGCCGGCTTGCGGATGAGATTCTTGATCGACCGGCCTTCGGGTCGCCTGAGTGGTTCGAGCAGTGGCACGCGCGAGATACACCGGAGGGCCGGCGCCGGCTGGCTGATGAGCACTTGACCAAGATGCGGATCTACACCGCCGCGGGAGTCGACTGCACTGGTGACGCGATCAACGCACAAGCAATGGGCGCATCCAACGATGAGATGGCCGAAGTGTGCGGACTCACTTCTGATGCCGTGATCGCTAAGTGGGGCAAGTTCTTCGGTTGCTTGGGGGCCGCAGGTGCCTAAGCTCAGCGCACACCAAATCGCCACGCGCGGAACAGCGTTGATCGCCATCGGCGCATTCGTCCTCGACTTCGCCGGCCTCACTGCCCTTGCCCAGGATTCGGGTTACCCGTGGTGGCTGGCATGGATCTGGCCGGCCATCATTGACGGCCTGATCATCGTGAGTAACCGCGCCGTCGTCGCGCTCGAAGGCCGCCCGGGTAGCGCCTATGCGTGGTGCCTGTTCGCACTCGGCGCAACCATCTCCATTGGCGCCAACGCGGTGCACGCCCTTCCCCACGGAATCGTTGCCGCGTTCGTCGCTGCTGCCCCGCCGCTCGTACTGCTTGCAGTTACCGAGTTGTCTGTACGACTCGCGAAGCACGTCCCCAACGAGGTTGCGCCGGAAGCCGATTCGACCGCGAAGGAAACGAACGTACGCACCCTTGCTCAGACCTCGACCGTTCAGGAGGTTGCAGCCAGTCTGCTGCTGAGCGGGTTGACGGCCAAGGAAGCGGCACAACAGATGGGCGTCCAGCCGCGGCAGGTCAACGCGTGGGCACAAGCCGCCCTTGCCGCATAGGTCCGGCCGGCAAGCGACAGGCCCCCGAGAGTCCGTCACGGACTCCGGGGGCCTTCGTTCGTTCTGCTAGCGTGGATGTCGCAAAGGTTGCACGTGCTTGCGTGTAGCTAGAGCGGATTACCCGAAAAGGCCCCGAGCTCAATACATCTGAGCCCGGGGCCTTCGCGTGCACGCTGTCTACGCCTCGCGGTTGAACTCTCCGCGGTTGGCGCAAGCCAGAAACGCAGCCCAATCCCCACGAGTGAAAACCAACGCCGGACCGCCCGGATTCTTGGAGTCACGTACCCCGACCCTGCCCCCATCAAGGAACGCGACCTCGACGCACTGAGAACCGCTCTCGCTGTAACTGCTGGTCTTCCAGCGCGCCCCGGTCAGGTCGTCATCGTTCACCCTCAAAACCCCTAGCTACCTGCCTGAGCAGATCTCGCGTACTCGTTTCATCCAGTGCCGTGCTTCGGATGGCCTCCGACAACTCATAGTAACGACGCACTTCATCTTGCTTCTCGGTGTACAGGTCGCTCGCAAGCCGTCCTTCGACGTACACGACAGGCGGTTCCTTGCTGCCTTCACCGAAGTCCAGGATCACGAACGGACCATGCAGGAAGCCCCACGTCATGCCAGCCGAGTAAGGATGGACGCGCAACGTGATGTTCGGCTCTGTGCTCATGTCTGCCATGTGCTTGAGTTGCGTCGCCATCACCCGCGGCCCGCCCATGCTGCGGTGCAACGCCGATTCGTGCAACAACACCTCGATTGCAAGCGGGTTCACCCTGCGCGTAACGATGACCTGCCGATTCAATCGGATGTCGACCCGCCGCTCGATGTCGTCAGAACTGTCGTAGCCCGGAAACGCGCTGAACGTAGCGCGGGCGTAGTCCGCCGTCTGTAGCAAGCCGGGCACTTGCTCTTGATACGTGGTCAGGGTGCGGGCTGAACGCTCCATGCCGACGTACATATTGAATGCGTTGGAGAACAACCCGCCAATCGACGTGACTTCCGGGTTGCTCGCGGCCTGCTCTGCAAGGCCGATAGCCGCTTTGGTCTCTTCATCGTCCACCCCGTACAACTCACAGAGGGCGCGTACGTCTTGCTTACGCAGCTTCTGAGGGCGCCCAGTCTCCAGCCGTTGCAGAGCCGCCGAACTCAGCTGAACAGCCTCAGCCGCGACAGCCATCGTCATACCGGTCTCGTCCCGTCGCTCTCGCAGGAACCGCCCCAGCTGGCGACGCAACAGGGTTGGAGATTCATTTTCCGGCATCAGTACCCCTCGTTCTGAATGTGGACACGCTCAATTCTGAATGAATCATCCCGCCAGCCTGAGTGTGGTGATGGGGTTTTGAGGAAGTTGGTTTGAATCTTCAAAATCTCCTGTTCGTCGCTAGTCCGGGGTGGTGTGCTGGACAAACGCGCCCGGTAGGGACATGGCGATCGAAGTTCACCCGTCTTCCACTGCTCGGTTCAGGCTGGACGGCTGTAGAGGGCCGGGCGCGTGCACACTAGCCAACTCATTGACCAGGGGGTCAGATGATTTCGCCTGATGCGGTTGCAGATGAAGAACTGGAAGTGTGTCACCACCTGCGAACCGTGTGTGACTTGCCGGTACATGTCAACCCTGCCGGCCGGATTGCGGTAACGATCGGTTCCGCGATGCGCGGCTTGACCACGCCGAAGGCACTCGGCGAAGACATACGGGCTGTGCTCAAGGACTGGGATCTACTCGGCCCGGTGATCTGGCATCGGTCCGAGCGGTACACCTTCCTTGCTCGCTATTCGCCGGATGTCGAAAGCAACGGTGCGTTCTGCCGCGCCCTGTTGCGCACCAACTCTCAGTTGATCCCGGTCGGTGGAGTAGTAGCCCTGCCGTCGTTCGATCTTGATGACCTTGACGACACCGATATCCGCAAGTGGGTGCACCCGCCGCGGGACATGTTCCGGCCGAGCACGCAGACCCTTCTAGAGGCCCTGCTTGAATGCGAACCGCGGGTGAAGCCATGACCGGTTTCGGAGAGCGGCGTCAACGAGTGTTAGCGAAGGCGGGGCGGGCCGGGTATGGGCTGGTGTGTCAGCACTTGCCGCCGTATGACTGGGAGCTGATCACCGCTGGCGAGCATCGACCGGTCACGTCGGGCACGCTGGAAGAACTCGACGCGTGGCTAGACCGCGTCAAGCCTTTCCTTGGCGCCGATACTCGGCGGGCGCGATGACTGATCGCAAGTCCCCGCACCCAGAGCAACCGGACGTACACCTAGCGGTCACCCTGCGCGGTGAACAGCTCGACTTCGCCGCCTGTCTGACCTCCGCACTGAACTTCGTCAGGGACCATCAGCAGCGCCACTACTTAGATGACGTGACCGTAATCCCCGGAGGCACAACGGGTTTGCGTCGCCTTCCGGGTGAAGAACTGTACGAGGAACTGCAATGAGCGTACCCACCTACCACGGTGTACCAACAGCGCTCGGCTACCTCCGCCAGGATGTATCCGGGGACGGCCAAGCGTGGGATGAAGCCGGAATGCGCAGTCTTGCAAAGCGATTCGGCTACACACTCACACACACAATCGTAGTCGCGGCAGACACACCGGAACCCATCGAGGCACTTGCCAGCACCGCACGAAGGACCGGGGTCGATTGCGTCATCGTTCCCAGCACAGAGCATTTCGACGGCGAAAAGGTACCGACCACCCTCACGCGCCTGGTCGATGTCATCACCGTCCGGCCCGTGCACACCTATGAGCGCTGGACGCTGAGTCCGTCCTGTTGCCACGACACCGATAAGGGGCCTGCGTGATGAAAACTGTTGTCGTCACCTGTCGACGTTGGAGCACAACGTTTAACGGGTACGTCGTTGGCGTAATCGCTCTGATAATCCTGCACCGCATATACCGCGAGAACGCAGCACAGTATCCGAAACCCTCGCGTCCCGCGTCTGCCAGCGCGGAAGACAGCGACAGCACAGACCGACCGACCTTCTGAGCGTTGAAATCGCTTGCCCTAGTAACTAATTGGAAGGGATAGATACCCGTGCACCCCGATGAAGAAGTTGTTCGAGTCCTGGCGCCGGCCGACCCTGACAACCAAGACGCCGATGCTTGGCACGTCGTGACCTTGACCCGTCCACTCGGTAGCACCGATCCCGTGTGGCGACCACACGCCGCCTACGGACCGATGACGTTGGACACGGCAAACCAATTCCTGACCAGGCTCGGTGTGCAGGCCATCAGCGTTGCGCAGCGGTCCGACTTTCCGATTCTCGACCAGCTCCCGCGCGGGTAGCGGCACGGCGCCGTGTCTCCCGCTGAGTGCTCCTCTCGCAGTCCCGCGCAGCGAATCCCGGGCGTGCTGGGATGGTTGTATGTTGTCCGCGCACACGGGACACTGGGCTGTTCGGTTGGATGCAGGGCAGGGCGGTACCGATCACCGAAGGGAATGCGTATGGGGCACGTTGAAGATGACCAGTTGAGCATGGACCTTGGCGTGACTGCCGAGCAGTCCGCGTGGGGCGTGTGGGCCGATCCCGATCGACGCAAGGCGCAGGTGCGGAAGCTTCTGGTTCGTGCGGAGTTGCCGGCCGTGTTGCCTGCGGAACCGTGGGATTTCGAGTCCGATGAAGCGGCGCAGCTCAGCGATACGGTTGCCGAGCTGTTCCCGGACCTCGATGCGGTGAGCCGTCCTGAGAATGCCGACACCGCCGATCAGCTGGTGTGTCTCATCGGAGAGTTGTTCGTGCAGTATCTCGATGCGCGATGGCTCGACCTCACCGGGATGCCGAGCGGGTACAACGACTGTGACGACATCACGATCTACGACGGAATCAAGCCGGGAATCGCCTTCACCTTCCCCCAATGGACCACGTGCACAGCGGATCTGCTCGTGTGGTTCGTGGTCGAAAACGAGTTCGTCAACATTGTCGAGTTGGTGCATGTGGGGTTCTGGCGACTGCACAAGGACGACGTTCCATCGTTCGCCGAGATAGGGACGGGCTACTTTTCGGAGCACCCGCCCTTTCGTGAGTAGTCGATGATGTCTCGTCCGTAGGTTCGGGGGTGTGTCGGTATGCCTGATGACGGTTACAACAGTGATCGCAACGGGTTCGACAGCAACGAGCGCGGTCGGATCTTCGAGAACGGCACCGACCGATATTTCAAGGACCGTGAGAAGGGGTACGTTCGCGACTCCCGCACGTTCGAGCACGGCAACGAGAAGATCCAGTTCGACAAGGTCAAAGATGATCGCGGCGCTATCTCCAGTATCGAAGACAAGTCGGGCCGGATCGGTGGTCCGAAGGACGTCAAGCAGCTGGAGGTAGTGCGCGCTCTGCTGGCCAAGGGTGAAATCAGTCAGCATCTATTGCGTTCCGTCGCAGGCGAATCCATCTCGAAGCCGGCGCAGGAAATCATCAACGAGTTGGTTCGGGACTACCCGGACAGGTTCACACACGAGGTGATCCCTCGACATGTGGCCCGTGAGGTGTGGGCGCGCGGGCTGCAAAAGGAGACCGGCAAACAGCTCGAGTTGCCGGGTGTTGGGGAGAGAGCGCGGGAACAGAAGGCCAAGCAACGCGAGGAACGCGAAAAGCGGGCCAAGGCAGCGGAGTTGGCGCGCGCAGCCGCGGAGAAGTTCAAGAAGGCGCAACGGTTCCTGCAAGGTGTTACGCGTGGTCGCGCGGAGGCACCGAAGGTTGTCCGCGACCGCCAGGCCCAAGAGCAAGCCGAGCGGGCCAAGCAGCGGGAGAGCAAGGCACCAGAAACGGAGCGTGAGAGGGTCGCACGGGAGTCCGCCGCGGCAGTCTTGCGAGAGTTCCCGTTCCCCGTCCCGGGCGCTCAGGCTCCCGCACGGGAAGCCCCCGATGCGGCAACCGTCGACCGTGAAGCGGCGAAGGAACGCGAAGTACGCGAACGCGAAGCCGCAAGGAAACTCGAGGAAGTCAACAGGGCACGAGACGCCTACTTTCAGCAGAATCAGGCGAGGATGACCGAGCAGGAACGGCTGGGATGGTTGGGGCAGGGAGCTAGCCCGCTCGGTGCGGTATTGGAGCCACCCGCGCACGGGTCGGAGCGGCAACGCGGCGATCGGGGGCAGGGTCCGGACCTCACCCGCGACAAATCACGAGGACGTTGACATACGGCAACTGAGGGCACCCGCCTGGCCGGCCATCCCACACGGACCAGGCCCTCAGCTTCGTCACTGGGGCCTGAATCGTGTACGGGGAGACTCGACAAGTGAATACGGAGGGGCTCGACTGACCTCAATCGGAGCAATCATGGCGGCGGCCTGAGCTGCGGCGGTTCACCAAACTGCGGCGGTTCAGTGGGCGGCGATGGATTGCCGATTATCAAGATCGCGATGAACTCGCGTGTGTCCTTGCGACGGATCGGGTTTCGTGACCAGACCGCGGGATACAGCAGCCCGCAAGCAGCCAAGACGGGCACGAGAAGCGCCAGTGCATTAACCAGGGGGTTGGGTGAAGAAAGGCCGGCGCCAATAGGGACACCGGCAACACCCGCCAACCAGGCGCGTCGATTACTCAATCATGGGGCGTTTCCTGAGTTTGGGTGAGGATGTTCACGGACCCGCGGCAAAATTCACTGGCCTGCGGGTCACCGACCAGTGAAGCTATCCGGACCTAGCCAGCCTCCGGATCGCTGGCAATCAGTATGCCACGGTTGAAGGTTCGGGCAACGTGTACCGGGTAAGTTCTCGCCCTGGCAACGCGTAGCAACGGCAACTGATGGCACCCCGGCCGACCCTGCTCACAATCCGAACCATCCATGCAAACATGCCCCTAGCGTCATCGCTAGGGGCATGAATCACATCAGACGTTCCATTTGTCGGCGGGGCTTTCTCCGCTCGACCCGAACGAACCTGCGCCGTCGCTCTTGTCGATCGTCTGACCGCGACGCACCTTCCGCACCGTCATGCACACCGATTGACCTTCCCCGCCGTCGCGACGCTGGAACGTCTCGGTGTGCAACTCGCCCTCCACGTCAATGTTCTTCTTGAACCCGTAATCTTCACTGTCAGCGAGAAATTCGGCCAGATCACCCCACGCGGTAGCCTTCACGATCATTTCGTGTGTGGTCTCCCACTGGTTGGTTCGCTCATCCTTCTTGGACTTGTTGTAGACCATGTCCCAGTTGGCAACCGCGATACCGTTCGGCGTGAACCGCAACGTAATACCGTCTTGGGAGATGATGAACCCAGTACCCTCAGCGTGCAGCAACATAACCAATCCTCTTTCTCAGAAAGAACTTTCAACATCTGCGTAGTAATCAACATCGGGCATCCACGGCAGGATGATGGCGTGGTGCAGCTTGGACGGCCATGCGCGTTCCTCGCGTGAACCGCGCCAGGCGATCACGTCCACGCGTTCAGCGCGGGCCTTGCCCGGGTCATCGGTAGCCCGCGACAACCCGAACCCGTACTCAGGCCACCTGCGCCACAGCGAGGAACCGATAGGGCGCATGTTGCGCCGGCCCTGCACGTCGGTCGCGTTGCCGGCGTGCGCTTCGGTCAGCAACGCGAATCCGTGCCGATCCCTCAAACCATCGAGCACCCAAGCCAATTCGCGCGCCGGGCTCTCATCGTTGGGGTTCTCGTGATGGAGTTTGTACAGCGGCCCGAGCACAACCAGGTCCGGAGCTGTTGCGCTGATACAGCTTTCGAGCCATGACACATCGCGGGTGCTGAGCAGATCAATGCCGGCCGGCCTGATCTCGATGAACATTTGGTCGTTCCAGTCGACGCGGTCTGCCGAGCGAACCTCGCGGATCTCGTCAACCTTGTCGACCATCCACCGGAACCGCCGCCGCGATTGCGCCGCGGAGTTCTCGCAGTCGACCACCAGCACCCGAATCGTATGGGAGCCATCACCCAACAGATTCGCGGTGAACGGGTGCAGACTGCCGGCCATGCAGGTAGCAATCTGGCTGACCAACACCGACTTCCCCCCGCCTTCGGCGCCCGTGATCACCGCGCGTTCGCCGCGCTCCATCATCCCGGGCACCAACCAATCGTGAATGTCCGGCGTCGACAGGAACGCACCCATGCCCCGCGGCACGCGCTCTTGTATTGGCGCGGCGATACTTTCGGCCAAGTCGCAGAACCCGCGCAGTTCCGCAGTCATCGACCGCAGATCCTCCCGCGGGTCGAACGCAGCGTCTACGGTTTCTAGCCGCTGTAGCGCTCGCGTGAGGCCATGGACAACGGTCCGGGTACCGGCATGGCCTCGAATGGTTTCCGCGAGTGTGGCAGCGCTGTGAGGGCTCCACGCTTCCTGAACCAACCCGAGTAACCAATGTCCGGTAATCCGGGTGCCTTTGCCCTGCGCGGTCACCTGTCCCAGAACCGTTGTCGGATCTACCGGAATCCGGTCACGCATCATCTTCGACACCACCACCGCAAGATCCTGATGCAGCGGCGTATAGAAGTCCTCCGGGCTCACCGACTGGAATGCATCCCCGCAGATATCGGGGTGCATGATCGTGATGCCGAGCAAGCTTCGTTCGGCCCACACATCATGCGGGGGAAGCTGGACACTCATTCCTGCCACAGTTGCCCCGCAGTCTGGGGCGCTGACTTGGTGGCCGGCTCGATTTTCGTCAGCCAGTTGCGGAATTGAGCGTCCCAGTTGACGCGCTTGGTGCCGTTCGCTTCGGCCCAGTTCCGCATTTTATTGTGCTCGTGGTCGACCGCCTGAGTACTCAGGCCACGGTCACGGCCCAGGGCATAGTGAGCGTCTGTCGGGTGCCAGCTTAGCGGCAGGGGGTGACTAGTTGCCCGCGGTGCTTTGCCGCTGACCGGGCGCCGGCCGCGTGGCTTGGCGGGTGCGGTTCCCTGTTCCTCTGTTCCTCTGTTCCCCTGTTCCAAGGGCGAAGTTTGTTCGAGTGTTCGCCCCTCCCTCGCGAGTGTTTCTCGATTGCCGGTATCCCCGCAGGTAGGGACCGGGTATCTGGGTTTGGATGGCCGGTCGATCCGTTGGTGTCGACTCCAGCCCGTGACGTAGAGAAAATCGCGCCCGTCGACGCTGTATCGCGTGATGAGTTTGTCCGCGGCAAGACGTTCGAGCCCTCGTGCGACCCTCGCGAATGTTTCCGGTGCATCCCTCGACAGGTCATCGGCGAACAGGTCTGCCGCGATCACCGGCAACCTGTCCACGCCTACGCCGTTGTCATCGACATAGCTCCATAAGCCAACGAAGAGTAGACGGATTCCCCAATCGTCAATGTCTGAAATGTTTTTCGATCTCCAGAACTCTGGTTTCACGGTGCGGATTCGCACAGGCTCACCCCTCCCGCGGCATCGAGTACCTTGTGTTGGCCCCGGTACCACACGGGCTGATCGAAATCGGCGCCCATCTTGAGCAGATAGCCGCGCGTCTCGGCATCTAGCCGGTTGCCCTCAACTACTGCGTGACACAGATTGCACAGATGCAGCAAGTTGGCCGGCGAATTGATCTGCGGGTCACGGGTTCCGCCCATCTTCCGGGGCCGGCGGTGATGGATCTGTTGCCCTTCGGCCCACCCGCAAATTTCGCAGATCCCTGCGGACCGATCCCTGATCAGATCAATAGTTCTCTTGCTTGGTCCTGTCTTTCGCATTGTCCCCACCACGTTTCCGGCATGACCTACACCAATTGCCGACATCGCGCACGATGGTCCCGGGCGTATAGGGGTCATGCCTGCCCCGCAGCCGTCGACGACACCCGATGCAATTACCGACCAACCCCAGCCGCGCCCACTTCGCCGCGCGATGCTCACCCGGGCCGGTCTTGGTCTTCTCTTCCACGTACCGCAGCACTTTCCCGCCGCGGATCACCTCCGACTGCTCGACCACATCGGGAAGTTCACCGGTATCCAGAACCGCCGTCATGTCGATCGGCACCGACGAATCCCGTGTGCACTCCTCCATCACCGGACACCCCGAACACAGGTCCCGGGCTATCGCGTCGGCTTGTTCATCGGTCAGGCCGGCCACGGTCCGGCGAAGGTGATCCAGATCGAAAATGCGCGGATCACCACCCGCGCACTTCGCTCGACTCCTCCAGCTCACGAACTCCTCACAGTCTGCTGTCGGTCCGAAGATTCGCACTTCGTGTTTGCAGTGCCGATACCTCACGATCGGCCGACCGGACTTGATCGGCTGCGTACTTCAATGCCGCATCAGCGACCAGGAACACGCCGCGTTCCTGCTGCGTCGCCAGGAACGCAGCCGCCTCACGTTCAGACGCAGATGTCTTGCGGCCCTTGGCATCTTCGGCAGGGGCCGCAACCAGCGCGCGTTTGTGCGCGACGTTGTACGCCTCTTCGGCGCGAACCAGGTCCATGCGCAGCCGGTCCAACAAATCGGGATGCTCGCGAATGACGGCTTCGATCTCGACCAACCGAGCATTGATCGCCGGCAGCGAATCAAGCTCGGCCGGCCACCGGCCGGCCTTGACTCGGCCGGCCCCGCTTCCCCGGATAGAGGTGTTGCTCACGCGAGAACCCCCACCACGAACCAGAACCACAAACCCATCAACACCCACGCACCAACGGCCAGGAAGGCCGGCCAGGCGGGTGCCCTCAGTTGGCCGCTCATTTCGGCTGAGCCATCGTTTCGACTGCGGCCTTGAGCCGAGTCAACAGCGGTTCGTCTCGGCAATCACCGATCTTGCCCTTGCCGCCCAGCTCCCGGAACGCGCTCACAAGCTGGTCGCTCCCAATGCCGAACGACTCGCACTCGGCAAAGATGGATTCCCGCAGCACGCGCAGAGCATCGGCAACGTTGCCGCGCTCGGTGTAGTCCGCGTCCGCATCCGGGTCATCGGTCGGCAGGCTCAACACCTGCACGTACATGATGCGCTCCCCCACGGTCATTGCCTTGGCCGTGGCCTTGTCCGCGAAATCGGTTGCTTCGGTGGCAACTTCGACATCCAGATAGTCACCTTCGGCGCCCATCAATCGGTAGGTGATGGTCCCGGTTGCCTGCCCCTGCTTCTTCCCGCCCGCCGATGAGGTTTCGGCAAAAGTCAGGTCCGTCTTGATCGGCAGAACCAGCACACCGAACTCCGCGAGGAACGGCGCCACCGCGTTGACCACTGCGTCACGACCGCGGTAGCTGTAGTGCTGTTGGGTGTTCTTCTGATCCTTGCCGACCGAACCGACCGCGTTCTTGGCCGCAATCAGCGCCTCATGAATCTTCATGCACCAACCTCCCCGACATTCCTGTCCGCGTCGTGCACCGCGCCGGCCCACGTAGCACCGCCGTCCTGATCGACCTGCACCCCGATCAGCCACGCCGTTGCCGGGTGATCAGCGAAGCCGTATCGACTCATCACGTGCTCAATCCCGGTATCTCCCAACAGGTCCCAGCTGGCAACCACGCGGAGAGGAACACCCGCATTGATCGCGGCCTGTCCCACCAAACACGAACCACACCCCGCCTCGACATAGCGGCACTTGTAGCCGTCCCATTCGTCATCAAAAATCTTCGTGTAGACAAAGTCCGGGTTCTGCTCGGCCAACTTGCGCGTCTCACGAACCAACGCAACCGGGTCGATCGCCACCGCTTCGGCGTCGATCGTTTCCACCACAGGATCACTCACCATTACCCCCTCTTTCACACGCCGCGAGGCATGATCAGTTCGCGTAACTTCGAATCGTCACGCTTGAATTCCTTTTGCAGCTCGTCTATTTCGCGAGCAACCCGCGCGGCCCTGAGGCCAAGCAGTAGATCCAATTCGTAGAATCGGACCCGCGCACCTTCGGTCATGATCGGGAAGTGCACCAACAGACCGGTTGTCGAATCAAGGTCCGGATGCAACGGCGTCCGCACCCCTGTTTCTTGGTCGTAGACAACCGCCGTGCCGTAGCCGGCAACCTGCGTCGTCACACTCAGCGGGTAGCGCACATCCCACCGACCCGTTTTGAGGTCCGCGACCATGACCCGCCCATCCGGCAACCTCACCAGGTAATCCAGACTGCCGGCCCGCTGTAGCTCGTCGTGAACCACGAACAACTCTTGTTTCATGAACTCCAGCCGGGCCACCGCTGACTTGTATTCGGCCACTAGGGGTTTCAGGTGATGCTGAACTAGCCGCGGCTCGACTCCCTGATTGATCAGTTCGCCGAGTTTGTGAAACTCCGTACCCGCGGAACTGGCGACGTGTTGCCCTGCCGTTGTGCGGGCCTGCTCGACCGCGGCCTTGAGCCTGTCCTTTCCCGAGTGGCCCGATCCGTCGTCACCTCTGCCCCACGGGTCACCGTCGTACTCGTTGATCAGGGTTGCAATCTGACTGGCCGCTGCCTTGTCCAGTAGCACCCCGACCGCGGCCTGAGCCGCGGCCCAATCCACAAGGCCGGCCTTGGTATCCAGCGATGCTGAAATACTCGACATCCGCGCGTACGGAATCGCATCCGGCGAATACCACCAGCGCTTAGGCTTCCGCGTGCCGCGGTCTGTGCCAGTACGCCACTCGCCGGTTAGCGGGCCGGTGCCGGCAGGCATCACCCACGGCCGGCCCCAGTAGTCGCGCCGAACCTGATAGTCGGTCACTCGGCACCATCCGGCCCAGAGCACTCGGTCACTTCTCCGTTGGAAACCACAACCGACCACGAAAGCCGCGTATCCGACCACGCCCCGCCGCTATCGGCGTACTTCCACAGCCGCCAGTCGTCCGGCCGAATCCTGCGCATGATGAATCCGAGCGGATCTCTCACGCACACAACGTCTGTCGGCTCATCTTCATATGGCTCGAACGTCCGCATTTCACGGCCGGCGTTCTCAACGCGCGTTTGCGTCACGCTTCTTGCCCTTCCCCTTGATCCAAAGGTCTAGCTCGAACTCTTGGAACCGCCAGCTACCCCCGCGTCCGCCCCGCTGGACACCCCGCAGTTCGCCTGACCGTGCGGCGCGTTCCACTGTCTTCGGGTGATGGCGCGAATGCTCTGCGGCTTCCGCGGTTGTCATCCAACCCATTGCTTCACCTCACGATTTCCATACACCCCGCGCGCAAGATCGGCGCACCACGCTTCCTGCGTCGACCACACAACGGTCTTGACGTATTGCACACCTTCGTTTTCCACCACACCCACGCAGATACGTCCGCGGTGCACATTCGTTGTCCCCGGGTATTTGATGCTGGGTGATACAGACTCCGGGTTCGCGATACACTCGCGAACCTCGTCACCTTCCAACGTCATATCCAGGATGCGCCCCACCGCGTGAGGCGTGAACTTCACAGGCATTCCCCTGAATCGAAGTTCCCCCATTGCTTCACCTCCCCAATATGTTTCGATCCGCCCCGACCATTCGGGGCTCATTTGGGTATGACAAATCACGCTATGAATTTCTGAAAGAACATGCAGCGCGGCTGATTTGGCCACGCTTAAGACACCGCGCATCGGCGGTTACGAATCGTTGGATTCACCCCAGAGCGAGGGGCAGCGCCCTCCCCGGACTCGAACCGGGGCGTAGACCGTCAGGGCTAGCCGGCCACTAGGCGGAAGGACGTTGCCCTACCCGCCGCTTGGTCGACTTGATGGGCGCCAGCATCACAATCTCAGCAACCGGACGGCCCAACGTCAGGGCCACGCTGGCGATCAGCACCCCTGATGGTGCTTGGCCGCGCCGAACGCGCCGCAGAGTTTCGCGGCTCACTCCGAGGCCGGCCGCCAGCTCCGCTTCCGTCTCGTACCCTTCCTGGCCTTTCACGGTCTCCAACACTCCCCGGTTGAACGTGACCGTTGCCGCCCCGATTCTCATCCGCGTTGCCCCTCCGCTTCCCCTCGGCACCCCGTGGTTCCGATCTGGCCTCGAGCTAACCACCCGTTTCGCGTGGACGCAACGAGTTCGTCACACATAGATGTCACGTCAGCACCACGTTTTATTGCCTTTCCGCAGGTCGTTCCCAGTGGAAGTGTCGCTTGCGCACGACACACGAATGAGGCACACTCCCCCCAGTGACCACAGATGAGAGCGCGGGGGCGTCATGGTTCGACTGGTACAACGAGGTCTGCGGAGACCTCAGTACGCGCCGGGTCGGCATCGAACTGGGCCGTGACAGCGGATACGTAGAGCGCAACCTCAAGATCATTCCCCCCACGGTCGATGCGGTGCTATTGTTCGCACACGCGTTCGAACGAAACCCGGTTGAAGCTCTCATCAGGGCGGGGGTTCTCACGCCGGGTGAGGTGCTGAGTGCAGCGATGGCGCTGGACATGGACACGTCGTCCGTGCCTGAGTTGGTTGATCTCATCGGCTCGGCTACGGACACATTGCGCCTTCGCGTGCAAGCGCAAGAGAAACCCGGTGCGGGACAAGGGGACTCGGCTGTAACATCCGTCACTCCCGGAACGACTGACACGTCACAGAACCTGTCGGTCGGTTCGCGTAAGGATGGGGAGAACCGCCGCAAAGGGAGGGACAGGCGGAACACAGCCGAAGAGGTTAGAAGGGGATTCTTACGATGATTGGCACAACCATTGCCGTAGCGGCTACAGCCGTGGCCGGATATGGCGCACTAATCAGGCGCCGCAGATGGGCAAGTGACCCAAAAGGTCGGGCAATGACTGTCGCGCTTACGGCACTCAGCTTCTACACCGGTATCCACACAGTTCGGGATCTGTTCTCGTTCACTCATCCAATAGAATTGTCACTCGAATGGCTCGCGGAAGTTGCGGGCATTATGGGACTCTGCGGATTGTGCGTGCATGTGGCTTTAGCATGGCTTAAGTCGCTGTTCGTTATGCGCACCGTAGCCGTGGTGGTCACCCTCGCTTCTGGCGTGTTGATCGGAATGTCCGTTTCGGTCTACCTCGGTCTCAATTCATCTTCGGTCTATCTCAGTCCACGCGAATACACACACGGTGAACTATTCGCAACGCTGTATTGCCTGCTGGTCGTTACTGTCATCTTCACCACCGGAGTTGCAACCTTCATCACTGCCGCAGTCACTTACGCTCGCGCCGGCGCGAAGCGTATCCCCATCGCCATTTTCGGCATGGGCGCACTGCTCACTTCCACTGTTGGCGTCATGGGGTACGCCCGTCTGGAAGTCGGCTACCCCAAGTCCGATCCGGTCGCGTGGGCTATCACCGCCGCGGCTGTAGGACTCTACGGGCTTGCCGTGGTGACAAACCAACGCATCAAAGCAGACACCTACCAATACCAAGACTAAGGGCGTACACGCCTCAGCGCTGCGCCCAGAATCCTTCGGTTGTCGAGATGAACACGGGAAGGTTCATATTCGCAACCTTGGAACCTCACCAGAGGAACAATAGAATAGGAGGCCATTACATGGCATGGTCCGAGAAACTGCCATCAGGAAAGTACAGAGGAGGATACCGAGACGCCGCAGGGACCAAGCAGTACACCAAAGCGGCCATACACGGCACATTCGACACACCAGCAGCAGCCGAACGGTTCGCGGCAACACTCGAACACAAGGAACGCGACGGCGGGCGCAAACGACCATCCGACGCGAAAACCGCAACGATCGGAGACCTACTAGAGGGCTGGAAGAAATGGCGCGCAGTCGAAAAGAACACTGTCAGGGGCGCTGATTCACACTGGCGAAACCATGTCGGACCTCGATGGCGAGACGAAATCATTACCAATGTCACGGGTCCGGATATCCAAGTTTGGGTAAATGAGTTCGCCGGCAAAGGACTCTCCGCCCGTACAGCAAGCAACATGTACTTCCACCTGAGCAGTATGCTCAAGTATGCGGAGGCCAAGGGATACGTTGATCGAAATGAATGCAAGGGCGTAAAGCTCCCAGAGATTAACAAGCTGCGCCCTAAGTACTTGTCGGACGAGGCTCACAACGCCATTCACCAAACATTGCCACCGGTAGACCAGGAGATGCTAGACCTACTGGACGGAACCGGAACACGCATCGGTGAAGCAATGGGCGTTCATATCGAACACGTAGACCTGCGAGAAAGGTCCATTTCTCTCGAATGGTCGTACGATCCAAATCATCGAGAAATGAAGGAGTTGAAATCACATCAATGCCGCATCGTTCCAATAAGCGACAGACTAGCCAAGACTCTAGAAATCCGTATCGAGCGAATCGGATGGGGTGAGCCGTGCCAAACCATCAGCTACAAGAAACGAGAACGCGAGCTTGAATCCGGGATGCTCTGGCGCCAGCCAAACGGCGAACCGTTCTCATACGCTCCGTTCCGTAAGAGTCTGGACGCCAGCGCTCGAATCGCTTTCATCGGCAAGGGCAAACAAAGACGCAACGTCGGCAATGTGCATCCGCATCTGTGGCGCCATCGCTACGTCAAACGCCTCTTGTTGGCCGGGGTACCGATTGACGAGGTTTCGCGCCTGCTGGGGCACAGCTCCATAGAGGTCACCAAGAGTCACTACGGCGACCTTGCCCAGATGGCTTGGGGTGGCGTACGCGCCGCCCTGAACGCCGATCACAACGCCCCAGGGTTCTGCCCTCACTGCCTCCGCTCTGATCTCTCAGCAGCGGCATGAGCGGGATTTGTGCCCCCGGCCGGGCTCGAACCGGCAACCGGCGGATTATGAGTCCGATGCTCTAACCGATTGAGCTACAGGGGCGCTGGGAGCACCTTACCGGCCGACCAGACGTACGGCCAAACGGGGGACGTGCCCCACGCATGCCCCAAAAAACCATCTGACCTGAGGCTAGTCGTTGATTATGAGTCCACGGCTCTAACCGACTGAGCTACCGCCCCTCTTCTGCGGGTGCACCGCAGGCGTGGGGGATGCTACCGGCTGGGGTGGGACTTGCACCACTCGGACCCGGGGTGGCGGTTAGGGTGGGGGCGTTCCGGCAACCGTTGTGGAGGGTCGACCATGTCGAGTGTGTTCGCGAAGGTGCTGAAGGTGCATCAGTGGGTGTACGAGAACAGCGGCGGGTGGGTGGGGCATCGGCTGCTGTTCGGGAATCCGACCCTGTTGTTGCGGACGGTGGGCCGCAAGACGGGGCAGGCGCGCACGTCGGCGCTGACGTACGGGCGGGATGGGGCGGACTATTTGGTGACGGCGTCCAACGGTGGATCGCCGCGGCCGCCGGGGTGGCTGGCGAATGTGAAGGCAAAGCCGGAGTGTGAGGTTCAGATCGGGCGGCGCAAGGTGCCGGTGGTCGCGCGGCCAACGTATCCGGACGATTCGGACTATGCGCGGCGGTTCGCGATCGTGGACAAGGTCAACAAGGGTCGCTACACCGCGTATCAGAAGATGACCAAGCGGCCGATCCCGGTGGTGGTGCTGACGCCGGCCGGTCAGTCTCGGTAGTCGTCGTCGCGCTCGTCCCAGTCGTCGGGATCGTCCCTGTCCCATTGACTTTCGTCTTTCGGCGGTCTGCTGGCTATTTGCACGACAACCACCACGACAGCGAGCACGAGTAGGACCACACCAACAACGATCAGAGTCTCCACGCAGGGCACCCTAGCGCCGAGCCAGGGTGCCCGCCATAGCTTGCTCGGGTGGTCTCTCAGACAGCGGAATCCAGGGTCAGCAGGGTGCGGCCCACCGCCGTCCTGGATTCGATGGCGGCGTGTGCCTTTTCGGCCGCGTCGAGCGGAAAGGTTTGGCCGATCACCACTTCCAGCCGCCCGGCCGCGGCCGCGGCGAGCGAGCGTTCGGCCAGCCGCGGCCAATCGGTCTCGGCGCCGGTGACGTCGAGCAGACCGGTCACCGCGATGCCGCGGGCGGCCGCCGACGCACTGTCGATCGCCGCGAATTCGCCTGCGGCCATGCCGTAACCGAGGAATCGCCCGTTGTCCGAGATGGCATCGAAGGCCGCTTCGCCCGGTGCACCACCCGCGCCGTCCAGCACGACATTCGCGCCAGCGCCACCGGTCGCCGCCCTGGCCTTGTCCGACCAGCCCGGCTCGGTGTAGTCGACCGCGACGTCGGCGCCGAGCCGTTCGGCCAACGCCAATTTGGCGCTGCCCCGCGCGGCGGCGACCACGTGCGCGCCCGCCCCGCGCGCGAGTTGGATCAGCAAAGTGCCGAGTCCACCGCCCGCCGCGGTGATCAGCACCCACTCCCCCGGCTGGATCGCGGCCTTGTCGAACACGGCCAATGCGGTTTGCCCGTCGTGCGCGAGCGCGACGGCCTGCGCCAGGCTCAACCCGTCGGGCACGACGGTCAACGTTGCCGCACTGGCGAGCGCCTTTTCGGCGTAGCCGCCGATCGGCTGGCCGCCGCCGATCTTGCTGGCCGCGGTCGCGGTGGTGACGCGCTTGCCGACCCAGGACTCGTCCACACCGTCGCCGACCGCGCTGACCACCCCGGCGACCGCGCCACCGGGCACGTAGGGAGTCGCCAGCTGGAAATAGTCCCCGCCCCATCCGCCGCGCAACCGGGCATCCAGGAACATCACGTCGGCGGCGACCACGTCCACCACCACCTCGCCCGGACCGGGCACCGGCTCCGGCACCTCACGCACCGTAAGTACTTCGGGCCCACCGAATTCCGCTACCTGTACAGCGCGCACGACCAACCTCCATAGCTTCCCTGTTTCATCCGACAGGGATCAGCATGGAACCTGAACTGTTATTGAGGTCAAGTCGCGGGCGGGCGATTTCGCTCAGCGCGGAAGCAATTCACGAACTGCCGCCACCGCAACTACTGCTGCTCCCGCCACTACAGCTGGAGCTGCTTCCACCGCTGCAACTGCTGCTGCTACCCCCGCCGCAGCTGCTGCCGCTGCCACCGCTGTCGTGGTGACCTCCACCGTGCTGGTGGTGCCCGCCCCCGGACTCCGGATACCAGCCTCCGCTACAACTACTCGACGAACCGGCGTCGATGCCGGCGGCACCAGCCACCCAGTAGGGCTCCGAACCACCGCTATGTCGCTGGTGCGAATCACCACGCTGAGTCCGATAGCGAGGATCTCGCCTGTTGCTCCGCTTCGATCGGGCGATCATGCCGATGACGACGAACGGCGCCGCGACGACTACCAGCACGATCAGGAAAGTCAGAACTCCACCCATTCATGAACCGTAGCGGCCCCTCCCGCCTGCGTACAGTGAACTGTGCCGTCTTTCAGCTTCCGCAGACCCCGGCAGCGTCCCATCGATCTCGATGCGGTGAACGCCGCCGTCGCCGCGCTGGAGTTGCCCGAGGCCGTCTACAAGACCGTCCCGTGGCAGCCGCGCGACCTGGTGGCGACCGGCCTGCGGCAGTGGTTGCGCTGCTGCGGCGCGGCCATGCGCGACGGACAGGTGATCGGCATGCCGTCGCACGCCGTGGACGAGGCGTGGCACGGCTTCATCCTCTGCACCGAGCGGTATGCCGCGTTCTGCGCCGCCGCGTACGGCCGCTTCCTGCATCACTTCCCGGAAGGCGCTGGGCCACCGAACGTTTCGCACGGCTCGATGGGCGAGCAGCTGGGCCGCACCGTGGTGGCGTGGGCGCTGGTCGCCGAGCCGGGCGAGTCCTGCGTGCTGTGGGATCTGGACAGCAGGGTCGGCGTCGAACACCCGTGGGGCGTCGACGCCGCGCGCGTCGCGGCCATCGAGGCCGAGTTACGCACCCTGCCCGTGGTTTAGGTGAGCTTCACTCGCGCAGCGACGAACCGGCCGATCGCGGGCGCGAGCCTGCTGACGTGGTACTGCACCCGAGCCTCCGGAGTGACCGGGACGATACTGCGGTCCTTCTCCACGGCCCGCACGATCTGCTCGGCCACTTTCTCCGGGCCGTAGCGCCGCATCCGGTAGAGGTTGTCGTAGCGCTCCTGCTTGCGCTTCTCCTCCTCCGCGCTGACACCCGAGAAGGTGGTGTTGGCAACAATATTCGTGTGCACGATGCCGGGGCAGATGGTGTGCACCGAGATACCGCGACCGGCCAGTTCCGCGCGCAGGCAGTCGGAGAACATGAACACCGCCGACTTGCTGGTCGAGTAGGCGCTGAACCCCTGCTGCGGACTGTAGGCCGCCATGCTGGACAGATTGACGATGTGTCCGCCCAGACCGCGCTCGGCCATCGCGGGGCCGAAGGCCCGGCACCCGTTCACCACGCCGCCGAGGTTGATCCGCATGACCCGGTCGAACTCCGCCGCCGAGGTGTCGAAGAAGCCACCGGCCTGGCCGATTCCGGCGTTGTTGATCAGAATGTCCGGCACGCCATGGGTTTCCAGCACGGTCTCGGCGTGCGCCGTCACCGCTGCCGCGTCGGACACGTCGAGCTGATAAGCATGCGCCACACCATGTTCGGCGGCGATCAGCTCGGCGGTCTCCTTGGCCGCGACGAGATTGAGGTCGGAGAGCACGATTTCGGCGCCGCGGCGCGCGAGGGACAGCGCCGTCTCGCGGCCGATACCGCTGCCGCCGCCGGTGATCACCACTAGCTGATCCTCGAAAGGCTTTGCGCTGCGGCCGACTTCGGCGCGGCGCAGCCCGCGCGGGACCGCGCCGCCGTTGATCGTGTCGATCAGCTCGGTGGTGGCGGTGGCCAGCAGCTCAGGGTGGGAGAACGGCATCCAGTGCCCGGCAGGCACATCGCGGCGCCACAGCCGCTGTACCCACTTGCGTTCGTCGTCGAAACCCGCGGGCCGGACCGCGACGTCACGGCCCGCCACAATCAGCTGCACCGGCACCTCGGTGTGCCGCTCACGCGGCGAGAGCAGGCGCTGCACGATGTTGGCCCGGTAGATCAACAGGCCGTCGACCATGTCCTGTCGGAACGTCGGGCCGAGAATCACCTTCGACGGCGACGTCTCGTTCATGATCGAGACCACCCGCTGCCAGCGCTGCTCGGTGCCGAGCAGTCCGAAGACAGCCCTTGGCAGGCCCGGTGTCATGAAGAAGAAGGTGTACGCCGAGGACAACACCTGGCTGAGCGGCTGCCAGAGGTTGCGCGGGGTGGGCCGGGACAGCCTGGCGCGCATCCAGTTCGCGATGTGGTCCAGGTTCGGCCCGGACACCGAGGTGAACGAGGCGACCCGCGCGGCCGCCTGCGGCTCGCACACCGCCTCCCACACCTGCACCGAGCCCCAGTCGTGCGCGAGCACATGCACCGGCCGGTCGGGGCTCACCGCGTCGGCGACGGCGAAGAAGTCCGCGGCGAGCACGTCGAGCCGGAAATCCTCGGTGCGCCGGGTGCGGGTGGAACGCCCGTGCCCGCGAGTGTCATAGGTGACCACGTGGAAGCGGCGCGCCAGCAGCGGCACCACCGCGTCCCAGAGGTGATTGGTGTCCGGCCAGCCGTGCACCAGCAGCACGGTTTCCGCGCTCGGATCGCCGTATTCGTAGACGGCGAGCTCGAATTCGCCGCTGCGCACCGTCCGCTCGGCGGCCACCAGCTCCGGTGGTTCGATGGTCGTCATCGGTTTCTCCTTGCTGACCAGAGGTCGTGGTTACAGATCGAGCACCAGTCGCCCACCGGGCGAACGGGATACGCAGACGAGCATGTCGCCCGCCTCGTGTTCGGCCGCGGTGAGCACGGTTTCGCGATGCTCCGGTTCGCCCGCGAGCACCCGGACCTTGCAGGTGCGGCAGAAGCCCTGACGGCAGGAGTAGGGACGATCCGGCCGGGTCGTCAAGATGGTGTCCAGCACGGACCGGTCCGCAGCCACCTCGACTACTTCACCGGTGGACGCGAACTCGATCTCGAACGGCACCCCGTTCACGATCGGCGGTGGCGAGAACCGCTCGGAATGCAGTTCCACCCAGGGCATTTCGCGGATGGCGGCGGCGACAGCCGTGGTCATCGGCACCGGACCGCAGCAGTAAACCGCCGTGTCGGCCGCGACGCCGGGCAGCAACGCGGCGGCGTCGGGCAGGCCGTGCTCGTCGTCGGTGCGCACGGTGACCCGGTCACCGAACCCGGCGATCTCGTCGAGGAACGGGATGGTGTCGCGGCTGCGGCCGGTGTACACCATCGACCACTCGATACCGAGCCGCTGCGCGAGCCGTGCCATCGGCAGAATCGGCGTGATCCCGATGCCGCCCGCGATGAAATGCAGACGGGCGGCCGGCGATCCGTGACCGGGCACCGCGAACGGGAAGGCATTGCGCGGCCCGCGCACCGTGATCGGCGCACCGACCGGAAGGTTGTCGTGCACCTCCACCGAACCGCCGCCACCGTCCGGAATGCGGCGCACCGCAACGCGATACGCCCGGGTGTCCGCGGGATCGCCGCACAGCGAGTACTGCCGCAACCGGCCCGAGGGCAGTTCCAGATCCAGGTGAGCACCGGGACGCCACGGCGGCAGTTCCCGCCGATCCGGTGCGGCCAGACGCAGACTCACGACGTCCTGGTCGTGCGCCTCGATCCGCCGTTCGGTCACCACCAGCGTCAGCCGGTGGTCGTCCACCCGCGGCGCGAGGTCGCGCCGGTTGATCAGCGTCGTCCACCGCAGTCGCGCCGAGGCGACCGCGTCGAGTACCCGCACCGCGCGGTCGTGGTCTCCCTTGCCGAACAGATCGGCGGGCAACTGTTCAGGAATGTGCCGCGAAGTCACGCTCGAAGTCCACCCGATTCCATCACGACGCGACCGCCTGCGCGGCAGGCGATTTCGCCAGGTATGCCACCGCCTGCGCGGTGGACCCGACCGTCTCGGGGTCGTAGCCGGGCTTGAAGGTCGACAGCGCGCTCCACAGCAGCGACGGCACGCCGGGTAGCGCCCCGCGCCACATCGCGCCGAACACCCGCGTGATGAGTCGTGGGTAGCCGAGGTCGGGCAGCGAAGGATCCTGGTGCACCATGAATTTGGTGCCGCGCACCACCAGCGTGATGAAGATCGGGAAGACGATCGTCATGATCGCCGCGCGCCGCACATAGCCCGCCCCGAAGTAGACCGCGACATCGTGGGCGACGTGGCGGTGTTCCACCTCCTCGGCACCGTGCCAGCGGAACAGATCAGCGATCCGCGGGTCGGCGCCGAACTTCTCCAGGTCGGCGTTGAGCACCCAGTCGCCGAGGTAGGCGAAGAAATGCTCCAGACAGGCGATGAACGCCAGCCGCTCCACCATCACCTGACGCTGCGCGACGCCGTCGGCGGCCTTCGGGCCGAGCGTCTTGCGGAACAGGTACTCGGCTTGGCGCACATAGGGTTCCGGGTCGATGCCGTGCGCGGCGAGCACCTCGTTGAGCACCTTGTCGTGCGTCTCGGCGTGCATGGACTCCTGCCCGATGAAGCCGAGCATGGCCTCGCGCAGCTTGTCGTCCTTCACGAACGGCAGCGCCTCGGTGTAGGCGGCGCAGAACATGCGCTCGCCCTCGGGCAGCAGCAGATTCAGCGAGTTGATCAGGTGCGAGGCGATCGGCTCGGCGGGCATCCAGTGCAGCGGCGTATCGGCCCACTGGAACTGCACATTGCGTGCGTGCAGTGCTACCTCACCCGGATCGGTATCCGGCCGTCGGCCCCTCCGAAGTAGCTTCATCGGTACTCCTCTCACGACCGCGTCGTCGCGCGCCTTCCTGCATGGCTGTAGCAAACATCATACACATACATGCAACTGCGGGTTACATGAAGATCCGCGGCGGTCTTGAAGGGCATTCGGACCCGCGAATGCTGCGGACCGGACCCATCCCGCCAATACCGCCACCCCCCTTGACAATAGAGCCTTGCACTGTGAGCCACCTCGCTCCCGTTCCGGCCAAAACTAGAACGCGTTCTAGTAGTCTTCCGCTATGGAACGACTAACCGGCTTGGATGCCAGCTTTCTGTACTTGGAAACCGGGACTCAACATCTGCACGTGTGCGCGCTGCTGATCCTCGATCCCAGCTCAGGGGACTATTCCTTCGAGAAATTCAAAGCCGAGCTAGGCAGGCGCCTACCCCTCATTCCACAGATGCGCCGCCGCGTCTACGAGGTTCCGTTCAATCTCGATCACCCGGTCTGGGTCGAGGATCAGAACTTCGACCTGGACTATCACATTCGGCGCATCGGCATCGCCGCGCCCGCGGGCCGGCGCGAGCTGGCCGAGCTGGTCGGCGACATCGCCAGCCGGCCGATGGACCGCGACCGTCCGCTCTGGGAGATGTCGGTGGTGGAGGGCCTCGACGACGGCAAGGTCGCGGTGATCTGCAAATACCATCACGCCGCGGTGGACGGCATCACCGGCACGAACATGATGATGCACCTCTGCGATCTGGAACCGGATGCGGCCAAGACCCCGCCCGCCGAGGAATGGCGACCGGAACCGAGCCCCAACGATTGGCAACTGCTGGCCAAGGCGGTGGTCAAGTTCCCGACCAAGGCGGGCATCGTCGGCATGGTGCCGAAAACCCTCGGCATGGTCGCCGGTTTCGCGCAACGCCGCCGGACGGACAAGGCGGGCATGGCGTTACCGTTCTCCGCGCCGCGCACACCGTTCAACCTGGCCATCACCCCGCATCGCGCGGTCGCGTTCACCGAGGCGGAACTGGGCACCATCAAGGAGATCAAGTCCGCCTTCGGGGTGAAGATCAACGACGTGGTGCTGACCATCGTCGCGGGGGTGCTGCGGACCTACCTGGACAAGCACGACGAACTGCCCGACCGCTCACTGGTCGCCTCGGTGCCGGTCTCGGTGCACGAATCCTCGCGGCACACCGCGGGTATCAACAAGGTGTCCACGCTGTTCGCCCGCCTGGGCACCGACATCGCGGACCCGGTGCAACGCCTGCGGCAAGTGGCCGAGGACAACCGCAGCGCCAAGGAGGAACACGACCTCATCGGCGCCGACTTCCTCCAGGACTGGTCGAAGTACGCCCCGCCGAACACCTTTCAGCTCGCCGCGCGGGTGTACTCGTCGCTGAAACTGGCCGAGCACCACCCGGTGGTGCACAACCTGGTGGTGTCGAATGTGCCGGGCCCGCCGATGCCGCTCTACTTTCTCGGTGTGCGGGTGGACGGGATGTATCCGTTCGGCCCGGTTTTTCACGGCGCCGGGCTCACGGTGACCGTGATATCGAACAACGACGATCTGGACTTCGGCTTCATCGCCTGCACGGAGCTGGTGCCCGACATCGCCGAGCTCGCCGACGCGGTCCCCGACGTCGTCGCCGAATTGCTCGCCGCCGCTCGGAAACTGGGATGACCAGCAACTAGGCGCCTGTTCGTCATCGCCGCCGAACAGGAGCCGGGCCGCGTCCTCACAACCGCGCGGCGACCGCCCCGCAGGCTTCGAGCAGCGCGGGCACGAACAGCTCGGCCTCCAGCACACAGGCCGTGTGCCCCGCCTTGATCAGATGGATGCTCGCCCCCGGGATCATGGTCGCCATCTCCAACTGCCGATAGACCGGAATGGCCCGGTCCCGCGTCGTGATGACCACCGCGGTAGGCATTCTCAGCGTCGACAACCATTCGGTCGCGTCGAATCGACCGACCTCGCCGATCACCTGGGTGATCGCCCAGCCGCTGGTACTGCGCAATTCGGTGAGCGCCCAGCGGTCCAATCTGCCCGGCACCCAGACGATTTCAGGCAGCTCCGGCAATCGGCCGGCGAATTGCTCGATACGCCGGAACGAATACGACTCGAACGCCACGGCGAACGCGCCGAACGCTTGATGGAAGGCGCGCTCACGCCACTTCTCCTGGAACCGATACGGGGTGGCGCACAGCACCAGTCCGCTCACTCGATCCGGATGCCGGTGCGCGGCAGCCAGACTCACCACACCACCGAGCGAGTAGCCCGCGCATATCGCCTGCGGCACGCCGAGCGCGTCGAGTACGGCGGCGACGTCGTCGGCGCAGTCGTCCACCGAGAACCGCTCGGAGCGGATCCCCCGGCCGTGCCAGCGCTGGTCGAACAGGATCACCCGGTATCGCTCGGCCAGCGCCGCCAGCGCCGGAAACCAGTTCAGGTAGGCCGTGCAGCCGGTGCCGTGCAGCAGGACCAGGGCGGGCGCACCCGCCGGTCCGGCGATGTCGACCACGTAGGTGCGGCCACGTCCCGGCAGTTCGACCAGTCGCCCGCCGGGCACCTCGGCGATATCGGGAACCCTCCTGGCGAACCGGCGCAGGGCCGCTGCGGATCGTGAGTTCGTCATCGTGCGCCTCCCGCGGATCGCGGACAGAATTAGAACGTGTTCTACACGATGATGCCACAGCGGCGGCAGACGGCGGGCAATGACCGCCTACGCCAAGGCGCGCACGATCGACTCGGCGATACAGGCGGGCTTGTCGGAACCCGCGCATTCGATCGTCGTCGAGAGCACGACTTGGAGACCCCCGGCCACTTCGGCGACATCGAGGATTTTGGAACGCCCCCGAATCCTGGAGCCCGCGGTAACCGGAGCAGGAAACCGAACCTTGTTGAGGCCGTAGTTGATCCGCGCACCGGCATCGGCGATCTCGAACAGCTGCCGAGTGATCGCCGGGAGCAGTGACAAGGTCAGGAACCCGTGCGCGACGGTCGTGCCGAACGGTCCGTCCGCCGCACGCTGCGGATCGACGTGGATCCACTGCCGGTCCTCGGTAGCCTCGGCGAAGGCGGTGATGCGGTCCTGGGCAACCTCGATCCAGTCGCTGACACCGAGGTCGGTGCCCGCGGCGCGCCGCAGCGACGCCATGGTGAAGACGGTGGGCTCAGTCATCCGAGAAACCCTAATTCGAGCGGGCGGTCCCGGCTAGGCCATCCCGAATACCCAGGCTCGCAACACATTTCCCCGATCCGCGCCGCGATGTGGCACGATCGGACGCGAGACCAGCACCCGATCCGGCGCACTTCTGCAACTTGTTCTAGTACGTTGGGCGTGGACGAACGAGAGACGGAGGTGCCGCGATGGGGCGGTTGACCGGCAAAGTGGCGTTGATCAGCGGCGGTGCCCGCGGCATGGGCGCCGCGCACGCCAAGGCCATGGTGGCCGAGGACGCCCGAGTGGTCCTTGGCGACGTGCTCGACGACGAAGGCGCCGCGGTCGCCAAGGAACTGGGCGACGCCGCCGCCTACGTGCACCTCGACGTGCGTGAACCGGGCGACTGGAAGGGCGCGGTCGCCGAGACGGTGCAGCGGTTCGGCTCGCTCAACGTCCTGGTGAACAACGCGGGCATCGCCAACGGCAACCTGCTCGTCGACTTCGAACTGGCCGAATGGCAGCGGATCATCGACATCAATCTCACCGGCACGTTTCTCGGTATGCAGACCGCCACCCCCGCGATGATCGAGGCGGGCGGCGGCTCGATCATCAATATCTCCTCCGTCGAAGGCATGCGGGGCAGCATCGGCCTGCACGGCTACGTCGCGACCAAATTCGCTGTCCGCGGCCTGACCAAGTCCACCGCAGTCGAGTTGGCGCAGCACAACATTCGAGTCAACTCGGTACATCCCGGCTTGATCACCACGCCGATGACCGAGGGCATCCCCGCGGAGTTCCTCCAGATCCCGATGGGCCGCGCCGCCGACCCGTCCGAGGTCGCCGCGCTGATCACCTTCCTGGCCAGCGACGAATCCTCCTACTCGACCGGCGCCGAATTCGTCATCGACGGCGGGCTTACCGTCGGTATTCCGCACAAGCCGTTCGACGACCTGCCTCAGTCCCCGTAGTGGTGCGGCATATCGCGGGTGAGCAGGAGCGCGAGCACCGGCAGCGCCATCAGCGCGGCACAGGTGAGCACATTGATCCACTTGTAGGCCACGACGATCGCGGCGAACTCGCGCAGAATCGCTGAGGGCAGGTAGTAGAACGCCGTCCGCGAACCGGTCACCTCGGCGTCGAGGTCAAGGCGCCGAGCCAGGATCGCCGTGCGCAGGATGTGAAAGTTGCTGGTCACCAGCACCATTCGCGTCGATTCGCCGCGCTCACCCAGTAGCCGCTTGGTGAAGAGCAGGTTTTCCCGCGTCGTCGTCGAACGATCCTCCTGCACAACGGCGTCGGCGGGCACCCCGTTGTCGACGAGGTAGCTCGCCATCGCCGAGGCCTCCGACACCGCCTCGTCGGAACCCTTACCGCCGCTGGTGATCAGCAACGGCCTGCGGCCTGCCGCGAGCTCGGCCCGGTACACCTCGATGGCCCGATCCAGGCGGTTGGCCAGCAGCGGCGGCACCCGCGCGCCGACCAGGCCGGACCCGTGCACCACGATCGCGTCCATGCCGGGCCGATAGGGCAATGCCCCGTAAAACAGTGAATACAGCAGGAAACTGGCGAACAGGAATCCGATGTAACTCACCGCCATGGTCACCGACGCAAGAATCACGACCACCCAGATATCGCCGGTGAAAATGGCGACCGCGAGCCACACATAGGGCACGAGCAGGGCGATGCCGAGTCCGAGCGGGAGCAGATTCGCGACACGCAATCCTTCCCGGCGAACCATCTGCCCGCCGTTGACCATCAGCAAACCGGCGAGCACCAGCACCAGCAGCGGTGACAACAACACGAGCAGTCCCGCCAGTACCACCGGCAGGTCACCCTTGGCGCCGGAGCCGATCAGCCACACACCGGCGAATGCCAGCCCGAGCAGCAGAAAGACCCCGTTGCTCAGCCGCCGCCGATCGCTGCGGAAACGCAGCAGGAACACACCCAACAGGCCGAGGCCGACAACGAGCAGCATCACCAGGCCACCGTAACCGGCCGACCGGCAACCGTGCGGCGCTGCCGGGCCGCCCGGCCCGGGGCCGACCCTCCCGCACGGCGCGGCTCCCTCTCGCTTTTCCCTTTTTCCCATATCGTGTCGCTCGTCCGAACACCGGCCGGGCGATTATTCACGGCTAATTTTCGGATTATTCGACTTTCCACATGCCCAACAATCCCCGTGAATGTCGTGATGAATGGGAGTCGCTCATCGCCATGCTTGGACACATCCGCCCCGCGCTCGCCGTTGTCGCCCTGTTGATTTCGGTGGCCCACGTGGCCGTCGTGCCGGGTACCGCTGCGGCACAACCGATCTACCCGGTGCCGGACCCGGATCCCTTCTACGCCGCACCCGCAGACCTGGATCGGGCGAAACCCGGCGACGTGCTCGGTGTCCGCCCGATGCCGCCGTTGATCGGCTTTCCCGGCACCGCCGTCACGATGGTCAAGTTCCGGTCCACCAATTCGGCCGGTGACCCGATCGCGGCCACCACGACGGTGCTGACACCGCCCGACCATGTACCGGGCGCGCCGTTGCTGTCCTATCAGCACATCATCAACGGCCTCGGCGCCCAGTGCGCCGTCTCGCGGGTGCTCTACACGGCCGATCCGAATCTCGCCGTCCGCGAGGCGCCCGCCCTCAACGCGGTGCTGCTGCGTGGCTGGTCGGTGGCGCTGCCCGACCATCTCGGGCCGACCAGCGCCTACGGGGCGGCCAAGCTGGGCGGAATGATCACACTGGACGGCATCCGGGCGGCCCGTCAGGTCGCTGAACTCGGCGTCGCCGAGAGCCCCGTGGCGATGTTCGGTTACTCCGGCGGCGGCATGGCGACGGGCTGGGCGGCCGCGCTCGCACCGACCTACGCCCCGGAACTCGAGATCGTCGGCGCGGCCGAGGGCGGCGTTCCGATGAACTTGGTGAAAATGACCGAAGGGCTCGGCTACTCCAGGCATCCGGCATTCGGGCTGGCGTTCGCCGCGGCCATCGGACTGGAGCGGGAGTACCCGACGCGACTGCCGATCAGCGATAGCCTGAACGCCACCGGCCTGGCTATCCGCGACCAGATCGCCAACGGCTGCACCAACGAAATCCTGGCGGCCGGAGCCGGTCGCAGCGTCCTGGACGTGGCCAGTTCGACCTCGCTGGCCGAGGACCCGAGCGCCCGGGCCGTGCTCGAGGAGAACAGCCTGGAGCTCTACGAGGGCGTGCCGAAAATGCCTATCTACCAATGGCGTTCGCGGGAGGACGTACTGATTCCGGTGGCCTCGATCGACAATACGGTGCGGCGGTACTGCGCGGCGGGTGTGCGTGTCGAATCGGAGCTGATTCCCAGCCCGGACCATCTGACCACCGCGGTGCTCGGCGCACCGGCCGCGATGTCGTGGCTCGACGATCGGTTGCGCGGGGTACCCGCGCCGACCGACTGCTGATCGCCCTATCTGCTCGCTCGATCCGGGTACGGGACTCCGCCGCACCCGGATCGGGCGACCTAAGGTGGGTGCATGGTCACGATCATCGGCGGTGGCATCGCAGGCACGTTGCTGGCCGGCGCGCTGGCACGCGCAAACCACCCCGTCACGGTGTACGAAAGCCAACCTGCGGTCGGCGCGGGAGCCTTTCTGGCACTAGATGATCGGGCACACGCCGCGTTGGCGCGGTTGGGCGTCGAGGTCGACCGGCTGCACGCGGCGTCCCATCCGCTGGCCGAGCTGCGCGCGGCCGATCGCGCCGGGGTGGTACGCGGCGGCGCCGGCGCCGGTCGACGCATGTACCTGCGCGCCGATCTCATGCGGGTACTGACCGAATTCGCCGCTGCCACAACGGCTGCCATCCACTACGACACTCCTGTCACCGAGCTGAACGGCGCCGACGGGGCACTGTTCAGCAGCGAAAAACCACTTCCGGCGGATGACGTGGTCATCGCCGCCGACGGCATCGACTCGCTCGCGCGCCGGCGCCTCGAACCCGAGCGCGCGGCCGAATATGCCGGCCAGATCGTCGTTTACGGCATCACCGAGCTGCCGATCCAGCCGAGCACCGAACCGTCCGTGCTGCACTTCCACCGTCGCCTCGACGACGACGGCAGACCCGTCAGTACCTTCGGGCACTTCTGGAACAGCGAGGTATCGCTGTGGTTCACTCGCCTCACCCGGGCACCGCTCCCAATGGCAGAGGTCGGGTCTCAGCCGATCGACCGGTGGATGGAACCGATTCTGGCCGGCGCCGATGCGGTTCCCGGCCTCGCCGAAACCATGCTGGCCGCGACCGGCACGGTGCACGTCTCTAACGCGCGCACCGTGCCGCTCGACGACGCGCGGGCGCCCGCGGCGCCGGTGATTCTGTGCGGCGATGCCGACCACGCAATCACACCGGCTGCGGGTGTCGGCGCCCGCGACGCCATAGAGGATGCGGCGGCACTCGCCGAGGCCCTCATCGGTGGCGGTTCACCGGCCGCGGCGATGGCCGAGCGACGGCGCGAAATCCTCGCCGAGCGGGCTGCATCCGCTCAAATGTTCCGCACAGCACGATAATCGGCGGCGCGGGGACGAAAGATCGTCCCCGCGCCGCCGAAAGAAACTGAGTGACTAGGAATCCTTGCCACCCTCGTAGGCGCTCTGCCGGGCCTCATCGAGGTTGGCCTCGGCGCGGGCCTTCTCGGCCTCGGCTTCCTTCTTGGCGGCCTCACGCTGGGACTCGGCCTTGTCCTGCTGGGCGCGGCCCTCGCTCTTCAGGCCTTCGTTCCCGGTGACGATGCCCGCGGCTTCCTTGGCCTTGCCCTTGACATCTTCGACGACGCCCTCGACGGCCTCGCGCGGTCCGCTGTCGTGCTTGGTCATGACTACTCCTCCAACTAGGGGTGTGGGCGGTCATTCGCCGCATACCCGGCCCCCTCGGCTCCAATCGGTTACGGACACAGGGCGGGCTGTGTCTCGCGTCACGCCAATACGGCAGCCAACCAGGTTCCCGCTGAACAACACTCGTAAGCCGCGTGCCGGCAACCTTCGGGTTTCGGCTGTGACACGCCGGGTTTCGTTCGAAGTCGCCGCCACGGCACACAGAATCAACGGCTTTCCACGTCACGCCGAGGGTCCGGCCAGCACCAGTCCTGCGGCCAGCAGCGTCATCACCACGGCGATAACGGAATCCAGCACCCGCCAGGCGACCGGACGGGCGAACAGTGGGCCGAGCAGACGAGCCCCGTAACCGAGGGCGGTGAACCAGACGATGCTGCCGAGCATCGCGCCCGCCCCGAGGAACCAGCGGTCGGGGGCGGCGTAGGTACTCGCGATGGAACCGAGCAGTACCACCGTGTCCAGGTAGACGTGCGGGTTCAGCCAGGTCAGGGCGAGACAGGTGGCGACGGTGGCACCGAGCGCGACCGTCGCGCCCGCCGACCCGGCGGCGAGCGTCGCCGAACCGAACGCCCGGCGGGCCGCGAGGGCGGCGTAGCCGAGCAGGAACGCGGCGCCCGCATACCGAACCACCGTGAGCACCCCGGGCACCGAGTGCACGACCGCACCGAATCCGGCGACACCCGCGGCGATCAGCACCACGTCCGACAGCGCGCACACCGCGACCACCGCGAAAACGTGCTGCCTGCGCACGCCCTGGCGCAGCACGAAGGCGTTCTGCGCACCGATGGCCACGATCAGGGAGAGTCCGACACCGAGACCGGAGAGGGCCGCCACAGCCGCCGAGGAAACGTTCATATCCATCGACGCTAAGCAGCCCATTATCTCCAGGCAAACTAAAGTTTCTGCACTACCATTACGATTCCTTAACATGGATCTCCAGTTGGATCAGCTCCGCGCGTTGAACGCGGCGGTCACCGAGGGCACCTTCGATGCCGCGGCGAAGAGCCTGCGGATCACGCCGTCCGCGGTGAGCCAACGAATCAAAGCGCTGGAAGACGCGGCAGGCCGCGTCCTGCTCCAGCGCACAAAACCGGTGCGCGCCACCGATTCCGGGCTCGCGGTGCTGCGGCTGGCCAGGCAGATCGAGTTACTCGCCGTCGACACCGCCCGCGAACTCGGTGAGGCGCACCGGCCGGCCCGGCTGCCCATCGCGGTCAACGCCGATTCACTGGAAACCTGGGTGCTGCCCGCGCTGGCCGCCGCGCCGCCCGGCATCTGTTTCGACATCCACCGCGAGGACGAGGAACACACCACCCGGCTGCTCCGCGACGGCACGGTCATGGCGGCGATCACCGCCACCGCCGCACCGGTGCAGGGCTGCAAAGTCGAACGGCTCGGCGCGATGCGCTACCGGCCGATGGCCGAACCGCGCTTCGCGCGCACCTGGTTCGGCGACGGCGCGACCGCCAAGGCTTATGCGACGGCACCGGTGGTGCTATTCGATCGCAAAGACGATCTGCAAGACCGGCACCTGCGCCGCCGCAGCCGTCAACCGCTCGATCCACCGCGGCATTACGTTCCGTCTTCGGCCGGTTTCCTGGCGGCGGTCCGGCTCGGATTGGGCTGGGGCATGTTGCCGGACCTGCAATCCCGCAATTTTCCGACCACCGAGCTGGTGCCCATCGACGGCGCGGCATTCATCGATGTCCCGCTGTACTGGCAGCAATGGCGGCTCGACTCACCGGCATTGAGCGCGGTGGCCGCTTCGATAGCCGCGACAGCGGCGGAATCGCTACGCTGACTAGTGCACCGGGCGATGATCGTGCAGTTGTGCGGCACAGTACTTTTCTCCTCGCCGAGTTCGATGCGATACGGTATTAGTATTTCGAGCAATTACTCGTGACTACGCAAAGGACGCATCCCATGGCCAAGAAAGTCACCGTCACCCTGGTCGACGACTACGACGGCAAGTCGAAAGCGAATGAAACAGTTCAATTTTCGATCGATGGCGTGGCCTACGAGATCGATCTGTCCACCAAGAACGCGGGCAAGCTGCGGGTGACCCTGGAGCCCTGGGCCGAAAAAGCGCGCAAGACAGGACGGGCGAAGCGCAAAGGCAGCGGTAAAGCGACTTCCGCGACCGATCGCGAGCAAACAGCGGCGATCCGGGAATGGGCCAGGAAGAACGGGCACAACGTATCGACGCGTGGCCGGATCCCCGCCGACATTGTCGCGGCATATAACAACGCGAACTAGCGAAACCGGAGGAATCGGACCTCGGCTCGCGCACATCGCCAGTTCACGGGAGTTCCGGCGGCGATGTCGCACGGCGGTCCCGGCACTCGCGTCGGTAGAATTTCGGGTTCGTCGGCCGGAGTTCGGCCGGCGGTGACGCGGAGAGGACGGGGTGTGTGGCGAAGCGCATGCGAAAGCTGACCGCTCGGTCGGCGATTCTGAGTGCGTTGCTCGGCGCGCATCCGGCGGAAGCACCGGTCAGCTGGATCGTTTCGGTGGCCGAGGAACTGGGCCTGCAACAATCGGCCGTGCGGGTCGCACTGACCCGGATGGTTGCCATGGGTGATCTGGAACGCGCGAACGGCGTATATCGGCTCTCGGACCGGTTGATCGAGCGCCAGCGCAGGCAGGACGCGGCGGTGAGTCCCGTCGTGAAAGCTTGGGACGGCGAATGGTATCTGGCGGTGGTGACGGCCGTCGGTGACGACGCGTCCGCGCGCACCGCGTTCCGAGACACCATGCGGGCCCGCAAACTCGGCGAATTACGTGAAGGTGTGTGGACCCGGCCCGCGAACATCGAGATCGTTCTCGGGCCGGAGGCGGGCAGGCGGGTTTCGGTGTTCACCGCGGCGCCCGAGGATTCACCGGTCGCGCTGGCGGAAACCCTTTTCGCACCACGGCTTTGGGCACACGACGCGCAGCGGTTGCTTGGCGAGTTCGCGAGTTCGTCGTCGCTGCGCGAGCGGTTCGAGGTGGCGGCAGCGGCGGTGCGGCATATTCTCGATGATCCCTTGCTGCCCGATCCGCTGCTCCCCGCCGACTGGCCCGGGTTGGCGCTGCGCGCCGAATACGCGGCGTTCCGTACCGAATTCATGGCATTCGCCGAACATCTGCTCGTCACATCGGACGCTTGAAAACTCCCGGCCGGTTTCAGCGGCTCGTCTTGGGCGTGGCTCGCTGAATGATCGCCGCGCTGTCGATACCGGTCGGCAAGGTACCGAAAACATCGCCGTGCTCACCGCCGAGCCTGCTGACGGTGAAGGCATCCGCGACGGCCGGATGACCGAAGCGAACAAGCAGTGACGCCTGCAGTACCTGCGCCATATCGCCGACGATGCGGCGGGCGCGATGCTGGATGGTGTCGAAGTCGCCGAATTGCCCCTCCAGCCGGGCGATTGCGGCGTCCAGGTGCGCATCGGCACCGGCCGCGCGTTTGACCTCGTCGAAATAGGCGCCGAGGGTTTCCGGTTGTTTGGCCATCGCGCGCAGAGTGTCGAGTGCAGCGACATTGCCCGACCCTTCCCAGACGGACATCAACGGGGCTTCCCGATACAACCGCGGCATCCGCGATTCTTCGACATATCCGTTGCCGCCCAAGCATTCCAGCGCCTCGGCGGCGTGGATCGGGCCGCGTTTGCACACGTAGTATTTGCTCACCGCCAACGCGATCCGGCGCAACTGGTCGGCGCCGTCCTCCCCAGCCGTCGCGCGATCGGTGAGGTCGGCCAGCCACAGCGCGACCGTGGTCGCCGCCTCTGCCTCGATCGCGAGATCGGCCAGCACATTACGCATCAGCGGTTGATCGGCCAGCGTCGCGCCGAACGCGCTGCGGTGCGCGGCGTGATGCGCGGCCGCGGCGACCCCGGTGCGCATCGCGGTGGCGGTGCCGATGGTGCAGTCCAGGCGGGTCAGGTTGACCATCTCGATGATCGTCGGCACACCCCGGCCTTCGTCACCGACCAGCCAGCCGACGGTGTTGTCGTATTCGACCTCGCTGCTCGCGTTGGAGTGGTTGCCCAGCTTGTCCTTGAGCCGTTGCAGCGCAAAGGTATTACGGGTGCCGTCGGGTAGTACGCGCGGGACGAAGAAGCAGGAAAGCCCGCCCGGAGCCTGCGCGAGCACCAGGAACACATCCGACATCGGTGCGGAGGTGAACCACTTGTGACCGGTGATCCGGTAGCTGCCGTCCGACATCGGGGTGGCGGCGGTGGTATTCGCCCGAACGTCCGAGCCGCCCTGCTTTTCCGTCATCGACATTCCGGCGATCAGGCCGCGCTTGGACAGCGGCGCACGCAGGACCGGGTCGTATTCCTTTGCGCACAGCAAAGGTTCGTACTGAGCGGCCAGTTCGGGAGCTGCGCGCAAAGCGGGGACTACGGCGTAGGTCATCGAGATCGGGCAGCCGTGCCCGGCGTCGACCGGCCCCCACACGCTCAATTTCGCCGCCCGGGTCAAATGCGGGTTCGGCCGGGTGTCCGCCCACACCGCGCCGTGCAATCCGAAGCCGACCGCGTAGGTCATCAATCGGTGATAACTCGGGTCGTAAACGACCTCGTCGACGCGGTTGCCATAACGATCGTGCGTCTTCAGTACCGGTTGGTGTGTCTCGGCGAGGTCACCGAGCTCGAGGGCTTCGGCGCTGCCCGCCAGCCGTCCGATCTCGTGCAGCTCGTCGAGCGCGTGCTCGGCGCCCGCGCGACGCAGCGCCTCGAGCAGCACCGGCTGCTCGGCGGCGTCGTAGTCGACGAGCGGAGGAACCTGGTTCGTAACCGCGTGGGTGGGCATGAAATCAGTATTACAGTGTTCCGTCAATTGACACAAGTATGTAATATCAGGTGAAGTTGTTCGCGCCGATGTAGTCAGGAAACCCGCTTGTCAGACTTCGAGAACCATTCCGGGACCCGTCCGGCCGCCTGGTACGAGGGACTCACCGAAGCCCCCGATTCGCCATGGGCCGACCGCGAGCTGCCGCCCACGGACATCAGCTATCGCACCCTGACCTACGAGGTCACCGGCCGGATCGCGCGAATAACCTTCAACCGGCCCGAGCACGGCAACGCCATCACCTCCGACACTCCGATCGAGCTCGCGCACGCGGTCGAACGGGCCGACCTCGACCCGCGGGTGCACGTCATGGTGGTTTCCGGGCGCGGCAAGGGTTTCTGTGGTGGATACGACCTATCGCTCTTCGCGGAGAGCGGATTCCAGGGCGACGACGCGGACTCCACCACCGGCACCGTGCTCGATCCGATGGTCCAGGCGCGCAACCACAATCCCTGGGGCACTTGGGATCCCATGGTCGACTACGCGATGATGAGCCGGTTCAACCGCGGCTTCGCCAGTCTGCTGCACGCCAACAAGCCGACGGTCGCCAAACTGCATGGCTTCGCCGTCGCGGGCGGTACCGACATCGCGCTCTACGCCGACCAGATCATCTGTGCCGACGACACCAAGATCGGGTATCCGCCTACCCGAGTGTGGGGCATCCCGGCTGCGGGGATGTGGGCACACCGACTCGGTGATCAGCGTGCTAAGCGGCTGCTGTTCACCGGTGACTGTTTATCCGGTAAGCAGGCCGAGGAATGGGGTCTTGCCGTCGAATCCGTACCGGCCGACGAACTAGACGAGCGCACGGAAGCGTTGCTCCAACGGATCGCACGGATGCCGATCAATCAGCTGATGATGGCGAAGCTGGCGCTCAACAGTGCGTTGCTTCAGCAAGGTGTGGCTAATTCGGGGATGATCAGCACGGTTTTCGACGGGATTTCTCGGCACACCCGGGAGGGTTATGCGTTTCAATTGCGTTCGGCCACTGAAGGTTTTCGGGAGGCTGTGCGTGAGCGGGACGAGCCGTACGGGGACTGGAAGCGGGCGCAGTTCGAGAAGTAGTGGTCTTTCGCGGGTGGGCACGCGACGGGCTTCTATGGGTCGTGCCCTCGGGACTCGCTTGTAGTGCAACACCTTTCGGGCACTTACTTCAGGTCTCGGCTCGCGCCTGGGGTATGGCCGAGCGTGCGGCGGTAGACCTCGATGAACGCACTGGCCGATGACCAGCCGCACCGATACGCGACTGTGGTGACAGGTATTTGCTCGGCGAGTAGTTGCACGGCGTGGTGCAGCCGTAGCTGAGTGCGCCACTGCGGGTAGGTCATTGCGAATTCGGTGCGGAACAGGCGAGTAAGCGTTCGTTCGCCGGCACCGACCCGGCGGCCGAGTCCGGCCAGCGTCCACACCTCGATGAGGTCGGATTCGACCAGCGCGCAAGCATTTCGGAGTCGCTCGTCGCGTGCGGCGGGTAGCCGCAACGGTTGTTCGGGGCTGCGGCTCAGCTGATCGAGCAGGACTTGGCGCAACAACGTCAGTTCGGCATCGGGTAGGTCCTGGGCCGTCGAGCAGGTGATGATGAGCTCGCGGACCAGCGGCAGCGCCGCGAGCACCACTGGGGATGTCCAGTCGGGGGCCAGCGCACGCGGGAAGCCCACCGTGTGGAAGCGCGTCGGGCCGTAGAAGTGATGTTCGTGCCAGCTGCCTGCGGGGATCCAGATCGCGCGGTCCGCCGGGGCGATCCAGCTGCCCGCGTCGGTGCGGACCTCGGCCACACCGGAGCTCGGATAGACCACCTGATGGTCGGCGTGGCGATGCCGATGGATGCGCGCTCCGCCGGTCAGCGTCTTCGCCACCGTGGTGTCCTGGCGGAAGATCGACATAATCAGGCAGTTTATCGGAATCCTGCTGGGTGCTGCCGTCCATAGGCTCCTGGATGGCCCAGGAGGAGACATGGTGAGCACAGATGTTGTGGTGGTGAGGTCCGCATGGAAACGCATGCGGTACTGGGTGACTGCCCACGCGGTCGACGACTTCTACCAAGGGTTGGTGCCCGCGAGCATTCCGTTCTTCGTGCTGGAGCGGAACTACAGCTATGTCGCCGCGTCGGGACTCGCGCTCGCCGCGGCGTTGGGGAGTTCACTCCCCCAGCCGGTGCTCGGCTTGCTCGCCGATCGGTGGCGATTGCTATGGCTTGCGCCCGCCGGGGTGGCAGTGGCTGGGCTCGGCGCCGGATTGTCCGGGCTGGCACCGAGCTATCCCATGGTGTGGATCTTGTTGCTGCTCTCCGGGATCGGCGTTGCCGCGTTCCACCCGTCGGCGGGCCGGGATGCCCGTCGGGACGCGGGAAACAGTGCGTCAGCTATGAGTTTGTTCGCCGCCGGTGGCAGCGTCGGGTTCTTCTTGGCCCCCGCACTCGCGACACCGGCATTGGTCTCCTACGGTGTCGGCGCCACCGCATTCTTCATTCCCCCAGCGGTTTTGATGGGTTTCCTGCTGTGGCGCTACCAACTGCGGCAAGTCGTCGGCTCGGCCGACGTGACTTCGATTGTCGGCCACGACCGGTGGATTCCGTTCCTCGTGCTCACCGCCGTTGACGTCGTCCGCGCGATCATCTCCTTCGGTCTCAGCACCTTCCTCGCGCTGTATTGGATCAACTCCCTCGGGGGCTCGCGCGCACTCGGCGGCACCGCCCTGACCGCCTTCATGGCCGGAGGTGTGGCAGGCACGCTGCTGGGCGGCCGTCTCGCCGACCGCATCGGCATGTTGCGCACCATCCAAATCGGCAGTGTCGCAGCCATTCCCGCACTGGTCGCGTTACGTCTGATGCCGAGCCCGCTGCTCGGCCTCGCCCTGGCCGCGCTCACCGGCATCACGGTGAACATCCCCTTCGCGGTACTCGTCAAACTGAGCCAGGACTACCTACCGAACCGCCCCGGCACCGCCGCCGGCGTCACCCTCGGCCTAGCGGTCAGCGCCGGTGGACTGTTCGTGCCGCTGCTCGGCTTGCTCGCCGATCACCAAGGGCCACAAGCGGTCCTGACGGCTCTATGTTTCGTTCCTGTCGTCGCGGTTGGCCTGGCACTACTCCTCCCCCAACCCACCCATCGCGATTGACAGTTTCACGAGAGCTCGGCCAACGCCGACCGCAGTTTCCCGGCCATCTCGATTGCTTGCTCGAGGTACCACGGCAGCACTCCGTTCTCCGACATCAGCGCGTGCAACTGTTGCTCGCGATACGGGACGCCCGGTGGGAGCGGCGCGATATGCCAGTGCAGATGCGAATTGCCCTGCTGGCTACCAAGACTCAGCAGGTAGGTGCGCTCCGTCGGCACCACCAGCTCCACCGCACGGGCTACCCGATAGACCAGCGACATCAATAGGAGATAGACGTCCTCGGGCAAGTCACGCACTACGTGTTCGCGATGCGCCTTCGGTGCCACGAGCACATAGCCGATCAGCAATGGATAGCGCGGGAGGAACACGAGGTTCTCGTCGTCCTCCACGACGATCTGCTCCAGGTCGGAGTCGTGCTCGCCGGCCACCATCGCGCAGACGAAACAGGGGCTCGACTGCACCCGGCGCACGTATTCGTCGACATCGAAAGGAACTCGCTCCATCCCCGTGATTCTTACCGCCCGAGGTGAGCGATGCATGCCGAACGGGCCGTTAGCGGTCCAGCCGTGGCAGCCCGCCGATGCGGCCGTTCGCCAGGCCGAGGTGCTCGCCGATGTCGGCGATGCTCATGCCGTGGTCGTGAGCGTCCTCGATGGCGGTCTGGCGGATGCCGGAGAGTTCGGCGATACGGAGTTGGTAGTGGGTGATCAGGTTCGCGGCCAGTTGCGCTCGCCGGATCGGGTGCGCCACGGCACGAATCTCGTCGACATCGTCGTCGACCGCAGGACTGTCGGGCTGGGCCTCTGGTGATTGTTCGAGGACGAAGGTGCCGCGCCGAGGCACGGTACGCACGAGTTGCCGCGCAGCCAGCAGCTGGATGGCTTGCCGAATCACCGAACGCGATACGCCATGCCGCTCAGCCAGTTCCGCATGACTCGGCAGCTGCGTGCCGCCGGCCAGGGTTCGGTTGCGGATCCGCCGCGCGTAGTCGTCCGCGATGGTGACGTAAGCCGATTCGGCCATCGGTCGATCCCTTCGTCTGCGGTCGCTCCGTTCGAGGGTACGGCGGTGAATCGGATCGCGCGGAGGTCGCTGATGGAACCTGTTGCGTGTCAACGGGTTCCTGAAGGTGGGGGGAACAGCTCGTTCAGTGGTAGCCAACAATGCGTCGGGAACGGCACGGGCGGGCCGCCGATGGAGTAAATGTTGCTGGATCACAGCGACTGGTCCATACGCCACAGCATCCAGCGGGTCCGCAACCTTGGCCATCGCATCGTGGCCCGATAGAATCGTGTCGCATGAGTGAGAGTGGGGGGACTCCAAATATCAGTGGAGAGCTTTCCGTCGTACCCGACGAGGTCCGGGCGATTGGTCGTTACATCTACAGCCTGGCGCAGACATTTCGATCGGCGCTGGACTCCGCCGTGCGTGAGGTAGACGAACTGACGTCCAGCGGCTGGAGCGGTACCGCGGCAACAGCTTTCGCCGAAGGGTGGCGGGAGTCCCGAGATGGCGGCGGCAAAATCATTGATGCGTTGACGGTCATGGCAGACAAGCTCGGCGTAAGCGCCGAGAGCTATCAGGCTCAGGACATCGCAGCCGCGTCACGAATGTCGAGCCTGAACCTGTGAGCGACGAATTCCACGTCGATCTCGATCACCTCGATCAGCTCGTAGCGCGGCTGTCGGGACTCGCCGGATTCCTGCGCGATCACCTCGCCGAACTCGAACGCAAGGTCGCGGACTTGGACGCCGGAAGCTGGGACGGCATCGCTGCCGCGGCTTATACCGATGCCCACCGCCAGTGGGCGACCGCCGCGTCAGAGTTCGTCGATGGAGTCAGCGATATGAGCGATGCCGCAAAACGCGCACACGGTCACTACACCGAAGCAATGACGCTGAACCTGAACATGCTGCGGGGGAAATAACAGGCATGCCCGCAGTAGCGGTCAGGCGGCGGCCGTCATGTCCACGGATACCACTGCCGGCGCGCCTCCACGGCCACGCATCGACATCAGAAAGGCGGGAGTTCGGTGGCACCGATCACGATTGACCCCAACGCCTACTACAGCGCGGCCAAAGGGTTGTTCGAACTGACGACCGATTTGGTGTCCGCCGTAACAGAAACAATGACACCCGCTCTGAGGGACACCTTCGGCATGGGCGGCCACTATCCCGCAGTGGTCAACTGGAACACGGCTTACAAGCAACACACCGCTGACCTGCTCGCCACCATCACCGCCTACGCGGCCGCAACGCAGCAGCTCGGAGACGTACTCAACCTCGCCGGACACAACTGGCAAACCGCGAACTTCAACGCCAACCGAGACCCCAGCAAGGGCGCAGCGCCGGTGAAGCCGACTGTGACGGCGGCACCATCGTTCGGTACGAACGGGATCCCGCCAATTCCGGACCCAGGAACCTCTGGCCCCAGTGAAGCCCGACTGACATTCTGGCCGGATAGCGCCAAGCTCCTGTTGCTGTCGACCTTGACGACTATGGCCGTGGAAATACCGGACGGCAACACTGAAACATTGAACCGTGCAGGATCAGGCTGGCGGGCCTTTGCTCAGCATCCTGCCGTCGCCGAGGCCAACACAAGGCTGAACACCATCGCGGCGCTGTTCGATCATCTCCAAGCACCGGATGTGCCCGAAATCCGCGATCTGATCGGCGCGCTGAAGACAGGCGCCAGCGCAATAGCCGCCGCAACGGCGGGCTTGGCAAGCGCCACCATCAACCATCACGACACTCTCGCCGATCTGCGCACTCAGATCATCAATGCGACCTCACGGGCGTTCCCCGATCTGGGCGCGAAAGCCACAGTGCGCTCGACGGGCGTCGATGTCATGCCCCAAAGCGAAGCATCCGAGAGCGAAGTCGTTGCCGCCGCGGCCGTGTACCGAGACACCATCAACACTCACCCACTCTTCGCATTTCTGCGCAAGGCTACCTTCGAAGGCATGGACGGCCTCGGCATCAAGGCGAGACTCATCGAGATCGCTGGGCTACGCGATGACGCGATCGTCCGACTGGACTCCTATTCTGCCGAGCCGGTCAAGTGCAGCTTGAACCCGAATTGGGAAAGCGAATTGGAGAAGATCGATCCAGATGTGCGGCCATGGGTGGGATCGGCAGTGAAATATGGGAACACCGCAGGCATAGATCCCCGTCTCGTTCTGGCCATCGTGTACAACGAAGGCGGATATCGGTCCGACTCGTTCATCGAGAGAGAAATGAGTTACGCGTACGACGTCTTCATTCGCGAGGGAGGGAATCTCATACGGCCGAACTCGTTGGGGTTGACCAATATGAAGGAGGATACTTTCAACGAACTCAAGAGCAAATTTCCGGCCGAGTTCTCAGGCAAGAACTGGTCCGACCTGAAGGAAGACCCCGATCTCGCGATCATGGCTGCCACATACAATCTCAAGCGAATTCAAGACCAGTACGCAGGCGAAGTGCCGGACGAGCTGAAGGAAAAGTACACGCTCGACCAATTCCTGGCCGCCGGATACAACGCTGAGCGAAATATTCCCGACTATTTCGAGGCAGGCGACCTCGGCCCCGTCGTGCAAGGGTATGTTCGGATGACGAATACTGCGCTCGACAAGGCGCAGCAACTGCTCAGCGGGATGTACACATGCAAATAAGCTGGACACGGACTGCCACGAAACGAGTCGCGATGCTCGTCGTCTGCCTCCTACTACTGGGAGCTGTCATCTGGGGCATTGTCGCGTGGTTGACCAGGCCCAATGACGCCGAGCGCTGCTTGAACCAGCTGCACGTGCCCGGCTTCACAAAGGTGACGCAGAAGGCGGATACCGCTGACGCCGGGCCATGGGCAGAGGCGGTATTCGTGGGATCGCCGGTGCCGGACATCAAAGCAATCGTCACGGGGCCCGGACTGCAGCTCCGATTGCCGCGCTCCGCCAAACAGACCACCAGCCCGCCGCCGAGCCAACCTACGGCCATTCTTCCGGTCGAAGAGTGGGTAGCTTATGGAGATGCTGCGAATAACTGCCATGTTTCCATATATAAAGTGCTCGACAATCGTGGTGCTTCATGGAAATTGACCGAGTCACAGACTGCGGGTATGAAAGACGGAACCATGAACGTCTTCAGGTTCCAAGTTACCTGTGGTGATGGATGAGCGCCTGCGAGAAATGGCCTTTCTGGAGAACCTGGCCTACCCAGCGGGATGCGTCGTGGATACGCCCGCCGAGAGTAATGTGGTCATTACCGCTTCTTCCTGACCCACTGCGGCGTGCAACACCACTCGCAAGGTTGCAGTTCTGCGGGGTCTACGGCGTGCCACGCAACCGGAACGATGTCATGCGTCGTCTTTCCCTGCCGCGCGGATGCCGCCTGTCTCTCGAGTAGCCATTGGCATCGAGGGTCATTGTGGTACGCCCGGCCGCCGCGAGTTCTGTAGCCACGGGCCAATACTCCGGTCGGCAACGATCGGCAGTAGTCGCATTGGCCCACCGGTAGTTCGTGACGACACAGATCGTCCTCGGCTATTTCGTTGCTCTGCGCTGGTGGCAGGTTTTCCCTCGCCGGCTCGTCTTCGGCCAAGGCCGTAGCGGGGTCTGGGTCTCATTTCGGCAGTGAGTTCGTCGCACCGAGGACCACATACTTGCTGTCCGATGACACCCGAACAGTCGTCGACCGCGTCAGCGCTTCCAGCGCTCGGATCGCCGCGGTCAGCTCCATGCGATTGTTGGTCGTAGACGGATCGCCACCGTAGATCTCCTTCTCATGGCTCCCATACCGCAGCACCGCACCCCACCCCCAGGTCCCTGGTTGCCCGAGCACGCACCGTCAGTGAATATCTCGACAATTGGCGCGTGGTCGTCCACCATCTCGCGCAACGATACTTCTCCACCGGAGCGGCGCCGACGGATCCGTAGATACAGAGTGAGTTACATACGCCGCAATGTGGCAGTAGCCCGGAGAGCCGCCTACGGACGCCGAGAGCGTTCCCTGAAGCCGTCATCTCGGTGCTGGCGCACGACTACGGCCGCGTCGCAGCGGTTTAACCGGAACAGGGACAGTGATCGTCTCAGGACGTGTGGGCGTCGATATTGGACGATGTACACAAGAGCTTCGAGTCCGGAAACGAGTCAGCCCCTGACCAGGTGAAACACCTGGTCAGGGGCTGCACAGGCTCCCCCATCTGGACTCGAACCAGAAACCTGCCGATTAACAGTCGGCTGCTCTGCCAATTGAGCTATAGGGGACTATCCTCGGTCCGTCTGTGCTAGGCGGGCCGAGGAGAAACTTTAGCGTATGGGCGGGCGGTCGCCCAAATCGCGTCGCTACCTGCTGACATGTGGGGTGGGGTCGAGGGTGGCGGTGGCGGCGCGGTGGTCGCTGCCGGGGGTGTGGCGGACGGTGGCGGCGCGGGGGTGAAGCCGCGGGTGAGGATGTGGTCGGGGCGGGTTAGGGGGAAGTCGGCGGGCCAGGTGAAGCCGAGGCCGCTGCGGACGTCGTGCAGGGCGAGGGTGGAGAGTTCGGGGTCGGTGGAGGCGGTGTTGAGGTCGCCGAGGACGAGGAGTCGGTCGGCGGGGTCGCGGTGGATGAGGTCGGTGAGGGTGCGCAGGGTGCGGTTGCGTGATTCGGTGTCGTTGAAGCGGATGGAGCCTAGGTGGACGGCGTAGACGGTGACGTCGCCGGTGGGGGTTTCGAGGGTGGCGCGTAGGGCGCGGGCCCAGCCTTGGCCTAGGTCGAGGCGTTCGACGTCGGACAGGGGGTAGCGGCTCCACAGGCCGATGGTGCCGACGGTGGCTACGTGGGGGTGGTGTGGGTCCAGGGCCGCTGCTACGGCTGTTCGGTTGCGGTCGGTGAGTTCCTGTACCGAAATCACTGCGGCGTCGGTCAATTCATCCGCTGTGCCGCTCGCACCGAGGTTCTGGGTGGCGACACGCAACGCGTCGGCGGACGGCTCGCCGTGTGGGCGGTCGACGAGTTCGGGGACGAAGAGCACGATCCAAGCCAGGATCGGTGCCAACACGGCGATGAGGCCCGTCTTGGAAGCCGAGCAGAGCGCGACGAGGGCGAGCAGCAGCGTCGGGACGATCGGCCAGGGCAGGAAACTACTGACGAGCTGGCGAAACCCACCGGTCTCGGGTAGTAGTCGAGGGGCCACCAGCAGAGCGGCGAGCAGTGCGGCGGCCGACGCGAGAGTGAGGTCTCGAAAGGTTCCGTGCGGCATACCGGCAACGATGGACGCGGCAGATGAGAGGTTCATGAAACCGGCTCGCGTTCCACCGTTCTCACCTGGAAGTAACGGTACGGCCGCTATCGGGGGCGAGAATGAACACAAAGCGCTGAGCGCGTGGTGAATTGGGAACTCCTTGGCAACCCCGCTGAGCAGAGGAACGAGGTGGCCGTCATGAACGAATTCGCATGCGGCGATTGCTGGCGTCGCGAGAATCTGACCTTCGCACAACTGCTGGATCCGGCGCACATCCGCCGCGGCCAGCGCCAGCTGTGCGACGAGCATCGGGCCAAGCGAGAGGAACTCGCCGCCTGAGCATCTGCCCTCCCAGTCCTAGCCGGATCGACAGGGCCACCGGCCGTCGGGCAGGATAGACCCGCGAACAGGCAACTGGGAGGAGCACATCGAGATGCTGCGGTTGATCATCGGCGTGGCGGCCGGGTATGTACTCGGCAGCAAGGCCGGGCGGGCTCGCTACGAGCAGATCAGCGCGGCGACCCGGGCGCTCTCGGAGAGCCCGGTGACCCGCAAGCTGGTACTCGTCGGCAGGCAGAAGCTGTCGGACAAGCTCAGCACGAAACCGCGGCTGGAACCGATGGAGCCGCTGGACGAGCGCACCACCGTCCTCGTGCCGCAGGATCAGCTGCGCCGTTGACGCGGTGCCGCCCGATCGACTGACACGATCGTCCCCAGCCAGCTCTGCTGCGCGGGTGGCTCGTCGGCGGCTTCCGCTACGCCGACGATGAGCTCGTCGCCGACGCTCGCGCACGACACTATCGAGTAGCAAGAATGTGGCGAAGCGCCAGCGCAGTTCTCAAGCCCCGGTGGCGAAGTCGTCGTGGTTGCCCATCGCCTGCGTCAGCAGACTCTTGCGGTACTGCTCCAACGCCACCAGGTCCCCGAACAGCGCCATGTAGGCGTCCGGCTGCTCGGTGGAGGACACCCGCTGCAACTTCGACTTCAGCTCGGCGATCTGCCGCCCTACCCAGGCCTCCTGCGTGCGCGCCAGCACACCGGCGACGAAACGTGGGATGCCGGCCGCGTTCTTCACCGGCAGCGGCTCGTTGGCCAGTTCGGACAGCAATGCTCGCATGGTCAGATCGTCGGTGCGGTCCGCGATCGCGTTGACCCACTCCGCCCCACCGAGCCCGGCCGAGGTGCCACCCACCTCCGCGATCAGCAGCCGAACCGCCGCATAGGCGGGATGAGTGAAGGCGTCGGCCTCCAGCGAGTCGAACACCGACCCGGCCATCGCCGGATACTGCAGCGCCGCGGCGAGTACCTGCCGTTGCGGCATCAGTGTCGGATCGTTCGGATTGGGCCGTGCCGCAGGGTGTTCGGCGACCACCTCAGGCTGCCGTGCGGGCGGCGCCTGCCGTCCACCGGTGCTGCCGCCGCCCGTGCGATTGCGCTTGGCTTCGTCGCCGACCCGGCGGACCACGGTCTGGATGTCGTCCCAGCCGACCCACCCGGCCAGCTTCGTCGCGTACGCCTTGCGCAACGCGTTGTCCTTGATCTGCGCGACCACCGGAATCGCCCGGCGCAACGCCTCCACCTGGCCCTCGGCGGTGTCCAGGTTGTGGTCGGCGAGCAGCCCGCGAATCACGAACTCGTACAACGGGGTACGCCGCGCCACCAGATCGCGGACGGCACCGTCACCGGATTGCTGACGTAGCTCGCACGGATCCTGGCCGTCGGGCGCCACCGCGATGTAGGTCTGCCCGGCCAGCTTCTGGTCGCCCGCAAAGGCTTTCAGCGCCGCCGCCTGGCCCGCCGCGTCGCCGTCGAAGGTGTAGATGATCTCGCCGCGCCAGAAGTTGTCGTCGAGCAGCAGCCTGCGCAGCAGCGCGAGGTGCTCGTCACCGAAGGCGGTACCGCAGGAGGCGACGGCGGTTTTCACCCCGGCCAGGTGCATGGCCATCACGTCGGTGTAGCCCTCGACCACGACGGCCTGGTGGCCCTTGGCGATGTCGCGCTTGGCGAGGTCGAGGCCGAACAGCACCTGGGACTTCTTGTACAGGATCGTTTCCGGGGTGTTGATGTACTTGCCCGGCATGGTGTCGTCGTCGAAGAGCTTGCGCGCGCCGAACCCGATGACGTCGCCGCCGAGGTTGCGGATCGGCCAGAGCAGCCGACGGTGGAACCGGTCGATCGGGCCGCGCTGGCCCTGCCTCGACAGGCCGGCGCCCTCCAGCTCCTTGAACTCGAAACCCTTGCGCAGCAGATGTTTGGTCAGCGTGTCCCAGCCCGCGGGCGCGTAACCACAGCCGAACTGCTGGGCCGCGGCGGCATCGAAATTGCGGTCGGTGAGGAACTTGCGCGCCGTCTCCGCTTCCGGCTCGCGCAGCTGGGCCATGTAGAACTCGTGCGCGGCGGCGTTGGCGGCGACCAACCGGGAACGGGTGCCCCGGTCGCGCTGCACCGAGGTGCCGCCACCCTCGTAGTTGATCTGGTAGCCGACCCGGTCGGCCATCTGCTCGACCGCTTCGACGAAGCCGACATGGTCGATCTTCTGCAGGAACGCGAAGACGTCACCGCCCTCACCGCAGCCGAAGCAGTGGAAGAGGCCATGATTGGGGCGCACATGAAACGACGGCGACTTCTCGTCGTGGAACGGGCACAACCCCTTCATGGAGTCCGCGCCCGCGCGCTTCAGCGCGACGTATTCCCCCACAATGTCTTCGATGCGGACGCGGTCACGTATCGCCGCGATATCGCGATCTGGGAGTCGTCCGGCCACGGCAGTGAGCGTACCCGCCGAGGGGTGCCTTCTTCACCCTTGGCTCCGGCTCGACCGGCGCTGCGACGACGCGACCTGGCAGAAGGCGGCAGTAGCACCCGAACTGGACCGACGCGGCGGCGCGAGTCCTGCACTCCGGCCGAGCGCCAGGTCATGCTCGTCACACCGACCGAGGCAGGACAGGCGGCGCGCTCGCCACGACGCAGTGACTGAGGACACCAGGCGCGTCTCGAAGAACCGCGCCCTCTCCTGCGAGGCGCATCACCCTCATCACACTGACCGATGGCACCGATCGCTAACGGGGACGCGCGCCGCGAGCACCGGATCGTGAGCGCCACCCGCTCCAGCCTGCTCTCCGTAACTGATGACGCCGATCACTGACGCAGCGACGCCGCCACCCGCTCCAGCCTGCTCTCCGTGTACGACGCGATCTGGTCCACGATCACCCGAACCCGCGCGGTGTCATCAGCGGCAGCCTCCCACCACGGCAGCAACAGCGGTTCGAGACTGCGTGGCGCTTCGGCGAGCAACCGCTCGGCGACCGCGTGGATGCGCTCGCGCTGCGCCTCCTGGCGAAGTCTGTGATCAGGATCGGACATGACATAGCGAAGCGCGACGGTTTTCAACACGGCCACCTCGGCGGCAACCACCTGCGGAACTTCGAGATCGGCACCGTACCGCGAGAGTGCGGCGCGACCAGCGGTCTCCCGAGTGGCAGAGATGGCAGCGGTGGCGAACCGGCCGACCAATTCGCTGGTGAGTCGTTTGAGCGCAACCGAACTGGCGAGCGTGCCGTCGTAGTCGGTAACCGCAGCGACGACCGGTAGCTCGGAAAGCCGCTGCGCCGCCGCGACGAGTTCGTCCGCCGACAGCGAGTAGTGCTTGTGCCTGCCGAGGCTGGCCAGCGCCTCCTGCTCGATCGGGTCGGCCAGCGCGCGCAGGTCGATACGGCCCGCGATCACACCGTCCTCGACGTCGTGCACGGAATACGCGACGTCGTCGGACCAGTCCATGATCTGGCATTCCAGGCTGCGGCGGCGATCGGGCGCGCCTTTACGTATCCAGTCCAGACGGTCGGTGTCGATGTCGTAGGCGCCGAATTTGGTGCCGGGACCTGTTCTGCCCCATGGGTATTTGAGCGCGGCATCAAGGGCGGCGCGAGTTAGGTTGAGGCCGGCGCTCGCCCCGTCGGCGTCGAGCACCTTGGGCTCGAGACGGGTGAGAATGCGCAGGTTCTGCGCGTTGCCTTCGAAACCACCATGCGCGTCGGCGAAGACATCCAGGGCTTTTTCGCCGTTGTGCCCATACGGCGGGTGGCCGATGTCGTGAGCCAGCCCGGCCAGATCAACCAGATCGGGATCACACCCGAGACCGTCGGCGATGCTGCGGCCGATCTGGGCCACCTCGATCGAATGGGTGAGCCGGGTACGCGGGGTGTCACCGTCACGCGGACCCATGACCTGAGTCTTGTCGGCGAGGCGACGCAAGGCCGCCGAGTGCAGCACTCTGGCCCGGTCCCGCGCGAACTCGGTGCGATGACCGGTCTCGAATTCACTGCGCGGCGGGCCGAGTCCCGCGGTTTTCGCGCGCTCGACGACCAGCCGTTCGCAATCGTGCTCGGTGTAACCGTCCACTACTGCCCTGCCGTATATCGGAAGTCCGCCGCGAAATGGGTGAGCTGGTACCAGAGCAAAGCGCCTGTCTCCCTGGCGATTCCGTGCGCCTGCGACTCACGGGTGTACACCGCGGGCCCGGTCCTGGTCGGCGCGGTCCACGCATCCAAGCCCTCGTCGCGGGCCATGGTGCGGGTGCGCAGCGAGTGCCACGGATCGCTCACCAGCACCGCGGAATCCATGTCGCGGGCCTGCATGGCCGTCGCGACCGCCTCGACGCTGCGCAAGGTGTCCGACCCGGTCTCGACCGCCAAGATCTTGTCGCTCGGCACGCCCCGCGATTGCAGATAGTTCTTGCCAGACGCCGCCTCGGTGTACAGATCGCCCTCCTGCTTACCGCCCACGGTGATCACCCGCGGCGCCACGCCGAGCCGGAACAGCCGATAAGCCTGATCGAGTCGCGCCTCGAACACCGAGGAGGGAGTGCCGGAGTATTGCGCGGCGCCGAGCACCACGATGGCGTCGGCCGTCGCGTAGTCATCGATGCGGGCCACCTGCCACACCCGGAACGCCGTCCCGCCGACCAGCACCAGCCCCATCAACACCGACCCGACGATCAGCCGCCGAACCCACCGCAACACCCCCGCGCCTTTGCTTCGCGGCAGCACGGGGTCGGGCACCGAATCGGCTCGAGCGCGCATCGTTGGCGAATCCACTCCCCAAGTCTGCCAGTCCGTGTGCTTCGCCCGCGTTTTTCGCCGGATCTACCAGCCGCGTTCCCGCCACTCGGACAGGTGCGGGCGCTCGGTGCCGAGGGTGGTGTCGTCGCCGTGGCCTGGATAGACGACGGTGTCGTCGGGGTAGCGGGCGAAGAGTTTGGTGGTGACGTCGTGGTAGAGGCTGTCGAAGTCGGCCGGACCGCTGGTACGGCCGAGTCCGCCGGGGAACAGCGAATCGCCGGTGAACAGGTGGACCTGGCCGGCGCCGTCGGTGAGGGCGAGGGTCACCGAGCCCGGTGTGTGCCCGCGCAGGTGGATGACCTCGAAGGTGAGATCGCCGACGGCGAGGTGATCGCCGTCGGCCAGTAGCCGGTCGGGGCGGACCGGGAGCGGGCCGGCGTCGAGTCGATGGGCGGCGGTGGGGGCGCCGGTCGCGGCCGTCGTCTGCTGCAGCGCCTGCCAGTGGTCCGGATGCTGATGCGTCGTCACGATCAGGGCGATCTGGCCGGGCGCGACGTGGTCGATGAGCTCCTCGACCCGCTCGGGATCGTTCGCGGCATCGATGAGCAGCGCGGCACCGGAGGCCGTGCACTGCACCACATAACAGTTGTTGTCCATGCCGCCGACGGACATCTTGACGATGCGGGCACCCGGCACGTCCCGCTGCTGCGGATCGGCACCCGGCGACACATGGCCGGTATACGGGCGATCGATGGTGATCACATCGTCGATGCTATCGACCGCCCCCGCCCTCCGCGAGCTCCGAGTCTTCATGACCAACGGCACACGGCTGTGGCATTTCGCGAGCAGAGCTCGCCACCATGTTGATCATGAGCCCAGCCGGAACTTCCGGTTGTAGCGTTTACCAGCGGCCCAACGACCAGGCCACGCGATAGATTCGTGCCATGCCGCTTCCGAATCGTGTTGCCCGCTGGACCTCCCGGATGGTGCTCGGCGTGCTACTCGCCGGGACCGTGCTGCTGGGTGCACCGACGGGGTCGGCCGAGGCACCGCTGCGCATGGACACCTACGTCGTCGACTCGGCGCAGGCGCTGAACGGCGGGCAGCTCGATCGGGTGCAGTCGGCGGTCAACGAGCTGTATGCCGATCAGCAAATCCGGCTGTGGGTGGTTTACGTGCGCGATTTCGGCGGACTCGGGCCGGAGGCGTGGGCGCAGCGCACGGCCGCGGAGTCCGGGTTCGGCAACCGCGATCTGCTGCTCGCGGTCGCCACCAAGGATCGCGCGTACTGGTTCTACGGGGAATTGCCCAGTGGCGTCAGTGATTCCGAGTTGAACAGCATGCTGACGCGCCAGGTGGAGCCCGCGCTGCGCGACGGCCGGTGGGCCGATGCGGGCGTCGAGACGGCGGACGGACTGAAGACAGCCAGACAGGGTGGCGGCGTGCACGTCGGCTTCCTGCTCGTCATCGCCGCGCTGCTGGTGGTCGTGGTGGGCGGGCTGGTGTTGTTCTCCCGCAAGCGACGTCGTGACCGAGCGAAGGGTGAACTCGCGGCCGCGCGGCAGGTGGACCCCGATGACACCACCGCACTCGCCGCACTCCCACTGGAGGCACTGCACGCACGTTCGCGGGAGGCACTCGTCGAGATCGATAACGCGATCCGCACCAGCGCCGAGGAGCTGGAGCTGGCGACCGGCGAGTTCGGCGCCACCGCCGCCCTCCCCTTCCAGACCGCCCTCGATCACGCGAAAGCCGCAGCCGCCAAAGCCTTCTCGATCCGGCAGCGGTTGGACGACGACATCCCGGAGACCCCGGATGAACAGCGCACGCTCCTGGTCGACCTGATCGGCACCGTCGGGCGCGCCGATCGCGAACTCGACTCGCAGGTCGCCGAGTTCGACGCCATGCGCAACCTGCTGATCAATGCCGCCGACCGATTGGACGGGCTGACAAGGGATCTGGTCGAGCTGAAGAGCCGCGTGCCCGCCGCCGAGGCGGAATTATCCCGGCTCACCGCCGCGCACCCGGCCAGCGTCCTCGCCCCGATCCACGACAACGCGATCATGGCGGGCGAACGAATCACCTTCGCAGAGCAGAACATCGACGCGGGCCGCGCGGCGCTCACCCAGCCGGTGGGCAAGCAGGGTGGCGCGGTCGCCGCGATCCGCTCGGCGGAGGCGGCGGTCGGTCAGGCCCGCACCTTACTCGACGGCATCGACAACGCGGCCGCCAACATCCAGCAGGCTCGCGACGGACTGCCCGCGGTGCTGGACGAGCTGCGCCGCGATATCGCCTCCGCCACCGAGCTTTCCGGCTACGGCGGGGCGGACCTGGCCGCCGCGACGGCCAGTGCGCAGACCACGTTGGACGAGGCCGAGGCCACCGCGACCGCCAACCCGCTCGACGCCTTCCACGACGCGGTCGCCGCCGACGGCGAGCTGGACCGCGCCATCGCGGCGGCCACCGACCGCAAACTCGCCGCCGAGGACCTCCGGCGCAGGCTCGACCAGGCGCTCACCGCGGCCGGCGCCAGGGTGAGCGCCGCCTCGGACTACATCACCACCCGGCGCGGCGGCATCGACGCCGAGGCCCGCACCCGACTGTCCGAGGCGCAACGCAATCTCGATGCGGCACACCAGCTCAGCACGACCGATCCCGCGCGGGCCCTGACCAGCGCCCAGGCCGCCGCCGACCTGGGCGGACGCGCATTGCAGGCCGCCCAGGCCAGCGTGCAAGCCTGGGAAACGCGCCAGCCGATGTCGGGTTCCTCGCATGCCGGCGCGGTGCTCGGCGGCATCCTCATCGACGGACTGCTGCGCGGCGCGGCGAGCGGTGGCCGCCGATCCGGTTCGAGTGGCTGGAGCACGGGCTCCTACGGCGGCTCGTCGGGCTCGCGGCGGATCAGCCAGGGCGGCCGGTTCTGACCGCTTGACCCTGACACCGTGTGAGGTCATAGACCAGGAGTCGTTATGTTCACCATCGGAGACTTCGCCAGGCACGGACAGGTGTCGGTACGCATGCTGCGCCACTACGACGCGATCGGGCTGCTGCGCCCGGATCGGGTCGACGAGCACAACGGCTACCGCTTCTACTCCGGCGGACAGCTGGCCCGGCTCAATCGCCTTGTCGCGCTGAAGGATCTCGGCTTCACGCTGGAACAGGTCGGCCAGATCCTGGACGATCAGGTGAGCGGCGCGGAACTGCGCGGCATGCTCACGCTGCGCCGCGCCGAGCTCGAGCAGCGCATCGCGGGCGATCGCGCCAGACTCTTCCAGGTCGAGACGAGGCTCCGCGTCATCGAGAAAGAGGGCGTCATGCCTGTTCATGATGTGATGATCAAATCCCTGCCTGCGGTTCGGGTTGCCGAATTGTCCGCTGTCGCCGACGATTTCGAGCCCAGCTCGATCGGGCCGGTGATCGGGCCGCTGTTCGAGGACATCTGCGCGCGGCTGGAGAAAGCCGGTGTGCCGATCGTCGGATGCGGGATCGCGTACTACGAGCACCGCGACGACGGCAAGGTGCTCGCGCACGCCGCGATGCCGGTCGACATCGACCCCGACGGAGCGCACGATTTCACCGTCGTCGATCTGCCCGCCGTCCCGCAGGCCGCCACGGTCGTCCATCGCGGCAACATGACCGAGGTGCTGGAACCGTGGCAGACGCTGGGGCGCTGGGTCGAGGACAACGGCTATCGACTCAGCGGGCCCAGCCGCGAGGTGACGCTGGTCTACACCGAAGACCCGAGCGGCTGGGTCACCGAACTACAGGAACCCATCGTCGCGAAGTAGACAACACGTATTACCTCGGTTGTTGCTCAGACTCGAACAGTGACCGTATGGAACCCCGACGGACCGGTGGGGAACGGCGGGCGATGACGCCCCTCCTGGACCTCGCCGGAACGGCTGATCGTCCTGGCCTGCACGCGGTGCTCACCCGGCGGTAGTTCCACCGTGGTGCGCCAGCGCCGCCAGGCGGCCGGAGCGAGCTCGGTGCCGAGATCGGCTGGGCGCCAATCACCTTCGCCGACCCGCACCTCCACCCCGGCGACACCGTGCGGCGGCGCCCAGGCGACCCCGGCCACAGTGGTGGTACCCGCGGCGGACCGGCCCGGTGCGGCCACGTCGATGCGGGCCTGCGGCGTGACCCACAACGGGCCGGACGGCCAGCCGCGCCGCCACCAGTAGTCGACGTGGTTGTCGTCGGTAAGTTCCAGTTCGCCAAGCCATTTCGCGCCGGTGTACTGGCCGTAGAGGCCGGGGACGAAGACGCGTGCCGGGAAACCGTGTGCCGGGGTGAGTGGTTCACCGTTCATGCCGATCACCACATAACCGGGCCATTCCCCGGAACGCAGCGGCTCGATCGGCAGCGAGATCGAGTAACCGTCCACTGCTCTGGTGACCAGCCGGGTCGCATCGGACTCCGGGATGGCATGCTTCAGCAGATCGGACAGCGGCACCCCGTACCAGCGCCCGTTGGCCGCGCGGCCCTCCCCGGCATGGTTGTGCACGCACACCATGACGGCGTCGAATTCGACCGCGTCCTCGGCCAATTCGGGCAACGACAACCGCAGCGGGTGCGCCACTTTGCCTTTGACCGACAACCGCCAGTGGCTCGGATCGATGCGCGGCGCACGCAGATTCACGTCGGCGACATACATTCGGCGCGCGGCGGTGACCAGTGGCGACAATCCGGGCTCGTCTTCCAGACCGTCCTGCGGCACCACTCCCAGCGCGCCCATCGGGCCGATACGGCGAATCTCGTTGTCGTGCTTACGGTCCAGATCGTGCTGCAAGGTGTGCGCGGCCGCGAACATTCCGGCGCCGGTCGCCGCCCAGGCCAGCGTGCCGAGCACGCCGCGCGGTCGCCTGCGCAGACCGGCGGCGAGCACTCCGGTAGCCGCCACCGCACCGGCAACGGCGGACGTCGAACGCGTCGGCAACCGCATGGCCAACGCGCCCGCACCCACGCCGAGCGCAGTGGCCGCGGGTGTCCGCAACCGTTCGGGCAAGGCACCGAGCCCGACGACGGCCGCGATCACCCCCGCACCGATACCGGACCGGGTGATGATCTTGTCGTGCCTACCGGACATCGCCACCGTGGTCTCGACGACCGGTACCGGAGCGACATCGATGGCCGCCCGCCCCAGCGTGTCGATCAGCGAGCCGCCCCTGGTCGCCGCGATCGCCTCACCGACCCCCAGCGCCGCCACTCCCACCGCGGCCGCCGCCACCCGTCCGCCGCGTTTCCGGTCTCCGTTTGTCACCACCGCCGGCACACCCGCTTCCGCCTCATCGTCCGCTGTCACCCAGCATTCTGCCCGACCAACGCCATCGGCCAGCCGGTTTGCCCACAGCCCGGCCAGGTGGACGCGCGACACACGGCCGCCAACCAGCTGGATTCGCTTGCGGCTGTAGTCGACCAACCCGAACCCTTGTGCCGATGTGATTGCTCAGACTCGATCCAGACAACGGCTTCTTCGACGGTGTAAGCGGCGGCACGCCCTGCCCACCAGCTACGAGTACCGACTCACTCCACGATCGTCTCGGCCGCCAACGCGGTCAGTTCTTTGCGTACCGCCGCGAGCAGCCGGTCGGCGTCGATGCCGCCACCGAGCAGGCCGACGGCCAGGCGTCCGTGGAAGGTGTAGACGAGGAAGGTGACCGCGGCGGATGCGCCGGTCGAGGGACGAGGGTGTGCGGAGAGGTAGACGATTTCGTAGTCGGTGAATATGAGACCCGCGGGTGTTCGGAAACGCGGTACGGCACCGGTGTTGGTGATCGCGACATGACCGGCGAGGGAGTGAATTCGGCTGGGGCCGAAGAAGTCGGGAAAGTGCAGCACCGACTGTTGCACGACGCCTTCGGCCAGGTCGTCGCGGAGCCGTGTCGAAACCCGCTGGGCCAGTTCGAGAACGCTGCCCGAGAGGTCGATATCGGCGGCGAAGGACGCGAGCCCGGCCATGTTGGTGCCCTCGGCAGGCGCCACCCGCGGATCGAGTCGCGGGCGCATGTCCACCGGATACAAACACCCCAATGACACCGAACCACTTGCGGCGTCGGCGCTTTCGGACGCATACGCGCGCAGCAACGCGGCGGTGATCAACCCGTTGACGCTGACGCCCCGTTGATGGCCGAGCCCGACGATCCGCGCCGTCATCGCCTCATCCAGCAGAGCACGCGACGGCCTGGCAAGCGAAGCAGGTGCCCGTTCGTCAGCCGGGACAGCCTGAGTTTGCGGCGGTAGCGGCCGCGTCACATCCTCGAAGCCGGTCACCTCTCCGGCAGCGATGCCACGTTGCGCCACATGCCATTCCAACGATTGCGGATAGTCCTGTGGCACCACACTTATCGGCGTGGATTCGACGATGTCGGTGTAGAAGCCCCAGAACCGCGACAACAGTTCGACGCAATGCCCAGCGTCCGCGATGCTGTGGTGCGCATACAGCGTCACCCGCCACCGATCGTCACCGGACACCACCGCATCCAGATAGGCCAGCTGCGTCGCCGGGTCCGCGGCAGTAGCGGGCAAACCCACGGCCTGCACATCACCCTCGACCACCGACGCCTCGACGTGCGAATCCCCCGGGCGCAGTAGATAACCCGCCCCTGCCTCGTCCTCCACGATCCGGCAGAGCACCACCGGATACGCCAGCTGTAATGCGGCGAAAGCCTCTGTCAACGCCGCCGCATCGAGCTTCCCCGTCACCGACACCGACCGGCCCGTGTAGGTGCCGTGCCGAACAAACCGCTGTTCCGACGGTGCCAACACGCGCACCACCGCATCCTCATCCCGCAACACCTCGCAAGCGTGCGGCAACACCGGCGGACGCGCAAACCGCGGGATGCGCCAGACTGGCAGGCATGAGTCTCGCCGCGCATCTGGAAGAACTCGGCCGCCCCCTGGTCGAGCATCAGCTCGACCACCCCACGGTGGCGGGCATCGCCGAGGGCAACCTGCCCGAGCCGATCTTCCGCTCCTGGCTGGAGCAGGACTACCTCTTCCTGCTCGACTATGTTCGCGTCTTCAGCCGCCTGGCCTGGCAGGCTCCCGCGGCCCATCTCGGCGATCTGGTGGATCTGGCGCACGCCACCTACCACGACGAACTCGCACTACACCGCTCGCTGGCCGCGGAGTTCGGCGCCGACCTGGGCGGTGCCGCCAAAGGCGCTGCCTGCCAGGCCTATACGACATTCCTGCTCGACTCGGCCGCCGACTACGCCGAGGGTCTCGCCGCCCTGTACCCGTGCATGTGGGGCTACTCCACCCTGGGTGCCCGCCTCGCCGAGAACCCACCCGCCGAACCGCGCTACCGCCGCTGGGTCGACACCTACGCCGACCCCGGCTTCGCCGCCCTCACCCGCCGCTGCGCTCAGATGATCGACGAAGCGGGCGCTGACCCCGCCAGGGCCGAGCAGCTGTTCTTGGAGGGCATGCGCCACGAACTCGCTTTCTGGGACGTTCCCGCCTGAGCCTGTGCGAGATCAGCCGCGCGGCTGACCGCCTATGCCACACCGTTGGTTCGTCGCACACCTTCAGTGCGGCAAACCGAGGTTCAGGGACGCAGAACAATCTTGCCGCGCGTGTGCCGCTGCTCCAGCTCCCGGTAAGCCTCCTGCACCTTGTCGAGCGGATACGCCCCGGCGATCGGCACTTCCAGGGTGCCCGCCGCGGCGAGGTCCGCCAATTCGGTGAGCACATCGACGGTCCCCGCGGCGGCGTTGCCGTCGCCTTTCACGCCGTACTTCTCGACGGCGGCAAAGTTGATGATGGTGTCGATCCGCTCGATCGGCACGCCGAGTTCGACGGCGATGTCCACGTAGTCGGCGCCGAACGTATCGATGAACGCGTCCACACCCTTCGGCGCGGCGGCCCGGAGGCGCTCGATCAGTCCGTCGCCGTACGCGACCGGTGTCACGCCGACCTTCCGCAGCCAGTCGTGGTTGGCCGCGCTCGCGATACCGATCACCTCGGCCCCGCGCGCACGCAGCAGCTGCACCGCGATCGAGCCGACGCCGCCCGCGGCGCCGGACACCGCGACCGTGTCGCCCGCGTTGGCCTCCACCGCCCGCAGCGTCGCGAAAGCCGTTGTCCCCGCGACGTATAGGGCACCCGCGACATCCCAGTCCAGTCCGGCGGGCTTGGGCGTCACCTGGTCTACGGGCACCACCACATGCGTCGCGTGACTGGCTCGATCTTCAGTGAACCCGAGCACCTCGTCGCCGACCTCGACCCCACCGATGCCATCCCCGACCTCGACGATCCGCCCGGCGAAGTCGCTCCCCTCGCCCGACGGGAACGTCGCGGGCCATTGCTCGCGGAACACCCCGCTGCGGAGGTACGCCTCACCCGGATTGATGCCCGCCGCGACCACCTCGACCACCACCTGCCCGGGCCCGGCGGTCGGCGTCGGCACCTCGACCACCTTCAACTCTTCGATTCCGCCATAACGATCGAACTGCACCGCTCTTGCCATGCTCGGCTCCTCGTTTCGGTGACTTACGGCATTTCGAGCGTCAACCGCGCGCCAGGACCGGTTCATTCCCCTCGGCCTGCGCCTGAAATCGATCGTTCCGCACCGGGACTCTGCGCGCATCCATGTCGTCAAGCCCACTGAACGCACTCGCACCGTGTCGGCCGATTCGTTGCGCTCCGGCAGCCGGTCTACCCTCGTGGACCGCTGTTCTGCGAGGGAGAACCCTGTGTACCGTCCCGCCGTGACAACCCGCGACGAGTGGCTGGCAGCCCGCACGAGCCTGCCGGCCTGGACTTCACCCCGCTCGGCAGGCAACGGCACGTCGGCGCGGCGCTGCATCACGACGGCTACGGCACCGATGCCGCGCACTGCCACTGAACAATAGCGGCGCGATCACGCACCACCGCTTACTCTGACCAGTGTGGGTGCGGAGAATGTGCGGGCGTCTGATGCCGACCGCGAGAAAATCGTTGAACGACTGCGTTTTGCGATGGACGAGGGCAGGTTGACCCTGCACGAGTACGACGACCGGCTGCAACAGGTGTACGCCGCCAAGACCTATGGCGAGCTGACCCCGCTGCTGTCCGATCTGCCCGATCTGCCCGCGCACCGCGGTTCGCGCGCGGCGCAGGCCAAGCCGGTGCCGCAGTGGGTCGTCATCATGTGGACCCCCTGGGTGTTCGTGAACATGCTGTGCCTGCTGATCTGGGCGGCCACCGGCATGGGCGACTTCTGGCCGTTCTGGGTGGCGGTGCCGTGGGGTTGCGCACTGCTCATCCCGACGGCGATCGGAATCATCGTGCGCGGCAATGGTTCCGGACCGCAGCAGCCACCGATGCCGCCCATGCCGCCGCTGCCACCTGTCCCGCCGAGGCGCTGAGACAGCTAGGCGGCGAAGGGCGCAACGACAAACGACCCGCACCGATCACTCGGTGCGGGTCGTCCGTTCGAGTCTCGCGAAAGCCTCAGGACCCCAGCAGATGCTGGGCCAGGTAGCCCTCGACCTTGTCCAGCGCGATCCGCTCCTGCGCCATCGAATCCCGCTCGCGGATGGTCACCGCCTGATCCTCGAGCGTGTCGAAGTCGACGGTGATGCAGAACGGGGTGCCGATCTCGTCCTGGCGCCGGTAGCGGCGGCCGATCGCGCCCGCGTCGTCGAACTCGACGTTCCAGTTCCGGCGCAGTTGCGCCGCAAGGTCTTTCGCCTTCGGCGTCAGATCCGCGTTGCGCGACAACGGCAGCACGGCCGCCTTGACCGGGGCCAGCCTGCGGTCCAGCCGCAGCACCGTGCGAGTGTCCACGCCGCCCTTGGCATTCGGCGCCTCGTCCTCGGCGTAGGCGTCGACCAGGAACGCCATCAGCGAACGGGTCAGGCCGGCCGCGGGCTCGATGACGTAGGGGATGTAGCGCTCGTTGGTGGTCTGGTCGAAGAAGCTGAGCTCGGTGCCCGAGTGCTCGGAGTGCGTCTTCAGGTCGAAGTCGGTGCGGTTCGCGACGCCCTCGAGCTCACCCCACTCGTTGCCCTGGAAGCCGAAGCGGTACTCGATGTCGGTGGTGCCTGCCGAGTAGTGCGACAGCTTTTCCTTCGGGTGCTCATAGAGCCGCAGGTTGTCCGGGTTGATGCCCAGATCGGTGTACCAGGAGAAACGGGTCTCGATCCAGTACTTGTGCCACTCCGCGTCCTCGCCCGGCTTGACGAAGAACTCCATCTCCATCTGCTCGAACTCGCGGGTGCGGAAGATGAAGTTGCCGGGGGTGATCTCGTTGCGGAAGCTCTTGCCGATCTGGGCGATACCGAACGGCGGCTTCTTGCGCGCGGTGGTCATCACGTTGGCGAAGTTGACGAAGATGCCCTGCGCGGTCTCGGGCCGCAGGTAGTGCATGCCGTCCTCGGACTCGATCGGGCCGAGGTAGGTCTTGAGCATCATGTTGAAGTCGCGCGGCTCGGTCCACTTGCCGACGGTGCCGCAGTTCTGGCACGCGACCAGTTCCATCGAGACGGTGTCCGGGTCGTCGATCTTGTGCTTGAGCGCGTACGCCTCCTGCAGGTGGTCCTGCCGGAAACGATGATGGCAGTTCAGGCACTCCACCAGCGGATCGTTGAACACACCGACGTGGCCCGAGGCCACCCACACCTGACGCGGCAGGATCACCGACGAGTCGAGGCCGACGATGTCCTCGCGGCTGGTGACCATGGACCGCCACCACTGCCGCTTGATGTTCTCCTTGAGCTCGACACCCAGCGGACCGTAGTCCCATGCCGACTTGGTGCCTCCGTAGATCTCACCGCTCGGGTACACCAGACCCCGGCGCTTGGCGAGGTTGGCAACGGTGTCCACCTTCGACTTGGGTGCCACGCGAGAATTCTCCATCCACTACGAGTCGGATTGTGCGTTCAGGCTCTTGTTTTGCGTGTACGCAACGATACGAAGACAGACTATCGGCCCTGCCCAACCGACTTTCCACCGCACGGCCAACGCTCCGGCGCAGCAGCGAAAACACCAGCCCCGGCGCGTCCGTTTGACATGCGCAACTATGCATATCAAAATGGGATCGCTTTCCAATAAGGAGTTGGTGCCATGACCGCCGAGACCGCCGCCGCCCATCCACACAACCCGTACCGCTCGCCCGCGCCCGCGCTGGTCCCGGCGCGGACCGTCCTGGAGGACGCAGGCGAGTTACTTCGAGCCCTGGCCGCACCCGTCCGCATAGCCATTGTGCTGCAACTGCGCGAGTCACCGCGCTGTGTCCACGAATTGGTCGACGCGCTCGGGGTGACCCAACCGCTGGTGAGCCAGCATCTACGCATCCTCAAGTCCGCGGGCGTCGTGCACGGCGAGCGGTCCGGTCGCGAGGTGCTGTACGAACTCGTCGACGACCACCTCGCGCACATCGTGGTCGACGCCGTCGCGCACGCCGAGGAAGGGTAATTCGTGTCAGAGAACACTGTCGTTCCGCAGAAGCCGGTCGGCATCCGCAGCACCAGACAGCGCAGTGCGATCGCCGCGCTGCTCGGTGATATCGAGGAGTTCCGCTCCGCGCAGGAACTGCACGACGAGTTGCGCAAGCGCGGCGAGGGCATCGGCCTGACCACGGTGTATCGCACGCTGCAGTCGCTGGCCGACGCGGGCATGGTCGACGTACTGCGCACCGACACCGGCGAATCGGTTTATCGGCAGTGTTCTACCGGACACCACCATCATCTGGTGTGCCGGCACTGCGGGCGCACCGTGGAGGTGGAGGGTCCGACCGTAGAGGCGTGGGCAGGTGCCATCGCACGTGAACACGGTTTCACCGAGGTCAGCCACACCATCGAGGTATTCGGCACCTGCCGGTCCTGCGCGACCGCGGGCAATGGCGACGGCCGGGCGGTCGAGTAGTCCGCTCAGCGGACCGTGCCCTGGTTAACACCGCCCCTCCCCGTACAGATTTCAACGCGAGCCCGAGAACGCCCGGACGGAACCGGGTGTCTAACGCTGGGTTCGCACATCTTCTGGGAGGCAGCGTGCGCTCGATTCCATCTGTGGTTGCGGCGGGTAACCGTCGAATCCGCACCGCCGCAGGAACGGTCGCGCTGGTGGGCGCGGCCGCGCTCGTCCTGACGGCATGTAACGACAAGGCAGGCACCGCGACTCCGACCTCGGCTGTAGCCAGCAGTGCCGCAGCCACCAGCGTCGTCGCCAACGGTCAGCCGGGCGGCAAGAGCGGGCAGTCGACGGTTCGGGCGGTCGGCAAGACCGGCTGGTTCGACGGCTTCGCCATCACCGTCGAGAAGGCCACCCTCGTGCCCGACGAATACGGCGGCGCCAAGGTGCTGATCGATATCACCTACAAGAACACCACGCTCGACAACAAGACCATGGGCAACAACACCTCACTGCTGGTCGACGACGAGGTCGACGGCGGAGCGAGCTGGGACAACCCCACGGTGCCCGGCGGTGGATCGGCGACCGGCAAGGTGACCACACCGGTCAAGTCCGCCAAGGACGCCGAGCACCTGCTCGACACGATGACCGTGGTCTACGGGCAGGCGTCGGACAACCAGACCAAGATTCCGCTCCGCGCGGCAGGCAAAGTCGAGAGCGTGCCGCCGAAGCCGTTGCCCATCACCGGCACGCTGGTGCAAGGCCACACCACGATCGAGGTGACCGCAGGCAAGCTCGACCCGAGCTACGCCAAGAACGAGCGCGGCAAGAACGAACTCGCGTTGCACATCAAAATTACTGGTGGACAAGGGGTTCCCGCAGGCGGGGCGAACATCTTCACCGAGTACTTCTCGTTGAAGACACCGGACGGGAAGACCGTCGTCGCCGACGACCGCAGCCCGATCAACGAGTTGCTAGACGCGGGCAAGACCATCGACAATCCGAAGAACTACGTCGTGTTCGTTTTGCCAGCACCCACCACCGGTGACTACGTGCTGAGCTACAACAGCCAGAAGGAAGAGGGCACGGCCACCGCACCAACCCTCGCGTTCACCGTGAGCTGAGATTCGCCACACTGACGTCGAAGTCGGCCGGCGGCGCAATCGCTGACTGAAACTCGATGAAGGCAAACCGTCGAGAGCCACCTCCTGAACGGAGGTGACTCTCGACGGTGCAGGCTTACTCAGCCCGCGGCGACGGGAACCGGTGCCGGGCTGGCGGTTTCAGCGGTGTGGCGACCACGCAGTGCGCCGATGCCGAGTAGTGCGAGGGCGGCGACGGACCAGGTCAGCAGTACTGCAAGCGGACCCGCGGCGCCCGCGCCGTCGAAGAAGGCGACGGAGCGGAGCAGGGAGGCGGCGGCGCCGGGCGGGAGGAACTGGCCGATGGCGCCCCACGGCTGCGGGAGCAGTTCCGGGGCCGAGGTGGCGGCGGAGAACGGATTGCCGATGAGCAGCATGGTCAGTGCGGCGATGCCGATGCCTGCCCGGGCGATTACCGCGGCGAGTCCGGCGACCGCGCCCGCGACTGCGAACGAGACGAGTCCGGCGACGGCGGAGAGTTCGAGGTAGGAGCCCGGCACCACCGACATCCAGCCGTGGATGATCTCCATGCTCAGCAGGCCGCCGACTACGCCGAAGGTGAGCAGCCCCAACGCTTGTGCGCCGACGGTCGGGATCACCAGGCTGAGCAGTACGCCCGCCGCGATGCCCGCCATCACCAGCGGCAGCACCATCGCGCCGAACGCGGTGCCGCGCGGGTCGTCGGAGTCCGCGGCAACCACATCCTCGACCCGAGGCGCCGGGGCACCGGACAGCTGTTGGCCGATCTGCGTGAGTTGTTGCGCGACAATCGGACTCGCACCGGAGGCGATTAGCACTCGCGGCGGTCCGTCGCCGGTCACGATCGCGCCGTAGACCTCGCGGTCCGCGATGGCGGCGCGGGCGGCGGCCTCGTCGGCCGGGCGGGAGATGTCGAAGGCGCCGGGGCTGTGCTCGGCCAGCCGGCTCGTCACCATCTCGGCTTGCGGTCCGGTGACGGCGATGGGCAGATCGCGTGGGTTGATATTGGCGGCGGGCCAGGCGAAGGCGATCAGCATCAGGGCCTGGAGCAAAGCGGCGCCGACACCGACGGCGAGCGCTCGCTGCATCGTATTCATGACGTTCTCCCGTAAATCGAATGATCGTTCTCTTTCGATGCGGATATCGTCGCGCGCGGCCGTGAACTTGTCAAGAACGGATGTTCGTTTTACTTTGGAGGCATGCCAAGAGTCAGCGAAGAACACCTGGAACGTCGCAGGCAGCAGATCCTCGAGGCGGCCCGCCTCTGCTTCGCACGCAAGGGCTTCCACGAGACCTCCATGCAGGACGTCTTCGCTGAATCAGGGCTGTCGGCTGGCGCGGTGTACCGCTACTTCAAGAGCAAGAACGACATCATCGCGGTCTTGGCTACCCAGACCACACTCCCCCTGCGCGCGCGGATGACCGAACTGATCCGCGCCGATCCGCTGCCCACGCCGGACGTGCTGGTCGCCACCCTCGCCCGGCACATGGTCGCGAACAGCGGACCCGACGGACCGTTGCGGCTGGCCCCCAAGCGTGGGCACTGGCGCTCATCGACCCCGACGCGGGCCAGTACGTGAAAGAGGCGATCCTCGGCCTCCGCGACCGCTGGTACGAATACACCGAGCGCATGCGCGACGCAGGGTGGATCCCCGCCGACGCCGACATCCACGCGGTGGCCACCGCCATCATGGGCGTGCTGCCCGGATTCATCTTGCAGCACTTGATAATCGGGGATGTCGACCCCGAAACGCTGGCCCGCGGGATCCGCACGCTACTGCCCTACGGGTCCCCGGACGCCTGACAAAGTACGCGGCATCCGCTCTGCCTGTGCGCGCGGGGAGGTCGGCCCGCCATCGGTGGAGCCAGCGCGGGCTCGCCCTCCGGTCAGAGGCTGAACGCGATCCCGCGCAGGATCAGCGCGACGATGAATACCACGGTGAACGCCAAGTCGATCGCCATCCCGCCGGCGCGGATCGGCTTCAATACCCGCCGAACAGGTGCGATCACCGGCTCGGTCGCGGCGTGGGCCAGTTCGCGGGGACGGTTGGCCCAGCTCGGATTGTTGCCGAGTGCCGTCATCCAGTCGAACACCATCCGAGCCAGCAGCAACACGATGAACACCGTCAAGACGTACCCGATCAGGGTCCCGATGAGGCTCATGTCCAACTCCTTCGTGGTGGCCGCGTTGGCCCTCTCACCAGTCTCAACGCGGCAGACGGGGTCAAAAGTGTCGCGTTTGCCGGGTTCTCAGCCGACTATCAGGTCGGTTCCGGCAAGCACTGTGGACAAGGGGCCGAACCGACAGCGACTCGCTCGCCGGCGGGCCCGTCCCCCAGAAACTACCGGCAGTCCGATCCGTTCCAAGCCATTGATCGCGGACTACACCTGTGTAAGTGTCGGAACCTCATGGGATGAATCTGTTCGTCGAGAGGGAAAACCGCAGTGACCGTTTCGAAGAAGACCGCCGCCACCGTGACCACGCTCGGCGCGTTGACCGCCGCGATCGCCCTCGCCGCCCCCACCGCGGGCGCCGCGGTCACCCGCATCGACATCGCACCCGGCCTGAGCTTCGGTAGCTCGGGTTCCTACGGCACCGGCTGCTCCTACACGGTCACGGCGACCGCACGACCGGGCGTCGCGGTGGTCTTCCTCGACGAGGTCGACGGAAACCGGACCGACACCACGTTCAAGCCGGTCGGTCCGGTCGCGGACGCCTCCGGCAAGGCCAGCACCACCTGGACCCCGGCCAAGAAGGGTGAGCACAAGATCTGGGCGGCCGAATACATCGCGGGCGAGACCTACTTCCTCACCTCGGTGACCGTCGGCACCGGCATCAACGCCGGCCCCGCCTGCGTCGTGCTGCCGTAATCAACCAGCGCACAGCCGCAGTCGAAAACCCTTGCGGCGCAGAGTCACAGCCATCCGAGCCGTTCGGCGGCACGGACGGCTTCGGCGCGGGTAGTGGTGCCGGTTTTGCCGATAGCGGCCGACAGGTGGTTGCGGACAGTGCCTTCGGAGAGGTGCAGCTGTTTGGCGATGGCGCCTGCGGTCGCCCCGTCGGAGGCGGCGGACAGGACCTCGCGTTCGCGTGCGGTGAGCGGAGAGGTACCCGCGGTGAGGGTTTCGGCGGCCAGGGCGGGATCGACGACCCGCAGGCCCAGGTGGACGCGGCGAACGGCATCGGCGAGCTCCCTCGCTGGGGTGTCCTTGACGACGAAGCCGCTCGCTCCCGCGTCGATGGCCCGACGCAAATAGCCGGGCCTGCCGAAGGTGGTCACCATCAGGACACGCACACCGGGATGAGTGGCGTGCAGCCGCGCGGCGACCGAAATGCCGTCCATGCCGGGCATTTCCACGTCCAGTAGCACCACATCGGGATTCGTGCGCGCGACCGCGTCGAGCACCTCGTCGCCGCGACCGACCTCCCCGACCACCTCCAGGTCGGATTCCAGCCCGAGCAACGCCGCGAGCGCACCACGCACCAGCGCTTGATCGTCGGCGAGCAACAGCCGGATCATCTGGCCCACTTCCTGTTTCGATATCGCCCCGCGCTCGGGGACGGTGACTTGACGGCCTTACCCGGGGACCGTGGCACGAACACGCACGCCCCCTTCCGCAGGCGCGGACAACGTCAACGTTCCGCCGACGGCCATGACGCGCGCGCGAAGACCGGTCAGCCCAGCGCCGGACGCCGCGCTCACCCCCAGGCCACGACCGTCGTCGACCACCTCGATGCTCGACGCCGTGACCGTCACCGTGCAGTGCCGGGCCGCGCTGTGCCGGATCACATTGGTGATCGCCTCGCGCAGCACCCAGCCGAATAATTCACTGTGCGGTACGTCCGCTGCGTCCGGCAGATCGGCGGCGATGCCCGCAGCAGCCAATGCCGTTCTCGCATTGGCGAGTTCGCCGCGCAGCGTGACCTCACGCAACCCGCCGACGGTATCGCGCACCCCCGCCAGCGCCTCCCTGGCGAGTCGCTCGATATCGGCGAGCTCGGTCTTCGCCCGGCCCAGGTCGAGATCGACGAGTCGTTGCGCGAGTTCGGTTTTCACCGTGATCACGGTCAGCGAGTGGCCGAGGATGTCGTGCACGTCGCGGGCCACGCGGTTGCGTTCGGCCACCAGCTCGAGCTCGGCGCGCTGGCGCCGGGCCAGCTCCGCGAGTCGCTCGCCACGCAGCCCGAGCTGCCTGGCCACCCAGATGCCCGCGGGGATGAAGGCCAGGTAGAACGGCCCATCGGCCAGCCTCCGGCCGGGCGCGAGCACCGGAAGCAGCAGCAGCGCGGTCATCACCAGGAGGACGACGTAGCCGGATTCGCGCTGGGTCAGGTGAAATATTCCGATCACCGCGACGTAGATCACGGTGGGCAAGGCGACGGCACCGAGTAGCAGCACCAACGCCACGTGCAGTGCCACCAGCGCCGCGAGCACCAGCCAGATCCGCCGGTCGGTCGGCTGCTCCACGAGGAGATCGCCGGGACCCGATCGTGGGAAACCTCGGAAAGAACCGACGATGAGCGCCGCGAACGCGAGCAGACATACCGCCGCGAGGCCGGCGGTGGCCGCCTCCCCGCGCGACCACCGCTGCACGATGGGGGCGATCAACCACCCCAGCCACACGACCGCGAGCAGCACGCCGAACCAACCGCGTCGGCCGGGACGCACCGCGAACGACTGATTCTCGAGCGCGCGGTCGATCAGGCTGGACACACCGCCCGCGCGCAGCTTGGCGAGCCCGGACTTCACGCCCATCCCGCACTCCTGGCACGCGACAGGACGCGCCGGCTAGCTCGCGGACCTCGGTCGATCACGAGGACAGACGGTACCGAACCCGGCTCGGTCAGCCCCGGCACAGTCCGTCCCGGGACCGACGCGAGAACTGTGCTCCGCACCGATCCCGGGATGGCGCGTCGCGGCCGTCCACCCCGCGAGCGGGACGGCCGTGCCACGCCCGACAGTTCAGCGTGCGGTGTCACGGCGGAACAGCATCGCCGATCCCCCGACGAACACCGCGGCCCAGCCGACGACATTCAGCACCGCCAATACGATCGACCCCGCACTGGTGTCGCCGAACGGCACCCGCGCCAGCGTGGCGACGCCGTTGGTCGGGAACACCTTCGACACCGTGCCGAACCACCCGTGCAGCGGAACGAACAACCCACCCGCGAAGGACAGCGCCGCGAGCAGCGGGCCGAGCAGTTGCATGACATTCTCCGACGGCAGCAGATAGCCGACGAACAGCCCGAAGGCCGCGAAGACCAGCGAGGTGAGCCAGGCGAGCAGAAAGCAACTCACCCACGCGACCGGTGTCAGCTGGGCGCCGAGCGCGGCACCGACGACGAACACCGCGGTGACCGACATCAGCCCCAGCACCATCGCGACGGCGACCTTGGTGGCGATGTAGGCGACCGGACGCAGTGGGGTGAGCCGCAGTTGGCGACTCCAGCCCTGCGCACGCTCGATCGCCACCATCGCGCCACCGCTGGTGGTGGCCAGCAGCGCGCCGTAGACGGCCATCGACACCATGACGTAGCCGGTCACGTTGCCTGAGCCGAAAGACTGTGTCCGGAAATCGGATTGCAGGCCGAAGATGACGAAGAACAGCGGCGGTAGGAGCAGCGTGAAGATCAGTGTCCGGCGGTTGCGCAGCATGCGGCGCAGTTCGACGCGCAGGAAGCCGACGCTGAAGCCGCCGAGCGGGGTGCGCCGGTGCCGCGATGCGGCCTGTGGGGTAAGGGTTGTCATGTCAGTTGTCTCCGGTGGTGAGCGCCAGGAACGCGGATTCGAGGTTGTGCGAGGTGATTTCGAGGTCGGTCGCCATGGTTTCGGTGAGCAGGTAGCGGGCTACCGCATCGGAGTCCTTGGTGTGCACGACGATTCGCTCGCCGCGCACCTCGACATCGTCGACGCCGGGCATGGCGAGCAGCGCGGCGGGCACGGCGCCGGGCAGGGTGGCAGTGACCGAATGGCCCGCAGCCAGGTTCTTGATCTCGGCGGCGCTACCGTCCGCGACTACCTGCCCGGCCCGGACCAGCACGATCCGGTCTGCGTAGGCGTCGGCCTCGTCCAGGTAGTGGGTCGCGAACAGGACGGCGCGGCCGCGCCGAGAGTCCTCCCGCATCGCGTTCCAGAAGTCCCGGCGCCCCTCCACGTCCATGCCGGTGGTCGGCTCGTCGAGCACGATGAGGTCGGGATTCGGCAGCAGCGCGAGCGCGAACCGCAGGCGTTGGCGCTGCCCGCCGGAGCATTTGCCGACCATGCGGCCCGCGATCTCGGCGATGCCCGCCCTGGCCAGCACCTCGTCCACCGGACGCGCGCTCGCGTGCAACGCGGCGACCATCCGCACGGTTTCGCCGACGGTGAGATCCGGTAGCAGCCCGCCGGATTGCAGCACTGCCGAGATCCGGCCTACCGCAAGCGCTGCCGCGGGCGAGCCACCGAACACCTCGACCGTGCCGGAGTCCGGCATCGCCAACCCGAGGATCATGTCGAGGGTCGTGGTCTTACCGGCCCCGTTGGGCCCGAGGAACGCGACGATCTCGCCCGGCTCGATGACGAGATCGAGCCCGTCGACAGCCCGGACCGCGCCGCCATTCGGTACCGAGAAACTCTTACGCAGATCGTGCAGTTCGATCGCCGGCGTCGCCGCGCGCCTGGGCCGCGAACCGCCGGCCGCGGCGAAGACGGCCGCGGTTGTCAGTGCTGATGTCATGCCCTAACGTTCGCGCACCAGCGCTCCGAAAACCCCGCACGCATGTCACGAGAATCCCATGACAGTTGTCATGGGGCGGGGTCAGGGCAGCAGACCCTGGCGAGCCCGCCCGGCGCCGGACAGCACGAGAACCAGCATGGTGGCCAGCGCTTGGTCATCGAGTCCGGCGGCGGGGAAGGTGTAGCGCAGGATGATGTCGGCGAGTTTGTCGTGCGCGATGACGGTGAGCGAGCCGAACTGCAGCGCGTTGTTCCGTTCGGCGACCCGCTTGTGCAGCTGCGGTTTGATCGGGCGGTCCCAGGCGAGCACGCAGGTGAGCGTGAGCACGTCCAGGCCGGGCGCGAGGCTCACCGCGCGCAGCGAGCACAGCGCACCCTCGTACTCGAACCCGATCGAGCCTTCGGGGTCGACGCGCACGTCGATGTCGTAGAGCGACAGGCAGGCGCCTGCGCGGGCTTGCAGTTCGTGCTCCGGGGTCACCGATGATTCCATGTCCGCGCCGCCGTTCATTTCGTGCCGCCGAAGCGGCGGTCCCGCGAAGCGTACTCGAGGCACGCGGCCCACAGGTTGCGCCGGTCGAAATCGGGAAACAGGGTGTCCTGGTAAACGTATTCGGCGTAGGCGGACTGCCAGATGAGGAAGTTCGAGCTGCGGAACTCACCGGAGGGACGCAGGAACAGATCCACGTCCGGCATGTCCGGCTCGTCCATGTACTTCGCCAGCGTCGCCTCGGTGACCTTCTCCGGGTCGAGCTCTCCCGCCGCCACCCGTCGCGCGATTTCCCTTGCCGCGTCGGCGATTTCGGCGCGCCCACCGTAGTTGACGCACATGGTGAGGGTCATCACGGTGTTGTCCTTGGTCAGCTCCTCGGCGACCTCGAGTTCGTTGATCACGCTGCGCCACAACCGAGGTCGCCGCCCGGCCCAGCGCACCCGCACGCCCATCTCGTTCATCTCGTCGCGGCGGCGCCGGATCACGTCACGGTTGAAGCCCATGAGGAAGCGCACCTCCTCGGGGCTGCGCCGCCAGTTCTCGGTGGAGAAGGCGTAGGCCGAGAGCCACTTCACGCCGATCTCGATACACCCCTCGACGGTGTCCATCAGCACGGCCTCGCCGCGTTCGTGGCCCGCGGTGCGCGGCAGTCCGCGTTCCTGTGCCCACCGGCCGTTGCCGTCCATCACCAGCGCGACATGGTTGGGCACCAGCACGGCCGGAATTTCCGGCGGACGCGCGCCCGAGGGGTGCTGCGAGGGCGGACGAACAGTGCGGGGTGCGCCCGACTTGGTCGCGGTGGAGGAGTCTCGGCGGAGGATCACGGCCCCTATCCTGCCTGATGGTTGTGGAGGCCTTGTGAAGGTCTCCGCCCACCCGGGGATCAGGCGGGCGAGCGCACCGGGCTCGACCGCTCGATCAGCGGCAACGTCCGCAACTGCCGTTCCAGGTGCCATTGCAGATGCGCGGCGACCAGGCCGCTGGCCTGCCTGCGCACCCCGTCGGGCACCGTCTCGATGTAGGCCCATTCCCCGCGCAGCAGCGCGACGAGCAGATCGAGCACCCCCGCGGCCGGTGTCGCCGCACCCGGCGGGCGGCAGTGAACGCACACCGCTCCCCCGGCCGCGACATGGAACGCCCGATGCGGGCCCGGCGTCGCGCACTTGGCGCATTCGTCCAGCGCGGGCGCCCAGCCCGCGAAACCCATGGCGCGCAACAGGAATGCGTCCAGGATCAGCTCATGGGGCCGTTGCTTGGCGGCAATGGCGCGCAACGCGCTCGCGGTGAGCGCGTGCAGTCGCGGCGCCGGGGCGCGCTCTTCGCCTGCCAGCCGTTCGGCGGTTTCCAGCACCGCGCAGGCCGTGGTGTAGCGCCCGTAGTCGTCGATGATGTCGGCGGCGAACGCCTCCACGGTGTGTACCTGGGTTACCACGTCCAGCGTGCGTCCCGGATGCAGCTGCACGTCGATGTAGGCGAACGGCTCCAGTCTGGCCCCGAACCTCGATTTGGTGCGGCGCACCCCCTTGGCCACCGCGCGCACCAATCCGTGCTGGCGCGTCAGCAACGTGACAATGCGGTCCGCCTCGCCCAGCTTGTGCTGGCGTACCACCACCGCCACATCTCGATACAAACGCACGCCTCATCCTCGCACGAGGACCCGACAGCCTTCGGCAGGCGCGGCATCACCTCTGCCACTTCCCCGACGAATCCCCCATGCTGCTCGGCGCACTGACCTATTCTTTTTCTCTACCGCACTGCTGGGGAGGGGTTTTCGGATTTGGACGACCTACTTGGTACCGGAACCGCCGCCGGGTTCCGGGCCACTCGCGAACTACTCGGTCTGCCGGTGCCCTGGTGCGCCCGGCTCTTCGCCGTCGCCGAACGCACCGTGGAACGGTGGGAACGGGGCGCCTTCCAGATCCCGGACACGGCGGCCCGCGAGCTGGCCGAGATTGCCGACGAGACCGAACAGGTGGTCGAGGCGATGGTCGACGCCATCGGCGCCGGCGAGATCTCCCCGCGCCTGCACACCTATCGGACCAACGACGACTACTGCAGGCACGAGCCGGACACCCGCTATCCGGCCACCTGGCATCGGGCCGTCTGCGCCCGGGTCATGGTCGAATTACCGCAGGTAGAACTACAGTTCGTGGAGTAGAACGCGGTGCGGATTCAGGTCTGCACGATGCCGGAGATGAGCAGCAGCACCGACTGCTGGGCTTCGGCGCGGGCACGGTCCGGGTCGTCGGCGTGCGCGACGATCAAAGCCGACTCGGTGAGCGCGCTGAGCAATAGCTGAGCAAGAACCTGAATGGGAACGTCGGCGATCAAGCCCGCGGCGCGAGCGCGTGCCAACTGCGCGGTGATCATGCCGAGGCCGTGCTGATTCTCGAATTCACGCCAGGCCTGCCAGCCCATCACCGCGGGCGCGTCGGTGAGCGCGATACGCAGCATGGCGGGGCGCTGGCAGATCTCCAGGAAGACGCTGAGGCCCACTGCCATCCCGGCCATCACATCGTCGGGATCGACTGCTGCGATGGCTTTTTCGATCTCCTCGGTGGTCTCCACCTCGATCTGTTCCAGTACCGCGAGGAACAGTCCGCGCTTGTCGCCGTAGTGATGGTGCAGCGCGCCGCGGGTGACCCCGGCCTCGGTGACGAGTTCCTCCGCCGAGGTGGCCGCGAAGCCGCGCTCGGTGAACAGGCGCCGTCCGGCCTGTTCGAGCGCGGCCCTGGTGGTACGGGAGCGATCCTCCTGGCTACGGCGTGGCATGCAGCCGAGTGAACTCCAGGATCGACTCGGTGAGCAACTCGGGCTGGTCTTCCGGCAGGAAGGTGTACGAGTCGTCGATGACCTTCAGCGTCGCGTGCGGCAGGTCCCTGGCCAGGCGTTCGGCGTAGGACATCGGGAAGATCTTGTCCTCGCGCGCCCACACCAGCAGCACCGGGATATCGACCGACGGAAAGCGGGACGCGGCTTCCAGCGTGTAGCGCCGGTGCGCGTTCTTCAGGAACAGCCGCAAATCCTTCCGAACGGCGCCCGACTGCTGTGGGCCCGCCAGATAGGAGTCGGCGATCTCCGGCGGCACCCGGCGCTTGGCGACCATCCCGAACACCAGTGGCGTCTGATGCAGCGCGCGGATGCGCGCCAACTCGATGACCGGGCGCATCGAGCCCGGGATCCGCGCCAGCCAGGACAGCAACGCGAACGGTTTGGGGAGGAAGCCCTCGTAGCTGTCGACCGCGGCGAGCACCACGCGGCCGAGCCTGGCCGGATGGCGGGTCATCAACACCTGGGTGATCGCGCCGCCGGTGTCATTGGCGACCACGGTGACGTCGGTCAGGTCGAGTCGTTCGAGGAAGGCTGCGACGAGGTCGGCGACGCCGGACGGGGTGAGGTCCGCATCGGGCAGCGCGATCTGGTGGGCGCCGAGCGGCCAGTCGGGGGTCAGGCAGCGGTGGCCTGCGGCGGCGATGCCGGGGACGACTTTGCGCCACAGGTCGGAGTTGACGAGCAAGCCGTGCACGAAAACCACCGGGGAGCCCTGGCCGGTGTCGTGGTAGCGGATGCGGCCGCCGGGCAGGTCTACCTCGTGGGCGGGGCCGAGTTCGGTGCTGATTCCCATTGTTCCTCCAGAGCGTTGCGGTGGGTTCACCTTTACATACATTCCGTATGTATGTCTACAGCTGAGCGGACTACCCAGCGGAAATCAGTCACGCCGCCCTTGGTTCCCTCTCCCCACAGAGATCGCCTGGACGAGCCCTGCCGCGGCGGCGCGAACGAGGAACTAGTCACTTGACCAGGTGCGCGATACCGTCTTCCGAAAGTGCGACGAGACGGAGCTCACGATGACGGTGCCCGACCCCACTCGGCAGGCGGCCGAGCCGCAGACCGGCGATCTCGGACTGGCCGACCATGCCGCCGCCCTCGCGCAGGGCACGATCAGCTCCGTTGCCGCCGTCGGCGCCGCCCTCGATCGCATCGAGGCGTCCCAGCCGACGCTCAACGCGTTTCGGATCGTGCGCCGGGAGCGCGCGCTCGCGGAGGCGGCCGACGCCGACCGTCGCCTCGCGGCAGGTGAGCGGCTACCGCTACTGGGTGTGCCGGTCGCGGTGAAGGACGACACCGACATCGCCGGTGAGCCGACGGCATTCGGTTGCGGCGGCAGCTTCGCCCCGAAAACCGAAGACGCCGAATCGGTTCGGCGGTTACGCGCGGCCGGCGCGGTGATCGTCGGCAAGACCAACACCTGCGAGCTCGGACAACTGCCGTTCACCAGCGCGGCCGCCTTCGGCCACACCCGCAACCCGTGGTCGGCCGACCACACGCCCGGCGGCTCCTCCGGCGGATCGTCGGCGGCCGTCGCGGCCGGATTGGTCCCTGCCGCACTGGGTTCCGACGGGGCGGGCTCCATTCGCATCCCCGCATCGTGGACCAACCTCGTCGGCATCAAACCGCAGCGCGGCCGGATCTCCACCTGGCCGCACGCCGAAGCGTTCTACGGACTCACCGTCAACGGGCCGCTGGCCCGTACTGTCGCCGACGCGGCCCTGCTGCTCGACGTGGCCGCAGGACCGCATGACGGCGATTTACACACTCCCGCACCGATTTCCGCAAGCGCAGCCGTCGGCCGCGATCCCGGCAGACTGCGCATCGCACTCTCGCTACGCACCCCGTTCACCGCGACAAGGACCGCACTGGACCCCGAGGTAGCGGCGGCGGTGCGACGCATCGGCGACACCCTACGCAAGCTGGGCCACTCCGTGACCGTCGCCGACCTGCACTATGGACTGCTGATCGGCGCGTCGTTCCTGCCGCGATCGATGGCCGGTATCCGCGCGGCACACCAGAAATTCCCTGGCGCCCAGGTGGATCCGCGCACTATCGCCAATACCCGACTGGGCAAACTCCTCGACGGACCCGTCCTGTTCGCCGCCCGCCAGGCAGAACCCTTGCTGCACAAGCGCATCGGCAGCTTCTTCCACGACTACGACCTCGTCCTCGCCCCCACCACCGCGACACCTCCCCCGCGCGCCGAGGACATCGACGGCATCGGCGTGCACGCCACCAACAACCTGATCACGGCCGCCTGCCCCTACACCTGGCCGTGGAACGTCCTCGGCTGGCCGAGTGTGAACGTGCCCGCCGGGTTCACCGAGGCTGGACTGCCGGTCGGCGCCCAGCTGATGGGCACGGCCGCCACCGAGCCACTGCTGATTTCCGTTGCGGCGCAACTGGAATCGGAGCTGCATTGGGAACGGGAACGCCCCACCCCGTGGTGGCTGTCTCACTGAACCGCGGACGCACCCCGCCTCCGTTCTCGAAACGAGAACACCCCGCAGGCCGGCACAGCGCGGTCCACCGGATTCGGGCCCTACCGCCGATATGAAAAGCCGCACCCATATTCGGGATCCGCACTCGCTTCAGTGCCCTTGAAGTCAGTGCGGATCCCGAGCAGAGGTGCGGGTCGCGAGTTCGGCGGTCACGCTGGGACGTATTTGCTCGAGGTGTCGGACAGCGATGGCATCATCGAGGACTACGAGGTGGATCGGGAAGCGCATCCTTGCGACAGGGGGCACATGAGCGCGGAACTCGTTGCGGTCAGGCTCGGTACCGCGCTGGTGGGGCGGGCGGCGCAGCTGCTGCTGGCGAAACAGCAAAGCGACCAGGCCCGGCGCTCCGATATGGACGAACTGATCCGGCGCCACATTCCTGGCTTTCGCCCGCAGCGCAGCGTCAAGCGACAGTTCGAGCAGATCGCGGACGCGGTGGCCGAACGGCTCGAGCCCATGCTCGCCCATGAGTTTCGCGGGATGGACGAGGGCGAGCACACGGCGGTCGTCGATGCGGTGGTGGACACCTTCGAGCAGGCCGATCTGTCCGATGCCGCGATCTTCGCGTCGAATGCCGATCCGGCGCAGTTGGCCCGGCGGATGCGCGAAACGGTGCGGACGCCGGATTGGCTCAGCGCCGCGGGATCGGCGCTGTATGAACAGCTCGTCGCGGAATGCTGCGACTGTTACGTCCAGATCGTGCGCCACCTGCCGGTCTTCGTCGAGCGGGCGGTGCCCGAGTTGCTCAGGCGCGTCGACAGATTGGGTAGTGATGTCGGGCAGGTCCTCGAGCGGCTGCCCAAGCGATCGCTGTACGCACCGGACGGCAGCGACCAGGACGCGGCCTTCCGCCGCGAGTACCTCGAGCTGATCAGCCGGACCCTCGACGAGGTCGAACTGTTCAGCTTCGCGGTCGAACAGCCTTTGCGGACAAAACTTTCCGTTGCCTATGTCAGCCTGCGAGTGGTCGGTCAGAACTACCTGTGGTTCGGTGACAGGCGCCAGGCCGACGAACAAGGACTCGGCGGCGGACGAGTCGAGGCAGCGTTAAGCCGAAAGCTGCGAATCCTGCTCCGCGGCGAAGCCGGATCCGGCAAGACGACGCTGCTGCGCTGGTTGGCGGTCACCGCGGCCCGTGCGACGTTCACCGGCGACCTCGCCGCATGGAATGGCCTGGTCCCCGTGCTGCTCAGGCTGCGCAGCTACACCGCTCGCGAGCTGCCCAAGCTGCACGAGCTGCTCGATGACGCGGCGGGACCACTGACGAGCCACATGCCCGAGGCCTGGGTTGATCGTCAACTGGCGAGCGGCCAGATCCTGTTGCTGGTCGACGGTGTGGACGAACTCGTTCCCTCAGATCGCGACAAGGTCCGGCAGTGGATCACTCTGCTACTCAACGCCTACCCGCTGACCAGAATGGTGGTTACCTCCAGACCAGCTGCGGCCCACAATGATTGGCTCGCCACGACCGATTTCACACCGGTCGAGCTCGAACGAATGACACAGTCGGATCTGAATGCCTTCGTCCGCCAATGGCATCAAGCCGTCGGCGAGAGTGGACAACGTCTGCCGTGCGCACCGACGGAACTGCCCGACTACGAACGCGCCCTGACCGCCAGTATCCGGGATCGCCCACATCTGCAGGCGTTGGCCGCGAACCCGCTCCTTGCCGCGATGCTGTGTTCGTTGCACCTGAGGCGTAAGCGACAGCTGCCGCGCAATCGCATGGAGCTGTATCAGATCGCGGTTGATCTGCTCGTGCAGCGGCGCGATGCAGAGCGGCATATCCCCAGCGCGCAAGGGGCTTCGCTCAGCTTGACCGACAAGGTCACCGTGCTTCGTGATCTGGCCTGGCGTTTGTCGGACAACCATCTCAATGAAGTCGACATCGACAGGGCCGCAGGATATGTCGCAACGAAGATCGCGTCCATGCGCCATCTGGAGGTCGATCCGCGGGACGTATTGGACTATCTGCTCAATCGATCGGGCATCCTGAGATCCCCTGCCGACGGCCGAATCGACTTCGTGCACCGAACCTTTCAGGAATATCTCGCGGCAGCCGAGGCCGCCGCGCAAGATCGCATCGGCAACCTCGTCGGACGCGCTCATCTGGACGTATGGCACGACACGGTCATCATGGCGGCTGGCCACGCCAACAGCAGCCAGCGCGGTGAGCTGATCACCGGCCTGCTCGACCGCGCGACCGACGACGACCGTAACGAGCGACACCTACGGCTGCTGGCCGCGTCGTGTTGGGAAACGATCGAGTCGCTCTCGGGTGAACTGGCCCAGCGGCTGGACGAGACGATCGCCGGGCTCGTCCCGCCGCAGGACCTCGATGAGGCTGCTTCGCTGGTTGCGGTCGGCGAACCGTTGCTGCGATATCTGCCGAAGAATCTCGAGGACGTTCCCGATGTAAGCGCGATGACGACGGTGCGGACGGCAGCACTCATCGGTGGGCCTGTCTCATTGCGGTTGCTGGGCGGCTATACCGAGGACACGCGAGAAGAAATACGACAGGAGCTGATCGCCACCTGGGACTACTACGACCCGACCGAATACGCCGATGAAGTACTCGCCAACTTCCCGCCGGAACCCGGTCTCGATCTCTGGCTGTTTCGTCCGCGCCAGTGGAAGCCGACCGTTCGGCTCGACAACCTCCGATCCTTGATCGTGGAATTCCCCTCGAGCATCGGCACACTGGCAGCCGACGGACTACCGGCAGCCCCTCTGCTCTCGTTGTTCCGGCTGACCGGAGTCAATGATCTGCGGGCGCTTGCCGCTGCGCGCGACCTCGGCTACCTCCGCAAGCTGGTGCTCGCCACGAATGACCATCAGGCAGTGCTCGACGGCCTGGACGGGCTGGCAGCATGCACCGGCCTTCGCCACCTTCAGTTGGTGGGCTGGAAGTCGCTGCCGCAGTTGACCGCAGCATCGCTACCTGTTCAGCTGCGATCGCTCGGCCTCGAGCCGGTTCCGGCGGACTACGACCTGACCTGCCTCGTAGATCTGAGCGAGCTCACTCTCAGCGGCGAGGGCGCACCCACCGCACTCACCACGGTCGGCGGAGCATTGCACCTCGAAAACCTGACCCTGGCCGATTGCGATCTCGTCGACAACCTGCCCACACTGGCCGCCACGCTGCCCCAGCTCCGATCACTGGAGTTGGCTGCGGTCACTCTCCCGGATGACCTCACACCCTTCGGCGATTTCCCACTGCTGGAGACGATTTCGCTGAAGGACTGTGCCGGGGTGGATGGCCGCGCGGTTGATTTGGCTTCCATCCCAGAGCCGAAGGCGCCCCGGCGATTGATCGTGACGCCCATGGCACGGCGACGACGGGAACGGTGATGCCGAAGGCGACACCGTTAGTCGCCCGACTCTCAGAACCCTAGCTTCCCCAACTGCTTCGGATCCCGCTGCCAATCCTTGGCCACCTTCACATGCAGATTCAAATAGATCCGCGTCCCGAGAATATGCTCGATCTGCTGCCGAGCATTCGTCCCAACCTCTTTGAGCCGAGCCCCACCCTTACCGATGATGATCGACTTCTGACTAGGCCGCTCCACATACAAAATCGCATGCACATCGAGCATGTCCTCCCGCTCCTCGTACGGCAGGATCTCCTCGATCACCACCGCCAACGAGTGCGGCAGTTCGTCCCGGACACCTTCCAGCGCCGCCTCACGAATGAGCTCGGCCATGAGGGTCTCCTCGGGCTCGTCCGTGAGCTCCCCATCGGGGTAGAACGCAGGCCCCTCAGGCATTTTCGAGGCGATGACATCGACGAGCACCTCGATCTGCTCACCTTTGACCGCGGACACCGGCACCACGTCGGCGTCGGGGCCGAGCAGTTTCGACAGGGCGAGGAGTTGTTCGGCGATCTGGTCCCGGCTCACCTTGTCGATCTTGGTGACCACACCGAGCACGGTGGTCTTGGGCGCCATCTGCTTGATCTGCGACACGATCCACTTGTCGCCGGGACCGATCTTCTCGTCGGCGGGCACGCACAGCGTGATCACATCGACTTCCGAATATGTATCGCGCACAAGGTCGTTCAGTCGCTGGCCGAGCAGGGTGCGCGGGCGGTGCAGGCCGGGGGTGTCGACCAGGATGAGCTGGGCGTGGTCGCGGTGCACGATGCCGCGGATGGTGTGCCGAGTGGTCTGCGGGCGCGAGGAGGTGATCGCGATCTTCTGGCCGACCAGGGCATTGGTCAGCGTCGACTTGCCGGTGTTCGGGCGGCCGACGAAACAGACGAAGCCGGAACGGAATTCGGCGTTACCCTGGCCGTCAGCCACCGTGCACCTCGGCTGACTCCGCGTCGACGGCGAGCTGCGAGTCGTCGACGATCTCGAAGACCGCACCGTCGCGGTCGGTGAAGATGATCTTGGCTTCGGGCGACACTTCGCGGACCGCCGTGACCCCGTAGTCGGACAACCGTCCGCCGACCACCACGGCCGCCTCGAATCCCTCTGCGCCACTGGAGATCGCGGCCGCGACCGCCGACTGCAGCGCGGTCAGGCGCAGTGCGGTCAGGCTCACCTCGCCCGCCGCGTAGGTGCGTCCGTCGGTGTCGCGGATCGCCGCGCCGCTGGCGCCGCCGGTGCGGCCCATCGCGCCGCGCGCCAGCACCAGTAACTTGTTGTCCTCGGGATCCAATTCGGTCATTCGGTGTCTCCGTCCTCGTGTCGACCGGCCGGGACTTCCCGATCCGATCCATTGCCCTTGTGTGTGCCGTTCGACTTTTCGCCGTCGGCGTTCTGCGCCTTGTCCGTCACCTTGCGCACCACCACGGTGTGCACCCGCACCCGCCCTCGGGTGTCCGCGCCGCCCTCGCCACGCAACATCAACCCGTGCACCACGACCTTCGACCCGGGCAGCGGCACCCGGCCGAGCTCGTGCGCCATCAACCCGCCGACCGTGTCGACGTCTTCTTCCTCGATGTCGAGTCCGTACAGATCGCCGAGGTCTTCGATCGGCAGCCGCGCCGAGACCCGATAGCGGCCGTCGCCGAGGTCTTCGATGGGCGGCGTCTCGTCGGTGTCGTATTCGTCGGCGATCTCGCCGACGATCTCCTCGAGCACGTCCTCGATGGTCACCAGCCCGGCGATGCCGCCGTATTCGTCGACCAGCAGCGCCATGTGGTTGCGCCTGCGCTGCATCTCGTCGAGCAGGCTGTCCAGCGGTTTGGAGTCGGGCATGAACACGGCCGGGCGCATCACCTCGCGCACCAGCACCTTGCGACTCCGTTCGGCATAGGGCACAAGGTCTTTCAGGTACACCACGCCGAGGATGTCGTCGACGTTCTCGCCGATCACCGGGATACGCGAGTGCCCGGATCGCACCGCGAGCGACATCGCCTGTGCCGCAGTCTTATCCGCCTCGATCCAGACCATCTCGGTGCGCGGCACCATCACCGCGCGGGCGGCGGTGTCGCCGAGTTCGAAGACGGACTGGATCATTCGGCGTTCGTCGTCGGCCACCACGCCGCGCTCGCTGGCCATCTCCACCACTTCGCGCAGCTCGATCTCGGAGGCGAAGGGGCCGTTGCGGAAACCCTTACCGGGCGTGATCGCGTTACCGAGCAGGATGAGCACCCGGCTGAGCGGGCCGAGCAGCGCGCCGATGAACTGCAACGGCAGCGCGGCGGCCAAGGCGATCGAGTACGCGTGCTGGCGGCCGAGGGTTCGTGGGCCGACCCCGATCACCACGTAGGACACCAGCACCATCACCGCGGCGGTGACCAGCAGCGCCCAATTGTCGTCCCAGACCGAGATCAGTGCCGCGGCGAGCAGGACGGTGGCACCGATTTCGCACAGAATGCGCAGCAGCACCATGAGATTCACGTAGCGGGCGCGGTCGGCGACGATCTTGCTGAGCCGGACGGCGCCGGGGCGGTCGGCGCGCACCATATCGTCGACGCGGGCCGGCGAGATGGTGTTCAACGCCGAATCGACGCCCGCGAATACGCCGCCGACCGGGACGAGCAGGACGGCAAAAGTAATCAGGGTCAGCGAACTCACGCGGGTCCTAATGCGTCACCAGGTGTGGTGAAGCCCGCCTTCCCCAGCAGCCTGGCGTCGCGGGCGGCTAGTTCGGCCCGCCGCTGTGCTTCGCGCAGGCTCTCGTACCACTCTTCGAGCAGTCGGGCCTGCAGCGCGAACATTTCCTTCTCCTCCTCCGGCTCGGCATGGTCGTAGCCGAGCAGGTGGAGCACGCCGTGCACGGTGAGCAGCGCGAGTTCGTGGTCGAGCGAGTGACCGGCCTTGCGGGCCTGGCCCGCGGCGAACTCGGGGCACAGCACGATGTCGCCGAGCATGGACGGGCCGGGTTCGGGGCTGTCGGGGCGCCCGCCCGGCTCGAGTTCGTCCATCGGGAAGGACATCACGTCGGTCGGGCCGGGTAGGTCCATCCAGCGCATGTGCAGGTCTGCCATGGTGTCGAGATCGACCAGCACCATCGACAGTTCCGCGGCGGGGTGCACATCCATCCGGGTGATCACGAAGCCCGCGACACTGACCAGATCTTCTTCGGGTACGTCGATACCCGACTCGTTGGCGATCTCGATACTCACCCGGTCAGCCTATGTCACGGCATGCCGCCGTCCGGCTGACACCCGGCGTCGCGGGATGTCAGCCGGACGGTGTCGAGCACGCGGCTCAGCGCCGGTCGCCGCGGTTGGCGGCGCGACGCTGGGCCCGGTTGCCCGGATAGTGCGGGCCGACCTGCGGCCTGGTCTCCGACTCGGCGCGGTCGTAGGCGTCGACGATATCCGCGACCAGCCGGTGCCGGACCACGTCACTGCTGGTCAGCTGCGAGAAGTGAATGTCGTCGATGTCGGTGAGGATCTCGCTGGCCGCGCGCAGCCCCGACCGCGCGCCCGTCGGCAGATCGACCTGGCTGACGTCGCCCGTCACCACGATCTTCGAGCCGAACCCGAGGCGGGTGAGGAACATCTTCATCTGCTCGGCCGTGGTGTTCTGCGCCTCGTCGAGCACGATGAACGAGTCGTTGAGCGTGCGACCACGCATGTACGCCAGCGGCGCGACCTCGATGACGCCGGCTGCCATCAACTTCGGAATGGCTTCGGGATCCATCATGTCGTGCAGCGCGTCGTAGAGCGGGCGCAGGTACGGGTCGATCTTCTCGTTGAGCGTGCCGGGCAGGAAGCCGAGCCGCTCCCCCGCCTCCACCGCGGGACGGGTGAGGATGATCCGGGTGACCTGCTTGGTCTGCAACGCCTGCACGGCCTTGGCCATCGCCAGATACGTCTTGCCGGTGCCTGCGGGGCCGATGCCGAACACGATGGTGTTGGCGTCGATCGCATCGACGTAGCGCTTCTGGTTCAGCGTCTTGGGCCGCACGGTCTTGCCGCGCCGGGACAGGATGTCCAGGCTGAGCACCTCGGCCGGGGACTCGGAGGAGCCCTCGGTGAGCATCGACACGGTGTGCCGCACCGCTTCCGGGGTCACCACTCGATTCCGGCCGGTGAGCGCGACGAGCTGTTCGATCACCCGCTCGGCGAGGGCGACGTCGGCCGCCTTGCCGGTGAGGGTGACGGAATTGCCGCGAACATGGATGTCCGCGTCGAGCAGCTGTTCGAGTTCACGCAGGTTCTGGTCGGCCGAACCGAGGAACGGGAACACGGATTCGGGAGCGAGTTCGATACTGGAACGCACGGTGCGTGCTGCGGGACCCGAGCTGGTTTCGTCGGCGCCGATACCTGTTGCGGAAGTCGTCGGGTCGCCGATCTCGCCTTGTGTTCTCAAAAGTGGCTACAGCCTGCTTTCCGGTCTCGACGTGCTGCTGTGTTGATGAAAGTTTAACGCGCCCCACCGACACCGCCCAGTGAATAAGCCGCTAACGGAGGGACCGGGTCTTCACGGGATTCCCCCGCGGCGCTGGGCCCAACCCTCGGCGAAATCACGAAAACGTCGCGCCGCCCCCGGCGCGGACGTCGAGGCCGACCACACCAAACCGACCTCCCGGGTGGCACCGGCGTCCGCCAGCGGGATCAGCACCGGCCCGGCCAGCCGTCCGTCCGCCTTCGCACCGGCCACCCGGGCCGAGCTCGCCGGGCCGAGATCTTCCTCCGGCAGCACCCCGACGCCCAGACCTGCGGCGACCAGGCCCGCGACGGTGACAAGATCGCTGGCCTCGAAGGCGATGCGCGGGCGAAGATCGGCGGCGGCACACAGTTCGTCGACGATTCGGCGCATGCCGAAGCCCGGATGCATGGCGATGAAGTCCTCGTCGGCGACCTCGGCGAGGCGTACTTGCCTGCGGCCGGCCAGCCGGTGATCGGCGGGCACGGCCAGCGCGAGCCGCTGCCGCAGCAGGCCGCGCCAGCCGATGCCCGGCACGCTCGGACGCGGCGAGACGATACCGAGATCAGAGGTGCCGTCGAGCACATCGGTGGCCACCATTTCGGCGGGTCCTTGGCGCAATGCGAAAGCGATTCTGGCCGAGCCGCGGCGGAATTCGCCGACCAGTTGCGGGACGAGCCAGCCGCCGAAGGAATGCAGAAAAGACAGGCGAACAACACCGTTGGCGGGACTGTTCAGATCGGCAATGGACTTGGCTGCGGTGTCGAGTTCGGCTTGCGCGCGGCGCGCTTGTTCGTAATAGATGCGGCCGAACTCGTTGAGGATGATGCGTTTGCCGCGGCGGTCGAACAGCTCGACGCCGAGCCTGCGCTCCAGCCTGCCGAGCATGCGGGACAGAGTCGGCTGGGCGAGGTGCAGGCGTTCGGCGGCCGCGCCGACCCGTTCCAGTTCGGCGAGCGTGATGAACCATTCGAGGTCTTCGCTCAGCACGAGGCCCACCCTTTCCGGTGACACGTGTCACAGCGCAGCTGAGAGCGGCCTGGACTGCTCTCGCTATATGCGCTCAGTGCATCAACTCGACCATTATTATTCATTTCCCTTCGGAAGGGTTCGCTCGCGATCCTCAAAGCCATGACCTCGACGAAGTCCGGGCCCGCCGCCGCAGGCCGCACGGCACACGAGCGCCGGATCACCACCGCGCTGTTCGCGGCGGGGCTCGCCACCTTCGCGACGATGTACAGCGCACAGGCCTTACTGCCCAGCCTGTCCGTCGCCTTCGGCGCGACCCCGGCCCATGCGGCGCTTGCGGTTTCGCTCACCACCGCGTTTCTCGCGCTGGCGATCATTCCGGTGAGCGCGCTGTCCTCGCGGATCGGCCGCACCCGCGTGATGATGGTTTCCGCGATCGGGTCGGCGGTGATCGGCCTGCTGCTGCCGTTCAGCCCGTCACTGGAGGTGCTGTTGACCGGGCGAGCGCTGCAAGGACTCACCTTGGCCGGGGTGCCTGCCGTGGCGATGGCCTATCTCGCGGAGGAGATCGGCACGTCGGGGCTCGGGGCCGCGATGGGTGTCTATATCGCGGGTACCAGCATGGGCGGGCTGGTCGGGCGAGTGATTCCGGGGTTCGTGCTCGGTCTCGGCTCCTGGCGCTGGGCCGAGGCGGTCATCTCGGTGGCCGCCGCGGTGTGCACGGTGTGGTTCGTCCGTAGTCTGCCGCCGTCGCGTGGTTTCGTCGCCCGGCCCGCCGGAATCCGTACCGTGCTTGGCGATCTCGCCCTTCAGCTACGCCATCGCGGGCTGCTCGCGCTGTTCGGGCTCGCGCTGGTGCTGGTCGGTGGTTTCGTCTCGCTCTACAACTTCCTCGGTTACCGGCTGACGCAGCCGCCGTTCGAATTGCCTGATGCAGTAGCGGGTTTGGTGTTTCTGCTCTATTTCGCCGGCACTGCGGTCGCGACGGTTGCCGGGCGGCTCGCCGATCGGGTCGGCCGTCATCGGGTGCTCGCCGGCGCGGTGCTGCTCATGGGTGTGGGGTTGGTGTTGACCGTGCCCGACAATCTCGTGACTCTCATCCTCGGCATGGCCCTGTGCACGGCAGGCTTTTTCGGCGCTCATACGGTCGCGAGTGCTTGGGTCGGCGTGCTGGCGACCGGGAACCGGGGCGCTGCTTCGTCGCTGTATCTGTTCTCGTTCTATGTGGGCAGCGGTGCGGTCGGCGGTGCCGTGGGTATCGCCTATACCCACCACGGGTGGGCGGGACTCGTCGTCTGCGTCGCCGGTCTGCTGACGGTGGCATTGATACTGGTGTCCACGTTGGCGTTTCGGGCGCAGAATCTCCGCGTAGCGGCCTGATGTCGGTCGCTACCAGCGAGGCGTCATGGCGCCGAGCGCACCCAGGGCGACGGCTGCCGCGGTGGACGTGCGAAGCACGGTGGGGCCGAGCAGGACGATGTCGGCACCGGCCTCGGACAGCGCGGACAGCTCGGAGTCATCGAGGCCGCCTTCGGGTCCGACGATCAGCACTACTTCGGGCACGTCTGCGAAAGAGAGCTCGGTGAAACGGCCCGCGCCGGATTCGTGCAGCGCGGCGACGATCGCGCCGTCCGCCTTGGCTTTACCGATCAGCTGGAGAAGGTCGCGAGTGCGGTGCAGATCGGCGACCTCGGGGATGTAGGCGCGGCGGGATTGCCGGGCGGCCGCCCGTGCGGCGGCGCGCCATTTGTCAACGGCCTTGCCCGCCTTGCCTTCCCAGTTCGCGATGCAGCGGGCAGCCTGCCACGGGACGATGGCGTCGGCGCCCGCCTCGGTCATCAGCTCGACGGCCAGCTCCGAGCGATCCGATTTCGGTAGCGCTTGAACGACCGTCACGCGCGGCGCGACAGCTTGCGCGACGGTGCGATTCAAGACCCGCAGCTCCAGCCGATCACGCTGCGCCGCAACTACTTCCGATTCGGCGAGCACCCCGCGTCCGTCCGACAGGGTGATCGGCTCACCGACCCGGATGCGGCGCACCGTGGCGGCGTGCCTGCCCTCCGGGCCGTCGAGTACGGCGACGGCGCCCGGTCCGGGCACCTCGTCGAGGTAGAAGACCGTCGCGGCCAATTAGCGTCCGCTGAACGAGGCCCGCAACCTGGCGAACAGGCCGCTGTTGTGCTCGGACTGGGTGGACATGACCTCGGCGCGCTCGCTCGGGCGCATGCCCTTGTACTTGCGCAGCAGGTCGGTCTGCTTGCTGTCCAGCTTGGCGGGGATCACGATGTCCAGGTGCGCGAGCAGGTCGCCGCGCGCGCCGGACCGCAGCCGCGGCATGCCGTGGCCGCGCAGTACCGAGACCTCGCCCGGCTGGGTGCCCGGCGCGATGGTCAGCTCGGTGGGGCCGTCCAGGATGGTGTCGATCACCACGGTGGTGCCCAGCGCGGCGTCGACCATCGGCACGCGGATGGTGCAGTGCAGGTCGTCGCCGTCGCGGACGAAGACGTCGTGCGGCTGCTCGACGATCTCGACGTACAGGTCACCGGCGTGCCCACCACCCGGGCCGACTTCGCCCTGCGCGGCGAGCCGCACCCGCATGCCGTTCGCGACACCGGCCGGGATCGGCGCGGCGATCTCGCGACGGGCGCGCACCCGGCCGTCGCCACCACACTTGTGGCACGGATCGGGGATGGTCTCGCCGGCGCCGCGGCAGGTCGGGCAGGGGCGCGAGGTCAGCACCTGGCCGAGGAAGGAGCGCTGCACGGACTGCACTTCGCCCGCGCCGCCACAGGTTTCGCAGCGCACCGGCTTGGACTTGCCGTTGGTGCCCGCGCCGGTGCACACGTCGCAGAGGATCGCGGTGTCCACGGTGAGATGCTTGGTCACGCCGACGGCGCATTCGGCCAGGCTGAGCCGGGTCCGCAGCAGCGAGTCCGCGCCGGGCTGCACCCGGCCACGCGGCTTGCGCGCGCCACCCGAGGCATTCATGCCGCCGAAGAACGCTTCGAACACGTCCCCGAGTCCGCCGAATCCGGCGCCCGAGAACCCGCCACCGCCGCCACCGGACTCCAGCGGGTCGCCGCCGAGGTCGACGATGCGTCGCTTCTCCGGATCCGACAGCACCTCGTAGGCGGCAGACACTTCCTTGAACCTGGCCTGCGCCGTCTCATCGGGGTTGATGTCGGGATGGAGTTCGCGCGCCAGCTTGCGATAGGCGCGCTTGATCTCCTGGTCGGTCGCGTTCTTCGCGACGCCGAGCAGTCCGTAGTAGTCCCGTGCCACTTGAGTTCTCTAGTCCTTGGTCGTTCTCGACAGTGCCGACGGTGCTTCACCGCTCCAACCGCATGCTGATCGACAGCATTAGTCGGATGCACTCAACTTTATCCGGCCGGAACTACGAGCGTATCAGCGGCATCGGAGCCGTCAGCGTTCGGCGAGGACCTCACCGATGTAGCGGGCAACGGCCGCGACCGAGGCGATGGTTCCCGGATAGTCCATCCGGGTGGGGCCGAGCACACCCATGCCGCCGAGGATCGCCCCGGACGTGCCATAACCGGTCGACACCACCGAGGTACCACGCATCTGCTCGACCTGGGTCTCCTCGCCGATGCGCACCGTCACGGTGCCGGGCTGCTGCGCGGCGGCCAGCAGCTTGAGCACGATGACCTGCTCCTCCAGCGCCTCCAGCACGTCACGCAGCGAGCCGGGGAACCCGAAGTCGGCCGCGTTGCGGGTCAGGTTGGCGGTTCCGCCGAGCACCAGCCGTTCCTCCGGATGCTCCACCAGCGTCTCGACCAGCACCGTCGACACCCGGATCAGCACATCGCGCAACCGCGGCGGCGCCTGCTCGGGCAGTTCGGCCACCGCCGCCGACGCCGCGGCCAGCCGCTTGCCGTCCATCGCGCCGCCGAGCATGCCGCGTAGTGCAGCCAGATCGTCGTCGTTGATCAGCGCGCCGAGCTCGACGAGTCGCTGGTCGACGCGGCCGGTGTCGGTGATCACCACGAGCAGCAGGCGTGCGGGATTCAACGCGACCACCTCGATGTGCCGCACCGTCGACGCGGACACCGACGGATACTGCACGACCGCGACCTGCCTGGTCAGCTGGGCCAGTAGTCGCACACCGCGGCGGAGCACGTCGTCGAGGTCGACCCCCGACTCCAGGAACTCCATGATCGCCCGCCGCTCCGCCCCCGACAGCGGCTTCACCTCGGCGATCCGATCCACGAACTGCCGGTAGCCCTTGTCGGTGGGGATGCGCCCGGAACTGGTGTGCGGCTGCGTGATGTAGCCCTCGGCCTCCAACACCGCCATGTCGTTGCGCACTGTTGCACTGGAGACACCCAGATTGTGCCGTTCCACCAGGCTCTTCGACCCGATCGGCTCCTTGGTCGCGACATAATCCGCGACGATCGCGCGCAGGACCTCGAACCGCCTGTCCTCGGTGCTCGACATCGGCCCCACCTCCTCGCTTCCGTCCTCGGGTACGCCGCCGTAGGCCGTCGGCGAACCCGCCACATCGCACAACTTCATGCGAATCCCGGTCCGTCTGGTTAACCAGTCTAATTGCCTATACCCGAATCGCCGCTTGCGCGCCACGGGTGGCGGGGCTGGACTGCGGCTGGATACTGGTGACGGAACGGGGAGACGAGCGAGACCGTCCGGACCGACCAAGCGGAGGATGGGATCTTCCGGGCCGCCGCCGGGCGGATCATCGGTCGGGCTCACCGCGAGAACAGTTGGCCGCAGCACGGAGTGATCGCCTCGTAGACCGCGGGGTAAGGACCACTGATACGCCCAAGAGATCAAGCCCCGGAGCCGCAGGGCGACCTGCGGCCCCGGGCGAGGCGGAACACACGGATGCCCGATACCCCTGCGCAGTGCTGAATCAGCAGCAGAACCAGGCCGGACCGTGGCCCGATCGGCCCTGTCCGCCGTGGAACCAACGATTACGAGGAATTAGTCCTTGTCGTCCTCGTCTGAATCCTCATCCCAGAGTTCTGCCCACTCCGGGTCTTTGATGCCGCGTCGCTCCTGCTCACCCTGCAGCACTGCCTTCATCTTGGCCATTTTGTCGGCATACAACTCCACTTTGTCGGCATACAACTCCACGATTTTGGATTCTTCGTCGTATCCCGGTTTCATTCTCTTGCCATACTTTTCATCGAGCGTCTTCTTCAGGTTGCTCCATTCAGACTTGAATTCAGCACTGTTGCAGACGTTCGCACGCCAGTGCAGCAATCTGTCCCAGTCGCTGGAGCCGAGCGGTGGCGCATACTTGCCGTCCGGGTGCAGCAGAATGCTGCGGCCCACGTCAAGCGGGTCTTCGACGAGTTCCAAGGGCGACATCCGATACGCATCGTCGTACGCCATCAGCCCCTCGTAGCTGAACTGCTCGCGCGCTTTCGCCTGGCTGGTCTTGGGACCGACGGCATCTTCCCCCGGCTTGATATGACAGTAGGTCTCGGAGATCTTTTCCCACTTGTCCAATTCGTATTGTGCATGCGCCGGTGCCGCAACGTTGACGCACCCCACCGAGAACCCCAATGCAAGCATCGCAGCTATGCGTTTGATCATCATTCTCCTGGTTGGATACGCCTTGTGTGCTGCTGACCGTTGTCGCCATCACCCGTGCCAGTACACGACAGAACGACGCAGAATTTCTGCCTCAGAATCGGAGGCGAGCTTTCGCTATATCAGCGCAGATGAAGACAGAGTCGAGTCAGCCTCAGTTAGTTCGGTGCGGCGGCGTCGTTGGCTGTGTCCGACATCGCCTGCGACACGGGCACAACCTGCGCGCATGGCACCGCGACCGCATGGGGGCGGCGAGTACCCGTCGATACTCAGTCGAGCGGGACTGGGCAAGCGTCGGCAATGCGACAGCTCGGCCGGAGTCAGGGGATCGCGCGCAAGACCGTGGGAGCGACTTGGACGACTTGGGTGCAAGCGTCGAACGGGAAGGGCGGGGTGGCCGGGGCGAGGTTGACCGAGACGCGCAGCAGGTGGGCGTTGCTGGCGGTGGGTGGGTCGGCGCGGCGGTAGTTCAGCGTGATTGCGCAGGTGGAGTTTTCCCGCGTGGGGTCGGTGGATTGGACCGTTCGGAGTTCGGTGCCGGTGAGTCCTTCGACGTTGGTGTGGCGCGCGTATTGGATGGCCTGTCCGCCGTCCAGGCCGGAGGGCAGGCGGTTGACCTCGCCGGTCTTGACCATCTGCTCGTTGCTCTGGTCGAAGGAGACCTCGACGGTGGCGCGGTGGGCGCCGCCGGTCTGGACGAGGGTGATCGCGCACTTGTAGGCCTTGGTCCAGCCGACGGAGGTCAGCTGCCAGCCGGTGAACTGGGCAGCGATCTGGGAGGTGGCCCCGCACGGGTTGCGCTGGCGCAGTGAACGGCCGGCAGGTTCGTCGATGACATGGGGCGGCAAGGCGGTGAGGCCGTCGATCGTCGCGGCGAGGTATTCCCTGACGAATCGGCAGGGCTGAGACCACGGGACCGGTGTCTTGGTCGGGCCGGTCATCTTGGCGACGCTCAGATGGTGCGCGAATCCAGTGTCCCCGGCCGGGATTCGGTAGTCGCAGCCGTACGCCTCGGGTCTGTCGTCGCTGCTCGCGCTGCGGTACACGGTGCGGCCGTTGACCTGCTCGGTCCGGTCCGCAGCCCGCTGGGACGAGGTGTAGAGCTTGTCCAGTTCCAGATTGAACGAGTAGTAAGCATCATCGGGGGCATTGAGTATCAATCCGCAACCGGTCCAACCGCCGCCGCGTTCCAATCCGGGACTGCGATCGTAGCGCTGGAAAAGACCTAAGCGCTCGGCGAATTCGCGATTCAACAGTGCGCACGGGTCGGTGGCGCGGATGCGTGCCATGAGGTCGGCCGTGCCGGGCGCGATTGCAGCCAGCTCCTGCGAACCCGGCGTGCCTGCCTGCGCTTTCGCTGCTTTCGGGGCGGTGGATTCGGCGCTCGGGCGCACCTTCGCCTCGGTGGAGATGGTGCCGCACGCGCACATGATGAGGACGACCGTGGCCAGTGCTGCCATGGCCGCCCAGCCCCGCCTGCCGCCTGAGATCAACGGCAACTCCCTCGGCTTATCGAACGATCCACGGCAGGTTAACCCAATAGCGGCGGCTCCCTTATCGGTTCTCGAATACCCGGTGAATCGTGACCTAATCAGTGTCGGAAACCACGTCACACGAACAAAACTCATGATCAGCACCCGCTCGGCAGCCGGCGGCGGCCTGCGGACAGTTCGGTGATCAGGTCCTCGTAGCCGACCGCTAGTTCGGCGAGGCGTTCCCAGGCGAACCAGAGCTCCCAGTCCGATTCGCCGGCCAGGGATGCATAGGCGCTCGCGGTGAGTCGGGCAAGGCGATCGAGGATCGCGCCGAGGGTTTCGGTGTGCACATAGGCACCGCCGTGTGCCACGGGGAGGTGCGCGGTGACCCACCGATCAATGTCACGGACCTCCCGAGCACGATATTCGTCTATATGGCAGGCGGATTCGTGCGGAGTGGACAGCCGGTGTTCGTGCAGTGCGGTCAACTCCCGCACCGCGCGTAACAACGGATGGTCGTCAGTGTCCTCGCCGCGGCACGCGCGCAGCACTTGGCTTCTCGTCGGCAACGAACCATTCACGCGATTACCTCCCCCGGTGCATGGGCTGTATTGCACACCCTTTGTAGGAGCTGCACGCACCGCGTAATGGGTGCGCGGCTCACAGAAGGGGTGTGAGGATCCAACAATGGCTGCGGCGTTCGCACGCAGTGTGTTTGGGGCGCTTGGATTTTCGTAGGCTGCGGGGTCAACGGGCAGGCCTCTTGGTGCAGGCGCGCAGGTAGTCGATGATGACCGCGCAAGAGGGGCGGAAAGTGTCCCGCGGCAGGACGACCCAGGCGCGGGACGGGGTGTGCGAATCCGCTGGGGACGGAAGGGCGATCTCCCCGCCGAACGGCACGATGGCGACGTCGAGACGGAATAGTTCGGTGCAGAGGCGGGGGTCATCGGGCACGTCGGGTCGGCACAGGAAAGTCCAACGGCGGGAACGGATATGGGCCATTATCGGGCCGACGGGGCAGCCGCGGAACAGCATGTCGTCCCGGACGCGCTGGCCGAGCCGGGCGGGCATGGTGATCGCGCCGACCAGGCCGACCTTGACGACGATTCGGCCTGCTTCCGGTTGGATTCCGGCCGGTAGCCCGCAGGTGCGGCGGTAATAGGCACAGCGCGAAAAGGGGGTGTCTTTGAACGTTGGGTCATGCATATCGAACCTCGACTCACCTCGATCGATCGGTTGGTGCCCCCGGTTCCGAGTGGACCTGAACCCGCTCTCGCCGATAAGGTTTCAAGTCTTCGATGACACGGACCGGGGCGCGCGTTCAGTAGAGCACCGGAAATGATCGGCGGGAACGTTCCCAGTAGTGGAACCAGGGGAAAATTCGCAAGGTTCCAAGGATTCCCGTCCATGCGGTTCCAGTTGCATACCTGGCCAATAGTGAGGCTACGAAAGGGAATTGCCGTGACCCCCACCGGATCCACCCTCCCCCGGCGCATGCTGGCACGTCAGCTGCGCGAACTCCGGGAGAATTCAGGCGTCAGCGCGGAAATCGCGCGCCTGGCGATTGGCGTTGGCAAACAAACACTGTGGCGGATGGAGACCGGGCAACCCGTGCGGTTGAATCCGTTGTTCATTCAGCGGTTGTGCGAGGTGTACGGTGCACCCGAGGACGTGACGACGATGCTGCTCGGATTGGCGGAAGAATCGCATCGCACCGGATGGTGGCACGCGTACGGGGACGCCGTGCCGAAGCAGTTCGATTTGTTCATCGGGTTGGAAGAGGCTGCGAAGAGGGTTGCTTCGTATCAAACGGTGCTGCTGCCGGGGTTGTTGCAGACCGATGAATATCGGAGGGCGATGATTTGGCTGAAGTCACCGATGATGCCGACTACGGAGGTAGAACGCCGCATCGAAATGTTCAACCGGCGCAAAGCCCGCCTGACCGACTCGGCCGAACCCCTCACACTCGACGCCGTCGTGGACGAGGCGGCGCTACGGCGAGCCATCGGTGGCCCCGCCGTCATGATGGGACAGCTGAAATATCTCGCGACAGCCGGCGAGCTGCCGAACGTCTCGGTGCGCGTCATCCCGCTCAGCGCAGAAGCGTATGGAGCGTTGAACGTCGGGCCATTTGTTCTCCTTGAATTCCCAAGGCACCCAACGGCGCATCTCACCGAACCACCTGTCGTGTACATCCAGGCGTATACCTGTGCGCTGTATCTCGAGAAGACCGACGAGGTACAGCAGTATCAGCAGGCGTATGCCGACCTGCAATGCTCGGCACTGGACGAGGCTCGCAGTCGGTCACTCATCCACAAGATCGCGAAGGAGTCCGCGACGTGAACAGGAACCCATCCGACGCGCCCTGGTTCAAGAGCAGCCACAGCAACGCCGACCAAGACTGTGTCGAAGTGGCGTTCCTCGGCGACATGGTTCGTGACTCGAAGAACCCGAACGGCTCCGCGCTTGTTTTCAGCTCCAGTGCATGGGGGGCCTTCACCGCCGGTATTGCCGGTGTGGTGTTCGATCTGCGGTAAGGCTGTGCCGAGAGGGTGAGCCGGGGCTGGGACTTCGCTCTGCGCGAGGTCCCAGGCCCCACCTCGGGCAGTACTGACCGACCCGTCACCGATGGCTGCCGACCTGCGACGCGACTCGCTTGCACCCAGGTATACGCATCGGTAGCGTCAGCATGAGCTGAAGCGGGGGGGCGGAGAAGCCGGTCCGGACCCGCGCGATCGATTCGAGCACCGGCGGGCGAAGGATCCGATGACGAGCAGGTCTCTCTCGTGGAAGGTGTCTGGTCTCGTTCTTGGTGCCGTGTTTGTGTTGGCGGGGTGCGGGCCTGCGGACGATGGGAACGGGAACCCAACGGGAAGCGCGAGCAGCCCGGCCACTTCCAAGGCAAGTCCCGCTGCGGATGTCCCCTCCGGTTTCAACGCCTGTAATGACATCCCACAAGCCGTGCTCGATTCCGAAAAGCTCTTGGACAAGACGCCGAACGACTCCAATGCCAACGGTGGCATCAAATGGCGCGGCTGCCTCTGGGCCAAGACGGATGGATATGCGGCGAGCATCCAAACGACCAACATCACTGTGGACATGGTCCAGGACAAGAAGTTTCCGGACAGCCGCGAGTTCACGATCGGCAATCGACGTGCGATCTCGACACGTCAAATCGCTGATCGCCCCGATGAAGCGTGCACCGTCAACGTAGCGATGAAGGGCGGCAGCCTCGAGCTCAACCTCACTAATCCAGCGTCAAGCAAGGCCACGGGACACCTCAACACGTGCGACTTGGCGCGCGGACTGGCCGAGAAGGTTGCACCGGCGATGCCCGCCACGGCCTGACGCACGCTTTGACGGTCGCATTTATCGGGAGGGAGAACCACATGGGTGACGACACAACGCCTACGCCTCGGCCAATGGCGAACTTGCTCAGTGCCGTCCGGGAGGGCCAGGCAACAGTGGAGATGAAGCCCGAGGACTTTGTATACATCGATCGCGATTGCGAATACTTCAAACGTTTGATCCGACGGGTCCAGGGCATCGCAGAGCAGATCTCGCGACAAGATAGCTGGGGCCTCGGCGAGACGACCAAGGACATGGTGTCGGGGCACACCGTCGTCGACCGATTCAAACAGAAAGCCAAACAAGCTTCCGACGGAAACGATGTGCACACGATCATGGAACAGCACTACGAGATCGTGGAAGACATTCAAGAAGTCCATAAGTTGGCTCGCGAGCGAATGATGCAGGCGGACAGCAACTTTGCCAGTGAGTTCACACATTTGAACGAGACACTCCCCCAGCGCCCACCCGCGCAACTGCCCGCCGGCCCGTACCTCCTCCCGGATGGAACGGCCCGATGAGCGGATACGAACCCCCACGGATTCCGGGCGGCGGCGAGCATACCGACAGCTGGGATCACCCCGAGATCAAGAATGCATTCGATCCGCTCGACACCACCAACGCGATCGATCAGGCCGAAAAGTACTGGCAGATGCATCAACTGTGGGAGCAGGGCGTGGCGACCTTTGCCCGCTCGATCCAGAACTCGATCTCCCAAGCCTGGTCCGGACCGGCAGCCGAGGCTTCGAAGAATTCGATCCAGGCGTACACGACCGACGCCCACACGCTGACGCCCGCGTTGGCCGAACTGCACACCCGGGTGCGCGACGCGGCGACCGCGATCGTCAACACCAAGAAGGCGATTCCCGATCCCGTCGAGGTCACCTGGACGTCTTGGGCGTGGCCGCCGCGCCGGTGGGACTTGCAGCGCGACCAGACCGAGGAGACGCAGAAGGCGCGCGTCGCGATGAACGAGCACTACGTGCAGCCGTTCAGCCAAATCGACGGCAAGATCCCCGTCCTGCCGACCCCGACGAGTCCCACCAAGGCTGTCGACATCACGCCTCCGCCGGGCGGATACAGCACCGACACCAGCGGCACCGGCGGTCAGCCGAATCAACTCACGTCGACTACCACCGACCCAGCTTCGAACAACTCCACTGTTCCCGGCGACAAAGACGGCGATGGCAAGCCCGACGATCCGTCGACCCAGAACCCGAAGTCGGCCGACAACCCGAAGGCCGAGCAGACCGCCCCTGCCTCGACTAACCCGGCAGGCACGCAGACCACACCGGCCGGCACGAACCCGACGACCACGCCGGCACCGAGCAACCCCACCTCCACCGATCCGGCGAAGACCGCGCCGACGGGCACCGGGACGCCGTACTCCCCGAGTGGTCCCGGCAGCCCCAGCAGAACGGGCAGCCCGAGCAGTCCGGGTTCGCCGAGTTCGAAGGCCCCGCAACCGGGCCGCAGTATCCCCGGCAGTCCCGCCGTTCCGGGCACCACCTCCACCCCGGCGGCAGCGGCCGCGGCGGCCACCCGTGGCGCGAGCGGTGCCCCCGGCATGGGCGCTCCGGGCATGGGCGCGCGCGGTGGTAAGTCCGAGGATGACTCCGAGCACAAGGTCCCCGACTACCTGATCACCCAGGAGAACACCGACGAACTGCTCGGCGATCTCCCGAGAACGATCCCGGGCGGGGTAATCGGCGGCGACAACTCCACTTAGACCGCGACGCCGCGCCGAACGGGACCGCACGGCGGAGCCACTCGCGTTTCACCGCCGCTATATCCCGCTCGCGGCGGCGGCACTCGGCTGGGGACGGGTGCGGTTCGGTGGCGTGAACACGGCCTTCGATGGCGCTCAGAAGAAGAACGAACACGGAGAAGATCGGACCGAGATGACTGAATGGACTTGGGAACCAGATGATTTCGCTGCACTCTGGTATTCCGATGCCCATGATCGGTTCCCCGGTCCGCTGCGCTACACGAGCCGGTTCGCTTTGCGTGACGAGTTCGCGGCACACCGCCGCGCCGTCCGCGACCGCTATACCGCCGATGAGCTGGAGGAGATCCAGCTAGCGCTGCATACCCTGGGCACATCCGATGTGCGGATCGAAATCCTCGGCGGCACAAACAAACACAAGAAGAGCACCGGCCGCGATGACCTACGCGAGTATCGAATCATCGGTGCCCGCAACGCCTATCACGCCGTCACCCTGATGCAAGCGGGCACCGCCACCGAGCACGGTCCGATCCGCGTCCGCATGTTCCGCCCGGAAAGCCTTGCCGCACGCACCGTCCAGGCCCTGCCCGCCTGCCCGCCCGGCACCGCCGCGCCGGCCACCTTCCACCCCGACGACATCGCACCGCGCCGCGACGGCTATTTCGAAGACGTTGCCCGCCAAACCCCGCGCGAGCAGTACCAGCGCCTGATCGGTCGCCCCGCCGACGGCGGCGGCACCGCCGTCCTCATCGCCGCCCCGCTGCACACTCTCGCTCAACCCTGGCACGTCGTGCAGTGGCACGACATCACCGACGACGGCCGCTACACCGAAATCCGCGGCCCGCACATCACCATCCGCCCCACCACTCCCACCGACCTGACCAGTCACTTCACCACGTGGATAACCCAGGCATTGAATCGCCTCGAAGAAGCCAGTTGGTAACCAACTACTTGACGTAACAATTGCGAGCGCCTGCACATTGATGCCTGCCGCTTCGAATCGCATTGCGGCGTTCGGGATATTGCGTTCACAGGCGCCGCAAATTATGCGCACACAATTAACAGTCACCGATTAACCTATTTCTGAAGAGAAATATTGCTGACGCTAAATAACTCCGTCGCTAGTGAAAGCGAATTGTGGTCGACGCTCTCGAGAAAGCCTGCGACCTGCGGCGCAACAAACTCCCGATAACCGTGCCGCGGCAGGCCCAGAGCGACGCTGTGCGCGAATCTTCGTCAACTGGCCGCAGACCGCTGACCTTGACCACTCGCCGAGTCCCACGTCCCGATCCACGAGTGGCTCGCCGCCAGTTCCTCCGCACGCTGCGGGTGCAGGTGATCGCGTCCGTCCGGCAGGTACATCCGGAGCACCGGCGGCGCCTGCTCGGCCGCGGCCAGCGCGAGCTCCGGTTGCTGCGCGGTCACCGGGTCGTCGCCATCGGGCTCAGTGGCGGTCTCGGTGCCGCGCCCGTCGAGCATGTTCAACGCCAGCGCGCACAACACGATCAATGCTCCGCCGATGATCCCACTCCACGTGGGCACCTGGCCGAAGAAGATCAGCCCGAACAGCAGCCCCCACACGCACTCGACGGTCAGCATGTTGCCGCTGAGCACGGGGTCTACTCGTTCGAACGAATAGTTGATGAGGAAGACGTTCAGCACGCTGAGCAATCCGCCGATACCGATTGCGGCCCAAAGCATTACCGCCGACGCGCCCGCCTGGACATGCGGCAGGCCATCTCTTTGCAGCAGCGAGGTCAGCGCGACACCCGCCGCGCCGACACCGAGGGTCAGCGCGGTGAGTTCGTGATTGTTCAGCGTGCCGTCGTGCAGATCGCGGCCGAGGTAACTCAGCGAGATCGCCACCATGGCGACCAGCGCGAGCAGGTTGCCGTAGTTCAGCGAGCTCGACGCGTTGCCGCCGAATCCCGACAGGATCGCGACACCAATGGCGGACCCACCGACGAACACGATCCGCACGGCAGACACGCGCACGCTGCGCAGCAGCATCCCGAGGGCCGCGACCAGCGGCAAGGCGGCGATGAACGAAATGTCGCTCACCGCCGTCATCCCGGCGGCCTTCGCGAACAGTGTGGTGCCGACTACGTACAGCAGGATGGTGCGTCCGATCACCACGCACCATTCCCGCGCGCTGATCCGCAGCACGGTGCGCCAGCGGATACATCGGCTGAATGCGATTATCGCGATGAAGAACGCCAGACCCGTACGGAGATAGACCTGTTGGGGCGCGGTGAAACCGCCACCGAGATAGCGCGACACCACGGTGAGCATGGCAAAAGACGCGGTTAGCAGAACCAGCGCTCCGATACCGCGCAGGTCAGTGAAATGTCTGCTTTGTACGATCTCGGACCCGTTGATATCGCTCACATTACCGATTTGAGCGACACCCAGGTTCCGTACTCCCGGGTATTTTTTCGCGACTTGCCGCAGCTACAACGGTACGGGCTGAACGACTCCCGCTACGGCGTCACGTATCCGGTGTTGCCTAGGTCAGGGCGACATTCGACTAGGCGGTACCCCCTGCCGCAGTATGCAGCCGGGCGTGCTTTCGATCATCACGACAGTGACAGCGGCGGCCGCGAGCCAGCCAGCCTGCCACCACCCAGGCTCCTGCCAGGGCCGTCACGGCCAGGGTGTTCATTTCCGAGGCCGCGGTCACGAAGGTGGCCAGAGCGGTCACCACAGTCGCGATAGGCGTCATTACGTGCACCATTTTGTGGGCGAATGACACGTGGTCATCCTCGTCGGCGGCACACTCCGGGTTTGCCAGGACCCTGCCGACGATGACGATTTTTTTCATACCCCCAGCGTGCCGCTGACCGGGGCTTGCGGCCAGGGATTGCCCCGCTCTTGCACGCCTTACGCGCAGAACCACGACTTTTATGGACGAAGTCGTAGGGCAGGGATACCGTCGAAAGCGCGGACGTCGCAGATACCTACGCGTGTCCCGACTATCAGAAACACCAATGATCTGGAGATGTTGTGGGTGGGCAGCACAGCATTGCGTGCGGAAGACGAGTCGTACGCGAATACGAGGCCGCAGGTGGGTCGACGTGGGAGCAGGTACACGCGGTGCGATCGCATTGCGGGGTTTCCTTGCTGCGCGCTCATCGCATCGCGCATGGGTTCACGCTCGTCGATGTCGCGCAGCGACTACAGCAGATCGTCAGCGCCGACGGGTCGTCGTGCCGGGGGTTATCCCATCAGAGCGTGTCCCGCTGGGAGACCGGTCTCGACATGCCGACCTATCAGTTCCTCGACGCCCTGTGCCGGTTGTATCGCACGCGACCGGACCGGCTCGGTTTCGGACACGACTACACCGACGACGAAATCCCTTCTCCCGCTTTACCCGGCCGCTTGGTCGTCGCTCCGGCTTCGCATGTCGGCTCCACCGCGCGGGATACCGTCCGGGCACTGGAGGAAAGCCTCGAACTCAGCGGCTATCTCGTATATGTCCTTCCCCCTTCGGAATACATTCCCGCGCGGATGCGCGACCTGGCTCAGGTCCAGCATGTGAAGCTGACCGATCACTCCGCCGATCTGCACCGACGGCTGCACCGCATCGAGGCAATTCTGGCGGGCCTCATCGCTTTTCGACTGAACGACGTCGCCGATCTGCACGACACGTTCATGTGGTTCGCCAAAGCGCGCCGGGCCGCCCGGCATGCCGGCGACCCTTCGCTCGAGGCCTGGTTGGCCGGGCACATGGCGCACACCCACGAGTGCTATCGGCACGCCCTCGATCAAGGATTGGCCGCAGCGCGTTCGGCGCAGGCGACCAGCGGACGGACGCCGACCGCGGCGGGTGTGTTCGGGTTGCTGGCCGAGGCGGGGATTCAGGCGAGAATCGGGCGGCGGCGGGACGCACTGGAGGCGGTGAATGCGGCGGAGCGGATGTTCGACGCCCTGCCCGAGACCGCGACGACCGACGACAACCTCGGCACCTCCGAATACATTCTGCGGTGGCATCAATCGCATGCGCTGAGTTCGATCGGTGATTGGCGGGCGGCCGAGGCGATCCGCGACCGCATGCTCGAGTTACCGATGGCGGAGAAAGACCAGGTCGGTCGTGCGCTGCTCGACCTCGACATGGCCGCCCTGTGGACTCGCCAAGGGGAACTGGACCATGCGCGCGAGCAGATCCGTCAGGTGTGGCAGTCGCTGCCGCCGGAACTGCGGGTGGGTCAGGTGCGCAGGAACGTCTCGCAGCTCGTGGTCGGACTGCCACCGGCGGTGCGGGACAACATCATCGAGCGGTGACGGTGGGTCATGTTGCGCGCGCAGGCAATTGGTGGGGTCAGGTTTCAGGTAGATGGGTGCGCTGGTCGTAGGTCAATAGCCGATAGCCGTCGGCGGCGCACTGCCAGCTGGTGATCGAGCCGTTGCCCGCGAGACCCTCTTCGGCGAGCGCCAAAACTGCTGTGTCGGTGAGGTTCTCGAGGATTTGACGAAGGAAGAGTACGACGGCGTCGTGCGCCACGATCAGCACGCGGCGGTGCCGGTGCTCGGATCGGAGATCGGACACGACGCCGCGGAGGCGCTCGGCGACATCCTTGAACGACTCGCCGCCGGGTGGGCGGTAGCCGAGAGGGTCGCGAGCCTCTTTCGCAGGTTCGTCGGGAAACCGCTCGCGCACAGCGGCCGGCGGGAGGTGTTTGAGTCGGCCACGCGATCGGTCGTGCAACCGCTGATCGATGCGATGGCACGGAAGGGTGCGATTCGCCGCAAGCAATTCCTGTTCAGCGAGTTGCCAGGTCTGCACGGCCCGCAGGTATGGCGAGCAAAGCACCAGGTCGGGCAGCTGATCAGGGTCGAGAGAAGCCAACCATCGGCCGAGAGCAGCAGCCTGCCGCTGCCCCAACTCGGTCAGTTCGATAGTCATGTCGTCGGATTCGATGAGTTCGTCGGCGGCCAAGGCAACATTCGCAGTGCTCTGCCCGTGTCTGACCGCGTACAGCAGGTCGACAGATCCCGAATTGTCCGTATGCGAGCAGGTCACCTCGAATCCACCCCGCCCCCAACCATTTACATCATCAGTTCCCACGCCATCCCCTTCGTGATCACCCCATTATGCGCCCCTCCGCCGCCTACCCAGCTGCACCGCTCCGCCCGCCGAGGCACGGTTTTCGCCATGCGAGGCTTGGCGGCGGACTTGCGCCCGGGGTTGCTGCACGTCAGCCACACAACAATCCGGGCGACGGCGCGACTGCGATGATCGCGCCGCCGCGGACAAGTAGTGAGCCAAGTCCCGCTCGGCTTTGGTGGGCGAGGCCGAACCATCTCGGCGTCCCGATCGGTCTTTCGGGCAGCACGGCATATCAGAGCGGCCGCAAACCACACGGAGTCTGCTGGTGCCGACTGCGGTTCAGCTAACCGGAGCGATGCCTACAGCTGGGCGAGCGTTGCCCTGATGCCCGCCGCACAGGTCGGTTCCGCTGGCACGGCTGCAAGCAATCACCCTGCACGGCGAGACGCCTGCACGGCGGCGGAGTCCATCCGACCTACCGCGCACACCGACGCCAGACACCGCACGATCGCAATGATCGCGCGGCGCTGTGGTTTTCGTAACCCGTCGCGTGTCGTCCAGCGCTTCCGCGCCGCGTACGGGTGACACCCCGCGAATGGCTTTCGCCGGCGGGGAGGTTTGGTTAGTCGCAGACCCTGGCTTGTTTGCCGGCGAGTGCGTCCAGGCCGAGCATCGCCAATAGGGATTGGCAATCATCGGCGTTCTGTGAATAGCTGGCAACGGTGCGTGCGGCCACCGCGCTCTGTCGCGCAGTTTCGGCCTTTTCATTTGCCCGCGCCTCGGCGAATTCGCCCGGTTCGTGGATGAGAGTGATGTGTCGTGCCGGGGACATGAATCTCCTTGGGGTTGATCGAAGCCTACAAGGCGCGCTCGCTCCGCGACAGCCGAACCGACCCGGCAGTTCGCTGAACGAGGTCTCTCGGGCGGCACGATGCCGACAATTCGACGGGTGGCGGGGCGCGCCGAAGGGGACCGAGTTCCGCCGCCTTCCGGGGTGGTCGGACGCCTGCGCGCGCCCCGGAGCGGGAAGGGCCGCCGAGGCTACCGAACGCCGCCGAAGGTGGATTTGTCGGCGCGGATGGGCCTGCGGCCGCACACTCGATCCAGATCGAAGCACGATGAGTGTTACGTCACATGATTGCGGGGATGAGCCGCGCGGCACTTCCAGCCGGCCACGTCAGACGAGCTAGCGGGGGTGCGAAAACTAGGTGTCGACCCCTCTCGACACCGCTGGACTCCGGCTACGGGACGAGTAGCTGACGGACCACTCCGTCGGCCAACAACCTGCCTCGATCGGTGAGGACGAGATGGTCTCCCGCACGAGTGGCGAGACCGTCCGCGATGACGCGGTCGGCAGCCGCGGCACCAGCGGTGTCCAGTTCGGCGAGGGGCAGCCCCGTGCGGAGGCGGACGGCGAGCATGACGCGCTCGGTGTAGCGCTCGTCGGGAGTGAGGGTTTCCCACCCTGCGGCGGGCAGGCCGCCGCCGGCGACGCGGTCGGCGTACCGGGCGGGGTGTTTGACGTTCCACCAGCGCACGCCGCCGACGTGGCTGTGCGCGCCGGGACCGGCACCGAGCCAGTCACCGCCGTCCCAGTAGCCGAGGTTGTGCCGGCAGGCCGCGGCTTCGCTTGCAGCCCAATTGGACACCTCGTACCAGCTCAATCCCGCGGCGGTAAGGCGAGCGTCGATGCGTTCGTAGCGGGCGGCAAGTACGTCGTCGTCCGGCGCGGGGAGTTCGCCGCGGCGCACCCGGCGGGCCAGCGCGGTGCCGTCTTCGACGATCAGCGAGTAGGCGGAGACGTGGTCGACGCCCGCGTCGATGACCGCGTCGAGGCTCTCGTCGAGGTCGCTGTCGCGTTCGCCGGGGGTGCCGTAGATGAGGTCGAGATTGACGTGATCGAAACCGGCGGCGCGGGCTTCTCGCGCGGCGGCGACGGCCCGGCCCGGGGTGTGGGTGCGGTCGAGGACTTTCAGCACGTGCGCGGCGGCGGACTGCATGCCGAGCGAGATCCGGGTGAAGCCGGCGGCGCGGATCCTGTCGAAGAATTCCGGTGCGGTGGATTCGGGGTTGGACTCGGTGGTCACCTCGGCGGACGCGGCGAGCGTGAAATTGTCGCGCACGGCATCGAGGACCGCGGCCAGTCCGTCGCCGCCGAGCAGGGACGGGGTGCCACCGCCGACGAAGATCGTCGCCACCTCCGGCGTTGCCGTCGGCAGGGCCGCGAACTGCTCAGCCGCCGTGACCAACTCACCGCGCAGCGCCGCCAGCCAGGACTGCGGCGACGCGGAGGTCCCGAGTTCGCCTGCGGTGTAGGTGTTGAAATCGCAGTATCCGCAGCGTGTCGCACAGAACGGCACATGCACGTATATCCCGAACGGGCCGTCCCCGAAGTCGCCGAGCACCGGGCCGGACGTCTCGGTGCCGACAGGGATAGCCGCAGGTGAACTCACCCCTCCAGTGTGCAGGTCGCCCCGCAACCGACACTCGACGCCTCCCCCGCTTGGACGAATGATCATGGGGAACTGATGCTGTTCGCTACTCGGGCGATGCCAGCATCAGTTCCCCCGCACCGATCTCAGGATTCGGCGATGACGGTGTTCTGGTTGGCGGTGAGCAGCCAGTGGCCGTTCTCTTTGGACATGACGTACATCGGGGAACCTTCGCCGGTGAGCCGGCCGTCGTTGGTCAGGTAGCGCTGGCGGACCTTGACGGCGGCGACGTCGGGCCGGATGAACAGGACGTGCTCGATCTCGTAGGTGGCGGTGCCGTCGCGCATGGCGCCGGGCAGGACCTTCGCGGTGAACTCGGCGATCGCCGCGCGGCCGAACAGTCGCTTGCCGCCGCCGGTGGTCCAGATGGCGTCTTCGCGGAACAGTCCGACGAACTCATCGACCAGTTCGTTCTGCTGGGAGTGCTGGATGGTCGCAACTACCGTGCGAATCGCGTCGAGCTCGGTGTCGACAGGTGCGGTACTCATGCCGCAGAGTCTGATACCCGAAGTGCACTTAAGGTCAACTGGGCTGGTGGACAAAGTGCTGCGGTCGGCAGGAAAGTGCCCAGCAAGAGTCGCGCGGTAACGAGACGAAAGTCGGCCTGACGCGACGGCGGCGGGCATCACCCGGGGCGGACTCAGTCAGAGTGGCACAGTTCACTTTTGGCGAGCCGGACGCATCACCGGCCGCCATGGACGGATGACCTATGACCACCGTCACAAATCCACCGAACGGTCCAGGGGATTCTCCGCACTTTTGCGGAAAATATCGATCTACGGTCGGAAGCCACCCGTTGAGGTGGCACAATAGGCTGCATGCGCGCATCGGGAGTACGACTTGTGGCACGTCGCCACGTCGACTACAAGCGCGTCTGTAGCGCCAGCTGTCTGCCCGATTCCCCTCGGTAGCTCAGCGACGCCCATCCCCGGGTCCTCCCGGCGATCCCGATATTCGACTTCATCGGTCCGCTGACACCGCAGGTGCGAGTCAGCCCCTCGCGCCTCCAGCACGGATGTATCACCCACCCCGCAGGAGCGACCCTCATGACGTCGAGCACCGACGCCGGTCCGATCGATCAGTCCGGCCCTGAATCCCGGCCAGGTCACCACCCACGCCCCGAACGCCCCGCGGCCGAACGCCGCGTGCGCCCCGACCGCCCGCGGCCGGAAGCCTCGGCAGGCCCGCGCGCCCGCACGGGTAAGCCGGTGCGCCGCAAGGCGGAGGGCCAGTGGGCGCTCGGCTACCGCGAACCGCTGAACCCGAACGAGCAGTCCAAGAAGGACGACAACCCGCTCAACGTCCGCGCCCGGATCGAGAACATCTACTCCAAGCAGGGCTTCGACAGCATCGACAAGGGCGACCTGCGCGGCCGCTTCCGCTGGTGGGGTCTCTACACCCAGCGCGAGCAGGGCTACGACGGCAGCTGGACCGGCGACGAGAACATCGACCTGCTCGAGGCCAAGTACTTCATGATGCGCATCCGCTGCGACGCGGGCGCGTTGAACGTCGAGCAGCTGCGCACACTCGGCCAGATCTCCACCGAGTTCGGCCGCGACACCGCCGACCTGTCCGACCGCGAGAACGTGCAGTACCACTGGATCGAGGTGGAGAACGTCCCCGAGATCTGGCAGCGGATCGAGGCGGTCGGGCTCAAGACCACCGAGGCGTGCGGCGACTGCCCGCGCGTGGTGCTCGGCTCGCCGCTGGCCGGGGAGTCGCTCACCGAGATCATCGACCCGACCCCGGCCATCGACGAGATCGTGCGCCGCTACATCGGCAAGAAGGAGTACTCCAACCTGCCGCGCAAGTTCAAGACCGCGATCTCGGGCCAGCAGGACGTGGTGCACGAGATCAACGACGTCGCGTTCGTCGGGGTGAACCATCCCGAACACGGGCCCGGCCTGGACCTGTGGGTCGGTGGCGGCCTGTCCACGAATCCGATGCTCGCGCAACGGGTCGGCGCGTGGGTGCCGCTCGACGAGGTGCCCGATGTGTGGGAGGCCGTGGTCTCGCTCTACCGCGACTACGGCTACCGCCGTCTGCGTACCAAGGCGCGGCTGAAGTTCCTGGTCAAGGACTGGGGCATCGAGAAGTTCCGCGAGGTGCTCGAGGAGAAGTACCTGAAGCGCAAGCTGATCGACGGTCCGGCGCCGGAGCAGCCGACCAAGCCGATCGACCACGTCGGGGTGCAGAAGCTGAAGAACGGGCTCAACGCAGTGGGGTTCTCCCCCATCGCGGGCCGGGTTTCGGGCACGATCCTGACCAAGGTCGCCGACGCGGTCGAGCGCATCGGGTCCGACCGGATCCGGTTCACCCCGTACCAGAAGCTGATCGTGCTCGACGTCGCCGACGACAAGGTCGATGAGCTGATCGACGAGCTGGCACCCCTTGGGCTGCAGGCGCGTCCGTCGCTGTGGCGGCGAAACCTGATGGCCTGCTCGGGAATCGAGTTCTGCAAGCTGTCGTTCGCCGAGACCCGCAAGCGGTCCCAGGCGCTGGTGCCCGAACTCGAGGAGCGGCTCGCGGATCTCAATGCGCAGCTGGACGTTCCGGTCACCATCAACATCAACGGCTGCCCGAACTCGTGTGCGCGGTCGCAGATCGCCGACATCGGGTTCAAGGGTCAGCTGGTCGACGACGGCACCGGGAATCAGGTGGAGGGCTTCCAGGTTCATCTGGGTGGCAGCCTCGGCTTCGACAGCGCCTTCGGACGCAAGCTGCGTCAGCACAAGGTGACCAGCGAGGAGCTCGGTGACTACATCGAGCGGGTGGTGCGCAACTTCATCAAGCACCGCGAGGATGGCGAACGATTCGCGCAGTGGGTCGTTCGTGCCGACGAGGCGGATTTGAAATGAGCCTCGCTTGCGCAAGAGCACTGCTCAGGTGATGGGAGATCAACTGTGACAACCGAACTGGTGGCGAAGCTGACCGAGGACGAGCTGCGGGCCATCGCGGACAAAGGCGCCGCCGATCTCGGACCGGACGCCTCGGCGCTTGATCTGCTGCAGTGGACCGAGGACAACTTCGGCACTGCCGCCGCGGACCCGCAAGCGCCCGGTGGCTACATCGTCGCCTCGAACATGCAGGACGGCGTGCTGGTACATCTGGCCGCGCAGGTCCGCCCCGGAATCGATGTCCTGTTCCTGGACACCGGCTACCACTTCGCCGAGACCATCGGCACCCGGGACGCCGTGGAGGCGGTGTACGGGGTGAACGTGGTCAATGTCCGGCCGGAACAGACTGTCGCCGAACAGGACCAGCTGCTCGGCAAGGATCTGTTCGGGCGCGATCCCGGCGAGTGCTGCAGGCTGCGCAAGGTCGTTCCGCTGAAGAAGTCGTTGAGCGGTTACAACGCGTGGGTCACCGGTATCCGCCGGGTCGAGTCGCCCACCCGCGCCAACGCGCCGCTCATCTCGTTCGACGAGGCGTTCGGGCTGGTGAAGATCAATCCGATCGCCGCCTGGTCCGACGACGAGATGCAGGACTACATCGAACAGCACGGCATCCTCGTCAATCCCCTTGTGGAGGAGGGGTATCCGTCCATCGGCTGCGCTCCGTGCACACGGAAGCCGGAGCCGGGATCCGATCCACGAAGCGGGCGTTGGGCCGGCCTCGCCAAGACCGAATGCGGGTTGCACCAGTCATGACGGAGACCATTAACGTGAGCGAACGCGTGAGCGACCAATCCACCGAACGCGCCTTCGGCATCAGCGATTTCGATACCCTGGCCGCGCTGGAGTCGGAGTCGATCCACATCTTCCGCGAGGTGGCAGGTGAATTCGAGCGGCCGGTGATCCTGTTCTCCGGCGGCAAGGACTCCACCGTGCTGCTGCACCTGGCGCTCAAGGCGTTCTGGCCCGCGCCGCTGCCGTTCGCGCTGCTGCACGTCGACACCGGGCACAATCTGCCCGAGGTGCTGGAGTTCCGGGACAAGATCGTCGAGCGGTACGGGCTGCGGCTGCACGTCGCCAAGGTCGAGGACTACCTCGCCGACGGCAGGCTCACCGAACGCCCGGACGGCATCCGCAATCCGCTGCAGACCGTCCCGCTGCTGGACGCGATCACCGAGCACCGCTTCGACGCGGTGTTCGGCGGCGGGCGCCGCGACGAAGAGCGGTCCCGGGCCAAGGAGCGAATCTTCTCGCTGCGCAACGCCTTCGGGCAGTGGGATCCGAAGCGGCAGCGGCCCGAGCTGTGGAACCTCTACAACGGGCGGCACGCGCCGGGCGAGCACGTGCGGGTATTCCCGTTGAGCAACTGGACCGAGCTGGACATCTGGCGTTACATCGCTCGCGAGGACATCGACCTGGCGAGCATCTACTACGCGCATCAGCGTCCGGTATATCAGCGCGACGGTATGTGGATGACGCCCGGCGTGTGGGGCGGACCGCGGGAAGACGAAGTGCTGGAAACGCTTTCGGTGCGATACCGCACCGTCGGCGATGGATCTTCCACCGGCGCGGTGCTTTCCGATGCGGCCGACAACGCGGCGATCCTCGCCGAGGTGGCCGCGTCTCGGTTGACCGAACGTGGCGCTACTCGCGGCGACGACCGAGTGTCGGAAGCCGCGATGGAAGACCGTAAGCGCGAAGGCTATTTCTGATGCCGACGCCGCTGAACCTGGTGCGCGGTATGGGCAACGCCCCGGCGGCCGCCGCGCGGAAAGAACGTAAGCGAGAGGGTAGTTTCTGACATGTCCGACCTATTGAGGCTGGCTACCGCCGGTTCTGTCGACGACGGTAAGTCCACTCTGGTCGGACGTCTGCTGTACGACACGAAATCCGTGCTCGCCGATCAGATCGATGCCGTGACCCGCGCCTCGGTCGACAAAGGTCTTGCCACACCGGACCTTTCGTTGCTCGTGGACGGGCTGCGCGCGGAGCGTGAGCAGGGCATCACCATCGATGTCGCCTACCGCTATTTCGCTACGCCGCAGCGCTCTTTCGTGCTCGCGGACACTCCCGGGCACGTGCAGTACACGCGGAATACGGTGTCCGGTGCGTCGACGGCGCAGCTGGTGATCCTGCTCGTCGACGCACGCAAGGGCGTCATCGAGCAGACTCGCAGGCACGCTGCGGTTCTCGCGCTGCTCGGCGTGCCGAAGCTGGTGCTCGCGGTGAACAAGATCGACCTGGTCGATGACGCGGCGACCGTATTCGCCGAGATCTCGGCCGAATTCAACCAGCTCACCCGCACCCTCGGCTGGTCCGACGACGACGTGCTGGAGATCCCGGTCTCCGCGCTGCACGGCGACAATATCGCCACGCGCTCGGACAGCACCCCGTACTACACCGGGCCCTCACTGATCGAGCACCTCGAATCGGTACCGGTCGATGCCGACAGCACCGGCAATCACACACTGGGACTTCGTTTTCCGGTGCAGTACGTGATCCGGCCGCGCACCGCCGAGTACCCCGACTACCGCGGCTACGCCGGTCAGATCGCGGCCGGTGCGGTCGCGCCGGGCGACGAGGTCGTCGTGCTGCCGTCCGGGATTCGCACCACCGTCGAACGGATCGACACCCCGGACGGTGAACTCGCGGTCGCGCAGACCGGCCGCAGTGTCACGCTGATCCTGGCCGACGACGTCGACATCTCCCGCGGCGACACCATCGCCTCGGTCGCCGACGCCCCCGACCCGATCGACACCTTCGACGCCACCGTCTGCTGGCTCGGCGACAAGCCGCTGCGCCCCGGCGCCCGCCTACTGCTCAAGCACGGCACCCGCACCACCCAGGCCATCGTCGGCGCCCTGCTGGAACGCTTCGACGAGCAGCGCATGATCGCCGACCCGAACCCGGAATCATTGGCCCTCAACGACATCGGCCGCGTCTCCCTGCGCGTCGCCGAACCGCTCGCCGTCGACGACTACCGAGTGAACCGGCACACCGGCAGCTTCCTGCTGATCGACCCGTCCGGCGGCAACACCCTCGCCGCCGGCCTCGTCGGCGACGTGCTGTCGGCGGTCGAGGTCGGTACCGGAGTCTGAGATGACGGATCCGTCCGGCATCGAAACGGTGCGGCCGGTCGCCGCCGCCGGGGTGTCCGCGCCCGGGTCTGCGACGGCCGACCTGTCCGGCCTCGCTACGACATGGCCAGTTGCCGCACCCGCAGGGCTGGGGCCGCTTGGAGCCGCTTCGACCGTGCGGGGCGTTGGTAGCACGCGAGCCGTCCAGGCGGCCGTGCTGCCGCACGCTATCGGGGTGCCGAGTTTCACGGCGACGCCGCTCGGGAGCGAGCCGGCATCGACGCTCGGCCGCCCCGCGCTGATCGCGGTGGCGCACGGGAGCCGGGATCCGCGGTCGGCTGCGACGATGTCGGCGGTTGTCGCCGACCTGGCGGCCGCGCGGCCGGGTTTCGATGTGCGGCTGGCGTTTCTCGATCTCAATGCGCCGTCGGTGGAGCAGGTCGTGGATGCTGTTGCGGCCGAGGGGCATACCCATGCGGTGATCACGCCGCTGTTGCTGGGTAGCGCCTTTCATGCGCGGGTGGATTTGCCGGGGCTGCTAGCTGCCGCTCACGCTCGGCATCCTCAGCTGCAACTGACCCAGGCCGGGGTTCTCGGACCTGATGCCCGGCTGATCGCGGCCCTGCGGGATCGCGTGGCCGAGGCGTCCAATTCCGTGCCCCTGGTCGCTCGGTCGAATCGCCGCTTGGGGATTGCCGTTGCCGCCGTGGGTTCCTCCTCCCCCGCTGCCAACGCCCGCACGGCCGAGGTGGCCCGCCGCCTTGCCGCGCTCACCGGGCACCTCGCCGAGATCTGCTTCGCGACCACCGAACCAACACTGCCCGAGGCGATTTCCCGTCTGCGCACGCGTGGCGCCGAGGACATTCTGGTCGCCCCATGGTTCCTGGCCCCCGGCCTGCTCACCGATCGGCTCGTCGCTGCCGCACCGAATGTGCTGCACGCCAACGTCATCGGCCCCCATGCAGCACTGACTGACATCGTCTGGGACCGCTACGCCGCGGCGATCGCCACCACTCTCACAATGTCGGCCTGACAGCGCTCCGCGAAGACAGCGCTCAACTCAGCAGATTGTCGACGATGGCCCTGGCCGTCGCGACTCCCCACTCGTTGTCCATCTGACGAGCGGTGTGGGCGGCCGATATGACGGCGTCCAGCTCGAAGGCGATGATGTCGGCGTTGCGCTCGCCGAGGTGGCCTTGTTCCTGGGCGAGGCGGATCTCCTTGGACAGGAATGCGAGGAAGTCGCGGTGGTCCGCCGCGATGGCGTCACGGACCGGGCCGGGGCGGCTGTCGAACTCGGCGAGGGTGGCGACGCGGAAGCAGCCGCCGGGGAAGGCCGGTTCGGCGACCTGGCCGAACCAGTGGTGCACGATGGCGCGCAGCCGGGGCATGCCGCTGGGTTCGGCCAGGCTCGGCGTGATCACCTGCTCGATGAAGACCTCGCGGGCAGTCTTGACCGCGGCCAACTGCAGACTCTCTTTGCTGCCGAACAAGGTGGCGATGCCGCTTTTGCTGAGGCCTAGATCGGCGGCGAGCTTGCCGATGCTCACGCCCGTCAGGCCCTCGACGGAAGCCACGTCGGCGGCGTGCCTGGCGATCGAAGCCCGGGATCGCGCGCCCTTCGCCAAGCGCTGATCAGTGCCTTGCTGCTGGTCGGCAGGGGTGGTGGGCTCGGGCATGGCTCCATTCTTCCACGAAAAGTCGCATACAAGAACGTACGGTCGTTCTTTGATGAACGAGCGATCGTATGCATTTGTGCCCGCTCAGCGGACCTCCTCCGCCGCACCACGTGCAGGCACGCCGTCCTGGCCGCTGAATCATCCGCGCACTCAGGCACGGATCCCGCCGACCATCCGTGCCCCGGGCCGATCACCCCATGGTGTGCCACTGGACGACCGCCACGACCGCAGGAGCGGAAAATTCTCGCATCAGGAGTGGTAGCGCTCGAGGAGTTCGGTGCCGATCCGGGCCAGTTCGATGCGAACTTCCGGCGGATCGAGGACTTCGATGGCGGCTCCCCAGCCGGCCAGTTGCTGGGCGAGCATCCAGGCGGTGGGGGCGGTGACCTGGACTCGGATGCGGCCGTCATCGATCGGGCCGTCGACCACGCAGTGCCTGCCCTGCTGATTGCGCAGGATCGGCAGCAGTCGTTCAGAGATGAGGACGGTGGCGGCGGTGGCGGCGCGGCGCTGCTCGAGCTCGTCCACCACCTCGTTCCAGGTCGCGGAGAGGTCGAAATCGGCTGGACGGTGGGCGGTTTCGTCGGTCACGACGGCCTCGGTGATGCGGTCGATGCGGAAGGTGCGCTGGCCATTGTCGGTGCCCGCGATGAGGTACCAGATGGCGTCCTTGTCGATCAGGCCCCACGGGTCGACGAGTCGCTCGGTGTGCTCGCCCTTCTTACTGGCGTAGCGCAGGCGAACCTTGTTGCGCTGCACCACCGCTCGTTGGAGCAGCGCGACCACCGGCGGCAGCTCGCGGTCGGTCTGACCCCAGCGGGCCGGATCGATCACCACGGCATCGGCGGCCGCGGCGGCGTCGGTGCGAAACGGCTGCGGTAAGGCGCGAACCAGTTTGCGCAGCGCCGATTTCACCTCCGGCACCGCGTTCGCCGACGGCCCCGCCAGCAGAAACAACGCTCGCGCCTCGCCCGCCGTCAGACCGGTGAGGTCGGTGCGCGCGCCGCCCACCAGTGACCAGCCGCCGCCGCGACCCGGCTGTGGGTAGACCGGGACGCCCGCCATCGACAAGGCCTCCAGGTCGCGGCGCGCGGTGGCGACCGAGGTTTCCAGCTCCTCGGCGACCTCGGCCGCTGTCACCCGTCCGCGCGTCTGCATCATCAGCAGGATCGCCACCAGTCTGTCCGCTCGCATGCGCACAATTCTGCCCGAAAAAGTGCTCATTCATTGAGCACTTTAGGGCGGATGATGGTTTTCAACAGCAAAGAACGAACCGAAGAAGGAGATTGAAATGCTGCGAGGAATGGCGACGAGCACGTTCTACGCCGACGATCTGGAGGCCGCGAAAGATTGGTACAGCGAGTTCCTCGGCGTCGAGCCGTACTTCCACGTCCCCGGCGGCTACTACGAGTTCCGCATCGGCGACTACCTGCACGAATTCGGCATCGTCAACCGCGCATACGGACCGGCGGGCGCCAACAACGCCCCCGGCGGCGCGATCGTCAACTGGCACGTCGACGACCTCCAGGCCACCTTCGACCGGCTGCTCGAACTCGGTGCCAAGGAATACGACCCGATCACCCCGCGCGGCAACACCGGGTTCGTGACGGCGTCGGTCGTCGACCCCTTCGGCAACGTCCTCGGCCTGATGTCGAACCCGCACTACCTCGAGGTGCTGGCCAAGACCGGACCGGCGTAGTCACCCGCCCGACCTCGTTGTCGCCGCTTAACAATCCGACCGAGTGCCCCGCGGTCCGCGACGGGGCACTCGGTCGTAAGCGACCCGGCAACCGGGCGACCCGCGAACCCGCGAACCCGCGAACCCGCGAACCCGCGAACCCGCGAACCCGCGAACCCGCGAACCCGCGAACCCGCGAACCCGCGAACCCGCGAACCCGCGACGAGATTGTTTGCCAAAGGCGATCGGAGATGCAATGCCCCGCAGAGCATTCCAGATGATGCCCCAGGTGATTGCTCGGCCTGTGCCTACGGGCAGTGACCCGCGGAGCGGACTGCATACCGACCGCGGACGGGGTGGCCCGGACGATGCAACATGGGCCGTCATATGATCTGGGCCACATCAGGCCGTGCCAATGCGAGCGGCTTCGGGCTTGGAAGGACACCTATGGCCATATCCGCTGGAGCGGCAGACGATGCGAACGGTGCTATGGAGGCACCGGCGTTGCGAGATCGAACCCATGACGAGACCGACCGGCCGTCGGCGGACACGCTCGGCCGAACCCAAATGATCCCGGCCGTCAGCAAATTGGAGCAGACCGCGATCATGCCGCCGCTGGAAGGGTTGTCGGACAACGACTCTCCGGCGCCCCGCAGCCAAACGGGATGGACCACGCGGGTCACCGGTTTGTGGCGGCGGTTGCGCCCGTAGCGGATGCCCGCCAGCGCAATAGTGCCGGCTACAGATGCTGCCGACCGTCCTGACACCTGGTCGTCCTGCTCAGGGACGGAACCACCGCTCGAGTACCGTGGCGACGCCGTCTTCCAGCACGTCCCCGGTGACCTCATCCGCCAGATCCCGGACATCTGCGGGGGCATTCGCCATAGCCACGGAATGCGCTGCCCAGCGCAGCATTTCGCGATCGTTGTAGCCATCGCCGATCGCCAGGGTGGCGGTGCGCGGCACCTGCAAAGCCAGGCGAAGACGCTCGAGTGCCCAGCCTTTGGAGACGCCTTGACGCGAGACAGTGAGCCAGGGACCGAATTCGCCGTGCACCCAGCTCGCGCCCGGGACCTGGAGTTCTGCCAGTAGGCGCAGCATCTCCGCCAGTGAACCCTGCGGCCACCAACCGTTGAGCCGCGGCGTGCGCTCGCTGCTCAGCGCGGAGTGGTCGACGAGCAGGTATTCACCGAGCGAGAACTGTCCAGGGCTGACGCCGGTGGCCCAGTAGCCGACGCCGACCTTCTCCACCGCGAAGATCATCTCCGGGATCAGGGCGCGCAATGCGACGACCGCGGGCGCCGGGTCGAAATCCTGCACGGTGAGCGGCTGACCTTTGGCGACGTCGACGTGCACCGCACCGTTGGAGCACAGCGCGTGCCCTTCGACGAGGCCGAGCTCGGACAGTACCGAACGGGTCGCCAAGACGGTTCGCCCGGTGGTCACGACGACGTGCGCGCCCGCCGCGACGGCCGCGCGCACAGCGGCGGCGACGCGCTCGCTCACCGGGCTGCCGGTGTCGAGCAGCGTGCCGTCCACATCCAGCGCGATCAGCTGGGGTCCCCCGGTTGCCACCAGCCCATTGTGCCCCGCAGTAGCTGCGCTCGTCCCCCGATCAACCGCACCGAGACCGACGGCTGTCAACTGAACTTCCAGCTCCGTTGCGGTAGATGACTCGGCTGGGGAGGTCAACCCCCGCATCCGAGGAGACTATCGAGTCGACTGCGGACCGCTGGTGGCTAGTGGCTGCTCGCGGAGTCGCCGCCGGAAGTAGAACCGCCGGAGCTCGATCCGCCGGAGGTGCTGCCCGAAGAAGTATCGGACGTGCTGCCGCTGGTCGATGTGCCGCTGGAGGTTCCGGCTGAGGACGTGCCACCGGATGTGCTTCCGCCCGACGTCGTTCCGCCGGAAGTGCTGCCGCCCGTCGCTGTACCGCCGGACGTGGTTCCGCCGGACGAGGTGTCGGAGGTGCCGCCGGTCCCGGAGGTCGCACCACTCGAGGTTTCCCCGGAAGACGTACCGCCGGTACTGGACTCGCCGGATGTTCCACCGGAGGTGCTTGCGCCGGAAGAGGTACTTCCCGAGGTAGTGCCGCTCGTGGTCTCGGAAGGTGTTGTGCCGGTCGCGGTACCGGCGCCGGATGTCGGACTGTTCACCGCGCCGCCAGTCGCCGGGGCGGCGACCGGCTCCGGTACCGACGGTGTCGGATTGGCCTGCGGCGCAGCGGGTATCGTGCCCGACGCGGGCGGTACTACGGGCGCTCCCGCGATGGGCGACACCGGATGGCCAGGAACGCCCGGAACCGAAGGCTGCCCCGGCAACAGCACAGGCTTACCGAATGGCAGCGGGTTGATGAAGTGGGCCGGGTCGGCGTAGGTACCGCCGGGTCGCGTCGCGCCGCTGTGGCCGGCGAGTTCGTCGTGCGAGTCGCTGCGGGATTCCGCGATGCTCGGACCGAGTGTGCTGGCGCGCGCCACGGGGGTGATGAACAGCCCGTAAGCGGAGGGGCTCGGCGCACCCAGGCCGGCCGCGATGGCTCGCGATGTCCGCCATCCTGCGGGTGTGGCTACCCATGCCTCGTGCTGACCGGCCGATTTGTCCGCGCCGACGTCGTAGAGCAGGGTGTCGGTCGACGGCGAGTCGAGGCCCGGGTAGTGCTCGAGCACCGGTGACGCGGCGGGGCCTGCGGGACTGCCGAACACGGTCACCGCCGACATGGCGACGGCGGAAACTACAGCGGCGCTGGAGAATACGGCGACGCGCGGCGCATGCTCCTTACCGCCGGACCCAGCAAGCGCCATGGTGCGCGCGGCCATGAGGGCGGCGCCCGCGGCGATGGTGTGGCCCGGGTCGGCCGAAACGACCAGGGGGCGGCCGAGTTCGGCAAGCGTGCGGGCGACCTCGGCCGGCCGCGACGCTCCGCCGATCACCAGGATGCGGCTGATGTCGGAGAGCGTGAGGTCGGCGGATCGGACGGCGGCCCGCACCACTTCGAGGGTGTCGTGTACGTGCGCGGTGCGCAGGCCGTCGATATCGACCATCGACAGCAGCGACATGGGCGTGGTCGCACCGGGCCCGGTGTCGTGGGCGTATCGCGCGATCATCGCGCCGAGCGGCCTGCCGCCGAAGTCGTAGCAGCGCACCGGCTTTCCGACCATCGGATGGTTGTCCCAGTCGGAACCGACCCGCACGACGGTGACATCGAGGCTGGTCCCGCCGAGGTCGTAGACAAGCACGAAGCCGGGCTCGAGCGGACCGTGTTCACGCTCAAGCCATTCGGCGGCGGCGACCGGTTCCGGCACCAGCGCAACATCACTCGCACCCGACAGGTCGAGGGCCTGCCGCAGCAACGACACTTGCTTGTCTGAATACATTGCGGGATAGGTGGCTACGGCACCCGACTCGGCCGCGGTGGGCTCGGCCGCGCGCAGTCCGTTCACCACCGCCGCGACGAGGTTGGCCGGCGACCAGATGCGCCCGCCGACGATCATCGGTTCCGGATCGCGGCTCAGGTCGGCGAAATCCGTGACAGCCATGCTGAATTGCGGGATGCCGCCGATGCGCAACCCGCCCGCGCTGTCGAAGGTCACCGCGGTGCGTCGACTGCGCACGACGGGCCGGGTTCGTGCACCGGTCACCGAAGCCGTCACAGAGTTCACTGCACCGATGCTGAAACCCAGACCTGTGGTCATATGCTATCCCGTCAACGTACCGAGACCACGTCCATCACACAGAGAACCATGTGGCCGCGGTCGTCTTCCAAACAGCCAGCACAGATTAGCTGTTGGGTTCGCTGGAAGGATGTGGAATTGACATGAACGGGCCGAGAATGGCGTGAAACGTTTAGCTCCCGACGACAATGATCCGCGTCACCTGCGAGTATGTTCACGCATCAGATCGTCCAGCCCTCTCGACAAGGGCCGATTTAGATACCGGGCGGTGCAATCCCGTTACCTCACAGCGATTCGGACAATGCTCCGATACCCGAATTTCCGCCGACATCGAGCAAAGAATGACAAGTCACATTATGACACTGACCGGTCGGTAACTAAAGCATTGCCAGTTAACGCATTTCGCGCATCGGCACGCCATCCATCCGACTGATGACGTATCAACTCCACGTCTGTTTCCCGCCAGCGCCACCACTCGGTTCCGGCTTGACTTGCTTCCACGACCCACCAGCAAGGTGAGATCGCAAGAAGGAGAAGGGAAATGGAGACCATGGCTACTCGGTTCGCAGAGAAGGTCGTGCTGATCACCGGCGCCAGCTCGGGCGTCGGCAAAGCGGTGGCCCTGCGGGTCGCGAGCGAAGGCGCCGCCGTGGTGCTCGGCGCTCGCGGCAAGGACGCGGGCGAGCAGCTGGCCGCCGAGGTCCGCGCGACCGGCGGGCGGGCAGTATTCGTGCCGACCGACGTCACCGTGGAGGACGACGTAGCGCGGCTCACCCAGGCGGCCATCACCGAGTACGGGCGACTCGACGCCGCGTTCAACAACGCGGGCGCCGTCAACGCCTTCGGACCCATCGGCGAGATCGATGAGGCGGGCTGGCGGGCCGATCTGGAACTCAACCTGACAAGCGTGTTCTACGGACTCCGCCACCAGGTGCCCGCCCTGGTCGCCTCCGGCGGCGGCGCGATCCTGAACAACGCGTCGAACCTCGGCGTGGTCGGGATGGGGTCGGTCGCGCCGTACGTGGCGGCCAAGCACGGCGTCGTCGGGCTGACCAAAGCCGTCGCACTCGAGGCCGCCGCGCAAGGGGTCCGAGTGAACGCGATCGCGTCCGGCGCGGTCGACACCCCGGCATTCCGCAATTCGATGGGTGCGACACCCGAGGGTGAGGCGATGATCGCCGGGCTGCACCCGCTGGGCCGGATCAGTCGGCCCGAGGAGATCGCGGCGTTCTGCGCGTACCTGCTCAGTGACGAAGCCAGCTTCATCACCGGCGCCGCGCTCGCGATCGATGGCGGTTTCACCGCGCAGTAGGTGCACAAAAGAGGGCTCGGACGGGTCGCCGCGCGCGACCCGTCCGAGCGGAAGCGGGACCGACCCGACGTGGTCCCGCTAGATCACCAGGCAGGAACTCCCACCGTTGATTCCGGTGCCGACCTGCAGGCCGATCGTCTTGGACTCCCCGTTCTGAGTAACCAGGATGGTGTGCGGACCCACGGTCTGCGGAGTCCAGCTGGCCACATGCGTCTTCGGGTTCGGACTCCCCTCCGTGGCGGCGAACCAGACGCCGTTGTCATAGAAATCCATGCCCGCACTCGAATTGCCGGTAGCGACCACCTGGTAGGCACAGCCGGTACCGAACCCATTCGTGAGACCGCCGCCCGCGATCACCACGCGCGCCCCGATCTCGGCCGACGCCTGGGGCGCGCTCAGCACCAACCCGGCGGCGACCGCGATCGCGATCGGAACTGAGTTCCGCAGACTTCCCATCAAGTACCGACTCCTCAGGTTGCACCAAGTGACTTTCCAACACGCAGCCGACACAGACCCCCGGCTACCTACATACCCCTCTATCGTTCGGTCCCACCCGCACCACCACAAGGCCCCGAAAGTGGGGTCGCCACGCATAATCCCGGGCAATTGCCTACGCCGCGAGCAACGAGCGTGCCGGGACGACACCGCACGGTGCCGGACGCGGGAAGGACCGGGCGCTTCAGCTCATCGAGAGCGCACAGCCAGCAGCAGAATCAGGTGCACCACTCGCTGATCAGTCAACATGTTTGTCCGGAGTAGCCGAGGCGCACGCATTACCGAGCGTGCACAGGGGCGAGGCGGTGGACGATAGCACCGGCCTTGGAAGAACGACCACCCCTGGGCCGCAAACAAATTCACCCCACAAGGCCGAGTCGACCGGCAGTGATCAATTCGCTCGGCCCGAGCGACCGACGCGGCAGCGACCCCGCGTGGCCGAGTCGACCGGCAATGCACGTTCGGGCCGGCCGCGCTACCTCGCACAGCACAGCAAGACGCGGGAGGCAGCGGACGGTCGTCTCGGCACAGCAAGTACGAGCGCCCTTACGCCGCAGATGATTTCATCCCTTGCGGCCGAGTCGGTCGGCACGCGCACGGACGCGCAAGAACGGCCCCGCTCGTCACCGGCGCGCCGATCGACTCGATAACCCTGCACCGAGCACGGTCACGCCCTCATCGCGCGACCGGTACGGCAGAGCACCATCGACGGCGTCGTTGACGTCGATGGTGAGGCTCGCGGGGCACTCGGCCCCACGAGAGACTGTCAGGAGCGAGTCAAGAGGCGGCGGACCGTGGTGCGGCGCTTGGTGGCGCCGGCGGTGCGGACCGCAGGTTGGCGTTGCCGGACCAGGCGATCGAATTCCGTTGCGGTGCCTGCGGGTTCGGCCAGGCGCCCGGCGTTGAAATCGTCGGCGAGCTGCTGCACCGTCTGCTGGGCGCAGGACTTGTTGGTGCCGATGAAGCCGGTCGGTCCGCGCTTGATCCAGCCGGTGACATAGGTGCCGGGAAGCACCGCGCCGCCGAGGCTTTCGAGGACCCGGCCGTCCAGGTTCGGGATCACGCTCGATGCGGCGTCGAACGGCAGGCCGGGCAGTGGCACGCCGCGGTAACCGACCGAGGTGAGCACCAGGCCCGCGTCGAGGCGTTCGGTGGCGCCGGTCGCGACCGCACGGGTGCGGCCGTCTGCGTCGGTGACGAGCTCGTTGCGGCTCACCTCGATACCCGCGACCCGGTCGGTACCGAGGATCTCGGTGGGCGAGGCGAGGTAGCGGAAGACGATTCGCTTGCGTTCGCCGAACGGCCGGTTGCGCACGCTGTGCAGCAACCGCAGCTTCTGCTCGACCTGATACGGCAGACCATCGGTCAGCTCGGGCAGGTCGCCCTCGATCGCGATGTCCACGTCGGCGCCGAGCAGACCAACGAATTCCGGCACGGTGAAGGCGGATTCGAGCGGACCGCGGCGACCGAGGATGACCACCTCTTCGATCTTGCTCTCCCGCAACGCCCGCAGCGCGTACGGCGCGATGTCGGTGTCCGCCAACGATTCCGGATCGCTGGTGAGGATGCGTGCGACATCGAGGGCGACGTTGCCGTTGCCGACGATCACGGCGCGCTGCTGGGTCAGGTCGAAGATGCGGTCAACGTGATCGGGGTGCCCGTTGTACCAGGCGACGAAGTCGGTGGCGGAGATATTGCCTGCCAGCCCTTCGCCGGGGATGTCGAGCTTGCGGTCGGCCGAAGCACCGACGGCGTAGATCACCGCGTGGAAGTGATCGAGCAGCTCCTCGTGCGAAACATGCGCGCCCACTTCGACATTCAGGTACGAACCGAATCCGGGCTGGGCCGAGATGATGTCGAACAGGTCGCTGACCTTGCGGGTCTTGTCGTGGTCCGGCGCGACACCGTGGCGGGCCAGCCCATACGGCACCGGCAGCCGGTCGAACACGGTCACCGACACGTCGGGCTGGGTCAGCAGTTCGTCGGCCGCGTACATCGCCGACGGACCCGACCCGACGATCGCCACCCGCAGGGGCTGGCGCTCGGTGTGGATCGCGGCCGCGGGCACCGGCTTCGCGAGCAGCGGCCTGGGCCGGCTCTGCCGGTAGAAGTTCGCGTTGATCTCGATGAACGGCTTCTGCTCATCGGTCAGCTTCTTCGACGACACGATCGCGTCGACCGGGCACGCGGTGGCGCAGGCGCCGCAGTCGACGCAGGCCTGCGGGTCCACGTACAGCATGTCCGCGGTCAGGAAGTCCGGCTCATCCGGCGTGGGATGGATGCAGTTGACCGGGCAGGCGTACACGCAAGACGCGTCGCTGCAACAGGATTGGGTGACGATGTAGGGCACGTCAGCCGGCCTTGACCGCGCGCAACGGCTCCGAACGGTAGCGAGTGGTGTGGCCGTCGATCTTGAGCAGCTTCCAGACCGCCTTGGAGATCGGGTTCATCAGGCCGATGTCCTTGGCCAGCGTGCGCACGTCGCCGAAGAAGTCGCTGAACTCCTGCTTGGACTCCTTCGACCCGTAGAACAGTTCCTTGCGGACGTAGTCCGGGATGTCGAACTCGCGCCAGAACGACCGCGGCGGGGTGAAGATCGAGCGGCCGAGGATGTACATGACGATCGGCATCGCGATCGACAGCACGAACTTGCTGCCTGGCTTCGCCTCCGGCACATGGATTTTCAGGAACTCGTGGGCGAACGAGATGTGCCGCGCCTCCTCGGCGACGTGAATCGCCATCACGCCGCGCATGATCGGGTGCACGTCCTCGCCGGAGCGCAGAATCGCCTTCTGGATGTGGTCGATCGGCTCCTCGCCGGCCAGCACCGCCATGAAGAACAGATTCGGGAACAGCGCGGCCACGGGCGCGCCGAGGTACTTGAACTTCCGGACGAGCGGGCCCATGCCCGGTACGTCCTCACCGATCCGGTTCACCATCTCCTGGAACATCAGGGTGTGGTTGTGCTCCTCGATCATCTCGTGGGAGCAGTAGCGGAATTCGGGGGAACCGTTGGGCAGGCCGAAGTTGTGCGTCACCATGCCGCTGATCAGGATCGTCTCGAATTGCAGACCGACCTTGGCGACGTTGGCCTGGCGGTACTTGCCGATCGCGATCTTGCGCTCTTCGGACTGTGCGAGGTACCACGGGTGGCGACCGAGGGGGTCGGCCGAGACCGGCAGGATCCACCGCTCCGGTCCCGCATCGGGGGCGAAGTCGGGGTTGTCCCAGTCGATGTCCTCGAAGGGATCGAAATGCTTGTTGACCGAACCCTCGGAGAGCAACAGAAGCTTCGAGGCGTACTCCTGCGCCTTCTCCAGATCGGAATCGATCGGGGGCGTCACGGCTGTAGACATCGTCGTCGCTGCCTCTCCTAGTAGAACGTTTACCTGTTTCCCATAGTTACACCTACAGAAGGTCACGTCAACCCACGAAGACACATCTGGACGAACGATCATGGGGGAAACGGCGGCGGAGAAACGCGAAGAGGCCGCGACCGCCGGTCCCCTACATAGAGGAAGCAGGCCGTCGCGGCCGCAACGTTCAGCGGATCCGGTGGCGGCCGCCCTCGTCACCGCCGCCACCGGATCGCCCCGTTTACCGCAGCCCGAGCTGCGCCAACCCCACGATCACCCCGTCGGCGGGCAACGCGAGCGCCAGGCCGACACCCGCGACGGACAACCCCGCCGCCGTCGCGACCTTGGTCAGCCGCTGCTTGGTCCGCTGCGACAGCACCAGGGCCCGGGTGGCCGCTCGATGCGCGCCGCCAGCGCGCCGCTTGCCATGGTGCTTACCCGCGGCCTCCTCGGCGGCGACGGCGGCCCGGCGGCCGATGATCGCCGCTCCGTCGGCGATCGTGCGCTCCGGATCGGGCGCGGTGATCACCGGCCGGGCCAGCTCGCCCGCCAGCACCTGGGCCACCTCGACCGGCCGCGCCGCGCCGCCGACCACCAGGACGCAGTCGACGTCGGCCATGGTGACGTCCGCGACGCGCAGGCATCGGTAGACCAGTTCCAACGACGAGCGCACATGCTTGGTGCGTAACTCGTCTGCAGTCGTACCGGTGACCGAACCGGAGATCGAGGCCGAGGGCAATCCGTGCCCGGCCCGCGAGGCGACGAGCGCACCGAAGGCCCGGCCGCCGAACTCTGCGGAACGCATCGGCTCGCCGACAATGGGGTTGATCGGACAGCCCGCGCCGACCCGGACCAATGTGACGTCGAGACTCGCGCCGCCTAGGTCGTAGATCAGGGCGAGCCCCGGCATGAGCGGGCCGCGATCGGCTTCCAGCCAGGTCGCCGCCGCGATGGGCTCGGCGACCAGCGCGACATGATCGAGACCGATGGCGTCCAGCGATGCCCGCAGATCTTCGACGTGCGACTCGGTGTAGCGCGCCGGGTAGGTCAGCGCGATACCGACATCGCTGCCGTGCCCGTCGCAATGCGGATGATCCAGCAGAGTTTCGGTGATGAGACTCTCGGCAACCACCGCGACCAGGTCCGCCGGGGACAGTGCGCGGTGACCCACCCGCGCCGACATGATCGAACGCTGGGTGAGATCGGCGAATTCGATGATCGCGCGCCCGTGCCGCGGAATCATGCCGACCCGGGCCAGGCCCGTGCTGTCGAACGTGAGAGTTGTTCGGCGGGTGATGGATTGGGAGCGCTGGGCCCATCGGCGGCCCGGCGGCGCCTTCGCTGAACCTTCCTCCGCGAGAGCGGAAACCGTGTTCACCGTGCCGATGCTCAAACCCAGACCAACCGCCATCGCAATCCACCTGATCGCCGATCCGATTTGCTTCGAACTCCGTCCACGCAACCACTCCGCGACTCGCCTGCCAACCACCGGACACCCTGTTGTCCGCAGCCCGCCTGTTTTGGCACAGGTTGCATAGCACAAGCATCCATCCTGGTCACCTGCCCTGGACGGCGGCGAATGCGGCGACGGCCGGATCTCACTGCGACACGCCGATATTCGCGGGTGTCCCGTCCGTGTTTGCGGAGACCCACAACAACCGTGTGAACGTCGGGCACCTGGCGCGAATACACGTTCTCACATGCTGTGATAGCCCCTAACAATCTCCCGAAGTCCGGACAGATGACCGCCGGAGGCGGATACTGTCCCGACCCGCGGGTGCGAGAAACGCGAGACTCTCACCTCAGCCCTCTCGGGCACGCGGGCAGATAAGGCGCCCCGCCCGTTTGCAGGCCTTGACACGATCCACTTCCGGCGGCACAAACGACGGGATTTCCGTGGGCCAGCACAAGATCAGCAACGCTCCAGCAGCCGGATGATCTACCGCGCAGGCACAGCCCGAATCGGACTGCCGCACCGATCAGTGCGCAGGCAACTCCGGAATCCGCGTCGCCCGTGCGTAAACCGTCTCGCCGTCGGCCAACCGCAACGCCTCCGCGTCCCCACGAGTCACCTGCGCCGCGAACAGATCACCGGTCGCCGCATTGCGCAGTTCGACCCGGACCTCGAAGCCCAGATGCACGACCCGTTCAACGGTCGCCCTGGTAACACCTGCGGATTCGGCAGTCCCCTCGTGCTCGGCCAGCGACATACTCGGCTCCCGCCCGACCCGAATGTCGTGCGGCCGCACCAGATGTCCGTTGAGCCGCGCGACCGCACCGAGGAAGGACATCACGAATTCATTTGCAGGCCGGTCGTATACATCCTCCGGCGTGCCGATCTGCTCGATGCGCCCCTTGTTCATCACTGCGATCCGGTCGGCCACGTCCAGGGCCTCCTCCTGGTCATGGGTGACCAGCACGGTGGTCACGTGGACCTCTTCGTGCAGCCTGCGCAGCCAAGTACGTAGATCGGCACGAACTTTGGCGTCCAGCGCGCCGAACGGCTCGTCGAGCAGCAGCACCTGCGGGTCGACCGCGAGCGCCCGAGCAAGCGCCATCCGCTGCCGCTGACCGCCGGACAGCTGCGCCGGGTAGCGGTGCTGGAAGCCGTCGAGGCCGACGATGCCGAGCAATTCGTCTACCCGCTTGGCGATTTCGGCCTTGGGCCGCTTGCGGATCTTCAGACCGAACGCCACGTTGTCGCGGACGGTCATGTGCTTGAACGCGGCGTAATGCTGGAAGACGAAACCGATGTCGCGTTTCTGCGGCGGCACCCTGGTCACGTTGTTGCCCGCGATCAGCACGATGCCGGAGTCGAGCGATTCGAGTCCGGCGATCGAGCGCAGCAGCGTCGATTTGCCGGAACCGGAGGGCCCGAGCAGCGCGGTCAGCTCGCCGGAGGGGATATCGATGGTGACGTCGTCGAGCGCGGCGAACGAACCGTAGTTCTTCTTCGCATTGGTCACGGTGATCATTTAGTGCCCCGCTTGCGTTCGAGGAGGGTCATCAACAGGAGTGTCACGAGGGCCAGGCCCATCAGCAGGGTCGCGGCGGAGTAGGCGCCGAAGGTGTTGTGGTCGTTGATGTATCGGCCGTGCACCAGCAGCGTCAGCGTCTGCGACTTGCCGGGCTGCGCGGACGACACCATGATCACCGCGCCGAATTCACCGAGGGCACGGGCCACGGTGAGCACCACGCCGTAGGTGAGGCCCCAGCGAATGGCGGGCAACGTGATTCGCCAGAACGTCTGCCACCGGGTGGCGCCGAGGGTGGTGGCGGCTTGTTCCTGCTCGTCGCCGATCTCGTGCAGCACCGGCTCGACCTCACGCACCACGAACGGCAACGTGACGAAGATGGTGGCGATCACCATGCCGGGCAGGCCGAAGATCACCTTGAAGCCGGCGCTCTCGAGCCCGCCGAACCAGCCGTTGGCACCCCACAGCAGGATCAGCGCGACACCGACGACCACCGGCGAGACGGCGAACGGAAGGTCGACGATGCCCTGAACCAGAGTGCGGCCCGGGAACTTTCCGCGCACCAGCGCGAGCGCGGTGAAGATGCCGAAGATGACGTTCAACGGGACCACGATCGCCACGATGATCATCGACAGCTGGAACGCCGAGATGGCCGCCGGCGTCGTGATCGAGTCGATGAACGCGCCGATGCCCTTTTCGAAAGTGCGCAGCAGAATGATGATCAGCGGCAGCACCAGCAGCACGAACAGGTAGCCCAGCGCGACGACACGCAGCGAAATCCGGGTGGGCCAAGACAGATTCATCGTGTCTCCTGCTCTTTGCGCACACTGCGCTCGGCGAGCAGGCGCAGCACCAGCAGCGATACGAACGAAATCGCCAGCAGCGCAACCGAAACCGCGGCCGCGTTGATCGGGCGATCGATCTCGATCTGCTTCTGGATGTACTGCGAAGCCATCTCGGTCTCGCGCGGGATCGCCCCGCCGATCAGCACCACCGAGCCGTATTCGCCGATGGCACGGGCGAAGGCGAGCCCGCCGCCGGAGATGACCGCGGGCGCCAAGGTGGGTAATACGATGCGCCGGAAGGTGGTCCAGTTGTCCGCGCCGAGGGAGAGCGCGGCCTGCTCCACCTCGCGGTCGGCCTCGATCAGCACCGGCTGCACCGAGCGAACCACGAACGGCAGCGTGACGAACGCCAGCGCCACGACCAGCCCGGGCTGAGTTGCGTTGAGGTGGATGTCGATCGGGCTCTGCGGGCCGTACAGGGACAGCAGCACGATGCTGGCCACGATCGTCGGCAAGGCGAACGGCAGATCGATCAGCCCGTTGACGATGCCCTTGCCCGGGAAGTCGTCGCGGACGAGCACCCAGGCGATGAGCGTGCCCATCACCACGTTGATCACCGCCACCACCACCGAGACGAGCACGGTGATGCGCAGCGAGTCCAGCGCGGCGGGCGCGGTGACCGCGTCCCAGAAGCCGGACCAGCCGTCCTCGAAGGAGGTGACGGTCAGCGCGGCCAGTGGCAGCAGCACGATGATGCTGAGCCAGAGCACCGCGGTGGCGATGCCGAGCGGGCCCACCGAGCCGGTCACGCGCAGCCAGGACCAATTCCACCGGCCGGTGTTCGGGGTACCGCCGGATGCGGGCTTCGTGCCGATCCCGGCGGTGCTGGTGTCAGTCACAGTCGTCCAGTATCCCGTGTGCCGGAGCCGGTTACTTGGTCGCCTTGTCGTAGATCACCGCGACGGAGCCGGTGTTCGGCGTGAACAGCTCCTTGTCCACGGCCTTCCAGCCGCCCAGGTCAGCGATGGTCCACAACTTCTGCGGGGTCGGGAAATCGGTGCTGAAATCGGCCGCCACCTTCGGGTCGACCGGACGGAAACCGGCTTGCGCCCAAGCCTTCTGGCCCTCGGCGGTGTAGAGGAAGTCGCGGAAGGCGAGCGCCTTCTCCTGGTTCTTGCTCGACTTCAGCACCGCGACCGGGTTCTCGATCTTGAAGGTGACCGGCGGCACGAAGTGCTCGATCTGGTCGCCGTTGCGCTCGGAGAACAGCGCCTCGTTCTCGTAGCTGAGCAGCACGTCACCGGTGCCCTGCAGGAAGGTCTCGGTGGCCTCGCGGCCCGACTTCGGCTGCACCTTCACGTGGTCCTTGGACACCAGCTGGCTCAGGTAGTCCAGGCCCGCCTGCGGGTTCTTGCCGCCCTCGGACTTGGCCGCGTACGGGGCGAGCAGGTTCCACTTGGCCGAGCCGGAGCTGAACGGGTTCGGGGTGACCACCTCGATGCCCGGCTTCAACAGGTCGTCCCAGTCCTTGATGCCCTTCGGGTTGCCCTTGCGGACCACGATCGCGACGACCGAGCCGAACGGAATTCCCTTGGTGGCGTCGGCATTCCAGTTCGTGTCGACCAAACCGGCGTCGACCAGGCGGGTGATGTCGGGCTCGACCGAGAAGTTCACCAGGTCGGCCTCGGCGCCGTCCTTGACCTTGCGGGACTGGTCGCCCGACGCGCCGTAGGAGCCGTTGATGATGACGTTCTTGCCCTTTTCGGTCTTGTTGAACTCGGCGGCGACCTTGTCGAAGCCGGGCTTGGGGACCGCGTAGGCGTAGAGGTTCAGCGTGCCGCCGCTGCCGTCCGCGCCGCCACCGCCGACCGTGTCACTGGCTCCGCCACCGCACGCGGTGAGGGCGAGCGCCGCGAACGCGGTGACTGCGGCGACGGCGGTACGTCGGCGCGGGGTGAGCCAGAATTTGCGAGACATCGGGGTGGACCTTTCCTACGGACCGCCTGCTCGGGTATCTCGAGCGGCAGCGAAGACTGCGATGGATCGGTAGACCTGCGCACCGCTCGGGATGCGGCTGTGGCGCGACTGCCGGCCGGGTAGGCCGTCGGGGTTCGGGGACGTCTGCGAAAAAGTTGCACGCCAGTCTACGAGGGAGGGACGCGCAGACGTGCCCGGTCGCCGATCAGCGACAGAGAATGTCGGCGACCGCGAGGTTGCCGACCGCGATCAACGCCAGTTCATGGCGGACCTGCGGGACGACATTCGAAGACACGGGCAGACTGTAGCAGAGGCCACGGCCTCGATTCGAATCACAGAGCTCCAGGAAGAGGGGGGTTTCATCCCATGACTACCAGCCCGGATCGCGTACGCACGAGGTTTCCCGGTATCAGCACTCGCGCGTGGGAGCACCCGGCCGACCGGACCGCCTTGGTCGCGCTGCGCACGCTGTCCGGTTTCGACACCGTGCTGCGCACATTGTCCGGTTTGCTGCAAGAACGCCAGCACCGCCTTTTGTACTTGGCGACGGCGGTCCGGGTCGACGAGCGGCAGTTCCGTTCGCTGCATCAATTGCGCGAGGACTGCGTCAACGTGCTCGATGCCCGCACCACACCGGAAATGTTCGTGCTGCAGAACCCGCAGGTGAATGCCTTCACCATCGGCATGGACCAGCCGTTCATCGTGCTGACCACCGGTCTCATCGATCTGATGGATACCGAGGAGTTGCGTTTCATCGTCGGCCACGAGCTGGGTCATGCCCTGTCCGGGCACGCGGTGTACCGCACCATGCTCATGCATTTGCTGCGCATCTCCGCGAGCATCGGCTGGATGCCGGTGGGCGGCTGGGCTTTACGCGCGATCGTGGCCGCGCTGATGGAGTGGAGCCGCAAGTCCGAGTTGTCCGGCGACCGGGCCGGGCTGCTGTGCGGACAGGATGTCGACGCCTCGGTGCGGGTGCACATGAAGACGGCCGGCGGCACCTGGATCAAGGAGATGAACCACGGTGCGTTCCTCGCGCAGGCCGACGATTACGAACGGTCCGGCGATCTGCGCGACGGTGTGCTGAAACTGCTCAACCTGGAATTGCAGAGCCACCCGTTCTCCGTGCTGCGCGCCGCCGAGCTGCGCCGGTGGATCCAGAGCGGTGAGTACGACCGCATGCTCGCCGGCGACTACCCCCGGCGCGATCAGGACAAGAACACCAGCCTCACCGAGGAGATCAAGGGCGCCGCGCGCACCTATCGCACCAATTTCGACCAGTCCGAGGACCCGCTGATCCGCACCGTGCGCAACCTCGGCCGCGATGTCGGTGCCGCGGTCGGCACGGTCGGCCAGGAGGTCGGCGAGACGGTGTCCAAGATCGGCAAGCGTTTCAACGACTGGCGGACCGGAGAGCGGGAGAACTAGCCGTCGGTCGTCAGCGCGTGACGAGCCAGGCGACCACGACGAGGACGAGCAGGGCGATCAATGCGAGCTGGACACGCGAACGTGGCATCAGTGGGCACCGCTCTGCACGGTCGGGCGGGCGTCGACGGCGAGGTCGGCGGGCACGGTGTCGGGCACGGCGGGCAAGGCCTGCTCGATGCCGTGCTTACGGTCCAGGACGCGCAGCAGGGCGCGCAGCGTGCGGTCCAGCAGGTAGGCGATGGCGAAGCTGACCGGGACCATGCCGACGAGCACGACGAGGAACTGCGGGATGAACGGGAGTCCCGCTACCCACAGCTCGAAGCTGTCCCACCACCCTGCGATCTGTTGCACGCCGTCCAGCCTAGTGGGTCCACCTGAGAGCTCGGCAAGGTCAATATTCGGTCACGGCGGGCGCCTGATCCGGCACGGCGGCGAAGACAGTGGACGTGCGGCTCGCCCGGCCCGAAGATGAGGTATGCCGTCCTCCGATGATCTCACCGTCGACGAACCGTATGACCTGCCGGTGCTGAGTTACCTGTCCGAGTCCAAGCGGCACGGCGCCTACCCGCCGATCGACGACTACGCGTTCCTGTCCGACTGCGAGACCAGCTGTCTGATTGCCAGCAACGGGGCGGTCGAATGGATGTGTGTGCCGCGCCCGGACTCCCCGAGCGTCTTCGGCGCGATGCTGGACCGTAGCGCGGGGCACTTCCGGATCGGTCCCTACGGCGTCAACGTGCCGGCCGCGCGCCGCTATCTGCCCGGCGGCATGATCCTGGAGACCACCTGGCAGACCGAGACCGGCTGGTTGATCGTGCGCGACGCGCTGGTGCTCGGCCCGTGGCACAACAACGATCAGCGCTCCAAGACGCACCGCCGCACGCCGATGGACTGGGATGCCGAGCACATGCTGCTGCGCACGGTGAAGTGCGTCAACGGCACCGTCGAGCTGGAAATGAGTTGCGAACCCTCGTTCGACTACCACCGTGCAGCGGGTCGCTGGGAGTACACCGGCAAGGTGTACGAGGAGGCGACCGCCGTCCGCACCGACGACCCGAGCGCGGGCCCGAGCCTGGTGCTGACCACCGATCTGCGGCTCGGGCTGGAGGGCAGGGAGGCCCGCGCGCGCACCAGAATGGCGGAGGGCGACGAGAAGTTCGTCGCGTTGACCTGGTCGGAGCTGCCCGCGCCCAAGACCTATGAAGACGCGGCGCAGAAGATGTGGCAGACCACCGAGAGTTGGCGGCAGTGGATCACCCTCGGCAACTTCCCGGATCACCCGTGGCGCAACTACTTACAGCGCAGCGCGCTGACCCTCAAGGGGCTCACCTACGCACCGACCGGCGCGCTGCTGGCCGCCGCCACCACTTCCCTTCCGGAAACCCCTGGCGGCGAACGTAATTGGGACTACCGCTACACCTGGGTGCGCGACTCCAGCTTCGCGCTGTGGGGCCTCTACACCCTCGGGCTCGATCGCGAGGCCGACGACTTCTTCGCCTTCCTGCGCGACGCCACCACCGGCGACAACGGGGATGCTGTTCCGCTGCAAGTGCTTTACGGCATCGGCGGCGAACGCCAGATCACCGAGGAGAACCTCGACCACCTCAGCGGCTACGACCGCTCGCGGCCGGTGCGCATCGGCAACGCCGCGTACAACCAGGACCAGCACGACATCTGGGGCACCATGCTCGATGCCGTGTACCTGCACGTGAAATCGCGTCAGCAAGTGCCGGAAACATTGTGGCCGCTGCTGGAACGGCAGGTCCGCGCCGCCATCGCACACTGGCGCGAGCCCGACCGCGGCATCTGGGAGGTGCGTGGCGAGCCCCAGCATTTCACCTCGTCCAAGGTGATGTGCTGGGTCGCGCTGGACCGCGGCGCGAAACTCGCTGAGCTGCACGGCCAATACGAGCACGCCACCGAGTGGTACACCATCGCCGACCAGATCAAGGCCGACATTCTCGAGCACGGGGTCAACGCCAACGGCGTCTTCACCCAGACCTACGGCGGCGACACCCTGGACGCCTCACTCCTGTTGGCGGTACTGACCCGCTTCCTGCCACCGGAGGACCACCGCATCCGCGCCACCGTGCTGTCCATCGCCGACCGGCTCACCGAGAACGGCCTGGTGCTGCGCTACCGCACCGAGACCACCGACGACGGATTGTCCGGCACCGAAGGAGCTTTCACCATCTGTTCGTTCTGGCTGGTCTCCGCCCTGGTGGAGATCGGCGAGGTGCAACGCGCCAGGCACCTGTGCGAACGACTCCTCGGCTTCGCCAGCCCCCTGCGCCTCTACGCCGAGGAGATCGACCCACGAACCGGCCGCCACCTCGGCAACTTCCCCCAGGCCTTCACCCACCTGGCCCTGATCAACGCGGTCACCCACGTGATCAGAGCCGAAGACAACCGAAACGCAAGCGGTTTCCAACCCGCCCACTCCCCCGCGAACAACCCTGGGTGACAGGGTTTTTCGTCAGACGGTCAGACTGTCGGCCTGTTCGCGCAGGCCGCGCAGTTTGCCGAGTTGAACGTCGATGTCGGCGATGCGCTCACCGCTGTGGTCGCCGTACTTGTGGTGGGCGGCTTCGGCCAGCCGCAGCGCCTCATCCGCCTGTTTGGCGACATCGGTGGCGATATCGGTGAAATGATCGCGCAGCACACGCTGCATGGCGCGCAACCGATTTCGCGATTCCTTGCTGACCTGGAAGATGACGTCGTCCATCAGCCGAGCCACCGCGACCTTCGCCTCGGCACGACGGCGGGCCTTGCGGTTCTTGCGATCGTCCCAGAGCGCGTTGATACCGAGCAGCACGCCCGCCCCGGCCGAGTACCAGTTGACCAGCGACATACCGAGCAAGCTGGTAGCGAGGCCGACCATGAGGACACCACCGTAGGAGCCCCGCAGACCGGACAGGAACTGCTGCGTCACACCGGCTTTCGCGCTCTCCAGCGGCTCCAGCGGCTGCACGGGTTCGAGTACCTCGCCGGGGTTGTCCAGGCGCAGATCCGGCAGCGGCGCGGCGCGGTTGTCCGCCAGGAACTTCGAGGCGACCTGCTCGGAGAGCTCGACCGAGCGGTAGTGCGCCATCACGAAATTCTCTTCGACCGCCTCGCAGATCCTGGCGTCGAGGTCGGTGCCGAATTCCTTCCAGCGGCGGGCCGGATCGGTCTTGATGATCTCGGCTTCGGCGTCGCGCACGAGGTTGCGCAGCCGGTGGCGCAGGTCGTGCTCGATGTCGGCCATCAGCTCTGTGCTGCCATCGACCAGGGTGACCTGCCAGTTCGCCGTGCGCTGGCGCAGTTGTTCCGCGTTGTCCCTGGCCCGCACCAGCTGGTCGGTGATCTCGTCCCGGCGGCGCGGATCCCGCAGGGACTCGACCTCATTGCGCAACGTCAACGCGAGATGATCACTGACCAGCCGAATGTCCTGCACCGCGGCATCCAGCGCCACACTGTCCGCGCGGGCGACCACATAGTCACGCAGGTGGTCGATCAGTTGCGGCACACCGGATTCGATGTCGCGCTGGTAGTTGCCGGACAGCCCGGCCTGCCGGTGCAGTTCCGCGGAGACGGGCGCCACCGCGAAGCCGAGCCCGGCCGCGTCGAGCAGTTCCCGATTGCGCTGCTGGGTGTGTGACCAGTGGGAGAACTGGTCGATCTTGTTGAGCACGCAGATGACGGTCGGGCAGATCTGCTGGATGCGTTGCAGGTAGGCGATCTGGTCCACGGTGAGTTCGGTGGCCGCGTCGCCGACGTAGAGCACGGCGTCGGCGGCGGCGATCATCGACCAGGTGGTGTTGTCGGCGCCGCGGGTGCCGGGTGCGTCCATCACCACGACGCCGTCGGCCAGCAGCGGACTCGGCTGGGTGAACTCGGCCCGGATCACGCCGAACCCGGAGATGGCGGGGCCGGGATCGAGCGGGTCGACCGACTGCCGTTCGGTGCGGCCGTCGACCGAACGCACCAGTGTCGCAGTCGGTTCCGGTCCGTACTCGACGATGACGGGCACGCTCAGGTCGCTGTTGGTCGCGCTGACCGACGCGCCGACCAGGCTGTTGACCAGCGTGCTCATGCCGTTCTTCGGCTCGCCGACGACGACGAGGCGGACCCGGGGGTCGCTCACTCTCGCCCGGACCATGCTCAACCGGCTGCCCAGATCGTCGCGGCCCGCGAATCTGGTCATCTCCCGCAGTTCGTCCAGAATCCGGATCAGCGGCGCCATCGCGTCCGGGTGTTTCACCGTCGCGGCCTTCAGCCCGGCTGCGGCAGACAACCTGCCTCCTTACATAGTTGTGCTCTCGATCGACATGGACGCCCCCTTCACCCCTTGATCACCAAGGTCCCGCGCTATATCAACGCTGAGTCCAAGCCGCCCGAGCCCATGTGATGGGTCTCGGCCATCGTAGATTCCGGCAGCAGACCGCCGGACAGGCCGCCGCTCGCCAGGATCGAGTGGTCGGTGTAGGTCGGGTAGTCCTGGATCTGCGCCGTGTTCGCGCCGACCATGTGCGTGTTGTCCGCGATGGCATGCGGCTTGGGATCGACGATCGGCGGCTTGTAGGTCGGTACGGGCGCCTGCGTCGGCGTCGGCGCGTGGAAGGTCGGCGGCAGGTCGTGGGTCGGCACGGGTGCGTTGTGCGTCGGGACCGCCGTCGGCACGTCGCGGGTCGGCACGGTCGGGTCAGGCTGGGTCACCGTCGGCACCTCGCGGGTCGGCACGGTGGGCTGGGTGGTGACCCCGCCGGTCGCGCCGCCGGGGCCCGCCCCCGTGCTGGGGGTGGTCACGTCGTCGTCCGGGATGGTCGGCGACTGCGTGCCCGTGGCCGGCGGGATCTTGGTGGTCGGCACGTCCGGCCCGGTGGAGATGCCACCGTGGGAGGTCGACGGGTGGCCCGCGCCGGGCACCTTCGTGGTGAGGTCCGGCGTCTTCGGGATGCTCGGCGTGGTGATATCCGACGGCACCGTCGGGACCGGGACGGTCTTGGTGATGGTGGTGGGCATGTTCGGCGTGGTGACCGACACGTCCGAGGGCTTGGTATCGGGGATCGGGTTCGGCTTCACCACGGGCGTGGGCCGAGCCTGATCGAACAGTGCGGGCGTGGCGGCGGCGGGCACGGTGAGCACCGACGGACCCTCCGGCGCCGCAAACACATTCGCGATCGGCGTGGTCGCGGCGTCCGGCTGAATGGTGGTCTGCAACGGGGTGGCCGCAACCGGCTGCGGCGCGGCACTCGCCACGGGTGCGACCACGGCGGGCGCCGCGGCGGCGGTGGCCACCGGCGCGACGGTGGCCGACGCCATCGGTGCGGGCGCGGGCAGCGCCTGCACCACCGGTTGCGTCGTGGGGGTCGGGGCCGCCGAGTGCGTGGAGTGCGTGGACTGGGTCGACGACGAGCCCGGCGTGGTGAGACCGCCGACAACACCGGGGTTGCCATGGCCGGCCACGGTCGGATCGGTGACCGCCCGGTCGTTGCCGTCGGGCACGTGCAGACCGCTGCCCAGCCAGTCGGTGAACTGGTCGAGCTGATCACCCACGTGACCGGCGCCCAGGTCCACCTTCATCTCGGAATTGAAGTAGACGCCCTGCGGGCCGATGGCGAAATCCACCGACCACTGCGTGCCGACGAAGATCCCGAGTGGATCACCGCCCGCGTCGCCGACTCCGTCGAAGGGACCGTTCGCTGCCGGGGTCGCCTGAGATCCGGGCAGGTCGAAGACGCCGGAACCCGGCGCGACGAAACCGTTCGCACCCGGCAGGCCGAAACCGTGCCCGGCCTGACCGAGCCCGTGGCCGGGCAGACCGAAGCCATTGCCACCGGGCGCCTCGACGTCGGCGCCGGGGCGGTGGGCCGGGCCTGCGTCCGCACCGGGCAGGCCGATGCCGCCGGGCGTACCGGGCAGTCCAAGGCCGTTACCGGGCGACGTGCCGGGCAGTCCGACGCCGTGCTGGTCCGAGGCACCGGGCGTACCCGGGAGTTCCATGGCGTGCTGGTTCGACGCGCCGCCGGGCAGGCTCGGCAGGCCCATGCCCTGATGGGTGGACTCGGTGCCGGGCAGCTGGAATCCCGCGTCGGTGCCGTTGTACTCGTCGCCGAACGTCGGCAGGTTCGTGCCGCCGGGGTGGGTGCCGGGCAGGCCGAAGCCGGAGTTGCCGTGGGCGACAGGCGAGTTGGCCCCGTAAGGCGAGTTCAGCGGAGCCGGTTCGACGACCGGGTCCGGAAAGGTGATCGTCGGGGAAGGCAGGTCGGCGTCGGGGTCGCTGTTGTGCGCCCAGCCCGCGTTCCTGCTGTCCGCGTGTGAGGAACCGGGGTGCGCCGGGACGCCGCCACCGTTCGCGGCCACCAGTGCGCCGCCGGTGACATACGCGCCCGCCCGTGCTACCCGCGCGACACCCGTGGCCACTCGGTATGCGGTGTCACCCGCGCGCTCGGCTGCCTCGGTGGTGTCGTCATCGAAGGGCAGGTCACGCGTCATAGAAGCTCCATCTCGGGTTTCCAGCAGCCATCCTCACATGCCGGCCAGGCCGAGTGAAGATCACCTAACACTATTTCGGGAAAACCCGACTGTCACATTCTCCAGGACTGTAGAGACTCCACTGGTGGCGAGCAACACAACCCTGCCATCCCGAAAACCAGAACGGAAGCCCCATTTCTGGTGGGTTAACAAACCGTTCGAGGCCGCCGATTTGGCTTGTGACCAGGTCGAATTCTGCCGCACCCCGATCGGGCCACGCACGCGACGACGGGAACCTAAGAGTTCTCTAACGAATGCTCAACAAGTGGTGAAGATCCTTTCCCTACCGTCGATTTCGTCGGACCAGCCGGGCCGGCAGCATCGATCCGAAGGAGTCACCCTCATGACCGCATTCACCGGACGCCGCATCGCGGCCGTGCTCAGCGGGACCGCGCTCACCGCCGCCGTGGTCGCGGGCATGGCGGGCGCCGCATCGGCGCAGCCGGGACCGCCGCCGGCACCTGCCGCACCCGGCGCACCTGCTGCACCCGCCCCCGGTGTCATTCAGGTTGCTCCGGGCACCCCTGGCGAACCCGTCGTCTGCGCTCCGATCGATCCCAGCGAGCCGGTGGTGATCACCCGTGGCGAAGGACCGGACGGCCCGTGGGTCACCATCGAACGCGAACTGCCGCCCGGCGCCGTCCCCGCTGTCCCGATCGCGCCCATGCCCGCGATCCCGGCCGACGACGTGCCCGGCGCACCGGCCGAAACCTTGCCCGCCGCTCCGGGTGAGCCAGGGTGCGTCGTCGCGAGCGTGCGCTGACCGGGACTAATGTTGATCCATGACCGGACACCGGATCTTGGTCGTGGACGACGAGGTTCGCGTGCTCGCCTCGCTACGACGCGGGTTGGAACTCTCCGATTTCGAGGTGGTGACCGCGAGCGACGGCGCCGAAGCGCTGTCGATGGTGCGTACCGCGGCCCCCGACGCCATGGTGCTGGACGTGAACATGCCAACCCTGGACGGTGAAGGCGTGGTCACCGCGTTGCGCGCGATGGGCAACGACATTCCGATCTGCGTGCTCAGCGCGCGCAGCGCGGTGACCGACCGCATCGCCTGCCTCGAACGCGGCGCCGACGACTACCTCACCAAGCCCTTCGACCTCGGCGAGCTGGTCGCCCGGCTGCGAGCGTTGCTGCGCCGCCGGGTGACCCCCGCCGAACGTCCCGGCACCCAGGTGCGGATCGGTCAGGTGCAGATCGACCTGGCCGGGCACCGGGTGCTGGCCGCGGGCACCCCGGTCGACCTGACCAAACGAGAGTTCGAGGTACTCGCCTTGCTTGCCGAACATCCGGGCATCGTGCTCGGTCGCGAGCAGATCCTCTCCGCCGTATGGGGTTACGACTTCGCCACCGACACCAATGTGGTCGATGTGTTCGTCTCGTATCTGCGGCGCAAGCTCGAGGCGCCGGGCGCGCCACGGGTGGTGCACACCGTGCGCGGGGTCGGCTTCGTACTACGGGAGCAGCCGTGAAGCGGTCACCGTCGCTGCGTACCCGGGTGGCACTGGTGTCCGGGGTCGTCGCCGCGCTCGTCGCCCTCACCCTGACCATCACGTTCGCCGCGTTGCTCAACGCGACCGGCGAGCGGCAGTTGGACGATACCGTTTCGTCGATGGCGGTAAGGGTCGCGCCGCCGTTCAAAGGTGCTCCGGCGGAGCCACTTCCGCCGCCGTATCCGGGGTCGCAGGCACCCGGCACACCTCCCTATGCGGAAACCCCTTCGCCCCCACCACCTGTCGCGTCACCGTATGCGGAAACGCAACCCTCGGTGGACGCACGCGCACCTTCGGCCGCCGATGTCCCCGAATACTCGGTGCCCGGCGTACCCAGCGACGCAGCGGTGACCCGGGTCGACGGCCTGCCCGGTGTGCTGGTTTCGCTCGATCCGAACCGCGACGTGGTCGCCTCGGCCATCCACCGCAGCCAGCTCATCGGCCTCGGCATCGGGGTCGCCGGCGCCGTGGTCGCCGCCCTGCTCGGCTGGTTGCTGGCCGGTTATGCCGCGCGACCGCTACGCACGCTGGCCACCGCGACGCACGGCATCGACACCCTCGAGGAGCTCCCACCGCTGTCCGGCCGCGGCGCCAAGGAGACCGAGGAGCTCTCCGACGCCATCACCCGCATGCTCGCCCGACTCGAGGCCGCACACCGCGCCACCAACCACGCCCTCACCAGCGCCCGCGATTTCGCCGCCGTCTGCGCCCACGAACTGCGCACGCCGCTCACCGCCCTGCGTACCGACCTACAAGTGCTGGCCACCAAGGAGATTCCCGCCGACCAGCGCGGCACCATCCTCAACGAGGTGCTCTTCGCCGAACAACAGATCGAGAACACCCTCACCGATCTCGAACGACTCGCCGTCGGCGAACTCACCGAGCCCGATATCTTCGAACCCTTCGACCTCTGCGAAACCCTCGACCGCGCAACCCAAGACGCGCAACGCCGCCACCCCGGCGTCCGCATCGAACTCATCGAATGCGAGCCCGTCACGGTGACCGGCATCCCCGGCGGCCTCATGTTGATCGTCACCAACGCCGTAGCCAACGCCGTCCAGCACGGTCACGCCGACACCGTCACCATCACCGTCCGCCCAGCCGCCGACGACATGGTGGAGATCCTCATCGATGACGACGGAACCGGCATCCCGGACACCCTGTGCCCCAAGGCCTTCGACCGTTTCGTCAAAGGACCGGGTTCCCCCGGCTCGGGGCTGGGTCTCGCGCTGGTCCAACAGCAAGCTGAATTACACTCCGGCACAGCCGAACTCGCCAAGAGCCCGGCGGGTGGCGTACGCCTCCAGGTCCGGATCGCCGTGCAGCCCGCGGGCTGAGTTCAGTCGATCCGGTCCTGGAGCGGGGCTGGGCCCTACTTCCCCTTCGGCTTATCCGACGCGGCGTCGGAGGAGAGGGCGGCGACGAAGGCTTCCTGCGGGACGTCGACGCGGCCGATCGTCTTCATCCGCTTCTTGCCTTCCTTCTGCTTCTCCAGCAGCTTGCGCTTACGGCTGATGTCGCCGCCGTAGCACTTGGCGAGCACGTCTTTGCGGATGGCGCGGATGTTTTCGCGGGCGATGATGCGCGAGCCGATGGCGGCCTGGATGGGCACCTCGAACTGCTGGCGCGGGATGAGTTCGCGCAGCTTGCTGGTCATCTTGTTGCCGTAGGCCTGCGCGGCGTCCTTGTGCACGATCGCACTGAACGCGTCCACTGCTTCGCCCTGCAGCAGGATGTCGACCTTCACCAGCGCCGCGTCCTGCACGCCCGACTCTTCGTAGTCGAGGCTGGCGTAGCCGCGGGTGCGCGACTTCAGCGAGTCGAAGAAGTCGAAGATGATCTCCGCCATCGGCATGGTGTAGCGCAGCTCGACCCGGGTCTCGGACAGGTAGTCCATGCCGCCGAGCTCGCCGCGGCGCGCCTGGCACAGCTCCATGATCGAGCCGATGAACTCACTCGGCGAGATGACCGTGCACTTCACCACCGGCTCGAAGACGTGGCGGACCTTGCCCTCCGGCCAGTACGAGGGATTGGTGACGACATGTTTGGTGCCGTCCTCCATCTCTACGGTGTAGACCACGTTGGGCGCGGTGGAGATCAGGTCGAGGTCGAACTCGCGTTGCAGCCGCTCCCGGGTGATCTCCATGTGCAGCAGGCCGAGGAACCCGCAGCGGAAGCCGAAGCCCAGTGCCACCGAGGTTTCCGGCTCGTAGGTCAGGGCGGCGTCGTTGAGCTGAAGCTTCTCCAGTGCGTCGCGCAGGTCCGGGTAGTCGGAGCCGTCGACCGGGTAGAGACCGGAGTACACCATCGGGCGCGGCTCGCGGTAACCGGTGAGCGGCTCGGTCGCACCATTGCGCATGGCGGTCACCGTGTCGCCGACCTTCGACTGGCGCACGTCCTTCACGCCGGTGATCAGGTAACCCACCTCGCCGACACCCAGACCCTGCGTCGGCTTGGGCTCCGGCGACACGATGCCGATCTCCAGCATCTCGTGCGTGGCGCCGGTGGACATCATCTTGATCTTCTCGCGCGGGGTGAGCTTGCCGTCCACCACTCGGACATAGGTGACGACGCCGCGGTAGGTGTCGTAGACCGAGTCGAAGATCATCGCGCGGGCGGGCGCGTCCGGGTCGCCGACCGGTGCGGGCACCGTCTTGATGACCTCGTCGAGCAGTTCGGTCACGCCGACACCGGTCTTGCCCGAGACCCGCAGCACGTCATCGGGGTCGCAGCCGATGATGTGCGCGATCTCGGCCGCGTAGCGGTCGGGGTCGGCGGCGGGCAGGTCGATCTTGTTGAGCACCGGGATGATCGTCAGATCCTTGTCCAGCGCCAGGTACAGGTTCGCCAGCGTCTGCGCCTCGATGCCCTGCGCCGCGTCGACCAGCAGCACCGCACCCTCGCAGGCCTCCAACGCGCGGGACACCTCGTAGGTGAAGTCGACGTGGCCCGGTGTATCGATCAGGTGCAGCACGTAATCCGTGCCGTCCACCTGCCACGGCAGCCGCACGTTCTGCGCCTTGATGGTGATGCCGCGCTCACGCTCGATATCCATCCGGTCCAGATATTGGGCGCGCATCTGCCGCTCCTCGACCACACCGGTCAGTTGCAGCATCCGATCGGCCAGCGTCGACTTCCCGTGATCGATGTGCGCGATGATGCAAAAGTTCCGGATCCGAGACGGATCGGTGAACGTCGTGTCGGCGAAGCTGGCGGGCACTCCACTCCTCATGGGTATCGGCAAACTGTCCTCTATCGTCCCATGAGCAGTACGAAGCTCCCGCCATCGGTGTGCTGAACCGCGAGATCCTGGCTGCACGGGCCCGCTGTTTCCCGGCCGGGAGCAGCCAGCGGGTGATGGGTGGACCTGCGACGAAACACACTCGACGCGCTCGCCGCCGTGCAACAAGCGTGCGATTCATGAGCAATCCCAGGAACGTCGGTGGCTCATCGTAGAGTTAGGCCATGCCAGGCCAACCGCTGAAAACAATCCAGATCGAGGGATTCACCTCGATCAGATCGGCGACGGTCGAGCTTCGGCAACTGAACATTCTGGTCGGCGCGAATGGTGCGGGGAAGAGCAACTTCGTCCAAGCGCTCGCCCTGCTCGGACGAATTGTCGACGGTGAGCTCGGCCTGTTCGTCGGGCTCAACGGCGGCGCTTCGGCGCTGCTCACCGACGGCGACGGCGTCTCCCGGATTCGTTTGGAGCTCGACGCCGATCCCAACTCCTACGAGGCTGTCCTCGTGCCCGCGGCGAACGACGAACTGATCTTCGAAACCGAGGTCGTCTACTACCACGAGCCGAAATACGATCGCCCGTACAGCAAGTCGCTGGGCCACGGTCATCGCGAAACTCGACTGGCCACGGAAACCGGTGGCCCACGGGGCGGAATAGCCAAGTATGTGTTCGCGCTGCTCGAGGGCTGCAAGGTCTTCCATTTCCACGACACCAGCGCCGATGCTCCGGTCAAGCGGATGGTCTCCACTGCGGACAACCTCACTCTGCGTTCGGACGCAGGCAATCTGGCCGCGTACCTCTATCGCCTGCAGACCAGCGACGCTGCCGCCGACCAGGCGGCCTATCGCCGCATTGTCGGGGCGATCCGGTTGGTGGCGCCGTTCTTCCGGGACTTCGTGCTGCAACCCGAGAACAACGACCGCATCCGGCTCCGCTGGCAACTGCAGGGTTCGGACGCCGTCTTCTCCGCCAACCAGATGTCGGACGGCACGCTTCGGTTCGTCTGCCTGGCTACGCTGCTGCTGCAGCCGGAGTTGCCCGCGCTCGTCGTCTTGGACGAGCCCGAACTCGGATTGCATCCCTTTGCCATCGTGCAGCTCGCGAACCTGCTGCGGCAGGCCGCGTCTCGCAGCCAAGTCCTGATCGCCACCCAATCGGTCACGCTGATGAACCAATTCGAGGTCGATGACCTGATTGTGGTGGAGCGCAGAGCGGGCGGATCGACCTTCTCGCGTCCGGACGCCGCTGAGCTGGAGGCTTGGCTGGCGGAGTATTCCCTCGGCGAGCTGTGGGAGAAGAACCTGCTCGGTGGTCGACCCGTCAAAGAGGATTTCGATCAGGTATGACGACCACCTATCACCGCCTCCACTTCCTCGTGGAAGGGCAGAGCGAGGAGATTGTCGTCAACAATGTGCTCGGGCCTTATCTCGCTGACAGCGGCTGGACGGTGACCCAGTCGATCGTCACCACGAAACGCCCCTGACGACCCTGTTCGACTTCTACGCCTTTCCACCGGACGCTCCCGGTATGGCGGACATTCCGCCCGGCCTCGCACCCCATGACCGGGTGGCACACGTCGAAACCTCCCTCGCCGCAACCGCCGCCGATCGCCGATTCGTGCCGCATCTGATCCTGCACGAACTGGAGACGTGGGTGTTCGCCGCCGCAGAGCAGGTCGGCTGCCTGCTGCCAGGGCTGACCGAGCGGTTGCTCGTGGACGTTCATCTGACGGGCGGTCCCGAACTCGTCAACGACGGACCGGACACCGTCCCGTCGAAGCGAATCCTCAACTACTGCCCGCATTACTCGAAAACAAACGATGGACCGCTGGCGATAGCCGATCTCGGCATCGAGGAACTCCGGAGCCGGTGTCCGCACTTCGATGCTTGGCTCACGACGTTGCGCAACCGGCTGCCGTGACGGACGTAGGTCGCTAGCGCACAAGTGGTCGCTCCCACATTGGTGTCTTGACGCTATGGAGGTGGAGTCCATTTTGGCGCCGGTTTTATCCTGGTAGTGAGGGTCCTTGCGGGAGTTGGGGGTTCGAGGGGTCGGCGGGCGGGTGGGGCGGGGTGCTGGTGGAGGTCGCGGCGCGCGTGAGAAGACGGCGGTGCGCCGTTATATTGCGAATATGGCCCGAAGTTGGAACTCCCTCGGCAAGCAGCTCGGACTTATCGCTAAGGAGCAGGGTCCCAAGCTGGTCAGGCAGCAGGGGCCGCGGCTGGTGGAGCGGCTGGTGGGGTCGTTGGGTCAGCGGCGCACGCCTGCGGTGAAGGTGCGCCCGACCGCGTCCACTCCGGTGCCGACGGCTGAGCGGGCCCGGCAGATCGTGTACTCGCCGCAGTTGGACGGACGGGCCGATCCGGGCGAGATCGTGTGGACCTGGGTGCCGTTCGAGGAGGATCCGAGCAATGGCAAGGACCGGCCGGTGCTGGTGGTCGGGCGCGACCGCAGGACGCTGCTCGGGTTGATGCTGTCGTCGAAGGCGGACCGGGCGCGCGACCCGAACTGGGTCGGGATCGGCAGCGGCAGTTGGGATCCGGAGGGCAGGCCGAGCTGGGTTCGGCTGGACCGGGTGCTCGACGTGCCCGAGGCGGGCATCCGGCGCGAAGGCGCCATCTTGCCCCGCAAGTCGTTCGACCTCGTCGCCCACCGGTTGTGCGCCGAATACGCCTGGCACTGAATCGATTACGGCGATTGCCTCGACCTGCAACGCCGTTCCCCGAACCGCGGCATAGTGGCGAGCCCAGCGGCCCCCTCGGCGCCGATGGGCTCGTCGAATCAACTCAGGACAGCACGTTGCGCGAGCGACCGAACAGCAGGCCGTACACCAGTGCGCCGAGCGCACCGCCGATCAGGGGGAACACCACGAAAGCCCAGACCTGGCCCATCGCACCGTCTTGGTAGGGGGCGACGGCGAGGCTGCGCGCCGGGTTGACCGAGGTGTTGTCCACCGGGATCGAGATCAGGTGGATGACCGCCAGCGTGACACCGATGGACAGGCCGGCCAGCGGCACATCGGAGAGCTGATCGGTCGAGGCGAGCACCACGAACACCAGCAGCGCGGTCAGCATCACCTCGATGATGATCATCGCGGCCAGCCCGTAGCCGTTCTGCAGGACGACCTCACCGAGTGGCGCCTTCTGCGCCGAAGGACTGTGCGCCCCCCAGCCGTTCGCGCCGAGCCCCTTGGCCTCGCGGTCGTAGGACGGCAGATTCTTCGCCAGCGCGAACAACACGAGCCCGGCCAGGAATCCACCGAGCAATTGCGCGATCCAATAACCGGCCGCGGTGACCATGCTGATTCTGCCGAGCAGCAGATGACCGACCGTCACGGCGGGATTCACATGGCAGCCGGAGATCGGCCCGATCGCGTAAACGAGAAACAACAGTGAAAGTCCGAAGGCCAACGCCACGCCCAGCGCCCCGACCCGGTCCCCCGCGAGCACCGCCGTCCCGACACCGCCCATGACCAGGACAAACGTGCCGAGCGCCTCCGCTCCCCACTTTTTGCTGTCGGGAATCGGCCCGTACTCGGCGACTTCTTCCACAACTTCTTGAGCCGTTGGAGACATCTGTCCACCTTCCGCGTTCCAGACGTATAGCTTTTGCCAGCCGTGGTGTCGCTCAGAAAAACAGTGCCGTTCAAGATCAACGGGTTGTACCCAGGGACGCTACGCCAGACGTGTGGTCTCTACAACGACCTCGGGATCGCTGAGCCTGTGCGGCCGCCGCGGCACGGGCGGCGAGGGTCGCACGCGTCGGCGTAGCGCTGGACGCCGGTGCTGATTTCGTGCCCCGAGCGGCGGCTGGTATTCTCGACCTTCGGCGTTGCGTTACCCGTTTATCGAGGGTGCGACGCACGCGCAGGAACTTTTCCAGCACAGACCACTCAGCGACAGGAACACGAGGAAACAGGCGTGGCCAACATCAAGTCCCAGTTGAAGCGGATCCGTACCAACGAGGAAGCGCGCAAGCGTAACCAGTCGGTGAAGTCCTCGCTGCGCACCGCGATCCGCAGCTTCCGGGAAGCTGCCGCGGCCGGCGACAAAGAGAAGGCCGCCGCGCAGCTCCAGACCGCGAGCCGCAAGCTCGACAAGGCTGCCTCGAAGGGCGTCATCCACGCCAACCAGGCCGCCAACAAGAAGTCGGCCCTCGCGCTGGCTCTGAACAAGATCTGATTCCCCGGTACCGATCCGGTACCGCATGCTTCTGACGCAGCCGCCGTGGCCTCGACGACCACGGCGGCTTTTGTCGTACACGTACCCCGGTCAGCGCCCTGTTCGTCCGCGAGGATTCTGGATCGGCCCACAGCCTGTCGGAGGTTCCAGCTACCATTCGGCGCATGGTTACCGTTTACGCCAATCAGACTGTGGTCCGTGGCGAGGATCTGCCCGACGTGATCCGGGCCGCCGAGGTCCTGGGCATCGGGGTGAAGATCGAGAACGTGATGGTTCCCATCGACGAGGAGGGCTCGTACTCGTTGGAGTGGGTTGTCACGCGAGACGACGAAGTACCCGTGTACGACGACTGGGAGGGCCGATACGAGGAGTCGGAGGAAGAGGACGAGGAGCTAGTGCTCAGCTCGGTGGAGTGAGCTCCGCCGAGGGCGTCCGATCGACCAACGGCGCCGGATCGGCCATCAGCCGGTCCAGCGCCGTCTGCGAATCCGCGTCGGCCGCCCGATAGATGATGATGCGCTGGTCCGGATCCTGCACCGGCATCAACACCTCGTAATTGACCACCAGCCGCCCGACGACCGGGTGCCGCAGCGGTTTCGCGCCGCGGCCCTGCACCCGCACGTCGTGCCTGGCCCAACCCTCCTCGAACTCGGCGCTGCGTGCGGTGAACTCCGCGATCAGCTCGCCGAGCACCTGATCGTCCGGATGCGCCGCCCAGGCCGCACGCAGATCCGCGACACCCTCACGGATGATCCGCTCCCGCTCCACGTAGAAATCGCGCATGCTCGGCTCCATCAGGCACAGCCACATGGAGTTGCGCTGGCGCGGCGGCACCGTGTCGAAGTCGATGATCAGCCGCGACATCTCCCGATTCCAGGCCAGGATGTCGTAGCGATGGTTGATGAGCATCGCCGGTAACGGCGACAGATCGTGCACCAGCATGGCCAGCGCGGGCGCGGGCACGGTGGCCGGTTTCCCGGCATTCGGCTGCCGCTGCTTGGCCAGATCGAACAGGTAGGCGCGTTCGTCGGCGTTCAGCCGCAGCGCCCGCGACAAGGCTTCCAGCACGTCGGCGGACGGACGCAGGCCACGTCCCTGCTCCAGCCGGACTATGTAGTCGGTACTGACACCCGCCAGCTCCGCGACCTCCTCGCGCCGCAGCCCCGGCGTGCGCCGCGCCTGCCTGCGCGCCGGTAACCCGAGGTCACCGGGGGTCAGGCGCTCCCGCCGGTCGCGCAGGAACGCCGCCAGTTCCTGAGTGGGATCGGTGGCGCTCGCCGACCTGCGACGGCCGCCGGGCCCCGAGTTCGCGCCGTCTGTCGCGTTCACCATTCCGGTCATCACCGTCGATATTACGGCTGCCTAGGACTGGCTTTCCCAGGAAGAACCTTCCCTTACCCCTCCGGTCGCACCGCTGAAGACTGGGTTTCCTCACCAATGCAGCACCAACGACAAGGAGCTGGACATGTCCGGAGTCCGTACCCTCGACACCTACCGGCTGCTCGGCCGCTCCGGCCTTCGGGTGTCTCCGCTGTCCCTCGGCACGATGACCTTCGGCGCCGACTGGGGTTGGGGAGCCGATAAGGACGAGGCCCGCAAGATCTTCGACACCTATCTCGACCGCGGTGGAAACTTCATCGACACGGCGAGCCAGTACACCAACGGCACCTCCGAGCAACTGCTCGGCGAATTCACTGCGGACAATCGCGAAAGCCTGGTGCTGGCAACGAAATACACCATGCTGCGCCGTCAGGGCGACCCCAATTCCGGTGGGAACCACCGCAAGTCGATGTTCGCCTCGGTCGAGGCGAGCCTGCGCAAGCTGAACACCGACTACATCGATCTGCTGTACCTGCACGCCTGGGATTTCATGACCCCCGTCGACGAAATCCTGGGCGGCATGGACGATCTCGTGCGTTCGGGCAAGGTGCTCTACGTCGGTATCTCCGATGCGCCTGCCTGGCAGGTGGCCCGCATGCAGACCATCGCCGACCTGCGTGGCTGGTCACCGCTGATCGCGTTGCAGATCGAATACAGCCTGATCGAGCGCACCGTTGAACGCGACCTCATCCCGATGGCGCGCGAGCTGGGCCTCGGCGTGATCCCGTGGTCGCCGCTCGGCAGCGGCGTGCTGACCGGCAAGTACACCCGCGACGACCTCGATCACCAAGGGGAGGGTTCGGTCGAGGGCACTCGCAAGAACGTCGCGGCCGCACAGGGCGCGCTCACCGAGCGCTCGCTGTCCATCGCTGAGGTGGTCAAGGACGTCGCCACCGAGTTGGGCAAGACGCCTGCGCAGGTCGCGCTGGCCTGGACGCTACGCAATCCCGGTGTGACATCGCCCATCATCGGTGCCCGCACCGCCGCCCAACTCGAGGACAACCTCGGCGCGCTCGATGTCGAATTCGATTCCGCGCAGTTGGCTCGGCTCGAGCAGGCCAGCGCCATCGAACTCGGTTTCCCGCACGACATGCTGGCGCGGCCGATGACCCGCGGCGTCGTCTCCGGCGACCTGAAGATCGAAGCCCGCGCCTGAGCAATCGGTGTACGCGGCGGTGCTGGCACGGCTTGCGCCGCCGCGGGTGGCTGTCCTATGCTCGGCGCCGCGACATCCTGTCGCCGTAAGCGTTCACGTCAACCAACGCACCGGCCCCGCCGATCCGGCGGTGCCGTTGCCTGACGAACACTTACGGAGCGACCGATGAACTCTCGCAACACCTTTGCCAAGCTGCCCGCCCGGTACTCGGCGGTGATCCTGCCGATGCTGCTGTCCATTCTGATGACCTGCATCGTGTCGTTGATCAGCACGCTGATGAGCGACGGCCTGGCGGTCGGCGTCTGGTTGCGGTCCTGGGCGGTGTCCTGGCCCATCGCCTTTCCGACGCTGCTGCTCGTGCTGCCGCTCGTCCGCAAAGTCACGGCCGCCCTGGTCCAATCACCGCAGCAGGCATAACGCTCACTTTCCGGCATTGCGATGAAATTCTGTGGTTCGGGTCGTCACTACCGGTGACGACACCGAACCCGGAGGAACACAGTGGACCGAGATCAGATCCAGGCGTGGGTAACGGCCGAAAGGCTCTCGCTGGCCGACTTCTTCGACGACCTCGACGAGCACGAATGGCAAGTGGAGTCGCTGTGTGCCGGCTGGAACGTGCATCAAGTGCTGGCCCACGTCTCGCTGTCCAGCAAGGTCAGCCTGCGGGAAACGCTGGTGGGCGTCATCAAGGCCCGTGGCGATTGGGACCGGATGACCGACAAGCTGGCTCGCGATCGCGCAGCCCGGTTCACGCCCGCCGAGTTGATCGCGCAAGTGCGTGAGTCGGCCGGATCGACGCACCGGGCACCCGGGGCGAGTCCGATAGATCCGTTGGTGGACATGATGATTCACGGACAGGACGTCGCGCGACCGCTCGGCCGGGTGCGGGAGGTGCCCATCGAGCAGGCGTGCGCGGCGCTCGAACATGTGCGGAACAATATTTTCTACGGTTCACGAAAGCGGTTGCGTGGGATTCGATTGGTCGCCACCGACGCGGAATGGGCGGGCGGCGACGGACCCGAGGAGATCCGGGGGCCGATCAGCGATCTGCTGCTTGTCGCGACGGGACGGAAGGCGGGGCTTGCGGCGTTGACCGGGCCGGGGGTCGAGCGGGTTACTGCCGCGATGTGACGGGTCGTCACCGTTGCCGTATGGCACGAATCTCTTGCCGCACAAAGTATTTCGGCACCGAATGCATGGACGTGATCGACCGTTGCGGTGCTCGGAGCGGATGGCTTCGGGCAAGCCGGTGCAGCTCACTCAGTTGACGCAGGGGATGGTGTCACCGGTGATGGTGGTAGCGACCGGCGCACCGACATCCGGTGTGGGCGTTGGGGTTCCGGCGAGTGGGTCGGTGGTCGGCAACGTCGGCGGGCGGGTCGATTTGAACAACGCGACGGTCGGGTCCGGATCGCCGAACGCGGCGCGGACCTCGCGGCGGATCGCCGCCGGGTCGATGATGTTGACGTCCTGCCCATTGATGGTGGCGTAGCGCAGCACCGGCAAGGTACGGAATTCGACGGCCGGGCTCTCCGACGAGCCGAGGGTGCGCAGGAAGTCGGTGACGTTCCAGCCGTCGGACAGCACGATATTGCGGTGCGCGACGTCCATCAGCGCAGCCAGCTTGCCGACATCGGTGAACGTGCCCGCCTTGCGCAGATCGAGGGCCACCGAGGTGAGGAAGGCCTGCTGGCGGTGGGTCCGATCGAGATCGCCGTTCTCCAGGCCGTGCCGCTGCCGGACGAATGCCAGCGATTGCGCGGGGTCGAGCCGCTGCCTGCCCGCAGGGAAATCGGCGCCGGAGTAGTAGCTGTCGTTCACCGGCTTGTTGAGACAGACGTCGACTCCGCCCAACGCCTTGGCCAGGTCGTAGAAACCTGCCAGGGTGACCTCGCCGAATCGATCGATCGGCACGCCGGTCAGGTCGCGCACCGCCTGCACAATCGAGGCCCGCCCCGCCTCGCGTCCCGCCCGCTCCAGTGCCTTGCTGTCGGTCACGCCCTGACTGATCAGTTGGTCCTGCACGGCCGCTTTCTTGAGACCGTACGCTTCCTTGATCTTCACATCGGTGTAGCCGGGGATGCCGGCGACCTTGACGTAGTCGTCACGCGGAATCGATACGGCGACAATCTTTTTCATATCCGCGGGGATGTGCACCAGGATCAGGGTGTTCGCGTTGTACCCGCCCTCTTCCCCGTCGCCTGCGTGCAGCTGGTCCAGGATCTCCTTCGGCAGATCGTTCCCGGCCTGATCCTTGCGGGTGTCCAGGCCGATCAGCAGGACGTTGGTGTCACCGGCCAGCGACCGCGGTGCATCCACACCCAATGCCGCCGACCTGGTGAATCCGCGATCGAACCGGCCCTCGGTCGCCCATCCGACTGCGGTTGCCGCGAGCACCGCCATCGACACGCCCCCGGCCAGTACCTTCAGCGCGGTTCGCGCCACTCGCCGCTCCGGACGACGATGCGCGCCACCCTGCGGCCGACCGCGCCGTAGGCGGCCCCGCCGGGAATCATCGACCGGAAAGACCGGTGCTGTTCGTTCGTCCATAACCGATTCCAGTTTGACACGAACGATTAGCCGACAATTGGCTCGAATATTCGCGAAACCGCTGGCCAGAACGTTGCTGGCGAACTAGCTGGTGCCGATCTGAGACCGGACAAACCTCATCTGACGTTGCGATCTGACAGTACAGCCGCGCCCGAATGGCTCCCGTTTCTTGCTCGGCAGCTCTCCCAATCCAACTGATTGAGTTCTCGCCCACATGTGCCACAGCACACATCCGGCATCCCGATTCCTCGACCGAACTGCCCGTCGAACTCCCCTACTCGACTGCTATCCGACCGAGGCCGGGCTGGCGGCTCAGCCTGCGGCGTGCAGGTCGAGGATTTGGGTGAGTGCGTGTTCGAGGGCGTAGTTGGCGTCGGCGGCCCCGCCCTTGACGTCGGCGTTCAGGGCTGCGACCACTTGGAGGGCGGACCCGATGGTGGTGGGGGTCCAGTTGCGGGCCTGGGCCTGGGCCTTCTTGACTTTCCAGGGTGGCATGCCCAGTTGCTGGGCGAGTTTGAACGGGTCGCCGCGGCCTGCGGAGCCGACGCGGGCGATGGTGTGCACGGAGTCGGCGAGGGCGTCGGCGAGCAGGACATGGGGGACGCCGCGGTCGTTGGCCCAGCGCAGCGCCTCCATCGCACCGGGGCGGTCACCGGCGACGGCAAGCTCGGCCACGTCGAAACCGGAGACCTCCGCCTTGCCCGAGTAATAGCGGTGCACGGCAGCGACATCGATCTTGCCGCCGGTGTCGGAGACCAACTGTGAACAGGCCGCGGCGAGCTCGCGCAGTTCGGATCCGACGGACTCCAGCATCGCCTGCACCACGTCGCCCGCCACGCGTACTCCGGCGTTGCGGAATTCGCCGCGCACGAACTCCACGCGCTCGGCCGCCTTGGTCACCTTGGCGCAGTCGTGCACCACCGCGCCGGCTTTCTGCAGCGCGGGCACCAAGGCTTTGGCCCGTCCGCCACCCGAATGCAGCACCACCAGCACCACGCCCTCGGGCGGATCACCGGCGGCGGCGGTGATCACCGCGACCGCGTCTTTGCCCGCCTCGGCCGCCGACTCCAGGATGATCACGCGATCCTCGGCGAACAGCGACGGACTCAACAGCTCGGCCAGTTCCGCCGTGCTGGCGTCACCCGCCCGCATCCGATCGACCGGCACCGCATCGGCATCCGGCGCGAGCGCACGCACCTGCGCGGTCACCTCCGCCACCGCCCGCTCGACCAGCAGCTCCTCGTCCCCCAGCATGAGGTGCAGCGCAGGGCGCTCGGTCATGACATCACCTCGCCGACGCTCGCCTCCGCCACACGCGTACGCGCGCCGGTTCGATGGTCCTCTCGCTGACGCTCGCTGCGCTCGGTCACGGCAGCGATCCTACGGTCCCCCACCGACACCCCCACCCCGCAGGTTCCGCGTGTTCTCGTCACGGCGACCCGTCGAAGCGCTGCGCTGCTTTCCATGTGGCGAGGCCGTCGCGGAGCGCGCGGGACTTCTGAAGAAGATGACCGGGAGCCGCCGCGGCGGCCGCATCCACCATCCGAGCATGCCGATCGAACTCGCTGCGCAGCAGTTTCTCCTCGATCGCCCGGGCAACGAACACCGTCAAGGTGACGCCGTCGTCCTCGGCGGCCAGCTCCGCTGCCGCGAGCAGATCGGCAGGTAGCCGTATGTTCACGGGTTCTGTCACACTTCCTAATCTATTGATGCCCGCACCTGACGTGTGCCAATTTGCCTTGCCGCACAGGAAGCTCATCGCGAGCTCACCATCCGAAGCTCCGGCTCGTCGCCCAGGATCAGCACGTCTCCTCGCTGGTCTGTACGCACCACATTTGTGCCGAGGGCGGATAACTCCGTGAGGATGCCGGGGTTCGGATGTCCGAAGGTGTTCTCGGTGCCGACGCTGATCACGGTCAGCCGTGGTCCTACTGCGGCGAGGAATTCCTTTGTGGTGGTTCGGGATCCGTGGTGTGGGAGCTTCAGAATGTCTGCCTGTAGTGAGATACCGGTTTGCAGTAGTGCACGTTGTGCGGGGGCTTCGATGTCTCCGGTGAGGAGGATTCGTCCCGCTGGGGTGGTCGCCGCTAGGACGACCGAGCGGTCGTTGGCTTCCTCGGCTTCGGCACCGGGGGTCGGTCGTAGCCCATCCACCTCGGGAGCGAGGACCTCTAATTCGACTGTGCCGAACCGGAATAGCTGTCCCGCCGATAACTCCATGATCGGGATCTCCGCATCCTGGGCAACACCTACCACGTGGGCAAGCCCTTCACCGTGTCCTCTCCGCTGCGCCGCTTTGCTCGACGAAGCCTCGCGATCAGCCGACGCCGACCGAGCGTCTCCAGCGAGCGACGCACCGTGGGTACCCGGTTTCACCGCACCGAGCTCGTGCGCCCCCACCGCCACGGCGGCCACGGCGCGTCCGTCCACCGCGCCGTTGATACCGCCGATGTGGTCAGCGTGGGGATGCGTCAGCACGAGTAGCGCGATTCGCGATATGTGCAAGCGGTCCAAACAGTTCCGGATCGGCCTTGGCTCCGGCCCGACATCGATGACCACTGCGGTGCCGTCCCCGACCGACAGCGCGAGTCCATCACCTTGACCGACATCGCAGGCAGCCAGCACCCAGCCCGACGGTGGCCAGCCGGGATGCCAGATTCGCACCGGGATCAGCACCACCGCAACGCCGAACGCCACGGTCAGGAGCACCCTGCGGATGGCGGCGAATCGCAACGCAACAACGACTGCGGCGACAACTATGAGGGCGACGATTCCGCCGAACACTCCGCCTGGCACCCCGATGGACGCGCCGGGCACATCGGCCGCGCGCTCGGCGACGAACAGCAGCCACCACATCGGCGGTGCGGCGCAACGCAGTACGAGTTCGGCGAGCGGCGACCAGAGGCAGGACAGCACCGCGCCGAGCGCCCCGATGATCGTTATTGGCGCGATAACGGGCGCCACCAGCACATTCGCGAGAATCGCGACCAGGCTGAGCTGCCCGTCCAACGCGACCATGAGCGGCGTGGTGACGACGAAAGCACCCGCCGCCACCGCGACGATCTCGGCAGGCACACGCCGCCAACCCCGCGCACGCAGCCAGTCGGCCCAACTCGGTGCCAGCAGGATCAACCCGGCGGTCGCGCACACCGACAAGGCGAAGCCGACCGAAACCGCGAGCGCCGGCCACACGGCAAGCAGACCGATGACCGCTGCGCACAGCGCAGGCAGCGCCTGCTTTCGACGCCCGGTTACCAAGGCCAGCAGGGTGATCGCGCCCATCGCTCCAGCGCGCAGCACACTCGGATCGGGCCGCGCGACGATCACGAACAGCACCAGCGCTGCCCCCGCGACCAGCGCCCCGGTGCGCGGACCGAGGGTCAGCACCCGCACTACCAGCAGCACGGCCCCGAGCAGGATGGTGAAATTGGCGCCGCTGACCACACAGAGATGACCCAGACCAGCGATATCGAACTCTTCACGAAGCTCTTCGGGCAGGGCGGAGGTGTCCCCATCGACCAGCGCGGGCAACAACCCGGCCGGTTCCGCGGGCAACGCCCGAGCTGTCGCGGTCGCGAAATCCGTACGGATCGACTGGGCTACACGTTGCCACCACGGCAAGGCGCCGACAACCTGCGGTGGCCCCTGGGCCAGCAGCGTCGCCACCGTGAGATCACGACCCCGTGGACGATCGACTCGCGCCTGGAACTCGACCGCCTGTCCGGGCAGCAATTGCGCCCATACTTCGCCCGAGGCCAGCACCACCACCGCGCCACCGGTTCGCACCGTCGTCGCGCCGAGCCGATACTCGTCCAGACTTGCCCGCACAACCCACCGGCTGCCCCCGAACGAACTGCCACGCACCGGCTTCGGATCGTCGTTGGGCGTCACCACCACCCGCAGCGAAATCCCCGCAACGGCTCGCAATGGATGCGTGGCCACCCGATGTTCCCGCCACGCCGCGGCCACCGCGAACCCGCCCGCCAGCAGTACCGCGGTCAACGCCACCACCGCAACGGCCCGGTGCCGCTCCCCCGGATGCGCCATCGCCGACAGCAGCAGCACCCACAGCCCGATCGCCAGCGCGATCAACGCCACCGCGAGCCACAGCCCAGCCACCCACCCGGCTGTCACCGCCACAATCGTTGCCGCCCAACAACACAACGCCGCGGGTAAGAGCCGAGCATCGAGCACCTGTGCCTCGCCATCGGGGTCATCCCGTTCTGCGTCCTGCCCGCGTCCGCCGGGCACTTGTCGCTGACTCCGGCCCACCGCACTCATACCTTCACCAGCTCACGCAGCCGGGACAGACGCGCGGGACCGATGCCGTCGACCTGGCCGAGTTGAGCGACGTCGGTGAAGCGTCCATGGGTGGTGCGCCAAGTGACGATGGCTTTGGCGGTGACCGGGCCGATGCCGGGAAGGGCGTCGAGTTCGGATTCTGTCGCGGTGTTGAGGTCTACCCGGCCCGACGGTGTGGACGGCTGTGCGGATCCGGATGGTGCGGCCGAAGGGCGGGCACCCGAGTTGATGGTCGCGCTGCCGAGTTGCGGTGGGCCGGGGTTGGGGCCGGGTGGGCCGACGAGTACCTGGTCGCCGTCGAGCAGTCGCTGTGCCAGGTTGAGTCCGGCGAGGTCGGCGCCGTCTCGTGCACCACCGGCCGCCGCGAGGGCATCGGCGACCCGGGAACCGGCGGGCAGCCGCACCAGACCGGTGCGCTGCACCAAACCGACGACACTGACTACCAATTCGGTGCCTGCCGACCCTGGTTCGGCGGGCGCCGGCGCGGCACCGGGCGCGGCCGACGGACTCCGCGGCACCGCACCCGACAATCGCGCGACGGCGGGATCCGTGGTCGTCCGCACCGCGGGCACCGGTGGCACCGGCCGCGCCACGGGCCGCTCGCGAAATATCACCACGGCGGCTATCGCCATCGCCACCACCCCAACCAACAGCAGCGTGCACATCCCCCGGCGTCCCGGATCCAGCCGCATGCCCCGAAAGCGCTCCGGCACAAGCCGATCCCGCCATCCGGTGGTGACGGGTTCCGCCAGCCATCCCGGCGAACGCACCTCACCATCGTCCGCCTCGTCATCGGACGGCAGCTCTCCCAGATCCCACCGTCCAGGACCCGCGCTACCGTTTCTCGATCGGTCGTGCGCCGATTCGCCGAGTCCACCCGACATCCGGGGCACCGCGGGCAGCGCGCTCGCCAACTGCGCGCGGCGACCGCCGAGGGGTTGCGCGGCCTCGGCGGCGCCTGCGATTCCCGTCCGGCTGGCGCCGACGCGGCAGGTCAGTGCGCTCATCCGGCGCCGGATCCGTTCGCGTTCGTCCTGTCGTGGCATGGGGGCGACGGTAGTTCCGGGTGGCGCCGAAAGATCGTGACCGACCAGGGAATTCGTCCGTTCTGTTGACAACTGCCGGGGTGTGCACAACTCGCCGACGGCGCGCAGATCGGTCGGGCGTGGCGCTGCGCGAAGTGCAAAACTTGGCCCGTGATCCGATTCCGTTTCGGCTTGGCGCCGTGGGACCGAGTCGGGCCGTGCGGAGATCGGTCCCGGACTCTGCACTGGTTCGCGCTCACCGAAGGCTGGTACTACATCGACCTCGGCGACCACCACCTACTCCGGTTCTCCCACCGCACGACCGAGTTACTGCGCACCCAATCCGGACGGCACAAGACTCCGCACGACTGCTACGTCGAGTACTACGTGGCCCGCCTGTGGGAGGACGTCCTCACGCTGCTCCCGAACGCACTGGAGCCGGTGCCGAACGACCTGGTCGACTTCGTCGCCGCCGAATCCACGGACTGGTCCTTGGCGGACACCCCAGAGGTCGACGCCGCGTCGACCTGGTACGGCGACCGCACCCTCGACACCGGTTACCTGTGGTTCGGACCGCACCTGCGCTGGTGGCGAACCGTCGACGGCAGCGCCGACACCGTCACCGTCGCCTGGCATTACCCAGCGGATCCGGAGGGCGAAATCGAGTTCACCGGACCGTCGACCGGCCGCGTCAGCGTCCCGACCGACGAATTCCGCACGGCCGTCATCGAATTCGATCGCGCCCTGCTCGCCGCCATGTCAGCGCGGCTGCGCGAATTCGAAAGCTCCGGCCCGCCACCAGGTATCGAGATCGACCCAGCCCAGTTGGCCTACGAACAACGCGACCGAGCGCGATGGCTCTCCCATGCGCTCGACCGCAGGCCCGACACGGACTGGACGGCCGTCCGCACCGGCGCCGACGCTCTGCGCCGATCCGCCCCCGCAGCACACTGACCGCTAGGTGCAGCCGCCGGGGAGGACTAGGACGCCTACGGCACCGACACCCAGGTGGATGCCCAGGGCGGGGCCGAATTCGGCGACGATGAGTTCACGGATGCCGGGGACGAGGTCTCGGAGCTGGGCGGCGACGGTCTGCGCCGCGTCTTCGGCGCCGAGGTGCTGCACGGCCACGGCGGCACCGTCCTCGCCCGCCGCATCGACCGCTGCCGCAACAAGTTTCGCGAACGCCTTGGACCGAGTGCGAACCTTCTCCCGAAGTTCCAGCCGCCCCTCGACGATCTGCAACAGCGGCTTGGTAACCAGCTCGCTGCCGAAAAACGCGGCGGCGGAACTCAATCGACCGCCGCGACGCAACTGTTCGGTGCGGTTCACCAGAATGAACGTGCGCGCACGACTCGAAGCCGCAACTGCGGTGTCGTACACGACATCCAGCGATGCCCCGCCCCGCGCCCGGCGCGCGGCGGCCAGCACCGGCAGTCCGGTGGCCAGGCCCGCGCCGAGCGAATCGACGAGCCGAACTCGGTCGGCTGCGTCCATGTCGCGAACGGCCTGCCGCCCCGCCTCCCATGTCCCGGAGAGCTGGCGCGAAATATGTACCGCGACAACACCATCGCCGCCGCTGAGCTCCCAGGCCTGTTCGTAGACGGCGCGCAGCTCGCCGGGCGATGCCGCCGAGGTGGTCACCGTGTCGGAGCTGTAATCGATGTCGATGGGGTCGACGCCCTCGCGGATCGCGCGGTCACCGATCAGCACATGCAGTGGTACGACGGCGATATCGAGCTCGGCGGCGAGTTCGGCAGGGAGGCTGGCGGACGAATCTGTCACGACCACGACGGCCACGGACTACCGAACCTCCTGCAAGGTCTTCACCATCGCGTTGGCCACGGCCGTGTGCCCGGCCCAGCCCCAGTGGATGCCGTCCGGGTTCGCGTCGCCGGAAAAGATGTTGTCGCGCACCGCTTCACCGAGATCGACCAGCGGCACCGAGGTCCGGGCCGACCACGCCCGCAACGCTTTGACGGCGGGCTCGCGCCCGGCATGCACGCGCCCGTAGGCGTCGCAGTTGTGCACCGACGGCAGTACCGCGACGAACGGCAGGTCGGGCCGCAAGTGCGCCAACGCTTCCCGCGACTGCTCCAGGTAGTCGACGCTCACCTTCGGCGGAAGCGCCACGGGACGACCGAGTTTCGACAGCTTGGGCTGCAACCAGGTGTAGGTGGCCCGGACACGACGGCGCAGGGCAGGCGGCCGCACGTAGCGGATCAGTTCACGCAGCGCGGTCGGCAGCGGCGAGGGCAGCGAGTCCATGCCGCCGACCGCGAACACCACGGCACCGGCGCGCGGCACGGCCGCCCACACTCGAGGATCACCGATCAACGCCCAGTAGGCATCCCGGCAGGTCCAGCCGATCCGCCCGACCACCTCGACATCCCAATCCAGCTCGGCCCCAACGAGGTTCGGCCAGATCCGCGGATGATCCGCGGGCAGTCCGCCCTTGGGCCCGAAGTAGGACAACGAATCCGCGATCACCAGCAGCACGGGCCGCGCGGTCGCCGCCACCTCCGCCGAGGCGACCGCGTCGGCAGCAGCGACGACCGACTCGCCCGCCGACGCGGGATCGACGGTGGCGGATTCCGCGGTAGTCGCGTCCGAGTCGGCCGAGGCACCGGACGCTCCCGCATCGGTAGTCGCCGCCGAACCGACCGCGGCGCTGAGCGGTTCGGGAGAGGCACTCGACCCCGCAACCAGAACCGAGGCCGCTGCCGACTCCGCAACGCCCTCGGCGGATGCGCCCGAGACAGTTTCGTCGCCGGCAGATGGCGCAGCGGACGAAGCAACGTCGGCTACCCGCTCCGGCGGAGGCGGATCAACCGAGCTGGCGGGCGCGGAACCCTCGGGTTCGGCGGGCGCCTCGCCCTCGTCCGTGCCCGACTCAGCGGCTTCGGGCTCCACCGCCGGGGGTGCCGGGGGCGGGCCGAACAGCGCGTCCGGGATCGAACGTTCCGGTTTGGCCGACGCCTTACGGAACAGTTCGTCCGGCACCTGCCGAATCGGGTCTTCAGAGGACATCCGGGGCCACCTTCGCCGATGCGTTCCACACGTCAAGGCGCCAGCCGGGCTGGTCGATGCTCGGACCGTGACTGCTGAGCTGCACCCAGCTGGTGTTGGCCAGTCCACCGAGGACGGGCCAGTTCGCTGGCGGCAGATCGAGCAGCGCGGCCGTGAGGCCGGCGATCAGCCCGCCGTGCGCCACCAGGATGATAGTCCGGCCGGGCCAGTCCTGCCGTTCGACGAGCAGTTCCCGCACCACCGGCAGCGACCGCGCGCCGACCTCGAGTTTGCTCTCCCCGTTCGGCGGCCGGAAGGTGGCGTCGAGCCGCCAGGCCTTGCGCGCGCCGGGGTAGTCGGCGTCGACCTCGAGGTGGGTGAGCCCCTCCCAGTCGCCGAGATCGGTTTCCCGCAGTCGCGGATCGGGCACCACGTCGAGCGAGGTGTGATCGGCGAGTGCGGAGGCGGTCTCGAAGGCGCGGCGCAGATCCGAGGAGATGATGGCGATCGCATTGCGCGAAACCAGTTCGCGCGCGGCTTCTTTGGCCTGACGACGGCCGAGTTCGGTGAGATCGGTGTCGATCTGACCCTGCATCCGGTCGGCGGCATTCCATTCGGTCTGCCCGTGGCGCAGCAGGATCAGGGTGCGCACGCCGGCGTACTTACTCACGGTCGCGCCTTTCTGACGCTGGACGCTGACTTATCGACGATTCGCTCGCTCACTCGGCATCGCTCTCCGCGGCACCGTTCACCGCCGCGGCCCGCGCCTCGGGTGTGCCGAGTCCGTCCACCGGCACCACTGGGCAGTCTTTCCACAACCGTTCCAGCGCATAGAAATTGCGCTCCTCGTTGTGCTGGACGTGCACCACGACGTCGACATAGTCGAGCAGCGCCCAGCGGCCCTCGCGGGTCCCCTCGCGCCGCACCGGCTTGTGCCCGGCGTCGCGCAACTTGTCCTCGATGTTGTCGACGATGGCGTTCACCTGGCGCTCGTTCGGCGCGGACGCGATGACGAAACAGTCGGTGATCACCAACTGCTCGGACACATCGAGCACCACCACGTCGAGTGCCAGCTTCTCGTCCGCCGCCAGGGCCGCGATCTGCGCGATCTCCACCGACTCCACAGACGCACTCATGCTTGCCCCCCGCTACGCTCGCTCACTCAGCTACCTTCCGCTCCTGCGGGCACATAGAGGTGCCGCTTGGATATGTACTGCACCACGCCATCGGGGACGAGGTACCACACCGGCCGATTCTCGGCGGCGCGGCGACGGCATTCGCTCGACGAGATCGCCAGCGCCGGGATCTCGACCATGGTCACCGCATCGGCCGGAAGATCACGCAGATGTTCCTCGAGATGATCGGTATTCAGCTCATACCCCGGACGGCTCACCCCGACAAACCTCGCCAGTTCGAACAGTTCGGCCCAATCCTGCCATGTCAGGATGTTGGCCAGCGCATCCGCTCCGGTGATGAAGTACAGCTCGGCGTCGGGATGCTGGCTGCGCATCTCCCGCAGCGTGTCGACGGTGTAGGTGACCTTGCCCCGGTCGATGTCCGCGCGACTGACCGAGAATCGGGGGTTCGAGGCGGTGGCGATCACCGTCATCAGGTAGCGGTCCTCCGCCGGACTGACCTGTTTATCCGCCTTCTGCCAGGGCTGACCGGTGGGGACGAAGATCACTTCGTCGAGCTCGAACCGATTCGCGACCTCGCTGGCGGCGACCAAGTGGCCGTGGTGGATGGGGTCGAAGGTGCCGCCCATCACGCCCAGTTTGCGGCCGCGCCGACCTGTCTCTTGCATGAGTGCCGAGCTTAACCGGTCTGCCCCCCGCGGCCGGGAGCGGCAAGCTACTCCCCGGCCACCCAGTCCCGGTCCTCGGCGTCCAGCATTTCCGCCAGCTCCCGGCGGGCCCTGGCGAGTTCCTCGGCGACCTCGTCGCTCGACGAGCCGCCGTCCAGTTCGGCCAACTCGGTGATCAGTGCCTGCATCGCGGCGAACCACGGTCGGCCCGGCCCCGCCGTGGACCCCCACAGCTGCAACCAAGCCGCCGATCGCACGCACCGGGCTCGCGACACCACGTCCCCGAGCTCGCCGAACAGTTCGGCCGCCCGCTGATACGCGGCCACCGCCGCCGCGTCGTGATCGGAGTAGTCCAGCGCGGTCGCCGCCGACATGGCGAGTTGGGCGTGCAGTGCGCGACGTTCGGGATCGCGCTCCACCAGCAGAGCGCCGAGGGCGAACTGCCGGGCGGCGTCGTCGTATCGGTGCAGTGCGTTCAGCGATTCGCCGAACTGGGCGCGAACCGTGGCCAGTTCGGCAGGTGGGTAAGGAACCCCGTTCGCCGCCAGAGCTTCCTCGAAGAGCGCGACGGCCTCGCCGTGCCGCCGACCGCGATGGAAGGCACGCGCGGCGATCACGGTGTGGTGCAGCAGGTCCGGCTCGGACAACCCCTCCCACCGAGCGGCGGCACGCACCGCGGCGTCCGCCAAGTCGAGCTCGCGATCCGGTTGTCCGGCGATCGCGATGACCAATTGCGAGCTGACTCGCGCCAGGTGTTCCGCGGGCAGCACGCCGGACCCGAGCGTCAACGCCTCGCGCAGTCGAGCTTCGGCCTGTTCCGGGGCATCGGCCAGCCGGGCGGCGCCGAGCTCCGCCAACCGCCGCGCCTCGCTTCGCCTGTCCGCTTCGGCGGTGACGTCCTCAGCCCACTCGCCGGAAGACGGGACCGCCGTTCGGCGCACACCAGCGGCAGCACTGCCGGCAACCGCGGCACCAGAGGCCGGAGCACCGCCGCTCCCAGTGCTGACCGTCAGCGTCGCGTCGCTCGCCGCGCCGCCCGTCGAGCCTGCAGCGCTCACAGAACTGGCACCGCTCGTTGCAGTGCCATCGCCCGTTCGCGCGACGCTATCCGGGCCCGAACTGCCTTCGAGGCCGCCACCGCCTGCCGACGCGCCCGCGCCCGCCGAATCCGGCCCGCTCGCGCCGGCACCATCCGCAGCACGACAACCTGCCGCCGACACCCCCGGCAACCGATTGCGCAGTCCGAGTGGAAGTCGTTCCAGCAACGGCTGTCTCGCCAACCGAGCGGTGACGCCGGTACTCACCGCAGCATTCCCGTTACGGATGTCGTACCGCGCGCACAACCCCGCGATCTCCGTATCCAGCTCCGCCAGGAGCGAATTCACCGTCCCACCCGCGATCGGCACATAGCCGAGGCCGAGCGTGTCGAGCCGGCGCAGCAGCACGCAGACCCCGGTGATGAAGGCGAGCCGAGCACCGGCGTCCCCGCCGGGATCGGTGAGCCAGCGGGCATGTTCGGCCAGGATCTCCAGCCCGCGTCCTTCATTGCCGGTCAGCGCACAGAACTCGATGTGCATCGCGACGGACGGCCGAAGGCTGTCGTTGTGCCGCACCAGCGGATACCCGGTCAAATGCGCGCCACGTGCTTCAGCAACCCGTCCGGTGCGCAGCAGTGGGAGCAGCGCCTGCGCCAATACCCGGTGCGGCTCCTCCGCGCAGACCCGATCGCCGTCGATGACCGGCTGCCAGTGCGCGAGCGCACCAGCATCGTCACCCAAAGCCGCACGGCCGGCGCCCCATTCGTTGCGCTCGCACGCATCGCAGTCCGACATGCCGTCGCGCGGCGCCGCCAGCGCCTCCTCGTGCAGCAGCGCACCGTGCTCGGCATCGCCCAGCTTTCTGGCGAGTTCGGCACGCAGGGCGAGCACCGGCCGCAGGCTGTATCCGCGCTGGCGGTAACGGTTTTCGAGCTCGTCGAACCATCGGTAGACCGTCGTCGGCGGCACCGCGGGATTGTCGATCAGCCCCCAGGTCATCCATTTGAGGTACCAGTGCACCGAATGCGTCAGCAGGCCGAGCTCGGCCGGGTACTCGTCGTAGATCCGCAGCAGCCTGCCATAGGCGACCGGTGCCAGGTCACGCTCACCCGCATAGGTGTAGGACTGGGCGAGCTCGAGCAGCACCCGTCCTTCGAGTAGCCGGTCGGTGGCCGGCTTCGCCGCCGCCGCAAGCATTTCCAGCCGCTCGACGCGTAGTCGGCCATGCGGCAACGAGTAGACCTGCGCGAGCGCCTCTTTGATCTCGGCGGTATCCACTTGTCACTCCGTCTCTTCGCCGGTGCCCGCGGCACGTTGCGTCGCCCAGCTGAGGAACTCGCCGAAGGCGCGGTTGAGCAGCGCCGTGTCGGCCGCCCGCAGCGGGCGGTGGGTCATCAGCAGGGCCTGCCCGTACAGCGATTCCACCGCCGTCTTCAGGAAGGCCGGATCGCCGATCCGGGCCAGCCTGCGCACGACCGGGCTGTGATGGTTCAGCACCAGCTGGGCACGCGGCGCCGCGGCGTCCAGCGCGCCGAGGATCTCGGTCCACAGCTCGTCCGCGCCCAGCGCCGTCTCGGCCCTGGTGCGTTCGTTGCGCGCGCCGCGGTCGTCCAGATACAGCGCGGGCACCGAAACAGGATGGAAGGCACGGACTATCACGTCGCACGACAGCGGATCCAGCACCGCGCGGGCAATGGACAGCACCGGCGTCAACGCCAGTTCCTCGGCCGGATCGATCGGGTCGAGCGCGGCCGTGATGGCGTCGGTATCGAGGTCGATCACCTCGACGCCGGGCAGCAGCCGCGGCAGCAACGCCACCAGCTCGCGGTCATAGGCGTAGCCGCCGTTGACGATTCCGATCCCCTGCGCGGCAGCGGTCGAGGCCACCTGGCGGAACTCTTCCACGGACGCGGTCACCCGGACGACCGGGTGGTTGCGCGCGAACTCGGTCAGCGGCAGCGGACCGTCGGTGGTCTCGAAGGTCAAGTGCGGCAGCATGATCCGGAACAGCTCCGGCGAGTGCCTGGCCATCGCCTTGACCCCGAGGGCATGCACCGCGAGGAACGCAGCCAGCCGCTGCGGCTGTTCGGCCGCAATCTCGGTGAGCCAGTCGCGCACTCGATCGCCGAGCACCTCACGGACGATGGCGAGCCGTTCGTCCTCGTAGAGCCCCTCCCGGGAGGCCGTCGGCCGCAACGAGTCGGTGTCGATCACGCAGCGCACGAAGAACGCCCAGTCCGGCAACAGGCCGCGCACCGCGTCGCCGAGCAGCATGCCCTTCAGGTACACCCGGTGCGCGCTGCTCTCGGCCGGATTGCCCGGCTGCGCAAGCACATACGCGACGCCGCGCACGCCGGCCAGTTCCGCGTCCAAGTCGATGACGTCGAGCGGCGCGAAGCCGAGGACGCGCTCACCGAACTCGAGCAACGCGGCGCGGCGCTCGACGCCGGACGAATATTCGCGATGCCACACCGCGGGTCCGTCGGTGACCGGCACAATGACGCCGTCGGACTCGACCGTCACCGCGTACGGCAGCAATGACCCGTACTCGCGGGCGAGTTCGATCACCCGGCGCGCGCCGAACCATGACTCCGCGCCGACCCGTGGCGTCAGGTGCACCGTGGTGCCTGGCTCGGGGTACTCCGCCGGTTCCAGCAAACGCACCGAGTAGGTGCCGTCCGCGGCGGCCAGCCATTCGACCGGCGCGGCCGCAGGGTCGTCGGCGGAGCGGGTGACCACCCGGATCGTCTCGGCCACGGTGAAGCAGGCCAGCAGGCCGATGCCGAACTGCCCGAGGAATTCGCGCCGCGCGCCCTCGATGTCGTCCCGCTTCGACGAGCGCCCGATGGTCGCCAGGAAGCGGTGCACGTCCGCCTCGGTCAGTCCGATCCCGGGATCGGCGATCCGCAGGCCGGTCTCGTCGATACAGATCCGAATCGCCGTGGGCGCCAACCGGTCTCGCCCAGCACGCGCGGTGACGGCATCGACGGCGTTCTGCAACAGCTCACGCAGATACACCCGTGGACTGGAGTACAGGTGGTGAGACAGTAAGTCGACGATCCCCCGCAGATCCACCTGGAACGTATAGCTGTCCTCCACCGCCGCCACACCATTGGGCGCTCTCTCCACCATGGTGGGCAATCCTTGCCGCAGCGCCCAATGGTTCGCTTAACGAACGCTGATGGTCTCGACTAGCGGGCTGCGGAAAGCTGTCAGCCGGTCGGCCGCTTGGACTTCGGCAGCTTGCGCACGATCGCGTCATAGGACTGATCGACCAGCTCGCGCAGCTCATCACCCGGCACCGCACCGCCGAGCGTGATCACATTCCAGCCGTAACGCCCGATATACGCCGAAGCTGCCACGTCGTTCGGATACACCCGGGTCAGCTCGTCGGCCTCCTCCCGGCTGCGGCCACATTTGAGCCCCACCGACGTATCCCCGAGGAACGCGAAGATCTTGTCCCCGACCTTGGCAACCACATCGCCCTCCCACGGCTCGTCTTGCCACGCGCCGGGCTTCGCCAGGCAGTATTCGAGCAGTTGCGCACCATCCATGTCGGCTCCTACACCGGTAGCAACATCGACACCACGGCCGTCAGCTGGCTCGCCGAGCGGCATTCGTGCATCTCGATCACCTGTTGGTATTTGTCGGCGGCGGAATCGCCCGAACCCCAGTTGGTACGCATCTCCGGATTGAGCCAGTGCGCGTGCTTCGCGGTACGCACCAGCCCCCGCAGTGTTTCCAGTTCAGGGTCACGGTAATTGGTGCGCGCGTCGCCGAGGATCAGCAGCGAGCTGCGGGCGGTGACGGCATCGGGGAAGTCTCTGGCGAAGCCGGCCAGCGCGTTGCCGTAGTCGGAGTGCCCGTCCATCCCGACCACCTTGGCCTCGGTGAAAATCCGGTTCATCGCCTTGTCCAGCTGCGTGCGCGGATCGAAGAACTGGGTGACCTCGTCGGTCTGGTCGACGAACGCGAAAATCCTTACCCGCGAGAACTGTTCGCGCAGCGCACTGACCAGCAGCAGGGTGAAGTTGCTGAACCCGGCCACCGAGCCGGACACATCGCACAGCAGGACCAGCTCCGGGCGACCGGGCCGCGGCTTGCGGTTCACCAGATCGATGGGCACGCCGCCGGTCGACATCGACTTGCGCAGCGTCTTGCGCATATCGATCTCGCCGCGACGGGAATGCCTGCGCCGCACCGCGAGTCGCGAGGCGAGGATGCGGGCGAGGCGCTGGGTGCTGCGCCGCATCTCGATCAGCTCGGATTCGGAGGCACGCAGGAAGTCGACGTCCTCGGACTGGCGCGGGACACCGTAGCTGGCGACCCGCTCCCGCCCGATCCGCTCGGCCACCCGGCGCCGCGTCTCCGCCTCCACCGAGGCCCGGAACGCATCGATCCGGCCACGCGCGGCCCGCCGAGCGATCTCGGTATCGAACGCGCTGGTATCCGGCCCGACCGCGAGGCCGGCCAGGATCTTGGCCAGCAAGGTCTGCGGCTGAACGTCTTTCAACGCCTGATACGCCGAGAACGACGCGCCACTCGCGGACGTGTACTGGCCGAGTTGCTCGACCAACTGGGCGGCCAACGCTTCGAGCTGCGCATCGGCCGATTCCTGGCTCAACAGCTCTGCGAGCAGTTCCCGCAGCGCGGCGATGTCGACATCACCGGTCGGAGTCCGGGGAATCTCGACTTCGTCGCGGGCACCGCTGCGCTCCCCGATCGCGATCGGGAACCACAGGTCGAACAGCCGGTCGAAGGTCGCGCGATGGGTCGTCCGGCGCAGCAATGAGCATGCGAGGCCCTCGCGCAGCACGTCCCGGTCGAGCAGGTCGAGCACGGTCACCACCCGGCCCGCGTCCACGGTCTCCGAGGGGCCCACCGGAATGCCGCGTTCGCGCAGCGCTTCGACGAACCCGACGAGATGACCGGACAGCCCGTGCGGCGCGGTCAGGTCCGCATCGGGCGCGGGCTGCGAACGCGCGGGCATCGCCTCAGGCCAGCTTCAGCTCGGCCAGCGCGCGCTGGTGATCGCTCTGATGCTTCAGCACGACGCCGAGCGTCGCCCGCACCGCCGAGTCGTCCAGATCGTGCATGCCGAGGGCGAGCAGCGTGCGGCCCCAGTCGATCGACTCGGCGACCGAGGGCAGCTTCTTGAGCTGCATGCCGCGCAACACGTGCACGATCCGCACCAGCTGGGCGGCGACGGCGGCGGACAGTTCCGGCACCCGGCTGGCCAGGATGCGGCGCTCCAGGTCCTCGTCCGGGAAGTCCAGGTGCAGGTACAGGCAGCGGCGCTTGAGTGCTTCGGACAGCTCACGGGTCGCGTTGGACGTCAGCACCACGAAGGGCTTGCGGCTCGCGACGATGGTGCCCAGTTCCGGCACGGTGACCGCGAAATCGCTGAGCACCTCGAGCAGCAGGCCCTCGATCTCGACGTCGGCCTTGTCTGTCTCGTCGATCAGCAGCACCGTCGGATCGCTGCGCCGGATCGCGGTGAGCAGCGGCCGCGACAGCAGAAATTCCTCGGTGAAAACGTCGGCTTTCGTTTCTTCCCAGTCGTTTTCGCTGGACGCCTGGATCCGCAGGATCTGCTTGGCGTGGTTCCACTCGTAGAGCGCGCGCGCCTCGTCGACACCCTCGTAGCACTGCAGCCGCACCAGTTCGGCGCCGGAGGTCTGCGCGACCGCCCGCGCCAGCTCGGTCTTGCCGACACCGGCCGGACCCTCGATGAGCAGCGGCTTGCCGAGCCGGTCGGCCAGGAACACCGAGGTGGCCGTGGCCTTGTCGGCGAGATAGCCCGTGGTCGCCAGCTGGTCGATCACATCGTCGACCGAGCTGAAGATCGGCTCCTGGGTCGTCTCGGAAATGGGGGCCACGTGCAGTCCTTCCTCGGGGGTTGGTCGCCCCCTGTTACCTAAACAGGCCGGATCTGGCCGTCGCCCCACACGATCCACTTCGTGGAGGTCAGCTCCGGTAGCGCCATCGGGCCGCGGGCATGCAGCTTCTGGGTGGAGATGCCGATCTCGGCACCGAAGCCGAATTGCTCGCCATCGGTGAACGCGGTCGAAGCATTCACCATCACGGCGGCGGCGTCGACCCGGCTGGTGAATTCACGGGCCGCGGCCAGCTCACCGGTGACGATGGCCTCGGTGTGCCCGGTGCCCCAGGTGTTGATGTGCTCGATAGCCGCGTCCAGGCCGTCGACCACCTTGAGCGCGATATCGAGGGTGAGGTACTCCTCTCCCCAGTCCTTGCTGTTCGCGGGCACCAGGCCGGGCAGGTCGCCGTGCACGGTGACGCCATGCCGTTCCAGCGCCTCGATCAGCTTGGGCACCGCGGTGGTCGCGATCGCGTCGTCGATGAGCACCGTCTCGGCGGCATTGCAGACGCTGGGGCGGCGGGTCTTCGCGTTGAGCAGGATCTGTTCGGCCATCTCGAGGTCGGCGGCGGCGTGCACGTAGACGTGGCAGTTGCCGGTGCCGGTCTCGATGGTCGGCACGGTGGCATCGCGGACCACGGCGCTGATCAGACCGGCGCCGCCGCGCGGGATCACCACGTCGACCAGGCCGCGGGCCTGGATCAGGTGCGTGACGCTGGACCGGTCCGCACTGGGCAGCAACTGCACCGCATCGGCCGGAAGACCGTGGGCGACAAGAGATTCGCGCAGCACTGCGACCAACGCGGCATTGGAGTGCGCGGCCGAGGACGAACCGCGCAGCAGCGCGGCGTTGCCGGATTTCAGCGTCAGCCCGAACGCGTCGACGGTGACATTCGGCCTGGCCTCGTAGACCATGCCGATCACGCCGAGCGGCACCCGGACCTGACGGACCTCCAGCCCGTTCGGCAGCACCGAGCCGCGCACGATCTCGCCGATCGGGTCGGGCAGGCCGGCCACCTGGCGCAGGCCGGAGGCGATGCCGTCGATCCTGGCTTTGGTGAGCCGCAGCCGGTCGATCAGCGATTCCTCGACGTTCGCCGACTGCGCCGCTTGCACGTCCTCGGCGTTGGCGTCGAGCACCTGGTCGGCCGCGGCGAGCAGCGCGTCGGCCGCCGCGTGCAATGCGTCGTTCTTCTGCGCGGTGGTCAGCTGGGCCAGCACACGCGACGCGACACGAGCCTTGCGTGCGGCCTCGTGCACCACCTCGCGGACATCCGGCTCGGTCGTCGTTCCTACCGTCATGGGTACAGCGTACTTTCCCGCCGCCGGGCCGGAACCACCGCTGTAGCGGCTCTACTAGCCTGTTACGGCATGGCCGAAAAGACGGACGTTCCCTCGATCGCGGTGCTCGGCAGTATCAATATGGACCTGGTGGCGACCACCGATCGGCGGCCGGTGCCGGGCGAGACGGTGCTCGGCACCGGATTCGCGATGGTGCCCGGTGGGAAGGGCTCGAATCAGGCGATCGCCGCGCAGCGGGCGGGCGGTGCCGTGCAGTTCCTCGGGGCGGTCGGTGACGACGTGTTCGCCGCCGAACTGCGTCGTGCGCTGACGGATTCGTCGGTGGGTGTCGAGCAGCTGCGGACCGTGGCCGGGCCGAGCGGTGTCGCCGCGATCGTGGTGGACGGTGGCGGCGAGAACAGCATCATCGTGGTCGGCGGCGCGAACACCCGGATGACCGAGCTCACCGAGGCCGACCTCGCGGCGATCGCCGCGGCCGATATTCTGCTGTGCCAGTTGGAGATTCCGCTCGATACGGTGGCCGCTGCCGCGCGGCACGCCCGCGCGAACGACACCACGGTGCTGCTCAACCCGTCCCCGGTGCAACATCTTCCCGCCGAACTGTGGGCGAATGTCGATGTGGCGGTGGTGAATTCGGGCGAAGCCGAACAGCTCGGCGCCGACCTCGACCCGGTCGCCCACGTGGTCGTGACCCGTGGCGCCGACGGCGCGGTCTATCGCGGCCCGGACGGCCGGCAACTGTCCCAGCCGAGCCCCCGCGTCGAGGTCGTCGACACCACCGGCGCGGGCGACACCTTCACCGGCGCACTGGCCGCCGCCTGGCACCGCGGCCCCGAATGGGCGCTGACCTGGGCAGGAGCGGCAGGCGCGCTGGCAACCACCAAGCTCGGCGCGAGCACCTCGATCCCCACCGAAGAAGAAATCTCAGCCGCCCTCACCACGAAGTAGCACCGCGGGAAAAGGCAACGCCGACGGGCAGTCTGCCGACTATCGTTGATGCTCATGTCCACCATGCCGGAGCGCATCCCGTTCGACGGCGACAACGAAGCGGTGATCGACAGGCTGGACGCCGAGATCGTCGCGTTGACCTTCGTCGACAATGCGGGGATCACCCGGGTGAAGACGGTGCCGATGCGGCGGCTGGGGCAGGCGGCGCGGTACGGGGTAGGGGTCTCCCCTTGCTTCGAGACGTTCGCCTTCGACGACCTGATGGCGGTCGGCAAATACCTGGGCGGGCCCGATGGCGATCTGCGGCTGATACCGGATCTGTCGGCGTTGACCGAGCTCGCCTGTCAGCCGGGCTGGGCCTGGGCTCCCGCCAACAAGTACACCCAGGACGGGACCCCTTTCGTCGCCTGCCAGCGTGGGTTCGCAGCCCGCCAGGACGAGGCCGCACGCCGGGCCGGAATTCGGCTGTCGATGGCGTTCGAGACCGAATGGGCGCTCGGCTGGGACGACCTGGCGGAGTACTACCCCGCGGTGGAAGGACCTGCCTACAGCATGCTGCGGCTCGGGCGGGTGGCCGACTACGCGCGGGAACTGGTCGCGATATTGGATCGGCAGGGCATCCTCGTCGACCAGTTCCATCCGGAATACGCACCGGGACAGTTGGAGCTGTCCGTCCAACCGTCCGACCCGGTCGGCGCGGCCGACGATGCGGTGCTGGTGCGCCACACCATTCGGCAGGTGAGCCTGAAGCACAGCTGGCGGGCGCTACTGGCGCCCTGTCTCGATCCGGGCGGCACCGGATCCGGTGCGCACCTGCACTTTTCCGCGCAGGACGCGGACGGCCCGCTGTTCGCCACCGGCGACGGTCCGTACGGGATGCGCCGGACGGGCGAGGCGTTCCTCGCCGGGGTACTGCGCGAACTGCCTGCGCTGGTCGCAGTGGGCGCGGGCAATCCGGCGAGTTTCCTGCGCCTGGTGCCGTCACGATGGGCGGGTACCTGGCAGTGCTGGGGCCGCGAAACCCGCGAGGCGGCACTGCGTTTCGTCACCGGAGTGCGCGGTACCGAGGAGTGGGCGGCCAACGCCGAGGTCAAATGCTTCGACGCCACTGGGAATCCGTATTTGATCGTCGGTTCGGTCATCGCCGCCGGACTGGCCGGCCTCGCCGAGGAGTTACGGCTGCCCGCCGAAATCAATGGCGACCCGGTCACCTTCGACGCCGAACAGCTGATGGTCTCCGGTGTCAGCAGGCTGCCGACCAGCCCCGCCGAGGCCGCCGACCGGCTGGCGGACTCCAGGGTGCTGGCCGAGGCGATGGGTCCCGAACTGCACGACGCACTGCTCACCGTGCGCCGCGCCGAGGCCGAGCGCTACCGCGACAGCAGCCCGGAACAGCTGGTCGTGCTGACCCGTTGGCGGTTCTGACGTGCTGACCGATGGCCTCACCCTGACCGACCACCACTGCCACGGTGTGGTTCCCCACGATGTGGACCGCGCCGGTTTCGAGCAGCTACTCGGCGAAGGCGCCACCGGCAGCTTCGATTCCGCGATCGGCCTGGCGGTGCGCCGCTGGTGCGCACCGGCGCTGGACCTACCGCCGCACGTCGGCGCCGACGCCTATCTGGCCCATCGAGCCGAACTCGGCTGGCGTGAGGTCGCCGTCCGGCTGCTCGCCGCCACCGGCACCACCAGCTGGTTCATCGACACCGGATTCGGTGGCGGCACAGCGGAATTCAGCCCGCTCACCGAGGGCGAGGTACGCGAGGTCGTACGGCTCGAGCAGGTCGCCGAGCAGGTCATCGCCGAGGTGGGCGCGGGACGGGCGGTGTTCGACGAGATCGAGGCTCGGCTGCGCGACCGTGCTCGCCATGCCGTCGGACTCAAGTCCATCGTCGCCTACCGGTCCGGGCTGGATTTCCCGCTGCGCGATCGACCGCCGAAGGCCGTGTTCCCCGAACACCGCCTCACCGATCCGGACCTGCTCGGCTGGCTGGTCGGGCTCGGCGCACGCATCGGCGCCGAATTCGGCCTGCCCCTGCAATTCCACACCGGTTTCGGCGACACCGACCTGCGGTTGCCTCGCGCGGATCCGTTGCTGCTCACCGACTTTCTCCGCAAAACCGCGAACACCGGCCTCACCGTGATGCTGTTGCACTGCTGGCCATTTCATCGCAATGCCGCCTACCTGGCGCACGCCTTCGGGCATGTCCGGATGGATATCGGACTCACTGTCCCCTATGTGGGGCACCGCGCGCAGGCCGTGCTTGCCGAAGCGCTCGAACTCGCCCCCTTTCGCTCGCTGTGCTACTCCTCGGACGGTTACGGCCTGCCCGAACTGCATTTTCTCGGCGCGTTCTGGTGGCGCCGCGGCCTCGGCAGACTGCTCGACGAATGGCTCGCCGAGGACCTGATCACCACTGCCGACGCCGAACGCCTGGCCGCGGGCATCGCCCATATCAACGCCGAGGATGCTTATCCGAGCACCCCCGCTCGGTGACACCGAGTGGAATTACTCGCCCGCGGCGCGTATTTATTCGAGTGCGCCTTGCCGCGTCGATCTTTACCGTTGATCACGAACCAACGAAAGGATCGAACAATGTTTCCCGTCGAGCTGCGCGGCACCCGCGCGCAGACGCTCATGTGGGCCGAAGAGCACGCGGTCGAGCAGGCCGCGCTGCAGCAGCTGCGGAATATCGCCGCGCTGAAATGGGTCCACGGCGTCCGCGTGATGCCGGACGTGCACCTCGGCAAGGGGGCAACGGTCGGCTCGGTGATCGCGATGAAGGACGCGGTGGCCCCGGCCGCCGTCGGGGTGGACATCGGCTGCGGCATGGAGAGCGTCAAGACCGACCTCACCGCCGCGGACCTCCCGGACGATCTGCGTTCGCTGCGGTCCCGGATCGAGGCCGCCGTCCCGGTCGGCTTCACCGCCCACGACAGCGCGGTCAACGTGACCAAGCTCGGTGGCGAGGTGTCCGCGCTGGGCGCGAGCACCGCGACGCTGCGGGCGGGCTGGGATAACTTCTGGCGCGCGTTCTCCTCGCTCGACGACGGGGTGCAGGCGCGAGAAGGCAAGGCGCACAAGCAGATGGGCACCCTGGGCGGCGGCAACCACTTCATCGAGGTCTGCCTCGACCAGGACGACGCGGTGTGGATCCTGCTGCATTCGGGCAGCCGCAATATCGGCAAGGAACTCGCCGAGCGGCACATGGCCGTGGCACGGACATTGCCGCACAACGTCGATCTGCCCGATCGCGATCTGGCCGTATTCCTCTCCGGGACACCGGAAATGGCGGCCTACCGGCGTGACCTCACCTGGGCACAGGAGTATGCCGCACGCAACCGCGCGGTGATGCTCGCCCTGGTGTGCCGCGCGGTGCGCGACGAATTCGCCGGGCGTCCGGTGCGTTTCGAGCAGCCGATCTCCTGCCACCACAACTACGTGGCCGAGGAGCTCATCGATGGCATTCCGATGCTGGTCACCCGCAAGGGTGCGGTCCGGGCGGGCGCGGGCGAGCTCGCGCTGATCCCTGGTTCGATGGGCACCCGCTCATACGTGGTGCGCGGCAAGGGAAATCCGGCCTCGTTCCAGTCGGCCTCGCACGGCGCAGGACGGCGGATGAGCCGCAATGCGGCGAAGAAGCAGTTCACCGTCGCCGATCTGGTCGCCCAGACCGAGGGCGTCGAGTCGCGCAAGGACGCGGGCGTGGTCGACGAGATCCCGGCCGCCTACAAGGACATCGACGAGGTCATCGCCGCGCAGCGCGACCTGGTCGACGTCGTCGCGACGCTGCGGCAGGTGCTCTGCGTCAAGGGGTGAACTCGGGCCGCGCCCACCGGCTGGTGGGCGCGGCGCCGATTCACTTGCGTCGTAAGACCGCCGCGAAGGCCGCGCCGACCAGGAACATGCCGGTGAGTAGCGCGAAGCCGTTCAGTACCCAATTGTGTAGTGCGAGATGGAAATCGTCGGACAGCTCCGGCAGGTTCTCGATCTGCCGGTAGGTGTCTTCCGGAAACAGGATGTGCAGGATCCCGGGGATAAGGCCCCAGACCAGGCCCGCGACGGCCGTGCCCACCGGGGAGAACGCGGCCAGCGCCGCGACCAGGAACAGCAGCACCGCACCGCCCATGATCTGGAAGTTCGAACCCCAGCGGTCCGCCGAGCTGCCGAGGATCACCCACTGCCGGGTGTCCAGCGCGCCGTGCGCGGATAGCCCGACCCCGATCGGCGTGATCGCCAGCGCGATCAACGTGCCGATCACCGTGCGGCCGAAGCCGCTGCGACTCTGGAACTCGGCCCCCGGCGGCGACCAGCCCGCCGGCGACTGATACTGGCTCGACATGATTGGCCTCCTGCGCGGATCCCGGTACCGGGAGTGCCTTCCGCACTTATTGTCCGTCGTTCATGGTCATTTCGCGGCGAATGCCGCCGCTACCCAGCGGTCGATCGGGACGCGGCTGGTTACCATCGAGTATGCGTCAGCGGCAGCGGATTTCCGGCTCAGCAACTCCGGCAGCGACCGAATCAATTGATCCGCCCGCAATTCCCGGCGTCCGCCGCTCCTTCGTCACCGCGCGTGGCATCCGCTTCCATGTGACCGAGGCCGGGCCGGCGGACGGTCGGCCGGTGCTCGCGCTGCACGGCTGGCCGCAACATCACTACGCCTACCGCCATCTGCTGGCCGATCCGCCGGAAGGTTTGCGGATCCTCGCCGTTGATCTCCCCGGTTACGGCTGGTCCGGTCCGGCGCCGCATCGGTGGGTCAAGGACGAGGTGGCCACTGATGTTCTCGCGCTGCTGGACGAACTCGGCCTCGATCGGGTCTTGCTCGTCGGCCACGACTGGGGCGGCTACGTCGGTTACCTCATGGTGCTGCGGGAGCCCGAGCGCTTCGACGGATACCTGGTGCTGAACATGGCGCATCCTTGGCAGACGCCGCGCACCGTATTGCCACATCTGTGGCGGTTCATGCTCTATCAACCGCCGGTCGCCGCGTTCGGCACATTGCTCCATCAGCGCACCCGGTTTCTCCACCTGATGTTCGCCAAAGGCGTGAAGAACCACGCGGAGTTCGGCCCGGAAGTGGTGCGCGCCTATGCCGATCGGTTCCGCGATCCGGTAGTGGCCCGCGCCGCGACCGATACCTACCGCACGTTCCTGCTACGCGAACTGCCCCGCGCGGGCCGCAACGGCGAGACCCGCCGCGCCACCGTGCCGATTCGGGCGCTGTTCGGTGTCGACGACAGTGCCGTTCACCATTCGCTCGCCGCTGCGGAAACCGCGCAGGCCGACGACTACACCCTGGAACGCGTGACCAACTGCGGGCATTTCATCACCGAGGAGCGTCCCGATCTGGTGCGCGCCCGCCTGATCACCCTCGCCGCGGACACCTCCCCGCCCGACTCGCAAGCCTGAAAGTCGCGCGGCCCTCACACCTGCTGTGTCGAATCGTGGTTGTCGATGCCCTGCAACGCCGTGATGTGCTCGACCACGACGGTATTGCCGCCACGCTGTTTCGCCTGATACATCGCGCTGTCGGCGCAGCGGATCAGATCCTGCACCAGCTGACGGCTGCGGTTGTAGCCGTCGGCCCCCGCGTCGGCGACGGCGATGCCGATGCTCGCGGTGACCGAGATCGACCCGACGGGTTCGGCGACGGCGGCGCGCAACCGCTCGGCGGCGTCGACCGCGTTGGGGGCGGGCAGGCGGGCGACGACCGCGAATTCCTCACCGCCGAGCCGGGAAACGATGCTGCGCGCCGGGGCCGCGTGCTGTAACCGGTCGGCGGTGCACACCAGCACCTCGTCGCCCGCGGCGTGCCCGAAGGTGTCGTTGACGGCTTTGAACCGGTCCAGGTCGACCATCATCACGCAGACCGGCACCGGGCCTGCCCCACCGACCACCATCGCGGAGTGGTACTCGAACCCGCGCCTGCTCAGCAAGGTCGTCAAGGGGTCGGAGAGCATGTCGGTGCGCAGCATCCAGTAGCAGAACTGCAGCCCCGGCGGCACCACCGTGGCCGCGACCATGCCGAGGATCATGATCACCGCCGACGCGGCGTCGCCGACGCCGAACAGCGGAATCGACAGCACCACCGCGGAAGCCAGCGACCATGCCGTGTGCGCGGCGAGCACCTGCGGGCTGTGGAACGCGCTGACATAGATGCCGACGATCAACAGCAGCATCATGCCGACCGACCGGACGACATAGCCGGGGCTCAGCACGCAGACCACCGTGATGCACACGTCGCCGATCAAGCACAACGTCAGCGATTCGACTCGGTTCGGCCACGGCAACCACCACCAGCGCACCACCCACACCGCCGCCAGCGCCACGATGCACCACAGCACCGTCCGGCCGAACACGCTCTGCGGGCCCGCCGACGACGTCACGACCAACACGCTGATGAGCGGCGTCGCCAGCCCGCACAGTCCGATCGCGAATTTCACCACGCCGAGCGCCGAGCGGTCGGCGAGCGCGTTCACGACCCAGCGGTAGTCGACGCCGTCACGCCACCAGTCGCGCAGTAGTCGCAGATAACTGCTCATGGCCGCGCCTCGCTTGCGCTCGGCTTCGCCGAGGGCCGTGCCACGGTTGTCTCGCTCATTCGACTCGTCCTCGGCGTCGACAGCAGCCTCGTATCGTTCGAACCGCACTCACTTGTGGTGAACGCCGCCGTGGCCGGGGATTTCGGCCGACATAGCAGCGATCCAGGCAGTGTAAGCCACATCACGGCGGATACCGAGAGTCCGATCGGTATCGACCGCGACATGCACGGTCGGGGCGGGCGCGCGCGACGAGCACGGTTCGTGTCGGTACCGTCGGGCACGATGGAGCCCATGACCACGGCGACCGATGTCCCGGCGATCGACCTCACCGCACCCGACCTTCGCGAGCGCGCGGAACATTTGCTGCGCGAACTGGCCGGACCTGCCGCTCGGCTACGGGAGGACCAATGGACGGCGATCGAGGCGCTGGTGGTGCAGCGGCGCCGCGCACTGGTGGTGCAGCGCACCGGCTGGGGTAAGTCGGCGGTGTACTTCATCGCCGCGAAGCTGTTGCGCGGGGCCGGGCGCGGGCCGACCGTCATCGTGTCGCCGTTGCTGGCGCTGATGCGCAACCAGGTCGCCGCCGCGCAACGAGCGGGTGTGGTTGCCGCGACCATCAATTCGGGCAATGTCACCGAATGGGACGAGATCCACACGCAGGTCGCCTCCGGCAAGGTGGACGTACTGCTGGTCAGCCCGGAACGACTGAACAATCCGGACTTCCGCGACCAGGTGCTGCCGAAACTCGCCGCCGACGCCGGCCTCGTGGTGATCGACGAGGCGCACTGTGTCTCGGACTGGGGCCACGACTTCCGGCCCGACTATCGGCGGATTCGTACACTCATCGCCGATCTCGGCTCGGACGTACCGGTGCTGGCCACCACCGCGACCGCGAACGATCGGGTGGTCACCGACGTCGCCACCCAGATCGGTACCGACACCCTGGTGTTGCGCGGCACGCTGGACCGCGAGTCGCTGCACCTGTCGGTGGTGCGCTTCGACGACGCGGTGGAACGCACCGCGTGGCTCAGCGGGCACCTGCGCAGCCTGACCGGCTCCGGCATCGTCTACACGCTCACCGTCGCCGCCGCGCATGATCTGGCCGACGTGCTGAACTCGCACGGCCACACCGTCGCCGCCTACACCGGCCAGACCGATCCCGCCGAACGCGAGGCGCTGGAAGCGGCGCTGCTGAACAACGAGGTGAAGGCGCTCATCGCCACCTCGGCGCTCGGGATGGGTTTCGACAAGCCCGATCTCGGCTTCGTCGTGCACGTCGGCGCGCCGTCCTCCCCCATCGCCTACTACCAGCAGGTCGGTCGCGCGGGTCGCGCCACCGAGCGGGCCGAGGTGGTGCTGCTGCCCGGACCCGAAGACGCGCGGATCTGGAGTTACTTTGCCTCCGTTGCGTTTCCGCGCGAGCACATCGTGCGCTCGGTACTCGACGCGCTCGACACGGATCGGGCGTTGTCCACGGCCGCGCTGGAACCACTGGTCGAGCTGAACCGTTCCCGGCTGGAGATGGTGCTCAAGGTGCTGGACGTGGACGGTGCGGTGCGCCGGGTCCGCGGCGGCTGGATCTCCACCGGTCAGCCGTGGACCTACGACACCGAACGCTACGAGCGACTGTCCGAGGCGCGCGAGGTCGAGCAGCAGGCCATGATCGACTACCAGTCGACCACCGCCTGCCGGATGGAGTTCCTGCGCCGTCAGCTCGACGACCCCGGATTGCCTGCGGGACAAACGGATTCGCCCGGCTGCGGGCGCTGCGACAACTGCACCGGCACCCGGCCCGACGTCACGGTGGATGCCGACGCGGTCGCCGCCACCCGGGCCCGCCTCGACCGGCCCGGCCTGGATCTGAGCCCGCGCAAGCAGTGGCCCACCGGCATGGCGAAACTCGGAGTTCCGTTGTCCGGCAAGATCACCGGCGGGGCCGAGACGGGGCGGGTGCTCGGCAGGCTCACCGATCTCGGCTGGGGTCAGCGCCTGCGCACCCTGCTCGACGGGCCCGACGATCCCATCCCCGAGAAGGTCTTCGAGGCCTGCATCGCCGTCCTGCGCGACTGGGATTGGGCCGTTCGCCCGACCGCGGTGATGGCCCTCGAATCCCCGCGCTACCCCGTGCTGACCGCCACCCTCGCCGCGGGCCTCGCCGAGGTGGGCCGCATGCACGACCTCGGCACGCTGCCGACCCGCCCGGACCGCCCACCGGTGTCCGCCGCCAACTCCGCTCACCGCGTCGCGGGCCTGTTCGACTCCTGGGAGGTCCCCGACCTCACCGACGTCGAGGGCCCGATCCTGTTGGTGGACGCGCTCTCCGACACCGGATGGACCCTCACCCTCGCCGCACACGCACTGCGCAAGGCGGGTGCGGACGCCGTCCTTCCGTTCGCCCTCGCGTCGGTCACCTAGTCGGCTGGAGTCACTGCCGAGCGTCAGGCAGGGTGATCGTCTTCGGATCGGGTTCGATCGGCCGGGTACCGCCCAGCTGATTGTCCGGCGGCACCGGTCGGCGCGGCTCGCGGACGCCCGCCGTGCCGCCGCCGTTACCGCCGCGGGGCGGACCACCTCCGGCTACCTTGCCGCCCAACAGTCTTCGAATGGCCCGGAGCAGTTTTCGCATCATAGGGTCCAGTGTGCTCGCCGGATCGGCGGTCGCCGTCGTTGTTCACGCGCAGCGAAGCCGCAGATCAGAGGCTGAGGGTGGCGCGCAGGCGGGCGTCGAGGGATTCGGATTCGGAGACGGTGAGTTCGCCGAGTTGTTCGGTGAGCCACGGGCGGTAGGCGCGGTGCAGTTCGAGGGTGTCGGCCCAGCCGTGTTCGGTGTGGGTGGCCAGGACGTGGCCGGGGTCGGCCTCGCGCAGCGGGACGACGTGCAGCCAGCGGTACGGCGAGGTGATCACGGCCGAGTCGGAGACCAGCACCACCGACATGCGTCGGGGCAGCGGGGTGCCGTCGCGCAGTGCCGGGGAGTAACGCCAGACTTCGCCGCGCCTCATGCCGCGCCGCGGTTGCGGCGGGCGTCGGTTTCGGCCGCCTCGGCGATGGTCAGATCGTCGAACGCGGCGGCTTGTTCGGCGGCCTCGTCGACGGCCAGCTTGGCCAGGCTGTCGTGCACCAGCGCAGTGCGCAGCGAGGCGTTGATCACGGCGGAGAGGCTGCGATTCTGCTGGTCGGCGGCCTGCTTCGCCCATTCGGCCACCTGGGGATCCAGGGTCACGGTTACCCGCGTCGCTTTAGTCATGCCGCCGCCTCGTCAGCGCTCGCCGCCGCATGATCTTCATGCCACGCTCGCTCATACCCTCATGCATACCACGATGCTGCACAGTGTGCGGCCCGTTTTCCGTCCCCGTGGCCGGTGCCGCTTCGGCTATCGTCGGACGCGTGGCCAGCAAGTCTGCGTCGCCGGCCATCGAACTCGATGTCGGCGACCGCACGATCCGCATTTCCAACCCGGACCGGGTGTACTTTCCGGAGACCGGCGCGACCAAGCTCGACCTGGTGCAGTACTACCTGAGCGTCGGCGACGGCATCGTCCGCGCGCTGCGCGACCGGCCGTGCATGCTGCACCGCTTCCCGAAGGGCTTGGCCGGGGACAAGGTGCACCAGAAGCGGCTGCCCGCGGGCGCGCCGGACTGGATTCCCACAGTGCGCGTCTTCTTCCCCCGCTACGGCAGGCACGCCGACGAGCTGTGCGTGCACGAGCTGGCCGACGTCGTCTGGGCCGTGCAGATGTCGACCGTCGAGTTCCATCCGTGGAACTCCCGCGCCGCCGACACCGAGTGCCCCGACGAGTGGCGCATCGATCTGGATCCGATGCCGGACTGCCCGTGGTCGCGGGTGCAGCGGGTGGCCGGTGTCGCGCAGGAGGTGCTCGACGAGCTCGGCGCGGTCGGCTGGCCGAAGACCTCCGGCGGCAACGGTTTACACATCTATGTCCGGATCGCACCGAACTGGGGTTTCAAGGAGGTGCGGCGCGCCGCGCTGGCCTTCGCCCGTGAGGTGGAGCGCCGCGCACCCGACGACGTGACCACCACCTGGTGGCGCAAGGACCGCGATCCCGAGCTGCTGTTCGTCGACTACAACCAGAACGCCCGCGACCACACCATCGCCGCCGCCTACTCGGTGCGCGGCGTGCCGACGGGCACCGTTTCCACCCCGATCCGCTGGGACGAGATCTCCGACATCGACCCGCGCGACTTCACCATGAAAACCGTCCCCGCCCGCTTCGCCGAACTCGGCGATCTGCACGCGGGCATCGACGACGCCGTCTTCGAGATCGACCAGCTGCTGGAATGGGCCGATCGCGACAAGGTGGACGCCGATCTGGACGCGGAAACCGACCTCGACGCGAACTAGCCACAGCCGATCTGACCGTCCGCGCACACTCCCGGCTGCCTACGGATGACAGCGAATTCGTCGGCAGAAGGCAACAGGGGGCGCGGCGAGTGGGGCGGAGAAACCCTCCCGGGCCCTTGCGCTGCGGCGCGGCGAGGGGGCTCAGCGACGGTGATAACGTCGCGGAGGCGCTGCCATAGCTGCCGTGCGAACCCGCTGTACTGCTCCGAAGGAGGTCCTCCATGAACCGACCGGCAGTAGCGATAGCGATCGGACCGGCCGACCCGCCGCCCGCATTGCTGGCGAAGGCGGTGGTGGACGGCGGCGCGACGATAACCGACCTCAGCGAGGCGCAGGCGCTGATCTGGGCGGGCACGCCCGGGCAGTTCCCGGACGAGTTGCCGAGCACCGTCGAGTGGGTGCAACTCCCCGCGGCCGGCGTCGAAGAATGGTTCAACGCAGGCATCATCGCCGCCCACCCGAAGGTGCAATTCACCTCCGCCGCAGGTGCTTTCGCGGCGAGCGTGGCCGAGCACGCGCTGATGCTGCTGCTGGCCGGGGTGCGTTACCTGCCCGAGCAGCTACGCGCGGCCAGCTGGCGGCAGCAGGATTTCATCCCGCACATCGGTTCGCTGCGCGGCAAGACGGTCACCATCGTCGGCGCGGGCGGCATCGGCCGCGCGCTGATCCCCATGCTCACCCCGCTCGGTGCGCAGGTGATCGCGGTGAACCGATCCGGCCGACCGGTCACCGGCCCCGGCATCCCCGACACGATCGAGACGATCTCCACCGACCACCTCTCCCGCGTGTGGCCGCGCACCGACCACGTCGTCGTCGCGGCCCCCGCCACCTCCGCGACGCACCATCTCATCGACGCGGACGTGCTCGCGAGGCTGAAGCCGTCCTCGTGGGTCATCAACATCGCCCGCGGCAGCCTGGTCGACACCGACGCTTTGGTCACCGCGCTCGCCTCCGGCGCGATCGCGGGCGCGGGTCTCGATGTCACAGAGCCGGAACCGTTGCCGGACGGCCACCCGCTCTGGGTGCTGCCCAATGCCATTGTTACGCCGCATGATTCGAACCCGCCACAGTTGCGGCTGGCCGCCTTGGCCGACCACGTAGGCGCGAACGTGCAGCGCTTCGTCGCGGGCAAAGATCTGCTGGCCCCGATCGATCCGGACCGCGGCTACTGATCCCCGCGCGCCGCCCCTACGTATACGGCGGCGAAAAGTACTTATAGATGACTGATTCGGGGCACCCCCCTGCGGCCATAACGTAGTTCCTGTCAGCAAGAACGACAGCGAAACCGCAGATCACAGCCCCGAAGGAGCTCATCATGGACACCATCGTCGCCCAGTACCTGGAAGCCTGGAACACCACCGACGCCGCCGCCCGCAGGGCCGCCGTCGCCCGGGTGTTCACCGAGACCGCAGGCTACACCGACCCACTGATGGCGGTGACCGGGCACGACGCCATCGACGCCGGAATCGCCGCGGCGCAAGCACAATTCCCCGGTTGGACCTTCCGGCTGGCCGGCCCGGTGGACGCCCACCACGACCAGGTCCGCTTCACCTGGGAGCTCGGCCCCGCCGACGCCCCCGCGGTGGTTGTCGGCTTCGACGTCGCCGTGGTCGCGGACGGCCGCATCGCCAACGTGTACGGCTTCCTCGACAAGGTCCCCGCCGCCGCCTGATCGAAAACTACTCCACCACACACTGATTCACGAAGGAAACACAGTCATGAACACCACCGCCCCGTCCTACCTGTCCTCCGTCATGGCCCCCGGCCCGCAGCTGCTTCGCCTCTCGCTCCGGTTGGATGCCGTGGTCACCGGCGTCAACGGCCTGGCCTACCTCGCCCTCGCCGGACCGCTGGAGTCGCTGCTCGGCCTGAACACCGAGCTCGGCATTCCGATCGGGATCTTCCTGACGCTGTACGGCGTGGCGGTGGCGATCGTCGGCACCCGGCAGACGATCAGCCCCGCGGCGACCCGCCTGGTGATCGCAGGCAACGCCGCCTGGACCGTGGTCAGCCTCGCCGCCCTCATCGCAGGCGCCCTGGACCTGAATCTGGTCGGCTCGATCTGGACGGTCATGCAGGCCGGCACCGTCGGCGGTTTCGCCGCCCTGCAGTACCTGGGCCTGCGCAAAGCGCAGTGAGTATCCGACAACTGAACAGCCCCGCCCCCGACGGCCGCGGCACCAGCACACCAGCTGATGCCGCGGTCGTCGTCGCAGGTCAGAGCATGTCGCGATCAGCCTGCAACAAATGTGCCATTGACAACTGGCACATTCATCGATGATTCTGAACACATGACAAGGTCAACGAGGACCTCGATCCCCGGGGTACCCACCGCACCCTCCACGCGGGCCACCCTGGCCGCGGCGGCCACCCAGTTCGGGTTGCGCCCGCTGAACAACGCGGTGCCGATGAACGCCCCCGGAGTCTGGTTCGCCCGCAAGCTCGTCGCCACCTTCATGGCCGTCGGCGGCCCGGTGCCCCGCGGCACCGCCGTCACCCCGGTGCGGTCCGGGGCGGTGCGCGGCGAATGGGTCCGCGCGCCCGGCGTCTCCTTCGGCAAGCGCGCCGTCTACTACATCCACGGCAGCGGTTACGTCATCTGCTCCGCCCGCACGCACCGCGGGCTGGCCGCGCAGCTGTCGCGCAAGACCGGGCTCCCGGTCTTCCTGACCGACTACCGACTCGCCCCGGAGCACCGCTTCCCGGCCGCGGCCGACGATGTCGAGGCGGGTTACCGCTGGCTGCTCGACCGCGGCTACACCGCCGACGACCTGGTGATCGCCGGTGATTCGGCGGGCGGGCATCTCGCGCTCGACCTGCTCATCGAGAACGAACGCCGCCGCATTCCGCAGCCGGCGGCCGTGGTGATGTTCTCCCCACTGTTCGACCTCACCCTGCAGTTGGCCGCCGAACAGGAACGGCGCCAACGGGATCCGCTCATCTCCGCCAAGGCGGCGAGCCGCATGCCACGCGCCTATACGCAGGGCCTGCCCGACGACACCCCGCGCCTGCGGCTGACCGTGCCGGAGGGCATGTCGCTGCCGCCCATGTTGATTCAGGTCGGCGGCACCGAAATGCTCAGTGCCGACGCGCGAGCGCTCTGCGCGATGGTGCGCGCCGCGGGCGGCAGCTGCGAGCTGGAGGTGTGGCCGGGCCAGGTGCACGTCTTCCAGGCGCTGCCGACGCTGGTGCCCGAAGCCGATCAGGCCCTGGCCCGTGCGGCCGACTTCCTGCGGACCGCACTGGCCGCCCGCACTGTCTCCGAGAAGGTGAGCTGACGATGTTCGGACTGGAAAAGCTGCTGCCCCTGGGTAATCGGCCACGGCGCAGCTACGGCGCGCGAGCGGTGGTGACCGGGGCGGGCAGCGGCATCGGCCGGGCTTTCGCGCTGGAGATCGCCGAGCGCGGCGGGCAGGTGATCTGCGCCGACATCGACGAGGCCCGCGCCGACGAGACCGTCGCGCTGATCGAACGCAAGCATCGCGGCACCGCGCACGCGTTCCGCTGCGATGTGGCACACCGTGAAGACGTGGAAAACCTTGCGCGCTTTGCCGAATCGCTGTTCGAGCGCCCGGTCAGTCTGGTCATCAACAACGCGGGCGTCGGGATCGGCGGCAAGCGGGTCGGCCAGGTCGGCTTCGAGGACTGGGAGTGGGCACTCGGCATCAATCTGTGGGGTGTGGTGCACGGATGTGAGGTCTTCACGCCGCAGCTGCGCGCCGCCCGGCGCGGCGGCATCATCAATGTCGCCTCGGCCGCCGGGTTCGCCGCCGCCCCGTCGATGTCGGTCTACAACGTGTCCAAGGCCGGGGTGATGTCGCTGTCGGAGACGATGGCGGCCGAGCTGAGCGGCACGGGCGTCGCAGTCACCGTGCTGTGCCCCACCTTCGTGAAAACCAATGTGGCCAAGGACGGCCGGATCACCCAGCAGTCGGCCCGGCTGGCCGACACCCTGATGCGCTGGACCGGCTTCACGCCCGAACACGTCGCCCGCAACACCCTCGACGCACATGATCGTGGGCAGCTGTACGTGCTGCCCCAGCTCGACGCTCACGTGGTCTGGCGGCTCAAGCGCTACTTCCCCGCCCAGTACACCTACGTCCTCGGCCTCCTGGATCGGGTGCTGCCCCAGGACAACTCCCCCGCCACCGACCACACCTCGGTCACCGACAAGACAGGAGTCTGACATGGCCATCACGATGGACTTCGACGACATGCTCGCCAAGATCAAAGACCGGCAGTGGGCGCTGGCCGATATCGACTGGGACGCACCGGGCGCCGAGACGATCACGCCCGAGCTGCACGCCAAGCTCAAGCCGTTCATGGCCGACCTGATGTGGATCGAGAACGTCGGCGCGCGCGGCTTCGCCGCCATGGCGAAGAAGGCGCCCACCGAGACGCTGCGCGACATCTACCGCTACTTCCACGCCGAGGAGCAGCGCCACGCGAATGCCGAACTGGCGCTGATGCGGCGCTGGGGCATGCTCGACGGTGACGAGATCCCGCAGCCGAATGTGAACGTCAAGCTGGTGATCGACTTCCTGGACAAGTACGCCGACGGCATGTCGCTGTCGTTCCTGGGCACCGTGATTCCGATGCTCGAGGTCGCGCTGGACGGCGCGCTGGTCAAGTTCATCATGGACGAGATCCACGACCCGGTCTGCCAAGACGTCTTCAAGAAGATCAACAACGACGAATCCCGGCATTTGGCCGTCGATTTCGCGGTGATGGATCTGCTCGGACACGCACATATCCGCAAACTCGCCACCGACCTCGTCGGCGGCTGGCTGAAGCCGTCGCTGATCATCGGGGTGCTGAGCTATGTGCCGCTGCTGAACAAGATGCGCGACAACATCGTCGAGATGGGCGTCGACGAGGAGAAGCTGTACTCGGCGCTCAAGCGCTACGCCAATGTCGGTGAGCGCAGCGAATTCGCGCGCAGGCTGCCGATGTATCAGCTGGTGAAGCTCCAGGGCGGCTGGGTGATCGACCGCGGCCACCCGTACCACCTGTTCGCCGACGCACTGGTGAAGATCACCGCCAGGGTGCCGAAGGCGCTGCTGCGCAGGGACCCGACCTGGGTCAAGGAAGTCACCTACGAGCCGGCGGCGTGAGGCAGATGAGCAACAAGACTTTGGACGTCGCCATCATCGGCGGCGGGTTCGCCGGTATCGGCAGCGCGATCCGCCTGAAACAGAAGGGGATCGACAGTTTCGCCATCTTCGAGCGCGGCGACGCGATCGGCGGCACCTGGCGCGACAACACCTATCCCGGTGCGGCCTGCGACATTCCGTCGCGGCTGTACTCCTACAGCTTCGCGCCGAACCCGGACTGGTCGCACACCTACTCGGGTAGCAACGAAATCCTCGGCTATATCGAGACGATGGCGGCCGAGTTCGGCCTCGGACCGCATTTCCGGTTCGGCCACAACGTGTCCGGCATCGCCTTCGACGAGCCCGCCGGACTGTGGGAGATCACCATCGAAGGCCGCAGCGAGGCCGTGCGGGCCCGCGCCGTGGTGCTCGCCTCGGGACCGCTTGCCAATGTGAGCTTTCCGAACATTCGCGGCATCGAGGACTACGCCGGGCACAAGATCCACAGTGCCCGTTGGGATCACGACTACGACTTCACCGGCAAGAAGGTCGCGGTGGTCGGCACCGGCGCCAGCGCGGTGCAGATCATTCCGGAGCTGGTCGATAAGGCCGCCTCGGTCAAGGTCTTTCAGCGCACGCCGGGCTGGGTGCTGCCCCGGGTCAACCGGCGCACCAACGCGGTGACCAAGGAGCTCTACCGCCGAGTGCCCGCCGCGGAGCAACTCGCCCGGCAAGCCTGGTTCTACGGCCACGAGTCGGTCGCGCTCGGCGTCGTCTGGAACACGCCGCTGACCAGGGTCGTCGAACTGGTCGGGCGGGCCCAATTACGCAGGCAGGTCAAGGATCCCTGGCTGCGCCGCCAGCTCACCCCGGATTTCCGGGCGGGTTGCAAGCGCCTGCTGATGACCGACGACTACTACCCCGCGCTGCAACGGGACAACTGCAAGCTGATCACCTGGCCCATCGCGCGGCTGTCCGAAAACGGCATCCGCACTGCGGAAGGCATCGAGCACCAGGCCGACTGCATCGTCTTCGCCACCGGCTTCGACGTATCCAAGACCGGCACCCCGATCCCGGTCGTCGGCCGGGACGGCCGGGTGCTCGCCGACGAATGGTCGCGCGGCGCGTATGCCTACAAGAGTGTCGCCGTATCCGGGTATCCGAACCTGTTCTTCACCTTCGGACCGAACTCGGGGCCCGGCCACAACTCGGCGCTGGTGTACATGGAGGCCCAGATCGACTACCTGGTCAGTGCCATCGGCACCATCCTGGAGCAGGATCTGCGCGTGCTCGACGTCCGCAAGGACCGGCAGGACCGCTACAACGCGGGCATGCAGCGCAGGCTGACCGGCACCACCTGGAACTCGGGCTGCCGCAGCTGGTACCTCACCGAGGACGGTTTCAACGCGACCATGTACCCGGGCTTCGCCACCCAGTACGTCAATCAGCTGCGGACCGTCGACCTCGCCGACTACACGGTCGTCGCCGCGGACCGCAACGCCCGCAAGCCCCGGATCGCGGCGGTTTCCTAGATGACCGGTGCCGGCGGCCTTGGCGATAGACTCGGTCGATCAATGACCGGGCTGTTCGGTCGCCGGCATTCCGGCGCGCAGGTGGGCGAGGAGGTGGAATCGATGGAGTACCGCATCGATGACCTCGCGCGCGCCGCGGGCACCACCACCCGCAATGTGCGCGCCTACCAGGAGCGCGGACTGCTGCCCCCGCCCGTCGGCAAGGACGGCCGGGCCAGTATCTACGACAATTCGCACCTCGAGCGACTGCGGCTGATCGACGCGCTGCTGCAACGCGGCTTCACCACCGCGCACATCGGTGACTTCATCACCAGCTGGGAGACCGGCAAGGACCTCACCGAGGTGCTCGGCTTGCAGCACGCGGTCACCGCGTCGTGGTCGAAGGACGAAGCCTTCGAGGTGCCGCGCGAGCTGATCGGCACCATCCTCGGCGCGGAGGCCGACGAACTCGTCGACCGGCTGCGCGAGATGAACCTGGTCCGGTTGGAAGGTGACACCGTGGTGTTCACCGAGACCCAGCTGCTCACCTCGTTCGCCGAGCTGCACGAGTACGGCCTGGAACTGCGCACCCTCATCGAGATCTACGCCGAGGTCGCCGCCCGGATCGACGACATCACCCACATCATGATCACCGCCGCCAAGCAGCACATCATCGATGAGCACGGGGCAGGCTGGCTACCCGAGACCAGCAGCGAAATCGCCGACACCACAACGATGTTGAGCAAGATGCGCGAGCTGGCCGTCACCTCGGTGCACTCCACCCTGGCCCGCTCGCTCGACGTCACCCTGCGCCGGGAACTCGGCGACTACCTCGCCACCGCCGCCGAACGCGAACGCGCCAAGACGGATTCGCGCCCGGACACCTCTGCCTGACGGCTCAGACCTGGACCGAGTCGTGCTTTCCCGCGAAGTCCAGCAAGCGCGAAATCACCTGATCCGGAATCGCCCACAGCATGTCGTGCCCGACGCCGGGGTAGGTCTCGATATCGGCCGCGGGAAAATGCCGCCGGACGTGACCCGCCGCCACCTCGGGATCATGAATGACCGACTCGGCGCCGTACAAGGCGAGCACCGGTGCGGTGATCGCGGCCAGCCGTTCGTCGCTGAGCGGGCGCGGCCACGGCAACGCCATCCGGAACTTCACCCCCGCCAGAATCATTTCCCATTCCTGCTCGGTGAACCGGATACGCGGCTGGAGCCAATCGTTGAGCTTCTGCATCTTCTCCCGGGTAGGGCGGATGCCCGCGGCGATGAACTTCCGCAGCACCCGCCATGGCGGCCTGCCGAAGATGGCCGGGGTCGGCTCCAGCAGGCTCAGACTGGCCAGCCGATCGGAATGCTCAGCGGCGATAACGACGGCCAGCCATGCGCCGAGCGAGTAGCCCGCGAGGTGGACGCGATCCGCACCGAGTCCGGCGATCACCTCGCCGGCCCAGCGGGCGATATCGGTCTCGTCGCGCATCGGCGCGGTCTGCACACAGCGTCCCGCCCATCCCATGACATCGGTGGTGTACACGATGCGGTCGCGGGCCAGGTCCTCGATGAACGGGCCCCACACCAAGCCGTTGCCCGACATGCCCGGCAGTAGCAGCAGCGGGGCACCATCTCCGGACCCCGACCGACGCACTCGCGTTGTCCCGAAAGATGTTTCGATGTCGAGCTCTGTCGACGGCACCGGCCACTGTGCCGACATCGCGTCGTAGCTTCGCAGGTAGGTGGCCTGCGCCTCGTCGCTGGTGAATCGCCCGATCTTCGGCATGATCTCCCCTCCCGTGTTGGTGATATCAACGTACCATATAAATGGTACGGACATATCACCAAAACGGATTCACACTCGCGACCGACGGGCGAAAAGTACTGCGGCACAGGCGTAGCCGACCACCGCCAGTCCGACGGACCAGAGCACCGCGAGCACCGCACTGCTGTGCCATTCCGCGCCGATGAGCAGGCCGCGGAGCGTGTCGATCACCGGCGTCGCGGGCTGATGCTCGGCGAAGCCGCGCAACCAGGACGGCATGGTGGCGGTCGGCACGAAGGCGCTGCTGATGTAGGGGATGAACATGATGGCGTAGGTGAATCCGCCTGCGGCCTCCGGGTTTTGCGCGAGCAAGCCCAGCGCGACCGCGATCCAGGTGATCGCGTGCACGAAGAGCACGATCACCGCGAGCGCGCCGAGCCAACCGAGAAACCCTGCGTTAGAACGGAAGCCCAGGATCACCCCGACCACCAGCACCACGGCGACAGCGAGCATGTTGCGCACGACCCCCTCCCCCACATGCCCGGCCAGCAGTGCTTGCCGAAAGATCGGCAAGGTCCGGAATCGGTCCACCGCACCGGTGCGCAGATCGGTCGCCACCGCGGTGGCGGTGATCGAGGCGCCGAAGCCGGTGCACAGCAGGATGATTCCGGGGATCACATAGTCGATGTAGGGGCCGTCCACCTGTATCGCGCCACCGAACACGTACACGAACAGCAGCATGATCAGCACCGGCAGCAACAGCGAGATCAGCAGCGTGTCTCGGCTACGTAGCGTATGCCGCACCGCCCGCCGGAACATGACAGCGCAATCGCCGTAAACGCCGCTCATACCGTCCCACCGGCGGACTGCCTGCTCACCCGGCCGTGGCCTCGACGATGTCGGCGGTGCGCGGCGTGGCATCGGCGTGCGATTGCAGCTCTCCGGCAAGGGTTTTCGCGCGTTGCGCGGTCCCCTGGTCCAGCAGTGTCCGCACCCCTGCCTCCAGTCGCTCCCGGTCGAGCTTGCGGAAGCTCAGATGCGCACCGACACCGAGCCGTTCGACCTGTGCACCCCACATCGGCTGGTCGAACGACACCGAACAGACCAGCGTCGGCAGACCGGCGCGCAGGCTTTCGAACGTGGTACCGATGCCGCCGTGGTGCACGGCGGCGGCACACACCGGGAAGACGATGTCGTGCGCGACCGGGCCGACCACCTTGACCTGCTTCCCGGTTTCGGCCTCGGCGGCGGCCAGATCGCTCCAGCCTGCGCTCACCAACCCGCGGATACCCAGCCGTTCGCACACCTCCTCGACGATGGCGAGCACGGCATGCGTGTCCCGGATGGGCATGCTGCCGAAACCGAAGTACACCGGCGGGTCGCCCTCCGCGATCCAGGCGATCACCTCCCCGTGATCGGCGGCCAGCTCGCCGAGCGCCTCCCTGGCGGTCCGCTCCAGCGGCAGGAAGCCGACGAGCGGCCTGCGCTCGCCCCACTCCTCGGCCAAGCCGGGCACCAGGGCACGGTCGTAGATCTGCACCTCGGGCACGCCCGCACGCGCGAGCATGTCGGCAGGTGCGGCGGTGGTGCGCGGCAGGCCGAGTTCCTTGCGCAGCTGATTGAGGTAGCGCATGAAGACGACGCGGCGCAGGTTCTCCGCGAGCAGCCAGGTGGCGCGGTTCACCACGGCGGGCGGGTGCCAGGCAGGCGGCAGCGAGCCGGGGAACGGATACGCGGAGTTCTTCCGGCACGGAAAGCCGTGCAGCGAGACCATCGGCACCCGCATCGCCTCGGCGACCGACGCGGCCCGATCCTCGGTGAGCATGGTCGCCACGATGACGTCCGCGCCCGCGCACACGTCGATCACCTCGCGGTTCATCTGCTCGGCGTAGTCGGCCATCTGCTTGCCGACCAGCTGCATCAGCCGGAAGCTGCTGCCCGCCGCCAGCGCCTTCTGGCCCTCGTCGGATGAGTAGAGCTGCTGCACGTCCGGCCCGCAGCTGACCGCGGTCAGGCCGGTGCGGGTGGCGAAGTCGACGAGGTTCGGCGGCGCGCCGACCAGAACGTCGTGGCCGCGTCTGCGCAGCTCCAGCCCGAGCGCCACCGCGGGTTGCACGTCACCGCGGGTGCCCGTCAACGGAATCGCCACTCTCATGCCAGCTCCTGTACCCGGCGGGCCATACCCCGCACTTGTCGCGACTCGTCGTTTTTCCAGCATCCCGCGCGGCGCACATGTCCGTACCGTGGTCCCATGCACGTCGCGCTGTTCACGGACTTCCATCCCGCGACTCTCGGCGGGATCCAGACCTCGGTACATGCCCAGCGTCGCGGGCTCGAGCGGCTCGGCCACCGCGTCACCGTATTCACCGCGCCCACGCCGGAATCTACCGAACCGGACCCGGACCTGGTGGTCCTTTCCGCACTCGGGGGCGTCGTGGTGAACGGTTTCGCCATGGTGCTGCCGACGCCGGCGAACAATCGGACCATCGACGCGGCGTTCGCCGAGCGCGGCCCCATCGACGTCGTGCACACCCAGACCACCTACGGCGTCGCCATCGCCGGGCTGCGCGCGGCCCGGCGCCACGGCCTGCCCGTGGTGCACACCGTGCACAGCCGCGACGACGTCTTCATCGCCAACACCTCGCCGGTCCCGTACCTGTCCGCGCTCACCATGCGGGCGTTGCACGGCCGCTTCGTCTCCCATCGGGGGCGAATGCCGCGCAACGACGAATCGCGGGCGGCACGGCATGCCTGGCGCACGATGGTCGCTCAGGCCCAGGCCGCCGATCGGGTGATCGTGCCGACCGAGCATTTTGCCGAGCGCATTCTGGCGCATGGGCTGGCTCGGCCCATTCGAGTGATCTCCAATGGGATCGATGACGAGCTGCTCGACGCCGCACAGACTTCGGTGCCAGAGTCCGGCCCGGCAAGCGGCCCACTGCGAATCCTGTGGTGCGCCAGGCTTTCCGGGGAGAAGCGACTGCTCGAGGCAATCGATGCGGTGCGGCTCGTCGAGAACTGCGTGTTCGACATCTACGGCACCGGCGAGCTGTGGGAACGTGCGCGAGCGGCGATCGACGCCGGCGGGCTGAGTGGTCGGGTGCGGCTGCACGGTGCGGTCAGTCAGGCGGAGTGCCTGGCCGCGATGGCGCTGCACGACGTATTGCTCTTCCCCTCTTCGGGTTTCGACACGCAGGGTATGGCGTTGCTGGAGGCGGTGGCCATGCGGCTGCCGGTGGTCTACTGCGATCCGGATCTGGCCGAGACGGTGCCCGAAGGCGGCGGTGTCTGTACCCGCAATCCGTCGGTGTCGGCGATCGCCGACGCACTGCGCGAACTCGCCGACGACCCGGAACAATTGGCGCCGATGCGCAAGATCCTCGCCGATCATGCCGACTCTGCGCGGCAATCACGCCTCACCGAGGCGATTGCCGGGATATACACCGATCTGGTCGGAGGTGCGAAACAAGCTATGCCGCAGCCTGTTCCGAAAGTACCCACCGCGCCGGGGCGGCTACCCCTGCTCGGTCACAGTGTGGTGGCGTTGCGCGACGGACTGAAGTTCGTGACGTCGCTGGCCGAGATCGGCCCGATCGTCCGGATCTATCTCGGCCCGCGACCGGCCTACGTGCTCACCACCCCGGATCTCATCCGTGAGGTGGGTTTCGGCGAGGCGGGCGAATTCCATCGCGAGGAGCTGCGCGACGCGATCCAGGAGGTGATTCGCGGTGCGTCCAACGTGCTGAGCGGCAAACCGCACGAACTGCGCCGCCGGATGATCGCGCCCGCGCTGCGGCAGCGCCGGTTGACCGAATACGCGGTGGTGGCCGCCGATCTCGCGAATGCGTGGTCGGCGTCGCTGGCGCCCGATCGGCCGTTGAACCTGGTAAACGAGGCGCACCGTCTCGTCCTCGACACGATCTCCTCGACGCTGTTCACCGCCGAGTTCGGCGCGGACGCGAAACATGAAGTCCAGCAGAACATCCCGTGGCTGCTCGGTCAGGTGATCCAGCGCGCCGCGTTGCCGCCGCCGGTGCGCCGCCTGCGCCTCGTCGCCAATCGCCGGTTCACCGCCAAGTCCCGTCGGTTGCGCGCCGAGATCGGCGCCGTGGTCGCCGAATACCGCCGCGCCGACCGTGATTTCCACGACGTACTGTCCGCGCTGGTCCGCCACAGCGACCCCGAGACCGGCACCCGCCTGTCGGACGAGGAGATCATCGACGAGCTGCTGCTCATGCTGGCCGCGGGCGTCGGCTCGACCGCGTCCATCCTGGGCTGGGTGTGGCACGAGATCATGCGCAATCCGGATATCGCCGCCGAAATACGTCGCGAGCTCGACGATTTCGTGGGCGAGGCCCCGATCACCCCCGGCCATGTCGCGGAACTGCCGTATCTGCGGCTGGTCATCCTGGAGACCCTGCGGTTCTGGGGTCCGTGGGTCAGCACGCACACCGCGGACGGACCGGTCACGCTGGGTGGCACCACGCTGCCCGACGGCGCGATGGTGGTGTTCAGCCCGTACATGATTCACCACAATCCGCACTACTACCCCAGCCCAGAGACCTTCGACCCGGACCGCTGGTTCCCCGGCCGCGTCGAGGAGATCGACAAGAAGGCGATCCTGCCGTTCGGCGTCGGCAGCAGGCACTGCCCCGGCAACAACTTCGCCCTGATGACCATCACCCTCGCCACCGCCGCCCTCTTCGCCCGCTGGCAGCCGGTCGCCGACCCCGGCTACCGGGTGAAGCCGTCGAACCGCGATTTCGTCGCCGCCCCATCGCGGTTGCCGGTGGTCCTGCACGCCCGGCGCTGAACCGACGACAACGCGGCCAGACCGCGATCCAGCCCCCAGAGGCACCCGTATGGGGCTGGTTCACCACCGGCAGGCGAACACGCAAGGCCCGCAACCTCGCTCGCGATCCGCACTGTGCGATCAGCATCGCCGCCCACGACTTCGACCTCACCGTCAACGGCACGGCAGCCCAGGTCACCGACCCGGCGGCGGTGGCCGACGTCGCCGCGCGTTATGCCGCGGACGGCTGGCCTGCGACGGTCGACGACACCGGGCTGGCGCTCACCGCCGAGTACAGCGCGCCATCCGCGGGTCCGCCGCCCTGGCACGTCTACCGCATCACCGTCGAGACCGCGATGGCGCTGGCCACGGTGGAGCCGGGCGGCGCGACCCGCTGGCGATTCTGACCACGTCGACCGCGTCGATGGGCGGCCGCCGGTTCGGCCCGTGACGAGCGGCAGGCCCGTACGCTGCTTGGTGGCATAGTGCCGGCCGTCGAGCGGATGGAGACTCCTATGGCACCCGATCACCCGAGAATGCCACCGCCAGCGCTGGTTCGGGCTGTCGAACTGGTGCGCAACGGCCTGTCCGTCGCCTACCGCAAGCTGGTGCCGGGGCAACTCGCGGTGATGGAACTGCTGGCCGCCGGATGGTTGACGCAGGCGATCCATGCCGCCGCCGAACTCGGCGTCGCCGACGCACTGGCGGACGGACCACGCAGCGGCGCTGAGCTGGCCGAGGCCATCGGCGCCGATGAGGACGCACTGCACAGATTGCTGCGACTGCTCATCAGCCACGGTATTTTCACCCGGCGCCGGGACGGTAGGTACGCCCTCACGTCGATGGCCAAAGCGCTCCAACGAGACACCGATGTCACGCTGCGCGACGCCGCCCTGTTCTTCGGTTCGCCTATCCACCGGGACAATTGGTCGCATCTGGTCGACGCGGTCCGCACCGGCAAGCCGGTCGGCGAAGCGCTGCACGGCATGTCGTTCTTCGAGCACGCGCGGGTCGATCGTGAGCTCGGCACACTGTTCGACAACGCGATGACCAGCATCGGCAGCCTGGCGCTCACCCCGTTGCTCGCGGCCTACGACTTCGGCGCATTCGACACCCTGGTCGATGTCGGCGGCGGCGAGGGCGCGCTGCTCACCGAAATCCTGCGCCGCGCACCACGATCCACGGGCATCCTGTTCGACCTGCCGGAGGTGCTCGAGTCGGCGCCGAGCAGGCTGGCCGAGCTCGGGCTGACCGACCGCTGCGCGATCGAGGCCGGTTCCTTCTTCGACGCCGTACCCCAGGGCGGCGACGCCTACCTGCTGAAGCACATCCTGCACGACTGGGCCGAGGACGACGCGGGACGGATCCTCACGACGATCCGCGCGGCGATGAAACCCGATGCCCGCCTGCTGATCATCGAACTCGTCGTCCCCGAGCACACTCGTCCGCATCCCGGCAAGTTCATCGATCTCGAGATGCTGGTGAATACCGGCGGGCGCGAGCGGACCGCCGACGAGTACCGGGAGTTCCTGGCGCGCTTCGGTTTCAAGCTGACGCGAGTGATCCCGACGGTGTCACCGGACAACATTCTCGTAGCCGAACCCGCCTAAGGTGCCAGCGCCCCGGCGACGACCGTGGTCACGACCTTGCTGACGGCTTCGGCCGTCGGCGGCGCACCTTTCCGGTCGGCGAACAGGAGATGCCCGGCCCCGATCAGCGTGGGCGCCAAGACTTCCACGTCGGCCCCGGCTACGACACGGCCCTGTTCGCGCTCGGCGTCGAGGTAGTCGGCGATCATCGCGGTCGCTTCCGCCAGCAGCGGAACACCTGTCGGCCTGGACTGACGCAGCCTGGTGCGCAACTCGTCCCGGAAGGTGACGAGGCTGACGATCGACACGGCAACCGTCCCGAACAGCTGGGTCAGCGCGCCGCCGAGATTGCCGACGACGGTGCCGGTTCCCGCGGCTTCGCGCAACGCGGCCGCCTGCTGGTCGATCCGCGCTATGCGGTCGAGCACGAGCTCGGCCAGGAAGGCGTCGAAGTCGGTGAAATGCCGGTGCAGCACCCCTTTGGCGCAGCTTGCCTCGGTGGTGACCGCCCGGCTGGTCAGCGCGCTCGGCCCGTCCCGCAGCAGGATGCGTTCGGCGGCATCGAACAACTGGTCGCGCACGTCGCGCATGGCCACTCCGGTTGGCACCGTGTACTTCTCCTTGTCGTCCAGCCCGAAACGGTTGAAGAGTGGGCATCCGCCCACTTATAGTGGGCACATGCCCACTATACCGCCGCCACCGCCAGCGGAGTCTCATCGAGCCCGCGAGATTGCCGAGTCGTTCGGCGTGGACACCGAGCGCTACGACCGGTCCCGCCCCCGCTATCCCGACGCGCTGGTGCAAGCGATCGTCGCCGAAAGCCCGGGACGCGACTTCCTCGACGTCGGGGTCGGCACCGGCATCGTCGCCCGCCAATGCCGAGCCGCCGGTTGTACCGTCCTCGGCGTCGAACCCGACGAACGGATGGCCGAATTCGCGCGCCGCCACGGCACCGAGGTCGAAGTGGCCACCTTCGAGGCCTGGGACCCCGCGGGGCGAACCTTCGACACCGTCGTCTCCGGGCAGGCATGGCACTGGGTGGACCCCGTCGCCGGCGCGGTCAAGGCGGCCGAGGTGCTACGGCCGGGCGGCCGACTTGCCTTGTTCTGGAACGTAAGTCAACCACCGCCCGAACTCGCGGAGACCTTCGCCGAGGTCTACCGACGTGCCGTCCCCGACTCCCCGTTCGCTCGCCTGCCCGCGACATCTCCCGTTGCGATGTACGCGGCGATGTGCGACAAAGCCGCCGACGGCATGCGCGATTCAGGCGCCTTCAGCGAGCCGCGGCGGCAGCAATTCGACTGGGAACAGCGATATACCCGCGATGAGTGGCTGGATTTCTCAGCGACCACCGGCGCCACCACCCGTCTCCCCCAGTCCGTGCTGGACGAGGTGCTGGCCGGCCTCGGCGCCGCCGTCGACGCGGTGGGCGGCAGCTGCACCGTGCAGTACACGGCAATCATGGTCACCGCGGCGCGGATCGCCACCTGAAGCTCACGACCCGTCGGTCCACCGACCGAAGTTCCTAGGTGTCGGAAACGAAGGCGCGGGTGGTGATGCCGAGTGCGGTGCTCGTCATGCAGGAGGCGCGCATCGGCTGGCCGACCTCGGACGGTACGGAGTCGGTGCCGGAGTAGGGACCGAAGGCCGGGCCGTCCGGGCTCGAAGCGGCACTGATGCCGAGGCATTCGACCTGCAAGACCGAGGATCCGGACCCCTCGTGGCAGCGGGCGATGGCGTCGGTCACCCCTCGATCGATGAAGCAGGCGCCGGGGTCGGCGGCCGCGGCGTTCGCTGTGCCGATCACCATGCCGCAGGTGAGCACGAGTAGGCAGCCGACCCCGATGCTTCGACGCAACAGGGTTCGTACGACTCGCCCTCGCTTACGCTCGCTCACATAGATCCCTTCCTCGCGAGTGTGCACAATCGTCCCGGTACCGGCCCGGTCGCCGCATCAGCGTGAAGCGTCCCCCGGCGTTATTCCACCAGAACCGAGGCGCATTCGCGCGGGACACGACGGTCGCATCGACCACCGTTTCCGCGTCAGGACAGGCTCAGGGCCTGGCCGATCAGGGTGAGGTAGAGCGCGAGGATGAAGACGACGGCGGGCATGGCCGGATAGTCGACGCGGTCACCACGCAGGAACTTCAGTGCGCCGAAGGCCGGAATCAGCAGCAACGGGACGGGGAGCCAGGCGAGCAACGAGTGATCCCACGGGCGGACGAGAGCGATATCGCACAGCGCCGCCGCGACCGCACACAGCAGCGACGCCGCGGTGCTTCCCTTGGCGCCCAGAGCATTCGAGTACAGCAGCTCGTCGGGCCGGCGCTCGCGTGAGGTCTTCCTGGCGAACTCGAATTGCAGGAAGGCACCGGCGAACACACCGGCGACCGCCGCGGCCTGCCACTGCGCGCGCACCTCGCCGGTGTCGATCGCCGAGACGACCACGTAGCCGGTGACGAGTAGCTGCACGGGATAGGTGACGAACAGATTCACCATGATGTTGGTGCGCACTGTCGCGAACAGCCACTCCAGCCCCCACAGGACCAGCCCGTAAGCCATTGCGACAGCAATCATTGCAGCCGAACCCACCGACAGCGCCAGACTGCCCGCGATGGCACCGAGCGCGATGAGCCCCATCGCCACTCGAAGTTCGACCGCACTCACCGCGCCGGTCACCAGCGGGCGGTCCGGGTTATGCACGCGGTCGTATTCGAGGTCCTTCTGCTCGTCGACCATGCGCAGATACAGCAGTACGAACGCGACGACCACTACCCGCACCAGCGTGGCGCCGGTCGGTCGCCAGGCCGAATCCGGCTGTGTTACCAGCGAAGCCGTGCCTTCCAGAGCCAGCACCCACAGCACGCCGTACAGCAGGTAGTGCGGCTTGTACATCACCGCGGTGAACCGGACGATCCGCGCGGCGGACGCCAGCGGGTTTCTCACGCCCACCGATCCCAGTTGGTCACCTCGGCCGCCGGTGTGCGCCGCCCTGGCCTGTCACTGCCGGGCAGCATGTGCGCAACCGGGACCATGGCCACCTGGGTCACCTCGTCGAACGGGATACCGAGCAGGTCGGCGACCTCGCGTTCGTAGGCCAGATGCGCCGTCGTCAGGCAGGATCCGAGCCCGCGCTCGCGCAGGGCGAGCATGAAGTTCCACACCGCGGGATAGATCGAGCCGTAGAAGCTGGCCGACCGCAGTGGCGGCGCGGACGCAGGCAGCCTGCCGAGCGAGCAGACGAGCACCAGCGCGGGCACCTCGGCCAGATGCTCCGCCAGGTACCGTCCGGAGGCGAGATCGCCGAGCTGATCCGGCCGCGGTGTGCGTCCGGCCAGGTTGGCGGCGAAGCCTTTTCGGTAGTACTCCGCGATCTGCTGCTTGGTTTCCGGGTCCTGCACGACGAGGAAGCGCCATGGCTGCCGGTTACTGCCGCTCGGTGCCTGAATCGCGATATCCAGGCACTCCAGCAGATCTCGACGCTCGACCGGCCGGGTGAGATCGAGGCGGCGGCGAAACGACCGGGTCGTGGTGAGCAGTTCGGTGCTCATCAGCGCTCGGCCGCAGGCACGTCGGCGTCGAAACCCAGTTCGTCGTCGGCGAATTCGAGATCGACCTCGGCCGCGACCGCATCGCACTGCCGGATCTCGCAGTGGATCACCGTCCGGTCGGCCTGCTGCCCGGTGACCTCCGCAACGCATTCCGCAGGACGGTCCAGCTCCACAAATCGCTCGAAAGCGCTGCCGACGCACTGCAAACGGGGCGCCCGGTGCAGCACCATGGCCAGCGCGGTCTGCCTGCATGCCTCGATCAAAAGACTCCCCGGCGCATGATCGAGTTGGTGATCGAACAGAAACGGATGGCCGAGATCGGGCACCAGCGTGGCGCGGGCGGTGGCACCGGACACCTGCGGCGCGGCGATCACGACATTGCGCCAGTTCTCCCGCCCGACCTCGGCCGCGACCGCGCGATCGGTGAGAGCCGAGGCACCCGGATACGCACCGAGACCGAGGCTTTTCCGGAAGGCCGCACGAAGCGAGGTCCACTGTCGCGACGTCATCCAGGAGAACGAGCCGTCGACGGTCATCATCGACTCCCCGCCACAGTCGATTTCGAGCACCATGTCCAGACCCTGCACTCGCTCACCACGCACGTGCCGGCGCGGCACCCGCACTCGCATCACGAGATCGGCGGGCGCCGTACCGATTTCCCAGGCCGCGGTGTCCGCGCCGGTGCCGTTGAAGGTCCGCACGATGAACGCCATGTCGGAAGGTACGCCGTAGAACTCGTGGCTCAGCGCGATCGCCGCCTGTCTGGCTGCTTCCATCACCAGCAGCGGGTCGTGCCGCAGCGCAAGCGATCCGAGATGGTCGCTGTAGTAGGCGTGCATCCTCGGTAATTGGGCGCCGACCACGAACTCGTCCTCGGCCACGGTGTCGAGCGAGGTGACGAACACCTCGGACACCGCGCACCGGTGCGCCAGTTCGCGCGAGATCGTGCGCAGATGAGTCGCGGTCTTCACCGTTTCCACGTTCGCCGTCACGGTTGTTCCTCCAGCCAGTCTTTCGCGGACACCGGGCGCAGCGTCTGCGGCTGCGTGCCGACCCGCATCGGGAGTACATAGGACCCGAGCACGATCACCGACCACGGATCGAGTTCCCGGCCGTCGGCCCACGCGGCATACAGCAGCTGCGCGCAGTCCGTGTCGGCCCCGAGGTCGAATCCGGGTGCGGCCGGGGCACCGGCCGCTTCGAGGTCGCGCAGAATCCGCTCTACCGCGACCGCACGGTCGAAGCTGCGAGCGGGTGTCCACGCGTAGAGGTCGTTCGCGATCGCGAGGGCCTCGGCCGAGCGGTCGATGCCCGCGCCCGCCTCCGCGATCACCGCCGACCGGCGTTGCTCGTCCAGGTAGATGGCGAGCTCCCGCAGCACATCGGCGGGGTCGTCGGGTGAATGCACCAGATTCAGCAGGTAGCTGTGGCGGCCGAGCAGATGGCGCAGCTCGCCAGGCTGGCGTTTACGCGGGTCGGTCGGGCCTTTCGCCTCGGTAAGGCGCAGGGGGACCGGCAGTTCCGCGTCCTCGCCGCGCACGACGAGCACCAGCACATCCGAGATACCGACGAGCAGGTCGGCCAGGCGTCGGCGTTCGGGTGAGGCGATGTTCCAGGCGAAGTACCACAGCGCGCGAGCGAAATGCCGGTCGACCGCTACCCGGAAGGCAGAGACGACTCGGAAGTCATTGTCCGCCAGCCACTTCAGTGTCGGTTCGACGGCTCTGGCGACGATGGCGTCCGGCTTCAGCAGCAGCATCGAGTGCGCCTTGGCGAACTTCTCGGCATCGACACCGAGGCGACCCAGTTGGTCTACGGTCTCCTGCACATAGGTGTCGCCGACATAGGCCGCCACCTTTTCCCGCTGCGGCGTCAGCGCGGCGAGCAGCTCACCCAGCGGCGCCGTCACCGGTTCGCTCCACCGAAGTCGTTGCCCGCCAGCACTTCTTCGATAGACGGCAAGGGCACGCCGAGGTATCCGGATTCCAGGCAGTAGTCCAGCAGCACCCGCAGATACTCCTTTCCGGTCGACGGCGACGATCTGCCGAGCAGCACTTCGGCATTCGATGTGTCGAAGGCCAGCCGACGCTCGAAGTAGCTGGTGTACAGCGAGCCGATGCGCCGGTAGTACTCCCGCTCGATGGCGCCGAGATCGTCTTCGTGGAAGGTCGTCGCGGGCACGAAGGTCGCGACCTCGAACGACGGATACTCGGCGAACACGTCGGATACCTCGCGCAGCGACAGCGTGTCCCGGCCGAGCGCGTGAAAGGTGCGCCCGGTCGCCGAGTCGAAATCCAGCACGGCTGCGGCGATCACCTCGGCGACGTGGTCGACCGGCGCCAGCGAGAGCGTCGCGTCGTACCGGCCGGGCAGCGAGCGCAGTTTGCCCTCGACCATGAGCTTGACCACGGTGTAGAGGTTCTTGTACTCGCGGATCACGCCGGTGCCGCTCGCGCCGGTCACGATGCCGGGCCGCACAATCGCCCAGCGCAGGCCATGCTCGCCCGCCGCACGCACCAGCTGTTCGGCGCGGAACTTGCTCTGCTCGTAGCCGTTTCCGAAGTACTGGCCCGCGTCGAGTTCATCCTCGGCGATGGTGCCGCCGCGCCTTCCGCACACGTACGCCGTGCTGACGTGGACGAGCGGAATGTCCCACCGCTGCGCGAACGCGATCGCGTTGGCCGTGCCGCGGACATTGAGTTCGTCGTAGTCCTGCGCGGCGGCATCGAACGCCGTGGTGGCGGCGCAGTGCACGATCATGCCGACGCGTTCGGACAGATCTGCGCAATCACGCTCGGACAGCCCGAATCCGGGGCTGCGGATGTCGCCCGCGACCGAACTACCCGCGCCGAGCACGGTGCCGTCGTTACGGACGATGCACGAATTGCTGTGCAGCACAGCGGCGACCGGGCGGCTCGCGGCGGCCAGCCGGGCCACCACCTCCGCACCGACGAGGCCTGTTGCGCCGGTGACCAATACGGTGTCGCGCCCGCTCATGCTGTGGCCTCGCCGACGCTCGGTGCGGCCGTGCGCGAGAGTGCGCCGTGCCGTTGGTTCATTCGCGCGCTCATGACTGATCCTCTGCGGCCAGCGCGGTAGCGACCAGGCCGATGACCTCGCCGACCCGGCGGACGCCGACGAGCTGTTCCGGCTTGTAGCGCGGCAGGCCGAACGACCGCTCCAGCACCACGGTCAGTTCCATCAATCGCAGCGAGTCGAAACCCAAGTCTTCGATGAGCCGTTGACTGTCCTCGGCCGGACCCTGCGGGTCGGGCGCCATGGCGTACACCAGTTTGCGCACCCGCTCGGCCACCGCCGCGTCGGCGGTCATGACCGCACCGCCCCGTCGCGCAGGTGCGGTTGCTGCCCGCCGGAGGCCAGCAGATCGCGAGCCTCGTCGAGCGGCAGGTCGGTGTCGAGATAGCCTGCGATGCGCAGCCAGTCGTAGCCGATGGCCAGGGTGCGCCGCCACTGTTCCCGCGAGTCGAACGAGGCCGGGAACCCCGTCGCGGCCGGGTCCGCGGCGATAGAGCGCACCAGCGTGACGAAATCGTCGAGCACCGCGAGCCCGGCCACCGAGTCGCCCGAGAAGCGCACCTGCCGAGCCGATTCCAGCCGGGCGAGCAGTTCGTCACGCGACGCGGCGTTGGCAGGCACGAGGCGGCGCAGGGTCGACGATGGCGCGACGTCTGCGGGCAACGGGTGAATGCCGAAGGCGGACAGCACCACTCGCACTCCCATGGCGATCATTCGATGCGCGGCGATGTCGGCTACGGCGCCCTGACCATTCTTGACGGCACCCGCAAGATCCTCGCGAGCGTTCTCCAGCACGATGTTCGACCACACCAAGTTCAGTGCGCACTCGGTGAACCGGCGGGCGGGCAGCGGTGAGAGGGTCGCGATCGCGTCCTCGCGCGCGGCGCCGGTCACCCCGAGCGCCGGTGCCAGCGCGGACGGCACCGGCGTGTACGGCCGCACCGGCTTACACATGGCCAGCGCGGGCGTGAGCAGTTCGCCACGGCGCCACTGCAAGCCGACGAAGCCGAGCCGGACGAACTCGGCCAGCTCGGCGCAGTTGTCGTGTGGTGCGCGAGCGAGGACCGCGGCGAGGGAATGGCGGAACACCACCGAACGCCAGGCGCGGGCACCGTTGTCCGAGAGCGCGAAAACCGCACTGTCGCCGCGGACTACGTGCACGCGACCGCCGATGGTCCAGGTGGTGACGCCGGGCACCCTGGCGAACACGATCTGGTCGGGATCGTCGACGACGCCCTCGACACCGAGTTCGGCGGCGAGCTCGAACACCTGATTCCAGGTCGCCTCTTCGGACGGCGCCCGCGCTGTCGCGTCGCCGAGCACGCCCTGCGGTGTGTCGCCGTAGCTCCGCTGCGGATCGTCGCCGGCCCATGCGCCCGGATCACTGAGATCGCGGTAGCGGTCGATGGGTTCGGCAGTGCCGATCCGGTCCAGTTGCTGCGGCAGCCATTTGGTCTCCAGGTAGCTCTCGCCCCGGCGGGCGGCCCACCCCTTCATGGCCTGGAGCAAGCCGTCGCGGGCCCAGTCGATCGCCTCGTCGCGCGCCTTCAGCGTGCGCAGGGCGACGGCGTAGCGCAGGGCCTGCACGGCGCGCGCGGTCCACCAGTCCGCGATCAGCGTCATGAACGTGGGGTGTGGCAACAGCGCGCGCAACTCGTCGACGTCCAGGCTGCCCGGCCGGATCACCGTCGCCCGCAGGAACCGCTGACACCTGTTGAGTAGATCCTCGTCGAGCTCGGCCACGGTGGCGGCCTGCGCCACCTGTTCGAGCTGGCGGCGCAACTGCGCTTCCGAGCGCGTGCGCACCTCGACCCGGCGGCCGTCGATGAACAGCACCGTCGGCAAGGTAGGCAACTCCTCGCCGCCGGGCGCGAGCACCAGGAAGTCCACATCGGACCCCGCGTTCCCGAACCCCTCGGCCAGCGAACCTTCGAACAGGATGGTCGAATCCGCTGGTACCGCAACAATTTCCAGCGCCTTTTCGAGCAACTGGCGGACCCGCTCCACCGCCAAGGCCGGCTCGGGCAGGTCGGCCGCCACTCGTTCGAGGTTTTCGCCGGACGGAGGAGCCTCGCCCTGGTGGCCGTCGCCACCACCGGCGTCGCAGTAGCGGGCAACTTCCGCCTCGTGCACCACGGCGTCCGTCAGCGATCCACCGCGGAGCTGCTCCCACATATGACGCCTGCGCGGCTTACCACTCGACGTGCGCCGAATGATGCCGCGCGGCCCCGTGACTATCAGGGCAGTCTGAGCCGGTCCCAGCTCGCTGCGAATGATCCTGCGCGCCTCGGCGATCCAGTCCCCCGGCTTGGCCTCCGCGAACAGCGCGATCCCCTGGTCGCCGGGTTCGGTGATCGCGACGGCGGCGAGTTTGCCCTTGGTGATTCCGGTTTCCTGAGCGACGCGGGACTCGATGTCCTCCATGAACACCGAGCGCCCGCGCACCTTCAGGCTCGACCCCATCCGGCCGAGCACGAATACCTCACCGCGATGCAGGAAGCCGGCGTCACCCGTATACAGCGCGCCGTCGATGATCCTGGTGGACGCGCCTTCGGACTCGTCGGAGTAGCCCAGCGCCACCGAATCGCCGACCACCACCATCTCGCCGAGCGCGCCGTCGGGCAACTTGCGCCCGTCCTCGTCGACCACCGTGACGGTCGACTCCGGGGTCGAGTAACCGAGGCCCGTGATCCAGCCCGCGCCGTCCACGCGATGGGTGTCGTCGAGCAGTTCCCGGTCGAGGATGGTGACGGGTTCGCCGAAACGCAACGTCGGGGTGTCGATGCGCAGCGCGGTGATCGGGCGATGCCGCGCCGACGAGGTCACCATCAGCGTCGACTCGGCCAACCCATAGGCGAGGGTGTAGGCGCTCATCGAAAAGCCGCGTGGCCCGGTGAGGTTCGCGAACGACTGGAGGTCGGCCACCTCGACGGGTTCGGAACCGACGGCCAGTGTGCGCCAACCGGACAGGTCGAGATCGGCGATCTCTTCAGGCGAAACCCGGTGCGCCACATAGCCGAGCGCGAACGACGGCGACGGCGAATGCTGGGCGTGCGCCATCGCCCGCAGCCAGCGCGCGGGGTCGCGGACGAACTGGTCCGGGCGCATCAGGTACAGATCGCCCTGGTTGGTGACGGTGGTCAGGAACGCGCCGACCAAACCCATGTCGTGGTAGAGCGGCAGCCAGGACACCATCGCCTCGCCGCTGCGCCACTCGACCAGGGCGGAGATCATCGCGATATTGTTCGCCAGGTTGTGCCAGCTCACCCGCACGCCACGCGGGGCGGCGGTGGAGCCGGAGGTGAATTGCAGCAGCGCGCACTCGTCGGGCTCGCCGAACACACGCTCCGCGGGGGCGCGCAGCGTGGCCGCGTCGATCACCACGGGTTCGTCGGTGCGCCCGGCCGCCGTCGCCGCCTGCCGCACCAGCTGCTCGAACTCCGTCGAGGTGACCACCAACCGGGGTTTCGCCTGCGTCAGAATGGCGGCGATGTGCGCGATGATCTGGCCGAGATCGCCGAACATCGGCGGCGCGACCGGCGTGAACACGCCGCCGCACGCCCAGACCGCGTAGAACGCGGCGACGCAGGGGAAACCGGTGGGCATGATGACGCAGGCGCCGTCGCCGCTGCCCATCCCGTGCTGCCGCATCACCGCGGCGATCGACCAGGTGAGTTCGGCCAGTTCGGCGTAGCTCCGATATTCCCAGCCGTCGGCCTCGTCGGCCAGGTAGATCCCGGCCGCCTCGGCCGGGGTGGCTAGCCAATCACGAACGGCCGCAACGTCTTTGTCAGGATTCATCGCGGACATCTCCTTCGGCCAGCACCGTCACGGTCCCGTTCGTGCCATCGACCCGGATCCGCGCGCCGGTCCGCACCTTGGTGGTGACGTCCTCGACCTGGACCACCGTCGGCACCCCGAGTTCCCGCGCCACGATCGCGACATGGGTGAGCGGACTGCCGCGCTCGATGACCAGAGCCGACGCCGAGGGCAGTGCGGCCACCCAGCCGGGATCGGTCCGATATGCCACCAGGATGCCACCCGCGACGTCGCGTGGCTCGTCCACCACGACGGCGGTCCCCTCGACGATCCCCGAGGCCGACGGCGTGCCCGCGAGGACAGTGCCTGCCTCGGCGGCCGGGGTGTCGGTGATGGGCACCCAGCCCTGGCTCGCCAGTTCGGCCCGGCCGAACGCCGACCCGGTGGTGACGAACCTGGCCGGAGCGACCAGTCCGGCGTCCTTTGCGCGCTGCGCCTTTCGCGCGCCGACGAGGTCACGCAGGTCCGTGGTGTCGGCCTGCTCGTAGCAGCCGCGCAGCTCCTGCACGGTCAGGTAGAACACGTCGGAGAACTCGTCGATGACGCCGCGCTCGGCCAGGTCGCGGCCCATCGCCCGGATCATCCGCTTGACCATGCCGAAGGCCCTGGTCCGGCAGAACCGCAGCCGCTCGCGATGCGCGGCACAGCGGGAAACCTTGCCGCGCAACCGTTCATAGATCCTGCGCCGGATACCGTGCAGATGCGCGTCGAGGTATTCCTCGGCCTCGTCGCGGTGGCCGAGCGGCGCGTCCGGCAGGGCGCTGCGCAGCATGATGAACAGGCTCGCCGGATCTTCGCGCAGATCAGGTGTTTCCAGTTTGAGTTCGTCCAGGCTTCGATAGCCGTAGCGGTCGATGTAAGCGTCGACCTCGGCGCGGAAGTCCGGATGGTTCGTCAATGCCGGGTAAATCTGTTCCGGCGCAGCTGAATTCACTAGTGCGGTCAGTTCTGGGTCGGCGCGGGCCACGTCGGCGAGGGCCTTCATCGCGCGGGCTGGCTCCGCGGACTCGACGTCGGCGCCGGGGCCGACCACCGCGTACAGGAACCACTCCGGCGCTTTCGGCAGCAGCAGTTTGGTGAGCAGGAACATCAAGCCGGTGCAGGTCAGCAGGATCGCGTCGAGCACCATCAGCGGGCCCCAGCGTTCCACCAGATCGCGGTCCACCTTCCGGTACGCCGCATAGGCTTCGGCGCCGGAGAGCGCGGTGTAGTCGATGGCTTCGTATTCGTCGTAGACGCGGTAGAAGTCGGTCATGAACTGTTCGACGATGGCGTCGATGCCGAACAGCCGCCGCAGATAGGTCAGGGTGGTCACCGCGCGCGAGCGGAGGCGGCTCAGCGGATTACTGAAGGTGAACGGGCGCAACGTCTTCGCGATGTCGTCGGGTAGCGGTTCGGCCACCCCGAGGGCAGCCTCCAGCACCTTGCGGTTCAGTGGGTAACCCGGCGCGATGCCGACCATCCGATACCAGTGCAGCAGGTTGTAGTAGACGCGGCCGTGAAAGTAGCCGAGCAGCACCGGCGTCCAGCGCTCGGTCTGCCGCAGCTGCGCGTCGGGGACGCGGAGGGACTTCGCGTACCCGTGGTACACCCGGCCGTAGATGTCGGCGGCGGTGGTGAAGGTCAGCGGCGAGGTGAGGCCATTGAAGCTCTCGATGATGTTGGAGTTGTCCCAGATTCGCTGTTCGCCGTCGGGCACCACCTCGCCTGCGCCACGGATGATCGCGCCGGGTGCGGCACCGAGCACCGTGGTGACCGGGCGTGACTGGAGGAACCAGAGTCCCGCGTCGTCGATCGCCCACTCCACGTCCTGCGGGGCGCCGAACTCGACCTCCAGCTTGCGGCCCAGGTCGGTGATCTCGGTGAGCTCGGCGTCGGTCAGGACGGGCAGCTCGCGTTGTCCCGCGTCGACCGTGCTGATCGTGTAACCCTGCTCGCCGTCGGCCACGTACGACCGGTCCTTATCTCCGAGCACGGTTTCCAGCACTGCGCCGGAGGACTTGTCGACCACGACGGAGTCGGCGTCCACCGCACCCGATACCAGGCCCTCACCGAGGCCGTAGACCGCGCTGATGACCAGTTCGTCGCGCGCACCGCTGATCGGATTCGCGGTGAACAGCACGCCGCTGGCTCGGGCCGTGATCAAACGTTGCAGCACCACGGCGACGGCGCCCGCTCGCGGCTGCTTGTTGGCGAAGGCGTAGCGCAGCGAGCGCTCCGAGAAGGCCGACGCCCAGCAGTCGCGCACCCGGTCGAGCACCGCGTCGACCCCGTTGACGTTCAGAAAGGAGTCGAACTGGCCCGCGTACGAGTGCTCCGGCCCGTCCTCGGCGACCACCGACGACCGGACCGCGATGGGTCCGTCGCCGAGCCGCCCGTAGGCCTCGGCGATCAGCTCGCGGAGCTCGCTTGGCAGCGGTGTCGCGGCGATCTCGGCCCGCACCGCGGCACCGGCGGCGAGCGCCGCGTCCAGATCTTCGAGAAGTGTGACCTCGGTCACTTTCGGTGCGAGGCCGGCTTCGGCGGTGAACCGCGCGAAGACGTCGGTGCCGAGCACGGTCCAGTCGGGAACGCGAAAACCGCACTCCCCTAGACGGTGCAGACCGCGCGCTTTACCGCCACCAACGGCGGCGATCGTCGCGAGATCGGTCCATGGTCCAAGCACCTGCACGGCATGCTCCCATCACCCCTGATCGTTACGCCGAGGCACCACGCACCGGCTCGTTCGGGCAGAGCACAACTAAGGGGTTGTATGGATATATCCGAGAATTCACCGCAGTGTTAGCCCACAATCCTAGGTGCTCGGTGCGGCGACCGCCGACGCGCGCGACGACCGTTAAGCTACAACCCAGTTTCGGTGGGTTCGGTGAGGATGTGATTCGGGCGGTGAGTTGGACCTTCACTCCGGACGAGTTCGCCCACCTCTGGCGCGAAACCGACCTCGATCGGCACCCGTATCCGCTGCGCATCCTGGAAACGCCGCGTACCGAGGACGAGGCCGACAAGCTGCGCGCGACGCTGGAGGAACGGCTGCCGCTCGGCGCGGACCCCGACCTGAGCGCCTGCCTGCGCATCCTGGCTGCTCCGCACACCAGGATCGTGGCGATCGGCGGCACGCACACGCCGGGCAGCGAGATCCGGCTGCTCGCCGCGGCGATCTTCGATCGGGCCGTGCTCGCCGTGCAGGAACCCGGTTCGTCCCCCGATTTCGGTGGGCGCGTTCGACTGTCGATCGGGCACAGCGGCAAGCTGGGCACTCGGATCGCCGGACTGCTGCCCGCCACGCCGCCCGGCAAGGAACCGGCCCGGGTGGCACCGACCGACGCCGTCCGCGACGAGGAAGTGGTGGTCGCGCAGCAGCCGACCGCGCCGCGCATCCGCAAGCTGCTGCTGAAACCACATAGCGCGGAAGGTCATATCCGGATCGAGCCCGGTCTGGATCGGCCCGCTCCGCCGCCGCCGATTCACTACACCTGGTTCGACGTCAAGGGTGACGGACGGTATCTCCTGCGGGCGGGCAAGGAAGTCCACATCACTCCCGCCTCGGCCGAACAGATCGGCGCGCAACTGCAGAAGCGCATCGGAGCCTGACCCTGTTTGTCGATGCCGACGGATAACCACTGGTGCCCGCGAGCAGGGCTACGGGCTAGTCTGAGTCGGACCGACCATCTCAGGGGTGTGCGATGACGATCGAGACCAGCCGAGCCGATATCGTCCGGTTCAAGCAAGCGGCCCAGGCAGGCACCGTCCAATTCGATCCGGCGGCGGCCCGGCGCTGCGCCGAGATGTACGACCAGCAGGCCGAACGGCTCATTCATCTGCAACAACGCCTCGAAACCGCCTCGGAGCTGGGCGGATTCGGCGGATTCGTGTCGGCGCAGCAATTACAGGCTGGGTTCAATCACAAAGCGCGGGATGCCGCCACGTTGCTAGATCACTACATCGAGGCGGCCTATCGGATGAAAGAGGCGTTTCTCATCAGCGGTGGGTTACTGGAAGAAGCCGACGCCGCCAACGCCGCCGCCCTGCGCGCCGTCGCCGCGAGGCTTCCGCGATGACCGGCACCGATCCCGACTACATCAGCTCGATGGAGCACTTCGAGTCGATGCGGCACGAAGAGATCTACGCCAAGACCCAGCAGATCGACGCCGCCGAGATACTGCGCGCCTCGGTCGCCTGGCTGGAGGCGGCGGGCACGGTCAGCACCTCCTTCCCGCTCACCCGCGGCAGCGTGGACCGGGTGATGAACTCGATGGAGTGGAAGGGTGCCGCCGCCGACGCCGCGTACGCCAGCATCCGCAGCTTCGCCGCCTCGGCCGACGAGCTTGCCGCCGTCATGGGCCAGGTGGGTGCCCGGCTCGGCGGTGTCGCCGCCGCCGCCGAGGCGGTCAAGATCGCGGTCGCCCCGCCCGGATCCTCCGGACCCATCGGCGCGGTGGCCCGACTACTCGAGGCAGCGCACGTCATCGACGCGAAGATGGCCGAGGAGGCGCTGCGCCAAGAAGCCGTGCTGGCCATGAACATGGTGTACAAGCCGGCCTACGGAATGGCAGGCAAAGCCGTTCCCGCGCTCCCGCCGCCCCCGCAATTGCCCGCGGAAGTAGCGCCCGCGCCCACCATGCCGCAGCAGCGGCGGACGGTGCCGATCCAGCCGGAATACGTGCCGCCACAGCAGGATCTGCCGGACGGGCAGCGCCCCGACGGGCAGCAGCCGAATGGTCGTCCGTCGGCGCCCGCACCCTCGGTGCCGGAATCGCAAGCGCCACCGAGCACTACAACACCACCGCGCCCGGTGCCCGACCCGACACCGACGCCACCTCCGACAACGCAGGCTCCGCCGTCGACCCAGCCGGCACCACCGCCGACCACCGAGGCGCCGCCGACGCAGCAAGCGCCACCATCGACGCAACCTGCGCCACCGACTACTCAGCAGGCGCCACCATCGACGCAACCGGCACCTGCACCGTCGACTCAACAGGCACCCCCGCCGGAGCCACCCCCGACGCAACAGGCCCCACCCCCCGCACCGGCTCCGCCGACCGAGCAGGCACCGCCACCCCTACCTTCGCCACCACCCCAACAGCAGATCCCAGACCCGGCCCAACCGCCCGTGCCGCTCCCGGATCCAGGTGGCCAGCCGGGTGTCACCGGCCCCATCCCCTCGGAAGACGAACAGCCACAACCCCCGTCAACCACCAACCAACCCGGTGTGGTCCCCTCGCAGAAGTAGCCCGTCAAGCCTGGTTTCACCACCGACGGGACATGGTGGCGCAAACCCCGCCACCATGTCCCACTCGGCGCGTAGCCGGTCGACAAGGGGAGACATGTCAGCGGAGAGATCCGCGTGGGAGCGCCACCACGCCCCGCTCGGTGCGCAGCCGGTCAACGAGGGGACGTGGTGGTGGAGAAGTGCGAGTGGCAGCGCCACCATGTCCCATTGACCCACGTCGACCACCACTCGCCTGACGCAGTGTTGGCCAGGGTTGACGAGCGCTCAGCCGCGCCGTGGTGTTAACCGGCGGTGAGGGTGACGGTAGGTCTGGCCGGTGCCCTCGGGTCAGACCTTGACGAGGTCGTCGGCGTGGATTACCGGGCGCTGCATGGTGTCCGGGAGTTCGGCGGTGGAGTGACCGAGCATGGTGGACAGTTCGGTGCTGTCGTAGGCGACGACGCCGCGGGCCACGACGTGGTTGTCAGGGGCGACCAGGTCTACGACGTCGCCACCGTAGAAGCGGCCGCGCAGACCGGTGATGCCTGCGGCGAGAAGGGAGCGGCGGGCTGCTACCGCGTGGGCCGCGCCTTCGTCGATGAGCAGGGCGCCGCGGCTGTCGGCGGCGTGCCGGACCCAGAACTTGCGGGCGGACAGGCGAACTGGGCGGGCGGCGAATGCGGTGCCGACCTTGCCGCTGGTCAAGGCCTCGCCTGCCGAGGTGGCGGCGGCCAGGAGCACGGGGACGCCCGCGTCGGCGGCGAGGCGGGCCGCGGACAGCTTGGAGGCCATGCCGCCGGTGCCGAGTGCGCCGCCGCTGCCTGCGATCACACCGTCCAGGTCGGCGCTGCTGCGCACCTCGGGGATGAAACTTGCGGCACCCTTGCGCGGGTCGCCGTCGTAGAGGCCCTCGACATCGGAGAGCAGCACCAGCGCGTCGGCGCCGACGAGGTGGGCGACCAGCGCGGCCAGCCTGTCGTTGTCGCCGAAACGGATCTCTTCCGTTGCGACGGTGTCGTTTTCGTTCACCACGGCGACCGCGCCGAGCGAACGCAAGCGGTCCAGGGTGCGCTGCGCGTTGCGATGATGCTCACGGCGCGCGAAATCGTCCGCGCTCAACAGGATTTGGCCGACGGTGCGGCCGTAGCGGGCGAACGAGGTTCCCCACGCGTGCGCCAGCGCGAGCTGCCCGACACTCGCGGCGGCCTGCTTGGTCGCGAGATCACGTGGGCGCGTGGTCAATCCGAGCGGCGCGATGCCCGCGCCGATGGCGCCCGAGGACACCACCACCACATCGGAGCCCGCGCGCATCCGCGCCTCCACCGCATCGGCGAGCCGATCGAGTCGCTCGGTATCCAGCCCACCTTCCAGACTGGTGAGCGCCGACGAACCGATCTTCACCACCACCCGGCGCGCCGAAGCGATCGCCAGCCTGGCCTCACTCAACCCCGAATCCGCCGCCGTAGCATCCGAACTCACCGTCATCGCCCTCGAACTCCCTGCGCAACAACAACACTCGCCGACACCGAACCCACCATCACAAGCTCCCGCTCAACGACGCATCGACACGCGGGCACGGCTACTCCTCGTCGTCCTGCACCAACCCGCGGCGCACGCGCGAGGCGTGCTTGCGCTCGGCGGCGCTGATTCGGTCGTCCTGCTCCAGCCGGATATCGGTGCCACGGCCGGTGGGCACCCGGTCGATGCCCGCGGTGATCTGCGGCTCCCATTCGAAGGTCACGTTGCCGATGGTCACCGGAGCACCCGGCTCGGCACCCTGCTTGACCAGCTCGTCTTCCACCCCGAGGCGGGCCAGGCGGTCCGCGAGGTAGCCGACGGCCTCGTCGTTGTCGAATTGGGTCTGCTTCACCCAGCGTTCCGGCTGTGCGCCGCGCACGATGAAGCCGCCCGGCTCCTGCGGATCCGCGATCACACTGAAACCGGACTCGTTGACCGCGATCGGCCGGATCACCGGACGTGCGGGCGCGGCCTTCGGATGCGCCGCGCGATACTGGAGCACCAGGTCCGCGAGCGCGAAGGTCAACGGCCGCAAGCCTTCTCGGCTCACCGCCGAGATCTCGAAGACCGGCCAGCCGCGTGCGGTGAATTCGGGGGTGACCATTTCGGCCAGCTCGGCGGCGTCCGGCACGTCGATCTTGTTCAGGATCACCACGCGCGGCCGATCGGCCAGATCGCCGAGGTCGGCGTCGGCGCTCAGCGCGGGCTTGTAGGCGGCGAGTTCGGCTTCGAGCGCGTCCACATCGGAGACCGGGTCCCGGCCCGGCTCGAGGGTGGCGCAGTCCACCACGTGCGCGAGCACCGCGCAGCGTTCCAGGTGCCGCAGGAAGTCGAGGCCGAGACCGCGCCCTTCGCTGGCACCCGGGATCAGGCCCGGCACGTCGGCGACGGTGAAAGTGGTGTCGCCGCTGAGCACCACGCCGAGGTTGGGGACGAGGGTGGTGAACGGGTAGTCCGCGATCTTCGGCTTGGCCGCCGACAGCACCGACACCAGCGAGGACTTGCCCGCGGAGGGGAAGCCGACCAGGCCGACATCGGCGACGGACTTGAGCTCGAGCACCAGGTCGCACTCTTCGCCGTCCTCGCCGAGCAGCGCGAAGCCGGGGGCCTTGCGCGCCTTCGAGGCGAGCGCGGCGTTGCCGAGTCCACCGCGGCCGCCGCGGGCGGCGATGAAGCGGTTGCCCGCGCCGACCAGGTCCATCAGGACCTTGCCGTCGCCGTCGAGCACCATGGTGCCGTCGGGCACCTTGAGCAGCAGGTCGGTGCCCTGCTTGCCGTCGCGGTTGCTGCCTTCGCCCGGCTTGCCGTTGCCCGCCTTGGCGTGCGGGTGGAAGTGGAAGTCGAGCAGCGTGTGCACGTTGGGGTCGACCTCGAGGATCACATCCCCGCCGTGGCCGCCGTTACCGCCGTTGGGTCCGCCGAGTGGCATGAACTTCTCGCGAAGTACCGAAGCACACCCGTGTCCGCCTTTGCCGGCCCGTACATGCAGTACGACACGGTCGATGAACTTGGACATATGCCGAATCATCCTCCTTCAGGACTGGTCGATCGCAGAGGTACGTCTGTTGAAACGCGAAAACGGGCCAGGGTTGCGACCCTGACCCGCTCGGCTGTTGTCTGGAGAGGTAAGGCCTAAGCCTCCACCGGCTCCGGGACGACGATGTTGACGGTCTTGCGTCCGCGCTTGGTGCCGAACTCGACCGCGCCCGCCGCGAGGGCGAACAGGGTGTCGTCACCGCCACGGCCGACGTTCACGCCGGGGTGGAAGTGGGTTCCGCGCTGACGCACCAGGATCTCGCCTGCGTTGACCTTCTGGCCGCCGAACCGCTTGACGCCGAGGCGCTGGGCGTTGGAATCGCGACCGTTCCGGGAGCTGGACGCACCCTTCTTGTGTGCCATAGCTGAATCTCCTCGGGATGTCTTACTTGATGCCGGTGACCTTGATGACCGTCAGCGGCTGACGGTGACCCTGACGCTTGTGGTAGCCGGTCTTGTTCTTGAACTTGTGGATGCGGATCTTCGGGCCCTTGGTCTGCTCGACGACCTCTGCGGCCACGGAGACCTTGGCCAGCTTCGCGGCGTCGGTGGTCAGGTCGGCCCCGTCAACGACGAGAACCGGATCCAGGGCGACGGAAGTACCCGGCTTACCCTCGATCTTCTCGACCTTCACCAGGTCACCGACCGCGACCTTGTACTGCTTTCCGCCGGTCTTGACGATCGCGTACGTTGCCATCGGTCGGCTTCCTCCACTCGAATAAGTACAGTCATGTTTCTTCTCGCGACACAAGTGCGCGACGCGAGATGTGTTCTTGGCTGGCTTGCTGCGCGGGGCGTGGTATAACGCCCATCGCCAGGCAGCGACCGACCAAGGTTACCAGAGCACCCCTTCAACGACACAATCCGCCTGTCGGCAGCCTGTGAGCAACCCTTTGCCAGTGGGGTTTCGGGGCCTTCCGGCACTGCGGCGGGGACACCTCCGGTGCGCTCGTAAACGCCCCGTCCGTGACCACCACCCGACGAAGCGGCCGACCGCACCGAAGGGTGCGACCGGCCGCGTCGAAGCTGTCAGCGCAGCTGCTACGACTCCGCAGGCGGCGGGCCCGCCGGACGGCCCACAGCACGGCGCCGCGGCCGTCGCTGCGGCACCTCGACCGGAGCCGACGCGGTGAAGTCGACAGCGGGGGCCGGAGCCTGGTCCGCGGTCGGCAGCACGAACACCGCACCGCTGCTGTCCGCGGCGGGCGCGGCGGCCGAACGGGCGACTCTGCGCCGTCGTCCGGTGCGGGCGCCCGGGGCCGGCGCACCGTTGGTTACCGCGCGATCCTCGGCAGCGGGTGCCGCCGATTCCGCAGGTGTTTCGGCGACCGGCGTCTCGGCGACCGGCACGATCTCCGTGACGGTTTCCACGACCTCGACCACCTCGGCCGGTTCGGCGTCCACGTCATCGGCGGGCACGGCCACCGCGGCTTCGGTGACGACCTCGGTCTCGAGCGGCTCGATCTCGGCCGACTCGTCCTCGGTGACGTCCGACTGGTTGCCGGTCACCTCCGACTCGTCCTCGTCACCGTGGTGCGCGGCCATCGCCAAGGCGACCGGGTGCGCCCGCTTGACGGCGATGTCCTCCTCGGACTCGACCGGCGCGGTGCCGTTGCTCGCGGCGACAGGCGCGGCGGGGGCCGCACTCTTGTCGCGACCACGGCGCCGACGCGATCCGGTCTCCCGGGTCCCGCGTGCGGCACCGTCGTCGCCGGAGGACGGCTCCACCGGGTAAGCGTGCACGAGGATGCCGCGCCCATGGCAGTGCTCACAGGTGGTCGAGAAGGCCTCGACCAGACCGGTGCCCAGCTTCTTACGGGTCATCTGCACCAGGCCGAGCGAGGTCACCTCGGACACCTGATGGCGGGTGCGGTCGCGGCCGAGCGCCTCGGTCAGCCTGCGCAGCACCAGGTCACGGTTCGACTCGAGCACCATGTCGATGAAGTCGACCACGATCATGCCGCCGATATCGCGCAACCGCATCTGGCGCACGATCTCCTCGGCCGCCTCCAGGTTGTTGCGAGTGACCGTCTCTTCCAGGTTGCTGCCGCCGGAACCGGTGAACTTGCCGGTGTTCACGTCGACCACCGTCATCGCCTCGGTGCGGTCGATCACCAGGGTGCCGCCCGAGGGCAGCCACACCTTGCGATCGAGCGCCTTGGCCAGCTGTTCGTCGATCCGGTAGGCCTCGAACACATCGACGTTGTTGTTGTCGTGCCGGGAGACCCGGGCGAGCATCTCCGGTGCGACGGTGCCGATGTACTTCTCGACCGTGCTCCAGGCCCGGTCACCCTCGATGACGAGCTTGGAGAAGTCCTCGTTGAACAGGTCGCGGATCACCTTGACCAGCAGGTCGGGCTCTTCGTACAGCGTCTTGGGCTGACCGTCGTTCTTGCCCTCGGCGGCCTTCTCGATGGTGCGCCAGGTGGCCTGCAGGCGTTCCACGTCGCGGGCCAGCTCGTCCTCGGCGACACCCTCGGACGCGGTGCGGATGATCACACCGGCGTCGTTGGGGACGATGTCGCGCAGGATCTCCTTGAGCCGCTTGCGTTCGGTGTCGGGCAGCTTGCGGCTGATGCCGGTGGACGTGCCGCCCGGCACATACACCAGGAAGCGTCCGGCCAAGCTGATCTGGGTGGTGAGCCGGGCGCCCTTGTGCCCGACCGGGTCCTTGGAGACCTGGACCAGCACCAGTTCGCCTGGCTTGAGCGCCTGTTCGATCTTGCGCTCTTTACCGCCGAGACCGGCGGCCTCCCAGTTCACCTCGCCCGCGTAGAGCACGCCGTTGCGGCCGCGGCCGATGTCGACGAACGCCGCCTCCATGCTGGGCAGCACGTTCTGCACCTTGCCGAGGTAGACATTGCCGACCATCGACGCGGAACCGGTGCTGGTGACGAAGTGCTCGACCAGGATGTTGTCCTCGAGCACGGCGACCTGGGTGGCGGTCGGGTGATCCGGGAACGCCTTCTCGCGCACCACCATCACCCGGTCCACCGCTTCGCGACGGGCCAGGAACTCCGACTCGGTCAGGATCGGCGGGCGACGCCGGCCTGCCTCGCGGCCGTCGCGCCTGCGCTGCCGCTTGGCCTCGAGCCGGGTGGAACCGGTGATGCCCTGCACCTCGTCGACCGTGGTGGCGCGGCTGCGGCTCTTGTTCCGCGGCTCGCGCTCGTGCACGACGGTGTTCGGCGGGTCGTCCTCGGTGGCGACGGCCTCGGCCTCGGCGGGCTCGCCCGCCACCTTGCGACGGCGGCGACGACGGCGGCGACGGCTCGCGCCCTCCGGCTCGTTCTCGTCGTCGTCGGAGTCGGTGTTGTCCTCGGCGGAGTCGGTCGAGTCCGTGGTGTCGGCGGTGGCGTCGCCACTCTGCTCGTCCTCGGTGTCGTCCGAGTCGTTCTCGTCGTCGGCGTCGCTGTGCTGCTCCCCACGACCGCGGCCACGGCCACGACGGCCCCGGCGCCTGCGGCGCGGCTGACCGTCAGCATCGCTCTGGTCGGCCGATTCCTGGTCGTCCTCGACCGCCTCGGGCTCTTCCTCGGGCTGCGGCTCGACCACCGGCTCTTCGCGGCGGACATCGCGCTCGGTGCGGCGCTTACGGCGGGTCTGCTCGGCGGCCGCGGCATCCGGCGGCAGGAACAGCGGTGCCTGCACGACGGCGGCGGACTCGAAGACCACCGGCGCCGCGACGTGCGGCTCTTCCCGGACGGGGTGGGTGAACAGCTGCACCGACGGCTGGTGCGCGACCTCGTTCGGGTTCTCCGACCCGGAGTGGCCGATCAGCGGTTCGGGTGCGGAAAAGACCAGTCCGCCATGGCCCCGGCTGGGCGCAGGCTCTTCCGGAGTCTCGGCCGGTCGCTCGGCCGCGGTCTCGGGCTGCTGCGCGACCGGAGTCTCGGCCTGCTGGACAACCGGAGTCTCGGCCGCCTGCGCCGCCGGGGCGTCACCGTCCGGCGGGCCGAGCGCGTCGCGGACGGATTCCGCAATCGCCCGGTCGACATTCGATTGCGCGCTGCGCGCGTCGGACCCCAACTCGGTGAGCTTGGCCAGGATGCGCTTACTCGTTACCCCCAGCAGCTTGGCGAGTGCGTGAACTCGGATTCGCTCCGGCAATTGTTCGGCATCCTGTGGTGTTGTTTCCAATGGCTCTTTTTCGGCCACGAAGTCTCCTCGGACCCCCGGGCGCGTCCCTCCCGGTAAGGAGTGAAGCGGCCGACGCGGGGGCACTGTCCGTTCGCCTCACGCCGCTCAGCGCAAGGTCATCTGGTCTCGCCCCGCATGTCCGGTTATCACCATGTTGTTCGTCGGTTTGGGCTAACTGGTCACGCGGCGCCTGGCTGTTGGCTGAACTCCGCGATTGTGAGCGCTCATCCAGCGTGCCGACGCGAACAGCAAGCCCAGCGACCGGGCCTTTTGTCCGTGGCAGCGATGATCGGCATCGAACCGCGGTGTGTCATCCGGCTGCGATGGCCCCGATAGTCCACGTACCTGCGCGAACAGTCGGCATCAAAAGCAGCCGATGTCAGTATCCCATACCGAGCGCCGCGGTCTCACCGCGGCGCACGGCTTGCCTCGCTAAAGCTCGGCAAGCCGCGCCCCGCTGGGCGCTGTGCCTTCAGTTCGCTCGCTACGCTCGCTCAGGACTGTGTTCAACTCGCAAACTATTTTCAGGCCGGGAACTCCGGGAACCACAGAGCAATCTCACGCTTGGCCGATTCGGGCGAATCGGACCCGTGTACCAGGTTCTCTTGCGTCTCCAGGGCGAAGTCTCCGCGAATGCTGCCGGGCACCGCCTTTTCGACCGGATCGGTGCCGCCGGCGAGCTGCCGGAACGCCGCGATCGCGCGCGGCCCCTCCAGGATGGCCGCGACGACCGGGCCGGAGGTGATGAATTCGATCAGGGAGCCGAAGAACGGCTTCTCGGCGTGCTCGGCGTAGTGGCCCTTGGCCAGGTCCTCGGACACATGCTTCAGCTCGAGGGCCGCGATCTTCAGGCCCTTGCGCTCGATTCGTACCAGCACCTCGCCGACGAGGCCACGGGCCACACCGTCCGGCTTGATGAGTACCAACGTCTGCTCAGTCACGGCGCACACTCTAACCGGCACCCCCGGCGGGTACCGAACCAGCGGTCGTCTGGGGCGCGACAGGGGGTGCGCACGTCGCGGCGCAGCGGACCATACGGTGGGCACATCGGTGCCCCGCCACCATGAACGAAGCGGGGCACCGATGGTGGATCAGAGGGCTCCGATGCAGGTCAGCAAAGGAAGTTGCTGCCCGTCGGGGGCTTACCGCCGAGACCACAGTCGGCAGGGCCCGAAAGACTCGACAGCAGCTTGGACAGCCCGGTCGCGGATCCGGTCCCCGTCTCACCGACCGGCGCGGCCGGCCCAGCGGGCTCCAGGCGCAGGCCTTGTTCGGCCGTCGCCTGTCCCGCTCCGATCATCATGACCACCGCAATCGCCCCGAGCACAACACTATTCGCCACAATCCGCTGCATAAGCACTGCTCCTTCGCTAGCCGTACGACGCCCGATTCGACGCCGTATCAGCGGCCACGGTAGGGAGCGGCGGTCGAGCGGGGCAGACCGGAATTGTCGCGACCCCGAGACTTTCGACCCCGACGACAGGGGCATCGCGCGGGCGCAGAGCGGCAACGGAAGGGCTGGTGCCGGCTCGTGTCGCAGATAAGGATCAGGAGGAACGCTGGATCCGCTGGCTCGGCAGCAGACCCTTCTCCATCCGCCCGCGCACATCCGCGCGCAGCACCAGAATGAACCCCCACACCACCGCGAACACCACGCCGATGATCCCGATGGACAGGTGGATGAAGGTGCCGAGCAGCACAAAAACCTGCAGCCCGAGATTGAACGACATCGCCCACGGCCGACGCTGTAATCCGGCGCCGAGGAACATCACCACGGCGAGCACCACCAGGTAAGTCCCCGAGGCCCAGGTCACTCCGCCGCCGACCGAGCCGACGACCGGCAGCGCCAGCAGCACCACGATCGCCTCGAGGATCAGCGTGCCCGCCATCACCCCGCGGAAGCCCTTCCACGGATCGGTCGCGGGCTCGGGCACCGAATCGGGTTGGGCGGCGGGCTCGGTCATGCGGGGTCCTTTCCGAACAGCGCGCGCGTCGCGCCCGCCGTCACTACGGAGCCGGTCACCACGACCCCGGCGCCGGACACCATCTCCCCGGACTCGCCGACCTCCTCGGCAATGGCGATCGCGGTCTCCAGCGCGTCCGGCAGCGTCGGCGCCGTGATCACCCGCTCGTCGCCGAAGCGCTGCACGGCGAGGTCGGCGAGCAGGTCGACGTCCATCGCGCGCGGCGAACCGTTGGCGGTGACGACGATTTCGTCGAGCACCGGTTCCAGCGCGGTGAGGATGCCGTCGGCGTCCTTGTCGGCGAGCACGGAGACCACACCGACCAGCTTGCGGAAGTCGAACTCCGCGGTCAACGTCGAGGCCAGCGCCTGCGCGCCCGCCGGGTTGTGTGCGGCGTCGATGAAGATGGTCGGCGCGCTGCGCATCCGCTCGAGCCGGCCCGGGCTGGTCACGCTCGCGAAACCCGCGCGGACGGCCTCGATGTCGAGTTGGCGGTCGGCGCCGGCGCCGAAGAACGCCTCGACCGCCGCGAGGGCCAGCACCGCGTTGCGCGCCTGATGCTCGCCGTGCAGCGGCAGGAAGATCTCGTCGTACACCCCGCCGAGGCCTTGCAGTTCGAGCTGCTGACCGCCGATCGCGATCTGACGGGCCAGCACCCGGAACTCGCCGCCTTCGCGCGCCACCGCGGCGTCCACCTCGACGGCGCGGCGCAGCAGCACCTCCATCGCCTCGGGGTCCTGTTCGGCGATCACCGCGACGGTGTCGCGCGGAATCAAACTCTCCGGCGCGCGTTTGATGATTCCGGCCTTCTCCCCCGCGATGGAGGTGAGATCGGTGCCGAGGTAGTCGGTGTGGTCCATCCCGATCGGGGTGATCACCGCGACCTGCCCGTCGATCACGTTGGTGGCGTCCCAGGTTCCACCGAGACCCGTCTCCACGACGGCCACGTCGACCGGCGCCTCGGCGAAGGCCGCGAACGCCATGCCGGTGAGCACCTCGAACTTGCTCATCTTCGGCCCGCCCACCTCGGCCGACTGCGCGTCGATCATCTCGATGAACGGTTGCAACTCGCGGTAGGTCTCCACATACCTGGCGGGCGTGATCGGCGCGTTGTCGATGCTGATCCGCTCGGTGGCCAGCTGCAGGTGCGGGCTGGTGATCCGGCCGGTGCGCCGGTGTAGCGCGGTGAGCAGTGCGTCGATCATCCTGGTCACCGAGGTCTTGCCGTTGGTGCCCGCGACGTGGATCGCCGGGTAGCTCTGCTGCGGCGAGCCGAGCAGATCCATCAGCGTGGCGATGCGGGTGAGCGACGGTTCGATCTTGGTTTCCGGCCAGCGGGTGTCGAGTTCGGCCTCCACCAGCGCCATTTCGGCCAGCTCGACCGGGGACGGGCCGGAGCTCAGCCGTGGCCCGGCGGCCGGGTGCCGAAGCTCGTCGCCGTACTGGGGCTCGGGTTCGTGGTTCATTTGCCGCTCAGTTCCGCGAGCCGGGCACCGATGCGCGCCACCTCGGCGGCGGCGACTTCCTGGCGGTCCTTGATCTTCACGACCACCGGCTCCGGCGCCTTGGCGAGGAAGGCCTCGTTGCCGAGTTTGGCGGTGGTGCCCGCCAATTCCTTCTCGGCGGCGGCCAGGTCCTTCTCCAGGCGGCGGCGTTCGGCGTCCAGGTCGACCGCGCCCGAGGTGTCCAGCTCGACGGTGACGGTGGCGCCGCTCAGCCTGACCTCGACGGTCGCGGTTGCCGCGAAGTCGTCGCCGGGCTCGGTGAGCCGGGCCAGGTTCGCCACGGAGTCGTGCAGTTCGGTGAGGCCGGCGGTGTCGAGGCCGATGAGCTTGGCCGCGACCTTCTGCTTGTCGGCCAGGCCCTGATCGCCACGGAACCGGCGGATCTCGGTGATCAACCGCTGGGTGTCCGCGATGCGCTGAGCCGACACCTGATCGGTCGGCACACCGGAGGCCTGCGGCCACGCGGCGATCACCAGGGACTCGCCCCCCGTCAGCGCCTGCCACAGCGACTCGGTGACGAACGGGATGACCGGATGCAGTAGCCGCAGCACCGCGTCGAGCACGGTGCCGAGCACCAGCTGGGTGTTGTCGGCGCGGGCGCCTTCCTCGGCGAACTGCACCTTGGTCAATTCCAGGTACCAGTCACACAATTCGTCCCAGGCGAAGTGGTACAGCGCCTCGCAGGACTTACCGAACTCGTAACTGTCCAGCGCCGAATCCACCTCGGCACGCACCTCTTCGAGCCGATCCAGGATCCAGCGGTCGGCGTCGGTGAGCTGGGCGCGGTCGGGCAGCGCACCGGTGCGCGCGCCGTTCATCAGCGCGAACTTGGTGGCGTTGAACAGCTTCGTGACGAAGCTGCGCGAGGCGAGCGCGTGCTGTTCGCCGACCGAGAGGTCGCCGCCGGGCTGCGCGCCGCGGGCCAGGGTGAATCGCAGTGCGTCGGCACCGTATTCGTTGATCCAGCTCAGCGGGTCGATGCCGTTGCCGCGCGACTTCGACATCTTCTTGCCGTACTGGTCGCGAATCAGGCCGTGCAGGAACACATCCTTGAACGGAACCTGCGACCCTTCCTTGCCCGCCCGAAGGACCGCGTCGTTACCGACGTAGGTACCGAACATCATCATCCTGGCCACCCAGAAGAACAGGATGTCGTACCCGGTGACGAGAACGCTTGTCGGATAGAACTTCTCGAGCTCGGCGGAGGCGTCGGGCCAGCCCATCGTGGAGAACGGCCACAGGCCCGAGGAGAACCAGGTGTCGAGCACGTCCGGGTCCTGCACGTAGCCCTCGGGCGCGGTCTCGCCGGGGCCGACGCAGATGACCTCACCCTCGGGGCCGTACCAGATCGGGATGCGGTGACCCCACCACAGCTGCCGGGAGATGCACCAGTCGTGCATGTTGTCGACCCAGTCGAACCAGCGCGGCTCCGAGCTGGCGGGGTGAATCACGGTGTCGCCGTTGCGCACCGCGTCGCCCGCCGCCTTGGCCAGCGTGTCCACCTTGACCCACCACTGCATGGAAAGACGGGGCTCGATCGGCTCACCGCTGCGCTCGGAGTGCCCCACGCTGTGCACGTACGGGCGCTTCTCGGCGACCACGCGGCCTTCCGCGGCCAACCGCTCGCGCACCGCGACGCGGGCCTCGAAGCGATCCATGCCGTCGAATTCGGTTCCGGTGTCGATGATCCGGCCGCCCTCGTCCATGATGTTGGGCATCGGCAGGTTGTGCCGCAGCCCCATCTCGAAGTCGTTCGGGTCGTGCGCGGGGGTGATCTTCACTGCGCCGGAACCGAACTCGGGGTCGACGTAGTCGTCGGCGATGATCGGGATCTGCCGCCCGGTGATCGGATGCTCCAGGGTGGTGCCGATCAGCGCGCGGTAGCGCGGGTCCTCCGGGTGCACGGCCACCGCGGTGTCGCCGAGCATCGTCTCCACCCGGGTGGTGGCCACGATCACGTGCGGCTCGTTGTCGTCGAGCGAGCCGTAGCGCAGCGAGACGAGCTCGCCGTCCACGTCCTCGTACTTGACCTCGATGTCGGAGATGGCGGTGCGCAGCGCGGGCGACCAGTTGACCAGTCGCTCGGCGCGGTAGATCAGTCCGGCGTCGTAGAGCCGCTTGAAGATCGTCTGCACGGCCTGAGAGAGGCCGTCGTCCATGGTGAACCGGTCGCGGCTCCAGTCGACGCCGTCGCCGAGCGCGCGCATCTGCCACTGGATGGCGCCGCCGGACTCACGCTTCCAGTCCCACACCTTGTCGATGAACAGCTCGCGGCCGAAGTCTTCCTTGGTCTTGCCGTCGACGGCGAGCTGCTTCTCCACGATGGTCTGGGTGGCGATGCCCGCGTGGTCCATGCCGGGCAGCCACAGCACCTCGTAGCCCTGCATGCGCTTGCGGCGGGTGAGGGCGTCCATGATCGTGTGGTCGAGGGCGTGGCCCATGTGCAGGTTGCCGGTGACGTTCGGCGGGGGCAGCACGATCGAGTAGGGCGGCTTGTCGCTGGTGGCGTCGGCCTCGAAATAGCCAGCGGCTACCCAGCGCTCGTACATCGAGGCCTCTACCTCGCCGGGGTTCCAGCTCTTGGGGAGGGCATCGGCACGATTACGCGGATTGTCAGGGGCTGCGCTGGTCACCCGACGATTCTAGTGGTCGGGCTCAACCGTTTTCCGCAGGGTGCGGGGCGGCGCCGGAATCAATCCCGTCGTGCGGCGATTCGGTGCGCGGTGGCGGCCGGACGGCGCATGAGCCCGGTGGCCGGCGGCGCGGTGGGCAGGCCGAGCCTCGGGTCGTGTGAAACTTGCCGACGTGAGTGAGCTCGGCGAATTCCTGAGGGGCAAGCGCGCGTCGATCGCGCCGGAGCAAGTCGGCCTGCCGCCCGTCGGCAATCCACGCCGGGTGAGCGGGCTGCGTCGCGAAGAAGTCGCCCAGCTGGCCGGGCTGAGCGTCGATCAGTACACCCGGCTCGAGCTCGGCCGGGTGACCCACGTCTCGGACGAGGTGCTCGCCGGGATCGCGCGGGCCCTGCTGCTGACCGAGGAGGAAGTGTCCTGCCTGCGGCGACTGGGGTCGCGGCACCGGTTGCCGCACAACGAGATTGCCCGGGATCCGGACAAAAAGTAAGGCGGAGTCTTCGGTGGATGAGGGACACCGAAGACTCCGCCTACACCAGAAAGCTTACCGTCCCAGCTGGAAGGGTTCTCGAATCCATAAGCAATTCTCAGCTTCCGGCATTTTCTACCCCTGATCTCCGGATTAACCGGTCGAAACGGGCATCTGGGCGGCCGCTTGCGCCAGGTCGACATTGATCGCGACCGCCGCCGAATAGCCCGCCGACGCCGCACCGACGACCTGGGCGGCGGGGTTCGCGACATTGCCCGCCGCCCAGACGCCCGGCACGCTGGTCCGCCCGGACGGGTCGGCGACCACCCAGCCCTTCTCGTCGAAGTCACAGCCCAGGGCGTGCAACAGGTCGGCATTGGGCACGAAGGTAGGCGCGACGAACATGGCCGAGCAGGGCACCGCACGCCCGTCGACCAGTTCCACGCCGCGCAAGGTGCCGTCGACGACGAGTCGAGCGACCTCGCCCTCGACGATCCGGACGCCGCGCGCGGTGAGCTGAGCCCGATCGGTGTCGGACAACTCCATCGTGTGCTGGAACAAGGTCACCTCGGCCGACCACTGCGGCAGCACCAGAGCCAGGTGCGGCACCCGTGGGTCGGCACCGCCGAGCAGACCGAGCGGCTGATTGCGCACCTCGTATCCGTGGCAGTACGGGCAGTGCAGCACGTCGCTGCCCCACCGCTCGCGCACGCCGGGCAGGTCCGGAAGCTCGTCGCGCAATCCCGTGGCCACCAGGATGCGCCGCGCGGTGAGGGTCCGTCCGCTTGCCAGTCGAACGGTGAAATCATCTCCGGTGTCGGGGTTTTCGACGCCGGTCACCAGGTCATCGATCAGCTCGCCGCCGTATCCGGCTACCTCCGCTGCGCCTCGCTCCAGCAGCTCGCCCGGCGGCATGCCGTCTCGGCTGAGGAATCCGTGCATGTGTTCGGCGGGTGCGTTGCGCGGCGCACCGCCTCGTACTACCGCCACCGTGCGCATGGACCTGGTCAGCACCAGCGCCGCGGACAGTCCCGCCGCACCCCCGCCGACGACCACTACGTCGTACGTTTCGCTCATGCCTCCGCCTCGCTGACGCTCGGCTCCGGCACGAGCGAATGCTCGGCTGTGTCCATCGTTCGCTCGCTCATCTAGCGATCACCTCCGCCGAACAGGTTGCCGGTCCTGTCGCGATTACAGCAACTTATATTGCCGTTTCCGGGAATTCGAGGTGCACTGGAGTCATGCAGAACCAGCCGACCATCGCCGCCGCGCTTGCCGACATCGGGCCGCGGCTCAAGGCGGCGCGCACGCACCGCAATGTCACCCTGACGGCCTTGGCGGAGTCCACCGGGATCTCCAAGAGCACCCTGTCCCGGCTGGAGTCCGGGCAGCGCCGCGCCAGTCTGGAACTCCTGTTGCCGATCGCGTTGGCCTTACAGGTGCCGCTGGACGAACTCGTCGCCGCACCGAAGATCGCCGACCCCCGCGTGCATGCCCCCGCACGAAAGGTGAACGGTATCACCGTGTTTCCGCTCACTCGCCAACCGGGACCGTTGCAGGCCTTCAAGATGGTGATGCCCGCCGACCGCACCGAGCCGGAGCCGCGCGTGCACGACGGGTACGAGTGGCTCTACGTACTGTCCGGTCGGCTACGGATGGTGCTCGGCGAGCACGACATCGTCCTCGGACCTGGCGAAGCCGCCGAATTCGATACCCGGCAACCACATTGGTTCGGTTCCACCGGCCGCGGTCCGGTCGAAATCCTCAGCCTCTTCGGGAGCCAGGGCGAGCGCATGCACGTCCGCGCGCGCAGCCGCGGCGGCCGATCGGGATAGTCACGATTCGACCGCGCCCGTATTGTCCGTTGTTGCGATATCGGCCGCGGATGCGGAGGCTGGAGGATGTGAGTGAAAAATCAGGGTTTTCCCCGTTGCCGGAACAAGTCCGGCTAGGGACTCTGGAAGAGGTGAACCCTCCGCTCGTCGTGCTGCCACCGCACTCCCCCGAGGCGATATCGTCTTTCCTCGCACCGGATGCCGTGCACGATCTGCGCGGCCGGGTCATCGATGAATTGCAGTATCCGCCGATGGCGGCGCTGGTCGTCGCCGGGATACCGGGGGCGGGCAAGAGCACGGTGCTGCGCCGGTTCTTCGGCGCCACGACCGAGGCGGAAGACCCCTCCGGCGGGCCGGAAGGGTCGCTCGTGCTGGACTCGCTGCAAGCCCGGAATCGGTTGCGGCACCGGCTCGGCTGGCTGCCGTATTCGCTGTGGCGGCCGGTCGTCCATGTCGTGCACTTCGCGGGAATTCGTCGGGCACTGCGGGATACGGAGGGACCGGTGGTCATCCACGACTGTGCCACCACCGGCTGGGCGCGGTGGATCATCGCCCTCTGGGCCGCGGGGTACGGCAGGGAGCTGCACGTGATCCTGCTCGATGTGCCCGCCGCGGTGGCCCGCGCCGGGCAACAGGCGCGCGGGCGGCGGTCGAATCGAATGACCTTTGTGCTGCATTGCTTTCGCTGGCGGCGGCTGATGCAGCGACTGCGGGCGGGTGGCGGTCTGCGGCCCGCGCCCGAGTCGCTGGTGATCGTCGACCGGAGCAACATCAATCAGATGAACCGGGTCACCTTCGCCGCGTAGGAATCCGCTTCCCAGTCGGCGCGAATACCCCGGATCGGGGAAGCCCTGTGACACCACTCGTTTCCCGGCTGCGCGGGAGCCGGGCGATGCGGGCTCAGGGAACCAGCACTGTCAGCGCACTCGGTACGGCGCGGATGGTGATGGGCAACGTGCCTGCGGGTTCGCCGTCGGCGGTCGCCGGGGCGCCGGGCGCGGTCAGGGTGATCTCCGCCGCGCGATACTGCTTGACCTCCGGGTGATTCTGCCGTTTGCCCGCGGACAGCGCGGGCAGTAGCCGCAGCATCTCTACCCGGGACAGTCCGCCGACCACGGTGAGATCGAGCAGGCCGTCGTCCAGCACCGCGTCCGGGCAGATCAGCATGCCGCCGCCGTAGGTGCGGGTATTGCCGACCGCGACCATCACCGCGTTGGTCGACACCTCCGACCCCACCCCCGGATTCGTCAGGCCCTCGGTGACCGCGCCGGTCAACTCGACCCGATAGGGCACGGTGAACCGGCCGGAGATCTCGGCCAGCGCGGCGGCGGTGTAGCGCAGACGACCCTTGGGCCAGCGCATAGCGTTGGCGCGCAATGTAACTCGGGCGTCGAACCCGGTGCCGGTGACGGTGACGAACCACATCGGCGCCGATCCCGGTGCGGACGGTTCGATCCGGCCGAGGTCGATGGTCCGGATCTTCCCGTCGGCCACCAGGTCGGCCGCGGCGGCCGGATCCTCGGTGGGCACGCCCAGTTCCCGGGCGAGATCGTTGCCGGTACCCGCCGGGACCATGCCGAGCGGAACACCCGTGTGCGCGACGGCGTCGAGGGTCACGTTGATCAGGCCGTCGCCGCCGATGCAGACCACCGCGTCGCCGTTGCCCTGCGCGATCGAGTCCCGCACCAGCCGAACCGTTTCGGCGGCCGACGGCGCGCGCACCTCGGCGATCTCGACCCCGCGTGCCCGCAACCGTGCCATTGCCGCGTCCGCGACGTCGTGTCCTGCGCGCGGGTTGGTCACCACCGTGACCGCACGCACGGTTCGAATCGAATTCTGCGTCACGGGATCAGCTTTCCAGGATTGAGGATGCCCGCCGGGTCCACTTCGGCTTTCACCGCGCGCAATACGCGGACCCCGAGATCGCCGACCTCGGCGGGCAGCCATGGGCGGTGGTCGGTGCCGACCGCGTGATGGTGGGTGATGGTGCCGCCGTTGGCCACGATCGCGTCGCCGACAGCCTGTTTCGCCGTGTGCCACTGCGCGATCGGATCATCGAGCTGCTTGGCGACGACGGTGAAGTACAGCGACGCACCGGTCGGGTAGGTGTGCGAGATGTGGCACATGACCAGCGGCGGGGTGCCCTGCCCGGAGAGCGAATCGGTCAGCGCGGCAGTCACCTTCGCCTTGAGCGTGCCGAGGTTCGCCCAGGTTGTTGCGGTCTCCAGCGTTTCGCACAGCACGCCGACGTCCAGCAATGCATCGCGCATGTAGGGCGCGCCGAAGCGGCCGTGTTCCCATTCCCTGGCCGGGGTTTCGCCGAGCGCGGTGCCACCCGCCGCGGTGAGCAAGGCGCTCGCCTCGGCGCTGCGTGCCGCGACATGCGCCGCAGTCCCCTCGAAGGTGGTGATGGCGAGGCAGCCGGCGATCGCGTTGCCGCCGATGTCGCTGGAGCGGGCCAGATTGACCCCGGTCTCGGCCTCGTCGGACAGGCGAAGCACCGTTGGCGCGGCACCCGCCTGCACGACCGAACGCAGTGCGGCGGCACCGGTTTCGAAGTCGGGGAACGACCACCCTTGATAGGCGGTGGTCTCCGGTACGGGGTGGACGCGCACGGTGACCTCGGTGATCACACCGAGGGCGCCTTCCGAGCCGACGAACAGCTCACGCAGGTCCGGGCCCGCCGCCGAGGCGGGCGGACGGCCGAGTTCCAGCGTGCCGGTGGGGGTGGCGATCTTCAGTCGCTGCACCATGTCGTCGAACCGCCCGTACCCCGCCGAGGCCTGCCCGGATGACCGGGTGGCGGCGAAGCCGCCGATGCTGGCGAACTCGAAGCTCTGCGGGAAATGCCCGAGCGAAAGTCCTTGTGCCCGAAGCAGTTCCTCCGCACGCGGGCCGGTGAGCCCGGCACCGAGGGTGGCCATGCCGCTGACCGGGTCGATAGCGGACACCCCGTCGAGCCTGCGCAGGTCCATCGCGAGCACGGTGTCGAAGCGGCCGCGCACCGGATCGACGCCGCCGACCACGCTGGTGCCGCCGCCGAACGGCACGACCGCGATGGCGTGTTCGGCGCAGTAGGCCAGCACGGCGAGCACCTGGTCGTGGTCGGCGGGGAAGACGATGGCGTCCGGAGCGTCCTGCGGGCCCTCGGCACGGCGACGCAACAGGTCAGGGGTGCTCTTGCCGCCGGCGTGCCGCAAGCGGTCGCGGTGGTCGGTCGAGACGTTGTCCGGGCCGACCACCTCGACCAACCCGTCTCGTCGGGTAGGCGTCAGCGCCGACTCTCGAAGTGGCACCTCGCCCTCATCGCGGCGCGCCACCGGGTCGCCGGACACTCCGAACACCTGCGTGAGCAGGCCCCGGACCTGTGCCGATAACGGCTTGTGTCCGGCCGGAATGCCCCAGGCATCCCAGACCATACTCGCCACGGCCTGGGCTGCGCCCGAGTTTTCCGCCGGAGCCGATGCGTCGCCGGGGTACTTCTGCGTCTCGACCATGCGTTACAGTTTGACATAGAATGTCAAGCAGTAACGAGCCGACCTCACCGAGGTGAACCTTTGACCGCTCCCGACGACCCGCTTTCCGCCATCGATCTCGCGATCCTGGAGGCCGCCCGCCGCTGCGTGGCGGAGTTCGGCGTGCGCCGCACCACGCTCACCGAGGTGGCCCGGCGCGCGGGCGTCAGCAGGCCGACCGTCTACCGACGCTGGCCCGACACCGGGGCGCTGGTCGCCGAGCTGCTGGTCCGCGAGCTGCGCGCGATCGTCGCGGCCACCATGCCCACCGGAGGGCCCGGCCGCACCCGGCTGGTCACCGGCATCGTCGCGGGAGCCGCGAAGGTTCGCTCGAACCCGTTGTTCGGCAAGATCTTCCGCGCCGACACCGACCTGATGCTCACCTATGTCTTCGGCCGCCTCGGCCGCAACCAGCGCGCTTTGCTCGAGCTGTTCGCCGCGGGCATTCGAGAAGGCCAGCAGGACGGGTCGATTCGCGACGGCGACCCCGAGCAACTGGCCACCATGCTCCTGCTGATCGCGCAATCCGCGGTCCAGTCGGCAGGCACGGTCGAACCACTGCTCGCCGGAGCCGACCTGGACACGGAGCTGTCCCACGCACTCGACGGCTATCTCGTACCGGCCGATCGGCACGGCACCGACCTCGGAAAGGCATTGCGATGACCAGGAATTCGGTTGTCACCGGCGACTCGGCCCTGAACGCGGAACGCCGCACCAGGGAGCTGCGGCAGCTCGGTGACGGGGGCGAGATCGACGTACTGGTGATCGGCGGCGGCGTCACCGGCGTCGGCGCCGCGCTCGACGCGGTGGCCCGCGGGCTGCGCACCGTGCTGGTGGAGCGGCACGACCTCGCGTTCGGTACCAGCCGGTGGAGTTCGAAGCTGGTGCACGGCGGGTTGCGGTATCTGGCCAGCGGTCAGGTCGGCATCGCGCACGAAAGCGCGGTGGAGCGCGGCATTCTGATCCGCACCACGGCACCGCATCTGGTCCGCCCGCTGCCGCAGCTGGTGCCGTTGCTGCCCGGCATCGGAGCCGCGCAGAGCGCGCTGGTGCGGGTGGGTTTCCTGGCGGGTGACGCGCTGCGCCGCGGTGCGGGCACCCCGGCCGCGATCCTGCCCCGGTCCCGCCGGGTCGCGGCCGCCGAGGCACTGCGGCTTGCACCGACCGTGCGCCGCGACGGGCTGCGCGGCGGCCTCCAGTCGTGGGACGGTCAGCTCGTCGACGACGCCCGCCTGGTGGTCGCCTTGGCGCGCACCGCGGCCGCGCACGGCGCGACGGTGCTCACCCGCGTGGAAGCCCTTGACGTGAATGGCAATTCGGCTCGCCTCCGGGACACCCTGACCGGTGCGACCATGTCCGTACGCGCCCGCGCCGTCGTCAACGCCACCGGCGTGTGGGCCGACGAGGTCGACCCCAGCATCGAGTTGCGCCCCAGCCGCGGCACCCACCTGGTGTTCGACGCCGCGTCGTTCGGCGGGCTCACCGCCTCGCTGACCGTCCCGGTGCCGGGCAGCACCAGCCGTTTCGTCTTCGCCTTCCCCGCCGCGCACGGCCGCGTGTACCTGGGCCTGACCGACGAGGACGCCCCCGGCCCGGTCCCGGACGAGCCGAAACCCGCCGAGACCGAGATCGATTTTCTGCTCGACACCATCAACACCGCGCTCCGTGAGCCGTTGACCCGCGCCGACATCCGCGGCACCTACGCAGGCCTGCGTCCACTGCTGAAGACCGCCGACGACAGCACCGCCGACATCTCCCGCAAGCATGCGGTCCTACACTCCCCCACCGGGGTCATCACCATCGTCGGCGGCAAACTCACCACCTACCGCCAGATGGCCGAGGACGTCATCGACGCGGCCGTCACCCACGCCGGACTGACCGCAGGCCCCTGCCGTACCAAACGACTTCCGTTGGTAGGCGCGGTTTCCGGCGCCGCGCGCGACCGCATCGACGCGCCTCCGGTGCTGATCGACCGTTACGGCAGCGAAGCAGCGGCCGTTCTCGCTGCCACCCAACGCAACCCGGCACTGGCCCAACCGGTGGCGCCCGGAATAGACGTCACCGCGGCGGAATTCCACTTCGCCGTCACCCACGAGGGCGCACTCGACGCCGACGACCTGCTCGACCGCCGCACCCGGATCGGCCTGATCGCCGAAGACCGCGCGGCCGCGACCCCGGCCGCGATGGCCGCGCTCGCACCGGCCACCTAGGTTTCCGTGACGGACCCGTCGAACGTCCACGAGTCGATATCGGCGCACATGGTGGCACGCGGCCAGCCGTCGAGGCCGTGGGCGGCTTCGGCGGCGCGGATGGCGTGCAGACCTGGTGTCTGCTCCTCTTCGGAGAGGTAGCGGAAGCCGAGGCGCTCGTAGTACGGGCCGTTCCAGGCGACGTCGACAAAGGTGGTGAGGGTGATCGACTGCATGCCATGGTCTTTGGCCCAGAACACCGCGTGGTCGATGAGCTGCTTGCCGATCCGGCGGCCCCGGTGGTCGGGGTGCACCGACACCTGATCGATGTGCGCCATCTGGTCGACGACGCCGAGGACCAGGTAGCCGATCGGGTGGTCGCCGTCGTCGGTCCAGACCCACGCGCGTCCGGCGCGCTGGAACTCGCGCAAGGTTTCTAAAGGCGGCGGTTCATCCTCCGCCACGGCTGTCATACCGATTTCCGCAAACGGTCTACCCGCTGCGATCTCGATATCCTGCAGGACTGGCAAGTCGTCCTCGGTCGCCGGTCGGATCACGGACACCTTCGCATCATAGAGATCAGGTGGCGGGCGTGGCGAGAATGCCCTCGATCAGCACCCGAAGCGCCCATCGGGCACGCTGGTCCCCCTCGCCGGACATCATGGTGTCGCCCAGGGCCACGATCATCGGATAGCGCTCGGCCGGCAGCGCGGCGAAGCGCTCGCGGACCTCGGCGAGGTGCGCCTCGGCGCGCATCCCTTTGGTGTTGTAGGCGCTCTGTTCGGCGGCGACCGCGGTGATGTGCAGGAACAGCAGGTCGACGGCCCACGAGTTGGTGCGCTCGTCCACGCCGCCCTCGGCGAGCAGTGCCAGCATCCGGTCGACGAGCACGAGTGCGTTCGTCCCGGTCGGGATCGCCCCGAGCGCGACGAGCGCCAGTCCCTCGTGCCGGCTCATCACGGTGACCGCCGACTCGACCAGGGCGAACAGTCGTTCGCGCCAGGTGCCGCCGGTCGGTTCCTCGATCGTGCCGAGCACGTGGTCGAGCATGGCGGCCATCAGGTCGTCGCGGTTGGCGACGTAGACGTAGAGCGAGGCCGCGCCGGTGTCGAGCTCCTGGGCGACGCGGCGCATGGTCAGCGCGGCCTGGCCGTCCTGATCGAGAACGCGCAGGCCGGTTTCGATGATCACGTCGCGGCTGAGCGGTGCCTTCGCCGGACGAGCTCGGCGGCTGACCGGCGCTGAATTCATGACCGCGCCTCGATCCGCCGCGCCGAAACCACCTGGTTCGCTGCTCGCTGTCCGCGCTCGCTCATGATGCCGAGCATACGCGTTGAACGAACGTCGTTTGACACGAACAGCGTTCGTCTCCTACCGTCTTCCCAACGAACATCGTTCGTAACGATCGAAGTTCGACCACTCTCCGCTCCACCTCGAAGGAGGTGTCCCGTGTCCATCCCCACTCAGTCCACTGCGGCGAATACCCAGGTCAACAGCCGCAGGTGGGCCATACTCGCGGTCATCCTCGCGGCCGCCGTCCTCGACCTGCTCGACGCGACGATCACCAACATCGCCGCGCCGACAATCGCCGCGGACCTGCACGGCGGCCAGGCTTTGATCCAGTGGCTCGGCGCGAGCTACGCCCTCGCGCTCGGCGTGCTGCTCGTCGTCGGCGGCCGGCTCGGCGATCGCTTCGGTAAGCGCCGCCTGTTCCTGATCGGGCTCGCCGGGTTCACCGTCGCCTCGGTCGCCTGCGGCCTGGCCGTCGATCCGGTCTCGATCATCGTGGCCCGCCTGGTCCAAGGGGCGTTCGGCGCGCTGCTCATCCCGCAGGGTTTCGGCATCCTCACCGCGGTGTTCCCGCGCGAACAACTGGGCAAGGCGTTCAGCGTCTTCGGACCTGCCCTGGGCCTGTCCGCGGTGGGCGGGCCGATCCTGGCCGGCTTGCTGATCGACGCCGATCTGTTCGGCCTCGGTTGGCGCGCCATGTTCCTGATCAATATCGGGCTGGGTGGTGCCGCGTTCGCCGCCGCTTACCGCCTGCTGCCGCCCGACTCCGGTGACCGCACCGTCGCCATCGACGGGCTCGGCGCGGGTCTGCTCGGCGCCGCCATGTTCGGTGCGCTGTTCGGGCTCATCCACGGTGCGGCCAACGGCTGGACCGTGCTGCCGCTGGGCTGCCTCCTCGGCAGTCTGGTCTGCTTCGGCCTGTTCGTCCGGCGGCAGCTGACGGCCGCGGAACCGCTGATCCGGCCGACACTGTTCCAGAACCGGGGCTTCACTTCGGGACTGCTGCTCGGACTGGTGTTCTTCGCCGCGGTGTCCGGATTGCTCTATGTGCTGTCGCTGTTCCTGCAAACCGGCCTCGGCTACCGCCCGACCGGTGCCGCGCTCGGCCTCGCGCCGCTAGCCGTGGGGATCGTGCTCGCCTCGATCGCGGCGCACCAGTTCATCGCCCGGCTCGGCCGCAATCTCATCTTGATCGGGCTGCTGATCACCTTGTCCGGCATCGGCCTGCTGCTCGCGCTCGCACTGAGCGCGGGAACAACCGTCCATCCGTGGGCGCTCGCCGTGCCCGTCTTCATCCTCGGGCTCGGCATGGGCACCTGCTTCGGCACCGTCTACCAGGTCACCATCGGCGATATCGAGCAGGCTGAAACCGGCAGTGCCAGTGGGTCTCTCACTGCCGTACAACAACTCGCGAATGCCATCGGCGCGGCCGCCGTCACCACGGTGTACTTCCACACCGTGGGTTCGGGGCAGGCGCACGCATTGATCGTCAGTTCGGTGCTGGTCGCCGTCGGCACCGTCATCTGTTGCGCATTGGTCCGGCTACTGCCGCGCAACGCACCGGCCGAGCACTGACCCGCCGATGTGCCTGTCCGCCAGTGGCTTCCAGCGGCGGACCCAATTCACTACTCACCAAGGACTTCTCATGATTCTCGTAACCGGCGGTCGCGGCGCGGTCGCTACCAACCTGCTCGACCTGCTGCGCGCCGACGGCCTCGCCGTGCGTGTCGGATCCGCCCACCCCGAGCGGCTCCGAGTTCCCGCGGACGTGCCGACGGTCGCCTGTGATCTGACCGATCCGACGACCTTTCCCGCGGCCCTCGCCACAGTCACCTCGGTATTCCTGTACGCGGAGGGCGCAACCATCAGCGAATTCGTCACCGCCGCAACCGAAGCTGGTGTCGAGCACATCGTCCTGCTGTCCTCGTCCTCGGTGCTCGATCCCGACGCCGCGACCAACCCGGTCGCGAAATCGCATCTCGACGCGGAGCTCGGACTCGCCGCCGCCCCGATGACCGTCAGCATGCTGCGCCCGGGTGCCTTCGCCGGCAATGCCCGTAGTTGGGCCTGGGCGATCAAGGCAGGCCAGCCGGTCCGCCTGCCGTACCCGAACGCCTACGGCGATCCGATCCACGAGCTCGATATCGCCGAGGCCGCGCACACCCTGCTCACCGAGCCGGACTCGCGGGGCGGCCAGTACCACCTGACCGGACCCGAGACCCTCACCTTCACCGAGCAGCTCGACCGCGTCGGCCAGGTCATCGGCCGCTCCATCGCCGTCGACCACGTGACTCCCGAAGCGTGGAAACAGCAAATGGCCGAGTACATTCCCGGTCACCTCGCCGACGGTCTGCTTGCGTACTGGCGTCGCTGCGACGGTGTGCCGAATCCGATCACCGACGATGTCAGCACCCTCACCGGGCGTCCGGCCCGTACCTTCACCAGCTGGCTCGAGGAGAATGCAGCTCTGTTCACCGGGTGAACTCGGGCAACTGATCCGTTTCCGACAGCCGCACCTCCGGCTGTCGGAAACGTTTGCGCCGATCGACGGCACGCGCGGGCCGGTACTCGAACCGGGTGTCGGCGAGACGGTCGCCACACTTACGCCCCGGACCGAATAAGACGAACACCACCACCGCCTGTAGCGTGCCCGGCGCCGACAGACCGACCAGAATCGTGGCGGCACTGGCGGATTCAGCGGTCGGCAGATTCTTCCGATCGGTAGCTCCGATGTGCCCGGACGTAGCCCCGCAGCCCCTCGGCGCGCCGATCCACCCCGCGCACACGCTCTATGCTGGCTTCGAATGTCGGTAGTGCGCCGGGAAGGAGGGCGCGGATGCGCAGCAAATCATCCACCGTTGGTATCGCGCAGGGTGACGGCCTCGTCGCGCGCTTCGGCGGCGTAGTCGTCTATCTGGCTGGGGAAACCGCCTCCACGGACCGGATCCTCGGCGCGATCGAGGCGGTCGCGGAGGCCGCGCATCCCGGCGCGGCGCTCGCGCAACGGCTGGCCGCCGTGGTTTTCGGCAGCACGTCCGAGACGCCGCCGTTCGGCGTGGTCGCCCCGACCGACGACGGCACCCTGATCCTGCTGCGCGGACCGGTCTTCGCCGAGATCAGCGGTGCGGAGGGGACCAGACGCCTGGATGGGTCGCGCGCGTTCACCTGGGTGGACGAGATCGTGCGCGAACCGCTGCGCCGGATCACCGTCGGCACGGACATCGGCAAACCGCTGAAAGCATTGCCGCGCACCGATCTGCGCGCTGGCGTGGTCCCCGGTGGTGGCTTCGTCCTGAATGTCGCGCTCAAGCGTGCGGGCAAAGCGGCCAAGAGTGCCGCGGCACCCCGCCCGTCCGCCGGCGGCTCGGCAGCCGAGCCGCCGCCGACCGCCGCCGCCGGATTCGCCGCCACACCCGAGCCCACCGGTGCCGATGTGGCGGTCGACGCGCCGGCTGCCACGGTTTCTCCCGCCGATACCGCGGCGGCCGCGAGCGTGTCGTCGGTCGTCCGGGCATCGCCGGCCGACCGGAGCCCCTCGGCTACCCGGTCCGGCGCGGCTCAGTCCTCGTCGGCTCCCGCACCCACGTCCAACCGCGCCGCGACCGCCACCACGAGCCAGCCGTCGGAATCAGCGCGGCCACGCATGCGGCCGCGGCCGCCCATCGGCAACCGTCCCGCGGCGGACCGTCCACTCGCCTGGTCACAAACCCACCACCCCGGGCCACGACCCGAACCTGTTGCGCTGCACAAGACCTCGGCCGATCGCGTCGCCCGGATCGTCCGCCCAGCCGCCGAACCGGACCAGGCCGTCGGCAACCTGATCCTCGAGAACGGCGCGGCCTATCCGCTGGACCGCCCCTACGTCATCGGCCGCGGCCCGCAGGCCGACGACTCCGTCCGCTCCGCCACCGCCGCGCCCATCGTGATCCAACGCGATCGCCACGTCTCCCGCGTACACGCCTACGTCTCGGTCGACCGCGGCAAGGTCTTCGTCCGCGACGCCGCCGCCACCTCCGGCACCTTCATCGCCCCGCCCGGCACCGACCAGTGGACCCGAATCGGCACCTCCCCCACCGAACTCCGCCCCGGCTGGAGCGTCCGCATCAGCGATCGAGTGATCACCTACCGCGGCACTGACGAGACGGACGGCGACCGCCGCGAATCCGAGTGACGCGCGCATTGGCGTGAGCTGCCGCGAATGCGGTTTCGGCACAGTCGGTTACGCCCACCAAGCCAGCGGCCTCGTCGTTGTGGAGGGCACAGTGATTACGACCACCGCGGCGGCCGACTCATGGGTGACAGCGGACGCGGCGATAGGCCACCGCGACAGCCGACTCATCGCTGACAGCAGGCGCGGCGCGTAACGACTAGCGCCACGGCCGACTCGTCTTTGATGGGAGCGGTGCAGCGATTACCGCCACCCCTGGCAACCGGCTCATCGCTGACAGCGGACGCGGCGACTACGACCGCCCCGGCAGCCGCCTTATCGTTGACGGCGGACGCGGCGAAGATAGCGGCGGCGCTTGCCGATTCGGCGGGCACCGAAGGACGCTGCCAGGCCTGCGGCGGCGGCGAGGGCGGCGGAGCCTGCGGTGGTCGCTATTGCCGGTGGGTGGCCGAGGAGGATCCAGGCACCGCCAACGAGGGCGACGGCGAGCAGGGCGGCACTGATCATCAGGCCGACACTGTTGGCGAATCCACCGCGGCCCCTGCGTAACCGGCGCATGTTCGACTCGAGGTAGGCGAGGGAGAACAGGGCGAGCAGGACGACGCTCGCGGCCGTGACGGTGGTCGCCGGGCGTTGGACGGCCTGCATTTCCACTCGCTCGGTGGCGATTTCGCTGTTGTTCCGCAACAGGACGAGCTCACCGGTGAGGTGCCCCGCCATCACGTACTGATTGACCGGCGCGGGCAGAATGGCCCCTGGCTCACCCGGTATGAACGGCACGACTTCGCCGACGAGCGGTACACCGAGCAGCGTCACCTTCAGCGAAGCGGCGTCCGCATCGATCCCATTGACGCGCAACGGGACCGGCTTCGTCAGATCGACTTCGACGGGTGTCGTGGCCGGATCGACCCCACCGAGGGTGACCGCGCCCGGCGCCAGGTCACCACCGATCGATGACCGACCGAACCCCGAGACCATCAACACCACTGCCGCAATCGCGAGGACCGCGGCAACGGCGAACGGCACCCGCGGCGACTCGAAGCTGACGACTTCCTGGATGAGCACCAGGTCCCGTCGATCGATCTCGGCCAGCCGTGCCCCGTTGTCGGGCATCGGCTGCAACGGCCGCACCCGAGTCACCGGTCCACGAAACGGCATCGCGCCCTGCGCCTGTGCCGCAGGCCCTACCGGCGACCGAGCCCCAGCCGGAGGGACCGCACCTGAAGGCCGACCTGCCACTGGATGACCGCCCACCGGTCGCGGATCAGTCGGCGGACGGGTACCACCCTCAGGCCGAGATCCGGCCGGATACCACGGCACAGTTGGCGGAGCAGTCCCCGTCGATCCGGCCGTCGACCACGGCGCACTGTCCAGCGCGGGCCCGAACGGTGGTGCGCCACCGGATCCCTCGGGTGGCGCAGCGGATTTCGATGCCCCGCCAGGAAACCAAGGCGCGGTCGGCGGAGCAGCACCGAATGTCCGATCCGCAGACAGGGACTCCGTGTCCGACGGCGTACCGCGCTCCGAAGGTGTGCCGGACGCGGCCGATCCCGATGGACCGCTTGGCTCCCGCGGCCCGCTGGGCATTGCCGGTCGAAACGGCGGTGGAGTTCCATAGGCATTCGGCGGAGCAGTTCCGCCAGGGCGAGGTCCGGTTTCACCAGGGTGCGGCCCGGTCCTGCCGAAGGGCGGGGCGTTTCCGCCAGAGGGTGCGCTGGTTCCACCGGAGTCCGAGCCAGTTTCGCTAGAAAGCGAGCTGGTTGATCCAGCAGCTCCGCCAGTCCCGCTGGGTGACAGCGATGTTCCGCCCGCTGAATACGGTTGGACACCAGGTCGTGGTCCAGGGGTGACCGGTGGTGTGCGGCGGTGCCGAACAGATCCCCGGCTCGACATCCGCCCACTTCCGGTGGCGGCGGCAACGATCGTGTCCGCGCCGATCACCGGAATACCCACGGGCGTAAGCCAATCCTGTCCCCAGCAGTAGGCGGCAGGCTGCGCGAGCGCGATACCGAAGGACTCGGCGGTATCGAAGCGATCCGCGGGATCGGTTGCCAACCCCTGCATCACCACGGCGGCGATCGGTTCCGGCACGCCAGGAGCGACCGCACTCAGCGGGATCGGCTCATCGAAGGCATGCGCGAACAACATGGCCAGCGGACCGTCACCCGGCGGGAACGGCAACACCCCCGACAGCAGCTGATAGAGCATCGTCGCCAGCGCGTACACATCCGTGGCGGGCGAAAGCTGTTGCCCCCGTGCCTGCTCCGGCGCGATGTAGGACGGCGTACCGATGATGTCGCCCGCCTTGGTCACCCACGTCTCGTCGCCACCGACGATCTTGGCGATACCGAAGTCGGTGAGCTTGATCGCCCCGCCCGCCGCGAACATCAGATTCGCCGGCTTCACGTCACGGTGCAGCACCCGATGCCGATGTGCGGCGGCCAATCCCGCCGCGCAGGACAGCGCGATCGCGACGGCGGTCGCGGAATCGTAACCGTCCGTGGCGAACCGCTCGCCCACCGTGCCGCCCGGCAGATACTCCATCACCAGCAGGCAGAGCTCACCGTGCTCCAGATAGTCGAAAACCCGCACCACGTGCGGATGGTCGATCGCCGCGAGTACGCGAGCCTCCGCGACGAACCGCCGCCGGACCTGCTCGTCGTGCGCGAACTGCGGCGGGATCTGCTTGATCGCGACCGGCCTGCCCAGCCTGCGATGCGTGCCCGCGAGCACCACCCCGCACCCGCCCCGGCCGAGTTCGGCGCCGATGTCGTAGGCGGGCAAGGCAGCCCGCACCAGTTCGTCCTGCTCGGTCACGACGCCGATCCTCCGGCAGGCAGGCGGTAGGCGGGGGCGTCGGCGATCTCGTCGGTATCGGCATCGGCATCCACGTCGTCGTCCTCGTCCGGTTCCGGCGTCGGCGACGCGTAGCCGAGCAGGAAAGCCACGGCGGCTGTCGTTCCCGCGAACGCCAGCCACAAACTCGTATCCGGCACCCACCACCGCGCCACCGACGCGGTGAACGCGAACACCAGTCCGATCCCGAGTCCCGGCGCGAGCAACCGCAGCCCGCGCTGCCAGCGGTTGGCCGAAAGTCGGTGCCGGGCAATGGCCAACGCGGCGTCCGCAATGGCCAGTGCGGTCAAAACCGCCAACGCGATCCCGAAAAACCCGTAAACCGACCACAACGACCCGCGCACATCGGTGACCAAGGGAATCTCGGCCACCGCAGTACCGCTCGCTCCATACACCGCGAGTTCACCGCCGATCAGCCCGGTTGCCTGCCCGGCCAGCCCACGCAACTCCAGCCGATACCGCAACGACTCGGATTTCCCTGGCGCAATGGTCAATTCGACAGCGGTGGAGTACGAGAAGAAGCTCAATCCGAGCACCCGCCCGGCGAGATCGACGTGCCGGATCTCCAACGGCTCGCTCGTATTGTTCGTCAACTCGATCGCGACGCGAACCGTGCTGTCCGGCTCGAGCCGCAACGGCTTCGCCACCGACGTCCCCGCGATATCGCGCCCATCGAAGTTCGCGGACATGTCGACCCCGTCGGGCTTCGCGCCCGCCTGCGCCGCAGGCCACAGCAGCGCGAGCAGCAACAGCACCGGCCAGACGACAGCCCGAATGCCTTGGAAACCACCGCTCATTCGCCCCTCCGAGCGGGTAGATGCGACACGAGGCGATGGCAGTAGTACCACCCGCCGAGCACAAGGAAGAACAGAATCACGGTCAGCGTCGACGTCCCCGACCCGATGCTGCCGACCAGCACCACATCCAACGGCGCCGCCAGGGTGCGCCCGCACTTCGCCGTCACCTGATGTCTGCCGATGTCCATCGCACCGGTGGCCAACGACACCTCGAACGCACCGTCCGCCCCGGCCACGGTCTTACCTACGGCGACATCACCGATCGCGACATCGACCGGTGCCCCCGGCTCACAGCCGTGACCACTGGCCGTGACACCGACCCCGGGGCCGACCGCCGACGGCGTGAGATCCATTGCGGCAGGGGGTAATCGAGGAGGTGGCGGCGGCAGCGGCTCGGGCACCGGCGGCTCAACCGCCGGGGTGCGGACCGGATTCCTCGGTGGCGCAACAACATCCGGCGTAGGCGGCGGGTCGACGACTTCCGGGGGTGGGGGCGGTGGGGGTGGCGGCGGTGGAAGCAAAACCTCGGGCAGCGGCGGGATCACCACATCCGGCGGTGTGATCGGCGGCGTGGTGACCTCCGGTGGCGTGGTCGGCGGCGTCGTAATATCCGGCGGCCTCGGTCTACTCGACGGCGGCACCGGCGGACAGGTCGGCCCATCGGACCCACCGCACGGATCGGGCGGCCGAGGCGGCGGCACCGCTCTGCCGGGCGAAACGGGCCCGTCATGCGTCCCACTGCCATCCTGCGGTGGCGGCGCGTCTCTGCCACCGTTGCCCTCCTGCCGCGGAGCGGGCGCACCCGTCCCGTCACGGGTCCCACCGCCATCATCCGGCGGCGGCGGTAGCGGGCTCGACGGCTGCCGCACCGGAACCATCGCCTGCGGCCGATCACCCGGCTCGACGCCCTCGTCTACCCCGCTATCCAGCAGCGCGGGCGCGTAACGCCCGACGAAGCCGTCCCACGGTCCCGATATCGGCGGCAGCCGTTGCGCGTCCTCGACCACCGCTACCGAATTCGAATCCCCTGCTGCGGGCGCCCCCGGCAACCCGGCCAGCACACCTCCACACAGGATTGCCCCCAGCAGCACCCGACCCGCACGCCGCTGTCTCACCTGCCGACGCGCTGCGCCGGCACGCGAAGCAGCTGGTGCCAGCGTCCCCATCGGCCATGCTCTCGCTAGGCATACCGCCGCCCGCGCGCCGACCCTGCCCGGTGCGCTGACGGACTCTGTACGACCGCGCCCATCGTGCGTGCGATCCCTAGCATCGTAAGGCCGTGTGCGCCAACGCGGAGCCAACTCCGACGAGCCGACCTCGGGGATTACCGTCCTGCGCCCGCGCGAGATCTGGGGATGCACCCGGACTCCGCACGCCCGTTATGGTCAGCGCGGGCAACCAGCGTGTTCCGCACCCGCATCGCCGCGAGTGCATACCATCGAAGTAGCTGGTCCCCTGCCCGACTCAGACACCGCGAAGAGGACAATACGAACTATGCACCGTAACGGTCCGACCGAGGACATCGACGAGTCCGCCCTGAGCGTGACCGCGCCGAAAGAGCAGGCTGCGGGTGTCACCGCGGTCGCGGTGTCGTTGCAGCGTGCGGTCAGCGAGATGGGCGTGATTCGCACCGCTCGCACCCTCGCGCGGGTCAATCAGGTGCACGGTTTCGACTGCCCCGGCTGTGCCTGGCCGGAGCCGACCGGTCATCGCCGCCCGGCCGAGTTCTGTGAGAACGGTGCGAAGGCGGTCGCCGAGGAGGCGACGCTGCGCACGGTCACCCCGGAGTTCTTCGCCGCGCACTCGATCGACGAGCTGGCGGACAAGTCGGGGTACTGGCTCGGCCAGCAGGGCAGGCTGACACATCCGATGGTGCTGCGCCCCGGCGACACCCACTATTCCCGCATCGCCTGGGACGACGCCTACCGCATCGTCGCGGATCACTTGGGCGCCTTGACTTCTCCGGACGAGGCTGTCTTCTACACCTCCGGCCGCACCAGCAACGAAACCGCGTTCCTCTATCAGCTGCTGGTTCGCAGTTACGGCACCAACAATCTGCCGGACTGTTCGAACATGTGCCACGAGTCCTCGGGTGCCGCGCTGATCAGCTCGATCGGCATCGGCAAGGGTTCGGTCTCGATCGACGACTTCGCCGCCGCGGATTTGATCATCGTCGCGGGCCAGAACCCGGGCACCAATCATCCGCGCATGCTCAGCGCGCTGGCGAACGCCAAAACCGAGGGCGCCAAGATCATTGCGATCAACCCGCTGCCGGAGACCGGGCTGCTCGGCTTCCGTGACCCGCAGACGGTCAAGGGTTTCACCACCGGCGTGTCCATCGCCGACCACTTCCTGCAGATCCGCCTCGGCGGCGACATGGCGTTGTTCCAGGCCCTCGGCAGGCTGCTGTTCGAGGCCGAGGACCGCGCGCCGGGCACGGTGGTGGACCGGGAGTTCGTCGACGAGCATTGCGCCGGCTTCGCCGAGTACGAAAAGCAGGTTCGCGCGGTCGATTTCGACACCGTGCTGGCGGCGACGGGCCTGACTCGAGCCGAATTGGACCGCACCGCAAAGCAAATGGCCGAGGCGAAGAGCATCATCATCTGCTGGGCCATGGGCCTCACCCAGCAGGCGCACGGCGTCGCCACTATCGAGGAGGCGACGAACCTGCTGCTGTTGCGCGGGATGATCGGCAAACCGGGCGCGGGTGTCTGCCCGGTGCGCGGGCATTCGAACGTGCAGGGCGACCGCACCATGGGCATCTGGGAGAAGATGCCGGACGCGTTCCTCGACGCCCTGGACCAGGAATTCGGCATCACCAGCCCGCGTAAGCACGGCCTCGACACAGTCGACGCCATCCGCGCCATGCGGGACGGCCGCGCGTCGGTGTTCGTCGGGATGGGTGGCAACTTCGTCTCGGCGACGCCGGATACCGCGGTGACCGAGGCCGCGTTGCGCAATTGCGCACTGACCGTGCAGATTTCCACCAAACTGAATCGCAGTCATGTCGTGCACGGCAAGACCGCGCTGATCCTGCCTACCCTCGGCCGCACCGATCAGGATCTGCGCGACGGCCGCAAACAGCAGGTGTCGGTGGAGGATTCGATGTCGATGGTGCACTTGTCGACCGGGCGGCTCACGCCGGTGAGCAAGCACCTGCGCAGCGAGGTCGCCATCGTCTGCGATCTCGCGCTGACCCTGTTCGGCGCGGACCATCCGGTCCCGTGGGCAAAGTTCCGGTGCGACTACGACACCATCCGCGACGCGATCTCCCGGGTCGTGCCCGGCTGTGCCGACTACAACACCCGGGTCCGCGCCCGCAACGGCTTCGTGCTACCGCACCCGCCCCGGGACAGCCGCGAATTCCGCACCAGCACCGGCAAAGCCAATTTTGCGGTGAACGAGCTCAGCTGGACCCCGGTCCCCGAGGGCAGGCTGATCCTGCAGACGCTGCGTAGCCACGATCAGTACAACACCACCATCTACGGCCTGGACGACCGCTACCGCGGCGTGCACGGCGGTCGCAAGGTGGTGCTCGTGCACCCCGAGGACATCACCGCGCTCGGTTTCGCGGAAGACGAACTCGTCGATGTGATTTCGGAGTGGACCGACGGTACCGAGCGCAGCGTCAAGGGTTTCCGGCTCGTCGCGTACCCGACCCCGCGCGGTAATGCCGCGGCCTACTATCCTGAAACCAATCCCCTTGTCCCCCTTGACCATGTCGCGGCACGGTCGAACACCCCGGTGTCCAAGTCGGTCACCATCAGACTCGAGCGGACCACTGATGAGTAGAGTCACCGCCCGCCGCAGAACGCGCCGGATCTCCCCGTCGGGTGAGATCCAGCGCCCCGACACGCTCGCCGTGGAAGAGCCGCTGGAGATCCGGATCGGCGGCCAATCCCTGGCCGTCACCATGCGAACTCCCGGTAACGATGTCGACCTGGTGCACGGATTCCTGTTGAGCGAGGGCATGATCGGCGTCGCCGAGGAGATCACGGCGGCCCGCTACTGCACGGGCACCGACGACGACGGTCGCCAAACCTACAACGTCCTCGACCTCACCCTGCGCACCGCGGTGCCGGTGCGTACCCGCAGTTTCCTGTCCACCGGTGCGTGCGGGCTGTGCGGCAAGACCGCGCTCGACGAGGTCCGTACGCTCTCGAGGTATCCCATCGCTGAGGGCGGGCCGGTGGTGGACACCCAGGTGCTCGCGGGGATGCCGGATACCTTGCGCAGCAACCAATCCCTGTTCGAGGCGACCGGCGGTCTGCACGCGGCCGGGCTGTTCGCGCCGGACGGCACCGCGCTGGCGGTGCGCGAGGATATCGGCAGGCACAACGCCGTGGACAAGGTGATCGGCTGGGCACTGCGCCAAAACCGCGTCCCCGCACGGGATCTGGTGCTCATCGTCAGCGGCCGCGCCTCCTTCGAGCTGGTGCAGAAGGCGGTGATGGCGGGCATCGGGATGCTCGGCGCCGTCTCCGCCCCCAGTTCACTCGCCGTCGATCTCGCCGCGGAGGCGGGACTGACACTGGCCGGTTTCCTGCGTGGCGAGACGATGAACGTCTACACCCACGGAGGCCGGATCACCGCCTCGCCGAACCGGAAACCGCGGCTGGCCTGATCACCCCTTGCCCGTACCGGATGTCCGCTTTACCGTGACAGCACGTAGTCGGAGCAGTTCGGGCGGGAACGGAGAGACCGATGCGGTTTTCAGTGGAAGGTACCCAAGAGGGCTTACGCGTCCGGATGCGGTTCGAACAGCACCGCCGTCGCCTGCTGGCCACCCGGATCGTCTTGTTAGTCCTTGCCGTACAGGGTGCCGTCATCGGCCTGTGGGCGACCTTCGCGCCGCACTCCTGGTACACCAGCTTTCCCGGCTTCGGCATGCAATGGATCTCGCCCGACGGCCCGTTCAACCATCATCTCGCGGCTGATGTCGGCGCTTTCTTCCTGGCGCTCACCGCGGTGACCATCGGCGCGCTGGTCCTCAACAGCACCGCGGCGGCCCGCCTGGCTGGTATCGGCTGGCTGACCTTCAGCCTGCCGCACTTCGTCTATCACGCCTTCCACCAGCCTGCCGATATGAACGCCGCCAGCCTCTCCCTCAGCCTCATTGCCGCAGCCCTGCTCATCGCCCTCGGCCTCGCCTGCCTGCTGCTACCCCCACGCGGTGATATCCCGATGACCGATCCCGCGCCGGTGCACGTCCGGTTCCCGCGTCGCCGCCGCTGAGCGGCGCCAACCCCGGCCCACCCGCCGTGGATTGCGCCGGCCGAGTGGGGGTACTGCCGTCGAGCACTGCTTCACCCCGGTCTTCCAACGAGCCAAGGAGAAGGAGTTCACGATGACACTCTCTCGCAACATCGCGGCGCTGGCCATGGTCCTCGCAGCAGCCGGCGCCCCGCTGGCCATCGGCAGTCAAGTGGCAGCCGAATCGATGAACGCCTCATGTGGCGGCGGCACGGTCTACTACGACACCGATCCGATCGGCTTCCAATCGATGCCGGTCAACGCCGGAGTCCGTGGCAACCTTTCGGGCTGCCAGGGCACACCCACGCACGATGCCACGATCGACGCGCAGTTCACCGGTGCCGCGAGCTGCATGGATATCAACGGTCAGGTCGATGGCACGGTGACGTGGTCCAACGGTGAGGTCAGCGCCGTGTCCGGCCCGTTCCACGTGCCCGGCGGCTTCGGCGCTCCCGCGACCAACACGCTGACTATCGAGAGCGGCCCCGGCGCGGGCGGGCAGATCGTCATGGATCTGGGACCGGTCAACGCCGCCACCCTGGCCGCGGCCTGCGCCATGGGCCAAGCCCAGCACGGCGAACTGCCGATTCTCGGGCTCCGCATCGTCTGATCGATCGACCCGTTCGACCGACGACAACGCCCCACAACCCGGCTAGGCGCTGTGGGGCGTTTGCATTGTCTGTGCGGCTGGGGGCTGAGCTACGCCGTCCGGACCGCGAGCAGGCGGTCCTTCGCGAGGCAGAGCCGCGCCACCGACGTGAGTATTCGTTCCCCGGTTAGATCAACCGCGAACTGTTTGCTAGTTCAGTCCTTCAGGGCGTCGAGCAGCGCCGCACGCTGACGTGCGCCGAGCCCGCCGATCCGACGATCCTCCGGGATCTCCGCCTGATCCATCAGCTTGGCAGCCTTCACCGGTCCGACGCCGGGCAGAGCCTTGATCACCGCGGCGACCTTCGTCTTCTTGACCAGCTCATCAGAGTCGGCCTTCTTCAGCAGGTCGGCGACCGAAACCTTGCCCGCCTTCACCTTGCCGATCAGTTCGGAGCGCGCCTTGCGGACCGCTGCCGCTTTGGCCAACGCTTCAGTGCGCTGCTCCGCGGTCATGGTAGGCAGTGCCATGTCTCCTCCGCTTCCACTCGTCACTCGAACATCTGGTTGACCGGACCGAGTAAACAGCACTTCACCGGCAGCGCAAGGCCGACACACCGGGATCGGTTCGGCGGAGTTAGCGATGAGTTTCCTGGCTCCGCGCCGCCGAACGCAGTAATCAGCGGGCAAAAAGGACGAAAACCGCCCTCGGTCCGCTGACCGGACCGAATGCGTCCAGTCGGTAACGCCGCGCCCGGTCAGCGCGACAGAATTAACGAAAGCATCAGCGCGGGATAAAGGTTCAACGGCGAGCCACGGGGGATCAATGACGATCCCCGGCACCGGGCGCGAGCGGGGTTTTCCGGTCGTCACCGTGTCCCATTGCGAGGATGCTGACAACAGCACAGCGGAAACGGGGGCAGGTAACTTTCGGGGGGATTCCCCACGGCCCGAGCCACATCGATCGCCGTGGACAGCGCAACGACAGCGCGGAACCGATCCTTGACCGCCCCCGCCGCTGTGCTGCTACGCTGCCGAACTAGAACAGGTTCCAATTCGGCAGGAGTTCCGATGGCCAAGCAGATCCGCGACGTGGTCGAGCAGTACGTGAAACTGGTCGGTTCCGGGCCGACTGAAGCCGTCGTCGAGCTCTACGCCCCCGACGCGACCGTCGAAGATCCCGTCGGCACCCCCGTTCGGCACGGGCACGCCGCCATCCGGGAGTTCTACGACGTGCTCGCCGCGCTCGACCGGGAGACCGAACTGCGGCCCGAGACCATCCGCATCGCGGGCAACGAGGCGGCGTTCATGTTCACCGTCGTCACCCGGGTCGGCGGTCAGCGCTTCACCCTCTCCCCCATCGACGTGATGGAATTCGACGACGAAGGCAAGATCGTGCGCATGCGCGCCTTCTGGAGTCAGGAAGACATGGCGATCGAACCCGAGTGACTCGCCGGGTTTTTCGGCGCAGATAGCGCTTCAGCGTGTCCTCGGCGCGCGGAATCGACTATGAAGAGTAGGTGTCGATGCCTCCTGTCCGCTACCCTCGCAGCGAGCTACTACCCAGCTCCCGGTGATCGGGCAGCCCGGCATCTCCCGATTTGTCGAGTTCCGTTCCGCCCATCCACTTTTGGAGCCGCATGCCCGAGGAACACCCCTTCGACGATGTCGCGCAGTTGGCCAGGCGGGTCGAGCGGGCCCGCGGCCGGCTGGCCTACCAGTTCGATCCCGCGCTCACCGAGGCCCTGGCCGAGGACGAGCTGGAGGCCGAGCGTGAACTGGCCGAACGCATCCGCACCCAGGACCGCGGGCAGCGCTGGAAGTACGCCGAAGCCGTCTCCGCCGCCGCCGACCGCGCCAGGCAGACCAAAGAAGCCATCGAAAAGGCCGACATCCGCGACCTGCTGATGGCGCGCAAAGCCATCGCCGCCCAGCGCCGCGAATCCAGCCCGCACGCCCAGCTCGCCTCGCTCTACCGGCATCGTGCCTGGTCGCTGCGCGCGCTCGCGGGCGTGGTGATCGCGGGCATGCTGTGGTCGGCGGTCAACGTGCAGCACAACATCGCGCCCGACGGCATCACCGACCCGCTGTACTGGTTCAGCTACCTGGTCGAGGCGATGATCAGCGTCTGCCTGGTCATCATCATGATCGGCACCACCAAACTCTCCGAATGGGGCGTGCTGAACAGCCGCCGCCAGGTCGTCTCCGCCGAAATCGTGCTGCTCGCACTGACTGTCGGGTTGAACACCTACCCGCACGTCAAGGACGCACGGTGGTTCGACGCCGGCGTGCACGCGGTCGCACCGATGATGATCGGTGTCGCGCTGCTGACGCACAATGCGGCCAGTGCGCGATACAGCCAAGCAATCACTCGGGCCACCGAGCACATCCGCGAGAATCCTGATCGGCCGCGGCCGATGCACGACAGCACGCTGCTCGGCGCGACGCGCGGGTAGTCGTCAGGTAGACGGCGGTAGGGGGACCGCCGCGCCTGGTCTTTGTGAGAAGTACCGACCAGGTACCCGGATCGGCACATGTTGTTGCGGGTCGCGCAGGGTCGGCGGTACGGTTTGCGCAGGTAACGGGGGTGGGCACCGGGACGCATCCACCTCGGATGGATTTCAGGCACCGGCGGTTAGGGGAACGGATGACCAGCAGGGGGAACAGGCTGCAGGGGATCGCGCTGGTCGTGGGTGTCGGGTTGGTGTTGGCGGGGTGTGAGAAGTCGACGGATGGGGTGCCTACTAGTAGTGGGCAGAGTTCGGCGAGTGCCACTGCGAAGCCGTCGGGTTCGAAGGCAGCCGATACGGCCCTCTGGGATCCCTGCACCCAACTGTCCGACGATGCGTTGCGATCGACAGGCCTGAAACCAGAGACCAAGGAAAAGGATGTCGCCGGCATCGACCCAACCGGATGGCAGGTGTGCGGTTGGCAGGCCGCCGGGTCAGGCTGGTATGACCTGGCCGTTATGTCCGGAGAGGTGACCCTGGATCAGTTCCGGCAGCGCACGGATCTTCGGGACTTCGAGACACTCACGGTCGCCGGCCGACCCGCCTTGCGGTTTCTGGATGCAGATGACGACAAAGGCCTGGATTGCACGGTTGCCCTCCAAGTGCCGCAGGGCGGAAAGCCCGGATCGGTCAGCTTTTACCTGACAACCCGGTACTCGATCGGAAAACTCGGCGTGCCGTGCGATGAAGCACTGCGAAATGCCAATGAACTCAGCAAGTTTCTTCCCGGGGGGAGCTGACGATGGCTCGAGAGGGCGTTACCGAATGGCAGCGGCTGTTGGATCAAGCCAACACAGGTGAGCTGCGACTGAGCCCGGACGTCGGCAAGGACCTCGACGCACAGTGCCAGAACTACCTGAATGAGCTCGACGGTGTGCGACGCCAAGCTCGGCGCGTCGAGCGGGTTACAGGATTCGGGGCGATGCCGTCCGGCCCGATCCTTGAAATGAAGTTCTCCCGAAAGGCATCCGGTGCAGACAGTTCTCTGAACCAGTCCTTGGAAACGCACATCGAAGAAGTTCAACTGATGCGCCAGGTCTTCGCCACAGCTATGGCGAACTACCAATCGGTCGACGTGTCCAACAGCCAGAACCTCGCGGCCATCAACGTCCTTGGGGAGGACGGCTCATGAGCCAGGACGACTATCGAGCCCGCATCATCGCCGCTCAGCAGCAGTGGAACGACGATCGCACCGCTCTCTATTCGCACCGCAGCAAGCTCGCGCAGAATATCGAGGCGGGCTACGACCCACCGTCGATCGCCAACCCCGGCGAGGACCTGTTCGTGATCGAGACCGGCACACTGCAGGATCTGGTCGCCAAGGTCGAGGCGATGAAACCCGCCCAGGCTTGGGAAGCGTCCCAAATGTGGCAGAGCATCAGCGCCACCTTCCGAGAGAAGTCGCACACGTTCGGCGACGCGATCAAGGCGACAATCGCCAACGGCTGGGAAGGCGGTGCCGCGAAAGAGGCGGTCCAATCGGTCAACAAGTACGTCGAACAGTCGCAACAACTCACCCTCGCAACCGAACTCATCTCGGTGAAGCTCAACGAGCTGTACACCGGTCTCCATCAAACGCAAGCGCTGATGCCTCGCGCCAGCGACAGCAGTCCCGACCTCCGCGGCAAGACGCTGCCCAGCGAGGGTGTGCTGAAGGTCGACGACCACAACCAGACCGAGGCAACCGCGGAGGCGCGGCGGGTGCTGCGCACGGTGTACTGGCAGGTCGCGAACCAGACCGACAATGGTGTTCCGGTGGTACCGAACTCGCCGACGCTGGTGAACAATCCGGATCAATCAGCGGCTCCCCCGTCGACTTCCTCCGGTCCGACGACGTCCTCCGCCACGGGCGATCCGTCGAAGCAGGAACATCCGACGTCTGCCGAGAACCAGGCCGCGGATCCGAAGCAGGATCCGAACTCGTCCACCCAGCCCGCAGACCAGAACCCGCAGACCAATCCGGCCGGCACGACGACACCGCAATCCACCACGCAGGCAACCAATCCCACGTCGCCTTCGAACACCACTCCGGCCGGCACGCCGAACCCGAACACTCCGAGCACCACAACGACTCCGGGAACTCCGGTACCCAGCCGCAGCACCGCGCCGGGTAGCCCGGCCACTACTCGTTCGCCGGGCAGTCCCGGCAGCCCTGGAAGTCCGAGCACTCCCGGCACGCCCGCTCCGGGCCGGAGCATCCCGGGAAGTCCCCAGCAGCCCGGGACTGTGGCCCCAGCGGCCGCCCGCACCGGGACAAGCACCGGCGCCGCTGGACGCCCCGGAATGAGCGGCATGCCGATGGCCGGTGCCGCAGGCAAGCAGGACGACGAGGAAAACACACATCAGACCAAGGATTACTTGATCCGAGATTGGTCCGAAGAACTCCTCGGCGAACCGACCAAAGCTGTTCCCCCGGTGATCGGGGAAAACTGAGCGTGCGCAGTTGGAGATTCACCGGCCAGGAATTCGACATCCTCTGGTCGGCCTACGATCGCGATCGTCTGCCCTACCCGCTGGCCTTCCGCCCCACTACCGCAGTCGACTGGGACGACCTTGTGCGGCAACGAGAGTCGGCGGTCGAGGCGCTACTCGGCCAGTATTCCGAGAATCTGGAACTCGCCTTGTCGACGTTGCTCGAGCCCGAAGCACGCGTCGAATCCAAGGGATTCGGCGGTTCCGATCTCACTGCGGTGTTCCGATTCTACGGCGCAGTCCGAAACGGGTCCGGCGCCACTCTTGTTCAGCTGCCCGGCCCAGCCGAAGACACCGGCGGTGACGTGATCATGGGCTTGTGCGCACCGAGCGAGGTAGCCGCGGCGGCGGTCGCGGCACTGCCGAAGGCCCAGGCGGGCAAGCAACCTGCGGTCAGTTTTCGCAGGGACGAGATCGCCGCGGACCGTCAACGCTATTCGCGCCGCGCGAACGAGGTCAGCATCAACGATCAGCTCAACCGCATGTTCAAGCGTGATCGAACCACCGTCGGTGAGATCACCGTATTCCCCGGCCCGGCAATGGATTCCAGACCGACCACGGACGGCCGAGGCTTCCTCTGGACCGACTACGCCGACGACGGTCGCTACTACATCAAATCCGGCGACCCCATCGTCGCCACCCCCATGAGCCCCACCTCGATGACCAACGAAATAGCCCGCCTGCTCGACCTGACCCGCCGCTACTACCGTATGGAGAGCGAGCAGACCCAAGCCACGTGGTGAATGGCTACGGTCCGCCTGGTAGGCGCCTGCGTCCTGCGCACACCTCAGCGGCCAAATCGTCATAGCCGACGGCTAATTCGGCGAGCTGCTCCCAGGCATCGCCCAGCTCCCACTGCGACGCACTCGCCAAGGCAGCAAAGGCGCACGCAGTGAACTGGGCAACGCGGTCAACCACAGCCCTGACCGTCTCGGTATGGATGTAAGCGGCACCGTGCGAAGGCGGTAGCTGCAGGGTGACCCAGCGATCTATGTCGCGCACCAATCTTGCACGCCGCACGTCGATTTGATCGATATGCCTGCGGTCGGCCATGGCTTCCCGTGCGGCATACAACCGTTGTTCGTGTAGGTCCGATAGCTCGCGTGCCAAGCGCAATAGCGGGTGGTCCACCGATTGATCGCCCCGACAGGCTTGCAGCAGCTGATGTTTCGGTGGCAAGGGATCGGTCGGCATCGGGGGTTCCTTGTGGCACAGGAGCGCAGCGCGGTGAGGAGGGGTGCGCCCGGCCGACATCGAAACTGTTAGGTTTGAGGTGGACTCCCTAACCGCGTCGACCGGGCGCACATCAACAAAACACCTGCCAAGGTGGCGATGTGTGCGGCTTCGGGCGGCCCGAATGAACTCCCCCGAATCCCCAGCAAACCTCCCGCGGCAGTTGCCATGATCTACCCGATGCGGGTCGAACGGCCCGCCCGAAGTGGGGAGGACTTCATGCCGGAAACCGGATCTACCCTGCCGCGAAGGCAACTCGGTCGATATCTGACGGAGTGGCGCAGTCGCGCAGGAATGAGCCAGCAGAAGGCCGCTGAGCTACTGGAGATGGGTTCGAGCAGCTTGCAACGGCTGGAGCGCGGACAGAACAGCCGGATCAAAGTGCGCGACATCCAGGCAGCGTGCGATCTGTACGGGGTGCCGAGTGAACTGACCGAAGCGCTCACCGGGCTTGCCCGGCAGGCCAGCGTCAAAAGTTGGTGGCATGAGTACGGCGACCTCATCCCGAAAGACTTCGATGTGTATGTCGGACTGGAATCAGCGGCCGTCAAGTTGTGCTCACATCAGCCCGAATTGGTGCCTGGTCTCTTCCAAACAGCCGACTACGTTCGCGCCTTGTTTCGTCTCGTTCGCCCAGACGCCGTTCGGGCCGAAGAAGACCGCTGGGTCGAGCTGAAGATGCAGCGGCAGAACATCGTCACCCGCAAAAACCACCCCACCACCGTCGACGTGGTCATCGGCGAAGCAGCTGTACGCCGCATGAACGGCGGCCCGAACGTCATGGCCGCACAACTCCGGGGATTGGCCGACGTCAGCACGAGACCCAACGTGACGGTGCGTGTTCTCCCGTTCCGAGCTGGGTTCCCCGCCGGAATGTCGTTGGGGCCGTTCGTCATCCTGGACTTCGGCAAGACCGCAACCGGCGAGCCCACGGAGCCACCGATCGTCTTCATCGAAGGCAGCTCTATCGGCAACCTTTACCTCGAGAAGCCAGAAGACGTAGAACGCTACGATCGATCGTACGAGATCATTCGGCGGGCAGCGTTGGACGCTGAACACAGCAGGAATCTGCTCCGGCAGATAGCAAGGGAGTATCTAGCGTGAGTGCCGACCTTACTAGTGCTCGCTGGTTCAAGAGCAGCCGCAGCGAGGCGCAAGGCGAATGCGTAGAAGTAGCCTTCCTCACCGACGGCATGGTCGGTGTCAGAGATTCCAAGAACCCCAACGGTTCCGCCCTCACCTTCACCCCCGGCGAGTGGAACGCTTTCACAACCGCAGTCGTCGATGGGACGTTCAGCCACCCCGAGCTCTGAACGCGTCCAGTGACCAGCCCTCGGATCGCTTACTGAAATATCCGAGGGCGCTTCACATTTGCGTCAAGCTCTACCCAAGCCGGCAGCGGTTCACGCGCCGCCAACCACTCCTCCGGCACCCCGCGCATCTCACCCCGCCGCCCCACCCCCGTGTGTGCCGCCACGATCCCACCAACGATCGCAGCCGTAGTGTCCGCATCGCCACCAGCCTCTACACACGCGGTCACAGCCCCCGGATAGTCACTGAGAAAGCTGGCGGCCACCCACAGCGTGAACGGCACGGTGTCCTGCGCACTGACTGCCGCACCATTCCCGAGCTCATACGCCGCTTCGGCCACCGACCGCCCCAGCAGCTTCCGCGCTCGCCGCACACCGTCCGCCGTCCTGCCGTCAACCAGATACGGCTCGACCACATCCAGCAATTCGCTTGGCGCACAATCTTTCCCACGAGTCACCGCAGCCTGACCAGCCGCGACCGCAACCACCATCGCTCCCATGATCGCCTCCGAGTGCCGATGCGTAACCTCCGCAGACAACGCCGCCTCCCCCGCCGCACGATCCAAATCTTCAGCGAAGTACGCCCCGAGCGGAGCCACCCGCATCGCAGCCCCATTCCCCCAAGACCCACTCCCACCGAAACCAGCCCCCGCCGCTTCCCGCCACGGCCGCCCATCCCGAATCTCATGCAGCACAACAACTGTGCCACCGTATCCCCGATACGGTTCGCAACGATCAGCGAACACCGCCGCAAGCGCGTCCTGATCAACCCGCCCACGGCGCCGAAGTTCCGAGTACACCGAACAGGCCATCTCGGTATCGTCGGTCCATTCCCACGGCCCCGCCGGCGGTCGCCCGGCAATCAATTCACTGACAGACCGACCAGGCACAAAGAACTGCGCACCCAGCGCATCACCAACGGACAAACCCTCCAGGCTGTCCCGAACAGAATCAAAATCCGGCATGCTGCCGCAATAGTGCCAACCCCCGACCAGCCACCGCAACCGTCTCGAACGGGTGGCTGACAGCTTGCGGAGCCGCAAGGTACCTTGCGGGTGCCGACGGGCCACCGAATCCGTGATCCGATCGGAGCGTGGCGAGTCCGCGCCACTCAGCCGAGCCAGCGGTCGATCAGTTCTTTCCGTGGACCACTCACCTGTACAGCTGTGGAGGAGTCGGCGTGCATACGCTCTACCAAACGCTCGGAGAGCAGGGTTACCGCTTGCGCCACGGGCAGGCCCAGCTGATCGGCGAGCAGATCGAGGCGAGCATGGGTTGTTGCGTCGTGCGCCAGTTCGGGATTACTGAGGAGCCGGTCGAGTTCCATCCCGGCGAGTGCCTGGGTGAAGGTCAGATCCCGGTCAGGTAGCCAGCTCAGTCCCCAGTTGTCCTTCCCTGCTCGGCGGAACGCCGATTCGGGCGAGACCGCGCTGACCATCACCGTGTCGTTCACCATGATGTCGGGATGCACGTCGATCGTCGCATCCGCACTGGTTTCGGCATCGGCAGCAGCGCCGATCTCGCCGGTGACTCGCTTCTTTAGTTCGGCTAGGCCCGCTTCTACGTCGTAGACATTCGCGTCGCGCTGCTCGAGGTAGCTGTCCAGCTCGGCGAATGCGGCAGCGATCGAGATCGGCTCTGCGCCTTCGCCTTTCTCGGTGCTCATGCCGGCCGCACCCCCTTTGCCTGGGTACTGGCGCCTTCGTCTGCGCTCTGCCGGTACTCCGCGATCAGTTCGACCAGCTCCTCGACCCCGTCGAACGCGACTTTCGCTCGCACGCGATTCATACTCGCCTCGATCTTCTTGCGGGCCCTGCTCTTATGAGACTGCACGGTCGAGACCGTGCAGTCCAGCACTTCCGCTATCTCGAAGTCCGGCAGCCCCAACTCCCACGCCATAATCGCGACCCGGTACTCGGCCTCGGTCAATATGCCGTTGAGCACCTGCAGGAATCGTTCGAGATCGTCGTCGTCGAGCACCCGTTGCAGCGGATCTCGCCGAAGCATCGGTCCCAGCAGCATGGGGGTATCGGTGTCGAGGTACTCGCCCACCAGCACCTCGGATCTGGCATTCTTGCGCCACACATCGATCACCCGCCGTCCCGCTATTCGCATGATCAGCTGGACGATCCGCCGGTTCGTCTTGTCCCGGAAGTCTCGGTCGTACTGCTTCCACACCGCGATGAACACCTGCTGGACGACCTCGTTCGCCTGGTCGGTGTCCCCGTGGAAAGCGCGCCGCGCGAAGCGGAACACCGCCGGTGCGTAGGTCCGGAACAACTCGTCGAACCGGCGCTCTTCCGCCGGAGGCTCGGGGCTGCTGTTCATCTGGCTCGGATCTCTCGTGGCGCCGTTGGCTCGGGTAGCCGCCGGGGCCCGTCGCCGACCTCGACGACCAGGGTCGACACCGCGTTGCCGCGGCGGGCGACGCTCTCGACCACGGTGCCGACCGGCGCTTCGCGCACGATCATCCGAGTCAGCAAGTGCCGCTGCCAGTTTCGCACACAGTCGAACAGCCCGTACAGGATCAGCGAGCACAGCGGCCCCACGAATACAGCCGCTGCAGCCCAATTCGCCGCGGAAGCGCCATCGAAGGCCGAGAACAGCATCATGACCAGTACTCGTCCCGCGGGCGCACAATCTTGAGACCGCAACGCGCAGTGTCGAAACGGCGCAGGCAAGGGCGGCGGTCACCGGCACGGCGGTCCGTTATGCGGAATCGGTTGGTGGGTCGGGTTGTTCGTGCACGGTCAGGAGCAAGTGGTCGAACTGGGCGCGCACCTTGACCGGTGCGCCGTCGAATCCGTTGATGACGGCGATGAGTTTGGTGGCCAGGGTGCGGAGTTTGGTGTTGGTTTCCTGGGAGCGCCACTGCAGAACGCGGAAGGCTTGCTCGGCGTTGAGGCCGTAAACGAACATCAGCACGCCTTTGGCCTGTTCGATCACGGCGCGGGCTTCGACGACCTCGGGCAGGGTGGTGTCGAGGGCTTCGCGGTGGTTCTGGTCGAGGCGGTCGGTCAGGTCGATGTAGTAGCCGGTGGTGCCGACGGTGGCGCCGGTGTCGTCGTGCAGGCGGTCGCCGACGACCAGGACGTGATGCATGGTCCCGGCGGTGTCGATGATGCGGTGCCGCGAGCAGAACGGGTCGCCGTGCCGGACCGCGACGGCGAGGGTTTCCGCGACGGTGTCGCGGTCGTCGGGGTGTTTGTGCGCGAGCAGCAGTTCGGTGGTCGGGGTGACGGTGCCGGGTTCGTAGCCGTGGAGTTGGGCGACCTGGTCGGACCATTCCCAGCGTTGGTCGGCGAACCAGAATCGGAAGCTACCGATCAGGTAGGGGCTGCTTGCGGCAATCTGCTCCAGACTCGGCTGGCCGTCGGTAGTAGATGCAACAGTCTCGATCACTCGACGATTATTACCCTTCACCAGCGGTGATGCCGAAATTTCGGCTCGATCGCCGGCCGGGTGCAGGACAGTTGTCATCGCCGCGGCTCGGTGGCGAAGCGCTACTTCTCCTGCCGCCTACGCACGATTTCGATGATCCAGGCGGGCGCGAACGGGGACGTGCAGTTCGGCGGGGTCGGGTAGTCCTTCAGCACCTGAAGGCGTTCGCCGATATCGAGGGCGCGGGCGCGGTGCTCGGCGTGCTCGATGCCGATCTGAGCGAGGCAGTGGTTCATCGCCCACTGCAAGCGATCTGGGGCGTCCTGCATCTCCGCCTCGATGACGTCGAGCAGCCCAGCGAGGTCGAGGCCGTCGGGTTGCTTGGCGACGCGTTCGGTGGTGAGCGCCCAGCCCGCGCTCGCGACCACGGGATCAGGGTCGGCGAGCCAGGCCAGGCGCAGTTCTTCGGCGTGTGGGTTCTTCTTCACGACGTAGTTCACAAGCCAGTCGTGCAGCTTGGGTGTGCCGGCCTGGCGCACCATGGCGTCCAACTCGGCACGGTCGAAGACTTTCGGGCGGCAGATCAGGGTCGCCAGTAGTTTGGCGGCGGTGTCGTCGGTCGCCCACAGCTCGCGCGCGAGGTCCTGCTGCGTTTCAGCTGCTTCGCGAGCGCGCGCAGTTTGCTGAGGTTCACGCCGTGGTCATCACCGTGTTTCTCGTTCACCGCGAGTGCTCGCGGATCCTCGAGCGCGGACAGCTCGGCCAGCACCTCGGCTACCGTCGTCTCGGCCACCGTCGCCTCCTGTCCGTCGCTCGGAAGGTTCAGCGTAGTTATCCAGTGGCAGTTGTGGTGTGTAGGTAGAGGTCGCGGAGCAGGCAGACCTCGGACAGGTGATGGATCAGTTCGCGGTGGACGTGCAGCACCAGATCGGCCATGGGGAGCTCCGGGTAAGGCTCCTTCTCGCCCACCGGGACGCGGAGTCCGTCCGCACCGAGGCTGTGCACTCCGGTCAACCAGGCGTCGAGCTGGGTTTCGAGTTGGTCGAGCGCGACGGCCGCGGTACCCGCGTATTCCCAGCTCTCGTAGGACGCCGCCGGTGCGCCGAAGTGTGCCGCGTTGCGGGCGGCCAGCACGCCGACGATCACGTGACCGAGTCGCCAGGCGATCGTGGTGAATGGTGCGGGGGTCGACTCGGGGAAGGCGTAGTCGATCGTGAATTCTCCGGCGCCGGCCTGTACGGGCGCTGTCGAACTGCCGCGCGGTCGGACACTCCAAGCGTTCGGGACCGGTGACCAGAAGTACTCGTCATCGGTTAGGCCGTCCAGCCGGGCTCGGATCTGATGATTCCAGTGGAACTCCCACTGCTCGCGCAGCGTCCGGTTCCAGTCGAGTTCGTCTGCGTTCATGTCGCCATCCTGACAGCGCTAGCGGACAGGATCGGTCCGCTGTCTTCAGTGTCGGTTGCGCATCTACTGGCTCAGCGATCGTGGGCTGTACCGCCACGCCCTGCCGGGACTGATGTCCGCCGGTTTCCCCACGCCCAACGATTTCCGGACCTCGCCGATGAACCGGTCTCGACACTCCTGCTGATGTCGACGCGCGACGTGCCACGTTTCGTTTGGGGGGACAGGGCCGTTGAACGCCACGGTCATCGCATCGACATCGGCGAAATGCAGTTGCTCGGCGGCGGCAACGACCTCGCGCGGAGCGATCAGACGCAGTCTGGTGAGACTTGTCATCGCACGCCGGCAGGCGGCGTCCGAACTCTCCTTCTGCTCGACCAGTCCGGCGTGGTCGTCCGCCGCACGTAGTTCCAGCGTCCGCGGCGAGCGCGTGGCGAAGCTCGCCTCGACGTACTCCACGTAGGCCTCCACCAGCGAGTCCCGCAGCCAGCGGCGATGTTCACGTCGACCGGTGACGTACAGCGTTCCGAACGACAGGGCCGCCGCCAACGTGGCGGCAATCGCACTGAGGATGGACGGAAGCTGTTCCATGGGGACCCTGCTGTCGGTCGAAACCGTTGCACTACAGGGTAATGCGAGCGCCAGGTTCTCGGAATTGCTCGCCGAGGCGACCATCGCATGCGAACCAGACTCATCGGCCCATCGGACGCGAGCCAGGCGCATCTCTGATTAGACTGGCGCCCGGCCCATTTGGGTGGAGGGGGATACTATGCGCCGAACACGGCGACCTGTCATCGTGCTGCCGCTGCTGGCGGTTGTCCTGTCGCTCGCGGCCGGGCACGCCTCCGCGGACGGCGGCTCGTACAATCTCGAATTCCCACCGACGCCAGCACGTTTCACCGAATACCCGGCTGGCGCGCCACAGATCCCCGCGGAGATCGCCGACCAGCGCTTGGACTGGAAGTCGTGCACCGAGGTCGGACTGATCGCCGCTGCGAACGGCAATCCGGAGGCTGGTGTTCGCGCTCCCTTGCTCGACGGGCTCGAGTGCGCGACGGTCCGCACCCCACTGGATTGGACGCGACCCGACGCCGGTCTGGTCGCGACCTTCGAGATCTCACGATTACCCGCCCGACAGCCAGCAGGACGACCGCGTCAGTTGCTGACCAGCCCGGGCGGTCCAGGGGCCGGTTCGTTGATCAACCCGGCCGAGTGGGCTGCCACGTTCCCCGAGCTCCGCGAGACCTATGACCTACTGGGTTTCGACCCGCGCGGCACCCGCCTGTCCAGCACCGACCAGGTCTGCGACGCAAACATTTCGGGCGATTCGCTCCTGCTCGGCACCGGACGCAACGACCGCACCGACGTGCTGGACTTCTCGAGCGAATCGGTGCGACTCCAGCTGGGGCAGGCCCGCGATTGGGTGCGCTCATGCGTCGACCGCACCCCGGCCGGCACCTCCGGAACCATCACCTACTGGCAGACTGTCCGGGATCTTGACCTGGTGCGCGAGCTCTTGGGCGCCCAGACATGGAGTTATCTGGGCGTTTCACAGGGCACCCTGCTCGGCGTCGAACTGGCCCGCACCTTCCCCGACCGCCTCGACCGCGTGGTCCTCGACTCGGTGATCGACCCGACCGTGTCCAGCGCGGCAGCCTACGCCGAACGAGTCCTACGCCAGCAGAACGTGATCGAGCGGCGGTTCGCACCGTGGCTCGCCGCACGCGGCACGGTATTCGGCAACAGTACCGACGCGGTTCTCGGGGCGCTGCGAAAGCTGCGCGCCGACCTCACTGCGCACCCGATCCCGCTGCCGTTCGATCGCACTTTCAGCGGCAACGATCTCAATACCTTGTTCTTCGGCGTCGATAACAGCCCTTATGAGGCGCTGGAACGCAAACTCCTGACCTTGCGTACCGGGGTCGACACTCCCACGCCTGCGGCACAGCTCAACGCCGCCACGGCATTTCGGGTCCCACGACTACTGGAGGAGCTCGCCCAGGACATCTTGGCCGCCGGTTCACGCGTCGGCTGGTGGACCGCTCGCAACTGCAATACCGGCGCGTGGAGCCACGACCTCGACCACATCGTCGACACCGCACAACAACTCGCCGCTCGCGCACCGTTGACCTACGTCGGGATGAACTTCACCGCCGCGTGCGCGTTCTGGCCCGAATCCCACACGGGCACAAGTCCGCTGGGCTACGACAAGATCGGCTCCGCGGTACTCATCGCCAACGAGAAGGACCCGGTGACGCCGATCTCGGGAGCCCACGCCGTCCGCGCGCTGATCCCTACCGCACGGCTGATCACCGTGGTCGGCACGCCCGGTCACCTCGTGCTGCCGCAACGACCCAAGGGATTTCCCGCAGCGATCCCCGGCACCAGTTCGTGCGCGCGAGCCATCGCTGCGGACTATCTCGTCCACGGACGAATCCCCGAAGCCGACACACCGTGCCAGCCAGGCTGACAGTCCCTTGGACATGAAACTGCCCCAAGGTTGCCGTCGAAGCCAACCTCGGGGCAGGGATCGCACGAACCGCGGATGCCTGCAGGTGTTGTCACCCGCGACCCTTTACCTACCGGAGGAAACCCGGAGCGCCCGCAACGCCGCCGACACAGTCGGAACCCGCGATATCCGCGGCAGCGAGGGACACCGAAAGAAACCCCACAACGAGTACATCGCCCCTCCCCCGCACTCCGTTAACAGATTTTTCCGATGACTTTCCGCCGCCCCTGAACCCGCTCGACATACCGGCCCTACGACCCGATGTCACCCATTCCTTCGCGGTCCGCCGCGCCCATCGATCGGGAACACACAGTTGGCGTTGTACCAGGACAGTGCGCCCCATGCTGTCCCGTTCGACCGCGACTAATCAGTGTTGGCTCGGCAGCGACATCGCCAGCAGAACCGACACCGCGGCAGGTCCTGCGGCACCGAGCACCAGTGCGAAAGCCACGACGACGTTTGTCGAAGTCGGCGCCCACACAATCGGGAGCCGAGTGAGGACCCCGGCGAAGATTGTTCCCGCACCTGACAGCGCGACGATCGTGTACGTGGCAGCCGGCAGCTTCCCATGCGACGGATCGGTGGTCGGCGCAGCGCCCAGCATCCGCCGCGTCCGCCATCCAGCGATCACGACGCTGACGCCAGCGGTCCCGACCAATATCGTGCCAGTCACCCATTTCAGCAGGGAGCTGGCGTGGAACCGGTACATCACTTCCAAGAAGTCGAGGGTCGTCATCATCAACAGCAGCGTTGTGGTGACGATGACGACCGCGACCATGAAGCACGTGAGCTTGCGGACGTAGCCGTGATCGTCGACCCCCGCAAGACTGCGGTTCGTCGAGGCAGTGAGATGGCTGGACAGCATCCAGCCGATGCCGCACACCAGGGCCGTTCCCCCGGCCGCCAGCAGTCCGCTGGCGGGCATGCCCTGCGCCCAGGCCTGCATGCAGGCCTCGGTCGACACCCCCGCACCCAAGACAACCGGCCGGATGCCGGTGACGAGGCTGAACAGGTAGCTGTCCAGGCTCAAGGCCAGAAACGCCGCCGACAGCAGTGCGATGGTCTGTAGATTCGGCCTGCCTTTACGGCCGAACAACAGCACGATGCCCGTGAAGAGCACGCCCGCAAGGACTCCGGCGAGTTGGGAGTTCGTCGGAGACGAGGTGACGATGCTCCAGCGCCACGTGCTTCCGCCGCATGTTTCGTCCAGCATCGCGCTCGCCTTCCAGCCGGGGTCCGCCCACGTGGCCTGCTGTCGAGGAAGCCGCGCAACGCAACCAACCCGAACGTTAACGACCGGCTTCGCGGCGAAGTATCCGTTGTTCGGCCGACACCGCAGGCAGCGACACTGCTACCCGGTGAATTACTCACTCACACAAGGCGTTCCAGCAGGAGGAGGGTGCCGATGATGATCATGGCGATACCGGAGATGCGGGTGACGAGGCGGGCGGCGGTGGGGCGGGCGCGCAGGACGGTGCGGGCGAGGGTGCCGACGCAGAGGTAGATGGCGGCGCAGCTGAGGGTGTGGATCAGGCCGAGGGTGCCGATTTGGGCGGCTAGGGGCCAGGAGCCGGTGCGGTCGGTGAACTGTGGGAGCAGGGCGAGGAAGAGGAGGATGGCTTTGGGGTTGAGGCCGCTGATGCCGATGCCGCGCAGGACGCTGGTGCCCCACGGCGCGGGGTTCGATTGCTCCGGAAGGGCGGCGGGAGTGCTGGCGGTGGCGAGGGTCGTGCCGCCGAGCCACATCAGGTAGAGGCCGCCGAAGACGGTAAGGGCGGTCAGCACAACGGGATTGCGGTCGACGACCGCGGCGACACCGGCGGCGACGACTGCGGTCAGTGCGACGTAACCGAGTAACAGTCCCCCGACGGCGGGCAGCACCGAGCGTTCACGCAGACCTGCGGCGATCGCGTAGGCCCAGTCCGCGCCGGGCACGAGGATCAGCAGGACCGAGACGGTCCAGAACGCGGCGATATACCCGAGTGCCATGCGGAGCTACTCCCTTCGATTGAATACCCGCAGGAAGAATAGGCGGGATCGACCGGGAGGTGATTCCAAGTTTTCGCAGCTGAGCGGCTGTCTGTGGAAGGATCTTCTGCATGGATCGCGTGGACCGGAAGATTCTTGCGGAGCTACAGCAGAATGGGCGTTTGACGATCACCGAACTCGCCGCGCGGGTACGGCTGAGCCTGTCGCCGTGTCACCGTCGGCTGCGGGAGTTGGAACGATCGGGTGTGATCCGCGGTTACCGCGCACTGGTCGACGCGGCGGCTGTCGGGTTGACGTTCGAGGCGCTGGTTTTCGTCACCATGCGCCAGGAGGATCGCACGACGGTGGCCGCGTTCGAACAGGCCGTCGCGGAGATACCGCATGTGTTGCAGGCGCAACGACTGTTCGGGGATCCAGATTTTCTGCTGCGCATCGTCGCGGCGGATCTGCCTGCGTTCCAACAGCTTTACGACGAGAAGCTGGCTACACTACCCGGCGTGCAGCATTTGACGTCGACACTGGTGATGAAACATGTGGTGCACGAGCGACCGGTGCCGCTGTAATGAGCATCAGCGCTCTGCAGCCGACGCCTGCGCGGCAACTCAATTCGCCAGCGCGGCAACTCAGTACGGATAGCGCTGTTCGACAGCGTCCTTGGCTTCCTTGAGCCCGCAGCCGGTCAACTCTCGATACCGCTTGATCGCATGAATCTTCTTGCCATCAGCCAGAAGTGCGTCGATCTCGGCGAAGCTGAAGGATGCGGGTCGAGTAGGAGAGGGCACCGCCCGGACCGGTTCGGCGGGCATGGGCGGCAGATCCTGGATCCCCAGATGCTGGAGGATCAGGTCCGTTTTGAAGTGCAGCGCATCAATCTTCCGCTCGAGGCGGCGGCGGGCAAACATGATCGAATCGTAGTGACCGCCGCCGGGACTCGATAACTAGGCGGCGCCGAGCAGTGCGTCGGCGAGGTTGGCTGCGGTGTCGAAGGCGGCGAAATCGCCGGCGACCGCCAGCAGCCGGTCGACGCAGCGCGGCCCGGTGACCAGGCGAACCCGGCGGTCGGTGTGCTCAGCCCAGGTTCGCGCCTCGATCAGCACATGCAGACCGGCGACGCCGAAGAACGTCACCTGGGACAGATCAATGACCACCAGGGGCGCTGCGGTATTCAGCGAACCGATCAGTTGGGACCGGAACTGGTCGGCGGTATAGAAGTCCACTTCTCCCGCGATGGCGCAAAGCGTGACGGTTTCACTCGGCGCGGTCACGGAAACATGAAGTCGAGCTTCCGGTTCGGTGCGACTCGGCAACGTTGCTCGACTCGGTGCCGCACCTCGACTCGCCATGAGGTCGGGTCTCGACGCGGTGGTTGCGGGGCTTGCAGGAGTAGCAAGAGTTGACGACATGCGGATCTCGGTCCTGTCGCGCACGGCAATTGACGTCCGTTGCCGGCAATGCGTTGCGTCCCGGGCTGATCATGAGCACCAGAACTAGGCTGTTCGCTCAACCCTGAATGCGGGTTACCCACTCCACACTAGACCTACACCTCATTGATGCAGAATTATTTCCTACTGGTAGCAACGAAAAAAGCCACCGCACGCTGCGCGATGGCTTCTTTCAGCTCTGTCGAGGGGACTACGCCGACTTCTCCCGGCGTTCGGCCCGCTGCGCCTTGCGAGGCACGATGGTCGGCAGCACGTTCTCGGTGACGGTGTCGGAGTCGACGACCACCTTGGCGACGTCGTCGCGGCTGGGGATGTCGTACATCACCGGCAGCAGGACTTCCTCCATGATGGCGCGCAGGCCACGAGCACCGGTGCCGCGCAGAATCGCCTGGTCGGCGATCGCTTCGAGGGCATCGGTGGTGAACTCGAGGTCGACCCCGTCCATCTCGAACAGCCGGACGTACTGCTTGACCAGTGCGTTCTTCGGTTCGGAGAGGATCTTGACCAATGATTCCTTGTCCAGGTTGGTCACCGAGGCGACGACCGGCAGCCGGCCGATGAACTCGGGGATCAGGCCGAACTTGATCAGATCCTCCGGCATCACCTCGGCGAAGTGATCGGCGGTGTCGATCTCGGACTTGGATCGGACCTCGGAGCCGAAACCGATGCCGCGATGGCCGGTGCGCTCGGAGACGATCCGCTCCAGACCCGCGAACGCGCCCGCCACGATGAACAGCACGTTGGTGGTGTCGATCTGGATGAACTCCTGGTGCGGGTGCTTGCGTCCACCCTGCGGCGGCACGCTCGCCTGGGTGCCCTCCAGGATCTTCAGCAGCGCCTGCTGGACGCCCTCGCCGGAGACATCGCGGGTAATCGACGGGTTCTCGCTCTTGCGGGCGATCTTGTCGACCTCGTCGATGTAGATGATGCCGGTCTCGGCGCGCTTCACGTCGTAATCCGCGGCCTGGATCAGTTTGAGCAGGATGTTCTCGACGTCCTCGCCGACGTACCCGGCCTCCGTCAGCGCTGTCGCATCGGCGATGGCGAACGGGACGTTGAGCATCTTGGCCAGCGTCTGCGCGAGGTAGGTCTTGCCGCAGCCGGTGGGGCCGAGCATGAGGATGTTCGACTTGGTCAGCTCGACGACCTCGCCGCGGCTGTCGCGGCCCTTGTCGCCGGCCTGGATGCGCTTGTAATGGTTGTAGACGGCCACCGCGAGAGTGCGCTTGGCGGTGTCCTGCCCGATCACGTAGTTCTCCAGGAAGTCCCGGATCTCCGCGGGCTTGGGCAACTCATCGAGCTTGACCTCGCTGGACTCGGCGAGCTCCTCCTCGATGATCTCGTTGCATAGATCGATGCACTCGTCGCAGATGTACACCCCTGGTCCCGCAATGAGCTTCTTGACCTGCTTCTGGCTCTTTCCGCAGAACGAGCACTTGAGCAGATCGCCGCCATCTCCGATGCGCGCCATCTCGTGGGTCCCTACTTCCTTGTCCGCGTGCAACCGTCCGTCCAGGTTGCCAGCTATCTGCCGCCTTGCTTGTCCGCGCCACCGGCTGTGATCGCAAACGCATCGACCGATTCCGGCGGGTGAGGCAGTGCTGTCAACCGGGAGCAAAGGTCCCTAGGTTGACCGTACCTGGTGTGTGCGACGGAGGTCGACAACTCGAGCATGTTTCTCCGCCGGGTTGTGCGAGTTCTCACGACACCGGAGCACGTTACGTCCGTTCAGCAGCCATTTTGTGCGTCGGCCGCTTGTTTCATCGGGGCTGCGGACCCGAGTGTTTCCGGGCCCGCCGTGTCACTGGAGCAGTCCGGCCGGGCAGCGCGCCACTTGGCACACTTCCCGGCCGGAAATCCCTGGGGTACAGCAATTTACGAGCGAATCGCCGCCGGGGTCGGCGATTCGCACGACGCGATCACTTCTTCTGCGCGCTGAGCTTGCGATAATCGAACACCTGGTCGATGATCCCGTATTCCTTGGCGTCTTCGGCCGTGAGGATCTTGTCGCGGTCGGTGTCCTTGCGGATCTGATCCGCGTCCTTACCGGTGTGGCGGGCCAGCGTGGTCTCCATCAGGCGACGCATGCGCTCGATCTCGGCGGCCTGGATCTCCAGATCCGACACTTGCCCCTGGATGCCACCCTCGAGCGAGGGCTGGTGGATCAGCACGCGGGCGTTGGGCAGGCAGGCGCGCTTGCCGGGGGTACCGGCGGCGAGCAGTACGGCGGCGGCCGAGGCGGCCTGGCCGAGGCAGACGGTCGCGACATCGGCACGCACGTACTGCATGGTGTCGTAGATGGCCATCAGCGAGGTGAACGAGCCACCGGGCGAGTTGATGTACATGGTGATGTCGCGGTCGGGGTCGAGCGACTCCAGCACCAGCAGCTGCGCCATGACGTCGTTCGCCGAGGCGTCGTCCACCTGCACGCCGAGGAAGATGATGCGCTCCTCGAACAGCTTGTTGTACGGGTTGGACTCCTTGACGCCGAAGCTCGAGTGCTCGATGAACGACGGCAGGATGTAGCGCGACTGCGGGCTCTGCGGCGCCGTGCCGCCGAGGCCTGCGCGTGGGTCAAACTGGTTGGCCATCTTCGTCTCCAAAGTCTGTGTGTGAAAGCGGCTGATGCGCTGAACGGACAAGAGAGTCCGGATGGCGCTTACTTGCCTGCGCCGTTGGTCTGCTCCGCGTGGCTGATCACCCGATCGATGAAGCCGTACTCGAGCGCCTGCTTGGCGGTGAACCAGCGGTCGCGGTCGGCGTCGATGGTGACCTGCTCGACGGACTTGCCGGTGTGCAGCGCCTGCAGCTCGTTGAGCTCACGCTTGGTGTGCGCGAACTGCTCGGCCATGATCGCGATGTCGGCCGCGGAACCACCGATGCCCGCCGACGGCTGGTGCATCATGATCCGGGCGTGCGGCAGGGCGAAGCGCTTGCCCTTGGTGCCCGCGGTGAGCAGGAACTGGCCCATCGACGCGGCCAGACCCATGCCGTAGGTCGCGATGTCGCACTCCGCGAACTGCATGGTGTCGTAGATGGCCATACCGGCGGTCACCGAACCACCGGGCGAGTTGATGTAGAGCGCGATGTCCTTGGTCGGATCCTCCGCCGTGAGCAGCAGGATCTGCGCGCAGAGCTTGTTCGCGATATCGTCGTCGACCTGGGTGCCGAGGAAGATGATGCGATTGCTGAGCAGCCGCTCGTACACCGAATCGCTGAGGTTGAGACCAGCAGTCGCGGATGTCATGACGACCCCTGCCTGATTGACTGTCACGGATACCTGCCTTTTCTAACCGGCTCGTTGGCCGACGGCCATCTCTGGTTCGTTGTCACAAACATTAACGAAGCAGGGCGGCACCGAACTCCCGGTACCGCCCTTCTTCGCTTACAGCGCAACTTCGCTAGCGCTCAGCTGCGCTGTTCGCGAGGGCGCGCTGTGTCTTCGGTTCACTCGCTTCGCTCGTTCACAGCGCAATCAGCGCAGCTCGCAGCCGCTCGTCACGCTGGCACTTCATAAAACTCATTCGGCCTTCGCCGCGGCGGCCTCGGTCGATTCGACCTCGGCAACACCTTCGGCCTCGACCTCGGGGCGGAATCCTCAGGGGCACCGAACATTTCGGCGGTGTCCACGACGTTGCCCGCGGAGTCGGTGACCTTCACCTTGCCGACCACACCCGCAAGCGCCTTGCCGCGCCGGACGTCGGCGAAGATCGCGCCGAGCTGGCCGGCCTGCTGCACCTGCTGGATGAACTGCTCCGGCGCGAGGCCGTAGCGCTGCGACTGGAACAGGATCCGCTCGGTGAGCTCTTCCTGCCCGACCTGGGTGTTGTCCGCCTCGGCGATGGCGTCCAGCAGCAGCTGGGTGCGCACCGACTTCTCGGCGGACTCCTTGGCGTCCTTGTCGAACTCTTCGCGGCTGGAGCCCTGGGCCTCCAGTGCCTCGGCGAGCTTGGCCTCGTCGTGGTCGAAGCCGTGCACCGCGTCGTGGGTGACGGCGTCGATCTCGGCCTGCACGACCGCCTCGGGCAGCGGCACCTCGACCTGCTCGAGCAGGGTCTCCAGCACCTTGTCCCGGATCTCGCCGGCCTGCTGCACCTTCTTGCTGCGCTCGACCCGGTTGCGCAGGTCTTCCTTCAGCTCGTCGAGGGTGTCGAATTCGCTTGCCAGCTGGGCGAAGTCGTCGTCGGCCTCGGGCAGCTCGCGCTCCTTGACCGACTGCACGGTGACCTTGATGACGGCTTCCTTGCCCGCGTGCTCGCCGGCCACCAGGGTCGAGGTGAACTCCTTGGACTCACCGGCGGCCAGGCCGATCAGCGCCTCGTCGAGGCCCTCGATGAGCTGGCCGGAGCCGACCTCGTGGGACAGGCCGGTGGTGGCCGCCTCGGGCACGTCCTCGCCGTCGACGGTCGCCGACAGGTCGATCGAGACGAAGTCGCCGTCCTGGACCGGGCGCTCGACACCGGTGAGTGTTCCGAAGCGCTGGCGCAGCGACTGCAGCTGCTCCTCGATGTCCTCGTCGCCGATGGTGAAGGCGTCGACGGTCACCGCGATGTTCTCGTACTCCGGCAGCGTGATCTCCGGACGCACGTCGACCTCGGCGGTGAACGCGAGCTCCTCGCCGTCCTCGATCTTGGTGATCTCGATCTCGGGCTGGCCGATGACCTTCACGTCGGCCGCGGTGACGGCCTCGCTGTAGCGGCCGGGCAGCACGTCGTTGACGACCTGCTCCAGCACCGCGCCGCGGCCCAGACGCGCCTCGAGCAACTTGGCCGGCGCCTTGCCCGGACGGAAGCCGGGGATCTTGACCTGCTTGGCGAGTGCCTTGTACGCGCGGTCGAAGTCCGGCTTCAGTTCCTCGAAGGGCACCTCGACATTGATCCGGACCCGGGTCGGGCTCAGCTGCTCGACGGTGCTCTTCACGGACATGCTCCTTGTTCGTCGTCTGTTCTGGTTGAGACGCGATCCCCCGTCGTCCCGGACTTCTACCGGGACCCCGGCACCCGCCGGGCTGGCGAGGGACGCGGCGTACGCATCCCGACCAGGTTAGTTGACCGGCCGGGGCGGGCTGCACTCGGCCGCTTCTCGCCGCCGCTACTTCCCGACCGACACCGCGTCGGTGACGAAGACCAGCGTCTCGTTCGGCGCGATACCGCGACCGCCCGCGCCGTAGCCGAGGTCCGGCGGCACGATCAGCAGCCTGCGGGTGCCCTCCTGCACGCCGACCAGCCCCTCGTCCCAGCCCTGGATGACCTGGCCGCCGCCGAGGGTGAGCTGGAAGGGGGTGCCGCGGTCGAAGGAACTGTCCTTCTTCTGCTTGTTCGACCAGGTGACGAGCGCGTAGTTCATGGTGAGCGGCTGGCCGGCGGCGGCGCCGGGGCCGCTGCCCTGGATCAGGTCCTTGGTGATCAGCTTCTTGGGCGGATCGCAGTTGTCCGGGATGGTGATCTTCGGTGCGGAACCGAAGTCGCCGCTCACGCCGATGTCCTCCGCGGTGCATTCCCGGCCCTTGCTCTGGGTCGGCGCAGCCGGTGCCGTCGGGGAGAGACTCTTCGCGGGCGCGGTGGTGGAAGGAGTAGAGGACGCCTTGTCGTCCGACCCACAGGCGACCAGAGTGAACGCTGCCGCGGCCATGGTGCCGATCCCGATGATCCTGCCGAGTGTGTGCATGCGGCGGACCCTAGACCATCATCGCGGCGAATGTCCGAGTCGCCCGGCGCGCGTCGGACTGCCGTTACGCTGACAAGTGGAATCTCCCCCTACGACGAGGAGAGTCGGCGCATGACCCACATGGCGAGCGCGGGTGGCGATACCTCCGCCGACAATGTCGGCAGCGCGGGCGGCGAGAGCGTCGCCCCGCAGCCCTATCGGTTGACGGATATCGCAGGCCCGCTGGACCGCGACGAACTGACCTCGATCGACGCGTGGTGGCGAGCCGCGAATTACCTCGCCGTCGGGCAGATCTATCTGATGGCCAATCCGCTGCTGCGCGAGCCGCTGCAGGCCGAACACATCAAACCGCGACTGCTCGGGCACTTCGGCACCGTGCCCGGTTTGAACCTGGTGTGGGTGCACGCCAATCGGGCGATCCGGCAGCGCGGGCTGAACGCGGTCTTCGTGGCGGGACCCGGGCACGGCGGGCCGGGGCCGAACGCGTGCGGCTGGCTGGAGGGCACCTACTCCGAGCTGTACAGCCATATTCCGCAGGACGCCGCGGGCATGGGTGCGCTGTTCGCACAGTTCTCCTTTCCCGGCGGGGTGCCCAGCCATTGCGCGCCGGAGACGCCCGGCTCGTTCCACGAGGGTGGCGAACTCGGCTACTCCCTGCTGCATGCTTTCGGCGCGGCCCTGGACAACCCGGACCTCACGGTGTTCTGCGTGATCGGCGACGGCGAGGCGGAGACCGGGCCGCTGGCCACCAGCTGGCACGCCAACAAGTTCCTCAACCCGGCGCGCGACGGCGCGGTGCTGCCGATTCTCGCGCTGAACCAGTACAAGATCGCCAATCCGACCATCCTGGCGCGTATTCCGGAGCAGGAATTGGTTTCACTGATGCGCGGGTACGGCTACGAGGCGATCATCGTCTCGGGCAGCGATCCCACCGCGGTGCATCAGGCGATGGCCGTCGCGGTGGACACCTGCATGGAACGCATCGCGCAGATCCAGCGCGCCGCGCGCGGCAGCACCGATGGTGTGCGCCCGGTCTGGCCGATGATCGTGCTGCGCACCCCGAAGGGCTGGACCTGCCCACCCGTGGTGGACGGCGACCCGGTCGAGGGCACGTTCCGCGCGCACCAGGTGCCGCTGCCCGGCGCGCGTTCCGACCCGGACCATCGAGCGGTGCTGGAGCAGTGGCTGCGGTCCTATCGCCCGGAGGAGTTGTTCGACGAGCTGGGCAGGCCGGTATCGGAGCTGCTCGACCAGGTGCCCGAGGGCGACCAGCGGATGAGCGCGAATCCGATTGCCAACGGCGGCATGCTCGTTCGTGATCTGAACCTGCCGGACTGGCGCGATTTCGGGGTCGAAGTCGCCACACCGGGTGGGTCTTCGCACGAGGCGACCAGGGTGCTCGGTGCCTGGTTGCGCGAGGTCACCCGGAACAACCCGGACAACTTCATCACCTTCGCGCCCGACGAACTGGCCAGCAACCGGCTCCAGGACATCCTGGAGGTGACCGGGCGCAACTGGCAGGCCGAAATCGGTGAGTACGACGAGAAACTCGACCGCACCGGGCGGGTGATCGAGGTGCTGTCCGAGCACATGTGCCAGGGGCTGCTGGAGGGTTATCTGCTCACCGGCAGGCACGGGGTGTTCACCTGCTACGAGGCGTTCATCCACATTGTCGACGCTATGTTCAACCAGCACGCCAAGTGGCTCGACGCCAGCGCGGGAGTGCCGTGGCGGCGGCCCATCGCGAGCCTCAATTATCTGCTGTCGTCGCATGTTTGGCGGCAGGACCACAACGGGTTCACCCATCAGGACCCCGGCTTCCTCGACGTGGTGCTCAACAAGAAGCCGTCGATCGTGCGGGTCTACCTGCCGCCGGACGCCAACACGCTGCTGTCCACCTACGACCACTGCCTGCGGTCCCGGCACTACGTCAACGTTGTGGTGGCGGGCAAACAGCCACAGGCGGACTGGCTTTCGGTGACCGACGCGGCCGAGCACTGTGCCCGCGGCATCGGGATCTGGGACTGGGCGGGGCACAACGACGACCTCGGCACCGTCCCGGATGTCGTGCTGGCCTGCGCCGGTGACGTGCCGACACTGGAAACCCTTGCGGCGGCGGCGATTCTGCGGGATCGACTGCCGGCGCTGCGCGTCCGGGTGGTCAATGTGGTCGACCTGATGCGCCTGCAAACGCAGGACGAACACCCACATGGGTTGCCCGACAGCGAGTTCGACACGCTGTTCACCCACGACCGGCCGGTGATCTTCGCGTTCCACGGCTATCCGTGGCTGGTGCACCGGCTCACCTATCGACGGGCCAACCACGACGGGTTGCACGTGCGCGGCTACAAGGAACGCGGCACCACCACCACACCGTTCGACATGGTGATGCTCAACGATTTGGACCGATTTCACCTGGTGATGGACGTCATCGATCGGGTGCCGAGCCTGGGCGAGCGGGCCGCCGGACTGCGTCAGGAAATGGTGGACGCGCGGTGGGAGGCGCGGGCCTGGACCCGGGAGCACGGCGAGGACATTCCCGAGGTCGCCGACTGGAGTTGGCCGTACTGACCCCGGCCTCGCACGCCGCGGCGTGTGAACCCTACGTATACTTCGCTGTCCGGGGACACCTTCAAAAGCATTGTGGTGAAGGATAGTTCGCGAACAAAGTTCCTCGATGCGGTCGGGGCGGAGGTTCCACGTGCTTCCGCTCGACTGTGTCTCGTCGAGGCCCAAGGGGGAGTATCGATGTCGGCGTCAGCCGTACCTGCACGTAAGCCCGAGCTCGTCTCGGTCATCATCCCGGTGTTCAACGGACTGCCGGAATTGGACGAACAACTCGCCGGCCTGGCCGAACAGGACTATCCGGATCCCTACGAAGTGGTGATCAGCGACAACGGCTCCAGCGACGGCCTGGCCGAGCACATCGCCGGACATCCGCTGACCGCGCGATTGCAGTTGCGCTACGTGGTCAGCTCCGCCACACCAGGTCCGTCGTACGCGCGCAACAACGGGGCGGCGCTGGCCGAGGGTGACTTCCTCGCCTTCGTCGACCAGGACGACCGCGTGCATCCCGGTTGGCTCAGCGCGATGGTGCGGACCGCCGCCGATTACGACGCGGTGAGCGGCGCCGTCGAGGTGACGACGCTCAACACCCCGGAGGTGGCCCGCTGGCGACCGATGCCCGCGCCGGAGGACGGCTTCCGCACGCATTACCTGCCCTATGCGCACGGCAACAACGCCGGGTACTGGCGCGCCGCCTTCGACGAGGTCGGCGGATACGACGAGAGTCTCTTCGGCGGCGATGACGTCGACATCAGCTGGCGGCTACAGGAAGCCGGGCTGCGCCTCGGCCATTCGCCGGATGCGCTGGTCGCATACCGGCTACGCACGACCTACCGCGACACTTGGCGGCAAGCGCTCAATTACGGGCGCGGCGCCGTCGAGGTGTACGTCAAGCATCGGGGCGCCGGCTGTCCTCGATTGCCGTTCCACGCGACGTGGTGCTCGATTGTGCTTGTGGTGCTGCACAATCCGTTCCTCCCGCTCACCAGGAATCGTGTCCCGCGCGGTCTGTGGACCCTGCACGCGGGCGTGCTCGCCGGGCGGATCCAAGCCGGCCTGCGCCACCGCACCTACTACGGATAACCGGAGCGCACCATTCCGGGGCCTGCTACGGGGATGAAACTTCCTTGCGCAGGTCCCGGCACTGGGCGACGATCGCTGCATGCTCCTGACGATCACCTGCACACCACCGGAGGACGCCGACTGGCCGGCGACCGACCTGGGGTTCTTGCTGCACAAGAATCCCGGCCGGGTGCAGGCGTTCGAACAGTCCTACGGCACAGCGCATGTCGTGTACCCCGAGGCGACCACCGCCCGATGCACGGTGGCGCTGGTGCTGGAGATCGATCCGATCCGGCTGGTGCGCGGACGTTCGCGCGGGACACCGGATTTCAGTCTCGGCCAGTACGTCAACGATCGGCCGTACGCGGCGTCGTCGCTGCTGTCGGTCGCGATCGGGGCGGTGTTCCGCACCGCGCTGCACGGGCGCTGCACGCTGCGCCCGGAGCTGGCGCAGACCGCGCTGCCGTTGCACGTCGAGTTGCCCGCCGTACCGTGCCGAGGCGGCGCGGAGGTGGCGGAGCGGGTGTTCGCGCCGCTCGGCTGGGCGGTGACCGCCACTGCCCTGCCATTGGATCCGGCGTTCCCGGCGTGGGGAGATTCGCACTATCTGCGGCTGGAGCTGTCCGGGACCGTGCGGTTGGCGGACGCGCTCTCCCACCTGTATGTCTTGCTGCCGGTGCTGGATGGGGCGAAGCACTACTGGCTGGCCGCGGATGAGGTCGACAAGCTGATCCGGGCGGGTGGCGGATGGCTGGCCGAACATCCGGAGCGTGGATGGATCACGCGACGTTATCTGGCGCGGCGGCAGTCGCTCGTGCGGACGGCATTGGCTCGGCTGGCCGAGTTGGACGAAGTCGAGCCGGAGTTGTTGGACGCGGTGGAGGAAGTGGACGACGCCGAGAGTGTTGCTTCCAGCGACCTTGCGGCGGGTGGATCCGAAACCGGCTTCACGCCAGCGCAAGTGGCTGACGGCGAAGACGTTTCGGCCGATCGCCGAGGCGGGGGCGAAATCGCCGCAGCAGACGCGGCGGACCTCGCCGCAACAGTGGCCGGTGCGCACGACGGGACCGTGGCGGGTGCGATCGACGTAGCCGTGGCCGGTGCAACCGACACGGACTCGGCCGGTGTGCCTGACATGGCAGCCGCTGGTGTGCCTGACATCGCAGCGGCAGGCGGGCCGGACTCGGCAGCGGCTCGTGCGTCCGGTCTGGCTGAAACATCGCCGGGCACAGTCTCATTGGCAGTAGCACGACGCGCTGCGGTGCGTGCCGCGCTGCACGAGGCCGGCGCTCGTCGGGTGCTCGACCTCGGTTGCGGCGAGGGCACGCTGCTGCGCGAGCTGCTGTCGGACAAGGCCTTCACCGAGATCGTCGGCGTGGACGTGTCGATGCGGGCGCTGCATATCGCGGAACGCAAGTTGCGGCTCGAGCGCCTGCCCGAACGCGTGGCGCAGCGGCTGACCCTGTTGCAGGGCGCGCTCACCTACACCGACGCCCGGTTGCGTGGTTACGACGCCGCGGTGCTGATGGAGGTCATCGAGCACGTGGATCCGCCGCGTCTCGGTGCGCTGGAGCATGCGGTCTTCGCGGCGGCGGCACCGAGGGCGGTGCTCGTCACGACGCCGAACGCGGAGGTCAATGTGCGCTTCGAGGGCTTGGCGGCCGGTGCGTTCCGGCATGCCGATCACCGGTTCGAATGGACCCGTGCCGAATTCGCGGCGTGGGCCGACGGGGTCGCGGCCCGGCACGGGTATTCCGTGCGGTTCGTGCCGATCGGCGTGGTGGACGCGGAGTTCGGCGCGCCCACCCAAATGGCAGTATTCAGCAAGGTCGAATTCGACAACGCCGCGGTCGCCGTGGCTGCGACCACGGAAGGGGTGGCGTGATGGCAGAGCTCTCCGTGCCCGAGCTGTCCCTCGTGGTGCTGATCGGCAGCACCGGCTCGGGTAAATCCACCTTCGCGCGCAAGCACTTTCGGTCGACCGCGGTGGTGTCCTCCGACGCGTGCCGCGGCATCGTCAGCGATGACGAGAACGATCAGTCGGCCACCGCCGAGGCGTTCGCGCTGCTGCACCACATCGCGGGCATCCGGTTGCGGCGTGGCCTGCGCACGGTGGTCGACGCGACCAACGTGCAGGCCAAGTCGCGGCAGGAACTGATCGCGGTGGCCCGCGCCCACGACGTGCTGCCGGTGGCGATCGTGCTCGACGTGCCGGATTCGGTGTGCCTGGAACGCAATTCGGCGCGCCCGGACCGGGCCTCGCTCGGCGCGCACGTGGTGGTCCGGCAGCAGCGCGAGTTGCGGCGCAGCCTGCGCGGACTGGAGCGCGAGGGCTTCCGCAAGGTGTACGTGCTGCGCGGGGTGGCCGAGATCGAGGCGGCGACCATCGTCGACGAGAAGGCGTGGAACGACAAGCGCGAGCTCACCGGGCCGTTCGATGTGATCGGTGACGTGCACGGCTGCCGCAGCGAACTCGAAACGCTGCTCGGCGAGCTCGGCTATGTCCTCGAACGCGACGACGCGGGCCGGGCGATCGGCGCGCGGCACCCGGCGGGGCGCACCGCGGTGTTCGTCGGCGACCTGGTCGACCGTGGGCCGGACACCCCCGGCGTGCTGCGGCTGGTGATGGGCATGGTGGCGGCCGGAACGGCGCTGTGCGTCACCGGGAATCACGAGAACAAGCTCGTCCGCGCGCTCGACGGCAAGCAGGTGCGGGTGGCACACGGCCTCGCCGAGTCGCTGGCCCAGCTCGACGGCGAGGACGAGGTGTTCCGCAAGGCGGCCCACGAATTCTGTCGTGGGCTGGTCAGCCACTATGTGCTCGACGGCGGCAAGCTCGTCGTCGCGCACGCGGGGCTGAAGGAAGAGTTCCACGGGCGGGCATCGGGGCGGGTGCGGTCCTTTGCCATGTACGGCGAAACCACCGGGGAGACGGACGAATACGGTCTGCCGGTGCGTTATCCGTGGGCCAACGACTATCGCGGCCGGGCCACCGTGCTGTACGGGCACACTCCGGTGCTGGACCTGCAGTGGGTGAACAACACGCTGTGCCTGGACACCGGCGTGGTGTTCGGTGGCAGGCTGTCCGCGTTGCGCTATCCGGAGCGTGAGCCGGTTTCGGTTGCGGCGGAGGCGGTTTGGTACGAGCCGACGCGACCGCTGGAGCCCACCGCAGCTGCGGCAAACGCGGCAGTGTCGGCTGCCGCCGGAGGCGTGGTGCACCGGGATCCCGGCGTGCTCGACCTGGAGGACGTGATCGGCCGCCGCGTCGTGGAGACCCGTTATCACGGGCGGGTCGGCGTGCAGGAGGAAAACGCCTGCGCCGCACTGGAAGTGATGAGCCGATTCGCGATCGACCCGCGCTGGCTGGTGTATCTGCCGCCGACCATGTCGCCGTGTGCGACCTCTGAGCTGGCGGGCTATCTGGAACATCCGGCGGAGGCGTTCGCGTATTACCGCACCGAGGGCGTCGACCGGTTGGTGTGCGAGGAGAAGCACATGGGGTCGCGGGCCGTGGTCCTGGTCGCCCGGTCGGCATCCGCCGCGCGGGACCGATTCGGCATCGACGACGGCGGCACCGGCGTGATCTACACGCGCACCGGTCGGCCGTTCTTCGATGATCCGGTGCACACCGAGACACTGCTCGCCCGCGTGCGCACGGCCGCCGAAACCGCGGGGCTCTTCGATGAGCTGCGCAGCGAGTGGCTACTGCTCGATACCGAACTCATGCCGTGGTCGGCGAAGGCAATCGGCCTGCTGCGCAACCAGTACGCCGCCGTCGGCACGGCGGCCCGGGCAGCGCTCGGTGCCGCCACCGAGGTGCTTTCGGCGGTGGCGGAACGCGGACTGGATGTCGCGGACCTGACGGCGCGCACAGGGGCACGCAAGGCCGATGCCGCGGCGTTCACCGACGCCTACGGCCGTTACTGCTGGCCGGTCGACGGCGTGGCCGGTCTCCGGCTCGCGCCGTTCCAGATCCTCGCCGCCGAAGGATCGAATTATGCGGTGCGCGAGCACGATTGGCACCTCACGCTGATCGACCGGCTGGTCGCGGCCGACAGCGAGCTGTTCGCGCCGACGGGTCGGATGTTCGTCGATCCGACCGACGCGGACAGCGTGGCAGCCGCCACCGACTGGTGGACCGAGCTGACCACAGCGGGCGGCGAAGGAATGGTGGTCAAGCCGCGGCAAGCGTTGGTGCGCGGCGTCAAGAAGGCCGAGGGTGCCACGGGCGACGGCAGGCTGGTACAGCCCGGCGTGAAATGCCGTGGCCCCGAATATCTTCGGATCATCTACGGGCCGGAGTATCTGCGCGAGCACAACTTGGCTCGACTGCGCACGCGCGGCCTCGGCCGCAAGCGCTCGATGGCGTTGCGCGAGTACGCACTCGGACTGGAGGCGTTGGACCGGCTCGCTGCGGGCGAACCACTGTGGCGGGTGCATGAGGCCGTCTTCGCGGTGCTCGCGCTGGAGTCCGAACCGGTGGATCCACGCTTGTGAGAAGCGTGGGCGGACAGCGGACCGAAACAGCTGACACCAGCTAGTGCGGCGGACCCCCGCCGCGCTAGGTGGTGGCGCTATAGCACCCCTCCCCCACACGGCAGCGGGCGTCATCGACAGCGTGGCGACGATGGTGCGCGATCCATCGCTCGTCGGGCGATGGTTGAAGCGCCGCCGAGCCGGGTAACCAACCCGGCGATGAGGCAGGATTCTGCCGCGGCATGGTTCCACGCCGCGATCTCTTCTGAGTGTGTTCGGCGACCTGTTCCCGCTACGCAGGAGGACGAAGATCCATGGTGACTATTCGAAATTCCGCCCGCATCGCGACCGCCATCGGAGCCACCGCGTTGGCCATTGCGTCGGCCACCGCTGTGGCCGCAGCCGAGAACGCCATCGAGGTCAGTGGTGTCGGGCCGGTCAATATCGGGGTCGATTACAGCTGTGAAGCCTCGGCCGGCGTGGCCGCGATCCGGGCCATGGTGGGCGACCCGCAGGCCGACAGCCCCTCGGCCACCGGTACACAAACGGCGGTGACCTGCGACGGCAGCCGCCAAACCGCCGTGGTGCTGCTCACCGGAGCGAACGGTGCGGACGCGCCGCTCTCGGCGGGACAAACCGTCCAGGTTCGCGTTGCCCTGGTCGACAGCAGCGACACCGTCGTCACTGGTCAGGCCAAGGTGGTCTCGCTGGCCTAGACCGAGCTCGGACTCCAACTGTCTCAGACCCATTGCACCCGGCAACTGATACACGTTACCGTGGGTGTTAGCAAGCTGCTTGCAACTGTTACCGCGGCGGCTTCGCAGGCGTACTGGACAAGGGAGTCTGACCATGCCGTTCGCGAGTTCGGACAGCACGCCCAACACCGGGCACATGCTCATCGACGACCGCTTCACCGCCGTGGCCGCGAAGTTCTTCGCGATGTTCCGGCGCAAGCGGCAGGGCGGTGGTGCCCTCTCGGTCTACCTGAATGGTGCACCGGTGCTGGACATCTGGGCCGGCTGGGCGGACGGTGACCGGCGGTGGCGCGCCGATACGATCGCGCTGTCGTACTCGACCGGCAAGGGCGTCGCGGCCACCATCGCGCACCGGCTGGCCGAGCGCGGCGTACTCGACTTCGACGCACCGGTGGCGACGTACTGGCCGGAGTTCGCGGCAAACGGCAAGGACGCCATCACCGTTCGCGACGTGCTGAACCATCGCGCCGGGCTGCAACGCACCCGAGGTCTGCTCGACGACCCGGCGGATCTGCTCGACCACGACGCCATGGCCGCGGCCATCGCCGCCTCCGCGCCGGATCCGTTGCGGCTGCGCGCGTCCGGGTATCACGGGCTCACCTTCGGCACGATCGTCGCGGAGATCGCACAGCGAGCCACCGGGCGCGAGTTTCCCGAGCTGGTCCGAACCGAGCTCGCGGAACCACTGGGCGACAACGACTTCTACTTCGGCGTCCCGCAGCACCAGCGGCATCGGCTCGCGAAGCTGTCACCGCGCCTCGGCATCGCACGCGTGCCGTTCGACCGGATGATCGCCCCGTTCGCCTCGATGCGGGCGGTGCACTCGGCGCGCGGCGCGGTGTACGACGGCTGGGCGGATATGACGCTCGGCGACCAGCCCTACGATGCGATGATGCCCGGCTGGAACGGGGTTTTCACGGCTCGGGCGCTGGGCAAGATGTACGGCGCGATCGCCAACGACGGCATGATCGGCCAGCGGCGCCTGCTGCGGCCGGAGACCACCCGGCTGATCGCGCAGATGCCGCCGAACGGGCGGTTCGACTATGTGCTCGGCGCCGCACCACATTTCGCGCTCGGGTATCACCGTGGCATCGTCGGCACCAGGCTGACCCGGCAAGCGTTGGGGCACTTCGGCATCGGCGGATCCGGCGGCATCGCCATGCCCGCGCTCGGGCTTTCGGTCGCCTTTGTCACCAATCACCTCGGCAACCACGCCATGTCACTGGGTGACGCGCGGCTCCCGGTGCTCGCCGCGCTCTCCCAGCGCGCCGCCAGAGGCGTGAAAGACACCAGCGGGCTGCCGGATACCCTCGACGTCGCGGTCGGCTGAGACGTCAGCTCTCGCGCTTCAGCTTGCGCCAGCCGCCCGCGCGGTTGTTGGCGATGATCTGCTGGAACATCGCGAGCAGCGGTGCGGCAGGGACCTTTTCGCCCTCGCGCACGGCGACGGTTCGGGCGGTCTTGTTGTCGTGACCCGCGGTGATGATGCCGTCGGGGTCAGCGACGATGGCTCCGTCGTAGAGGAAGATATTGACGTGCGTCTTCGCCGCGAGCAGGGCGCAGATGTTGCCGTCGAGCACGAAGTACGGCTGCACGGTGCGCTTGATGGTCTCGACGACGTCCGGATCGGCGGCGTGCACCAGCTCGCGCACCTCTCGGCAGATTGCTTGCTGCCAGCTGGGTAGCGCGTCGATATAGGTGTCGACGCGCGGATCGACCGCGTAGGACATGGACAGATCCAAACACAAATCCGGCGGTCCGATGACCGTTTCTCGCCAGCCTGAGTACGATCGACCGTATGGAAAGTGGCCCCGACTCTGCGGTCCTCACCCGGCGCGAGCCGGCCGAGATCACCGATAAGCGCCTGCTCCGCGGCGCGAAGACGCGGCAGACCGTGCTGCGGCACGCGGTGGACATCGCCTCGCTCGATGGCCTGGCGGGTTTGAGCTTCGGCAGGCTCGCCACCGACTCCGGGTTGAGCAAAGCGGGCATCCAGACGCTGTTCAAGACCAAGGAAGCCTTGCAGCTGGCCGCCATCGACTACGCGCGCGACCTGTTCGTCGAGGAGGTGATCGAACCGACCAGGACAACGCCGCACGGTCTCGCCCGGCTGCGAGCGCTGATCGAGAGCTGGCTGGCCTACGCCGAGACTCCCCTGTTCGCGGGCGGCTGCTTCTGGGTCGCGAGCATGCCGGAGCAGGACAGCAGGCCGGGGCCGTTGCGCGACGCGCTGCTGCGGGACCGGCGGGCGTGGGTGAGCATCCTCGAGCGGGAGTTGCGCGAGGCAGTGCGGGCGGGCGACATCGCCGAGGTCGATCCGGAACTCGCCGCCTATCAGATCGATGCGGTGCTGTGCGCCACCAACACCGCGCTGCGCGTGGGCGAGCAGGACGCCATGAGCCGGGCTCGGCGCATCGTCGAGGGTTTCCTCACGTCGCCCTGACCGCCGGTAGTTGGCGTACCAGCATTGAAATAACAATGGCGACAGCGAAATTCGCGATCGACGACATCATGAAGGCGTGCCCCGCCACTGCGGCGCCGGTGTCCGCACCGGGCTGGAACGCGGCGAAGAAGACCGCGCCGATCACCGCGACGCCCAGCGCACCACCGATCTGCTGGGCAGTCGACAGCGCCCCCGACGCCGTGCCGACAGCCGCCGGTCCGACCCCGGACAGCACCGTGTTGAGCAGCGGCGTGATGAGCAGCCCGCCACCAGCACATTGCAGCACGATCGTTGCAATCACCAGCGCCACAGGGAATTCCGAGCTCGACAGCAGCACCACCACGGTGCACAGATAACCGGCCACCATCAAGATCGACCCGAGTTCCAGTACGCGCCGACCATATTTCGGCACGACGCGGCTCGCGACCATGCCGAAGACGAAGAACGTCGCCGCACCGGGCGCGTAGACCAGCCCCGCCCCGAGGGCCGACATGCCGAGGCCCTCCTGGAGCGAAATCGACAGTGCCAGATAGTAAGACGTGAGCAGCGCGTATACACACAGCACGAGCACGATGCCCACCGTGAACGAGCGCTGGGCAAACAGACCGAGATCCACCAGCGGGTCGCCACCCGTGTCGGCCACGCGCCGTTCGACCACGGCGAACAGGGCGAATGCGGCCGCGCTCGCCACGAAGCAGGCCAAGGTCCACCACGGCCAGCCCGCCTCGCGCCCCTGAATGAGCGGGAAGGTGAGCAGTAACAGCGCGGTACTCAACGCGAGTACGCCAGGAACGTCCAGCCTGCGCGCCCCCGTCACGCGGGTCTCCGGCACGAATTTCGCGGCGAGCAGGATCATCGCCACCCCGATCGGCACGTTCACCCAGAACACCGCGCGCCACTGCGCCCCGAACAGATCCGCGCTGATCAGCAACCCACCGATGAGCTGGCCGCCGATGCTGGCCATGCCGATCACCACTCCGAGCACACCGAAGACCCGGTGCCTGCTGCGTTCCGGCACCAGCACGGCGATCATCGCGAAGACCTGCGGAACCAGCAGCGCGGCACCGAGTCCCTGCACGACCCGCGCCGCGATCAACGTGCCGGGGCCCGGCGCGGCGGCACACACGATCGAGGACAGCGTGAACACCGCCGCGCCGAGCAGGAAGATCCGTTTGCGTCCATACATATCGGCGATGCGGCCGCCGGTGATCATCAGTACCGCGTAGCTCAGCTGATAGCCCGCCAGGATCCACTGGAGTTGCCCCTCGGTGGCACCGAGATCCGCGCGGATCGCGGGGCCGGCCACCACCACGATGTACGCGTCGAGGATGGCCATGAACATGCCGACCATGACCACCGACACCGCGGTCCACGGCACGACGGCCGGGCTGGTGCCGACAGCTGGTTGCAACTCCGTCATGCCAGAGACAATACGGTCGACCGTATGTTTATGACAACAGCCTCAGGACGAAGGCTTGTGTGCCACCGCGAAGATCCGGCGGAACGGGAACCACGTGGTGCCGTCGGACCTCGCCGGGTAGGCCATGCGCAGCCGGGCCGCCAGCTCGGTACGGAATTCACCCCAGTCTTCCTCGTCCAGCGCGGCGCGAATCGGTCGAAGCGCGGTGCCGGTGACCCACTCCAGCACGGGATCGGGGCCCGAAAGTCGTTGCAGATAGGTGGTTTCCCAGACATCGACGACGGTGTCGTCGGTGGCCAGTGCCGTCGCATAGTCAGCGGGCGTGGACACCGCGTCGGCGCTGCGCAGCGCGATCTCGGCCAGCCGAGCCTGCCAGCGCGCCTCGGTCGCCAGCGCGCGGATCTCCCGATGCGACGGCGCGTCGAAGTTGCCGGGCACCTGCATGGCGAACCAGGCGCCGGACGGCAGGGCGGGCAGCCACTCCGCGAGCAGGCTCAGGTGATCCGGAACCCATTGCAGGACAGCATTACTGACGACGACATCGGTCTCGGGGTCCGGCGCCCAGTCGTGTATATCGAGCACGCGGGCATTGATTCCCCGCTCCTGGGCTTCCTGCACCATCTCCGGCGAGGAGTCGAGTGCGTCGAGTTGCGCGTCCGGCCATCGTTCGGCGAGCACACCGGTGAGCGTGCCCGGCCCGCAGCCCAAATCCACTACCCGCCGCGGCTTTTCGGCGTCGATCCGGCTGATCAGCTCGAAGAACGGGCGGGCACGGTGATCGGCGAAATCGAGGTACTTCTTCGGATCCCACATACGAAACCCTTCTCGTAAACAGTACGAGCGTACTTAGTACGATTGTACTGCAAGGCGGCGATCTGGAGCCGGTCCACTACAAGCAAACCGACCAGTTTTCGATGGGTATTTCCGGGTAGTCATTACCTACCCATGGATGTCCACGCCGATGCCGCCAGCAAACAGAGGGTTGCCGACCCGATCGCCCTGATCGGCTTCGCGCCCCGGCGACGACGCCCCCGCCCGCCCCGACTCTCGTTCCTCAATGTTGTTGCACGCAAGACAGATACAGTGAGCTGTATCGGAAAGGTGCGTGAATCATGACGGAAGCCAAATTCGCTGTCGGCGACCGAGTCCGCCACGTGTCCATCGGACGTCACGGTGTCGTAGTCGCGGTCGACACGGAGTATTCGCCGGCCCACGACGAAAACGACCTCAGCCTCAACCCCTCCGTCCGTGACAGCCCCTGGTACCGGGTGACGCTCGAGGACGAGAACGGTCAGCCCGTGGAGACCTACCTATCCGAGTCCCAGATCGATTCCGAATAACACCGACCCGCGCGAAACACAGCGGGATGGTTGGTGCCCGGTTTGTGTCGGTTGGTGCCGCTAGTCTGCTGAAGTGGTCGGACCGGATTCGGCGCTGCGCCGACTGATGCGCGAGGCAGCGAAGCTGCTGCAGCCCTATGGCTTCCAGGGCTCGGATGACATGTGGGTGCGAGTCGTGCCCGGGGGTGTGGCGTCGGTCAGTCGCACCCGGGTACTGCGCACCTGGACCGAAGGACAGCAGGTGCTGAAGTTCGGCCTGACCCTCAACGCCACACCCGCCGCCTGGTGGGAATTCCGCAACTGGCGCAATACACAGCTCGGTCGCCCGCTCGTGCCGCTGGAGCAGGCGACCGGCCCCGGGCTGATCAGTGACCACGGCATGCCGGACGAGCTGACCCAGCCGTGGTCGCTGGGGGTCGACCCGGCAACGGCGGGCAGGCATGCGCTGGCGGCAGACGTCGACGCCATTCGTGCCGAGCTACCCAAGCGCGTGCACGCCTATGCGCGGCGCGCGCTACGACTACTCGAGCCGGACCGGTATCTGGACGAGTTACTGGCCGACCCGGATCCGCAGAGTGAGGTGTGGGAGGCGATCGTCGTGCTGCTCGCCGATCGCGGGCCTGGGCCCGAACTGGAAGACGCGTGCACCCAATTACGGGCGTACCTAGCGGCTCGAGACGAATCGGCCTATGCGGAGAGCCTCATCGCGTACGTGCAAGGCCGCGCCGCCCTGGTCTGAGCATCCTCCAATGAAGGCGCTGGGCGGCGCGAAAATCGCTTAGCTGCCGGGCCATTACGAGCACGCCACTGAGTCGTACACCATCGCCCGGCCCATTGCGGCACGGGCAATTCCGGTAAGTGAACCCGCGGCATCGGGGAGCTCGCTGCCGCGCTCCCCTCGCATCTCAACGCGTCGCGCCGAGCCGGACTCGTAGTCCCTCTGCGAATGTGCGCGCCGCCGCGAGATCGGTGGCGTCGGGTCGCCCCTTCCGGATGCCGCCGACGAGCTTGAACGGTGCGTAGGTGTCGAACGCGCGGCACGAGAACGTGTCGGCCACCTCGAATCCCTTCTGCTCGAGCAGGCGAACCATGGGGCGGGAGAAGCGCTGCATACCGGCATCCGGAAAGCCGCTGCTGGCGAAGACGAATGCGGCCCTTCGCGGCTCCTGCGGGAGCGACTCGACGAACTCCCGCAGCTGGGCGTGGAAGGAACCGAGGAAGATCCCCGAGCCGAACCCGACGAGGTCGTAGCCGGCCAGCTCGGCGGCATCGGTGCGCTGCGGGTCGACAACCCGGGCTTGGAGCACCTGCCCCATGACGTCGGCGATCTTTTTCGTGTTGCCGTGAGACACCGAGGTGCACACGATGATGGCTTTCATGACGACGCTCCTTCAGGTTGCGTTGAACCGGACATGCTCTGAGACACCGCCCGGTTCACGACCGTGACATCCGGGCGCCTGTGGTCCCCCTCACGCCGCGGGTTCCTCAGATGTTCTGCGGCCGATCGAGCGGGCGCAGCACGTCGGCGGAGCGCAACTTGTCCGGGTTGCGCACCGCATACAGGCCGGTGATGCGGTCCCCGGCGATCTCGATCATCAGCACGGTGTCGAGCTGACCGTCCTCGGACCGGAGCAGGATCGCGGGCAGCGCGTTGAAGGTGCCGAACTCGGCGACCATGCCCGCCATGCTGTGCTTGGCGAGCTTGATGAGGAAGCCGGCGACCGCTGCGGCACCGGTGATCGGGCGACCGGCGACGATGGCTTTACCACCACCATCGGAGATCTGCACGACATCGGGAGCGAGCACGTCCATCAGGTTCTGCACGTCACCGGTGCGTGCGGCGAGCAGGAACCGATCGAGCACCGCGCGATTGGTGTCGGCGTCGGGCTGGAAGCGTTTGCGGCGTGCCTGCACGTGTTCGCGGGCGCGGTGCGCGATCTGGCGCACGGTGGTGTCGGACTTGCCGATCATCTCGGCGATCTCGACGAGGCTGTGGCCGAACACCTCCGACAGCAGGAACACCGCCCGCTCCGTCGGACTCAACGTTTCCAGCACCAGCAGCATGGCCATCGACACCGATTCGGCCAGCAGCACATCGTGACTGGCGTCGTGTTCGGTGCGGATCGGTTCGGGCAACCAGTTGCCCACGTAGTCCTCGCGGCGGCGGCGCGCCGACCGCAGCTGATTGAGCGATTGGCGTGTGACGATCTGCACGAGATAGGCGCGCGGGTGTGCCACCTCGTCCGGGTCGATGTCGCGCCAGCGAAGATAGCTGTCCTGCAACACGTCTTCGGCGTCGGCCGCGCTGCCGAGGATCTCGTAGGCGATGGTGAACAGCAGCGGACGGAACTGGTCGAACACGTCCGACGCGGTGGTGTCTTCGGTTCGCTCGCTGGGCTCGCTCATCGGGCCGCCGTCCGGCTCGGCGCCGGCACGGTCGGGCCGGGCAGCCATCGGTAGGCCCGCGGGTATCGCATCGAGGTGAGGGTGAAGCGGCACACCCGTTCCTTGACCATCGCCGCCACTCGCCCCGACAACACGAACCCGCGCGGCGTGTCATCCAAGTGTGTGGCTTGAATGAACCCGTCGCGGCGCCCCAGACTGACTGCCTGTCCCACCATGCCGATCGACAGCGGTTCCGGTCGTTCACCCCTGATCAACGCGAGCACCGTGTCAGCGCCGTGCGCCCCCATCGGTATCGCCGCTTGGCAACTCATTCTCAAGTGCTCCCCCACGTGTAGCGGCGGTGCGACAGCGTCCCCGACGCCGACGATCCGCCCATGATCAACACACACCAACGTATCGTCGGTGCGCAGCCGACCGTCAGCGGCCACCGGCAGGCCGCTGCGCGACGCCAGATCCGGCACGCCGAACGAGCCCGCCCACACTGTGCAATCGCTGGGCAGCACACCCGCATCGGTCGCGACACCGTCGGCACGGATCCCGGTCACCCGCAACCCGGCGCGCACCCGCACCCCAGCGTCCGCGAGCCTGCCCTCGATGCTCGCCCGGCTCGACTCGGGCAGCCACGCGGCCACCGACTGCGAAACCAGCTCGATCGCCAAAGACGGATACCGGTAAGCGATTTCAGCGGACGTCTCGATCCCGGTCAGCCCACCACCGACCACCACAACCCGAGCACCCGCCGACAGTCGCCGCAGTCGCCCACGCAACGATTCGGCTCCGTCGAGATCGGCGATATCGCATGCGTACTCGGACCCGGCCGGGCCGCGAGCGGCGGTGCTGCCCACCGCGTACACCAGGTAGTCGAATGCGAGCGCGGAACCGTCATCGAGCAGCACCGAATCCTCGTCGATCCGCTCCACCGTCGCTACCCGCAGCCGAACGTCGCGATGCAACAGTCCCCTGTGCTGCCGCACCGCGCTCGACACACCAGCCGCATGTTCGTGCAACCGAATCCGTTCCACGAACTGCGCCCGCGGATTGACCACGGTGACCTGCACATCCGACCGGCCAACCGCCGCAAGCCGATTCGCGGCCATCGCCCCCGCGTAGCCTGCACCGACAACCACCACCCGCACCATCACAACCACCTCCATGCAGCTCGACCAGATGTCTCGAAGACACCGCCCGAGCGGAGACCGTGACATCTGCAGAAAGTGGTGGCAATCACAATGATTCGCTTGGCTGACCGGCGGCCAGCGACAACTTCCAGACCACACGCGTGGGAATCGGTCAGGTAAACGAAACAGCCTCTGACCTTCGTACGCAGATCAGAGGCTGTTCGATGCTGTCGGGGTGACAGGATTTGAACCTGCGACCCTCCGCTCCCAAAGCGGATGCGCTACCAAGCTGCGCTACACCCCGTTGTTCCTCGCGGCGGGTGTCGGCCGCCGCCGAGGCTGAATTCCGTGTGGAGCGGGTGACGGGAATCGAACCCGCACCATCAGCTTGGAAGGCTGAGGTTCTACCATTGAACTACACCCGCAGGCATACGACATCGATGGGATCGCCACGATGTCGTGTGCGTTCCGACTGTACCGAACCCTGCTTCGCAATTGCCAATCAGCCCCCCGCGCAGCGGGTTAGCGCGGGGTGTGTCCGGCCCGTCGGCGCGCTGTCGCGGGCGCGCGCCGGAGGGCAGCCGCCCCGGTCAGGGCGTGGCGCACGGGCCAGAACTAAATGAAATTAAAAGGCTTCTGTTCCTGGAAACTCGGGCGTGTCGGATGGAAAGCGGGGAGCATATGGGACGCGTGACGACTCCTGTCGGGGGGAGCCGTGGCCCACGGGGTGGCCAGCAGTCACGCCCGACCGGTCGCGGAGAGGATGCCACCCTTGGGGACATCACGACTCGCCGATATCGCACTAGCAGTAAATTGCGCTGTGCGACCGACCGCCGGGTGTGCTGTGGGCAGGAAAAACCGGCTCCACACCTCCAGTGGGCAGAAGACCCGCAGACTCTCGGCTACTCATACCGCTACTTCGGCACCACGACCAGGCGGGCGGCCCGGCAGGCCGACCGCTCGGCCCCAGGGCGCCGAGACATCGCGAGTGGCCGCGGGGACCCGACTGACGCACCGCTACAGCGTGTCGTCAGCGTGTCACGGCGCGACTTCTCAGCGAACGAAATCCAGGTGTAACGCCCACGCGTGTGCAGCGATCACATACCCGATCGCCATTCGCGAGGCATCGAGAACACGTTGCAAAACAGCGTATTTTGATGCCGAGTGGCTTGCTAGGATCCTTTTTGCCGGACGGGGGTATCTGGAAAGGGGGCGGTGAGCGTGCGCCGAGCGAGGTGGACACAACCGCGTAGCAGTGCGAACGATCGGGGTGACGTCGGCACCTGTGTCAGCACAGGGCCTCTGGGTACCGACGCCACCTGCGTCGGGTGAGTTCGATGTCGATCGATATCGAACCCCCCGTCGCCGCGATGGCCCGCGCCTGGGCCCGTGCGGTGTGCGCCGAGCCGGGTACCGGTGCGGCGCCCCAACAGCTGGAACCGGTACTGATCGACATCGTCGAGCGCCTGCTCAGGCTGGCCAGGTCCGAGCCGTTCCCGGTGCCGGAGGCCCGGGTGCTCGGGTCCAAGCTGGCCGAGGCCCCGTTCGACCGGATACGCATGCTCGCGCAAGCCTCACGGTGGCTACTCGGCTTCCCCTCCGGCGCGCCGGGCTCACTCGTCGCCACCCGCTGGCCGCTCGTCGCCAGCCAGGCCATCGACAGCTACGCCCAAGCGCTCCAGGAACGCGCGCTGGCGCAGCAAGAACAAAACCTCTCGGCCAAGGTCTCGCTGCGCGTGCAGGAGATCGCCGCGCTGCAACACCGGCTGCGGCACGAGGCGACCCACGACGCGCTCACCGACCTGGCCAACCGGACGCTGCTGCAAGACCGGGTGCGGCTGATGGCGACGGACCCGAACCGCGGCGTCGGACTGCTGCTGATCGACCTGGACCGGTTCAAGCAGATCAACGACGGCTACGGCCACGCGATCGGCGACGAGGTACTGGTCGAGTTGGCCAACCGCCTGCGCGAGGTGTGCCCCCCGGACACGGTGATCTGCCGTTACGGCGGCGACGAATTCGTCCTCGCCGTCAACCCGCCGCACAACACGCTCGGCGACCTCGCCCACCGGATCGTGTCCGCGCTACGCGACCCGGTGTGGTCGACGGCGGGCCCGGTGCCGGTCTCGGCGAGCGTCGGCACCGCGTTCTGTCCGCCCGGAAGTCCCTGCGACTTCAGCGATCTGCTGCGCCGGGCCGACCGCGCGATGTACTCGGCGAAGACGGCGGGCGGGCGGCGGTTCGCGCTGGCCGACGAGCCCGCCATCGACGAGGCCGTCGCCGGTTGAGGGACTGATCCACCTGACAGGTGGGACACCAGAACAGATTCTGAGCCTCCATGACCGCGTGCGCGACCGGGGTGCCGCACACGCGGCACGGCGCGCCCTGGCGGCGGCAGACGTAGGTGCGCGGCCGGTCCGGAGCGTAGGACGGCTCACCGTGGTCGTCCTCGGGCCGGACCACGACCATCTTGCCGACCCGCACGCCCACCTTCATCAACGCGACCAGATCGACCCACATTGCGTCCCACTCGACGGCGGACAACGCGGTACCCGGCCGGCATCCGGTTCGTGCAGACCTGGGAGTCCAGTCGGAACCCGAGGTCGAAGTCCTCGCTTTCCGCCTCGGCGCTTCGGGTCACGCCACCGCGCAGAAGATAGCTGTAAACGCGGTCGAATACTGTTCGTTGGTCTGCTCGGTGTTGACGCTGATGGTCGCCGCGGTTCCCGTGCTCGTGGCTATCGCCATCGTGCTGAAGCCGGGAATCCCGCCGGAATGCCCCCACGCCTCCTTCACTTCGTTCCCACAGGGCACCTTGAATCGGACCAAGCCGAGTCCGTAGGTCATCTCGGTGAAGGGCGGCATCGGTATCGCGTCTTCCATCTGCGCGAGTTGTGCTGCCGGTAGCAGTTTTCCGGTGACCAGTGCGATGAAGAACCGGTTCACGTCGGTGCCCGTGGAGACGATCGCGCCGGCCGCGCCCGTCCAGGCCACCTCGGCGTCGGTGGCGTCGACCCACTTGTCATCGACCTTGCGATAGCCCAGCGGATGCGGATCGCGCAGGCCGGTGTCACCGCGCGACGGAATGTAGCTGTCGCGCATCGCGAGAGGTTCGAAGATGCGACTGCTGATCTCGGCGGCGAGCGGACGGCCCGCAATGTGTTCGATCAGCATCGCCAAGAGCGCATAGTTGGTGTTGGTATACCGGAATTGCGCTCCGGGCTCGAACTGCGGCGGCATGCTCATCGCGATACGCACCAGGTCTGCCGGTGTGAAATCGCGATAGGCCCTGCCGTCCGTCGTCTGATCGAGTTGCTGAGGCAGCTTCTCGGAGCCGCCTTCAGGGGCGAAGTCCGCGAGGCCGCTGGTGTGCTGGAGCAATTGGTGCACCGTGATCCGGTTGCCGTCATTGCCGTTGCCGTGCACGACACCCGGTAGATACCGCCCGATCGGAGCCTCGAGATCGACGGAGCCCTCGCCGACGAGTTGCATCACCACCGTGGCAGTGAAAGTTTTTGTGACGCTGCCGATTCGAATATGAGCCCCGTCCGCATAGGGTGCGCCGGTGGCAAGGTCACCTGCACCGGCGGTGAACGTGTGCTGTCCGTCCGGTCCGCTGACAGTTGCCTGCGCGCCGGGCATCCCGGAGCGGACCAGGTCGGTCAGCGCGTCGGTAACCCGAGTAGACATCGATGCGTCAGCACTCCGATTCGCTGTGCTGTCGGCCGCTGTGCTCTCATCGCAACCCGCCGCGGCCAGCATCGCCGCGGCGACGACCATGTACCGGCCGCGCCCCCGAAATAGGCCCCAACCCACGCTGTTGTACCTCTTTCCACCAGATGATCGATTTCCTTCTCGATCTGACAGTCCTGACGGTAGAGACACGGTCCATCCATGCCTATCCGGTAACGCCCGGAATTCGCTGTACCCCCAGGGTGGTACGTCCAGGGTTACGGGTGCCGGAGATCGGCCGGCGGGGAGGGCGTGATCAAGCCGCTCTCGTAGACGGCGACGACGACTTGCGCACGGCTGGACAGACCGAGCTTGCCCATGATGCGTTTGACGTGGGTTTTGACGGTAGCTTCGCTGAGTTCCAGGTGCTGCGCGATCTGGGCATTGGTCAGGCCATTGCCGATCAGCTGTGACACTTCGGTCTCGCGCGGAGTGAGAGCGCTCAGTCGAGCGCCGGCGACAGCCCTGGTCCGGTGCTGGTGTGCATAGGTTTCGATCAGCCTGCGCGTGATGGCGGGTGAGAGGAGCATGTCACCGGCGACGATGGCCTGCACGGCGGTGATGATCCGCTGCACCGGAGTGTCCTTGAGCAGGAATCCGGACGCTCCGGACGCGAGCGCGGCATAGACGTATTCATCGAGGTCGAAGGTGGTAAGAACGACAACCTGCGGTCGGTTGTCGTGTGGAGCATTTAAAAGCTGTCGAATAGCCGTGATCCCGTCGAGCACGGGCATCCGGATGTCCATCAGGATCACATCCGGGGAGATGCGGGTCGCGAGCTCGATGGCCTGGCGACCGTCGGCGGCTTCGCCGACGATCTCGAATCCGGGTGTGGCACTGAACAAGGTGGCCAGACCGGCACGGATGAGCGCTTGGTCGTCGGCGACGAGAACGCGGATCGTCATCGGACCCCGTTCGTCGGCAGCCGCACTTCGACCGCGAATCCGCCGCTCGTGTGCGGGCCTGCGGTCAGGACACCGCCGTACAGCTCGGCGCGCTCACGCATGCCCGCAATGCCTTGCGGCACAGCAGAGCTCGTCGACGATCCGCACGCACGGCCGTTGTCGATCACCCGTAACGTCAGCGCGTTTTCACCGTAGTCGAGATAGATCCGGGCCGCTGCGGGCCCGGCGTGCTTGAGGACATTCGTGAGCGCTTCCTGAGCAATTCGGTAGGCGCACAGGTCCACTCCCGGCGGCAGGGGCCGAGCGCGCCCGGTGCGGATGAGCTCGATGGGCAGACCGGCCGCACGAGTGTGGTCGGCCAGCTCATTCAGCTGCGCCAGGCCCGGCTGCGGGTGGTAATCCGCAGTATCACCGGGGTCGGTCCGCAACACCGCAAGCATCCGTCGCATCTCGGCCAGTGCCTGGCCACCGGAATCAGCGATCGCGGTGAGCGCCGTGCGTGCGGTCCGCGGATCGGAATCCAGTACGTACTCCGCCACTCCGGCTTGCAGGGAGATAACCGATATGTGATGGGCGACAATATCGTGCAACTCCCGCGCGATCCGCGCCCGCTCCTCAGCGGCGGCCCGCGCCGCGCGTTGGTCGGCCCGCTCGGCCCACCGCCGGAACGCGTCGCCCAGTGCCCACGCCCCCATGGTCTGCAGCACCGCGTTCACCGCATCCGGCCAGCTCAATCCGGCCGCCGTCGGCAGGTAGGCGAATAGCGCGGCGGCCAGCGCCAGCACCCAGATGATCGCGGCGACCCGGGTGGGCCGATGCTGCGCCACACTGAACATCCCGACCAGTAGGCCGATCCCGTAGAGCGGGAAGTCCCCGCCGTGGCCGAGCAGGAGGTAGGCGATCACCGCACCGCTGATGATCACCATGCATGCCACCGGCGCATAACTGCGCCCCACGATCGGCGCTGTCGACAATGCCGCCAACATCAATGCCGGCCAACTCGTACGATCCGACACCGGCATGCCGACCACGGTCAAGGCTGTCAGTGTCACAGCGAGCAGCGTGTCGGTCAGCAGTGGCCGATGATTTGCCCGCACCCGCCCCACGATAGCCAGGCCGACCCGTCGGGTACCACCCATGGAACCTCAGCGAGCCTGACAGGCCGGGCACCAGAACAGATTTCGGGCGTCCAGCACCGAGTGCAGAACCGTGGTGCCACACAGGCGGCAGGGATCGCCGGCTCGACGGTAGACGTAGGTGCGGGGCTTGTCCTTGGCGTATGCCGGTGCGCCATGATCGTCTTCGGGGCGGACCACCACGATCTTGCCGCGCCGGACGCCGACCTTCATCAGATCGACGAGGTCGGCCCAGATCGCTTGCCACTCTTCGCAAGCGAGCTGGGCGCCGGGGCGATGGGGCGAGATGCCTTGGCGGAAAAGGACTTCCGCCCGGTAGACGTTGCCGACACCCGCCACCACCTGCTGATCCATCAGCAACGCGCCGATCGGCCTGCGCGAGCGGTTGATGCGCTGCCAGGCGCGGTCGCGGTCGGCGCCGCGGCGCAGCGGATCGGGGCCGAGCCGATCGGTCAGCGCGGAAACCTCTGGGGCGAGCAGCACTTCGCACGCGGTCGGCCCGCGCAGATCGGTGCCGAAGCCGGGCTGTCCGTCCGGCGCGCCGAGCATGCGCATCCGCACCTGCCCGATCGGCTCCCCCATCGGCAGCTCGGATTCGGTGAACTTCCCGTACAACCCGAGGTGCACGTGCACGACCAAGCCCGAGTCGTAGTGGTGCAGTAGATGTTTGCCCCACGCCTCGGCTCGCGTCAGCAGGTGACCGTCGACCCGGGCGGCACCCGCCGCGAACTTGCCCTGCGGGCTCGACACGCGCACCACACCGCCCGCGAGGCGCTTGTGATGCAGCCTCGCGAGCCGGTGCAGCGTATGGCCTTCAGGCACAGCGTGTTCAGTACGCGGGAACGGCGGGGGCCTCGCCGGACTTCTCGTACTCGGCCAGGATGTCGATGCGCCGCTGGTGGCGCTCCTCGCCCGACCACGGGGTGGTGACGAACGCGTCGACGATGGCCAGCGCCTCCTCGGTGGAGTGCATGCGGCCGCCGATGCCTGCCAGCTGGGCGTTGTTGTGCTGGCGGGCCAGCTGGGCGGTCTCCACGCTCCAGGTCAGCGCGCAGCGGGCGCCGGGCACCTTGTTCGCGGCGATCTGCTCGCCGTTGCCGCTGCCGCCGAAGACCAGCCCGAGGCTGCCCGGGTCGGCGACGGTGCGGCGGGCTGCCTCGATGCAGAAGGCCGGGTAGTCGTCGAGGGCGTCGTATTCGAGGGCGCCGCAGTCGACCACCTCGTGGCCCGCCTTTTCCAGATGATCCTTGACGTGATTCTTGAGTTCGAAACCGGCATGGTCGGCACCGAGGTATACGCGCATGGCAGGCATTCTGTCAGGCCCGGCCGCGGCTCGTTGCGAAGGGGCACAGAGCCCGATTAACACCGGGGACCGCAAGCGCGAATCGAGATACGTCCGGACCGCCGCGGTCTCGCGAACACCGCGAGGTTCCGCTCCTACTCCCAGCAACTGAATAGAGTTCATTCCATGCAGCCGCACGAACCCCAGCCCTCTCAGACGGGCCCGCACGCCGACCCGTATGCCCCGGCCGGGTGGGCGCAGGCGCAGGACGCGCCTTACGGCTCGCCGCCGCCCTACCCCGTTCCGCCTGCCTACGGCCCCTATCCCGGCTTCCCCGTCCCGCCGAACGTGTCGCCACAGCAGCAGCCGCGCGGGCTGTCGCCGTTCGGGATGCCCGCCCGGCACAGCTGGGAGATCCCGATGCTCATCGTGGTGGTCACGCTGACCGTCGTGGCCTACGCGATCGCGGTGCTGTTGCTGGTGACGGGCAGTGTCGACCAGTACGTGCTGCTGCTGGTGTTCGCGCCGCTGCTCATCTGGTTCGGCCGCGGCATTCTCTACTCGACCCAGCGCGTGAACGGCGTCAAGATGTCGCCGACCCAGTTCCCCGAAGGCCATCGAATGGTGCTCGAGGCGGCCGCGCGATTCGGCATGGCCAAGGCGCCGGACGCCTACGTGGTGCTCGGCAACGGCCAGATCAACGCGTTCGCCAGCGGGCACGGGTTCCGCCGCTTCGTGGTGGTGTACAGCGACCTGTTCGAGATCGGCGGAGCCGCACGGGAACCCGACGCGCTGGCCTTCATCATCGGTCACGAGGTGGGCCATATCGCGGCGGGCCACGTCTCGTACTGGCGCCAGCTGGGTATGTTCCTGGTCCCGTTCCTGCCGATCATCGGCAACTCGCTGATCCGCGCGCAGGAGTTCACCGCCGACAACCACGGCTACTGCAACCGGCACGTCGGTGCGCCCGGGGCGATGAGCACGCTGGCTGCGGGCAAGTACCTGAACAAGCTGGTCGGCTTCGACGAGATGGCCGATCGGGCGGCGCTGGAGAAGGGCTTCTTCGTCTGGATGGTCAACGCCATGTCGTCGCACCCGGTGCTGACCTGGCGGATGTGGGCGCTGCGCGACCGGAGCCGCCACGGCAAGCTGTGGTTGCGGCCCACCCCGCCCGCGGGCGCCGTGCCTCCGGCATACCCGAGCTCCTACGGCCAGGCACCCGCGCTGCCGCCGAAACCCGTTCCGTAGCAAGCAGGTGCGAGTGCCGCCCGTACGCGGCACTCGCACGATCGCTCAGTCGAACTCGGGGTCTTCGGTGCGGGTGCGCTTGAGCTCGAAGAAGTGCGGGTAGTCCGCCAGCGTCACCGCGGCGTCCCACAGCTTGCCCGCCTGCTCGCCGCGCGGGATCCGGGACAGCACCGGGCCGAAGAACGCGGTGCCGTTGATGTGGATCGTCGGCGTGCCCACGTCGGTGCCGACCTTGTCCATGCCCTCGTGGTGGCTCTTGCGCAGCGCCTCGTCGTAGTCGGTGCTGTCGGCGGCCTTCGCCAGTTCGGCGGGCAGGCCGACCTCGGCCAGCGAATCGGCGATCACCACGGCGAGGGATTCCTTGCGCGATGCCCGCTCGTACTCGGCGCGGCGGTTGTGGATGCGGGTGGCCATCGCGGTGTAGAGCGGCGAGAGCACCTTGTCCCCGTGCTCCTGCGCGGCGGCGATGGCGACACGGACCGGGCCCCAGCCGGAGGCCAGCAGTTCCTTGTACTGGTCGGGCAGGCCCTCGCGGTTCTCGTTGAGTACCGCCAGGCTCATCACGTGGAATCGGGCCTCGATGTCGCGGACCTGCTCGACCTCGAGGATCCAGCGCGAGGTGATCCAGCACCAGGGGCACAACGGGTCGAACCAGAAATCGGCAACGTCTTTCGCGGAGCCTTGATCACTCACGGCGGGTCCTCTCGAATCGGATATTCGACGGCGGTGGCGTGTCCGATGATGTCGCTCGCTGCGCGCGCTGGTGCCCCGCCGCTATACCGAACCAACCACACCGGCTCCCGATTCGTTCCCATCCGGTGCCCGCGTTTTCGGGAGACGGCGCCGCCCACCCCAGTAGGGTCTATTCGCAGGAGTCCGGTTCCCTCTCGACAAGGAGTCCGAATGACCTCGGATGAGCATTTCGTCATCGTCGGCGGCGGACTGGCTGCGGCCAAGCTGGCGGAAGCATTGCGCGCCAACGACTTTCCCGGCGCGGTGACGCTCATCGGCGCGGAGGAATGGCTGCCCTACGAGCGACCACCGCTGTCCAAGGACCATATGGCGGGCAAGAAACAGCTCGCCGAATTCACCTGCGAACCGCGTCAGTGGTACCGCGACCATCGCGTCGAGGTCCGGGTCGGCACGACCGTCGAAGGCATCGATCGCGCCGCGAAGACGGTCTCGCTGCCGGACGGTTCGACGGTGTCCTACGACAAGCTGGCACTCGCCACCGGCTCGTCCCCGCGAACATTGTCGATCCCCGGCGCCGACGCGCCCAACGTGTACACGCTGCGCACCATCGAGGACTCCGACACCCTGATCGAGCTCTTCGCGAGCGCCGCACAGCGCATCGTGATCATCGGGGCGGGCTGGATCGGCCTGGAGGTCGCCGCGGCGGCCAGGGCCGCCGACCTCGAGGTGACCGTCGTCGAGAGCGCGGAACAGCCACTGCTCGGGGCGCTCGGACCGGAAATGGGCGAGGTGTTCGCCGACCTGCATCGCTCGCACGGGGTCGACCTACGCCTCGGGGTGCAGGTCAGCGAGATCACCACGAAGGAAGGCATCGGAACCAGGCTGGCGAGCGGGGTGAAACTCGCCGACGACACCGTGCTCGATGCCGAGGCCGTGCTGGTCGCGGTGGGCGCCGAGCCGAATATCGAACTGGCCGCCGAGGCGGGCCTGGACGTCGACGGCGGCGTGCTCGTCGACGAACACCTGGCCACCAGCGACCCGGACATCGTCGCCGTCGGCGACATCGCCGAACAGCAGCATCCGGTGCTAAACCGCCGAATTCGGGTGGAGCACTGGGCAAACGCGCTCAACCAGCCCGCCGTGGCCGCCGCGACCATGCTCGGCAAGAAAGCCAGTTACGACCGGCTGCCCTACTTCTTCACCGACCAGTACGACCTGGGCATGGAGTACACCGGCTACGCCGCCCCCGGCGACTACGACCGGGTGGTGACGCGCGGCGATGTCGGCAAACGCGAGTTCGTCGCGTTCTGGCTCGACTCGGACAACCGGATTCTCGCGGGCATGAATGTGAACGTCTGGGACGTGACCGACCGGATCAAGGAACTGATCCTCGCCGGCGAACCGGTCGACCCGGACGCGCTGGCCGACACCTCGAAGCCCTTGTGATGCAGGTCACTTCACGGGTTTGGCGAGATGCGTCGAATCGACGGGTCAGGCTCCGACTACACCACGAGCGCGCCGCACGGGCGCACCGCTCTGTAGCCGGAAAGAGGACCCGATGAAGTACATGCTGCTGAAGACCTACACCGCCCCCGCGTTCTGCGACACACCGATCAACGAATGGTCCCCCGAAGAAATCCAGGCGCACATAGACTTTCAGCGCGCCCTCGGCGAGCAATTGGCCAAGTCGGGTGAGCTGGTAGATGCGCAAGGGCTCGCCGGCCCGACCGAGGCCCGCATCGTCAGCTCCGACGGCCGCTCGGCGCCGGTGGTGACCGACGGACCGTTCCCGGAAACGAAGGAATTTCTGGCCGGGTACTGGATCGTCGACGTGGAAAGCCCGGAACGGGCCTACGAGATCGCCGCGAAAGCCTCGGCGGCACCGGGGCCGGGTGGCAAACCGATCGGCGAATACATCGAGGTGCGGCCGGTGCTGAGCGTCCCGGCCAGCGACCTGTGACCAACCGGCGAGTGGTGCCCGACGACACACCGCTCCCGGCGAGGGCCGAGGACCTGTTGCGCGAGTTGGCGCCACAGGTCCTCGGTGCGTTGGTCCGTCGGTTCGGTGATTTCGACACCGCGGAGGACGCGCTGCAGGAGGCCATGCTCGCGGCCGCGACCCAGTGGCCGGTGGACGGTCTGCCGGACAACCCGCGCGGCTGGCTGATCCAGGTGGCGCAGCGCCGGATGGCCGACGCGGTGCGTGCCGAGGTGGCCCGGCGGCGCAGGGAGACAACGGCCTACGACCGCGACGTGCCCGACGCGATGCCGGTCGACCACGACGACACCCTCGCGATGTTCTTCCTCTGCTGCCATCCCGCGCTGTCCTCGGCCAGCGCCATCGCGCTCACGCTGCGGGCGGTGGGCGGGCTCGGCACGGCGGAGATCGCGCATGCGTTCCTGCTGCCGGAAGCGACCATGGCGCAACGGATCACGCGGGCGAAGAAGAAACTGGCGACGCTGGAGCGGCCGTTCGCGCAGCGGGGTGGTTCCGAATGGCATGCTCGGCTCGGAACCGTCCTGCACGTGCTGTATCTGATCTTCAACGAAGGTAATACCAGCACGTCCGGCCCGGAGTTGCAGCGCGCGGACCTGTCCGCTGAGGCGATTCGGCTCACCCGCGCGGTGCATCGGATGCTGCCCGACGATACCGAGGTCACCGGCCTGCTCGCGCTCATGCTGCTCACCGACGCCCGGCGGGCGGCCCGCACCGGCGCCAAGGGCGAGTTGATTCCGCTCGCCGAGCAGAACCGTGGGCTGTGGGATCGCGCGCAGATCACCGAAGGCGTCACGTTGGCGACGAACACGCTCGCCCAAGGACTTTCCGGGCCGTATCAGATCCAAGCGGCCATCGCAGCGCTGCACGCGCAGGCCGGCAGCGCCGACGAGACCGACTGGACCAAGATCCTCGCGCTGTACGACCTGCTCGAAAAGCTTTCGGACAACCCGATGGTGACGCTCAACCGGGCCGTGGCGATCGCGATGGTGCACGGCCCCGAGGCCGGGCTCGACCTCGCCGCCGCCCTCGACGATCGGCTGGCAGGCAACCACCGGCTCGACGCTGTCCGCGGCCACCTCCACGAGATGGCAGGCAATCCCGACGCCGCTATCGCCTGCTACACCGCCGCGGCGGGCCGCACCCCGAGCGCGCCGGAGAACCACTACCTCACCCTTCGCGCCGCCCGGCTCCGGCATCGCTGAGCGGCTCGCTCGACGGTTGCCGCGGCCGTTGCGACTCGTACGGCAGACTGCATGGGGTGACGGATAAGACCAGTGCGGGCGTTTTGGTATTCCGGCGGCGCGGCGACGCGGACGTCGAGGTGCTGATCGGGCATATGGGTGGGCCGTTCTTCGCGCGCAAGGACAGCGGCGCGTGGTCCATTCCGAAGGGCGAGTACGAGCCGGAGCTGGAGGACGCGCAGGCGGCGGCCAGCCGCGAGTTCCACGAGGAGCTCGGCCTGTTTGTGCCGCCCGGCGACTGGATTCCGCTCGGCGACGTGCGGTACGGCAGCGGCAAGGGGAAGAAGACGGTCACCGTCTGGGCGGTCGAGGGCGACCTGGATCCGGCCGACGTGGTGCCGGGCACCTTCGAGATGGAGTGGCCGCCGCGGTCCGGCCGGATGGCGAGCTTCCCGGAGATCGACCGCGCCGGCTGGTTCGACCTGGCCACCGCGCACGACAAGCTCGGCACCGGCCAGCGGCCGTTCCTCGACCGGCTGAAGGACTACCTCACCCAGGCCTGAGTTCGCCTACTGCGACACACCCGTCCAGGCGCGACCGGTGACGAGTTCGTAAGCCTCCCGGTACTTCTGGCGGGTGACCTCGACGATGTCGGCGGGGATCTCCGGGCCGGGCGGCTCCTTGTCCCAGCCGGTGGAGGTGGCCCAGTCGCGGACGAACTGCTTGTCGAAGGAGCGTTGCGCGCGGCCGGGTTCCCATTCGGCGGCGGGCCAGAAGCGCGACGAGTCGGAGGTCAATACCTCGTCGCCGAGGGTGAGAGTTTCACCGTCCCAGCCGAATTCGACCTTGGTGTCGGCGACGATGACGCCGCGTTCGGCGGCGTGCGCCGCACCGCGGGAGTAGATGTGCAGGGTGAGGTCGCGGAGCTGCTCGGCGACCTCGCGGCCCTCCTGGTTCACCACGTCCGCGAAGGTGATGGACTCGTCGTGCCCCTCGGACGCCTTGGTGGTCGGCGTGAAGATCGGCTCGGGCAGCTTGTCGCCCTCGCGCAGGCCGGGCGGCAGCGCGACGCCGGATACCGAGCCTTCCCGCTGGTACTCCTTGAGCCCCGACCCGACCAGGTAACCGCGGGCGATGCACTCGACCTGCACCATCTTCAACGGCTTGACCCGGATCGCGCGACCGGCGAACTCGGCGGGCACGTCGGTGGCGGAGACCACATGGTTGGGCACGTCGGTGAAGTAGTCGAACCACCAGTTGGACAGCTGGGTCAGCAGCGCGCCCTTGTCCGGGATCGGCGTCGGCAGCACCACGTCGTAGACCGAGACCCGATCGGACGCGACGAGCAGCAGGGTGTCGCCGTCCTCGTAGAGGTCGCGCACCTTGCCTGCGTGCACATGCTTCACTCCGCAGCTCCGATCCTGGATAGGGTTCAGTAAAAAGTCCCGCGCGGGCAACCTTACCCAGGTGGCATCGTGGGGAACGCCCGAGCTAGTTCTTCGAACCCGAAGGAGCCCTATGTCCGCACCGAACCTGACTCGCGACCAGGCGATCGAACGCGCGTCGACAGTGACGGTCGATAACTACCGCATCGACCTGGACCTGACCGACGGTGCGGGCAAACCGGGCGAGCAGACCTTCTTCTCCCGGACCACGGTCACCTTCGCCGCAACGCCGGGCGCGAGCACCTTCATCGACCTGGTGGCCCGCGGCGTGCGGTCGGCGGTGCTCAACGGCACCGCGCTCGACGTCTCCGGCTACGACGAGTCCACCGGTATCACGCTGCCCGACCTGGCCGAGCGCAACGAGCTGGTGGTGGAGGCCGACTGCGAGTACTCGAACACCGGCGAGGGTCTGCACCGCTTCGTCGACCCGACCGACGACTCGGTCTACCTGTACTCGCAGTTCGAAACCGCCGATGCCAAGCGGATGTTCGCCTGCTTCGACCAGCCGGACCTGAAGGCGACGTTCGACGTCAGTGTGACGGCGGCGCCGGAGTGGAAGGTCATCTCCAACGGCGCGGTCGTGGAAACCCTTGCGGCGGAGCCTGGTCGGCACGTTTTCCGTACCACCCCGAAGATGAGCACCTACTTGGTAGCGCTCATCGCGGGCCCGTACGCGCAGTGGACCGACGTCTACACCGACGGGCACGGCAGCATCCCGCTCGGGATCTACTGCCGCGCTTCGCTTGCCGAGTTCATGGACGAAGAGCGGCTGTTCACCGAGACCAAGCAGGGATTCGGCTTCTACCACAACAACTTCGGCGTTCCCTACGCGTTCGGCAAGTACGACCAGCTGTTCGTGCCGGAGTTCAACGCGGGCGCGATGGAGAACGCCGGCGCGGTGACCTTCCTGGAGGACTACGTCTTCCGCTCCAAGGTGACCCGTGCGTCCTACGAGCGGCGCGCCGAGACCGTGCTGCACGAGATGGCGCACATGTGGTTCGGCGATCTGGTCACCATGAAGTGGTGGGACGACCTGTGGCTGAACGAGTCGTTCGCCACCTTCGCGTCGGTGCTGTGCCAGGCCGAGGCGACCGAATACACCAGCGCCTGGACGACTTTCGCGAATGTGGAGAAGTCCTGGGCGTACCAGCAGGACCAGCTGCCCTCCACCCACCCGATCGCGGCGGACATCCCCGACCTGGCCGCCGTCGAGGTGAACTTCGACGGCATCACCTACGCCAAGGGCGCGAGCGTGCTGAAGCAGCTGGTCGCCTATGTGGGATTGGAGCCGTTCCTGGCGGGTCTGCGGGCCTACTTCGCCGATCACGCCTACGGCAACGCCACCTTCGACGATCTGCTCGCGGCGCTGGAAAAGTCTTCCGGCCGTGACCTTTCCGACTGGGGCGCGCAGTGGCTCAAGACCACCGGCCTGAACACCCTGCGTCCGGACTTCACGGTCGACGGTGACGGCAACTTCACCTCGTTCGCCGTCCTGCAGGGCGGCGCGGAGCCGGGTGCCGGTGAGCGCCGCGTGCACCGGCTCGCCATCGGCGTCTACGACGACCAGGACGGAAAGCTGGTGCGCACCAAGCGCGTCGAGCTCGACGTCCAGGCGGCCGAGCGCACCGAGGTGCCCGAGCTGGTCGGCGTGGCGAGCGGGCAGTTCGTGCTGATCAACGACGACGACCTGACCTACTGCTCGGTGCGCCTCGACGCCGGATCGCTGGACGTGCTCGTCAACCGGATCGCCGATATCGCCGAGCCGCTGCCGCGTACCCTCGCCTGGTCGGCGGCCTGGGAGATGACCCGCCAGGCCGAGTTCCGGGCCCGCGACTTCCTCGCGCTGGTCCAGCGTGGCGTGGGCGCGGAATCGGAAATCGGTGTGGTGCAACGACTCCTGATGCAGGCGAACCTGGCACTGCGCAGCTACGCCGACCCGGAATGGTCGGCGAGCACCGGCTGGACCGTGTACGCCGACCGGCTGCTCGAGCTGGCTCGCGAGGCCGAGGGTGGCTCGGATCATCAGCTGGCCTTCGTCAACGCGCTCGCCGCGGCCAAGCTGTCCGACTGGCACACCGAGGTGTTGCAGGAGCTGCTCGACGGCGACCCGGCGAAGGTCGGTCTGGCCGGGCTGGTCATCGATACCGACCTGCGCTGGCGCCTGGTGATCGCGCTGGCGGCGGCGGGCGAGATCGACGCCGACGGCCTCGATACCCCGTTCATCGACCAGGTGCTGGCCAAGGATCCGACCGCGGCGGGCAAGCGGCATGCCGCCACCGCGGCGACCGCCCGCCCGATCGCGGCGGTGAAGGAGCAGGCCTGGACCAAGGTGGTGGAGGACGACACCATCTCCAACATCACCGCCCGCGCGATCGCCGCGGGCTTCGCACCGGCCGGTCAGGCCGAGCTGCTCGCGCCTTACGTGGATCGGTACTTCGCGGCGATCCCCGGCGTGTGGGAGCGGCGCTCCAGCGAGGTCGCCCAGACCGTGGTGGTCAACCTGTACCCGAGCTGGGCGATCAGCGACGACGCGGTCGCGGCTGCCGACAAGTTCCTGGCCGGTGAGCACCCGCCCGCGCTGCGCCGCCTGGTGATCGAAGGCAAGGCCGGCGTCGAACGCGCCCTGCGCGCACGGGTATTCGACAGCCGGTAGCGAACCATGACCAACGGGACATGACGGCTCCAGCTTCGCCGACATGTCCCGTTGATCATGAATGTCACTGGAAGAGAGCGGTATTGGCGGCGGCCCACTGGGCGAAGGTGGTGGCGGGGGCGCCGGTGAGGTCGGCGATGATCGTGTTCGCCTGCTGCGGGTGCTCGACCATGGTGGCGAGGCCGTCGACGTACCATTCGGCGTATTCGCCCATGGCCGGTGTCAGCTGTTGAATCGCCTCCTCACGTGACACTTTCACCATCCTGAGGGGGCGGCCCAGTGCCGCACCGAGCTGCGTGATCTTCTCGGCTCTGGTCAGCGTTTCCGGCCCGGTGAGTTCGTAAACTTTGCCCGCGTGACCGTCGGACAGCAGGACCGCCGCGGCGACGCGGGCGATGTCGTCCATCACCAGCGGTGCGTTGGCGGCCTCCGGGTAGGCGTCCGGCAGTACGTCACCGGCCCGGATCTGGTCGGTCCAGATCGTGGCGTTCTCGGTGAATTCGCCTGCATAGAGGTGCGTCCAGTCGAGCCCGGAGTTCTCCACGGCCCGCGCGATCGGCTGCCAGTCGGTGTACTCGTTGCCGGACAGGTCGACGATGTGCCGGATCCCCGCGGCTTTCGCCGCCGCCACGACCTCGTCGATGGTCTCCAGGACCGGGGCGAGATACATCCGGTCCACCCCCTCGAACGCTGCGGGCAACGACGACACCCGCTTCAGGTAACCCTTGACGACCTCCACTCCGGCCGGAAAGTTCGTCCGCTCCGGATGATTCGACAGCGCCCGGATGTCCTGTGCCCCCGCCGCGAGCAGGTGGTCGACCACCATCCGTCCGATATTTCCGGTAGCTCCGGTCACAAGAATTTTCATCTCACCACCCTGCGCGGCGGGCGCACCGAGTGACAACCCCCAATTCTGGTACTAGCGAAGAGAAAAATTTCCGCGTCTGGGTCTGGGTGTAGTGCCCGCAAACGCCACCGGCGCGCTCACCCAGTGGGTGAGCGCGCCGGAAGCATCACTCGTGACTCCGCCGCAAGGGCGGGATGGTTCAGCGGCCGATCGCGGCAGCCATCACGCGAACCGCGGAAACCAGGCCGTCGATCAGCTGGCCCTGCCGGAACGAGCTGGATGCGGCGGTGACGCCGAGCTGGCAGACCCGGTCGTTCGCGCGGTCGGCGACGTCGCGGCCGGAGCGGACCTCGATCGCCTTGTCGTTGGGCGAGACCGCGATGAGCACCGAACGCGTCGCCTCGGGGGTCGAGGGGAAGATCGCGTCCGCACCAGCGGCCGGATCGGCACCGAGATCGCCGATGTAGACGTTGAAGCGCACCTTGGTCGCGCGGGTCGCCTCGGTGAGCACGTTGTCCATGGCCAGCCGCTCTTCGTCGCTGAACGGGGCCTCCTTGAACACGTCACCCGCCTCGTGCACGCCGGAGACGCGTCCACTGGTGGTCACCACATATCCGCGCGGCAGGTCGGACTCGACCACCGCGGGCCACTTAGAACTTGCCACTTGCCCGGCCTCCGATCAGCTCCGCCTTGGGGGCTTCGAGCGCCGCATGATGACCATGCGACGACTCCGCGTGGTGGCCGTGCGACTCCTCGGCCCTTTCGTGGTGAAATGCGTTCGTCACCTCGTCGGTCGCACTCCACAGCACCGGCGCCGCCGTCCACTGCTGACCGAGGTCGTAGTGGGCGGGCTTCTCGCCGGGGAGTGGCTTACCGAGATACGACAATCCGGCAATCGCGCCGTAGACCACCAGCGGGATGCCGAGGAAGATCAGCACTGTCTCGAGAATGCTCACGGTCCAACGGTAGACGATGCTCTGTAGTAGTTCCTCTTCTGGTCGCACTGTGACTGTTTCGTGTCGGGTCGCGGCGACGACCCCGCCGGTCATGGCCGGGGAGGTCGAAACCGGACGCTGACGTGGATCTCTTCCGGCCCGCACCGCCGCCACAGGGCCCGAGCGGTCCGCCACCCGGTACGGAGGGCGAACACGAGCGCGCCGCAGGCCAGCGTCCGATGCTCGATATCGTCGGGCCATCCGTTGCTGACCATCTCGGCGAACGTCGCGGTCGTCATCACGCCGGCCACCGCAACCGGGATGTCGAGTCGCAGCGTGCGACCGATCAGCCCGGCAGTCACGTAGCGGGCACCGATCGGGACTGCCGATACCGGGTATGACACAGGCAGCGCAGGGCCGGACGGCACATCCGTCCGGACGCTGTCGGCGGTGTCGTCCCGCGCGCTCGGGGTGGCCGACTGGTCTCCGGTATCACCTGTGCGCGTGGCGTCCCCCGCGGGACCGCGGTGAGAATTCAGCATCTGCGTTTCGTCTTCCTAGGTGAGGAATCCGTGTTCGAGCACTGAATCAGCACGACGGAACACGAACTCAGGAATATTCAGGGAATGCGACCGACGCACGATTACGTGCAGTTCTTCTCTGGAATTCGCGGCGGGCCCGACTCGAGCTCACCGGGCCTGCCACCCTTCGCCAGCGAGAGGACGAATACGAGCATAGCCAAGACCAGCCGGGTTTCAACATTCCTTTTGCACCCTTCCGGCAGAAGTGAGTCAGCTCAGAGCGAAATCGGTCCAATAGAGTGGCAACTCTCGGAAAGCTTCCAAATAGCAGTCACGCCGATAGGCGCGTTTGGAATTGGAATTCCAAATACGATTCGGTGCCGTTCCAACCGAGCACCGCCAACTCTCGGATGCCATTCCAAACAGGCGGATTTGGACTCTCTTCCACCGCCCTTACCTGCGCTTTTGGAAATCTTCCCAGAGAGCAGGCCGCACAGGGATGACGAACGCCTGTCGAGGTTTCGTCGGCAACCAGCCCACGATAGACCGGGTTACGAGTCGAGCACAGCGATCCAACTCCAGCCACCCGGCTCGCGCACACCTCGAAGAATCCGCGCAGTACTCGACAACAGAAATTTCGACAAACTGCATACAGCGAAGTGTCGAATCCGCCGATATGCCTACCGATTCGAGATTGCAAATGCAAATACACCAGTGCAGGCTGTGCGGAAAAGTAGACGGTCGAGAATTATGCGGCGCCGTAATGACGGACAGCGAAAGCCCGGTCCTACGCGACCCCCGGCCGATTGCGGGCAGACCACCGACCCGCGGCGGCCGTGGCCAAGCGCGCCATCATCAACTCCGCGGCCGTCGCGGAGTCGGTCGGAGACACCGCTTGAACATTGCGGAGCCGAGCGTCACGTGGATACACCGGTTCCCGCACCGGATCCCATGCGGTCGTCACCGAGGTGAACTCGACTCCGCCTCGAATCTTGGCCGCGGTGAACAAATCTCGTCCGCTCAACGGCACGGCGACCCCACGCTGCTTCGCGCGCTCGACCACCTCGATCACCATAGCGACAACCTCGGCCGTTTCCGGAACCCGGCGATGACGGCCGCTACGTCGTTCACCGGCCCGGTAGATCCGCGCGAGGCGTCCGGTGCCGTCATGATCGACCACCGCCACCGAGCTCACCAGCCCATAACCGGTCCGCGCAGGCACGGCTGTCACTCGCCACGCCGCCACGTACAACGCAGGCTGCAGCACACTGGTGGCCTTGGTGCCCGCCGACCCCAGATACACGAGTTCACCATGGCCACCGTAAATTCCGAGCACGCCGGATTCGGTGAACACGATGTCGCCGGGGCGCAAGTCGACGTGGCGTACGGCGACCGCCATCACCGGCAACTCGAACCGGATATCGGGTGGCAGCGGCAAGTCGATGGCCTTGAAGGCCTCGCGCACGAGCCATGCCTGCGATCCCGCGTACGGGAAGACCAGGCGGTCGATCGCCCGCAGCGCGGCCGGTCCCGGTTCGGCGGCCCGCGCCGCGGCCTCGACCTGTTCGGTCACCGCACACATGACCGCCTCGTACTCCGATACGACGCTCTCGGTCGACGAGTCGGCCGGGCGCGACGGCAGCGTCACCTGCTGCGCAGCGGCACCGTCTCGTGGGCCAGGCGGGACGTCGGCCGACGACGGCGGAACGGTATCGAAAACTGTTGGTGTGGCCAGACTCTGCGCAGGGCGGTCCGTCAGCAGCACAGACTCCCACGTGATGCGGCGTGTCGTCCTAACCTGATCCCGGGGGATCAGCCAGCCGTACGATCCCCCCACCGACGCGGCGAACAGCAAAGCGAGTCCATTGCCCGCATAAAGACATTCACGGCCGTCGGCCAGGATGAGGATGTCGCCTGGCTCGGCGTTCTCGAACGGCACGTGCACGCCGGCCTCGGCCTGTTCGCCCGCGCGGGTCCGCAAAGTGATCCCGGCGGCGCCATAAGCCTTGCGAATGAACGATGCCGCGGTGAGATTCTCGAGGGAGCGCGGGTCAGCGAGTTCTTCGCGCACGAACCGCAATGCCATTCGACCTGGCGAGACCCGCACCCCCGAATCCCGCAGCACGCTGCCGACCCACCAACGGTCGGCCTGCGCAACCGGCTCCACGCCCACTGTCTGCACCGCGGGATCGCGCGGCTGCCACGGTTCGTAGGCATGCGGCTCGTACTGTGTCGCAGGCAAGGGTGTGATGAAACGCGTGCCGACGGAGCCGTAGACATCAGCCGGCGAGAAAGCCTTTCTCGGCGAAAACCGTTGGGTAAGCCCACGCCACAGCTCCGACCAGCCGCCCGGTTGGGCAGTCAACGGGGCGTCAGGACCGGCGTTGACAGTGTTCGGCGCAACGCTTTCCCGCTGCCCGGCAACCGGACCGGAGACACCCGGGTGCCGTCCCGGAGAGGGCACACCGTCGGTCTGCGGTCGAGGCGGCTCTGCTGTTCCGCGGGGCACTGTCTTGCCCGCCTCCGGGAACCTGCGCCTGATCTCCGCGCAGCGGGCCACCGCGAACTCGATCTGCTCCGGTGGGAGTTCGCAGCTCTCCAAATACTTGTGGAGCAGCGCAGGCTTCGGGAAGCTCGTGTAGGTGGGGTTTCCGGCGTAGTTGTACACCGTCTGCCGTCCGGGCTTACCGGCACAGCGTTTCGCGACGGCAGCCCTGGACAACCCCGAGGAACGCTGCGCCTCGGCGGTCATCGCCAGGAACTCCATGCGCAGTCGGTCGTAAGAGGCGCCGTCGAGATCGAGCGTGAGTTTCAGCTCGGTGCCTGCCTTCTCGGCCGCGGACACCTCGGCCCTCACCGCGATGAACGGCAGTCAGCACCACCCGGGACCCGACGTAGTGCGCCACCGAGCCACGCGCCACAGTCAGCTCTCCGACACCGCACGCACCTCGGCACTCCGGCGGACACGACAAAACCGGTCACGTCAACTCCTCAACCTGTGTAACGAAGGAGTCCGCTGGCCGCGGTGCTGCGCGCCGACCACTGCGATCGGCGCTCGTGGTCCGGATCCACTATGAGGTGGGTACCAGCCGTTGAGCCTCGCGTGCCTCGCGAACCCCAAAGCATCGTGGGTGCAGCCGAATTCGGGACCATCGCGGCACTGCGCGCTACAGGCTGGTTAAGCCGAGCGCGGCCCCCCACTGCACTGGGGGCACCGACCAGTCTCCCATTCCGCGACCGCTCACGGCCAGTCCCCGCGAGCAAAAATCACAAATGTGTAACTTCGCTGAGAGCGAACCACGTTCGGGTCGCTGACAACCCCGCCGACCAGCGATTTGGACTAAAACGCAAGCCCCCTGAACGCGAATGTGGACCGCATGAATTAGTCCAATTGGAAAAATGCATCGCGCACATAGGCAAATTTCGGCGTGGCGGATGCGGCCGTCAGGCAGCGTAGCGGCGGCCGCCGGGCTCGCAACGATCAATCGCTACGGGCGCAGCCCTCCCCACGCTGGGGTGTGGCCGCACACAGCAACACCCCAGCACAACTACGCGTACCTGCCGAGCAGACGCCGCAGCCCTATGCCTTCAGCATCGTTCTGCCGCAGCGGCTTCCGCAGTCCGTCGACCGGCTGCCCCTCGAAAGTTCAGCGGACCACCGTGCCCGCTAGACCAGCCACGCGGCGGTGTTCGGCGGCAGCTGGCCACCGTCGAGCGCGGCGCTGGCCAGCAGCACGTCGCCGGGTGGCAACTGGGTGGGTGTGTTCGACGCGTTCAGCACACAGACCAGGCCGCCCTCGCGGCGGAAGGCGAGGCACCCGGGCGGGCTGCCGTACCACTCGATCCGGTCACCGCTGAATTCCGGTCGCAGGCCGCGTAATTCGATGGCCATCCGGTAGAGCGAGAGGGTGGAGCCGAGTTCCTCGAGCTGGGCTTCCACGGTGCGTCCCGCCCAGTCGGCCGGCATCGGCAGCCACGGTGTGCCGGTGGTGAAGCCGAACGGCGGCGTGGCGCCCTCCCACGGGATCGGCACCCGGCAGCCGTCGCGGCCGCGTTCGGTGTGCCCCGACCGTTCCCACGCCGGGTCTTGCAGTACCTCGTCGGGTAGGTCGTCCACGTTCGGCAAACCGAGTTCGGCGCCGTTGTAGATGAAGACCGTGCCGGGCAGCGCGAGCTCGACCAGCAGCATCGCGCGGGCCCGCGCCTCACCCACCGCACCGCCGCCGTAGCGGGTCACTTCCCGGGCGATGTCGTGGTTGGACAGCGTCCAGGTGGGTGCGGCCGCGACCGGCGCGACCGCGGCGAGCGAGTTGTCGATCGCCGCACGGACGTGGTCGGCGTCGAAGTCGGTCTTGGCCAGCCGGAAATTGAAGGCCAGGTGTAGCTCGTCGGGGCGCAGGTACTCGCCGAATCGCGTGTTGTCGTTCACCCAGACCTCGCCGATCGACACCGCGTCCGGGTAGTCGTCGAGCACCTTGCGGATGCGGCGGTGGATCTCGTGCACGGCGGGGTTGTTGAAGCGCGGATCGTCGTCGTCGTTGGACAGCATGCTGGACTTGGCCACCGCCATATCGGGCAGCCCGGCCGGCTTCGCCATGCCGTGCGCCACGTCGAGGCGGAAGCCGTCGACGCCGCGGTCCAGCCAGAACCGCAGGGTCTTCTCGAAATCGGCGGCGACCTCTGGGTTTTCCCAGTTCAGGTCGGGCTGTTCCGGCGCGAAGATGTGCAGGTACCACTGGCCCGGCGTGCCGTCGGGCTCGGTGATCCTGGTCCAGGCGGGGCCGCCGAAGATGCTCGGCCAGTTGTTCGGTGGGGCGTCGCCGCCGGGGCCGCGCCCGTCCCGGAAGAGGTAGCGGGCCCGTTCCGGGCTGCCTGGTCCGGCTTCCAGCGCCGCGAGGAACCAGGGATGTTCGTTGCTGGTGTGGTTGGGCACCAGGTCCATCGTGATCTTGATGTGGCGCAGGTGCGCCTCGGCGATCAGCTCGTCCATGGCGGCGAGGCCGCCGAACAGGGGATCGATATCGCGCGGGTCGGCCACGTCGTAGCCGCCGTCGGCCATCGGCGAGGTCATCACCGGACACACCCAGAGTGCGTCGATGCCGAGCAGTTCGAGGTAGCCGAGTTTCTCCCGGACGCCACCGAGGTCACCGACCCCGTCGCCATCGAAGTCCGCGAATGATCGGGGATAAACCTGGTAGAAAACGGCCGACCGCCACCATGGTTGCTTGGTGCGATCCACCGGCACCAGCACGGCGGGTGTATCAGTCACACCTGCAATAGTGCCAAAGTTTTGCGGCAAAAACCCTTAGGCGGAGCAGTGATCTCAACTTCCGGCAAATCGCCAGCGTCCGCCGCGACGCGCCGAAAACTCTCGGCCCGTCTCGGCTCTGGCGCCAAACGCCCTCACCAGGGGGCGTTCATCAGCGAATTCGCCGCCATCTCCAGGTAGTCCAGCAGCGCCTTGCGGTGCTCGTCATCGAGCAGCTCGGGTTCGATCTCGGCTACGGCGATTCGCATGCAACGCAACCACGCGTCGCGCTCCAGCGGACCGATGGTGAACGGATGATGCCGCATCCGCAGCCGAGGGTGCCCGCGCTCCTCGCCGTAGGTCCGCGGCCCACCCCAGTACTGCTCCAGGAACATGCGCAGCCTGCGCTCGGCCGGGCCGAGATCTTCCTCGGGATAGAGCGGGCGCAACACCTCGTCGGTCGCCACCTCGCGGTAGAACGCCGCGACGATGCGTTGGAACGTTTCCGCTCCGCCGACCGCGTCATAGAACGACGTCGCCTGTTCTGCCGATGCTGTCTGCTCGCCCGAAGTCATAGACCCTCTCGATTCGCTGGATGCGCCGACGTCCATTGTGCCCGTGCTCGGCATCGGCAGCCCACACCGCGGTTTCTCGGGGCGGTAAATCGCGGGCCGGCGGCTCTTCAGCCACAGTTAACCGGACATTGTTGAAAATCACCGTGCAATAGCCGACGTTCCATGGTCAACTGGGTGGCAATCTCTGCCGAGCTAACAGCATGATCCTGCCAATCATGAAATTGAGGTCCAGATGAAGCAGCGGCACAGCGCCAGATCACACGAGGCGCGGACACACCGACAACTCCAGCCCGCCGACGTCCACAATCGTGGGTCGGGGGCTACTCCGCTGCACATCTTGTCCGATCATTATCCGGGCGCGCATCACGGTCACGCCGATCATGCGCACCGCTCCGCACCGCCGCACAGCGAGAGTCCGAGCTGGTTGAAGCGCCGGGTGCTGCTTCTGAACGCCACCTACGAGCCGCTCACCGCTCTGTCCGCGCGTCGCGCGATCGTCTTGCTCATCTGCGATAAAGCAGACACCGTCCATCACGACGTCGAAGGTCCGGTCGTCCATTCCGCCGAATCCGCCGTCACGATTCCCTCGGTGATCCGCCTGCGCACCTATGTCCACGTGCCGTATCGGGCCCGCGTCCCGATGACCCGCGCCGCACTCATGCACCGCGACCGCTATCGCTGCGGCTACTGCGGCGGCAAAGCCGAAACCATCGACCACGTCATCCCGCGCAGCCGGGGCGGGGAACACTCCTGGGAGAACTGCGTCGCCAGCTGTGCGCCGTGCAATCACCGTAAGGCCGACAAGATGCTGAGCGAGCTGGGCTGGACCCTGCGCTCACCGCTGGTCTCGCCGAAGGGACCGCACTGGCGGCTGCTGTCCACGACAGCCGATCTGGACCCGGTGTGGTTGCAGTACCTGGGTGAAGGCGCCGCCTAGCCCCGGTTCGACACAGGGCCTAGGTGTACTCGATCACCAAGGTTGCCCAGGTGGCGGGCTCCAGTGCCTCGAAGAGGTGTGGGAGATCGCCGGGGTAGGAGATGTAGTCGCCCGGGGACAGGTCGACGGGTTCATCGATCAAGCCGACTTTGGCGCGACCGCTCGCGAGTAGTACGTGCTCGACCACACCTGGAATGTGTGGCTCCGAGCGGCGTGCGTGGCCTGGTTCGACGGTGATCCGGAACAGGTCGCGGCGGGAGTTGGGCGGGCTCGCGGCCAGCAGAGTCGCGCGGTAGTCGGATTCCGCGGCGGCGACCACCGGGCCCTCCCCCGCGCGGATCACCTGAACGGTGGGGCGTGGCGGGTCGAGCAGGCCGGAGAACGGCATGTCCAATGCGACGCACAGTGCCCACAGGGTTTCCAGGCTCGGATTGCCGGTGCCCGATTCCAATTGGGAGAGCGTGGATTTCGCGATGCCCGCGCGATTAGCCACCTCGGTGAGGGACAGGCCCGCGCGGGTGCGTTCACGGCGCAAGGCGGCGGCGATCACCGCCTGAGGTGTCTGCGCCGGTGAGTCCCGCTGTGCCACTTGCCCTCCCATCGTGTGATCGAACACTCAACAGGAAACCATATTGACGGATCGGTTCGCTGTGTTCACTATAAGCTACATGCGTTCGATATGGCGAACACTCGGGCGGGATACGTTCTCCGGGATCGCGGCGGTATGCCTTGCCGTCGCGGTGATCGGCGTGTCCTACGGTGCGACCGCGGTAACCACCGGCCTGCCCGCGTGGCTGCCCATTGTGCTTGGGATCGTGGTGCTCGCCGGGGGTGCGGAGTTTCTGTTCATCGGGATCGTCGCGGCCGGCGGCAGTCCGATCGCGGCCGTGCTGGCCGGGCTGGTGGTCAACGCTCGGCATCTGCCGTACGGGTTGTCGGTGCCCGATGTGGTCGGCACCGGGTGGCGGCGGCTCCTCGGGGTGCACCTGATGAACGACGAGTCGGTGGCGATGTCGCTGGCCCAACCCGATGCCGAGCGGAAGCGGGCTGCCTACTGGGCCTGCGGTTTCGGCGTGCTGCTGGCCTGGCCCGTCGGTGCCGCGCTCGGTGCGCTGATCGGGTCCTTTGTGCCGGATACCGCGGCGTTCGGGTTGGACGCGGTGTTCCCTGCGGTGCTGCTCGCGTTGATCGTTCCGGCGTTGCGGGACACAGCGACACGGCGTGCGGCGTTGGTGGGGGCTGTGGCGGCGGTCGCCAGTGCACCGTTCTTGCCTGCGGGAATGCCTGTGCTGATGGCGCTTTCGGGATTGTTCTTCGTGCGGCCTTGGGGCGGCAAAGGAACCACTGCCGAATCGGAAGCTGTTGCACCAGCGCCGAATTGCGAGCGGACCACCTGCGAATCAGGTGTCGAGTAATGCTGATCGCAGGCATGATCGCCCTCGCCCTCGGAACCTACGCCTTCCGCTGGTCCGGACCAGCGCTCCGCGACCGTATCCGCTTCCCCGCCCGCACAATTCAGCTCCTGGAGGTCGGCGCTGTCGTCCTGCTCGCCGCTCTGGTGGCAGTCACCGCGCTGCCCACCGCCTCCGGCCACTTCGGATTCGCGCTGCCCGCAGGTGTTCTCGTCGCCGCGTTGCTGGCCTGGCGCAAACAACCCATCCTCCTGGTAATCCTCGCCGCCGCAACAACCACCGCCCTCCTACGCCTACTCGGTCTCCCCTGACTCGCCCGTTCACCATCAACGGCACCGCTGAGGACAACAGCCGCACCTGTTCTCGGGATTCGCACCGGCTGTGGGGGCCCCAAGCCAGTGCGAATCCCAAAATGAGTGCAGATCTCGATATGCCGCGAACGGCGCGATCCGCTGCCCTGCTGAGCCGTCGGCGATGGGTCAGCTCGGGGACAGGGAGATGCCGCCACCTCGGCGGCGGGCCACCGAACCGTAGCGGGCGTCGATGCGCAGCCAGGTGTTGGTAGCGCGGACTCGGACGATTTCGGTGGGGAGGATGCGGGCGGGATCGGCCTTGTCACCGGAGTGCGGGATGAAATCCATTGCGGTGAGGGCGAAGACGACGCGCATCGGGACCTCCACCTCGAGGTCACCGCCGGAGACGGTCAGCACAGGCTGGTCGAGCAGCGAGGCGGGCGGGCCGTGACTGCTGCCGTGTTCCTTGGCCAACCGCGCGCCCTGCTCGGCGAGTTCGACCAGGGTGCGGGCCGGGACATCGTCGATGTGGGTGAAACCGTCCATCGGGGGCAGTGCGCCACGCCAGGCGGAGTCCATCGAGTAGCCGAGGTCGATGGGCAGGCCGGAGCTGAGCCCGGCCAGCACCATGTCGGCGCCGACGGTGACGTCATCGACGCCGAGCTCACCGACGATGGTGCGGACCGCGAGCGCCTCGAAACCCGTTGCCACCCAGGCCGAGACGTGCTGCTCCCCGCGGCGGCGGATACGTACCACCACCGCGGGGTCCAGCCGCAGTGCCCGAGTCAGGAACGTCGCGAGATTCTCTCGCTCCGCCGGATCGGGCACGTGCAGCACACGCTGTTCCGGCATCACGGCTGTGCTGCCGTTCGCGCTACGTGACTAACGATGTGGATCAATCCATCCACTCGGCGAGATAGTCGCGTTCGGCATCGGTGAGCCTGCGCAACCGCTGCGCGGACATGTCGAACGCGGCGATCTGGGTGGACGCGATCACCGCGGCCGGCGAGTCCGGCGCCGCACTGGCGGCACGCACCTCGTAGCCGATGGTGAAGTCGACCGCCCGCAGCTGCTCGATCCACATGGCGATATCGAGCGGCGTGTCCTCGTGCCGCAGCTGACCGCGGTAGCGCACCCGCAGGTCGGCCAGCACACAGCCGGTGCCGAGCGCGGCGGTCGGCCTCCCGGGCTCGAGCAGCCACGGGATCCGCGCCTCCTCCAGCAGGGTCACCATCCGGGCATGGTTCACATGCTGGAAAGCATCCATGTCCGACCATCTGACCTCTACCTGGGTGTGGAAACGCTTGGGCAGCACGACGTTGCCGCCGTGTGCCTTCCCGTTACCGTTCAACGAGCTCGTCAACGTGGTACCTCCGATTGGGCGCCCACCCCGCTCACCATGCTTCGCACTTGCCGCGCCGCAACCGACAGCGTGGCGAGATCGTGGGTTCCGGACTCGAACAACTCCGACAGTGCCGCTCGGGCGCGCCCGAGCCGGGACTGGTTCTTCGACTCCCAGTATGCAATCTTCTCGTCGGCGCTCTCTTCCGGGTCACCGGCGGAGAGCACATCGAGGGTCAGCGAGCGCAGCGACGAGTACATATCGTCGCGCAGCGCGAGCCTGGCCAGCGAGTGCCAGCGGTCGCCGCGTTCGAGGTGGCTGACCGCCTGGAGCAACCAGTCGATCTTGAGGTGCTCGTTGAGCGCGTAGTAGAGCGCACCGACCTCGTCGCCGTCGCGATCGGTGATGTCGGCGATATCCACGATGTCGAGCAGCGGGAACAGGTTGAGCAGCCCGAACACCTCGGTGGCCAGGTCGGTCGGCGCACCGCGGGCGATGAGCTCGGCCGACTGATCGGTGAGCGTCGCGACGTGGTGTCCGCGCAGCCAGCCCGGCACCTTCGGCGCCAGTGCCTGCACGTCCTGGCAGTACCGGTTGATCTCCGCACCGACCGCGATCGGCTGCGGACGGTTGCTCAGGAACCAGCGCGACGCCCGGTCCAGCGTCCGCTTGGTCTCCAGTTCCAGCAGGTCACGCACCGCGGTGGTGGCGTCGGCCGCCCGGATCCTGGCCCACATCTCCGGCAGGCCGAAGATCTCGGTGGCCGCGGCGAACGCGCGCACCGAATCGGTGGCCGTGGCGCCGGTCTCCTCGCTCAACCGGTGCGCGTAGGTGATGCCGCCGTAGTCGACCATCTCATTCACGATCATCGTGGTGAGGATCTCCCGGCGCAGCCGGTGCTTCTTGATCGCGGCGCCGAACCGGTCGCGCAGCGGCGTCGGGAAGTAGTCCGGCAGCCGGGTGACGAAGAACGGGCTGTCCGGCAGATCCGTGTCGAGCAGGTCGGCCTTGAGCGAAAGCTTCACGTGCGCCATGAGATTGGCGAGTTCCGGCGACGTCAGGCCGGTGCCCTCCTCCAGCATGCGCTTCAGCTGCGTCTTCGACGGCAGCGCCTCCAGCTCGCGGTCGAGGCCGCGGCGCTCCTCGAGATCCTCGATCAGGCGCATGTGCACGTTCAGCATCTGCGATGCGTCGGTGCGCGACATGCCCATCAGGAAGTTCTGCGCCACATTGTCTTCCAGCACCATCCGCGCGACCTCGTCGGTCATCGAGGCGAGCAGCGGGTTGCGTTCCGGCGCTGGCAGCTGGCCCGCGCTGACCACACCGTCGAGCAGCACCTTGATGTTGACCTCGTGGTCGGAGCAGTCGACGCCGGCCGAGTTGTCGAGCGCGTCGGTGTTCATCTTGCCGCCGTGGCGGCAGAACTCGATGCGGCCGAGCGCTGTGGCACCCAGGTTGCCGCCCTCGCCGATCACCTTGACGCGCAACTCGTTTCCGTTGACGCGGACCAGATCGTTGGACTTGTCGCCCACGTCGGCGTTGGACTCGGTGCTCGCCTTGATGTAGGTGCCGATGCCGCCGTTCCACAGCAGCTGAGCCGGCGCGAGCAGGATGGCGCGCACCAACTCGGGCGGGGAAAGCGACTCCACATCGTCGGCCAGCCCCAACGCCTTTCGCGCCTGCGGGCTGATCGGCACCGACTTCACCGTGCGGTCCCACACGCCGCCGCCCTTGCTGATGAGCGAGGCGTCGTAGTCGGCCCACGACGAGCGAGGCAGCTTGAACATCCGCTGCCGTTCGGCGTAAGAGGCAGCGGTGTCCGGGTTCGGATCCAGGAAGATGTGCCGGTGGTCGAACGCCGCGAGCAGGCGGATGTGCTCGGACAGCAGCATGCCGTTGCCGAAGACGTCACCACTCATGTCGCCGATGCCGACGACGGTGAAATCCTCGGTCTGGGTGTCGATGTCCATTTCCTGGAAGTGGCGTTTGACGCTCTCCCAGGCACCCTTGGCGGTGATGCCCATGGCCTTGTGGTCGTAGCCCACCGAGCCGCCCGAGGCGAACGCGTCGCCGAGCCAGAAACCGTAGCGCTTGGCCACATCGTTGGCGATGTCGGAGAAGGTGGCGGTGCCCTTGTCGGCGGCCACCACCAGGTAGGTGTCGTCGCCGTCGCGGCGCACCACCCGGGCGGGCGGCACTACATTGCCGGTCGCGCGATCCACGTTGTCGGTGACGTCGAGCAGGCCGGAGATGAAGGTGCGGTAGCAGCTGACGCCCTCGGCGCCGAGGGCCTGCCGGTCCGCGACGGGGTCGCCGGTGGCGGCAGGCGGCTGCTTCACGACGAAGCCACCCTTCGCACCGACGGGGACGATCACCGCGTTCTTCACCGCCTGGGCCTTCACCAGGCCGAGCACCTCGGTACGGAAGTCCTCCAGCCGGTCCGACCAGCGCAACCCACCACGGGCCACCGAGCCGAACCGCAGGTGCACACCCTCGACCCGCGGCGAGTACACGAAGATCTCGAATTGCGGCCTGGGCTTGGGCAATTCGCTGATCTCCCGCGGCTCGACCTTCATCGAGATGTAGTCACGCGCCATGCCCTCGGCGTCGGTGACGTAGTAGTTGGTGCGCAGCGTCGCCCTGATCAGGTTGAGGATGGCGCGCAGGATGCGGTCGGCGTCGAGGCTGACCACCTCGTCGATCCGGCCGCGGACCTGGATCTCCAGCTCGGCGGCGTGCTCGGCCGAGAAGTTGTCCGGGTCGAAGCGTGCCCCGAACAGGTCCACGAACAGCCGAGCCACGTCCGGGTAGGTGAGCAGCACCCGGGAGATGTTGGCCTGGCTGTACGGGAAACCGGCCTGCTGCAGGTACTTCGCGTAAGCGCGCAGGATCGATACCGCACGCCACGGCAGGCGTGCGCGCAGCACCAGTTCGTTGAGTCCGTCCGCTTCCGCGCGGCCGTACCAGGCCGCCTCGAAGGCCTCGGTGAACCGCTCGCGCAGGCCACGGACCTCCGCCTCCAGCACGGCGGCCCGCTTGGACGACTCGAGCAGTTCCGCATCCAGGTCGCGGTCGAGCGCGCTGCGCAGCAACTCGGCGCGGGCCAGCAGACCGAAGTCGTAGATCCAGCGTTCGCCGCCGGTGCTCGGGTCACCGCCGGGCTGTGGCTCCAGTTCGAGCTGGTACGGACGCTCGTCGACAACTTCCACACCGAGGCTCTGCAGGACCGGAAGCACCTGGCTCAGTGAGATGCCGGGGCCTGCGACGTAGAGCGAGAACCGCCAGGTGCCCGGGTCGGAATCCGCGTTGCGGTACAGGTATTGGTCGATGCCACCCTCGCGCAGGCGCTCCAGGCGAACGATGTCGGCGAGCGCGCGGCCTGCCTCGAAGTCCTCCTTGTAGGCGTCCGGGAACGCCTCGGCGTAGCGCTGCACGACCGCCGGGTCGAGCATGGTGGAGGTGCTGACCTCGTCGTTCAGGTGGTCTTCCCAGGTCCTGCTCGCCTCGGCGAGCAGGCCCTGGATGCGCAAGCGGTTCGCCTCGGAGGTGTCCGCGGGCGGTGCCGCGTAGCGCGGGGCGCCGAACTCGGCCTCGGGCATGCGGACCGTGAAATACACACTGGCCAGGTCGCTTTCGCCGACCCGCGCGGAGTAATCGATGGAGACGCCGCCCAGTTCGCGGACCAGGATCTCCTGCATCTCCAGCCGCACCCGGGTGGTGTAGCGGTCGCGCGGCAGGTAGACCATGCAGGCGACGAAGCGGCCGTAGCCGTCGGCGCGCAGGAACAGCCGGACCTGTCTGCGCAGGCCGATGTTCAGCACCGCGAGGGCGGTCCGGCGCATCGTCTCGGCGTCGGAGGAGAACAGCTCGGTGCGCGGGAAGGACTGGATGACCTCGAGCATCGCCTGCCCGGAGAACGACTCCAGGTCGAAACCGCTCTCCTCGATCACCGAGCGCACCCGGCGCTCGATCACCGGGATGTCGAGCACGTTCTCGTGCACCGCGGTGACCGTGAAGACGCCGATGAACAGGTGCTCGCCGACGATGGTGCCTGCCTCGTCGAAGTCGGCGACACCGATGAAGTACGGATACACCGAGCGGTGCACGGTGGCGGGTACCAGACCCTGGGTCAGCATCAGCAGCGGGCGGTCGGCGGCGTTGATCGGCACCCGGAAGTCGGTGCCGACGTCGGGCCGGAGCACGCCGAGGCAGGTGCCCGGCATCGGGTTGGACGACTCGCGCCCCTGCTCGGAGCTCAGCTGGTAGCGGGCGTAGCCGAGCACGGTGAAGTTGCCGCTGGCCAGCCAGCGCAGCAGGTTCGCGGTGTCGGACAGGTCGGTTTCCGCGAACGGTGCGGTGCCCGACTTGGCGGCCAGCTCCAGGTCGTCGGCCAGCCTGCTCTGTACATCCTTGATCGCCTCGGTGTCACCGATGACCTGGCGGACATCGGCGATCACGTTCGGCATGCCGGATTCGATCCGGCTGAGCAGCGCCCGGCTGGTGGCCGGGTGCAGTTGCAGGTGCATCCATGATTCGCGCAGTGCGGTGGCACCGTTGGTGCCGTCCACTACTTCGTGCGGGGCGGCGTGCTGCAGGCGTCCCTCCGCATCGCGCTCGACTTCGAAGATCGGGTGGATTACCTCGCTCACACTGACGCCGAGCCTGTTCAGCGACGAGGTGATCGATTCGACAAGCAGGGGCATGTCGTCGGTGACCAGCTGCACCGCCGCGCCGAGGCCGGAGCCGTCGTCGGGGTGATACACCCGGACCAACGCCCGGCCCGCCGGGCGGTGCATGGCCAACTCCATGTGCCGCCGGAAGATCTGGGTGATGCCGGTGATCGCGCAGTCCACATCGCCAGCGTCGACGTGGCGGAAATACGCCTCCTCGAGGGTCGCCAGTTCGCCGCGCAGTACCTGCGGCAAACTCGCGGCCCACGCCGCACTGGACAATTCGGACGAGACCGTCATTTTTTCGCCAACTCCTCGGATTCGGTTCCGTAACAAAGCGACGCCGGTCCGAGAGTAGCTGTGCGCTGCAGGCGAGGGGGTGAAATCCCTTCCAATCCTGGGGTGTTCACCATCACCGCGGTGTTCGCCACGCGATTGCCCAGCTCGGATGAAGGATCCAGGCACAGCATCGTTCGGACTCGCGAACGTCAGGTGTGCGCGACAGGGTCTTTCTGCGGCGGCAGCGGGGCCGAAGCACCTCGGATCAGCTCGGCCACCATGTCGACGGTGGGAACCGCCGATTGCTCGAACTGTGCCTGCGCATTCACGTGTCCCACACTAGCGAGATTCGAACTGGCTGTGGGCGCCGGTGGGGTGCGGTTGTACCGGATCCGAGACATAACGGACGTCCTTCATCGTGGCGCGACGAACTCGTCGGTCCGGGCCCGGCATTGTGGGCTCGGTGGGGCCGGGATCGAGTCGTGGCGTCAGGTCGATGGCACGACTGGATTCCGGAGCATGTCGGCTAGGCCGAGGCACAACCGAGGTGCGGGCCGACCCGAGGGGTTGGCCGGCCCGCGGTCTCGATCAGTCGCGGGTCAGCTTGCGGTGCGTAACCCGGTGCGGGCGAGCCGCTTCCAGGCCGAGGCGCTCGATCTTGTTGGCCTCGTAGGCCTCGAAGTTGCCCTCGAACCAGAACCACTTGGCGTCGTTGTCCGCGTCGCCCTCCCACGCCAGGATGTGGGTGCAGGTGCGGTCGAGGAACCAGCGATCGTGGGAGATGACCACGGCGCAACCCGGGAACTGTTCGAGCGCGTTCTCCAGCGAACCGAGCGTTTCCACGTCGAGGTCGTTGGTCGGCTCGTCGAGCAGGATCAGGTTTCCACCCTGCTTGAGGGTGAGCGCCAGGTTCAGCCGGTTCCGCTCACCACCGGAGAGCACGCCGGCCGGCTTCTGCTGGTCCGGGCCCTTGAAGCCGAACGCGCTGACGTACGCGCGCGACGGCATTTCCTGGTTACCGACCTGGATGAAGTCGAGGCCCTCGGACACGACCTGCCAGACATTCTTCTTCGGGTCGATGCCTGCCCGGTTCTGGTCGACGTAACTCAGCTTGACCGTCTCGCCGACCTTCACCTCGCCGCTGTCGGGGGATTCGAGCCCGACGATGGTCTTGAACAGCGTGGTCTTACCGACGCCGTTCGGGCCGATCACGCCGACAATGCCGTTGCGCGGCAACGTGAACGACAGATCCTTGATGAGCTGGCGGTCGCCGTAACCCTTGTCCAGGTGCGAGACCTCGACCACCACGTTGCCGAGGCGCGGGCCGGCCGGAATCTGGATCTCTTCGAAATCCAACTTCCTGTGCTTGTCGGCCTCGGCCGCCATTTCCTCGTATCGACCGAGGCGGGCCTTGTTCTTGGCCTGGCGGGCCTTGGCGCCGGAGCGCACCCAGGCCAGCTCGTCCTTGAGCCGCTTCTGCAGCTTCTGGTCCTTCTTGCCCTGCACCTCGAGCCGCTGGGCCTTCTTCTCCAGGTAGGTGGAGTAGTTGCCCTCGTAGGGGTAGGCGCGGCCACGGTCGAGTTCGAGGATCCACTCGGCGACGTTGTCCAGGAAGTACCGGTCGTGGGTGACCGCGAGCACGGCGCCCGCGTACGCGGCCAGGTGCTGCTCGAGCCACAGCACGCTCTCGGCGTCGAGGTGGTTGGTCGGCTCGTCGAGCAGCAGCAGGTCGGGCTTGCTCAGCAGCAGCTTGCACAGCGCGACGCGGCGGCGCTCACCACCGGAGAGCTGGGTGACCGGCTCGTCCGGCGGCGGGCAGCGCAGCGCGTCCATGGCCTGCTCCAGCTGGGAGTCGACGTCCCACGCGTCGGCGTGGTCCAGGTCCTCCTGCAACTTGCCCATTTCTTCCATGAGCTCGTCGGAGTAGTCGGTGGCCATCAGCTCGGCGATCTCGTTGAAGCGATCCAGCTTCACCTTGATCTCGCCGAGGCCCTCCTCGACGTTGCCGCGAACCGTCTTCTCTTCGTTCAGCGGCGGCTCCTGCTGCAGGATGCCGACCGTCGCGCCGTTGGCGAGAAAGGCGTCGCCGTTGTTCGGCTGGTCCAGTCCGGCCATGATCTTGAGCACGCTGGATTTACCGGCGCCGTTCGGGCCGACGACACCGATCTTGGCGCCGGGAAGGAAGTTCAAGGTGACATCGTCGAGCACGACTTTGTCGCCGTGCGCCTTGCGAACCTTCTTCATCGTGTAAATGAACTCAGCCATAAGGAGGAAGCCTATCGGTGTCGGAAACGGTGAGTTGAACCGGCGGATACCCCTCGCAACGCGCGGCCGGAACGGCGCCGCGCCGGGGTCAGGCGTCGGCGTGCTCGGGGTGGGTTGTCCGGGGTGGCGCCGCAACTGCGGCAGCGACATTCTCCCCCGGCCCATCGCCTGCCGGCCCTGGTTGTTCAGCGCCGAAGCCATCTCCAGTATTCCGCATCTCCGACCACCGGGTCACCTGGGCGACGCAGCGAGCGAGGTCGGGTCCGACGGCGCTGGCCCGCATCTCCAGGTCGCGCCGTTCCGAGCCGTCCTTGCTGCGATATTCCAGCGAACGCAACTGACCGTGGGCGATGACCGGATCGCCGCGGCGCAACGAGCCCTCGACCCCTGCCACCAGCCTGCGCCAGCAGTTCACCGTGAGAAACAAGGTGCCGTTGTCCACCCACTCCCCCGTCGTGCGGTCCAGTCGGCGCGAGTTGCTCGCCATCCGGAAGCTCAGCACCTGCTCACCGTTGGACAGGTCCCGCTTCACCGGATTGTTGACGATGGTGCCGATCACGGTCGCGTTCGCCTCGTACATGATGACGCCCCTTCGCATTCGACCCGTGGCGGTTGCCCGGGGACTTCCTCCCCGCGAGGAGTGCCTCCAGCCTCATCGATTCGGCGGACGGCCGGGCGCCGCGATCCGAGAATGTGGACAACTTTCTCGGATGTGGACATCCCGCGCTTCTTTCAGGGCAAAGGGATGCGAAAGCGACTACAGCACGGAGAGATCCGTGTTGGCACCGCAGAGGACGATCACCGGACGTTCATCGTCGGCAGGCACATACACACCGCTCTGCACCGCCGCCAATGCCGCCGCACCCGCGAACTCCACCACGACGCGGAACTCGCGCCACAGGTAATCGCGGGCCGTCGCGATGGCGTCGTCGGTCACCAGCAGCGAACGCACCTGATAACGCCGCGCGATATCCATCGCGATATCGCCGATTCTGGTGGCGCCCAAGGATTCCGCCGCGATGCTGGACACGCCGACCTCGACCGGCCGGTTCGCGGACAACGCCGCATGCAGGGTGGGAATGCCTTCCGGCTCGACGCCGATCACCTGCTGCCGGCGGCCGATCGCGGCCGCAATGCCCGCCACCAGCCCACCACCGCCCACCGCGGCGAGCACCGACGGCCGCCCGCGCACCTGCTCCTCGATTTCCAAGCCGACCACACCCGCGCCCGCGACGATCGCGGGCAGATCATAGGCATGCAGTTGCAGCGCATTACGTTCCGCGGCGAGCTCGTTCGCGTAATCGAGCGCCTCGGCGTATGTCGTTCCGTGCCAGAGCACCTCGGCACCGTGCGACCACATCGCGGCCACCTTGGTATGCGGCGCCGACTCCGGAACGACCACGGTGCAGGACTTTCCGAGCTGCGCGGCCGCCAGCGCGGCGGCGATACCCGCGTTGCCGCCGGACGCGATGACCACCTGGTCGACGCTCGCCGCGGATTCCAGCAGCGCGTTGAGGCTGCCCCGGACCTTGAAAGTGCCACCGTGCTGCAGGTATTCGAGCTTCATGGTGACCGGTACCGGACCGTTCGGCCCGGTCACGGTGGTGTGGAAGACCGGTGTCTTGCGGATCCGTCCGGCCAGCCGCTTACGCGCGGCCCGCACATCGGATCGGTAGATCCGATCGATCGGTCTGTGTTCGGAGAAAACTACGGACCGTTCGTTCACAACCACACCTTGACCACGCTCGACTCCACCATGACCTGAGACCGCACGCCCGCAGGCATGGTCTTACCCCTACTTGTGTACCCCTCCATCGCGTTTGGCCAGCTCCGCGAACATCGCGTTGTGCGCGGAGAGGGCGGCGTCATGGTCGCGGTCGGCGGCTCGATCGGTGCGCTGCGCCAGCTTTCGATCGCTGCGCGACCACTGGATGAGCAGGGCGAGCATCACCACGACGAGCGGCACCTCACCGCTGGCCCAAGCCAGGCTACCGCCGGTGCGCTGGTCACCGAGCAGGTCGCCGTTCCAGTCGAGGCCGAGACTGCGGTAGAACCAGCCGCCGAGGACGGTGGTCATGCTCATCAGCGCGATACCGAAGAACGCGTGGAAAGGCAGCGAACCGAACACCATGCCGAGTTTGGTCAGCGGTTCCACCTGGCGCGGTTTGGGATCGATGCCGATGACAACCCAGTAGAACAGATAGCCGCTGAGCAGGAAGTGCAGGTTCATCAGCAGGTGTGCCGCATGCGAATCCGCATACGTGTTGAAGATCCCGCCGAGGTAGAGCGCGTAGAAACCGCCTACGAAGATGACCGACGCCACGATCGGGTGGGTCAGGAAGCGCGACACCGGATTGTGCACCGCGGCCAGAATCCACTCGCGTGGTCCGGGAGCGCCGGTGCGTCCGGCGGGCGGCAGGGCTCGCAACGCGAGCGTCACCGCCCCGCCCAGCGCGAACAGAATCGGCGCGAGCATGGACAGCGCCATGTGCGCGCCCATGTGCACGCTGAACATCGCGGGCGCATACCGCCCCACCCCGGACGAGGTGGCGATCAGCAGGACAACGCAGCCGGACAGCCAGGCGATGGTCCGCCCGACCGGCCACGCGTCGCCGCGGGCCCGAAGTCGGCGCACACCGAGCAGGTACACCGCCGCGAGCACGATCGCCAGCGTCCCGAAGATCAGGTCGAATCGCCAGTCGAAAAGCAGTCGCCCGACGGTCGGAGGACCGGCCAGGTTGTAGCCGAGTTCCACCTCGGCGGGCGTCGGGATCGAGGTCGGTGGTGGTGGCGGGGTCCGGCCGAGGCCGACCGCGAGCCCCATGGTCGCCGCGAAGATCAGCACCTCGACCCCGGCGAACCGGATCAGCGCGCCACGGTCGGCCGGGTTCGCGGCGAGCGCAGGCAGTGCGGCGCGCCGCTGCGCAAAGCCGATCAGACCGAGGATCAGCAGCGCGGCGGCCTTGGCGAGCACCAGCCTGCCGTAGGTGGTGGTGAACAGTTCGTCCCACGGCACCCGGACCCAGGAGTTGATCACGCCGCTGACCCCGATGGTGACGAACGCGAGGGTGGCGGTCAGCGAGAACCGCCGCGCGGCCAGATCGGTGTGCGCGCCACCACGGCGTGCATGCGCCAGTAGCGCGAACAAGCCGCCCACCCAGATCGCGGCCGAAACCAGGTGCAGGATCAGGCTGTTGGTGGCGACATCGTGCGCGCCGCCCGAAGACGAGTGCCCGGTCAACGCCAGCGGCATCATCGTCACGATCGACCCGGCGAACAGCACCGGCGTCCACCCCCAGCGCAACGCGAGCCGGGCGCCGACCGCCACGATCAGCGCGAAGATCACCGTGGTCCGCCAGGCGCCCGCCAGCTCGATCTGATCGATGGCGCGCCACAAGCCGTCCGGTCGCAGCGTGTCACCGACCGGCTGCCCCGTGGTGTCCGACACCGTCAACGGAACGAGCAGGGCGGCGCACACAGCCCAGATGAGCGCGAAGTTCGAGGCACGCCGAATCGCGCGATACCCACCGACGTCGAGCAAGCCGCTCGCTTGCGGCGGCACCAGGAACGCGGCGAACAGCAGCGAACCGACGGTCAGCGCCGCCGACAGATCGGCGAGCGCGCGCACCGCGGGCAGGCCGTACGTGGTCAGCGGACCCGGATCCGGGATGCCGAGCAGACTCAACGCGTGCGCCGCGGACATCGCGACCACCAGCGCCGCGACCACCGCCGCGATCGCCCCCGCCAGCGTGATGATCACCGCGTATGTCGCCGCCGGCCGAGTGACCTCCGGACCTGATGAAGCGGACGGATCCTGCGCTGACGACATACGACACAGCGTAGTTCGATTGTTATCGCGTGGCCGCGTCGGGTTTGTGCCGATAGGGTGGTCGGCGAATCACGGAGGTGCAATGTCGATCGTGTCGATCGTGTTGATTGCCTTGGTGGCGTTGTTCTTCGCCGCCATGGGCGTCTACGGGCTACTACGGCCCAGCCAACTCGTCGACCCACTCGGGCTGCTCGCCGACCGCGCGGACGCTCGCGCCGAGGTGCGTGCCGTCTACGGCGGTTTCGGCATCGCCACCGCGGTGATTCTCGGGTTGGCCGCCGCCGACGTCGGCAACCTCAGATTCGGGGCCTGTGTCGCAGTCGCCGCCGCGCTCGGCGGCATGGCGGTCGGCCGGATCTGGTCGGGTTTCGTCGAAAGCCCGTCCGCTTTCTTCCCCGTCTGGTTCTACCTGGTGCTCGAGGTGATCATGGCCGCAATGCTCGTACTCGCCGTCACGCTCGACCCCTAGCCATCTGGTCGGTCGCTATAATTGGCGCGCTGGACAGCACGACCAATGTCGGCCATGGTGGAACCCACTGCCTCCGTAGCTCAGTTGGATAGAGCAAGGGCCTTCTAATCCCTAGGTCGCAGGTTCGATTCCTGCCGGGGGCGCTTTCCCGCTCTGACCTGGATGTATTCCGGGTCAGAGCGGGAATACCCATCCAGCACAACGCTCAAACACCTAGGGATTGTCGCGAGTAGACTTCGTCCATGGGGCAGGATCTCGATGACCTAGACGAGCTGCTGGAGGATTTCACCAGCGAGTTGCGGCAGACCAACAAGTCCAAGGGCACGATCGACACCTACCGCCGGGACATCGGCTACTTCCGCAAGTTTCTGGTACGCAAGGAGTTGCCGACCACCTCAGCCTCGCTGACCAAGCCGATCATCGGCGCCTACGTCGAAGACACCCTGACCCGCCCCAATCAGCGCACCGGCCGTCCGATCACCCCGGAGTTCGCGCACCGGCAGTACCGCAGTCTCCAGCAGTTCTGCAAATACCTTGTGCGCGAGGAGATCCTGGACGCCGACCCGTTCCTGAAGATGATCCCACCGACCGTGCCCGACAAGCCGACCCCCGTTCCCGCGGTCGATGCGCTGCGCAAGCTACTGGCCGAGTGCGGCGGAACGACCTTCGAGGACCGGCGCGACACTGCCCTGATTCGCCTGTTCGCCGACACGGGTGTGCGCAATGGCGAGATGGCGCCGCTGGACCTCGACGCCCTCGACTTCGCCGAGAACACCGTGCTGGTGCTGGGCAAGGGTCGCCGGCCCCGGACCGCGCCGTTCGGGGACAAGACACGCACCGCGATCCGGCGCTACCTCCGCGTCCGCGCTCGGCACCCCTTCGCGGTGAACGACAACCCGGCACTGTGGCTGGGCAGCCGCGGTCGCATGACCGCATCGGGAATCCAGCAGATGCTCGAACGCCGCGCCCAGGCCGCCGGCATCGGGCACATCCATCCACACCTGTTCCGCCACTACTTCGCCCACAACTGGCTGGCCAACGGCGGACAGGAACAAGATCTGATGATGCTGGCGGGCTGGCGATCCCGGCAGATGCTCGGCCGGTACGGTGCGTCCGTCGCTACCGAGCGGGCCAAAGATGCCCACCGCCGCGCGAGGCTCGGCGACCAGCTGTGAATTATGAGATCAAAAACTCTGAAAGCTGCGCTGACCAGCCAATACCCTAGTCGAGGACGAGCAAGAAACTAGAATACATTGCTGTCGAAAACAGCCTAAACGATCTTGATCGGGCGGTTCAAGGTCAGGTGGAATGGCCAGATGCTCGTAGGCCGCCAGATTGGCAGGCTACATATCGGTTGACACGGAGGCCGTCTGCGCGTCGGGTGCCGACCTTCCTCAACAGCGCCCAATGTCCGATTTCCTGACCTCCGATAAGTGGGCGAAAGCAGTCGGTTACACGGGTCAGATAGCGATGGCGGGGTTCCGCTTTGCAGCGCAACCCCGCCATCGCTATCGCTCAGCCCTTGGATGAACGGGGATCATTGCCCGGCGGAATGGTGTCCTGACGTCCGATGGTGCCATCGAGGCGGCGCACCTGAAGCTCCCCTCCACCGTCATTGCTGAGAATTTCGCGGGCACGATCGATGCCAGCCGCTTGAGTCGGCACCACCGCGCTGGCACGGTCGGCGCCTGGCACACGGACCTCCCAGTCGCCGTCATCACGCTTCTGAACGATTCGCTTGTTCGTCATGAATCCTCCTGGAGGAATTGAGCTTCCGCCCATTCAGGATCGCGAACGCGAACGCATCCGAGGTCAACCATATGGTCTGACGTCGAGTGCCCTACCATCGAAAGAGTCTGGCCAAAGACAATCCGAGGTCCTGCCCGAGTTCACGCTCTGGCAGGGCCTCGGCGTTTACTGCGGGGATTGCTATCCCTGCCCCGTCCGGTTGAGAACGGTCCCTCCATCATAGATCTTGGGGGTGACAAGTCCGTGCAGCACAACACGTTGTGCCCAGCCGTACCTGACCTGCTCTCCCGCAGCCTGATCACGGAATACGCCGGCCGCGATCGTAGTGACTAGCTGTCGTCGCCCCCACCAAGCGAGATAGTCATGCGCAACGCTTGCGGGATATTTCGGCGGTGGTGATGCCCCGATCGATGTCCGGCTCACACTTCAGTGCCGGAAAGAGGCCAGCGCGAGGCGCATTTTCCTTCGTCATGACCAATTCGACGCGACGAACCACGCCAGGCGGTTCCAGCCAAACCGGATGACACGTGCGGACATTCCCCCCGCCTCTGCAATCGGCCCGATGATCTGACTTCCGTACGGGCGAGTGAAGGCCGCCTACGGCGTCACTACGTGATGGCTACGCCACCCTTAACTAGCCCTAGCCCTAGCCCTAGCGTCAGCGCAGAGATGACCTGTATGAGGAAGTAAGTTGAAGAGCAGTCGGCGCGGAGGCGTAAACCACGGGGTTCAATCACGAGACACTGTGGGTCGTCACAGCCACTACGATTGTTCGCCACGTTCGATTTCCTCAAGGCGCTGTGACTCAATGCGTTTCGTCGGTAGATGCTTTGTCAAGTCAATCGGCGTTGGGCTCAACCCTAGTTCCTTCACCGCTGTTAATGACAACAGGTGGTCTTTGAGATCCGAATCCTGTACCCGATCTATCAGACTGGTTGCCCGCTCGAACGCGACATCGCTTTGAATATCTTCCCGCACCTGATCCGCCCGTTCGGTTACATGCGTACGAGCCTTGTATGCGTGCAAAGCGAACGCCCCACCTCCCCCCGCCACAACAAGACCCGACAACGTTGCGACCACTGGTGTGTAGTCCAAGTTCGGGTCACCAGCATGTGTCAGTAGCATCACTGCGCCCCAGATCGTCACTCCCGCCCCCGCAGCAGTGAATACCATCGCCAACAGGAACGCGATATTCGCCTGGAGGATCGAATGCCCGAGGAACCGGAAATAGATCGCCTGCCGCTTCTCCGCCAGCGTCTCCCCTGAAGCCTGCGAAGTAGCACCTACCTGCTCGATGATGTTGATCTGCTGGTTGCCCCCCACGACAACATTCTGAACAGGCCGTCGTCGACCCACGATCCGAGCATGGGCATCGACCCACTCGCCGATATCTTTTACATCCAATGCCTCAAGAAGCGGCATCAAACGCGTCGCAGAAGGCAAAGACACCCCTCTCATATAGGAAGCGATCAGCCCCCGAGGGATTTCGGTCTGTTCGGACAGTTGCCGAAGACTCGTGCCGCGAATCCGAATCGCCGCGTTGACCAGCATGCCGAACTGCTCCACCGAGTTTGCCGCCCGGAGCAGGGCCGGATCAATCGACCCCCGAACCTCGTCCGCGCCGCCCATACTTTCTCCTCAACTAGAGTGATACGCGACACATCGTAGGTGGAGACGGGTGCGTTACCTCAGACGGGTCGAGGACGACTGAGTACCACGGGGACCGCAACCAGGCGAGGACACCGGAAACTGCCACAGCCTGGCCTCCGAAACAGAAGGCCGATGCCGGACCTTATAGTTGGAAATGCGAAATCGGCGTGGGAAAGATTCACCCGACGACGACACATCTGACGACAACGGCGACGATACCCCCGGCATCACCGCCAAGATCCACTGACGACAATCGTTGCTATTTGCCCTGTTCAGGGCCTTATTCTGACCATCAGCGTGTGGAGTCGTCATCAGGCAGTGCGGCAGAATCGCACACATGAGCGAACAATCGCGGGAGTACGTCGTCGGCGACCGAGTGACACGGTGGGCCGATCCCGACGGCCGCGGCATCGCTCCCGAACACCCCGATGCGGTCCAACGTATTGGCACCATCACCGCAGTGCATCACCATCCAAACCGGTGGGCAGGTCGTCGCCTACCTCGTCTCCTGCCGAGGTGGAGTCAGCGGAACCTACATCGCGACAGTCCGGCCCGACCACAGGCACCAGCTCACCCTCGCCTAGCTCTAAAACTGACATCGCGGAGGTCCTGGTGGAGGACACTTGTGCACAGCGCGCCACGGGAGGTTCAGCGATGCCCAAGATTGGTGGCAAAGCGGAGTACGGCCAAGCATGCGATATGTGTTCGGTGCCGGTGGAAGGCGGAGGTGGCAGGCTTGGTGGCGAACCGGGTTCCTGGACCGTTACGTGTGGTCGATGCCAGCACATCGAAAGTCTGACCGGAATACACGGACACACTGACGCGCCACTACCCGCGGTGCGGATCGATAAACCGCCGAACAAGGTTCACCCGATCGAACTGTGGGCAGTCGGCCTGACTCGTAACTGCCGAGCCTGCGGCAACGAAACGATCTGTATTGCGGGCTTTTACCCGTGCATGCCTGCTATCGGCTATCGCCTGCTTCTCTTGACCGGCACCGAGACCTCATGGAGGCTCGCGAAACACCTACTCGGACAATCACAGTCAGGTAGGCAGATCGCCGCCACCATCGACCACCACCCTACCGCCAGTGGCGAGGGGACAACCTTGTCCGGTGGCTGCCCGGATTGTGGCAGCGTCTACGACAGCGTCTGCGATGAACCGACGGTCCACGCAGATGTTGTCGAGCGTCGTTTGCACGCATTGGATCTGATTGCGTCGGCACCCTGTTCGGTTGTGAAGTGGCACCGAGCGTTGTACGACCCCTCACGGCGGTTCATACGTATCTGATCGACCGACATGTATGACCACTGGGGTCAGAGCGCGATCAGCAGTATCAGCAGAATGACCACCGTGATTCCGAGGGCTGCGGCGAACCCAGACACGGTGTGTACGACGCGAGTTTCCTTCGACATTTCAGACAGTCGCTGATTTGTCCGTCAGTTGAACGACCAAGCGGGCGGCGTTGACCGCTTAAGAGACAACAGGATTCGGACTGATTGCTGCCCCAATCATCGAGGCGGTGGCTGGCCCGCCTGCATCGGCGGCTGGCCGACTTCCTCGCTACCTTTTGACCGGCGGCGTCCGGGGTTCCGGTCAGAGGTCGAGGCTGGATTGGAGTTGGTTGGTGGTTGCGGCGCGGGATTGGTCTTGGGTCTGCAGGGTGGTCGCTGTGGTGTTGAGCGATTCTGAGAGTTCGGCGAGTTGCCGTTGCAGCGTGGCGCGGCGGTCGTCGAGGTAGTCGGTGAATCGGCTGAAAGCGGTCGCCGCGGTGTCGCGCCATCCGTCGCGGCTGTCGGTGATTGCTTGATCGGTAACGCGCAGGGTGGTGCCCGCGGTGTCGTAGAGCCCGTTCAACCGGCCGGCGGCCTGCCGGAGTATGGCCGGATCGACCGAGACAGAATCCCCCATCGACGGTGCCTCCCCAAGAATTCGGTGCGATTGCCGTTACGATACCCACAGTCGTATGCAGTCCCGACTTCCGTGGGGGATCTTGGTCGATGTTGCTACCGGACATTCGCTGGTGGAACGAGCTGGCGCTGGAGATGCTCGAGACCTCGTTGTCTCGGCGCCTCACCACGGTGGGCGACGTTGTCGATCAGCTGGCCGATATCGGCAAACTGCCCGGTTGGCAAGGCGATGCGGCGGTGGCCGCGCGCCGCAGCTTCGCCGTCACCGCCGACCAGCTGATCGATGAGGCCGCCACCCTCGGCGCGGTCCGGGAATTGACCACCCAGACCAGGGAAGCCGTCACCCATCTCAAACAAACCCTCGCCGCCCTTGAACAGACCGCGGCGGCGAACGGCCTCGAAATCTGGGACGCCGGACACGTCACCATCGCCGAGCGGCCCAACGCGCCCGACCCCGCGCAGGTCGAGTCCCTGCGGCTGGAACTGCAGGACGCGGTACACGCGGTGATGAAACAGGCCGACGACATCGACGCAGACGCCGCCGCGGTCCTGAATCGCGCCGCCGACGGCGCGATCGATGACAAAGGCGCCACCGACGTCACCGCGGCCTCTGCCGCCGGCGCCACCCAAGGTGGCCTCACCGCGCCCGCACCGCCGGAAAATGGGACACCGCAACAGAACAAAGAATATTGGGACGCGATGGACGAGCGGCAACGCCGCGAAGTCATCGCACAGCATCCCGAATGGATCGGTAACCGCGACGGCATCCCGTCGGCAGCCCGGCACGAAGCCAACGTCAACCGCATCGACGACGAACGCACCCGGCTCACCCGCGAACGCGACGTCCTGCAAGAACAACTGAAAGACGCCCCCGACGGCTCCCGCTACCCCAACGCCCCCGACCCCTACGCCGGCGACAAGCAGAAACTCGCCCAGGTCGAGGCGAAACTGAAGGACCTCGATACCGTCGAATCCCTCCTCAAAGACCATCCGCTCGACCCCGCCAACCCGGACAAGGGCGCGCGGCTGCTGCTGCTGGACATGCAGTCAGGAGACAAGGCGATGGCGGCGATCGCGGTCGGCGATCCAGACAACGCCGATCATGTGTCGGTGGCCGTGCCCGGGGTATCGACGACGGTGCAGTCGTTGGATGGGATGACGCGAGAGGCGGAAGCGGTGCAGCGGGAAGCCGAGAAACAACTGCGACTAGCCGGGCGACCCGACGAACGCGTGGCCTCGATCGCGTGGCTCGGCTACGAACCGCCGCCCGACCTCGGGCTGGACGCGGTGAGTTCGGAACGAGCCAAGGACGGCGCGCCGAAGCTGGCGAACTTCTTCGACGGCCTCGACGTCGCCTCCAACAAACCGGACCCGCACATCACGGCTCTGGGTCACTCCTACGGCTCCTACACCACAGCGCTCGCGCTGCAGGAACACGGCCGCACCCAGCCCGTCGACGACGTGGTGTTCTACGGCTCACCCGGCATCAACGCCAACGACGAACCCGACCTGGGCTTGCCGCAAGGCCACGGCTATGTGATGCGCGCACCGGACGATCCGATCTCGCTGGCCGACGGCTTCGGACGATTCGGTCCCGATCCAGTCACCACCAAGCTCGAGCAGCTCTCCGTCGGCGAGGCCACCACCACTGATGGGGTTCGTCGCGAAGACTCCAACGGTCACGCCGAATACCCACGACCCAGCGGCAACGGCGAGCTCCGCACCGGTGGATACAACATGGCCGTCGTCGTCGCCGGACTACCCGAACTGGTGGTGCGTTGAGATGACGACCGGCACACGACTGTTCGCGGTGATCGTCTGCGCGACGATCCTGACTGGATGTGGAGACAGGGTGAACGATCCCGACCGCCCGCCGTCCCAACAAGACATCGCACACGCCGAGGCCAAAATGCAAACCTGGCCCTCGGTCGAAGCCACCGAACGCCAACTCGCGACCCTGCTCCAGCAGATCGCGGACGCAGCGAAAACCGTTGCACCCGGCCTCGATTGGCGCACCATCGCCGACCGCGGTCAAGGCACACTCGGCTGTCCCTCCCCGTACTTGGAAACCGACGGCGTGTCGATGACGACCGACACCCTCACCTCGCCGGTGCCGATCACCGACAGCGAATGGCCCGCCGTACTGCAGATCGCCCGCGACATCGCAGCGAAGGACGGCATCACCTCACTCACCGTGCGAACCGACGTACCCGGACGCCACGACGTCACACTCCACTCGCCCGATCACGGCAACGAAATCACCCTCGGTACCGCCCAGGCGGCACTGCTGGCAGGTCTGACCGGCTGCCGATACCGCGAAGAAGACCTGCACAAGCAACCAGGGAACTGACAGCAGGCAGATCATCGCGACCGGGGCACCCACGGGATCCGACTCGTGTATTAGGTGAGCCAAGACATTGCCACCGCAGAGGAGACATCACACGACGACCTGTCCGGCCTGGACGAGCTGGAGCAGGCTCGTCCAGTTTTCACGGCGCGATCCACCGCCGCGAGCGAACCGTCGGCCCGCCCGTCTGTTTCTCCACAATCCGATTGGCGGATCACAGCGCAGTCCCGTCTTGATCGAATCGTCTGCGGATCATCTACGAACGCTTGCGCGTCCGTAGATGATCCGCAACCTGATCCGAAGTCGAGCGGCTCGATGTCCGATCGCTGTCCACCGAAGTATCTGCGGACCTCAGCGGCGTTCTCGGATCGATCGCTCGCGGCGAGCTTTCGAGTCGCGGTGACGACGACGAGCCGGTGGCCGCCGCGGCGGAGCCGGTCGGCGACGGACTTGCCGGCGAGGTGGTGGCCCTAGTGTGTCGCGAACGACCTTGCGGGCGTCTTCACGTCGATCCGGGTCCTTGTGTGCGACTGCGAAGAACCCTGCCCATAGCCGCAGCAGCCCGTTGTAGTGCACTTCCGCCGTACGCCCCGACCGGCGGCCGGATCGGACCCGCAACCAAGCAATCCCACACGCCACGAGTGCTCCGCCGCCAGCGAACAGCTCAATCATCAGTCGGTCTCCCACTTCGATCGTTGAGGCGACGGGAGGAGACTACGAAGAGAGTTGACCGAATTTTTCGGTCCGCATTCGCCCTGGTCAGCGTAATTCCGCCCCTCACGCCTGGAACTGATGGGGCAGCAATGGTCGGCACGCTCGCCGAACTTCGTTACAGTCATTGGGTTCCTGATTGTTTCTTTGGGTGAGACATCCGGACATTGGCTGCCCGGCCTGTTGGCGCAGGTCGGCGCAGCACCCTCCAGCACCCCGCGAAGGGCGCTGTCGAGGCTCAACAAGTGGATCACAAAGTGAACAGGTGCTTTTTAACGCCGAACACCGATGTCAGCGGCGGATTTTTACACCGCCTTCCTCGGCCTGCCCCGTTTTCCGGGTGACGCAGACGCAAGGCCGAGCTTGATAAGGGTCGCGCGTTCCACCAGGGGCCGAAGCCGCCTGTCTTGCGCCGCCAAGTGTCGTAGGACTTTGTCGATGGCCTTTTCGTAGGTGCTGCGTTGCGCACCTGCGGTACCTACCTTCCACACGGCGTCCTTGCCTAGTGTGGTGAGGACCAATGTGTTCTCGAAGAACTCGTGCACGCGTACGGTATTTCCGTCGACTTCAACTTCGCGGAGCGCATCACGCCGCCAGGGGATTGACTCAGCCATCACGTCCACCACGAGCTCGGGCGAGACACCCGCGACGCGGGCCGCTGCCAGAGCGGTAGCGACGGTGTAGAGACCGCTGGCTGCACCGTGTACGAAATCTTCCTTGAACGTGCTGATGGTCGACTCACCTGTGGCCACTTCTCGCCATCCCGGCATGTTCCTGTAGGCATAGTCGATCGTGGCGACGACCTCGTCTCCGACGGAGGTCAGGGCTGCGGCTTCGTCTAGGCCATTACGCAGTTGCCGCTGCTCGACGATGGCGCGGAGAATGTTCTCGCGTTGCTCGGGTGTGCGGTCTCGGACACCGACGCCAGCAATATTCGCAGCGGTGTTGCGGACGGCAGCGGCAGTGTAGAGCGGATCGAAACTTTGGCCTTTCTCTTTCGCCAATGCCCTGGCCGCCTTGGTGCTCAGGTATACGGACGAATCCTTGAAAAGGTCCGACTTCGACATCACATAAGACCCGAGCCGATTCGGCAGACTCGTCTTGTCCATGACCGCGATCAGTGATGGACTGATCGGCTTTGTACTGGCCATCTGGACAAAGATCGTGGACAGTACGTCCGGATCGTCCTCGAGGAGCATCTCGATGGTGACGCTGGCCTCGGCAAGCCGCTTCCGCGCCTCGAGCAGGCGTGGGTCTGCATCGTCCGCAAGGTCTCGTACCTGCCGCCAGGCCGCAGCGATCGCCATGTTGCGATGCTGGCCATCTTCGATCACAGGATTCTCTGCATCGCCGTAGACGGTCAGCTTGACCAAGTCTGCGCCCATCCCGACGGGGATCACCGGTTCGATGGTCACCTGGTCGCGTGGCATCGCCACAGTCAGCATTCCCAGAAACGGTCGTTCCGTCTCAAGCAGGAACGCTTCGATCTTCTTCCAGTGTGCGTCGGCCATATCGCGGTTGCCGGCCCGTTGGCTCTCGACATCGAAGTTGCGACGCTCGAGCAGACGATCGAAGTTGATGTTCTCGCCGATTTCTTTCATCGTGGCCGCGAAGACGATCTTCTCCATCTTGCCGGCCCAAGTGCGAATCCCGTTCTTCTGCAGCTTGATTGGCGGTCCGATCCAACCGCGCAGGGTGTCGATGTCGACGTTCGGTGCCAGCTCCACGCCTTCGCCATCGTCGCTCATGTCGTCCTCGTTGTCGCGCTTGTGGGGTTCCGCGCCAACGTGGACCGCAGGCACATCGGGAGACTGTATTCCGCCGGCCTATATGAAGTCAATACGCCAGGCGCGCCTGGCAAAAAGGGCCGGCGGATTTTGTCAGCGACCTCCGGTCGAGGCTTTCAGGCATCGCCTCGGCAACAGCCGGACACGGTGCACGTGCCTATCTTGCCAGTGCGCAAGAGCTTTGGTGCTGAAGTTCGTGCGCGCGTCTTCGGCTCGAAATTGCGCAGGAGGCTACGCCTCGGCTATCGCGGAGTCCAAGATCGCGGAGCGCACAGAGGCGTGGCGGCGATGTCCGAATCGTCTATATCCGGTTGCCGTGGCCGGTAGATCCCGCACTTAGCCGCGTTGTCATGTCGGGAGGGACCAGGGGGCGACCGCCCCGAATCCGGGGCAAGGCGCCCGAGGTTCTCGTTCAGGACCTTGACCGAAGTCAGCCGACGGACACCCAATTGTTCTGGAGGCCAACAAAGTCCCACCTATATGTTGGCCGTCCTCGAACGTGGACGCATCACCGCGACCTGCTGAGTCGGTGACCAGTTCCGAATCCAACTGGCTAGACCCAAGCAGACGTGACTTCCTGATGGTGGTCAGCTAACGCTTCCGTGTAAGGGCCTGGAGATATCGAAACATCTTGAAGGCCAGCGTAATCCGGGTAGCCCTTCAGGGCAGGTGCCACGACAACCTTCATCGTCGTCGGATCCACGGCTATAAGGCCGGCGTCGAAGAGGCTATGGATGTCAGCCCTCAGCAACAGTCCCTCATCCGGATCGTGGGTTCCGTGCGTGGCGAATGCGCGCAAGTGAGCGGCCTGAAGAGCCTTGGCTGGACACGGTCCGGTGACTGCGCACACCAACCCGTCACGTTGTAGAAGAGATTCACGAAACTTGTCCTGCCCTTTGCGAACCCGAACTAGTGCAGTCCGGTGGCCCCCAGCAGGTGGACACTTCTTCTCCTGCGGTACAGCAGGGACCGAGACCGAGACACGATCCAGCAGCTTCTCCAAGCCTTGAACATCGCAGCGTCGGATCGCATTCTGCTTTGACCGGTCCAGTAGGAGCTCAAGGTCCGCAGCTGGCACAGCGCCGTCGAGGGCCTGCCATTCAGCACCGTAGCTCGCAACGTACAAGGTCACCGGATCATCGACCGTGAGGGGAACGTCGAACTCGTGGCGACACCCCTCGTGCCGGCATAGATAGACGGTCGGTTTGCCACTCTTTCTGTGCGAGAGATCCGCCTTGCTGCACTTCGGGCACTTGAACCGCACCTTCGTGCCCTTCTCCTTGGAGATGCCGTCGACGCGCGATACGCCGTAGACGAAGTTGGTATCCCGAAGCACGACAAGGTGTCCACCATCGACCTGGAGATGATTGGCCACCCCGCTGTCATAGGCATAGTGCGAGCCCAAGGCGTCGGGATAACCCTCGTTACTCACCCAAGAGCGGCCCTCCATCTTGGTCAACAACGACCATGCCCTGTCCTCAGCCACTCCGCCGTCCTCCGATCTACGCCAAGATGGTGCGTTAATCGTACGGACAGGGACCGACACATTCCCCGGACCATCGGCAGCCCGAAGCGTGAGAACGCTCTAGACGCGGCCCCGGCAGCCGCAGCTGCGAACCAGCACCGTCCACTCGCATGCAGTGCCTCGGGCTGTCCTTGCGCTTTCCGCCCCAGCTCGGTAAGTCGCCGTTGTCGCGATACGCGCCCACCTCGACCGTTACGTCACCACCTCTGCCACCCACGTCTACCCAACGGCCGCCGCTTCGCCGGACTTCACCACCCACCCGACTGCGTACCCAACGCAACATCCGCACCCAACCCAGCCACCCACCCAACTCTCTTTTGATCTTTTCTTCTCTTCTTCCGTACCCAAAACCCTCCTCACCTCTACTACTTACTTAGGTTCCTGGTCCGGTTCCCGGGGCACACTTCATGCGCCCGCAGGGTGTATGAAGTGTGCCCCGGGAACCGGACCAGGAACCGACCCCATTTGCCCAGCTCAAGGAGGGTTTTGGGTACGGACAGCAGGGTATGGACAGCAGTCCATACCCAAACAGTCCGCACCTTCCGCGCGGGTCGGCGAGCCTGCCGAGTCCTGACACTCCGGGGTCTTGAGCGACTGCGGGCCGCAGCGCAAAATCGAATACCGAGGACGAGCGTCCGCGTTATTCTTTCTGTACGGAAACTCTCGCACTCCTGGCAGGGGCGCCGTGGTCAGGATCGGGAGTGCGGTAGTCCCTACCTCGTGCCTGAGCGGGCGCGAAGGCGTCGACCGTCAGGGGGCTGCGGTGTCAAAAGGAACGACCTCTGGTCTGTTGGATGAGGTCCGAGCACAGTCGGTCTTCAAGCACGAGATTTTAGACAGCTACATCATCCGATTCGTGACGATGACAGGCCGACGTGCTGGGCGTGCAGTTCTGCTGGATGGGTTCGCTGGCCGCGGCCGCTACCCAGATGGCAAACCCGCCTCCGGTGAGCGGATGCTCTTAGCAGCGAAAAAGTCGAAAAACACGCTCGATGTCGAGGTTGTTCTGGTAGAGAAGCAGCAGTCGCTCTATCGACACCTCGCGGAGGTGACGGAGGAATACCGTGCGGAAGGCATCACCGCAGACGCTTACCGCGGTGAAGTCCAGGATCATCTCGGCGGGGTGATCAGCCGGGCACAGGGTGCACCGTTGTTCCTGTTCCTCGATCCGTGTGGCCGAAACTTAGCGTTCGACGTCTTGTCTTCTGCGCTGCGGAGACGCCGGCGGGCTTGGCCGCCGACGGAGGCGCTGCTAAACATCAACGCCGATCTGATCCGTCGCGCCGCCGGCGTCGCACGCAAGGAACTCGCCGATCATGCGGCTCTGGACTGCGTTGACGTGATGTGTGGCGGGGACTGGTGGCGTCAGCTGGCGCTTGATGCCCACTCAGCTTCGCATTCGGCCACATGGGAGTCCGCAGCAGAGGCCGTCGTTCACGAATACGCGCGTCGGCTGGGGCTGACAACCGGGATGAGGTCGGTTGTGGTGCCGGTACGGCGCAAGCAACATCATCAGCCCGTCTACCACCTGGTGTTCCTGACTCGCAGCGAGTACGGAAGGTGGGTATTTGGTGACGCGGTGGCCGCCGCGCGGCAAGCTTGGCTGGGCGCATTGGGACCCTCGGACGAGGAGGTGGCCGACATGCTGTTCGACACGGTCGAGTGCCAGATCGACGCCGAGCAAGACGGTGCACTACGCGCCATTACAAATAATCTGATCGCGCTGGCCACCGCCGGGCCGAGAGTGAAGCTGGTCGACCACACTATGGCGGTGTTCGGCGACAACTATTACGGCGTTGCGCAGGAGCGGTTGGTACGCATCGCGGCGCGTGAACTGAGCAAATCAGGGCGTATCGAGCTCGACGCGAGTGCGAAGCAGCCACGTGATTGGGTTATCGGCCCTGTCCAGCAGCCATAGGCACTGTAGGCATCTGATCCCAGAGTTCCCCATCCAGCTTGCGGCCCAACGCTTTTGGCGTCCGGCCACCCCATTGCTTGAAGAAGAACGGCACGTCCGCCTCGTGGCATGCGTCGCGGATGCCGCGCACCCAGTCCGGATCCATCAACCGATGATTGGGCCCGGATTCGCCACCGGCGATCACCCAGCCGACCCCATCGAGTACGAGTCCGTCCAGCGGGCCAAGCAGGGGTTCACACGATAGGAACCGCACTGCTGCCGGTACGTGGCGAAGATGGTCGATTCGATCGAAATGGTCTGCGTTCTCCACTGATACACCCATCCAAACGTTCGCCGGCCAATCGAGTCGATCGGCCATGCGCTGCAACCGAAGTGAGCGTTTGGTGAGAATCTGGTAGGTGTGCTGCGGCGTCTCGCGCATCACGTCGAACACGTCACGGACGAACCCCGCTGGAACCTTTGCGTGAAACAGGTCAGACATGCTGTTGACGAAGACGACTCGCGGAGCGCGCCATCGTCGCGGAACATCAAGGGCGCCTTGGTGAATCGTTACACCAAACCCTGGGCCGGACGTGCGCGGATCGCCATCGGTTTGGTATTTCGCGGCACCCATCGCTTTGAGGCGCTTCGCCAGCGTCATCGCGTAGCAGTTGTCGCAGCCAATCGACACCCGGTCGCATCCAGTTACTGGATTCCAGGTGGCCTCGGTCCACTCGATACTCGATTTATCTGCCACGACACCTCCCTCTGGTTGTTCAATGTGTCCTCAAGATTCGTTACTCCCTCTGCTGGCGGATCGAATCAATCGAAACCCGTGATCCGATCCGCCGCACAGTCAACCAGGAAGTCGATCACTGGAAGCAGCGACCGTGAACCATAGCCCAATGAAATCGGGGCTGGTCGTGTGCGCCTCCAGGGACGCACATCGCTACTACTCCTTCGTGGTCGTGGGAGTGGTTCCTCCGGCAATAAGCCGGAAGCCGCTGTGTTCGTCGTCGCCTGCGCTGTTGCGGTCGGCGTGTGTTGCGTTGCGACTGTTGCGGTCATCGTCGGTGGTGGCGCTCTCGGCAACGATGCGCGAGACGGTGGAGTAGTGCAGGCCGAATGCTTCGCCGACTTCGCGGGTGGATCTCACTTGCCGGTACATCGCCCGGATTCGGGCGTTGCGGTCGGTGTCGTCGCTGCCGTCGCGTGGGGTGTCGGCTGCTGTTGCAGCGGTGTCGCGCCCCGGCGCGGTGACGGTTGCCGGTGTTGCGGTGTTGTCGGTGGGTATGGACTCTGACAGCAGCGCGAATCCGGAGATGACCATCAGTCCGTCGAGCACGATGGGGCCGACCGCGGCTCCGACTTGCCCGTATCCCCAGTTGGTGAGGACGTCGTGGACGTGGCCGTAGGAGATGATCGCCGACCCCAGAGCGACGCTGCCAGCCCCGATGTAGCGGGCGACGATCCAGCCGAGTCCGCGACGCCATCGCGTGCGGGACAGGACTTCGACCGAGAGCAGCAGTCCGATCGGCCACACTGCCGACCCGATTTGGGGTGCAACGCCTGGGTGCCAGCCGGGCGGCATGGTGGCGGCGGGCAACCAGGTGTGCAGCCAGTTCGCGGCGACCGACAGGACCGCGCCGAAGGTGAACCCGGCCCATGCAACACTGCGCCCGCCGGTGGGTGCAATGCCATCGCGATGTCCCGACTGTGGACGGCGCGCTGTGCGACGCTGCGGTGCAACAGTATTGGGTGTTGCGCCGTTGTGACGCCAGCGCGCGACACCCACTCGAGTGCCTGTTGCGCTCATCGCTCGAACTCCCACTCCGGGCCGTTGTCGGCGCGGTCCCATTGCCGTCGGTACGCGCTGATTTCGCGCTGGTGCCGCTCGCAGTCCTCGCCGTGGCCGGTCTCGTTGTCGGCAGGATTGCCCTCGTAGGGTCCGCGGTCAGTGACGCGTTGGTTGCATGATGTGCAGGTCCAACAGGCGTTGTTGTCGCCCCATCCGTAGCGTTCTGGTGGGGCGACTCGCTGGAATGCCTCGACGGCCGGTTCGGAGACTTCGTCCCGGTCGATGCCGAATGCGTCGGCGATGTCGTCCCAGCTATGGCCTTGCCCGCGGGCTTTGCAGGCGTACTCGTCGGTCATGCTGTGAGCGATTCGGTTCACCCAGTCGGCGGCTTCGATGGCGTGCAGATAGTCGACCGGGACGTCCTGATCGCCGTAGTTATAGCCCGTCAGCCGCGAAATGTACGGCTCCTCGGTGATCGCGGTATCGCCGTGCTCGTCGCGGATTCGGGCAAACACGGCCTTCTCCAGTCGGCGCCTGAGCTCCCATGCGTTCATTAGGCCACCTCCTTATTCGAGCGTTCCGGCGTGAACTCATCGAGGGACTCGGCCAGGTCGGCACGTAGTGCAACGGCCTGGCTGTAGGGCAGGTGGACTGAGACGTCGCTGCCGAATCGAACGATCACGAGCTGTTCACCGTCCTCAGCACGCCAATACTTGGCGGACGCCTTGCCGAACAGGCTCACCGATACGTACGACCGATTCCGTTCGCTGCTCATTACTCCCCCTCGCCGGTTGTGCTCGACTGCGTCGCAATCGGTTCCGCCGTGGTGCCGCAGGTCTCCGGTGGCGTGTAGGTGGCGGTGTAGTACTTGGGTGGGCGGAAGTTCACGTTCGCCGGGGCGCCGACACTGCTGAAGGAGATCCGCAAGAATGCGTCCACGGCGGGCTCGCGGGCGCCGACGTCGAGGATTGCTTCGAGGATCGCATCGCGGATTCCGGAGCGCATCCACAGTTTGCGCAGTCCCGGGCCGACGCGGCGTGTAGTGCCATCGGTTTGCAGGATCAGGACCGGGACCATCATCGGGGCGCCAGTACGGCGATCGAACGCGGGTTTCTTGGTCACCCAGTCTTTTTCCTGCTCCTCTTCGATGCGGATGATGAACCCGGACACCTCGGTACCGATGGGGTCGCTGCCAGCAAAGGCGGGCTTGATCTTCGGGTTCATCGCCGCGTGCATCGTCTTAGCGGTTGCCCGGCTCCTGCGGGCGACGCGCGGGCCGGCGGTCTTGACGGTCATACGGGGCTTCCCTTCGTGAAAGTTGGTGCGCGCCTTAGTACTCGCTGTATCCGGCGTCGACGTCGCGGCGGTGGACTCGGTGATCTGGTACTCGCGGCGCAGCTCGGTGGCCTTGGCGCGGTAGTTGGCCGCTTGCGCCGTGTCGGCGAGGCTGTCGGCGGCGGCGGTGAGCCGATCGGCGAGAGCGGCGGCAGCGTCGGGTGTCATCGGTCGAACCCGTCGCCGATATCGGTACGGTGCGCGCCGTTGCCCGGTGTGTTTGCCATTTCCGGTCGGCTCATAGACACCTTCGGCCGCTGCGGCCCGGTCGGCCTGACATTGTGGGCGTTGATCCGCTGGTCGGGCGGCGTCATCGCGATGACCTTGGCCACCGCCTCGTCGCGTTCCTGGGTTCGTTGCCCGGCCAGTGCGACCGCTTCGTCGCGTTCGGTGGTGAGCTGGTTAACCTGCGTGGTCAGTTTGACGTGGTCGGCTCGTAGTGCCGACAGGTCATCGACCGCGGTCCGCCGCGCCATATCGACCTGTTGATACCTCCGACTGAGGTCGTCCACCTTGCGTGCGAGTGCGTCGTATTCGGCCCGGCTCGGCGCGGTATCGCGCTCCGGTGCAGCTGGTTCCGTCCTCGGCCGGTCGGGATGAGATTCGGTGCCGCGTTCCGGTGTGGCTTCGGCGCGTTCGACACCGGTGCGCCACTGGGTGACCTCGTCCATGACGAATTGCGTTCTGCCCGTGGCGATATAGGCCGGTTCGACCTGATTGTTTTCCCAGCTCGCTGCGGTCACGGTGGTGTCAGGTGATACGTCCAAGGTTCGCAGTGTGTGCTTGACCCACTGCTCCGCCTCAGCGGCCGTGGAATGCAGTCCACGTGCGCTGCTCACCTGAGGGCTTCCGGGCGTCCGGTAGCGGATCGTGGTCTCCCACCGGTACGGCTCGTTGGTCTCCGCAGTTTGTGCCCGCTTCTGGTCCTCACCGATGCCGGCTGTCTCGCTCCTCCCGTGAGGCAGTCTTGTAGGCGTCTGGGGCCGCACGGACTGTCCGCGCTCGTTTATGGCTCCGATGACTTTGGCGGGGTGGCCGTCGTCGCGGTGGAGCACACGGGTTCCGGAGGCAGTGCGGTCGGCGATGAGCAGCCGCAAGTTCGTAGCCGCCGTCGAGTCCGCGTTGTGCAGTTCCCGGCCTATCCGGGCCATGAGGGCCTGTTCGGTGGGGGCCGAATACAAGGCAGGGCGCACCCAGCCGTCGGGGTAATCCCATTCCAGCAACCCGATGAAGCGGTCTTCTGTCGTGGTCCGGCCGGTTTTCGTCGTCCCGGTCTCGGAGTCCTCGTGTTGCTGGCCGAGCTGGTTCAGGTCGGTGGCGGACCTCTCAACCGTCGACCGCTGCGCGCGTTCGGCGGTGGCAGCTGGCCGTTCGATGCCCGCGGCTTCCCGGGCTCGCGCGACCTGTGCCCGGTAGCGTAGGGCCTCAATGCCTTTCACTTTGTGCGACCGGTTGAACAGGCGACCGGGCTCGAATGCGGGGAAGGTCGTCGCGGCATCGAGGCCATCGATAGCGATGCCCTGCTCAATGGGGGTCAGATGCGGGTCACGCAGAATATGCGCTTGCATATCGGTGCGGTGTCGTGCCAGGGCTTGCGCGTCCCGGTACCGCCGATCGTGGTCGACTGTCGGGTTGTCGGCTCGCTCGGCGACGGCCAGCGAATGCGCCCGGTACCGGTCGACGGCCTGGTTGGCCCAGAGCAGGTGATGGGCGCGTGCAGCATCCTGCGTCTTGAGTTCGACCCGCCACGCCTGGGTGATTTCCTTGCGGATCTTGCGACGCTCGAGCCAGCTTGCGGCTTGGGCGTAGCGCCGCAGGGTCGCAGACATCGCGGATACGAATTGCCGTGCTTCGCTGATGATTTCGTCTTCAGGGCTGTTATCGGGCATGGTCAGATCTCCTTTGTCAATAGTGGGGATGGGGACGTTGCGGGCGTCGGTGCCCACACGCGGCCGTCGGTCTTCGGCCTGCGAATTTGGGGTGCGACCACCCGTTGCTTTGAAGAGGGAGGGGGACGTCACCGCACACCGCGGCGCCGGTTGACGACGATCTCGCGGATGCCGGGGCGACCGCGGGTTGTCCACACGGTGTAGGCGATCCAGCCCGTCCCGTACACGGCGATCGCGGCGGCGACGGCGATCCCTGCCGCGGTGGCCAGAACGACGGCGCCGATCACGCCAGCGCTGGTGAGCGCTGTCCGCCACCAGGTGGTGATGAACTCGCGTACGGCGAGTGCGGTTCGTACGGCGGGGTCGTCAGCGTCGATGCTGTCGCTGGTCTTGTACAGGTCGACCGCGCCCGGGCCGGCGGCGATGACTGCGGTTCGGCCGTGTTCACCTGTCAGGCCGATGTCGAGGTCGAGGTCACCGAACATGGCGCGTAGCTGGCTGGCGGTGGGGGTCGGCACGGTGATGTCGTCGCGGCGTGCGGGTAGCCGGTCGGGCTGCTCGTCGGGTTCGTCGGGAGTGGCTGCGTCGTAGTCTTTTTCGATGCTCATGCGGGGTCTCCTTGTCCGTGGATGAGGGCCGACCAGACGGTGCGGGCACGTCCTTTGCCGCGGCCGCCGCTGGTGTGGTTGATCGGTTCGGAAGCCAGCAGCGGTATCGCTTTCGCGTCCAGGCGGGCGACGCGACCCCAGCGGGCAATGCCTGCGTTGACGTGGACGCAGTCGCCGGGTTCGATGCGGCGCAACAGGTTCGGGTCGACTAAAAAGCTGTCCTGCATCCGCACGGACCCTTCGCTGCCGTGTTTGCCGTCGAGGGTGTGGCGTGAGGGTTCGATGGCGCGGCGGGTGCCGAAGTTCTTGAGGATGTCGTCAGCACCTTCGGAGCGGCACGCGATCACCCCGCCGGCGCAGCCCTTGATGGTGCGGGCGGCTTCGCGATCGGTTGGGGCGATCGACTCGAAGGAGTGGTAGCCCAGGATCAGGGCGACGTCTTGGGAGCGCAGGGCTTCGGCGGCGTCGTAGACGTTGGCGTCCACGCGGGAGAGTTCGTCAATCGTGCAGGTGATGACATGGCCGTGTTTGGTCGCGGCGGTCTGTTCGACCATCGCGATCAATGCGTTCATCTGCGCGGACGCGACCGACTTGTTCGCGGTGCCGGGCACGGTGACGAACCAGTACTGCTTGTCCAGCAGGCTGGTGTCGCCGTCGAATGCGTCCCCGAGCTCACGGAACAGGTTGCTGAACCGGGCGGTTTCGGCGGGCAGGACAGGTTGTTTGCCTTCGACCATGGCCTGCACCGCGTACAGCTCCCGCAGGTACGCTTTCGGCGCACCGCTCGCGTCCGCATCATTGGCGGCGGTGGCGTCCTCGGCGGATTCGACCGTTTCGACACCGGGTTCGGCTTCGAGCAGATTCCCACCCCAGGCGTGCCACAGCCACGGTTGATCGAAGCGGGCCAGGAACTCCTGGGAGTTGGTCGGCGGGTTCTCCCCCGGCCCCAACTCCTTGTCCGGGTCGGGGGCGTCCACGATCAAATGCACCAGGGAGATACGCATCTGCTCGAAGAACGCCTGCCCGGCATCGGTGGCCTTCTCAGTCGGGCACAGCTTCTCCAGCACGTACCGCAGCTGACATACCGGCATCCGGAACAGGGCAAGCTTGGTTTCGGGGAACATCGCGATCTTGCTGGGATGCATCCCAGTCGCGAGGATCGCCTCGCGCTGCTCGGCCCATACCCGCATGTCCTCGTGGCCGCCCTTGCAGGAGGCGTTGATGGTCAGCGGCCGTTTCGGGGTGACCCGCAACAAGGTTCGCAGCCAGGGCCGCATTCGTGCGGCCTGGAGGTAGCGCAGCTGCGCGGCCACATGGACCGCGATCACCAGCCGCGACAGCAGCGTGGTCTTGCCCGAGCCGGGGCCGCCGACGACCATCAGGTGTTTGCGGATATCGGCGTAGGCGAGCTTGAACAGGGTGTCGAACGTTGCCACCAGCTCCGCGGCCGCGCTCTTGCCCTGCTGGCCAATCTCCTCGGCGAGACGGCCGAGCACGATCCACCGTTCGGGGCGAATCCAGCCGGTCACCACCGTCAACGGGGTCGGGGTCGACGCCAGCTCGCGCGCCATCCGCAGTTTGGCGTTGGTGCGGCGCCGCTGCGCGCGTTCGGTCGCGGCGACCGAGCGTTTGCCGATCGTGGCGACCCGTACCGAACACCGCGCCCACAGGATCGCCGCCACCACCAACGCCGCCGGGACGACCGTGATCGCCAGCGCGGCGACACCCGCTTGGATCTCACCGTCGGTGAGGCGGCTGGCGCCGTCGAGCAGCAGCCGCAGCGGTTCACGCCAATCCCATTGCGCGACAACGGTCACCACGGGGAGCACCGTCGACGCGACGGCGAAGTTGCGGACCCGTCGCGCGTCCCACCCCAACCGTGCCGCGCTCACCCACGCGACTCCGACCACGGTCGCCATCGCACCGAGGGTCACTGCGGTTGCGGCCAGGATCTCCCCGATCTGCGCCCACATGTGCGAGTCGTCGGTGCTGGCGGTGCCGGTTGTGCCTCTGAGGCCCGGGTGCTGGTGGGTGTCCATCCACTCCACGACCCGCTCCCCCACTCCTCGACGCGTGTCGTCCGGTGCCGGTGTGGGCGGTGTCGAGGGGCAATCGGTCGGAGTAAGCACGGGCGTGCAATTCGGTTGCGGCACAACCCGATCCGCATACGGCGCGATGCCTGCGGGGGCTGGTGCGGTGGGCCCGCAGTCGGTCGGGGTGATGATCGGCGTACACGCCGGGGACTGAGAAAACAGGTAAGGGTTCATGAAACGGCCTCCTCTGGGCCAGCACTGCTTGCAGGAAGTTCGATGCTTCGGCGGGCGATCACCGCACTGAGGCGGCGCAACCGGATCCCCGGTGAGCGGGGCAGTTTCTTGGCGCGAATGAGTTCCTTGATCGCGCTGTCCAGGGCATTGCCGATCCGGTCGGTCGCGTACACGTACAACAGTCCGTGACCGTTTTGCAGGGTTCGGTAGGCGGCCAGGACGCTGATAAGCAGCCGCGCGGACGGGGTTTTGAGTGTCAGTTCGACCTCGACGGCCCACCAGCGTTCGCCGTCGAAGTAGCGGCCGTCGTGCACGTGCGGGCGTGCCGAGAACTGCGACAGCAGAGAGGCTTGCCCTGCTGCGAACAGCCCGGGTGTTTTGCGGGCGGCTTCGCGCAGCAGCAGCCGTTCAGGCACCCACACACCGGTCTCCAGCCCGACCAACGCGGCACGGACCCGCGACACCTCACCCTTGTGAGTGAGGTTGGTGGAGCGCGGAACCCACGCTGATGCCTCATAACCCAGACAGCGGGTCGCGGTCCCCTGAGTAGCCCACACCCACGTCACCGCTCGGTCTTTTCCGCGGGGACGCAGCGAATCCGAATGCACCGCGCCGAAGTCGTCGCGCCACTTCTCCATCAACTTGTAGGTGCGGGAACGCCGGGTGCCCAGCAGAAGCATCAGCGTGGCGAAATCGGCGATCCACTGCTCGGAGAGGAACTTGGCCACCAACTCGTCACGCGGGGTCCAGCGCCGTCGGCGTCGCGCGTTCACCGCGACCACTCCCAGTCCGACTGCGACCGTCCGGGCTGCTCCAGCGCGCAACGTCCGCCCGCGCTGGCGAGGATGCGCTCCACTGAGCGCTGGGTGAGGTGCAGCCGCTCGGCGGCGAGTTTGGCCGTGGCACCTTGACGGATCTCAGCGAGCACCGCTGCCTGGCGTTCGGCGGTGCGTACCTTCAAATTCGGTCCGCTGCGCCGACACCGGATCGGTTTCGCCTCCGGGTCATCGATGGCGTCCTCGTCCCACTGGAACGGCAGCGCCCACCCTCGTGTCAGAGCGTCCTGGCGTGCCTCTTGTGAGGGTCCGGGCGTCATCTGCAACCGGTCGAACAATGTGGCGACCTGCCGGTGAAGATCGGCCGGAATTTCTCGCCGCGCCAGCGACTCACCCCGAGGGGGACGCGCGGTCAGTGCCTGCATGTCCGAAACCGCGACGCCGAGCTCCCCGGCAAGATGATCGTGCGGGTAACCGAATGCCACCAGCGCCCGTGAGCGGCGCACCGCACCGATGGCGGGCACCTGCGTGTTATCACTGAGGACATCGCGTCCGTCGGTGCGGTGAATAGTGCTGGCGCGGTCGGGTGTTGAGGTGTTCATCGGTCCAGCTCCCATCCCTGGTCTTGATGTCGAACCGTGTTCAGATGCCGGGCCGGTGCGCTCACTGGGCGCAGGCGCAGCACCTTCGGTGTGGGCTGCTCGTCGGCCAGCTGCGCTGTTTTCCCCAGCGCGGCAGTGATGGCGGTGAATCGTCCGCCGCTGTCCTGGTCGTGGCAGGAACGCAGCCGGAGCAGCCCGTCGCGGTCGTGGCTGCCCTCGACGGTCCAACCGGCCCGGAACAGTGCTTGCTCGGCGTGCTGGAACCGGACGAGCGCGTCTTGCCGGGCAAGATGGTCGGCGTCGACGGCATCCAGCGCGGCAGCGTCGACCTGATGGCGGGTGACCACACCGTCCGGGCCTGCCTGGTGATACACCCGCTTGGCGGCGTCGAATGCCGCTGTAGCCGTGTCGGCGCGCTCGCGGGCAGCCTGGACGATCTCGGCCCCCAACTCCGGCAACGAGCGTTCCAATGCGCCCGCCAGTTCCTCGCGGCCCTCGCCGCGAGCCTGCGCGACACGGGCCACCGTGCGGTCATACCGGCCCAGCAGCGTCGCGACGTGCTGGTCGACGCCGGTGTAGTCCTCCCAACGCGCGTCGGCACCAAGCAGATACGGACGCTGCCTATCGGCCTCCCGCGACAGCCGCAACAACCGCGGTGCGGCCGCCTGCATGGCCGGTCCACCCGCGCTGCCGGGCCGCAACTGCTGCGACAGAAGCCGATACTGCGACCATGTCTCCCGCAACTCGGCGACCAGCGCCACCACCTTGTCAGCGTCCGACCCGCCTGATGGCGGGAAGGAATGCAGCGCGGTCATCTCTCGAACTCCCACTGCTGCGACGGTGGGCAAGCTTGTCCCGCCATCGCCGGGCGGTGCGCCGGTGCCTGGCCGGCCTGCGTCGGCTCGCCTGACCCGGTCACTCCCGTGCGGTCGTGATGGGCGCGTGGCTGCCCGTAGCGGTCTATCACCGCCGCCGGAGTCAACCGCTCGTGCGGCGCTGACAGTGAATGCAGCTGCTCACGGTCCAACGCGTCATCGAGCGCAACAGCGAGTTGCCTGATCTGCTGGTCCTTGTCCGCTAGCTGGCCTCGCAACTGCGTCACCTCCCGGCGCAGCACACCGGAATCGCTGTGGGGCAGACGCAAACCCAGGTGTGGCAGGTGAATGCTCATCGGTCCCACCCCTGCTCCCACTGCGGTCCCGGATCGCCGACCTGTTCGGCGTCAGCGCGGTCGAACCCGTGCCGCTCCCACACCCGCAACTGCCGCTCGTGGTTGGCCTTCGCGAGCGCAGCCCGTTGTGCCGGGGATGCTTCACGCTTAGGCGCGGCCAGATCGGTCCGGAACAGGTAAGCGGCGTTCCGGGGCGGCCCACCATGCGGGCGAGGCTGCACCAGGTAAGCCGCGTAGTCCTGACCATTGGGCCGCAACCGCATTGCCCGCAACTGCCGACGCGTTACCAAACCCGCTGGTGCGGTCCGCCATTCATACGTCGGCAACCCGAACCGCTCACCGGTCGGATCAGGCAGATCGCGACGCTGCACGTCCTTCGGGCCGATCATGACCGGGCCAGCCCGTCATCAATATCGAGACTGCGTGCCAGCTCCCGAATCCGCAGAAGTTCCGCGTCGACCGCGGCAATGGTCCGCCGCAGTGCCGAGACCGCTTCGACCGCACTGAGTGCGGTGGCGTCGGGATCGGAGACACCCTCAGCCGACCAGTACAGCGAGTCAACCGATAAGCCCCCAGCGGCCGAGGGCAGTGCGCGGAAACGGCTCTCGATCTCTCGCAACTTGATATCGAGTTCAGGGGTGCTGTTGAGCGCGATCGTGATGTCCGCCAACAGGTACCGCAACTGATAACGGTCAGCCATGGCCGACCACCCCCGATTGTGCTGGCGTCGCGGGGACGCACGAACCTGACTGCTGCGCGAGCGAACCCAGCTGCTCGGCGCGGCAGATGTTCGGCAAGGGCGTGTAGTCCTGGTAGTCGATCCAGGCGGCCGTGCAGGCACCCATCCCGATCAGGATCAGCACCGCGAGGGCACCGCCGGCCAGTGGCGCGGGGAGGGCGCCCAACCACCCGTAAACCGCACCGACACCGGTGAACTCCGGGCCCGACATCGCCTCCAGCGTGTGGCTACGACCCCGATCCCGGACCACGGTGTGTACGACCGGCTGGTCGTTCCTCCATGTGCGGGTCATCGATCCCACCCCCGCTCGGGCGACGCGATGTCCGCCTGCTCTGGGTACACCCGGATACGTTCGGCGGTCTCACGGACAGGCTTCAATCCGTACGTGCGGACTCCAGCCATGTCCTTGGCCGTGTCGGCAAGACGGCGCACCGTGCTCTCGATGTTCACGCGACCGAATTCGGGATCACGATGCGGATAGCAATCAAACCGTTCGGCGAACGGTTCCAGCTCCCGGTAGCGGGCCTGCAACGCCAGCACGCGCAAGCGCAGCAGCTCCTGATCACTGGTGATGGCGTCGATCTCGTCCAGCAATTCGGTCGGATCGTTAACCGGCTCCCGCTGTGCTTCCGCGCTCATGGCCGCACCTCCAGCTCCATCAGCTGCTGGTCGACTGCGGTGATGTCGACGGACTTCGCGGCCGCCGAGATGACGACATCGGGCGCCCAGGCGGACATAAAACCCATTGCGTAGTCACGCTGTTCGGCCGTCAGCGACTGCCACGCCACCAGAGCCTGTTGCACGAACGGATCAAGGCCCTCGAACGGATCGGTTGGTGTCGGCACGCTCATCGCCGCACCCCCGGCCGACGGGTGGTACGCCACAACCAGAACACGCCGAGCACGAACAACGTCCCCAGCAACACCGCGGGCTCCGTCAAAGCGACGAAGCCGACCGACACAATCGCGATCACGAAAACCAAAGTGCGAGCGCGCATCACGCCTCACCGCCCCGGTGCCGGTTCTGGCAGCGACGCCTACGAGACTGTGCAGACTTCAACGCCATCCGCGTGAAATGCGCCTTGCGGGCCTGTTCGGCGCGATATGCACGCTCTTCGGGACTCAACAGACCGTCGGGGTCCACGAGGCGATCGAACTTGCTCTCCATCGCCTTCCGGGCCGACGCCGTTCGCGCTGCCCTATCAGGGGTCTTGGCCCACGATTCGTACGCGGCGACCCTTGCCTGAAGCACACGATCCTTCTCGGTACTCATGCCGTACCGCCCTGCTGAACCGGACGCGCAAGCGCGGTGACCTCGCCACGGCTGACGTAGAGAAGGCGCGGACCGCGTCGGTATGCCGTCAACATTTGCTGGCCGATCCATCGGCGGATCGTGGTTGGGTGGACATCCCCTGCCAATCGCGCAGCATCGCGCAGACTGATCAAGTCATCCGGCAGGTTGTCGACCTGGAGCGAATCAGTCACCGTTCCTCCTCGTTGCATGTCCAAACTCTTTGGCACACAATGAGATTCGCCTAAGCACATAGGACGTCATTACCACACGGCAGGACTTGTCAGGACGTCTAGGGACGAGTAGAGTTGTCCCTAGACGTCCCCGAGGAGGGTCACTATGGCGAACGACCGACTGCGCGATGCACTACAGCGCAATGGCCTCGACATCGCCCAGATCGCCCAACAAACCGAAGTTGACGAGAAGACCGTCGAACGGTGGATCACCAGGGGAAGGACGCCATATCCGCGGCACCGTCGCACGATCGCGGCCCTCGTAAGGGAGTCCGAGAACTACCTCTGGCCGGATGCGGTATCGCCGCAACGGCGCGCCGAGGCCGCCGAATCAGAAGTGGTCAAGGTCTATCCGCATCGGAACTCGATATCCGCAGATCTGTGGGTACGACTACTGAACGACACGGTCGAGCAGCTCGACATGCTGGTCCTGGCCGGCCTGTTCCTGGCCGAAGAGCCGTCGTTCTGCAAAACAATCCGGCAAAAGACGCAAGACGGCCTGAGGGTGCGGATGCTGTTCGGTGACCCGAACGCGCCCGAGGCGAGCAAGCGAAGTGCCGAAGAGCGACTTGCCAGCGGTACAGTCAGTGCGCGAATCAAGAACGCGTTGGCGCTGATTGAACCATTATCAGAGATTGATGGCGTGGAGGTCCGATTCCACGAAACCACCCTCTACAACTCTATTTTTCGGTTCGATGACGAGATGATTGTCAATGCCCACGTGTACGGGTTCCCAGGAGCTCACGCGCCAGCTCTACACCTTCATCGACTTCCCGCCGGGGACCTGTTCGAGACATACACGACAAGCTTTGAACATGTGTGGATGACAGCCCAGTCGGCCGACTTCCGGGAGATTCACTAATGACCAGGACGGACTACTACAACAGTCCCACCGCACCAACCCCCAACAGCATCAAGGTAGCGGTGAGCGCGTTGGTCCGCGACGATCAAGGTCGGATCCTGATGATTCGTCGTAGCGACAACAACAAGTATTCGATACCAGGCGGAGGCCTGGAGGCCGGAGAGACCGTTTCCGAAGCAGTCGTACGAGAAGTCAAGGAAGAGACCGGCATCGATGTCCGGGTAACCGACATAATCGGTGTCTTCTCTAATCCCGGCCACGTCATTGCGTACGACGACGGCGAGGTCCGCCAAGAGTTCTCCATTTGCTTCCACGCGGAGCCGGTCGGTGGGAAACTGCAAACCAGTATTGAATCCCATGAAGTAAGTTGGGTTGCGCCAGAGGCACTTTCAAGTTTGGACATCCATCCGTCAATCATGCTCCGGATTGAGCAAGGCCTGAACCATGGCGACACACCGTACTTCACGTGATGGGTTTGGCTAGGAGGCGAGCGTAACTACCCGACGTTACTGAGAAGTCTTTCGGTGCGCTGAACTGCGGCACGCAATTCTGGCTCTGCTTCACCGATCGACTGTGCAACCACGTCGTCCGGACCGTAACGTTCCCGGACCTCGGCAATCCGACTACGGAGATCGGTCGCCTCGCCGTTCGGAGTCGTCGTCATGTCAGCGCACCAAAGCGCGTCCCGCAGCGCGGTCCGCTCGTCTGGCCAATCAATCACGATTCCTCGGCGCCGCGCCTCGACTCGCGCGCAGGAATGGTGAGCCACCAGGGCACACAGTCTTTCGTCAGCTCCTCGCTGCCGAAGGTACTGGGCGCCGTCAACAGGATGAAAGCCCGTCCGACGCAAATCGGGTGTATACCCGATGTCATGGAGCCAGGCTGATGCGATGAGTAAGTCCGGATCGTCAACAACTCCAGCTAAGGACTGGGCACGACGAACTACTCCCTGAACGTGGCGCCATCGTTTCGGCATCACCGCCGCCAGATGGGTACACGCCACCTGCTCAGCCCAATCGGCAAGGGGCATCGTCATATCACCCACCGTAGTCAGTCCCGCGCTCCGACATCGTCCGAGTGCAAAGGTGCGACGTAGATCGCGATCACCAAGATCAACCGAGGGTCGTCGTCTCACCTAGGGATTGTCCCATTTTGCGCACCGATGAGCTGCGTTTATGCAGGTCAGGACAGTGTTCGGAGCTCGGGAACTTCTAATCCCTAGGTCGCAGGTTCGATTCCTGCCGGGGGCGCCACACCCCCTGTGGTCTGCACACAGTGCGCCACAGGGGGTTTACCCACCAAGCGCCGCGGTCAAACAGGTGGGATGTTTGCGAGCAGCCCCCTACGCCTCGCCTAACTGCCGACGCAACTCGGAGCCCACGCCAACGGCGTGAGCTGAGCGAGCAGCAGCCACCGCCGACATCATCGAAGGGTTCGCTCACCGCGACCCGGCGAGCTCACCACGCCATCTATGCGGCGTTCCACCTGCGTAACCAGCCCACCGTCACACCGGGCCCAGTTGGCGCAGCCAGCACCCGCACGGGTATCGACTCCGCCTTCGCCGCCGGAATCCAACGATCCATCCGGGGCGAAACGAGCGGTTACTCCAGCGCCGCAAGGCTGAACCGCCACAACCCTGGCCGACGTCATCGCCGGGTTCGCGCACCATGACGCCCCGGACGCGACTCAAAAGTCTTGACGGGCAGGTGATTCCACAAGGTGGCGGGCAGATGTCGTCCGATCCGAGTCGGCACGGCGTCGACCTCGGGCAGAACTCGGCCAAGCGAAACCGCCGTGGCGCGGTGAAGTAATCGTCTCCAGTGGCGGATGAAAATCTGCACTGATGGAGGTAGACATTTGCCAACAGCCGATATACAGTCGCTGTCGTTCGCATGAAGAAGACCAGTGGCCGGGCAGGTGAACTGCCCGGAACAGCAAGTCCACTGTCCCCCTCCGGCGGAGAAGAGAATCCGGTGCAGTTGGCCGGACCGCCGGAGGGGACGAAGAAGTCAGTGAAGTAGTAGCAAGACACGAACAACTCTGAAGTAGGACCGGCGATCTGGGAGGTGGTCACTGAGTAGTCACTTATCGGTTCCGCGTCCCAGGCAGTGTCGGGAGCGGTGTAAGACATCGGCCGACACGGCCGGTGACAATGAATTGAAGTCGATCAAACCCCCTCTTCTGTAAATCACAGGCCCCGGCGCACCCGCGCCGGGGCCTGCCGACGTTGACTCCCGAGAGGTGCTGTGCAGCAACCGAACAACCATCCCGCCGACGGTCCCAGCGCCTCGGACAAACTCGATGACGACGACTACCCCGCCTACAGCATGGGGCGTGCCGCGGAAATCCTCGGCGTCACCCAATCGTTTCTGCGCGGACTCGACGCCGCGCGACTGTTGACCCCGCAACGCTCGGCCGGCGGGCACCGCCGCTACTCGCGCTACCAACTACGCATCGCCGGGCGCGTGCGTGAACTCGTCGACGCGGGCAACCCGCTCGACGCCGCCTGCCGCATCGTCATCCTCGAAGACCAACTCGCCGAAGCCCAACGGCTCAACACCGACCTCCAACACAGCCTCGACCAGCGCACCGACCGAGACTGAGGGCTTAAATGACCGATGCGGGTCGGTTCGTGCAGTTGGTCATCGTCGGACAGCAGGCAACGGAGGTGGTCGTAGGGTTCACGGCGACGATTCGGCTGGGTTCGCCGAACGGGTTCGAGTTGCAGATCGAGGGCGACCTGACCGTTGGGACGCCTGCGGGCAACCGCCTACAGGCCACGGCCGGTGAGTACGCCGACATCAGTTCCGAACTGGAATCGCTCGTTGGTTCTACCGTAACGAGAGCCGATGCCAGTGAAGTCGAGGGGTTGAGTCTCGAGTTCGATTCCGGCGCTTCGATTCATGTTCCTGTTCACGACCAGTACGAATCCTGGGGAATGGTGGGGCTGGATGGCTCCCGGGTTATTTGTTTACCTGGCGGAGAGTTCGCCATCTGGTCTGCCCGCGAAAGCCAGTGACGTTACGTCGAGTGGACGTGGTCAGGTCAGGTCAGGTCAGGTCAGGTCAGGATATTGTGCCGAGGCTTGCGGCGAGTTAAGTACGGCCGGTGATTGCGAGGTAGGTGTACCTGGCACGAAGTAGAACTCCTCACTGGTTTCCTGGGCGAACGCCTGACCTTCCCTTGGCTCGGCGCGCACCCTGTCCCGCTCACCGAGCCAGAAGCATCTCCGGTTCCGCAATCCCCCAAGCACGTAACTCGGGCTTGCTCGGCGGAACTCTTACCGACTTGCTGCGCGCCCATCCAATGGGGCAACTACGTCCACAACATCAGCCACGCCCACGAGTCGGGCACCCTCGAGCATCGACAGCTGTAGGCCCGGCGAAATCGGCGGCCAAAGATCGGGTACCAGCGGGTGGAGTCGGACCATCGCCTCCTCACCGGGCGCGAGTGTCATGGTTGCCTCGAGTGTCAGAGGCGCATCGTGGCATTCCTGGTGAAGTTCCGGCGGGAAGGCCCAGTGGGATCGGTAGCCAGAATGGATCGAAGAGTGGCGACCACCCTGCTCAGTGGTCAGGAGTCGCAGTCGTGCGCGGATGTACCCGCACTCAGGTTCATTCGCGGTCAACCGGTCGTGATAACGGTCAGTATCCATGCTGGGATTCTTCCGCCCGTCGCTCCCTCAATCCGCAAACCGGATGGGCGGACCGCGCCACGTATGCCGCTCCGCTCACCGTGGCCGGGGGCCGAAGAGCACTTCCCGAAGCGCGACGGCAAGCTTTCGCTGCACTCTCCGAAGGGTTTTTACCGTCGTCTCGTCGGAGAGCCCGGTGGTGATCGACCAGTCTTGTCCGGATCCGAAAACGTCACTGGCGAAGACGAACTCGGTTGCAACCAGCGTGCGCCGCCAATCTCGTGCAGTCAGCGGTTCCTCCGCAATCAGAGCCGTACGCAGTCGTCGACCTTCCTGGAATAGGTCCGCTACGGTCTGAAAGCCCATAGCGACGGCGAGTGCATCGGTGCAGTTGGCCGGGCCACCCCATTCGCTCAACCCGCAGCGTAGAAGCTCACGCTCATCCTCCGATAGGTCTATAGCCACCAAACAGTCAGACTCCACGAACACATGATCACCTACGACATGCCCGGTCACATAGAAGTCGTATCTGCTTGCCAGACTTGGGAGTATGCGAGAGGTTCATCGGGTTGTGGTCGCGGTCGAGGGTGCGAAGGCGCTGATCTGGACTGACGAAGGGCTGTACGACGTCGCTGCGGGCTGGCGGTCGATTCCGTTGGACGGGTCCTCGAGTTCATCGAGGTTCAGCGGCTACGGTGCCGAGTTCGATGCCACGACGGTGTCACCACTCGGCGATGTTGTCGCACTGGTGGCGAGCACCGGCGACACGGGGCTGCTGCTTAGGCCCGATGGTGAGCTCATCCGCGAAATCAACCGCAGCGACTACTGCGCCGATGCGTATCGATATCCGTTGGCGCTGTACACACTTCCGGACGGCCGTACCGGGCTGGTGCATTGTCCTGATGACTACAACCGCCTGGAAGTCGAGGTCGCGGTGAGCGGTGAGCGCATCACCGTCGACACGGATCGCGAGCCTGAGGATGTCTTCCATTCCCGTTTGGGGGTCTCACCCAACGGGCGGTATCTGCTCAGCGCCGGATGGGTATGGCACCCTGTGGATTGGCTGGCTGTGTACAAGCTGTCTCGCGCATCGACCGAACCGGCCGTACTCGATTCTCTGTGCGGATTCGCGCCGACAAGCGCTGATGTCGCCGGGGCGTGCTTCCTCGACAACGGCGACCTCGTCATCAGCACCTGCCCGGGTGCGGCTGTTCCTGAAGATCCCGAATCGCTAGGGCCCGATATGTTGGCGCGCTGGTCGCCCGCCACCAAGACTTTCGTCTGGCGAAAGCAGCTTGATTTGACTGCGGGCGACGTCGTTGCGATGGCGGGGCACATCCTGGCGCTCCACGAGTACCCCCGCCTATACGACGCCACGAGTGGAGCACTGGTGGCCGAATGGCCCGACCTCCTGACTGGCCCAGCAACCAGCTCCATCGTGTGGGACGAATCCTTTTCCGGGACAGCGCGAGTGGCGATCGACCCCGCCGGTCAGCGGTTTGCGGTGACCGACAGCGAGCGGATCACGATCGTCCGGCTCGAATAGACCACCCGTCGACATGGGTCTTCGACCGAATCCACGACGACGCGCGGCAACCGCGTGCTCTCAATATTGCTGCACATAGGTTGTATCGACTCCCAACGCACCGACCACTGTCCCGCCGCCGGGATGCCCGAGCGGTGTCGTCCGTCCAGGCAGCGGCTCAGTGAAGAAGCGGGCGTTCTCGGTAACGAATTGCTCTTGCTCGGCGGGAATGTCGTCTTCGAAGTAAATCGCTTCGACCGGGCAGACCGGTTCACATGCCGCGCAATCGATGCATTCGTCGGGCTGGATGTAAGCCATCCGATTGCCGATGAAGATGCAGTCGATCGGGCACTCCTCGATGCAGGCCCTATCCAGTACGTCGACGCAGGCGGCGCCGATCACGAATGTCACGATGTTCCCCTCCACTGTCCTGTGCCCGCGACTCGGGACAGCTACGAGCTTGGTGCCCTTCCCCACCGCTGGGTAGCGGTCAATACTCACCGCCCCATGAGGTGACCTTATGACCCTGCCGCCGGGTACACCCGACCTAGAGGTACTCGATCTGCTTGTCTCGGTGGCAGAGCTGGGCAGTCTCGGCGCGGCCGCACGACGGCACGGCATCAGCCAGCCCGCCGCAGGCATGCGCATCAGCACGCTGGAACGTCGTCTGCGCCTACGGCTGCTCGATCGCGGACACACAGGTTCTGCGCTCACGGATGCCGGTCACACCCTCATCGAACTAAGCCGCCCCGTGCTAGCGGCCGCGGCGGTCCTGGCCGACGGTATCGCGGCCCTGCACCACACCACACGCCCGAGCCTGCACATCGCGGCCTCGAAAACCATTGCCGACCATCGGATTCCGCAATGGCTGTCAGCACTACGCAAAATCCGCCCGGAACTGGCGGTGGCGCTGGAGGTGGCAAACTCCCAGCAGGTGACCACAGCCGTACGCGACCGCGACACCGAACTCGGCTTCGTCGAAGGACCCCATCCACCACCCGGATTGGGCAGCCGCGTACTCGTCGCCGATGACCTCGTGGTGGTCGTCGCGCCGACCCATCCATGGGCCACCCGTCGCCGTGCGGTGACATTGCGTGAACTCGCCGACACCCCGTTGCTGTGGCGAGAGAAGGGCTCGGGCACCCGCGATACGGTCTGGCAAGCCCTGCAGATGCATGGCACACCGGCACCACCGGCAGCCGAACTAGGCTCGGCCGCAGCGATTCTCGCCACAGCCCGCAGCGCCGCCGCACCCGCGGTGGTCAGCCGCCTCATCGTCGCCCACGAGCTACGCGCCCGCACCCTGCACGAAGTGTCATTAGACGACTCGATCGTTCTGACCCGAAAGTTCCGCGCCATCTGGCACCGCCGCACACCGCCCAACGGCCCCGCCCAAGACCTCGTCGAGCTCGCCATCCGCATAGAGGCAACACGCAGACGGCGCTCGCCGCAGTAGGCGCCATGCGTATAGCCCGAATGCGAAACGCTCAGGGCACGGCCGGAGTTCGCACTCGATCAGATCGCCAATCCACCGGTACTCCTCTGGCGACCAACGACTCACGGCGTTGATGGATCGATGCACCGCGTGCCGGTTTCGGTGCCGCAGAACGGCAGCGCCAAGCGAACCTTCCACGCGCCGATCGGCGCATCACCGCCGTCACTGCCAATTCTTGCGAAAGGCCAACCTGGCCGAGCAACCGCGGCCGAGCGGTAGTTGTCATCGCGGGCGCGGGCGCCTCGAGCAGCTGCGCGACGCCCACACAGACAAGTGAGCAGGTTCTGGTCTGGCAAGTGAGCTGCATACGGACCGAATGTGGACATCGACCGGACGAGTGCCGCGCCGGGAGTCCGAAAACAACTTTCAAGGATCGATCATGCGGACAAGGAATTCGGATCAGGCGAGGACGGTTGTGGTGCTCGGCGGCGGGCCGACCGGGTTGACGGCGGCGATGCTGTTGGCGGCGGAGGGGGTGCGGGTCACGGTGCTCGATCGAGACGGGGCGGACCCGGGTGGTGGCGCGGAAGGTGTGTGGGATCGGTGGCGGCGGCCGGGTGTCAATCAGTTCCGGCATCCGCACATCATGTTGCCCGGCGCGTATCAGCTGCTTGTGCGGGAGTTGCCGCAGGCGGTGGTCGAGCTGAAGACGCTTGGTGCCGTATCGCACAACATGCTCGGTGGCGCGTTCGATCTGCCGACCATCGGGGGCCGCAGGCCCGGAGATGAGCGATTCGAGACGCTGTCGGCTCGGCGGCCGGTTATCGGGGCCGGGCTGGGTATAGCTGCGGCGGAGACCGCCGGGATCACCGTTCGCCGGGGCACTTCCGTGGTGGGTTTGCTGACCGAGGCCGGGCAGGGGACGCGCGTCACCGGCGTCCGCACCAGCGAGGGTGAGGGGATCGACGCCGACCTGGTCGTCGATGCGCTCGGCCGTAACTCGCCGGTCGCCAAGATGCTCACGGAACTCGGGTTGCCCGCACCGATCCGGCAGAAGGACGAGGTCGTGTTTCTGGCTTACAGCAGGTACTTCCGCTCCCCCGACGGGTCCATGCCTGCGCAGGCCCCGTGGCCGCTCGAGCATCACAACAGTCTGGGGATCACCTCCGTGCCGGGTGATGCCGGAACGTGGTCACTGGCGTTGTTGGTTTCCGGTCGCGACCGCGCGATGCGGGGGCTCAGCGATCCGGCGGCCTGGCAGCGGGCGGCGGCGCTGTACCCGGATATGGCGCACTGGGTCACCTATGGCGAACCGATCACCGGGGTGCTTGCTATGGCGGGAATGGAATCACGGTATCGCCGGTTCATGGTCGACGGTCGGCCGGTGGCGACCGGGCGGCTCAGCATCGGAGATGCTTGGGCGACAACCAATCCGACGTTCGGCACGGGTATCACGATGGGGATGACGCATGCGGCGTTGCTGCGTGATGTGTTGCGGGAGGCCGGGTTCGAGGATCTGGAGAAGCTGGCCTTGCGGTTCGACGAGGTCACCGAGGCCACCCGCACACCGGTGCAGCAGGCTTCGGCCGCATGGGACTGGCACCGGATCGCCCAGATCGACGGTGACATCAACAGTGTGCCTGACGAAACCGACGACCAGGACTGGAACTTTCGGCAGGCGATCGAGGTGGCGAAACTGCTCGATCCGGGAGTATTGCGGGCGTTCGGCGAGGTCGGCTCGATGCTGAGCTCACCGGAACAGGCTTTGGCCACACCGGGTCTCGTCGATCGGATCATCGAACTGGGCGCTGGCACAGCGCCTTACCCGTCGACCGGCCCGTGCCGCACGGCGCTGCTGACCACGATCGGAGCGAGTAAATGCGTATCGAAACCAATGGCATCGAACTCCAGGTGCAGGTGAGCGGCTCCGGACCGGACGTTCTTCTGGTGCACGGATTCCCGGACACGCACGCCAGTTGGCATCATCAGGTTCCCGCACTGAACGCCGCCGGGTACCGCACCATCGCGCCCGATCTGCGCGGCTTCGGCGCGTCGGACAAACCGGTAGAGCTGGCGCAGTACGAGCTCGCGGAGTACCTCGCCGACCTCGTCGGAGTGCTCGACGAGCTCGGCGTCGAACGAGCGCATGTGGTCGGCCACGATTGGGGTGCCTCGCTGGCTTACCTGCTGGCCGCGAACTACCCGGACCGGGTGGCCGGCCTCACCTGTTTGTCGGTCGCCAGCCCGGCAGCTGTCGTGGACGCGGGGTTGGCCCAACGCGAGAAGTCTTGGTACTTCCTGTTGTTCCAGTTCTCCGGGATCGCCGAAAGGTGGTTGGCGCAGGACGATTTCGCCAATGCCCGGCAATGGCTGGCCACCCATCCCGACCTCTACGAGGTCATCGAGCGACTGCGTGATCCGCGAGCACTCAGCACGAGTCTCGGGTTGTACCGCACCGGCGCCGGACCACAGTTGCTGGTGGAGCCGCCCGCGCTGCCGCCGTTGCTCGCGCCGATGCTCGGGGTGTGGAGCAGCGAAGATCGGTACCTGACCGAGGAGTCGATAACCGGAACCGAGAAATACGCCGGCGGGTTGTGGCGCTACGAACGCCTCGACGGCGTCGGTCACTGGATGCAACTCGAAGCGCCGGAGCGGGTCAACGAGTTGCTGCTCGACTTCCTTTGCGGGCAATGAGCCCGGCCGGTCCCACCCTCCGGGGGACCGCGGGAATTAACCAGGTCCCGGCGGCATCCCCATTACATCGTCCACGATGCAAATCCGGGACACTGTCGATAGCGTTGTCACCACAACGGCCGCCGCGCCGGAAGGAGAGTTATGAGTGCGACCGAGGGCCGAGCGCTACTGGCCCAGAGCTTGGCCGCCGGGCGTGATCGGGCGTTCGTAGGGCGCGATCCCGAACTCGAGCTGTTCAGGGCGGCGCTGGCCGGTACCGCGGGCGCCCGGCCGGTCCACTACCTGCACGGACCCGGCGGCATCGGCAAGTCGGCTCTGCTCAGGAGGTTCGCGAGCGAAGCCCGCCGGGCGGGCCGCTCGGTGGTCGAAGTAGACGGTCGCACCGTCACGCGCACACCGGAAGGCTTCACGGCGGCGGCGGGGATCGCGGTCGAGCAGGCAGGCACGGTGCTGCTCGTCGATACCTTCGAAATGTGCCAGGGCCTCGAAGGCTGGCTGTGGGAACGGTTTCTCCCGCAGTTGCCGGTCGGTACGATCGTGGTGATCGCCGGACGGGCCGCTCCGGACCCGCTGTGGGCCGCCGACCCCGGGTGGGCCGATCTGCTCCAGGTCACCGCCTTGCGCAACCTCACCCCCAACGAAGCCGCCGAATTCCTGCACGTGCGCCAGGTGCCCGCGAGCGCGCAACAAGCCCTGCTCGGCTTCACCGGCGGCAACCCGCTCGCGCTCGCGCTCGCCGCAGCGGTGGCCGTGAAAGACCGTGCGGTGGCGGCAGATTGGAAACCGAGCCAGGACACCATCGCTACGCTGCTGTACCAACTGGTCGGCGACACACCCAGTGCCGAGCACCGCAAGGCACTGGAGATGTGTGCACACGCCTACGTCACCTCGGAATCGTTGCTGCGGGCGGTATTCGGCGACGCGGCCGCCGAGTTGTTCGCGTGGTTGCGGGTGCAACCGTTCATCGAGTCGACGGCTACGGGGCTGTTCCCGCACGACGTGGTGCGGGAGGCGCTGGAGGCAGACCTCAAATGGCGTGACCCCGAGGGTTTCGCCGAGATGCATCACCGGATGCGGGAACTGCATCTGGCACAGCTGCGTTCGGCGCCGCACGCCCAGTTGGTCCAGTCCACCGGCGCGCTCATTTTCATCTACCGCACCGATCGGCAGATGTCGGAGTTCAATATCTGGCGCGAGACCGGACTCGTGCAAGACCATCCTTATCAGCCGAGCGAGCGGGGCCGGGTGCTGGCTCTGGTCGAGCAGCACGAAGGGCCGGAGTCCGTATCGATAGCGGCCTTCTGGCTCGACCACCAACCCCAGGCGTTTCGCGTCTACTACTCCACCCACACCGGGGAACTCGCCGGCTTCTCGGCCTGGCTCGAACTCGCCGAACCCGAAGGGCTGGAGATAGATCCGGTCGTCGCCGAGGCGTGGAACCACGCGCGCGCCAACGGACCGCTCCGGCCGGGTGAATATATGGCGTTGGCCCGCTTCACCATCGACGGTGTGGCGTATCAGCGGCCAGCCGCGACAACCACTTTCGCCCAGTGGCGCGCGACCGGGGAAATGATCCGCGGCGAACGGCTGGCTTGGTCGTTCGTCGTGATGCGCGACGACGGGTACTGGAACGACCACCTCGGCGATATCAACATGCTGCCCACCGCCGCGCCGCCCACCGTCGGCGACCATCGGTACGCCCTGTTCGCCCACGATTGGCGGGCCCAACCCCCGGGCCCGTGGCTACAGCAGAAGTCGGAGTCCATGCTGTCGGGTGCCGCGATGGCCGGGGCCGCACCCGCCCGCGGCGAACTGGTGGTGCTGTCGCGACCGGAGTTCGACGCGGCGATCCGCGAGGCCCTGCGCACGCTGCGCCAACCGGCGGCGCTCGCCGACAATCCGCTCAACCGCAGCAGGCTCGTCGTCGAGAGCGGCAAGACATTGAGCGAGATTCTCGCCGACGCCGCGCAGGGACTGCTCGGGCAGCGCGGCGGCGAGAAGCTGCATCGCGCGGTGACGATCGCGCACTTCCGCGGGGCGCCCACTCAGGAGGTGGCGGCCGAGCTGCTCGGGCTGCCCTTCAGCACCTACCGCCGTCATCTCACCACCGCGGTGGAGCGGATGAGCGAGCTGCTCTGGCGACACGAATTGAACGGTGACCTTGTCTGACGTCGGCCTGCCGGTTCCGCTGGTGTTCTTCCGCGTCGGCATCGTCGTCGCCGACCTCGACGCCGCCATCGCGCGTTTCGCCGACGAACTCGGTATCGGGTTCACCGACCCTGCTACCCAACGCATTCCACTGATGGAAGTCGGCGACCGTGCGATGCGGTCGTTCGAATTGACCACCGCGATGTCGCGCACCGAACCGCCCTATTACGAGCTGATCCAGGCCACCGGCGACAGCATCTTCGCCAGCCCAGCAACCAAGAAAGTTCTGTATTACGGCTGCTGGGAACAAGATACGGAGCGCCGCCTCGCCCGATTGGCGAGCCGGGGCGCGCCGCCCGACGTGATCTGGCGGCCCGCCCCCGATGCGGCCCCGACCGCCATTTTCACCCGACCCGACCGCACCGGCGGCCGGATCGGCTATCTGTCCGCGCAGATCAGGCCCGCCATCGAGGAATGGGTACGGACGGGCAGGTCCCCCTAGGGATTCCGCTGCCCCGGAAACAAAGACTCCCAGAAGTCGTGCAACGCCGTCGCGGCCGCCGCCGGTTGCTCGAGCATCCACCAGTGTCCGGCGTCCGGCATGATGTAGAACGTCGCACCGAGCTGGCGAGCGACTTCGGCGGCGAGCAGGTAATCGTCGAACCGGTCGTGCACCGGATTGATGACGAGTCCCGGTGCGCACGTTCGCTTCAGCTGGTGCCCCCAATCGCGGTACGGGTTGACCGCGGAACGGTAGAAGTCCAGAACCGCCCGGCCCATTCGCGCGTCGAACTGTTGATGCATCCGCCGCGCCTGCGCGTCGGGCGCGCCGAGCGAACGCAGCGCTGTCGCAACACCTTCCGGAGCATCGAGGTCGGCGACGACGGCCTGCCGGACGAATTCCTCACCGGCACCGACGGTCTGCCAGGCCTTGGCGAGCTCGTGCCACCCGTAGTCCGGATGCAGGGCACTCGCCCCGTCGGCCACCCAACTACGCAGCGCGACATCGGAATTGGTGGCAACCCGATAGACGAGCAGAGCGCCCACGTCGTGGCCGACCAGATCGATCGGGCCGGGAATGCGCCGGAGCTCCCCCTCCAGCCACGCCGCGTAACCATCCTTGGTGGCAACGAACGAATCCGGTCTGCCCCGACCGAATCCAGGCAGCGCCAAAGCCACACTGTCAGTGCCGAGGTGTGCCCGCACGCCATCCCAGACGTCGGCGGTCTCCGGCGCACCATGAACGAAGACGACAGTCATCAGCGATCCTCTCTGGTCAACTACACCTGCCCTGGCGGACGGGCCGCTGCCTACCTTCGGCGCCGAGCCAGCTCAGGTGCCAGACCAGAACCTGCTCAATTTCCGAGGTGGCAGGTATTGAGCACCGGATGACCTGTCGGCTGAGTACCGGTCGGCCGCATGGTTTTCGAATGGGACACAGCGAGCATGTCGACATCACCGCGCAACTCAGCGCCGACCGGGACCCGCGACCCTCGGCGGCGGTACCCGGGCGCGTCCGCGTCGCTGTACACGCCACGGATCCGATCACCCGCATGGGCGTGCTCGCGTCGCTGCGCGGTCGGTCCGAAGTCCAGGTCGTTTCGGGTGACGAGACGGCACGCGCGGCCGTACGGGTGGTCGCCGCAGACCGAGTCACCGCGGAAACGCTTGCGTTGTTGCGTGATTCGGCGGAACAGGTGAATTGCCCGGTGGTCCTGGTAGTTTCCGACGTCGACCCGGCGTACCTGCTGATGGTCGCCGAGTGCCGCGTCGTCGCGATACTCCCCCGCGCGGGCGCCACCCCGGACCGAGTGATCGCGACCGTCGCTGCCGCCGCGGCCGGTGCCGGGCTCATCGCACCGGATCTCCTCGGCGAACTGCTGCGCCAACTGGAGCGACTGCATCGGGAGGTGCTCACCCCCAACGCACTGACCGCCGCGAGCATGACCGCGCGCGAGATCGAGGTGATCCGACTGCTCGCCGACGGTTTCACCGCCGCCGAGATAGCCAGGCGGATCAATTACTCGGAACGCACCGTGAAAACGGTGATCTACGGCGTGACCAGGCGGATGAACCTGCGCAGCCGGGCCCAGTTGGTCGCCCACGCGGTACGCCACGGTGTGATTTGAGCCTTCTGGAGCGCCGTCATGTTTAGAACTGAAGTGATGGGGATTACCTGTATCGAAGCGTGACGACCGTAGGCTCGGGCGGGTCCACTGGGTGGTCGACAGATGTCGCGATGGAAGTAGCCGGCTGGAAGGGCTGTGAGCAATGCTGCGGAAGTTCCTTGATCAGGGTGTCGTCTCGTTGATCGACAAGTCGGCGCGGGCGCAGGCACCGCTGGTGCGCAAGTACACCGGCTTCGTCCGAGGCAGGCATCCGAGCGAATCCCCCGAGCAGATCGTCGACCGGCTCGGACGGCACTACTTGATCGCGGTAACCGCCAGCGGCGTGGTCGTCGGCCTCAGCGCGGCGGTGCCGGGCGTCGGCACCCTGGTGGGGTTGGCCGCGGCCGGTGCGGACACGGTGTTCTTCATCGAGGCCTCGACGGTGTATGCCGTTGGTGCTACCGAAGTTTCGGGCAGCAAGGCCGCGGCTCTGCGGCCGCCGCTCGTCTCGGCGGTCGTGCTCGGCCAAGCGGGGACCGAGGGGCTCGGCGCGGCGGGCCGGTCGGCCAAACAGTGGGATACCAAGCTGGCCAACAAACTACCGATCATCCGGCGGATGGACGACTCGCCGATCAAGCGGTTCCTCGTCCAATTCATCGTCAAACGCGGCGCGCTCGCGTTCGGCAAGGTGATCCCCGCGGGCATCGGCGCCGTGGTCGGCGGCGTCGGTAACAACGCGCTGGCCCGCGGCGTCATCAAGAACCTGCACGAAGCCCTCGACGAGCCCCGAACGGCTCAGCCGATTCTCGCCGAGGACGCCTAGCTGCCGTGCACCGCCCTGGGCCGCCGGCCCGGGGCGGCTACCGGTGCTCAGACCGGATAGATACCCCGGCCATTCGGACCCAGTTTTAGAGGCTGCGCATCGGGTTGCGGTGAACCCCGACCTACGATCCTTGCTCCGGCCTATTGGCACAGGGCAGTTCCTTGCCGTCGTGTCGAGTTGTGCGCTCGCCGATACTTCCGTCGTGATAATCCCGCCGGACATGCTGGCACCCGCATTCGTAGCGGTCGACCCGCACGATCATCCCGAATCCATCGGAATCTTCTACGTGATCGTCATCAACCAGCCGACCGCACGGCGCGACACAATCTGTGAGATGAGTCGATTCGATATCCATGGGTCGCCTCTCCTATACTATGCATTTCCTTGGAAGCCGGGCGTACCGGAAACGATCAGAGTTTGCGCAGCCGTCTGAGTATGCGCAAAAAAGGAACCGAAGCAGCGAGGCCCTTGCCGATATTCGGATGGAAGGTACTGAGGTCCACCAGAACGGCGTACCGCAGGCCCTTGTCCCGCCACTCGGCGATGCGCTCCTCGACCTCCGACGGCGTCCCGGTGACGCAGTAGTCCCGCACCAACGACCCCGGCACCTTCTCGGCATACGACAGCACCGTGTCCTCGTCCAGCAGTTGCGGTAACAGGTCCTGGATGCCGGAAAACTTGGCTCCCAGTGGATGTTCCACACCGTGTCGCGCCCACATATCCGCCGAAATGCACAGTCCGAATGCACGGGCACCGACCGACTCGACCGTTTCCTCGATATGCGCATGCGTCAGACCGGTGATCACGAAAAGCATTGCGGCAGGCACTATCGCCATCGGATCTCGGCCCGCGTCGGACGCCGCGGTCCGCACGCGCTCCAAGCTACTGCGGTATTCGGGAGCGGGTTGCGGATAGGCGGGGAACCAGGCGTCGGCATAGCGTCCGGCGGCACGGAGCATACGGGGCCCGTGCGCCCCGATCCAGATTTCCGGCCTGGTGCCGCGGTACGGCGGGATCTCGAAGATCGCATCGTGCAGCGGAAAGTATTCGGAATCCCGACTGACCGGGCGGCCTTCGGACTCCCACAGCAGTCGAATCGTCGCCAGCGCTTCTTCGAATCTCGCCACCGGCGCGTGCCACGGCACACCGTAGGGCTCGTTGTTCTCCCGCTCCCCCGGTCCGATACCGAGAATCGCGCGCCCGCGACTCAAGACGTGCAAAGTGGCGGCTGCCTGCGCGGTGACCGCGGGGTTGCGCCGGCCGGCGTCGGTGACGCCGATGCCGAGCCGCAGGCGCTTGAGACTGTTCTGCGCCGCGATGTAGCCCAGGGCGGTCCACGGGTCGTAATGCGCGTTGGCTCTGGGGATCAGCCGTGCGGCCCCCATGTGCCGCGGCTGCCAGATCGAGCCGGGCAGCAGCCCCGTCAAGTGGTCCGGCACGAAGAGCGAGTCTGCCTGCCCCGCGGCGGCGAGCCACCGGTTCGTCCGAAACGTGAGGTCGGGTGTGATTCGAGGCTGCAAACTCAGATCGAGTATGCCGGTGCGGAATCTGTCCGCCTGCCGCATGGGAATCTCCTGGGTAGTCGGGTAGCGCGGATGGCCGGCGCCGGTGACGTACAACCGGGCGCGCCGCGTTGCCATTCGGTCCAACGAACATAAGTCCGCGGCTCGGCGCATCGTCCAACAAATTTGGTAGGTCGACCCGGCCACGAGAGTTGGGAACCACAATGCGATAGAAGTGGGTGTACCCGAGGGGGTGTGCTATTTGGGGCTGCGCAAACCATCGGAAGCGGAGCCGAACAGCCAACATTTCGTGGCAGCGCGCGCCCCTCGACTTTTGGCATCCAACGCAGACGACAGCGTGTGACCCATTATCGATGGGACCTATTGCGCATGGATAGTAGTACGTTTCAGAGATCGTTTTTCCGGAATGGAAGTAAGTGATATCGATGACAGAAAGCAGTCTCGAACATCTCGATCACGGCGCGCACAACTGCGCCGACAATTGCGGCAATGCGAATATCGCTATCGGCGTCCTCGGTGCGGGCGGCTTTGTCCCGCAACAGGTGCGCACCAATGCGGAAGTCGCGGACGACCTCACAGGAGTGACGCCCGAGTGGATCGTCGAGCGCACCGGGATATACCAGCGCCATGTTTCCAGTAGCGGTCAGTCCGCATCCGATCTAGCCGTCGAGGCGGTACGCAACGCACTGCACGTGGCGGGCCTGGACTCCAGCGATCTGGATCTGATCATCGTGACGACCTCGACGCCGGACGAGCTCGGGCCATCCACGGCGTGCCGCGTGCAGGCGCTGCTACAAGCCCATCAGGCGGTCGCCTTCGATGTCTCGGCCGCCTGCACCGGCTGGCTGTTCGGCACTCGGGTTGCCGTCGATTACTTGTGCGCGGGCACCGGGGCCCGTTGCGCGGTGGTAGTAGGCGTCGAAGCCTATTCGCATTTCCTCGACTCCGAGGACCGGGCTACCGCAGTGCTCTTCGGCGACGGCGCCGGAGCCACGATTCTCGGGCCGGTGCCTGCGGGAACCGGTTTCAGCCCGATCGAGCTGGGTTCCGATGGCGACCATGCGGGCGACGTGCTGATCCCGGCCGGCGGCAGCAAGCATCCGGCGAGCGCGGACACGCTGGAGCAAGGCCAACATGTCATTCACATGGACGGTAGAGCGGTCCGCGATTTCATCCTCGAGATATTTCCCAAGGCCGCCGCCACCGCGTTGCGAGGAGCCGGATTAACCGCCGATCAGATCGACGTCATCGTCACCCATCAACCGAATCCGGTGCTGTTGCGCAGTGCCTGCGCGGAAGCCGGATTCGACGTGGACCGCCTGGTCATCGTTGGCGACATGGTGGGAAATATCGGTGCCGGTTCGGTGCCGTTCGCACTGGCCAAGGCCAGCGCCGAAGGTCAATTGCATTCCGGCGACCGGATATTGATCGTCGGTTTCGGCGCCGGTGTCACGTGGGGTAGCACCGTTCTCACGTGGGGAAACGGCGGCCAGGAGGTCGAACGATGAACGGGCGCACCGATTCTCGACCGCCGTCGCTGGCATTCCTCGTCCCCGGGCAGGGCGGTGATCCGCGAGGTGCGCTGAACGGGCTCTATCACGCGGGCGGTGCGACCTGGACCGCGATCGACGACATCCTCTACGACATCGAAGAGGCGGCGGGTACTGCCGGGCGCGACGTCCGTACGGTCTTGCTCAGTGACGCGCCGGACCAACCGCTTGCCCCCGGTGTACCGCAACTGGCGACATACGCCATATCGGTGGTCCTCGACCGCGTACTGACCTCGCTCGGCCACCGGCCCGACGTGATTGTCGGGCAGAGTTTCGGCGAGATCGCCGCCCTTGTCTGCGCCGGAGTCTTCGATATTTCGGATGGCACCCGTGCGGTGTGCGCGCTCAACGCCGCCTTCCGCGGTTTCGAGGGCAAAGGCGCAATGGTTCTGGTGCTCGCCGCCGAGCACGAAACCCGGGAGCTGCTGGACCGAATCGGCCGCTCGGACCTGGTGGTCGCCTGCGTGAACAGTCCAGAGCAGACCATCGTCAGCGGTCCGACGGAGGCGATCGAGGCCCTGTTCGCGGCGGACGGCGACCGCCCACGCCTGGTGCGATTGGCCGTTCCCTATGCCTCGCACCATCCGGGACTCGTCGCCGTGGCGGACCGCTTCCGGGCGAGCCTGAGCCGCGTGACGCAGCGGCCACTGCGGGTATCGGTGCATTCTCCGGTCGGGCATCGGACCTACACCGATACCGACGATCTGCGCGAAGCCCTGGTCGATTGCGTGACGAACCCGTTGGATCTGGTTGCGGCGCTGGAACATGTCGGCAAGCAGGGCGCGGAACTGTTCGTCGAACTCGGTGTCGGTGACGGCCTGTGCCGCTGCGTGCACGCCACCCTGCCCGGCGCGAACACGCTGGCGCCGTTGGCCGGTGACCTGTCGTGGTCGACCACCCCGCGGTCGCAACCCCTCGTGTTCCCTCGACTCCGCTGAAGAAGGTACGCACATGACGATCGACCACGATGTCACCCCTGGCGATACCTTGCGATCCGAACTCCAGGCGTTCCTGGACGGTCCGGGATCCGGTACAGCACAGCGGAAACTTCGAGACCGGCTCCGGTCAGCGCTGCCCGATGCCTACTTCGCTTGGCCCGATGGAACCACCCGGCAGGAGCGGCTGACCCTGGTGTACGCCCGAGCGAGGGACGCCGGTCGAGCGGCGCCGCCCGCCACGGCGCTGCTGGACGATCCGAACACCTTGTGCGCGCTCCTGTCCCGGGCCGCCGTCGCGGACCCCGATATGTTCCATATCCTGCTCGTGCACTACACGCTGGTGCTCGCGCCGATCCTGCGCTCCATCCCCGCCGGGCCCAGCGCGGGCCTGGCGGCCGTGCGGGCGCGCCTGGAGACGATGGATTCGTTCGGCTCCGCCCTGATGACCGAGAGCTCGCGCAGCAACAGCCACCTGCACCCACGCACGCAGGCCGTTTTCGATCCGGAGACCGGCGACTTCGTTCTGCACACCCCGGACGCGGACGCCAGCAAGTTCCCCAACAGCACCGGCCATCCGGGCGTTCCGAAGACCGGAGCGGTCTACGCACAGTTGATGGTGGACGGGACACAGCAAGGCGTGTTCGTGTTCATCGTTGAGCTACGTGGCGCCGACGGTGCCACGTTGCCGGGCGTGCAGATCACCCCGGCACCCGACTCCTTCGCGCTACCTTGCGATTTCGCGTCCGTACGTTTCGACAGGATGCGAATTCCCTTGCACGCCTGGCTCAGCGACGGTGCCACGATCGACGCCGAAGGCCGGTTCAAGGACACCACGGGCGATGCCGCAGGCCGTCTCGCACGCACGATGAGCATCGGGGCACCGCACGTGTGGCGCGGCGTTATCGCCGCCTGCGCCGGTGTCACCCAGGCATCGGCACGGATCCTGCAGTCTCACACCGCCAATCGCGTGACCATGGGACGACTGGCCCCCGAACAGGGGCTTATTCGCTACCGCAACCAGCAGGAAGCGGTGCTCGGTGCCTTGGCGGCGGCCTACGTACTCACGGTCCTCAGCAGGCACACGATCCTGCAGAGCACCACCGCGTCGGCACCGGCGCTCGGCGACGCGACCTGGGCACCCTGGTCGACGGTCGACAGTGAGCTCCCGCTGTTGAAAGCCTGTGCGACCCGTATCGCCTTGGACGCGATCGCCAGCTGCCGCACCCACTGCGGCGCCGCCGGTTTCGTTACGGGCAATCGCCTCAACGCTTTCCACGGCTTCGTGAACTCGTACTTCTGCGCAGGCGGAGACAACGAGCTCATCCTCATGGACACCGCGCACTCGATGACCGATACCGACCGATATCAGCCACCCGGCCGGCACCCGCGCTCGATCGAGGCGGCGAACCTGAGTGCACCGGAGAGCTGGGTGTCGTTGGCGCGCAATGCCGAACGTCATTTCCATCGTTGCCTCACCGCCCGCCTCGCACAGTCGCGGAGCGCCGGGTCGGACCAATTCACCGCCTGGAACGACAATCTCGCTCTGGCACAGGCGGCCGCAACCGCCCGAGCCGACCGGATTGTCCTCGAGCTGCTGCGCACCGCATACGACGGCGCACCCTCGCCCGTTCGTCGGCTGCTGCGCCTGTACGCGCTGACCTGGATTCAGCAGAACGCCGGGCTGCTGGTCGAGCAGCGTCTCGTCCCGTCGCCATTGCTCGACCATGTCTGGCAGCACCGCCGTGCCCTCTGCGACGAACTGGTGCCGGATATCGCCGACCTCGCAGCCGCCTTCGACCTCCCCAACTCTGACGCGATCTTCCCGCACCGCCGCAACAACCCGACCGAACCCACTTCAGGAAGTCTCCGATGACAGTTCGAACCGCCTTCATGTTCCCTGGGCAAGGCTCGTATATACCGGGGGCATTGCACCGGCTTATCAACGAATTCCCTGCTGCCCGAGCCGTATTGGACCAGATCGATGAGGTATGCGTGGAGCTGGGACACGCCCCCGTTTCGCGACTGCTCGTCGACCCCGGCGCACCATCGTTGGACGACCTGGTAGCGGATCAGTCGGCCGACCTCGATGCGGCGCTGTTCGCGAGCAATATCGTCACCTTTCAGATCCTGGTGGCCATCGGCCGGCATGCGGATGTCGTGCTCGGGCACAGTCTCGGTGAAGTGTCGGCGTTCACGGCTGCCGGTGCGCTCACCGTGCCGGACGCCGCCCGGCTGGTCTTCAGCAGAACGACGGCGTTGCAGAGCAATTCGATCCCGTCCGGCGGCATGCTGGCACTGTCCGTCGGTAGTCACCGCGCGGCGCACCTGGTGGATTTCGTCGCCGAACCACGCGTTGCCGTAGCGGTGGACAACGGACCGGAACAATGCGTCATCTCCGGGCCGGACGACGGCCTTACCGATGTCGAGCGCGTCGCCGCCGCCGTGGGTATCCGAGCGACTCGGCTTCGCGCCATCCAGCCCTTCCACAACAGACTGCTCCTCGATGCCGCCGACGACCTGAGCAGGGCCTTCGCCGACATCCCGGTCACGGAGCCGAGAATCCCGGTCTACTCACCGGTTCTGGGGCGATACGTCGGTTCCGCCGATGACATTCGATCCTGGGTCGGCGGTCATCTGACCCGGCCGGTGCTGTTCTACGACGCGCTGCTGCGGCTGTACCGCGACGGCGTGCGCTGCTTCCTCGAATCGGGCGGCCGGAACACGCTGACCAGGTTGGTGCCCGCCTGCCTGCCCGCAGCCGCCCGCACGGTCACGCCGCTGCGGCGGCGCTGTTCAGCGGCGGAGTTTCGGCAGGCGGTCGAATCGCCGGAGCCGGGGCCGCCCGATTCGGATGTCGCCGACGCGGCGCCGAAGCGCGCCGACACCGACGGCCAGACATCGAACGGCAAGCTGGCGGCATCGTTCGTACCGGTGCCGGTAGCGGTGCCGGAACGCAGCGCAGAACCGAAAAGTAGTGCGCCGGAACCATCTCCCGCGCCGGAACACAGCGTCACACCGGAGCCCAGCCCTGCCGCGGCCCAGACCACCGGACTGCCCGAGGCGGCCGACCTCGTCGCGCAAATCCGCGAGATATATGCAGACACTCTCGGCTATCCCGCCGAGCTGTTGGACGCGGATGTCGACCTGGAGGCCGACCTGGGCATCGACTCGATCAAGCAGATCGAAGCGTTCCGATTGGTGCGGCAACGGTTCGGGTTGCCCGAACCGTCCACCGAGATTCGAGTGACCTCCTACTCGACCCTGGCCGAGGTGGCCGAGCTACTGCGCAGGCTCGCCCACCAGGATGGCGCGGCTGTCGCGCACAGCGAAGGTGTGCCGCGATGAACGGCGAGTTCACCGGAAAGATCGCGGTGGTCACCGGTGGCGGCAAGGGGGTGGGGCGGCGCATCTCGCGGCGGCTGGCCGGACAGGGCGCGCATGTCCTGGTCAACTACTTCCATTCCGCGGACGATGCCCGATCGACCCTGGCCGACATACTCGACGCAGGCGGCAGCGCTGAGCTGCTGCACGGCTCGGTGGCCGACGCCGAGTCCGTCCGCGCGATGTTCGGGAAGATCGCCGATCACCATGGCGGACTGGACATTCTGATCAACAACGCCGCCCGTGGGACGCTCGCACCGCTGGGCACGCTGCGCGACAACGACTGGACGAAGGCCTTCGCGGTCAATCTCGACGGCAGCAGGCGTTGTGCGCAGGCCGCGGCTGCCCTGATGGCCGGACGCGGCGGCTCGATAGTCAATCTGTCGTCCATCGGTGCGGGCCTGGTCATCGGGAACTACGCGACGGTCGGGGTGAGTAAGGCGGCCGTCGAAGCGCTCACCCGCTATTTGGCAGTGGAATTCGCCCCTGACGGGATCCGGGTGAACACCGCGTCGGCCGGCTTGATCGATAACGCCACCGGTGATCTCTTCCCCGACAGCGCCGAATTCCAGCGGACGGTGCTGGCGGCGACCCCGCTGCGCCGGCTGGCCACCGAAACCGACCTCACCGAAATCGTGTTGTTTCTGGCGTCGGATCGCGCGGCATTCATCACCGGACAGGTGATTCTCGCCGATGGCGGGCTCTCGCTCGGCTCAGCGAGCTTGTCGCCACCCGCCGTACCAGCGCAGTCCGCCGCGGCGGCGCGGCGTGCTGATCCACCGGTAGACGTGGCGGTCTCGGCACTGCCGACCGATGATCCGCCGCCGGAACCGCCCAGCTCCGATGATCAGCTCGTCGCTGTGGTCGGTACCGGCCTCGGCATCGCGGGTGCCAGCAGCCCACAGGAATTCTGGCACCTGCTGGCGCAGCCGGTATCGGTCTTCAATGAGCCCGGCGACCGGTTCGCCATCGAGAACTTCCACGCGTCCGACCCCGCCGCCGTCGACCGTACCTACTGCCGGGTCGGTGGCCATCTGCACGACTTCCATCCCCATGCTGCCCTGGCGGCCGAAGAAGCGAACGATGGCCCGATCCTCGACGAAGCCACCCGCTGGCTTCGGCACAGCTTGCTGCAGGCCAAAGATGGTGTGCACCTTGCCGAGACGGACCGTTGCGCGGTCTACATCGGTGCCTGGCCGGGCGGCAGCCATACCCTGGCCGAGTATCTGGTGACCGAGGTACTGGCCGAGGCCGCAGGCGAGCAGACTCCACTGCGCGAACTGCTCAGTCGGCGCTACCCGCGGGCACGCGCGGGCCAGCCTGTCCTTCCCACGATGGTGGTGCGCGACGCCATCGCCGGACTCGTCGACTCGGTCACCGAGGCCATGGTGATCGACACCGCGTGCGCGTCCTCGCTGTACGCCATCGACTTCGGGGTCAAGGCGTTGCTGGCCGGCGACTGCGACGTCGCCTACTGCGGCGGGTTCGAGGTGTTGAATCCGACGGTGGCGGTGATGTTCGCCAAGCTCGGTGGTCTGTCGCGCCGGGGTGCGGTCCGTGCCTTCGACGCGACGGCCGACGGCACGTTGTTCAGTGATGGGGCCGCCGTCGTGACACTCAAGCTGCTTGCGCGCGCCCGCGCCGATGGTGACGAAATCCTCGGCGTGCTGACCGGATTCGGCGCCGCCGCCGACGGTCGAGGGAAGGCGATCGCGGCGCCGAACCCAGCGGGACAACGACTGGCGATCCAACGTGCCCGCGAGATCAACGACACAGCGCCCGAGGATGTCGACTGGATCGTCGCGCACGCCACCGGCACCACCGCCGGGGACCGCGCGGAACTGCGGACGCTGGCCGACCTGGCTCCCCCGGACGGATACCCGTGTAGCTCCAACAAGGCGGTGGTCGGCCACACCGGCTGGGCCGCAGGCGCGGTGTCGCTGATCCATGCCACCGAGGCACTCCGCGAAGGGCATATTCCCGGACAGTTCGGCTTCACTTCCGCACCTGCCGATGTGCAGCAGGACCGCACTCGTATATCGGCCGAGGACAGCGAGTTCCGGGCCGACGCGCGGCGGCCTCGGACGGTGGGCATCTCGGCATTCGGCTTCGGCGGCACCAACGGTCACCTCCTGCTCACCGATCGCCCTAGCAGCGGTACGGTTCGATCCGCCCGCCCGGCGCGTACCGGTGAACTGGCGGTGGTCGCCTGGAGCGCCCACCTGCCGGGCAACCCCGACCGTGCGCGGATCCGCGACTGGCTTCGCGGCGACGCGGCGGCCCCGCAACGTTGCTTCAGCGTCCCCTACCCGGCACCCACTCCGGCCGAGATACGGCTGACGCCGAAGACGATCGCGACGATAGATCGCTGTCATCTGATGGCAATTCAGGTCGCGGACGCCTTCCTTCGCGACCACGGAGAGCTGTGGGACGACGTCCGCGATGCGACCGGAGTCATCACCGCGCACACCGGCATCCCGGTCGCCCTCGCTGACGCGTTCACTCGCACCTACGCCGACGACGTGCTGAGCGCGGTCGCGGAATCCGATGCGGCCGAGACGCTCACCCCACTGGTCGAGTCGGTCCTGGCCACGGTGCGCGAGCGGGTACCCCCGTGCAACGAGGACACCTACGCGGGCGTGATGACCAATGTCATCGCCTCCCGCATCACCAGCAGGCACAACCTGCGCGGCATGAGCGTGGCCGTGGACGCGGGCGAAGACTCCGCGATGGCGGCGCTGAGCACGGCCCGGCGGTATCTGCAGACCGGGGATCTGAAGCTGGCTCTATTACTGGCGCTCAACGGTAACTCGGGTAATCAGCTCGCCGACATCCTCGGCAGGCCGCCGGAGCAATTGTCCGAGGGTGCTTTCCTGATTGCGCTGGCCACCGCCGAGGAGGCCAGACGGCGCGGCTGGCCGATCGCGGCATTGGTGCGTTTCGATCGCGCCGAGCCGGGCAGCTCCCCGGCTGCCCGCGAACACGGTGGCGCACAGGATGATCGGCCGGAGCACCGGGACTATCTCGGGGCCGCGGGAGCGGTCGAACTGCTCCGTGCCGTCGAAGGGTCGGCCGGAACCGCGGAAATGTTCCTGCCGAACGGAGACCGGGTCCATGTCGCGACCGGCTCCTCCGGGCCGGTTACCCGCCGGGCGGGGCGCCTCACCCGCCGATATGTGCCCACATTGGCCGCGGCGCCACTCGACGGGCCGGTAGCACTACACAGCACGATCCCTGCCGGGAGTCTGGTCCTTGTGGACTCCGCCGAGTCGGCGCGACTGGTGCGCGACGAGTTGGCCGGGGTGGAGGCGACGATTCTGGCTGCCGACGTCGACGATCCGGCCGACGACCGGGTGCAGACCATGATCGATCGGGCGAATCCGGTACTCACTGTGATCTGCGATTGCGGCGCGGCCGTCGAACCGCGTCCGACCCCGGACCACACCGCACTGCTACGTCTACATGATCTTACTTTCCTTGCGGCTCAGCGATTGTGGCCGCGCTGGACGGACGAGAGCGCGCTGACGGTGTTGCTGCCCGATCAGCCGGCAACGGGCCTGCCGCACCCGTACGCAGCGTTGTTCACCGGCTTGGTCAAGAGCCTGGCATGGGAACGCCCCGGCGCGCCGATCTGCGCGGTACTCACGGACGCGCCGCAGGCCGCTGCCATGCAGTTGCTGGCTCTCGAACGACGGGCGGCCGCACCGGGATCGGTGGTCTGGCATCTCGACGGTGTCAGGCACCACGAAGTCCTCATCCCTGAGCCGGTTTCGGCCGCAGGTCCGGAGCTACCCATCACCGACGATTCCGTGCTGCTGGTGACCGGTGGGACCGGTGGGCTGCCGGTCGCGATCCTCCGAGCGCTCAGCGAGCAGGTCGAGCCGAAGGTATGGCTGCTCGCCCGCACCGATCCGACCCGCACACCCGAGCACGTTCCCGCCGCCGACGGCGCCGCACCTGCCGAGCTACGCGCCGAGCTCATCAGGCAGCTTCGCGAGGCCGAGCCGGACATGCCGATCCGATCCCTCGTGCATCGGGCCGACCAGCAGTTGAAAAGCGTTGCCCGCCATCAGGCTTTCCAGGAACTAGCGGAAAGGCTCGGCGCGCGGCACCTGCACTATCGGCACTGCGACGTACTGGACCGTGATTCCGTGCGCGCCGCGGTCGACCACGTCCTGGCGAAGGAGGGTCGGGTGGATCTGGTGATCCACGCCGCCGGATTGTCCGAACCGGCACTGCTGACCAACAAGTCGTTCGGCAGCTTCCGAAACATCCGGGATACCAAGGTCATCGGATACCAGAATGTGAAAGCGGCGCTCGCCGAGCATCCGCCGGCGCGGTGGTGCAACATCGGTTCGGTGGCGGGCGCGATCGGGCTGCCCGGGGATACCGACTACAGCGCCGCCAACGACTTCCTGGCCGCGTGCGCGCGCAGCTCCGACGACCACGAGTTCACCCTCGCCTTCCCGCTCTGGTGGCAAACCGGACTACGCGCCGACCAAGTGGACCGCGCATACCTACGGCGCCAGGGACAGCTCAGCGCCATCACCACCCAGGAAGGGACCCAGCTTTTCCTGGACGAACTCGGATCGGGTACCGGCTGCGCGGTATTTCTCGGCGACAACGAACGCGACATGCTCAGGGCCGGGCGACCGCACAGCCTGGCCGAGGACCGGGATTCGAGCGACGAATTCCTCGGCGAGCCGATCGAACTCACGGAGACGAGAGGGTGCTGGCACTACCGGTTCGACCGTGTCCGGGACGGCTATCTGACCGATCATGTCGTGGACCGTAAGGCGACAGTGCCGGGCACCCTCATGCTGGAGATCGCGGCACGCGCGGCAATGACGTTACGGCCCGACGTCATTGTCCTCGGCTATCGCGATACCCGATTCGAGGCCTTCATCAAACCATTCGCCGGCCGCCGAAATACCGATCTGCACATCACGGCCGTGGTCGGCGAGACCGGGAAAGAGCCGGCGCCATCAATATTCGTCGAACTGAGCTCCGAGGTCGCCGCCACGAACGGCGGAGCGCCGGAGCCTCGGCGGCGCTATTTCCGCACCGAAGTCCTGCTGTCGGTGGGTGAGTCGGAGCCGGCACCACGCCGTAGGGACGCCACCGAGCTACTCGGCCGAGCCGTGCGCGATCCGTACTGTCAGCCCGATTCTCCGGTCCACATCGGTGGATTCTTCGACAACATCACTCAGGCCCGGGTATCAAATCAGCGGTCGACGGCCGCCTGGTCGCTACCGCCGGATCGGCCCGGTTTTCTCGAGCACATGCGTATCCCATGGCTGCTGCTGGACGCGATGTTGCGCACGTTCGCACTCGCCGCAGGCACCAATGGTGCTCAGCCGATCCTGGTGCCTCGCGGGATCGGTCGCATCGACCTGTCGCAGTGCCGGGTCAACGATGTCGGCCTCAACAACCGATACGGCACGGGCATTCAGCTGTTCGGCGATGTGAACGGAGCGGCCGCGCTGCGCGCGATAGCACCGGATGGGTCGATCCTCGCCGAAATGGCCGACCTGACAATGCATCACATGGGGACCGTCCGGCTCGACCCAGCTTCGTCGAGCCGCGTCGGTCACCCGTCAGAGCCGTAACCACGCCGTGATCGCATACCCCTCGGGCCGCACAGATCGTTATCGGCGCCCTGCCCCCGTATGCCCACATCGTGCGATGACACCATCAGCAGCGCCACCGTAGCCGACCCGTCCCCTGCACGTGCAGCTGAGAAGTCGACGACGATCGACCAAATATCCGCCACACCAATGTTTTTCGACTAGGCTACGTAGTCCGGCGGCAACGAGGAGCTACCCGGCAGGAGGGAGCATCCAGTCACGAACACCTGAGGAAGGGGTTCGGATGGTCGTGAACCACCGAGCGCTGCACGCGGGCGAGCGAATCGAGTTGCGCCGTCGTCGGCTGGGCCTTTCCCGTCGGGTGGTCGCCCAACTGGCCGGCCGCAGCGAGGAGTGGCTGCGCCAGATCGAGCGCGGCCACCGTCGCCTCGACAGCATCGAGATGGTGTATCGCCTCGCCGAAGTCCTGCGCTTCGATGATCCCGTCGAGTTGATCGGCTGGCCGTCCTCGAGTATTTCCAGAGCACGCGAAATCGGCGAAATGGGCCTGCAGCTGACCGCGCTCAACCGAGCCATCATGGACCATCCCTCGACGCAGGCGTTCGCCACGACGACCGTGGACTCGCCGCCGCCGCTGGCCACGGTGCGCGAGGCGCTCGAAGAATGCTGGCGCAGTTGGCTCGGGTCGAGTCATCGCTACACCGAAATCGCGACCCGGTTACCCGAAGTACTTGCGGCAGCACGGTCCATTCGCGCCGCCGCACAAGCCACGTCGGACGAACAGCTCGAGGAAGCGGGGCGGGTGCTGGCCGAGGCCTACCACCTGGCACGGTTCGTGCTGGCCAGGGTGGGCAATCACCAACTGGCGTGGCTGGTTGCCGACCGGCCCATCGGAATCCTCACCCAGCCTGCGCAACCCACCCTGGTCGCAGTCAGTTCTTGGCATGTCGCCAGCGCACTACTGGCGCTGGGCTACCCCGCGGAGAGCCGCGACTACGCTCTCGCCGCCGCCCGACGTCTTGCCACGGCCGAGCAGGTGCAGGCCGAAGGCCCCGTATACGGAGCACTGCAACTCTTGGCAGCAGAGGGGGCCTCCAGCGCCAACGACCTCGAGCAATCCGAGCGACTCGCGACCGAGGCCGCCGGTATCGCCGAACGTCTCGATGCGGAAAACCGCGTTCGCACAGTGTGGTTCGGTGTCCCCGAAGTCGCCATCACCGGAATGGACATCGCACTGCGACTCGGGCGCGTCGACGATGCGATCAAGCTCGCGGCCGACGTGCACCTTCCCGATGACGCCTCCGTCGATCTGCTTGCTCGCTATTACTTGACCACTGCCTACGCCTACGGCCGTAAGGGCGAAGACTTCGCCGCGATACTGGCGCTGCAGGGGGCCGAACGCGCCAGCCCGGAGGATCTGCGCTACGACTGGATGGCCCACCGCACCCTCCAGCGACTCGCCCGGCACGACCACCACCTGACCCGTCGCGATCTCACCAAGCTGCTCGCTGTCGCAGGCCTCGCGTAGCCGCGCCGGCACCGGGGAATACGCCGGTGAGTTTTTCGGCATAATCGGCTGGCACTTGGGTAGAACTCCGGTAAGGATCCCGTCAGTGGTTCATCGGCTTCAATGAGAGGTTGCCAATGGTGTAGGACACGCCACTATGTCGATAATGACGTCACATCGAAGGCAACAACCATACCGACTGACAGTTTCTTTCCAGCCGCAGTAACCGGCCATGGGGAACGGTTGCAATACGCACACCGCCCGAATGCTCCGGACGCCGGGCTATTCGGCGTGCGGAGCCACACTCGTACACATTTTCGCGATAGTCGATTGCCGGGAGGACTCGTGAGCAATACCCATCGACCGAAAACCGGGCCGCTGACGATCGGTGAGCGTCTCGAACTGTTGCGGCACAAGCACGGCCTGACGCGTCGTGTGCTCGCCGAACAGGTCGGCCGCAGCGAGGAGTGGCTACGCCTGGTCGAGTCCGGAAAAAAACCACTCGACAGCATAGCGATAGCTCTTCGCCTCGCCGAAGCACTGCACATCAAGGACATCGGCGAATTGATCGCGTTGCCACCGCAGATGACGGCAAGCAGTACCGAAGCAGCGAGCGGCCTCGCGGAATCCTTGGAACGCAGCATTATCGACCACCCGTCTATTCGAGCCTACGGATACAAAGGTACGATCACCTATTCCGTACCGGATCTGACCGGTCGATTGCGCCAATGCCAAGAAGACTGGAAGTATCTGCCGACGCGATACACGAGACTGGCGGAACGCCTTCCGACGATCGTATCCGGGGCACGCATGCTGCATTCGCTGGCGCAGGCCGAGAATTCGGTGCCGCGCGCCGATGAGGTCGGTATTCTCTTGTTACGCAGCTACCATTTGTCCCGCCGCTTTCTGACCAGGGTCGGCTCGCACAACCTGGCCTTCACCGTCGCCGACCGAGCGATGCTCGTTGCCGATCAGATGCGCAATAAGTGGCTGATCGCGGCATGTGCGTGGCATATCGGGCACGGCATGCTCGGGCTCTCGAATTTCCAAGAGTGCCATGACTATACGGCGGCGGCCGCCAAACGGCTGGCCGAGGTTCCCGACTCGGTCGACAAAACCGTGCTGATCGGAGCATTACAGCTACTGGCCGCGAAAGGGGCCGCCGCTGCCGGGGATGTCGCGGAATCGGCGAGGCTGACCGCCGCCGCCACCGACGTGGCACGGCAGTTCGATGCGGACCGTGAGTCCTTCGGTATCCCGTTCGGACCAGTCGAGGTCAAGATTGCCCAGTTGGAAATCATGCTCTGGGGCGGCGACTGTTCGGCGGCCGCCGAGCTCGCCGCAGAGCTGCATGTCCCGGAGGATCATCCCGTCGGTGGGCGAATGCGTTTTCACGTCGCGAGTGCGTATGCCTGCGCCCGCCGGAACAATTACCGGGGAGCGTCCTCTGCGCTCAGCAAGGCAGCCAGCGTGTGTCCCGAAGATTTCCGCTACAGCTCGAACACGCAGCGCACGCTGCGTTATCTCATCAAACAGGACAACCGGCTGGTCAGCCCTGATGTGCATCGCCTCGCCCGCATGGCCGGACTCCACTGAGCGGTTCGATCAATCGACCGGCGGTCCTGCCCGGCGACCGGACGGCAAGTCCGCGCCCCGGATTCGCCAGTAGATAACTGCTTGATGAATTCTCGGCGCTACAGCAACTTCCGTATGGAAATTTTGGGTAGCTTCACGGCATGGCAGCGATAACCGAGATGGTCGTCAGCGAACTGATCGGGCCCGACAGCCTGTCCGATCCCATAGCGCTTTATCGTGATGTCTTCGCGCTTCGCCCTGAGGACCCGGCCCCCAGCCCGAGGCTACTGACCGCATTGGCACACAATGGCGGCATCACGCTGGGCGCGCACCGGGAGGGAAAGCTGGTCGGCTTCAGCTACGGCTTTCCCGGATTGAACCTCGACGGTGGCGGACACATCGCGTCGGTGTACCACTACATGGAGCTGCTAGTCGTTCGAGCAGACCAGCAGAGCTCCGGAATCGGCCGAGCGTTGATGCAATTCCTGCGCGGCCTCTCGCTTGCCCGCGGGGTGCGCACCATCCAGTGGGCGTTCGACCCATTGCGGGCGGCAAACGCGTATTTCTATCTCGACGTCCTCGGCGCCCGCGGCTGCGGCTTCGCCCCAAACCTGTACGGCGTCGAGGAATCCGGACGCGACCGCGGCCACCGCACCGACCGAATCATCGCCCACTGGGAACTCGCCAAACCTGCCCACGACTGGCCACAGCCTCCATCGGGACTTATGCTCGGCCGTCCCGAACTGGATCCGCTGGCCGATGCCGGGGACATTCTGCTCGCCGTTCCCGCCGAGTACGAAATTCACTGTCCCACCGCAGCTGCCCTGGGTCAGCGGATTTCCGACACCCTCGGCGACCTGCTCACCGCCGGTTTCCAGACGGTGTCCTGCCGGAAGGCCAGCGACGGAACGTCGGTGTACCGGCTCGTCGCCGCGGCGCGAGAGCACCCGCGGTAGCCTCGCCGCTCGGATGCGCCGCGCTACATCGGCCCCGCCGTGTCGGCCAGCAGCCGGGCGGTGAGGGCGGGGACGCCCTCGCCGGTCACTCGCTCCAGGCCGGCCGGGCGACCGGTGACCACCAGCAGAAGGGCTTTGATCGGACCGCGGATCTCGACGCCGGCGCCATGTGACCAGTCGATGTCGGTGGCGCGCAACGCGAATCCGTCGAGGCGGTGTTTCTTCCAAACCGGCCAGCCGATCTCCGTCGCGGTGGTGGCGCCGGTCGCCGCCGCGTCGACCGGGAGCTCGATGGTGCGGCCCAGCGGGATGGCGATGTCCTGGCCGTGCACCATGGTGTCGAAGAGGATGTTGCGATAGTTGGTGGGGCCCGGCAGTTTTCGGGACGACGCGTGCGTGCGCAGCATCGCGACCAGCTCGGCGGGCGGGCGTTCGGCGGCGCGCACGGTGAGGTCGTCGATGAGCCGGTTGTAGTTCCCGTTCGCGCGCAGACCGGCGACGAACAGGGCGCCGAGTGACGGCGGGTGCGGCGTCAGCGCGAGGTGCGCGGCGACGTCGCGGATCCGCCACCGGGCGCACAGCGAGGGCAGCTCCCATTCCGCGGGTGTCAGCTCGGCGAGCACGTCGGCGATGGCGCGGCGCTGCTGTTCGATGACCCGCCAGCTGGCCTCGCGGTCGAGCAGCGGTGATGAATTCGCCGACATCGGGCACCTCCGGTAGCATTAGTCAGCATCACTGACTAAAATAGTCAGCGGATCGAACTATTGTCAAGGAGTGGAATGGCCGACGCCGAGCTGAACGCGGGGCTGCTGATGTTCATCGCGCACCGGTCGATGGAGGACCGGATCTTCGCCGAGCTGCATGCGGCCGGGTTCACCGACATCACCGTGGCGCAGGGCCGGGTCGCGCAGCGCATCAGCCGCGACGGCATCCGCCTTACCGAGCTGGCCGAGCAGGCGCAGATCACCAAGCAGACTGCGGGATTCCTGGTCGACCAGCTCGAGCGCGCCGGGTACGCGGAGCGGGTCGCCGACCCGACCGACGGCCGCGCGCGCCTGGTCCGGCTGTCCGAGCGGGGCAAGAAGGTGGCGGTGTTCGCGAACTCCATCGCCGACCGGATCGAGGCGGAGTGGGCCGCACACCTCGGGACCCGACGCATGCGCGAACTACGCGCCGCCCTCACCGCGCTGCGCGAGATCACCGACCCGTACGCCCATCCGGGAGGTGCGGCTGCCCGGCTCGGTAGCGGTCCCGCTTGAGCGGTTCCAGCGCTGACAAGAAGCGAAAGGTCTGCGCCGCGTCCAGACTTCACGGTGCGATTTCGTCGCGCGTGCAGCGCGGGGCGTCTTACCGAACTCCTGACAGGGAGGAGACTGGGCGCGTGGCGGACGGAATTCAGCTGATTGTGGTGGATGCTGCGAATGTCATCGGCTCGCGCCCGGATGGCTGGTGGCGCGATCGCGCGGGAGCGGCTCGAAGATTACTCGAGCAGCTGTCGGCTTCGGCGCTGCGACGCGAGCAACTCGTCGAGGTGGTCGTCGTGCTCGAAGGCAAAGCGAAGGCCGCGGATCCGTATGTGGATGGTGTGCGGGTGGTACCGGCAGCCAGCTCCGGAGACGACGCGATCGTCGACGTTGTCGCTGCGGCCGTCGAGCAGGACAGCACGCGGTCGATCACCGTCGTGACGGCCGATCGCGAACTGCGCGCTCGCGTCGCAGCACTCGGCGCGGACACCGTCGGACCCGGCTGGTTGCTGGACCGCGTCGGATAGCGAACCGACCAGTCCTCATCTCTTTTGGGAAGGTTGGCCAACGGCCCCATAACAATTGGTCCGCTGGGTAGTCCCCCGGTATGAGCGATGTATTCGAGGAACGTGGCCAGCCGTCCCTCGGGCGCGCCTCCCCCGAATTGCTGGCCGCCCGCGCGGTGATCGAACAGGCGAAGGGCGCGTTGATGCTGGTCTACGGGGTAGACGCGCAGCAGGCATTCAGTATGCTGCGCCGCCGTTCACAGGAGACCAACGTCAAACTGCGCGCGCTGGCCGCGCAGTTGATCGCCGAACTGCCTTCGCTGGACCTCGCGCCACCGGAACTCCGAGCCAAAGTGGACTATTTGCTGCACATCGCCCACCCGGGGGGCACCAAATCTTCCGGCACACCACCCGCCGAGCTCTGACCAGCGCCGACACCGGATCGGCGCGAAATCCGTTGGGACGTATCGGACAATCCGTCCGCGGACACCGGGCGAATCCCGCCCCCGATGCGATCCCCGGCGGCGCGCCAGCTACGGTGCGCGGGTGATCCTGCTCACTGTCGGCTTGGTTCTGTTGGGTGTCTTCGCACTTCGGTTCCATCTGGACCGGCGGCGGCTGAGCAACGGAATCTACCTACTGCTTGGGGTGGCGCTGCTCGGCGCGTGGGTGCTCAGCTCGGGTAACGACATCGATCTGACGCGCGCCTTGGTCGGGCTGCTCGTGGTGCTGTCACCGCTGGTGGTGTTGGTGCTGGCCGGGCTGCTGCTCGCCAACGGCATGCAGATGGTGCGCCGCGAGGGGCTGCGGATCGCGAATCTGCTCTCGATCGGTCCGGGGATCGTCCTGCTGGTGCCCTATGTGCTGCTCGGCGTCGCCATCGCGACCGGCAGCCTGCGCTCGGTCCTGCTGGCGTCGCTGGGGCTGGCGGTGAGCTACTTCGGGTTCGTCTTCACCGGCTTTGTGTTGTACTCGCTGCTCTACGGATCAATGCCGTACAAACCGGGAATGGACGCGATCGTCGTACACGGCTCGGGCCTGGTCGGCGCGCGCGTGTCGCCGCTGCTCGCCAGCCGGTTGGACCGGGCGATCCAGATCTACTGGGCCGAACTCGCGGAGGGCCGCCGCCCGGTGATCATCGCCAGTGGCGGTAAAGGCTCCGACGAGGCGGTATCGGAGGCCGCCGCGATGGCGGACTATCTCCGGGCCCGCGGCATACCCGACGACAGCGTGGCCACGGAGGCCAGATCGACCACCACCCGGGAGAACTTGCTCTTCATCAAGCGGCTGCTCGGCGAGCGCGGCACGTCGACCCGCATGGTGTTGGTCACCAGCAACTTTCACGTGCTGCGCACGGCGATTCTGGCCCGCAGGCTGAAGCTGGACGCCGAGGTGACCGGCGCGCACACCGCCTTCTACTACCTGCCGAGCGCGATCCTGCGTGAGTTCGTCGCGATCGTGGTCGCCTACAAGTGGACCAACGCCATCACCTGCCTGACACTCGCCGCGTTGCCGCTGCTGCTGGCCTTGGCCACCACCGGCCGCTGAGTCAGGAGGCGTCGACGCGTTCGTGCACGGTCAGCAGCAGGTGATCGAAGCGATTGCGGAACCCCACGCTGTCTTTGCTGAGCATCCTGAGTTCGTCGACGAACTGCGCGGCGAGATCACGCAGCTTGGTGTTGGTCTCCTGGGAGCGCCAGCGCAGCACCCGGAACGCCTGATCCGCGTTCACCCCGTAGGCGAGGATCAACGCGCCCTTGGCCTGCTCGATCACGGCGCGCGCCTCGATCACCTCCGGCAGGATCTCCTCGAGCACCTCCTGCCGCTGCTCCTCGAGCCGTTCGGTCACGTCGACGTAGTAACCGGACGTGCCGATCGCGGTGCCGTCCTCGTCGACCGTAAGGTCGCCGACCACGACGACCTCACGGACCTCGTCGTTGGTGTCGATGATCCGGTGCCTGCCGCAGAACGGTTGCCCGGTCTCCGCCGCGGCGGCGATGCAGCTCGCGACATGTTCCCGATCGTCCGGGTGCTTATGGGACAACAGCAGCTCGGTCGTCGGTTTCACGGTCCCCGGCTCGTAGCCGTACATCGCCGCCAGCTCATCGGACCATTCCCACCGCTGGTCGGCAAACCAGAAGCGAAACCAGCCGGGCTCGGCGCACGCGTCGATGCCGATGGTCTCTTCCATCGCGCTCACCGCGTCCGGTGGAACTTCCTCGCCCAGCGTCACCGCTCCAGTATCCGCCGAAACACTCGTGCTTCGGACCCCGACCCACAAATACGCCGCACCCGGAACACTCGGCCACGACCCGCAAGATCGTCTGGGATGGGTAAATCGAGAAGCGCAGCCTGATCACACGGGTTGTGCCATGCTCGTCACCGTCGGCGAATGTGGTTGCACCCCAGGCTGATCGCGAGGAGAAACATGAGCCTTGTTCCGTCGTTGCGGCGCCTCGGATCGGCGACGCTGGCCGGTGTGCTGGTCATGACCCTCGCGGCCTGCGGGGATGCCGGGCCCGACGCGCCCGCGGAAACCAACGCTCCGGTCGCGACCACACCGATGGCCGACGAGACCGCCTTCGTCTCGGTCACCGACGTCGAGCCGACGATCCTGGTCGACGCGCGCTATTACGGGGAGCACAACTTTCTCGGCACCCGGGTGACCGGTTACGAGGCGCCCCGCTGTTTGCTGACCAAGCAGGCGGCCGCGGCACTGGCGGCGGTGCAGCGGGAATTGCAGCCGATGAGCCTCTCGCTCAAGACCTACGACTGCTATCGGCCGCAGCGCGCCGTCGATCATTTCGTCGCGTGGGCGAAGGATCTCGGCGATGTGAAGATGAAAAAAGAGTTCTATCCCGCCGTGGACAAGGCGAATCTGTTCCGCGACGGCTACATCGCCGAGAAATCCGGGCACAGCCGGGGCAGCACCGTGGATCTCGCCATCGTCGCCTTGCCCGCGACCGACCCGGAACCGTACCGGGACGGGGATCCGCTGCGCGAATGCTTCCTGCCCACCGAGCAGCGGTTCCGCGACAACATCCTCGACTTCGGCACCGGCTACGACTGCTTCGACCCGGCCGCACACACCGCCAATCCGGCCGTCGGCGGCACCCAGCGGGCCGTGCGCGCGCTGCTGGCGGAGCTGATGGAAGAACACGGGTTCACCAATCTGGCCGAAGAATGGTGGCACTTCACCCTGAAGGACGAGCCGTTCCCGAAGACGTTCTTCGACTTTCCGGTGCGCTAGCCGTTCTTCTTCGCAGGTCGCGGCCTGCTCCTACACTGAAAAACAGCGGCACGGTCGACCGCAGGAGCGCCACGGCAATTCCGCGATCGGCATCTCTCCCAGACCCGACCCGCCCAGGGCCGCAGCAGCAGGCCCGTTTCCCGGAGGAGGCGGCATGCCCGATCCATCGCACCTGAAGATCTGCCTATTCGGCCAGGGGTGCACCTGCCCCACCGTCACCCTGTTCCTCGCGCCCGAACCGCTGATCCCCGGCGGCAGCATTCTGCACCTGCTCGAACAGGCGCCGCTCGCCGCCGGAACCGCCGCGCCGACCCCGGATGCCGACCTGGTCGACCTGGTGCAGACCGACTCGACCCATGCCGATCCGGGCCCGCTGGTGCGCACCGAATTCCGGGCGTTCCGTTCCGGCCTGCCCGACCCGCACGAGATCCGCACCATCCTGCACGACCGGCACATCACCGACACCGCACCGGTCGGGCTCGATCTCGACGACCCAGCCGAAATGACCCGGCTCGCCCTGCTCCCCGAGCGCCCCATCGGATTCCGGCGCACCGAGGACTTCCAAGAGGAAGCCATCCGCCGCGCCATGCTCGCCGTGTACCGGCACTTCCAGGTGGACCAGCGAATTCGCCTGACCTATCACGGTTTCGCCGACCCGGCGACCGGCTGGTTCGCCCTGCGCACCGCGATCGCCTGATCGAGTCAGTCCTTGCGGGCCATCCCGCCGTACGCGCCGGACCGTTCGGGATGGTCGCCGACGTCGGCCGGATTGTCGGGACGCCACAGCGGCAACTGCACCAGCCCCGGCTCGAGCAGGGTCCAGCCCTGGAAGAATTCGGCGATCTCGAGCTTGGTACGCAGCACGATCTCGGTGGAGGTGCGCCCGGACAACTTCTGCGCTTCGAGGACTTCCTCGGGTTGCCCGTCGGCCGTGGCGTGGGTAATCGCCAGATAACTGCCGGGTGCGATCGCGTCCCGCAGCCGCGCGATACAGCCCGCGGGATCGGCCGCGTCGGGGACGAAATGCAGTACACCGAGCGCCAATACGGCCACCGGCTGGTCGAAGTCGAGCAGCCGCGCCACCTCCGGGTCGGCCAGAATGGCGTCGGGATCGCCGATGTCGGCTTGCACGACAGCGGCGGCGGGATTTCCCTCGAGGATGGCCCGGCTGTGCGCGACCGCGACCGGGTCGATGTCGACGTAAACCACACGGGCCGACGGGTTTACCGCCTGGGCCACCTCGTGCACATTACCGACGGTCGGGATGCCGGAACCGATATCGAGGAACTGATCGATGCCTGCCTCGACCAGGAATCGCACGCACCGACGCAGCAAATCCCGGTTGGCGCGCATGGTCTCGGCGACATTGGGCGTGAATTCCTCGATCTGCCGGGCCAACACTCGGTCGATCTCGAAGTTGTGCATGCCGCCGACGAAGTAGTCGTATACGCGAGAGGCGCTGGGACGATCCAGATCGATACCCTCGGGTGCCCAACTCGGTCTGGTCATCAATCGCCAACCCTTCTCGAAACATCGCCTGCCAGCGACGAAAGCATCGCCATCGTAGCCGGGTTCGCGAGTGGCCGCAGTTGGGCGGAGCTCCGCAAATCGGACTACGATCGGACGTTATGGCGTGGGATGCCGGGAGCGGTTCTGATCCTGGCGGACCGCACGCCGAACTGGCCGGGAAATGGGCGGCCGCACTCGGTGGCGGGCCGCGCAATCACGTCGTGCCCATGAGCTCGGCCGAAACCCGCACCCTGCTGACCACGCTGGCCAAGGAATTCGTCGACATCGCGGCGAATCAGGGACCCACCGATCGAGTCGCCGGACTCGGCGGTGAGCTCGCCCGCTCGCATTTCGTCGGTGACGAGGTGCTCGGGCGCAGTCTCGCCGTACTCAATACCTACCTCGTCGACGGAGGCGCGGTCTCCGCAGATCGAGCCGCCGAGTTGCTGGCCGCCTTTGCCACCGGTTATCTGCGCGCCTTCCGCGCGTGGCTGCTTGCCGAGCAGGAAAGCGTCCGGGCCGCAGACATCACCGCCCGCAGGCTGGTCGAGCAGCAACTGCGGTCCAGTGAGGCGCGGCTGCGCGCGGTGTTCTCCCAGGCCGGCATCGGCACCGGGCTTTCGGACATGACCGGCCGGATCATCGAGGTCAACAACGCCTTCGCCGGCATGCTCGGCTACCGGCCCGAGGAGATGTGCCGGCTGTCGGTCACCGATCTGACCCACCCCGACGACGGTCCCGACATGTGGCAGAAGTACGCCGGGGTGCTCTCCGGCAAGTACGACAACGTGCAGTTGGAGAAGGCCTACCGGCACCGCGACGGCGGCACGGTGTGGACCCACATCAACGTCTCGCTCATCCGCGACGAACACGGCAAGCCGCAGTACACGCTGGTGCTGGTCGAGGACGTGTCCGAGCGCCGCGCGCTGCGCGAGCGGTTGCACTACCGGGCCCACCACGATCAACTCACCGGCCTGCCGAACCGGTCCCGCTTCTTCGACGCGCTCACCGCTGCCTACGCCGACAGTGTTCGGGTCGGGCTCTGCTACATCGATCTCGATCACTTCAAAACCGTCAACGACACCTTCGGCCACACGGTCGGTGACGAATTGCTCGCGCAGGTCGCCGCCCGGCTCAACGCGTGCGTCAACCGATCCGATCAGCTCGTCGCGCGCATGGGTGGCGACGAATTCGTCGTTCTCATCCCGCATTCCACCGGCGTCGAGGAAGCGGCGGGGGTGGCCAGGACGGTGTTGCACGCGCTGGCGCAACCGTTCTATGTCCATGAGCATCAGCTGACCGTCACCGCGAGCATCGGCGTGATGGAGGAGCGCGCCGACCGGATGTCGGCCACCGACTTCCTGAAGGCGGCCGACACCAGCATGTACTGGGCAAAGGCCGCGGGCCGCGGGCGGTACGCGATCTTCGACGCCGATCGCGGCCGCCGCGAACACACCAGCGCCGAACTGTCGGCGGCCATGCCGTCGGCGCTCCGGGACGGCGAGTTCTACCTCGACTATCAGCCGATCGTCTCGCTGGCGAGCGGGCAGACCGTGGCGGTCGAGGCGCTGGTGCGCTGGCGGCACCCGGATCTCGGCATTCTCAGCCCGGCCCGATTCGTCGACCTCGCCGAGGACAACGGGCACATCGGCGCGCTCGGCTCCGTGGTGCTGGAGACGGCCTGCCGCGCCAGCCGCGAGTGGCACGATCGCTATCCGCAGACGCCGACGGTCAGCGTCAACGTGTCCGCGGCCGAAGTGGCCGATCCCGCCTGGCTGGACCACGTCCAACAGGTCATCGCCGAAACCGGGATGGACGCGAGCCTGCTGCAACTGGAGCTGACCGAGCGGGCGTTCATGCAAACCACCGGACGGCCGCTGCGCGCGCTGCACACGCTGGCCGACGCCGGGGTCCGCATCGCCATCGACGACTTCGGCACCGGCTACTCCAATCTGGCCTACCTCGGCCAACTTCCGCTGCACGTGGTCAAACTCGCCGGCCCGTTCATCCAGCGCATCCGCACGCCGGACACCGCGAGCCCCACCGACCTGCTACTCCTCGAGACGATCATCGATCTCACGCACGCCCTCGGCTTTACCGTCACCGCAGAGTGCGTCGAAACCCGCCACCAGGCCGACCAACTCCGCGACCTCGGCTGCGACACCGCCCAGGGCTGGCACTTCCACTATCCGATGCCCGCCGAACAGGTGACGACGCTGCTGAGCATGTCCGATCTCCGGCTGAGCTGAAAACGCTCACTGCCGCAAGAATTCACACCTGGGCGACGGTGTGCACGGTGCCGGTCGGATAGATCATCCGGTCCGGTGGGTTGCTGGTGCGGCGGGCCAGCGGGTAGTAGATGGCGGCGGTGAACACGATGCCGACGATCCAGGAAATGTCTGCGCCGCCGAGCATTTCGGTGACCGGGCCGGTGTAGAGCTGCTGGGCCAGGAAGGGGATCTGGGCCAGCACGCCGAGCGTGTAGCAGGCCAGAGCGGTGCTGTTCCAGCGGCCGTATCGGCCGTCGGGGTCGTAGAGCGCGGGGATGTCGATGCGTTCGCGGGAGATCAGGTAGTAGTCGATCAGGTTGATCGCGCTCCACGGGGTGAACACCATCAGCAGGGTGAGCACGAAATTCTTGAAGTTGCCGAGGAAGTCGGCGCTGGCTCCGATCGCGACGAGCATCGACACGGCGGTGAAGCCGACGATGTAGGCGGCCCGCGCGAACGGCGTGGTGCGTGACTGCCCGTTGAACGCGGTCACCGAGGTCAGGATCGACATGAACCCGCCGTAGGCGTTGAGACAGTTCACCGTCAGCTTGCCGACCACGATCACCAGATAGATCAGCAGCGCGAGCACGGCAGGCCCGGCGAGGTCGCCGATGAAACCGACCTGGTTGCCCAGGAACGCTTTCCCCGCCACCGCCGCGACCAGCGCGCCGAAGGTCATCGACCACTGGGAGCCGAGCACGGTGCCCGCGAAGGTCCCCAGGAAGGTGGTCCGGTCGCTGGTCGAGCGCGGCAGGTAGCGCGAGTAGTCGGCCACGTACGGCCCGAAGGTCAGTTGCCAGCCCGCGCCGAGTGAGATGGCGAGCACGAACGTCGCCATCTCGAACGGCTTTACACCGACGTAGCTACTCACGTCGTATTCGGTGAACAGCCGGACGGCGAGGTAGCTGAAACCGACGACGCCCACCACCGTGGCGATCCGCCCGACCACGTGGATCAACCGATAGCCGGTCACCGCCACCACCGCGGTGAGCGCGCCGAAGACAAGGATGCCGACCGTCGCGTTGTCGATGTGCAGGATCTTGTTCACCGCTTGACCGGCCAGCACCGTGCCGGTGGCGGCGAACCCGAGGTACATCACGATGACGAGCAGCAGCGGCAGCACCGCCCCGAACACCCCGAATTGTGCTCGGCTGGAGATCATTTGGGGCAACCCGAGCCGCGGGCCCTGCGCCGAGTGCAGTGCCATCACGATGCCGCCGAGGATGTTGCCGATGAGCAGGCCGACTATCGCCCACAGCGCGTCGGCGCCGAACACCACCGCCAGCGCACCGTCGACGATCGCGGTGATCTGCATGTTCGCCCCGAACCAGAGGGTGAACTGGTTGATGGGCGTGCCGTGCCGTTCGGCGTCGGGGATCACCTCGATGGTGCGGCGCTCGATCGATGCGCCCGCGTCGAGTTGCTCGTGCGCCATAGGCCCGCCTTCCGTCATCCGGGAACAGCTGGAAGTGCGGGAGAGCCCGGCGAGCTGTCACTGCGTCCGAGTATCGCGCACACTGGTCGGTCTCGTACTTCTTTGCACCACAGACCGACCGGGCGCAGCCTGCTACGGCGTAGACAGTTCGCGAGGCCGACCGGTCGGCGGTTCGGATCGAATGCGCCGGATCAGCCAGTAGACCGGCTCCGCGAGAATGCTCGCCAGACGGGTGTAGGGCCAGATCGCGACGAACAGCATCAGGACCAAACCGCGGGCCTGGTAGATGAACGGCGCGTGCACCATGGCTTCGGGATTCGGGTGCAGCGTCCACAGCGACCGGAACCAGGTGAACAGGGTTTCGGCGGTGCGATAGCCGTTCCCGGAGGAGTTGGGGTCGAATTTGATCGCCACCCGCGTCAGCAGACCGGCCACCAGCATCGGGAAGGTGATCCGGTCCAACGGGCTGATCACGTGCCGGCCCGGGCTGCCGATCATGTCGGGCACGAACAGCAGCACCGCGCCGACCGTTGCGACCACGACGGCGCACACCTCGACGGCGACAATGACGACATAGAACGTGTTGTCGGGGTGCGAGTTCGGCCCGGAGACGAGCAGATCGGTGAGCCGGGCGGCAATCATGCCCGCCATTCCGACGCGAAATGCGGTACCGCCGATCCGCTGCGCCCGGTCGGCTTCCGGACCGGTGCTGTACCAGCCGAATCGGTCGTGCCGATATCGCCAGAAATGACCGATGATGAACGACAGCAGCGCACTGTAGGGCAGGACAATCCACAGCACCGACATCATGCCGTCCCCGCCTTCGTCATCGAATCGAGAAATAAAAACTATCCGAGGTACGCACCACCTTCGCAGAGAGTGGGCCGTCGAACAAGGGCCGGACGGCCCTCACGTTCAATGGCGATTGTCGTTGTGGCCGAACGGCATCGGGCAATACGGGGTCTCCGCGCAGGTCGGCAAGTCGTGGCAGCCCGCGGCGAGTGCCGCTTGCAATGTTGTCTTGATCTCGGTCAGCTCGGCGAGTTTCGCGTCCACTTCGGCCAGTTTCGCGGCGGCACGGGTCGGTAGGTCGGCGCCGGTTCGGGTGCCCTCGAGCAGATCGGCGACCTCCTCGAGCCGGAAACCGAGCCGCTGGGCGGTCTTGATGATGCGCAGCGTCGTCACCGTCTCCGGCGGATACATTCGATGTCCACCCAGCGATCGATCGGGATCGCGCAGCAATCCGCGGCGCTCGTAATAACGCAGGGTCTGCACATTCACTCCGGCCGCCGCGGCAACCTGCCCCGTTCGTAAAGCCTTGTCATTCATGTATTCGCGCCCTTGCCCGCTCGGTGAGCGCATCGAGGACCTCGACCTGACTGTCGGCAACGCCGATCCGCATGACCACATCATCGCCCACCGTGGTGAACGCGAAGTCGAAAAACGAACAGCACTCGGATTCGCGGGCGGCCAGATCCCGGCCTAGTTCTTCGGCGTCGGAAACAATCAGCAGATCGAGCCGGGTGGGGCGTGCCCGGCGCACCTCCCGCACCGATTCCGCGAAGAACCGATCGAACTCCGCGGTGCGCAAGGGCTGTTCGGCGGTCGGCAACGTGCACGACTCGGCGGCCCAGTTTTCTGAATTATCGATCATAAAGCCACGGTAAGTCCGTACCACGGTACCGATTGCAACCCTTGATATCGCGCCGGACGAGTCAGGCCGAAGCGATCGCGGTGATCAGCGTGCGGGACGCGATGGTGCGGGTGGTGATGAGCTGGGTGAAGGTCTTGGGTTGCTCGCCGGGGTACTGCTGGGTGAGCTTGACCTCCCAGTGCGCCAAGCCGTCATCGCCGTCGCGGGTCCGGGTGATCTGCACGCAGTAGCGGGTGCCGACCGGAATCTGGTTGATGCCGCGCTGGATCTGCTCGGCGGGCGACACGATGGCGTTGTCGGCGACGACCGCGCGGGCCCGGTAGCCGGAGCGTTCCACGTAGTAGGCGTATTCGAAGGCGAGGATGGCGTCCGGACCGTTGGCGGTGCCGCCGGGGTCGGTGCCGGAGACGGAGTCGGCGGTGCGCTTCTGCTCGCAACCCTGGGTCGCGATCGCCGCAGGCTGTGCGGGCACCGTTGTCGTTGTGGTGGTGGCGATTCCGGTGGTACCGCGGGCGGGGATCGTACCGGTCTCCTCGGCCGCAGGCGTGTCGGTGCCGAACCCGTGCACGGCGGTGTACAGGATCGAGACGACCGCGATCGCGACACCGAGCACGATCAGGACCGCGAGCACCTTGTTGCCGCCGCGCGGCTGCTCGCGACGCCGGGTGGGGTGGCGCAGCGGGACGCCGGGGTGGATGCCGGACCGGTTGATGATCGCGGGCGGCGGATTGACGTTGTCCTCCGGGCCTTCGGCGGTGAACTCGGCTACCCGCGTGCGCCGCCGGTCCGGCTCGACCGGCGGTGGCTGCGACGGCTCGACCACCGCGGGCTGCGGGTCGAGCCAGTGCTCCCAGTCGCCGGTTCGCCGGGGCCGCTCCGGGGTGGGTGGCTCGAACACGGCGACCTCCGGATCTCGGCGACGCACCGGTGCGCGGCGGCCGGACGGGCGCCGCCGCCGTCGCGCCTTACCGGTGGGTGTGCGCAGCATGGGCAAGCCCATGTCGAACGGATTGCCCTGCCCCTCTTGCCGACCCGGTGCGTTCGGGTCAGAGGGTGTCATCGTCGTAGTCGCCGAGGACCGGGGTCACGGCGACCGCGGCCGTCGGCACGGTGACGCCGAGCTGGCCGTCCTTGGGCTTGTGCTCCTGGTCGTCCGGGCGCGGTGGCGGCGGCAACGCCACGCCACCGCCGGTGCCCGGATGGCTCTGCTGATCCGGGTTGCCCGACCGCGACGGGGTATCCGCCGGGGCCTGCGCTTGCGGCGCCGGAGCGGGCGCGGGCCTGGACTCCGGTGCCGGTGGTGGTGGCGCCTCGACCTTCGCCGACGGCGCGGAGCCGTGCTGCGCGGGCGGGATCACCGTGCCGGGTCCGGACGGTGCTGACGGGGTGGACGGCCGGGCGCCCGCACCGAAGTCGAACAGCTTCGGCGAGGCGCTCGAGTTCGGCGTACCGCTCGACTGATCCCCGGCGGTGCTGCCCGGGCGGATCGCCTCCTGGACAGCCGTGTCCGCGCCGGCCGCCACGGTGTCGATGGCGTGCGTGCCGACCTCGGCGACCTTGTCGACGATATGCGTGCCGACGCCGGCGATCTTGTCGATGATGTTCGTGCCGATGTCGACGCCGGCGTTGATGGCGGCGGTACCGAGTTGCACGCCCGCGGAGATGAGTTGCTGTTGCAGCTGGAGTTGCGCGGCCAGGGCCGGATCCGCAGGCTGCGTGGTGCCGCCGATACCGGGCGTAATGGTGCCGGGGACCGTGGTGCCGGGGACGAATTGGCTTGTGCCGCCAGGGATGAACTGGCTCGTGGTGCTCGGCTGCGCGGCGGTGACGCCGGACGGCTGAGTAACGGTGAGTGGTCCCATCCGGTCCAGTCGCCTGCTGTGGTCGTCCATCTCGGTCTGCGCGACGTTGACCGTGGTGAGCGCGTCGCGCAGCGCCTGGGTGGCCCGCGCGATCACCGCGTCGGTGTCCGGGGCGGCGGTGGCGTTGCCGAGGATCTGGCGCGCGTCACGCCGGAAGTCGGCGATGATCTGATCCACCGTGCGCGCGGCGCGGGCGCTGGTGGCGTGCGCGTCGCCGAGCACGCTGAGATACGCCGGTCCCCGGTCGGAGATTTCGCCGATCTCGGTCTGCGTGGTGCGCAGTGCGGGTACCGCGGCGTCGGCGCCGCGGGAGGTCCATGTCGACTCCAGCGCGTGCAGGCCGTCGCGGTGCGGGCCTTCCACATCGGCGGCCTGGGTGGAGGCGGCCGACAGCGCGCTCGTCGCGGTCTGATTCGGGGTACCGACACCGGTGCCGAGACTGGCGCGCAACTGGAGCAGCGGGCGCACCAGCGCGGCGACGATCGGCGGGTCCACGTTCGGATCCTGATACGTGGTCACGGGCGCGACGGTGTCGGCCGGGGCGGCTTGGGACCGCCTGCGTAGTCCGGTCAGGCTTCTCATGTCAGCGTCTCCCCGGTCCGGGTGATGGCACCCGCGGTGTCGGCATCGATGCCCTGCATGTCCGAGGTGTAGCCGCGCAGGATCTGCCCGTAGGTACCGACGAGTTGTCCTGCGGTGGACAGCGCCTGGGCGTGTTCGGATACCGCCGTGGCGAACCGCGCGGCGAAATCGGCGCCGACCAGCCCCAGGTCGGCGGCCAGCTGGTCTTGATTCACCGCCCCGGAGGCGACCGCGGCCGCCGAGGCCAACTGTTGGGAGACCGCGTCCGCGATCGCGGTGTAAGCGGCCACCGCCGCCGGATCCAGCTTCAGCGTGTCCACCGTTCCCCTCCCGGGTTCCCAGTCTTTCGCTACCGCGACATGATTCGATGACAAGCCTACTGCGCGACCTGGACACCCTGCGTCCGATCGTCGCTAGTCCGTTCCGCCTGAGTATGGCAACCAACGGGCACGATGTCATGCGCTGGCGCGGCCGCCGACTCGACGGCGCGTCCGAATTCCCGCGCTGCGTGCGATTCTTCCGGTGCGGGCGGCGCATCCGGACCTACGCGGGGCAATCGGCCGACGCAGCACTTTTACGAAAAAATCCGGAAGCTCCTCCACGCTCTTCCCGGCAGCCTTAGGCTTGACTCTTTGTGCGCGACAGAGCAGGCGGGGACGGACGGCTCGGCGCGACCCGGTATCCATGGCGCGCCATCGCGGTCTACGCACACCTCGCGCGCGCGGGTTTCCGACGGCAGTCGCAGTACCGGCTGGCGATGTTCGCAGGTCTTTTCACCAACTGCGTTTTCGGTTTCGTGCGCGCGGCGGTGATGCTGGCGGCCGTACGCGCCGCCGGCGATTTCGGCGGCTACGACGAGGGTTCCATCGGCGCGTACGTGTGGCTCTCGCAGGGGTTGCTCGGCGCGATGCAGTTCATGGGTCCACCCTTGGACCTGGCCGATCGGGTGCGCAACGGCGACATCGCGATCGATTTCCTGCGTCCGGTGGATGTCCAGTTCGGCTATCTCGCCGGTGATCTCGGCCGGGCGGCCGCCACCATGCTGCCGCGCGGAGTGCCGAGCGTGCTGATCGGCGTGCTCACCTTCGGGCTCGTCATGCCGAGCACGCCCGGCCCGTATCTGCTCGGTGCGGTGAGCGTGCTCCTTGCCGTCGCCCTGTCGTTCCTCTGCCTGTTCGGCGTCGCGCTGATCGGATTCTGGGTGGTCGAGACCCGCGGCATCCGCGTGCTGTATCAGGTCGCAGGCACGTTCCTGGCCGGACTCTTTGTGCCGGTGCATATGTTCCCCGCATGGCTGCGCACCGTCGCGCAGGCGACGCCGTTCCCCTCGATCCTGCAAGCGCCGATCGATGTGCTGTCCGGGCGGATCACCGGGATGGCGGCGGTGAGTGTGGTTGCCGTGCAGGTGTTCTGGGTGCTGGTCGTGGGCGGCACGGGCCGGCTGCTGCTGGCGGCCGGGCGGCGCAAATTGGAGGTGCAAGGTGGTTGAGCCGAGCACCGTGCGGGCCGGGACCTGGGCCACCCCGTACGCGGCGGTGCTGCGCTCGCGGATCCGCGCCCAGCAGTCCTACCGGCTGTCGTTCGCCAGCGAGGTTTTCAGCGCGTTCCTGATCGGTCTGGTCGAGTTCGCCGAGGTGTGGGTGATCTTCCACAACGTCCGGGTGCTCGGCGGCCTCGATCTGAACGCCGCACTGCTGCTGTTCGGGTTCGGGCAGTCGACGTTCGCGTTGGCTCAGGTGGTCTTCGGTCATCTGGACACCCTCCCGACGCTGATTCGGATGGGTCAGCTCGACGCCTATCATCTGCGCCCGCAACCACTGCTGCTCCAGCTCATCACCAGCGACATCTCGCTGCGCCGCTTCGCCCGTGCCGCCGTCGCGCTGGTGGTGCTCGGATTCGGGCTGCTGCGCAACGACATCGACTGGAGCCCGGCCACCGTCCTATTGGTGCTGCTCACCCTGGTCAGCGGTATCGCTTTGTTCGGTGGCGTTTTCGTGTGCGCCGCCGGATTGCAGTTCTTCCTGATCGACGGCGCCGAACTCACCAACAGTTTCACCTACGGCGGCTCGTTCGCCGCGGTGCAACCCGCCACCGTATTTCCGATCCCGCTGCGGCTGCTGTTCGGCTTCGCCATTCCGGTCTGCTTTACCGCCTATCTGCCGACCATCGCCCTGCTGCGGCTGCCCGGCCCCGCGCTGTTGCCCGCGTGGCTGGCCTGGTGGTCGCCGCTGGCGGTGCTCTGGGTGTGGCTGCTGGCGCTGAGCTGCTGGCGGTTCGGTACTCGGCACTATCAGGGAGGCGGCGGATAACGTGGCGGATTCCGGCCTTTCGGACCCGATCATCGAGATCGAGGACCTGACAAGACAATTCACCCTGTACCGCAAGGACGGCCGCCGCTGGCGCAGGCGGCGCGCGACGCTCACCGCGGTGGACCGGATGACCTTCCGGATCGAACGCGGCACGGCGGTCGGCTATATCGGCGCGAACGGCGCGGGCAAGTCCACCACCATCAAGATGCTCACCGGCATCTTGGTGCCGACCGCGGGGCGGGTACGCACCTGCGGGCTCGAACCCGTCCGGCAGCGGCGCGAACTCGCCGCCCGGATCGGGGTGGTGTTCGGGCAGCGCTCCCAGCTCTGGTGGGATCTGCCACTGCACGAATCGTTTTCGATCCTCGCGGCCATTCATCGGCTCGATCCGGACGTCGCGCGCAAGCGTAAACACGAGCTGATCGAGCAGCTGGAGATGGCCGACACGCTGGACACCCCGGTGCGCCAGCTCTCGCTCGGCCAGCGCATGCGCGCAGAAGTGGCTGCGGCGCTGCTGCACTCGCCCGAACTGGTGATCCTCGACGAGCCGACCATCGGCCTCGACGTGCTGTCCAAGCAGCGCCTGCGCGAGTTCCTGCGCGCCGAACGGGCCGACCGCGGCACCACCCTGCTGCTCACCACCCATGACATGGGCGACATCGAAAGGCTTTGCGGCCGTGTGCTCGTGGTGGATCACGGCTGCCTGGTCTACGACGGATCGCTGACCGGGCTGGCCGCCACGGTGGGCGCCAGGCGCGTGCTCGTCGTCGATCTGGCCGAGCCCGCACCGGATATCGACGACCTACCCTGCGCGCAACTGCTGGGCTCCGAGGCCGGCGGGATGCGCCAGCGGCTGGCCTTCGATCCGGAGCAGACCACGGCCGCACAGCTGCTCGCGCTGGTGTCCGACCGGGCCGAGGTGCGCGATCTGTCCATCGAGGAACCGGAGATCGAGGACGTGGTCCGCCGGATATACGAGTCCGCCCGCTGACTCAGCGGGCGGACTCGGTCGTGGGACTTGTTGCTGCTCAGCCTATTTCGGGGTCCCGGGCACCCTGGTCGAGCCGGAACGGCGGGTACTCGTCGCGCAGGAGCGTGGCGTAGGCCTGCACCCGGATGCTCCACCGGTTGATGCCGACGACGAAGTCGTACACACCCTGCGGGTAGCGCGCGGTGAACAGCAGCCCGATCACCGCGACGAGCAGCAGGATGCTGATCAGCGTAATGCCGCTCGCACCGGACCATCCGTCATCGTCGTCATACATATAGAACGCCATGCCGCCCGTCGTCATCGCGGCGAGAATCAGGTAGTGCGGAATGGCGAGCAGCCACCATTTCACCAGCACCAGACCGCGATGCAGACGCTCCGGATAGTCGATCGCGAGATCCGCCGGGTATTCGTCGCTAGGCTGCAGGCTGAACGGCGGGTACTTGTCGGTGCCAAGCACGGACAGTGCGTAGAACTCGACCCGCCAGGTCCAGCGCATGACCCCGACATTGAAGTCGAACATCGCCCGCGGGTATTTCCCGGTGATCAGAATCGCGAAGAACGCGATCACGGTCACGACGAAGTAGGCGATGTGCAGAAACAGCAGCACGATGTAGTGCGGAATGGCCAGCAGCCACTTGACCAGCCACATCCACCGCGACAATGCGGGATCCAGATCCCCTCTGACGCGAATCGGATTGACCGGGATGGCCGGCTTCGCAGTGTAGTCAGGGCTTTGAGGTTCCATGATCGATGCTCCTTTCAGGTGCTTTCGATCCACGCCACAAACCAGGTGCGGAATATCTGCGATTCTCGCGTATTCGACGACTACCGACGCCACGATCGGATATCGACACGCCAACAAATAGGTGCACACTAGTTCAGCGCATCCCAGACCCCGCCATAAACGCCCGATAGGCGGGAACCCATTCTGCCCTTCGTTATCCCAGCGGCCTGTTCAACGGCACGTTCACGAAGCTGGGCGCCGACGGGTCGAGCACGAGGTGTTGCGGTGCCGCCGCGTTCAGGACGCCACCGTCGAACAGCATCGGCGGTGCGAGGAAGCCGCGGGGGAAATTGCTCGCGAAGACGTTGACGCGCAACCGATGTCCGGGCTGTAGCACGGCGTCGACCGGGTTGACGGCGACGTCGAGGACGGTCGGCTGTCCCGGCACCAAGGTTTGCCGGTCGGCGAGCGTCAGTTTGTACACGGTGTGCGTGTAGTCGCCGTCGGCGTCCTTCGCGCTCTTCGCCTCGTCCACCGCGCGCAGCGAGGCCGCGAGTTGCCCGCTCGCCAGCACCGTCGACTGACCGTTCGGGGCGACATCGTTCACGGTGACCGCCCAGTAGCCCTCGATGTTGTCGTACATCGTGTTGAGGTGCACGGTGATCGGGCCGGACAGCACGGTGGGCTGCTCGACCGGCGCGCCGGTGAAGGTGAGGCCACCCAGCTCGTGGATGCGGTCGTCGCGCCCGCAGAAATTGAGCAGACCGATCACGCCTGCGGATTCGACCGCCGCGTCCCGCGAACACAGCGAGGTGAGGCCCGCGACCGGTGAAACCGTCAAACGAGCTGTGCCCTCGGGTGTTTCGGCACTGAGCGAGCCGTCGTAGACACTGGTCGCGGTGCCGCTCGGAGTGGGCGAGAGATACATGCGCTGGTAGTCCATGCCGGGCCGGGGGAACGCCGGCGCGGTGGTCCAGCCGCCGCCCTGCTGCCATAGCGCAACCGGCCCGTACTCGTCGATGCCGTTGTCGATGCCCTTGAGCCACTTGTCGTACCAGGCCATCTGGAGCACGTCGAGCCGCGGCGGCCGACCCGGATTGCCGAGGCCGGAACCGGGATTGAAGTGATAGGTGTCGCCCATGATCAGCTTCTTGCGCTCCGGCGGCAGCGGGAGGTCGGCGAACGACCGGGCACTGGACGAGGCGAAGATGTCCTGCCAGCCGCCGTAGGCGAAGGTCGGTACCTGAATCCGCTCCGGATGACTGTCGGTGAACGCAGAGCGTAACGAGCTGCCCGGCAGCAGCTGCTCTTTCAGCGGCGCGGGCACCGAATCGACGCTGAGCGACAGGGCCATCAGGATGTAGTCGAAGAACTCCAGCGGCGTGGCCACCCGATCCTGGAGCCATTTCAAGTCCAGGTGGCCGAGCGCTATGCCGACCGGGTCCGGGAAATTCGAGATCAGGTCGACGCCCGCGATATACAGCGGACCGAACAACCCCAATCCGCCGCCGGGGAAGGCGACATCGGTGAGGGTGTCGGTGCTGCCCTCGACCGGGAATATCGCTTTGAGCGCAGGCGGATTCTGTTCGGCGGCTTTGAATTGGTTGATGCCGGAGTACGAGATGCCGGACATCCCGATATTGCCGTCCGACCACGGCTGCTTGCTCGCCCAGTCGATCATTTCGAGGGTGTCCTGGCCCTCCCTGCTCTGGAAGAACTGCCAGGCGCCCTGCGAATATCCGGTGCCGCGTACATCGGCCACGATGTAGGTGTAGCCGTGCTGCACCAGCTTGCGGTCGGCACCGAAGGTCCGCGCGGCGCCGCCGCTGAGTGCTCTGGTCAGATCGGTGATCGAGTCGAACGGCGTACCCGCGAAGTCGAACCGGTTGACCAGCTCGATCAGCGCGTCCGACAGCACCGGGATGTTGAGGGCCAGATCCGCGATCAGGGACACGAATTTCGTGTACGGGGTGAGGTCGACGATGGTGGGCAGCGGCTCGGTCACGATGTGGCCCGCGGCGTCGACCGGCCGATAGATGTTGGCCTTCAGCACCGTTCCGTCGCTCATGGTGATCGGCACGTCGAAGTCGATGTGCACCGGCCCCGGGTACTTCGCCGGACCATCGTGCGCGGCGGTCCACTGCCTGCCGAGCTCACCCCCGTCCGGCGCCGATTCCGCGACCGCGGTGCTCGGTACGACCCACAACGCAGCCATGGCGGCGGCGACCACCAGCGCTCCCACCCGACCCAACCCGCGACGAAATGTCCTCATCGACCTCGACCCTTCTGGCTGCCCAGCTTAAAAACACTGCCGTACCTATGTCGGGTGCGAGAGTAACCGGGACCACATCGAATGGACAAGTATGAGTCGGATCACTGGCGCGAGGTGTCTATCCTCAGGGGATGGGACTCGAAGCCGGTGTCGACCGCGGCCGCCTGCCACGTGGCACCCACGGCATGGCGCCGGAGGCGGTGGCCCACTCGCAACGCATGCGGATGTATCTGGGGGTACTGGAGGCGGTCGCCGAGCGGGGTTACGCCGCAACGACTGTCGGCGATATCGTGGCCCGCGCCAACGTCTCGCGGCGCACCTTCTACGAGCTGTTTCGCGGCCGGGACGACTGCTTCGCCGAGGCCTTCGAGGCGGCCGTCGGGCTGGTGCTCGGCGAACTCGCAGGCAGCGTGCAGGCCACCCCACGCAGCGAGTGGCGCGCGCTCATCCGCACCACGCTGGAGACCTACCTGCATGTTCTGGCCGAGAACGGTATCTACGCCCGCGCGCTGCATATCGAATGCCTGGTCGCCGGGCCGGTCGTCGCCGAGCAGCGCCGTCAGATGAAAACGTTACTGGCGCATCGCATGCACGCGGCTTTTCGCATCGGTCGCGCCGAGGGCGATATTCCGGTGGACATTCCGGCGGAAATATTCGACGCGCTCATCGGCGCGGTCGACGATCGTATTCGCGACTGCCTGGAAGGCCCTGGCGCCCAGGCGCTCCCCACCCTGAGTGCACATCTGTACCAGATCACCATGGCGCTGTTCGGCGTTCCGGAATGGGACGCCTAGCCGGGACCGCTCCCCTGCGCCGAATACAGGCTCACTTCGCCGTCCTCGCTGAGGAACGCATTGACCAGCATGATGCGCTGGGCCTGCAGATCGTCGGTGGCCGGCGCCTCGGTGGTGATCGAAATCTGCGGTATAGCCGCCCAGTTCACCACGTAGCGCTCGGGCGGTCCGTTGTCGTCGGAGAGCCTGGCGAGGCGGAAGACCGACACGGTCTTGCGAACGATGAGCGTGCGCACGACCTCTCCGATTCGCTCGGGGTCTTCCAGCGCGAACATGAACCCGAATGTGAGCTCGGGCGATGACACGTAGGCGGGCACGAACACCGAGGCTAGCGGATCGACCGAGACCGCGCAGCCGCCGCGCCGAACCGGTTGCTGATCGTGCGCCCGTCCACCCTTGTCGGAGATACCGACGGTGCACTCATGTGACCGATCCGTAACGGACCATAACGATTTACAAGCGGCTTTCGGATTCGTACACCATACTATTGCGCCGATTCGGCAACCGCGCTTTCCTGAAAGAGTCCCGATTATTCGGGCCGTCTTCCTCATCGCATCGTCGCGGATTTCCCGGTTTCTTTGCCGTGCTGGTGGACTATGGGGGTGACGTCCGAGCTCGGGACTGCGCCGGAGCCGAGGGGTGCCCCTCCCCGAAATCCCCCTCGGCCCTGGCGCATCCAGATCGGGATAGATACCGCAGGGGTGTACGCACATGCCGACCGAATACGCACGCGTCCGTATCGGGACAGAAGAACTGCCGCCACCCGCTGAACTCTTGCGCGCCTTCCGCGAACCCGACGATCCCAACCGGCGCCGACACAGCGTGCTCAGCGCCGCCCGGCAGCTCGTCGAGTGTCACGAGCGGCGGCACAAGGCAATCGAAGCGGCGCACGCGCCCGACGCCTCGCCGGGGCGGGTCGCGGCGTGCACCCAGCGGGTGGAGGACATCGACGGGCAGCGCGCCGAACTGGTCGGGCAGATCGACGTGTGGGTGGCCGACAATGTCGAACACCGCGGCGGCGCCTCGCTGCATACCGAGACGCTCGGCGCGGTGATCGATCGGATGGCGGCGAAATGGGTTGCGGCACAACGAGCTCTGCGCCGAGCGCCGCAGCAGCGGGCCCGCCCGGTGCAGGTGGACGGGGAAGCCCACCTGCAGTGGTGCAGGCTCGCCGAATTGACCGACGGCTACCGCGATCTGGTCACCGACGTCACCGAACACCGGCGCAGGCTGCCGGTGTGGTGATCAGCGGGTCTCGTCGACTCCCGGCTCGACCACCTCGGCGTCGACGAACGACGTCTCGGTAGCGACCGGCGGCGTCGGCGCCGCGGGTGCCGGATCGTCGTGCTCGAGATCCACCTCCCGCCGCGCCTCGGCGGCATCGCGCCGAGCCGCGGCGGCGGCCTCGTTCATCTCGATGGCGTCGGTCACCCACTCACCGATCTCCTTGGTGACCTCCGCGACGGTGCCCGCGATGATGCTCGCGATATTGCCGACATGTTTGGCGCCCGAAGACGTCAATTCTTGAATGAGGTCCTTGTTGCTTTCGAATTTCCCGATCATTCACACGCCCACTTCGGTTGCCTTTCGCTGACGCATCACGATAACACCGGGAGACGGTTCGCTCTTGACCAAGCTGGGCGGCAGTGCAAGCTTGAAAATTTTCAGCCAGACCGAGCCGATCTGCTTGCTCAACGAGCCGGTGTTGTACGGGAGTCCGTACTTTTCACACAATGCGCGAACCTCCGGTGCGATGTCCGGATAGCGGGCCGCCGGGATGTCCGGGAACAGGTGGTGTTCGATCTGGTGCGACAAATTGCCGGACATGATGTGGAACAGTTTGCCGCCGGTGATGTTGGCCGAGCCGAGCATCTGCCGGATGTACCACTCGCCGCGGGTCTCGTCGGCGGTCTCCTCTTCGGTGAACGTCTGTACGCCGGTGGGGAAGTGACCGCAGAAGATGATCGAGTACGCCCAGACGTTGCGGACCAGGTTCGCGGTGACGTTGCCTGCGAGCGTGCTGAGGAACAGCGGACCGGTCAGCGCCGGGAAGATCAGGTAGTCCTTCAGCGCCTGCTTGCCCGCCTTGCGGAACTGGCCCGTGACGAGCCGCTTGATGTCGGACCACTTCCGCTTGCCGCGCACGATGTTCTCGACCTCGAGGTCGTGTGCCATCACGCCCCACTCGAACAGCATCATCAGCGCGAAGGCGTAGAGCGGCTGGCCGAGGCGCAGCACGTTCCAGGACTGGCTCTCGTCCATCCGCAGGATGGAGTAGCCGATGTCGCGGTCCTTGTTGTGGATGTTGGTGTAGGTGTGGTGGATGTAGTTGTGCGAGTGCTTCCACTGGTCGGCCGGGCAGACCGTATCCCATTCGAAGACACGGGAATTCAGGCCGGGCTCACGCATCCAGTCGTACTGGCCGTGCATGACGTTGTGGCCGATCTCCATGTTGTCCAGGATCTTCGACACGCTCAGCGCGGCGACGGCGGCCAACCAGACCGGCGGCAAGAAGCCGAGGTACATCAGGCCGCGCCCGGCGATCTCGAAACCGCGCTGCGCCTTGATGATCGAGTAGAGGTATTCGCGGTCGCGGTCGCCGAGGTCGGCGACCACCTTGGCGCGCAGTTCGTCGAGCGCCTTGCCGAGTTCCTCGATCTGGTCCGGGCTCAGTACCAGCGGGCCGTCTTTGGTTTCGGTCAGGATTGTCATTCGATTAATCCTTTGCTCGGGTTCAGATGTCGATGTCGACGTCGCCAACAGGGGCGTTGATGCAGAGCTGGATGGGCTGATCCGGATCACTGTCGGTCTCGCCGGTGCGCAGGTTGCGGGTGCAACCGGTGCGCCGAACCGCGGTGCAGGAGAAGCAGATTCCCATCCGGCAGCCGTACTCCGGGGTGAGTCCGGCGGCCTCGGCCTGCTCGAGCAGGGGCGCGCCGCTGTTGTCCGCGGCGACACCGCTGGCCGAGAAGCGCACCGTGCCGAAGGCCTCGTCCGCGTCGACCGGGGTGAGCGAGAGGGTGAACTCCTCGGTGTGCAGCCGATCGTCGAGCTGTTCGGCCTCGTAGATCTTGCGCACCGAGTCCATCAGCGACTGGGGGCCGCAGACGTAGGTGTGCGCGTCGGCGAACCACGGTGCCACCCGCTCCAATTCGTCGTAGTCGAAGTATCCGCTCGACTTCGCCGTCGCCACGTCGACCCACGGCGCCGAGGAGTCGACGCCGGTGGTGTCGGGCCGCCACGGATGGCGCAGCTCGATGCGAAAGTTCGAGTGCCGCTTCGCGATCGCGTCGAGTTCCGCGCGGTGCGGAACCACCTCGGGCGATTTCGCGTAGTGCAGGAAGACGACCTCACCCGGGTAGCCCTCGTCGGCCAGGGTGCGCAGCATCGACAGCACCGGCGTGATGCCGCTGCCGCCGCTGATCAGCAGCACCCGCTCCGGGCGCGGGTCGGCCAACCGGAAGACACCGGCGGCCTGTTCGAGATCGACCACCATGCCGGGTGTCGCGTTGCGGGCGAGGTACTGCGAGACCAAGCCCTCCGGGTGCGCCTTGACGGTCAGCTGGATGTGCCTGCCCCGGCCGCCCGCCGGGTTCACCGGCGAATAGCAGCGCGTGTGGCGGACACCGTTGATCACCACGCCGATCTGGACGTACTGCCCGGCGGCGTGGCCTTTCCATTGCCGGGTGGGGCGCAGCGTCAGGGTCACCGACCCCGGGACCGAACGGTCGACCCGGATGATCTCGGCGCGCATCTCCCGCGCGGTGAGGGTCGGGCGCACGAGTTCCAGATAACGGTCCAGCGGATGCGGCGTGGTCAGGGTCTGCACCAGGTTGATGAGATCCACCATTCGTTACTCCGTGCCTCTATGTCGGGGCTGTTCGACTTGCAGGAGCCGCGACGTTGCGTTCCAATTTCAGTGCACGTCTGTACACTCAACTAGTGTGACTGATGACCGGGGTCTGGTGTCAACCGGCAAAACATGTGACGCGAACAACATCTGGAGATAAGACGAATGGTGAACGGATGTATGCTCACCGTGATGACTGAGCAGGCAGAAACCCGAGGCGAGCGCAAGGAGCGCACGCGACAGGCCCTACTGGACGGCACCCTCGCACTGGCTGCCGACCGTGGCTTCGCGGCGCTGAGCCTGCGTGAGATCGCCCGCTCGGCAGGCATCGTGCCGACCGCCTTCTACCGGCACTTCGCGTCGCTGGACGACCTCGGCGCGCAGCTCGTCGACGACGGCATCACCGCGTTGCGCCTCGCGCTGCGCGAAGTACGGCGCAAACCGGACGCGAGCCTGTCCGACACGGTGCGATTCGTGTTCGCTCAGGTGGAGCCGAAACGCGAACTGTTCGGCTTCCTCACCCGCGAACGGCACGGCGGATCCGCGGCACTGCGCAAATCGATCGCGCTGGAACTACAACTGATCGTCCGCGAACTCGTCGCAGACCTCTCCCGCATCCCGGCGCTGGATTCCTGGAGTCACGCGGACCTGGAGATCGCCGCCGACCTCCTGGTCGCGACGGTCACCGACGGCATCGTCGCCTACATCTCGGCGCTGCCCCGCGAACGGGACGCCATCATCGATCGCACGGTGCAGCAGATGCGGTTGATCTCGCTGGGCATGGGTGCGTGGTGGCCGCCGAAGGAGCGGTAGCTGCCGCCTGGCCGCGGCATAGCCGGGTCCGACTTGCCTGATCAGCAGGCCTTGTCGCACTGACCGGCTACCTCGAATCGCACATGCATAGCCGCTGGTTCTGGGAACCTCTTCCCATGACAATGGCGGCCGAGGACATCGCGCGAGGTTCCCAGTTCGTCGACTACATCGGTCTGTTCGTGCCTGCGGGAGTCGTCACCGGAGCGCTGATCGCGGCGTTGGTCGCATGGTGGAATGAGCGAAGATCGCCCCTGGACGAGCTCAAGTCCCTCATCGAGATCCGCAAGGACTGGCCCGCATATCTCCAAGGGGTCGAGGCCGTCGACTACGAGATCGGCAGGCAGCTCGCCAAATTGCGCATCGCCGCCGACGTTGCCGACCTGCCCGGCTATCGCCTGCAGGTGGACAGCGGTCTGGCGGCGGTGCAGCAGGCGCGGCGGCGACGACAACGAACCACTCGTCGGCTCATGTTCTGGCTGACAATGGCCGTCATCGTCATCGGCGCCAGCCTCTACTGGTCCGAGCGGTACCCCGACCGTCCGGCGAACGAGCGAGTCTGGGTAGCTCTGATCGTCTTCACATTGGCTGGCCCGGTGTTGACATTGGCCCACGACCTCTGGGAAAGCAGACGCAAGAAGATCGCCCGAGCGGAGTTGCTCCGCGCCACGCAAGCCCGCAAAGGCCTATGACGCCGGCCCCAGGCACAGCGCCATAGTCCGTAGCTATCCGAAGACCATGGTGTTGGCGCGGGCGGTGTCCATGTATTCGCGGACGCGGTGGATGCGGCCTTCGTGGAGTTCGAAGATGAAGCAGTAGTCGTTTTCGTAGGCGTTGCCGTTGGCGAGGGTGGCGGTCATGGTCTCCTCCACGATGACGCGGTCACCTTCGGCGTAGAAGCCGTGGAAGGTGAGGGTGACGTCCTTGGCGAACATCTTGGAAAAGCCGTAGGCCAGGAAGTCGGCGATCGCGTCGCGGCCGATGATGTGGCTGGGGCCTTTCATGAAGACCGCAGTGGCGTTCCGCGGGGGTGCGAGCCACTCCGCGTCCTCGGTGAAGAACGCGGATATTTGCTCGAAATCGTGTGTGGCGAAGGCTTTCCAGGCGTTTTGGACGATGGTTTTGCTGTCCTGAGTCACCTGGTCAGCGTTGCGAAGATTCCGCCGCGCCGCTGGCGGAAATCAGACGAGGTCACCCGATGTCGCCTGCCGGCGACACCGGGTGATCGCTCAGAGTCGCGCGGCGAGGCGGGTGCCCTGATCGATGGCGCGCTTGGCGTCCAGCTCGGCGGCCAGTTCGGCGCCGCCGATGAGGTAGAGGTTCATGCCTGCGGCGCGCAGCTCGTCCTCCAGATCACGGACCGATTCCTGGCCCGCGCAGATGATCACGTTGTCGACCGGGATCAGTTGGGGGCGTTGGCGTTTCTCGCCGAAGCTGATGTGCAAGCCGTTGTCATCGATGCGTTCGTAGTTGACGCCGCCGATGTGGTCGACACCCTTGGCCTTGAGTGCGGCGCGGTGCACCCAGCCGGTGGTCTTGCCGAGGTCCTTGCCGAACGGCGTCGTCTTGCGTTGCAGGAGAACGACTTCGCGGGCGGCCGGCGAAGGCTTCGGCTTGGTGAGCTGACCGCGAACCTGCTCGTCGTCGGCGGTGACGCCCCACTCTTCCTTCCACTCGTCGAGCTTGAGCGTGGGATGCCCTTCGACGGTGAGGAATTCGCTCACGTCATAGCCGATGCCGCCGGCACCGATGACCGCCACACGCTTGCCGACCGGACGCTCCTCGCGAACCAGTTCGGCGTAGGACAGCACCATCGGATGGTCGATGCCGGGGATGTTCGGGATGCGCGGCTTCACGCCGGTGGCGAGCACCACCTCGTCGTAGCGGGCCTCGATGAGTTCGGCGGCGGTCACCCGCTTGTTCAAATGCACTGTCACGCCGGTGACTTCGAGCATCCGGCGGTAGTACCGGATCGACTCGTTGAACTCTTCCTTGCCCGGAATGCGGCGGGCGATGTCGAACTGCCCGCCGATCTTGTCGTCGGCCTCGAACAGATCGACGTGGTGCCCGCGCTGGGCGAGGTTGACCGCCGCGGACAGCCCGGCCGGCCCCGCACCGACCACGGCGACGCGCTTGGTGCGCCGGGTGGGCAGCAGCTTCAGCTCGGTCTCGTGGCCGGCGCGCGGGTTCAGCAGGCAGGACACCGTCTTGTGCTGGAAAGCGTGGTCCAGGCAGGCCTGGTTGCAGGCGATGCAGGTGTTGATCTCGTCGACCCGGTCCTGCTTGGCCTTGTTGACCCATTCGGGATCGGTGAGGAACGGGCGCGCCAGCGAAACCAGTTGCGCGTCACCGCGGGTCAGGATCTCCTCGGCGATCTCCGGCATGTTGATCCGGTTGGACGCACACACCGGAATGTTCACCTGCTTGGTGATCTTCGCGGTGAACTCGACGAAAGCCGCACGCGGCACCGAGGTCACGATGGTCGGCACGCGTGCCTCGTGCCAGCCGATGTCGGTATTCAGGATGTCCGCGCCCGCGGCTTCGAGTTCCTTGGCCAGCGCGACGATTTCGTCGAACGTCTGACCCTTCTCGACCAGCTCGGCCATGGAGAGCCGGAACACGATGATGAAGTTCGGGCCGACCGCGGCGCGGGTGCGGCGCACGATCTCCACCGCGAGGCGGCGCCGGTTCTCCGGCGAGCCACCCCACTTGTCGGTGCGCTTGTTGGTGCGCGGCGCGAGGAACTGGTTGATGAAATAGCCCTCACCGCCCATGATTTCGCAGCCGTCGTACCCGGCGAACTGGGCCAGCTTCGCACAGCGCGCGAAGTCGTCGATGGTCTGCTCGACGCCCTTGGCCGAGAGCTTGCGCGGCCGGAACGGGTTGATCGGCGCCTTGATCGACGAGGCGGAGACGCTACCGGGCATGTAGGAGTAGCGACCCGCGTGCAGGATCTGGATGGCGATCTTGCCGCCTTCCTTGTGCACCGCCTTGGTGATCACTCGGTGCCGGTACGCCTCGGTTTTGTTGGTCAGCTTGTTGCCGAACGGCAGCAGCCAACCGGTGCGGTTGGGTGCGTAACCGCCGGTGATGATCAGGCCGACACCGCCGCGGGCCCGCTCGGCGAAGTAGGCCGCCAGCTTGTTGGTGTCCCAGGCGCGGTCCTCCAGGCCGGTGTGCATCGACCCCATCACCACGCGATTGCGCAGGGTGGCGAAGCCGAGGTCGAGCGGCTCGAACAAATGGGGGAAGGCACTCATGCCTGTCTCACCTTTCTCCGGTCAATCGCCGCGCGGGGCTGTCGCGGGCGGGTGCAGGGCGTGCAGAACTTCGTCGCACCATTCGATGAACCCCGACTCCACGCGGACGCCCGCGCGTAAGACGAGGTACTGGTGCAGAGCCGTACCGGAGAGCTGATCCGGTGCCGGAAAGTCGCGTTTCTCGATGAGGCGATAGACGTCGAGGCGGTGGGCGTGCTCGTCGCGGTGCCGCGCGACCTCGGTGCGCAGCGCGCCGATATCGCCGTAGGCGGCGGCGCGGATCTTGACCGCGAGCTCGTTGCGCGGGGTGCCGGTGTCGGAGGGTTCGGCGATCCAGCGGGCCAGCTCGGCGCGGCCGGCCGCGCTCACGGCGTAGACCTTCTTGTCCGGTCGGCCGTCCTGGGCCACCGACTCACTGCTCAGCCAGCCGGATTCCTCCATGCGCTTGAGCACGCGATAGATCTGCTGATGCGTCGCGCTCCAGAAGTACCCGATGGACTTGTCGAAGCGGCGCGCCAGCTCATACCCCGAGCCGGCCCGCTCGGTCAGCGATACCAGCAAAGCGTGCTCGAGGGCCATGCGGCAAGAGTAGCCGTGACACCCAGTACTATGCAACTGAGTGCATACCCCCGCTTTCGTGTCGGGCGTTGACCGGGTTGTGCGGGCCGAATCGCATTAGGCTGCGCCGCATGGGCGAGCGAATCGTGTCGGAGCGCGGGGCGCGCATGCCAGGGCCGAGCGCCGGCGAGGTGCAGGCATGAGCGAGCGCAGCGAGCGAGTCGTGTTGGAGCGCGCGTCGCGCATGCCGGAGTCGAGCGCTGGCGAGGTGCAGGCATGAGCGAGGTGGACGCGCGGGCCACTGTCGGGCAGGCCGCCGGGCGCGGGCAGGTGGCGGCATGGGGGCTGTGGGACTGGGGGTCATCGGCGTTCAACGCGGTGATTCTCACGTTCGTGTTCTCCGTGTACCTGACCGACAAGGTCGGTGATGATCTGCCGGGCGGGATTTCGCCGAGTGCGTGGCTGGGGTGGGCGCTGGGGCTGGCCGGGCTGGTGGTGGCGGTGACCGCCCCGGTCAGCGGGCAGCGGTTCGACGCGACCGCGAAACGTAAACGCTCCCTTGCTGTTCTGACGGCGCTCTGCATCGCGTCGATGACCCTGATGTTCTTCGTGCACGACGACTACCACTACCTGTGGCTCGGGCTGGTGCTGCTCGGGCTGGGCTCCGCGTTCTTCGAACTGGCCAGCGTGCCGTACAACGCGATGCTGCGACAGGTGTCCACGCCGGCAACAGTCGGCCGGGTGTCCGGATTCGGTTGGGCGATGGGCTATTTCGGCGGCATCTTCCTGCTGTTGATCTGCTATTTCGGTTTCATCGCCGGCGAGGGTGACACGCGCGGGCTGCTCGGGATACCGACCGATGACGGGCTCAACATCCGGTTGGTCGCCATCGTGGCGGCGGTCTGGTTCGCCGCGTTCGCGCTGCCGGTGCTGTTCACCGTGCCCGAATTGCCGCGCACCGACGCCGATCCCGGCGCGGCCAATGCGGGATTCTTCGCGTCGTACCGGATCTTGGCGCGCGACCTGCGCGAGCTGTGGGTGACGGATCGGCGCACGGCCACCTTCCTGATCGCCAGTGCGATATTCCGCGACGGCCTGGTGGGCGTGTTCACCTTCGGTGCGGTGCTTGCGGTTCGGGTGTACGACATCGCGGACTCCGACGTGCTGCTGTTCGGCATCGCCGCCAATGTGGTTGCGGCACTGGGCGCGATCGTCGCGGGCCGCTTCGACGACCGCGGCGGGCCGAAGCTCGTCATCGTGGTCTCGCTGGTCTCGATGATCATCTGCGGTCTCGCCCTGCTCGTCGTCTCCGGCCCGCTGATGTTCTGGATCTTCGGCCTTCTGCTCACCGTCTTCGTCGGCCCGGCCCAGTCGGCCGCCCGGTCCTTCCTCGCCCGGCTGGCCCCGCCCGGCCGCGAAGGTCAGTTCTTCGGTCTCTACACCACCACCGGCCGCGCCGTCTCCTTCTTGGCCCCCAGCTTATTCGGCCTGTTCGTCTGGCTCTTCGACGCCGACCGAGCCGGCATCATCGGCATCGTCCTCGTCCTCGTCCTCGGACTGCTCGCCCTGCTCCCCGTCCGCTCCCCCGACCCCACTGAGATCGCCACCCCACCCAAGATCGACCGGCTCACCTGAGCGGTCCCTCGTTCCCAGTGCCGTATAGGAGGGGTGCGTGTGGCGGAGGTGGATCGCATAGGCTCCTGGCGTGAGCTTGCCCTCCCCTACTTCTGAGAATCGCGCGGTGGTTACCGGCGCCTCCTCCGGCATCGGCATGGCGTTGGCCGCCGAACTCGCCGCGCGCGGGTATTCGTTGATTTTGGTCGCGCGGCGCGGTGAAGTGCTCACCGAGCTGGCGCAGCGACTGACGTTGGCGCATGGGATCGCCGCCGAGGTGCGCGCGGTGGACCTCGCCGATCGGACGCAGCGTGCGGCGCTGGTCGAGGAGCTCTCGGCGCGCAATATCTCGATCCTGTGCAACAACGCGGGCATCGCGACGTTCGGGGCCGTCGCCGAGCTCGATCCGAGTTACGAGCGTGCGCAGATGGAACTGAATGCTGTTGCGGTGCATGATCTTACGCTTGCCGTGCTGCCCGGCATGATCGAACGCGGCAGTGGCGGGATCCTGATCAGCGGGTCGGCGGCGGGGAACATGCCGATTCCCAATAACGCCACCTACGCCGCGAGTAAGGCGTTCGCCAACACGTTCTCCGAGTCGTTGCGCGGCGAACTCAAGGGTTCCGGCGTCAACGTCACCCTGCTCGCACCGGGCCCGGTGCGCACCGATGCGCCCGACCCGGCCGACGCGTCGATCGTCGACCGGTTGGTGCCCGACTTCATGTGGGTGTCCTCGGAGTACACGGCGAAGGTGTCCATCGACGCGCTGGCCCGCAACAAGATGCGGGTGGTGCCCGGACTGATCAGCAAGGGGATGAGCGTGGCGGGCCAGTACGGTCCGCGTGCGGTCACCGCGCCGATCGCGGGCGCCTTCTACAAGAAGCTCGGCGGCTAGCGAGACGCACCTCACGACCGGGGTCAGGGATCCGTCAAGATCGGGCCTTCGGTCGTCAAGCAGCCGTAAGCTGGACGTTTGCCCCAGCGGAATCGGCGTAGTCCTGACAGCGGCCCCGCATACGGAATAGCGGGGGCGCACACAGGAGACACCGTGACGCTGCTGGAAATCTTCCCGTCGCTGAAGTCGGGAATGCCCTCTCGTCTCGACTCGGCCGTATGGCCGCGCGACACGCATTACGACGACGCGGGTCGCATCACCATCGGCGGGGTGGCGCTGGCCGACATCGCCGACCAGTACGGCACTCCGACCTACGTCCTCGACGAGCGCGAGGTCAGGGAGCGCTGCCGCGCCTACCGCAAGGCCTTCCCGGAGGCCGAGATCATCTACGCGGGTAAGGCCTTGATGATCCGCGCGGTCGCCAACTGGGTTTCCCAGGAGGGGCTGTCGGTGGACGTGTGCTCGTCCGGCGAGCTGGCCATCGCCTTGGCCGCCGGGGTCGCCCCGCGCCGAATCATCATGCACGGCAACGGAAAATCTTTCGATGAACTGACCGCCGCGATCAAGGCCGGGGTCGGCCGGATCGTGGTCGACTCGCTGGCCGAGATCACGCTGCTCTCGGCGTTGGTCACCGACTCGCAGAATGTACTGCTGCGCCTGTCCCCCGGCATCGACGTGCACGGACATCCCGCCGTGAAGACGGGCGTCACCGATCAGAAGTTCGGCTTCCCGCTCGGCGGCGACACGGCCGCGGAGGCGGTGGCGCGGATTCTGCGGCAGCCGAAACTGAACCTGGTCGGCTTCCACTGCCACCTCGGCTCGCAGATCTGCGACCCGGACTACTACGGCGAGGCCGTGCGCCGGGTGGTCGCCGAGATGGCGCGGGTCCGGCAGGACCACGGGCACCTGCTCACCGAGCTCGACCTCGGCGGCGGGCACGCCGTCGCCTACCGCACCGGCGACCCCGAGATGAACCTCGGCGAACTCGCCGCGATCATCGAGGACGCGTTGGACGCGGCCTGCGCACGGCAGCACTTCCCGCGCCCGCACATTTCGCTGGAGCCGGGCCGGGCCATCGTCGCGCACGCGGGCGTGACGCTGTATCGGGTGCTCTCGGTCAAGCACATCGAGGGCGGCCACACCTACGTGACCGTCGACGGCGGGATGAGCGACAACCCGCGCGTCGCGCTGTACGGCGCGCGCTACAGCGTTGTCGTCGCGAACCGGCACCCGACCTGTGCCAGCATGACCGCCACGGTGGCAGGCCGCTTCTGCGAGGCGGGCGACATCCTGGCGACCGATGTCCAGCTGCCCGTCGATCTGCGGCCCGGCGAGGTGCTCGCGGTGCCGTCGACCGGCGCCTACCACCACAGCCTGGCCTCGTCCTACAACAGCGTCGGCCGGCCGCCGATCGTCGCGGTGCGGCACGGGCAGTGCCGGGAGCTGGTGCGCCGGGAGACCATCGCCGACCTGATGTGCCGCGACGTCGGCTGCTGAGTGTCCCGCCGGACCGCGCGGTGTTTCGCGCGCCGCGCGGTCGGGCGCGTCAGCGATCCGTCAAGATCGGGTCGCGGGTGGTCAACGTTGCGCTAAGCGACTGCTTCCTGGCGGATCGGCGGCGTAAGTCTTGGTAGGCCCCGCAGATGGAGAAAGCGGGGAGCGGATCAGGAGAGCACCCGTGACGCTAGTGGACTTCTTCTCGCCGATGCGGTCGGGAACTGCCGCGCACCTGGATTCCGCGGTATGGCCCAGCGATGCGAGGTATGACGACGAGGGCCGGATTGTCGTCGGTGGGGTCGCGCTCGCCGACATCGCCGAAACGTACGGCACCGCCGCTCGGGTGCTGGACGAGCGGGAGGTGCGACAGCGCTGCCGCGCGTATCGCAATACCTTTCCCGAGGCCGAGATCGCTTACGCCGCAACCGCGTTGCTGCTGGGCGCGGTGGCCGACTGGGTCACCGGCGAGGGGCTATCGGTGGTCGTGTGCTCGTCCGGTGAGCTGACCGCGGCGCTTACGGCCGGGGTCGATTCGAAGCGAATCATCCTGCACGCCAACGGTGTATCACGCGAGACGCTGGAAACCGCGGTTGCGCGGCAGGTCGGCCGGATCGTGCTGAGTTCGCTCGCCGAGATCGAGCTGCTCACCACCGTTCCCGCGGCCCGTCCGCAGCGGGTGCTGTTGCGCGTAGCTCCTGGTATCGACGGAGACGCTGCCCACGAGGCGGACCGACCAGGGTTTGCGCTCGGTGCGGCCACCGCCGAGGCCATGGCACGGGTTCTGGGCGCGCCGATGCTAGATCTGATCGGCTTCCACTGCCACCTCGGGTCGCAGATCTACAACCCCGATCACTATGGCGAGGCAATTCGCCGGATGGTCGCCGAGATGGCGGTGGTCCGGCACGACCACGACCGCATTCTCACCGATCTCGATCTCGGCGGCGGGCACGCCATCGCCTACCGCAACGGTGACGCGGAGATGAACCTCGCCGAGCTGTCCGCGATCATCGAGGACGCCCTCGACGCGGCGTGCGCCCGGCAGCACTTTCCGCGGCCGAAGGTCGTCCTCGAACCGGGGCGCGGGATCGTGGCGCGGGCCGGGGTGACGCTGTACCGGGTGTTGTCGGTCAAGCACAGTGACGGCGGGCATGTCTCCGTCGTCATCGACAGCGAGGCACGCACGCGGGTAGGCACTTTCGCGGGGACAGTCGTGGCGAATCGGCTGGCGACCGGTCCGCTGGTGAGCACGACCGTCGCGGGGCGAGCGGGCGATCTGATCCTCGCTACCGAGGTGCGGCTGCCCGTCGACCTGCGGCCCGGTGAGTTGCTCGCCGTGCCGTGCACCGGTGCGTATCAGCACGGTGCGCCACGCTCCCGCGTCATCGCCGTCCGCGAGGGGCACTACGCACAACTCGTTCGCCGCGAGCCGAGTCTGCTCGATCGTGACGCGAGCTGACGCTCTCGATCGTGACGCGCGCTGAATCTGCTGGACCGCGGCGTGCGCTCAACTACTCGGCCACGACACGAACTGAGCCTGCTCGCGATTTCCCGCACACGACACTGTGTGCGGGAAACCGACTGGCGGTCAGCGCTTTCGGGTGCCGAAGATGCTGCGGCTGATCTCGCGGCCCGCGGCGGTGGCCGCCGAGCGCAGGAAGCTCTTGACCGCAGGGTTTTTCATGATGCGTTCGGCGGTGGAATCCTCATCGGTCTTCGACGCACGGCCGGGCGCCGGGGCGGATTCCGGGCTCTGGTCCGCCGCAGCGACCTTCGCGGCGAGCAGCTCGTAGGCCGATTCACGGTCGATGGTCTGGCCGTACTTGCTGTGCAGCGAGCTGGACAGTGCGCGCGACTTGATCGCGTCGTCGCCGATGGTGTCCATGAGCGAGCGGGGCGGCTGAATCCTGGTCCACGCCACCGGTGTCGGCGCGCCCTTCTCCGAAAGCACCGTCACCACAGCCTCACCGGTGCCGAGCGAGGTGAGGGCCTTCTCCAAGTCGTAGGTGCTGGTCTTGGGGTAGGTGCGCACCGTCTTCGACAGTGCCTTCTGATCGTCCGGGGTGAACGCGCGCAGTGCGTGCTGGATGCGCGCACCCAGTTGGGAGAGCACCTGATTCGGGATGTCGGTGGGCAACTGGGTGCAGAAGAACACGCCGACGCCCTTGGAGCGGATCAGCTTGACGGTCTGCTCGACCTGGTCCAGGAACGCTTTCGACGCGTCCGCGAACAGCAAGTGCGCCTCGTCGAAGATGAAGACCAGCTTGGGCTTGTCCACGTCGCCCACCTCGGGCAGCGTCTGGAACAGATCCGCGAGCACCCACATCAGGAAGGTGGAGAACATCACCGGCCGCGCCGCCTGCGCGCCGAGCTCGAACAGCGTAATGACGCCCTGCCCGCCCGCGGTGCGCACCAGGTCGCTCGGATCCAGTTCCGGCTCACCGAAGAAGGTGTCGCCGCCGTCGGCCTCCAGATTGACCAGCGACCGCAGGATGACGCCCGCGGTGGCCGCCGAGACACCGCCGATGCCCTTCAGGTCCTCCTTGCCCTCGGCGCTGGTGAGATGCGTGATGACCGCACGCAAGTCTTTGAGGTCGAGTAGCGCGAGGCCGTTCTTGTCCGCCCAGTGGAAGATCAGCCCGAGCGTGGATTCCTGAGTCTCGTTGAGCCCGAGCACTTTACTGAGCAGCACTGGGCCGAACGAGGTGATGGTGGCGCGAATGGGGACACCGATGCCATTGGTGCCGAGCGAGACGAATTCGGTCGGGAAGCCCGTCGGCTGCCAGTCCTCGGCGCCGGTTTCGGCGGCACGAGCGCTCAGCTTGTCGTTGGCCGCACCCGGCTGTGACAGGCCCGACAGATCGCCCTTGATGTCGGCGAGCACCACGGGAACCCCTGCGGCCGACAGCTGTTCGGCGATGCCCTGCAAGGTCTTCGTCTTACCGGTGCCGGTCGCGCCTGCCACGAGGCCGTGCCGGTTCATGGTGCGCATCGGAATGCGCACCCGCGCCGCCGGATCCACCTCGCCGTCGACCACCACGGTGCCGAGCTCCAATGCCACCCCATCGAAGGCGTACCCGGCCGCGATCTCCTGTGCGGCCGCCGACCCCTTGCCAGCTGCGGTGTCCGCCTTGCCGGCCCCCGCAGCGTCCGCCTTCTGGTCGGCCTTGCTCGCGGCTTCGGCGGCGGCAGCGGCAGTCTCGTCCGCCTTGGCCGCCGCGCTCTCCGCTTTGGCCTTCGTCTTGGCCTGCACCCCCTTCTCACCCGCCTCCTGCTCGGCAAGCTCGCGTTCGGCCGCCTCCGCAGCCGCTGCCGCCTCCGCAGCAACCCGCGCCGCCTCCTCCGCAGCCTTACGCGCCGCAGCAGCTTTTTCCTGAGGGCTTGTCATCGCACGTCCTCCGTCTGGTCTGACTCGAACTGCCTTAACGCAGTGTTTGCTGTCGTACCGAAAACGCCTGTGCCGATCTGCAGAAACTGTATCCCCGAGGGACCGTCCAGTGGTCTCACCTCCCTGCGACGGAGCAGACTTCTCCCTCGAACGGCCCGTTCGCGCGGCGCCGCAGGCGCTGCAAAAACGACACAGCTAATGTTGCTGCCGTGTCAGATAAATACGTGGTGTGGATGGATTGCGAGATGACGGGCCTGCGCCTGGACAGCGACAAGCTGATCGAGGTGGCCGCGCTCGTGACCGATAGCGAACTCAACATCCTCGGTGAGGGTGTGGACGTGGTGATCCACGCCGATGACGCGGCGCTGGCCGCCATGCCCGCGGTGGTCGTCGACATGCATGCCCGTTCCGGGCTGACCGAAGAGGTGCGCCGCTCCACGGTCACCATGGCCGAGGCCGAGCAGCAGGTGCTTGACTACATCCGCCAGTACGTGCCCACGCCGCGCACCGTGCCGCTGGCCGGTAACTCGATCGCTACCGACCGCGGCTTCATCGCCCGGGACATGCCCACGCTGGACGCCCACCTGCACTACCGGATGATCGACGTGAGCTCGATCAAGGAGTTGTGCCGCCGCTGGTACCCCCGCATCTACTTCGGTCAGCCGGAGAAGGGCCTGGCCCACCGCGCACTGGCCGACATCAAGGAATCCATCCGCGAGCTGGAGTACTACCGCCGGACCGCGTTCGTCGCACCCCCCGGGCCGTCCACCACGGAGATCGCCGCGATCGCCGCCGAGATCGGCAGCGCCGCGGGACCCGCCGAATCGGCCCAGGTCAACGCCTCGTCGGAAACCGATTAGGGAGACGAAGGGGTGACACGCTAATATCGACGGCGCCGGTGTTCATCCGGTGATGGTGACCGTAGTTCAGTTGGTAGAGCACCAGGTTGTGATCCTGGCTGTCGCGGGTTCGAGTCCCGTCGGTCACCCTGAGAGGCCCGGGTTGGAGAGAAATCTCCAACCCGGGCCTTTTCTTTTGCCCGGCACCCGTCCAGCTCGTGCCCGCACACGACGAACGGGCCACCAGCTACTGCTGATGGCCCGTTGACGTTACGGTTCAACGCGGGTCGGCGTTACCCGCCTTCCACACCGGCCACGGGATGTTCCAGTCCCCCAAACCGTCTACGCCGGACAACGTTCCGCCGACGGTGTTCTTGATGATGGTGATGTCACCACGCTTGGCGTTCTGATACACCCACTGCGCGTTCGCCGGGCTCAGGTTCAGACACCCGTGGCTGGTGTTGCTGTAACCCTGCTGCCCGACCGACCACGGCGCCGAGTGGAAGAAGATGCCGCTGTAGGAGATTCGCGTCGCGAAGTCGACCGGCGTCTTGTACCCGTCCGGCGAGTTCACCGCCACACCGTAGGTCGAGGAATCCATGATGATCTTCTCGTGCCGATCGCTGACGATGTAGATGCCGTTGTCGGTGGGCGTGCTGTTCTTACCCATCGAGGTCGGCATGGTTCGGACGACCTCACCGTTCTTCTCGACCACCACCTGCTTGGTGTTGTCGTCCGCGGTGAAGATCACCGCATCGCCGATGGTGAAGTACGAGTGGATGTTGTCCTGGCCGTACAGACCGTCGCCGAGATCACGGCCATACACATTCACGTCGATCGTGACCTTGGTCCCCGGCGCCCAGAAATTCTCCGGACGCCACCGCACCTCGCGGTTGTTCACCCAGTAGAACGCGCCCTCCACCGGCGGCTCGGTAGTGATTTTGATCGCATCCTGGGCGGCCTTACGGTCCGGAATCGTCTCGTCGAACTGGATCGCCACCGGCTGGCCGATGCCGACCACCTCGCCCTCGCCAGGCAGCAGATACGGCTTGGTCTGGCTGTCCGGGGAGCTGGTGGTGAAGCTGAGCGTGGTGGAGCTGGCGCCGCCGAGGCCGATCGCGTCCGCCTTCAAGCGATATACCTTGCCGTAGCCGAGCACCTCGGTGGTCTCCCAGGACCGGCCGTCGGCGGCCAGCCTGCCGTTCACCGGCTTACCCTGCGCATTCACCAGTGTCACGTTGGTGAGCTTCCCGTCCTCGACCTGGAAGGCCAGCGGCACACCCGGCGAGACCCCCATCTCGCCGTCCTTGATCGGCGACAACAGCTTCGGCTTGATCAGCTCGACCAGCGGGTTCCGGTCGATGGCGATCGACGACGAATCCGCCGAGTCCGATGCAGAGCACCCCGATAACACCGACGCGGCCACCGCGAATACGGCGAGAGGTGCGGTGATATGTCGTATCCACCGACGCCGACCATGACCAACGCTCATTCCAACCCCGTTTCAAGTCTCGGTGCATCAGAAGCACACCGATGGCTTCGGATCCCAACCGCCTACAGCTCAACCCGCCGTGCCTGCGGAGCGGTCGAGACCACGTTCGGCCATTCTGCCAGTCCGAGACGCTCGCACCAACGCGAATCCCGCGCCGACACAGACGTGTTACACCGGATAGATCCGAACTGTCCGGTTCGGTGTTAACACCCGCGACCGAACCGTCATCGCCCCCGCTCAGGAGGCGATTTCACATCTGCCGCCTCGGCCTGTTAAGGTTTGTCCCGCACCGGAACACGGAGCAAGCGCCATTAGCTCAATTGGCAGAGCAGCTGACTCTTAATCAGCGGGTTCGGGGTTCGAGTCCCTGATGGCGCACATATCCAAAGCCCTGGCAGATCCATTACCGGGGCTTTTCTCATGTCGGTTGAGTTCGCTCGTTCCGACGTAGCCGTGGTCTCGTACTCATCCCGCAGTTCGGCGCTCACCAGCGAAGCGCGCCAACGCGGGAGACGAGCCATACAAAGATCCGCTTCCTACGGACTCGTGCTGGCTTCGGACCGCGTGCACATGGTCCGACTCGGTTCCTCGTCGAAGGATGACCACGGACGTTGGATGCTGCCAGGTGGCCGGTTAGAGCACGGCGAACACCCGCGGGAAACCGTGGTCCAGGAGTTCAAGGAAGGAACAGGGTCCGATGCGGCGGCCCGATATACTGCCCCGGTTCCAGGTGCCGTGACGAACCCTCACCTAAGAAGAGTTGATGAGACTTCTGCCCTTGTTCTTGCGTCAGCCGCTGGAGGCCATCTACGAGCGTCGGCTGGCTACGACGCTGAGCGGACTGCCGAGACCACAGCACATCGGCGTCGTGCTCGACGGTAATCGCCGCTGGGCGAGAGAGGCCGGCCACGACGATGTCCGGGAGGGATATCGGGCCGGCGGGGCCAAGGTCACGGAGTTCCTCGAATGGAGCACCGCCGCCGGCATCGCGCACGTGACCCTCTTCATGCTGTCCGACGACAATCTCAGCCGCCCGGCAGCGGAGCTCGAGCCGCTGATCGAGATCATCGAAGCAACCATTCGAGACATCACCGCCACCAACAGGGATTGGGAAGTCCAGGTGATCGGATCACTCGACCTACTTCCCGGTGACACGGCTCGAGTGCTCAAGGAAGCGGTCGCCGAAACGGTCGGACGTGGCGGCCCCAGGGTCGACGTCGCGGTCGGGTACGGCGGCCGCCGCGAGATCGTGGACGCAGTGAAGCGCGCGTTCCGGCAACGCGTCGCGGACGGCGGCGACCTGCTCGAGCTGATCGAGCAATTCGATGTCGATGACATCTCACAGCACCTCTACTCACCCAATGGCGAGAACACCGACTTCATCATCCGCACCTCAGGGGAGCAGCGGCTATCAGGCTTTCTGCTGTGGCAGTCGGCCTATGCCGAGATGCACTGGCTGGACTGCTACTGGCCGGCCTTCCGCCGTATCGACTTTTTGCGTGCACTGCGATCGTATGCAAGTCGTCAGCGACGATTCGGCAAGTGAGCCGGGCTGACCACCTGGACGAATAAGTCCGACGCCTGGTCCCGCGGTTCAGGCGATCAGCGACCGGGTGACCGGCGCGCCGATCGCGTAGTTGTGCCATAGCGGCCGGTCACTACCCGTTGATCCCCCACCGCAGCCGACGGTCCGGGTCTGTGGTCTGGCGAACGAACTGCACTCGGGGGAAGTTGTGTGCGAAGCAGCGCTGCACCGTGTCGGTGGGTTGCACGTGGTTGAGGTACCCGCCGGAGGAGAAGGGGGCTACGGCGCGGTTTGCGCTGAGGATCCAGTTATGGGCTTCGTCGACCGGGTTGGGGGTCCGGACTACCCACTCCAATGCTGCGGCGTGCGCACGCCAGGGGAAAGCAGTGGCGTCGGGAGCGGTGTCCTGGATGGCGCCGTCGAGCGGTTCGACCACAACCACACCCGATCCGCCACTGTCCGAACGGGCGGCGATGACATCGACGATGGTGTCGACAGCGGCCGGCGAAAGCTGGGCAACGACGTCGGAGCCGGCGACCCTGATCGATCCCGGACGCGGCCGCCCACTGTCGAGGTCGTGTACGGCGGCCAAGTACTCCAGCGTGCGATGGTCTACTGCGGACGGCTCGATTCCGGCCGCGGCGCTCAGGTCGGCGGCCACTGCGGCTCCGGTACCTGCCGGGCACACCATCCGGACCAGACATTGAAGTCCGTCGTCCGCCGAGATGAGGACGCTGGCATACACGCCACGATCGGCCGTGGGCATCCACTGCGCCCAGCCGTTGAGCACGCTGGCTGCCTTGTCACCCGGAAAAGTCAGTCGCACCATGTCTTTCGCCGTCGCAGGGATGGTGCGGTAGGTCAAGGAGGTGAGGATGCCGGTAGTGCCGCCGGCACCGCGCAGTGCCCAGAACAGGTCCGGCGCGGTGGTCGCGTCGGCTCGTATCGCTTCGCCGTTCGGCAGCACGAGTTCGGCCGCGACCAGCCGGTCGCAGGTCATGCCATAGCGGCGCGCATCGGCCCCGAGACCGCCGCCGACCGTCAGACCGGTGAGCCCGACGTCGGCACAGACACCGATCGGCAGCGCCAAGTCCGACTCGGCCAGTTGGGTCACCGCAGCGAGACTGGTCACCCCGGCACCGACGGTAACCTGGTCGGCGTCGACGGTGATGTGGTCGAGTCCGCGTACGTCGATCACCAGTGCACCGGTGGAGGCGGACGCGCCGACAAACGAGTGGCCACCCGATCTGGCGGCGATGGGCAGGCCGTGGTCCCGCGCGAAGGACACCGCCGCTTGTACGTCCTGCGGCTGCGCCACCTCGACCACTCCGAGTGGTGCGTTGCCGTCGAACCGCCGGTCGAAAAGCGCTTTCACCGCAGCGTATTCGCGGTCCTCGGGCAGCACGAGCGTGCCACGCAATCGACTGCGCAGCCCGGTCCATGCCGTGGAGTCCACGGTTGCCGCCGCAGTCCCCGAGGACAGCGTTCCCGCGGCCGCGGCGGCCACGAGGCCACCCGCACCGCGGATCAGCGAGCGACGCGAAAATCCTGATGCAAGGAGACCTGTCGCTTCCGCGGAGTCAGTCACGCCGCCCGGCCCTTCGTCCCCGTGTGCAGTCCAGCAATCAGCGGTGAGAGTGCACCTGTCCACGCAGCGAGCACAGCTTGTCCTCCTAGTTGCGACCGATCCCGAGACCATCCGACGACAGCGAAGCGACGCGCGGCCGGTGCCTCGTTGTTCGAACAGAGATGATTCGGTGCGGCGACACCTGTGGATGGACCGCAATTACTCGATCGGCGACAAGCCGGTGGCCGGCACTTCACCGAAATTCTGGTCCAGGACCGCGTAAAGCCTTGGTGGGCTCCTCGCCGCGCTCCCGTCGGCCGGTGCCGTAGGCGGACGACACCGGGGTTTGCAGTGCCGTCTTGAACTCAGATGCTGCACTGAGGGTTTCGGTATCGTTTTTGGTCTGACCACGAAGCGTTTGCGTGTTGGCCGGAGTCGCTAGGCTCTCGGCATGCGGGTACCAGGGGTGTGGATTGGGTGCGATGTCATCGCGACTCGGATGCGGCGCGAGACCCGGCTTCGACGCAGCGGGGAGCACTCCCGATTGAGCCGCAGCGACATCGTGGTGCACTCCGCCGATGGAGAACGCGTCGCGAGGGTGCTGACGAGGTGCGCCAACATCCTCGGGTTCGATCTCGAAGGCGAGCAGTTCTGGACCGAAATGGTCGCTGATCTCTTCGACGGCCCGTACGAGGACCGAGCGGCCGACGATGCTGGGATCGCGTTACGCGCACACTGGGTCACCGCGCCCGATGGCGAGCCCATCGGTCTGGTCGTGTGGTTGGCGCCGGGCGCGGTCACGCCTCGGCCGGTCTACAACAGCTGGATTCTTGATCTCGATGCGGTCACCACCAGCAGCGCCGGAGACAACCTCGCAATCCTGGGCACCGACCGCAAAGTCGGCGAACCGCGACCCATCCACGACCTGCTGCGATACGCGAATGCGGACGATGTGCCGAAGTTTCTCGCGTTGTATTGGGATGCCGCGACAGGTACCCAAAACCTTGCGGCCGAGGCGATTTGGTCGATTCAGCCGCCGGGCGCCCCTGACTGGATGCATTTCTGGAGTGCCGCGCACGCCGGCGTCGGCCCGACCGAGCGATCCGTCTACGGAATGAGTTTGCAACTGGCCCGACGTCCCGAGCCGGTCGTATCCACGTTGCGGCACATAGTCCAGTTCACCCGGTCTTCGCTCATCCTGGTCGATGCAGAACGCCGGGTCACCCTGCACACAGAGGGGGTGCTGCGTGAAGAACTATGCGACAGCAACATTGCCAACCTGCTGGATGAGCTGCAGATCGCGCGGATCGTTTCCGGACCGGAAACCAGCGTCGAAGCGATTGTGACGATCAACGGCCGCCGGTACCAGGCCAGCGCGTGGCCACTGCCGAGCGTGCAGCACAAACCCGTTCGGCCGGCCGCGATCGTTATCCGACCCGTTGACAGCGAGTCCGCGGCTTGACCGCCGCCACTGCTAGGTACTACGGCGCGGGCCACGCGCAGTCCACAGCGCGGTCTGGCCCACCCTGGTAACCGACACGTCCGACCACGCTCGATCGAGGGCGTAGCGCAGCCCATCGAGATCGTCGCGCGCGTTGTCGAAGGCTTTGTGCGCCCGGAAGTAACCGTCGACGGCCCTACTCAGCGGCGTTGAAGGCTCCGCCAGGACTGTGGCGCCGAAAAACACGCCGTCGGCGCTGGTCACATCGGCAACGCGCTGGAACGCGCGCCCCTTCTCGCTCCATGTGCCGGGCAAACAATGCATCAGCAAACTGGCCGCAACCGAGCGGAACCGCTGATTCACAGGCAGTTCGCCTAGCACGGATCCATAATGCGCCCTGGCCTCGATTCCGCGTTTCCGGAGGCGCCGGGAGGCTTCTTCGAGTGCATGCACAGACAAGTCCACCAACTCGACTACCGGAGTCCGCGCGGCGCCGAGGGGCGCTCGTTCGAGCAGGTCCCCCGTGCCAGGACCGATATCCAGGTGCACCGCAGACGACAGTCGCGAGTACTGGTCCAGCAGATGCGTTGTCTCACAACGCCAGACGACCTTGTTGTTGATGCCCAACACAATACGGTCGTAGACACGTAGTAGACCGGGCGTATACGGAGCAGCACCATCGAGTTCTTCTAGGGTTAATTGGCTGACCTGAACCATATGATGGACTCCAAGAGGCACCGGGGCAGCCGGAAGCGCCCCATTCGGGAATGGGATCTGCTTCCGGGCTCGGGAATCACTCTCCGGCCGGTGCGAGAGGAATCATAACAAGAACGTCCCGCAGCTCAGGCCGCCGACTGGGGACCACCGTTCCGGCACCCAGCCGAGCAGTGATTCCAAGGTGGTTCTGCAGGCACTAACCGGTGGTGAAGGTGGGGTCCGGCGGGATCCAGCGGCTGCTGCGCGAGGCCGATGACGCGAATCCGAAGTCGTGTTTGAGTTCTTCGGGGATGGCGTACTGCATGACGCGGCCTCGGGTGAGGGAGCTGAGTTCGAACCAGGTGGTGAGGTGGCCGAGGCGGTCGAGGGCCCATTCGCCCAAAGGGGAACTGTCTTCGATGGTTTCGAGGATGCCGAGTAACGCGGGGACGGTTTTGATGGCGGTGTCCCAGGCGGTGCGTGGCACCTCGAGCCAGTCCGCGCAGGTGTCGCCGATGAGGTAGCGGATGAGGGCGGAGACGACGGGGTCGAAGAGGGTGCCGGGGACTACCTCTTCGTAGAGGTCGATGAGTTGGCGGGTGAGGTTCACGCCTTCCTGGCTCGGCCCCATATGTCGAATCAGGTAGAGATCGAGGAACTCTCGGGCGGACTCGATGTCTTTCGGTGCGTGTTCCTGGTCTACGCCGAGCATCGCGCCGACCACGCGCCAAGCGTAGAAGTAGGCTTCGGCGCCGTCGACGCTCATGTGGATGTTCAAGCGGTGCAGGCTGTCCAAGACCAGCATCGAGAACAGCAGCTGGCCGCCGATCATGTCCTCCTGGCAGATCGGCGTCCCCCATTCTGCTGTGTCCCAGCGGTTTTCGCGGGAGAGGTGGTGGCGGATCGCGGCGTGCAGCAGCCGCACCTTCTGCACGGCGGGAATGAAACGGCTGCCGGCTTCGAAGGCGTCGGGCTGCATCAGGTAGACGGTGAACTGCCCGGTCTCGGCCATCCGTTTGGACGGATACTCCAGAGAGTGGGTGGCCGACAACAGCTTTGCGACCTGCGGGATGACGTAACAGGCGGGCATAGCGGCGAAGGACAGCGCGGTGGAGATGTGCACGTTGTTGTCGATGAAGAACAGCCTGGCCTTCTCCATCTCGTCCCAGTCCACCCAGGCGGGCGGGGCGGCGGTCGTGTGCAGGTACTCGCGGGCGACCTCGGGCAGGTCGTCGGGCAGCGGCGAACCGGCGGTGGAGACGTAGCGCATCAGGGTGTTGAACTTGCCCACCTCCCCGCGCTCGAACAGGGTGGCCACGGTAGCATCGGCGAGTTCGTCACCGTGCAGGCGCAGCGCGTCCATCGACGTTTGTGTCCGGTTCATCGAGACTCCTTGTGTCGGTGGCGAAATGGGTGGATCAGTAGCGGCGCGCGGTAGCGGCGGTGGCCAGTTCGGTCAGCGCGCGGGCGGCGGGTGCGGGCACGTCGGCCAGGGCGTGCGTGGCCTCCTCGACTCGGTCGGTGATCATCTGCTCGATGCGCGCCGGTGCGCCGACCCGGATCATCAGGTCGCGGACTTCACAGAGGACGGCCTCGTCGGGTTCGCCCTGCTTCAGTAGCCGGGTCAGCTGTTCGCGCTGCGGGCGGTCGACCGCGTGCCAGGTTTCGGCGAGCAGGGCGGTGGGGCGGCGGGCGCGCAGATCATCGAGATTCGCCTTTCCGGTACGGTCCTGGTCGCCGAAGAGCCCGAGCAGATCGTCGCGCAGCTGGAAGGCTTCGCCCAGCGGTAAGCCGTACGCGGAGAACGCTTTCCGCAGCGCATCGCTCGCGCCACCGAGCGCGCCGCCGATGAGCAACGGTTGTTCGACGGTGTATTTGGCCGTCTTGTACCGGACCACCTTCAGCGACTCGGCCACATCCGGAACCGCACCGGTGCAGAGGATTTCGAGGCACTCACCGGCGATCAGTTCCCGGGCCAGCACCGCCCACAGCGGGCGCGCCCGCGACAGGTAGGCCGCGGGCAGACCACTGGTCACGAACAATTGCCCGGCCAACGCCATCAGCAGATCGCCGACCAGCATGGCGAGCGCCTTACCGGTCTGCGCGAATTCCGGTGCGCTGTGCAGCGGTTCGTGCAGGGCGACCTGCGCGGTGGGCAAGCCGTGCCGCAGCGGACTGTCATCGATGATGTCGTCGTGCACACTCGCCGCCGCGTGCACCAATTCCAGTGCGGCAGCAGCCCGGACGAAGGCACTGCTGTCCGGTTGCCCGGCCGCGCGCCAACCCCAATAGCAGAACGCCGCCCGCAACCGTTTCCCCTGCGCGCTCGCCGCTACCAGCTGATCGGCCACCGGACGTAGTCGCGGATCGATGGCGAGCAGCTGGTCGCGTTCCTGCCCGACGAACTCCTCCAGGATGTCGTCGACGCGCGCCTTGAAAGCGCAGGCGTCGTGCCGATCAGGGCGCACCGGAACCGGTTTCGCGCGCACGGACATGCTGCGCGAGGATCTCCAGGTGGGCGGGCGGCAGCAGCGAGGTCCGGTCCAGCGCTAACCGGCCACGCGCTTTCAGATCGCTCTCCGCCTCGCCGGCCATGCCGGGTAAGTCGGACCGCCGGAGTAATCCCAGTGCCCGGTTCACCACCGGGCCTACCCGGCTGAGCGCCAGATCCGCCAGCCCCGCCGCCAGGAGTACCGCGTCCTCACCCCGGGATCCGCGCTGATTCGACCTCTGCGACATGCGATCACGCTCCTGTCCACCCGAACGGCACTCACACCGCGACCCGGAAACGCCGAACAGGTCCGGCACCGCCAGTGTCGCAGCGGCGACCCGGTGACGTGCCGAAAATTCGCAGGACAACCAGTTGTCCTCTTGAATGTCGGCTGCGCACATGGTGTTCGGAGCAACACTTCAGCGCCGGAGTTTTCAGCGGAGGCTACGCCCCACACAAACCAACCGCCGCTCGTCGTACCACCCGCCCTCCGCACAGCGGAACTGATACGTCGTCATGGGTTGAGTTCGGGAACTCACGCACCGATAGAACACGGCTCGGTCGGCCGGATCGACGTAGTGCCCCGCACTCTTGCCGTCGCAGAAGTCCGAGCGCGCCTCGATCGGCACCACCGCGTACTGCCGAGCGGCGATATCGCGCCCGGTCCCCTCGGGCATATCCACCGCGGCCATGGTGCCGAGCGTCATGGCAGCGACGCCGAGGGGTGGCAGCACTGCGAGCACGGTCCCGGCGGCAAGGACGCCGGTGCGGCACGCCAGGCTGTTCGATTTCATGGACGGCGGTTCCCTGTCTCCCCGGTCGCGGGGCATCGGCGACTAGCGGCTCCCCTGTATTCGGTTCCGCAGACCGACCGGATCGGATCTTCCGACGGAAACGCCGTGATCTGGCCGTTTGCGCCGACGTCTCACCGTTCTCAATCCGGACGAAATTCCCGGTCCGGCAGCAGATGTCCGGTTTGTTAGCCGAAAACTTCTGTGACGTGTCGCACATTGGGTTTAGCAGCAAACTCCCTGCGTAGGTAACGGTTCGGCAACTACCAGGGAGGCGTTCCAAGATCGGTAGCATCTCCCATTCACTAATCGTTTACTGTGCGTTCACCTAGCGTGACCATTCTGCGATCAGGTCATAAAGCGACCTGGAGTTTGGTTACACCGAGGAGTTGTTCACACACATTCGGAAAACGACCGCAACGGCAGGCACGACGCCAGCCGCGGTCGGCGGATCGGGATCCGGCAATGGACCCGCTAACCCCAACCTTCCGCCGAATGGGCGCGCCGAGAGGCCGTCTTTCTCTCCGCATCGAGGATGCGGAGTCCCGCGCGACATCGCGGCCGGGCTCGCAGTGAGCGCCCCGGCACCGCACCACTGAACCGTCGCGTTCCGGGGACCACTGCGTCCCCCACAACAAAACCCGACAACAGCACACAGCCGTACCGGCGAGCGCTTACCGCGTGCCCGCCTTGGATCCGTGCTGCCTGCGCGCGCCCGGATCGAAACCTGTCCCCGACAAAGGAACCGATTTCGTCATGCCTGACAGACGCTTTTTCCCGCTCCGCCGCTCGACGCTTCGCGAGGGCATGACCTTTGCCATCGCCGCCGCAGGCGTCGTGGCCGTTGCCGCCTCCTCCGCAGTCTCGGTGGCCGACGACAGCGTCCCGTCTCGCATCGCGATGGTCGCGGAGCAGCACCCGGCCGCCGAGCCCGTCGCCGCCCCCGCACCCATGCCCGCGCCGCTGCCGATCCCGATCCCCGTGCCCGAGCCGATCCCGGCGCCGCTGCCCGCACCGGCCCCCAGCTACCCGGACAACCTCGACGGCTGGATCCGCCAGGCCCTCGACGTCATGGCGGCCAACAACATCCCGGGCAGCTACGACGGCATCTTCCGCAACGTGATGCGCGAGTCGACCGGTAACCCGCAGGCGATCAACCTCTGGGACTCCAACGCCGCCGCGGGCATCCCGTCCAAGGGCCTGCTCCAGGTGATCGACCCGACCTTCCGCGCGTATCACGTCGAGGGCACCTCCTGGGACATCTACGACCCGGTCGCCAACATCGTCGCCGCCTGCAACTACGCCGCGCGCACGTACGGCTCGATGGACAACGTCAACGGCGCGTACTGACCCACGACGCCGCCTCGTCCGGCCCACGCATTGACGCTTCCCTGCTCGACCGCAGGGAGGCGTCGTCGCATTCCGCCCCGCCGCCGGGATAGGGTCGTGCACCACCGACCTTTGGACTTCCGCGATGACCGATTACGCGCACAGCGACACGGCGGCCAAGAGCCGCGCCGAGAAGGCCCGGCGCCTCGCGAGCTACGTCTGGCACCTGGGCATCACCGGACCCGAACTGCTGGCGATGCCCGCCGCGACCCGGCGCAAGCTCGCCAGGGCGGCCGACACGAACCCACCGAGCACCGAGGAGACCTGGGCGACAGTGGCGCAGTTGCTGACCGAGAAGGACGACTGGGCCGCCAGGCACCCCGGCCATCCGGCGGCGCGGCGCGAGCACACCGATGACAAGCTGCTGTGGGTGAAGCCGCCGATCACACCCTGGTCGTGATCCCTTGCCGGACAGCGGCTTAGGCGTCCGCACCGGCCCGTTCGGTAGCATGGTGGCAATGCACCCGCCGTCAAAGGTGACGCGATGACCGAGCGCAAACCAGCGAAACTGGACTTCGAATCGTGGATCGACAAGCAGATCCGCGAGGCAACAGCACGCGGTGAATTCGAGAATCTGCCCGGTGCGGGCAAACCGATTCCGCGCGGCAGCGACGACGAGAACTGGTGGCTGAAGGGCTACCTCCGTAAAGAAGGAGTGAGCGGCGACGCGCTCCTGCCACCGTCACTGCTGCTGCGCCGGGATATCGAGCGACTGCCCGAGACTGTGCGCGAACTGAACTCCGAGCGCGCGGTCCGCGAGACCGTGCGCGAGCTCAACAAGCGCGTAGTCGACTGGCTGCGCTTGCCGCACGGGCCTTACGTCCGCATCGCCCCGGTCGATACCGAGGAGATCGTCGAGCAATGGCGCGCCGAGCGCAGGCCGAAGCGACCGCCGGACACATCTGCGGTCGCCCCCGAACCAGCCCCCCACACCACCCCATGGTGGCGGCGCCTATTCCACAACCCCAACGCCACGCCGAGCAACTGACCTCACAGTCGCCCCGGGCCAGCCGAATATTCCACCCGCTCAGCGCAGCAGCCGCCACCGAGCGATCGTTTCAAGATCAGGGGTAACTGCTTCTCGGGAAATGCCGACCTCAATTCCCCCTGATCATGAAAGCAGTCACGCGCCCAGGGCGGCGTGGGTTGATTCCTCCACTGCGACAAGTACTTTGTCGGACAGGGACTGGAGGGCTCGGGCTTCGTCGGGCGTGATGCAGTCGATGAAGACCTCACGCACCAGCCGGACGTGGTTCGGGGCGGCGTGTTCGAGTAACCGGCGACCTTCGGCCGTGAGCTTGACCAGCACCCCGCGCGCGTCCTCCGCCACCGGCTGCCGGTCGACCAGCCCGCGCGCGTCCATGCGGGCGAGATGCTTGGACAACCTGCTCTTCTCCCAGCAGACCTCGGCCGCGAGATCCTTGGCCCGCAGGCAGTCACCCGGTGCGGCCGAGAGCGCGACCATCAGTTCGTAGTCCGCCGCGGACAGCCCATCTCGGGTCAGTCCCTCCGCGATCGCCGCGTCCAGCCGCTGGCGCAGGCGGATGTAGGCCGACCACGTCGCCTGCTCGTCGTCACTCAGCCACTCCATGGGAATGAAGTCTACTCACATTTGGTTGACATGGACACCAACTCCCCTCCCAGGAGGTTTCGATGCCCGCCATCACCGTCCCCGACCTGATGATCCTGCCGCGCCTGCCCCAGCCCACCGACACCATGCGCGAACGCCCGGTGCGCACCGTGGTCAGCGCGCCGAAACAGCGCGAGGGTGCGGGGTTCGAGGTACGCAGGCCGTTCCCGAGCGTGGACCTGCGCACCGCCGACCCGTTCATCCTGCTCGACCAGATGGGCCTGGTCGCCTACGAGCCGCACGAGGCGAAGGGCGCGCCGTGGCATCCGCACCGCGGCTTCGAGACCGTCACCTACGTCATGGACGGCGCCATGGTGCACCACGACTCCAACGGCGGCGGTGGCGTGATCGGCGAAGGCGACACGCAGTGGATGACCGCGGGCTCCGGCATCCTGCACGACGAGCTGCCCACCGAGCAGCTGGTCATGGCGGGCGGCTGGTTCCACGGCATCCAACTGTGGGTGAACCTGCCGCGCGCGCTCAAGTTCGCCGCACCGCGCTACCAGGATCTGCGCGCCGGTGAACTGACCCTGGTCAGCTCGCACGACGGCGGCGCGCTGGTCCGGCTCATCGCGGGTTCGGTCGGCGGCTTCGACGGCCCCGGCTCGACCTACACCCCGATCGCCTACGCCCACGCCTCGATCAGCCCCGGCGGACAGCTGGAAACGCCGTGGCCGCAACACTTCACGGCGATGGCGTACGTGCTGTCCGGCAGCGGCACGGTCGGTGCCGAACGCAGGCCACTGCGCGAGGGACAGCTGGCCGTCTTCGGTCCCGGCGACGCGATCACGGTGAGTGCCGATGCGCGCCAACACAATCGGACCGGCGACTTGGAGGTGTTGTTGCTCGGCGGTCAACCTATCAAGGAACCCGTCGTGCAATACGGACCCTTCGTGATGAACACTCGCGCCGAAATCATCCAGGCCATGGACGACTACCAGGCAGGACGCATGGGAAACATCCCGGCCGAGCACGTGGCGGGCCGTCGCCTGGGCGAGTAAACGCGACGACTAGGGCATCCCCTAATGCCCTAGTTCTCGGGCGACGCGGTTGACAAGCGGGCGAGGCGTCACAACAGTGGATGCGGCGTCCGGTCGGACGCCTATCCATCGCAGCAACTATTTAGAGGAATACATGAACGTTCGCCGGCTTACCCTCAGCGCTGCCGTCGCGGGACTGACCCTCCTTGCGGCGCCGACCGCGCTGGCTCAGCCTCCCTCAGGTTCCTCCGGAACCGGATCGTCGGCCGTCGACACCGGCTCGGCCGCAACCGGTTCGGCTGGTCTGACGCAGACCGGTTCGGCCGGCGGCGCCTTCGCCAACTGTGAAGACGCCAAGCGTGCCAACCGGGCACCACTGTTTCGTGGTGAACCGGGCTACGGCCCGCACCTGGATCCGGACGGTGACGGGTTCGCCTGCCCCACGGTCTGATACCCGTGAAATAAGAACACCCGGTGTGCCAGGCACACCGGGTGTTCTGCTGTTCGGCGCCGACTCAGCGGAAGATCTTGACCAGCACCAGCCCGACCACCACGACGGCCGCGCCGATCAGGCTGTACTTCACCTTGGGCTCGTTCAGCTTCCGCAGCACGATCTGCTTGCTGTCGCTCGCGATCCGCTGCGGATCCGCGCGCACCGCGAGTTCGTCGAGCGTGCTCGCCAGCCGCGTGCGCGCGGCCTCGATCTCCTGCTCGATCCGCTCGGTATCCTTCGCCACGTTCAGGCCTCCTGTGTTTGATGTGCCGCGCCGGGGCTCGAATCGCGGTGCGTGTTCGGCCTTCGCGGGTCACCCTCAGCTCCCGGCCGAGTGTATCGGTCCGCGCGGCGCCGACCCGGGGCACGCGGCGTTCTATAGATCCGCACAGTGCAGCCGAGGTGTGCGCGGCGCGGTTCTGTCGGTCCACACAGTGTCGTTCCGTCTATCCGCAGAGTGTCCGAGCCGTCGGTTACCGTGCAGGACGTGACCGACAACCAACGACTCTCCCCCGGCGATACCGCCCCCGATTTCACGCTGCCCGACGCCGACGGCAAGGATGTGTCGCTCGCCGACTACCGCGGCCGCAAGGTGATCGTGTACTTCTACCCCGCCGCCAGCACCCCCGGCTGCACCAAACAGGCCTGCGACTTCCGCGACAACCTGGCCGAACTCGACGGCGCGGGCATCACCGTGCTCGGCATCTCGCCGGACAAGCCCGCGAAGCTGGCCAAGTTCCGCGACGCCGAGCAGCTCACCTTCCCGCTGCTGTCCGATCCGGACAAGGCCGTGCTCACCGCGTGGGGCGCGTTCGGCGAGAAGACCATGTACGGCAAGACCGTCACCGGGGTCATCCGCTCCACCTTCCTGGTGGACGAGGCAGGCAAGATCGAGGTCGCCCAGTACAACGTGAAGGCCACCGGTCACGTCGCCAAGCTGCGCCGCGATCTGTCGGTCTAGGTTGCGACGGAGCGGATGAAGCTCTCGTAGCGTCCAGCATCCGCTCCAGGCCGGACTCCGAATCGAACTTCTGCCAATCGATTCCGTTGCCATCATGGAGTCATCAGCGGAGGCCGGACATCCACACGTCCGCAGAGGCGACCCTCCACCTCTCCGATTATCTGCGGTCCAGAACAATATTGTGACGGCACACACAGCTGGGAACCGAACTTCGTCGTGTCACGTCTGAAGAAGTGATCCGACTGAAAGACAATGACCAGAAGGAAATCGGGGGAGAAACCATGAAGCGCATCCAGAAGTTTATGACTACAGGTGCCGCATTGGCGGCTACAGCTCTCGTATCCGTTGCCATGGCCGGCACCGCGCAGTCGAGCGTGGCACCCGGCTCGGCGGCCCTCCCTGGCGCCGTAAACGTAGGCACTGCGATCGCATTCGAAGCGGAACAGGGCGCTCCTCGGTTCGAGTTCGTAGTGACGCATTATGTAGTGCGGTCCTGCTACTTCGAGAACATGGATCGGGTGGGCGCCGACGGACCACACAAGTTCGAGGGGAAGGGCAAGTCGAAAGATGCCGCGATCAGCGACGCCGACGACAAAGCGAACGATGCGGCAGCGAAAAAGGGGATGAAACTCAAGCACTGCCGCACCCAAAGTCACACTTCGAAGCGATAATTAGGAGGTGCAGCGATGACCGACCGGTTTATCTGGCAAATTGCTGTCGGGTTGGGAAAGCCGGACCCGGAAGGTCCGGGGTCGTTGTCGAGTGAGGAGATTCATCCGGTAGCAGTGCTACTGGAAGACAGCGTCCGCAGAGTCGGGGAGCACATTCCGTGCGTCACCGGATTCGGGGCCGTTTCCGAGCTGGCCGAAGCCGCAGTGCGGCTACGAGGGGATGACTACGACCTGGCGAATGTTCCGTTCGAATGCACCGTAACTGTGTACGCAACGGACGACGAGATCGACGCGCTGCTCGTGGCGGTGGCTGAGGCCCTCGCGGTGGACGCCGACGGCTACTCGCGGGTGGCCGATCGATCGGTGTCCATCGGTTTGCGGCCGATTTTCGACTATGCGAGGCACGCTCAGTCCTATCAATATCTGGTCGATCAGTATTCGGCGGCGTAGTCGGAGCCGGTGGCGCTTGTCGGCCTCGGCGGCTTCGAGGCGCTTACCATCTCGACCCGAGTTGTCCGAAGTGGCGTCCAGTACAACGTGAAGGCCACCGGTCACGTCGCCAAGCTGCGCCGCGATCTGTCGGTCTAGGGCTGCTCGAAGGAGCGGACGAACTGCTCGTATCCGTCCAGCAGTCGGGCCAGACCGAACCGCAGTCCCCCGTCGTCCCACTCCACGTCGTCATCGTCGAACACCTGGGCGGCGAGGGCGCGCGTCAGCGCTGGGTAGCGCTGCGGGTCGAGTACCCGGCTCAACATGGCCGGGTACTCGGCGTTGTCCCCGCTCGCCGCCAGCTCCTTGGCGACGCGCATCCGGCCGATCAGGTACAGCGAAACATTCATGACGAGTTGCAGTTTGATCGGCTCGGGCACGGCGGTTTCGGCGAACATCCCCAGGCCCGCGTCCAGCCAGGCCATATTGCACGGCCCCGTCGGCGGCGCGGCCAACGGCAGATCCACGAACCACGGGTGCCGTCGCAGCGACTCGGATACGCCTGCGGCCCATGCCTCGATGCCCGCCCGCCACCCGACGCCGACCGGCAGCTCCGGCGGTAACCCGAGCGCGCGATCCGAGATCAGGACGAGCAGGGTGTCCTTGCTGTCCACATAGCGGTAGAGCGACATGGTGGTGAAGCCGAGCCGCTTGGCGACCCGCCCCATCGACAGTGCCGCGACCCCTTCGGCATCGGCCACCTCGATCGCCGCGTCGATCACCTGATCGAGACTCAGTCCGCGCTTCGGCCCCCGCGTGCCCTGCTCGTCCAGACCCCACATCAAGGCGAAGGACTTGGCCCGCGCCGCCCCGCCGCTGTCCGCCTCCGGCGTGTTCACCACTGTCGACCCCTTTTTCTCGTTGCCTCTTCCCTCGGGCCAAAAACTGTGTACGGTCTAAACCAAGTTTAACCCATACACAGTTTTGACTCGAGGAACCACATGACAGTCCCATCTACACCCGCTGTCAGCATCAGCGGGTTGACCAAAACCTTCGGCGACCAGACGGTGCTGGCCGGAATCGATCTGGAAGTCGCGGCGGGCACGGTCTTTTCGCTGCTCGGCCCGAACGGGGCGGGCAAGACGACGATGGTGCGCATCCTGGCCACACTGACCGGTGCCGACAGCGGTGCGATCCGGGTCGGCGGCCACGATCTCGCGCACGAGGCCGACACCGTGCGCCGCCTCATCGGCGTCACCGGCCAGTACTCCGCGGTGGACGACGTGCTGACCGGTGCCGAGAATCTCCGGCTGATGGGCAGGCTGCTGCATCTGGACAAGCAGCAGATCGCCGATCGCACCGCCGCTCTACTCGACCGATTCGACCTGACCGGCGCCGCCGACGCCCGCGTCGCGACCTACTCCGGCGGCATGCGCCGACGGCTCGATCTGGCCATGAGCCTGATGGGTGCGCCGCGGATCATCTTCCTCGACGAACCGACCACCGGGCTGGATCCGCGCAGCCGCCGTGAACTCTGGCAGGTGATCCGGAACCTGGTCGCCGACGGCGTGACGATCTTCCTCACCACGCAATACCTGGAGGAGGCCGATCAGCTGGCGGATCGAATCGCGGTGCTGCACAACGGGAAGATCGTGGCCGAGGGCACGCCGGGCGACTTGAAGCGGCTCGCCCCCGGCGGGCACATCCAGCTGCGCTTCGCCGACCAGCATGGCTTGGCCGCCGCGTCCCGCGCGGTGCCCGGCGCTGAGATCGACGCCGAACAGTTGGCGCTGCAGGTGCCCTCGGACGGCAGCGTCGGCACGCTCAAACAGTTGCTCGACCAGTTCGAGGATCAGGCGATCACCATCGACGGGCTGACCATCCACACCCCCGACCTCGACGACGTGTTCTTCGCCCTCACCGGGCACCCCACCACGCAGAAAGCAGCAGTGCTGTGACGATCATGAATACCCGGCTGGCCGTACAGGATTCGGCCACCATGCTGAGCCGCAACCTGCGCCACACGGTGCGCAGTCCCGACACGATGCTGATGACCGTCGCGGTGCCGATCGCGATCCTGCTGATGTTCGCCTACGTGTTCGGCGGCGCGATGAACGTCGGCGGCGCGTACATCGACTATGTGGTGCCCGGCATCATTCTGCTGTGTGCCGGCTTCGGTTCGGCCACCACCGCGGTGAGCTTGTCCACCGATCTGACCAACGGCATCATCGATCGGTTCCGCAGCATGGCCATTGCCCGGTCGTCGGTGCTGACCGGACACGTGGTGGAAAGCGTGCTGCGCAATCTGATCACCACCACGCTGGTGATCCTGGTGGCCGTGGCGATCGGCTTCCGGCCGACCGGTGACCCGCTGCGCTGGCTCGCCGCCTACGGCATCATCGCGATGTTCGTCCTCGCGCTGTCCTGGGTCGCGGCCGCGCTCGGGTTGCTCGCGAAGAACCCCGAAGCCGCCAATGGGTCCACCTTCTTCTTCATGTTCCTGCCGTATGTGAGCAGCGCTTTCGTCCCGCCGCAGTCGATGCCGAGCGGGTTGCACTGGTTCGCCGAGAACCAGCCGGTCACGCCGGTGATCGAAACCTTGCGGGGTCTGCTGATGGGCACCCCGATCGGCAACAGCGCGCTGCTGGCCGTGCTGTGGTGCGCGGGCATCGGTCTGGCGGGCTACCTCGCTGCGGTCGCGCTGTTCCGGCGCCGGACAAAGAGCTGACCTGTCGGCGTAAGGTCCGATTCCGCTGGGGACAGACCTTACGCCGCAGGCTGTTTCGGCTCAGGTGGACATGATCTGCTGGGCCGCCCACTGCACCATCATCCGGAAGTGGTTGTCCCACCAGGTATACGACTCCGCGGTGAACGCCGGAGGGGGCGGTGACTCGCCGGGGAAGAGCAGCGACCCGTTCGGGGCGCCGACCTTGTTGGTGGCCGCCGGGACGCCCGAGCCCGAGGTCAGCGGCGTCGTGGCTTTGGCTTCGGAGTCGCGCGCGGGTTCGGCGGGGATCAGCGATTCCGTGCGATCCTGCGGCGTGCTCCCCCACAACTGGGCGGAGTACTGCGGCTCGGATTCGACGGGATCGAGGGTAATAACCGTTATCTCCGGCTCCGCCGCGACGACGGGTGCGCGCCGGTCCAGCACCGGACCCTCGACCCGGGGGGTGTCGATCCGGATCCGGTCGGGCTTGTCCGCACCGGAACCGCTGACGACCACCTTCGATTCGGCGGTGACGTGCGCGTCCTTCACCACCGCACCCGGCAACGTCCGCGACGAGCCGCCCGCGACGTACACACCGCCGACCACCAGCCCGCCCGCGAGCACGCTGGCCGCGGCGAACACCGCGGCACCGCCACGCACCCGGCGTACCCGTTCTTCCGTCTCGCCGATGCCGTCCACGTCCGCCATCGCATACAGCGCGGCACCGGCCGCAGACGCGGCGGCCGAAGTCTTGCACGGGATCACCGGCGCACCGAAGGCGTCCACGGCCGCGATGACCGCGGGTTTGCCTGCGGCCGAACCGATCAGCACCACCGCGTCCGGCCGCACCGCCGCCGCCTCGAACTGGTCCCAGGCGGCCGTCACGGCGGCGCCCATCGAGTCCGCCGTCGCGCCGCCCGCCTGGCTGATCGAGGCGAGCACCCGGCGGCGGCCGCGGTCGACGAGGGTGAAGGCCTGGTGGCCGGGCACCACCTCGCAGATCAGCAGATCGTCGAATTCGTCGAGCCAGGTCATCATTCCGGCCACGCTGAGATGCGCGGACTTGGCCGACACCAGGGAAGCCGTGTGCCACTGCCCGGACGCCAGCCTGGTGACGATGGCCCGCCGCTCGGCAGCGTCCCGGTAGGTGACGGCCGCGCCCACGATCTCGTGGTCCTGGCCGAGTTCGGCGGCGAGTTCGTCCAACGCCGTCTCGACCGCTTCCGCCAAGTCCGCTTTGCCGTCACCGAGTGTCCGTTTCACCCGATGCAGCAGCACGCGCTCGGGTAGCCGTGCGCCGGTGTCGGCGAAAGCTACCGCGTGCACGGCGCCACGTTCGGTGGAAACGCCGAGAGTTACCACTGATCGAGCTACCACAGGTCGCGCCCTCCTGGTCCGTTCGCGCGTCAGAAGCCACGCGCGCTCGGTATGTGTTCGGCGCCACATTCGATCTGGATGGGTAGTGAAATCGGACAGAAGATGAACACGCAGAAGCCGTGCGCGTGTCGTGGGTGTGTCCGTACCGTTAGCCTGGATACGTGGAAGTACGCGCAGAGACCAGGTCGAAGCACCAACGTCTGGACCCTGCGTTGGAGCTGCAGGACGACCCGCAGGAGCTCATGCCGCGGCGCCGGCCGACGCAGGAGCGCAGTAAACGCAAGTTCGATGCGCTGTTGCAGGCGTCGCGCGAGCTGCTCGTCGAGGTCGGCTTCGAATCGTTCACCTGTGAAGAGGTGGCGGCACGCGCCGAGGTGCCGATCGGCACGCTGTATCAATTCTTCGCCAACAAGTACGTCATCGTCTGCGAACTGAATCGGCAAGACCTGGTGGCCGTTTCGCAGGAACTCGCCGATTTCCACGGCGAGATCCCGTCGCTGGACTGGCTGCGGCACATGAACCAGCTGGTCGACCATCTGGCGAATCTGTGGATGAACGACCCGTCCCGGCGCGAGGTGTGGCTCGCCATGCAATCCACGCCCTCCACGCGGGCGACGGGCGCGATCCACGAGAAGGAGTTCGCCGAGGTCGTCTCGCAGATGCTGCGGCCACTGACGCCGCGCACCCCGCGGGCGCGGCGCACCATGATGGCCGAGGTGCTGGTGCACGTCGTCTACTCGATGCTGAACTTCTCGGTGCAGGACGAGCAGAGCCACGCCGAGGCGGTCTCCGAGCTCAAGCGGCTGATGGTGGCGTATCTGCTGGTCGCGGAGAAGGAATCCCGCTCGGCCAGCGGACGCTGAGCCCACATAGCCGACCAGTTGCTGAATCCGGAGCAAGGGCTATCCTCCAGGAGTATGTCCAGCCCAGGGCCGTCGGCGAATCGCCGCGTGCTGTTTGCTCAGATGTCCGCGCGGTCCGCAGAACTGACCGCGCTGGCCATCAAGCGACTGCGCGCGGAAATCCCGGCCTATGCGCAGTTGGACGCGGAGACGCTGGCGCCGTCCACCCGCCGCACCATCGATCAGCTGATGCGAGTGCTCGCCGAGGGGCGTGAGCTGACCGCCGACGAACTCGCCGTGTTCACCCTGCACGGCGAAACCCGGGGCCGCCAAGGGATTCCGGTGACCGAGATGTTCCGCGGCTGGCGGCTGGCCGTGCGGATCGCCATCGATCAGGTGGTCGCCACGGGCCGCAGGCTCGGCATCGGCGACAGTCAGCTGCTCGGCCTGACCAATGAATTGCTGGCGCTGACCGATACCGCGATCCTCGCGGTGGCACGTGGCCATATCGACGCCGATTTCGAACGAACCCGCCACGACCAGCAGCGCCGCGCCGACCTGGTCCGCGGCATCCTGTCCGGCACTCTCAGCCCTGCCGAGATCCGCGTGCAGGTCGAGCGATACGGCTTGGATTCCGATCGCGAATACCGCGCGATCCGCGCCCGCCCGCACCCCGAACTGCCCGCGGACCAGGTGGCGCGGCTGCTCGAGCACACACCGTCCGGTGATCGTCCGCACGGCCTGCTCGCCCTCGTCGACGGCGACATCGCCGGCGTGGTGGACCACATGCCCGCCAGGGAGATCGAGACCGCGGTCGGCATCGGCCCGCCCGCCCGGCTGGATCGGATGGAGCCGTCGTTTCGCAGCGCCACCCGGGCCATGGCCACCGCCGAGGCCTTCGAGCGCACCGGCGTCTACGAGCTGGCCGATCTCGGGCTGCTGCCCGCGGTGCTCGCCGATACCGAGGTCGGCGACGAACTCGTCCGCCGCTACCTCACGCCGCTGGGCCGCACCGACAGTGCCGCAGCGCTGCTCGACACCGTCGCGCACTATCTGGGCAACGGCATGCGGGTGGACAACACCGCCAAGGAGATGGGCCTGCACACCAACACCGTGCGCTACCGCCTCCGCCGCTTCCAGGACCTGACCGGTCTCGATCTCACCGACCCCGATCGTGCCCTCGAAGCATGGTGGGCTTTGCAGCGTCGCCGCCTCAGCCGGGAACGCTGAAAAGCCGCACACCTCCTGATGTCGTAGGCCGCAAGCAATTTCGGCTGCGGGACATCAGTTGGTGTGCGGCTGTACAGGTTTGACGCTCAGGCGGGCGTTTCCCGGCCTTCGATCAGGTCGACCAGTTCGCCCGGATCTTCCAGCACCACCATCGCGGCGGCGGTGTCGCCGTCGTGCGTCAGCGACAGGTGAACCCTTGCGCGAGGCAGGAATTCGGCGGCCAGGCCGTGCAGCTTGATGCTCGGCCTGCCCCACGCGTCGTTGACCACCTCGATCAGCGGGTACGGGTTGTCGCCGATCTGTGGGCGGCGGGCGAAGCGAGATGAGGCCCAGGCCTTGATCACCGCTTCCTTCGCCGCCCAGCGCACCGCGTAACTACGCGCCGGATCGGTCCCCTTGCTCTGACAGTAGCGCCGCTCGCCCGCGGTGAAACTTTCCCGGAGCATGGTGGTTCCGGCGCGTTCGAGCTGTTCGGCGAACTCGGAGATGGTCACCAAGTCCAGGCCGATACCGAGGATCGTCATATGCCGGGAGCCTACGACCTGCTCTGGCGGTCCGTGCCCGAACCGGCCGCAGTGTGGCCGGTGCCGCAGCCGAACCCGTCGGCCCGGTAGGCGCCGTCGGCGTTGAGGCGAGCCTCGGTGGACAGCAACACGTCCGCCTCCAGCTGCCGCGACTGCTTGGCAGGCGTGCCGTCACCGCCCATGCGACGGTCCGCCGGACGCTCGTACAACGGAGCGCCGCCGCACATGGCCTCGGTGAACCGCTGCCGCCCGGCGAGCTGACGCTGCTGCGCCTGCCGCTGGTAGGCCTCGCGCCGCTGCGGGTCGATCGCCTGGATGAACGCCTCCGGATGCACCACCGCGAGCAGACCGTTGACGTGCCCGAAGCCGAGCGAGGTCAGCAGGCCTGCCTTGAGCGGGAACCGCTCGCCGAAGCGCAGCGGCTCGCGCGCCCACACCAGGTGCGGGTACGCCTGCATCTTCTCGTCGACACAGTCCAGGCTCCGGTTCGGCGGCACCACACCGGTTTCCAGCACCTGGCACAGGCCGATCAGCTGGAACGCGGCCGCGCCGCCCTTGGCGTGCCCGGTCAGGCTCTTCTGCGAGATGACGAACAGCGGTGCGCCCGCGGAGCGCCCGATGGCGGTGGCCAGCCGGGTGTGCAGCTCGGACTCGTTCGGATCGTTGGCCGCAGTAGAGGTGTCGTGCTTGGACACCACCGCGATGTCGTCCGGCCCGACCCCGAGCTTGCGCAGCTCGGCGGCGAACCGGGACTCGCGCCCGCCACGCCCCGCGCCGAGCGCGCCCAGACCGGGTGCCGGGATGGAGGTGTGCACGCCGTCGGCGAAGGACTGCGCGAAGGCGACCACGCCGAGCACCGGCAGGCCCATCTCCACCGCCACGTCACCGCGGGCCAGCAGCACGGTGCCGCCACCCTGCGACTCCACGAACCCGCCGCGGCGGCGGTCGTTGGCGCGGGAGAAGTACCGGTCGCTGATGCCCTTGGCGCTCATCGCCGCCGAGTCCGCGGTGGCCGACATGTCACCGAAGCCGACGATGCCCTCGATGCCCAGATCGTCGAAGCCGCCTGCCACGACCAGCTCGGCCTTGCCGAGGCGGATCTTGTCGACGCCCTCTTCCACCGACACCGCGGCGGTGGCGCACGCCGCCACCGGGTGCACCATGGCGCCGTAGCTGCCCACGTAGGACTGCACCACGTGCGCGAGGGCCACGTTCGGCAGCGCCTCCTGCAGGATGTCGTTGGGCCGCGACTCGCCGAGCAGGTTGTCGACGTAGAGCGAGCGCATCGAGGACATGCCGCCCATGCCGGTGCCCTGGGTGTTGGCGACCAGGCTCGGGTGCACCCAGCTCATCAGCTCGGCCGGACTGAAGCCGGAGCTGACGAACGCGTCCACCGTGCAGACGACGTTCCAGAGGGCAACGCGGTCAACCGAGTTCGCCATCTCCGCGGAGATGCCCCAGATGGTCGGATCCCAGCCGGTGGGGATCTGGCCACCGACGGTGCGCGACAGCTTGGCCCGGCGCGGCACCCGAATCTCGGTGCCCGCCTTGCGCGTCACCGTCCAGTCCGCCGCATCCGGCACCGGCGCGATGACCGTGTGCTCGGGGTCGGCCTCGTGGAAGGCGCGGGCCTCGGCCTCGCCGCCGACGGTGAACGTCAGGTCCTGATCCAGGAACACCGAGGTCATCAGCGGCGCGCTGTTGTCGATCATGGCGCCGTCGTCGCCGTAGCGGCGCACGCCGCAGCGGGCGACGACCACGTCGTGGTACTTGTCGGCGATCTCGGATTCGGGGACGTAGTCACCGGTTTCGGCGTCGTACCAGCCGGGCTTGGGGTCGTTCTCCCAGGTGACCAGGCCGGTGGTCCAGGCGAGCTCGAGCACGCCTGCGGCCGAGAGCTGATCCTCGACCTCCATCTCGAACCGGGTGCGCGCGGAGCCGTACGGGCCGAGCTCGCCCGCTCCGACGATCACCACCATGTCGGCGAGATCGGTGGTGACCGTGCCCCATTCGGGCACCGGCAGCACCGAGGACATGGTCGGCGGCGCGGGCAGTGCCGAAATCGTGGCTGCCGCATCGGCTTCCACGGTTTCGTCGGCGGCCTGCTCCGCGGCCTGCTTGGCCAGTGCGGGCAGATCGAGCTTGGCCTTGGCGAGTCCGCCGGTCAGGTCGATCTGCTGCGGCCCGGCCAGGGTGACCTGGCGAGCGCGCGAAGTGCACCACTTGAGCAGCTCGTCGGCCATCTCGGCGGTGGACCAGGTCTGCACGCCAGCCTGCTCCACGGCCTCGACCATCGGATCGTTGTGGCCCATCAGCCCGGTGCCACGCACCCAGCCGATCATCGCGTGCACCAGGGTGACCCGGGTCGACCACGACTTCTCGGCGCGCCACTTGGCCACCACCGCGTCGAGCGCGGCCTTCGACTCGCCGTAGGCGCCGTCGCCGCCGAAGAGGCCGCGGTTGGGCGAACCCGGCAGCACCACATGCAGTTTCGCGTCCACGTCGTGGTCGGCGCCGAGGGTGGACAGGCCACCGATCAGCCGCTCCACCGACCAGAGCAGCACGCGCATCTCCATTTCCGCGCGGGCACCCGCGTCGGCGAGGTCACCGGCCACCCGCGGCGCCGCGAACGGCAGCAGCATGGTCGGCGTCATCGCGTCCTTGGTCTTGACCTTCGCGCCGCCGGCGTTGTCGACCTGTTCGGTGCCGACCCACTCGATCAGCGCGTCGATGTCCTGGTAGGAGGCCATGTTCGCGGGCACCACCCAGAGGGCGGCACCGTGGCGGGCGTTGTCCCGGTACAGCTTCCGGTAGAAGCTCAGGCGGTCGTCGTTGAGGCTCGACGTGGTGACCACCACGGTCGCGCCGCCGCCGAGCAGCCGCCCGGTGACCGCCGCCGCGATGGAACCCTTGCTGGCGCCGGTGATCACCGCGATGTCCGCGGACCAGATCCCGCGATCGTCGGCGGTCAGCGCCGCCGTGGCGATCCGCTCGTACACGCCGGCGAGCACCGAACGGGCCTCGTGCTTTGCCCGCTCACGCCACCAGTTCGCCTGCGCGGCAACGGCTTCACCCGCGCCGAGGTAGCCGTCGGCCGGCAGCTGAGCGGACTCGGCGTCGTCGCCGAGCCACAGCTTGGCCAGATCCTCACGGGCCGTGGCCCAGCGGTCGTCGAGCAGCACCGCCTTGCGGGCATCGAACGCGGGAGCGACCAAACGCGGCCAGTCCGAACCCAATTCGGCCGAGACCAGGTCGACCAGCGAGGTGTCGGTCGCCTCCGGCGCGGACACCTGCTCGGTCAGGCCGAGCTGTTCGAGAACCACCCTGGCGGCGGTGGCGAGCACGCCGTCGCGGCCGGTGATCTGCTCGGTGAACTCGCCGAGGGCGGCCGCGTCGACGGTCGCGCCGCCGCCACCACCGGTGGAGGGCAGCGAGACCGCGACACCGCGGCGGGCGGCGACCGCCTGCACGGCGGCGTCGATGGCCGCGTCGACCGAGGCGGCGTCGCCCAGCGAGCCGTTGACCAGCCCGCCGAGGTCGCCACCGCGGACGCTGGCGCCTTCCCTGGTGCCGAGGGAGACCTCGGCGGTGACGTGGCTGGCCCAGCCGTCGCCGAGCTCCCAGACCTTCTTCACCCGCTCGCCGATCGCGGCCGGACGCTTGCCGGACGGACCGAACACCTTGCGCAGGTGGTCACCGATCGAGTCGGACAGCACCGAGCCGAAAGGCTTGTAGGTACGGGCGAGGCGCTCGACGGTGACCGAGAGCGCACCCATGTCCGCGTCGGCGGCACCGTCGATGGCGCCGAGCGAGAGCTCCGTGCCGAGGTCGACGAGCAGCTGGTTGCGGCGGGAGGAGACGCCGTCGCACAGCCCCTCGATGGTGTCGACCGGGCCGATCTGGTCCAGCCGCAGCTTCGTCCACAGCGCGATGAGCACGCGGGTGGCGTCGGCCGCGGTGAACGCGATGTCGTCCGGGCGCGGTCCACCCGAGCTGGCCACCGGCGCGGCGGCCGCGACCGGTGCGGCAGCCGTGGTGGCCGAGGCGGTTTCGACGGACTCCTCGATGGGCTCGTCGACGGGGGCGGGATCGGTGTCGGTCGAGTAGACGATGCCCGCCTCGCGCTCGATGTTGAGCACCTCGACCGTCGCGCCGCTGAACGCGGGCAGCTTCAGCGTCTGGCTGGCCAGGTTCGCCACCGTCGGCGTTGCGCCCAAACCGATTTCGACGAACCGCTCCACCCCGAGGCCGCCGTGCGCGGTGTCGGTGAACAGCAGGTCCTGGGTCTCGATCCAGCGCACCGGGCTGGCGAACTGCCAGGCGAGCAGCTCGACCAGCACGACGCGGCACAACTCGACGGGGCGTGCCGCCCAGCTGTCGAAGTCGGCGAGTACCGCGGCCAACGGCTCGGACGGCACCAGATCCGCGATCTCGGTGATGAATTCGCGTTCCAGCGAGAACGGGCGCGGCACCAGGTTCGGGATGTAGCGGCCGACCAGGATCTCCGGGTGCAGGTCGGCGGGCAGCAGCTGCTCGAGCTTGTGCCGGAACTCCGGCACACCCTTGCGCAACACGGTGGAGTGGAACGGCACGTCGATGCCCGGCACCAGGATGAACGCCCGCTTGCCGCCGAATTCCGCACGGCGCCGGTCGATCTCGGTCTCCAAGGCCTCCAGCCCGGCGACCGTGCCCGCGATGGCGTACTGCGAGCCGCGCAGGTTCAGGTTGACGACCTCGAGGAACTCCCCTGTCTGCGCGCCGATCCCGGTGACGAAGTCGATCACCTCGTCGTCGGGCAGCCCGATCTGCGAGGGCCGGATGGCGGCCATCCGGTAGTCGCTGCGGCCCTGCGCATCCCGCGGCACCAGCTCGTGCATCGCGGACCCGCGCTGGAACACGACCTCGAGCACCGCCTCCAACGGCAGCACCCCGGCGACCGCGGCGAGCGCGTTGTACTCACCGACCGAGTGCCCGGCCAGCATCGCGCCCTCGACGAACGCACCGGCCTCGCGCAGCTCGGCCACCTGGGCGACGCCGAGGACGGCCATCGCGACCTGGGTGAACTGGGTCAGGTGCAGCACGCCGTCAGGGTGCCGGTGTTCGACACCGCGTGCCTTGAGGTAGGTCGGGTTGTCCCGGACCACCGCGAGGATGGAGAAGCCGAGCGCGTCGCGGGTGTGCTTGTCGGCGCGGTCCCAGATCGCCTTGGCGGCCTTGGAACGGGTGCGCGCGTCCAGGCCCATGCCCTTGCGCTGAATGCCCTGGCCGGGGAAGGCGTAGACCGTTCTGGGCGCCGCGGTACGTCCGGTCGCGGTCATCACCAGATCGCCCGCGGTCCGGCAGGACACCTCGACGATCTCGCTGCCCGCGTCGACCGCGATCCGCTCGACGCGCACGTCGATCTCCGCGCCGGGGCGAACCATGCCGAGGAATCGGGTGGTCCATGCCGTCACGGTCCGGGCCGGAATCGCGCTTTCCGGGTCGATTGCGGAGACGGCGTGCTGGGCCGCGGCCGAGAGCCACATGCCGTGCACGATCGGGCTGCCGAGACCGGCCAGCTTGGCGGCGGAGTCGCTGGTGTGAATCGGGTTGTGGTCACCGGATACAGCGGCGAACGCGTGCATGGTGCGCGGCGCGACGACCGTGACGTCACGACGGCGGCGCCGCGGGGTGTCGATGGCGGCGTCGGACACCGTGCCCGCCGCGCGCGGCGGATCGGTGAGCTCACCCGCGCCGTTGCGGCCGCGGATGGCGAACCGTTCGGTGAGGGTGGCCACGGTCGGCATGGACAGCCCGGTCTCGGGGCGGTCCAGCATGCCCGTGATGCGCACCCGCACCTCGACGACGCGGCCGAGGTCGGTGTCGAGCGTCTCGCCCGCCTCCGCCCGCACCACGAGAACGCTTGGGCTGGTAGGCAGTTCGCCCGCCAGCTCGATCTGGTGGTCCAGATGGACCAGGTCGAGCATGCCCTCGATGACGCTCGCACCGTCGGCGGCCCTGGCCGCACCCAGCACGGCGAACACGGCCGGCCAGCAGGCGCCGACCAGCACGTCGGGGACGGTGCGGCCGAGCGTGCTCAATGCCGAAGGCAGACCCGAGCCGGTCACGCCAGCGTGGTCGGCGACGAGGTCCGGCGACCAGGCGATGTTCAGGTGGGCGACCTTGCCCTTCACCTCGGGCAGTGCCTGCCCGGCGGCGACGGCGAGCATGGCGGTCATGGCGTCGTGCGCGTCGGCCTCGGTGACCACCGGAGCGCCACCGTTGTAGGTGGTGGTGGGCACGGTGATGCGGATACGAACGACGTTGCTGCCCAACAGCGGAACGGTCAGCTCGACGTAGGAGTTGTCGGCGTCCGGGCCGGTGGTCTCGGTGAGCGTGGCCCCGCTGGGCGGGTGCACGGCGCCCTTGCCGTCCACCGTCCAGTCGGCCACGTCGCCGAGCCGGTGTACCGGGTTGACGGTGGTGCGGCCGGACCATTCGATGTCCGGCGCGGCGAGCACCGTATCGATCGGGCCGGTGGTCACGTTCGCCACCCGGCGCGCGTCGATCGCCACCGGCACGACGCCCGCACGGACCAGGGAGTACGCGGTGTCCTGCTCGAAGCGGTCGAGCAGTTCGCCGACGGGCTCGTCGACGCGGGTGATGCCCGCGACGGAGACGGTGCCCGGGATGACGCAGACCTGGTCGGCCGAGTAGCGCGGATCATGGGCCTGCCACAGCGAATCCGAGCGCCACCAGCGGCGCACGTCGCCGTCGACGACCGGCACGAAGTTCACCGGCTTGCCCGGGGTCTTGCACAGGGTCACGAAGAACGGGACGTCGGCCGGGTGCAGCAGGGTCTGCTCGGCGGCCGGGTACTGCGCCTTCAGCGTGCAGAGCGCGTTGACCGGGTTCTCGAAGTCCTCGTCCGAGGCGAACAGCGTCGGGATCTCGCCGCGGTCGGCCGGGTGCAGGCGAGATTCGGTGCGGCGCATCATTTCCGCGAAACGGTCGCGCCAGGTGATGTCGAGCCAGACCGAGCGGGTGGCGTCGGTGATCGCGTCGCCGATGTCGCTGCCGCAGTCGAAGTCCTTGCGGCGGTCCAGGCCGACCGCGAGCTCGATGTAGCGCTCCAGCCAGTCCAGGTAGGTCATCGTCGCGACGTCACCGAAGTACGGCTTGGCCGTGGCGTTCAGCGCCTCGATGATCTCCGCGCGCCGCGCGGCGACCGCCTCGGCGTCACCGGCGACCTCGTCGAGCAGGCGGCCGGTGCGCGAGGCGGCGTTGTCGATCTCGTGGATGTCGGCGCCCAATTGGCTACGGCCCGAGGCCATTCCGCCGGACGCGGTGCCCGCGCCGACCCAGTCGGGGGTGCCGGGGGTGTCCACCAGCAGCTGCTTGACCTCGGCCGCGGTGGTGGCTTCCAGCGTCGCCATGGCGGCCGTGCCGACCAGCACGCCGTCCAGCGGCATCACCGGGTAGCCGTGCGCGGTGGCCCACTCACCGGTCAGGTACTCCGTTGCGCGCTCCGGGGTTCCGATACCGCCGCCGACGCAGACGACCACGTTCTCGTGGTTGCGCAGCTCGGCGTAGGTCTCCAGCAGCAGGTCGTCCAGGTCTTCCCAGGAGTGATGCCCGCCGGCCTTGCCGCCCTCGATGTGCATGATCACCGGGTAGTCCGGCACCTCGGTGGCGATCCGCAGCACCGCGCGGATCTGCGCGACGGTGCCCGGCTTGAACGCGACATGCGAGATGCCGACCTCGGTGAGTTCGTTGATGAGCGCGACAGACTCTTCGAGCTCCGGAATGCCCGCCGTGACAATGACTCCGTCGAACGGAGCGCCCGCGGTGCGGGCCTTCTGCACCAGTCGCTTACCGCCCAGCTGCAGCTTCCACAGGTAGGGGTCGAGGAACAGCGAGTTGAACTGGACCGCGCGGCCCGGCTGCAACAACGTCTTCAGCTCCGCGACACGATCGGCGAAGATCTGCTCGGTCACCTGGCCGCCACCGGCCAGCTCGGCCCAGTGGCCCGCGTTCGCCGCTGCCGCAACGATTTTCGCGTCGACCGTGGTCGGCGTCATGCCCGCCAGCAGAATCGGCGAACGACCGGTCAGCCTGGTGAACGCGGTCTCCACCACGATCCGGCCGTTCGGCAGCCGAACCGGCTTGGGCGCGAACGCCGTCCACGGCGTGGACCGCTCCGGCGCGGCGCCCGGGGTGAGCAGGCTGCGCTGCCCGGCCCTGGTCGCGGCCGCGACCATGCCGACGCCGGTGCCCTTGAGCGAACCGCCGGTCAGCCTGGACAGCAGATCGCCGGGGCCGAGATCCAGAATCCATTGCGCGCCAGCGGCAACCATGCCGTCGACGATCTCCACCCAGTCGATCGGGTCGACCAGGATCTCCTGCGCGAGCGCACCGGCCAGCGCGCCGTCCAGGCCACATTGGTTGGCCCATCCGGTGACCAGGTCCACCGTGTCGGCCAGCGCCGGGTGGTGGAACGCGACGTCGACGGACACGTCCTCGAAGACTGGCGCGAAGATAGCGCCACCGCGCACCTTGGCGTCGCGTTCGCGGGCCTGCTCGTCGTGAATCTGCGCGCAGCGCTGGCGCACTCGCTCCAGCTGGGCGGGCGTGCCGGAGAGCACCGCGCGCCTGCGTCCGTTACGAATGGACACCACCGCGGCCGCCGCCGGATCGACACCCTCGGACACCTCGGCCACAACGGCACGCAACTGCTCGGGATCGACGTTGGACACCGCGACCATCGGCGAGCGCTCGCCCACCGGCATCAGCCCGCGGCGGCGCGCCACCAAACCGGCTGCGGCGCCGATCAATTGCGCGATCGCCAACAGCTCGGCATCCCGCCTGCCGCCTGCCTCGACCGCGGTCGCCGCGAGGCGGCCCTGCGAGTGGCCCACGATCGCTACCGGCGCCTGCTCGGTCGGATCCAGACCCTGCAGGCGCAGCGCGCGCATGGCCGCCACCTGAGAGAGCAGCACGCCGGGCATCGACACGGCGGCCGAGCGCAGAATCTGTGGCGACGGGGCGGCGGAGACCTCGCCCTGGTCGGTGTCGACCAGTTCGTCCTCCAGCATCCAGCCGATCGGATCGAAACCGACCGGACGGACCACGAGCAGCTGTGCCGCAACGGGTTCCAGCATCGCTTCCGCCTCGTTGACCAATGCGGTCAATTCGGGCTCCAGCGCGCTGTCGCGTCCGATTTCTTCCAGTTCATCGAGCCACTGGGCGCCCTGTCCCCCGAAGGCGAGCGCGTAGGGCGTCCCGCTCAGCAGCCGATCCAACAGCGGCGAGCGGTCCCCACCCCCGTGGGTGGCTCCAACCTTCGCGCTCTGTCCGGTACCGGTCTCGGTGCTCTCGTTGATCGTCAAGACGATTCGACTTCCTTTTCCTGGCGACGCGCCCTGCGAGACACGCCGCTCCCTCCGGTGCGCAGGTGTTCCTCAGCGTTGGGGCCTGATACGGGCGAGGATAGCCAAAATCATGAGGAAATCCTCACGTTTGCTCGCCGGCTACGGGGCATACCGCCGAGTATTCGTGCACATCCGTACCAGAATGATGTCAAACATGACCCTTCCTCATGTTTGAACACGCTGGTCCATCGGGTTACTAACCCGTACGAAACATGAGCTCTCCTCATGTTGACAGTTATCTAATCGTTATAATCCCTGGTAGGGTTACTGACCAGTACGCCACGCCCGCCCGGAGCTTCGCGAAGTCGGTCAAGCCCGGTAGAGTTTGCACGGTCGTACCATCACGCGCGAGTGGCGAAATTGGCAGACGCGCCAGATTTAGGTTCTGGTGTCCACGGACGTAGGGGTTCAAGTCCCCTCTCGCGCACAGCTTTGCGTCACGCGTGACGCAGTCACGGTCCGGGTGTCCAAGAAGTCTCGAACACCCGGGCACACCGCTAATTACCAGCATCTATACGACGGTCGCCAGCCGGACACAGCACGCTTCGCGACGCCCCGAGCGCTTCCATACGGAGATACCGACCGCCCCAAGCTGGTTCCACCCGACTCCCCCACCCGAACTGATCTACCGTCCAGTTCGCCGCGCCCAGATTGTCCGAGTAGCTGACGTCGCCCGCACCCACGGTGTGTCGCAGGTAAACGATGACCGCCGAATCGCTGACAAGCACGTCATGGGAGCGCTAAGGTGACCGACCGCCATTCGCCTGGAAGTAGCCACCACCGATTCCGGCGTCCTGCTCATCCGTCCGCGCGAGCAGCGCATCGTCACCGGTGGCAGCCATACCTCCCCGTATCGTCGGCGGCGGCCAGTGGGCATCTTCGTCGGCGACCGAGTGCTGCCGCTCGGGCAACGCAGTACCGGGCGCCTAACCTCCTGCCGCCGCAGCGGCGCACTCGCGGTACGCCCGCACGACCTCGACCGCGAGCAATGCCTGCTCTATCTGCGGGAACGGACGGCATCGACCGTTGGCAGCCGGTCTCCCCACCCCTGACACAGCATTTGATCAACCACCCCGAGCAGCGGTACCGCCCGCCGATGGGGCAGTTGCTGCGCTACCGACACCTACGTCAAGTCGAATCTCGCCGAGGTGGCCGCCGCATTGGCGGTACTCACCGGCGACCGCATCCGATCTTGTCCAGACAACTGCCCAGCCCGACCGCTAGTACCGGGCCCGCACGCTGATCACTTGGAAGGCTCACCCGGCCGACACCACGCTCGAACTCACCTCAACTGAACCCGCTCACCCCGATGTACGCACGCCCCAGCATTCGCGTGCGCACAGCTTCTTCTGGAGCGTGCTCACCGCGGCGGCCGCGATCAGCATCGCGTGCGGCGAATGCGGGCCAGGATCTGCTTTCCGTGCGCCCGGTACGAACCTTCCCCTTACTGCCGAGCACGAGCGCTATGCAGCCCGGGATCACGGGCAACGCGAACCAGATCGGCAGCCCTGCGAGGGTTTCCGCGCGTGGGTCCCGTGGGCAGGGATAGTTACGCGTTGCGAAGGTCGCTGCCCCCGCGATGCATGCGAGACCAAGAACAACGTACGCCATTCAACTGGACCGTTGGGATGATCGTGGTGCCGGACCGGACGGCGACACAGGTGTATTCAGCCGTCGATGACAGCAGCGTCGAAGGGGAGCTGTCCAGCCACGAGTTTCGCTGAGCTGAGCGCACGCAAGAAGCACCACCGCGCGGCGTAGTCCCTGATGAGCGTCCGCACATACCGCGTGCAGCGCGTTCGCAATCGCCCGCTTTTGGCTCCCCTCTCGCGTCAAGACATGATTCGCAGGTCGGGAGTATTCTGGTTATCGGTGAGTCCGGGTTGTGGCTTGTCCGAAGTGCCGGTGTGCGGGGTTGAGCCGGTCGCGCTGGAGTCAAGAGTCGCCCCCGATTGCCCTCCCGGGCTTGCCGTTTCCCGTCGTTGCTGGTCGGCGAGCATGCGCGCGTAGACGATATTGGACAGGCGGCGTTTCAACGCCCGCGTCGCTTCCATCGAGGTCTTGCCCGCAGCTTTGCGGCGGTCGTAATAGGTGCGGCCCGCGCTGGGATTACGCAGCTGAACGATGGCCATGATGTGCAAGACCCGATTGATTTTCCGGTTCCCGGCACGCGATAGCCGATGCCGTTGCTGCTGACCAGAAGAAGCATCCAAGGGGGCGGTGCCGTTCCAGGACGCGAACCGGTTGCGGTCCCGGAATCGGTGCAGGTCACCGACATCGGCAAGCAGCCGGGCGGCCCCAGCGGGTCCGATCCCGTTGAGGTCGGTCAAGGTGGAACCACGTTCGGCGACGAGCTCGCGCAATTCCTTATCCGCGGTCTTGATCTTGCGATCGATGACCTCCAGTTGACCGATCAACTCAACGGTCAGGCGGCGGCGGACCTTGCCTGCGGGATCACGGGGCTTGACGGTCGCGACCAACTTCCGTGCTTGCATCGCGGACAGGAATTTCTTAGCCCCGCCGGGCAGCAATTCCAGCAGCAACCGGTGTAAACGGTTGACGGTGTCGGTGCGGGCGCGGCCGAGTTCGTCGCGTCGGTCGGCGAGCATGCCCAACGCGATCAGTTCCGAATCAGCTTGCACGCGATGCAGATTCGGTGAACGTAAAGCCGCCAACGCTACTGAATGCGCATCGACAGGATCGGTTTTGCGGCCGTTGCCGGTGGCGAATACCCGCACCTGCGCCGAGAGTTTCGCCGGCACGTCGACGACGGTTTCACCGTCATGGACCAGGCGGTGGGCGAGGTGGCGGCCGATGCCATTGCATCCCTCGATCGCCCACACCCGATCCGGGTATCGCCTTGCGGCGGTGAGCATTGCGCTGTAGCCGGCGTTGTCGGTGTCATATCGCCCCGTCGCCAGCACCGCTGCCGCGGGGTCGATGATTTCGATCGTGGCTGAGCGTTTGTGCGGGTCCATCCCGATGATGACCTTCACCAGTGCATCCTTCCCGAATCGACGGATGGTGTCCGTGCGGGAAGGCACCGCTACTTCGAGCTGGGCAAACCCCTCTTAAGCCATTCCCTGCACGGTGACCGGTGAGGAGCAAGCCATTTGAGAGCCACACCAATGACGCAGGTGGGCAGCCGATTACCGAGCTTCTCACCGGGCACCTGGACCCGATCCTGGCCGGGATCAAGCCCTAGCGCCAATGCTAAGTAGCCGAAGAGCGCGCGTCTGCTTTGGAGGCAGCCTTGGGCAGGTTTCCGGGGTCAGTCGTCGCGTTCTGGCGATTCGGTTTGATTCAGTTCGGGTTGTCCGGAGTGTTCATGGCCCTTGTGGCGCCCACGACGGCACCGAGGCCTGAGTCGGCGTGTCTCGATCCGAGGTGTCCGTGGCTCCGAATACATGGACGTAGCGTGAACCGACTGGCTGGCCTACCTCGAAGGATGGTTACCGATATGCGCATTGGTCGTCCCCGAATTACCGCCCGTGATCTAGGGGACTGATGCAGGATCCGGTGACAGTTTCGGTCACGCGGCCTGACTGGCCGGTGCGGTCATGATGACCTCGTATTCGACGGGGGTCAAACGGCCGAGCCCGGCCTGTCGCCGCCGCCGGTGATAGGTGCGTTCGATCCAGGTGACGATCGCGAGGCGCGATTCCTCACGCGTGGACCAGGGTCGGCGATCGAGGACATTCTTCTGCAGCAACGCGAAGAAGCTCTCCATCGCGGCGTTATCGCCAGCCGCACCGACCCGGCCCATGGATCCGGCCATGCCGTGACGAGTCAAGGCGCGCAGGAACTTACGGCTCCGAAATTGCGACCCACGGTCGCTGTGCAGGACGCAACCGGCCACGTCGCCGCGGCGGGCGACCGCGTTGTTGAGCGCGTGGACGGCCAATACCGATTTCATCCGGGAATCGATGGAATAGCCGACGATCCGGTTGGAGAACACGTCCTTGACCGCGCAGAGATAGAGCTTGCCTTCACCGGTCCAATGTTCGGTAATGTCGGTGAGCCACAAACGATTCGGGGCATCAGCGGTGAAATTGCGGAGCACCAGATCGTCGTGGACCGGCGGCCCGGCCCGGCCCTTTCCACCGCGCTTCTTGCCGAACACGCTCCACCAGCCTCGGGCCGAACAGATCCGCCACGCGGTCCGGTCGGCCATCGGCTCACCCGCGGCGCGGGCCTCGTCGGCCAGGAACCGATAGCCGAACTCCGGATCGTCTCGATGAGCGTCGAACAGCGCGTTCGCGCGATAGGCCTGCTCGAGCTCGGCCGGTGTGACAGGTTCGGCGAGCCACCGGTAGAACGGTTGGCGGGCCAGCCCCAACACCCGGCACGTCACCGCGACGGGAATCCCGTCGTCGGCCAGCTCACGAACGAGCGGGTAGGTCATTTTCCCGGCAGACTCGCCTGCGCGAAATAGGCGGCGGCCCGTTTGAGGACCTCGTTCTCCTGCTCCAGCAACCGGATTCGGCGTTTCGCCTCACGCAACTCCGCCGGCTCGCTCGAGGTCTTGCCTGGCTTCGTGCCTTCGTCGACGTCGGTTTGGCGCATCCATTTCGACAGCGTCATCGGGTGGACCCCGAAATCGGCGGCGATCTGCTCCAGCGTCACCCCGGCATCACGGTCACGAGCAACCCGGACGACATCGTCACGGAACTCACGAGGGTAGGGCTTGGGCACAGCGACATCCTTCCAGCCCGCCCGAAGGCAAGCCAACTCGGTTGTCACCTATCCCTGCATCAGTCCCGACCTATGCCGAGATAGTGCGCCACCTCGGCATAGGTTCGTCCCTGGTAGTAGGCCAGGGTGATGGCTTCACGCTGAGCAGCACTCAGGCTGTCCAGGCCGGCGAGCACGGCCTGCTGTTCGAGGGTGTTCTCCACCGTTTCGGCGACTTCATCGAATTCCCGTCCCACAGCTTTGATCCCGTAGTCGAACTCACGCGCGAAACTCGCACGTTCACGACGGACCCGGTCGACCGCGCGTCGATGCGCCAACGTCAGCAACCACGTGGTCGCCGAACCCTTGCCCGGATCGAACGAGGCCGCGGTACGCCACACCTGTAGATAGGTCTCCTGGGTGATGTCCTCGGCGTAGCCCCGGTCACAGACCACCCGCGACACCAGACCGAACACCCGACCACACGTGCGGTCATACAACTCGCAAACGCCGGCTGATCGGCATCGGCGCACCGCCGCAACAACGCGGCCAGCTCAACACTTTCAGCAGCCACCTCGCCACCGACGACCTCGGTAGCCGACCCCGCCATCACCACCCGCTACCCCCTGCCATAAGACCGGCAACGATAGCGGACGACTATAGCCACTGCCAGTGAAGCGTCACTTCCCCCGCACGCCCAGCCCCGACCCGCCGTTGCCAGAAGACCGCAGGCGCAAGAACGTCCGCCTCTGCCGAATTGAGTGCATTCGATCCGGCGACGATGTCGGGCGATCGAGGGTGTCACCAGGCATGCTGGCTGGACAACCGAGCTGAAGTGCGCTGGAAACGAGTGGGTTCGCAGATTCTCGTAGCGCTGAACCGTTAACCCGCCTGGTGCTGTGGGTGGAAAACCGACCCGATTCCAGGAGTTCGATGCGGTGGCGCGTCGCTGAAGTACAGAAGGCACTGCGCCTCAGCGACGCTCGTATCCGAACTGGCGCATCCCGTTTGTTCGTGCGAAGCGATGCACCATCAAGCATTCGGAGTCACTGCCTGTTCGGATTGCTCGAAATCTCAAGATGTCTTCGGGCTGGTGTTGCCGAACCTCCGCAAGCTGCGGCAGGCGGGCACGTCGGTAACCGCGCTCGCGCCCGCAACGCCCACTCCAGGACACTCCTGGTCGTGGCATCTCCGAGTAAGTGGGGGCACGACGTGCGCCGTACCCGACTTGCTCTCCCGCAACCGAGCACGAAACGCCCGGCCGGGAGCCAGTCGGCTGGCTGTGGTCACCCACAACACCTCAACGACACTGCCCCGACCACAGTGGTCAGGGGCAGTGTCGCTCGGAGCTCCTCCAGCCGGAGCCGGACATCGGCGAACTACTTTTGCGGCGGCCTGATACGAACCATCACGCCGCCTGTCTTGGCGAGAGTGGAGTAGCCCGGCACACTGAGCAGCGTTGCAGAGAGCAACACCCGGCCCAGATGATCGTGGGCCAACACTGCGGACCACTTGTGCTTGGCACCATCGCAGGCGAAATTCATGCTCCGCCCATGGATTCCCTCCCCCTCGACAGCGACGTGCGCCTTACCGCCCCCAGAACACGACGCGGTACCCGTCGCAGTCACGTAGTGGATTCGATAGCCGTCCGCGGCGGCTTCGTCCTTCATGGTGATCGTCGCACCAGCGGCAGACGCGATCGGCGCGTCAACAGCAACACCTATCAGTACCGCGGATGCGGCTACGAGAACTCCGGACAGGATCTTCATTGCGATAGTCCTTCCCATGTTCGGACAGGGCACATGACCCAGGGCCACCGTGCCTAGATACGGCGCAAGCAGTGCACCACCACCACCTATTCGTTCCAGCCAGAAGCTTGGACTGGAAGCCGAGGCGTTGCGTGCACCCAGCCCGTGCGTCGCCAGGGGTGACCGCACCGGCATGCGGCAGCTAGGAGCGGTGTCGGGAATCGATTCTCGACACTGCCGCGCGGTGGACCAACATCCGGTGCCGCAGGGCGCGTGCTGGACAGCAGTGCAAATCTGTTGCTCGTCCCCAGCCGCTTGGCCTGCGGCGGCTGGGCTTTCAGCTCAGTGGACCTCCCATGTCCGCTCATGCCGCATCCCGCGCGGTCCGCAGTGGCTAGAGGAAGCCCGCTGAAGATCGAAGGCCCCGAGGCATCGCGGGGCCGTCGCGGTCTCCGCACATGCCGAATTGAGTATGGTGGCGGGTCTTGAGCCTGTTGTATCACCTGGTCCATCAGTGCTCGGAGTGGACAGTTGAGCGAAGAGAAGAGTGATGACTGATCCCAGTTGGCAGCTCGTGCAGGCAGATAAAGTCATCGGCGTCCTGACTCAGGACGCCGTCGACATGTACTGGACAGACTGCGTGTTCGAGCCTGGACCTGGATGGGTTGATCTCCAGCCGTTGTTCACTGCTTCTCGCGACGCTTGGCAACGCGGTGACTCGAGGGCGGCCGTCGAAGCCGATGAGGCGATACAGGCACGGGGACTTGTCCTCGTGCCGATCGGTGGCGGGCCGCCGCGGAGAGAATTTCTCATCCGTATCAACGGAGACAAGGCCCGCTTTCGTTACTGATCACACTGAGACGATGCGCAGGGAGATGATGCTGCCGATGTCCGCACATGCCGCCTATCGCGCGATGTCGCACGACCGCTCCGGAATCCCTCGCCGGTGCGTCTCAAATGGTGTGGCGGTGGGGTCCAACTGCCGGATAAGGTGCGCTGGTTCTGTTGGTGATCGTGGTGAGGTGCGCAGTGGTTCGGGATGAAGAGGTGCCGGTCACCGTGCTGTGGCGCCCGACCGGTCCGGAGGAGCTCGCGCTGGTTCGCCAGTCCGGCTGGCGCGCTTGGCCTCCCAGACTCCCTGAACAGCCGATCTTTTATCCGGTCCTCAACGAGGACTACGCGATTAACATCGCGCGTGACTGGAATGTCGCCCACCACGGAGTGGGCTATGTGACTCGCTTCCGGGTTGCCAAGGACTTCCTCGGGCGCTATCCGGTTCAGCAAGTGGGCGGGAAGACCATTCTGGAGCTATGGGTGCCAGCCGAAGAGTTGGAGGAGTTCAACGCTCACCTGGTCGGCCCGATCGAGGTCGTACACGAGTTCCGGTGATGGAGACTCATCTCCAGATCGGCTGGCCTGCATCATGTTTGATGCAGCGGCGCGCGCTCATGGCGATGTGCGTGTGATTGCGGGGCCGCCGGCTTATATGGAGGAATTGTCCGTCGGTGGCTGGTCGTAGAAAATCCGCTCGAGCGTCTCTCGGAGTGGTCGATCCAACGGCCTCCCGCCGGTGTCGAATCCTGGTGCCGGATTGTCGGCGAACCCACCGATCTGCTCGCTCTGGCCGTCCGCTGTCGTGGCCCAGACCTCGGTGTCGGCGGGACGCCAGATGACCACCGTGTCGGGATAGTGAGTCAGTTCGGCCAGCATGGAATCCGGCCCGCGGAACGTCAGGCCAATCTTGCCCGCCGCCGGGAACTCATACGTCATCGCTTCCGGCTCGACGATGATCGAGAATTGATGGCTGTCGAGTGGGGCTGTGACAGCCAATCGGAACTCCATCTGCCAATCATGCCCGACATCCAAGCAATTCGACTGTTCAGTTCGTATCGTCGCGGTCCATAGGCAAGGGCAGGACGGGATACTGCCGTGTGCTGTGCTTTACCTCGGTCAGAGAACGCTCACATGGTTTCCGTAATGACCGTTCAGAGCGTCCTTTGCGGCGTCGGCGATGATCTGGCGGCTGTCTTTCGAGCATCGGCTGAGAAACCCACGCACGCGAGGCCCGGACCAACCGGCTGCCGCGACCGCCGGCCAGTAAGGCAGGGACTTATGGTTGAGATCGCGGAAGTTTGCCTCGGCGTAGTCGAGGACGTCGTCGACCGCGGTGTCGGGGAAGTTCAGTCGCAGCATCGCCACCGCGCGCAGCGCGCCGTCAGCGAGAAGTTCGACATCTTGCTGCAGGCACCACAAGGCAGGAGCCGGGTCGTTGTCGACCTCACGACCCAGGCGGACAATGGCGTCGCCAAGGGCAACGTTGACCACAGTTGCCGAGCGAGGTTGCAGCGCCAGTCCTTTCAACAGTTCGACATCGCCACGGCCACCAGTCATCCCCAGTGCCATGATCAATTGGTACTGGGTCTCCCAGGTGCGCTTGTCCAGCACTTCACGTTCGACCGCGGTGCGAACTTCGGTCGCTGTCGTCGGGTCCGCGAGCACGCGCAGCCGTTTGGCTCCTCGTCGCCGCCGCGCCGAGAGCGAGTCCGTCAGTAGCGCCAATGCCTCATCTCGCGACAGCGTCATCCAGCTCTGCCTAACCGTGTTCCCACATCGTTGATCCATCGCATAGTTCCACACCGGATGACAGGGACGCGTTCAACTTCCAATGCGGACATCCGCACATGCCGCGACCCGCGCGGTTCGACGAGGACCAGCGCGGGCGTGCGGAAGATCAACGGGCAGAGATCATCTCAGCGTCGGCAATGCCCGCACATGCCGATTTCAGCACGTCAGCCCTAATCAACTGCCAGTCCTGACCGCGGCCTTCAAGTACGCAGGCAGGATTGCCGTGGAGTCACAGGGACGGCGCAGCCAGTTTCCTCAACGCCTGCGCAGGGCGGGTGTGAGAGTCTGAGGCATCCAAAGGCTCGGCGGCACCGAATGTACTGGAAGCTCCGATACGGACCACGCGTATCGCCACCGTCCATGTTGAATGCCCAGGAGGCAATTGTGAGGGTACGCTTGTCCGCGCTCCTCGTAACCGGATTTTCCGCGCTGCTGATCTCCGGTGTGGCCTCGCCGCACCTGGCCTATGCGGATACCAGCGCCGCCGACAGAGCCGATGAGTTGGAGAACTCGATCAGCAAAGCCAAATGGGGGAAACTCGTAGATCGTTTCTGTAAGAATCCCATCAACCCGAAGAACAACCTGGAAGCTTCGAGGGCCGATTTCAGCGATGCCGGAATCAATGCCTATGACAAGGCTCTTCACATGAGTCCGCTGGAGCTCACTCAGGACCCGTACAAGGTCGCTCGCGCGCGGACAATGGTGGATGGCAAATACGGTAATTTCGCGCCAACCCCTGGTTTCACGGATGAAGATACGCTGCGGCTATGGCGGGCTTTGGTTTGTGAGGTTGCTGCTTACAAGAGGGAGTGGCACAACGAGTTCAAGGCTGCGACCGAAAAGTATGGAAAACAGATGAAGCCAGAATACGACGATGATGAGGCCGTCCTCAAACTGTTTGAAGCCAAGTATAAAGCGATGGATGATGCGCTGAAGCTCGCGGGTAAGTAGTCGCAGCACCCTGCCGTTCCGCGCGGCAGGGTCATCGCTGCGATGTGGCCGGGAGCATGCTCGATGGTCTCGTTGACGCCGCCGAACATGCTCCACGTGCTTCGGGTAGGCAGTGCGGCGGGTGTAGCTGAAGCGCAGAAGTGGCTCAGGAGCCTGAAAGTGAACCTGTCAGGTTCCTGCTGGAACGCACTCTCATGCCGCGGAGCGCGCGATCTCCGAGAGTTGCGGTGCCGCGAGCGACCGACCTTCTTCCGGGCAGCCCGGTGATCTTGACCTAGTCCGCAGCTTCGATAGCCTCGTTTGTGTTGTGCCTCACAGGACCGTTCACTACTAGCGATAGGAGGCTGCCGACATGGGCGCTTTCAGCGAAAAGTACGACAAGGTGGATTGGAGCAACGCGAAGACCATCCCCACTGACGACCTCAACGACGAGGACTACCACGAGGTCGAGGACACCGATACCGACGTCAGTACCGAGGTCGGTACACCGATCGACCCCGCGATACAGCGGGAGATCGATCTCGGGAGGTATTGATCAGGCGGCGGTGGCATCGCCGCCCGCGGCGTTGAGGTTGCCGTTGGGAGTTATGGCCGCCGCCAGCAAACGTCGGCCGGGCGCGACTCAAGACATGGAGCGTGCCCATTTCTGTGCGGCTATACGAGCGCAGCGCAGGAGATCTGGCACGCCGCTCATGGCACCCCTTGAGGTCAGGACCTGGTTGGGGGGTCGGAGCCGTCGCGGAACACGCCCGAAGATCAACGGGCTGAGGCTATCTCAATCATCGGCAACGCACTGAAATGCCGCGCGGCGCGCGATCCCCAAGGCCGCGAGGCTCAGGCCGACGAACGCACTAAACTGCCGATCTCAGGTCACCTCTCGGTGGTGATGGCATACTCTGCCGCGCGTTCGGCCTCGCCAGGGGTAGAGATGGACTGTCACTACACGCGAGACGAGCTGCGCACGTGGGGGATTCCGCACGTATCTTGCGTAAGAATATTGCATGATCTGAATGGGAACGCGGTCATGCCACTGCTGCACAGCTCAGCGCGGCGGCTCGCTCATGCCGGAGAGCGCAAGGTCTTCTGTTGGTGCGGCAATCCGTGATGCTTTTGGTTTCGAATAGAAGTTCGGGTCCGCCTCGCATGTGTCATATGTGACCGGCTCCACCGGTTCTATCGCAATCATGGGAGGTCGGAATGGAAATTCGTATCCAGGGGACGCGCTCGGTACAGGCCGGATCTGCGGTGATGGGGCTGATAGTTGCGGGGCTGGTTGTGTGCAGTCCCATTGCCGTTGCTGACGAAACCTCCTCATCGGGGGCCGCTCCGGCGCTGTGCTCGAGTGAAGAGGAGAAAGCCGGGGATGCTGACGTGGCACGCTGTCACGCCCGGCGCGCCGCTAGTGCCGCGTACCGGACGCGCGAGGCCGCCGAGTACGCCGAAGCACAACGGGGCAATAAGGTAGCCGATATCGATTTCGCTCTGATGAAGAGGCGGGTCGAAGGCGCACGCGAATCAGCAGACCAAGCCGCAAAAGCGGCAGAATCAAAGGACGCCCAAACGGCAGCGAGCTTGGCCGCATCGGCATCGGGCACAGCCTTTGCGGCAGCCCATGAAACAGCGAAGATGTTGGGTGGATACGGAAATATTCCGAATCCCAAAGGTGGACCTGACTATGTCGGCTATTTCGGCCCCCACGGGGACGCGGCTGTCGCAGCAAGGCATGCTTACAAACGGGCGGATTTCGGCAGGCGCAATCACGGGTTGGATATCAGCGATAATACCCTGGCTGATGAAGCTGAAGCCAAAGCGGTTGATGCATTTCGAACAGCGGGATGGATTGTCAGGTAAGCATATTGAAAGGGTAATGAACCTGATCGCCGCTAACGGGCATGCTGGCATACCGTGAGCAGCGGTGCACGGAGTTAATTTCGCCCTCGGTGGGATGCGTCTGAGGCATCCCACCGAGGAATTTGTGCCGTGCTCAACTCATGAAAGACTCACAGCATCGCACGGGTACCTCTCGTCGCGTCACTTCAACCACATCGCATGACGAACGGGACTGCCCCGACCCGCGCGTTCGAGCCGGGTGTGCTCGCTGGCTTTGTTGATATCGTCGAGCATGGGCTGTGCGCGCGGCAGATTGGCGGTGGCGCATCGCTGAAGTGCAGAAGGCACTGCACCTCAGCGACGCTCGTATCCGAACCGGCGCATGATGTTGCTCCTGCGAGCGATGAACCATCAGGGATTCAGAGTCACTGCCTGGTGGGATTGCTCGGCATCTCAGGGGCGTATCCCGGCTGGTGGTTGTCGCCATCGTTGAGCATGGGCACTTCACCGGATATCGACGCCATCTTCGATCTCTCCGCATCCCACGAACGAAGTCAAGGTCCGGTAGGGAGCCAGTCCCCAAGCGCACGGCTGAGTCCGTTGTACCGCGCAGTCCAGTAGTCCTTGATGGTGGCCTTCTCTTTCTCGGCGCTCAGGCCACGCAAATCGGGGGCGAGGCTTGTCTGGCCGTCCTCGATCAGCTTGGTCAGGACCTTGTAGTAGGCGTTCACGTCGTGGTGGTCGGGATTGCACAGCTTGAGTCGTGATTCGTCGGTGAACTCTTTGGTGCCCAGGACCTGCTGGCGCGCTTGAGAGATCGGATCTTTGGGTGAGTCGAAGGTGACCGGCAGAAATCTGATCCACTTGTCGATCTCTTTGAGCTTCGTCGACGACATCGGGTCTTTCGTGCATACCGCCTTTTCCAGCCGGTATTCCGCCTGGGGAGCGAAGACGTCGTAATAGCCGCGTGGATCGGTCAGCGGTATCCGGAGTACGTAACCGGTTTGATATTCGTCACTTACTTCTGTTGACGGCTGCGAATCGGCGAAGGCGGGAGGAGATATCGCAGCGCTCGCAGTCAACACCAGGGCAGCAGCAGCGATCTTGGTGTAGTGGTTGATATCGAACCTCCGTGTGGCGGGTAGTGTTCAGCCGCACTTGTCGTTCAGCGGGCGTTGATCAGATATTCGTAGCCCCGGACGACTCGGATGGCCCTCAGCATCGTCTACCGCAGCGTGGCAGGCGAGCCGGTCAGCGGTTGGGTGACTCTCGGTTGTGACAGCGAAACGGCTTACTCGGGCCAAGCCCGGCCACCGCCAGGTTCCGACGGAATGTGCGGTTCGCTACTGACCATTCGGGCGGATGTACCAGAAGATGGGAACCATGTTGGAGGTAGGCGTGTCCTCCCAGGGTGACCGTCGAGCGAGCCCGCATGCCGACAGCCACGATGCGTTCAGATCACTTACCCGAACAGACGTCCGGAAATCTATGCAAGCTACTAGCGCGGCGGTTTCGCCACCGACAGCACCTAATCGGCCTAGCCGTTGGAACGACCCGTAGTCACATCCGACGGGCCAACGTCTTTCTATGCCTCTGCGCGGGCGTTGGTTTCCCGTGCGGCGCAACAGATTTGGTATCGCCGCAACCTTCGGGCGTGCGACGATTTGTAGCGGTCGATATCGCGCCGACCAGAGGAGAGACCGATATGTCTGACGAGCAAGCCACACCCGAAGTCACTGATATTGGGCTGATTCCGGCAACCGAGGTCAATCCAGAGGAGGTAGGCACTCTGTCACTCACTTACACCGACGGGGTTCCCGTTCTGACTCTTACGGAGGGACAGCTGCTCCAGCGGCCATCGCCCTCGTAGATGATTCTGGAAATACGGTGGCGGCATACACTGCGGCTTCGGTCGTAAAGGACGGAGTTAGCGTTGAGCCTCTCGTCCCGGAAGCCGGAAACGGGCTCTCCATCACCAGTCGCACCGCAAGCCTCGCTACCACCCCCCGACCCTCTACTCCCAGCACTACCTGAGCCCTAGGTGATTGGCGATGCCGCCGCCCTCCAGGCACCGGCGGCGGCATCACCGCTTCCAGCCCGCCCTCGTCCAATGCTGGCACGAACGCCCTTGTAATGCCGCGGAGCGCGCGGTCCGCGACCCAGACTCGCTGCGGCTCAGGACGTCCCAAATTTGCCGACGAGCGGACGTAAGTTTCGCAGACTCTCCGACGGCCGTTAGTAGCTGTTATCGGAAGTCAGCCTGGTGGACGGCCCAGTCCGCGCTCGACGGTTGTCCTGACTTACTAGGGTCTACGTGGCGGCGTGGCAGCAGCATTCTCACGTATGTGGCGAGGGAAAGTAGCGGTGTAACCGACCAAGATTCGGCGCCGAGGGAGCGGAGCGGTTGCCCCCATCGGGGACAGTCGCATGAGAGAGCCATCCGTGCCGCTCGACAGCAACGAATACTGTCGGGTCGCGTGTCTGTCTGGTGCCGTAGGCGCTGAAACGGCCCCGGGACGGGCGCTACCGGCGCACATTCCGTGTTGTCCCATCCGAAAAGGACATGATGATCACTCCAGGACGTTCAACCGTCCCCGCCCTTGCCACATTGATCGCGGTAGTCGGTGCCGGATTGGTGGTCGGCTCGGCCGCACCGGCGGCTGCGGTAGCCGAATGCGGCGCCACCGAGGCCGACTGGAAAGGGACCTTTGCCTCGGCTGGCTCGTCGCAAATCGAAAACCCCGCTACTTTGACCTTCAAAGGAGACGGGACGCTGAGCACTGAAGATCCCGGTCAGCCCGAGGGTGAGGGAACCTACAAGATCGGCGACTCCGGGACCACCGTCGACTACGCCTATGAAACTGAAGACCGCAACCACAATCCCATCAACGTCGAGGTCACCTACCTGATCAGGTCCCTCAGTTGCGTGGACGGCGGTTCGGTCGTGACTGCGTTCACCGCCATTACCGCCGACGGTAAGGCGGTCGTCACGTACGCCAAGAAGCAGTAGTTCGCGCTGTGAGGTGAAGGGGGTGTCGCCGGGCCAGGGGCGCCTCTTCGCTTCGTTGTGACGATGCCAGATAACTATGCGCCGCTCAGGGCACAAACGTCCGGAAATGCCGCCGAGCGGGCATTCTCGAGAGCACAGGCGTTGGCGCGCAGTCGATCTCGCGAACATCCGCAACTGCAGGTGAGCGAGTGTCGATCGTGATGTCCGCCTGAGCCGACACCGAATGAGCGGAAGTAGGTCCAGGATCGGCGTGGATAACATCCTCGGCGACGGTGGGAGAGGTATGCCGGAGGTTGTGAGCTTGAAGGCGGTTGATTCCGCAGGTGTGTTCTGACCGTGCGTGCTTCGTCTGGGCGAGTCGTCGGTGGCGCGGGCGGAGTTGGTGGGTCATGGCGTGTTCGGGGCGGTTGATGATGACTAGGGGAAGCGCTGCTGAGTGCGGCCGGGATGTCTACACTCACGCGATGTCGAACGTGTTCTGGGCAAGCGCCGCCATCAGCACCGCTTTCGCCGTGCTCATCGCGGCACGTCTGCCTTCTCGCCGTCGGCAGCAGTGACGGCGAACGTGCCGAGGTGGCTCGGCGGTGTGGTGTTCACCCCTGGACTGATGGCGTTCACCGGTGAAATCGGGGACACCGCAGCACATTCCCACGCTGCGGTGCAGTTCCTGCTTGTCACCACCGGTGAGCTGACCCTGACCGACTCCACCGGGCACACGATCTCTGCCCAGCAGGCGATCATTCCTCCGGGGATTCGCCACGAAGTCCGCGCCACCCCCACCACTACCGGCTTCTTCGCTTACCTCGATTCGGCCAGCATCACCGGCCGCGCTGCCTTGGCCCGCCTCGATGGCCTACCCCCTGACCAGGTGTCGAGTTGGATCACCGCGGCGACCCCGCGAGCCACTCCTGCAGTGCCACTGCCCGACTCGGCATCGCCTGTTCCAGGGCGGTCCTCGCATCCAGTGGTGACCCGAGCGCTGCGCGTGGCGGCCGCGGCGCCGAGCGGTCCGCCGCCGCTGGGCGAGCTCGCCGCCGCCGTCGCGATGTCACCGAGCCGCCTATCGCATCTGTTCGCCGCCGAAGTCGGGCTGCCCTACGCCGCGTGGCGGCGCTGGACCCGCCTGCAACTAGCCGTCGGCACCGTCCGCGCAGGCGGATCGCTGACCGAAGCCGCGCACGCCGCCGGTTTCACCGACAGCGCGCATCTGACCAAAACCTGCCGCGACCTGTTCGGCATCACCCCCACCGAAGCCCTCATCGCCACCGGCTGGCGACCCCGCACGCCTCAGTCCAGCTGATTTCTACAAGCCGCGGGCCACGCCCGACAGCGACGCTGAACACATGTCCACGATCACTGCACCTCTCATCCGCTACGGCTACGTGCCGTTGATGCTGATCGGCATCAACGGCGCAGGCATCGCCCTGGCAGCCAGCGGAGCCAACAAAGCGTGGCTGCTGGCTCTGCTCGTCACCGCCATCGCGTTATCGTTCGCCGCCGAACGCTTACTGCCCTATCACGATGCCTGGAACACCCCGGCCGGGGACGCCGGCCGCGACACCACCCACACCTTCGTCAACGAAACCCTCATCCTCGCCAGCGTCGCCGCGATCCCCGCCTTGGCCGCGCTGATCCCCGGCGACGGAATCTGGCCCAGCAACTGGCCTTTCCTCGTCCAGGTACTGATCGCGATCCTGGTCGCCGACCTCGGTATCACCCTGACCCACTACGCCAGCCACAAGATCGGGGTCCTGTGGCGGTTCCACGCCGTGCACCACAGCCTCACCCGCTTCTACGGCCTCAACGGCCTGATGAAGCACCCCCTGCATCAAACGATCGAAATGACCGCAGGCGTCACCCCGCTGCTGCTCATCGGCATTCCCGTCCCCGTCGCCGCCGCACTGTCTCTCGCGGTCGCGGTGCAGTTGCTGCTGCAACACTCCAACACCGACTACCGCGTCGGCCCCTTCAAACACCTACTCGCCCTCAACGAAGGACACCGCTTCCACCACCTCAAATGGGCGGGCATCGGCGACGTCAACTTCGGGCTGTTCACCCTCCTCTGGGACCACCTGCTACGCACCTACAGCTACGACCCAACTCGCCGATTCAGTAGCGCCGACCTAGGCATGGCCGCCAAGCCCGACTACCCCGTCAGCTACCTTGCCCAACTCGTCGAACCATTCACCCACCACGGTGCCTGCCACTTCGCCGACGCCACCACCGAAAGTTCCTCTGCCGCTTCGGCGGCCGACCGTGACGCGGGCTCTGTCGCGCCCATCAGCTGAACTCGATTGCTCACGAACGCTGCTCACACGAGAGTGGCTTTCAGAACCGGAGCAGAATGTCGTTGCAGGTGCCCGCGGGCGAGGGCACCTGCGCTCAGCAGGCGGCACGGTTCGAGCTCACCCCGGACGAGGGCCAGGTCGACAGCCCATTCGCTGAGATTGAGCAGGAGTAGCCCTCGGTGAACCTGCGCTGGCCCGCTGCGGCGATGCGCGGTCTTCGACCTCCTGACCCAGCTATTCGACTTCGCGTCGTAGCGAGTCGATCATGCCGAGGGCGATCTGGCCTGCTTCGCGGCGCACCTGTTCGTTGGCCGATTCGGCAAGGCTCCAAGCCAATTCGGTGAGCAGTCCGTAGATGGCGCGGACGATCAGGTGCGGCGATCGGGGGCGGAAGACGCCCGCCCGGATCAGCTCGTCGACCAGGTCGCCGATCAGGCCGACCATGTGGCGCTCGTCGAGCTCACGCCAGCGGTCCCAGCCCAGGGCGACCGGGCCTTGCTGCAGCACGATGCGCTGGTAGGCCACGTCGGTGCATTCGTCGAGGAAGACGTTCAAGGCCCGGACGGTGGTGTCCCACGGGTCGCCCGGCGTACCGAGTGCTTTCGTCAACCGCTCGGTCAGCTCCTGTTCGACCTGCTCGAAGACTGCCTCGAACAACCCTTGCTTGCCGTTGAAGTGGTGATATACGGCGCCGCGCGTCAGGCGGGCGGCCCCCGCGATCTCGTCGGCGGACAGTTCCGAGTACCGCCGTTCCATGAACAGCCGACGCCCCGCCTCCAATAGCGCGGATCGGGTGGCTTCGGCGTATTCCGCACGTCGTCCCTTGACAGTCACAGCAACAAGACTACATTCACATACATCATGTATCTGAGATGTTAGGTGTATGCGAATGTCGGATCGCAAAGATGTGATCGTCGTTGGGGCCGGGGCGGCCGGGCTGACGGCTGCCCGCACGCTCGCGGCGGCCGGGCTCGACGTCGTGGTGCTGGAGGCTCGGGACCGGGTCGGCGGTCGCACCCGCAATGTCGAAATACCGGACAGTGCCTCGTCCGTCGAAGTCGGCGGCATGTGGGTCGGACCCGGGCAGGAACGGGTGCTGGCATTGCTGACCGAACTAGAGTTCGCCACCTATCCGACCTACGACCACGGCCTGAAGATCGGCGAATTCGGCGGCCGCGTCACCCGCTACCCGGGGCGGATACCTCGACTGAATCTGTTGGCACTGGCCGATATCGGGGTCACCCAGCTGCGCCTGGATCGCGCGGCCCGGCGAATACCCTTGCAGGCACCGTGGACGGCGCCCCAGGCCGGGGAACTCGATGCGCAAACCTTCGACACCTGGTTGCGCAAGCACTCGAACACCGCGACCGGACGCGCCTTTTTCCGGCTGATCACCCAGGCGGTCTGGTGCGCCGAACCGGAGGACATGTCGGCACTGTGGGCGCAGTTCTACATCCATTCGGGCGGCGGCCTCGACTCGTTGATCAACACGACCGGCGGCGCGCAGCAGGACCGGGTCGTCGGCGGCACCCAGCGGCTGTCGATCGCGATGGCCGAGGAATTGGGCGACCGGGTCGTCCTCAATGCCGCGGTGATACAAATCGACTGGAGCGACGACAAGATTCGGGTCCGGGCCGGGCGGCGGCAATGGTGGGGGCGGCACGCGATCATCGCGGTCCCACCGCCGCTGGTGAACCGAATCCGGTTCACGCCGGACCTGCCCGCCGAACGCGCCCAACTGCTGCAACGCCTCCCAATGGGCTGGACGATCAAGGTCAACGCGGTCTATGACGAGCCGTTCTGGCGCGCGAAAGGTCTATCTGGACAAGCCAATAGCGACCGGCGGCCGCTCGGTACAGTCTTCGACGCCGGTCCACCCAGTGGCGACCCCGCGGTCCTGGTCGGCTTCCTCGAAGCCACCCATGCCCAAGCCGCCGCTCGCCTGGCACCGAAGGAACGCCGCGCCGCGGTACTCGACGACCTGGCAGCCTATTTCGGCCCCAAGGCGCGCAATCCGGTCCACTACATCGAACAGGACTGGGCCGCAGAATCTTTCAGCCGCGGCTGCTACGGCGCCTTCGCCACCCCCTCGACCTTGACGCGCTTCGGACCGGAGTTGCGCCGCCCGACCGGCTCGCTGCACTGGGCTGGCACCGAAACAGCGACCCGCTGGGCCGGATACATCGACGGCGCAATCGAATCCGGTCAACGCGCGGCCCGCGAAATTCTCGCCACCACCCGCTGAAGGGACTCACACCAATGACCAGCTTCACCACACGTCCCACCCTGCAGGGCACCTTCGGCATGGTCTCGTCCACGCACTGGCTCGCCTCGGCGGCCGCGATGGCGATCCTCGAGGACGGCGGCAACGCCTTCGACGCGGCGGTAGCTGCGGGCTTCACCCTGCATGTGGTCGAGCCGCACCTGAACGGCCCGGCGGGGGAGGTGCCGATCATCCTCGCAGCGGCGGGACAGCCCCCGCAGGTGCTGTGCGGGCAAGGTCCAGCACCAACGGGCGCGACGATCAAGCATTACACCGGCCTGGGCCTGGCGTTGGTGCCCGGAACCGGGCCGTTGGCCGCGGCGGTACCCGGCGCCTTCGACGCCTGGATGCTGCTCTTACGCAACCACGGCACCAAGCGGCTGGCCGAGGTGCTGGCACACGCCATCTGGTACGCCGAGCATGGACACCCCGTGCTCGAGGATGTCTCGGTCACCGTGTCCTGGATGCGGGATATCTTCGAGACCGAGTGGACTACTTCGGCCTCGGTGTATCTACCGGACGGAAATCCGCCTGCCCCTGGGCAATTGCTGAAGAACCCGGTATTGGCTCGGACCTGGCGGCGGCTGATCACCGAAGCCGAGGCTGCGAGCGCGGACCGCGACACACAGATCGACATCGCCAGGCGCGCATGGCGCGAGGGGTTCATCGCCGAAGCGCTTGCCTGCGCAGCGGCACAGCCCACGATGGACACCTCCGGCGAGCGCCACGCCGGCACTCTGACCGGCGACGATCTGGCGAATTACGCTGCTACATACGAGGATTCGGCCACATACACCTGGAACGGCTGGACCATCGCGAAGCCCGGCCTGTGGAGCCAGGGGCCCACATTTCTGCAGCAGCTTGCCTTGCTACCAGAACGACTGGACCACGGAACGGCCGATTACTACCACGCGCTGATCGAGGGATCGAAACTCGCGATGGCGGATCGGGAGGCCTGGTACGGGGAGGGCTCCGAGACCAGCCTGGAGGCATTGCTGTCGCCGGTGTACAACGCGGAACGGCGTGCCCTGATCGGCCCGGAAGCGTCCTATCTGCTGCGGCCCGGCAGCCCGGGCGGTCGATCGCCGCGGCTGAGTAGCCATGTTCATTCCGCTGCGCCGCAAGATGTTTCGGTCAGCATCGGGGAACCTACCGTGGCAGTTACCGGCGCCACCCGCGGCGACACCTGCCATCTCGACATCGTGGATCGCTGGGGCAACATGGTTGCCGCCACGCCCAGCGGAGGCTGGCTGCAGTCGAATCCGGTCGTGCCCGAACTGGGTTTCCCGCTCGGCACCCGGTTGCAGATGGCGTGGCTGGAGCCGGGACTCCCGAATTCCCTTGCACCGGGCCGCCGCCCACGCACCACGCTCAGCCCCACCCTGGCATTACGTGACGGCGAGCCCATCCTGGCATTCGGCACTCCGGGTGGTGACCAGCAGGATCAGTGGAGCTTGCACTTCTTCCTGGAACTGGTATCGCGCGGCGACGCAAAGGGTTGTGGCCACCTGGATCTCCAGGGGGCGATCGACGCACCGAACTGGCACCAGGACAGCTTTCCCGGCTCGTTCTATCCGCGTTCGATGAATCCCGGTGGTGTGACCATGGAGTCGCGCGTCGACCCGGGCGTTCGAGCCGAGCTGCTCCGGCGCGGTCATCGGATCTCCGTGGGCGACCCCTGGTCGGAGGGGCGCATCTGCGCCGTCGCCCGCGACCCCGAGACGGGCGTGCTGTCGGCGGCGGCCAATCCACGCGGAATGCAGGGCTACGCCGCCGGACGCTGAAAGACCGAATCGCTTGTTTCTCAACCCATTACATGAGAGGTGTTCCATGAAGTTCCCCATGCGGTGCATGGTCGTCGCGATGCTGGTCGCCGGATGTTCGGTAACAACCACCGGAATATCGACGGCGGTGCCGTCGAACGGCCCTGGATCCGTCGTGTCCTCCCGGCAGCTGGACGGCGCCGAGCTGATTCCCGCGTCGGGCAGGGGTTTCCGGCTCGTCTACCGGACCACCGGCCAGAACGGTGAGCCTCAGGTCAGCGGCGGAAACGTTTATCTTCCCACCGGGACGCCGCCGCCCGGTGGTTGGCGGGTGGTGTCGTGGGCGCATGGCACAAGCGGCATGGCGCAAGGGTGCGCGCCCAACCTGATGGGTGGAATTGCGGATGACCACGACGAGACACCGCAGATGTCTTCGCTCTTGGCCCAGGGTTACGCGGTGGCGGCCACAGATTACATCGGGCTGGGCGCACCGGGGCAGTACGAATACTTGGCCGGGCGCGCCGAAGGGCATGCGGTGCTCGACATTGTCCGGGCCGGTCGAGCCCTCGCCCCCGAACTGTCGGATTCATATGCGCTGGCCGGGCATTCCATCGGCGGGCACGCGGCTCTACTCGCGGCGCAATTGTCGTCGAGCTACGCCCCGGAACTCGATCTGCGCGGAACAGCTGCCTTCGCTCCGACAAGTAATTACGAAAATCTGATCACCCTGCTCTCCGGACCCGACCTGGCCGCGCCGCTGCCCGCCGGACTGCAGGTCCGCGTCTTGATGATCATGGCGGGCCTCCAGCACGCACGTCCGGAGCTGGCGTCCACCGATCACCTGAGCGAGCGTGGAAAGCAAGTGCTCGCCCTCGCGGCCGCCGGCGAAGGATGCCTGGAGTCAGCGACCACCGCCGTCAAGGGCCGCCCCGTCGGTGAGCTATTCAGCAAACCCCTGACCGATCCGGCGGTGACCGCCGCCCTCCGCGACTACATGGGTGCACCCACCACCGGCTATCACCGGCCACTGCTGCTCCTACAGGGCGGCGCCGACACGGTGCAGCCGATGCCGACGACGGTGCTACTCCAGCAACAACTCCAGCAGGGTGGTGTCGACAGCCGACTGCAGTTCTACCCATCGGCCACTCACTTCACGCTCCTGCCGCACGCCCGTGCCGACGTGTCCGCGTTCCTGGCTGAAGTCTTGCCGAGTCGCTGATCAGGGCGGGTCGGCCTACTTCCCCTCTGGCCGAAGGTTTCTCGTTCCTTGGCGTAGGGCACGGCATATCGCGCCGTTCGGATCGACCGCACCGCGGTGAATCTCGCGAGTGGCACATGGTGGAGGGCTCACTCGCCCGTTGCCGCAACCATGTGCCACTCGGCGAGTACGCGGGGATCAGCGGATGAGGTCCGCTGTGCGGCAGACCATCCGCGCTGCGTTGGCTGGCGGGCCAGCGCTGGTACGGCTCAGAACGAGGCGAAGGTTGATGCCGTGCTCGCCGACGTAGACTCCGCCCCGGTCGAGGGGCGGGCTGCGGGCAACGCCACGGATGCGGGGAAAGCCGACCCAAACCGGAAAGGCATCGCGGACATGCGGGACGTGCTGGCCGCAGCTGTCACAGGTGAGCAAATCGAGGACGCGCTGGCCGTCTGCTCGGTTTTCAACACGACCAACCGGCTGGGCGATGCATTCGACTTCGAACAGCTCAGCCCCGCAGGCTTCGACGCGGGAGCCAGGTACCTGCTCAAACGGGGCTCTTCCCGCGCCACCGCTGACCCTCGACATCGGGACCGCTGCTACTCAGCCAGTCTGGTCGGTGCCGGGCGTCACTGTCCCCGTGAAGCGTTTGCGGCCTCGATGAAATCGATCTGGGCCGGTGACGGGCCGCGGAACTCGTTCTGAATTCGTTCTGCGTTGTCGGCTTGCATCCGGTACAAACTGTCGCGCAGCCCGGTATCACCACCGTGGAATTCTTCCAGCAACCGCATCCACCGCGCGGCCAACTGCTGAGCCTGCGGAGATGCCGGGTCCAGCCCGGCCTCGATTGCCGCGTCGACCTGCGAGATCAATTCGCGCCAGCCTGCTTCGACCTGCTCGATGTGGGGCTCGCCGGATTGCTCCCGACGGTGAGCGAGCTGTGCCAATTGCTCTTGCGTGAAATATTGCTTGACCGTGTCGTCGACCATGACAGTTCTCCTGATCAATTCCAGGAAGCGATCCGCGCAGATGTCGGGCCGGTTCTGCGCCGTCGCCGCAAGTGCGGCCACCAGGGCGTGCAGGGCCTGCGTCGCAGAGACCTGAGCAGCCAGAAAATCGCGATGCGCGGCCAGCACTTGGGTAATTGCCGTGGTGCCGGCGAGCACGTTCGCGATCTGATCCAGTCCCAGGCCCAGTTGACGCAAGGCCACCACCTGATACAGGTGCTGGACATCGGCTTCGGTATAGAGCCGGTGCCCGGTATTGGTGCGCCCAGCCGGGCTTACCAAGCCGATGCGGTCGTAATGATGCAACGTCCGGACCGTCAATCCGATCTCGGCCGCGAGCTCACCGACCTTCCACACCTGCCCATTTCCCGGCTTGTCCATCCGCTTCCATCTCGCTTCCACCGCCGCACCTCGCGCCGGTAACACCGACGCTATGACCTGACGCTACGTCAGGAGCAACCGCGAATTTTCTGCTGGACATCACAACAGCAGCGGCACCCAAACCTCCACGCCGACATGACTATCCACGTGGTGATGCAATGACCCCTCGAGCCCGAGACCGCATGCCGAACAGAAGTGCGGGCCGCCACCGAACCCGCGGTGCGCAGGATCTGTCTGCGCGGGGCTACGGCCGCCGCAGCGGCCCGCATCCATCCTTGGCCTGCGCTGCGGCACCAAACATCATCCCGATCGGTGACTTGGAAAACGAAACCGGCGGTGGCCATGAGGCGTTCGCGTTCCCGCGCGGCTCGTCGCCGGCCGCGACCACAACAACAGCCGACAGATCAGTGCACAGTTAATCTGCGACCGCAGTTACTCGACGGCTTTGATGACATGCTGCCAATGCTCCATCTCGCTAACCGTGGAATGAGCGCTGTCGGCGATTACTTCGAAGACATGTCGAACGACCTCAGCCCAGGGATGGCAAGTCCGAGGGCATGGAAGGAAGGAAGTCCCCAGATCCGGGGAGGCCAGGACCAGATACGACGATCAGCCAGCTGAAGACCGCTACCACAGCCAGCACCAGGAATGACCACATCGGCCACACCGACACGACGCGCCGACGCCACCAACTCCACACCATCAGCACCAGCACGACGAGCTCGACAATGAACGTCGCGGAAGTCATCAGACCAATGCCTGCGTCGAGGTAGGTGGCGCACTCGCCCGTACAGTCTCGGGAAGCGAACATGGCGATCATCAGCACCATGGACATTCCGAAGACGAATGCCCCCGCGAACAGGAGCACTGCACCGACGAGGTCGACATTCCGGCCCGGCTTGTACCGCGGCTTCAGTAACACTTCGGCAGCCGGGGTATCAGCACGCAGACCCGGCTCATGACGCGAATTCATGAAACCTCCTCGTACACAGGAGGATAGCGCAAGAAATGTCCGATTCGACCGCGCCTCGCGCTGGCCCGGGCCGCACCACGCCTGGCCGAAATGCTCGACGATTACCGACGGAGCCTACAGCGGCAACCTCACCACCTGGCCCCGCCAGAAACCGTGGACCACACTGAAAATCATCCGACGCGGCGACAGCGTGACAGGCTTCGTCGTTCTGCCACGCCGCTGGATCGCCGAAGCACACTCTGGGGCGGATCTGATTGCGCTGCAGATGTATCCGCGAGTACGCACGCCATCCCGACCACCGAGTCACCTCATCACAGCACTGACCAACCCTCCACGGACGGAGTCTGAATGGCCGTGAAGAAACTGCTCATTTCCGTGGTTGGCCACGGGCGAGACGTCGCGACATGAGCATGATCATTCGACAGGTAGATCGCAGGCACTGCCGCGAGGTCCGCCGCCAACAGCGCGGCGATCGCGAGCAGCCACACCATCCGCCGCAGGCGGGACCCTCCATCCGCCGCGCCTCCTCGCCCGCCCGGCGCGGGAATCGTCTACTGCTGCGTCAACGGTCGGCCCAACTCGTGCAATCGGTGTTCGGCTCCGGCAACCGAACTCGCAGTCAGCCTATCGGCATCGTCGGCCATACCCGAACTCGTTGAGCTGTCATCTGGTTCGCGATCAGTCCGTCGTTGCTCGACTCGAGGACCGGATGCCGCGTGGCGTGTGTTCGTGAACGCCCGGAAGTGCCGATCATGCGCAGTTGGACGGGCGGGTTCCGCTGGCTCCGCAGCGTCGTGTCGTTCGTTCGACCGACATCTCAGCTAGCGGACCTATCGGCTACCCCAACCATCCAGTCGGCGGGAGTTATTCGGTCAACTGGCGGTTTCGCCGGTCGCCGCCGCGTTCTAGGTTCGACCGGTAGGAAAGACTGCCTTTCGAACGACGACAGCAGCACGTGTCAATTCGCGGCCCGTTCGCCAACACCGCTCCGGCGGCCCGCAGCTGTGTCGCCCGTGGCGACACGCAGCTGGCGCGTGCGCCAACTCGACTGTGCCGCAGCGGCATGACGTCCAGTGTTGCCGGGGCTCCCCTGCGGATCCGCTTCCAACACGCATATCGAACTAGAGGGCAAGAATGACATTCCTCGTAACGGGCGCCTCCAGCGGCATCGGGCGAGCGGTTGCCGTCAGACTCGCTGAGGGCGGGCATGAGGTTGTGGCTGGAGTGCGGCGAATTGCCGACGCGCCGGCCCACCCGCACATCCGGCCGGTAGCACTGGACGTCACCGACGCTGCGCAGCTGGCTGCGGCAGCGAAGGATGTCGGGCCGCTGAGCGGCTTGATCAACAACGCAGGAGTCACCTTCGCCGGACCGATGGAGCACATACCTCTCGACCGCTTGCGCGAGCAACTGGAGATCAACGTTGTCGGGGTACTAGCCGTGACCCAGGCGTTCTTGCCTGCGATCAGGGCTGGACGGGGACGCCTCGTCATGATCAGTTCGACCGCAGGTCTCGTCGCTACCCCCTTCCTCGGCGCCTACAGCGCCTCGAAGTTCGCCGTGGAGGCGATCGCAGACTCGCTGCGCCAGGAACTGGCGCCCTGGGGTGTATCAGTCGTCGTGGTCAACCCCGGTAGCTTCAAATCACGGAACCGGGCCAAAACCGAAGCAACGGTGCAGATAGATCGCGCAATCATGGGCGAGACGGCAGAGCGCCGATACGGCCAGGCCATGGACGCCGCCACTCAGTTCAATAAAAAGATAGAGGCCGGGGCCGGAGCACCAGAGCGAGTCGCCGTCGTCGTCGAGCGAGCGCTCACCGCACGCCGTCCCCGCCCGCGCTACCTCGTCGGTACCGACGCGCACATCACTGTCGCGCTGAAGCGACTGCTGCCGGCCCGAACCATGGACACGCTGCTGACCAGAACCATGGGCCTGCCACCGCGGTCCTCGGATTGATACGGAACCACTTATCGCCGATGTCGGCACGGCGACCATGTGATCATGGGCGCGGGAGTGGACGGGAGAAACGTCACGATGCGAGAGGGAGTACCGATGGTGTCCATCGAGATGGTGCCGACGGAGGCGGGGGGCGATACCGCGCTACTCGCGGAGCTCACCGACCTGGTGAATCGGGTGTACGAGGCGGCCGAAGCAGGTCTGTGGCTTGACGGCGCCAGTCGCACAACGACATCCGAGCTGGCCGGGTTGATCACCGACGGTCATGTCGCCGTGGCGCGTGAGGAAGACGGCCGACTAGTTGGTGCCGTCTGCATTCGGCAATTGGCCGATGGCATCGGCGAATTCGGCATGTTGGTGTGCGCGCCCGAGCAGCGCGGCGCCGGAATCGGCAGTGCCCTGGTCGATTTCGCCGAGCGTCAGTGCGTTGATCAGGGCGCGCGGACGGTGCAGCTGGAGCTACTGGTGCCCCGCAGCTGGGCGCATCCGGTGAAGGAGTTTTTGCGCGGCTGGTATCTGCGGCTCGGGTACGTCCTCGAGCGTAAGGGGCAGCTGGAGGAGAGCTACCCGCACCTGGTGCCGCTGCTCGCCACCCCGTGCGATTTCCTCATCTTCCACAAACGGATGCGCTGACTCTCGCAGTGCAGTTGCGCTGGGAGGCGCGCCGTACTTTCGTGAGATGTCCCGCGTCAGGGAACTCCAGGATTCACCCAGCGGACGACCGCTCAGAGTCGACCACCCCGCCGCATCGTCCATCCGCACCAATGATTAGGAACCGCTCGTGGCCACCCAGTCGCCGAAGCAATTAGATCTACCCCGCGATGCCCTATCGGAGGTGCTCCCCGACTCCACACTGTCCCTCTTCACTGCGGACGATCTCGCCGAACTCGTTGTCCTGCAACGATGCTGCTGGGTGCCGGAGGCAGTGCTCAACGACATGCTCGACCTCCCCCCGCTGCACGAGACCCACGACGAGGTACTGGCGTGGGCGACCACATCGACGACTCTGGTCGTGCGGGAACGCGGGCGTCTGGTCGCTGCGGTGCGCGGCCAGGTCGAGGGCAGCGACTGGCACGTCGGCCGCCTCATGGTCGCTCCCGACCTGACCGGTCGAGGAGCCGGTTCCCGCCTGCTGCGTCTGATCGAAAGTCTCGCTCCCCCGCACGTCGAGCAATTCATCCTGTTCACCGGCGCACGCAGTGAACGCAACATCCGCATGTATCAGAACGCGGGCTACCAACTCCTGCCCACACCGGATCCCCTCCCGCCCAACCACATCAGCGGTGCGGTCCACATGGTGAAGCCCAGGCTCTGATCGAGTCGACCGGGCCCAATGCTCACCGACCAGACGCAGCATGCTCCCGCTGCGCACATGATCCGGAACCGTCGCAGCGGCGCCGCGTTGGCGTTTCTGCTGCGTTTGTTCGTGGTGGCGAAAAGGGTCGTGGTTCAGCCGAACGAGAAGCACTCACGGGAGCGCCAGGTGACCGACCGCTATTCGCCTGAAAAGCAGCCGCCAGGACGAAACCCGACATCCAACCGTCACTCTCAGCACCGCGAGCGTGCCCACACCCGCGAACTCCACCGGTCCGGCGTCGATGGCTACCAGTCCAGTGCATCAGAACTGGCTGTGGACACCCGCGATGGGCGTCCGCGAGGGTGAGGCGTGATCGAAACGACGGCGGTGCTGGGTGTGGCCGCGATCGAGCTGGGGATGGTGCTGACGCCAGGGCCGAACATGGTGTATCTGGTATCGCGGACCGTATCGCAGGGACGGCGCGCGGGTCTGGTTTCGTTGTCGGGCGTGGCCATCGGGTTCATGGTGTATCTCGTGGCCGCCACCGTCGGGCTTACCGCGATCTTCGCGGTGGTGCCCGGGTTGTACTTGGCCCTGAAGCTGGCCGGCGCGGCGTATTTGGCGTACTTGGCGTGGAAGACGTTGCGCGGCGGCCTCTCGGTGTTCGAGCCGTCCGGTCTGCCCGCCGACTCCATGGGCAAACTCTTCACCATGGGCCTGGTCACCAACCTGCTCAATCCGAAGATCGCGATCATCTACATGGCGCTGATTCCGCAGTTCGTGACTCCCGAACACGGGCGAATTTGGTTGCAGAGTCTGCTGCTCGGCTCGGTGCAGATCGGTATCGCGCTAACCGTCAACGGCCTGATTGTGCTCGGTGCCGCCAGCCTCGCATCGTTCCTGTCCGGGCGACCGCTGTGGCTGCGGGCACAACGCTGGGTCACCGGCACACTGCTGGGCGCCGTCGCGGTCCTGCTGGCCACCGACCGCACCCGCCCGGTTCCGGCCTAGGTAGACCGGAACGGGGACCTCAGATCGACACGCCGCGGCCCAGCTCAGTCGGCATGGTGTTGCGCATGCGACGGCGCACGGCGGTCTGTCCGCCTGGGGTGGGTGGCCAGGTGCGCGTCGAGGGTCGCGATAGCAGTTTCGGCGGGCAGCCCGACCGGGTCGGTCAGCATGCGCACCGATAACCCCTCGACCAGCGCGGACAGCAGTCGCGCCTCGAGCGCGGGATCGACCTCGGCCGCGTATTCGCCGGATTCGATACCGGATTCGATGGCCTCGACCAGTTGCGCCTGGGTGCGCTGCTGATAGGCCGACTCGATCGCGGCGAGTTCGTCGGTGACGACGGCGCGCGCGAGAAACGCGACCCATATCTTCACCAACCGCGCCCGTGCCGCGTCGACCGGAAGCCAATCCACCAGGACCGTCCGCAGTGCCGCGGCCACGCCGTGCTCGTAGCTCACCTGCGCCGCGCGGTCGTCGAGGAGTTGCTCGACGTGCCTGAATGCGGCGATCAGTAATTCGTCCTTGGTGCGGAAGTAGTACTGCACCTTCGCTGGAGACACCCCGACTTGCGCGGCGACCTCACGCACGCTCACCGCCTCCATCCCCCGGGTCGCCGCGACGTCGAGGACGCCGTCCAACAGCTCGGCGCGCCGCAGGGCGTGCGCGTTGTCCGTCACCATCGCACCGCTCACTGCTGCTCGACCGGACCGAAACAGACAGTGACGGCGTCGCGGGTGATACCGGCGACCTTGCTCATGGTTTGACCTCCAGCTCGGGAACTATCGCGGCGGCGACAACCGATGGCCTGACGATTCGCCGGTCCATACGACTGTACAGTACAGTCGTATGGACCACTGGGAGAGGTAAGGGAATGAATTCAGGATTCAAAGCCGTGATCACGGGCGGCATTACCCTCGTTATCGGTTTCGTGCTGTGGCGATTCACCGGCAATGTCGAGACGCCGGTCGTCACGCCGACCAAGCTGGGCATCGTGTTGATGGCTCTGGGCGGACTGGAGGTCCTCTACGGACTCTTCAAATCGGTCGTCGGCAAATCCGTCACGTAGTTCTCAGGCTGGCGGTGGCTTCATCCGACAGGGAAGTGCCCAGCATGCGGCGGCCCGGCCGAGCCCCTTCCCGGATCTGAGCTCTCGGTGGCGGGCAACCTCAGCGCCGGCCGGGGTCGAGTTGCTCGAGGAGATCTTTCGCCACCAGGTAGCCCGCCGCCGCGGCGCTGCGGTAGCACTGAACAGCTTCGGCATGGCGGCCTCGGTGGTACAGATAGTGACCCAGGGCGATCGAGGCGGGCAGGTACCCGGCGTCGACTGCCTTGCTGCACCAGCTTTCGGCTTCGGCGGCTCTGCCGGCGTCGAAGAACAGCAGCTCGGAGAACTCCAGCATCGCGCTCGGGTCACCGGCGTCGACGGCACGCCGGTACCACTGCTCGGCGCACCGACATCGCCCTGTTTGCGCAGATCCAATGCGCGGCAACGCATCGCCCGCACATCGCCGGATTCGGCCAGCTCTTCCTGTTTTTCGCTGGTCCAGAAGGTGTTCTTGCCGAAGCGGAAGAAGTCGAACAGGTCCTGGCCGTTCGCATGGTCGACGTATAGGGCATTGCGGTGCCACATCTCGGCTTCGTCGACTGCGCCGCGATCATCCGCTCGGCGGGCGAGCTCGGTCATCGCAGCGACGTCGCCCGCTGCAGCGGCTCGGTAGTACAGCTCCTCGGCTTCAGCCTGCCGGCTCGCGTCGGCAGCCAGTCGCTCGGCGAGCAGGATCATCGCGTCGGTGCGCCCGAGCTCGGCGGCCCGTCGATGCCACTGCTCGGCCTCGGCGGCCCGACCCCATTCTTCGAGCAGAGCGGCCACGGTGAGCATCGCCGTCGTGTCGCCGAATTCGGCTGCCTTGGTGTACCAATCCTCGGATTGGTCCAACCTGCGGAGGTCGCCGAAGAGTCCGCCGAGCAGGCCCATGAGATGGGTATCGGCCTCAATTTCGGCACGCTCGGCCAGTACCGGCAGTGTCATCGTGAACAGTTGCTGTGCCCGATCCACGAGATCTGCGTGCTCGTCGAGGCTCGCGGTGTCGTCGAACATCTCGGCCAGCCATCCGCCATTGTGTACCGACCGTGGGTGCTGCTCCATTCGGAACAGTTCGGACAGCCTGACGTAGGGCTCGCGCGAAGTTATCGAGGCCTGTAGCGCCTCGTATGCCTCGAGGACCAATTGCGGCGCGAATCCAACGCCTTTCACCACCGCTGCCGCTGCCAGCGCCACTGCAACGACGCGCGATTCCCGACTCGTGACCATTTTCTCTGCTTCCCGCCGAACATCAGGGCAGGGCCAGTCAACCACTCGCTCAACCAGTTTCGACTCTCGGTATCGGGACGAGAGCCGCGCCTGATACCGCGAGCGCGGGTCTCGCCTACCTCGCAGACCACCGCGTGTTTCCCCGCCGACATCCGCGCGGCCGTCGTGGGTCCGGTCGGCATGCGGCAAGATTGCCCGCATCATGACCGAGAACGGCAGCCCCTACCGCATCAGTCGACGACTGGACATCGCCCGCCTCGTGCTGTTCGCCGCGTTCCTGTGTGTGATGTTCTATCTCGTCGCCGTCGCCCGCGTAATCGACATCGACGCCGTGCGCGAGCTGGTCGAGTCGACCGGCCCGGTCGCGCCGCTGGTCTATGTGGTGGCCTCAGCCGCCCTCGGCGCCATCTTCGTCCCCGGCACGATCCTGGCCGCGGGCAGTGGCCTGCTGTTCGGTCCACTCGTCGGCACCTTCGTCACGCTCGGCGCGACCGTGGGCACGGCGGTCATCGCCAGTCTGCTCGGACGGCGCGCGGGCCGCGCGAGTGCGCGCAGGCTGATCGGTGCCCGCCGCGCCGAGCAGATCGATGCGCAGATCGAGCGGCGTGGCCTCTGGGCTGTCGTCGGGCAGCGCTTCGTCCCCGGGATCTCGGATGCGCTGGCGTCGTACGTCTTCGGCGCGTTCGGCGTTCCGGTGTGGCAGATGGCGGTCGGCGCCTTCATCGGCTCGGCACCGCGTGCCTTCGTCTACACCGCACTCGGCGCATCGATCGGCGACCTGTCGGCGCCGCTGGCCTACACCGCGATCGCAGTGTGGTGCGTCACCGCGGTCCTCGGCGCCGTCGCACTGCACCGCGGATACCGCGGCTGGCGTCGGCGCGGCGAGCGTCGAGACGCCGCTTCGGACGCAGGCCCGCAGCGCGACCCCGCCGCCTGAGGATCCACCGCTACCGAACTCTCGCAGGACAGCTCCGCGTCGGCGCGCGGCCGTGAATTATCCAGCGGCGCAGGGCACCGGTCGCTGGTGTCGCGGATCGAGGGCGTTGCGGACGAAGGCGGCCGCGCGCCGATCGGCGACGATGGTCAAGTGATCGGCCACATTTTGCGAACAGCCTTCTTGCAGAACGATATTCGTCACTCCGTCGCCGGGCAGCAGACCCGAGGTGTACGGCAGGACGACCTGGTCGTAGCGGGTGACGACATTCGTGTAGGTGATGCCGGGGACGTACATACCGTCGGAATGCAGGTCGACCATCAGCGGCGAACCGGTCTGCGCTTCCTTCCCCGTGGGCTGGGCCTTCAGTACCGCTTCCAGGGCCGGACCGACGCCCAGCTGAGCGGCGAACTCGCGGGCGGTGGCCAACTGATCGCCAAAGGTGCCGCGCCATACCGGAGCCAAGGAAACGTAGCGGTCGATCCGGGACGCACCGCCGAGTCGTTTCGCGTAGTAGTTCGGCAACAGCGTGCCCAGGGAATGGCCGACGATATCGACCTTTCGGGCGCCGGTTGCGGCCAGTACCCGCTCGATGAAGCCGCCGATGGTGCGCGCGTTCTGCTCGGCGGTGCCGGTCATGCCGCCGAGCGCCGAAACCGGCCAAGGCAGGTCGAGTGCACCGTAGGTCAGGGCGAAGACGCAGTAACCCTCGTTGGCCAGCAGCGGAACGTATGTCCCCCAATTGGTTTGGGCTCCCGCCCCGGCGCCGCCGTGCACCAGCACCACCGGATTCGGGTGTGCCGCATTGGGTTTGCAGCCCCAGTTGTTACTGCCCGGCAGTGAGCCACCGGGATCGGCAAGCTCGGCACGTATTCCGCTGAATGTGCTGTATTCCACCGGCAGTTCGGCCTGCGCGGGTCCGACGCCCATACCTACCGCCACCGCGCACAGCAATGATCCGATCCGCCATCTCGGCATAACGAAATCCCTCCCGTTTATAACGCGTTCCAGTTCCACCCTTCGGGAGTGACTTTAGGCTGGAATCAGCTGTCCTGGGCGAGTTCGAGGACTACCTGCGGACGCAGCTCGCGCACCGATCAGGTTTTCGCGCCGCGCCCGTCTGTACGTGTGAGATCCACTCACGAGAGGCTGACGCATGCGGAAACTGACCTTTGGCATGAACGTAACCCTGGACGGCTACATCGCCGCGCCCGGCGACGATATCGGCTGGAGTGGAGGTGAGGGACCGGACTCGTCGCCGAGCGATGAGCTGTTCCAGTGGTGGTCCGACCGGGTGGCGGCGACGAGCCTGGCGCTGTATGGGCGCAAGCTGTGGGAGGCGATGAGTTCCCACTGGCCGACCGCCGACCAGCAACCCGACGCCACACCGGCTGCCATCGAGTACTCCCGCCGCTGGCGGGACATGCCGAAGGTGGTGTTCTCCGCGACGACCAGCACCGTCGACTGGAACACCCGCCTGGTCACCGGCGACGCGGTCACCGAGATCACCCGGCTCAAGGCCGAGGACGCCGGCCCGATGGACATCGGCGGCGCGACGCTCGCCGGGGCGGCCATGCGGGCCGGTCTGATCGACGAGTACGTGCTGGTCACCGTGCCGGTCCTGGTGGGCGGCGGCACACCGTTCTTCACCGCGCTGGACAGCTGGGTGAACCTGAGTCTGGCGGAGACCCGGACATTTCCCGGCGGCGTGCTGCTGACCCGATACGAGACGAGGCGATGAGCACGGGCCAGACGATCGGCGCGGTGTTGCGGGCGGCCGCCTCTCGCCGGTAGCCAGTGCCGACGACCCCGCCCGCTCGTCAGGCGGGGTATCGGACGGCGGCGGTTACCACAAAACGGGTAGCCGCTCTGGGATTCGCTTCATGAAGCGGGTGCGCCAGACGAGTTGGTCGATGGGCACGGCGAGATCCAGGGTGGGTATGCGAGTCAGTAGTGCTTCCAGGCCGATTTGGGCATGCTTGCGGCTCAGGGCGGTGGCGGGGCAGAAATGTTGACCGCCACCGAAGGATAGGTGGGCGCTGGCGTTGGGGCGATTCAGGTCGATAGTCTCGGGCGCGGGGAAGGCGGCGGGGTCGAAATTGCCGCCTTCCACCAGTACCAGCACCAGCTCGCCCTTGTTGACCAGGACGTCACCGAGCTGGATGTCTTCGGTCGCCAGTCGTGGCAGGCCGTCGCCGATGGACAGGTTGATGCGTAGTAGCTCCTCCACTCCGGCGGGTATCAGCGACGGGTCTGCAAGCAGTTGACCCTTCAGTTCCGGATGCTGAATGAGCGACACCAAGGCCATGGTGAGAAAGCCGCCGGTGGAGATCACGCCGGCCCCGAACAAGGTGACTCCGACGGTAGCCAGCATCTGTTCGGAAACTTGCGCGTAGTCCGGATCCTCGCGCAGAGCGGCGAGTTCGGCCATCAGGCCGGAGGTGGCCGGGTCGTCGAGGCGTTCGACCATGTAGGCGATATCCCGATTCCAGTTGAGCTCGGCGGCTGGGATGGGTTCGGCGGAGTTCATGAACGCGATATGCAGACTGCGCATCAGCTTGGGTGCATCCTGCTGTGGAATGCCGAGGAGGTGACAGTGCAGTGCGGCCGCGAACGGGTCGGCGAAATCGTTGCGCAGATCGGCGGGCGCGCCCTCCGCGACGAGAGCATCGACCAGATCTGTGGCGGTGGTCCGCATAAACTCTTCGAGGCCAGGCGATTTCGGACTCAGGGCCTTCATCACTGCCTTGCGTAAACCTGCACCAGTGATATTGCCCATGTTGTTCACCACCTCCGGCGGGATGGTGAGGGCGTACTGGCGGGGCACTCCCGGCGCGGAGGTGTCCTTCAACGAGAACCGGCGGTCTTCCAGAACCTGCTTACACAGGGCGTAGGAGCTCACCAGCCAGGCCTCGTCACCGGCGATGGTGCGCACCTTGCGGACAGGCGTTGCTTCGCGAAGTGCGTTGACCTCCTCGGGAATTCGGTCGCCACGGGCGGAGAACGGGAAGGCGAGCAACGTGTCGAAGGTTGTCATGCGCCCGCTCCTTCGATAGGAGTGACGATGGCGTGCCCCTGGTTGCGCGAGGCGCGAAGTCCGGATCCACGCGCATACAGCAGTTCCGCCATCGGCAGCAGTTGGTGATAGCAGTTCAGCGATGAGGGCACCCCGAGGATCGCGGGCGTGTCCAGGAACAGCGGGGCCTCGGCACGGATGTAGTCGAGGCATACCTCGTGCTGACGGGGCGTGGGTGCGCGCCCGTCCAGCACCTTCGAGGACAGGAACCGCGCCACCAGCTGGTGACACACGGCGCGGAACTCCGCATCGTCGGCCGACCGTCCGACGAGATCCGCATGCAGGGCCCGGTACGCTTCGTTGGCCCGGAACTCCGACATCGCCTTCGCGAACAGTCGCCTCCCCTGCGGATCGGCATCGCCAACTGCCGCAACAATTTTGGCGCGCACGCCGCGAATGTTCTTGTCCGCCTTACGGCGAGCGTCTAGCTCGGAATAGCCTATGGCTTCGAACATTTCGGCCACATACACATCGGTGTAGACGATGTCGACCCGATCGAAGTGCGAGAGTCCCCATTTGGCGAGATCGCGAATTCGCTGACCGGAGAAGTAACTGTTTCCCGGTGACACACCGATGACCGCGTGATCACCATCGTGCTGGACCACCTGACAGTGCCGAGTGAACGGCTGAACCAGAAAGCCCTGCTGGACAGTGGGTTTCAGTGATTGTGCTGCAGATCTGGAGAGCGTTGCCGACGTCACGATTGCGCGCCTTTCGCCGAAGGGGATCTACCGAATTACCCGCCCTGCCGAGGCAGTGGTGCACGCCGTTGTCCCCGAGCCCCTGCATCGCTCGCGAGTGCTTTAGATCCTCGCGGTGCTCACCGGGCCTCGGCAACGGTGAGAGATCCAACGCCCGCAGCGCACCCGCGGACCGAATTCTCATGATCGCACAATTCCGTGCTCGGTCGCCAGGCTCGCCCGTAGGAGCCACATCCCGACGGTACTGATCTGCCGTCCAGTTCGGGTCGACCAGGTCAGCTCAGTAGCTGAAGGCACCCTCGTCTACGGTATATCGCCGCGCCCGATGCCGACCGACGCGCTGACAAGCACTTCGTGTGTGACCTCGACAGAAGGCCGACATTTGCCTGAAGGTAGCCATCAACCCGGCCTGGCGTGCTCCTGCGACCACGCCAAGTCTGGGTCATACCCGCCGACGTGCTCGGACCGACAGACCGGCTCGCACGCTGACGACGACGTCCGAAACGGCACAGTGCTCACGGCAGATCACCATCATGACGCGTTCGCCGCTGCCAGATTTGCCAGACCGGCTCCGTTGAAACAGGCTGCGCCGCAGACTGATACGCCCGAACCACCCCGACCAAGGCTTCGGCGACCTTCCCCATGAGCATGCCGACCAGCACCGACACCATGACGACCCATACCCCGTCGAACCCGAGTACGAACATCAGCACCGACGCCACAGCCAAGACAAATGGAATCGCATACGCGGTTTCCACGAGAAACCTTCGTAGTCGCGGCATTTCACCTACCTCCCCCAGCACACCGTGCACACTCCAGGGTAGCGGCTTCGATCCCGAGGTAGACGCGATCGTCCAACCAGACCCTCGCCTATGTCAACGTGGCCAGCACGATATCCAGCGCCTTGCGCATATCGTCCGCCTCGATGCGCATCAGAGTGTCTTCATCGAGGGTCCGCGGGTCAAGCGATTCGTCCATGGCCAAACGGTATTCGCGTTCTTCCTCCGCGCTCTCGATCACATTGCGGATGAACCGCCCGTTGCCGGCGATGTCGACACCGCGCCGCGGCAGACCGCTCTGGTCGGTGCGTTCCGCCGCGTACAGCTGCACACACGCTTCGCGCAAGATCTCGACCGCTTCATCCGAGAGTGCGGAATCACGTTTGCTGGCAATGAATTTGCCGATGTCACGGAGTTCGTCGGGCGAGTAGGAGTCGAACTTCACTCGTTTGGCGAAACGAGAAGCAAGACCATCGTTGCTGGCCAGGAAGCGATCGATCTCGCCGTCGTACCCGGCGATGATCACCACCAACCGGTCGCGGTCGTTCTCCATCCGAGCGAGCAGAGTATCCACTGCCTCGCGCCCGAACGCGTCCCCGCCAGACAACCCCTGCTGGATCAGCGTGTACGCCTCATCGACGAAAAGCACACCGTCCATGGCGGAGTCGATCAGCGCATTGGATTTGATCGCGGTGGAACCCAGATGCTGGCCGACGAAGTCGGAGCGCTTGGTCTCCACCACCTTGTCGGTCTTGAGCAGTCCGAGCCCGCAGTAGATCTTGGCGACCACGCGGGCGATGGTGGTCTTGCCGGTACCGGGCGGACCGGTGAAGGCCAGGTGCTGCCCGCGCGGCATGCTGCTGAGGCCCTTCTCCGCGCGAATCTTGGCCATGGTCGCCGAGGACTGCAACTTGGCAACCTGCACCTTCACCGCCGCCAACCCGATCTGGGCCTGCAGTTCCGCGCGAGCGGTGGCCAGAATGGTCTCGGCGCGGTCCTGGTGTTCCTGTTCGGCGGCCTCGTCCAGGGATGGCGCGGTCGCGGGATCCCAACGGTTGGTGCGTGATTCGATCTGCTCGCGAGTGGTGACCATGATGCGGAAGGTCGGATCGCTCATCGCGCGGGCGTTCGAGGCGAAGCCGGGCACCTGGCTGTACACCGTCTCGAACAGCGACCGCGCCTCGTCCTCGTTGCCTTGCTCGCGCAGCGCCAGTCCGCGGCAGTACATGGCCGCGGTGCGGGCAGCCGGGATCGGACCGTGCTCGGCTTGTTCGAGGCGGCGCGTCGCCTCACCGAACAGGCCGAGGTGCGCGCACGCGGTGCCGACCATGACGTGGGCGCCGACCGCCATGTACTGGTCCTGCCACTCGGCCGACCCGGCCAGCACCGCCATCACGTCGGGCCAGAGCTGAGCGGTGAAGTACAGGACGCCGCGCGCATAGGCGCAGAGGCGGTCGTCCACGACGCGGTCGGGGTCGTCGGTGATCTTCTTGCGGCGCTCGTCCAGCTCGTCGAGCACATGCTGGGCCTCGTCGAACTGCTTGTCGTCCAGCAGACGCATGGCGTGCGCGATCCAGATCTCGGTGAAACCGGCGACCGGATAGTCGATGTACTGGCCGATCTGGAAGCGGCCCGCCAGCTGGCGCGGCGGCAACCCGAGCCTGCGCTGTTCGCGCATCAGCGAGGTTGTCGAGGTGCGGTGCAGCTGCCCGAACACCTCGTTGGACGCATCCCCCGCGGCGAGGCGGCCCAGCCACGCGTCGCACATATCCGGGTCGAGCTCGGTGGCCCGGCGGAAGGCCACCTTGGCGTATTCGAGGTTCTTGGCGGCCTGCTGGCCGTCGACCATCAGACCCAACGACAGCACGCCCGCGTCGAAGACCTGTTGGGCTGAACGAATCGCTGACATGCGGCGCAACGTAGCCGGAATACGTTGCCGCGTCACTCCTTACCCTGCGCGCGAGCATGCGGCATTCACCGGGGATTAACCGCGCGAGACCACCGCCGCCACAGAACCGCATGTCAGCGCCCGACCAGGGTTACAACTGCGGAAACTCACTGCTCAGCCCGCGCGACCGAGCGACTCCGTTGTTAATTTCCCGAACGTGATGGAGTCCACGGCGATCGAGCCGCAACTGTGCCGGGTCTCGGTGATCGGTGGCAACACCCAGGTGGATGTGGTGCTGCCCGCCACCGTCGCGATCGCGAATTTCATCCCGGATGTGGTGGCGCTCATCGCTTCTCGCAACCCCGACCTGTCCGAACTCGAGGACAACGGACCGCTCGCCGCCCAGCACTGGACCCTGGCCCAGCCCGGCCAGACCGCGATCGACCCCGGGCGCACGCTCACCGAGGCCGAGGTGTTCGACGGCGACCTGCTGGTGCTGCGCGCGGTGGATTCGGTCGAGTCGCCGCCGCTGTTCGATGACGTGATCGACGCGGTCGCCCGGCTGACCGACGACTCCTTCAGCGGCTGGTCGGGTGAGTCGGCGGGCCGAGCCGGGATGGGTGGCGCGATCACTGCGGTGGTCGGCACGTGCTTCCTGCTGCTGTTCGCGGCGGCGCGCGGCTGGTCGGTGCTGGCCGGCTCGGCGGGCCTCGGCATCGGTCTGGTGATCCTGATCGGCGCCGCCCTGGTCGCAAAGAAGTACGCGGCGACCGCACCCGCCACCGCGCTGGCACTGTGTGGCCTGCTCCTGATGGGTAGTGGCACAGCGGCATTCGTGCCCGGCCGCCCCGGCGCGCCACACCTGCTGTTCGGTGCCGCCGCCACGCTGCTGCTCGCGGTGATCGCGATGCGGGCGATCCCGGTGCGCACGACGATGTTCACCGGTGTCATCACGGTCGCGACGTTCGCCGTCGGCGCCGCGGGCACGGTGACGATCTGGAATGTCGCACCGTTGAAGGTCGCGGCCGGGATCATCATTTTCGCGTTGCTCGGCATCACCCTCGCCTCGCGGATCGCGGTCGCGGCCGCGCGGCTTCCGGTGCCGCCGGTACCGACCGCGGGCGGGGCCATCGACCCGCGTGACCACGAACCACGGCCGACCATCGAAGGCATCGGCGCGGTCGGCGCGACCGCCATCCCCTCGGCGGCCGGTCTCGGCGAACGGTCGCGGCGGGCCAACGACTTTCAGTCCGGGATGATCTTCGGCATCGTAGCGATCACCGTGCTCGCTACGATCGTGATCGTCGCCTCGGCCACCGAACATCGCTGGCAGTGCGCGGTGCTCGCCGCTGCGGTCGGTGTCGTACTCGCCAGGCGTGGAAGGGCTTTCGCGGATCTGACGCAGGCGGCGGTGCTGGTGGCCGGTGGCTGCGCGGCGCTGATCGTGCCTACGGTGCTGTGGGGCGTGCGGATGCCGGAACTCGCGCTGCCCGCCGCGGGCGCGCTGCTGTTGGTGGCGGGGCTCGGCATGCTGATCGGGGTCGCCGGACCGAACATGGAAGTCTCGCCGGTGGTGCAGCGGGCGGGCGAGATCTTCGAATACCTGCTGATCTGCATTATCGGTCCGCTCGTTTTCTGGATCCTCGACGTCTACGCCATGGCCCGGAATGCGTGAGCTCGCCCGGTCGGCCGTCGTCGTCACCCTGGCGCTGGCACTGGCCGTAGGTCCGGTCGGCGCGGCACTCGGTGTAGCGCCGCCGGTGGTGGATCCGGGAGCGCTGATCACGAATGCCCCGGTAGCTCCGCCGGTCCCGTCGGAGCAGCGGCTGCTGTGCTCGCAACCGATCTGGACCGGACCCGCACCCGTCGGAGTGCCCGCGGCGCAGAAGGCGCTCGGCCTCGAAAACGCCTGGCAGTTCAGCCGCGGCGAGGGACAGACCGTCGCGGTGATCGACACCGGAGTCAACCCGCATCCACGCCTGTCGGTGCGACCGGGCGGTGATTACGTCTCCGATTCCGACGGCACGGCCGACTGCGACGGGCACGGCACCCTGGTGGCCGGCCTCATCGCCGCTCGACCCGCACCCGAGGGTGGCGACGGCTTCTCCGGTGTCGCACCCGCCGCCTCGATCCTCACCATTCGCCAGACCAGCCTGGCCTACCAGGCCAAGAACAGTTACCGCTCCGACGATCCCGGTGCGATGTCGGCCGGTGGTTACGGCACCGTCGACACCCTCGCCAGCGCGGTGGTGCACGCTGTCGACAGTGGCGCAACGGTCATCAATGTTTCCGCGGTGTCGTGCAGGCCCGCCGGTGCCGAGGCGGTCGACGGCCCGCTCGGCGCTTCGCTGCGGTACGCCTACGAACACAACGTCGTCGTGGTCGCGGCAGCGGGCAATCTGCAACAGCAGGGCGCCTGCAAGGAGCAGAACGGCACTGCCGGGTGGAACGCGGTCGCCACGATCGCGACGCCCGCCTGGTTCTCGCCCTATGTCCTGTCGGTGGCGTCGGTGGAGCCCGACGGATCGCCCTCGGCCTTCACCCTTTACGGGCCTTGGGTTTCCGTGGCCGCGCCGGGTAGCAATCTGATGTCGCTGGACAGCGCGCCGGGCGGCACCGGGTTGGTGAACGGCACTCCGCAGGCCGACGGCCAGGTGGCGCCGGTGAACGGCACCAGCTTTGCCAGCGCGTATGTCGCGGGCCTGGCCGCCCTGGTGCGCGCCCGCTTTCCCGACCTCTCCGCGCAGCAGGTGATGGACCGCATCATCCGCACCGCGCATGCCCCGGGCAGCGGCCACGACGCCCGGATCGGCGCGGGCCTGATCGACCCGGTCGCCGCGCTCACCGCAGTGGTGCCGCCCGCCGCGAAAACTGATCCGGCACAGGGCATCCCGATCGCGGGACCGACGCCACCGGCTTTCGTGAGCCCGTGGCCGCGCCGCATCGGCCTCGCGGGTGCGGTGAGCTGCCTGACGCTGCTGGCCATCGTGCTCGCCCTCTCCATTCCGTTCCGGCGCGAACAGCGCAGGCCCCTCGTCCTGCCGGGCGATGACTAACCGAAGGAATTGTCCATGGGCACAAAGGGGTTCATCCGCCTGGCCAGGATCGCACCGCCGCGGCCACCGGGCGGCGAGGTAATCCTCAACGCACCACCGGAGATCACCGCGCCGGTCCCCGCGCCGCTGTGGCAGCGGCTGCTGCCGGTGGTGATGGTGGTCGCCATGGTCGGCATGATGGGGCTGATGTTCACCATGGGCGGCAAGTCCATGTTCTCCAATCCGCTCACCATGATGTTCCCGATGATGATGCTGATGTCGATGGTCGGCATGTTCGCCAGCCGCACCGGCGGCGGCGGGAAGCCCGCCGCCGAGCTCAACGAGGAACGCAAGGACTACTTCCGCTACCTCGATCAGCTGCGCCGCGACGTCCGCAATACCGGCACCGCCCAGCGTGAGGCGCTGTTCTGGAGTCACCCGCACCCGATCGACCTGCACGCGCTGATCGGCACCCGCCGGATGTGGGAACGCAGGCCGAGCGACCCCGACTTCGGGCACATCCGGATCGGCGTCGGCAGTCATCGCCTCGCCACCAAGCTTGTTCGGCCCGAGACTGTTCCACTGGAAGACCTGGAACCGGTCGCGACAGTGGCACTGCGCCGTTTCGTCCGCACCCACTCGGTGGTGCACGGCCTGCCGACCGCCATCTCGCTGCGCGCGTTCCCCGCGGTGAACGTGGAGGGTCCGCGCGAGCACGGCCGCGCACTCGTCCGGTCGATGCTGATGGAACTGGCCACCTTCCACGGCCCGGACAGCATGATCTTCGCGATCGTCACCGCCGATCCCGACGGCGAGGTGTGGAGCTGGACCAAATGGCTCCCGCACCTGCAACATCCCCGCGACACCGACCGGATCGGTTCGGCCCGCATGCTTTACGAGTCGCTGTCGGAGCTGGAGACCTCGTTGTCGGAGGACCTGCTCGAACGCGGCCGGTTCCTGCGCAACGCACCGACTACGGCGGGCAGGCTGCACCTGGTCGTGGTGATCGATGACGGGTATGTCAGCGGTGCCGAACGCATCATCAGCGACGCCGGACTCGACTCGGTGACCGTGCTCGACCTCACCGCACCGCAGACCGGCCTCGCCGTCCGGCGCGGGCTGCAACTGGTGGTCGACGAGGACGTGATCGGCGCCCGCACCGGTGGTTCCGTGGAGAACTTCGCCGGGCCCGACCGGGTAAGCCTGGATATCGCCGCCACTTTCGGCCGCGGGATGGCGCGCTACCGGATCGCCACCAGCGCCCAGGTCGTCGACCTCGGCGCCGAGGTGAACACCGACCCTGGACTGATGGCAATGCTAGGTGTCGCGGACGCGGCAACCCTAGACGCGGACGTGGTGTGGCGGCCCAGGTCGGCGCGCGAGCGGTTGCGGGTGCCGATCGGCTCGACCCCTGACGGCACCAGGGTCGAGATCGACATCAAGGAGTCCGCCGAGAACGGCATGGGACCGCACGGGTTGTGCATCGGCGCAACGGGTTCCGGCAAGTCGGAGTTCCTGCGCACCCTGGTGCTGTCGATGGTGACCACCCACTCCCCCGACCTGCTGAACCTGGTGCTGGTCGACTTCAAAGGTGGCGCAACGTTTCTCGGACTCGATCCGCTGCCGCACGTGTCCGCCGTGATCACCAACCTCGAGGAAGAACTCTCGATGGTGGACCGCATGCGCGACGCGCTGGCCGGTGAATTGACCCGCAGGCAGGAATTGCTGCGAGCGGCAGGCAACTTCGCCAATGTCACCGAGTACGAGAAGGCCCGCGCCAACGGGGCGCCGCTCGATCCGCTGCCCGCGCTGTTCATCATCGTCGATGAGTTCTCCGAATTGCTCTCGCAGAAACCGGATTTCGCGGAGCTGTTCGTCATGATCGGCCGCCTCGGTCGCTCGCTGCGGGTGCATCTGCTGCTCGCTTCACAGCGCTTGGAAGAGAACCGGCTGCGCGGCCTCGACTCGCACCTGTCGTACCGGATTGGTCTGCGTACCTTCTCGGCCGGCGAATCCCGGCAGGTGCTCGGCATCACCGACGCCTACCATCTGCCCGCACAGCCCGGCGCGGGCTATTTGAAGAGCGATTCTTCGGATCCGTTGCGGTTCAACACCACCTACGTGTCCGGGACTTACGTGCCGCCGGTTGCGGGACGGACGACCGGCCCGACGGCCACGGCCGGGACGGTCGACCTGTTCACCGCCGCCACCATCGAGGCTGCCGCACCCAGCACGGAAGAGCAGCAACCGATCCCGGTCGAACTGCCCGATCTCAACGAACTCCTCGGTCAGGCGCCATCCGCCGAACCCGAGCGGTCGCTGCTCCAGGTGGTGGTGGATAGGCTGACCGGACACGGCAGGCCCGCGCACCAGGTGTGGCTGCCACCACTCGATATCTCGCCGACTGTGGATCTGGTTCTGCCCGACCATGATTGGCGCTCTCAGGTCAACCAGAATGCCAATCTGTGGCTGCCGATCGGGATCGTCGACAAGCCGTACGAACAGAAACGCGATGTGCTCGCGATCGATCTGTCCGGCGCCCAGGGCAATGTCGCGGTGGTGGGTGGACCGCAGTCGGGCAAGTCGACCACCCTGCGCACCATCATTCTCTCAGCCGCCACCACGCACACCCCCGAACAGGTGCAGTTCTACTGCCTCGACTTCGGCGGTGGCACCCTGGCTGCCCTCACCGGGCTGCCGCACGTGGGTTCCGCGGCAGGGCGGCTGGAGAGCGACCGGGTGCGGCGCACCGTCGCCGAACTCAGCATGTTGCTGCGCAGGCGTGAGGCCCGCTTCCTGGAGCTCGGCATCGAGAACATGCGTGAATTCCGCAAGCGCAAGGCCGAATTCGCGCTGCTGACTCCGGAAGAGCGGGCCGCGCATCCGCTCGCCGCCGACGCGTTCGGTGATGTGTTCCTGGTGATCGACGGCTGGGCCGCCTTCCGTGAGGATTTCGACCTGATCGAGGGCCAGGTGCTCGCCCTCGCGGCCCGTGGGCTGTCCTACGGCATCCACCTCATGCTCGGAGCGAACCGGTGGGCGGAGATCCGGCCCAACGTGAAGGATCAGATCGGCACCAGGATCGAACTGCGCCTCGGCGATCCGTCGGACTCGGAGATGGATCGCCGTGCGGCGGTGAATGTTCCGATCAATCGCCCCGGCCGCGGCATGACCGGTGACAAGCTGCACATGCTGATCGCCCTCCCCCGCCTGGACACCGACGTCAACCCGGAAACGCTCTCCGACGGCATCGTCGCCGCGAAGGCCGAACTCGCCGAGCTCTACGGTGATCGACGGGCCCCTGGGGTGCGGATGCTGCCCGGCGAGCTCGACCGCGATCAAGTGCTGACCACCGCACGCGAACTGAATATGCGCCTGGACAACAAGCGGGTGCTGATCGGGTTGAGCGAATCGGAGCTGCTGCCGGTGGTGCTCGATTTCGAGGAGTCGCCGCACCTGCTGGTCTTCGCCGACGTCGGCTGCGGCAAGACCACGCTGCTGCGCAATATCGCGCAGGGCATCGTGGAGAATTCGCACCCGAACGAGGCGCGGGTGATCCTGGTCGACTACCGGCGCACCATGCTCGGCGCCATCGACGGGCAGCACCTGGCCGGGTACTCCACTTCGGCGCAGACCTCGATTCCAACGTTGAAGGAAGTTGCGGGATTCGTGTCGCAGCGGCTACCCGGCGCCGACATCACGCCTGCGGAGCTGCGGGAGCGCAGCTGGTGGACGGGGCCCGAGGTGTACGTGATCGTCGATGACTACGACATGGTGGCGTCGAACAATCCGCTGGTGCCGCTGCTGGATCTGTTGCCGCAGGCGCGGGATATCGGTTTGCATGTGATCATTGCGCGCCGGTCCGGTGGCGCGGCACGGGCGCTCTACGATCCGGTGCTCGGGCCGATGAAAGATATGTCGGTGGACGGGATCTTGATGAGTACGCCGAAGGACGAGGGTGTGTTGCTCGGGGACGTGCGTCCGGCCCAGTATCCGCCTGGGCGTGGGTTGTTGGTGTCGCGGACGCGGGGGCGCGATCTCATCCAGATCTGCCATCTGCCCCCGCCGAACTGAGCGAGGGGATGTTGCTCAGCGATGTACGTGCGGAGCAACATTCGTCTGGGCGTGGGTGTCGTATGTGCGAGCGCGACCCTGCCATCCAGCGTGCTGGGCGGTCAGGAGAACGCGGCGGTGGCGTTCTCCTCGGTTACGACGAGATCGCCTGCGGCCCGGCTCATTCCGTGGGCGAATTGGGACAGGGTGTGCGCCATGTCGAATCCGCCTTGGAGCAGGTCGGTGCTGAGGTTTACGTAGCCGGCGTCGCCGTCGGCGAACGACTTACCGTATGAGTCGGTGCCCCACGGCGGGTTGGCGCTGCTGCCTGCGGTGACCGTTGATTCGGAGCGTGTGGCGCTTCCGTTGTGCTGCACTGCGATCGGGTCGCCGAGCAGCGTGAGGGTGTCGGCGAGCATGCGCACCGCACGGCCGACCGAGTCGGCGACAGTGTCCATCACCACGGCGGCGGCATGCAGGTCGGTAGTTGAATCGATGGCGATGCTCTGCTCCACCCAACCCACTCTGGCCAGGACGGGCTGCGCCAGAAGGGATTGCGGGCGACTGGGGCCGGAACACTATGCGAATTGTGGGTTTCGGGCTCGAGCCACGCACCTACTGATTTCTCGCGCTGGCTCCTCGCGCGTGCGTCTAGCGGATATCACTCTCCGCGTTCGCGGAATCCACTGGTTGCCAGTCGGTTTCGGAGTCTTGCGGTGCGCCCCACACCGCCGGGTCGGGCGCTGATGGCGCGGCGTACTGCTCGATGATCGGCTGGTGGTAGGAATCGAGTTTGGGGCGGGTCTTGGCGCGCAGATCGGTGCCCTTGGGTTGATAGTGGTCCGTCCCCGGACCGCCGGTGCCGTATTCCTTTCCGAGCTGCTCACTGCGGAGCAAAGCCCGCTGCCACCAACTGTGCTCCGCGCCGATCGGGCGCACCGTCGGCTTGGCTTCGGCATCGGCGCTGCGGTTGATCACGTCCGGATGGACACGCACCATGCGCAGCTCATCGGCGCGCTGCTGGGCGAGGTCGGCCCTGTGTTGCGATTCGTCGGCGCGGGCCTGGAAATCGTCGGCTCGGCGCTGGTGCGCGTCGGCGCGCAGGCGCGCGGCGGCTTGCTCGAACTCGGCGCTCGCGTGTTCGACCCGGGCGCGGGCAACCTGTAGTTCGACCCGCTCGACCTGCCGAGGGTCGGCAGAGTCGTTCGCGCGCAACGATTCCAGGCGAGTTTCAGCGGCCCGCAGTTGCTGCTGCGCCCGCTCGGTGTTCGTCCGTGCTTGCTCGGCGATATTGTCTTCCGTCGCCGCCCTGGTCTGTTGCATAGCGGCCCGCCGCTGCACGGTGTCGGCACCTGCCTGCGCGCGATCCGCGGTCTGCTGGGCCGCATCGGACCGCTGCTGCATGTCCTGCGCGCGGTCGGACATGCGGGAACCCCACTGCGGCTGCCGGTCGACCGCCGACGGCCCGTCCGGAGCCCCGAGTGCGCGAGCCAGCGGCGGGTTCTCTACGGATTCAGAAGGCTGGGCCCGCAATTGGGGCTGGGCGGCACGCACCTGCCGCTGGTATTCGCGCAGGTTCGCCGCGTCCTGGCGATCGAGCTCGCGCAGCCTGCGCTGATGCTGCGGCGTCGACTCGACCGACCGGTCGACCGAGGGCCGCGCCACCGGCGCCGGTCGTGGGATGGGCTGGTCGCTCACCGATCCACCGACTGCCGCAGCCCGGCTCGCCGGGACATACACGTTCCCTTCGGCGTCGAGCTGGAAATGCCGCAGGAAACCGGTGCGCGCCACACTGCCCGGCGCGCGGTTCAGCTGGAACAAGCCGCGTGCACCACCCGCCATCGCCCCTCGAAACGCACCACCCGACGCACCGAGACCGAAACCGCTCGCGGTGAACGCCCCCTGCCAGTTACCGCTGTTCATCGCCGAGGCCATCGAACTGCCGACCGTGCCGACCGCACCGGCGAACGCCCCGATCGCCGCGCCCCGACCCACATCCGCCGCACGACCGAGCTTGTTGGTGAGCCTGCCGATCGAGGCATCGAAGCCGATGCCACCCCAATGCCCGGCCGCCCGGCCGAACAACCCGCTCGCATACGACGCACCGAACGAGAGCAGCGCCTCGTTTCCGTTGAACTGACGCCGAGTACCCCCAGCGATCTGGCCACCCTGGATAGCCGCATCCACCAGCACCGCTTGACCTCCCGACACCGCGCCCTTCACCGCGTACGTGGCCAGATTCTTGACCACCAACTTTGTCCAAGCCTGCTGCCCGACAGCGCCGAACGCCCGCAGTATCACCTGCTCGATCCGCGTGATCACCAAATCCTCGACCCGCCGCAACCCGGATCTGGTTCCCGCGATGGCCGCGGCCTCTACAGCGGGCGCGGTGGGCGGAAACATCCACGCCCACAGGATTTCTACCGCCAGCATGGCGTAGGAGACGATCATCATCAGCTTCGCCGCCTGCACGGTGGTGCCGAAATCGAAAGCGGCATTGCCGAGTTCGTCGTAGTCGGCGGCCAGCTTCGCCAGCGAGGCGTCGCCGTTGAGCAGGTCGGTGAACAACGCCGAGATGGTCTCGGCTCCCGCGCCGTCGGTATAGGCACCACTGGCTTTCCGCCGTACCTGAGTCAACGGGACCACCTGTGCAGCAAGCGATTTCGATGCTTCGTTCCAGGCGCGACCGATGGCGAACAGCAGGTCCTCGTTGCCTGCGGGCAGGTCGACGCCGACCAGCCAGCCCAGCCATTTCAGATCCTGCGGGATCTCGATCATCGCCGAGGTTACCGGCCGAACGCGGTCGGGTCGAAGAAGTCCACGGCAGACGCGCTATCGGCAGAAGAAGCTTGCGCTGCAGGACCTTCCGAAACCGGCTCGTATGGGCCACGCGTCGACGCGACCCTGTCCCAACCGTATGCGGACCGGCTACCCGGACCCGCCGACGCCAAGGTCCAGAAGTGGTTGAGGTGCCGCAGCGGAACAACGACTTCGTCGCGGAACCGATCGCCGTTCGAGTCGATCAGCCGCAGCCCTGTCGTTATGCCGGTGGCCTCGTCGACCACCACGTCCGAGACGAAGTACGAGTGCCGAGCCGTCAGACCGCTGCCGGCATGCGCTGTCGCACCGCCCGGCAGCGGGCGGGTAGTCATGATCACCGTGTCGCCGCGCTCTAGCAAATTCGCGATTCGGTCAGCCACCCACCGCGTCACGACTGAATCATCCAGCGGAGCAACCGATTCCCACCGCCTCATCTCAGCCAACACCGGCGCCAACTCCGGCGTCAGCTGCCGGAAGCGCTCGGAGCCGAGCGTCTCCGCCAAGAACGTGCGGAAGCCGGTCGCGGAGCGCGGGTCGTGGGCATTCAACCATTGCGTGATCATCGAGCTGGCAGCACTGAGAGATAGGCCGAGCCCCTCGATCCTGTCCCATTCAGCGAGGGCCTTGCCCCACGTCGAATGACCGGCCCAGCTTTCCAGGTAGTCGTGCCAGGCGCTGTCCAGGCCCAACAACTCGTGCGCGACTTCGTGACGTCCGCCCACCAACTCCGCCAAGGCATCCGGACCCAACATCATCGGATGCGCGAACGCGCGGTCGTCCACTGCACGTATCGGCAGGATCCGCCCCGTCGCACCCGGCGAATCCACAGGCCACAGCGAACGCGCGGTCTCTGCGGCATACCCGCCTTCGATTCCCGCGTACCCCTCGCTCCCACCACGATGAATCGCCCAGGCCTTTTCGATCAGCGCGGGCCACAACGGCTGCCCGTCCCGGTGTGCCGCATACGCCAGCTGTCCGTCGTAGGCATAGAACCGCCGATCCACCGGCACCCACACCTCGCGCCGCACGGGGCTGGTGAACTCCACTTCGCCGGTTGCCGAGGTCACTCGGCCATCGCCGTCCTGCTCGATGAACCGGACCTCGAAATCGCCGTCCGCGCGGGAACGAATCATCTGGCGCACCCAGTCCGGGTGCCGCTCCGCCAAACCGATGAGATCGGCGAGCAGGTAGCAGGTTCCAGCCCCGCCCTGCTGCACGTCGGAGGCTCGGGGCACATCGCCGAGCCCGAACAGGGGACCGGAGACATGCACCATGTCCGGCACGAGCACACCGGCGTCTGCGAGCACGTCGCGGCCGACCTGATGCCACACGGACGTACCGTCGCTACCGCCGGGGACGCGCACCGAAACGCGAGCAGGGTCGTCCGCATCGATCCGCATCGCGACCATGGTTCCCGCCGCCAAAGTCACTGTCTGCCCTGCTGCCACAAAGGTGATCGGTGTGGCTTCGGGGATGCGCACAGCCGCCGCCGGAATACGCTGCCTTGCTTGCGCCGTATCCACCGCCGCAGGTGTCGGAGCCGGAGTGGACTCCCCGGCCGCTTCCTCGAAGCTCAGCTCCTCGAACGCCTGGAAGGACAGGTATTCGAAGTCGTCATGGGTCTGCAGTCCGGCAGTCTGACCACTGAGATGTAGCAGCACTGCGACGTTCAGGTCGGTCATATCGGAAGGCTCGTTCGCGTAGTCACATTCCGCGCCCGCATCGACCATGACCCGCAAAACCCCTGCGTGAACCTCGATCTCCACCGCAGCGGCAGCGGGAGCGCCGCCGAGCAGCGACGCGTGGGTGAAGACCCGACCGCGCCCATATTGACGCTGCTGCTCCTTCGTGACCGCGTACATATTGCCGTATTCGTCCGTCGCCATGACGGCCAACCGTTCCTGCGCGCTCGGGCGGCTGGGCAAAGCCTCGAAGTCGAACGTGCTTCCTGAGCCGCGCTCCGCGGCCCAGGTGGTGTCGAATACCGCACCGTCCGCCGAGTACAACCGGCCGTCCGGTCCCAGCAGGATGCGGAACTTTTCGCGATCGGCGAACGAGATCGGTTCGTACTCCGTACCGGGCTCCATCGGCCGCCCGGTAAACAGGCGATCGGCCGTTGTGTTCCGCTCCGGCACGCGGATATCGGTACCCGCGAAAAATGGTCGGCCGTCTTGTTCCGCAACGGGTTCGGTATCCGGCTCCGTGAACTGTGCGCGGAAAATCTCCCAGCCTTCGGGCAGCGTCGTCCCGTCGACGCCTTCCATATGCGAGGAACTGGTCGTATCGATGACGTGGGCGTCGGCGTGGTGGAAGTCAGAAGGAGCTTGCTCTGGAGAACCTTCCGTATCCAAGACCTGCGATAGCGCGACCCTATCCAAGCCATATGCGAATCGGGTACCCGGACCTGCGGACGACAGAAACTTGAACTGGTTGAGGTGCCGCAGCGAAACCACGACTTCATCTCGGGACCGATCGCCGGATTGCCGCGCGTTCGAGTCGATCAGCCGCAATTCCGTCACGCGCCCTGTCTGCTCCTCGAACACCACGCCTGACACGAGATATGCGTGCGTGTGCAACAGGCCGGTATCGGCGTGCCTAGTCGCGCCATCCGGCAGAGTTCGGGTATTGATGACCACCGTGTCACCGCGCTGCAGCAAGTTCACGATCCGGTCCGCCACCCACTGCCTCAAGGCCGAATCATCGAGCGGCGCAGTTGATTCCCACCGCGCCATCTCCGCGTACACCAGCCGCAGCTGCGGCCCGAGCTGTTGGCAACGCTCGGAGCCCAGCTTCTCCTCCACGAATGCGGGAAAACCGGCGGCCGTGCGTGGATCGTTGGCCACCAGCCACTGTACGAATGTCGACCTGGCATCACTCGCGGAAAGGCCGAGTTTCGCAATCTTGCTCCATTCAACGACAGCCTTGTCCCACGTCCCGTAAGCAAGCCATTTTCCCTGGTAGTCGTGCCAGTCGTGCTCCAGGTCCAGTAGTTCGTGCGCGACCTCATAGCTGCCGCCCGCCAACTGCGCCAACGCATCCGGGCCCATCATCATCGGATGTGCGAATGCGCCGTCATCCACCGCACGTATCGGCAGTATCCGCCCCGCCGCACCCGGCGAATCCGCAGGCCACAGCGCACTCGAGGTCGCCCCCGACCCACCACCCTCGATTCCCGCGTACCCCTTGTCCCCGCCGCGATAGAGCGCCCAAGCCTTCTCGATCACGGCAGGCCACAGCGGCTGTCCGTCCTCGTGAGCCGCATACGCCATCTGCTTGTCGTAGGCATGGAATCGTCGATCGACCGGAACCCACACCTCGCGCCGAGCCGGCTCGGTGAATTGCACTTCGCCAGTTGCCGATATCGTCCGTCCATTCCCGTCTTGCTCGATGAATCGCACCTCCAAGTCACCGTCCGACCGTGAACGGATCATCTGGCGCACCCACTCCGGATGTCGGTCCGCCAGACCGATGAGATCGGCAAGCAAGTAGCAGGTGCCAGCCCCGCCCTGCTTCACATCGGCGGCACGAGGCATATCGTCGAGCCCGAACAGCGGACCGGCGACACGTTTCACGGTCGGTACCCGCACACCGGCGTCCGTCAGCAGTTTGCGCTCGACGCGATGCCACACCCCGCTGTCGCCGGGTTCGCGCACCGAAACCTGAACGGGGTCGGCCTCGTCCACTCGCACCGCGATTGTTGTGCCTCCCGCCAACGACACAACTCCCCCGGCCGCGGCGAATGTGATCGTCCTGCCTTCCGGGATTCGCACGGCTGCCGCAGGCATGCGCTCCCGTGCTCGCGCCTCGTCCACCACCGGAGCCGGTGCAGCTGCCGGAGTCGGCGTATTGGCCGCTTCCTCGTAACTCAGGTGCTCGAAGTCCGCGTCGATCCGCAAACCGATCGGCTGAGCATGCAGATAATTCAGCGCTGCCGAATTCAATTCCGCCAGAGCGATATCCGCCGGTCCGTCTTCGTAGTCGTATCCCGAGCCCCAATCGACCAGGACGCGCAGCACCCCGGCCCGCACCTCGATCTCCGCGGCCGCGGCGGCGGGAGCGCCGCCTAGCAGCGACGCATGGGTGAATTCCCGACTGCGGCCGTATCCACGCTGCTGTTCCTTGGTAAGCGCGTACAGATTGCCGTACACGTCCATCACCATCATGGCGCGCCGTTCCGGTACGTGCGGATCGCTCTGCAACGCCTCGAAATCGCGCGTGCTTCCCGAACCCCGTTCAGCGGCCCACGTGGTATCGAAGACCGCACCGTCGACCGAGTACAACCGCCCGTCCGGCCCCACCACGATCCGCAACTTCTCGCGATCGGCGACCGAGATCGATTCGTAGTCCTCCCCGTGCTTCACGGGCTTCCCAGCGAACGGGCGCTCGGCCGCCGTCTTCCGTTGCGGCACCGGGATATCGGTGCCCGCGAACAGCGGACGCCCGTCGGGGCCGACCGCGGGTCCGGCGTCCGGCTCCGTGAACACATCACTGAAGTGTTCCCAGCCCTCCGGCAGCAACAAACCCTCGCCGAGCCCACGCTCGACCCCATCGACCACCGGCATTGATACACCGGAAACATCGGGCCGCGACGCCCGCGCAACGGGCGGGCCGTGCACAACTACCTCGGGCGACTGCGATACATCCGACCGAGTCGCGCGTGGGACCGGCGGAGCCGCGACAACGGCTGCATCCCACGGCGAAACATCGGGTCGGGTGGCGCGCGGGGCCGGTGGCGGTCCGGCGGACGGCAGGTGGGTCGAGTGCCCGGGTTCGGCACGAGCTGCCGCAACTTCCCCGTCCGACTCGAATCCCGCCAAGTCCGAATCGAAACCCGACAGGTCCGACAGGGCGTCCAAGTCGGTGATGTCCCCGTCGCTTTCCGATTCGGCGGTGGGCGCCACGGCTTTTTCATTCACGCCATGGAAGAACCGGGTGCCCGGGCCGGAAGATCCGATCCTGCCGAATTGATTGAGATGCCTCAGCGGAACGGAGACCTCCGGACCGCCGTGCGGGTCACGCACGACAACCGCTGTGGGTTGTCCGCCCGGCCCGCCGGCGTGCTCGACCCGCGCGACGGAATACGAATGGTTCGACTGTAATTCGGTATAGGTGCTGTCCGCGGCTTGCTGCTCCGATTTGGTCACCAGATTCACCGTGTCGCCGCGCCGGAGCAGCGATTCAATGTAATCGGCCAGCACCATTGCGGTCCGCTCGTCCGCCAAAGCGGCGTTCCCGTCCCATGCGGTGAGATAACCGATCAACCTGTCCGCCGGTACCCGCCACTGTGCTTCGAGGAAGTTCGCGAAGTCGACGGTATCGTCGAAGTCGACCTCGGTTTCCGCATCCTCGATCGCCTGGATGGCGGCCGCCATCTCCCCGTAGCTCACTGTCCGCTCGTAAATCTCATCAATAGCGAGGACGAGTTGCGCACGGTCCAAGTTCGGCAGATCCTTCGGAGCCGAATTTCCCAGCACCATGACCGCCATCGCCACCCTGGACGCGACCGCCGACAATTTGAAACGCATCGTGCCTGCCGAAACGAAACCGGTCGACTCGGCCCAACCCGCGACCATCTGGGCAAATCCAGAGAGCGAGACCCCGGGACCATCGGCGGATTCCTCGGTGGCATCTTCGGTCAGCTCGGTCAGCAGGTCAGGGTCCGCCTCGAACAGGTGACCCACCGACAGGTCCAGGCTACGTGTCGGTTGCACACGACCGGCGAAGCCCGGCATCTGCGGCGGGCGCAACTGTCCGGCAGATATCCCGGGATTTCCTCCGTCGATACCCCCGTATCCCAGTTCCTTCCCACGCCACACTGCCCACGCCTTCTCGATTACCGCGGGCCACAGTGGCCACGAATCGTCCTGCGCCGCGTACAGCATTCCACCGGTGGAGTTTTTGTAGAAGCTGTCGTCCACGGTGACCCACACCCAGCTGTCCTGCTCCGGGTCATAGAACCGAACGCTGAAGGTGCGTACCGGGCCTGCTACACCCGCACGGATCTCCTCGCCCTCACGAATCATGTCTTCGATCAGGTCAGGATGCCGCTCGGCCAAGCCGATGAGATTCGACAGCAGATAGCAATCCCCGACCCTGCCCTGTCGAACATCCTCCGGTCGTGGACGGCCGTTGAACAGGAGCCCCGATACCTTCTCCACATCGAGATCGAATATTCTGGCGGCATCGACGGTCAGCCACCCGGTGCCCGGGAAATGTAGATCGACCTTTTCCGGCGCGAGCGAGTTGACCCGGGCAGCAACAGTAGGGCCGTCCAACCGCACCACCTGATCCGCGTCATCGACGCAGAACAACCCGGTAGCCTTCGGAATCCATCCGCCGCGGTTCTTGTCGTATTCGAATGCCGCAGCCGCCACAGCAGCGGGAATTTCCACGACGGCACCGTCGGACTTCGCGAGCTTACGAATAGGCGAATCACCCATCATCGTCCACCCGACGTGCTGAAAGACCGCGCGCTGCGGAATCGGCACCAGTTTTCGGTGCGCGTCGGCCACCACCAGCTCGCCCTTCAAGAGCTCGACGCCGGCAGCAGGCATGACTAGCTGCGGGTCCGCAGGCGGTGTGGTCCTCTCGCCGCCCGGCTGCCGAACCGCCGAAGATTCCTGGAACCCGGCGGCTTCCAGCACCGCGGCCCGAAACGCCGCCGCCTCGAGCGTGGGTCCGACCGGCTCGCTCGGCAGCGACTGCACGAAATCCCGAGCGAAGAGCAGTGCGTCCTCGTCGTCAGTAGTGACGACGGATGGCACCCCGGGAACAGTCATGCCGCCGCGTGTGGAATTCCTTGCCCAGCTGTTCAATTCGCTCTGCATATGCCGGTAGTTCCGGATGTCCACAACACCACCGCCGTGGGTGTGCACTGCCACCCAGTAGTGCGCACCACCGTCGGCACGGTTCAACATGAATGTATTCAACTGCTGCTCGGGCGGCCCGAAATGCAGATGCGTCACACCACCGTCCGAGTGATACACATCCAGATTCAATGTCAACGCAGCGGCCGCCGACGGCAACAGCAGATCGGCGGCATCACTGTTCCAAGTCCCCTCCTCCAGCAACTCCGTCAGTTGCCGCACGAAAGCATCCGAATCCGAGAATTTGCCGCGGTACGCATCCGGCTCGGCCAGCATCTTTCGCACCACCCCTACGCGGAAGTCCCGATGCGCGTTCCGATCAGTGGGATCGACACCCACAGCCCGCGCCAACGCCTCCCACAAACAATTCCCCATCCCTGGCTGTGACTCCCACACGCCATCCACACCCGGTGCACGAACACCGCCGATCTCCGCACGCACCTCGGCGGCGAAAACCTCTACAGGCGATAGTGATTCGCCGGCTCCGCCGCGCAACCGGGCATGGCTCGGGTCGGCTGGATCGGAGTCGGCGGCAGTCACGGGCCGAAGCGGCGGGTTCGCCGGTTCGTCCCCCTGCGTGTAGTGCGGGGGCGGTACCACAGGCAGCCGCAGCTGCCGCTGGTGTGCTGCGAGGATCAGGTATGGCCAGACAGCATCGTTGTTCGGCACGTTGTCGGGCCAATCACCGACTCGCCGCACCCGAACCCACCGCGGCTGTCCGTCCTGATGCAGGCGGACATCGACGGCGTCACCTTCTGGGGCCTCGCGAACCGAAGCGGCGACGATGTCGGGGTAGCGAGTCACCAGCTCACGGAGCTGGGTGATTGCCTCCGGAGGTGCCGGGACCGGCATTGTCCGCAGGCCACCCAAGTCGATCTCGCTCGGGCCTGCCGGTCGCCACAGCGGGCCGCCGAGCCTGTTCGGAAGACGGAGACCGAGTGCGGCGGCCAGGTCACGCTGCAGCGATACCGTCGCGCCGCTGGAGTGCCGGACCAGGATCTGGTCCGGATCTGGGCTCGGTTCGACTTCGACCATCTCGCCGTCGTACAGCGTCGCTTCCGTGCCTGCCACGGGCACCGTGACCGTGCTCCGGAACTCCAGAGAATCCGGCATCTGCTCGAAGCCACGCTGTTCGAGCAGATCAGCGTCGACCCACCCCTGGTCGTTGGAGCCCACTATCCAGAGCCACCGGTGGCTCTCGTCGGGCGCGGTCCGAGACTCGTCGCCGTCAACTGAGGGGTCGGCCCTGAAGGAACCATCCGGGAAGGGGTGGATCGACACGTCCTGGTCGGTGAGCACGGCCGTAGCAGCCAATGTGACGCGCACACCTGCGGGTTCTTCGACCACCGGTTCATCGGCAGCCACGTCCTCTTCGGTCAGCCGCAGCGGACCGGCCGGTATCCGGCCGTTCGGGTACAGCGGCAGTCCACGTTCCAACAGCCGGTCCTGATCGACCTGCGCATGCAGAGTCAGCTGCGGTGCTCGCGGAAGGATAAGTATCCGATGTTGCGGATCGTTGGCCCTACTCATATTTTCCAGGTCGTACTCACTGAGCCAGCTGAGCGTCTCCTGCGTGTAGGGAATCGAGACCTCGAAGAGCTGGACACCGTCGACCATTCGCGACCGACCGGTCCAGTTCACCTCGGTAGGAGGCTGACGATCATGGCGCTCCACCGCCGCCACCGCGGTATGCGCAGCCGCCACCTCGCTCGCCATGATGACGAGCAGCGGCCAGATCGGGCGATCGTTCGGCCAGACCAGGCTCCGGCTGTAGGAACGGTTGACCCGGATCCACCGAGCACGTTCGTCCACCAGCAAGCGGACGTCGACGGTACCGTCTTCGTTCTCTCGGAACATGTCTCGGACGAATTCTGGGTGATCACGCGCGAGAGTGCGCAATTGGCGGACATTGGGCCCGCTCAAACCGTTCAGGTCGTCGGCTTGCGGACCGTCCGTCCAGAGCGGACCACCCAACAGCACCGGGCGAAACAGCCTGAGTGCGGCTGCCGCGGTCTCCTGAACCCACACGGCCCGCCCGGGCAAACGCAGCAGCAGCAGCCCCTCATGGCCGTCCGGCTGTTCGGCGGTCGCATCGATGTCGACGAGTTCATTGTCGTAAACGGTGACGGTGCCGGTGATCCCGGGTAGATCGGCGGCGCGAAAAAGGTTCTCGCCGGCCGGACCACGCCGGAACCCGGCGTCGAGCAGACTCTGTTCCCAGACCCACCCGGCGTGGTTGTCGCCGAAAATGCGATACCTCGTCCCACCACTGTCGGTGTACCGATTCCAGGGACGGTCTTGGAACCGTAGAGCGCCGGCCGGATTCGGCCGGATGAGCACTCCGCGATCGGTGCGGACACCGGTCTGGTCCAGCTCGATGCGCCTTGGGAGGGGTAAGAGCGGATCGGGTCTCATCTTCGACGCGAACGAAGCCAACGGAGCCGGGCCGCGTGGTAGCGAATGCTGGGTGCCGTTCGAATTGCCCTGCGCACCATCGTTGCGCTCGCCGAGCGTAGCCGCAGCCGGGGTGGGCTCAGCCGCTGGCGCCGGACCGGCATCGCTTGCCGCGGTGGCGTTCTGGGGCAGCGCCGGATCAGTCCAGAGGGCTGCGGCCGATCCGCCGTTCTCATCGAATTCCCACGGGGCACTGACGGCGTCGGCGTGTGACTCCTCGCCTGGGTTCGAATACACCGACCCCACCGACGCGCGGCCCGGACCGACCGGCGCAAGCAGCTCCGCACTACGCCGAACTGCGGGCCCATCCTCGACCGAACCCATCGACAGCGTCTCGATCTGCTGCACCACAGGCGACGACACGACGACGTCCGACGACGTCCCATCACCCGAACGCGAACGCGCGGAGACCACCGAGTACACCGACCCCACCGACGCGCGGCCCGGACCGACCGGCGCAAGCAGCTCCGCACTACGCCGAACTGCGGGCCCATCCTCGACCGAACCCATCGACAGCGTCTCGATCTGCTGCGCGGCATTCGAATCAGGCTGGGGAAGTTCGCCCGGCGGGTCGAACGGATCATGTGCGACATTTCTTGACGCGTCGTCCGCAAGGCCGACGGTGCGTGCTGCGAGCACTATGGCGGGCCAGATCGGCTGGCTGCTGCCCGGTCGCCAGGGCAGATCGGTGCTGCGGTCCATCCGCACCCACCGTCCCTCAGCGACGTTGACATCGATTGTGCCGTCCTCGTTTTCGTGCAGCCCCGACCGGATGCCTTCCGGGTCGTTCGAGACCGAATGCCACAGCTGCTGAACCAGCCAGCTGTGCGGCAGATGGTCCAGATCTCGGGGTTGCGGGCCGGATTCACCCCACAGCTCGCCCGGCAGCACGGTGCGCCGCGTCCATCCGAGTCGGCTCGCGACGCCCTCGGTTATCAACAGTTCGTCGCCGCCGTAATGCAATCGCAGCCGGGAAGTTCCGTCCACTGCTACCACAGGATCCGCATCGATAATGATGCGATCGCCTTCGAACACAGTGATATCGCGTTGCTCCCCGCCTTCCGACCTGCCATCGACCTGCATGCTGCGGTAGAGGCGTCCGGTGGACCGATGCCAGCGGTATCCGTGCTCGCGCAAGAAGCCGGCGGGTACCCAGCCCGCCCCGTTGGCGCCATCGACCCACAACCAATCCTGTGCATCGTGTCTGACACGCATGGCCGGGTTGTCCTCGAGCATCAGGAACCCGCCCGGATGCGGGGTGAGCTGATCACCCTCGGCGGTGGACATCTCCGGCGCGGTGAGCCGGAGTCGGGCACCGAGGGCGAGGGCGGTCCGGTCCACTTCCCGGTCGTTCGCCGCATCGAATGCCAGCAGCCGGATATCCGGCGCAGGCCGCAGCCCGGTATCAGCCATCAGCTGCCCGAGGGCCACGTCGTTCAGCTGCGCGGTGACCGGGTATTCACCACCACGATCGACGAGTAGCGAGATGATACCGTCCCGCACTTCGATTTCCGCGGCCATCGTCGCGGGCCCACCGCCGAGTAGCGCCGCGTGGGTGACCAACTGATGCGGGTTGTCGATTTCGCGCTCCGCATAGAGGTTGCCGGCCCGGTCCATGACCAGGATCGCACGGTAATTTCCCGTGTCGAAGAGACTTCCGTCGCTAGCGCGGTACAGGCGTCGGTCCGGGCCGACAGCGAGACGCCGCCGCTCGATCTGATGATCCGGCAGCGCGTCGTGCTGAGCGTTGGGCAGCACCGAATCCAGGTCGAGTTCTTCGACATTGCGCGCGGGCATCCGGTACATCTCCCGCTGATCCGCGGTCAGCCTGAGGAAATTGCTCCCTGCCTGCGCGAGCACCGGCGGCAACGCCACCTCGACCGTGCGGGGCGGGGGCACTTGCTCTCCGGTGCCGCGCAGCATCACGGAAATATCGGACTCTTGACTATCGCTGTCGGACGCCGCATCCGGCTCGGTCGGTGACTGCCCTCCCGCTGCCAGTGAGATGGGGCCCTCTTCTGTCACCGGCGTAGCGGGAGCTTCGTTTTCGGCCGAGACCGTCGACGGTGAGTTCACGGCTTCCGGCGCATCGTCGGGATTCGAGACCGAAAGCTGGAAGTCGCGGTGCAACACAATCGGATTCGGTCTGTACAGCAGATATCCCAGGGCTTGTTCGGTAAGCCCGGCCGCAGTCACGTACTCCCCACCCCGATCGACCATGACCGACAGCTGGCCATCGCGTACTTCGATCTCCGCGGCCGCCGCCGCGCGACCACCGTTCAGCAGCGACGCGTGGGTGATCCGCGGATCTGCTTGCTGAGCTTCGGCGATCGCGTAGATATTGCCGAAGACGTCGAGCACCATCGGCGCGCGCCGGATCGCCGGAGTCTGCTGATCGTGTGCGTGGGTATCGAGGTCGGCCGAACCCGTCCGCACACCCGACGTCGTATCGAACAGCGAGCCGTCCAGCGCGCGGTACATAAGCCCGTCACCGCCGACCACGATCCGGTATGAAGCCCGCACTTCCTCGCTCAGTCGGTGGAACTGAGCGGTGCCCGGCAACGGCGCCACGACCAATCCAGCGCCGATCGTGCTCGGCGGCGGCACCAGTTCGCCGGTGCCGACCAGCACCGGCTGACTCGCCGACGGCCGATCGGCCGGTGGTACCACGATCGACTCGACCACCGGTGCCACCGACTCGTCGGCCACCGCCGCCACGACCGGCTCGGCCACCGGCTGATTCGGTGTGGGCTCGCTCCTGGACTGCGACTGCTCGTGCACCGAAGTGGGCACGCGGCTTTCGGCGACGATCGGGTTCCCGACGTGGACAGCGTCATTCCTGCCGAAGCGCCGCAGGAAGTCCGTGGTCCGCCTATGGTGTCGTCGCCACCAACCGCTCTGCTGGGTGACAGTCGGGGTCGTCGCGGGACGACGGCGTCGCAGTGCCCGCCCGAGTCTCCCGACGGAATCTCCGACCACGTTGCCGGTCCGCGTCCGCCCTGGCGTGGTCTCCTGGCGTGAGGTTCCGGACCGGCCGGAGGGACCCCGCCTGGTGGACTGGGTAATGCCGCCCGCCCGGTATGACAGCGCGGTGCCTTCCGGGGTGCCGGTCGCGGCATCGTGCGGCGGCAGCACTTCGGCCGTGAGGATGGTCAGGCTGTTCGTGGAGTTCGTCCGCACGCCGGTGATCCGGTAACGGGTACCGCGGGGCAGCAAGAGTTCCTGTTGATCACCGCCGGGCGCGACTCCGTCCCTACCGATGTACAGGCCATTGGCGCCCGGCCGGACGGTCAGCTCCAGGAGGTAGCCCTCAGCCAAGGAGAAAACCGTTTCCGCGCCCACGGAAGTCGACATGTATCCGGGTTCGGTCTGGATGGTATCGATGAGCTCCGTGGGGTCGCGGTCTTCCAGCGGGAGACCTTGCGGACCGACCATGAACGTGACGTCGCCGACGATGCGTACTACCTGAATAGGCTCAGGCAGCCGCAGTGGCCGGCCGGTGGCCTGGTCGAGCAGGGCGATCTGCCTCAGCACATTTTCCGCTACCAACTCTTTCGTGGTGTGGAAGTAGTCCGTCAGCGTATAGAGGATCGCCTCTTGCCTCGCGAGGTCCGCCAAACGCGCGTCTCGCGACGTACTGTTCAGGATCTGATCGATATGACTCAGACGCTCGTTGCTGTCGGCCGAGGCCCCCTCCGCCACCAGGAGTGCCCGGGCCTCCTCGAGTTCGGACACCGACGGGAATTCCGAATCTTCAGAACCGTCTTTCAAGACTTCCACAAAGTCGACGGCTTGCATCAATGGTTCGACATATTCCGTGATGCCTTTGCGCGTGTCGACACCGGCAATGCTGCGAACAATTCCGTTGACCACGGCCTGTTTCTCGTAGGCTTGGACTGCCAGCCGGAGTTTGAACCACTTCCTGCCCTGGAAATCTTGCATGCCGGCGAGGTAGCGACTGGCATAGGCGGCACCGTCGTCGTTGTTGTCGAACCGGCGCACACCGTCGGCGCCGACCTGTCCGACATCCGAAATACCCAGCACCGCACCGTCATTGTCAACCCCGACATGATAGTGCCCAGCACCGTCACCGGTCGCCCGCAACAGCGTGTACACCGGCAAACCGGGCCCATGACGCAGCCCTTCCGTTACACCAGATGGATAGACGACATTCACATTCAATCCGAGCTCACGCACCACGAACGGCAAGAACAACTCGGCCGCCGGATCCATGAACTCGCTGTCCCTCAGCAAATTCGCCAACTGCAGAGCGAAATCCCGCTTCCGCACATCCTCCTGTTCCCCCACCATAAAATCTCTGAAGGATGCGGCCCAATCTTGTTCAGCCCGCGCGCTCAAGCTCGTCACCACATCGGCACGCAAATCATCGTGCGCGTCAGCGCCTTCCATGTGCAGCACCGTCGCCAGCGCGTGGAACAAGCAGTTGCCGTCGCCCGGCATCGACTTCCACAAACCGCCCGAAGGTGCAGAGACTCCCTCAACCACCGGATCCAGCGTTGCGGCGACCGCTGCCGCATCCGCGTCATCTCGGATGGGTGCCTCATCGACCTGCTCGGACCTCGACTGCGACCGGTCGCTCACCGGAGTGGGCACATGGGACTCGGCGACACTCGGGTTGGCAACGAGGACAGCTTCATTCCGGCCGACATCCCGCACGAATTCACTGGTCCGCCCGCTGCGCCTACGCCACCATCCGGCCGGCAGAGTGGCCGTCGGGTTCGTCGCCGGACGACGACGTCGCAGCGTCTGGCTCAGTCTGCCGGCGAAATCGCCCACCACGTCACGGGTCCGCCGCCGACCGGAACCGGGCTGCTGCCCAGCCACCGGTTCGACCGGCACGCCGGCTGCGCGCCCCGGCGCAACCACCGACGGCAGATCCGCCGCGCGCTGCTGCCTCGCCGGTCCGGACCGGCCGGAGCGATCCCGCGCAGTGGATTGGCTGACGCCTCCCCCTCGGTACGGTTGCGCGGTGCCCTCCTGGTTATCGACCGCGACACCCTGCGGCGGCAATACTTCGGCCGCGAGGATCGTTTGACCGTTCGCGGCGACCCTTACGTCGGTGATCCGGTAACGGGTACCGCGGGGCAGCAGGAGTTCCTGTTGATCCCCGCCGGGCGCGACGCTGTACTTGCCGATGTACATGCCGTTCGCACCAGGCCGGACGGTCAATTCCAGGCGGTAGCTATCGGCCAGGGAGACAATCGTTTCCGCACCCACAGAGGTCGACATGTAGCCGGGTTCGGTCTGCACGGTACCGATGAGCTCCCTGGGGTCGCCGTTGCCCAGCGGCAGACCCTGCGCCCCGACCATGAAATTGATGTCGCCGACGATGCGAACTACCTGAACGGGCTCGTGCAACCGCAGTGGCTGCCCGGCGGCCTGATCCAGCAGGGTGACCTGTGCCAGCACATCCTTCGATAGCAGATCTTCGGTCGAGCCGAAGTAGTCCAGCAGCGAGTAGAACAGCTCATCTCGCTGCCCGAGCTCCGCCAAACGCACCTCTCGCGACGCATCGCTCAGGATTTCCTCGACAAGCTTCAGGTGCTCGCTGCTGTCGACTGTGGCGCCCTCCGCTACCAGCCGTGCCCTGTCCTCCTCGAGTTCGGCCACCGTCGGAAGTTCATAATGGCCCTCGCCTTTCAAAACTTCCACAATGCGGACAGCTTGCTTCAGTTGTTCGATATATGAACCGATTTCGGCGTCCCGCGCGTCGACACCAGCAATGTTGCGCACGATGAGGTTGGTCCAGGTCTCCCTCTCGTAGGCATGCACTGCCTGCCGAAGTTTCAACCATGCGGGGCCCTGAAAATCCTTCATGCCAGCGAGATAGCGGCTGGCATAAGCGGCACCGTCTGCATTGGTATCGAACCGGCGAACACCGTCATCGTCGACTCGCCCGACGTCCGAAATACCAAGCACCGCACCGTTATTGTCGACCGCGACGTGATAGTGCCCGTCGCCGTCACCGGTCGCCCGCAACAACGTGTAGACCGGCAGCCCGGGCCCGTGGCGCAGCGGTTTCACGACGCCGCCCGGGTAGGCAATATCCACATTCAACCCGAGCTCACGCACCACGAACGGCAGGAACGACTCGGCCGCCGGATCCATGAACTCGCTGTCCCCCAGCAAGTTCGCCAGCTGCCGCTCGAATTCGGTGTGCCGCAGCTCCTCCGGCTCTCCCACCATGAAATCGCCGAAGAACTCGGTCCACTCATCGGTCGCCCGTGTGTTCAACCCCTCCACCACGGCGGCGCGCAAATCCTCATGCGCGTCAGCGCCTTCCATGCGCAGCACCGCCGCCAGTGCGTGGAACAAGCAGTTGCCGTCACCCGGCATCGACTTCCACACCCCACTCTCGGGTGCGGAGACTCCCTCGACCGTCGAGTTCAGCGCGCCAGCCACCGCCGCCTCGTCCGCTCCACCTCGGAAGACTGCGTCATCTGCCCGTCCGGATCGGGACTGCGACCGCTCGCTCACCGGAGTGGGCCCGCGGAACTCGGCGACGGCCGGGTTGCCAACGCCGACAGGCTCACTCCGGCCGACGTGCCGCAGGACTTCCCCGGTCCGCACACCGTGCCTACGCCACCAGCCGGTCGGCTGAGCGACCACCGAGTTCGTCGCCGGACGACGCCGCAACACCCGCCCCAGCTCGCTGACAAAACCGCCGACCAGGTTCCGCGCCCGTCGCCGCCCGGACGTGTTGTGCCGCATGGTGCTCGGCTGCACCGGCGCATCGGCTGCGGTCGGCTGTGCACCGACATCGGCCGACGGCGCGATGACAAGTTGCGTGCCGAGCTCGGATTGCCCGGCGGGACCGACCGAGCCGATACCCGGATATTCACCGCCACGGAAGACCGCCCACGCCTTCTCGATGACCGCAGGCCACAGCGGCTGCGACGGATCCTGGAGCGCGTACGTCGTGTCTTCTGCGGCGTCGACGTAGAAGGTGTCGTCCACCTGTACCCACACCCAGCTGTTCTGTGCAGGATCGAAGAACCGCACTTCGAACAGACGCACATCGCCAACCTTCGACGAGCGGATCATGTCCTGGAGCAGAGCGGGATTCGCGGCCGCCAACCTGATCAAGTTCGCCGTCAGATAGTCGGCTCCCTGCACGCTTCGGCGAACGTCGCCTGGCAGCGGCACGCCGATATCGCCGTAGAGCGGCCCGGTTGCCCGCCGGTCCCGCACATCCAGTCTGTCTGTCTCGACATCGAGCCAGCCGGATTCCATGGCGCCGTGGACGTACAGCTTCATCGTGTCCCCGTCGTCCATGGTCGAACGCACCGGAAAGGCGGGACCGTGCGGGTTTATCACGGCGTTTCCCGCGCGGTTCATGGCGAACACGCCGGTTACGTTCGGACGCAATACCAGTGAGCCGTCGGCCTGCTCCTCCTCCCGGAATGCCGCCGCGACCAAGATTTCGGAAAGATCTACCGTGTTGCCGTCCGGCAACAGGACTTCGACCTCGTGATGGTCGAGCCTGCGCACCACCCGCAGCGAATCCGCGAAGTCCACGTACACGAGTCGGCGCGTGGTGTCGCTCACCAGCAACCCGTTGTCCGAACCGAGAACCTTCGCCGTCGTGTACGGCATCGTCAGGGCCAAGTCGGCGGGTGGGAGGACATTCGCACGCCGCTCACCGCTCGCAGCAGGAGCGCCGGCATCATCACTGGGGCCGGTCAGATACCTGAGCTGTGCCTCTCTCGCGAGCGGCATCGACTCGACATGGAAGCCAGGATTGCTCGATCCGTCAGGATCGAAATTCGCGAAAAGCACCGGCCCAATGGCTGTTCCGGCTCGGACGGCATCGATCCGGGCGTCGAGTTCCGCGCCGGCCAGCATGAGCAACGTACCTTGCATGGTGTGCCCGCGCGGCGAGCCGGGGTCGGCGGCTGCTGTCCGCAGTTCCGCGTCCAGGTACGCCCGGTTGAGTGCATCGCGGACGGCGAGGGGAATCGCGACAGAAGTGCGCAAGAGCGGAAAATCGGCGATCAGCCTTCGCTGGTATTCCGGCGACAGATCGGAGAAGAGCAGACTGTTCCACCACTGATGGCCATGCTCGTTCCACCAGGTCGCCAGTTGCTGGTTCCGGTCAAGACGGAATGCCGCAGTGTCGTTATAGCCGATTTCGGGAGGGAAGGAAGGCGGCACAATCCGATCGTTCACATCGACCGGGTCCGGGTGCGCCCACAGATCCAACTGATGGGACGGGCGTACCTGCCCACTGCTGAGCAACCGCTTCCACTTGTCCAGATCTCGCTGCTGCTCGGTCAGCCGAAAACGTTCCGCCTGCAACCATTCCCGCAGCGGTCCGGTCTCAGCACCCTGCTCCCGGCTGCGCAACACCCAATCCCGCGCGTCCAGCCATCGACCCAATCTGGCGGTCTCCGCGGTTTGCCGTTCCAGTTCGCCGACTCGTTCGCGGACACCACCATGCAAACCCGTGCCGCTGGTGAAGTCGAATCCCTTGCGCTGGAAACTGTCCGCGAGCACGAGCCCCCGGCGGCGAAGGAGGTCCACAGCGTAGTCGTTCATCTGCGGGGTGGGTCGATAGTGCCCGCTGTGGTCGGTCAGCACCTGGACCCGACCGTCATCTACCACGAGATAGCCGGCGGCGGTGACAGTGCGGCCCCCGAGGAAGGAGGAGTGAAAGCTCACTACCGAGGTCGTACCCGAGTACAGGTTGCCGAACTCGTCCATGACGAACTTCGAGCCCGAAGTATGCAACGGAGCACCGTCACGCGCTTGATACAACCTGCCGTCCGGGCCTACGAACACGCGGTGCTGTTCACGTTCCGCCGGCGTCATGTAATGAGTCGGTGTGTTGGTCGTCCGGGTTGTGATCTCGAGCCTGTTGCGGTCGATGGTGATCGACTCAGCCAGGTCGAGCGTTGTCAGGGAGCGCAGTGGCCGATTCTCGCCGGTGTACGTCCTAGCGAGGACCGCGCCGTCGAGCAGCGGTGCTTGCCGAGACGCCAGCACCCGATCGAACGGCGGCGGAATTTGCTCTGGCGGTATCGCCCCAGGTACCGGCGAAGCCGCAGGTTCGATCGGATGCACACCGGCCCACAGCGATTTGTCGGCGTCCATTCCGATTTCGTAGTGACCGTCCTGGGCTTGCCGCAGATGCAGGGTAGGCCGCCAGGGGTCCGCTGAACTGCGGATGGTCGATCCCTCCGGATGGTGCAACACGACGTTCGCCCAGAATTGATCGCCCGCCAGGGCCAGCAATTCCTGTTTCGTCAGGCCGCCAGCGAGCTCGGAACGCGCGTCGAAGTCGGTCCCGAAGTGACGCAGATTACCTATCACCCACTGCAATCTGCCGTCGACCTGCTGCCCGAACCAGTTGTCGTAGTTCTGTCGGAATTCGCTCTCCTGCAGCGACATTCCGGCCAGGTCGGTCAAATGCATCGCGTCGTAGGCATGCCGGCGTGCGCTCTCCTGCGCCGAGGATGCCTTCAACTGTTCGGTGACGAAAACTTGCCGGTAGTACTGGTAATTCCCGACCAGTCGATCGGCGAGTACGGCGCGCAGATCGTGCGAGCCGTGGAGGTTGAAAGTGCGTGCAAGCGCGGTACACAGCGGGTCGATGGGACTGTGCACCGGAAACCAGTCCGGCGGCATGGGCTGATCGATGGCCGCCGGGACCTGCGGTGTCTCGATACTCCGCGAAGCGGAGCCGACCGGGCTACCGGCAGTCGTACCGAGGTGCTCGGGACCGCTGTCGGATGGCGCGAGCGCGGCACGGGCGGCGGTCCCGGGGGCTGTAGTCGGCCCGGAACCGGGCACCGGCACGCCGTGTGCTGAGTACAGGACGGCATGCGTGGCGGCAAGGTCCGGTCGAATCACCGGCGGGAAGCTATGCCGGTTTCCCGCACCGGGATCGATGACGACAACCGCGCCATTTTCCACCCTCAGCAGGTAGGGGTGTCCGACACCATCAGCGTCGGCCGCGCCCTGATACGTATCGACGACGAGAGCCGTCGCACCTTCGCCGAGGGCGAGCAGCCGACCGGCAATGTCGTCGTGATCAGCGAATTGCCGCAGGCCGGCGGTATCGTCGCTCAACTCGATGAATTCAGAAAACTCTACCCGCAGGCTTCCCCACTGCTCGACCGTCGGCGGGCCGACCTGAAACACGGCCGGTGAAGTATCCGACGACGCGGGTGGGGGTGTGAATTGCGCATCGTCCACGGATGCACGCTGCTGTCGCACGCTGCGAGACATGCCGAACAGGTCCGATGCCGATGTCCGCGAACGGATCTCGCCGGATGACGTGGCGACCGGGCCGAACGCGGCGAGCGAACCCGCGCCCGCCGAGCTGAACATGACGAACTGGTTGAGCTCGGCCAAGGGGATGCGCAGGTTTTGTCCACCGTTGTACGGGTCGGCGAGCAGGACCGCGGTCGGGATTGTTGGCGCCGCGCCGGCTCGCTCGACGCCGACCACCGCATAGGCGTGCTGCGGCTGCAGCGCGGTGTTGTCGTAGTCGTCGGTGAAACGCCGTTTGGTGTTGAGAACGACTGAGTCGCCGTGCCCTATCAGTCGATCGATCCGCTGGGCAAGCCACACCGCGATCGTGGTGTCGGGCAACCTCGTATTGAGATCCCACGCGTCAAGTTGCTGCTGGAGGGCGTCACCCGAGGCCTCCCACTGCTTGTCCAGATAGGTCAGGAACGCGGCTCGATCGTCCGCCCCTTTCCAGTGCGCCAGCACCTCCCGCGTAGCGTCGACCGAATGGTCACCGAGCAGCGCGGCCAGCTCGGCACGATCCATCTTTACCAAGCCCGATGGCGTCAGCTGCTGTTCGTTGACAACTACACCCACACGCGCGGCCTCGGCGCGCAACCCTTCGTTCAGGAAGCTCCTGAATTCTCGACGAGTCCACGCACTGCTGCCCTCACCCGCTCCGGTCGCGAAGAACCTGTGCTCCCAATCGAGCACCATTCGAACGAATCCTGGCTTGTCCACCGCACTGGCCAGCGTGTCCCGATCAAGCTCGAACGGGTGCGCGAACATGGACTCGTCCACACTGCGGGTCGGTTGCGACCGGCCCCCACTGCCCGGCATCTCCGGGGGACGCACCATCGCGCCCGTACGCCCTGATCTGCCGAGGTCGATCCCCCGGTAGCCCTCGTGGCCGCCGCGGAACACCGCGAACGCCTTCTCGATCACCGCTGGCCACAACGGCTGTGTTGGATCGTGCACCGCGTATTTCATTGCACCGGCGGCATCGGTATAGAAAGTGTCGTCGACGGTGACCGACGCCCAGCTCTGCTGCTCCGGATCGAAGAACCGCACCGTGAACAGGCGTTTGCCGTCGACCTCCGACGTAGTGATCATGTCTTTGATCAGGCCCGGATTCCGGGCCGCCAGACCGATCAAATTCGACAACAGATAGCAGGTCGCGGCGCCGCCTTGCCGGACGTCCCGCGGCGCGGGCATCTCGTCGACACCGCCGTACAGTGGCCCGGTCGCCCTGCGGACCTTGGTGGCGAGTCGGGCCGGATCGATCGACAACCAACCAGCCGGACCCGCGTATATGTTCATCATGGCCGCATTCACCGGATCCGGCCGCACCGGGACAGGTCCGGTTGCGGATCCGGCCGGCAGCAGATTGCGTGTGTTGCCCGCCATATCGGTGACGAACAGCCCGGTTCCGTTCGGCCGCAACAGCACTGAGCCGTCGGGCTGCACCTCCTGTCGGAAAGCCAACGCGCCCATGTCATCCGAGAACACGAACTCGCTGTTGTCCGGCAGCTGGACCCGGACACCACCGTGCTCGTCACTCGGCAACACCCGCAGCGATGCCGTGGCATCGAGTGGCACGAGATGACCGTTGATGTCGCTGACCAGCGCACTCGCGTTCGGGTACGGCGCCATTGCCACCGGCATCGTCGGTGCCACACCGACGGGCGGCGAATCCGCAGACCCGTCCGGCGCACGGCCGGCCGACTCGACCGCATCGTCGAACAGTGCGGTGAGTTCCGCGCCGGTCAACGAGTCCAGCGAGTCGGTGAACGGCTGCTCGCGGAACAGATGGGCCAGCTCGTCGCCGGTCACTTCGTCATCGACCGGGCGGAGGCTTTCAGTCACCGACTCGGTGCCCAGTGGTGGCGGCTTCTCGTTAGTCGGGGCAAAGGCCCGGCTCGGCGTGCTCTGCTCGATTCCCGCGAGCGCGGCGGACAGGCCAGGAACGGTCTGACTGGCCAGGTGGGCGGCATTGCGCGCCTGCAATGTCGAAGCCAGTTCCAGCAGTTCAGCTTTCGCGGCTCGATACTCCGTCTGCGCGGCATCCCTGGCGGATCGCGCCACGTCGAGGTCGTCACGCGCCGCATCGAGTGTGGTGCGATCGCCGGGATGCCGCTCCGCAAGCGCGTGCACCGTCTCCGCGTCCATGTACTTGACTTGGGCAGACTCGTGGGCTGTAACCGCCTCGGTGTAGCGAATCACTGTCACGGCATGCTCGCTCGACTGCACGAAGAGCGCGTCGTCGGCGGCCAGGTAGTACTGGACGCTGCCTTCCTGCCCGGCGCGGGCAGCCCGGTTCTCCGCCTGGATGTCGATGTCGCGCAGGTGCGATCTGCCCGACACCTTCACGTGCAGACCGCCGGCGTCGCTCACGTCCTTGCTCACCGGAATGTCGACACCGCGGCCACCCTGCCGGTTGATCACCAACACCTTGCCGAGCTGACCGGCCTCGTCCAAGATCTTCTGCAGCCGCGCTTCCGCATGAACGCCGTTGTCCAGGAACCACTTTGCGTCGATGGCAATGTGCTTGACGTTCGCCGCCGTCAGCAGCGCCGACACCTGCTCCACTTCGCTGTTGCGGTTGGTGATGACCAGCTGTGGCGGCGTCTGGGGACCGTGGGTGCGCGCAATGTCGTCGGCGATCATCTGATGTTTGGCCGCCTGGTCGAGCGCCACAGCGGCATCGAGGGTCGTGAGCTTGGATTCCTCGAAGCGCGGGACCGTCACCACGTCGGGCATGCCGAACCGCGCGGTCAGCTCACCGGCGACCCCCTTGGCGGTGCCCGACGCACCGGTCACTGCATCAAGGTTGGTGCTGGAGACCATCTCCTTGGCGGTGATACTGCTCGAGGTCGCCGAATCGGCACGGATCGCCAAACCGTGCTTGGCCTCGACTGCCTGTGCCAGTCCGCCGTTCCAGCGGCTCTCGGTCGAGGTCTGCGGATCGAACATCACCTTGTGGGTGGTCTGATCAATGATGTAGACCTTCCCGTTGGTCCGGTCGATGATGTAGTGGTCCTTCTCGACGAACTCCCAGCGCGCCGTGGCCGCCGAATTGATCCGCTGCAGTTCGGATTCCAGCGAATCCGCGGGTCGGCCGTCTGCTCGCAGCAGCTTGGTGACCTCGGCAACGCCGTCTTCGGTGAGTTTGGCAGGGCCTCCCACCTGGTTGTCCTTGCGGCCGAAATGGTCCGGGGTCAGCGCACCGGAAGCCAGGTGGCGATCCAGGAAGTCCTTGGCCCGCACAACGCTGTCGGCGATGTCGCGGGGGGCCGGCTGCGCGGCACCGTCGGAGATGATCCAGGTGGTGTCCGCGTGCACCAGCGCTTCGTCGATCTCGTCGATCACGGCCATCCGGCCCGGCACCACTTTGCCGCGCAGATGCCCGAATCCGGCGTCGTTCAAGGTACCGATGTAGATCGTCGGTTTCCCGTCTTCGACGGGCAGATACCCTGGACCGTCCGGATCCATCCGGCCGACATGGAAGCCGTAGGGCCCCAGGACCCGCTCGTACAGGGTGAATGCCTGGTTGGCCAGGGTGTCGCGAGTGGTGAACACCTGTAGTGATTCACCGGCGGCCGCGTGCATGATCGCGTCGGCGAGAAACGCCAGGGTCTTGCCCTCACCGGCGTCCATGTTGATGGGGCCGTGCCGCATGGCCATGGCCGCCATCGTCTGCGTCCAGCGCAGGGTCTTGCCGGGGAGCAGCTTGCCGTTATCGTCCAGCCCCTCGGTTCCGCGCCGGATCACCTCCATGGTGGCGGTGACGGCCCGGTGGTATTCCGCGATCTCTTTCGGATCGGTCGAGGAGTGGAACTTGCTGCCCTCCAACGCTTTCCCCAGTTGCGCGAGGGACAGTCCGCTCCATTCCTCCGGCTTATAGCTGTCGCGGACCTGTTTGGCCTCCGCCAGGAAGTCCCGGGGCGGGGCGTCGCCGTCGGGGGCCTTCGCAGCATCGGATTCCGGCCGCCCGCCGAACGTGTCCGGATCGGTATCGCGGCCGGGAGCCTCGTCCTCAGCCGGCGTCTTGCGCCCCGGCGGGTCGGCGAGCTCGCCGTCCTGGTCGCGGCGGGGGGCCGGATTGTCGCCATCGGTCGACGTCTTGCGCACCGGCGGGTCGCCCAGCACGACGTCAGCGTCGCGGGGTACCCGGAACTCGGTCAGTCGCGGGTCGGACAGGATGTCCTCGACGGACCGGTCGAGCGGTTCGTCGCTGTCGGCCCGTCGCCAGCCGCCGTCCTTCACGGCGTCTCCCGCGCCGTCGGGCTGCCGCCAAATGTAGTGTGCCGCAGCGCTATCGCCGAGCACGACCACCTTGATGTCGGAGACGTCGGCCGAGCCGTACTCCTCCTTGGTCAGGACGCGCGGATCCTCGCCGAGTCCGTCGATCTTGCCCCACTGCACCCCGTCGGTCAGCGGCGGCCGGGTGACTTCGGGCTCGTCCTTCGACCGCTTCGACTCGCTGTCCGAATCACGGGTGGACTTTCCGCTGGTGTTGTCGTCCTCGGCGACAGGCTTTTTCGCATACGGAGTCTTCTCGGGAGCCGGTTTCCAGCTATCTCTCTCCTCCGCCGTGTACTTGCGCCCGCTCTGGTCGAAGTGGTCGAGATCCTTGTAGAGCGTTTCGCCGAGTGCGGCCTTTATCCGAGCGGGCTCTGGAATGTAGGCACCCGCCCAGTCGCCGACCGCGGTCATCCGCCCATTCACGAAGTGAGCTTGGAACGCCACGTATACACCGGCATTGTGGAATGCCTCGTGCGTCAGATCGCTGATGTACCAGCGGCCGTGGTGGTCGCCGACCACGGTTCGCATCACCGGGGCGTGGTTGTCAGCCCATCGGTGCAGCAGCGGGCCGCGCCGCGGCAACTCGATGGTGGTCGGGCCGTCCTCGCCGACCACATTCTTGCCGGGCTTGCCCTGCGCCGGTTTCGACTTCGACTTCGATGAGTCGTCGGAGTCGGATTTCGATTTGCTAGAGGTCGACTTCGACGAATCATCCGACTCGGTCTTCGGCTTCGATTTCGCGGACGAGTCGTCGGACTCGCTGCCCTTCGGCTTGTTGCCCGGCGCACTGGGATCCCTGGTCCACTTACCGTCTTCGGAGACGACGAAGCGGTGCTCGGCCCGCTCCTGCTCGGTGAGCCGGTACAGGCCGCGCGACCCCCACTCGTCGATACCGCGGTCGTCGGGCGCCGCCTTGCCGCTACCGTCCTTATCAACGGGTGGCGGCTTCTTCTGCCCGAATCCAGAACGCACCTCCATGTCGTTGATGCCGGGCTCGGGGCGGCGGAAGGGCTCACGCCCCTCGTGCGGCGACTTGTGGTTCCCGAACAACTTCTCCAACACCGCGGCCGTCTGCTGGAAGCCGAGGATCTGCCGGAGGAACGACTTGCCACCCGGCCACGCCGGTCCGAGCAACTGGGGATCGATCTGGCGCCAGCGCGGTTCGAACGCCGCGGCCTTCAGATCGGCGAGCAGGCCGCTCGGCTTGTCGGACTTCGGCCCGCCCTTGGTCGCAGTGTCGTCGCCGGGCTTGCCCGGGGTAGTAGCGGTATCGCCGTCGCCGCCGGCCTTGCGAGTGGAGGCGGACGAACTGCCATCGCCATCGCCACGAGCCTTGCGCGTGGAGGCAGACGAACCCTCATCGCCCGCACCACCAGGCTTGCGCGCAGTAGCGGACGCCCCATCATCGCCGCCACCACCGCCTTTAAGCGAGATAGCAGACCCGCCGTCAGCACCGTCACCTCCGGTCTTGAGCGAGGAGGCAGACCCACCGTCAGCGCCGTCACCACCAGCTTTGCGCGAGGAGGCAGACGAACCCTCATCGCCCGCACCACCAGGCTTGCGCGCAGTAGCAGACGCCCCATCATCGCCGCCACCACCGGGCTTGCGCGAAGCGGTGGACGCACCGCCCTCTGCACCGGCCTTGCGCGAACCAGTAGACGCACCGTCAGCGCCGTCACCACCGGTTTTGCGCGAAGTAGTAGGCGAACTGTCGTCACCACCCCGACGACCCGCCGCATCGCTGCGCGGGGCGTTCGTGTCCGACGTGTTCCTTGCCGACTTCTCGACCGGCGGTGTCTTGTCCCCGGATGTCGAAGCCTTTTCGCCGGGCGACAGTGTCCTGTTGTCGGCTGATGGCGACTTGTCAGCGGTCGGTTGATCGGCAACCGATTTCGACCGGGCGGCACTCGGCTGCGGATCCGACGAACCCGCCTTGGTCTGCGGCCCCGTCGATTGGACCTGTTCGGTCGCCGCCGAGCGGTTGCCGGATTGTGGTGCGGCGGTGTCGAACTGCTTCGTCTGTACGCCAGGGACGCGATCGCCGCCGGACAGCGCGCCCGAGCGCGGCGGAGTCGAACCACCGGTCGTCGCGGACGACTGTGCGGCCTGCGAGGCACCGGCCGCGGTCGGCTTGGCACCCGGCTGCTCCGCCTTGGGCGGTGGCGCGGAGCCCACCGCGTCCGCCTTGGCCGCCGCCCCGGACTGCCCGGCACCGCTCTGTCCACCGCTCTGCGAAGCGCCCGGCTGCCCTCCTCCTTGCGAAGCGCCCGACTGTCCGCCACCAACCTGCGAAGCGCCCGGCTGTCCGCCACCAACGTGCGAAGCGCCCGGCTGTCCGCCACCAACGTGCGAAGCACCCGGCTGTCCGCCACCAACCTGCGAAACGCCCGGCTGCCCGCCACCAACCTGCGAAGCACCCGGCTGCGCGCCACCTCCGTGCACAGCCGCGACCGCGGGACTCTGCGACTGCGCGTTCTGGTCTCCTTGCTGCCGGTGATCCAGCCCCGCGGATTCCGCACGATCGGTCGAGACCTGTGCTGCGCCATCGTTTTTCGGCGCGGCCACGGAGCCACCGTCGTCCGCAGCACCCGCGCGATTCCCGGAAGTCCCAGCGTCCGAAGACGATTCGTCGCTACTGACCGACCGTCCGTCCTCCGACGACCTATTCGAAGCGCCGTCGTCGCCCCGCGATCCACCGGTCTGCCCGTCGCTCGCCGCGGCACGCCCGGACCCTTCGCTACCAGCCGACCCGTTCCCGGAAGAACCAGCAGCCGAGGACGATTCGCCTCCCCTACCCGAACTTCCGTCCGCCGCGGGCGGCGTCGCGCCCGGCGCTCCGGCCTGCTCGTCACCGCCCGGCCGCGCACCCGACGGCGTTTCCGACACCGGCGGTGTGACGGGCGGGCCATCTCCCGCCACCGGCGGATGCACCGACGGCGGAGTCTTCCCAAGATTCCCCGTCTCCGGCACATCGATCTTCGGTGCGACGCTGCTACCGCGGAGCCCACGTCCGCCACCTGTGAACGCACCTGCAGCACCCGCGCCGAGCATGTGCGGATCGAATTCGAAAGGGCCGCCGTTGATCATCTGGTTGGCGAGACCACCACCGACCATACCGCCGAGACCACCAGCGCCACCTTGCACGAGGCCGGTGGCCGCCCGCTGGTACCACTTGTCGAACTCCGATTTGGTGAGCTTGCCGCCCAGACCTTTGAAGAGGTCGCCACCGATCTTGCCGAACAGCGAACCGAACGCACCACCCATCGCACCGCCGAGTGCGTACTCACCCAACGACTTACCGTCGAAACTGTCCTTGTGTCCGGCCGCCATCTGGCCGAGCTGAAGCAGGATATTGAGGATCACCTGTTGGCCCATGGCATTGAGCGCGGCGGTCACCATGTGCATCACCATGACCTTGAGCCATTGGAAGACGAGCTGGTACCAGGCGGTCAGCGCCGCCTGCGTCCCGGGCGCGGTGATCGGGGAGAACCAGGCGATGATGATCTCGATCGCCAGCTGTACCAGGCCGACGACGATCATGATCTTGTTTTCTTGAATCGCGCAACCGACCTTGTCGCACGCTTTGGAAAGCTCCATCATCGATTTCGCGATCGACTGCATCGATGCGTCTTCCGACTCGTCGGTGAGGTGCTTCAGCGTCTGCACCATCGACGAATTCAGTTCATCCGCCGATGGATACGCCTTCAGCACATCCTTGATGGCGTCCTCGATGCTGCTCACCAACGCCGACAATTCGCCGCTGGCCTCCGACCACGCGTCGGCGACGGCGAACATGCCGTTCTCGCTGCTGTCCTTGGGCCATTTGCTGCCGGCCGCGACACTCAGCCACTGCAGATCCTCGGGTAGCTGGATGTCGGACTGGGCGATCGCGGGCGGAATCGACATCCGCTACCGATCACCGGTGCGCCAGCCGGAGCGCTGCCACGGATCGCCCGGATCCGGAGTTTCGCTCGGTTCGTCCACCTGGGGCGACGTCTTACGCCGGTCGCGCCGCTTCTCTTTGCCGTCGCCCGAGGCACCGCCTTGGCTGCCTGGCGGCATGCCGCCGGGCATACCCGGCGGAATGCCGGTGCCGGGCACGCCCGCACGGGTCTGCGGGCCACCCTGCCCGTTCTTGCCCGCCAGTTTCTCACCGTCGAACGCGGAGGTGGACCGTAGCATCGGATTACCCAGGGGTCCGCCGGGACCGCCGCCCTTGCCGCCAGCGCCTTGACTGCCCGACTTGTCCACCGGCGCACCGGTTACCGGATCGATGGCCGGCTTGTACGCATTCGGCGCGAGCACGCCAGGCACGCCCCCACCGAGACCCGAATCCAGCCCGAAGTTCTTCGCATTCGGCGAGATGCCGCCCGGCAGGTCCTTGGAATTGCCTTGCCCGGGACCGGGACCCGGTGTGTACGGCGAATTGGGGCCGGTCATACCGGTGGAAGACATGTTCGCGACCGGCGGACCGGTGACATCACCGATATTCGGGCCGCCCGCAGTCGAACCACCGGGGCCTGGGCCAGTTCCCAACGCGCCCGGTCCGGGACCCCCACCACTCTTGATCTCCGGGCCACCACCCGATCCTTGGTTCCCGCCCGGCGGCGGTGGTGGTCCCGTCGGACCGTTCTTTCCGTCGTTCTGACCGTCCTTGTCCTCCTTGTTGCGGTTCGGATCAGAACTGAGTGGACCGGTGTACGGTCCCGGATCGCCCGAGGCGTCCTCATCGACGTAGTTCTTCAGAATCCATTCGGCAAAGAGATCGTCACCTCTGCCGAATACCTTGCCCGCCTCTTCGATCGTGCGGCCGTAGTTCACCAGCAACTGCCCGTAGACGGGTACCGCGCCCTTCGCGTCTGAGCCGGTACTGGCATTGCCGACCAACGCGTCCTTGGACTTCAGATAGCCCTGCTCGCCTTCGGCGAACTGCTTGCCCATCTTGTCGCTGCCCCACGGCTGCCCGAGGCTCAGCAGGTTGTTGTTGAGCTTGGTGAGAATCTCGAAGAGCCCATTGGGCAAACCCGGCAGCTCTGCCAGCTTCTTGCCCTTGTCGATCAGGGCCTCGGGGTCGACGCGAACCGTGCGGCCGTTGTTCGGCTGCGGTGCCATCACGATTCCTAACTCATGTCCTGCGGCGGGCTGACGCGGCGGCGCGGGAGGGAGCGGGGTGGCCGCGCGGCACGCTTCTCATCGTGGCGTGGCGCGTTCAAAAGTCGCGTGCCGGAACGGGTTTGTTCACCGTCCCTTCAGCAGTTCACCCAAATGTAAGGTCGGCCGGATCGGCGACGGCGGGCAGACTCACCGTCACCACCAGCCCGTGCGGCTGCGCCGATTCGACGAACAGCAGCCCGTCGTGCTGCGCCGCCAAGGTGGCGGCGATCGGCAGTCCCAGCCCCGATCCACCGGTCGTCGCCTGCGCGCCGCGGAAGAATCTCGTTGTGAGCAGGTCGATTTCCTCCGGGGACACTCCGGCCCCGGTGTCGGCGATCGACACCACGACCGACTCGGCTTCCCGGTCGACGGTGACCGTGGTGCTCGCGCCCGCCCCGGCATAGCGCGCCGAATTGCTCAGCGCCACATCGAGAATCTGGGCGAGCGCACTGCTGGGCACACCCGTTTCCGCCGTCGTGACCAGCGATTGGAAGGTAAGCGTGATATCGGCGCGAACGTAGGCGTCGTGCCAGGCACCGACCCGGTCCGCAGCCACCCCGACCGCATCGCACCCGGCGGCAGACGGGCCGACCTGCTTGTCTTGTTCGGCGTCGGCGACCGCGGCGGTCAGCAACCCGTCGAGCAGCTCGGTCAGCCGGTCCACCTCGCTCACCACACTCACGAAGGTGGCGGCGGCCCGGTCCTCGGCGAGCATCGGCTGTAGTGCCTGGAGCCGAACCGCAAGCGCCGCAAGCGGATTACGCAGGGAGTGCGCGGTGTCGACCACATGCCGACGCTCAGCGGCGGCCAACGCGGCCACCGCCCGCGTCACCGACTCGACACCGGCCGCCAGCTGCAGGATCTCGGGCGGGCCTTCGCTCATCGGCGCTTGCCGCCGGGGCGGGCCGCGGTGCACCGGCAGGGTCGAGGTGAGCGCGTCGACCTCGCGCAACAGCCCGGACACCGGGCGCAGGATCCAGCCCGACACCAGCAGCGCCAGACCGGAGACCAACAGCAGCGCGGTCGCGGTGACGCAGGCCAGCTGCGTCCACCGGACCAGGATGTCGATGCGGGTCTGCGAGGTCGACACGTCGATCACCACAACACCACCGGACTGTGGCGGCGTGCCGATCGGCTGCGCGACCAGCAGCGGCTCGGTGTTCCACGGATACAGCGGGCGCGGCATCTCGAGCCAGTGCCGTTCGCGGGCAGCGGCACGCACTCGCGGGTCGGCGAAGTCCATGCCGAGACTGCACAGCACCGTGCCGTCGGCGCCGAGAATGAGCACGCCGTTGCTGGTGCTGTCGCGGTAGTTCTGCGCTTCCTCGCACAGGCTCGTCGGTGTCGTCGCGGCCAGCACGCCGAACCGGCTGGCATCCTGCACCCGGTCGATGACCAGCCCGCGAGTCCGGCTGGTGGCCAGTTCGTTGGCGATGCCGACGGCGAAGACGATCATGCAGAGTGTGGCCAGCGCGGTGAACGCGGTTACCAGCCGAGCGCGCACGCGGCGAGCCTCTCAGCGCGCCCAGCGATAACCGAAGCCGTGGATCGTGACGATCAGCCCGGGCCGGTTCAGTTTGGCGCGCAGCGCGCCCATGTGAACATCGAGTGAACGAGAGGTCGCCGCGGTTTTCTCACCCCAGACCTCGGTGAGAATCTTGTCCCGCCCCACCGCGACGCCGGACTGCTCGGCCAGCACCCGGGCGACGGCGAATTCCTTCTGCGTCAACGAAATCGGCTGCCCGGCCACCTCGACCGAGCGCGCCGCCAGATCCATGGTGACATCGCCGGTGACCACGACCGACGAGTCCGGTTCGGTGGCCCGCCTGCGCCGCACCACCGCTTCGAGGCGCGCGACCAGCTCGCCGACCCGCGGCGGTTTGACCATGTAGTCGTCGGCGCCGGCCCGCAGGCAGGACACGACGGCGACCTCGTCGCCTTCGGCGGTGAGCACGACCACGGGGACGTCGCTGACCTTACGTAGTTGGCGCAGCACGAGATAGCCGTTGAGGTCGGGCAAGCCGAGATCGAGGATGACCGCGTCGTAGGCGGTGTGCGAAGTCAGGAGGTCGAGCCCGAGGCTCAGATGGTCGACCGAGCCGAAGCCATGTGCCCGCAGTCCGTCGACGACGGCACCGGCCATCCCGGCATCGTCCTCCACCACTACCACACGCAGCACCCAAGCCCTTTCCCGCAATCCACCACCGGGAATGAGATTACCGTAGGCGCAAAAGGACTCGGTCGTTACGTCATGCGGTGGCTTGCGGGGCGGTGGGCCTTGCCCCGTTCCCGAGCAGTGGCGCGACGGCGACCGGCGGGTAGCCGACCCGCCGCGGCGCGGGCGGCAAGCTGGGGAAACGCCTGCGCAGGCCGCCGAGTTGCCGATAGACCTCACGCAGTTCCTCGTGCAGCGCGCCGAGTTCCTCGTGCAGCCGCTCGGCTTCGTCCACGAGATTCCCCCAGAACAGCCGGCCTTGCTCGAGCTGCGCGCGCTCGGCACGCGAGCGCGCCAGGGTTTCCTCCGCCGAGGTGCGCGACGGGCCACGGCGCGCCGCGGTGGCACGGCGGTTGGTGCGATGGGTGGCAGTACTGGGTTCGGTATTCCGCATGGCAGATCCCGGCCTTTCGGTAAGTATCCGGACACAATTATGCGCACAATTCCGAATTCGTCAATCGAACCGATGTAATTTGCATCGACTTAGGCATCACAGAGAAATTGTTGAGAATCTTAAGAAACCATTTAGAAGTCGGCATACCCGTGAAGTTCCTTGAGAAATAACGCAGCTACCTGGACAAACGGCGACAGCAGACGGCACGGGCTCCGCCTGCGAACATTATTTAACGTGGCAGCTACTGAAGATAAATGCATGCTAGAAAAGAAGGGTGTCAATGCCCCCGGTAATCACCGGACGCGCTACCGGCTTCGCTGCGCCGAGTTCGATTTCCGAGCGAGCACACTGGCGACGAGCATAACGACGACAACAGCCGCGATCACCCCGATCGTGGCGAGCAGACCCTCGCGATAGCCGGCGACAAACGCGTTGCGGACTGCGACGGCGAGCGGGACACCGAGGTGATCCCCCGCGATGTTGATTGCTCGCACTCCATCGCCGACCGGATCGCGTCCGATGGCCGAGCCACCGATGGCGAGCACGTCGGCGGGCACCACGAAGCGCGCCTGATAGCCGCGATCGACGAGTCCGCCGACGATCGCCACCCCGAGCAATCCACTGAGCTGAACGAGCATCAGCTGTGCGCCCCATGGGATGCCGGTGCGCGAGGCCGGATGCACCGCGCTCACCACCTCCAGCGCGATGCCGAGCACCAGGGCGCAGCCCAGGCCCGTCACCGTCACCATGGCGACGAGCGGGACGAGGTCACCGGGCTCCCCCGCGGTCAGGCCGATGGCGAGCCCGTCCATGATCGCGGTCGAGCCGATGATCACTGCGGCGACGACGCACCCCGCACGCTGCAGTGCCGCACCCACTTTCGCACCGATCGCGGTGGCGAGGCAGGCGGGCACGAACAGGGCCACCCCCGCGACCACCGGCACCCGGCCGCCGAGCACCTGGAGATACTGAATGACCAGGAAAACCATGCCGAACATCGCCAGGATCGCCCCGCCGAGCGCGAGCATGACCAGCCGCACGCGCGGCTCGGCACTCAGCAGCCAGTCGTGCGGCAGCGAACCGCCGCGCCGAATTGCCGCCGCTACCACCGCGAGCGCCACGCCGGCGCCGAGCGCGATCGCGAATCCCTGAGATGTCCAGCCCCACTTGGGCGCCTGGTACAGAGCGAGTGCGAGCAGTCCACCGGACAGCGTCATGGTGAGCACAGCGGGCCAGTCGACCGGACTCTCCGGGTCCGCCGGGACAGCAGGGAGTATCACGAGCACCCCGACGAACACGAGCAGATTCGCGGTCACCACCCCGGCCATCGCGTGTGGCCAGTACACCTGGTTCAGCACCACCGCGGTGACGAACAGCGTCATCATCACCCCGGCCGAGGAGCAGCCTGCCCACACCGTGACGGCTCGCGCCCTACGGCTTCCTTCGCCGTATACGAGCACCACCATCGCCAGCGTCGCAGGCAGGATGGCCGCGGCACCCACGCCCGTGACCGTTCGTGCGATGAGCAAGCCGATCGGGTTCTCCGCACAGGCCAGATGGAGCACGGCGCCTACGACATACACCAGATAGCCGCCGACAATGACCCGCTTGGCGCCGAGTCGGTCGGCGAGCGCACCGCCGACCAGCAGGAGCCCGACATACGCCAGCGTGTGCGCCGCCGGCAGCCACAGCGAGATCGCCATGTCGGGCCGATGCCCCAACTGCCGCAACAGCGTGTGGACCGCGATGCTCTGCATCGCGGTGTCGTAACTGATCATGAACGCGGCGGCGCACAGGGTCAGCAGCGTAAGGCGACGACGCCGGCGACTCAGGCGCATCGGTTCGCCCCGCGTGCTCGCCGCGTCGGTGGCGTCGGCGAGCGGGTCCATATCCAGTGTCATCACGTGCCCTTTGTCCAACCCCGGACATCAGATGTCCAACCCCGGACATCAAACTACCGGGTCGGTCGTCCGGTGGATGACCAACGGGGGCAATCCCGCCAGCCGACGGCTCGACAGCAGCTCGCTTACCTCTTCCCGGCTGAGCAGTCCCTCGGAAACCACGATGTCGGAGATCATTTCGCCGGTCGCCAAGGCCCGCTCGGCCACTTGCGCACACGCCTTGTAGCCCAGGCGCGGCGCCAGCGCGGTGACCACCCCGATGGAATTGTGCACGCCGTCGGCGAGATGCTGACGGTTGGCGGTGATGCCCGCGATGCAGTCGGTGGTCAGGGTGTCGACGGCGGCACTGAGATGGCTCAGCGACTTCAGCATGCTGTAGGCGATGACCGGTTCGAACGCGTTGAGCTGGAGCTGCCCGGCCTCGGCCGCCATGGTGACGGTCAGGTCATTGCCGATCACCTCGAAGGCCACCTGATTGACCAGCTCGGGGATCACCGGGTTCACCTTGCCCGGCATGATCGACGAGCCTGCCTGCACCGCAGGCAGATTGATCTCGCGCAGGCCGGCCACCGGGCCGGACGAGACCAGCCGCAGATCATTGCAGATCTTGGACAGCTTCACCGCGACCCGCTTGAGGATGCCCGATACCTGGACGAAGGCGCCGCAGTCCTGCGTCGCCTCGATCGGGTCGGCCGCCGGGACGACCGGCTCACCGGACAGCTCGGCCAGGTAGCGGCAGGCCAGCTCCGGATAGTCGGGGTGCCCGTTGATTCCGGTGCCGATGGCGGTGCCGCCGAGGTGGCACTCCAGCAGCAGCAGGCAGCCCTCGGCGAGCCGGGTCCGGTCTTCGCGCACCATGGTGGCGTAGGCGGCGAACTCCTGGCCGAGGGTCATCGGCACCGCGTCCTGCAACTGGGTGCGCCCCATCTTGATCACGTCGGCGAATTCGGCTGCCTTGCGGTCGAACTCGTCAGCAAGGCCGCCCAGGACCACGCTCAGGGCGCGCAGATGGGTCACCAGACTCAGCTTGATCGCGGTCGGGTAGACGTCGTTGGTGGATTGGCCGAGGTTCACGTGCGTCAGCGGATCGAGTTCGGCGTAATTGCCGCGCTCGAAGCCGAGGATCTCCAGTGCCCGGTTGGCGATTACCTCGTTGGCGTTCATATTCGACGAGGTGCCCGCGCCGCCCTGGATGAGGTCGATCGGGAACTGAGCGAGCAATTCCCCGTTTCGCAATTCGGTGCACGCGGCGATGATGGCAGCGGACCGACGCTCGTCGAGCAGGCCGAGATCGCGGTTGGCCTGGCACGCAGCCTGTTTCACCATGGCCAGCGCAGCGATCAGTGCGGGGTAGGTACTCATGGCCGAGCCCGTGACGCGAAAGTTCGCCATCGCCCGTGCGGTGTGGACACCGTAATAGGCCGCGGCGGGTACGGCGAGCTCGCCCAGCGAGTCCTTTTCGATACGTGTTGCTACATCCATCGATGCCTCCGTTGTTCGTGCTGTTCATCGTTCGTTCACCACCACGTGCGGGCGCGCACGGCATTGGCCCGGTCCACCAAGGCGAACCGGGCCCAGCGGTCCGGCGTCGCGAAAGCGAGTTCGCGTAGGGCCGCTTCTACCCCGTCACGCAGGCCGCGCTCGGTGTAGGGATGGCCGAGGACCCTGTCGCAGTGCGAGTTCGGCGTGCCGCCCGCGCACAGCCACGCGAGTGCGCTCTGCAGGACCGCGGCTCGTAGTTTCAGGACGCGCCGTTCCGCGGGCAACGTTGTCAGGGCGTCCGCCGCCTCGTCCAGCAGTTCCTGGGTTAGGTCGGTGAGCGGCAGGTCGGCCAGCAATTGTGCGAAGGCACGGCGCGCGATGTCATTGTGCGGCAATGCGGTTCGGACCTGCCGAAGGATACCGATCGCTGCGAGCGGGGCACCGCCGCGAAGCTCCTGCCTGGCCAGCCCGAACGCCGCGGCGGCCACGGTGTGGTCGGTCCGCCACACCTCGCGGTAGTTGTCGGTGGCGAGCCGGTGCCAGTCCTGCCGTAGTGCCTCGTCAGCCTCGTCGTCGGCGGATAGCTCCGCCGTCGCCGCCAACGCGAGCAGTGGCATGAGCTCACCCGGCACCACTGCGCTGACCTCGCCGAAACTCTTGTACGCCTGCGCGAGTCGGTCGGTGGTCAGCGCCGTGATCGCGTCGTACCAGTCGATTCGCCAGCCGGAATCGTCGGAGTCGAGCAGCGGGATCGGCAGCGCGGCGGCGAGATCGGCAGCCGTGAACCGGTCGTAGCCACGGAAATCGCCGCGCACGGAACCGAATACCGCCGAGACATGCGGATCGTCGCGAAACCCGTGGTGGGCACGCACCATTCGCAGCACACCGCGGAGTTGCCCGGACAGCGCCGCCACCGTGGGGAAGCGCCGGGCGGGGTCCTCGGCGGTCGCCCGGTCGAGCAGCCGCGCGAAAGCCGGGTACCGGCGCAGGATCGGCGAGTCGGTCGGCAGCGGGTCGGTGGGTTTACCGGGCAGGGTGAGTGCCGCCAGCGTCCGGCCGACGGTGTAGATATCGGACGCTACCGTCGGCCCCGTGCTCGTCACCTCCGGCGCCTGATATCCGGGAGTGCCGTACAGGCTCCCGCCGGAGTGCAACGCGGAGACCGCGCCGAGATCGATCAGTTTCACCGCGTCCTGACCGGCCATGATGTTGGCCGGTTTGAGGTCGTTGTAGGCGAGTCCGAGGGTGTGGATATAGCCGAGTGCGGGCAGGATCTCCAGCACGTAGGCGATCGCATCGGCGACCGGAAGCGGTTCGGGCGCTTGCTGTTCCAACACCACGTCGAGGGACCTGCCGCCGACGTACTCCATGACGATGTAGCCGCCCGCGGTGCCGTCGCTGCCCCGGTGGGTGACGAAGTTGTAGATCTCGACGATGCTGGGATGGGCGAGTTCGGACAGGAACTGCCGTTCCACCAGCGCCGTCACGTGAGCGTCGATGTCCTGCGGATTCTGTAATCCCTTGAGCACCACCCAGCGCCCGCCTACCCGCCGGTCCTTGGCCAGGAACACCCAGCCGATCCCGCCGTAGGCCAGGCAGCCCTTGACCTCGTACTGGTCGGCGACCACGTCGCCTTCGCGCAGGGCGGGCCGGAAGCTGAACGGAGCCCCGCACCGCCCGCAGGTGCCGCGCAACGGACCGGGTCCGTGCTGATCATGGCGGCCGACCGGGCGACCGCACTTCCAGCAGAATCGCTTGTGCTCGGCCACTTCCCGGATTTCCAGCATCGGCACGTCGGTTTCGGTCGGACGTACCTTGGTCCCGCCCCGCACGTTGTTCGTCATGGCTGGTCGGCGCGGCGTCCCGACGCTGCTCGAGGCGTCGAAATGCCGTGGGACCTAACGGTTGTCATGATTCGGCCTTCCCGCCCAACAATCATGCCGGTGTTCAATGGAACATACCGCCATGTGATGGCACACACAAGAGGTCGTGGGCTGAACCGTGCCGACCTCCCGCTATCGATGTCGCGGCGATTCAACCAGCCACCACCCCGGCGAGCAGCAGCAACGGACAGCACCGGGGACACTGTTCACCTGTGGTTTCCTGGAGGCATGGCGAAGGAAGCGGAGTTGACCATCAGCGATCTGGCCGAGCGGTCGGGGATGACGGTGCGGACGCTGCGCGACTACAACGAGCGCGGCCTGCTGCCGCCGCCGAAGATGAAGGGCCGCACCGGCTTCTACGGGCCCGAGCACCTCGACCGGATTCGGATCGTGGAACGGCTGGTGGAGCGCGGCATCACGCTGAACGGGGTGCGCGGACTGCTCGAAGCCTGGGATCGCGGCCAGGATCTGGCCGACGTGCTCGGCGTCGCTGCCCCGGTCAGTCCGGCACCGCCACAGGACGCGACACCGGACGGACTCATCGCCGCCGCCGACCTCGCGGACCGATTCGCCGCCGCCCCTGACGGTTTGGCCCGATCGGTGGCGGCCGGGCTGTACGAACCGGTCGATCCGGGCACCTACCGGGTGGCCGAGCCCGCCCTCCTGGAGGTCTTCGAGCAGCTGCTCGACGCCGGAGTGAGCACCGATCGTGCGCTCGATGAAGTGGAGCAGCTGCGCCTGGACTGCGACCATATCGCGCGGCAGTTCACCGATATCTTCGTACGCACCGCGGTCCGGCAGTTCCAGCGCTCGCATCGCACCGCGCCGGATACGGAAACCCTTGCTGCACAGCTGGATTCGGTTCGCACGCGGCCCGCCACGATCACCGCGACCGTGGTCGGCAGATTAGTGGAGCGCTATGTCGGATCGGTAGTCAATCGCGAGTTCCCCGGCATGTTCTCGCCCGGAACATGATCCGTTCACCTTCCACCGAAACTCTGGTCTGTGCCGCGAAATTGTGGTACCTACATTGGAACCACTTACCGGCGTTGATATTTCGCCGAACCTGGACGCAATGAAGGTGAGGCGAGTAACTTGGCGGAAACAATAATTGTCGACCCCGCACATGTGCGCGCAGGCGGCACGGAATTGATCGCGGCGAAGGCCGCATTCGAGACCACCATGAATACCCTGTCGGAAGCCATCGGCTCGCACGGGCCGGAAACATGGGGCAAGGATTCCTACGGCAAGGAGTTCGCCGACGGCGAGAAGGGTTACCGCAGTTCCCGGAACAACCTGCTGAGCGGTGGCCGGGAAATGGTGCAGACGGTCGAAGAATTCGGCAACGGATTGATCCGGGCCGCGAACAGCTCCGAGTCCGCCGATGTCGGCAATTCCACCGCATTCTGAGCGACGCCGATGTCGCTGCATTGGCCGGAGGAACTGCGTTTCCTGACCTACGTGGTCGGCCAGGCGTGGCCGGACGGCGACGAGGACCGCATGTTCGCCATGGCCCAGGCCTGGTTGACTGCCGCCGAAGACCTGGAACAGCAGGTACTTCCGGTGCTCCGCACGGCGGAGGGGCGCACCCTTGGCGGGTACGAATCCGGTGCGGGCCGGGAGCAGATCAGGTCGGCGTTGCAGCAGTTGCAGGCCGGTGATCATTCGGTCGAACGGCTCATCGCGGACTTCCGGCAGGTCGGCGGCTCCACCCGCAACGCGGCGACCACGCTGGAAGCCACCAAACTGATGACCATCTTCGCGACCACGATGCTGGCCGCGCAGATCGCGGGGGCGTGGCTCTGGCCGCCGACCGCGCCCGCCGTCGAGGCCGCGGCGATCGGTGCTACCCGTGCCTCGCTGTATCGGGTGAGCAATCGGGCGCTCGCGGCGCTCGGCAACCTTCCGCACGTGGGCGAATACCTGGTGAAGACGCTCAGGTATCTGCCTCGGCTCACCGACGAACCGGGGCGCATCGCCGGGCTGGTCGCGAAGTACCCGACGGCGCTGACCGCGAAGGCGACCCCCGGACTATTCAAGGCCTTCGTCGACGCCGGTTTTCGTGCGAGCACCGCGCGCACCCTGGCCGGACTCCCCGCCGACGCGGTGCAATTCCTCATCTCGAAGGCGACGAACAATCTCATCTGGGCCGGCGGCCTCGACGCCACCATCCAGGGCATCCAGATGTCTAAGGGGCATCGCGACGAGTTCAACGCCACCCAGTTCGGGATGTCGGTCGCCGCCTCCACCGGCGGCTGGTACGCGGGTGCACTCGTCGCGACCAACGTGAGCAAGTACGGTGCCCGGTTCCTGACCAGCCGGGGCAAGGACCCGACGGCAGGGGTGTGGGGCGCGGGGCTCGGCCTGGTGTCCGGCACGGTGCCGACGGTCGTCGCCACCCTGGTGGGTGGTGGAATCGCGATGGGGTTCACCGGGTCGTTCGACCCGACGATGGGGCTCATCGGGGCGCTGGCGAGCAATTCGTTGATCGGTACGCCGCGTGGGTATATCGGCATGCGCGGGCAGGAGCCGGCGGCGACCAGGGGCGATGATGTTGTGGCAGCATCGAGTCCAGCGCGGGCGGGCCTGGGGACCGGCGGCGATGGTCCGGCGGCCAGTCGGCCACTCGCATCCTCGGACGAACTGATCGCACAGATTCGGGCACGGGATGACCAGGGGTATCAGGCGGCACGGGCCCAGGACCGGGCAGCGTCGCGCGAGGCCACACCGGAGAGCGGACCGGTCAATCGACGGGCCCATCGTGACGCGCATGTCAACGAACAACGCAGCCAGATAAAGGAACTCGCCGATTCGCGGCGGGCGGTGCTCGATGCGGAACTGCAAAACGTCCGGGCACGGGATCGAGCGGCGGCGACACCGGACGACCCGGCCGCGCTCGATGCCGTTCTGCAGACCCGGCTTCGGATGGACGAAGCCGTCGACGCCGATGCCGTGACCAGGGCGCGCATCCAGAATCGGTTGGCAGCTGATGACCAGCAGGGCGGTGTGGTGGAAACCGGGCTGCCGTTACCGACGCGGTCGAGCACGGATGTCGAGCAACCGCTGCCGTCGCGCTCGAGTTCTGATGGTGAAGGTGCGATCAATTCCGCTACTGAGCAACGCATTTCGTCCGACGATGGCCAGCCGCGCGCCTCGGGACGGAGCCAGGCGGACAGTGAAAGCGCCGACTCCCCCGGGAACTCCGAGGGCAACAACTCCGGCAGGGGCGCAGACGGCAGCGCCTCCGCCAAAGACCGCGGCGGCAGCGCTTCCGTCAGGGACTCCGACGGCGGCGACGCGACGCGCAGCCGGGCCTCGAGCTCGGGTGCACGGGCGCAGGGCGAGGAATCCGAGATCAGGGCGGCGTCGCCCACCGGGTCCGGGCATGACCGCAGGTCTTCGAACGCCGACTCGGCCGATAATGTGGCCGCGCGCAACGACATCGAGCACAGCCCAGGCTCGGCGGCACGTGCCGAGGACCCGACGGTGGCGACATTGCGGAGCAAACTGGCCGCGGCCGACGCGCACCTCACGACGCTGCGCGAAGCCGACAGTCGGGTCGACAGGGCGTACAAGAGCGCGGTCGGCAAGGGACTCAACGATCTGGTCGAACAGCGCGGCAACCATCGAAACACCCTGGCCGACCTCAAATCCGCCAGGGAAGCGACCAACACCGACCTGCGCCAAGCGCGCACCAACCACGACAGCGCGTCCGTCGAGCAGCGTCCCACCCAGCGGCAACGGATCAACGATCTCGAAAGCACGCTGAAGACTCAGGACCGCGCGATCGAAGACCAGACCGCGCACCTGGCCATCGCCGACCAGCAGGTCGCCAGGGCGAGCGCCGACCTCGACGCGGCGCTCAGCGCCCGCGAGCGCGCGATGGCCGACGTGCGCAGGTCCATGACCGAACTCGAAGACGCCGGGCGTGCGGCGGCGGCGGCGAGTGCCGCACACCCCGCCGACCCCGGCCGCACCGAGACGGCGCACCCCTTCGCCCACCAGGAGCAGCTGCAGCGCGATATCGATCAGCGCCGCAACGACCTCGACTCTGCGAACGCCAACCACGAAGAGCTCACGCGGGCGTCCGGGGCGGCCGAGCGCAAGCTGGAGCGACAACTCGCCGACTTCGAGACGAGCATCCGCACCGAACGGACCATGCTCGACGGCGGCTACATGAGTGGAAAGCCGAAGTCCAGGAAACTGCCGCTCGACCACGGCATGCCCGACCCGTTCACCGCGCTGCCACCACCCAGTTACGACTTCTGGCGGCAAGGGGGAACAAGGTGAACGACAGCCGAAGCCTGAACCCGAGAAACCCGGCGGGCCAGCGGAAACCTGCCCCTGCGATTCCGGAGACCCCGATGCCCACCGAAAGCCATGACCAAGCCCCCGCTATGGCGCAGGGAGAGTCGGATAGTCCCGATGTGGCCTTCACGCTGATCACCGAGTTCGGTGATGGCACAACCATTCCCGCGCCGGCTACCGGGTCCGCTCCATCAGCGGGCGCTCCCCCCGCGGCACTCGCGCCCCCGGCCCCCACGCCCACGGCCCTCGCGCCCAGTCCTGCTTCCGCACCCGCGCCCACCTCCCCCATGACCGGCACACTCACGTCATCTACGACCGCCGTTTCACCCCTGATCACCCCGCCGCCTCCACCCATGGTCTTCGCCCCTACGTCCCCTACGATCGGCACGCCCGCGTCACCATCGACTGCCGCGCCCAGTTCGCTGACGACCGCTACGCCCAGCTCACCTGTGACCGCGACGCCCACCTCACCGATGACCGCCACGCCCACCTCACCCATGACCGCCACGCCCGAACCCGCCACTGCACCAGCACCAACCGAGGAACACGCGGCCGAAATGCGTCGATCCGCGGACCAGCTCGCGGCCGCCATCACCGACCTGCTGTTACCGGCGGCCCCGCCGCGGTGGGAACAGTTGCGGCTGGGGTTCTCGGTGACGGTGGCCGCGGTGTCGGGCGATGCGGTATTCCTGGTCGACGACGCGCCTGTCGTCGTCGAAATACCGGCGGAGGCAGCCGAACTGGTTCAGACGCTGCGCGCGGTGACAGTGCTGCCGGGCGTGCGGGCGTGGTGGCAGGTGCACTTGGTTCGCGATCGAATAGGCACTACCAGTTGTGAATTCGGGTACGGCGATGTCGCGTTTCCGGTCGACCGGCTTCTCCCGACCGCCGCCTACCGGGCCGATCTGGAGCACTTTCCGCGCGAGCGACTGCCGGTGTGGCTGGCCGGACGGCTGCGGGTCGAGGCCGGCGCGCACCAGTTGCCGCAGGCGCTGTCCCAAGCCCGGATCGACAGCGCGCCCGCGACGCCCGTCCGGTTCCTGACGGCGCAGACGGTGTGGGCGCGGTGGGCGACGGTGGCGGCAGCGGCGGTGGCGATCGGTACCGAGTGGGGTCCTCGAATAATCGGAGCCACAGCGGTTTTCGAGGGCACCGACGGCAGCGGCTCAACCCTGCAGCTACTCCCCCGCGGCCGGGCGGTGCTGTCCGGCGGGCTGTGGAACGCGCCGGAGCTGGACGCGGCCTACAACGACGGCGCGCAGCTGCCGCAGTACTTCGCGGGTGTCCCGGACTGGCTCGACAGCTCGGTCCTGAACCACCGCGCGTTCACCGCACAGCTGTCGTTCTGCTACTGGTGGGACGGCACGGACTGGTCGAGCGGACAGTCACCAATGCCGACCACCGTCGGCGCGGCGATCCCCGGAGTGTGGACACCGGCGACGGTGGTCGACATCGTGTGCGCGGTACTCGGCGCCTCGGCCGCTCGGACCGCAGTCGAGGATCTGCTAGCTGCCGCCGAGTCCGGTTCGGTGACAAGAGACTTGGCTGTGGCAGCCTTTACCACCGATGAGCACACCGACGTGCCGGGCGCCTGGTCCCAGCTCGCGCTGGCCGGACTCACCGGCTGAACCAGGATACGCCCGCTGAGCTCAGCGCAGATGCTCACGCAGCGACGAGATCGCATCGAGCATCCCGTCCAGATTCGGCGCCGCACCGTGGTCGATCGAGATGGGCGCGACGATTTCCTGTGCCCGCTGAGCGATTTCACGCACCGCCTGCTGTGAGGCCTCGGTGACTGCTGCCGCGATCTCGTCATAGGTCAGATCTTTGACGCCCGCGCCGAACTTGATGTCGATGGCGATCCCGTCCGCGTTCACCGTGACGCGGACCCGGCGGCGTTGCGCCCAGCCGGTGGCGACGAGTTGCGCGCATTCTTCCTGCACCTGCGTCACCTGCGCCATCTTGGCCTGGAATTCGGTGACGGCACTGGCGAATTCGTCATCCATCGAAGTAGTTCCTTCCACACGCGGGCCGCGTATTGCTCAACGGTCCAGGATTCGGTTGCTCTTACCGCGCGACTCGCCTGCGTCGCGCTTCGCGGGTGGTGTCAGCGGCGCTCGCGTCGGTTCGGGCAGCTGGGCGCGTAGTGCGAGCAGCTCCTCGGGCAGCTCCATCATCGACGGCAGCCCCATCCGCATCGCCGCGAGCGGACCCATCAGTTCCTTTTTCTTCCGTTCGACCTCAGCAGCCGCCGTCTGCGCCGCCTGCACGGTGGCGCGGGCGATCTGCCCGTAGCTCAGCTCGTCGATGCCTTCGGCATACACCGTCTCCATGATGGATCCGGAGGCGTTGACCACCACGGTGATCCGGCCGTACTCCACGGTCGCCGACGCGGTCAATGCGGCACTGGCGGAGCGTATGTCGGTCATCTTGCCGAGCGCACCGACAACGGCGTCCATGAAATCGATCGCATCGCTTGCTGCGCGCTGGTTCTCCGGTCGAATCATGCCTGCATCGCCTCCGCCATCACGTCCACCAATCCCTCTGACTCCACCTGCAACCCGGCATAGCGCTCTAGGTATGCCGTCACTTCCGCGGGGTCCTGCTGATCTTCGGCATCGGGCAGCAATACCAGGAACCGCGTTGGGTTCGGTTCCGCGTCGCCGACCAGCGCGACCAGTTGCCCACCGCGTATCCGCAGCACCAGCAACGGGTTTTCGCCGTCGGGCACGTCGGCGAAGGCGGCTTTCACCGCCCACTCCAGGTCGCTGATGGCGATGTCCACCCAGCCGATCGGCACGCTGGATCCCATCGACGGCCAGGTCTGCGGATCCACCGACACCAGCGCGGGTTTCGGCCATGGCCTGCGCCGATCGAGCTCGGCGACCAAGCGATGCACGAAGTCCAGGATCTCGTCCTTGGTGAATCCGCCGGCGAGTTCGACCGCCAGCTCGGGTAGCACCCCTGCCGTAACCACCTGTGCAAGTGCCGGATAGAACTCCTCCACCTTCGCGAGATAGCTGATCCGGTCGATCAGGTCCGTTGCCGCGTCGGCGATGATCTCCGCGCCGGACAGATCTTGCACGTGCGCCATGGACGCGCAGAGCTGGACCACCAGGTTCGGCTCATCCAGTTCGGGAGCGAACTCTGTTGCCGCACTGTCGGTCTCGGTGACTGCGAACCCGTCCAGGGAGAACGGACGGTCCACCGCGGCCAGCGCGGCACTGTCGGGGTAGGCGTCGCCGGTGTCGTGCCGATAGCGCAGATACAGGTCGACCTCGGCACTGCTGAGACCGGGCCGGTCGGCGTCACCCGGCACGCCCTCGACGTAGCCGACCTCCCAGTCCAGCATCGCCGCGATCTGGTCCGCCGAGAGCAGTCCGTCCGGCATCGGCTCGTCGGCGGGGGCGAATCCTGGGTCGGCCGTGACGGCACCGACCAGGGTCACCCGCAGTTCCTCCGGCGCTGTCACGCAGTGACCGTTGTCGTCCACCAGCTCCGGCCGAATGACCACGCAGGCGCCGCCGACTGCCACCACCAGTGCACCATCGGCATACTTGCCCACAATTCGTGGCATCGCACTTCCTTCCTTTTGCGTGCCTGCCCTCACCCGGCGGCGACGATGTCCCGCGCGATCAGGGCCGACTGCCGGTCGAGCATCGGTCCGCCCGGCAGCTGGCTGACGATCTGCCACGGCGCGAATTTCGGCTTGGTGAGCCCGAGTACGGCAGCCGTCGCGGTGTCGGGGATGCCGAACCGCACTCCGGTGTCGGTGACGTAGAACAAGGCGTCGCGCCGGGTGCTGTCCGGCTCGATCCCGGTCACCTGGATGAATTCACCGGTGGACGCGGGCAGGTACGCGGCGTTGGCGCCGGTACTCGCCACGAGCGTCATCGGCGCGGCCCCGTCGGCCAGCGGCAAGCTGCTGCCGAGCAACACCTGCAACTGCGCGGCCTGATCGCTGTCCGCACGCGTCCAGGAGACGCATGCCACCGGATCGGCGTCGGCGGAGACGATGGTCAGGTCATCACCGGGAAACTGGTCGACCGGCAAGCTGTCGACCACCGGAATACCCCTGATCGCATCCGGTGAGAGTTTCGGAATCGCGGTGAGCCCCATGGAGTTCGCGGTCCGCAACACTCGCGCGGTGAATTCCGAGATCTGCTGAACACCCTCGGCGAGCACAACATACGGAGCCGAACCGGTGACACCGTGGACCCTGATCACCGAACCGATGGGAAACTCTCCACCCCGCACCGCACTCGGCTCACCCGCCCGCGGGATCACCGGCACCGCGAGATCGGGGACCGCCACGCTGGCGTTGAGCAGGCCCGTGCCGATCGGTCGTGGCCGCAGGGCACGCAGTTGCGGCAGCGCCGAAATGATCGCGTCGTTGTTCTTGTCCACCCGTGCGTGCTTGCCGTCGTAGATCAGGTAGGTCGCGCCGTTGTGTGTGGCCAGCACCGCCTCACCCGGTGCGGCACGGCGCATTTGGGCACCGAGCTGCGGTGCGCCGGCCAGGACGGTGCTGCGCAGTCCGGCGGTCGCGTCTTCGCACAACGTCCATTCCGAGCGGCTGCGGTCGGCCGGGCCGGGTAGCGCCGACGGCGCGCCGGGAATGCCGAGCAGCGGCCCGCGCGGCAGCGACGACAATTTCGCGTCCTTGACCGAGGTCGGCGATTCACCGCTGCCGGTGATCAGCCGGGCCGACGCGAGATTCAGCGCCGGATGCAATGTTCCGTCGACCACCGCATAGAGGGCGCCGGTGCCGGAACCGAGCACGATCTTCGCGTCGCCGACCTGCCCTTGCGGACGCAGAAACGACAATATCGCGCAGCCCGCGGTGACCAATACCGCCAGTACGATACCGGTGATCAGCGACCGGAATTGGATGCGCATCGGATCGTGCAGCATGCGCACATCTCGCCGCACCATCGCATGCCCGTAACGCTGGAGCAGAAAGCGATATCCATTCACCTGCGCGCGGGTAGTCAACTGGGCAGGCACCACAACTCCTTACGCAATTTCGGCTGACCTGTGAGACGCTAACGCACAATGCAGGGTTTGTGCTGAATGGAGACAGGCCGAGTGAATAACGAACAAATTCCGGGAACTACCGCAGCGGAGTCGAATGCAATTCCGGTACCGGGGCTGTGCCGCCGCACCCTGTTCGACCGGGTGCCGTTGCCCATCGTGTTGCCGTGCGCCGCCGCGGGCACCGCGGCCGCTACCTCGGCAATCGCGTGGAACGCCCCGCCGTGGGCGGTGGCGGGTGCCGGAATCGCGGTTTCCGCGCTCGGTGCGGCCCGCGTGCGGAAAACAAACATTTGGCGAATTCTGGGCATGCGCACCGCACTGTGGTTGCGCAATCGGAGCAAGAATGCCGCCCCGTCGCACACCGAACCGTTCGATGTTCCGATACCCGAATCCGGCAGCAGCCGGTGCGGAATGCGCTGGGACGGCCGCTATCTGATCACCATGCTCCTGCTCGACAGCGCCGCGGTGACGCCCACCCTGCTCGACACGACGGACGTGCACTCGCCCTCGACCATCTCCCTCGCCGACGTGGCGGGCTGCGTGTCCCAGTTCGACATCCGGCTCGCAGCGGTCGACGTGATCGCCCACGGCGTCCGCACCGACGGTCCGCACAATGTGGCCGGACTGTACAAGAAGCTGCTCGGACCGCTGCCCGCCGCGGCATCGCGCACGGTGTGGCTGGTCCTGCGCTTCGACCCGCTGGACAACGCCGGTGCCATCGAGAACCGGGGCGGCGATCAGGAGGGGATGATCCGGACGGCGCTGGTCGCCACCCGCCGCGTCGCGAGCCGCCTGACCACCCGCGGCGTGCGCGTTTCGGTGCTGACGGCCACCGAGCTGGCCGCGGCGGAGGCGGCCGCGCTGCACGACACCGAGGTGGCGCAGTGGTCCGAGGATTGGCGCACGCTGCGCAACAACAGCATGGAGTTGACCGGCTACACGATCCCACCGGCCCGGCTCGACTCCGGTGTGCTGTCGGCGGTCTGGACGCTGCCCGGCAAATCCGTGCTCACCAGGCTGCGCCTGACACCGCAACCGGAGTCGAACACACCTGGTAACCGAGGTACCGCAGTGGCTTTGACCGCGCTCGTTCGGCGCGACACAACGGGCACGGCCGACGCTGAACCCGACACCGCCGCAGAGGATCTCGGCCTGCTGGCACTGCCCGGCAACCAGCGGCGCGTGCTGCTCGACGGCGGCCATCTCGACTCGTCCGCCGCACTGAGTGGGCCGCCAGCGGCGATGGCCCGCTTCACCGTCCCGGTCAGCGGCTGCGGTCAGGTGATCGGTGCGACGGAAGCCGGTGCGGGCGTCGCCGTTCCGCTGTTCGGCCCCTCGGTCCGGCGGGTGGAGATCGTCGGGTCGCTGCGGCTCACCCAGCTGATGGTGCTGCGCTCGGTGGCCGTCGGCGCCCAAGTGCTGGTGCACAGCGTCCGGCCCGACGCCTGGGCACACCTGGTCGACGCGGTCGGCGCCCCCGCGGCGCTGGCCATGTCGTCGGCGGGTGGCTCGCACCAGGCGGCCACGATGATCGTGTACGACGGGGTCACCGCCGCCGGGCAGGTCTCGGATGCGACCGCGGTCTACGTGCGCGAACCAGCGGAGGCACAGGTCATCCCGGATGCGGACGTGGTGCTGATCGAATCACCGGACACCCCCGGCCGGGTAGTGCTGCGCGCCGCGGGCGATGACCTGACGGTCCAGCTGGTGTCCATCTCGGAGGAGTTCGAGTACCTCGGTGCCACCGCGACCGAAACGCGAGCGCTGGTGCCGACTGCATGAGAAAGGGCCCGTCGCCACGGCGACGGGCCCTTCTCGGTGTCAGCTGGTTACCAAACGAAGTCGTCGGCGACGTTCTGGTCGGTGGCCTGAGCCTTCTCCAGCGCGGCCCGCACATTGCTGATGCCCTTGCCGAGAATGTGCAGCAGATCGTCCATATCGGTCATCAAGGTATTGTGCTTCTGCTGGAAGGACGCGGAAGCCCCCGCATCGCCACTCTGCCACGCCTGGCTGAGCAGCCTCTTCGCCGAGTCGTCGGCGTTGGTCCGTTCCGTGGTGATATTGGTCTTGTACCCTTCCAGATCGGTGATCAGCGCGTTGATTTTCGCGGGGTCGTAAAGCATGGTGGTGAAATCCCGTTCTCTGGTATGTATTCGGTGCGATTCAGAGGTAGTTGGTGTTCAGCGTGGTGAAGCCGGACATGCTCTCGTCTTCTGCCGACGCGACCTTCTTCTCACCGGTGTTCAGTGCGTCGGACACCAGACCCAGGTCGACGTTCACGGCCTTGATCTTCGTCTGGAGTTCGGTGGCGAATTTGTTGAAGGCAGTGTAGGCCTCGCCTTCCCAGCCGCTCTTCGCGCTTTCCACCGCGACACCCAGGTTGTCGACGGTCTTGTCGATCGGGGGAATGATCGCGGCATATTCGTTCGCGTACTTCTGGAAAGTCGCGAAATCAAGGTGAAGTGCACCGGCCATGAGACGTCCTCTCGAATGAATGGATCTGTGAAACTGCCGGAGCGATCACTCCGGACGATCGGGGAATCGGCGGTTACGGCATCCAGCGGCCCTGCGGCAGCGCCTCGATCTGCGCGGCGACCGCATGGGCCAGTCGGCGATCGCTGCCTGCGGCCAGGGTGGTCCAGGCCCGTCCGTCGCCGGCGATACTGCCGCCGGCGATGATGCGGCCCACCGCCGTGTCGTACACCGCGGCGGTGGCGGGCGAGCGCACGGCGACGCCGTCGACGTGGGCATAGCAGACCAGCTCGGCGAGCGAAGTCCATTGCCGCAGTGCGAGTCCCAGCGTGACCGCCTCCGCCTCCGGCATACCGAGCTGGTACACGGCGTTGGTCGCGCTGGTGCCCGCCTCGTCGAGTCGCTGCTGCAACTCGTCGGTGGTGGCGCGGAAGGTCGGGATATCGGCGGGCTGGGCCGGCCCGAGCGCGTCGAGCAGCGGCCGGGCCAGCAGCTCCGGATCCTCGTCACCCCACACGGGCCGGATGTCGAGCTCGTCGCCGACGCGGACCGCGACGGCATGGTCGAGCCCACGCCGGACCAGGCAGACCCGGTGCAGCACCCCACCACGCCGGATCCGCAGCACCAGTTCGCGTTCCGGGCGGGCGAGGGCGAACAGCGCGGTGGCCAGCTCGTCGTCGCGGACGTCGCCGTCCGCATCGAGCAGGCCACGATCACGCAGATCAAGTACCGCGGCAGAGCGCGCCACCGACGCGGCCGCGTGATCGGTGTGGCCTGAGCGCAGCGCGAGCACCGCGGGGAACGTCTGCACGCCGAGCGCGTCGGCGATGACGAGCGCGCCGTCGGTGGTCAGGGTCGCCATCGGTCCTCCCCTCTCGGGATCGATCGGCCCTGGTTACCGTTGCGCTGCAACGTATTCGAGCTGCGTGCGGCGCAGGTCGTTCCGGCGGCGAGGGCAAGCCCCGCGCTGGGCCTCACGACTGCACCTCCTGCGGCACGGCCGCGGCCGGTCGGCTTTGCTCAACGGCGCCGCCACCCGCGACCACCGCCGGGCCGCCACCCGGCACCGCTGTGGCACCCAATACTGCTGGTGCAGTGGCGAATCCGGCGTCGACAACGATCTGCTCACTGATATCGCCCGCGTCGGCGACTCCGGCTCGCGCCGCAGTCTGTTGCGCGGGCGAGGCGGACTGAGTCGCGGTGGACGGCGCGATCGGCGGCGGCACCGCTGCCGTGCCGACGGGCATCGAGCCCGACGAGGGCACCGGCGTGAGGGCCGGGCCCGGCTGCGGTAGCGGGGTGAGCATCAGCGATTCGCTGCCGACCGGCACGGTCGGCGGCGGCGGTGCCAGGTCGAGCGCGGACAGATCGATCGTCACCGCCGGCGCGTGCACGACCTCGGCGGGCACCGGCGTCGCGGCGGCCGGCTCCGGGGCGGCGGGCGTATTGCCTTGGCCCCGAGCCTTTTCGGCGAGCAGATTGGCGCCCGCCGACACCGCCGGTGCCAACTCCTGCGTCCACGGAACGGCCAGCTTCTCCCCGGCCGCCTCGTAGGTGCGCATCACCTGGGCTGCCTGCTCGCGCAGCGCGTCGACCTGGCGTTCGGCCAGGTCGAACAGCCCGGCCAGCGGTGCGCCGAGCAGGCTGCCGTGCAGCATGTCCTCGGCCGAGCGCACGGCCGCGTTCAGCTCGCCCACCGGCGGCATGGCGAGTTTGGCCAGTTCGTAGGACGCGGCCTGCTGAGTGGCGATCGCGGCATTGTCGGTCGCCGCCGCAGTGATGGCGTCGAACCACGTGGACAACCCAGCCAGCTGCGCCAGACCATCCTCGCTGGAATCGGATCCCCAGGCGCCGCCAACTGCCGAGAGGATGGCGCGAAATTCCGTACCGGCCTCGCCGAGTCCGGCGGCGAACTCGGCGTAGGCCAACCCGGCGTCGCCCATCTGGGCCGCGCCGGGACCGGTGGTCAGCTCGTGCGCCAACTGCTCGGCGGGCACGGCTGCCCAGTTCGTGCCGGTGAACCCGGCCAGCGGTGGCTCGACCATCGCGTTACATCAGTGGCTTGAACGAATCGACCACATCGCCGTCGGCCACGGCGGCGAGGTCGGCGTGCGAGCGCAGGTTGGCGGCGATCTTGCGCAGTTCGCCGACACCGCTGAGGTACGACTCCTGGAACGACCCGCCCACCGCGCCGATGGTCTGCGCGGTCTGCCGCGACACTGGGTCGAGGCCGGCGGCGGCCGGGCTGAGCGCGTCGCCGCGCCGATGCAACGTGCCCTCCAGGCCGTCGGCCAGGGTGTCGAGGCGACCCGCCGCCAGGCGGGCGAGCTCACCGTCGAATGCGATCTGACCCATCGAAATCTCCTCTGCTACAAGCTGTACGGGTTGTCTGTCTTGCTCGGTGGCGCCGCACCGATGACCGGCGCTGCGGTCTCCGGGGGCGGGCCACCGACGAGTTCGTCGACATGCCGGGCGTCCACCAGCGCGTCGGCGTCCCCGTCGACCGGCCGCGACCGATCACCCACACCCGCGAGCCCGCCCATGCCGGGCACGAGGGGCGGCAGCACCTCCCCCGCGAACCGGACGGTCGAGGTGGTGGCACCCGGCGCCGGACCCGACGACGTGGCGACAACGGTCTCCGCCTGCCAGCCACCCAGCGGTGCCGCCGCGCTGGTCACCGGCGGGGCTGACATCAGCGGCCCGATCGGTGCGCTCAACACAGCACCGGCCTGCGGCCGATTCGGCACCGGCGCCGTAGCTTCCGTGGCCGGTTTCGGCGGCAACTGTGCGGCGACCTGCCGGCCCGCCTGGCTCGCCGCCGAGATCAGCGGCTGCACCAATTGCACCAGCTGCTGGACGACCTGGTCGCCCGAGGTGGTCGAACTGGCCGCCGCGGACTTCGCCGACATCCCGCCCGACGTCTGCACCGAGCCTGGGGCAGGGGTCGCCTTCCCCAGGTTCACACCCTTCATCAGCGACTGCGACGACTTACCCAGGCTGCCCAGCTTCGGCGTGGTCGGCTTGCGCACCGGCACCGGCTTGCCCGCTTGCGCCATCTGCGCGGACTGCCCAGCCAGCTGTCCCTTGGTATGCGCGGTGATCGCGATCGCCTCGAGGCCCGCTTCGATCGCCGACGCCAGCAAGGCGGTCTGCCCGGCCGGAGTCGCCAGGGTCAGGCTGAGCGCGGCGGTGGTCGCCGCGAATCGAGCTGCCACGGCGGCCATTTGCAGGTATCCGATGGCCACCGTCCCGGCGGCGCCCGCGGTGATGCCCTTCATGTGCGTTGCCTGCCCGGCGATCTCGGTCGACGTCGCCATCGTCTGCACCGCTGCCGAGGTGGCGGCGCGACTGCCCGCGCTCTGCATCTGCTGCAATAGCTGAATGCCGGTGGTCGCCAATTGCGTTGCTGTGCTGATCGATTGGGTGACTTGCTGAAGCACGGTCTTCGGGTCGAGCGGGCCGTTGGCGCCCAAGTTGCCGTCCCCGAAGCCGCTGAACAGATCGGTGACCGGCTTGATCAAGTTCAGCGGATCGATCGTCGGCAGCGGCGGCAGGCCGGGCAGTGGCGGGAGCGCGGGTAATTGAGGCAGCGCCGGCAGCCCTATGTGCGCTAGCACCTGTTCGGTCGGCCGGTCGAGGAAGGGCGCTACCGGGGTGTTGCGCAGCGCGTCGAGCACGGTCGGTGACAGGGGCGCCGCAAGGTGCGCGGCCGTCATGCCTGCGCGCCCGCGGGCGGGACGAAGGCCTCCGCATTGGTCTGATCGGCCAGCTCGTAGGACCGCGCGGCGGCGTGCGCGGTGAGCGCGGTCCCGGCGAAGTTGGTCACCAGCTCGCCCACTGCGGTGAGGTGATTGGCCTGCGCATAGGCGAAACTCACCAGGAATTCTTGCCCGATCAAGCCGAACACGGGGGCGGCGGCGGCCACGACCGCGGCCTGATCGACGGCACCGGCGACGGCGACCGCCGCGGCCATCCCCTCGGAAATGTCGCCATATTGACGGAATGTCTGCGGCTGCACATTGACAACATTCATCGCGGTACCCTCCTGGGCTGATCTGCGAACTCGATACCTGGGCGGTTCACCCGGAAATCTAACGAGCACACGGTCTTTCGCAAGATCAGCGCGGGTCGCGGATCCTACTGTTCACCTTGCTGTTGTTTGTTCACCTTGCTGTTGAAGTCCTCGACCAGACCGCCGCGGACCGCCAGCGCGCGCTGCGCCGCGACGGACGCCGCGGTTACTACCGCGGCGTCGAATTCGGTTGGTGACAAACGGGATATGCCCTCGGTCAGGCGAAGGTCGAGGAGCTTGCCCGCGCCGTCGACGACGGCCGTGACCGTCGCATCGTCGCTGGTGTGCTCGACCTTGATCGCGGCGATATCCTCGGCGAGCCTGCGCATCCGATGTATCTGCGCGGTCGCGTCCGCTTCGAGTGCTGCGAAATCGGTCACCACGTGCTCCCGTTCTGATCGAGCCAGCTGCGCGGCTCGTATTCGTGCTCGGCCTCGTCCGCTAGTTCGGCCTGCTCGACCGCCTGCTGGGTGGGTAGGCCGAGCAGACGCAATGCGTCTTCGCCGAGGCCGAGGCCGGTCAGGTATTCCCGGCGGCGCACGCCCGCCCGATCGGTGGCGAGCCGGCACAGCCGCAGCACGTCGTCGGCGAGATCGCCCGGATCGCGGCGGAGTTGGTCCGGGGTGACGCGCACCATGGTCGGGAGTCCGGAATCCGTTGCGGCAATGACGATGTCGCCACCGCGCAGGGAGGCTTCCCCGGTCGCGAAGGTTTCGAAGTCCGGCACTTCGGGTGCTTCCGGTGCCGGTTCAGGCTCGGTGCCTTCGTACAACGGGTCGTCGTGCACAGCCGACTGGATCGCGCCGGTGTACCAATCGGTGTCGGCGGCTCGGGTTTGCTCAGGCACGGCGCTCGTCCTCCAAGGTCTGCAACACGGTGGTGATGTGGGCGGTGATCATGGTCGCCAGCCGGGGGCGGTCGACGGGCGTCGCGACCGGCCCGGCCGTGTCGGTGACGGCGTAGCGGCCGTCGTCGACCAGGTCGTGCCATTCGATGCGGTAGCGGGTTATCCCGCGTGGCCCGAAAATGGAACTACCCAAACGGGTTTCGATTACGCCGAGGAACTCAGCCTGCTTTCCCAGCCATTCGGCGCTGCGCCGGTCGGCATCGGCGTAGCTTTCCTGCACCTTCGACCGGCCGTAATAGTGGTCGGTGGCACCGTCATCGGGCGCGGTCACCAGTGGCGTATCGGGCAGGCGGCCCGCGGCACGCTCGGGCAGTGCCCCGGCAATGGCGCCGGCGAGCCGATCCGCGGCGCCGGCGGTGATCACGTAACCGCCGCTGTGCCAAATACTTTCGCCAGGCAGCTGACTGATCAGTGTGGCTACTGCCCCCTGCCGTGCACCGAGTACTCGAACCAAGCCGTCGGGGCGGTCCTGGTGCCGTGGATCGAAGCCCTTGGCCGACACCAGGACATCGGCCCGCGCGACCCGGATGAGCGCGTCGTGCAGGGCGCCGTCGTCGGCGTCTGCCGTGCGCGCCCTGGCCTCGGCGCGTAATCGCGCCCAGTCCTCGGCGCTCTCGCCGCGGTACAGCGCGAACAGCGGAGCGGGCAGCCTGTCCTGAAACAGGCTGTCCCACAGGTCGATCAGCTCGACGTCGGTGAGCCGCCAGGTGCGGCTCACCGGTCGAGCACCGGACGGATGCCGCGTCCGGGCTCGCCGAGTGCCTCGTCGAGATGGTCGGTGGAATTCAGGTACTCCGAACGCTTCTTCTCGCGTTCATCGTTCGGGTTCGACCGGCCGGGGACGCCGCCGTACGGCGCGCCGGGCTGGAGTCCGCTGCCCGGCCCGGCCCGGCCGACCACCTTCGCTTCCGTGGGCACCACGGCGCGGGGAAACAGCGGACTCGGTGCGGCACCGAGGGCCACCGGGGCGCGGCCACCCAAGCCTCTGCCGCCGATTCCACTGCCGCCCTTGCCGACCGGAGCTCCGGTGTGGGTGCCGACCGGCGGCACCGTGCTCGCGAAGATCCCCGGGTTCTTCGAGGGGTCGGTGGACAGATCGCCGAGCGGTTTGTTCAGCGGCGACAGCGATTTGTTGCCGATGCCCTCGAGCGGATTCGGTGGCTTGCCCGGGTTGGTGGTCGGTGGTTTCGATCCGGGGTCGGGGTTGCCGATGGTGGGCGGCTTGGATCCACCCGTGCCGTTGTCACCGCCGCCGCTGCCCTCACCGCCTTCGCCGCCGCTACCTTCACCACCACCACCACCGCCTTCGCCGTCGATCGGCGGCTTGTCGCCGGAATCACCACCCGCGCCCTCGGGTTTCTCCTCGCCGTTCGGGGGCGTCTGCTCGGTCATCGGTACCCCGGGCGTCTCGTCGCCGACGAACAGCGCCGGGGTCGTCACCGGATCGGGTGACGGCAAAGTCACGACGCGGCTCAGCGTCTGCGGGTAGCTGTCGGAGTAGTGGAGCTGAAAGTTCTCCTGGTACCGGATCAGGTTGACCTCGTTCGCCATATTTTGCGAGATGGAGGTAGCCGGCGGCGGCGAGGGTGTCGGCGGCATCGCGGTCTGCTTGGTCTGCTGGAGCCAGCCCGAGGTGTAGACCAAGGTGTCGCCCAGGAGGTTCATGTCACCGGTGAGCTGCTTGGAAGCCTCGGTGTAGCCGGTGGTCGCCGTGATCGCCGACTGCGAGCCGACACCCTGCCACCGGTCAGAGGTGGACGAGATCGTGGTGCGCAGGGTGGTGAATCCGGTTTCGAGGGTCGTGGACAGCCAATGCCACACCTCTCCGGCGTTGGCCACTGCCTGCGGGGTCATCGAATTGCAGATGATGTAGAGCGCTTCCCAGCCCAGCTGGCCGCCCATTTCGGGACCGAACCCGAACGAGTCGTATTTCGTCACCGGGTCGGGTTTGCGTGGACTGCTGGGAATGGTGCCGGTCGGTGGGGCCCCGCTCGGCGGCGTGCCCTTCGGGTTGAAGGAGATGTCTTCGAAGCTCGCCGCCGACTCACCCTCGGTGCGCGCATAGCGCTTGCCCGCGGTGACGAACGTGTTGCCCATGTCGACCAATATCTGACGGTGCCGGTCGATGCGCTGGCGCAACTCGGTGCCGAACTTCAGGCTGAACACCGTCCACATCAGCTGGCCCGACACCGACGCAGCGATGTGCGGGCTCGCCGCAGCGGTGTTCTGGTTGATCCAGTTCTGCACGCCGACAACAACTTCGAGCATGGTCTCGACGTGCTGGGCACACTGTTCGGCCGTGCCGGGTTCGAGTTTCAGGTTCCCGTTCTTCGCCGAGGTGAGCAGCCCCGCCCAGAGCGTGCCTTCGGACGGATTCGATTCAGGTGCCATGTGTTTCTCCGATCACCGCAGTTGGTCGCGAAGACGTTCGATGCCCGCCAGCACGACGTCCGGTCCGGGGAAGCGCGGCCGGTCGTTCTCGACGGTCGGCGCATAAAGGTCGGCGACTTTGCGCGCGACCGCCGCCACCGCCGCGCGGGACGCCGCGACGATGGCCTCGGCAATCTCGTCGTAGCCGAGATCGGCTATGGCGCCGGAGAATTGCAGATCGATCAGCACGCCGTCGGCGTTCACCGCGACGGTTACCCGGCGTCCCTCGGCGGAAGCGGAGGCGAACAACCGAGCCCGCTGTTCCTGAAGTTCGACAAGGCCGGCCTGCTCGTCGACAACGGCGAGCGGCTCGCGCTCGGCGGGTGGGGTCAGCAATGCCGGTGGCGGTGGCGGCAGCTGCTGTTCGTCCGGCATCCAGTCGACCAGATCCGACAGCTTCGGCAAGCCCAGCAACGCCTCCCGCTGCGCCGACAGAATCTCGTCGGCTTTGCGTTGCACCGCTGCGGCCGCCCGCTGCGCCGCCTGCACGACGCCGCGGGCGATCTGGTGATAGCCGAGATCCTCGATGTCGTCGTCGAAGTCGACCTCCGTCACGGCGCCGGACACGTCCACCACCACGACGATTCGCTCCCGCTCGGCCGACGCCGACGCCGTCACCGCCTGATGCAGGCGTTTGGCCTCGGCGAACCCGCTGATGAGCCGGTGCACGTCGTCGACCACCTGGGCGACTTCCATTCTCAGCCGATCATTCGGGCCGTGCACCGGGCCTCCGTCTCCTGGGTGCGGCACATGATTCGCTCGCCGCTCATCGGCCGTGGTCGTAGACGCTGGCCCTGGCCACCCCGCGGCGCGACTCGTCTTCGCGGACCAGCATGAGTTCGTCGCAGTGCCGATCGATGAGGGCGCGGAATCCGTCGCTGTCGACCGCGACAGCGGCGGTAGGTGTTTCCATGCCGATGGCGTAGCAGCCGTCGCCCGGATGGTCCTCCCAGACCAGCCATTTCGTCACCTGGCCGGCCGGGCCGAAGTTCGAGTGGCCCTGGGTGATCACGACCCGGCCCACGGTCGCCTTCGGCGCCGCCTGCCACTGCCTGCAGCGCGCGTCGACATCGCGGTCGCCCTCGTCGTACAGCGTGCTGCGGCCGTGCCAGTGATCGAGTTCGGCCACCCCGCCGGAGTCGAGCAGCTCCACCCTCGGCTGACTACCCGCCGTCATCGTCGGCAGTCTGTCGACCAGCAGGCGGGTCAGCGACGCCGCATCGCACTCGGTGATCTCCAGCTCGTCCTGACTTTCCAGCATGGTCGGGCTGAAACCCTGGATCAGTACCGCGCGATCACCGAACTTCCGGCCCGCCATCACGATTCGGCCGTCCAGCACCCGCGCAGCGCTGTAATCGTCGGCGTGGACGGCCAGCCGGATATCGGCCCGAAGTGATTTGACCAACACGTCGGCCAGTGCCGGATCCCACGCCGCTTGCAACTCACCCCAGACTCGCGCCTTGGCGAACTGGTAGTCGTAGTAGCCGCGAATGGGTGAGGTGTAGATGAACGGCCAGTTCCGATCGCGGTCGACGAGTCGTTCGCGCAGCACCCGATATTCGAGGCCGCTCAGGCGCCAGGTGCGTTCCACTATCGGTTTCCCTCCACCGTTATGCCGGGGGTCCCGGTCGCTGTTTCGCCCGCCACCTCGGTGGTCGACTTGGTAGCCGTGAAGTCCTCGAACACCTCCGGCTGATGCCCGCCGGCTCGGCCGGGAAGGTCGAGCCGCAACTGCGGTGCGCCACCAGGGGGCAGCGCGAAGGACACGCTGAGCGGCCCGGTCGCACCCGAGGGGAACAGCTGCTCCTCGAGCTCGTGCACCTGCCGCCCGATCCGCTCCGACGCCTCGTCCAGCGCCTGCTTCACCGTCATGGTGCCGTTCTCCACGGCCTTTGCCAGCTGCTGCAAGGCGGGGCCGAGCTGGGCGGCCAGTTGATTACCGAGTTGCACCAGTGTCGGGATCGCCGACGCGATCAGTTGCAGCGCTTCGGAGAACAGACTCATCATGTCGGCACCGGATGCGCCGCCGCCACCTACTCCGATCGGACCCATCGGCCCAGTAGGGCCGATGCCCTGACCGGGATTGCCCGTAGGGTTCGAGCCACCGCCGCCGGTGCCGCCGCCGGATTTGCCGCCGCCGGAACCGGTTCCGCCACCGGAGCCTTTGCCCTCGCCCCCGCCACCGGTGCCGCCGGACTTGCCGCCACCGCTCCCGGCGCCCTCACCGCCGCCGCTCTTGCCGCCGCCGGTTCCGCCACCGGAGCCTTTGCCTTCGCCACCGCCGCCACCGGTGCCGCCGCCACCTTTACCACCACCGCTGCCACCACCGGGATTGCCGGTAGGTTCCTTGTAGTTGTAACTGCCCGGCAGATCACCGGTAGCACCCATCAGCTTGTTCGGATCAGCGAACATGGGAATCAACCCCGCAAGCTGCGTCACACCCCCGCGATAACCCTTCTGACTACTCTGCGCATCACCCTTGTCCCAGAACGCCCGCATCGCGGTCAACGCACCATTCACATCGGTGGATCTGAGGACCTTGGAGGGCTGACCACCCGCGTCATACGCCTTGAAATCCGCGTACTGATACAAACGAGAATAAATGAAACTGTTGAAATCAGCCGTATTACCGACAACATTCGACATCGACTCCATACCACGCTGCAACGTATCCGTCGCCTGCAGATACTTCTCCAGGAAAGCCACCGCACGCTCCGCGCCACGACCCTCCCAATACCCATTCTTGAAAACGAACTCCACCTCGTCGACGAACTTCTGCACCGACCGCCGCCACAACACGCCCAGCGCCCTCCACTCACCCGCCAGCCAGAACGTATTACCACCATTCTTCTCGATCATCTTCGCGATATTGGCGAAATCGAGCAAAACGAAAAAGTCGCCGCTCTCGATAGCCCCCTCGATCCGCCCCTTCGCACCCGAATCGAAACTGACACCCGAACCAGCAGTCGTCGGCAACCCCGGACCCGACTTCCAATCATTAGGTGAAGTAGAATGAAACTTCGACAACTCCGACCAATGATCCGTCCCCTTCTCCGGGGCGTTAAAAGTATGCGCATTATCATCATCGGTATTGCTATACGACTTATGCGCAGCAACAAAAGTATTCGCCATCACCGTGACAATCGCCTGATGATTCTTCAAGATGTCGACCAACTCGACAGTCCGCTTGTCCTCGAACCTGTCGAACAACATCTTCATACTATCCAAAGTCGTCACACGCTGCGCCGCACTATCGACCGAAAAATCCTTCTTATTATCGATCGTCCACACGAACTTCGCAAAATATTCACCCAACACCAAATCGATAAACCCCTTGATATCGGCCGCAAACCCCTCCGCCGCCGACACCAACTTCCCCAACCCCCCACTATCAACCTTCAACAACTTCAACTTGCCGTCCTGCGCACCCTTCAACAACCCAGACCACTCGGTCTGATCGAAACCAGGCCCACCCGACGTCATCCCACTCCTACCGTCAATTCACTGCGTCCGCCCTGAGTTTCTAGCACCGAACAATCGGGCGGTCACGCTGTAAGGCGACCGCAGCCCGGTCCGTACACCATCCGTTAACCAACGCCGCGCGATGGCTCGTCGCGAGACCGGCGCCCCGGCACGAGACGACGTCTTCCTACGCGCTCAGTCGCGTCGAGCGAACGGCCGAGGGCCGCTGAAGCACTGCGTCCAGGCGCATCAGTGCGCCTTCTTCCACCATGCGCCTGACCATTCCGTCACACGGTATTTCGGCTCTGAAACAGGCACCGGCACCGTCGAGACTCCCGTGCGCTACGGCCACCTGCAGCAGGTCACGGGAGTAGTGCGCGAAATGGCGCGCCATCGCGCCGCCGCTGCTCGCCGCCTCGGTAGCCCGAACCAGCCAGTTCTCGAAACTCGGGTAGGGGTAGTGCAAAATCATCGGCGCTGTGACCGTTCCGCTCGCGCCGGTGAATCCGGTGAAGCTGTGTGTATCGACCGGCTCGATATCCGCATCGAGCCGGACTGCGCTGCGGTTCGCAGGCGCGTCGAGGAATGCGGAGCGCCCGCTGACGCGGAACAAGGTGCACTCGCGGAACGGGTCGCCGACCGGGTGCGGCTTCGGAACTGCCTCGTGGGCGATAAAGGTAACCTGGTCGGCCCCGGGGATCTGCCAGCGGCGCCTGCCGTCGTCGTAGAACAGTTCCCGCGGGCCGAGGGGAAGCAGCCAGGCCATACCGGCGGAACGTGCGGTCGCGACGGCAGCGTGAATATTGGCCATCGCACGCTCGACCGGATCGGCTACGGGAACACTGTTGTCGCACAGCAGTATCGGGTGCTCGGTGTCGCGTGCGAGTTCACGCACGTCCGGATCATCGGAGTAGACAATGATCAGGTCCGCATGCACCGCATGGTGGTCGAGCCAGTCCGTTAGCCCGGGTTGCGGCCCGTCGACGGAAACGCAGATCGCCGTCGGCTCGGCCCGTTGCCGGTAACCCGCGCCGATTCCCCGATACACCGTCGTTGTCAGGTCGATCTCGTGCTGGATCAGGTAGTCGTAGTACTCCGCCCACGTGTTCACCCCTGCCGCGCGGGCCGCCGCGTAATTCGGGCCGCCGACCGGTCGGGTATGCCGGACGGTCACCGCGTCGACTATGGCGATCGACGAAGTGTCCGGCACGAATCTGGGCCAATGGAAATCCAGGCCCCACCCCGTCTGGGTGGCATCGAAGGTCGGCAGGCAGCGGAGCAGGAAATCCCGGCGAAAACACGGGGCCATGATCTCGACGAAATTCGTATACCGGAGCTCGAACCGGCGATCGACCAGGGTGATCTCGTGGGAGTAGTAGCTGTCCTCGGTGAGTGCGGGTTGGGACAGCGCGAGCCGGTATCGGGCCGCGTATTCGAACAGCTCATTGATGGACGCGGTGTCGGTGGCCAGGTCGTCGTCCGGGAGCCAGATGTAGTCGTAGTCTTCGATCGTGTCGGCCAGATCGACGGTGAGCACGTGATGCAGCGCAGGCCATTTGGGGCCCTTGCGGTCAAGCCTGCGCACGCCGTCAGCGCGATAGCGGTGCGGGTCGTCGCCGAAATAGCTCACGACCAGATCCCAGGTGCGTGGCTCCGGTCCGGCGAGCCATTGTTCGTGCAACGAGGTGTCCCCCGCCCGGAGCACCACCAGGTTCCGTCGCCGCCCGCCTGCGCGGAATACACTCGGCCGCTGCCGAATCGGCCCGCTTGTCACGCGGCGTACCAGCCCTCTCCCCAGAGCGTGCCGAGACGTTCGAAATACGTCTCGTATTGCGGGGCAACGACATCGGTGGAGAACCTGGACACCGCGTAGTCGCGAATCCCTTGGTAGTCGAGCTTGTCGACCGCATCCGCGGCCTCGCAGAATTCGCGCAGCGTACGGCAGCGAAACCCCTGCACGCCCTGTTGCACGGTCTCGGTGAACACGCCCCAGTCGGTGGTGATCACCGGAGTCCCGCACAGCATCGCCTCGGCATGCACGCCGCCGAACGGTTCCAGGTACAGCGAGGGCACGAAAACCCCACGGGCCCGGCTCATCAGCTCACCCCGGCGCACATGGTCGACCACGCCGACATACTCGGCGACCTCGGCAGGCGGCGCCACGCCCGCGCCCGCGACAACCAGCTTCACCCCGAGCCGCTGACAGGTGTCGACGGCGATCTGAATACCCTTCGCCTCGACGAGGCGACCCATGAACAGGAAGTAGTCGTCCTTCTCATCGGAGAATGGAAAGTCCTCCACCTCATAGTAATTCGGGATAACCGCGTCGTAGAACTGGCCGCGGGCGCTCATCACCCCGGGGACCGTGGAGCGTGAACCATAGACGGAGTGCATCCACGCGTAGCTTTCGAACACTCGATAGTTCGCGAACACCCCGCTGTAGCCGATCCCGAACTCGACGGTCATCAACTCGGGGAACGTGTCCGCGATCGCCTGCTGACAGGTGCCACCGAGCACGCAGATGAAATCGCGATCCTGCCTGCGCCTGGCGATCTCGGTGATGGCGCGCTCATTGGTGATGGTCCAGTGCGGATCGTAAGCATTCCAGGTGAGGTTGTTGAGGTCCTTGTACAGATCGTTGCCGCCGAACCACTCGGCCTGCTCCGACTTCGACGCGATGGTGACGAACTCGGTGCAGGCCGCGTCGTTCTCCTCGCCGCCGTACAGAAACACCTCGTGGCCCAGACCCGTCATCATTGCGGCGAAACGCCGGATCTTCTGGGTGTATGCGCACGGCTGATAGTGCTTGGTGGTCTGTGTATTGGGGAAATTCACGACATGAAAACGCATGGCAGAGCTCACGTTTCGGCTCGAAGGATGGACTGGTCAGCGGTCGATGATGGGCCGGACCGACAGGGGATCTTCGCCGACCGCCTCCTCCAGATGCTCGGTACTGTCCAGGTAGGCCGCGCGTTTGCGCTGTTGCTGCTGTTGCTGTTGCCCGCCGGGAGCGCCGCCGCCCATGCCGCCACCCATCGGGTAGCCGCCGTAGGGCATCGCGGCCGAAGGAGCCACACCGGCCCGGGCGATCGCCGACTCGCCGGTGTTGCCCGGCGCAGCCGCGCGGGGGAACAGTTTGTCCTCCAACGGGTTCGCAGGTTTTCCTACCCCCGCCGCGCTACCACCCGCCGAGCCACCGCCCACCCCGGCCGGCTTGATGTCGAAGCCGAACGGGCCGGAGGCACCGGTCGGTCCCGAGGCACCCCACGGACCGGAGGCGAACGGGAGTGCGGGCCCCGAAACCATTCCTGACGCCAACTGCTGCAATGCCTTCGTCAGTGCCGACAGCGGTCCGGTTGCGCCGACAACCGGTCCGGTGGCCCCGCCAGGAACCATGTCTTTCGCCGACGATGGTGGGCGGGAGGATGATTCGGTTCCGCCGCCGGAACCCGGTGGCTTGCTGCCGGATCCGGGTGGTTTGCTTCCCGCGCTGCCCGCACCGCCGCCGGTGCCTTTGCTTTCGCCGCCACCTCCGGTGCCGCCGCCGCTCTTGCCGCCGCCGGTTCCGCCACCGGAGCCTTTGCCTTCGCCACCGCCGCCACCGGTGCCGCCGCCACCTTTACCACCACCGCTGCCACCACCGGGATTGCCGGTAGGTTCCTTGTAGTTGTAACTGCCCGGCAGATCACCGGTAGCACCCATCAGCTTGTTCGGATCAGCGAACATGGGAATCAACCCCGCAAGCTGCGTCACACCCCCGCGATAACCCTTCTGACTACTCTGCGCATCACCCTTGTCCCAGAACGCCCGCATCGCGGTCAACGCACCATTCACATCGGTGGATCTGAGGACCTTGGAGGGCTGACCACCCGCGTCATACGCCTTGAAATCCGCGTACTGATACAAACGAGAATAAATGAAACTGTTGAAATCAGCCGTATTACCGACAACATTCGACATCGACTCCATACCACGCTGCAACGTATCCGTCGCCTGCAGATACTTCTCCAGGAAAGCCACCGCACGCTCCGCGCCACGACCCTCCCAATACCCATTCTTGAAAACGAACTCCACCTCGTCGACGAACTTCTGCACCGACCGCCGCCACAACACGCCCAGCGCCCTCCACTCACCCGCCAGCCAGAACGTATTACCACCATTCTTCTCGATCATCTTCGCGATATTGGCGAAATCGAGCAAAACGAAAAAGTCGCCGCTCTCGATAGCCCCCTCGATCCGCCCCTTCGCACCCGAATCGAAACTGACACCCGAACCAGCAGTCGTCGGCAACCCCGGACCCGACTTCCAATCATTAGGTGAAGTAGAATGAAACTTCGACAACTCCGACCAATGATCCGTCCCCTTCTCCGGGGCGTTAAAAGTATGCGCATTATCATCATCGGTATTGCTATACGACTTATGCGCAGCAACAAAAGTATTCGCCATCACCGTGACAATCGCCTGATGATTCTTCAAGATGTCGACCAACTCGACAGTCCGCTTGTCCTCGAACCTGTCGAACAACATCTTCATACTATCCAAAGTCGTCACACGCTGCGCCGCACTATCGACCGAAAAATCCTTCTTATTATCGATCGTCCACACGAACTTCGCAAAATATTCACCCAACACCAAATCGATAAACCCCTTGATATCGGCCGCAAACCCCTCCGCCGCCGACACCAACTTCCCCAACCCCCCACTATCAACCTTCAACAACTTCAACTTGCCGTCCTGCGCACCCTTCAACAACCCAGACCACTCGGTCTGATCGAAACCAGGCCCACCCGACGTCATCCCACTCCTACCCGCTCAGCCGCTGCTGCCGGACACCTAACCACGCGCGGCCGGCTACGTCAGACCGCCCGAGAACCGAACCACCAATCAGACACCTGCGGTTAACCATCGGGCGCTCACCGGGCATACCGTTCTGGTTTCCAGGGAAGGAGAACAGACATGACCCCCGCAGATCTGATCGCCATCCTCGGCGCACGCGCATTGCAGACCCGCTGGTTGGTGCGCGCGCCGATCCGGCTCTACCGCGCCGGACTCGGGTTTCTTCTCGGTACCCGCGTCCTCATGCTGGAGCATGTCGGGCGCAAGTCCGGGGAGAAGCGGTACGTCGTACTCGAGGTTGTCGACCGGCCAGGATCAGACGAGTACGTCGTCGTGTCCGGGTTCGGCCCGAAAGCGCAGTGGTATCGCAATATTCGGGCGCAGCCACAGGTGCGTATCTCAACCGGCCGGCTGCGGGACGCACCGGCGATCGCTTCGCCGATGAGCGAGGATGACGCGGCCGATGCGCTGGAGCACTACATCCGCCACCATCCGGCCGCGTGGAAGAGGCTGCGCAGCAGCATCGAGCGGGCGACCGGACAGCCGGTCGACACGTTGCCGATGGTGCGGTTGCGTCTGCCTGAATCCCACACCGGTCGTGCGTATTTCCGGCATCGGTAGCCTCGTTCAAGGGCAGGAACCGAGCCGAACGGACAGTGCGGGGGCAATCAGTGAATGATGAATCGGCCGGACGGCCGAAGGGGCTGGGTAAGCGGGCGTGGGTGACCACGAAGCTGGTGCGTCGCGTACTGCGCACGCTGGCCTGGTCGAAGTTCGTGCGGGTCACCGTGCTCGGCCGCGACGCAGTGCCGAAGACCGGTCCGGTGATCGTGGCGAGTAATCACATCTCGATGTTGGACGCGGTTTTCCTCTGGGGCGCGCTGCGGCGGCGAGCGGTCGCCATCGCCATGGCCGAACTGTGGTCGTGGCCGGTGGTCGGCTGGCTGGTGCGGCGGCTCGGCCAGATTCCGGTGCAGCGCCGCGACAGCGCGTCCGGTCAGGTCGCGCTGTCGCAGGCCGAGCAGATCCTCCGGCACGGCGGTGTCCTGCTCATCTACCCGGAGGGGCGGCTCGTCGCCGCCGACGAGCAGGAACCGTACAAACCCGGTGTCGCGAAACTGGCTCTGGCGACCGGAGTTCCGATCATTCCGGTCGGCACCACCGGCACCGATCGGGTGCTGCCGTTGCGCCGCACCCGCGGCACCGGGCCTGCCTTCGATCGCCGCCAGCGGGTGACCATCTCCTTCGGCGCGCCCGTCGACCCCGCCGACTTCGATGATCCTGACAAGCTGTTGGATCATCTGCGCCAACGGATCGAGGACCTGCGTGCGGTGGATCGACCGCACCCCGACGCTATTCGGTAGGGGCTCCGATCGGGGTAGGCAGGAATCCGGATTTCATGAAGGCGACGATGTAGGTGTCGAGCACGCTTGCGTCGATCGGCAGGCAGGTGATTGCGCTCCCCGCGAGTGCGCGTCTGGTGTTGCCGCAGTCCACCACGAGGTCGGCCGCGCCACCCGCGTAGTTGCCGCCGAGGAGTGCGGCGCGCACCAGCGAGTCGTCGCCCGTCAGGTAGCGAGCATTGGCTTGCTCGGCGAGGCGCAGCTGTACGGCTTCGAGAGACGTTGTCTCGATGGGTATTCCGTGGCGGCGCAGACACTCGAAGATGTCTCGGATCGCCAGCGGTACCTCGTTCACCAGGTGGTAGGCGGTGTCGGTCGCGGTGCCGAGGGAGATCTCCACGATGGCACGCGCCACGTAGGTCACCGGGGCGAGCGAGATCGTCGCCGCTCCCACGTCGGGGGCCATGCCGAGGATCGCCGCCGCTCGGATCATGTTCCAGAACGAGTCGTCGGCGCTGTTCACACCGACCTGCAAGTCACCGGAGACCAGGCCGGGCCGATAGATCTTGATCGGCACGCCGCGCTCCCCCGCCTGCAGGATCAGTTGCTCCGCCGCCCATTTGCTCGCTGGGTAACCCTGTGCGGGCAGCTCGGCGGCGCTGATTCGAGTGCCCTCGTCGACCCGGGCGCCGGCGTGGACCATCGACATCACCGTGTTGATCGTGGAGACGAAGTGCACGGGCTTGACCCGTTGAGTTGTCGCTAGCCGCAACACCTCTCGCGTCCCCTCGACATTGGTGGCCCGCAGCCGTGCGTACGGCTCCAGGTGATTGACCTGAGCGCCGTTGTGATAGACGACGTCGATCCGTTCCGCGAGCCAGGCGTGACAGGTGTCGGACAGCCCCAGCGACGGTGCCGCGAGATCGCCAGGCACCGGGACGATTCGGGATTCCGGGACGTCGCCGCACAGTCGATACCGCTGCAACGCCTGGTGGATCCGATCTCGTCCCGCAGCGACGGTGTCGGCCCGAACCAGGCACCACACGACGGCGTCGGTGCGGTCGAGCAGTTCCCGTAGCAGGTATGCCCCCACGAAACCGGTCGCTCCGGTCAGCAGCACGTCACGTGCGCGTCCCTGGTGGATCGGCGCGATGTCGACGCCCGAAATATCCGGCCCGAGTATCGCATCGGCGGCAATCAGCGCCGGACAGTGCACCGGCGCATCCTGACCGGCTATGCGTGCCGCCAAGCTGCGCACAGTGGAGGCACTGAACAGCGACGACACCGGCAGCTCGACACCGAGCCGGGCCGACAGCGCGTGTTGCAGGGTAAGGGTGAGCAGTGAGGTACCGCCGCGGGCGAAGAAGTCGTCGTCCGCACCGACCTGCGCGACACCCAGCACCTCCGCGAACACCTCCGCGACGATCTCTTCGGTCGGCGTCGACGGGGTCCGGAACGCTGCAACGTCGAACCTGGGCTCAGGCAACGCCTTTCGGTCCAACTTGCCCGCGGGCGTCAGCGGAAGACGGTCGAGTTCCATGATCACCGCGGGGATCATATGCCGTGGCAGGCTGCGCTCGGCATATTCGGTGAGTTCATCCGCATCGAACGCCGCGCCCGTTGCACGCACATACGCCACCAGAACCGTTTCACCGGTGGACGTTTCGTGGCTGACCGTCACCGCGAAGTCGACGCTGTCGTGACCGCCGAGCACCGCGTCGATCTCGCCGAGTTCGATGCGGAAGCCGCGGATCTTCACTTGGAAGTCCGACCGCCCGACGTACCTCAACTCCCGAGGCGCGGGCGGGGAATCGCCCTGCTGCTCCGGCACACACCAGCGCACCAGGTCCCCGGTGCGGAACATGCGCGCACCCGGTTCGCCCCACGGATTCGCGACGAACCGTTCCGCCGTGAGCCCAGCACGGGCGCGATATCCGCGAGCCAATGTCCCACCGGCCAAATACAATTCACCGGTGACACCGGGCGGCACCGGATGCAACCGCTGGTCCAGCACCAACGCGGACACGCCCTGCACCGGCCCGCCGATGGTGATGTCTCGACGGGCGGTCTGTGCGCCGAGGGTTGCGGCGATGGTGACTTCGGTCGGCCCGTAGGCGTTGATATATCTGCGGCCCGGCTGCCACTTCGCCACCAGTTCCGGCCCGGTGACATCACCGCCGACCAACAGTGTTCCGGTCGTCACACCGGTGGGATCAACCGTGCTCAATACGGCCGGAGTGGCGCTGCAATGCGTCACCCGTTCGTCGCGCAACACGGCGGCGAACTCGGGTCCGCCGATCACCTCGGGCGGCAGGATGACCAGGGTCGCGCCGACCGACAACGCACACAACCACTCCAATGCCGCCGGGTCGAAGCTCGGCGAGATCGAGTGCAGCAGACGATGTTGCGGTTGGAGTTCCAGCACACCGACCGTGTGCTCGATCAGTCCGGCCAGCCCGGCATGGGTGACCAGCACGCCCTTCGGCACACCCGTCGAACCGGAGGTATAGATCAGGTACGCCGGATTGTGCGGGCGCAGTGGGGCGATCCGGTCGGCGTCGGTGATCGCTCGCGCGGACCGCCGTGCACACCCGGCCGCGATGGCCGGATGGTCGAGCATCAGCCACGTCAGCTCCTCAGGCAGGCGATCGACATACTCGGTGGCAGTCAGCCCGATCACCGCCGACGCATCGGTCACCATGTGCCGCACCCGATCCGCCGGATACGTCGGATCGATCGGGAGATACGCGGCACCAGTCCTGGCGACCGCCAGCACTGCGGACAGCATCTCGTAGGAACGCGGGAATGCTAGCGCAACAACACGTTCCGGTCCGACGCCGAGATTGATCAGGAATCGCGCCAGCCGGGCCGAAGAATCATCCAGTTCGCCGTAGGTGATCGATCGGCCCCGGTCGCGTACCGCGATCCGATCGCGGCCCCACCGCACCCCACGCAGCAGCAGCTCCGGCATCAGGGCACCGGTCATCGCCTGGGCGGGCTCGACCCTGGTGAGCGCGCAGTACTCGTCGTCGGCGAGCAGCGGAAGATCGCCCACCGGTATGCGCGGCTGCGCGACGATCGCCGCCAGCAACCGCGTGAACCGGCCAGCCATCACCCGGATCGTGGCTTCGTCGAACAGGTCTCGCGCGAAGGAGAATTGCGCGGCCATGCCTGCGGCGCTCTCCCGGACCGCCAGCGAGAGATCGAACTTCTCGACGCCGGTGTCGAAATCGACTGCGGCAACGTGTAATCCGGGCAGCTCGAAGGTGGCTTCCGGCAGGTTCTGGAACGCGAACCCGACCTGGAACATCGGATTGCGGGCGGTGGATCTGGCCGGGTTCAACGTCTCCACCAGCCGCTCGAACGGGATATCCGCGTGCTCGAACGCCCGTAGATCGTCGTCGCGGACCTGCTCGAGCAACGCGGTGAAATCGTCCTGCGCACGGACCCGCGTGCGCAGCACCAGCGTGTTGACGAACATACCGACCACCGCATCGAGTTCGGCCTCGCCGCGGCCCGCGACCACCGTGCCGACCGCGATGTCCTCGGTGCCCGACCAGCGGGCCAGAAATATCGCGAACGCGGTGTGCAGCACCATGAACACCGTCGCGCTCTGCGCACGAGCTAGCTCGGCCAGTCCGCGCTGCACCTCGGGGTCGATCGCGAACAGCACCTGCCCGCCGGCGAACGATCGCGTGGCCGGGCGCGGGCGGTCGAAAGGCAGGGCGAGCTCATCGGGCAGGCCGGTCAGCGTGGTGCGCCAGTACTCGGCCTGTTGCGAGATCAGGCTGCCCGGATCCGTCTCGGCGCCGAGCATGGCCCGCTGCCAGAGACTGAAATCGGCGTACTGCACCGGCAGTGGCGCCCAATCCGGCCCCGCGCCAGCGGATCTGGCTGCGTACGCAACCATCACGTCGCGGGTCAACGGCGCCATCGACCAACCGTCGCTACAGATGTGATGCGCGACGAGCACTAGGACGTGCTCGGATGTGTTGATGCGAAACAGGCTGACCCGCACCGGAATATCGGTCGCGACATCGAACCCGGCGGATGCCACCTCGATGATCCGCGGCAGCACCGCGGCGGCCTCGACCGGTTCCGGTGTGAGATCGAGAACGGCCTCCTCGACGGGCAGGATGGACTGGTACGCCACACCATCGTGCTGCGGGTACACGGTGCGCAGTATCTCGTGCCGCTCGATTACGTCATCAATGGCACGGCGCAGCGCCGGGACCGCCAGATCGCCGGTCAGCCGCACGGCGACGGGGATGTTGTAGACCGCCGAACTCCGATCGAACTGGTTCAGGAACCACATGCGCTGCTGTGCCATCGACAGCGGAATCCGGTCCGGCCGAGGCCCTGCCACCAGTGCGCGGCGGCCGCCCGAGCCCAGGTGCCGCCCCACCTCGGCAGCCAGCGCGGCCACCGTCGGCGCGGTGAACAGCAGCCGCGCGGGCACCCGTGCGTCCAGTGCCGCGCCGAGCCGGGCCGCGACCTGCGTGGCCAGCAGCGAGTTGCCGCCGAGGGCGAAGAAGTTGTCGTCCAAGCCGGTTCGATCCACGCCGAGCACCGTCGCGAACACGTCGGCGACCGTGTGCTCGAGCGGATGCTCCGGCGCACGGAACACCGCGGTCTCGACCACCGGCGCCGGTAGCGCCGCCCGATCCAACTTCCCATGTGCGGTCAGCGGTAATGCGTCGACGGCGACGAACGCCGACGGAACCAGGTAATCGGGCAGCACCCTGGCCAGCTCGCTGCGCAGCGTCGCTACCTCCCGCTGTCCGACCACATACGCGACGATCCGCTGATCGCCCGGAAAATCGGTCCGGATGACAACGGCGACTTGGTGCACCGACTCCAGCGCGAGCAGGGCGGCCTCGATCTCGCCGAGCTCGATGCGGAACCCGCGCACCTTCACTTGGTCATCGGCCCGACCCAGATACACCAGGTCGCCGTCGGCATTCCACGCGGCGAGGTCACCGGAGCGGTACAGCCGGGATCCGCCGGCGGTGAAGGGATTTGCGACGAAACGCGCAGCGGTCATAGCCGCGCGGCCGAGATAGCCCCGCGCCAATTGCGTACCCGAGAGGTAGATCTCCCCCGCCACCCCGGTCGGGACAGGGTTCAACCGCTCGTCCAACACCCAGACCAGCAAACCCGGTATGGCAGAACCGATTACGCTGTGGCTACTCGCCGACACCTGATGACAGGTCGCGTGGACGGTCGTTTCGGTGATGCCGTACATGTTCACCAGCTGTATATCGGCGTGCCGGGCGCGCCAATCGTCGAGCCGGTGGAACTCGAGCGCCTCTCCCCCGAACACGATGTACCGCAACGCCAATGGGGCGACCTGAGGTTTCGCCGATGCGGTGCGGTCCGCGTCGGCCAACTGATAGAACGCCGACGGCGTCTGATTGAGCACGGTCACCCGCTCGGTGCGCAGCAACTCGATGAATTCCGCTGGCGACCTCGATGTTTCGTAGTCGACAACGAGCAACGTCCCGCCGTGCAGCAGTGCGCCCCACAGCTCCCACACCGAGAAGTCGAACGCGGACGAATGGAACATCGTCCACACGTCACGATGGTCGAAGCCGAACCGCGCTCGGGTGTTCGCGAACAGCGCCACCACATTGCGGTGCGGGATCTGCACGCCCTTGGGACGCCCCGTGGAACCGGACGTATAGATCACGTAAGCAAGGTTTTCCGCGCGCAGCCCGGCCGTCCGGTCCGCATCACCGATAGGCGCGGCGTCCATGCCGAAGTCGCTGCCGCTCAGCTCGATCGAGGGCGCCACGGTGGGCAGGGTGATCCCCGGCTCCGTCACCACACACGTCGGCTCGGCGTCGGCCAGCAGGTAGGCGATGCGATCGGCCGGGTACGCCGGGTCGACGGGCAGGTAGGCACCGCCGGCCTTGACCGTGGCGAGCAACGCGACCACCAGGTCCAGCGATCGGGGCATGGCCACGGCCACCAGCTTGTCCGGACCGACACCCAGCGCAATCAGCTTGCGTGCCAGCCTGTTTGCCCGTGAATCCAGTTCCCGGTACGTCAATGTCTCTGCGCCGAATTTCACCGCGGTCGCGTCCGGGTGTGCCGCCACCACGTCAGCGAACAACTGCGGGAGTGTCTGCTCCGGCCGCGGCGCGAAGGCGCGGGGGAACACGGTGGTGAAGAACTCGGTGAGCGGCTCCGGACATCGCCGCGGCCGGGCGCCGATCGCGACCACCGCCGCCTGCGTGATGGGCACGGCATCGAAGACACCCGTCGAGCCTGCGGTCACACAGGCGATGTCGTCGTCTTGGATGGGGCGCACCCGATCCTGGTGCGTCACCGGATCACCGGGCAGCTGGGCGAATTCGCTTCGGGTGCCGGGGTCGTCGACCATCAGCCACTCGATCGAGCGACGCGGATTCGAGGCTGTCCTCGAGTCCAGCCATGGCGTGCCTGCGGTCAAGCCGAGCACCGGCCTGGTATCGGCGAGCAGGTACTCGGCCTGTTGCGTCGAGGCTCGCGGGTCGATCACGACGAAGCCCGCGCCGGTCTTCGCCACCGCCCACATCGCCGATACCGCCCCGAGCGGCGAGGCAATCGCGACCGCAACCAGGTCCCCGGCACCGATGCCGCGACTGATCAATAACCGCGCCAACCGCGACGAGACATCGTCGAGTTCGCGATAGCGCAACGCCGACCCCCGAAAAGCTATGGCAATACCATCGGGGTCGGACTCCACCGCCACCGCCAACAGCCGCGGCAGGGTCGCTGCCTTGGGCCGCCGCGTATGCACTGGGCGCGTGCGTACTGGTTCCCGCACTGGCCCGGACGCGTTATCCCTCACACCTATCTCTCCTACACATTGCCTGACTCGGCAGATTGCCACTGTTCGCCGCCTACTATTGGTCACCTGACCAGTTAGTGGCGTATAGATGTTTCGGGGTCGGCGACGTTGCCGTCGTTCCCGACCGTCGGGATTCCTATCATGAACCCGACTGGTAAACGTTACACCGAGAGTTCCTTTTGGAAATAGCCAATTAATAGCCCTTTCCGGAGAATGGTACCTTAAATGGTCGGAGACCCGCACGTCTAGGGCACTTGAACGCCACTCGGCTTCAGCGCGTCACCAGAGACATCGAAGCCGTCTTCGCTGTCAGCGCGAGCCTGAACTCAGGCAAGAGATCAACAACTTCCCGCAGTTGGGACACCGAACGGCCGACGTACGCAACACCGTTTAGTTATAGTTAACATCGCGAACCTGAACGAACAACGACATCATTTATGCCACATTGCCATCTATTTGCTACCAACTATCCTATGCCATGATCAGGTGAGCAACCACATATATATCATTTGGGTATTATTAGAAAACTATGATGATTTAATTACGTTGCTCGATGCGCCGGACAACACATTCTGCTAAAAACACCGTCGTAGCTTCCGATCCGCAACCGAACACCGGCAAACCCGCGCGATGAATGACACCTCGACCGACTTGGCTTGCGCCCGTTGGGATTCGACAGTCACCCCGGCCGCACCACAGGCCTGAGCACCGTGCGCGGGCGGTTGCGCGCCCGCTTACAGTAGGAGAGCGCAGCCCGACTATGTCCGAGCGAGCGGCATCGATGTGTAACAGTTTTGCCGCTACGGAAGACGCAGTGGGTGGGGATTGGGGCAGCCCGCGCGCCGGTCGAAGCTACAAGCCATAGGGAGTACTAGATAGATGCACGTTCGATGAAGCTTTCCGCACTACGCCACACCGCTGCGCTGCGGACCACCGTCGTCGCCCTCGCCGCCATGCTGTCCGCGAGCCTGCTCGGCGCTACCGCCTCGGCCGAACCGCAGCAGCCCTCGGCCGTGACCTCCATCACCAAGGAGGGGCGCACCTGGCACCTCAAGGTGTACTCGGCGGCGATGAACACCGAGATCCCGGTCGACGTGCAGCGCCCGGCCGACGAGGGCAAGTCGGCACCGAACCTCTACATGCTCAACGGCCTCGACGGCGGCATCGGCACCGCCAGCTGGCAGGCGCAGACCGACGCGCTGCAGTGGCTGGCCGACAAGCAGGTCAACGTCATCTCGCCGATCGGCGGGCGCGGCAGTTACTACACCGACTGGCAGAAGCCCGACCCGGTGCTCGGCGTGAACAAGTGGAAGACCTTCTTCACCGAGGAACTGCCCCCGCTGCTGGACAAGACGCTGCAATCCACCGGCCGCAACGCACTCGCCGGGCTGTCGACCTCCGGCACCTCGGTGCTGCAGCTGGCCGAGGCCAAGCCCGGCCTGTGGAAGTCCGTCGCCGCCTACAGCGGATGCGCGCAGATCGCCGACCCGGCGGGTCAGCAGTTCGTGAAACTGGCCACCGAGACGTGGGCGGGCGGCAACACCGAGAACATGTACGGTCCCGCCAACGACCCGCTGTGGGCGGCGAACGACCCGGTGATCAACGCGGAGAAGCTGCGCGGCACCCTGCTCTACGTCTCCAGCGGCAGTGGTATCCCGATGCTGGACGACGTCAAGTACTACCTCGGTAGCGCGCCGGGCCCGACGGGCGCGGTCAACCTCGGTCTCGGTGTGATCATCGAGGCGGCCGTCAACGGCTGCACCGCCAATCTGAAGAACAAGCTCGATTCGCTGAACATCCCGGCGACCTACCAGTTCAACCCGGTCGGCACACACTACTGGCCGTACTGGGAAGAGGCGCTGCACAAGTCCTGGCCGCTGCTGGCGCAGGGTATGGGCATGACCGCCTGATCGCTCAACTGTCGCTGATGGCCTGCCACCGCCGCACCAGGCGGTGGCAGGCCATTGTCAGTTCCGGTGGCTCCACTTCGGTGAGTTCGGTGTCGAAGGTGGCGAGAATGCCCGCGACGCCGGCCCAGGACCAGGCGCCGAGGGTGAGCCGGCAGTGCTGCGGATCGAGGTACTCGACGACCGATCCGCCGGGCGCCCAGCGGGCCACCGTCTCGGCCGCAAGCCGCAGACGCGCGGTGCCGACGCATTGCCACTCGGCGGGGGTGTCGCCGCGGTCGTGGCTGGTCATGACGAAGTGGGCGACGTCGCCGCCGGGGAGATCTCGCGGGGTGAACGGCGTGCCCGTCGGAGTCTGGAGGTGCAGTCGGTCCACCCGGTGTACGCGCCAGGTGTTGTCCGCGAGGTCGTAAGCGACCAGGTACCAGCGCCCGGCCCAGACCACCAGGTGGTGGGGCTCGATGCGGCGCGGCGAGATGAAGTCGGCATCGCGTGGATCGGGGCGCGTGCCGTCGGCACGCAGCGGTTCGACGACGAGCACGTGCTGGTGGCGCACCGCTGTGCCCACTGATTTCAGCGCATCCGGGGCGATAGGCGGACCCGGGAACTCCCAATAGTTTTGCAGCCTGGTCAGCCGCAGCGATTCCATGGCCGCGCGCAGTCTCGCGGGCATCACCTGTTCGAGGGTGTCCAGTGCGCGAGCGGCGTCCTGGCCGAGGCCGAAAACCGTGCTCGGGGCGGTCTGCAACGCCACTGCGACGGCGATCGCCTGCTCGTCGTCGAACAGCAGCGGCGGCAAGATGTGACCGGCGCCGAGTTCGTAACCACCGGTAGGCCCGTGCACGGTGCGGATCGGGTAGTCGAGCAACCGCAGTGTCTCGATGTCGCGCCGCGCGGTGCGTTCGCTCACGCCGAGCCGGTCGGCGAGTTCGGGCAGCGACCAGCGTCGGCGGGTGGCGAGCAGCGACAACAGGCGCAGCGCTCGGCGGGAGGTATCGGCCACTCCCCCATGATGACCGGTAGTGGCCATTCGGTGTCCACTACCGGTGGCAGTCTCGCGTCCGAAGGTTGTTCGACATCGACCAGAGGAGCCGAACCAAGATGCGCATCATCGTCGTCGGGGGTGGGATCGGAGGGCTCGCGCTGGCCGCCGGTCTCCGTCGAAACGGGTTCGACGTGGCGGTATTCGACCGTGACACCGACGTGGCCGCGACCGGCGGGTACCACATCACGCTCGACGGGCGGGCGCAGTCGGCGCTGCGGGAGCTCGTCGCGCCGGAGATCTTCGAACGGTTGCTGGCTTCTGCCTCGGCGCTGCGGTTGCGGCAGCCGGACGCGCTGTGGGATCGGCGCGGGCGATTGCTCGGGCACGGGCGAGATCTCAGCGGCGACGTCAGTGTGGACGTCGACCGGATCACCTTGCGGACCTTGCTAGCCGAGGCGGTCGGTGCCGATCTGCAGCTGGGCCGAACCGTCACTGCGATCGGTCGGGCCGCGGACGGCACCCCGCAGGTGATGTTCGCCGACGGGGTGCCTGTTCGAGGCGATCTGCTGGTGGGAGCGGACGGTGCGCACTCGCTGGTGGCTCGCCACCTGGCCGGCGGACCGACCAACGCACCCGCCGGCATCATCGGATTTTCCGGGCGGACTTCCGTTGGCGATCTGAGCTCGGTCGAGCGGCAGCGGCTCGGCACGCGGTCCAGTTTGGCGATCGGCCCGCGGGGTGCGGCGCTGTACATCGGCTATCTCGATCCGGCCGGTAACGCGGTGCTCGATGCCCCCGGGCTTCGGGCGGCGGTCACGGTCGGGCCTACCTATATCTGGGGTGCCATGTTTCCCGAGTCCGCCGCTACCGACGCGATGCGTGCGGCTCCCGACGAGGTGCTGCAGCAGGAGCTGCTGACCTGGTTCCGCCGAGTTGGCTGGAGCGAGCGCACGCTCGAGGTCATTGCGCGGGCCGATCCGGACAGTGTTGCCGCGTTTCGCTTCAACGCGGCGTCGACTCGGGCACGAGACCTCGCGCCCTGGCCGGCCGGCGTCATCACCGCGCTCGGTGATGCCGTGCACGCGACCCCGCCGACCGCGGGGATGGGGGCTGGTGCGGCCATCCGCGATGCCGCGAGTTTGGTTGCGAATCTGTGTGAGGTCGCGGCGGGAACTACGGCGCTCACGGTGGCTGTCAGTCGGTTCGAGGCGGACATGCGGCTGCGCGGTAGTGAGGTGCTGACAATGGCGATGAAGACGGTTCGATGGATACTGGCCACCGATACCCGGCTCGGCGGCGGCGCTGTGGTTGCGGCCAGCCCGATTCTGGCCGCTGCCAACAGGATTCGGCGGAGTTGACCGCAGGTTCCGTTACTGCGCGGGCGGGCTCCACCGCCGCGCCAGTTCGTCGAGCCGGTCGCGGATTCGCCGAATCCGTTTGGCCGGCGCGGTTTTCGGAGAACACAGCGAAACCGACAGCAGGTTCAGTGGCGCCCGCGTGGGGTGCGGCGCGTGTGTGTGCTGCAGGACAGCGCCGAGTTCTGGCCCATATCCCAGATCGACCACGATCTGATCGGTCCGATATTCGATGCGGTCGGCGATCGGTATCAGCACCAGCACCATTATCTCGGGTACCAGTCGCAGCAGCACGGCGGGAGCGAGACCCACGATCACCGTGGTCGCCGCGACCGTCGGGCAGGCGACGAGCACCCTGCTGAACACGGTCCAGCCGACGGAGAAAATCCGGGAGCCCCGCGCGGGCAGCCGTCGCGCGATCGCCTCGCCGACGGCTGCCAGCCCGAGACCCGACATCAACGCGCGCTCGATCCAGATAACAGGCAGATTGTAATGGCGAAACACCAACTGCCAGAACGTCAGCCGCCCCTGCACGCGTTGCGCGAGCCGATGGGCGAGCACAGCTTCCAACTCACGCGGTTCGAGCAGGCGCAGTGCTTCCGCGGGCACCGCGATCGTTCGGCCCGGCACCACGAACCGCCGATCCTTCTCCCGCACCCACAGCGTGTAGGACGCGGCGGCCACACCGGCCTTATAGGCAACGTGCTCGAAAGCAGGAACCAGCTTGCGCGGCTCGTCGGACGTTGGCCGCCGCAGCCCGACCAGCCGCGCCACCCACCGGCGGTCCGAGCCACGGGCACACACCGCGGACCAGACCGCACACCCCAGCAGCCAGGCCGCCGCCAGCGCACCCGGCACCTCGACTCCCGCCGCACGGCCGAGGCCGTACAGCAACACCGTCACCAACGCCGCCGACGGCACCGCCGACAACAACAGCACCGTCCACGCCCGCACCCGATCCGCCACAGACCGCCGGGCCACAGCAGTTCCGCCTGGGTAATTCGCCGCAGCGATCACTTCGGAGGTCATGCCCGACGGTACAGCGGATGCCGCCAGCCCCGCTGAACCGGCAGTGACCACCCGATGGCCATCTACCTGCGATTCGCACACATCGCGCCGAACCATCCCGCGCCAATCGACACAGGTTGTGACCAACCTCAAAGCCGAGCCGGGTCGTTCATCGCCGGCGGGGTGCTATCTGGCCCCGCGATCATGCCTCCGCGACGGCGGCCCACCATGCCACAAGACGATCGGCCAACCCATCCACCCCGTAATGCTCCCGATGGTGATACGGATTCAGCCCGAAATGCCCTTCGAGCTCGGTCCAGAGAAACTCACTGACCTCAGCCCGCCCCGCCCCCGCCCCCAACCTCGTCAACAACGGGGCGACCAAACATTCATACTCGTCGTCCACCAGATCAGCCACTCCGACCGGATCCCATTGATTCAGTAGGTATTTCAGGTTGTCCTCGATCTCCGCCGCCCGCACACCCGCATCGTCCAGGACGGACCTCACGATCGCAAGGTCGCGCAGCCGCCTGCCAAGTCGGGCCTCGACAGCGGGGCGTTTCGCATGTGCGGATTCTATGTGGGCTGATCCCCCGCGCCGTATGCGCGAACGGCGGCGCATAGCGCCTATCGTCACTGCGATGAGCGCACACTTCGAGGAACTCGGCTGGCAGCAGACTGCGATGGGGGAGATCAGTTTGCGGCGGCGGTTCGATCCGACGGCGCGTACGGATGTGTTCGAGGTGAAGCTCGGGGATGAGTATTTGATGTCGAGTTTGTTCACTGTGGCGGAGCGTGAGCTTGCTCGGTTGGGGCTTGCACGGACTGTGGGGGCGGAGCTGGATGTGCTTGTCGGTGGGCTCGGATTGGGTTATACCGCACAGGAAGCTTTGCGGGACAAGCGTGTTCGGGCGCTTACGGTGATCGAGTACTCGGCTGCGGTTATCGACTGGCACAACCGTGATTTGTTGCCTGCCACTGCGGGATTGGCCGCGGACGATCGAATCACCTTGGTATGCGCGGACTTCTTCGCGGCGGCGGCGAGCACGGTGGGGTTCGACGCCGGACGTCCGGGGCGGACCTACGATGCGATCCTGCTGGACATCGATCACTCGCCACGCCATGTGCTGCATCACCCGCACGCGCCCTTCTACACGCGGGACGGGCTGCGGGCACTGTCTGCGCATATCGCCCCGGGCGGCACGTTCGCCCTGTGGTCCGACGACGCTCCGGACGACGAATTCCTGGCCGTCCTCGAATCCGTCTTCACCGATGTGGCCTCGGAAGAGGTCGCCTTCGACAACCCGCTCACCCGTGGGCGGTCGACCAACACGATCTATCTCGCCACCCGGCCCTGACGGGCTACCCACATCATCGTCCGCGCGGGATGACGTGCAATTCCACCTGACGCAGTTGGCCCGCACGAACAGTCGCGGTCATGTATGTGTGCTCGGGCTGCCTCCGCCGATCCGTCGGCGATCCGGGGTTGAGCAACCGTAAACCGTTGTCCGCGATGGTGTCCCACGGAATGTGACTGTGCCCGAACACCAGCACGTCGGTGTCCGGGAAGTCCCGCGCGCACCGCTGCTCGCGCCCTTTGGCGGCCCCGGTCTCGTGCACCACCGCAAGTCGCACCCCGGCCAGTTCGGCCCGGGCGATCTCGGGCAGGCGCGCCCGCAGCAGCGGCCCGTCGTTGTTGCCGTAGACGCCGATCAACCGCTTGCTGCGCGCCTCGAGCCGCTCCAGCAACCCGACCTCGACCCAGTCACCCGCGTGCACGACGACGTCGGCGCCGTCGACCGCTCGCCACAGTTGCTCGGGCAAATCACGCGCCCGCTTGGGCACGTGCGTGTCGGACATGATGAGCAACCGCATGCTGTCCGGTGTAGCACGGGTGGCGGCCGGCGCGGGTCAACGCAGCCGGAGGATATTGATCGGCCACCAGAACCAGCGGCCGGTGAGCGCCGCGATGGCGGGCACGACGAACGAGCGGACTATCAGCGTGTCGAGGAAGAGCCCGATGCCGACGGTGGTGCCGATCTGCGCGATGTTGTGCGCGTAGCTCACGAGCATGGCGAACATCGTCACGCCGAAGACGAGCCCCGCGGTGGTGACCACCCCGCCGGTATTGACCATCGACCGGATGATTCCGGTATTGATCCCCGCCGAAAGCTCTTCCTTGAATCGGCTCACCAGCAGCATGTTGTAGTCCGCACCGACGGCGACCAAGAAGATGAACGACACCGGCGCCACCGACCAGTGCAGCGGATTACCGATGATGTGCTGCCAGATGAGCACCGCCAGCCCCAAGGCGGACAGATAGGACAGCGCGACCGTTCCGATCACCGCGATGGCCGCGACGAGACTGCGCAGCAGCAACAACACCACACAGAACACGAAGGCGAACGCGGCGACCACGCTGGTGATGAAGTCCTCCCGGACGAACGCCTCGATATTGAGCAGCGTGCCGCCGGGCCCACCGATGCTGACCGTGCTGCCGGCCAGTGAGGTGCCCTTCATCGCCTCCAGCGCCGTCGGAATGATCTTGGCGCTGAGGTCCATGGCTTCCCGGCTGAAGCCCTCCATCTGCGGTGTCACGATCATGCGGGTCACCTTGCCGTCCGCCGAGAAGAAGAAGGGCAGCGCGCTTTTGAACAGCGGGCTGTCGAACGCTTGGCTCGGCAGGAAGAAGAATTCACTGGGATCGCCTGCGGTGAAACCCTTTCCGACCTCGTCCAGGAAATGGGTGATCTCCGAGATCTGCGGGAGCAGGATGTTCAGCGTGCCCTGCAGCGGCGCGAGCACGCCGGTCACCTGGCCGATGAACTCCCGCAGGCTCGCGACCTGAGCATCGAGCTGCGGAAGTGCTTGCGCGGCAGTGCGAACGCCGCTCACGAGCCCGTCGACCGTGTTGTCGAGCCGCCCGACATCGTCGAAGAGGGAGAACCCGGTGAGCGCCGCCTGGCAGGCGCGGACGTCCTGGCAATTCGGGATCGAGCTCACCATTTGCTTTGCGGGCCCGGCGGTATCGCGAATGGAGTTCAGCTTCTCGGCGACACCGGTGACGGCCGACTGCAACGCGACCGCACTGCCGTTTACCTGGTCGAACCCCTGTTCCCCGGTGTCGAGCGCGCCCTGCACCCCTTTGATGGTGAGGTTCAACTGGTCGATGCGCCCGGCGAGCCCGGTGAGATCATCGAGCCGCGGCGCGAGCATGTCCTTCAACTGGGTGAAGCGGTTGCCGATGTAGCCCGCCTGATTGGTCAGCGTGCCTTCCTCGAGCGGAGTCGTCAACGGTCGGGTAATACCTTGCACCGCACTGACTCCGGGCACCTTCAGCACCGCATTGGTGAGTTTCGCGAGCGCGATCAGATCGCCGGGATTGCGCAGATCGTGATCGGATTCGACGAGAAACATGCTGGGCGCCATGATGTTCGGCGGCAGATGACGATCGGCCGCCGCGATCCCCAGGTTCGCCGGCGAATCGCTCGGTTGCGCGATGCGCTCGTTGAAACTCGGCGCGAACGTCGGCAGCACGAGTATCGCGAGCACCAGCACGGTGAGACTGGCCACCAGAACGGGCCCGGGCCAGCGCACCACCGAGGTCGCGATCCGCCGCCACCGCCGCTGTGACGACTGCGGACGGGGCTCGAGAAACCCGAGCCGACTGCCGAGCGCCAGCAGGGCGGGGCCCAGCGTCAAGGCCGCGGCGAGGGTCACGCTCACTGCGATCGTGCACGGCAAGCCGGAGGTGCTGAAGATGGCGAGCCTGGTGAAGGACATGCAGGCGGTCGCGCCCGCGACGGTGATGCCGGAGGCGACGATGATGTGCAGAACCCCGTGCAGCGCTGTGTAATACGCCGTTTCGGGGTCTTCCCCCGCGCGCCGGGCCTCTTGATATCTACCGAGCAGGAAAATGCCGTAGTTCGTGCCCGCCCCGAGCACGATCACCGCGAGCAACGCGGAGGCGAAGATGGAGACGCCGATGATCTGCTGCTCGCCGAGGTAGGCCACCACCGGCCGGGCCACCGCCAACCCCATCCCGACCGTCAGCAGCGGCATCGCCACCGTGATCGGCGAGCGGTAGACGCAGAGCATCACCGCGCCGACCAAACCGGCGCACATCATGATGAGCAACAGCATCGAGTCGTTGATCGAAACGAGTTCGTCGTTGACCACTGCGGACGGACCCGTCAGGTGCACCTCGATGCCCGGCGGTGGTGGATAGCCGGCGATGATGTCCCTGGCCGCCTGGGTGGATTCCATGGCCAGCGCCGTGCCCATGTTCCCGGCCAGGTTGAGCAGCACATAGGACGCTTTGCCGTCGGAACTCTCACTCGCCGGGGAGAAGTTCGGATTGGACCACAGGTCCATCGCGGAGTTGACGTGCTCCTTGTCCTGCGTCAGCCGGTCGAGCAGCGCTGAGTAATACCGGTGCGCGTCGTTCCCGAGCGGAGCGTCCCCTTCCAGCAGCACGTAGACGAAATTGTTCGTCCCCGCCCCGCCGAACGAATCGCCCATCTTGACGATCGCCTGTACCGAGGAGGCCTCGTCCGGCAGAAAGGACCTGGCGTGCCCGTTGACCACCGTCTCCAATTGCGGGACAAGAAGATTGAGCCCACCCGCGAGGAGCAGCCACACCACGACGATCGGCACCGAGAACTTGTACAGCAGCCGCGCTGGCAACGGCCGACCCGGCGCGCGTCGCGCAAGCTTTCGGTCGAACGGCACCGAAAACTCCCCGCGCACCCGGTCGAGCACCTCGCGTACCTGGATCGATGCCCGCGTCCTTCGCTCGCTCATGACACCGGCACCGTGCAGTTGACCGCGGCGAATCGTCCGTTCGCCACCTGCGCGTCTCGGGCTTGCCCGTCGATGACTATCCGGCAGGAGACCTGGTCGGCTTCCGACTGCGCCACGATGCCGGTGGCCAGGGTCAGCTTGCGAGTGCGCAGGGAGGTCCGCCACGGCAGGTCGGCGGAGACGTCGTTGACGTTGCCGTGCTCGTCCAGATACGACAGCCGCACCGGTGTGCCCCGCGGACCGTCGATCTCGTAGTCGACAACCTTCTCACTCAGTCGCCCCAATACCGGAGGCGCGCTCGAATGCCCGATCGCCAGGTCCGGGATCTCGCTCAGGCGCAGCCGGGCGATGAATATGGCCGTCGAACCCAAAACCAGGAACACCACGCCGTATACCCAGGCACTCTTCATGACGCTCTCCGCTATCCGTCCCGTGTGTCCTTGTGTTCCGCGAGTTCGCGGCGCCGGCGTTGCAGAGCTCGTTCGCCGGCATCTCAGCGGCAGTCGATTCGACAGTCACGGATCTCCGCCATATATTTCCGTGACGGACGGTAACAGATAAAATCGTATATAGGCAATATGCCATATGACATAGGCGCGAGACGGCTCTGACCACCCCTTTCGATCTGGAATCCCGGCCGGGACCGGTCCTACGACGCCCGTCAGCCGCGCAGGATCAACCCGCCGGGCACCCTGGTCTCATCCGCACCCTGCGCGGCAACAGCACTGTGCGGCGGCACCGCGGTCACGCTCTGCGCACCCAGCTCAGTCGCAATGATCTCCGCGGGCAAATGCAACCGCGCGACGATCCCACTGATCGGTGACGCGGTGAGCTCGACCGCGATACCTAGCCGCCGCGCCAACCGTCCGACCACATACAGCCCGACATACCGCGTCGGCGCGACGACGAAGTCCTGCTCGCCGCGCAGCCGCGCGTTCGCCTGCGCCAACTTGTCCGACGGCATCCCGATGCCGTGATCGACGACCGCGAGCAGATACCCGGCGGCGACCATCCGGCCGTGGATCTCCACTTCGACGTCCGGCGGCGAGAAGGCGAGACCGTTCTCGATCAGCTCGGCGAGCATGTGTGCCAGACCGGTGACCACCCCGCCGACGATCGCGACCTCATCGAGCCGGTGCACCACCACCGGGTGATAGTCGGCCACCTCGGACAGTCCGGCCCGAATCACATCGCTGAGCGCGATCGGCTCGGCCCAGCGCCGCGGGCTCGCCTCACCGACGAGCACCAGGAGATTCTCCGCGTTGCGGCGCATCCGGGTGGCCAGGTGGTCGAGCTCGAACAGGTTGGACAACCCCCTGGGATCGAGTTCTGTGCGCTCGAACTCGCTGATCAAGCCGAGCTGGCGGCGAACCAGGTTCTGACTGCGGCGCGCGAGATTCGCCAAGGATTCCTCTGTGTTGCGACGAACCAGCGCCTGCTCAGAGGCCAGCGCGAAAGCGGTGCTCTGCACACCGTCCAATGCCGCTGTCAGGGCCGTGATTTCAGTACTCGCGCCAGGTGCGGCGCGCACCGGCTCCGGTGGGAGCGGCTGCGAACGATCAGCCGCCTGCCAGGCTGCAATGATGCGTGGCAGTCGGCGATCAGCCACATCGTCCGCGTCGGCGGCCAGCAGCGCCAGCGGGCGCACGATTGCCCGCACACTGACGAAAACCAGGGTCACCTCGGCGATTACCGCAATCAGCGCCGCGAGCAGGACACCGCCGAGGATCAGCGCGGCATGCATACGCAGCACCGCCGCGCGCTGCCGCACATCGTCACCGATCACCTGTTGCACGCTGCGCTGCTCATCGATGACCGCCGTCATCTGCGCCCACCAGTTCCCCGGATCTACCGGGCGCACCAGCGGTCCGTGGTAAGAAGCGACGGCGACCTGCTCCGATTCTGCTGCCGCGGTGGCGTTTTCACCATGCAGCACGGCATCGAGCAGCCGCTGCCGACGGTCCGTCGCGTACAGCGCGAACGCGGCGAGGCCCGCCGTTTTGGCGGCGCGAATCTCCAGGAATTGCCCGTACTCGTCAGGCTGGAACGCGTTGGCGGTGAAGACGCCATTGAGGAAGCCACGCTCCTTGGCCGTCTGTTCTTTCACATCACCCAATGCGTACAGCGCTCGCAATCCGTGCCGGATCTGCTCGTCGCGCGCCGAGTCGAGGCCGAGCGTCAGACGATTCAGCACGGCGATGCCGTCGGTATAGAACTGAAAGGCCGCCTGCCTGCTGACCCGATAGCCATCGATCTGCGCACGAGTCGTCGCGAGAGTCGCGAATCTGTCGAGAGCCGAGCGTAATTGGTCCGCACCGGCGGTTCCGGCGGCGAGTGTATCGATCGCCCGATCGGTGCTCACTCGTTGATCAGCCAATGCCCGCTCCAGCCCGACATCACCACCCAGCAACCCGTTGCTCAGGCCACGCTCCCGCTGTATCTCCTGCACCAGGTCCTGCACCGCCAGGGCGTGCGACACCGCGGTGACGGTCGCACCGCTCTGCCGATAGGAGCCGACCTCCCGGACCACGATCACCCCGAGCGACACCGACACCAAGACCAGCGAAACAATCAGGATTCGCCCCAATAGCCCACGGATCGTGATTTCCGTTCTGCTACCGGCATTTTCCGATCGTCGACGTGAACGCACAGCCAGCTCCTCCGATTTACCGAAGCGATCGCTTCCCGGTGAGCACGGAAAGTCAGGTGCAGCCTCTAACCGCACCATCCAGCTGTCAACGCGAAGAACGGACAAATCAGGCACCTGTTACATTTCTAAACACGCTGGTAATCAACCATTTTCGACATGTCGATGCCCGCACAGCGGACCGGCGGACGCGGTGAGGTTTTTGGCGATGCACAGGTGGCCGAGCAACCCGGCGAGCACGGCGGCGTCGCGACGCATTGCGCACATCCGCCGACGGCCGCAGGGCGTTCCGACATAGGGTTTCCCTATGACGAGCAACCCGTTCTTCGAGCGCAGCACGCTTCCCTACCAGTTGCCGCCGTTCGCCGAGATCGCCGAGGAGCACTACCTGCCCGCGTTCGAGCGCGGCATGGCCGAGCAGCTGACCGAGATCGCCGCGATCACCGCCACGGACGAAGAGCCGACCTTCCGCAATACCGTCGTGGCACTCGAACGCTCGGGCGCGCTGCTCACCCGCGTCTCCAATGTCTTCTTCAACATCGCTTCGTCGGACTTCACCGCGGGGACCGAAGCGATCGAGGCCGAGCTGTCGCCGCGGCTGGCGGCGCACCGCGACACCATCCACCTGAATGCGGACCTGTTCGCCAGGATCGAATCGCTCTACCGGCGCCGCGCCGACCTGGACCTCGACGCCGAGGAACTGCGGTTGGTGGAGCAGTATCGCCTGCGGTTCGTCCGGGCGGGCGCCGGACTGGACGCGGCGGGCCAGGCGCGGTTACGTGAGCTCAACACCGAACTCGCTGCGGCGACAACGGAGTTCGGGCAGAACAACGTGACGGCAAGGAACGCCGCGACGGTGCTCGTGGCGAACGTCGAGGAACTCGCAGGCCTCAGCCCCGCCGAAGTGATCGCCGCGGCCGAGAACGCCCGTTCGGCAGGCCACGAGGGCGCATGGGCGCTGAGCCTGCAGAACGTCTCCAACCAGCCCGTCCTCGCCGAGCTCGCGGACCGGGACCTGCGGCGCAGGGTGATGGCGGCCTCGCTGGGGCGCGGCTTGCCCGAGAACGGCAACCTCGCCGTCCGGATCGCCGCCCTGCGCGCCGAACGCGCCGCACTACTCGGCTACCCGGACCACGCCGCGTACGCGGTAGCAGACCAGACCGCGCGCACCCCGGAGGCCGTCGAGGAGATGCTCGGACGGCTGGTCCCGCCCGCGGTGGCCAACGCCGAGCGCGAGGCGACCGAGTTGGCGGCGGCGATGCGCGCGAACGGCACCGAGGGCGAACTCTGCTCGTGGGATTGGCAGTTCTGGTCGCAGCGGGTGCGGGCCGAGCGGTTCTCGCTGGACGCCGAGGCCTTGCGCCCCTACTTCGAACTCGAGCGGGTGCTGCACGACGGGGTGTTCTTCGCCGCCGAGCAGGTCTACGGGATCACCCTGCGCGAGCGCACCGATCTGGTCGGTTACCATCCGGAAGTCCGGGTCTTCGAGGTGTTCGACGCGGACGGCAGCGCACTGGGGCTGTTCCTCGGTGACTTCTTCGCGCGGCCGTCCAAATACGGCGGGGCCTGGATGAACGAGCTGGTCAGCCAATCCCGGCTGCTGGAGACGCAACCGGTGGTGGTGAACAACCTCAACATCGTGAAGCCACCGGCCGGTGAGCCCGCGCTGCTGACCTGGGACAACGTCCGAACGCTCTTTCACGAGTTCGGGCACGCGCTGCACGGGTTGTTCTCGGATGTGCGCTACCCGTTCTTCGCAGGCACCGAGGTGCCGCGCGACTTCGTGGAGTTCCCGTCGCAGGTCAACGAAGTGTGGATGGTCCGGCCGGACATGCTGGCCAACTATGCCCGCCACATCGAGACCGGCGAGCCGATGCCCGCCGAGCTGGTCGAGCGGATGACCGCGGCGCAGCGGTTCGGTGAGGGCTTCCGGACCGTCGAGTATCTCGGTGCGACGCTGCTGGATTGGGCGTGGCATCGCGTGCCCGAAGCCGAGGCGCTGGCCGGGGCCGACGCGGAGGCGTTCGAGGCGAAGGCGCTGCGCAAGGCCGGACTGGCCATCGAGGCGATCCCGCCGCGGTACCGGACGGGCTACTTCGCACACATCTTCGCGGGTGGATACGCCGCCGGGTACTACTCCTACATCTGGAGCGAGGTGCTGGACGCGGACACGGTGGACTGGTTCGACGACGGTGCCGCGTCGATCCGGGAGAAGGGGGCGGCCTTCCGGCGCGAGCTGCTCGCCAAGGGTGGGTCGGTGGACCCGTTGGCGGCGTTCGAAGCCTTCCGTGGGCGTGCCCCCGAGATCGAGCCGCTGCTGGCCCGCCGCGGGCTGATCTGAGGGCCGGAGAACGGCACGGCAGCGCACGCCGGTGGCGTACGCTCCGGAGGATCGCCGCTTCCTGCGCGAATTCGGTTGCGACATAGCCCGTTTGGAAACGATCGAGGCGGGAATGTCGCGAACACCCGGCCGGACCGCACCGGGGAGCCGATCCAGAGGAGCCCTGCTCGTGACACGAACCGCACTCGCCTTCGCCGCCGCCACCGCAACCGCGCTGCTCGGAACCGCTTCCGCCCAGGCTCAGGCGGACGACACCCCGCCGACCGTCGGCGGTGGCTCCGGCATCCTGGTCGACTCGAAGGTCGGTTGCACCTTGACGACCATCGGTAAGGACAGCGCCGATCGGCTCGTCGGTTTGACCGCAGGGCACTGCGGTGAGCCGGGCTCGGTCGTCGTGGTCGAAGGCGATCCCAACGGGGCGGCGGTGGGCCGGTTCGCCTACTCCGACCGCACGCTGGACTACGCGGTCATCGAGTTCGATGACCAGCGCGTGCAGCCGGTGCGCGGCGTCGGCGGCACCACCATCACCGATCTCGGTGCGCCTGCCCAGTTTCCGACCGTCGTGTGCAAACGGGGCAGCACCAGCGGGACGAGCTGCGGTGTCGTCTGGGGCGATGTGCGCGCCACCAGCACCGAGACCTGGACCCAAATGTGTGTGATGAAAGGCGATTCCGGTGCGCCGGTGGTGGTCGGCACCACACTGGTCGGCATGGTGAACGCCTATCTCGGCGTCGGGTGCCTCGGGCCGCAGGTCGGCACCAACATCAGCGCCATCATGCACGACCTCAATGCGCGCGGCGGTGTCGGCGCCGGCTATCGGCCGCTCTGACCTACCCGCACTACGGCAGGTAGCGCGCCATCTGCGGGACCGCTTCGGCCAGGTGATGGGCGTATATCCCTTCACCGATCCCGAGAAAGTACCAACACTGCGGTGTGCGAACGAGTTTGCCCATCGCGAGCCCGGTGTGCGGTCCGCCGCTGAGAAGGTAGCGGGTGATCTCGAGGCCCGAGGTGGTGTCGACCAGCCGGAGGTACGCGTTCTCGATCTGCGCGAAACTCTGCCCCGAGTACGAAGTTACGAGAAAAATGACCGACGTCACCTCGGGCGCCAGCCGCCCCAGCTCGACGGTGATCACCTCGTTGTCCCCCGCGCCGTCCCCGATCGGGCTGTCCCCACTGTGCGCGATCGCTCCGTCCCGCGAGACCAGTTGCTCGTGGTAGACGGTGTCCACCAGGACTTCCCCCGCGAAAACCAAAGCCGCCGAATTCAAGTCGAATCTGGTGCCCGGGGTCACCGTGCCGTCGAAATCGACCAGCAGGGATTGATCCGACGGATCCCACCCCAGGGAGACAGCGACATGCTCCGGTGAGGTGCCATCGGGATTCTGCAACGGGAAGGACAACCGTGTCCCCTTTCTCAGGGGCGAGCACGGTATCCAGCTACCGCAACGCCTATCTATCTCCAACTGTGCTCAGGGCCCGTACCGGTCGCTCCCGCCGTGCCTGCTCGTCATCGAGAAGCTCGTCACCGTTGACGCTGCCGGGGTGCACCGCTACTCCGGGCTCGGACCGCATCTCTGCCGACCGAACCCGAAACAGCCCGTCACCGGCCGCATACCCCGCAGACAACGGATTCAATCGCGGAGATTCGCCACGCTCGCGATTCGACCGGTGCGGCGGTCCGGCGCAATACTGTCGCCCCATGGCTACCCCCGACTTCATCCGCACCATCCGGGCCGACGCGGGCAGGCAACTGCTGTGGCTACCGGGCGTCAGCGCGGTGGTCTTCGATGACGAGGGCAGGCTGCTGCTCGGGCGGCGCGCCGACAGCGGTGCCTGGGCGATCATCGGCGGGATGCCCGAACCCGGCGAGCAGCCTGCGGCCTGCGCCGTCCGAGAGGTGTTCGAGGAGACCGCCGTTCACTGTGTGGCGGAGCGTCTCGTGCTGGTCCGGGCCATGCCGCCGCACACCTATCCGAATGGTGACATCTGCCAGTTCATGGACATCACCATCCGGTGCCGGGCGACCGGCGGCACGGCGCGGGTCAATGACGACGAATCCCTGGAGGTCGGGTGGTTCGCGGTGTCGGCGTTGCCGGACTTGCCCGCGCACGACGTGTTGCGCATCGAGCAGGCCTTGGGCGACGGCCCTGCCTGGTTCGAACCTGCTCCCTGACAGCCGGTTTCGCGGCACGGACTATTTCTGTTCGCAGGCGGTGACCGAACCTCGCGACCCTTGGCCCTTGATGGTGCAGGTGTTGGTGCCCGCGCTGCCGTCGACGAGGTTGTTGTTGACGTCGATGGTGATGGTGTCGTCGTCGTTGCCGCCGAAGATGCTGCCGTTGTTGGCGATTGCGGTGATGGTGTCCTTGCCGGTGCCGCCGTTGGGGTCGGCGCCCGCGGTGGGGTCGGTGCCGTCGCCGAGCACGACGGAGTCGGTGGTGCCGACCGTGCCGACGTCGATCCTGTCGTCGCCGTTGCCGCCGATCAGTGTGGCGGCGCGGGTGCTCGGATCCTTGTTGAGCGAGGTCGCCGACAGCGCGTCGTTCCCGTCACCGCCGAAAACACTTGCGCCGAGGTACATGTCGGCGGCCTTGATGGTGTCGTTGCCGTCGTCGCCCCAGAGTGCGGCGCCCGCGCCGCCGAGGGTGCCGCCGGTGACGAGGTCGTCGCCGGGGCCGCCGTGGACCCAGCCGCCGGTCATCTCGTCCACCGTGATGGTGTCACCGGCCGCGTCGGGGATGGGTGCGTAGGCATCGCCGTAGATATCGGCGGCGCCGACGGTTCGGTGGACCGAGATCGTGTCCTTGCCCGCTCCGCCGAACACGGCGTCCGGCGCGTCCGGCGCGGTGCCGCTCGGCGGGCGCTCGCCGAGGCTGACGGTGTCGATGGTGATGGTGTCGTCGCCCTCGTCGCCGGATACCCGGCCACCGTGTGCACCGGCGGTCGTCGCCGGATCGGCCGGGTCGGGCTGGAAAACATAACCGACACTGCCGATTCGGAGCACGTCGTTGCCCGGCCCACCCACGACGGCACCGTGGCGCCCGACATTGCCGCCGGGCCCCTTCTGCATGGCGGCATCGCAGGCCGCGGGCCGGTCCTGGCCGCCGACCGTGATCTCGTCGTCGCCCGGACCACCGTCGAGGACGCCGCCGTTGACATCGTCTGCGCCGAGTTCGGCTGCCGGGCAAAGGAACCGGCCGACATTGCGCGCGGAGATCTTGTCCTTGCCCACGCCGCCGGATACCACCGCACCCTCGAGTACGTCACCCTCGATCACGATGGTGTCGTCGCCCTCGCCCGCGTCGAGTACCGAACCGGCCGTGAGGTTGTCCGAACAGGTGATGGTGTCGTTGCCTGCCGTCACCGCACCGGCGCAGCCTGCGGGCAACCCCTCCGCCCGCACCGGAGCGACCGCCAATACCATCCCCGCCAGCAATGCGGAGACTCCCACCATCGACCGTGCACCGCGCGCTCGAACCACCACAGTTCATCCTTCCGGTCTCACCGACAACGATGTCCGGCGTGCACGCCTCGAGTGCGCACACCGCCGGTTCGTATTCGAACCTGTGAGCCGTCCGGATCGGTCGGATCGCGTCAGAGGAGCGTTATTCCACCGGATCGGATTCGTAGACCGGGATGCCCCTGGCGTCCAGCATCTGGATGATGCCGACGAACTGATCGCGATCGCCGACGGCCTCGGGGACGTACTCATTGATCTCGGCGTGGGTGATGTACTTCTGTTCGTGCCCCAGCGCGATGAGTTCTTTCATTCCGGGATTCGCCATGCAATGTCTCCAGTGTCGGGTGGCCGAACGGCTGTCCGTCCAGGGACGGCCAAGGCTATCAGCGCGACCTGGGTGACGACTGAGATATCGCTGGACTCTTGATATTTGACTGCCGCAGCCCGCTGCACGGCGACGCCGCGCTCGGCGGCGGGCACCGCGCGGGCAGACGAGCGGCGAACTATTTGGCGATGGTGAAGCTGGTGCCGTTCTCGTTGATCGGCCCGGGTCCGAGCTCACCATTCGTGGCGCCGATCGAATAACCCACCGGCTCGAATGCGGTCAACGGTTTTCCGTCGATCTGCACATTGGTGAAGGTGATCGGGCTGAACGTCGGCAGGGCGCTGTTCAACTGTCCTTCGACGATGATTTCCGCGCTCAACGCGGGAGCATCGGACTCCGCGACGGTGGTCCGCGTCCAATTCTGCGTCACATTCGCCAGCGTCATGGTGTACGCCTTACCGTCGAAGGTGACCGAGGCTCGCATTGTGTCGCCGGGGTTCGAGGAAACGTCCGGATAGATCACCGGGTTCGCCGGATATGCCTCCCACAGCGCCATTCGATACGTCTGCTGGGCACACATCGCGGCGCCCTGGGCCGAACCGGTACCCAGCACAGCGCACCCGTCGGAGGCGAACTGCCCTATCTGGCTGTTCATACTCTGGGCGGCCCTGACCGCATTGCGGAACCACTCCGGATTATCGGCCACGGTGGCGCTGGCCACATTGACCACCGCCAATCCTGGCAGTGAGGCGAGCGCACCCGCCGGGCTGACGCAAATGGCTTCCGAGCCGGTCTGCATCAACGGCAAGGCCTGCTTGCCGTTGACCAGCGTCCCGTTCAGCCCGACCCAGGGCACCACGCGCTGGATCACGCCGGTGTCGGAGCAGGTGACTTCGGGTTCGACCCATTCCGCGCTGACGCTCTTGAAACTGCCCGTGACGACGTAACCGGCCCAATTCGTGCCGCGGATGCGCGGCGGCGTCTGCTCCGATTTCGCACCCGGTGGCGACTTCGGCGCCGGTTTCGGCGCCGGCTCGGGCGCCGCTTGCGCGGGCACCAGCGATGGCGAAGCCAGCACCACCACGATCGCCCCCACCACCGACGCGGCGAGACGGCTTCGAATTCGCGTCCGACCCGGGGTAGTCGTCATGAAGGGCCACGATAGCCGAAAAGTATGACCGAGCTGCGATGGCACACCCGACGAACCGCAGAAATTATCTCCATACCCGAAAACCGCGATTGTATTCATTTCGCGGACACTCCGGAGCAGCTGCACCACATCGCCGGTTACTAGTGATTTGCTGAATTAGCACTACCGGCTTCGAGATTCACCCGTGGATACGAAAGGACCGAATCGATGATGCGGTACTTCATTCCTACCCTCGCAGCAGCCGTCTGTGCCATTTTCCTCGGCGCCGCCCCGGCGAACGCCGTCGCCACCGACTGCGCGGCCCCCGATGCGCCGCCGATTTGCGCGACACCGTCGAGCAGTTGGAAAACTCATCCGGTGGGTTCCTCGCTCTCGCTACCCAGGGCCGGCGTCAAGGCGCTGGCCATGACAATGGTGCCGCCGCACCATTTCTGGGCGTTCGACAACATCATCACCAGGGAAAGCGGCTGGAATGTCTTCGCCGTGAATCCGGAGAGCGGGGCCTACGGCCTGGGCCAGGCCCTGCCGCCGCACAAGATGGGGACCCACGGACTCGACTGGCCGTTCAACCCGGTGACCCAGATCCGCTGGACCTACGACTACATGAACAAGCGCTACGGCAGCCCCATCGGCGCCTGGGAATTCTGGCAAGCGCACCACTGGTACTGATCCGCGATACAACGGGACGCGGCACACCTAGTCTTGATCCGTGCGTCGGCTCCTCCCCCTCTTGCTACTGCCCCTCACTGCCTGCGGCGCGGAGCCTGCCCCGGCGCCGCCACCGGCGCCCACCACCACCGAACACGTTCGCACACCGCAGGACTGCACCAAGCTGACGGTCACCGCCATGACCGTCGAGCCCGGCATCGCCTACATCTTCGGCACGCACGCCGAGTGGCTGCCGAAAGGCCAGTTCATCCGTGTTCGGATAGCAATCACCAACACGGACAACACCTTCCGCACCACCCGGCCGAGCGACTACCACCTCGACGACGCTGCCGATCGCCCGCACCCGCCCAGCGTCGACGCGATGGCGATCAAGCGCCAACCCACCGAGCTCACCCTCGGCGCAGGCAATCGTGCGGAAGTGGACCTCTGGTACGACATTCCGGCCGATACTTCCCCGAAGCTGCTGCGCGACAACACCTGTGTCGCCACCATTGCGCTGCCCGGCTAGCACGTGCGCGGGCGGGTCGATTACGGGGCAGGTATGCCCGACCAGAGATCGCAGTGGTGGTTTCGGGATACGTCGATGGTGGTGAACTTCTCCGGTTCGAGGACCAGCGTCTGGTCACCGGTGTGCCGGGGCCAGTCCGGGAGGCCCTTGCTGTTCGGATCGCCGGATCGAACGAAACTGGACCAATAACGGACCATCTTGTCGGACAAGTCTTTCTGAGCAGGGCTGGCCGGCGGCGATGCCCCCTTCAGGTCGAACAGGTAGGGCAGTTCGAAGGCGTGTGACGCGCCCAGCGGAAAGGGCGGCGGGGTGGGCACGCCGGGCAGCGGCGCGGCGTTGCGGTCCGCGAACTGGTAGGCGTACACCGGGCCGGTGCGGACGAGAGATTGCGCCATGCCCGCGATCGGGCAGACGAAGAGGTAGTCGGTCATCACCGCCGACCAGGCCAGCGTCGGCTGGTCGTAACCGGTCAGCGGATAGCGTTCGGCCACGGCCCCGGCGCGGGGACCGAATACCGACAGCAGCTGGGGATATTGCTCGGCGGTGATCGCCTGCCGGGCGGTGAAATAGGTGTACTCGTCGTGGTTCGCGCCGATGAGCACCGGCACCTTCGCGGCCTTGCCCGCGCGGAAAGCGCCGAGCGGGTCTTCGGGCAGCAAGGGTTGGCCGAAGATCGGACCGGGCAGCCCCTCCCCGCCCTCGCCGGTGAACTGCAAGGGCGTCGCGGCGACCTTGTCCGCGGGCAGCGCGCGCAGGCACTGCGCGGTGGCGGCATCGGCGCCCGGGCAGCCGAGCGTCGCCGCGTATTGCTCGCTCTTGGCGACCGCGGTCTGCCGATCGGCCTGCAATTCGCACGGACCGCTCTGCAAGATCGCGCCCTGGAACAACCGCTCCGAGGCGGGCGACACCAGGTGATCACACACCGACATCGCACCCGCCGACTCACCGGCGATGGTCACCTTTGCCGGATCGCCGCCGAACGCGGCGATATTGTCGCGCACCCAGCGCAGCGCAGCCTGCTGATCCAGCAGCCCGAAGTTGCCGACCTGCCCGTCGTCGTGCGCCACCGACGGGTGTCCGAGAAAACCTAGCGCACCCAGCCGGTAGTTGACCGTGACCACCACCATGTCGCCGGTCCGCACCAGCCGCGACGGGTCGTACCAGTCGCCGCTGCCGACGAGGAACGCCCCGCCGTGGAACCACACCATCACCGGTCGGGGCCGCTCGGGCGTGCCGCTCGGCGTCGACACGTTCAGGAACAGGCAGTCCTCACTGCCCGAGAGCGGCCCTGGGCCTTCCGTCTGGAGGCATTGCGCGCCCGGTGTGGTGGCAGCCCGCTCCTGCGACCAGATGGCCGGTGCAGCAGGCGGTTTCCACCGCAGCTCGCCCGTCGGTGCTGCCGCATAAGGTATTCCGGAGAACGAGCGCAAGTCCGCGGTCACCGACCCGCGCACCGGCCCGGACTGGGTCCGCACGACCGCCGCGTCGGTCGGCTGCTGCTCGTTCGAGTCGTTGCACCCGACTACCGCCCCGCACACCACGGAGAGGACGGCGACCGTCACCGCCATCCGTCGTGCTCGCCACCGGAGCTTGGCGGACCAGTAGGCGTTCATCGCGGAGCCTCTCTGTCGAGTGACGGTCGGCTGAACCGTTGTGCGCCCTATCGCAACCCGCTAGGAAGCACTGCCGGTGGCCGGACGCGACCGCCACCGTTCACACGCGGCGGAGTCGGCGTTCGGACGGTCCGCGCCGTTGCGGGCGCAGCCCTGTGCCGTGTACCCCTCCCGATCGTAACCGGACCGGTCATAGCCGGACCTGTTGTAACCGAAGCGGTTGTAACCGAACTTGTCATAACCGAAGAGGTCGTAACCGTCCACCCCGTAGCGATCGTCGAAACCGTCCGCCCCGTTGCGATCGTCGAAGCCACCGGGACGGTGGTGCGGACCCGTATTGAGGGTTCCGTTGGGGTTGGTGCAGCCGACATCGGTCGGCGCGTGGCACGGGATGGCGGAGGCCACCGGGACAAGGACCGCAGCCGGTGCCAATACCAGGGTTGCCGCGACCACGCTCCGCACCATTACCCGCCGAGCCCCACCGGAACGCACACTCTTCTTCGACACCATCGACCTCTGGTTCACCGGGAACGCACACATCGCGTTCGGATTCGGAACAGACCCTTCCCACCGGAAGTTTTTCCTGGTGCGGTGGGCCGTCTAAAGCATTGGAGTACAGCGTTTTTCGGTCTGCGGCTCCGATGGGACGAAGATATTCGAAACGAAACTGTTTACGCCTCAGGGGAATCCCCCATTTCGCCGTCGATCGTTGGACGTACGCTTCCGCAAGGTTCCCGGGGCGGCAGCCCACCGGACGCCGATCGGCGCCGCACCCGAACACGACAAGTCTCCACCATTGCGACCGATCGGTCGTACCTATTGAATAGGATATCGACATGACGAACAGGCCCCCGGCCGACGGGCGCCGAGCGCGCGGCGACCGATCCAGAACGGCCGTCCTGGACGCGGTTGTCTCGCTCGCCTCCGTCGAGGGACTCGGCGCACTGAGCATGGGCCAGGTGGCCGCCGAGGCCGGCGTGAGCAAGTCCGGACTGTTCTCGCTGTGGCGCGACAAGGAAGAGCTGCAGTTGGCGGCCATCGAGCGCGCGCGACTGCAATGGGCGGAGCGGGTGGTGCAGCCCGCCATGCAGGCCCCGGCCGGCGTGCGTCAATTGTGGGCGCTGCACGAGGCGCGATTGGCGTTCTATACCGGCCGGGTGCTGCCCGGCGGCTGCTTCTTCGTGGCCGTCCAGCACGAGTTCGACGACCAGCCGGGGCCGGTGCGCGACCGGGTCGTCAGCCTCGCCCGCGATTGGGATGCATTCGTGCACAACATCATTCGCACCGCACTCGACGCCGGCCAGTTGCGGCAGGACACCGACCCCGGCGTGCTCGCCTTCGAGCTCGACGCGCTCGGCTACGCCGCGGTCACCCGTTCGCGACTGCTGGAGCGCGACGCCGCGTTCGCGCAGTCGCGCGCCGCCATGCTGTGGCGACTGCGGGCGTACTGCACCGATCCGTCGATCCTTCCCGCAGCCTGAACGGACTTTACGACCGATCGTCCGCGCACGGCATCGCCGTCGAACAGTACGGCCTGCCCGACCGGCCACCTGATGACCGCCGGGCAACGGGGCGTAAGTTTATGCATAAGTTTCCCTGCCGTGGATAGGCAGAAGGGGTGGTACGACGGTGCAGGCCGAACCAGCGAGACCCGCCGAACGAGGTCCCGCTATCTCGCCGGATACAACCAGGTTGCGGACGTTCTCGACCAGCAAGCCACCTGGTCTACGCTGCGTGGGTCAGGTCGACCTCACGACGCATGACGAGTGGCAGAGTGCGCTGGCCGAACTACCCGCCGCACCCGACATCCACCTGGAATTGTCCGAGCTGACCTTCATCGACACACATGGCACCCTGATACTGGTGGAAGCCACGAATCAGTCGGCCGAGGGGCGCCGGGTCGTGCTGCACAACCCGCCCGTGACGCTGGTCCGCATCCTCGAGCTGTTCTGGCCGTCGCTTCCCACAATTGAGGTAGACCGCGCATGACCATCACCACCGACCCGCTACCCACCGCAGACCCCTTCGTGCACCCGGCGCTGTTCTACAGCGATACCGAGGAGTACCTGGCCGGCACCGTGGGCTTCATCCGAGCGGGACTGGCCAACAACGAACCGGTCGCGGTCTCGGTCCCCGGGCCGAACCTGGAGCTGATCCGCGCCGAACTCGGCGCCGATGCCGAGGCCGTGCGGCTGATGGACATGACCGTCGAAGGCCGCAACCCCGGCCGGATCATTCCGGGCGTGCTGCGCGCCTTCGCCGACACCTACCCGACCGGCCGCGTGCGGATCATCGGTGAACCCATCTGGGCCGGGCGCTCGGCGACCGAGTACCCGGCGTGCGTCCAGCACGAAGCGCTGATCAATGCCGCGTTCACCGGCCGCGAGGTCACGATCCTGTGCCCTTACGACACCGAACGCCTGGACCCGACCGTGCTGGTCGACGCGCACGCGACGCATCCGACCCTGATCGACGGCGACGGCGAACGGGCCAGTAATGCCTACGATCCCGACCGCATCGTCGCCTCGTACAACAAGCCGTTGTCCCCGCCGCCCGCCATAGCGAGCGTGCTCGCCTTCGACGCCGCGACGCTCGCCGAGACCCGGCACAGGGCGGGCGCCTACGCGCGCGGCCTCGGCATGGACGACGACCGGATCATCGACCTGGAGTTGGTGATCGCCGAGACCATCACCAACTCGGTGGTGCACGGCGGCGGCAGCGGCACGCTGGCGCTCTGGCTCGAGGGTAGACAGCTGCGCGCTCAGGTCCGCGACGCGGGCCACATCACCAATCCCCTCGCGGGCCGCCTGCCACCGCAACCGTTCCAATTCGGTGGCCGCGGCCTGCTGCTGGTCAACCACCTCACCGACCTGGTCCGCATCCACACCGGCGTGCACGGCACCACCATCCAGATGGACCTCCGCCTGGCCTGAGCGGCCCGTGAAAAGCCTGGCGGTTCGGCCTTATTTGCCGGTGAACCGCGCTTTACGCCGCTCGATGAACGACTGGATGCCCTCCGCACCGTCGGCCGTCGCGAACAACTCGGTGACATCGCCGACCAGATGCTCGGCCGCCGCGGCATTGCCTTCGTCGCGAGCGCGGTGCGCGGAGGCCAGGATGGTGCGCACGCCCAACGGTGCCGAGTCCTCGGCGATCTCGGTGGCCAACGTACGCGCCGCGGCGAGCGCCGTCGCAGCGTCGGGGGTGACCTGCTGAACCAGGCCGATCCGGTAGGCCTCGGCGGCATCGAACTCAGCTCCGGTCAGCACCCAGCGCATGGCGTTGCCCCAGCCCGCTTCCCGCCAGAACCGCAGCGTCGCACCGCCGAACGGGTAGATGCCGCGCCGGACCTCCAACTGACTGAACCGGGTGCCTTCGGCGGCGATCCGGATATCGGCGGCCAGCAGCAGCTCGATGCCCAGCGTCATGCACCAGCCCTGTGCCACGGCGATCACCGGCTTGGTCCAGCGGTAGTTCAGCCGCCACGGATCCAGGCCGTCCTCGGGATAGGTGATCGCGCCGGAGGCGAGCGCGGGCGCGACATCGACCAGGTCGAGACCGGCGGTGAAATGCTCGCCGTGTCCGAACAGGACGCCGGCGCGCAGCTCGTCGTCGCGCTCGAGCAGGGCGTACGCGCGGGAGAGCGCCTCGAGCATCTCGCGGGTGAACGCGTTGCGCTTGTCCGGGCGGTTCAGCCCGATGAGCAGGACATGTCCGTCGCGTTCGACGGTAACGGTGTCGGCCATGGGCTTCAGTCAACAAGACTGCTATTTATTATGCAATAGACCATAATCGGTGGGCTGGGCTCTGCGGGCCGGTTTGCTCAGGACGGCCTATTCGGCTCGGCTCTGCTCGGCCAGCCGCTGGAAGGTGCCTGCGATGTACTCGATCCGGGTGTCTTCGAGCTCGGGCCTGGGATAGGTGGAGCGGAAGATCGCCTCACCGTCGAACATGTGCACAATCGAGGTGGCCAGCAGGCGCGCGATATCGGCGGGGACGGCGGGGCCGAGGGCCGCCACCGCGACACACTCGACGTCGTCGATCAGGGCGCGGGCGACCGGGGCCAGGCGGACCCGCAGCTCCGATTCGGTGCGCGCGGCGACCAGCAGCTCGAACCAGACCGTGTTGGTCTCCTGCCGGATCTGATTGCGAGCGCGATGCAGGATATGTGTCAAATCCAGTGGCCGGTCCGGGTTTTCGCGCACGCGAATGTTGTCGAACGCGCGCATGTGCCTGCGGCCGACCTCCTCGGCGGCGGCCACCACCAGGTCGGTCCGCGAGTCGAAGTGCCGGAAGATGCCGCCCTTGGAAACGCCTGCGCGGCGGCTGATCTCCCCGAGCGAGGCGTTGTGGTAGCCGACCTCGGCGATGGCCTCGATGGTGGCCTCGACGAGTTTGGTGATCGCGGCGGCGCGGCGCTGGGCCTGGGTTCGGCGCGGTGGCGCGGTCACCGCACCTGCGACCTGAGGAATCGCCCGGTGCGGTCGGTGCCGAGGATCGGCGCGGCCGTGCCGTCGCCGAAGACGTACTTGCCGCCGATGAAGACGGCCGAGACCGCTCCGTCATTGCGATTCACCATGCGAGACAGATTGTCATACTGCGCGACCGGGCTTTCGGCGTAGGCGTCCAGCGAGTCGTCCAGGTGCGCCGGGTCGATGATCACCAGATCCGCTCGGTCGCCCGGTCGCAGGTGGCCCGCGTCGATCCCGTACCAGTCGGCGAGCTCGCCGGTGAGCCGGTGCACCGCGCGCTCCAGGGAAAGGAACGGCGTCCCCGCACGCTCGGCGTCGTGCACGCGGCGCAGGAAGCGGAGCCCGAAGTTGTAGAACGCCATGTTCCGCAGATGCGCACCGGCGTCCGAAAAGCCCAGCTGCACACCGGGATTCGCGCCGAGCCTGGTCAGGAACTTCGGCCGATGGTTGGAAATCGTGGTGCGCCAGCGCAGTTTGGTGCCGTGGGCGACCACCAGATCGAGAAACGCGTCCACCGGGTGCGTGCCGCCGCGTTCCAGACCGACCTGACCGAACGTCTTCCCGATCACCGAATCGTCCGGACAGGAGACGATCTCGGCGTCGAAGAAGTCACGGTGCCAGACCCGCATCCCGAACTTGGCGTCGTAGTCCTTCCGGAACCGCCGCCGATACGACTCGTCCTGCATCAGCGCGTTGCGCTCGACCTGATCGGCGAGGTGCAGCGCGGCGGCGCCCGAGCCGAACTCCTCGAAGATCACCAGGTCGATGCCGTCGGCGTAGACCTCGAACGGCACCGGCAGGTGCTGCCAGCGGAAGTCGCCGCCGAGCGCGTTCAACGCGCGCGCGATCGGTCCCATGATGTAGACCAGCGCCGGATTCGCCTTGATGTCGGCGGCCGAGAGCAGCGTCGTCTTCAATCGCTTGCGGAAGATGCCCAAGCTGCTCAGCGTCATCGCGGCGATACTGCGCACCGAGGCGATGTCGGGACCGGCTTGCAATACGCGGCGCCGCCTTCGCAGAATCGCGTTGAGGCGTCGGCGTTCTCGCGCCTTGGCGTAGGTCGACGGCAGCGTGCGCGAGCGGCAGGTGTCGCCGTCGATCTTGTCGAAAAGCAGCTGCTGCGCGGACATTCCGACGAAACCGGCATCGAGCGCCTCGGTCAGCGCCGTTTCCATGGCCGCCTGTTCGGCCTGCGTGGGCCGGACCTCCTTGCGGGTAGCGCGGTCGAGTCCCATCTGTGCGGTCCGGATATCCGAATGTCCGAGCATGGCAGCGATATTCGGGCCGAGCGGCAGCTGCTCCAGCGCCGCGATGTACTCCCGGGCGGACCGCCAGGTCTTGGCCTCTTCGACCGCCTCGATGACGTGGCGCCGTGGGATCGCCTCGACCCGGCCGAACAGATCGCCCGCGTCGGTCGCTCCGACGTGCACGGTCGACAACGAACACGACCCGAGCAGCACCGTGGTGATGCCGTGACGCACCGACTCGGTGAGCGCGGGCGTCTTCAGCACCTCGATGTCGTAGTGGGTATGGATGTCGATCATGCCGGGGACGACCCACTTGCCCGCGGCCTCGATGACAGTCGGACAGCCCGTCTCGTCGAGCGGGTCCGCCGACACCGTGACGACACGATCCCCGCGGAGTCCGATGTGCCGCGTGGCGGAGGGCGAACCGGCACCGTCGAACCAGCGTCCGGACTTGATGATCGTGTCGTAGCTCACTCTCACATTGCAACCGATCGGTCACTAACCGTCAAGGGGTCAGGTCTCACACCGCACCGGGATCGCGTGCGCGCAATGATTTGCCATTACGTAACTCCACGCTCGGAATGTGGTCACCAACGCCCGTCATTCTCACCCGAACGAATATGGGAACAGGGTAGTAACTTCGCCCGATAACCGCCCGCTACCACCGACAACATGCGGATTCACCAGATTGCGTCGGGCCGGGCAATAAGCATCGACAATGCGAACGCGCCCGACGTCTTCCAATTGTCCGAATAGTTGCTGAATATACTGACCGGACGCAGCTCCTCGGCGAACAACTCCTTGTTTCCCGTATTCGCAGAACCAGGATGGAGGGGCCGCATGCCCACACCGATACCGGAACGTGCCGATCATCCGCTCGCGCTGCCCACCGAAGCGGAGATCGCCGAGGTGCGCGCCGTCGTCGCCGAGGCCGGGCTGATCGCGGCGACAACACGTTTCGTCTACGTCGGGCTGGATGAACCGGACAAGTACGCCGTCTACGACTGGTCGGGCACCACGCCGTTGGACCGCTGCTTCCGGGTGCTGCTGCACGACGTGGACCGTCCGAACGCCGTCGACCTGACCGTGTCGCTCGGCCGCCGCGCGGTGCTCACGCAGCGCACCATGGACGCGATCACCGACGGCCAGCTGCCGGTGCTCGACGAGGAGTTCGAGCTGGTCGAGGCGGTGCTGGCGACCGATCCCGACTGGCTGGCGGCGCTGGCCGCCCGCGGCCTGGACGTCGCGAAGGTGCGGGTCGCCCCGCTGTCGGCAGGCGTGTTCGACTACCCGGGCGAGGCAGGTCGGCGCATCCTGCGCGGCTTGGCATTTCACCAGCAGCACGAGAAGGACCACCCGTGGGCGCACCCGATCGACGGGCTGGTCGCCTTCGTCGACGTCATGACGCGCGAGGTATTGCGGGTGATCGACGCCGGGCCGGTCGCCATACCCCAGGAATCCGGCAATTTCGACGATCCCGGCGTGACCGGCCCCCTGCGCGGCACCCAGAAACCGATCGAGATCACCCAGCCACAGGGGCCGAGTTTCACCGTGCGCGGCAATCTCGTCGAGTGGGAAAAGTGGTCGGTGCGGGTGGGTTTCGATGCCCGCGAGGGACTTGTCCTGCACCAGATCGGTTTTCACGACGGCGGCCGGGTCCGGCCGATCATCCATCGCGCGTCCATCGCGGAGATGGTGGTGCCCTACGCCGATCCGTCACCGATCCGCTCCTGGCAGAACTACTTCGACACCGGCGAGTACCTCGTCGGGCGCTACGCCAACGCCCTCGAGCTCGGCTGCGACTGCGTCGGCGACATCACCTACTTCGACGCGGTCATCGCCGACGAGGCAGGTCGGCCGCGCGTGCTGCACAACGCGATCTGCCTGCACGAAGAGGATTTCGGCGTGCTGTGGAAGCACACCGACCTGTGGACCGGCTCGCGGGAGGTGCGCCGCCAGCGCAGGCTGGTGATCTCGTTCTTCACCACGGTCGGCAACTACGACTACGGCTTCTTCTGGTACCTGTACCTCGACGGAACCATCGGTTTCGAGGTCAAGGCCACCGGAATCGTGTTCACCGCGGCCTATCCCGGCACCGACCACCCGTTCTCCACGCAGGTGGCACCCGGTCTGGGTGCGCCGTATCACCAGCACCTGTTCAGTGCGCGACTCGACATGATGGTCGACGGACATCGCAACCAGGTGGCGGAGGTCGAGAGTGTCCGGCTGCCGATCGGGCCCGACAACCCGCACGGCAACGCTTTCACGCGGCGGCGCACCCCGCTGATCCGCGAATCGCAGGCTCAGCGGCTCGCGGACAACCGGGTCGGCCGCACTTGGCACATCAGCAACCCCGAGGTGTGTAACCGCTTGGGGCAGCACGTCTCCTACGTGCTGCATCCGGAAGGTAAAGAGACGCTGCTCGCCGCCGACGACTCACCCATCGCTCGGCGGGCCGCGTTCGCCACCAAGAATCTCTGGGTCACCCGCTATGACCCGAAACAGCGCTATGCCGCAGGCGATTTCGTGAACCAGCATCCCGGTGGTGCGGGACTTCCCGATTACGTGTCCGGCGACCGTTCGCTGGACAACGAAGACCTCGTCGTGTGGCATACGTTCGGCCTCACGCACTTCCCGCGCCCGGAGGACTGGCCGATCATGCCGGTCGCCTACACAGGGTTCACGCTCGAACCGGTCGGCTTCTTCGATCGCAACCCCACCCTCGACGTTCCGCGCACCGGCTCCGGCCACTGCGCCGACTCGACCAGTCCATGCCATGGAGCTCCCGATGACTGAATCATTTACTGCCGGTGCACGATTACGCGGTTCGATCGGGGTGACGGGGATCGTGTTCCTCGTCATCGCGGCCGCCGCGCCGCTGACCGCCGTCGGCGGCGCGTTGCCGCTCATGATCGGGCTCGGCAACGGGGCAGGCGCGCCGACCGCCTACCTCGTCGCCGCGGGCGTCCTGCTGCTCTTCAGCGTCGGATATGCCGCGATGAGTAGCCATCTGGACGAAGCGGGCGCATTCTACGCCTACGCGCGCCGGGGCCTCGGCCCCCGTGCCGGGCTCGGTGCGGCGGGTCTGGCTCTGCTGACCTATACCGCGATCCAGGCGGGGATCTACGGCCTGGCGGCGTCGACCGTCGAAGAGCTCGTCGTACACTACGGTGGGCCCGACTTACCTTGGTACGTCTACGCTTTCGTGCTGATGGCCGTCGTCGCCGTGCTCGGCTACCGCAATATCGAGCTCGGCGCCAAGGTGCTCGGTGTGCTGCTGGTGGTCGAGATCGGCAGCATCGTGGCGTTGTCGGCCGCCGTGCTGGCCCGCGACGGCGCGCACGGCATCGACACCGTCTCCTTCACTCCGTCGGCGTTCTTCGACGGATCTCCCGGTGTCGCGTTGATGTTCGCGATCGCGTCGTTCATCGGGTTCGAGGCCACCACGATCTACGGCGAGGAGGCCCGCGACCCGCGCCGCACCATCCCACGGGCCACCTACCTCGCGGTCGGCACGATCGGCGTGCTCTACGCGGTGGCCAGCTGGGCGGTCGTGCTCGCGTTCGGCAGCGACGGCGTCGCGGATGCCGCGGGTGCGGATCCCGAAGGGCTGACCTTCACCGCCGCACGGCTGTTCCTCGGCGAATCCGCCGCCGATCTCATGGCGATCCTGCTGGTGACCAGCCTGTTCGCCGCCCTGCTCGCCTTCCACAACGCGATCTCCCGCTACGGCTACGCGCTGGCCCGCGACGGCATCGGCCATCCGGCGCTCGGCCATATCCACCTCCGGCACGGCTCGCCGCACAAGGCCGCGCTCGCCCAGACGTTGTCGGCGGCACTTCTCCTCGGCACCTTCGCACTCGCCGGCGCCGACCCTGTCCTGCAGCTGTTCACCTGGATGTCCGGCCTGGCCACCGTGGCCATGCTGCTGCTGATGCTGCTCACCAGCGTCGCCATCATCACCTTCTTCCGCCGCACCGGCCTGGACCGCCGGGCCTGGCACACGGTGATCGCGCCCGTCCTCGGCACCGGCGGACTACTGCTGATCACAGCGCTGGTCATCGACAACTTCACCACCCTGGTCGGTGGGTCCGCCCTCGTCGCGATCGTCCTGTTGGCCATCGTGGCAGCCACTTTCGCGCTCGGCGTCGCCCTCGCCCGCACCGCCCCGAACCCTGCGCAGCCGCTCGGTACGGCGCGGACGGTGGCGCGCGGGGCCGAGTCGGGACAGACTTGATGCCGTGAATCCCATGCCATTCGGACCGAGCGCCGACGACCGCGCGGGTCCCCGGTGAGCGCCCTCGCGCGCGGCGAGAACCGGCCGGCACCCGCCGATCGGATGACGGTGACCGTCGCCTGCTCGGCCGGGGTCGACGTGTCGGCGCTGCTGCTCGGCGCGGACGGACGCGTCCGGTCCGACGCCGACTTCGTGTTCTTCAACCAGCCGGTCGGCCCCGGCGTCACCTACCGGCACGGCAGCGGCCGCGGCGACATGGTCGACGTGCAGACCAGCGCGCTACCAGCCGATGTCGACAAGGTCGTGGTCACCGCCAGCCTCGACGGCAGCGGACCGCCCACCTTCGCCCGCGCAGGCACGTTGCAGGCGACGATCGGCTCCGATTCGGGGACACTAACTTTCCCGATGGCCGGACTCACCACCGAAACGGCCGTGGTGTGCGTGGAGATCTATCGCCGCGGCGGCGCGTGGAAGGTGCGTGCGGTCGGGCAGGGTTACGACAACGGGCTGGCCGGTATCGCCACGGCGTTCGGGGTGAACATCGACGACGAACCCGAGGCGCCACCGGCCCCCGCGCCGAGCGCGCCTGCTGCCGCACCGGTTTCGCCGCCGGGCTACCCGCCACAGGCCCCGCCGCCACCCGGCGCGTCACCGCCGAACTATCCGCCCCAGGGCGCGCCCGCGCATTACCCACCGCCCGGCGCACCGCCGAACTACCCAGCGCAAGGCGCACCTTCGCCGACCTACCCATCACACGGCGCACCGCCACCGAATTACCCGCCCCATGGCGCGCCACCGAACTATGCCCCGCAGGGCGCACCCTCGTCCTACGCCCCACCTGTCGCGCCCTCACCTCAGCAAGGAGCACTGCCCATGCAGAGCGATCTGTTCAACCCGAACCACGCCGAGGTCACCGGTGTCGGCATCCAGAAGCAGGGCAGCAAGATGATCAAGGTCGCCGTCAACGGCGAGGTCATGGCGCGGGCCGGTTCGATGGTGGCCTACCAGGGCGATATGCAGTTCAAGGCGCTCGGCTCCGGCGGCATCGGCCGGGCGATCACCCAGCGGCTCACCGGGGAGGGCGTGCCGCTGATGAACGTCTCCGGCCGCGGCGACCTGTTCCTCGCCGACAGCGCCGCCGACGTGCACCTCATCGACCTCGACGGCAGCGACGGCCTCACCATCAACGGCTCCAATGTGCTCGCCTTCGACTCGAGCCTGAGCTACCGGGTCCAGCGGGTGCAGGGTGCGGCCGGAGTCGCCAGCAACGCCGGGCTTTTCAACTGCGTCTTCACCGGACGCGGCCGGATCGCCATCACCACGCACGGCTCGCCCGTGGTGTTGCAGGTGGATCAGCCGACCTACGCCGATCCGCAGGCGGCGGTGGCCTGGTCGTCCAGCTTGCAGACCGGGATCAAGCGCAACGACTCGTTCGGACTGGGCAGGCTGCTCGGGCGCAGCACCGGTGAGGGCCTCACGCTGGCGTTCTCCGGCCGCGGCTTCGTCATCGTGCAGCCGTCGGAGCTGCCACCCGGTGGGTTCATCGGCGGCACCGGTGGCGGCCAGCAAGCTGGGCACGGCGGCGGGTTGTTCGGTTAACCAGGGATAGTTCGGCTAACAATTCGCGCGCCACGATTGACCACACGCGAACCGTCCGCGATGATCGGCAGCACCTCGGATTTCTGAGCGTTGCGACGAGGCATTCCTATCACCCTGGCATTCGGCACAAAGCGTGGCGGTAAGGCGAAGAGAGGTCGGAAATTTGACGAGCAGCAGGCGTTTTCGAGATCGGGCGGCTAGATTCGCGGTACTGGTCGGGGTCGCGTCAGCCGGATTCGCCATGACGGGAACCGCGCAGGCCGAGCCGTTATGGCCCGGCGGCCCCGATATACCGGGTATCCCGGCCATCATTCAGCCGCCGCCTCCCGCGCCGGTCTACGCACCATGCACCGCGCCGAAGGCGCGCGCGTGCATGCGGTTGTCGACCAAGGAAGTGTGGCTGATGGAGGACGGCAGGACCGTCTACGGCCCGAAGCCGATCGAGATCGGCAGGCCCGGATACGAGTCGCACGTCGGCGTCTTCGATGTCGACTTCAAGCGGCGAGATTTCTGGAGCACAATGCACAATGCTCCGATGGAATACGCCGTCTTCTTCGACGGCGATATCGCGACACACATCGGGCCGCTCGATTCGATGTCGCACGGCTGCATTCGGATGAACCCCGATGCCGCCGAGGCCACCTTCAATCATCTGGAGCCCGGCGACATAGTCGAAGTCGTGGAGTAACACGATCTTTCAGCACGCGAACGGGATGCCCTCGACGGGCATCCCGTTTTTGCTCTCGGTAACCCTGAAGTCGGCGTCCCGGCCTGTTCCCGCCGGTAACACGAGAAAGCGAGTCGATCGTGCGAGTAGTAGCCGAGGTGCTGGTCGGATTGGTCGCGGCACTGCACGTCTACATCATGGTGATGGAGATGTTCCTGTGGACGACACCGCGGGTGCGCGCGACGTTCGGCAGCACCGCGGAGTTCGCCCAGCAGACCAAGGTTCTCGCAGCGAATCAGGGGCTGTACAACGGATTCCTCGCGGCCGGATTGCTCTGGGGGATCATCGCCTCGGACCCGGTGGGCCGCGCGGCGATGATCTTCTTCACCGCCTGCGTGGTGGTCGCCGGCTGCTATGGGGCCGCCACCGCCAGTCGCCGCATCCTGGTGGTTCAGGCACTGCCCGGCGCGATCGCGCTGGTGGCGGTGCTGGTGGCCGGCGGCCGGTAGTCGGTGCCTACGGAGCCGCCACATCGACGCAGCCGGGGGTCGGGTCGACGATGTCGCAACCGGACGGCGGACGGGTAGGCCGATAGTCGGGTGATACTCCGCCCGCGGCGATGGTCTCGGTGTAGGTGGCGACGGCCTTGGTGGGGCGGCGCTGCAGGGTGGGGTCGGCGAGCACGTCCACGGTGTAAAGGCCGAATCGTGGGCGGTAGCTGCCCCATTCGTAGTTGTCGGTGATGCTCCAGTAGTTGTAGCCGATGAGGTTCACGCCGTCGGCCTTGGCGCGTTGCAGCCAGTAGACGGTGTCGCGCAAGTGGTCGCTGCGGTTGTAGTTGCCGGTCCCCGGCGTATTGCCGTCGTCGGAGTTGGCATCCTCGGTGGGCATGCCGTTCTCGACCACGTAGATCGGCATATCGGGCTTGCCGAACTTGCGCGCCTCCTCGGCGTAGCGTTTCACCGCGTAGTAGATGCCCTCGGTCCGGATCGGCAGGTTCCACATACCGGGTGACCCGATGGCCGCGATGGACCGGACGGTGGCGGGTGGTGTCGAGGCCGGCGGTTCGAAGGCGAAGTAGTAGTCGACGCCGATGTAGTCGAGGCGATCGGCGATCTTGGCGAACAATCCACCGTTGACCTGATCGTCGATACCGGCGACGTAGCCGATATTGCTGGTCACCTGCGCGTCGGGGCGTACCTGGTGAATGTAGTCGTAGATCTTGTTGTGCGCCTCGGCCACCAGATCTTCCATCCGCCCCTGATTGGTGGCGTTGTTGCGCACCTCGTGCATGATGTAGGCGACCGGCTCGTTGATGGTGACCCACAACGGATTTCGCGGGGCGTACCGGTCCACCACCTTGCGCATGTTGGCCAGCCAGGCCGCCACCATTTCCGGGTGGTCCCAGCCGGTGTTCTCGGAAGGTGTGCCATCGAACGCGCCGTCGTAGGCCCAACCGGGGTACACCCAGTGATCGAGGGTGAGCATCGGCCGCATGCCCGCCTTGACGATTTTGGCGATCACCGCGTCGTAGAAGCGGAACCCGTCGGCGTCCCACTCCAGTCGGCTCGTCGGTTGCAGCCGCGCCCACTCGATCCCGATCCGGAACACCTTCACCCCGAGCGACTTCGCCAGGTCGATATCGGCGGCGTACCGGTTGTAGAAGTCGATCGCGCTCTTATATCGGTCGAACTCGGGGTGGCGCTCGATGTAGCGCACCCAATTGCTGTCGGGCGCATCGTTACCCGCGGAAACCCGGTGCGTCGAGACCGAGCCGAGGGCACCCGAGCCGGGGCGACCGTTGCCCGGCGCGTGCCCTTCCGACTGGAAGCCGGACGCCGCGACACCCCAGAGGAAGTCGGGCCCGAGCGCGGCCACCCCCGCCGTTGGCTCCGGTTGAGCATCGCTCACGCCGGGGACCAGCAGCGCGGCCATCGATGCCGCGAGTGCTACCGCGGCACGCCGTGTCCATGTGCGCATAAACCGTGAACTTAACCGATTAATTGCTGAACCCCCGGCAAGCTCGGTCCTCTCGGCGAGTACAGGGCGCGGGACAGGCACGAGAAGCAGACCTGGCAACGCCGCCAAGCAGTTGCGAGAGCCGACGATTCTGCGCTGGACCCGCGTCAGTTCGTGGACATGCGCTGGCCGATCCGGGCGATCGTCACGGCAGTCGGGGCACCGTAGGCCCCGTTGCTGGCACCGGCTGCGGCCTCCTCCGCCGCGGCGGCGGTGTTGGCGACCGTGATGTCGTCGGGGGCGAAGGCGGCGGCCTTCGCGGCGGCGAGCGCTGCGGCGGCCGCGTCCCCGACGGTGACCGCCGCGTCGGCGCTGGCGACCGCGTAGAAGGTTGCCTTGATCGCGTGGTTGGCGGCGACATACGCGTGCCATGCGGCGTCGCGGGTGGTGTCCGCGGCCGCGACGGCACGGGCGGCGCCGTGGGCGCGCGCGACATGGTCGACCGCCTTGTCCCGGTTCACCGCACGCCTGCTCGCGGCACTGGCCCGGCCCGCGGCGCTGGTCGCCCTGGCTCGTGCTTGGGCGAGCAGCTCACGGGTGTCGTCCGCCTCCAGCACGGCGATCCCCTGGGCGCCGCCGGGCAGCAGCGGAATCACTTTGCCTACCAACGGGACCCGCCGCCGTCGACCTGCTGAGCACTCTCGCCCGACACCCCGAACCAGTCCAGGCCGACGCCGTCCTGGTTCCAGAAGGACATCGAATCCGTTGCCGCACAGTAGATTACGATCGCCAGCACGGCAAAAGCCGCTAATTCCTTCGACAAACGCGTCACAGCGAACCTCCTCGATCGTTGCTCGTGCGCCGGCACACCCGGCGAATGCGGTAGGGACCACACAGAATGCGCAGTGGGCGCACATCTCCGGATTGCCCGAATTCGATCCGGAGTCAACGGAAATGCGCGCCTGCCGCTAGCCCAAAATGCCGAAGGTGAGAATCCCGACGAGGTTCTCCGTTACCGCGAGCACGCTGTTCACTAGACCGAAGAGACCACTCAACATGACTGCTCCTGTGATGCGCCATTGACGGATCGATGACATTTGCCGAACGAGAGCACGAGCTGGATCGCCGAGGAAGGCTAGCGCACCTGCCCCCAAAAGGACAAAACACCTGCGCGCGGCGGCCGTCACCGTCGAAGCCGCAGGGCAGCAGCCATTTTCCCAGCTCAGCGCCTGATCAAAAATCGATCGAAGATTCTTCCATCCGAACGTACTCGGGTAACGAAGACACTATCGACGCCTGCCACTGACGGTTCCCGGCATGGTCAGCGTTGGACGCCCAACCGGGTTGTTCGCGCCACCTGGAGTTCTCGTAGCGGGGCGCCGACATTTCAGACTCGGCGTCGGATCGACCGCACGAAGACTGACCGGGTGGCTTGAAAACACATGAAAACGAAAGGGAGATCATGCTTGGAACGATCCTCACCGCCGTCGTTACCGCCCTCACCTCGGGCCTCACCAGCGTCGTAACCGCGCTTCTCGGCGGCTGATTCGACACGGTCCGGGGTGGCGGCGAAGCCCACCCCGGACCGGCGAACGCCGCAGACCTTCGGTGACCACTACCGGCCCCAAGCCGAGCAGAGCAATGTGAAGGTGGAGATAGTGCGTCGAATGCTGTTCTCCAGAACAGATATTCGGAGACTAGGGACAATTGTCGCAGGTGCGGCCTTCGCCATGCATACCGGAGTCGGCACCGTCACGGCTGCGCCCGCGCCCGGCCAATCACTGCGCTGCCCAGCGCTGTACGCCATCGGCGTACCCGGCACCGGCGAATCCGCGCCGGACGCGAACCCCTCCGCCGACCACGGCATGCTGTCGGCGATCTTCCGGCCGATGCTGGCGGCCGAGCCGGAACGGGTCGATCGCGCCTATGTCCCCTATGAAGCAGGTTTCGGCGGTGCGGTGCCGGGCGGCCAGGTCCCCTACTCGCAATCGGTCACCGGCGGTTTGCGGCAGCTGCGGACGATGACGCAGTCGGTCATAGATCGTTGCCAAGACACCCGATTGGCCTTTGTCGGGTATTCCCAGGGCGCGCACATCGCCTCCTTGTTCGCCCAGGAGATCGGGCGCGGCGAATCCCCCGTGCCCGCCGACCGGATCGCGGGCGTCGCCTTGCTCGCCGACCCCACCCGCTACCCCGGCGCGCCCCTGTTCCCCGGCGCCGCGGGCAAACGCGCACCGGATCCCGCACCCGGCACGGTGTCCACCGGCCTGGCCGCGCTGCAGGCTCAGCCCGCGCCCGCCGCAGGCGGTGGCATCGGACCGTTGCGCGATCTCGCCCCCGATTTCGGCGCGCTCACCGGCCGGGTGGCGTCGTTCTGCATCGACGGCGACCTCGCCTGCGACTCGCCCGCGAACGCCCCGATCCTGCACATGATCACCAACATCGCCGGTCAGGCGCTGCTGCCCTTGGACGACCCGCTGACCGCGCTGTCGTCGATCACCGACGCCCTGGCCGCCACCGTCAGCAAAACCGCGACCGACGTGGTCGACAAGGACCTGCACGGCTTCACTCCGGGCAGTCTCGTCCTGTCCCGCGACAAATCGCTGAGCGAACGACTCGCCGAAGCCTCAGACCCGCGTTCGGTGATCGACGACCCGACCGGGCAGGCCGCGGCGCTGCGCATCGCGACCATCACGCTCAATACGCTGACCAGCATCGTCGGTGTCGTGCTGCATCCGGAGGACGTCTGCCAGATCGGGGCCATCGGCGCCACGGATCCACTGGCCGGCCTGGCCACCCTCGGCGCCAAGATGTTCGCCGCGATGCCCAAACGCTCCGCCGCGCCGCGGTTCACCCAGGTCGTCACCCAGGCGTTCAACGCTATCGGGCGCCTGGTCAGCGACAACGTCGAACTCGTCGACACCGAGGTGTGGGCGAAGTATCAGGACGCGGTGACCCGCCACGGCGCATACGCCGTCACCGCGGTGGACGCCGACCGCCCCTCGGCGCAATTCATCGCCGATTGGTTCGTCGAACTCGCCCGAGCCCTACCGGTGCCTGCCGAACCCGAACCTGTTCTCGCCCAACCCGAAAGCGTGCTCGTCACCATCCCTGATCCTGAAGTTCGGTCGCCCTCCGCCGGTAGCGCCACCAAACCTCCTACCCCGCAGCGGAAGCCGAAGAACCCCGCCATCGAGGTCGGCACCGGAGCGCAGGTGGACACCACTGATCCGTCGCGTGGTCGCATCCGGCCGGAGTCCGCCGAGGCGAAGACCGAGCGTCTCACCACAAGTCGGCACCTCGTCTGGGCGTTGCTCCTTTCCGAAAGCGCCTGCCTGCTCTACTCGGGTCGCCGAAGGATCGTCCGTACCGGGTGGGACACCGACTTTCTCCCTGAACGACAGCAAACAGGTCCGATCGCATAATCTGCGATGCGGACCTGCCTGTTGCCGGATGAATCAGTAACGCGGGGAGGTCACTACCGCGGCATGATCGGCTTGGCCTTGGGCGTGTCGGCGCCCGGCTCGGGGCCGAGGAACATATCGAGCCACTTGTCGACGGGTATACCGCCGAGGCCCAACTCCGCACCGCCATTCGGTGGCCGGAGGAAATCCCGCAAAGCGGAGTTGAGTGTCGCCGCCAGTTCGGTATCGACGGCGGTGGGTTCGTCGCCGGACTCGCCGCCCTTCCCCTTGCCTTTACCCTTCCCCTTGCCCTTGCCCTTTCCCTTGCCTTTTCCGTTGTCTTCCTTGCCACCCATCGTCTCCGGCTCCGCGTCTGTCTCTGCCACGGTGTCGAAGTTGTGCGCCAGGGTGGTCACGTCCGGCGTGGTGCCCGAATCTTGTTGCGGAGCGGCATTTGCCGCGCCCGCGGCAACGGCGAGCGTCGCCGTGACAGCGAACAGGCCGGTCACCGCGGCGATCGCGCTCTTGTGAAACATAGATAACTCCTTTGTCGTAGCGAATGCGATACACGGGGCCGACACCCGAACGACACGTGTCGGCACTACGACATATTCGGATCGACGGCGGTTCTGGATCGGAAAGTTCGGCGCGAATTGTCGCCGCGACAACAGAATCGCCCGATCACGACCAATGAGGCCCGGGGGATCCCCGAGCCTCATCGGACTGTGTACAGCGATAGTGAGCCGCAGGGGCGACCACGACTCACTCTGCGGAACTGTCCCGAACTTCATGGGACTCGACAAGATTAGCCACTCGATCGCAATCCCGTGGCGATTCCGGATGGAATGATGCGCTGACCGTGCCGATCCCAGATAAACGCAACCTTGCATTCGATAGAAAGTGACACGCCCGCGCGCACAACCGCTTCGGGCAGATCGGTAACGAAAGGTAGTCCGATCCCGAATCACGGATACCTCGCCGCTTTTCCGCGAGGCAGCAGTAATGAGGACGGGCCCGATGACAATGTACGGTTCTGGTTCGACACCGACGCGGCGATCTCGCCGTACCGCCTGGCTGGTCGCGGTAGCGCTCGCGGTGACCGCGCCGCTGGTCGTGCCGCCGCCGGCCGGCGCGCAGGCCGTGGTCGATCACATCACCCAGCGCACGGACCGCTGGCAGGAGGTATTCGTGCGGTCGCAGGCCATGGGCCGCATCGTGCAACTCGATGTCCTGCTGCCCGCGGACCGTACGGCATCGCGCCCCACCCTCTACCTGCTCGACGGGAACGGGTCGACCGAGACTCAGCCACTGAGCACCTGGACCATGCGCACCGACATCGTGAACTTCTTCTCCGACAAGCAGGCCAACGTCGTGATGCCCGTGGGCGGCGGTGGCACCTTCTACACCGACTGGCTCAAAGACGACCCCGCACTCGGGCACAACAAGTGGGAGACGTTTCTGACCGAGGAGCTGCCACCCCTGATCGATAACCTGCTGCACGGCAACGGAATCAACGCCATGGCAGGTGTCTCGATGGGTGCGCAGGCCGCGACCACGCTGACCTTCCGCCACCCCACCCTGTACCGGGCGCTCGCCGCCTACAGTGGCTGCCTGTACTCCAGCAACCTCGGGCAGGCCACCGTCCGCACGGTCGTTGCTGACAAGGGCGGCAACGCCGACAACATGTGGGGCGGTGTCGCCAACCCCGAGTGGCCCGCCCACGACCCGATCCGGCACGCCGAAGCCCTGCGCGGCAAACCCATCTACCTCTCCACCGGCACCGGTGTCCCCGGACCCTACGACCTCGCCTTCGACCCGAGCTACTCCTACCCCACCGACCTCCCGGCCGCCATCGCCATCGAGCAGGTCGCCTATGAATGCACCCTGCTCTTCGACGCGAAGCTGCGCCTGCACCGCATCCCCGCAACCATCCGCTACACCACCCCCGGCACCCACTCTTGGCCGTATTGGCAAGATGCCCTGCACGATTCGTGGCCGACACTCAGAGCCGGTCTCGGTATCTGACCGATCTCGCCCTGGTACGGGTCAGCGCTATGCCCTAACGGTCGTGCCCGGCCAGCTTGTCGTAGGCGGCACAGGCGGCGAGCAGGGCTTGGTGGGTGTCGACCTGGTGCGGCAGGTCGTCGCCGGTGCCGACGTCGCGCCAGTCGACCCAGGCGCGGGCCAGTTCATCGACGGCCTTGCCGACGCCGTCGACGCCAGGGGCCGCGGCGGCGATTCCCTCGATCAGGTAGCGGCGCAGGGTGCGCGCGGCGCGTTCGATCCCGGGGCCGTTCACCCGGCGCCCGGCGAGTGGGCTCGCCTCGATCGCGGCGCGATGGCGGTGGATCCACTCGTCCACCGCGGCGAGCAGGCAGGCGGCGCGCAGGATCGGCGCGGCCGGATGTCGTTCGGGGACAACATCATGCATCGCGTCCAGCAGGTCGCGGGCGGTGGGGAGGGCGGGCGATGACCGCTCTTCCCGGGACGGTCGGTCGGGCTCGGACATGGTTCCGACTCCAGCTACTCGGCGTTCGGCACACGAACTGAGGCACGTGACGGCTCGGCACGACCGGCGACCAGGACGCAATCGACGCGGTCCGCCGGGCGGATCCTCTTGCTTGCCTAGAGAATCGCAATCCGCGTGGTGCGCTGTCTTGGGCTGTGCACCAAGGATGGATCCGTAACTTGTTCCCCGACACAGCCATTCGACATACCAATCAGCCTGGGCGGTTCACCGTCGAGGCAGCGACTCGATCCAGGCCAAGGACGGGGACGACCTCGTCGGGCTGCCCGCGCGTCGAGCTGTGCGAATCGCTGTCCAGTGGGCTGCCCAACTTCCTGCGGCGTGTCGGCAAGCAGGTGGCAACAAGCGTTGGATAATTCGGAATGTGGCAGTGGTGACGATGCGTCGCAGGTCCGCGCTGGCCTTGGCGGCAGGCCTGCCCCTCGGCCTGCTGGCACTGAAGCATGCCGCGGCCACCGGGCCGGTGGTGCGTTACACGATGACCGCGTTCACCCATTCCAGCGAAACCGATTTGTACGTCTACGAATCGACCGACGCGACAAACTTCCAGCTACTACGCGGACCCGCTTACCGTCCGCCGACCGGCCTGCTGCGCGACCCGTCCCTCTTCCGCCACGTCGACGGCGTCTACTACCTCACCTACACCACCGCGTGGGAGGGCCGCACGATCGGCTTCGCGCGCAGCGACGACCGCGTCAACTGGACGCACATGTACGACTACGAGGTGGCGGACCCGAGCGTCACGTCGACCTGGGCGCCGGAATGGCTCGTCGACGCGCAGGGGAACGTCAATGTGATCGTGTCGTTGTCGGATGGGTGCCGGTTCACGCCGCATCTGATGCGGGCCGAAGACCGGGAACTGAGCTGGTGGGGTCCGCTCACGCCGCTGGCCGGGCTCGGTCCGCCGGCCGGCTACCGGACCCCCGTCGATCGCCCGACCTGTGACCACTTCGGCTACGGCTACATCGACACCACCGTTGTGTACCACTACGGCCGCTACTTCGCGTTCACCAAGAACGAAACCAGCAAACTCGTCGAACTCGCCGTCGCCGCCGACCCGCTGGGTCCGTATGTGTTTGTCGCAACCGGAGATTGGGCGCACTGGGGCGCGCCGCGCGAAGGTCAGTGCGTCATCCCCCTGCCGGGCGGCGGCTGGCGGATCTTCTTCGACGACTACAACCAGGATCACCCCCGGTACTTCTACAGTGACAGCCGCGACGATTTCCGAACCTGGTCCGAGCCAACCGAACTCCCCCACTTGTCCGGCACCGTCCGCCACTTCACCGTGTTCCCCGAGACCAGCCGGTGAACCCCGCTCGGCGCTGACCACCGACTGGCGGATTGCCCGGACATAACCAAAGAGGCCAAACTAGCCCAGGAATGACCTGAATTAGGGTTACGGTGAACCGCGTCACCGACGAGACTTGTAGTTGCATCCGGTGCCGGGCGCTTTGCTCCCTTATCTCGGGTACGCGCAGAACGACCGGCCTCACCCAGAGGATATGGCTGGTCGCCGGCGCCGGATGCACCTCGACCGTCGCTAGGGAAGGCCTACCTTGCCCACGCAATCGGAACACCGATCGATGGGGGACGCGCGGTTTCGCGCGTGCGCTATGCAGCAGAGTCTTCGCAGTGAGGCACGAGCCGGTCGCATTTGCCAGGCGCATGCACCAGGCCGCGCCGACCGCGTCACGTGACCGTGCAGACCGCCGACGGACCGAGGTCATGGGCGATGTGCGGCGAAGGCGGCCGCCGCCCGCTCCTGCCCGACTGGCACGAACTGTCCGCCGCGTTGCGACTACAAACCGGGGACCGTCCGGGCGACCACCTGGTCATCCAGCTGGCTCGGGCGTTGGCGCAGTTGCACCACACCCGCCGCGCACAGCCGGATCGTCTGGTGGAAATCGACTGCCGCCGTAGCGAAGTCGTCACCGTGATCGATGATTGGGTGGCCAAGCAGGTCCCGCCGCGGCGCACGAAAGACCAGCAGGCCGAGTCCCTCGGCAGCACCATCGACCGGATGGCCGCCGCCCAGATCCTCGCCGACCATCTGCTGATGACCGCAGAGAACGTGCCCGAACAGCGAGTGCACGCGGCGTGGTCCCGGCTCGCCGCACTCGCCAACCAGTGGACCGATCTCGCGCACGACATCGAGACGCGCCGACCACGATCGATCGGGCATCGCTGAGTTGTTGTGCCGGAACCCGTCTCGGCGCTATGTGGGAATGGTCCAGAGATAAGCCGATATCGGCGGCAGTTCCATGGTGTCTTCGAGGGGATCGACGCGTAGTAGGCCGATGAATTCTTCCACCGACGTATAGCGCGCCAAAATGTCCTCCAGCAAGCGGCGCGCGGCTTCCTCCGGTTTCATGAGCCGGTTATGCCCACGAGTCCGAAATACAAACTGACCAACTGGTTTCTTTGATGCTCGATAGTTCGCTGATCGCCGATCCGTTCATTACGGCCTCCACGTGTGGGGTCACTGCTGATCGGATGTGCCGAACGACTACTGAAAAGATTCGCCGAAACGAGGCTTACTCAGATTACCTATCCGGCGCGCCGCCGGCCGCAACCACGCAGTGTGCGTCGCGTAATCGAATGCGCCGCGCCCCGACAGCCCGGGCAGCAGAATGAGCGTTATGACTGCCTTGGATCAGGAAGCCCTCGACTGGCTCGTCCAGTTCGGGGCGCAGGCCCGCAGCGACGAGCAGACCCAGCAGCTGGTCGATCTGGTCGACGGCCGGATCAGTGCGGTCAACGCGCAACTGCCCGGTGACGCCGAACTCGCCGAGCAGTTGCATGCAGCGACCCGCTCGCACTGGCGCAGCTTCCTGGCCATGGTGAGCCGGGAGGTGTTCGAGGTGCACCCGCCCGCGGAGGTACTCGCGCTCTCGCGAACGGTCGCCCGGCGCGGCTTCGGCATCGACGTGGTGATGCGCACCTATCGGGTCGGGCAGGCCATGCTCTGGCAATACATCACCGACTTCCTGAACAAGGCGATCGAGGACGACCAACTCCGCAGCGCCGTGTTGCTGCTGTTCTGGGATCGCGTGCTCGAATGGACCGACACCTGCGTGGAGGCCTCGGTCGCGGTGTACACCGACGAGCGTGAGCAGTGGCAGCGCGGCGCGCTGGCCCGGCGGTTCGGGCTCGCGGGTGCGCTGCTGCGCGGCGACGCGGTCGACGTCGATCAGGCCGAGACCCAGCTCGGCCACTCGCTGCGCCGCTACCAAACCGCGCTGGTGCTGTGGACCGACGAGTCGCTGGCCACCCCGGATCCGGTACGCACGCTGGAGAAGTTCGGCAACGACATCGCCACGCTGCTCGACGCGCCGCGACCGCTGATGCTGTCGTCCGGGGTGCGTGGCATGTGGGCGTGGGTCGCCACGGCGAGCGTGCCGGACCTCACCGCCCTGCCCGCAGCCGGGCAGCCCGGTCTGCACGCCGCGGTCGGTTCGTCGGCCCCGGATATCGCCGGGTTCCGGCAGAGTCATCGCGAGGCCATCGCCGCGCAGCGGGTGGCGATCGAAACCGACTACGCCGCAACGGTGATCCGCTACAGCGACGTCGAATTGGTCTGCCTCACCACCGGTGACGGCAGCGTCGAGGCGATGCGTGCCATGGCGACAAGGGAATTGGGCGCGCTGATGAACACCGACGAGACCACCGCCCGGTTGCGCGAAACACTGCTCGCCTACCTGGCAGGCGGCCGCAATGCCCCGGCCACCGCTCAACAATTGAACGTGCATCCCAACACCGTCCGCTACCGCATCAACCAATCCGAGGAATTGCTGGGGCATTCCATCGAAGCGCGGGCCACCTATATCGAATTGGCGCTGCGCTGCGCACAAACTTACGGCGACAAAATCCTCACGCCCCAGCCGGACCGCGCGATCGCCTGAACGGTCGTCGAGACCCCACGGACCGTCCGCTGCGCACCCCTTCGGCGACGGGTGAGCCAGGTCATCCACAGTCGGCGGCTTCGGCGAGAAAGTCTTGGATCAGTGCGGTGACGACAGCAGGTTGCTCCAGGACACAGCAGTGCCCGGCATTTTCGATGATCTCGAACCGTGCCTTGGGAATCAGCTCCGCGAGCCGCGACGCCGCCTGAATCGGTGTCACCACGTCGTCGCCGCCGACCGCGACCAGGGTCGGCGCGGTGATCGCGGTAACCTCCCGGTCGGCCGGTTCGCGACCGATCACCCCGAGTATCGCTCTCCTGGTGCCCACGCTGTCGACCCGGTCGAGCCGCTGGGCCCACTCGGCGACGGTGTCCGCGGCGGCGGGATCGGCCAGGAACGCAGGCCCGAACAGCAATCGCGCGAGTTTGCCGCGCACCGCGTCGACGCCGAGAAGGCGCATCGCCCAAGCGAGCCGGGTATATCTGCCGATCCTGCTCGGGTCCTCGGGGTCGGCGCTGGTGTCCAACAGGATCAGCGACCGCAGCAACTCGCCGTGCCTGGCGGCGACCCGCTGGCCGACGCAACCACCCATGCCGATGCCGACCCAGTGCACCGGCGCGAGACGCAGTGCGCGGATCAGCCCGACGGCGTCGATGGTCAGCGTGTCCATGTCGTAGCCGTCCGGAGTCGGCGGTGTGCCGCCCTGACCGCGCCAATCGATGGCGATGCAGCGGTAGTGCTCGCGCAGTAGGTCGATCTGTGCCCGAAACATCCAGCCGCCGAACAGCAGACTGTGCCCGAAAACGATGACAGGACTGTCGGATCGGCCGTTCGGGTCACCCGTGTCGGTATAACCGATCGGTACGCCGTGCACGTCGATCGTGCGAATGATGGTGGACAGCATCGGCACGTCTTGCTCCTCGGGAATGGCATCGACCGAAACCGGGATAACGCACCTGCGAGTCTGGCAGCGCAGGCGCTGCCGACTCTTGGTACAGCCACCAAGGCTGTCGCCATGGGTTGTCATCCAGCACAACCCGGCCCCGCGCAACCGGCCGCCACGCGGACAGCATTCGGGCAGCCACCGGCAGGCTGTCCAGGGCCAGAAAGCATCGGAATTGTGCAATGTGCATATTCCAGCTGGCGGCGAATTAGAACTTTGCCTCTGGACCTACCGCACGCTTTAGCATTTGCTGTTACTTAGCCTTACAGAAATTCTGGTGGGTTACGCGCGGCGCGCCGTTCACCGGCGCGTGGTCGTGGCCGGAATACTTTCTCCGCCCGACAGATCCCTTCATCGGATCTCTTCAGCACCGCTCACCAGCGAAAGAAGCCGCAATGAAGACCGTCATCCCCGGCAAGCTCGGGCGATTCCGCACCGCGGTTCTCGTCGCCCTCATCGCGACCGCCATGCAGGTTGCTGTCGGAATACCAGCAATTGCCGCACCGGCCGAACAAAATCCTGTCGCGCAGCAGGTTCCGGTACAACCGCCGCTGCCGTTCCCGATTCCGCCGTCCCCGCCGGAACTCGATCCGGCGTTCTACGCACCCCCGGCCGAGGTCGTGGCGTCGAAGCAGCCCGGCGAGATCATCGCGGCGCGCGCGGTGCATCTCGCGTTCTACTCGACCATTCCGTTCAACATCGACGCGTGGCAGTTGTCCTACCGGTCGACCAACACCAGGGATGAACCGATCGCCGCGGTCACCACGCTGATGAAGCCGCGCGGCGACAACGGCGGCGTGCCGCGCCCGCTGCTGTCCTACCAGTTCCCGCAGGACTCGAACGCCCAGTACTGCGCGCCATCGTATGTGCTGCAACAGGCTTCGGTGCCGGGCAACGTCACCAGCCAGTTCGACATCCCGTTCGAGTTCGTGCTCCCGCTGACCGGGCTCGGGGCGGGCTGGGCGGTGGCGATGCCGGATCACGAGGGCCCGAACTCCGCCTTCGCCGCCGGTCCGCTCGGCGCCCGGATCACCCTCGACGGCATCCGGGCCGCGGAGAACTTCGAGCCGATGGGCCTCGGACCGCAGACCAAGGTCGGACTGGCCGGGTACTCCGGCGGCGCGATCACCACCGGGCACACCGCCGAACTGGCGGCGTCTTATGCACCGGAGCTGAATATCGTCGGAGCGTCGGAAGGCGGCGTCCCCGCCGACATCAAGGCGATGTACCAGATGGCCAGCGGCAATCTCGGCTCGGGACTGATCTTTTCGGGGCTGCTTGGGGTCGAGCGGGAGTATCCCGAGCAGGCCGCCTACAACGCCCAGCACATGAATGCGTTCGGCAAAGCCTTGGCTCCGGTCAAGAACTCGCTGTGCCTGTACTCCGCCGCGATCCTGCCGTTCATGAATCTGGAAGGCGGCCTCTACGATTCACCGAACGCGTTGAACGATCCCGTGCCAACCAAGGTATTCGACGCGCTCCGGATGGGGCATGCGGTTCCCGACATGCCGATGTTCATCTTCAATTCCAACCCCGACTGGATTGCGCCGGTCGGTCCGGTGAACGCGCTCGTCGACCAGTACTGCCGCGACCCGAAGGCTCAGGTGCAGTACACCCGTGACCACTTCAGTGAACACATCACGCTCGAAATCGACAGCCTCGCACGGGTATTGCTGTGGCTGAAGGAGCGTTTCGACGGCGTCCCCGCGCAACCCGGCTGCACCATCCACGACGAGGGCTCCATGGCCTTGGATCCCGCGAGCTGGCCGATCTGGCTGCAGGGTGCGGGCACGGTGCTCGCCGGGCTGGTGCAGCAGCCGATCGGCAGCCGGTAGGCCGCGTCAGAAGAGGGTCATCGGGTCGGTGGGCGCCGGTTCGGGCAGCGGTGCGAGCTCGGGCAGCTCGGCGCGCACCGCCTCGTGAAAGCGGCGCGCGAGCGGTACACCCTCGGCATTGTCCGGGGTGTGGATGAAGACGGTCGGCGATCGGCCCTCGCGCAGCCACTCGACGACCGTGCCGATCCACGGCTGCCAGCCGTCGACCGTGCGCTCGGTCGAGTCGCGGCCGTGGTAGCGGACGATCGGGAATTCGGTGAGGGCGCGGGTCCGGCGCGGCACCCGCGGTTTCTTCGACCACGCTTCCTGCTCGGCGGCGGTGACCGGTAGTCCATCGAAAAGTGTTGTGGTGTCGAAGGGTATCCATTCGGCGCCGACCCGGGCGAGCACGCTTTCCAGCTGCCGGGCGGCCTGCTCGTTCTCGAAGAACGCGCGATGCCTGACCTCGACCGCCGAACGGTACTGCTGCGGCAGCCTGCGCAGGAACAGCGCGAGCGGGCCGAGATCGTTCGGGCCGAACGAGGCGGGCAACTGCACCCACAGGGCGTGCGCGCGCGAGCCGAGCGGTTCGATCGCCGACAGAAACGCGCGCATCTCCTCGTCGACCCCGGTCAGCCTGCGCTCATGGGTGATCGAGCGGTGCAGTTTCACCACGAACCGGAACTCGGGCGCGGTCTGCGCGGCCCACGACTCCACCGTGCGGCGGGCCGGTATCGCGTAGAAGGTGGTGTTGCCCTCCACCGCGTTGCACCGGTCGGCGTAGGCGGCCAGCCGAGCCCCCGAAGACGGTTGCCATTCCTGCCATGACGGGTGCGTCCACATCGCACAGCCCACGTGAAGCCGCATGCCAGCGACGGTAGTACAGCGCCGCCGCGCGCTTCGACCGAGCTCCGTGGCGCCGGAGCGCGGCGTCGGCCGGGGAATGAACGGGCGGGCCGGTTGGTAGAACAACACATGGAACTCGACGACGCTGCTCGTGCCCTCATCGGAGCGGGGGCCGACGCCACGCTGGTCACCATCAACCCCGACGGCAGTCCGCACGTGAGCGTGGTGTGGGTGGCACTGCAATCGACGCCCGAGGGCGACGAGCTCGTCACCGCGCACCTCGGCGAATACAAGAAGGTGCGCAATGTCCGCCGCGACAACCGCGTCGCAGTCACCATCCTGTCTGCTGAACGCGGCGAGATCATGCGCCCATACCTGTCCGTCACCGGGACCGCTCGCATTGTCGAGGGCGGTGCCCCCGAGCTACTCGCCGAGCTGGCCGAGACCCTGGCCAGCCCCGACGCCGGCTTTCCGCCGCCCGACGCCCCGCCCGGTCTGCTGACCCGCATCCGCATCGAGAAGGTCGGCGGCATCGGCCCCTGGGCCGCCTGACCCTCGCACCGCACAACTGGCCGGGCCCGTACGGGGCTCGGCCAGTTGTTTTTCGTCGGCCGAGCTCGGCCGACGACGGAATGTGACGTTGTACCGAGTGGAAGCGGAATTCGGGCGAATATCCGTTCGGGTGCTTACAGTTTGAGTAACGCAGTAGCGGGCATCCGGCGTACGCGGGGATGCCCGCGTAACGTACCGACTCCGAGGAGATCGTCCGACCGTGGTTCGTTCAGACAAGTTCAGAGCTTCGCAGAAAGTATCCACGCATAAGACTGCCCGATCGGGTCCCGCCGTCGTGTGGCCCGACCCGAGCCCACTCGCCTCCTGGTGGCAGCAGGTGATGCAATCCGGGTCCGGCGAGCGCGCGAGCGCCTTCGAGGTCGCGCGATGACCGACGGCGAGAACTGGGTGCACGGCACTGTCCGGTGGTTCGACACCGCCAAAGGATTCGGCTTCCTCGAATCCCCCGAATACCCGAACGGGGTCTTCGTGGAGTACTCCAGCATCGACTCCCCCGGCTTCAAAACCCTTTCTGCGGGCCAGCCCGTAGTTTTCACCTGCGAGCTGCGCCCACGCGGCATCGAGGCCACCGCGGTACGCCCGATGGCATTGTTATCCACCGCTGCCGCATAATCCCGGACCGCCCTTGATGTCTCGCACGCCCCAACGGTCGTGGTGTGCGACGCATCAAGCGAGGGCGAGCACTTCGGCGCCGATCGCGGCGGCCACGGGCACGATGCCGGGGAACGCGCGCAGATGGGGAGTCAGCGCGAGGTCGTTCAACATCGACTGCGCGGCCTGTACTCGCATGCGTGCGGGGATCGGGTCCCAATCCGGGTGCACCTTGCGCAGCAGGTGCACCCACTCCGCGATATAGGCCCGCTGCGCGGCCTTCGCGCGTGCGCGGTCCGGGTCGGGCAGGTGCCTGGCCTCCGACACGAGAATCTGCATGAGATAAGGGTTTTCGAAGACGAAGGCCCCGTAGCCCGCGAGCAGACGTTCGAGTCCGTCGCGTGGGTCGGCGGCGTGCGCGAGAGCACGATTCAGATCAATGCGGAGCCATTCGTCGCCACGGACGATGCCCGCCATGAGAATGTCCGCTTTCCCGGCGAAGTGGTTGTAGACGCTGGGACCGGCGATGCCGACGGCGGCACCGATCTCGTCCACGCTGACGCTCGCGAAACCCCGTTCGGCGAACAGCGTGATCGCCTCGGTGAGGATCGCTTCCCGCCGGGCCCGCGCGGCCAGCGGCACCGCCACGACAGGCCGATCCGGTCGCTGCCCCAGCTTCGGCACCGGCGCGGCCAGCACCGCGTCGACGAGTTCACCGAGCAGCGTGCCGAATTCCGGCTCGGGCAACGAAAGACCGTGGAACGACACACTATTGGCGACGGCCAAGGCGCTCCAGGAGAGCAGGTCGGCGGCCGCCGGATCCAGGTCCGGGCGGCGCGCGGCGACGACCTCGGCGAGCCGGGCCCCGATCCGCTTGGCTTGCTGACGAAACGCGGCCCGATCGTCGTCGGAAAGATGCCGGGCCTCGCGCCGCCACAGCACCCCGACATCACGGCGGGCCAGCACGGTCGCGGCCAGCGTGCCCGCGATGTCGGCGGGCTCGCGTGCCGCCGTATCGAGTGCGGCAGCGAATGCGGTCAGCGCCTCGTCGACGACGGTGGCCAGCAGGCTCTGCTTGCCGCGGAAATGCCGGTACAGCGCGGACGGTCCGATGGCCACCGCCTCGGCGACCTCACCCATGCCGACATTCGCGTATCCGTTGCGGCAGAACAGTTCCGCGGCCGCCGCGACGATCAGCGCCCGCCGATTCGCCGGCCGGGTGCCACGGGCCGGACGGACCACGCCCGGCCCGTTCACCATTCGATACCGCTCCCTCAGGAAACTTGACTGTCGCTGGGATCCCAATACTTCTTGCGAAGTTCGCGCTTGAGGATCTTACCGGCGCCCGATAGGGGCAACGCGTCGGCGAACTCCACCGTGCGCGGGGTCTTGTACCCGGCGATCAGCGCTTTGCAGTGCGCGCGCAACTCCTCCTCGGTGGCCTGCGTGCCGGGCAGCAGCACCACCACAGCATGCACGCGCTCGCCCCATTCGGGGTCCGGTACCCCGATCACCGCGCAGGCGGCGACCGCGGGGTGCGCCGCGAGGGCGTTCTCCACCTCGGCCGAGTAGACGTTCTCACCGCCAGTGATGATCATGTCCTTGATCCGGTCGACGATGAAGACATAGCCGTGCTCGTCCATCCGGCCGCCGTCGCCGGTGTGCATCCAGCCGTCGCGCACGGCGGCGGCGGTGTCCTGCGGCCGGTTCCAGTAGCCGAGCATGACGTTGTCGCCGCGCACGACGACCTCGCCGACCTCGCCACGCGGCACCTCGTTGTCGTCGGGGTCGACGATGCGGACCTCCACATGCGGCATGGCGCGGCCCGCCGAACGCCGCAGCGCCGGATCGTCGTGGTCGGCGGGGGACAGCAGCGTCGCGACGGGCGCCAGTTCGGTCATGCCGTAGGCTTGGGTGAAGCCCGCGGCCGGGAAGACCTTGCGGGCCCGGCCGAGGACCGCCTCGGCGATCGGCGAGGCACCGTAGGTCACCGTCTCGACGCCGCTGAGGTCGAAGTCCGCGACGGCCGGATCGTCGACCAGCAGCTGGATCATGGTGGGCACCAGCAACAGATTGGTGACGCCGTGCTCGCTGATCGCCCGCATGACACCGGCCGGGGTGAACATCGGCACGATCACGTGCGTGCAGTTGACCAGGTTGCCCGCCGTCAACATGGCGATATCGGCGAGGTGGAACATCGGTGCCGCGTGCAGCACAGTGCCGCCCCGGCTGACGAACTCGCCGCCCGCGGTGCTGCCGAGCGCGGAGATGATCATGTTGTCGTGGCTGAGCATCACGCCTTTGGGATGCCCGGTGGTACCGCCGGTGTAGAAGACGCCCGCCAGGGTCGCGTCGCCGGTTCTGGTGTCCTCGGCGGGTGGGTGCTCGGCGACGAGTGTCTCGTAGTGCAGTACGTCGGCCGGTGGTTCGCCGTCGCCGCAGAAGATCACCGTGGCCAGCTCCGGAAACTGTTGCCGGAGTGCGGGAATCATGGCGGCGAAGGCGTCGTCCACCAGCAGCACCCTGGTGTCGGATTCGCGCAGCGAGTAGCCGATCTCCGCCGGACTCCAGCGGATGTTCACCGGGTTGACCGCCGCCCCGATCCACGGCACCGCGTACAGATATTCGTAGTAGCGATCGGAGTTGAGCGCCAGCATGCCGACCCGGTCGCCGGGCCGGACCCCGAGCGCGGCCAGCGCACCCGCGAATCGCGCTATGCGATCGGCCGATTCGGCCACGGTGCGCACCCGGTCGCCGTAGATCGTCAGCGGACGATCCGGGCTCTGCTGCAGGTTGCGGTGCAGCGATTGGGTCAAATACATTGCCGGCCCTAGATGTTGAAGCCGCCGCCGCAGACCAGGGTCTGCGCGCTGACGTAGTCGGACTCGGGGATGCACAGCAGGTACACCGCGCCCGCGGCCTCGGCCGGCGTGCCGCCGCGCCCGAGCGGCACCATCTGCTCCATCGCGGCGAGCAGGTTCGGGTTCACACCGACCTTGATCTCCTTGCCCTGCACGTCGATCGTGCCGCCGGTGCCCGCGGGCGCCTCGGTGAGCCTGGTCTTGATCAGCCCGAACGCCACCGCGTTCACCGTGACGTTGTAGCGGCCCCACTCCTTGGCCAGCGCCTTGGTGAGCCCGAGGATGCCCGCCTTGCCCGACGAGTAATTCGCCTGTCCCGCATTGCCGCCCGTGCCCGCCAGCGACGAGATGTTCACGACCTTGCGGCACGGCACCGGTTCACCAGCGGCCTTGGCCTGCTTCACGGCCGCCGCGATCACCGGCTGCGCCGCACGCAGGATCCGGAACGGTGCCTTGAGGTGCACGTCGAGGATGGCGTCCCACTGTTCGTCGGTCATCTTCTGGATCACCGAATCCCAGGTGTAGCCCGCATTGTTGATGATGATGTCCAAGCCGCCGAATTCGTCCACCGCGGTCTGCACGAAACGCTCGGCGAACCCCTCCTCGGTGACGCTGCCGACACACGAAACCGCCTGCCCGCCCGCGGCTTCGACCGCGACGACGGTCTCCGCGGCCGGCTCGGCGTCGAGGTCGTTCACCACGACCCTGGCCCCCTCGCTCGCGAGTTTCAGCGCGATCTCGCGTCCGATGCCGCGGCCGGAGCCGGAGACAATGGCGACCTTGCCATTCAGAGTTCCCATGTGCTGCTTGTCCTTTCAGAAGGCGACGACGGCGTCGCCGGTGAGTGTCACGGTGCCGTCGGCGAGGGTGACCGCGAGGTCGATGGTGGCCCGGCGTTCGCCGTCCACGGATAGGTGAACGACTGCTCGCCGTGCTCAGCCCACCTTCTCGTACAGCGTCACGACGGCCGCGCCGCCCAGCCCGATGTTGTGCTGCAGCGCGAGTTTCAGGTCGTCTGCCACCTGCCGTGGCTCGGCTTGCCCGCGTAGCTGCCAGACCAATTCGGCGCATTGGGCGAGCCCGGTCGCGCCGAGCGGGTGCCCCTTGGACAGCAGTCCGCCGGATGGATTGGTGACCACACGCCCGCCGTAGGTGTTGTCACCGTCGTTGACGAACTTCTCCGCCGTACCCTCCGGGGTGAGACCGAGCGCCTCATAGGTGAGCAGTTCATTGGCGGTGAAGCAGTCGTGCAGCTCGACGACCCGGATGTCCTCGGGCGAGACCCCCGACGCCTCGTAAACCTGCTGTGCCGCAGCCTTGGACATGTCGTAGCCGACGATCTTGGTCATGTCCTTTTCGGCGAAGGTGGATGGAAAATCGGTGGTCATCGCCTGCGCCCTGATCACGATCGCGGGGTCGATACCGTTGGCCTCGGCGAACTCGTCGCTGACGATGACCGCCGCCGCGGCGCCGCAGGTGGGTGGGCAGCACTGCAGCCGGGTCAGCGGACCGTAGATGTGTGGCGAGGCAAGCACTTCTGCCACCGTCACCGGATCTCGGAACACTGCGAACGGATTGTTGGCGGCGTGCCTGCGCGACTTCACCGTGATCGCGGCGAAGGTTTCCGGTGCGGTGCCGTACTTTTCCGCGTACTGCCGGCCGGCCCCGCCGAACATCTGTGCCGCGAAGGGAGATTCGTCGCGCTGCTGGATTTCGTCCATCACCTCGTCGAACCGGGCGAACGGACTCGGCCGATCGGGGTATCCCATCGCCAGCGCGCCGCGGCGCATCTGCTCGAACCCGACGGCGAGAACCGCGTCGGCGGCGCCGGATTCGACCGCCTGGCGCGCCAGGAACAGTGCCGTGGATCCCGTCGAGCAGTTGTTGTTGACGTTGATCACCGGGATACCGGTCTGCCCGAGTCCGTAGAGCACCGCCTGCCCGCAGGTCGAGTCGCCGTAGACGTACCCCGCGTAGGCCTGCTGGATCCGCTCGTACCCGAGACCGGCGTCCAGCAGCGCGGCCCGCGCCGCCTGCGCGCCCATGACGTCGTAGGTCTGGCTCCGGCTCGGCGTGGTGAACGCGATCATGCCCACCCCGGCAACGACGGCGCGTCTGCTCATAACATTCCCATCGACAGTGACTAGCAGCTGTTCACTTATTGAACAGCACGCCACTTGAAGCTGGGATGGAAATCTACAAACCGGCTGGTCAGCTACCAGAGTTATGCTACCGAAAATTCACTTAGACCCTAGTCGGGAGCCCGTGAACGGCCCGAGCCCCCGCATCTCCCGAGGAGATGCGGGGGCTCGCGTCATGTCCGGCGTCAGGCGTGCGGCGGCGCGACCTCCCCGACAGCAGACCCGGAGCCGTCTTCGGCTCTACTGAATACCGGCTGATGATGTACGTCGCTGCTCTCGGCAGGCGTATACACCTGAATGGGAATGGTGTCATGGCTGAACAGCCCGGACCCTTGCCCGCTTTCCTGACTCATTCGTCGAGCCTCCTCCGATCGGCCGCGAATAGCCAATCCCCTCTATTGAACCTTGTCCGCGGCGCAGACCGCGCATGATCCCGCTCGAACTGGGATGTTGTCGTGTCCGGAACGTCGCGATTCCGCGCGGCCATGCCCCGTTGTTCCGGCGGCCGTCCGCTGTTGACCTGGCGGTATCGGAAGCGCTGGTAGCGTCGAACCAAGAATCTTGTCGGCCTTTCGCATCGGCCGACCTTTTAGCTCGGTTCCGCTGAGCAACGCCGATCGCTCCCCGTGTCGGCGGCCCGACCGGGCTTCCCTGCGCCCTGCGCAGCCGATCCATCCGAAGAGGACCAATGGCCATCACCGACATTGCTGTGTACGCGCACCTGAGCAAGGAAGACATCGAGGCGCTCGGTACCGAACTCGACGCGATCCACCGTGACGTCAGTGAATCGCTCGGCGGCCGCGACGCCGCCTACATCCGGCGTACCATCCGGTTCCAGCGTGCCCTCGACACCGCCGCGCGACTGCTCATCGCGGTGAACCGGAACAAGGCGAGCTGGCTGCTCGGCACGGCGGCGCTGGCCGCGGCCAAGAGCATCGAGAACATGGAGATCGGGCACAACGTCTCGCACGGCCAGTGGGATTGGATGAACGACCCGGAAATCCACTCCACCACCTGGGAGTGGGACATGGTCGGGCTGTCCACCCAGTGGAAGTACTCGCACAACTTCCGCCACCACCTCTACACCAACGTGCTGGACATGGACGACGACATCGGCTTCGGCGTGATGCGGGTGACCAGGGACCAGCCGTGGCAGCCGAGCCATCTCTTCCAGCCGGTGCAGAATCTGCTGCTGGCCACCACCTTCGAGTGGGGCATCGGCCTGCACGGGCTGTACGCGGACCGGGATCGCTTCGAGACGAAGGCCGAAAAGTCCGCTGTGACAAAGGCTTTCCTGAGGAAAATCGCCCGGCAGGCGCTCAAGGACTATGTACTCTTCCCCGCGCTGAGCGGAAAGCGCTGGCGCCGTGCACTGACGGCCAACGTCACCGCCAACGTCGTGCGCAATGCCTGGACCTATGTGGTCATCTTCTGCGGCCACTTCCCCGACGGCGCGGAGAAGTTCACGCCCGCCGCGCTGGCGGACGAGACCAAATCCGAGTGGTACCTGCGCCAGATGCTCGGCACCGCGAACTTCGACGCAGGCCCGACCCTGGCCTTCGCCAGCGGAAACCTGTGTTACCAAATCGAACACCACCTCTTCCCCGACCTGCCCAGCAACCGCTACGCCGAGATCGCCGTCCGGGTTCGCGCGCTCTGCGACAAATACGACCTCCCCTACACCAGCGGTTCGTTGCTGCGTCAGTATCTGCTCACCATGCGGACCATCCACAAGCTCGCGGTCCCGGATCGCTTCCTGATCGCCACGTCGGACGACGCGCCGGAGACCGCCTCGGAGCGGAAGTTTCAGACCGGCACCACCTTCACCGTCCCGGAGATCTCCGGCGTGACAACAGGTTTGCGCACCGCGCTGCACAACGGTCGCGTGCGGCTGGAATTCGAGGCCGGGCTCAAAGGGGGTCGGCTGCGCCGGACCGCCGCCCGGGTCCGTTCGAATATCGCCGGGTCGCTGCGCGCTCCGGTTGCCGGCACCGGATAGGTAATACGGTCGGGGCACATCGCCTCGGCACCTAACCGGCCGCGCGACATCGGGGCCGCGAGCGCCGGACCAGCGCAAACCCAACCTTGGGTATTGCTTTCACCCCGGCACCCCCACATCGATATCGCGTCGCCGAAATCCCGCTCTGCCAGCGGAAATCGAGTGCTACCGTTTTGCCAGAGGTCGATCTGTCGACCGGCAGGTACATCGCCCGCATCCTGCGGGCGGAACCGTCCACACGACCGGCCTCCGGGGATGTGGTGCGGTATGACGCCGCTGGAGATGGTTCGACTCGACGGCTTGATGGCACGCACCACGGGCTCGCCGAAGATCATGATCGGCCTGATCGACGGCCCGGTGGACACCACGCATGCCGGACTGGCGGCCGCGCTGCTGCGCGGACACGCGAGCGGTTGCGCGGTCCCCGAAGCCACCGCGTGTACCCACGCCACTTTCGTGGCGGGAATCCTGTCCGGCAGCCGAAATTCACCCGCTCCCGCACTGTGTCCCGGCTGCACCGTCTATCTACGACCGATCTTCGCCGATCGAACCGTCGCCCGGCTGCCGTCGGCCACCAACGACGACCTCGCGCGTGCGCTGCTGGAATGTATGGCGGCCGGAGCGGCCGTCGTGAACGTGAGTGCCGGTCCGCCCGTACCCTCGATGGCCGACAACCGGCTGCTTACCCAAGCTCTCGACACCGCTGCACGCCGCGATGTCATCGTGGTCGCCGCCGCCGGAAACACCACCGACCTCGGCACCTCGACACTCACCCGGCACCGCTGGGTCGTGCCGGTCATAGCGGTGGATGCGCACGGGCGGCCTGCGCGGCAATCCACCCTCGGGCCGTCCATCGGCCGCAACGGCTTGGCCGCGCCGGGCGGGCTGACCAGCTTCACCGCGGGCAACGGCCTGGCCACGCTCACCGGAACCAGTTTCGCCGCACCGCTTGTCACCGGAACCATCGCGCTGCTGTGGTCGCTGTTCCCCCGCGCCTCGGCGGCCGAAATACGCGCCGCGGTGCTCGGCCGCCGCAGGCGCGGCGCACTGATCCCGCCGCTGCTCGACGCCGAGGCGGCATACCAGCAGATGAAGGAGTTGATCCATGCCGGATGAACAAACACCACCGGACACCGAGCAGCCACCGGAACCACCGGCGCGGCGCGTTCGGCTACCCGGCTTCGTGGTCAGCGAAGAAACCGGGCTCGGCGACGTAATCAAGCACGTCACAAACAGATTGGGCGTCAAGCCCTGTGGCGGGTGCAACCGTCGCGCCGCGGCGCTGAATCGTCGCATCGTCTTCTCACCGCGTCGCACGTCGCGCGGCTGAGCCCGAATTCCCGACGCTCCGGAGAGATCATGGATACCGCCCCCGCTACGGCGGAGCTGGACAGCCCCGCCGACACCCACCTCGATCGCATCGAACCCGCGCACACGCCCCATGAGGTCCCGTGCCCGACCTGCTCGGGTCAGGCCGCCGCGCTGCGGCTGTCCGACGTGTACGCGATCGGCCGGATCGAAGCCCGATTCCCGTCGCTCGCTGTGGAAAAGGAGTTCGCCCAGTCGGTCGGCCGCGCCGTCACCGACGGTCAGACCGACCGGGAGACCTTCGCCACCGTCCTGTCGGATCCGGACAACCGCTATCTCGCGCGGGCCTTGTGCTGGGTATTGACCATTCGCGAGCTGGAGACCTACATCGTGCTCCCGCGCGATCCCAGCGACCTGGACCGCTTGATCGAGGCGCTGCGCCCCCGGCCGCGCCCCGGCGACCTCGACGTGGTCATCGGCACCCGCGGCCCGTTGGCCGCACCTGCGATGTGCAACGGCCTGGTGGTCCCCGTGGTGCACTTCGACCAGCTCTACTCCTTCGACCGGGCCGAGCTGATGGGCGCGCTCCCGCGCTCCGAAGGGGTCAGCGACGACCAGTTCACGGCCGCCGCCGAACTGGTGCTCGACCGCATCCTGCACGTCGCCGACAACGCGGGCGCCACCGACGAGCATCGCGCCCTGAACTACCTCGCGATGCGCTACTCGGAGATATACCGGCGCACCGCAACACAATTCGAGGCCAACTTCTCGCTGACCGGCGTCGATGTCCGACCGTCGTCGCTGGGCGGTGGCCGGTCGATCGTGGACTGCATCTTCTCCTACACCGACCGGCGCACCTCGTTCACCGAGAAGTACTTCGTCGCCGTCGACGTCACCGAGCGGGTTCCCGTTCCTGATCGGCAGCCTCGGCCCCTACTACGACCGCACCAGCACCTACTGAGGAGAGCACCATGAGAACACCAGGATTCACCGCGGAACAGTCCCTCGGCCGCACCGGACGCGTCTACCGGACCGTCGACCGAGCCGGCGGTTTCCGAGGAACGAATCTGCTACCACAGCAGGATGATTGGGACGCCGAGGGAGGCGGCGTCGGGACCGAGGCCACCTGTTGCCGCAAGAAATGTCCCGGAGCGTGTCATTGCAGCGGACACCAAGGGCACTGTGACTCCGTGGTCGAGGAGGCGCAGCCCGAGTTCCTGATGGCCGGACCGATCGACAAGTGCGTATCGACCGACGGAAGGTCGCATGCGTACTGCTCGTGCGGTTGCTGGGCAGACGCGCACGACGCAGGCTGCGGGGAGTGCCCGGAGCTGCCGGAGCCGATCTACCTGTAGCCCATCACGTGCTGGACGAGAAGCGCCTCAGGCTCCTTGCCGATGTCGTTTCGAACGCAGCCAGCCGAAGGTCAATTGCACCGCGCGCTGCCAGTTCTCGTACTCGTCCGCGCGGTGGACCGGATCCATCTGCGGCATCCATTGCGCGGCGAGGCGCCAGTTGTTGCGCAGGCCCTCCAGGTCCGGCCAGTAGCCGACGGCCAGCCCGGCGGCGTAAGCCGCACCGAGCGAGACGGTTTCGGCGTTGAACGGGCGCATGACGGGCACGTCGAGGACGTCGGCGACGATCTGCATGAGCAGGTTGTCCGACGTCATGCCGCCGTCGACGCGCAGTGCGCGGGCCTGTAAACCGGAGTCGGCGTTCATCGCGTCGACCACCTCGCGGGTCTGCCATGCGGTCGCCTCCAGGACGGCACGGGCGATGTGGCCCTTGGTGATATAGGACGTCAGGCCGGCGATCAGGCCGCGCGCGTCACTGCGCCAGTGCGGCGCGTACAGACCGGAGAACGCGGGCACGATGTAGCAGCCGCCGTTGTCTTGCACTGTGCGAGCGAGGGTTTCGATCTCGGGCGCGCTGGCGACCAGGCCGATGTTGTCGCGCACCCACTGCACCAGCGAGCCGGTCACCGCGATCGGCCCCTCCAGCGCGTACACCGGTTGCTCGTCGCCGATCTGGTAGCCGATGGTGGTGAGCAGGCCGTGCGAGGACTGCACCAGTTCGCGGCCGGTGTTCATCATGAGGAAGCCGCCGGTGCCGTACGTGCACTTGGTTTCCCCACGCGCGAAACAGGTTTGGCCGAACAGCGCGGCGTGCTGGTCACCCAGCGCGGCGGCGATCGGGATGCCGGGTACCACCCGGCGGGTCGTGCCGTACGACGCCGTCGAAGGCTGGATGCGCGGCAGCATGGCCGCGGGGATCTCGAAGAAGCTCAGCAGCTCCGCATCCCAGGTCAGCGTGGTGAGGTTCATCAGCAGGGTGCGGCTGGCGTTGGTGACATCGGTCAAATGCAGGCCGCCGTCGACGCCACCGGTCAGATTCCAGATCAGCCAGGTTTCCATGGTGCCGAACAGCACCTCGCCGCGTTCGGCCCGATCCCGCAGGCCCGGAATGGTATCCAGCAGCCAGCGCAGCCGGGGTGCGGCGAAGTAGGTGGCCAACGGCAGGCCGCACAGCTCTCGAATGCGTTGCGCGCCAGGCTTTTCCTCGAAGTCACGGACCAACTCCTCGGTGCGCGTGTCCTGCCAGACGATGGCCCGCCGGATCGGCGTGCCGGTGCGGCGATCCCACACCACCGTGGTCTCCCGCTGATTCGCGATGCCGAGGGCGGCAACCTGATCGGCGGTGATACCGGAGTCGCGCAGCGCCTGCGGCACGATCCGGTCCACATTGCGCCAGATCTCCATCGCGTCCTGCTCGACCCAGCCGGGCCGCGGATAGTGCTGCTGGTGCTCGCGCTGTGCCACACCGACCAGGCGTGCGCGCTGATCGAACAGGATGCACCTGGTGGAGGTGGTGCCCTGGTCGATCGCGAGCACAAACCGCTGCGTCATCCGTGTCCTCTCGTGCCATATAGGTGTGTCAGTGTCCGGCGCCGAGATCCCGCGAGACCGCGTGCGCGGCGTCGCGCACCAGGCCGATCAGCGCGGGACGGTGCCGTAATTGCGGGTCGCAGAGCCGGTCGACCGGTCCGCTGATGCCGATGGCGCCCACCACGAGTCCGCCGTGCGCGCGGATGGGTGCCGCGATGCCCGCTTCGCCGGGCCGGAATTCTTCGGTGTCCCCCGCCCAGCCTGCCTGCCGCACCGCGGCGAGGGCCCGATTGAGGGTGGGACGGTCGACGATGGTGCGGCGGGTGAGCGAGGGCAGCTCGCCCGCGCGCACCGTGGCCGCGAGTTCCGCGTCGAAGGCCAGCAGCACCTTGCCGAGCGCGGTCGCGTGCGGCGGCAGCAGTTCACCGAGCTCGAGGGCCTGTTCGGTGTTGTCCGGGCGGAAGACGTGGTGCACGACCACCACGCTGCCGTCTACCGGCGCGCCGATGCGGACCGCCTCGCCGGTGCGTGCCGCGAGTGCGTCGGCCCAGTTGATGGCGCGCGAGCGCAGCTCGTTGGCATCGAGATAGCTGGTACCGAGATGCAACAATGCCGCGCCCAGCTGGTATTTGCCGGTCGCCGCGTCCTGTTCGACGAACCCGACGCCTTGCAGGGTTCGCAGAATTCCGTGCGCGGTGGGTTTGGCGAGGTCGAGCGCGCCGGCGATCTCGCCGACGCCCAAGCGGCCCGCGCCGCGGGCGAGCAGCCGCAGAATGGCCGCCGCTCGTTCGATCGATTGGATCGGACCGGGCATGAACCGAAACCTAACCTCTCGATTCGACAATGTCGAACATGTGGTGAACGGCGAGCAACACACCCGGCGCACCGGTGTGACGTGCGTCATGTCGACGCCCTCGGGCGCCCGACAGTAGCGGCAGCGGCCCCCCACAACCAGCCCGACCGTTCAGCATTGTCGAACGTGCCCTATGTCCGGTTCCTCGATCCGGTCGTAACGTCGAGGTCCGCAGGGTCGCATCGGCGGCCGCAGGGCGAACGGAGACTCAACGGTGAACTTCGGCTCGATCTTCCTGAGTGAAGCACTCGGCACGGGAATGCTGGTGCTACTCGGTGTCGGCGTGGTCGCGAATGTATTGCTGACCAAATCCAAGGGATTCGACGGTGGCTGGTTACTGATCAACTTCGGCTGGGGCTTCGGCGTGCTCGCCGGGGTGTACGTGGCCTATAAGACCGGCGGCCACCTCAATCCCGCCTACACCATCGGCGTCCTGTTCAGCGGCGCCGATCAATACGGCCCCGACATCGACATCACTGTCGCCACCACCATCGCCTACATCACCGGCCAGCTGGTCGGCGCGTTCGTCGGCGCGAATCTGGCCTATGTGGCCTACAAGCGGCACTTCGACGAAGAGACCGACGAGGCGAAGAAGCTGGGTGTGTTCGCCACGGGTCCCGCGATCCGCGGGCTGCGCTGGAACTTCGCCACCGAGGTGATCGCCACCTTCGCGCTCGTCCTGGTGCTGCTGTCCATCGGCCACACCGCGACCGGTCTCGGCCCGCTCGCGGCGGCGTTGCTGGTGGTCGGTATCGGTGCCTCGCTCGGTGGGCCGACGGGGTATGCCATCAACCCGGCTCGTGATCTCGGGCCTCGGCTCGCGCATGCGCTGCTGCCGGTCAGCAAGGGTGTCGCCGCCGCACCGGTTCGTGAGCCCGCGGGTGCGGGTGTCGGCGGGTCTTCTGCCGAACGACTGCCCGAACACACCGGTTCACCCGGTCCCAATCGCAAGAGTTCCGACTGGAGCTACGCCTGGGTCCCGATCCTCGGTCCGCTGGCGGGCGGCGTACTCGCCGGGCTGGCCTCTCAGGTCCTTTTCTGAATCTCTTTCTCGCTCAGTATTTTTCTTTCGAAAGGACCACGATGAGCCAGTACGTCGGCGCCATCGATCAAGGCACCACCAGCACGCGCTTCATGGTGTTCGATCACAACGGCAACGAGATCGCTCGCCACCAGCTCGAACACCAGCAGATCCTGCCGCGCGCGGGCTGGGTGGAGCACGATCCGACCGAGATCTGGGAACGCACCAGGGCGGTCATCCAGAGCACCCTCACCAAGGCCGATCTCAACGCCAGCGACCTGGCCGCGGTCGGCGTCACCAACCAGCGCGAAACCACCGTGGTGTGGAGCCGCCGCACCGGGCGTCCCTACTGCAACGCCATCGTCTGGCAGGACACCCGCACCGATCGCATCGCGGCCGAACTCGAGCGGGCCGGCCACGGCGACACCATTCGGCACAAGGCCGGATTGCCCCCTGCCACTTACTTTTCCGGCGGCAAGCTGCGCTGGATCCTGGACAACGTGCCCGGTGTCGCCGAGGCGGCCGAGCGCGGCGAGGCGATCTTCGGGACCACCGACAGCTGGCTGCTGTGGAACCTGACCGGCGGGGTCGACGGCGGCGTGCACGTCACCGACCCGACCAATGCCAGCCGCACCATGCTGATGAACCTGGAGACCTCCGACTGGGACGACGAACTGTTGTCCATCTTCGGCATTCCGCGGTCCATGCTGCCGGCCATCGCGCCGTCGTCGAATCCCGAGCTGTTCGGAAAGACCAGGGCCGACGGACCTTTCGGCGGCGAGGTGCCGCTGGCCGGTGTGCTCGGCGACCAGCAGGCGGCCACGGTCGGCCAGGTGTGTTTCCGGCCCGGCGAGGCGAAGAACACCTACGGCACCGGAAACTTCTTGCTGCTCAATACCGGTACCGAGATCGTGCGCTCGCAGCACGGGCTGCTCACCACGGTCGCTTACCAGTTCGGCGACGACAAGCCGGTGTACGCGCTCGAAGGTTCGATCGCGGTGACCGGTTCGGCGGTGCAGTGGCTGCGCGATCAGCTCGGCATCATTTCCGGTGCGTCGCAAAGCGAATCGCTGGCCAGGCAGGTCGACGACAACGGCGGCGTGTACTTCGTCCCCGCGTTCTCCGGACTGTTCGCGCCCTACTGGCGCTCCGACGCGCGCGGCGCCATCGTCGGGCTGTCCCGCTACAGCACCAACGCCCATCTGGCGCGGGCGACGCTGGAATCCATTTGCTACCAGACCCGCGACGTGGTCGAGGCCATGCAGGCCGACTCGGGCGTAAAGCTCGACGTGCTGCGGGTGGACGGCGGCGTCACCGCCAACGAGCTGTGCATGCAGCTGCAGGCCGACTTCCTCGGCGTGCCGGTGTCGCGACCGGTGGTCGCGGAGACCACCGCGCTCGGCGCCGCCTACGCGGCCGGGCTGGCCGTCGGATTCTGGAGCAACACCGACGAACTCGTGCAGAACTGGCACGAAGACAAGCGCTGGAACCCCACCGGAACCGAGGAGCAGCGCGCACGCGGCTACGCCCGCTGGCAGAAGGCCGTGTCGCGCACCCTCGACTGGATTGACGTAGACGACTGAGTCGCCGACGCGAATATCACTGGAACAAGGAGAGATTCATGTCAGCACGATTAGACCCCACCTACCGCGCCACCGCGGTCGAGGCACTAGGCGACGACGAGATCGATGTGCTGGTGATCGGCGGCGGCGTGGTCGGCGCGGGCGCGGCTCTGGATGCCGCCTCGCGCGGCCTGAGCGTCACCCTGGTGGAAGCCAGGGACTTCGCGGCGGGCACGTCGAGCCGCTCCAGCAAGCTCATCCACGGCGGGCTGCGGTATCTCGAACAGCTCGACTTCTGGCTGGTGCGCGAGGCTTTGAAGGAACGCGGCCTGCTGCTGAACAAGCTGGCGCCGCATCTGGTGCGCCCGGTGTCGTTCCTGCTGCCGCTGCAACACCGGGTCTGGGAGCGCGCGTACATCGGTGCGGGCGTCGCCCTGTACGACACCATCGGTGGTGCACGAGCCCTGCCGATGCACCGGCACCTGACCCGCACGCGCGCACTGGAATTGGCGCCCGCGCTGCGCGAGGACTCGATGACCGGTGCCATCCGCTACTTCGACGCACAGGTCGACGATGCGCGCCACACCATGACGATCGCCCGCACCGCGGCCCAGCACGGCGCGACCGTGCTCACCCGCACCAAGGTCACCGGGCTGCTGCGCGACGGTGAGCGGGTGATCGGCGCGCAGGTCACCGATCTGGAGACCGGGCGCGAGCACACCGTGCGGGCCCGCAGGGTGATCAGCGCGACCGGCGTCTGGACCGACGAGATGAACCGGATGACCGGCGTCGAGTTCCCGTTCCACGTGCGCACTTCCAAGGGCGTGCACATCCTGGTACCGCGCGAGCGCCTCGATCTGGACACCGGGCTGATCATGCGCACCGAGAAGAGCGTGCTGTTCGTGATCCCGTGGCACCAGCACTGGATCATCGGCACCACCGACACGGACTGGTCGCTGGACAAGGATCATCCGGCCGCGAGCAACGCCGACGTGCAGTACATCCTCGATCACGTCAACGCGGTGCTGCGGGATCCGCTGACCCGCGACGACATCGTCGGCACCTACGCCGGGTTGCGTCCGCTGGTCTCCGGCGCGTCCAGCGACACCGCGAAGCTGTCGCGCGAACACGCGGTGGCGGAACCGGTTCCGGGGCTGTTCGTGATCGCGGGCGGCAAGTACACCACCTACCGGGTGATGGCGGCCGACGTGGTGGACGCCGCGGTGCAGGGCCTCGGTCGTGCGGTCGCCCCGTCGGTGACCGAGAAGCTGCCGCTGCTCGGCGCGGTCGGCTACCAGGAGATGGCCGCCGACCTCGACAGCCTCGCGCAGCGCACCGGGCTGTCGAAGGCCACCGTGGAGCATCTGCTCGGGCGCTACGGTTCTGCCGTGCACGACCTGTTCGAGCTGATCGCCGAGGATCCGGCGCTCGGCGAGCCGCTGGCGGGCGCCGAGGAGTACCTCGCCGCCGAGGTCGTCTACGCGGTAACTCACGAGGGCGCACTGCATCTCGACGATGTGCTCACCCGGCGTACCCGGATCTCCATCGAGGCGTCGGACCGCGGTCTGCTCGCCGCGCCGGAGGTGGCCTTCCTGATCGGCGCCCGGCTCGGCTGGGATGCCGCCGACGCCGAGCGTGAGCTCAGCCGCTACCGGGACCGGGTCGAAGCCGAGTTGGCCGCCAACCAGGCGGCCGACGACGAGGCCGCGAACGCCGCGCGTTTGGTGGCCGTAGCCTGACACCGCGACGCCCGGTGAGCTCGATCCTGTTTCAGGCCTGCTGTTTCGGCTGCGGATCGAGTTCGCCGGGTGCCCTCCGGTTCTGGGCATCGAACCGTTGACCTCAACCCCTGTTCAGGATGGATCATCGAGGTATGACTCGTCCTGCCGATATCTGGAATGCCGCCTACGACAACGACATCGCCCCCTGGGTGATCGGTGAACCGCAGCCTGCGATCGTCGCGCTGGAGCGCGACGGTTGTATCTGGGGGCGGGTGCTCGACGCCGGTTGCGGGACAGGCGAACACACGATCATGCTGACGAAGCTCGGCTACGACGTGCTCGGTATCGACCTGTCCCCCAGCGCGATCGAGTTCGCCCGCGCCAACGCTGCCGCGCAGGATGTTCCGGCTGCCGAGTTCGAGGTGGCCGACGCCATCGCGCTCGGCACTGCCGAGGCCCCACCGATTTTCGACACGATCGTGGACAGCGCCCTGTTCCACATCTTCGGTACCGAGCCCGACGCACGCGCGGCCTACGTACGCAGCCTGCACGCGCTGTGCAAGCCGGGCGGACTGGTCAATATCCTCGCGCTGTCCGACACCGACCCCGGCTTCGGACCGCAGATCAGCGACACGGTGATTCGTGAATCATTCACCGACGGTTGGGAACTGGAAGACCTCCAGCCGTCGCAGTACCGCGGCCGGGTCACCCAGCCCGCACTGGAACAGCGGCCCGACCTCGGCCTGCAGGAGGGCAGCATCATCGACCTGGTGGCGTGGCAGGCTCGAATCCGTCGCGTTTAGCCATCCATCCCGGCGTGCCCGTCGGGGGTCGACTCATCGGTCTCCAACTCGGCCCCCTTCGGATGCTCCTCCGCATGCGTCGGCTTCGAATGCTCGCCGGCGAAGTCCGCGTCCTCCTGCTGCGCCTCGGCCGTCGTCCGATCCTTCTCTGCTCCACTCATGCCGGCCGGATACCCGTCATTGATCCGAGCATGCAGGTGCATGTCGTGCCAGCCATCCGCGTGCAACCCCGCGCTTCGCTTCGTGCCCTCCAGGGCATAGCCGAGCTTGGCCGCCACGCGACACGACCGTTGGTTCGCTACCGAGTGAGTCAGCTCCAAGCGATGAAAGCCGGTCTCGAAAGCCCATGCGGTGAGCGCGGATATCGCGCGCGGCGTAACAGCCCGGCCGCGGGCGGCGGGCGCCGTCCAGTAGGCGACCTCAGCCTGCCCGCCCGCCAGCTCCAAGTTCTTCAAGGAGGCTCGTCCGACGAGCCGACCGGTGCCGATATCGGCGACCGCCCAATTGGCGGCAACACAGGCGCTCCATGTCCCGACCCACGCGTCGATCCATTCGCGAACCTCGGCGAGTGAGTCGGCGCTGCGGACATGCCAGCGTTGGATCAGCGGATCGGTGAACGCCTCCAGGACTTCCTGCGCGTCATCGACCGTCCACGGCCGAAGGGCCAGACCGTCACCCGTGGTGAGCACGGGCTGCGTTGCCCGGGTGAATCTTTCGGCGTCGACCAAACTTTCCGTCAGCAGCGGCATGCCGCGAATTGTCCGCCTCGGCGGCATTCGCGGCACGTCTTGTTCCGGGGTCAGCCCAGCCGCTTGGCCAGCAGCGCCTTGCCCTGCTCGCCGCCCTTCACGCTTTCGCGCTGGGCGCGGCGGAAGAATTCGCCGAGCTCGGTGTCGCCGTCGCGTTCGGCGTCCTGCGCGTAGAGCTCCATGCGCAGGGCGTTGCTCAGGCACTGTTCGGTGAACCAGATGAGGTTGTAGTTCTTGTCTTTGGTGCCGGTGATCGCACCGGTCTCCTGATCGATGGCCATGTGCCATACCTCCTTTGTCGCCCCGCTATCGCCGTACCCGGCGAATCCGCACGGAAACCGGTGGTGACCAGATGATCTAGGGTCGAGTTATGGAGACGGATGTGGCGGAGGCCGAGCGGGTTTCCGCGCTGCTGGCGGCGGAGGCCAAGGCGGTCGCGCTGTTCGACGAGGTGGTCCGCCGGGGCATCATCGCGCCGGGGATGCGCGAATCAGCAGTGAGCGACGCGGTGCGCGATCTCGCCGATGAGATGTTCGGCACGCGACGGTACTGGCACAAGCGGATCGTGCGATCCGGGAGCAACACCCTCGAGCCGTACAGCGCGAACCCGCCGGACCGGGAGATCGGCGCGGACGACATCTGTTTCCTGGACTTCGGACCGATCTTCGCCGACTGGGAAGCCGACTTCGGGCGCACCTTCGTACTCGGTGACGATCCGGCCAAGCTGGCCTTGCGGGACGCGCTGGAACCGCTCTGGGAGCAGGGCCGCGCCTACTTCGAGGCCCATCCCGACATCACCGGCGACCAGCTCTACACCTATGTTTCCCACCAGGCCGCCGAGCAAGGGTGGGAACTGACCGCGGAAATCGCAGGCCATCTGGTAGGCGAGTTCCCGCACAAGCAGATCTCCGGCACCGAGCTCACCTCATACGTGGCGGCGGGCTCGACCGTGCCGATGCGGCGACTCGATCCGAAAGGCCGGATCTGCCACTGGATTCTGGAGATCCACCTGGTGGATCGCGCGCACAACATCGGTGGCTTCTTCGAGCAACTGCTGGATCTGCGCCCCGCGGTGAGTCAGGCGACGGCCTCGTCCTGGCCCCGGTTCGAGCCGAGGCCGTAGCCGGGCACATTGATACCCGGCACGTCGGCGCCCAACGCGATGATCTGGTTGAGCGTGTTGTGGTATTGACGCACCTCGGCGATCGCGCCGCCTTCGAAACGGACCTCGCTGAGCACCATCGCGTGATAGAGGCGTTCGCTCTCCAGCGCGGTGAATTCACCCTCGACCTCGGCGAGCCAGGCGTGCGCGGTGGCGAACGGGCGGACAGCGATGCGGGACAGGCTGCCCGGGCTCCACAGTTCGGTGCTCCACCACAGCATGCTTTCGTGTAGCTCGGCGCGCCCCTCGATCATGGTCGGCATGCCGGGCGGCTGCCAGGGCGCATGGAACCGCACATCGTCGGTGACCAGGTCCAGCACTTGTTCGTGGTCCTGCAGGAAGAGCAGTTCGTAGAAGCGTTCGAGCGCGGCGCGTTCGACAGCCGCGTCGGGGAGTCCGGCGGAGCCGGTGCTCCGGTTGCCGACACGTCTCCGGTCCCGCGGAGCGGTTGTCATGCTGATCATCACAAGCCTTCCTGTCGTGCCGGTTGATCGCTCAATGATGAGCCAGCAAATCATGAGCAAACAAGCGTCGTCAATGACGGCTTCCGTAAATATCGCGCCACGTGACCTGCCGATAAGCGCATATGGGACGACCTCGACACCCTCGCCCGACTCGGATGCGGCCAGAAGTGCGCCGCACGCGGGCCGGTAAACTTCTGAACGGGACAAAAGTCGAGAGAGGTGCGCAGCGGGAAGCGCACGGCGAACACAGGAGAAATCATGTCGAGTCGCCGCTTCCGATCCAGCGTGGCCGGGATTGTCATCCTGGTCATCGCACTGGTGGTTGCCGGTTGTTCAGGGTCGGAGTCGAAGCAGCCGGGAGCGGCCGACCCCGCGCCGCCCGCCATCTCCTTCACCCCGGCACCGGGTGCGAAGGACATCGACCCGACCGCACCGGTCCAGGTCAGCGGGGGTGAGGGCATGTTGACCTCGGTCAGCATGACCAACGAGCAGGGCAAACAGATCGAGGGCATCCTGACGCCGGACAAGACGGCGTGGAAACCCACCGAACCGCTCGGCTACGGCCACACCTACACCATCACCGCCGAGAGTCTCACGATCACCGGCCGCAGCGGCCCGCAGACCTCGACGTTCGCCACGCTGACGCCGAACAACCAGACCAAGGTCTACTTCGAGAACACCGGCGGCGGGCTGCTCGACGGTGGCACCTACGGCGTCGGCGCCGTCATCGTGGCCCACTTCGACGAGGACGTCCCGGACCGGGCGCTGGCCGAGAAACGGCTGTCGGTGACCACGACCCCGCAGCTGGAGGGCTCGTGGTACTGGCTCGACAACCGCCGCGCGCACTGGCGCCCGCGCGAGTACTACCCGCCGGGCACGAAGGTGAACGTCGCGGCCAACATCTACGCGGTGGACCTCGGCAACGGCCTGTACGGCCAGGAGGACAGCAAGGCGTCGTTCACCATCGGCGCCTCGCACGTGTCCATCGCCGACGACAACACCAAGCAGGTCCAGGTCTACGAGAACGGCAAACTCGTCCGCTCCATGCCGACCTCGATGGGCATGGGTGGCAGCGAGACCGTGGGCGGCAAGACGATCACCTTCTGGACCCAGCCCGGCGTCTACACGGTGATGAGCAAGGCCAACCCGGTGATCATGGACTCCTCCACCTTCGGGCTGCCGGTCAACTCGCGGCTCGGCTACAAGGAGACCATCAACTGGGCGACCAGGATCAGCACCGACGGCATCTACCTGCACGAACTCGCCTCGACCATGTGGGCGCAGGGCAACACCAACACCTCGCACGGCTGCCTGAACCTCAGTCCGGAGAACGCGCGCTGGTTCTACGAGTTCTCGCTCCCCGGCGATGTGGTCGAGGTGCGCAATACCGGCGGCGCGCCGCTCGAGGTCTGGCAGAACGGCGACTGGGGCGTGCCATGGGATCAGTGGTTGCAGGGCAGCGCGCTGAAGTAGCGGCAAGGCCAGCACCTTCGGACTGGCTCCCGACAAGACGGGTGCCCGGCTCGTAGCGTCGGCAGGGTGGACGAAAACCTTGCCAACGACCTGGCCGAGCTACCCGCACTGCTGGACGCGGTGCGCGCGTCGGCGACGGACCTGTTGACCGGCATCGACACCCGGCCGGTCGCGCGGGCACCGAAAGAGGTAGGGCTCGAAGAACTTCCGGAGCACGGTGTCGGCCTGCGCCGGGCGCTCGCGCTGTTCCGCGAGCGGTGGGAGCCCGGGTTCTCCGGCAGCGCGGGACCGCGCTACCTCGGCTTCGTCACCGGCGGCGCCACCCCGGCCTCGGTCGCGGGCGACTGGCTCACCGGGGTGCTCGATCAGAACGCGATGTCGGGCGAGGACTCCGCGGCCGTCGAGCTCGAACAGCAGACGGTCGATTGGATCGGGCGGCTGTTCGGCCTGGATCAGCACACCGGGGCTTTCGTCAGCGGGGCGACCATGTCGAACTTCGTCGGGTTGGCGATCGCGCGGGAGTGGCTAGGCGAGCAGCGCGGAATCTCGGTGGCACAGGCCGGACTCGGCGCGCTCGGGCCGGTGCGCGTGCTGTCGGGGACGCCGCACTCCAGCATCGTCAAATCGTTGTCGATGCTCGGGATCGGCCGCGACAGTGTGCAATTGGTGCCGACCCTGCCGGGCCGGGAAGCCGTCGACGTGGCCGAGCTCGGCTCGGCGCTCGCGGCGCTGGATGGTCAGCCGGCCATCGTGGTGGCCAATGCGGGCACGGTGAACACCGTCGACTTCGACGACCTGCGCGCGATTGCCGCACTGCGCCAGCGTTATCCGTTCTGGCTGCATGTGGATGGTGCGTTCGGTGCGTTTGCGGCGCTCTCACCAGAGCACGCCGCGCTGGTCGACGGTCTGGGCGAGGCGGATTCGGTCTGCGTCGACCTGCACAAGTGGCTCAATGTGCCGTATGACGCGGCGGTCCAGTTCACCCGGCACCGCGATCTGCAACTGCGCGTCTTCCTGAATTCCGCCGCGTATCTGACCGCGCCCACCACCGACACCCCGGATTTCGGGCACCTGGTCCCGGAGAACTCGCGGCGGCTGCGCGCGCTTACCGCCTGGTTCTCCCTGACCGCGTACGGCCGCGATGGCCACCAGGACATCGTCCGGCGCAATATCTCCTGCGCGAACAACCTCGCCGAGCAGCTCACTGCCACCGGACTACTCCGGCTCGTCGCGCCGGTCCGCCTCAATGTCGTCTGCTTCACGCTAACCGACCGGGCCACCGCCGAGCGGGTCGACGCACTGGCCGAAGCCATTGCCGAGACCGGCGAAACCTTCGTGACGCCAACCATTTACGAAGGGCAACCGGCGCTGCGTGCCGCATTCAGCAACTGGCGCACGACCGACACCGACGTGGACCGGGCGGCCAAGGCTATTACCGCAGCAACGCTGGCCCTGTCCTGATCATTCGGCCGCTGCCATGGCGCGAGCCGGTCGCCTGGGCGCATGCTGAACACTGTTCCTCGACCCGCCCGACCACACCCGGCTGCGGCGGCTGGTGTCGAAGGCCTTCACCCCGCGGGTGGTGCAGCAGCTCGCGCCCCGGATCACCGAGATCGTCGACGACATCCTCGACAAACACTCGGCGGCAGGCGCATTCGACGCCGTCACCGCGTTCGCCTATCCGCTGCAGGTGACCGTCATCTGTGAACTGCTCGGCGTGCCGCTGGAAGACGAAGCGCGGCTGAGCCATTGGTCGGCCCTGCTGGCCCGCACGTTGGACCCGACCTCGAAGCAGGCCACCGAATTCCGCGCCGATCCGGCCGAGATACAGCGCGCCGGAACCGAACTCAGCGGCTACTTCGAGCAGCTGATCGAGCGCCGTCGCGCCACCCCCGGACCGTGGTCTTCGGCACAGCGGCTGGTCAGCCGTTGTAGGACGTGTGCGGCGTCCATGCGTCGAGCGGGCGGACCGCGGCGGCGTGCAGTGCCTCGGCGACTCGGTCCCTGGTGAACGCTCCCTCGCCGAGCACACCGTTGATCTGCACCGCGACGGCCCGAATACCCTTGGGCGCCAACGTGGTATCCAAGCTGGTGACGAGGTTGCGGACCGCCGCCTTCTGCACGCCGAGCGACGCGGCCTGGTTCCACGGCTTGTCCGCCGCGGCGCTTCCGGTGACCAGCACTCGCGCGCCCTCGGCGAAGAACGGCAGCGCCGCCTGGACGGCTGGCAGCAGCGCGGCGGCACCGATGGTGAAGTCCTCGATCAGCTCCGGCACCGACAGCTGCAACGGGTCCGCCTGCCGGAACATGCTCGGGTTGAAATGCAGCACATCGATCCGGCCGTGCTGCTGCCCCACCTCCGTCACCACCCGGGTCACGTCGGCCGGATCGGACAGGTCGACGCCGACGCCCTCGGCGTCGAAGCCCTCGCCGCGTAACTGCGCGGCGAGCGGCTCGGCCTCCTCCGGCAGCCGGCAGGCCAGGAACACCGCGTGATCGTCACGGGCGAAGAGTCGGGCAACGGCCAATCCGACACCGGGACCGGCGCCGAGCACGAGAAGCACGGGAGCAGACATGGGCTCGAGCCTAGACCGCGTCACCACTACATAACCGACGATGATCTGGGTATTACGCGCGCGTGCGTACTCTCGACGGAGTCGGACAGCGATCGAGACGGCGAGGAACAATCCGTGGCACGAGTGCCGAAGAAGGCGGAGGGCACAGAGTCCACGGCGATGGACCCAGCGTCCGCGGCGATGGACCGAGCGTCCGCAGCGATGAGCGATGACGACACCGTCGAGTTCGCCAAGGTCACCGACCCGCCCGCACGCCGCGCACGGCACCGCCGCGCCGCCCCGAAAGCCCGCCGAGTAGCCGCGCCCCCGCACCGGTCCCGGAGCGTGGCGAAGAACGCGGTGCGGGTGCTCGTCTCGGTCACCGCCTTCGCGGTGCTCTCCGGTACCGGGTTCGCATGGTCGGCCAAGGTCGACTTCAACAACGGGTTCAACCGCTCCGATGCGATCGGCGCCGACGCACCGCATTCGCTGGGCGGTGACCTCAACATTCTGCTGATCGGTTTGGACACCCGAAAGGACCAGAACGGCAACGCCCTGCCGAAAGAGATCCTCGACAAGCTGCACGCGGGCGACAGCGACGACGGCGGTTACAACGCGAATTCGCTGATCCTGCTGCATGTCCCGGCGGATATGCGCAAAGTCGTCGCGTTCTCCATCCCGCGCGACAGCTACGTCTCGGTGTCCGGTATCCCGGGTTACGACAAGATCAAGATCAAGGAGGCGTACGGGCTCAAGAAGGCGGCCACGGAAGCCAAACTGATCGCGAACGGCGAAAAAGACCAGCTCACCCTGGAACGCGCAGGGCGGGAAGCGGGCCGGGCGTCCATCGTGTCCACCGTCCGCAACCTGACCGGCGTGCCGATCGACCGGTTCGCCGAGGTAGCCCTCGCCGGCTTCTATCACCTGGCCGAGGCGCTCGGCGGTGTCGACGTGTGCCTGAACAAGGCCGTCGACGACAGCTACTACTCCGGTGCTGTGTTCCCCGCCGGGCCGCAGCACCTCAACGGTTCCGAAGCGCTCGCCTTCGTCCGGCAGCGCCACAACCTGGAGAACGGCGACCTCGACCGGACGCGCAGGCAGCAGGCCTACCTCACCTCGGTCGCCAAGTCGCTCAAGGACTCCGGCACGCTGACCAATCTGGGCAAGCTCAACGAGCTGATGAAGGTGGCGCACCAGGACGTGGTGCTCTCCGACGGCTGGGACCTGCTCGACTTCGCCAGCAGCCTCGGTGCCGCGGGCTCGATAGGGGTCGAGTTCCGAACGCTGCCGGTGCTGCGCTACGACACGATCAACGGTCAGGACGTCAACATCATCGATCCGGCCGCGATCAAGAAAGAGGTGCGGTCCGCGTTCGGGGTCGAGACGCCGAGCACCACCCCGGCGCGCCCGCCGACCAGCACGGTCGACGTGCTGAACGCGGGCAGCGTGGCCGGAATGGCGGGCCAGCTGTCCACCGCGCTGACCGCCCGCGGCTATCGCGAGGGCACAGTCGGCAACCGCGGCAGTGCCACCACCACGACCACGGTGACCTATGGCACCGGCGCCGAGGCGGACGCCACCCAGTTGGCCGAAACCCTCGGCGGACTCACGGCCACCGCCGGAACGAGTGTCGCGCCGGGGCACATCCAGGTGGTCCTCGGCAGCGACTTCACCATGCCCGACGAGCTGGCCGCGAGCTCGGCCACGTCGACCGCGCCGACCACGGTCACACCCACCACCCCGAGCGAGCCCGCCCCCGACACGGGCAAGCCGATCACAACGACGATCGGCAGCACCGTCCCCTGCGTGAACTGACGGGGGTTACCCCTGTTCTACGACGGCCTTGATGCGATTCAACGTTTCCCGCATCCCGTTGACGTTCGTCTTGCGGCGCGCCCGACCGGCCAGCAGCCAATACACCCGCAAGACCGGGTTGCTGTGCAGCTGAAACGATTCGGTGACGTCGGTGCCGCCGTCGACCGGCTCGAACCGATAGCGCCACGTATTGATCGGCATATTGCCGGGGCCGAGCACCGTGAAGGCGAATTCGCGCCCCGGCTCGGCGGCGTCGATCCGGCACACCGTCCAATACTTCAGACCCCAGCCGTTGCGGTTCACGTGTCCGCGGAACTTCACCCCGACGGCGGGTCCGGTAGCGCCACCGAGCCATTCGGCGGCGAAGGTCTCCGGACTGAAGCGCCCGGTATTGGTGATATCGCTGACCAGCTCCCAGATCTTGTCGGCGGGCGCGGCCATTCGCACTGTCACACTGTCCTGCATGCTCGAACGCTAGCAGGAGTAAGCACTCGCTAGGGGTGCGTGGAAACCGGCGTCAACGCATCGAATTCGGCAATCCAGCGGTCCGGGTCGGCCAGCAGCGCGCCAGGGGGCAGCTCCCAGTAGGCGGCGAGCAGGTCGTAGCCGAGGTGAGCGGTGGCGGCGTGCGCGGGCCAGTGCTCGGCGGTCCACGCGGGTTCTTCGGTGGCCGAGTCGATTCCGCTGCGTGCGACGCCGACCAGTTCGAACTGCAACTGCTGGGTCAGCGCGACCGCAGGGGCACCGGCCGGCTCGGTGCGCGATAGTTCCAGCAGGTCGCGGGCGACGGCACCTACCCGCCGCTCGATCCAGCGGAAAGTGCGCCGGTGTGCGCGCGGGACGACGACGTGCGGCACGAGCACCGCGATCCCCACGCCGAGCACGGTCTCGATGAAGCGGTCGCGGATCAGCGGCGCGACGGCGCCGTCGGGGGTGCTGCCCACCGCGAGCAGCGCGATGGGCGTGATGAAGATCGCGGCCAGCGCGTAGTTGCGTGGCACGAACAGCTCCATGCAGAACAGCAGCGCGGCCACCAGCGCGACAAGGGCATAGCCGGTGAACGCCAGCTGATGCACCACCCCGAACAGCGCCAGGCCGACGATCGTGCCGACGAACCGGTGAATGCCACGCACCTTGCCGCGCACCCGGTCGGGGCCGATCTGCAACACCATCAGCGCGGTGAACACCGCCCAGTGCGGGCGCGGCTGGCCGAGCAGTGCGCTCAGTCCGCCGGCGGCCAGGCAGGCGACGCCGACCCGGAAGGCGCTGATGGTCGGGTGCGAATCGAACGACAGCGCGCGACGCAACCGGAACCAGACGCCCGGGCGCACGAACGAGATCAGCGGGTCGACCACCAACTCGTTGGTGTCGTCATAGGCCGGACCCGCGAGGCGGCGGCGGGCCGTCACCAGTTCGGCCAGCAGCTCCGAATCCGGTGTCCGGCTCGGCAGGCCTGCGTCGTAGACCGCGGCCCACGCCTCCGCCACCGCGCCGCCCGCCTGATGGCGCAGGTCGATGGCGGGCAGGCCCGCTGACCGGGCCGACAGATAGGCATCGACGGCGTTGATCGCCGCTTCGACGGCGACCCGTTCGGGCTTGCGCCGGTCGCGCAGCACGCCCGCCATCGACGCCAGCACCGACGCGCCGACGCCGAAGGCGGTGCAGGACAACAGCGCTGCCGTCGAGATGCCCGCCTCGGCGGCCATCATCGCGCCGCCGCAGGCGATCACGAACAGCAGTGCGCCGGGCGGGCCGAGCCGCAACGCGTCGATCGCGTAGACGGCGACCACCGCGACGATTGTCAGCAAGGACACGGTCAGCAGCGAGGCGCCGAGTCCACCGGCGAGCCCGTGTCCGAGCATGGCGCCGACACCGCAGCACGCGAGCAGTGCGAGGCCCGCGGTGAGCACCACGCCCGCCCGCATGCGGTACGCCCTGCGCTCCCCGTACATCACCGCGAAGGCGCCGAACAGCACGAACAGCGCGTGCTCCGGCTGCCCCAGCGCCACGACCACCGCGGCAGGCAGCGCGAAGGCCAGCGCGGACCGCAGGCCAGGACTCCACCGACGGCCCGCGGGCGGAAGCGCGAACAGCAGGGCGCCGATCCGCCCCTGCGGCGGCACCGGGTCGGAGACCGACGAAACCATCAACTTCCTTCCTGGTCGTCCAGCGGGGTTGCCGCTCCACCGTAGACCGCCGACCTGCGGGTGACGGCCGCCACTTGGACAGTCGACCCGGTGCCCGCGCGTGGCTAGATTCGTGGAGTGACCGCTGACGCTCAGACCACCCGCATCCATTCCTTCGCCGACGACGCGCTCGGCGAGCACGACGCGGTCGCGCTGGCCGAGCTGGTGCGCAGCGGAGAACGCAGCCCGCGCGAGCTGGCCGCCGCGGCGGCGGACCGGGCACGCGCGGTCGAGGAGCTGGCGGCCGTCGCGTACGAGAGTTACGAGCAGCCGCTGCTGCCCGCCGAACCGACCGGCAGGCTCTACGGCGTCCCGACATTCGTGAAAGACAATGCCGACATCGTCGGGATGCCGAGCAACCACGGCACCCAGGCGTTTGCGGCCAAGCCCGCGAAGGAGCACGGCGGGTATGCCCGCCAATTCCTCAGTGCAGGCATGACGGTGCTCGGCAAGAGCACGCTGCCCGAGTTCGGGTTCAACGCCACCACCGAGCCGCCGTTCGCCCCGCCGACCCGAAACCCTTGGCACACCGGTTATTCGGTGGGCGGTTCGTCGGGCGGGTCGGCCGCGCTGGTCGCCGCGGGCGTGGTGCCGATCGCGCACGGCAACGACGGCGGCGGGTCTATTCGTATTCCGGCGGCCTGCGCCGGTTTGGTCGGGCTGAAGCCGAGCCGCGGTCGGCACATCGATTCGGCGATGGCGCGCAAGCTGCCGATCAATATCGTGAGCGAGGGTGTGCTGACCAGGACGGTGCGCGACACTGCGGCGTATACCGCTGCGGTGGAAGAGTTTTGGCGCAACCCGGCGTTGCCGCCGATCGGTTATGTCGAGGGTCCGGGGTCCAAACCGCTGCGTATCGCGCTATTGCTGGAGAACGTGGGTGGCCCGGTGCCGACGGGTCCGATTCGGTCGGCGGTCGAAAAGGTCGCTGCCACGCTGGAATCCCATGGCCATCGGGTCGAGCCGGTGCCGTTGCCGTTCGATGCCGCGCTGGAGACGGCGTTTCTGCACTATTGGGGTCTGCTCGCCACGTTCGTCGCCTCGACCGGCAAGATCGCCGACCGCAGCTTCGACGCCGGCCGGCTCGACGATCTCACCCTCGGCCTGCGCCGCCACTTCCTGCGCAGCGCATGGCGTCTCCCGTTGACCCTGTACCGACTACGCGCCGCGGCCGCGACCTACGAGCGCGCCCTCGGACCGTACGACGCGGTCCTGCTGCCCACCCTCGGCCACGAAACCCCCGAGCTCGGCTATCTCAGTCCCACAGTGCCGTTCGACGAACTGCTCGACCGCCTGCGCACCTACGTCTCGTTCACCCCGATCAACAACATCACCGGCACCCCCTCGATCACCATCCCCGCCGGCCTCACCCCCTCCGGCCTGCCCATCGGCATCCAGTTCGCCGGCACCCGAGGCAACGAACGCACCCTCCTCGAACTCGCCTACCTCCTCGAAGCCGAACAGCCCTTCCCCCGCCTCGTCGGCTAGCCGGACCGAAAGCCCGCCCCCGCAGCACAATCACAAGCAGCAAGCCGGTCGACTCCGACGGAAGTGGACCGGCTTGCCCAGCGGTAGCTGCCGCTATCGGCTAGTACACGTAGAGGACACCACCGATGTAGCCTGCTTTGTTGTTCCACTGCGGCAGGTGGCTCCCGGCGTCGTTCCACAAGCAGCCTGCCGCCGATTCTCTACCTTCACCCGCAGCGACGGATCCGGCCACCCAGGCCCGGCATTCCTGCTCATTCCGGAAGACACAGGCGATGACTCGGCCGCTGTCCCACGCGTCGATACAGGTCTGCGGCGCCGTGGCCGCCGACGCCGATCCCGCACCGCCCACCGTCAGGAACGCCGCACCGAGTACCCCCGCGGCAAGTCCGGTGATGAGTCGAACACGTTGAGTAAGCAATGTAATCCCTCCCCTACTTGAATCATTCGAACCTGAATATTCGAATGTTGCTCGCCCCTTGATATTTGGAGGCTGGCACCTACAAAAGCTAGGGACCTGAACCTGTTTCCTGCTTATAAGATCCTTAACGTGCTGCTCGAGGCTGTTAACGCTTCGCTTACGCGGGGGTGCTGGGTCGTGCTGACCGATCCCGCCGTATTCCAGGCTCGGTTGAGGGTTGCGACCACGCACCACCTGCTCGCAAACAAGGCCCTCGGCACAGTCGCCGTCGTGGCCGAAAGGCTACTCGGGCACCGTAATCGGTGGACTATGCATACCTCGCGCGGCGTCGAACGTCCCGCGAGAGGTAGGCACGGTCGGCGAGCGTGGGCCTAAGGGTGGTCTAGACCGGGGCGTTCGCGGTGGATGGGGCCGTGGGAGTCGTCGCAGTGTTCCTCCAGTACCGGGAGTAGGCGGTCCGCGGTGGGGCCTGCGGCGGTGGCGACCAGTTGGGAGTGGTCGACCTGGAGGGTGGTGTGGGTGATTTCGTAGTCGTGGTCGAGGAGGCGTTCGATCTGCTGGCGCAGGCCGTGGCAGTCGGCGCCCGGTTGGACGAGAACGTGTGCGGACAGGGCGACGTTGCCGGAGGTGATCTGCCAGACATGCAGGTCGTGTACCTCGTCGACGCCGGGGATCTCGACGAGGCGCCGGCCGAGCGCATCCGGATCCACGCCCGCGGGGGCGGCTTCCAAGAAGATGCGGCCCGATTCGCGGACCAGGCCGAGGCCCGCCTTCACCATCAGCGCGACCACGACCAGCGTGGCGATCGCGTCCGCGCGGGCGAATCCGGTGAGCAGCACGACGACTCCGGCAACGGCCGTGGCGATGAAGCCGTACAGGTCGTTGAGCACATGCTGGAACGCGCCCTCCACGTTGAGACTGGAGCGGTTCGCCTTGCTGATCGCCCACGCCGCAACGACATTCACCACGATGCCGACCAGCGCGGTGACGACCACCAGCCCACCGGTCACCTCCGGCGGATCGAGCAGGCGACGGATGGCCTCGTAGGTGAGCCAGCCCGCGAGCACGAGCAGCGTGACGCCGTTCGCCTGCGCGGACAGGATCTCGGCCCGCTTGAAGCCGTAGGTATATTTGCCGCGCGCGGGCCGGGCGGCGATCCGAATCGCGGTGAGCGCGAGCACGATCGATGCCGCGTCGGTGAGCATGTGCGCCGCGTCCGAGAGCAGGGCCAGCGAATTCGCCAGCAGACCCACCACGACCTCGATCGACATGAATCCGGCGATCAGCGCCAGCGCGACCGTCAGCCAGCGGCGATCGGCGTCACCGGACACCCCGTGCGAGTGTGCGTGGCCGTTGCCATGGCCGTGTCCGTGCTCGTGTTCATGTCCCATTAGCCGCCCGCTTTCATCACCGCCACGTATGCGCATATCTGCATCGGTTTACCCACCTTAGCCCACCCTATGCCGACCGCAACCTCCTACGTGGGATGACCTGGATCACACGGCTGCGGTCGGCGGGTAGCTCAGCTGTACAGGCCCTTGGCGAGCACCGGCCACGACGCGACGAACGCGTCCTGCCAGTAGCCCCACGAGTGCGTCCCGGTCAGGGTGAAGTCGAAGGTGGCCGGAATACCCAACTGGTGCAACCGATTCTGCAGATTCACCGAGCACATCCGGATGCCCGCCTCGATCGCACCGCCGACCACCAGCTGATCGGTCCACTGCGCGACGCCGGGCTTGATCTGGAACGGTCCGTCGAGGGCGTCGTGCGGGCCGGGCAGTCCGCTGCCGCTGGAGACGAACAGGTTCACGCCGCGCAGTTTGTCCGCGTGCACGAGCGGGTCGTTGGCCGCCCAGCGCGGACTGCCGGGCGGGCCCCACATGTTGGCGACGGTCCCGCCGCCGCGTTCGACCGTCATCTGGACGAACGCCTCGCCGATCGGGTCGCTGGTCTGGGCGCAGCCGCTGTAGGAAGCGACGCTGCGATACAGCTCGGGCTCGGCGATGGACAGGGCGAGCACCGAGGTGCCCGCCATCGAGAGACCGGCGATCGCGTTCACCTTGTTGGTACCGAGCGCGGCGTCGATCAGCGGCGGCAGTTCCTCGGTGAGGTAGGTCTTCCACTTGTTCGGGCCGAGCACCGGGTCGTAGTTCATCCAGTCCGTGTAATAGCTGAACTGACCGCCGACCGGCTGCACCACGTTGACGTTCTTGTCCGACAGGAAGTCCAGCACGTTCGTGCGCAGCTGCCAGCTGGCATCATCCACGCCGCCGCCCGCACCGTTCAGCAGGTAAAGCGTCGGCCTGGGCTGGGTGGTGTCGGCGGGGCGCTGAATGTCGACCGGGAAGGTCGCGCCGTCCATCGCCGCCGACCGCACCCAAATACGAATATTGCGGCCGTCGGGTTCCTCGACCCGCGCGATCACCGAGCCGTCCGGCGCGGCGGGCGTGCCGACCCAGGCCGCGCTCGACCAGGCCGGCGCCTCGGCCTGCGCACCGGCCGCGGTGCCGACACCGAGACACAGTGCCGCCGCGAGTACTACCGCGCGAGCCCGAATCCGCCACGTGCAACTGCGATCCACGAACACACTCCCAAAACCCCGACCCACACAACTGGCGAACTCGTACCCAACTCCCAGCGTGTCGGGCAGACGTCCAGCTGCGTTACCGGGTCGCGGTGTTCGATCGCACACATCGGCCCTGCATCGACGGACCCATCACAGCCTCCCGTCGCACGGCGAACCTGCGGGACCACCTGAACGCGAGACAACCCGAGTCGCGTTCAGGCGCCCCTCCGCCGGGCGATCGTGGATCGCCCGTAGCTCAGCGCGCTCCCTCGGCGCCGCGCCGCGCGACCGAGTCGATGGCGACCGAGATCGCGAGGACAGCACCGGTGACCATGAAGCGCACCGAGGAGTCCACGTTGAGCAGCAGCATGCCGTTCGTGATGGATTGGATGACCAGAATGCCGAGCAGGGCGGCGTAGGCGCGGCCGCGCCCGCCGAACAGGCTGGTGCCGCCGATCACCGCGGCGGCGATGGCGTTGAGCAGGATGTCGCTGCCGCCGGAGCTCTGGTTGACCGCGACCAGGCGGGAGGCGGCGAGGATGCCGCCGAGGGTGGCCAGGGCGGAGCAGCCGACGAAGGCGGCGATGCGGATCCCGGTGACATTGATGCCTGCCCGGCGCGCCGCCTCGGCGTTGCCACCGACCGCGTACATGCGGCGGCCGAACACCGTCCGGCGCAGGATCAGGTCGAGAGCCAGCACGAGACCGCCGAAGATGACCAGGGTCAACGGAACGCCGCGATCGGTATTCAGCACCGCGACGGTGGCACCGAGCAGAACGGCGAGGCCACCCGAGCGCAGCACGATCCAGATCGGTGCAGGCACATCGAGTTTGGCGTGGACGCGTTGCTGCCTGGTGATCAGGCTCGCGGCGAGATGCCCGCCCGCGAGCAGCGCGACGAGCAGCCAGCCGAGCGCAGGCGCGAGCCAGGTATCGCTGATGGTGGCGATGCCGCGGTCGAAGGGCAGGTTGACGGTGCCTTCCTTGCCGAGCAGGTACAGCATCAGCCCCTGCCAGCCGATCAGCCCGGCCAGCGTCACGACGAACGACGGCATGCTCAGCATCGTGCGCATGAGTCCGTGCAGCAGGCCGATCGCGGCGCCGACGGCCACCGCGGCGATCACCGCGACGACGACGTTCCAGCCGTGGCGCACGTAGAGCAGCGTCATCACCACGGCCGTCAAACCGCTGACCGAGCCCGCGGAGAGGTCGATCTCGCCGAGCAGCAGCACCAAAACGATGCCCAGCGCGATGGTTCCGGTCGCGGCCATCTGCAAAGCCAGGTTGGTGAGGTTCTCCGCGGAGAGGAAATGAGCGTTGAGCCGGTAGAACACCGCCGCGATGATCACCAGCCCGATCGCGACCGGTACCGAGCCGACCTCGCCCCGGCGCAGACGATCCAATGCGGCATCGGCCAACCCGCGCCCCTGATTTCCTTGCCAGACAGTTTTTTTCACAACGATGTCACTCATGACCTACCTCGCCGACGCTCGGTACCGTCACGCGCGACGCATCCTGACACATGATTCGTTCGCTACGCTCTCTCATGCAGCTGCTCCCGTGATCGCTGCCACGATATCTTCTTGAGTCGCGTTGGCGGTCTCGAATTCCCCCGCATTGCGGCCCAGCCGCAGCACGACCACGCGGTCGCTGACCGACCGCACATCGACCAGGTTGTGCGAAATCAACAGCACGCCGAGGCCGCGCTCGCGCAGTCGGCCGATCAACGCGAGCACCTGCGCGGTCTGTTCGACACCGAGCGCCGCGGTCGGCTCGTCGAGGATCACCATCCGCGGCCGCCCGAGCAACGCCCGCGCGATGGCGACCGATTGCCGCTGCCCGCCCGACAGCGCCGACACCGGTGCGCGCACGTCCTTGATCCGCACGTCGAGCGAGGCCAGTAGATCGCGGGCGCTGCGCTCCATCTCGATTTCGTCCAGCACGCTGCAGATTTGGGCCTCCGCACCGAGATGCAGGTTGGCGACGACGTCGAGGTTGTCGCACAACGCGAGATCCTGGAACACCGTGGTGATACCCAACGCCTGGGCATCCTGCGGGCGGTTGATCCGCACCGTCTCCCCGCGAACACGATCTCGCCCTCGTCGGCCACGGTCACGCCCGAGATCGCCTTCACCAGTGTCGATTTACCCGCGCCGTTGTCACCGACCAGCGCCACCACTTCCCCGGCGCGCACCTCGAGGTCCGCCCCCGCCAAGGCCTGCACCGCGCCGTAGCGCTTGCTCAGCCCGCGCGCCGAGAGAACCGTTGTGGGAGCTGTCATTTGATACCTGCGGCCTGACATGCCGCCGCGACATCGGGCGTGCAGATATCGGCGACGGTGTACAGCCCGTCCTTGACGATGGTGTCCTTGATGTTGTCCTTGCCGACCGCGATCGCTTCCAGCAGGTACGACGGGATGTCGGTCACGCCGTTGTTGGTTTTCGCGGGTGCCACCGGCTTCTCGCCGTACGCCAGCGCCACCGCCAGTTCGGCGGCCTTCTCCGCCTGGGCGCGGTAGTCGAGGTAGATGGTCATGGTCTGCTCGCCGGTCAGGATGCGTTGCACGCCTGCGAGTTCCGCGTCCTGCCCGGTCAACGGTGGCAGCGTCGCATAGCCAGCCCGCTTCAGCGCCGCGATCGCGCCGCCCGCCATGCCGTCGTTGGCCGAGTACACCCCGACGATCGCGTCCTTGCCGAGCGCGGTGATGGCCTGTTCCATCTGCTGCTGCGCCTTGTCGGGTGACCAATCGGGCGTGTCGAATTCGCGTCCGATCTTCACCTTGCCGTCCAGCGCCTCGTGCGCGCCCTTCTTGTAGTCGCCCGCACTGGGGTCGGTCGGCGAGCCGTTGATCACCACGAGCTGGCCCTTGTCCAGGGTGCCGCGCTTGGTCAGCTCGGCCAGCAGCGCCTCGCCCTGCACCTTGCCGACCTTCACATTGTCGAACGACACGTAGTAGTCGTAGGTGATGCCGGAGATCAACCGGTCGTAGGCGATCACCGGGATGTTCTTCTGGTTCGCCGTGTTCACCTGCGGGGCAACGGCATCGGCGTTGACCGCGTCGAACACGATGACGTCGGCGCCCTGGGTGAGCGCGGATTCGAACTGGCCCTGCTGCTTTGCCGCGTCTTGATCGGCGTTGAAGTAGAGCACCTTGCACTTCTCGCAGAGCTGCTTGACTTTCGCCTCGAACAACGGGCGATCGAAGGCTTCGTAGCGGGTGGTCTTGGATTCCGGGAGCAGCAGCGCGATCGTCGGGTTGTCGCCGCCCGATTTCGCGTCTCTGGTGCTGTCGCCGGAGCTACAGCCTGCCGCCAGAACGAGTGCGGCCGCCGCCGCGGTGAGGAGCTGAATTCGACGCATGAGGTCACCGTGCCGAGAGGAGAGTGAGAGCGCCCGGTTGAGCGTTGGTAAGAAAGGTAGTTTACTAACACGGAGGTGTCCAGTGGTACGAGCAGGAGGATTGATGAGTAGGGTCGGCAATCCCCAGCTCCTTCGGACGATGAACGAGCGACTGCTGCTCGACTACCTGCGGGTGGACGGCCCGGCTTCGCGCGGCGAACTGGCCAAGGCCAGCGGTTTGTCGAAACCGACAGTGTCTGCGGCACTTTCGGGATTGGAGCAGGCGGGTCTGGTCCAGCTGGTCGGTTCGCTCAGCGGCAGGCCGGGACCGACCACCGCGCTCTACGACGTGAATGTACGCGCGGGCGTGGTGGCCGGAGTCGATATCGGCCGGAACTGGATTCGCCTCGCCATCGCCGATCTGCGCGGTGACTTCATCGGCCGTCGCGATGTGCGCAACACCGCGCGTTCGGCCGCCGATCTGGTGCGCCGGGTGCGATCGCTGGCCGACCAGGTCGCCGAGGAGGCCGGCATCGACTGGTCCGCGGTGCATTACGCGGTGATCGGCAGTCCCGGCGTGCTCAACCCGAAGACCGGCCGCCTCGACTACGCGCAGAACCTGCCCGGTTGGGGCCGCGCCGGGCTCGTCACCCAGTTGCGGGCCGCGCTCGAGGTCGAGTCGACCATCGAGAACGACATCAATCTCGCCGCGGTCGGCGAGCTGACCTTCGGTGCGGGCGCGGGCATCCGCAACTTCGTGCTCATCTCGATCGGCACCGGCGTCGGCATGGGCATCGTGATCAACGGCGAACTCTATGTCGGCAACAGCGGTGCGGCGGGCGAGGTTTCGTTCCTGCCCGCCAGCGAGGTCGACGCTCCCCCACTCGATGCCCGCGAGCGCGGCTTGACCGAAACCGTCGCCGCCGCGGGCGGTGTCGCCCGCGCCGCCGAACAGGCCGGACTGCCCGGCGCCTCCGCCAAGGAGATCTTCGCCGCGGCGGCCGCGGGTGACCCTCGGGCCGAGGCGGTGGTCGAGTCGGAGGGCCGCCGGATCGGCGCGCTCATCACCGCTGTCGCCGCGATCCTCGATCCGGAACTCGTGGTGCTCAGCGGTGGGATCGGCAACAACCTCGAGCTGCTCGGCGACGCCATCGAGCGCCGCATGGCCGAACTCGGGCCGCTGCACCCCCGCATCGTCGCCAGCACGCTCGGCGACGACGGGGTACTCACCGGGGCCGTCTCCCGTGCCCTCTCCGTTGCCAGGGATCGGCTCTTCGAAAGACGTTCTACCGGTGCGTGATCGAGCTCAGCGCACGCTGAGCGGTGGACCGTACTGCGGGCCCTTCGGTTCGGCGAAGACGCTCGGGCAGGCGCGGCGCATACGGTCCATCGAGGCGTTGAGGTCGGTCAGGGCGGCGGTGACCGAGTCGGCTACCGGCTGGGCCGGATGGCCGTTGTCCAGGACGGCGGCGAAATCCGACAGCGAGTCGTGCAATCGGCCGCCCGCGGTCGCCACGTCGCCATAGGCGCTGCCGATCAGCGGGGAGCCCATCCGGTCGACCACCGGATCGATGGTGTTCGAGACCTGATGGGACAGCCACATACCCTGGGTGACACGAGTTTTCACGTCGCCGAAGTCACCACGGGCCGCGGCCGGACTCAGGCCGTCGAGTTGCTCGGACAACTGCCGGAACGTATCTCGCAGACCGGCGACGGCTTGACCACCGAGGGCGCAGTCCGTCTTGTCAGCATCGGCAACCCGGTTGCGCACTGTGTCCGTCGAACCCGAGCTCGAACATCCGCTCAGCAGCACGGCCACGAACACGAACAGCGCGGCCACGGCCGGTCCGCCGAGGACGGTTATCCCTCGGCGGACCGGCCTCCCGCTGCGACGCGCGCTACGCGGCATGGGTCAGCACCGTGAGGATCGCGTTCTGCACGGCGGGCACGAAGGCGAGGGTCATGACCAAGGCCATGCCGAACCCCGCCTGTACCTGCCGGTGCCGATTCCACCAGCCGATCGGGTCGGTGCGGGACCGGGTGTTCCACTCGACCCCCGCGGCGACGGCGACCTCGTCACGTTCGTAGTAACCGAACGCGACGGGGGCCGATCCGACGTCGAGCAGACCACCGAGCGCATCGGTGCTGAGCCCACCGGAGCCGATGTTTCGCGAATCGAACATGGTGCCAACCCCTTTCGTACTCGTCGCCGGTTACGCGTCGATGGTGCTGCTCCACGGCTCCATCAGCTCGTCATAGACGGCCTGGGTGAATTCGCCCTGACCGATCAGGTCGCTCAGCACCGTCGCGGTGACGGCCTGACCGACCACAGCCACCGCGCCGATCGAGCCGAACGACTCCAGCAGTCCGCTGAGGTCGCCAGTGGTGCCGACCGCGGTCGGCGAGACGGCCTGACCGGCGATCATCCCCGCGAGCTGCACGTTGCGGGATCGCCCGAACGCTTTGGCGGTCGCGGTAGCGATATTCAGCGGATGCGCCGCCACCGATTGGGCATTCGCGCCCATGCCGAGGCCGGCCAGCAGTCCGCTGAGCCCGCCTTCGAGGCCGGAGCCGTTGGACAGGGCCGAAACCTTGTCCTGGATCAGCTTTTTCGAGGCGGCGTTCAGCTTCTCCCGTTCCTCGGCGGTCAGCTGGCCGGAGCGTTCGATGATGCGGACGGCCTGGTGCCACTGCGGGCCGTAGAGGTACTCCAGGTGCAGGGTTTCCGGTGTGTGCGTCATGTCTGATCTCCTTCGTCGGATTGCTTGGCACTGTGCATGTTTCGTCACAGCGAAACGCTGACGAGCCGCGAGGCGCGATCGTGCGCCACCGCTTCGGCAGCCCCCTTTCCGGAGTAGGGCAGGTCGGCGAACGCGACCGGCGCGGGCGCGGGTTCGCTCGGCAGTGGCGCGAGCAGCTGCTGCAACGAGGCCGCCAGTTGCTCCAGGCTCGGGTCGTCGGGGATGTCGTCGAGGAACTGCGTTCCGGTCGCCGCCGTCCCGCCACCCCAAGCACCGAGGGGCCCATTGCGATCCAGCGCGGCCCGGATGGCGGAGATGATGCCGACCCGCGCCCCCGGCGTGAGCAGCACGGCAATCGCGACGGCAAGCGCCACCGCCGCCGCAGCCCCGAGCGCGGCAAGCGGCGCACCGACCAACCCCGCGATCCCGACCAGCGGTGCGGCGATCAGCGCCGCCACACCCAGTGCGGCAAGGGGTGCCAGCGCGGCAGCAACCGCCGCAGCCAGCGCCCCACCGAGCAGCAGTTTCGGGATCTCGATCAGCGCGAACAGCCCCAGCGCCGCCAACGGCAGCCCAACCACCGCGGCCAACGCCCCGCCGACCAGCAATACCGGAAGCGCAAGCAACGCAAGCGCTCCCACTGCCGCCAGCGGCACACCGACCACCGCAGCCAACGCACCGCCGACCAGCAGCACCGGAAGGGCAAGCAGCGCAAGGGCACCGAGGGTGAGTGGCAGGCAGATCAGTAACTTCACCGCAATGAAGGCGGCGGCGAGGGCAGCTGAGCCACCACCGATCACCAGGACTGGCACGCCGACCAGAGCGGCCAGGGCGGCCAGGGCGGCGCCGGCGAGCAGGACCGGGATGCCGATTACCGCGAGCGGGATGCCAACGGCTGCCACCAGTGCGCCGCCGATCAGGAGTGCCGGAAGTGCCAGCAGCGCAACGGCTCCCACTGCGGCGAGCGGGACGCCGATCAGGGCGGCCAAGCCGATCAGGGCACCACCGATCAGCACGACCGGCAACGCGAGCAAGGCCAGCGCACCGAGCACGGCCAGTGGCACGCCGATCGCGGCGGCCAAGGCCCCGCCGATCAACAGCACCGGCAGCGCGTGCAGGGCGAGGGCGCCGACGGCGGCCAGGGCCAGCAGCGGGACGATCACCAGCAAGGCCAGCGGAGCACCGAGCGCGAGGGCGCCGAGCACCGCGACCGCGAGGGCCGTTGCCCCGGCGACCGCGCCTGCCACGAAGGTCGCCGCCAGCGCGGCCAGTCCGGCCAACGCGAGCAGCGGCACCGCCACTAGGGCGAGCAACGCCAGCACCGGCAGCGCGAGCACCGCGATCACCGGAATGGCCACGGCAGCAAGCGCACCGAGCGCAGCGAGCCCGAGCACCGGCAGCGCGACGACGGCCAGCACCGGCAGCGCGACCAGAGCCAGCGCACCCAGCGCGGCCAAGCCGAGCACCGGCACGGCAAGCAGGGCGAGTACCGGAAGCGCGAGCAACGCCAGCGCACCGAGTCCGGCGAAGGCGACCAGCGGCGCGAGCACCGCCGCGGCGACCCCGAGCGTGGCGAAGTCGAGCAGCAGACTGCCGACGAACAGCGTGACCGCCAGCGCCGTCGTGGCGGCAACCACCGCGACCCCGATCAGCGCCGCCAGTGCGGGCAACCCGACCAGTCCGAACAAGCCGATGCCAACGGCGAGCGCCGCGACCACCAGCCCCGCAACAAGCACCGGTGACCACACCGCGAGCAGGGCGAGCGCGATGATCGGCGACAGCGCCGTCGACACCACCACCGCGAACGGCCCGAAGATCAGGAAGGGCAGCGTCAGCACCGCGGCGAGCGCGAACCCGACCACCGCGACCGCTGCGGTGGCCAGCACCGCCGCCACCGCGAGCACGGCCGAAATCAGCCCGCCCGCCAACAGGATCGCGCCGAGACCGGCCCCGCCGACCGCGATGGTCGCCAGCGCCAGCACCGCCATGACCGCGATGGCCGCGGCCGCCAGCGGCACGGTGACCAACAGCAGCGGCGGGAACAGCGCCGACGCCGCCAGGAACACGCCGAGCGCCAGCACGCCGAAGAACATCCAGGCGCCCACCAGTCCGAGCCCGAGCGCCGCGACGAATCCGCCGAGCAGCGTGCTGACCGCGGCCACCGTGCCGATGGTCGCCAGCGTGCCGAGCAGCACCCCGCCGAACAGCAGCGGCAGCGCGATCAGCGCGAGCGGCGGGTTGATCACGATCAGCGCCAACGCCGCGAGGCTGAGCATCACGAACGACAGCACCGAGACCACCAGCCCACCGGCGAACACCGCGGCGACCGCGGCGAGCGCGAACGCAAGCAGTCCGAGCACGATGGCCCCACCGCCCAGCCAGGTCACCACCGTGAACGCTGCGGCAACCACGCCGATGCCAGCGCCGGTAATGATCGAGAAGGCCAGTGCGGCAACCAGAATCAGCGGGATCGCATACGGCATGGTCACCATGAACACGAGCGTCGCTGCCAAGGTGGCCGCGGCCAGCCCGGTGATCGCCAACAGAACCGTCCCGGTCAAGGCGAACACCGAGAACGCGATCAATCCGAACCCACCGAACAGCACCGCGAGTCCCAGCGCCGCCGGAATGGCGACCAGGCCGATGAACAGCAACGGAGCCAGCAGCGGCCCGAGCACCGGGACGGCGAAGACCAGCGCGAGGGTGGCGATCAACCCACCGACCACCGCGAGCGCGACACCCGCCGCACCGAGCGCGGCGAACAGAATGCCCGCCGCGGACAGCCCCGCCCAGAACACCGCCGCGGCGACGAGCTGAATCGCGGTCGCCACCACCGCAAGCGCGAGCAGCACGGTCACCGCGGCACCCCCGGCCACCGAAAGGACCAGCAACCCGGCGAGCGCCACCACGGCCAGGATCACGCCGCCCGCGAGACCGACCGCGCCGAACGCCACCAGCGCGACCGCCGCGAGTGCGATCAGGATCGGAATGGCGATGAGCCCGAACGGGGTGAGCAGCGAAAGCAGCCCGACTCCGACAAACAGTGCGGCGGTAGCGAGTCCGGCCACTCCGAGCACACCGAAGAACGCGACGGCGGTGGCGATCAGGCTGACGACAAGGAAGGCAAGCGCACCGGTGAACAACAGCGGTGCGACCACCAGTCCGAGGACCGGCACGAAAACGGTGGCCAGCAGCGCGGCCGCGGTCAGCACCACGAACCCGACGACACTCAGCGCCAGCCCGGCGGCCAAAGCGACTACGGCAAGGGCGATTCCGCCGACAATGGCCACCGCGATCGCGGCGACACCACCGACCAGAACGACCGGCGCCAACACCGCGAACGCGACGAGGGCGACCGGAATCGCGATGAGCAACACCGGAATCGCGATCACCGCAAGCACGATCAGCACCGGAACCGCCAGTACCGCAAGCACGAGCCCGCCGATGACCAGCGCACCGATCGCCAACGGAGCCAACAGGATCGCGCCGAGCACCACCGCGCCGAGGGTGAGTACGGCGGCGACCCCGATCCCGCCCGCGAACAGCAGCGGCACCACCGCGAACAGCGCGATCACCGGCAAGGCGAGCAGTGGCAGCGCCGCGGGCTGCCTGGCATCGGAGACCAGCCCGCGCACGGCGTCGCGGATCTGGGTGAACACGGCGCCGATCGCGGCGGCCGGGCTCGAGGCCAAGGCGAGCAGCGGTGCGAGGAATGCGAGCACCGGCGCGAGGTCAGCCAACTGCGGCGCGAACAGGCCGATGACCGGCGCGGCGATCGCGAGCAGACCGGGCGGCAACTGCTGAGCGGCCGGGTTCTGTTGTCCCACAGTCGGAGTGAGCAGATCACGCAGACCCTTGACCGGGTCCGGTCCGTCCTTGGGGAAGCCGAAGAGGGTGCGCGCCTGGTCGATCAGGTCGTCGATGGCCGGGGTCGCGCTGCTGCGCCGGGTGCCTGCCATTTCGGTGGCCTGCTGCACGAAGGCCAGCAGGTCGTTGACCGGGCCGCGCATCGGGCCGTCGGGGAAGGTTTTGTCCGCCCAGGTGGCCAGCTGATCGAGCTGCATGCCCGAACCGGCGATTTGCGCGACGGTAGCGGCGAGATCGGCCACCGGTGCGGGGACGCGGCCCGCCACCTCTGAAACAACCGTGCCAGGGTCGTTCTGAGCGGCCGGACCGCCACCCCACGACGGTTCGGGCGACGGGCCTCCACCGCCCCGATAGGTATCGATCGCCGAGTTCACCTGGTCGCCGAACGGAGTGTTCGCACTTGCCGCGCTCGCGGCGCCGAGTGCGTTGTTCAGCGCTTCCTGCTGCCCCGGGTCGAGCAGTTGTCCCGCAACATCACCGGCGCCGGACAGCACTCCGTTCAGATCGGAAGGTGGTGCGGGCAACTCGATATCGGCCGAGGCGTGGCCTGCGCCGATCATGGCGGTCGCCATGGAGGCGAAAGTCGCGGCGGCATACATGCCGCGCCGGGATTTCTGCACCGTCTTGCGGTGCCGTGCCGAAGCTTTGGTTTCTCTTTGACGATCCTTGGTGACTACGCGCATTACTGGAGCCTCTCCGTGAACCCGTCCGTAGGACGTGCTGGTTACGATGCGCCCATGGCCCTGTCGTAGTGCGTGTCGCGGGCTCCGGCGCGAAGGCGATATAGGGGAAACAAAGCCCCGCCCGGATCAGACCGGACCGGTTTCGGCCGGGGCACAATTGGCCCTGGACCAACCACCATCCGGTCCGATGGTGGCGCCGATATGGGTATGCGGCATGCCGAGCAGGTCGCGACAGCGGATGAAGGCGTGCTCGCCGACTCCGGAACCGGGGTCGCAGGTCACCGTCAGTTCATTGGGGACCGAGACGTCCGTGGTGCAACCGGGCTGATCCGCGGTCGCTGAGCCGGGTTCGGCGAACCACCCGCCGACCAGCACTGTGCACAACACCAACACCGCGGCCGGGAACATGCGGCTGGGCCACACCACCCTTTGCTGAAGGTTTGCTGAATGTGCCATGCGGTCCATGGTTCGCGCACGACGGAATCTCAGTCAACATAACGGAGATCACTATTCGCCATTACCCGAGGTCGAATCCGCCTTTTTGGCTCCAGGAATGTAGGGGCGCGTCAGAGAAACGTAAATGGATATGTACGGGCATTATCAATCGATCTACCATTCACTTCTCAAGCTGGACGATCGACCAGTTGATTCACCCGTCGAATTTCCCGAGCTGACAGGGGCATTGATACCTCTATTCCCGCACGGCAGTGACACCGTCGGTAGCGAGTACCTCGGCCGCCGCGCGTTCGCCGGACCGGATGGCACCTTCGATATAACCCGCCCATTCCGTCGCGGTTTCGCTCCCCGCCCAATGAATCGCACCGATCGGCTGACGCAACGCCGAACCGATGCTGGTCAGCACACCGGGCGGGAAGAACGCCCCGTACCCGCCCCGGGCGTAGGGATCGTCGGCCCAGACCTTCTCGCGCCAGTCGATCGGATCGCGGGCCGCGCGACCGAACGCGCGAACGAGCGAACCGACGATCATGGTCCGGCGTTCGTCGGCGGACAGCGCCGCCAGCCGATGCGCGGCGCGGCCGGGCACGAGGGCGCCGAGCACCCCGGGACCGCCAGGGCGGGTGGCATCGAAGGTGATCGGGACCGGATCGTGCAGATTCAACGCCTGGCCGGTGAGTCGATCATCGCGCCAGAAGGGACGCTCGTAGACGGCGAACGCCTTCAGCACCGACCCCATCGGCATCCGCTGGGTCAGGTGGTCGCGAGCGGCGGGCAACGGCGGGTCGTAGCCGATCCGCCCGGCCAGCGCGGGCGGCAGCGCGACGATCACCTGCCCGGCCCGCACCTCGCCGAACTCGCCGCGTACCGAAAGACCCTCCGGCACTCGCCGAATCGAGGTGACCGGGGCGTTCAGCCGCAGCGCGGAGCCCAACTCCGCGGCGATCGCGCGGGCCGGGCCGTCGGCGCCGTCGACGAACAAGCGGGTGACCGTCTCGGCCGTCACGCCGGCCTCGACGCCGCCCGCGGCGCGGATGGTGGTCAGCAGGGCGAGCATCGAGACGCTGCCGACGTCGACGCACAGTTCCTCGCCGACCATCACCTCGGCGATATGCCTGGCCCGTCGCTCGGGCAGGTTGCGGCGCAACCAGGTCGCCGCGGTCATCGCGTCGAGCCGGTCGGCGCCGGGGGTGGTCCACGGGCGGGCGAGGTCGATGCGCGCCGCGAGCCGCTCGATCCGCCACATGGCCTGCGCGAGGACGACAAGCACGAGCGGTGGCAGCGGCGGGCGTGCCCCGCGGAACGGTTGCCGGACGGCGCCCTCGACCAGCAGGTTCGCGCCGTCGGACGGCGCCGGGTAGGTGTCCGCGCCGTACTCCTGCGCCAGCGCGGCAAACCTGGTGTGGGCGCCGGAGATCCATTGGGCGCCGAGGTCAACCGCCCACTCGTCCGCGATCCGGTCGGTCAATGCCCGGCCGCCGGCGCGTCCGGCGGCCTCGAGCACGACCACCGCGCGGCCACCCGCCCGCACTGCCCGCGCCGCGGCCAATCCCGCATATCCGGCACCGACGACAACCACGTCCGTGTGGTCCATGCCGGCCTCCCGTCGCTCCACCGCCATTGGACACCACTGTTGATCACAGTCCGCCGATGCGCAACCGCTCGGTATCCCGATCGTCGAACCCGCTTGCCGCGCCGCCGATCCGGTCGCGGACAGCACTGGCGAACACGCCACTCGGGAGGAGGCCACTCTGCATAACTCGCTCTAGATTTGCTAGAAAACCCGTGTCAGATTTGCTCGCTAGTTGCCATTGAATGACAAACTGGCACGATGGCGGAAACCTTGGCGATTGTGGAACCAGGCGCGGCCGAACTGGGGCGGCGGGCGCGCAAGCGGGTCGGCCGACGGTCGCTGGGAGTCTGGGAACCGCCCGCCGATCGGGCGGACCCGATCAGCGTGCTCGAACGCCAGGCCGCGACCAGGGTGCCCGAGCTGGTCCCCATCCGGTACGCCCGGATGGCGGCCGGGCAGTTCCCGTTCCTGCGTGGTGCGCCCGCGATCATGGCCGCCGACCTGGCCGCCTCCCCCAATACCGGGTTGACCGTCCAACTGTGCGGCGACGCGCACCTGTCCAATTTCGGCCTGTTCGCCTCACCGGAACGTGCACTGGTCTTCGACCTCAACGACTTCGACGAGACCTTGCCCGGCCCCTTCGAGTGGGACGTCAAACGGCTGGCGGCCAGTGTCGCGGTAGCCGCACGGGCCAACGGGTTCGCCGATACCGACGCCGAAACCGCGGTCGGCGCCACGGCCCGCGCCTATCGGGAGGCGATGATCCGGCTGGCCGACCTCGACGAATTGGCCGTCTGGTACGAAAAGATCGACGCCGACCAATTGACGGCGCTGGCACGGAAACCCAAGCGCCGCAAGGGTGTCGAGCAAGCACTCGCCGAGGCGCGGACCCGCACCAATCTGCAGGCGCTGGCGAAGCTGACCGAGCCGGACGCCGACGGGGTCCCCCGAATCCGGCACCGTCCACCGCTGCTGATCCCGATCGGGCAGATGGACGCCGAAGTGATCCAGCGGGTGTTCGGCGACTACCGCCGCAGCGTGGCCGAGGAGCGCCGGGTGCTGCTCGATCGGCACGAAATGCTGGACCTGGCGGTCAAAGTGGTCGGTGTCGGCAGTGTCGGCACCCGCTGCTTCGTCGCCCTGCTGGCCGGGCGGGTGACCAAGAGCCCGCTGTTCCTGCAGGTGAAGGAGGCCGAACAGTCGGTACTCGCGCCGCACACCGCGGCGAGCAGGTTTCGCAATCAAGGGCACCGGGTCGTGCACGGGCAGCGGCTCATCCAAGCCGCCAGCGACATCTTTCTCGGCTGGGCGACCGGCGCGGACGGGCGGCACTACTACTGGCGCCAACTGCGCGACATGAAGGGCTCGGCCGACATCGAGGAGATGTCACGCTCCTATCTGCGCGACTACGCGGCACTGTGCGGGCGCACCCTCGCCCGCGCGCATGCTCGCTCCGGTGACCGCGTCGCCATCGCCGCATACCTCGGGTCCAGCGATACCTTCGACCGCGCCATGATCGAGTTCGCGGTCGCCTATGCCGACCAGACCCAGCACGACCACCGAGCGTTGCGCGGTGCCATCGAATCCGGGCGCGTCGTCGCGGCGAAGAAGGCGTACTGAGCGCTCAGGTCGATTGCCGCGAGCGATGCTCGGCCACGTGCACCCGGTTCGAGCAGCGCGTCGAGCAGAAGCGGCGACGGCCGTTGCGTGAGGTGTCGACGAAGACCTCGGCGCATCCGTCGCGGGCACAGCGGCCGATGCGACTCGGGTCGGTGCAGAACAGCGCGGCGAGGCCGACAGCGGTGTAGGCCTTGACGCGTTCGTCGACGGGGGCGGTCTCCTGCGCGAAGTGCAGGTGCGGCGGTCGGCTGTCGTGCGTCGAGATATAAGGCTGACTGGTCGTTTTAGCGAGCAATGCGTTGAGCCGCGCCACGGTGGGATCGTCGAAGACCGCGGCGAGTTCCGTGATCCACCGGCGCAGCTCGGCGGTCTGCGCGGCCGTGACAGAACTGAGTGGTTTGTAGTCCGCGGCGGCGAGCAGTTCCCGCAGATCCTCGTCACGGCCCGCATTCACCAGTCGGGCGGCGAGTTCGGCCGCCGCACCGCCGTAAGGGTTGAAGTGCACTGAGTCATTACATCAGGCTGGGTGCATGGACCTGACCTGCCCCTCCTGTTCCTGGCCCACACCGACGCTGGTGTCCGCACACGGAGACGTCCGCTACCTGCGCTGCCTCTGCGGGCAGTGGCTGATCGCCGAGCATGGTCTCGTTGTGGCAACGACGGGAAACAGCTCGTTCGGTATGCGCGATACACCACATAGAGGTGATGGACTCGAAAGACCGTGCAGTGTCCGGCATTCGAGCTAGCCTCGATGGGCAGTCTCATGTGGAGGGTATTTCGACATGACCACGGCTACCGTCATTCGGCCGTTGGCACCGAGCGAAGAGATCTTCGCCGGTAGTGAGGTCCTCGTCGGCTACTCGATGCGACTGTCCGGTCGGTTGAATTTGGCCGCACTTTCGGCCGCCTACGAGGCGGTGGTGCGCGCCTACCCGGCGTTCGGCGCCCACCTCGTGGCCAACGGACGCGGGCACGTGATCGTCGAATCACCCCGCACCACACCGGAATTCACCGTCGTCGACGGAGATCCCGAACTGTTGCTCAGCGGCGCGCGGCTGGACCAGCGCACGGCGCTGGCCGCGCTGTGCGTGGTCCGGGACGGCGACAGCACCGGGGTCACCCTGGTGACCCACCACAGCATCGCGGACGCCTGCCACTCGCTGGCCGTGCTCGCCGAGTTATGGGCCTGCTACACCGAGGCCAGCCATGGGCGCGCGCCCATGCTGGAACCGCACCGGTTTCCGGATGCGGTGGAAGACCTGCTGCTCGCCCGATGCGTCGAGAAGATGTCCGGACTGCCGGTGTCGGCTCGATCGTTGGTGGTCGCCGAAGCACCCCGCGCCGTTGCGCCCGACGCGAGCGACGATTCCTATCTACTGCCGCTGACGGCACGCTGCCGCCTGACCAGACAGGAGACCACCGCGCTCGCCGATCTCGCACACCGCGAGGGGACGACGATCAACGGACTGGCCTCGGCCGCAATCCTGCTCACCGAGGCCGAACTGCGCGAGTTGCCGCTGACCGAGCTCAGCTACACCTACTCCGTCGACCTGCGCAACCGGGTCACCCCCGCGATCGGCTACACCGAAGGAACGAACGTTCTCGGCTTCGCCGACTTCGTCCCCAGCGTCGGCGCCGGGACCACCCTGGTCGAACTGGGCCGTGCCATCAGCGACGGCCTACGCAGCGGGCTGGCGACCGGCGTCGTGCAGCAGACACCGCTGCACATCCCCGATATCGCGTCCAGCCCACCGCCGCGCGCGCCCGGCATCGTGCTGGCCACCAACTGGGGGCGTATCGACCGGCCGCAGTTGCCCGCCGGGTTGCGGATCGACGATTTTCGTACGGTCATGATCGCGAAGCCGGACAAGGCCGGGCATCGACTACAGCAGCCCAGCGGCACCATCATCATCAGCACATTCGATGACCAGCTGAGCATCGAGATCCACCATCCGGTGGAGACGACTGCGCAGCAGAAGCGGCGGGTGCGGCTGCTGGCCGCGCATCTGGACGCGGCCAGCGAAGTCGGCGCCGCTTAGGGGTTTTCCGCACCGCGAGGTCGGCGCGCTCAGGCTCTCCCGCACGGCGACATCGACACCGCCTACACTCGTCCCGCACCAACCGCGATACCGCACTGAGCCCCCGGTGAACCGGGTCTCGATCCGGTGAGCGGACCGCTATTTGCTCCGGCCTGCCAGCACGGGTTTTGATCGTCCCTCGGTACGAGTCCACTCGCTTCAGGTGAAGGGGAGCTCTATGACCACGTCAACTGCTATCCGCCCGCTGGCTCCGAGCGAGCAGATTTTCGCGGGCGCGCAAGTGTATGTCGGGTACGCCGTTCAGGTCTCGGGCCGGTTGGATCCGGCGGCCTTGTCGTCGGCTTACGACGCCGTAGTGCGGGCCTATCCGGTGCTGGGGGCCGGGCTGGAACCGACCGAGAGCGGTAACCACGTCCTGGTGGCCGGGACGGGCGCCGCACCCGAGATCTCGGTGGTCGACAGCGATCCGGAGCGGCTGCTGGTCGCTCCGGCATTCGATCAACGCGTCGCACTCAGCGCGCTGCGCGTGGTCCGCGACGGTGAGACCGCGAGCGTGACTCTGCTGACCCACCATAGTGTGGCGGACGCCTACCACTCGTTGGCGGTGCTCGCCGAATTGTGGTCCTGCTACACCGATGTAGTCGATGGGCATTCCGTCGAACGCGAAGTGCAGCCGTATCCGCAGTCCGTGGAGGAATTGCTGGCCGCGCGGGGGATCGAGAAGACCGCGGAGCCCGATGCTGCCGAGCAGCCGACGCCAGGCGGCTCCGTGCTGTCCGACTCCGCCGCAGCGTCCATACCCGTCGCGCACTCCGGATCCGCTGCATCGCCGGGCCGCGCCACGACGAATGCGGCAGCCACTTCGAATGCGGCGCGCGTGCCCGAACCCGCTATGCCCGAGGCTGTTTCGGAAGACACCGGTTTCGTTTCGCTGCGCACCACCCGTTGCCACCTCTCGTCGGCAGAGACCGCTGAGTTGGTCGAGTTGGGGCACCGGGAGGGAGTAACGATCAATGGGTTGGTGTCGGCGGCAATCATGCTCGGCGAGGCCGAGGTGCTCGGACTTGCGCTGACCGACATCCTGCTCACCTATCCGGTCGACCTGCGCAGCCGTCTCATACCTCCGGTCGGCCTGACCGAGGGCACCAATGTGCTCGGGTTCGCCAACCATCTTTCGACGGCGAACATCGGACTGCTCGACCTTGCTCGCGGTATCTGCGAGTCGCTGCGGGCGGGCCTGGCCTCGGGCACTGTGCAGCGGACTCCGCTGCACATCCCCGAGATGGCCGGCGAGCTGGAGCTGATGCCGGGCATGGTCCTCGTCACGAATTGGGGCAGAGTACCTGACCTCCGCGCACCAGATGGATTGCACATCAACGACTTCCGCTCCACCTTGACCGCACGAGCGGACCGTACCGGCGGACACGACCCCGAGGTACCCGGCGGCAGCGCCTGCATCGTCAGCACCTTCGGCGGGCGTTTGAGCATCGAGATCCACCACCCGGAATCGACCACCGCGCAACAGCAACGCCGCATCGACGCCCTCACCGCGAAGCTGCGCGGCGCTCTCGCAGCACGGGCCGACTCGGCCCAGTCCGGTTGATCAGGAGGAACCTGCGGTGGCACCGGATACGAGCATCGACATCGCCCAGGCGAAGGCCTGACCGAGTACCGTCATCCAGTCGCCTGCATTGAACGAACCCATGGCGGATTCCCTTCTCGTTGTGCGGGTTTCAGCGCACACCCGCATCCGGGCGCACCTCGTCGCCGGTGGCGGTCAGGTCACAGGAGTGGTCGTTGCTGAGGTTGGCGCCGGTGGACAGGATGACAGCGAAAACCTTCTTGCAGTTCTGTTCGCCTAGTCCCGCGGTGTTCTGCGCGATGGTCGAGCCGCGCAGGATCAGCTTGCCCATACCGGGATTGACGACATCGGTGAACTGGTACGGCAGGCTGTCGAGGTAGGCGGGGGCGATATTGATGCCGCCGCCACCCTCGTCGGCGCTGTTGCGCAAGACGAGAGAGTCGATGAGCAGCACCTCGCCGACGCCCCGGATGTCGAGTCCGCCACCACGGCCCGCGAATCCGCCGAAGCGGTACCACTTGGTGCGCGGGTTGACGACATGGTTGTCGGTGATCTCGGTGCGGGTGAACGTGCAGGTGTTGTCGCAGCGGACACCGCCCGCCTCGCCCGCCGCATTGGCGGTGATGATGCTGTCGGTGACCTTCAGGTCGGCGACGGGAATATTGAAGATGCCTCCGCCGTAATCGGCGGCGTTTCCGGTCACCGTCACGTGATCGAGAATCAGCTTGCCGGAGTTGGCGATTCCGCCGCCACCGGTCTCGAACAGCGGAATCTCGTGCTCGGCGGCACTACCGCCGGTGATGGTCAGCCCGGAGAGGGCGACCCGCGCGGTGGTCAGCATGACGCGATCGCGGTGACCGGCATCGACGACGGTGCGGTCCTGGCCCGCGCCCTCGATGGTGGTGTCGGCGGTCACGTCGAGGTCGCCGGTGGCCGGATCGATGAAGGGGCCGTTGGTATTCCAGAAATTAGGCGGGATGGTCAGCACATACCGGCCTTCGGGCACCCGAATGATGCTGCCGGGCCGGACATTCGCGGCCTGCACGGCGGCGCGCAACGTGCACTCGCCCGCGTCGGTGCGGCACCGTCCCTCGAACGGATTCGCCGCCGCACCGTCGGCGGTGGTCGTCACGGTGAACACCGCGGGCGACGGCCCCGCCGAGCCGGTCTGCGCCGCCGCGCGATCCGGTATTCCGCACAGCGTGCCGAGGAATACGACACCGATCATCGATATCGACGAGATCTTCATCCGACCAACCACTCTCGGCACGACTACTCCGGGTCGACAGTGCGTTCGGGGCACTGTCTCAGTCATTTCGGTTCTAACAGAACCGAAACCCGCACCGTGGTGGGTCCGCCAGTTCCTTCGCTATTGCACAATCGCACTGGGCAGGTCGACGAGGCCGACCGGTCAGCGCAGCATCGAGCGGGCCGTCGGTGCCAGACGCAGCTGCTCGGGCGGGCCGGACAGGCGCTCGGCCAGCTCCGGCTGCACCTGCGTGTGCCACACCTCGGTGGCGGCCAGCTGGTCGAGATGGGCGGCGCGGCGGTCGGCGTTGTCGAACAGCGCAAACCAGGCGAAGACGTTCTCTTCCCGAATAGGCAGCGGGGCAAAGGTATTGGGCGTCGGGTCGGTCAGATAGCAGGCGATCGGCGGCGCACCGGTTGCCGCAAGCACCGGTCGCACACTGGTGTCGAAGAATTCGGCGAACTCTTCTTTCGGCGTATCGAGGTAGTAGACGGTGGCCAGCACCCGCGACTCCGGCAGGTCGGTCGCGTGCACCCCGGGACGACTCCCCGACACTACGAAACCGGAAGTCGCCGAGGCGGGGTGCAGCAACAGCGCATCGGTGGTGTCGACCATCGTCGCTCGCGCCGCGGGGGCGTGCGTCCGCCACGCTGCCCCCTCTATATAGAAGGCAGTCAGCGCCGCGCCGCGGGCAGCCATATCGGGGAAGGCCCGCATCCAGACGAACCGATCGGGGTCGTCCTCGTCACGGAACTGCGCCACGATGCGCATGCCGACGGCTTCCTGGGTCTCCACGAGTTCCCGGTCGAACAAATCGATCAGCACGTCTCGCGTCCCCGGGCGCAGGGTGTACTGCCTGAGTTCGACCACCGGCCAGATATTTTCGGTCATCGGATCACCGTGCCACCGAGCACTGACAACCACTACCCACCACTTCCGGTGGATCGACCGCTGAACTACTTCCGCTGCCGGAACCGCGACTCGCGCATGGTCTGCGCGGCCTTGTTGCGGTACATCGCGGTATCGGCCGCGTGCATGAGCTGGTCCGGGGCGGTGGGCACGTCGTCGAGGAAGACGGTGCCGATGCTGGCGGCGACGGTCACCAGATGACCCTCCACCTCCATCGGCTCCACGAGCGCCTGCGACAACCAGCCGGATATCTCGGTCAATTTGTCTGCACCCGTACACTTTTCGATCAGCACGATGAACTCGTCGCCGCCGAGCCTGGCGACGAGTCCGTCGACCGGGCCGACGGCCGCGCGTAATCGCTCGCCGACCACCCGAAGCACCTTGTCCCCCACCGTGTGTCCCCACACGTCGTTGATCTCTTTGAACCCGTCGAGATCGAGATAGCACACGCCGATCGGCGGGCTCGCGTTCGCCAGCCGGTCGAAGAACAAGGTGCGGTTGGGCAGACCGGTGAGGCTGTCATGGTTGGCGTCGTGCCACAGCCGGTCGGCCAGCTGCTTGCGTTCGGTGATGTCGACCGCGACCCCGATCAGGAATCGCACCTGCCCGGCGCTGTCGCGCACCGCCGACATCGAAAGGTCGATGGTGGTGATCGCGCCGTCCGGGCGCAGATGCTCGGTCTCCAGCCGGAACCGGTCGGACGCCCCGCTGAGCAGCCGTTGCAGCTCCGCGAAGGCGTAGCCGATGTTCGCCGGGCCGAGCAGCTCGTCCACCGCCCGGCCGGGCATGAGTTCCACTGGCAGACCGAGCATTTCGGCCATCGCCAGGTTGGCGTCGAGCACCTTGCCGGTGACATCGATGGTGCCGATGCCGACCGAGGCGCCCGCGAAGACGGCTGCGAATCTGGCCTCGGAGAGCTGTCGTTTGGCCTCGGCCTCCTGCGCCGCCGCCAAGGTCGCCACCAGGGTGGCTTCCTGTTCGGCGAGCGCCGCCGTCCGCAGGGCCGCGGTGAAGCCCGCGGCGAACTCGGCGGCGGTGAGCACCGCCCGGTCGCGGATCCGCTCGTAGTTCGGCCCGACGGTGGTCGGGCAGATGTCGGCCACCAGGTCGTGGCAGATGACCACCACCGAACGACTGACCGCCACCGCGTCGCGGTAGTTCGCCGCGACCAGCACGGAGGCGGCATCGCGGGCGACGGTGAGTTCGGCGGTGCCGAGCACCACCGCTTCGAGCGCCTCGCTCAATCCGGCGAGCATGGCCTCGATCTGGGTCCGCGTGAGAGTGGGGGCCACCGCGCCGTCCAGCGCCTCGGCCCACCGCATCGCTAGCTCATGCGACCCCACTCAGGGACCCCCTGCTGGTTCGTCTTCGCGCTTCAGGCCTTTCGACCGACGCCGGCCAGACCGAGCGAACGGCCCGGTGCCTCGTGCAGATCTCGCTCGGACTCCGGGCGCCAGACCGGCAACTCGACCACGCCGGGCTCGATCAGGTCCCATCCTTCGAACATAGCGACGATTCCCGCGCGATTACGGAAATGGATACCAATTCGATTCTTATCGGAGGCATTGGCGCCAAGCTTGCCCGCGTCCTCGGGCCGCATTTCAGAGGTGAGATGGGAGATGGCGACGTAGCTGCCCGGCTGGACGGCGGCGCGCAGCTCGGCCACCTTGGCGATGGGCTCGTCGCTGTCCGCGAGCAGGTGCAGCACCGCGACCAGCAGCAGGCCGACCGGCTGGTCGAAGTCGATCAGGCCGGTCTCGGCCGCCTTGTCGAGCAGCTCGGCCGGCTTGCGCAGGTCGGCCTCGATGGCACCGGCCCGGCTGTTACCGCGCAGAATCGCGCGCGAATGGGCGACGGCCACCGGATCGATATCCGCGTAGAGCACCCGGATATCGGGATCGATAGCGTGCACCACCTCGTGCACATTTCCGGCTGTCGGGATTCCCGACCCGATATCGAGGAATTGGCGGATCCCGGAATCGGCCAGGAATCGCACCGCGCGGCGCAGGAACGCCCGGTTGCTCAGCGCCAGCCTGGGCAGGTCCGGCACGAGCGACTTGCCCATCTCGGCGGCCTTGCGGTCGATCTCGAAATTGTGCGAACCACCCAGCAGCGCGTCATACATCCGTGCCGGGCTTGCCTGCTGCATATCCACGCCTTCGGGCGCCCACGCCGGCCTATCCATCGAAAACCCCTTTGTTGCTCACGCTCGAACACCGCCATCGGATCGGCCGGCCCACTCGGGCACGGTGCGCTTGATCACCCGAACGGTGGTCTGCGCATAGTAGTCGGGTTTGGTGACCAGCGGGAAGTTCGCCGCCGACGACGGTCGGCCCGCTCGGAGCGCTTGCGAGCGCGAATGCGCGAGGCCGCACCCGGTTTCAGGCGCGGGCCGCGGCGATTCTGGCCAGCGTCTGCACCGGGTCGGTGAGTACCTCGGTGAAGGCCAGCTCCGCGGCACCGATCAGCGTCGCGTCGCCGCCGAGCGCGGAGGTGCGCAGCCGCACCCGCTCGCGGACCGCGAGCAAAGCGTCGACCGCTACCCGGCTGCGCACCTGGGCCGCCGAGGCGAGATAGATCTCGCGCAGCACGCCGCCGAAGACCACCATCGACGGGTTGAAGATATTGACCAGGTTGGCCACGCCGTAACCGAGCCAATCGCCCACCTGGTGCAGCGCGTCCCTGGCCGTCGAGTCACCGCGCGCCGCGGCCTCCACGATGGCCTCGACCGCGGCCCGGCCCGCCGGGTCGGCGCGGCCCGCGGCGGCGATCAAGCCGAGCTCGCCCGCCTCGACCTCGAGACAGCCGTGCGACCCACACGCGCAGGGCCTTCCGTTCCGGTTGACGATCATGTGGCCGACCTCGCCCGCGTAGCCGCCCTCCCCGCCTAGCAATTGGCCGCCCATGATGATGCCCGCCCCGATGCCGACGTCACCGTGCAGATAGATCAGGTCCGACAGTCCTGCGGCGACGCCGCGCTCCCGCTCGGCCAGTGCACCGAGGTTGGCGTTGTTGCCGACGACGACCCGCAGCCCGAGGTCCAGTTCCCGAGTCAGGCTCGCGCCGAACGGGACATCGACCCAGCCGATGTTCGGCCCGTACCGGACGACGCCGTCCTCCTCGCGCACCATCCCGCAAAAGGCCACGCCCACACCGACACACACGGCGTCGCGAGCGGCGTTGCCGATCATGTCGCGGGCCATGCCCGCCAGCGTGGCGATCACATCCTCCGGATCGAAAGTGCCACGCGGGCGGGTGGTTTCGACCTGATCGAGGACCAGCCCACCCAAACCGACTCGCGCAGCGGCCAGTCGGTCGGCGCCGACGTCGAGCGCGATGACGTATACGCGCTCCGACTCCGGCCGAACCACCAGCGACGGACGGCCCGCCTTTCCGGTCTGCCCCGGCAGTTCCTCGCGCACCAGCCCTACCGCGGCGAGGTCGGCGGTCAACGCCAGAATGGTGCTGCGGTTCAGCCCCATTCGCTCCGCGAGCGTGGCCCGCGAGACCGGACCGTCGCGATGAACGTGCCGGAGCAATACAGCCAAGTTGCTCTTGCGGATCTCATCGGGAGATGGGGCTGCCCTCATTCACCGTCCTTCGCCGCGGAGTGGGTTATCTACGAAGTAGCGTGCGTTTGCGCGACAAGGCGTCTACTCCGGCCGCCAAGAGCAGCACGAATCCTGTCACAACGAATTTCGTGCCCGCGCTGTAGCCCATCAGGCCCATGCCGTTGTCGATCACCGCGACCACGGCGGCGCCGAGGACCGCGTCCAGCATTCGACCTCGGCCACCGAACAGGCTGGTGCCGCCGATGACCGCCGCGCCGACCGCGAGCAGCAGCACGCTGCTGCCGCCGGTGTTGGGGTCGACCGAGTTGGCGCGGGAGGCCGCGATCAGGCCGCCGACCGCCGCCATGGTCGAACACAGCACGAAGGCAGTGATCTTCACGCGATCCACGGTGATGCCCGCGCGCCGAGCCGCCTCGGCGTTGCCGCCGACCGCGTAGATGTGCCTGCCGAACGACGTGCGATTGAGCACGAAGGTCCACACCAGCAACAGGATCGCGATCAGCGGGACCACGATCGGCATGCCCTTGAGCGAGTGCAGTTCCGGGTTGCGGCTGCGTTCCCCGTTGAGCACGAGCACCGCGATGCCGAGCACCACCGCGACCGCCACGATCCGCGCCACGATCACCGGGGCGGTCTCACCGGTGAGGCCGAGTTTGGTGCGCGCCCGCAGCTTTCGGTATTGCACGAACGCGAACCCCGCGACCAGCACGGCGTACAGCAGCCAGCCGAGCAACGGCGGGACGTTCTTGTTCGCGACGGCGAGGATGGTGTCGTCGCGGATGGAGATGTTGCGGCCGTTGTCCATGATCTTCAGCGCGACGCCTTGCAGCGCAAGGAAAGCCGCGAGCGTCACCACGAACGAGGGAATACCGACCTTCACCACGATGGTGCCGATCGTCAGCCCGATCAGCACCCCCGTGAGCAGCGACACCACGACCGCCGCGTACCAGGGCCAGCCGCGGTCGGTGAGCAGCACCGCGAGCACCGCCGCGCAGACGCCGCTGGTGAAACCGGCCGACAGGTCGATCTCGCCGAGCAGCAGCACGAAGATCAGGCCCATCGCGATCACCGCGATCGCCGCGCCCTGGGTGAACAGGTTCGCGAAATTGGCCTCGGACATGAAGACCGGGCGCGCGGCCCAGAAGACACAGGACAGGATGATCAGCGCCAGCACGGAGGGCAGCGCACCCATGTCACCACTGCGCACCCGTCCGACGTAGGTGTTCACCAAGTCGGAAACCGGTGCAGTAGCTGGCTTTTCAGTCAAGGTGACGCTCATGCCTTCGCTCCATTCGCGTCCAGGCCCAGTGCGCCGCTGCGGCCTGCCGTAATCAGTTCGACGACCTGCCCGTGGGTCACGTCGGAGGTGCGGACCTGGGCGGCCATCCGGCCGAGGTACAGCGCCGCGATGCGATCCGAGACCGCGAACACGTCGTTCATGTTGTGCGAGATCAGCACCACCGCGAGCCCGCGATCGGCCAGCCTGCGCACCAGCTCGAGCACCTGCTGGGTCTGGGCGACGCCGAGCGCGGCGGTCGGTTCGTCCAGGATCACCACCTTGCTGTTCCACAGCACGGCCTTGGCGATCGCCACCGTCTGCCGCTGCCCGCCGGACAGGCTCGACACCTGCTGCCGGACGCTCTTCACCGTCCGAACGGACAGGCTCGCCAAGGTCTTTCCGGCCAGCTCCTCCATCGCGTACTCGTCGAGCACGATCCCGGTCTTCTTCTCCCTGCCGAGAAACATGTTCTGGACGATGTCGAGGTTGTCGCAGAGCGCCAGATCCTGGTACACGATCTCGATGCCGAGCGCGGCCGCGTCGCGCGGGCTGTGCACCTGAACGGGCTTGCCCTCGAACAAGAACTCGCCCGCATCGATCGGGTGGGTGCCGCCGATGCACTTGACGAGGGTGGACTTTCCGGCCCCGTTGTCACCGACCAGTGCCGTCACCTCGCCCGGGTAGGCGGCGAAGGCGACGTTGTGCAAGACGTGGACCGGCCCGAAACTCTTTTCCAGGCCGCGTAATTCGACTACGGGCGTTCGCCCACCCGTCTCTCGGCCACCGCCCCCCACCGAATCGCTGCGCGATGCTTCATTCATGGTGCTGCTCCTAGAAGGTGCCCCCTCCGCCATCCCCTCATCGAGAAGGCGGAAGGGGCTGGATGCGATCAGATGCCGTTGTCCGCGCAGAGTTTCGCGATCTCGCCGGTGCACAGCTCGGCCTTGGTCACATAGCCGTCCGCGACAACGTCTTTCACCTGCTGCGCGTAGATCGGCTTGGGCTCCAACAGCACCGACGGCACGTCGGTCTTGGCCTCGGGGTCCTGCACTTTTCCGTTCGCATGACCCGGCTGGCCCTTGGTCAGCGCGATGGCCAGCTCCGCCGCCGCCTCGGCTTCCTTCTTGATCGCCTTGTACACGGTCATGCACTGGTCGCCCTTGAGGACGTTCTGCAAGCCCTGCACCGTGGCGTCCTGGCCGCTCACCGGAACCTGACCGTTGAGCTTCTGCTTCTTCAGCACCGCGATCGCGGCATTGGCGAGACCGTCGTTGGCCGCCACCACGCCGCCGATGTTCGGCTGGCTGGTGAGCATCTGCTCGAAGATGGTGCCCGCCTGGGTGTTATCCCATTCCGGTACCGCCTGATCCGGGCCCTTCGTGTACTGGCCGGCGTCGAACTTCGGCTTCAGCACCGCGTCGTAGCCGGTCTTCAGCAGGGTCGCGTTGTTGTCCGTCGGCCCGCCGTTCAGGTAGGCGACCACCGGATTGGCGGCGTTCTTGTCGGTCAGGCACTTCGCGACGCCCTCGCCGAGCAGGCTGCCGACCTTCACGTTGTCGAAGGACACGTAGAACTGGGCGCCGCCGCCCAGCGTGAGCCGGTCGTAGTCGATGACCGTGACGCCCTGCGCCTTCGCCTTCTGGATGACCGCCTTGCCGGTGCCGCTGTCCAGGTTCGTCATCAGCAGCACCGACGCGCCGTTGGTCATCATCTGATCGGCGATCGTCTGGAAGGCGTTCTTGTCGCCCTGCGCGTTCTGGATGTCGGCCTTTACGCCCGCGGCGTCGAAGGCCTGCTGCAGGTACTTCCGGTCCGCCGTCTCCCACCGGGCCGAGGTCTTGCTGTCCGGCAGGATCACCCCGATCTTGGCTCCGCCACCTCCCGAACCCGTCGAGTCGTCACCACAAGCAGTCAAAGTCAAGGAAGTGAGCGCGGCGACCGAGACGGCCGCAACGCCGAGAATGCCCTTACGCATGAGGGGGCCTTTCGTGGAACCACCGCCCCGGAGTGCCCGGGCGGTCGAGGTCGAGCGAATGTTGTTCGCTGCAACATATTCGACTGTGACCCACAGCACAACCTGTTCAAGCGACCAATTTGTTGTTCGAGATAACAATCAGGACACGTGATGATCGGCGCACTGCCCGACCACAGGTCGTCTAGGCGTCCGTCACCAGGGCGGCGGCCAGCTCGCGGGCTTCGCGCAGCCAGGCGGCGCGCGTCTCGTCGGCGGAGTCGGTGACCATCCGGAAAACCGTGCGCCGGACATCGTGCACGCCGACGTAGGGCAGCACGCAGGCCGCCCAGATCTGCTGCAACGGGTCGCCGAAGACGTCGCGCTCCCGCTCGACGGTGGTGTCGGAGGTGTTGAGCACCAAGGCGCGCTGCAGCCGTAGCAACCCGATCGGCCAGCCGGACGCGTCGTCCAGGTTGTAGGCCACGGCAGGGGTGAGCACCCGCTGCACCCAGCCCGTCAGGATGGCCGGCGGCATGCCCCACCAGTTCGGGTGCACGAAGATCACGGCGTCGAGGTCCGCCAGTTCGTTCTGGTGTTGCCGGACCAGCTCGTCACCCGACCGCGTGCCGTGCACGGTGTCGGTCTCCGCCGCCGCCGACATCGGGTCGAAGCCCTCCGCGTACAGGTCGTGCGGCACGACCTCGACCGCCCGGGTTCGCAGTTCGTCTACGACCGCATCGAAGAGGGCCCTGTTGAAACTGTCGGCCCGGGGATGGGCGAGGTATACCGCTATACGCATGGCGAACACTGTGCCGGAGGTGGTCAAGGCCCGACGGGCGGGGTGCGCTCCGGCCGAGATGCCCTGACCGGCAAGACCATTCGGCAACAGCTGTGCGGCAGTGAGATTTCCCCAATTTGCGAACAACACTATTCGTAGAGTGTCCGGATGCTCTAGATTCACCCTCGGGGATCGATGCGCTCGAAGCCGATCCTCGAAGGAAAGGATCATCCGTTGCCACGACTCAGCAGAATCATTCTGGCAATCGCCACCGTAATCGCCAGCCTCGCTGCACCTTTCGCCGTCGACGCACCGGCCTCCGCTGCGGCAGGCACGGTGCGCTGGGAGGCCAGGGTCAGCGACCGCATCCTCGATATCGGTATCTCCTCCCCCAATCTCGAAGGTCCCGACTGGTCGGTGAAGGTGGTCCGCCTGCTGCTGCCGCCCGGTTGGACCAAGGAATCCGCGCGGAGCTGGCCCACCGTCTGGGTGCTGCACGGCGGCTTCGACGACCACAAATCCTGGACCGACAAAGGCAACCTCGAGGCGCTCACCGCGGGCAAGGACGCCATCTTCGTGCTGCCCGAAACCAGCTGGTGCAGCGCCTATTCCGACTGGTACAACGACGGACGTGGCGGTCCGCCCGCCTGGGAGCGGTACCTCCTCGACGACGTGCGCACCATCCTCGAATCCACCTACCACGCCAACACCACCCGGGCCATCGCGGGCAATTCCATGGGCGGTCTCGGCGCCATGAAATTCGCTGCCGCTCACCAGGGTTGGTTCGCCTCCGCCGCGACCTTCAGCGGAAACGTCGACCCACTGCACGACTCCGGCGCACCCGGCGACCCCGACAAGCCCGGCCAGGGCTGTGCCGCCGACTGGAAACGAGTCTGGGGCGACTACCGCGACCATCGCGACATCTGGGTCGCCAACAACCCATACAGCCAGGCAGCCAAACTCACCAACATCCCGCTGTTCGTCTCCTACGGCAAGGGCGACGCCGTCGAATCCCTTGCCTACGAACAGAACTACCGCTTCGTCGACCGCCTCCAAGAACTGGGCGCCCGAGTAGAAGAACGCTACGTCCCCACCCAGGGCCACAACTGGGAGGCATGGAAAGTCCAGATGCGCAACGCCCTACCGATGCTCCTCAGCTCGATCGGCGTCGCCTGATCGACCCCGCAACCCCGGCGGAGCTGACAAGGGCCAGTCTCGCGCCGGGGCAGCCTATCGAGGGCTCAGTTGAAGTGCAGGGTGTTGATGGGGATCCGGCCGCCTTGCATCGTGGCGTTCATGCAGGCGTTGACCAGGGGCTGGCTGTCCACCGGCGCCTGGTCGACGTGCAGCTTGCCGCCGGCTCCCGGTCCGTCCACGATGTTCAGCGTGTTCGTGACGGCGGCGGCGGGGTTACCGCCCGGCACGTGCCATTGGCCGGAAACACGGCTGGTTTCGCCGTTCGCCCATTCGAGGGTGCCCTCCAGGAAGCCGAGGGCATCGTTGCAGCTCGCGTTGCCGTTGAACTCGCTGCGGAAGGCGACGTCGGCCGCGGGCGTGCCCGTGCAACCGTCGAGGTCGGCCTGGAAACCCGCGCGAACCGGCACGGTATTCATCCCGATCGGGCTGGTGTTGAATCGCATCTCACCGCCGGGGCACCAGCCGCCGATCGGATCGGCCACCGCAGGTTGGGCGGCAACCAGCGGCGCGGCAAGCGCGGCCGCGACGGCCGAAATAACGCCGATTTTCCTGGGTGTTGCCATGTGAATCCTCTCCTTTCGATCAACAGTGATCTCGTGGGAGTGGTGCACCGCGGTCAATTCCACGGCGAGTGGCTGATACCCGAGGGCATCGATACAAAACACGGGACACCAGGATTATTCGTGCGGGAATTTTGCACTGCTGGTCGGCGAGCCTCGACAATGTGCTACCGAAATGAGATCGGCGATTGCCGCGCAGCGGCTCGCCGGCGAAGACTCCGCAACGTCAGGGCGGTGGCGGGCCGACGAGCGCTGCCAGTTGGTCTACCACTTCGGTAATGGACCTCTGGGTGTCGATTTCCCTGGTCATGGTAGAGCGGTCACCGGGCCGCAGCGGGAACTGGCTCGCGCACAGCTGATTTGGGAGTGGCGGTGAGGGTTTTGTTCAGGTCGGTGCGCAGGGTGGTCGCCGAGTCGATCAGGTAGTTCTGGCGAACCTTCCAGGGGTGGCGGTCACCTTGGCGCGGAAAGTCGTCGATCGAGCGTTGGATATAGCCTGCGGCCAATTCGAGTAGCGGTTGTTCGGTGAGTTTGCCGTCGGGCTCGGGGACGACGGCGGCGTAACCGCGGCGGTCCATGTGGTTGAGGATCTTGCAGACCAGGCGGGAGCTGAGGTCGGCGCGCAGAGTCCAGGAGGCGTTGGTGTAGCCGACGCAGACGGCGAAGTTGGGCAGTCCGGTCAGCATGGCGCCCTGCCAGATGAACTGGTCGGCCAGGGCGACCGGCCGGCCGTCGACGCGCGGCACGATGCCGCCGAACGGCAGCATCTGCAGGCCGGTGGCGGTGACGACGATGTCTGCCTCCAGGATTCGGCCGGACTCGAGCCGAATGCCTTCCGGCACAAAGGTATCGATGTGGTCGGTGACGACCTCGGCCTTGCCCTTCTTCATCGCCCTGAAGAAGTCGGCGTCAGGAACGGCGCACAGGCGCTGGTCCCACGGGTTGTAGGTAGGCGTGAAGTGCTCGGCTACCAGCTTCTTGTCCTTGAGGATTCGTGTGGTCAACGCGGTGAGAAGTTTGCGAGCGGCCGCCGGGCGGCGGCGGCAGTACTGGTAGAAGCCGATGGTGAACAGGATGTTCTTGGTGCGAATCACCCGGTGCGCCAGCTTCGGCGGCAGCAGCTCACGAATCTTGTCCGCGCGCTTGTCGCGGCCGGGGACCGCGCTGATCCAGGTCGGGCTGCGCTGCAACATGGTCACCCGCTCGGCCTGCCCGGCCATCGAGGGCACCAGGGTGACCGCGGTGGCGCCGCTGCCGATCACGACAACGCGCTTACCGGTGTAATCGAGGTCTTCGGGCCAGAACTGCGGATGCACCACTTGACCGGAGAACGAAGCGCGGCCAGGGAATTCGGGGGTGTAGCCGCGGTCATAGTCGTAGTAGCCCGCGCATGCGTACAAGAAACTGCACGTCAGCTCGCGCTGCGATACCGCGCCTGTCGCGTCGCGCTCCGCCAAAGTCAGTGTCCAGCGGGCGGTTTCGCTCGACCAGTCGGCTGCGACCACCTTGGTCCGGTAGCGGATGTGCCGGTCGATGCCGAACTCGGTGGCGGTCTCGTTGATGTACCGGAGAATCGACGGCCCGTCGGCGATCGATTTCGCCTCGCGCCACGGCTTGAACGGGTAGCCGAGGGTGAACATGTCGGAGTCCGACCGGATGCCGGGATAACGGAACAGATCCCAGGTGCCGCCCATCGCGTCGCGCGCCTCGAGGATGGCGTAGGTCTTGCCGGGGCACTCGGTCTGCAACCGGTAGGCGGCGCCGATGCCGGACAGTCCGGCGCCGACGATCACGACATCGAGGTGTTCGGTGGCTACGGCGGTCTCGTTCATAGCTCCAGTGTGAGACCGCACGGACCCGCATTCTTGACTTTGCGCGACAACTATTTGATTCTGGGCGACATGACGGTGATCCGGTCGGCCGGCCTGCGCGGCTTCCGCGCGACCGTGGCGGAACTGGGCGGCGATGCCGAGCAGTTCGCCACCGCCTGCGGGCTGCCGATCGCCGCGCTCGACACCGACGACCTGCTCATCCCCGACCAAGCACTGGCCGCGGCGCTGGACCTGGCCGCGCAGCGCCTGGACTGCCCCGACCTCGGCTTACGTATCTCGCGCAGGCAAGACCTCGACATGCTCGGCCCGCTGGCCCTGGCCATCCGGAACTCGCCGTCGCTGACCCACGTGCTGGAATGCTCGGCGCGCTACCTGTTCCTGCACGCCCGCTCGCTCACCCTGACCACGGAGCCGGACCCGTACGGGGATCGCGGCGTCATCGCGCTGCGATACGGCGTCGAGCCGGGGTTGCCCTCCCCCATTCAGGCCACCGATCTCGGACTTGCCTTCGTACACCACACCATTCAGCGACTGGTCGACGACAGTTATGGACTGCTCTCGGTCGAGCTGCCCTACCGTCCGACGGTGCCGATCGCGCGCTACGAAGAATTCTTCGACGCACCCGTACGGACGAACCGCCCGTACGCCGCGCTGCGCGTACCGCGAAATCTACCGAACCTCCCCCTGAGCGGGGGCGATCATAATCTGCACCGCTTGGCGATGGCGTTCCTGGCGGAACAGGCGGGCGGCATCGACGCCTCGATCGTGCCCAAGGTGCGCGCCACCGTGCGGCAGCTGCTCGGCACCCTCGCGCCCGAAATCGGTGCCGTAGCACGACTATTGACCGTGCACCCGCGCACTCTGCAGCGCAGGCTCGCCGCGGAGGGCACCTCGTTCGCCGCCATCCTCGACGACGTGCGCCGCGACGAAGCCCTGCGCTACCTCGCCACCACCGACATGCCGATGAGCCAGGTCGCCTCCGTCCTCGGACTGTCCGAGCAGTCGACCTTCACCCGTTGCTGCCGGCGATGGTGGGGCACCACACCGACCGCAGTGCGCCGCGACGGTGCGCGCCACCGCACGTGACCACGGCGCTACACTCCCAGCGTTCGGGAGGTCGGTTGTTGCAATTTGTAGTATTAGGCGAGGTCAGGGCGTGGCGCGGGGTGGCGTCGCTGCCGCTGGGCCCGCCCCAGCGTCGCGCCGTGCTCGCCGCCCTGCTCCTGCGGGCAGGCAGCGCGGTGACGGCTGCCGAATTGGTGGAGGGGATCTGGGGCGAGCGACCGGTGCCGCGCGCGATCGCCGCGCTGCGCACCCACGTCGCGCAGTTGCGCCGGACACTGGAACCCGAGCGGACGGCCCGCGGCCCGTCGACGGTGCTGGTGACCATCGGGGACGGTTATGCGCTGCGCGTGCCACCGGAGGCGACCGATGTGGGGGAAGTCGAGCGGCTCGTCGCAGCCGCCGGGCAGCTCCGCGACCACGATCCTGCTGCGGCGCGGGCGAATCTGGTTGCCGCACTTGGCAAGTGGCATGGGCCCGCGCTCAGTGGGCTACCCGGGCCGTTCGCCGAACGGCAACGCTCCCGGCTGGAGCAGTGGCGGCTGGCCATCCTGGAGGACCGCCTCGCGCTCGACATCGAGACCGGTCACAGCGCAGTCGCCGTCGCCGACCTCGGCTCGTTGATCGAGGAACATCCACTGCGGGAACGGTTCCGGGCGCTGCTGATGACCGCGCTGTATCACTCCGGCCGCCAGTCCGACGCACTCGACGCCTACGCCCAGGCCCGCCGGGCGCTGGTGGACGGCGTCGGCGTCGAGCCGGGGCCGGAGCTGACCGTGCTGCACGAGCGGATCCTGCGCGGCACCATGCCCGAGCTCCGCAGCACGGCTCAGCCGCGCGCGATGACCGAGCCGCACGCCCTGCCTGTGCCGCACACCGCGTCTGAGCCGCGTGCCATACCTGAGCCCCGCGTCATGACCCAGCCGCACGCCACGAGCGAACCGAGCACGGCGACCGGACCCCACGCCATCAGCGAGCCCCACTCGGCGACCGAGCCCTACGCCCCGCCTGCGCCCCACGCCACAACCGGGTCCCGAGCCATGAGCGAGTCCCGCGCCTTGCCTGCGTCGGACGCCGCGTCTGAGTCCCGCGCTATCCGTGCACTCCGCGCAGCGACCGAGCCGCACCCGACGACCGAGGGCCGCGCCATCGCTGCGCCCCATGCCATGGCTGGACCGCACGCGACGGCCGAACCCCGCGCGACGACCGAACGCGGCCCCGAACCGGTGCCTGCCCAATTACCGCCGGACATTGCCGATTTCACCGGTCGTGCCCGACTGGTCGACGAACTGGCGGCGCAGCTGACCGGGGCGGGGAGCGCGGTGGCGATCTCCGCGGTCGGGGGTATGGGCGGGGTGGGTAAGACGACGCTCGCGCTGCATGTCGCGCATCGAGTGCGGGTTCGGTTCCCGGATGGGCAGTTGTACGCGAATCTGCACGGTGTCGACCCGGTGCCCACGCCGCCGGGCGCCGTACTCGGTGGCTTTCTGCGCGCGCTCGGCGTGGCCGAGGGTGACATCCCGTCCACCGTCGACGATCGTGCGGCGGAACTGCGAACGCGACTGTCGGGCAAGCGGATACTGATGGTGCTCGACAATGTTCGGGACTATGCCCAGGTGGCGCCGCTACTTGCCGGGTCGGCGGTGCTGATCACCAGCCGATCGGCGCTGACCGAGCTGCCCGCGGTGACCCGCACCCGGCTCGACGTGCTCGAGACTGCGGAGGCGATGGACTTACTCGTCCGTATTCTCGGCACGGATCGTGTGGCAGCCGAGGAGGAGTCGGCCCGCGAGGTGGTCGCGCACTGTGGCCTGCTGCCGCTCGCGGTGCGGATCGTCGGCGCCCGGCTCGCGGTGCGGCCGCAGTGGACGATCGCGTCGTTCGCGGATCGGCTGGCCGATGAGAAGAGCAGACTGAGCGTGCTCAAGACCGGCGAACTGGCGGTCGAGGCGGCGTTCCGGCTCGGCTACGGGCAGCTGAATGCCGAGCAGGCCAGGACTTTTCGCACGCTGGCGCTGGCGGAGGTGCCCGACCTGTCGATCGGTGCTATCGCGGCGGTACTCGGCATCTCCGAGCTCGACGCGGAGGACGTCTGCGAGTCCCTGGTCGACCTCAGCCTGTTGGAGACCACCGCGCCCGGCCGCTACCGATTCCATGATCTACTGCGACTTTTCGCGCGCGGCGTCGCCGACGAGGACGAATCCGCCGTCCTGGTGCGGGTGCTCGACTATCACCTGGCCAGCGCGAAGAATCTGCTCAGCGCGATCGACTACAGCAATACGACGCGGCTGCTCGTCGCGACCGAGGTCCCGGGCCGCGCGTTCGCCAGCGGCTCGGATGGCCAGGCGTGGAACGACATCGAGCGGCCGGTCGTCATCGCGCTGCACCAGCAGGCGGCGCGGGTCGGCGGCCGCGCGCTCGACGTGGCGGCCGACCTCGCGTGGGTGATGGCCGAGTTGATGGACGCGGGCACCGGCGCCCGTGAGCTCTCCCGCGCACTGGAGTCGCTGCTGGAGGCCGCCATCGCGGCCGACAATCCGGCCGCCGAGCGGCGGATCAGGACCGCCCTCGGTGCGCTGCTCCAGGTCGGGCTCGGCGAGGTCGAGGCCAGTCTGCCGCATCTGCGCGCGGTATCCGGGCCGCCGGCGACCGATGTCGACCGCAGGCTGTCGGTACTCGCGTCGGTGTTGCTCGGCATCGCGGCGCGACGGCTGGGTGACGCGGACGCCTCGCATCGGCATTTCGAGCACGCCACCCAGCTCACCCGCGCTCTCGGTGATCGCTCGATGGAGGCGTGGTGCCTGGCACTGGTCACCCGAACCTACTGCGAGGCAGGACAATACGACCAGGCCGTGGCGATGGCGGAGCGCGCCATCGCGCTCGCGCGGGAATCGTCCAACCCGGTGGCGCTCGGCTGGGCCACACACGAGTTGGCCGCCACCTTGTCGATGCGCGGTGAGCACCCGCGCGCGATCGAGCTCGGCACCGAGGCGGTGCGCGCGGCGCGACGCAACGGCGTGCGCCTGTGGGAAGGCTGGGCACGCACCCGGCTGGCGCAGATTCATCTGCAGGCAGGCAATGTGACCGAGGCGGAGACGCAGGCGGCCGGCGCTCTCCAGCTGCTCACGAAGGCGGCGGATCCGATCGATCGGGCGCGGGCAATGGCGTTGCATGCGGCCGCGCTGGCAGCCCGGGGGCACCGGGACCGCGCCGAGCGGGAGCTACGGGAGGCCGCCGAGATTTTCACGCGCGCCGGGCTCGCGCCGCCGACCATCGACCGCCTGTACGGCGCCGCAGGCGCCGAATAACGAACGTTCATTCATCATTTATCCGACACTGAGCCGTAGCTGGCATCCTGCTGTGTCGACGCGACCACCACCGCCAGTGGTGGGCAGGAAATGAGTCGTGCGGACTCGCGACCGCCCGGAACTGGGACCGAGCGACCGGTCGGGTCCGCGCCGACTCGCGCTCGCGGGGTGCGCGAGGCGTAGCGCGGACCCATTCCGGACGTCGGTATCCCCGTCGACACCTTCCAGCCGAGCAGAGTTCGTCACCGGCAGGCGGTCCCGCGCTCCGGCACGACACCCTCCCGCAGATACGCGTGCACCACCCGGTCGACGCACTTGTTCACGCCGCCGTACGCCCCATGCCCCGCACCGTGATACGTGACCAGGACACCCGAGGCCAGCGCCTGCGCGAGTTCGGACACCCAATCGATCGGCGCCTCCGGATCACCCGTGTTGCCGATCAGCACGATCGGCGCGGCACCCGCGCCACTGATCGGCGCGCGGCCGACCCCGTGGACCGGCCAGTATGCGCACTCGGCCAGGCGCAGCCCGGTCAGCTCGCCGAAACGCGGTGAGGCCGCGGCGAATTCGGGCATGAATCCACGAATCTGTTCGATGCTGTAGAAGTCCGGATAGTCGGCGCAGTTCGCGGCGGTGTTGATCGAGGCGAAGTTCGAGCGTGAGCCGTCGGGACGGCGTCCCGCGAAAAGGTCGGCGTAACCGATGAGTTCGTTGCCGTTACCCGAAAAAGCCTGGGCGAGTGCGTTGATCAGGTGCGGCCAGATCTCCGGGGCGGCCGCGCCGAGACCGAGACCCGCCGTCGCGACCGAGCGGGTGAGCGGCGTACCACGATCGGTGACCAACGGGGTCGCCTCGACCCGGGCGAGAAACGCGTCTATCTGCGCCAACGCCTCCTGCTCCGACCGTCCGAGCGGGCAATTCCCCTCGGCCACACAGAAACTCAGAAACTGACGCAACGCCGCCTCGCTGCCGGCGGACTGGTCGAGCAGACTTTGCCGGAAGGTGCGCAGTGGCGTGCCGGGCGAGTCCAGCAGCATCCGGCCGACGCGCTCCGGAAAGAGCGTGGCGTAGGCGGCGCCGAGCTGACCGCCGTAGGAGACGCCGAGGTAGTTGAGTTTGTCGTCGCCGACCGCCGCACGGACCAGGTCGATGTCGCGCGCGGAATCGAACAACCCGATGTGCGCAAGCATCGGGCCCGACGCCGCGACGCACGAGTCCGTGAACTCCCTGCTGCTGGCGTCGATGGCCGCCCACTCGGCGTCGGTGCGCGGAACACGTTCCGGCAGTGCACCATCCGAGCAGACGACCGCAGAGCTGCGGCCGACACCACGCGGATCCCAGGACACCAGGTCGTAGTGCTCGAGCAGGGGCGCGAACCGAGTAGCCACGCCGACAACCGTTTCCAGCCCGGACCCACCGGGACCGCCAGGGTTGTAGACCAGCGATCCGAGCCGCTTCGCGGGATCGGCGCTGCGGGTGCGGATCAGCGCCAGCTCGACGGTGCCCACCGCCGGGTCTCGGTGGTCACGGGGCGCGGTGATCGTCGCGCATTCCCACGGTCGCCCGTCGGCCGCCATGCCCTGACACGGCGACCAGATCGACTCGGCCTCCCGTGACGGATCGCCGGCGCAGGCCCCCGCCAGCAGGACGGTCGCCGCGAGCAGCACGCCTAACCACCGCATCCTTGCCCCCTCTTTCTCAGCACGACTGTACTACCAATGAAAACTAACACAGTCGTGCTACAAATGGGAGGTGGCACGAACCGTTGACCAACAGGCCCATCAGCAGCGGCGCCAGACGATCGCCGAGGCAGTATGGCGGGTCATCCAGCGCGACGGGTTGGAGCACGCGTCGGTCCGCAAGGTGGCCACCGAGGCGGGCGTCTCGATGGGCAGCCTGCGGCACTACTTCGCCACCCAGTCCGAGCTGCTGGCCTTCTCCCTCGGCATGGTCGGCGAGGGGATGATGGACCGGATCCGGCGGCTGGACCTGGCCGAGGACCCGTGCGAGCGCGCGGCACAGATCCTGCTCACCGGACTGCTGCCGACCGACCCGCACCAGCGCGCGGTGACCACGGTATGGCTGGCGTTCCTCGGCCGCGTGCTCACCGAACCGGCGCTGCGGCAGCGCAGCAACGAACTTTATGACGGCACTGCCGAACTCATCACCTGGGTGCTGGGCGAACTGGCCGCCAGCGGCCGACTGCGCGACGATCTCGATCTGGAGTGGGAGACCGAACGCCTCTACATCTTCGTCGACGGGCTCACCGTGCAGTCGCTGATCCGCCCGGAAAAGATTCCGCCCGAACGTGTTCGAGAGCTTTTGCAGCACCATCTCGACCAGCTGTGTCGCTGATCTCGGGGGGGAAGCCGAACATGGTGACCAGTCCCGGATCACAGAATGCCGCGATCCGGGTGACGGCGTCAGCCGTGGTGGTCAGCACAGCGACGCCGAAAGCCCGGTAGGGACCGGGGGTTTCGCGCAGATACGCGACGGCGGCGGGCTGTCCGTTGGCGCGCGTCGGATACAGCATCCAGTCCCCCGGCGCGCCGAGCACCTGTGCCGCAAGGTAAGCCACACAGGTGCGCTTGCCCACGAACCAGGTCTGGAAGGGCGGCATCTCGATCACAGCGTCGCGGTGCAGCAGCCGTTCGAGGGCGGCCGCGTCGGAGTTCTGGAAGGCGGCCATGTACTCCGCGAGCAACGCCCGCTGGCCCGGCTCGGTCGGTGCGGCGGCCTGCTCTGCGGCCGTGGCGATTTCGTCCAACCGCGCCCGAGCCCGCTGCAACGTGCTCTTGACCGCCGCGGTGCTGGTGTCCAGGATCGTCGCGACCTCCGCGGCAGGCAGGCCGAGTACGTCACGCAACAGCAGTACCGCGCGCTGCCTGCCGTTCAGGTATTGCAGGCAGGCGATGAGGGCGAGCCGCAAACTGTCGCGGGCCACCGCCACACTGGCCGGATCAGCCGCTTCGGCGGTCACCAGCGCATCCGGCATCGGTTGCAGCCATCGGGTTCCCGGCGGCGCCATGGCCGGTTCCGCGGCGGGATCGTGGCCTGCGGCGCCGAGCCCGGAGGGCAGCACCCGGCGACCACGGTGCCGCAACGCGGTGAGACAGGCATTGGTGGCGATCTGATACAGCCAGGTACGCACCGAGGATCGCCCCTGGAAGCTGTCGAAGGAGCGCCAAGCACGCAGATAGGTCTCCTGGACCAGGTCCTCGGCGTCGTGCACCGAGCCGAGCATCCGATAGCAGTGCGCGAGCAGTTCCCGCCGGTAGGGCTGGGTGCGGCGGGTGAAGTCGGCGTCCGGTGCTGCGGTCATCCGCGAGGTCCTCTCCGGGGGACGGCCCGCATTTAGCGAGCCTCTCGCAGATAAGACCAGGCGCGAGCGGAAAAAGAATCGGCGGCACCCGATTCCTGCGCACCCGGCGCGCGGTCTGCATAACCGGATTCACCACGAAAAGGAGACCGATGATGACCGTGCCTCTCGACGACACCGTGCGCGCCCTGATCGACGGCCGGCACGCCGCGATACTGGCCACCTCGAACGCCGACGGACGCCCGCAATCCTCGGTGATCTTCGTCGACTACGACGGCGAGACGCTGCTGTTCAGCACGATCAAGGGTCGGCTGAAGACCCGCAACATGCAGCGCGACCCGCGCGTCAGCCTGCTGGTGCTCAGCAAGACCACCGGCCGATACGTGGAGGTGCGCGGCCGGGTTGAGATCACCGAGGATCCGGAAAAGACGCTGTCGCACCATATGTACGCGAAGTACATGGGCGGTGCGACACCGCCGCCTGAGCCCGGCGCCGAGCGACTGATCGTGCGGATCGCGCCGGAGAAGCTGTACGTCTTTCCGCCCGGGTAAGGCAGGTGCCGGCATTTCGGTATCGTCGGGTTGGTGCCCGGCCTGCGACGAGCTGGAGTCTTCTGCGGAGCCCTGCTCACCCTGGTCCTGCTGATCGGGCTCGCGGGTCTGCCGGTGTATGTGCATCCGCAGACCGATCCATTACGCAAGGCCGATGCCATCGTGGTGCTCGGCGGTACCGCCTACGAACGCTTCGATGTCGGGCTCGACCTCGCGCGCCGGGGATACGCTCCGACACTGCTGATTTCGCGGTCCACCGGCCTCGACGACCACGAGATGGACCGGTACTGCGCGGGCCGATTCGACTTCACCGTCAGCTGTTTCGTCCCCGACCCGTGGACCACCGAGGGCGAGGCGCACGAAATAAGGCGGCGCGCAGAGCAATTCGGCTGGCGGCACCTCATCGTGGTGACCTACACCCCGCATGTGTCGCGGGCGCGCTACATCGTGGCGAAATGCTTCGACGGCGAATTGACCATGGTGGCCAGCCCGAGCGCGTCCGGCCTGCGCTTCTGGACCTGGATGTATCTCAGGCAGTCGGCGGGCTACCTGAGAGCGTTTCTGTCGCCGGACTGTTGAGCGGGCTACCGGTCGGCAGGCCGAGCATCGCTTAGTCTTCGACTCATGGACGAAACGACCAGCGAACCCGCAGGCGCGCATCCGCACGAGCCCCACGCCGAGGGGCTGGCGTCCAAGCTGAACTGGTTGCGCGCGGGCGTGCTCGGCGCGAACGACGGCATCGTCTCGACCGCCGGTTTGGTCGTCGGTGTCGCCGCGGCGACGACCAATACGGGCACCATCTTCACCGCGGGCATCGCGGGGCTGTCCGCGGGCGCTATCTCGATGGCGGTCGGCGAATACGTGTCGGTCAGCACGCAGCGCGATTCCGAACGAGCCCTGCTCGCCAAGGAACAACGCGAGCTGCGCGAAGAACCGGACTTCGAGTTGGCCGAGCTGGCCGGCATTTACGAGGCCAAGGGGCTGTCCGCGGCAACGGCGCGCAAGGTCGCCGAGGAACTCACCGCGCACGACGCGTTCACCGCGCACGCCGAGGCCGAACTCGGGCTCAATCCCGAGGAGCTGACCAATCCGTGGCAGGCGGCGGGCTCCTCGGCGGTGTCGTTCACGCTCGGCGCGCTGCTGCCGCTGCTGGCCATCCTGTTGCCGCCGGTTCCGCTACGGATTCCGATCACCTTCGCCGCCGTGCTGATCGCGCTGGCGATCACCGGCTCGGTGAGTGCCCGTCTCGGCGGTAGCGATCGCGGCCGGGCGGTGCTGCGGGTGGTGATCGGCGGGGCGCTGGCCATGGCGGTCACCTACGGCATCGGGCAACTCACCGACGTCGCCGGGGTCTGACGCGGAAAACGTCGAAGCCGGTGCCAGCCGAGGGGCTTGACTTGCCCCTCGGCTGAACACCGGCTATCAGGTCAGCGCTTGAACGCGGCCCGGAGTTTGTCCGCGGCGCGTTTCATGTTGCCGCCGGCCTGTTCTCGACGTCCCTCGGATTCCAGACGACGGTTTCCGGCCGCCCGGCCGAGATACTTCTTGACGTTGCCCCTGGCGGCTTGCACCTGGTGCGCGATCCTGTCTTCGAATTTATTCACGGTCGATCCCTAGTAATACCAGCGCCGGCCACCGACCGGGCGGCCGACCGATCCGGCGATCATCAGCACGAGGCCGACGATGAGAATGATGATGCCTGCGGTAGTGAGCAATCCGATTCCGAGCAGCCACCCCGCGATGAGGAGGACAAGTCCGAGAATAATCATGGTCGTATTTCCTTTTCTCGATGATTATTTCGACGCCGGCGCCTGTACACGGGACGTGCTTTGGGCGCGCGGTGTGTCACCGGCCGGAGCCGTGGCCGGGCGGCGCACGAATCGACTCCAGACTGGCTCGCGGTGCGACTGCGGTGCGGGCTCCTTGCGGGCCGGTGGGGTACCGTCCGCCAGATCGCGCCGGACCGCCGCCATTTCGCGGCGGGACTGCCTGAGCTCACGACGTGCCACCATGTTGCGCCGGGAGACACGCCAGACACCGGTCAGCAGCAGGGCCAAACCCAGCGTGCCGATGGCGCCGAGGACGATGCCGTAGCCGAACAGCAAACCGCTGGAGCCGTGGAAGTGGTAGTCGAAAACCGCGAAATCACTTGGTAGGAAGTTTGCTTCGCCGTTGTTCGCCACCACGCCGGCGACTCCGACGATCACTGCTGCGATCAAGACGACGAGCCCGATGATGATGATCATGACAATCCTGTTGCGTCGAGTTGTGTGACACCCCGGCTATTCCCGGGGATACGACAACCAAACGTGGATCGGCGAAATCTACTGCTCGTCGGCGTTTACGCACGTCGATACGGTCTATTCGGTGTTCATGAGCTCCTACACGATTACCTTGCACAACGTCACCCGCGAGTCCGCCTCGGCCATCGAGTCCACGCTGCGCGGCGTCAACGGTGTCGACTACGTCGACATTGATGTGGCGTCCGAGTCCGCCACCGTGAACTCCTCGCTGACCTATGAAGAGGTGCTGGAGGCGATCCGTAACACGGGCGTGGCGGCCAGTTGATCCTGTTGCGCGCGTGCTGGTTCCGGCGTCGCCGGACTCAGCACCTGCGCAACAGTTCAGCGCCTGCCCAATAGTTCAGCACCTCTGCAACGGTTCAGCGCCTGCCCAGATCCAGCCGCCTGGTCACTCGGTCGACCAGATCCGGTGGCATGCCCGGCTCACGGCGGGCATTCTGGGCCTCGCGGCGGCCTGCCTCCACGACATCCTCGCGGATGTCGCGTAACTTCCTGGCCAGCTTCGCGTTTCGCGCGAACTCGGATTGCGCGTCCGCGTCGGCCGCCTGCGGATCGGCCCGCGCCATGCGTTGCCGGAAGCCGTCGCGCAGGCGTTCGTAGACGTCGTCGGGCAGATTCTGTTCCACCGCAATAGCTTTCAGACGCGCCAGTTCGGCCTTGATGACGCGCTCCCAGAGCTGGCGTTCGAGTTCACGCTCCAGCTTGGTGTCCGCGTGTACGCCGGTGAGGCGCACGACAAGTGGGAGCGTCGGCCCCTGCAGCAGCAGGGTGAACAGGACGACCGCGAAGGCGGTGAACAGGATCTCGGTACGACCCGGAAAATCAGCGCCGTCGTCGGTGAGCAGCGGAATGGCCAGTGCCAGGGCGACAGTCGCGACGCCGCGCATACCGGCCCACCACGTGACGATGGTCTCGCGCCAGGTGTAGGGCTCGTCGGTGGCCCGCCGCCACCACGAGCGGCTGATCGCCCACGTGGTCATCAACCACACCAGGCGCAGACCGACGACCATGGCGACGACGGCACCCGCGCCGCCGAGCAAGGTCGGCCAGCGGTCACCGGTCGCTTCCAGTACCGCTGCCAATTCGAGACCGATCAGCCCGAAAGCGAAGCCGCTCAGCAACATTTCGGTGATGTCCCAGAAGGAATCGCCGACCAGTCGATAGTCCGGGTCGCTGAATTCGGTGACGGCGTCGGTCAGGTACAGCGCGCATACCAGCACGGCGAGCACGCCGGAACCACGCCAGGCCTCCGCGATTCCGTAGGCGGCGAACGGCAGTAACAGGCTCAGTGCCACCTGCCAGGTGGCCACGCCCAGATAGTTGGTCAGCTTGCTGCCGGCCCAGCCGAGCAGCAAGCCGACGATCACCGCGACCACCGCCGAGACAACGAACTCCGCGGCCGCGTGCGGCGCCGAGAACCGGCCGGTCACCACGGCTTGGATCGCGACACCGTAGATCACGATCGCGGTGACATCGTTGAACAGTCCCTCTCCGCCCAGCACCACCACCAGACGGCGGGGCAGGCCGAGACTTCCCGCCAGCGCGGTCGCCGCCACCGGATCCGGCGGCGCGACCAGCGCGCCCAGCGCGACCGCCGCCGCGATCGGCAGGCCCGGATACCAGGCGTGGAAGACCGCGGCCACCGCCACGGCCGTCGCGATGACCAGCCCGACCGCCCGCAGCGCGATCGGTACCCAATTCTCCGCGAACTGCCGCCACGAGGTGCGCCGCGCCGCCGCGTACAGCAGCGGCGGCAGCACCAGCGGCAGAATCAGATCCGGGGAAATATTGATCCGCGGAGCAAACGGCAGCAACGCGACCACACAGCCGAACACCGTCATCAACACCGCCGACGCCACCCCAACCCGCTTGGCCAGCGGCTCGGCCAGAATCGCGGCGAACAGGATGACGATCATCAGCACCAACTGGTCCATGACCGTCCAGTCTGCGACGCCATCTCGGAGTTACCCGCCCGCCGCGCCGCAGCGATCGTGGTGCGGCCTAACGCTTCACCAGCGTCGGGCGGGTTCGGGCACTTTGCGGGCGGGGACCAGTTCCCACCATGTGATGCAGCGCCAGACCCATTCGAGGGGGCCGTAGCGGAATACCTTCAGCCAGGTCCAGCTGACGAGGGCTTGTATGGCGATGATCGCGGCGGCCAGGCCGAGCAGGATGCCGTACTGGGCGGAGCCGGAAAGGGCTAGGCGGGGTTCGGCCAGCAGGATCAGTGCGGTGGCGCCGATGTAGTTGGTCAACGCCATTCGGCCCATGGGTTCGAGTACTTCGGAGAGGATGGCGCCGAATTCGGTGCGAAGCAGGAGTAATAGGCCGGTGAGGTAGGTGAGGGCGCCGAGCAGGCCGGCTACGGCAGGGGCGCTGGTGGCCAAGAGGTTGAGGTAGGGGGTGCGGTACTCCCAGATGGCGGCCACCACCGCGGCGGGTAAGGCCAGGGCGAAGACGGCGGCCAGTTGCCAGCCGCGGTCGTCGAGGGTGTGCAGGATGCCGTAGCGGGCGGTGGCCAGGCCGAGTAGGAAAAGACCGGGGACGAGGCCGAATCCGCCGCTGAGCACTACAGCGACACCCACTGTTCCGACGAGACCGAGCAGCAGTACCGCCCAGTTCGGCAGGCTGGTGGCGGGCAGCAGGATCACCAATCCGACTATGGCGTAGGGCAATAGCGCCTCACCGGGCTGGAACTGGTGATGGAGCAGCCCGAGCAGACCCAGCGCGATAAGGCGGCGGATCAGCACTAGCTTCGGGTGATCGGTGCGCTGGGCCGCGCTGTCCAGGAACAAGGCGAAGCTCAGTCCGAACAGGAACGAGAAGATCGGGAAGAAGCGGCCTTCGAACAGCACCGACAGCAGGTGCCGCAGCGGGACCATCTCGCCGGGCGCGCGCACCGCGGTCATGCCGGTGATCTGCCAGATGTTGACGACCAGGATGCCGCACAGGGCGAATCCGCGCACGGCGTCGAGCTCGTGGATGCGACCTGTGTCGTTCTGCATGCATCTCAAACTAACCATCGCCCGCGGCACAACCACGCTTCTCCGACGAGATGTCGCACACACACTTCGTGCGTTAACTGTTAGTGCGTTAACATTGACGGCGGTGCGACAGGAGGACAGATGGACGATCCACTGCAACTCGACCGGCAGGTGTGCTTCGCGTTGGCGGTGGCCAATCGCGCGGTGCTCGGCGTGTATCGGCCGCTGCTGGAGCCGCTCGGCCTGACCCACCCGCAGTATCTGGTGATGCTGGCGCTGTGGGGTGAGGCGCCGATGTCGGTCAAGGCGATCGCCGAGGCCATCCAGTTGGACTCGCCCACGCTGTCGCCGCTGCTCAAGCGGTTGGAGAGCGCCGGGCTGATCACCCGCGAGCGGGACAGTCGCAACGAGCGCAACCTGGTCGTGAACCTGACCCCGGACGGTGTCGCACTGCGCAAGCAGGCCGAGAAGATCCCGCCCGCGGTGGTCGAGCGGCTCGGCGTCACGCTGGCCGACCTCGAGGAGCTCCGCGAAGTCCTCACCCGTGTCAACGAGGCCGCACGCCGATCGATGGCGGTCTAGACCCAACACTTACGAGGAGTTCGCGCATGTCCCGGAAAACACCGCGGCCCAACCCGATCCAGTGGATCGGCTACGTCTTCGGCCGCCGCCTGCCCGATTCGATGATCGACTGGGTGCGCAACGACCTCACCGGCAAACACGCCACCGCCCGGCACATCCTGCGCGGCATGGCCCCCTTCACCCCACTGTTCGTCGTCTTCCTGCTCTTCCCCGGCGAACTCTGGCTACGCGGCGCCATGGTCCTGCTCGCCATGCTGCTGGCCCTGTTCTACACAGCGGCTTTCATGCCGATGAACCGCGCCCACCGCCTCGCCGAGCACGGACTCCCCGCCGATCTGGAGAACCCGGAACGCATGCGCCGCCGCGCCGTCGAACGCGCCAGGTACGCCGCCCAACACCCCCACTGACCGCACGCAGTCAGCGAAATCTCCACCGCCGACCCCACCGCCGACCAGGCGATCGCCCCGGCGGTGCGGTCACTGTCGTTTTCGCCCGCACCCGATCTCGCCACGGCGCATGCGCCGGTCGAACGGTTCGTCGTGCCCAATTACGCCGCATGGCAAGAGACTCGAGCCGGCGCCGACGGCGCACTATCTCGCACCGCGACATCGCCGACGTCGTCCTCCGCACGAGCAACCTCGTACGCTCCTGTCCGCGCCCGCTCCCCCGCATGCCTGGCGAGGCGTTCAGCGAATAACTCCGGAACAATGCTCACCTGTCGAGCGTCTCAGCCGTGTCCAGCTAATTTCGGGAGGTGCGGGCGCCGAGGACGGCTAATTGGACTCGGTTGGTGGTGCCGGTTTTGGCCATCAGGTTGGTGATGTGGGTTTTGACGGTGGTGATGCCGAGGTGCAGGTGGGTGGCGATGTCGGCGTTGGGGAGGCCCTCTGCTACCAGGGCCAGTACTTCGAGTTCGCGGGGTGTCAGGCCCGGGGGCGTGCGGAGTTCGGGGGTGGGCGGGGTGGTGCGGGCTGCCAGGGCGGAGTCGACTACGCGGCGCAGGACGTTCGGGGAGAAGGGGTGGTCGCCTGCGGCGGCGCGGTGGATGCCGTGGAGTAGGTCGGTGGGTGAGGCGTCTTTGACGAGGAAGCCGCAGGCGCCCGCGGCGAGGGCAGGGTAGAGGTGATCGTCGTCGTCGAAGGTGGTGAGGGCGAGGATGCGGGTGGCCGGTCTGGTCGCGAGAATCGCTGCGGTGGCACGGATTCCGTCCATGCCGGGCATGCGCAGATCCATCAGGACGACGTCGGGGCTCAGTTGCTCGGCGAGCCGGACGGCGTCGCTGCCGGTGGCGGCCTCCCCGACCACCTCTAGCGCGTTGTCGGTTTCGCAGAGCATGCGCAGGCCGGCCCGGACCAGGTGCTGGTCGTCGACGAGGAGGACGCGGATGGTCATGCGGGCACCGGGCGTCCGGTCGGAAGACGTGCTGCGAGTTCCCATTCCGCGCCGACCCGAGCGGCGGTGAATTCGCCACCGAGCAGTTCGACGCGCTCGTGCAGTCCGATCAAACCGAGCCCGTGGCCGTCGGCGGGCCGGCGTGCAGCCGAACCGGCGCGCGCGCTCGACGATGGCGCGGAACCGTTGTCGCGCAACGTGAACCGGACCTCGCCGTCCTGGATGGCAATGGTCAACTGTGCTGTCGCACCGGATCCGGCGTGCTTGGCGATGTTCGAGACGCCCTCCTGGGTGAGTCGCAGCAGCGTAAGGGCGAGTACCGCATCGACTTCGGCGATGTCCTCGGTCACCGCGGCATGCACGGTGATGCCCGACTGCCCGGCGCGGTCCACCACGGCGGTGAGCGCGGCGGGCAGGTCGGCGGGTGCGATGAAGGAGTCGCCGGTCATCGCCGGATCCCGCAGGATGGCGAGCAGCCTGCGCAGATCGGTGAGCGTGGCCTTGCCGCTGGCGTGGATGTCGTCGAGCACTTCGAGTGCCCCGGGTGGCGCGTCGGGCATGGCGTGCCGGGCGACGCCGACGCGCAGCACGGTCGAGGACACGTGGTGGGCGATCAGGTCGTGCAGTTCCCGGGCGATAGCGGTGCGTTCGACGGCGCGGGCGGCGGCCACCTCGGCGTCGCGGCGCTGGGCGATCTCGTGCGCCTCGCGGCGTGCGTGTTCGGCGCCCTCGCGTGCCGTGCGCAGCAGCACACCGAGCAGCACCGGCGCGCCCGCCATCACCACCGCCCGATATCCGTTCGCGGCGAGGTCACCGCTCGGATGCAGGAGATAGGCGCAGGCCAGTGCGCAGGCGGCCACCCACGGCTGCCAACCCGACCGGCGCGCCGACAGCTCGGCCAGTGCGATCGCGGCGGCAACCTTGGGCACCACCGGACCGGTATCGCCGATCTCGAAGCCGATCAGCAGCACGCCGCTCACCGCGAGCGACGTGGCCAGCGGCCAGCGCACCCCACCTGCGGTTACCAGCACCGCGAGCAGCCCGATCGTCCAGTCGATCGTGCTGGGCGCATCGCCGAGAAACAGCAAGCACCCCACCGCCGACACCAGCAGGACCAGCAACCGCACCGGCAAAAACCGCTCGTCGAGCCATGATTCCAGGCCACGCGTCACTTCCGCCGAACTCACCACGCCCTCATCATGCCGGGCACCACGACCGCCCGGCTCCTCCCTGCGCAGGAGCGCCCTCATCCGTGCGGCCGATATTCGGGCCAGCGGACGGAGTCGCCGGATTTCGGTTGTCGAGAGGGTGGTGACATGACGAACAACGATGATGCGGCGCGTGTGTCCGATGCCGGCGAGTTCGGTCCGGCCGAGACGCCCCGCCCCGCACCCGGTAAGCATCAGGAAGCGAAGCCGAACCGCAGACGGCTGCTCGGCTCGATGGCGGCATCCGGCCTCGCGGTCGGCGCGGCCGCCGGGCTCGCCGGAGGTGTTGCGCTCGGCGCGAATTCGAACCCACCACGGTACGAACCGACCGCGTTGCGACGCTTCGCGGGCAAAACCGTGGTGATCACCGGGGCGACCTCGGGCATCGGCGCGGCGGCCGCACGCTTGTTCGCGGCGGAGGGCGGGCGGGTGGCGTTCTGCGGGCGGCGCGAGGATCGGGGTCGTGCAGTGGAGCGCGAGATCCGGGCGGCGGGCGGTGAGGCGACCTACATTCGAGCCGATGTACTGGTCGAGGACGATGTCCGGAACTTCGTCGACTCGGCCGCGAAACTCTATGGCGGGCTGGATGTCGCGTTCAACAACGCGGGCATCACCGTGCAGAAGAAGCTGCACGAGTACAGCACCGCCGACTTCGATCGGGTGCTGAACACCAACCTGCGCGGCACCTTTCTGGCGATCAAATACCAAGTGCCGCATCTGATCCGGCGCGGTGGCGGCACCATCGTGGTCACCTCGTCCAGCAACGCACTCGCCACGGACGCGGGGCGCGGCGCGTACACCGCGAGCAAGCGCGGGCTGGTCGGTCTGGTCCAGTCTGCGGCACTCGACTACGCGGCGGACGGCATCCGGGTCAACGCGCTCGTCCCCGGCACCACCGACACCGAGTTCGTGCGCCGGGCCGCCGGATTGGCGCACCTGCCCGACGACGTGTACCAGGTGATGATGAAACAGTGGGCGGGCAGCAATGTTCCAGGGCTCGGCCGACTGGCCACCGCAGCGGAGATCGCCGCGTTCGCGCTCACCCTCGCCTCACCCGAACACCCGTATCTCACCGGCGCCCAACTGGTCATCGACGGCGGGAAAACCGCACACGCGTAGGGATCCAGCTGCGGCGACCGCGCGGCGAAACCGATCAGCGCAACGCCCAGGGCGCAATCTCCTGGACGGCGGGGTAGCCCGGATCGTCACAGTCCTCGTCCTCGGCGAACCACAGCCAGTTGCGCGCGCACTGCACGAGGGTCCACGCTCGGGCGCGGTCGGCGTCGAGGCCCGCGATGTCGACGACCGCCGCGAAACGATCGTCGAGGGTGGATTCGGTTCGGCGGCTCCACAATAGGGACAGGGTGGTGAATTCAGGATCGCCCGCGAGCGGTTGTGGATCGATGACCAGCCATGGTTCTCGTCGTGCCGCAAGCACATTCTCGAAGTGCAGGTCCTCGTTCACCAGCAGTTGGGCGGCGGTGGGCCCGAGCTGCGTGCACACCTCCACGGCGGCGTCCAGCAGCTTGCGCGGGTACGGCGCGCCGAGCCGCTCCCACTCCCTGGGCAGTTCCTCCGCCCAGCCTGCCGACTCCGTGCGCAAGTTTCGCGAAATACCTTGCGGCACTGGGATAGCCAATCGGCGCATGAGCTCGCAGGTGATTCGCACAGCGTCATCGATCGGCTCGGTCTCCAGTGAACGTCCGGCTTCGAGACGTTCCAGCAGCATCGCTCCGTTGTCCGCGTCACTGTCGAGGAGCAACACCGCACCGTCGCCCTGCCATGCGGCCAGCGCGACGGGTTCATCCTTGGTTTCGGGCGTCAGATAGTTCAGTTTGAGCACGGCCGCACTGCCGTCCGCCCGCCGGACGGGCAGCACGAGGCCGCCGTAGCCGTGCATGGACGGTCCGTCGAAGGCGAGCTGCCAGCGGTCGGCATACTGCGCGGCGAGGTTGGGCAGGCGGTCGAGCCAGGCGCGGGCGGGTGCGCCCTCCTGGTTGGCGAGGCGGGTGGCGAAGAACTCGGGCACGACGACGGTCACGTCTACGAGCATCGCAGCCGTGTCGATCGATTTTCGGTTGCCCTATCCGACACACCCGATCGGAGTCGGAGGAATCCGATCGGCACCGGAGGAGGCGGGCACCGGAGGAGGCGGCGGGAGCCCGGGAAAGAGGGGCGGGAATTCCGGAACAGGAGGCAGCGGCCCCGGAGCAGGGGGCGGCGGCCCGGGAGCGGGCGGGGGTTCCGGCGCAGCAGGCGGTGATTCCGGGACCGAGGGCGGAAGCTCTGGATTCGCGGGCGGTGGTCCCGGGTCGGCGGGCACCGGCTCCGGGCGGGGGCCTTGCTCCTGTTGGCCGGGCCGACCCTGCTCCTGCGCCATGCACACCCAGCGACCGTCCGGCCCCCGCATCCACTCCGCGACGATGCCGTCGTGCGAGCAGTCATCCCCGATGCGATGCACGTTCTGCCCCTGTGGAACACACGCCCATTCACCGCCGCGCAGATCCCACTGCGCGACGATGCCGCCCGCCGAGCAGTCGTCGCCGATCTTGCGCGCGGGCTGCGGGACCACCGGCGACGGCGGTCCAGGACTCACCCGGGTGGGCGACGGGGTGGTGCGGCCGGTGGTGGACGGCCTCGCGGAGGTCGTCGCGGACGGCGACTTGTCGTCCTTCGAGTCCTCACCCGACCGCAGCAGCATCCCGACCGCGACCACCAGCACCAGGACGGCGGCGATCACGGCCGCGATCACCAGGCCGCGGTTGTCGGCGCCGCTCCCACCGTCGGGTTCGTGACTGCCGCCGGGTGTCACCATCGAAACCGCCTTCTCTGCTGGACAGGGAAACACCGGTACGAATGTTGATCTTCACGGCACGCTACCCGAAGGTTGCTGTATCAACGTCGACTTTAGACAATTTTCATTTGTGCAGGTAAAAGCCGTTTACCAGGAATAGCTATGGGTAAACTCGGCCCGTTTCAGCGGCCGAGGGTCACTGCTTGGGCAGCGCGCCCGCCATCCCGCCGACGTCGGTGACCTTCCACCCGTTGTTCGGATCCACGTTCACCGTGTAGGTGACCGTGGTCTGCGCCCCCTCGGGCGTCTGCGCGCTGGTCGAGGTGACATTGAGGAAGACATTCACCTTGTAGACCCCGTTGTCGGTGTTCATCACCTTGGCGGTGATCGGCGCCGAGGTCGAGGTCCACTTCAGCGGCACCAGGATGTCCTGCAGCTTCGGCGCGGTGGCGTCGAACTTGTTGGCCAGCTGCGGGGTGGTGTTGGCCTTGAGCTTGGCGACCCAGGCGTTGACGTCCTGGAAGTTGATGTTCGAGGCGCCGACCGCGTAGTCGGTGGCGACCTGCTCGGCGTGCTTGTCGTCGGCGGCCGCGGCGTCGCGGTCGCTCAGGTCGCCGCGCGCCGAGGCCCACAGCGCGCCGAACACCACGGTCGCGGCGGTCAGCGCCACCAGCGCCGCGGCGACCGCGACGGTCGACAGGCGAATCGAGACGGTCTTCGGGTCACGGGCCGGGGCCGGCGTGGCCTCGGTGTCGACGTCCTGCTTCGGTTCGGTCACAACGTCGTTCGACATCGCGTCCTCCTTTCCTATTTGACGGCCACCCGCACCTTGACGGCGCCATCGGCGTCGACCTCGGCGAGGGCCTGGGAGATCAGGTCGGATATATCGATGCGCGGCGCGGCCGCGACCAGCGCATCGACGAGCGGGCGCAGCACCGGCGCCAGCGAACTGAGCTCCGGCTGGAGTTCACGCAACGCGTCGACCGTCTTCGCGGTGAACGGGGCGATCCCGTTTCCGGTCGTGTACTGGTCGATCGGCTGGCTGTCGACCATCCGGCCGACATGGGCGACGAGATCGCTCAGCGCCTGGGTGAACGTGACCCACTCGGGCGCGGCGGCGCTGAACGACGGTCCTACCCAATCCATGTTGGTGGCCGTGTTCTGGAAACTGTTGAGCAGCGAGGCGATCTGCGGATTGCGGCTCATGATGGCAGCCGCGAGCAGATCGCCGGAGCGGGCGAGATTCGGGATCGCGCCGTCGGTGCCGGCCAGGGACTGCTCCGCGGTGCTCACCAGCGAGCCGACCACCGCCGGGTCGAGCTGGTTCAACGTCTTGGTGGCGAGCCGGGCGACCTCCGGAATCGACAGCGGCATGCGCACATTCGAGGTCGTCAGCTGTTGCCCGTCGCGCAGGTACGGTCCGCCGTCGGCATTCGGCCGGAACTCCACATACGGCTCGCCGAGTGCGGACAGGTGCTCGATGGTGACCGTGCTGTCGGTGGGCACCCGGCGGTCCGCGGCGAGCTTCAGCCCGACCTCGACACCGCCCGCGCTCTTGCGCACCGAGCTGACCCGGCCCACCTCGATCCCGGTGAGTAGGATCGGCGACCCGACGGCGAGCCCACCCGAATTGGTCAGCACCATGCTGGCATTGGTGTACTCGGCCAACGGATCGGCCTGCACCACATTGAACGTCAGATAGCCCGCGCCGAGCACGGTGATGGCGGCGATACCGCCGAGCGAGGCGATCGGCCCGAGCTTCATCGGACGACTCCGATCATGCGTAGGGTCTGGATGATCCGATCCGTCTGGTCCTGAAGCGGCACCGGCGCATCGGTTTTCACGCCGGTGATGTTCACCTTGGGCCCGTGCTCGGCGAACGGAATGATCTTCTCGCGCACCAGCGAGACCAGCGCCTGCAGATTCGACGGCTGACTCAGGTCCAGCGGCCGGGCCGAGGCCAGCAGCGGCAGGAACGCCTGCACGGTGCCGTCGGCGCTGTTCAGCAGCGGGCCGAGCCAGGTGAGCGAGGTGCCGATCGGGCCGAGCTGGTTGAAGATCTTGGTCACCCCGACGATGGACGGGGCGATGCCGTTCATCTGGTCCACCGACTCCTGGGTGAGCAGGTCGGCGAGCACCGGCCGGATGCCGTGCAGCACATTGGTGTTGTTGTCGATCCCGTCGAGCAGCGAGTCGAGGGCGTCCAGGTGGTTGCCCAGGTCGACCGCGTCGTCGGCCAGGGTCTTGCCGATCTGCTTGGTCCGGGCGGGATCGGCGGGCAGCACATCGTTGAGCTGCTCGATGGTGTCCTGCACCTGCTGCACCGCGCCGCCCTGGGTGAAGGTGGCCAGCGCGGCCATCGTGTCCTCCAGCTGCACCGGCGGTTTCGTCTGCGCGAGCGGGATCGTGCCGCCCTCCGGCAGCAGCTTGTCGAAGCCGTTCGACGGGGTGATCAGCGCGAGATGGATGTCACCGAGCACCGTGTTCTGCCGCAGTTCGGCCAGTGTGGCCGCGGGCAACCGCGCCGACTTCGAGATCCGCGCGTCGACAACCACGTAACCGCCGCGGCCGCCCGCCTTGGCCGAATCCACCACGGACACACCGGAAACCGTGCCGACCTGGGCGCCGTTGGCCATGATCTTGGCCCGCGCGGGCAGATTCAGCACATTGGCGAACTGGATGTGCACGTCGTAGGTGGCGCCGGAGACCTCGGAGCCGGGCACCGGCACCGACGACGGATCGAACGCGCAGCCCGCGGCGGGCAGCGCGGCCGCCAGCACCACCGCGAGTCCGGCGACGAAACGACCACCGCCGCTGCCCTTTTCCCGACGGGCAAGTGTGACGACCAGTCGCCCGGTCTCGTCTCGATGGATGTTCATCGTGCACCCGCCATTCCGAACAGCAGTGCTGCCATGTCGACCTTCGCCAAGCCGTCCGCGGCGTCGCAGCGCCCCGGGGCCATCGCGTTCACCACCGCGCAGACCTGATCGGCCTGCTGCTGCGGAATCGCGACCTTCGGTGGGGCGTAGGTGATCCCGGACTGCCCGAACGACCGGAAGGCGTCGGTCAGCACCGGTATCATCGACACGATCTGGGCCAGCGAGCCGACCCGGGCGCGCAGGAACTTCACCAGCGGCACCGTGACATCGAGCGACTTCATGATCGGATCACCGAAGGCCGTGGTGAGGTCGTTGAGGATCGGGAGCAGCTGTCCCAGTCCGTCGATCACCTGGGCACCGGGTTCCAGGAGGTCGGTGCGCGCCGCATTGAGCGTCGGCGCCAACCGGCGGAACATCGATTCGATGTCGCCCCAGTGCTCCTCGACCTTCTTGCCGACCGAGGCGAAGGCGTCGAAAACTCCGACCAGATGGCCGATATCGGCGTCGGGTGAGGCCATCGCCCCGCTCAGCTTCTTGATGATGTCGTTGACCTGCGGTCCTGTCCCCGCGGTCGCCGCGTTCAGCTGCGACAACCCCTGGGCGAGTGCGTCGGGGGTCTTCTCGTCCGGTCCCGAGATCTGGGCGGAGAGCTGCGCCACCGCGTTCAACGTCTCGGAAATGCTCTTGGGCGTCAGCGTTTTGGTGATGCACTGACCGGCGTTCCAGCGCGCGGTGTGCTGACCGGAGGTCACCACGGCGAGCTGCCGGGCCGCGACGATGCTGTCGGCGAGCGTGGTGGCGCCCGCGTCGGCGTAGACCGGCTTGTCGGCCTCGACGTCGAACTCGACCTTCACCGACTTGCCCTGCGGCGCAATCGAAGTCACGGTGCCCACCGGGATACCGCGCATGGTCACCTGATTGCCGACGTACAGCCCGACGCTGTCGGGCATGATCGCGCAGTAACTCTCGGTCTTCTTCATCGGGTCGAAGGCGATGAAGTACCCCACGACGACGAGTACGACCGCGACGAGCGCACCCGAGACCGACATGAACGCCCGCGAACCGAGCACCTTGTGCAGCATCAGCAGTCCCTCCCCGGCAACGGCACACAGACCCGGGCGAGCGCGCCCGCGGGCGCGGTGATGGTCTGTCCGGACTGGTCGATCGTCACGCCGCCGTCGGGCCCGGCCAGCGCCGACAGCTTCTGCTGCATGTCCTGCACCGAGCCGATGACGGGATCCAGCTTGTTCAGCAGCTCCGACATCCGGGGCACGGCGTCGAACAGCGGCTGGAGTTTGGGCTTCAGCTCGGCGTAGGTCGGCGCGATCGCCGCGGCCTTGCTGATGACGGCGTTCAGCAGCCGCAGACCCTCCTGCAACTCGGCTCGTTTGCCGAGGACCAGGTCTTCCATCCGGTTGGTGGCCTGCACCAGCCTGCCGAGCGAGCCCTTGGCGCCGTCGTACATGGTCACGTACTCATCGGCATTGGCGATCGCCTTGGAGATCATCTCGTGCTGGCGGTTGAGGTCGTCGACGAAGCTGCTGAGGCTGTCGAGGGTGGTGCGCAACGTGTCCGGCGCCTCCGCGACGGAGGTGCCGAGCGCGGCGAGGTTGCGCCGCAAGGTATCTCCGTCGATCTTGCGCACCGGCTCGGCCGCGTCCTGGAAGGTCTGCACCAGGCTGTACGGCAGCCGCACCCGATCCATCGGAATGTGCTTGTCCCCCAACGGCGTTGTGCCCGAGGGGAACAGCGCCACATAGTTGCCGCCGACCACGGTGAGCATGCGGATATCCAGCGTGGACTGATCGCCGACGAACAATCCGGAGTCGACGGTGAAGCGCATGACCACCCGATCCGGTTTCAGCTCCAGTGATTTCACCGTGCCGACGCTGATCCCGGCGACGCGGATGTCGTCACCGGCCTTCACCGACTGAGCCTCCGCGAGATCGGCGGTGTAGGTCTTCTTGCCGATCGGCACCGCGTAGAGCACGCCGGCCGCGACCGCCACGATCGCCACCAGGACCACGCCGATGATGCCGAGCCGGATCTCGCGCCGCTTGGTCTCCTGCTCACCGATCACGCGACGATCGGCGAACATGCCGCTCACCCAGCGCATACCGCCACCTGCTGTCCCGCGATCAGTACGCCGAATACCTGCGGCACGTCCGCCGCGCCCTTGGTGCACTGCGGCTTCCAGCCCGCGACCGCCGATTTGGGGATCGCCGCGTCGAAACCGGCCAGCAGCCCGGGCAGCTTGTCGAATATCTCGAGCGCCTGCTGCGGATCCGGGAAGATCTGATGGATCAACGCGTCCACATCGTCGGGGCTCTGTAGCCCGAGGGCGTTGAACAGGTTGTCCAGCGGGCCGAGCACCGAGGGTGCGGCCGCGGCGAACTGGGCCAGACCGGCCATATTGGATTCCAGGCCGGAGAAGATGTCGGCCAGTCTGGCCAGCAGCGGCACCATGTAGTGGACCTTCCCGCCGGCCGTTTCCTGCAGGTCGGACAGGTTCTGCAGCACCTTGTCGATCACCACCTGCCGGTCTTTGACGTGTGCCGCGAGTTTGTCGATCGCCGCCAGCGCGGGCCCGATGCCGTTGCCGTCGCCCTCGATCAGCGCGACCATGCTCGCGCTGAACTGGTTGATCTCCTCCGGGGAAATGGTGGCCAGCACCGGCTTCAGGCCGTTGAACATGCTGGTCACATCGAACGAGGCCACGGTGTGATCGGTGCCGACCGTGGCGCCGCCCGGAATGCGCTTACCGGGCTGCGGCTGCTGCTGCAGGTCGATATAGCGCTGGCCGGTGAGGTTCTGGTAGCGGATGGCTAGCTTCGAGTTGTCGTAGATGGACGCATCGGTCTTGAGCGACAACCGAACTCGGGCCTGCACGCCGGCGAGCTCGATCCCGTTCACCTTGCCGACCTGCACGCCGTACATCCGCACGTCGTCGCCGACCTTCAGGCCGTTGGCATCGGTGAACAGCGCGCTGTGCTCCTCGGTCGGCCCGGATACCGGCCGCTTGATCGCCGTGCAGACGATGATCAGCACGCCGATCATCACCGCCGCGAACAGGCCGAGCCGCCATGCGGCGGAACGTACTTTCATCGGGCACCTCCCAATAGCGGTGCCAGGACCGGCATGCCACTCAGATCGATCTCGGCGTTCAGCACCGGACCGTTCGGGGTGTCGGGCATGGCCGCGCGCAGCCTGCGCAGCAACTCGGTGAGGTCGGCCCCCGATTGCCGCGGCTGCGGCACCATCTGCGCGAGCAGCGTCAGCACCGGCGCGAGCATGTCGGTGACGCCGGACAGGTCGTTGCCCAGTGCGGTACCGAGGTTGGCGATACCGGGCAGCAACGTGTCGGTGTGCATCCGCACGCCGGCGTCGAAGGATTCCCGATTCGATTGCAGCCGAGGGATATTGCGGATCATGTCCACCATCACCTCGTTGGCACCGGCGAAGTTGCCCGCGCCGTAGAACGCGGGGCCCAGCGCGGCGGCCAGCTCGGAGAACGGCATCCGCTGGTTGTCGGTGACGATCTGGGCCGCCTGGATGATCGCCTGCGCCAGCGGCGTGAACGCCTTCATGTCGTGGGAGACCTGGCTGATCACGGTCGCCATCTGCGGGGTGAGCACCGAGTCGCCGGACGCCGACAGGCTGCGCAGCATGCTGCCCATGGTGGCGTCGAAGATCGCGGCGGAATTGGCGCCGGTCAGATCGAGCACGCTGTCGTCGCGCAGCGCGGCTCCGCCTGCACCGCGGCGCAGCTCGATCTCGCTGATGCCGAACAGGTTTGCGGGCGCGTAGTCGACCCGCATGCTGTCGTCGATGCCGTGCAGTTGCGAACGATCCAGCCGCAACCCGATGCGCTGGGTGCCGCGCTCGGCCGGGTCGACCCCGGTGACCGTGCCGACCTGCACGCCGTCCACCCGCACCGGGGTACCCGCCAGGATGCCGTCGCCGACCTGCTCGGTGTGCAGCGAGATGTGCATACCGTCGTCGGTGCGCAGCTCGCGTTGCACTACGAGGACCGCGGCCACCGCCACGATCACTGCGACCGCGATCAGGCCGACGAGCCGGGACCGCTGCTTGTCGACCGCCACTCCGGGCAATCCATACTTCGGCATCGCCATTACCCCGTGAAGCTGATCGTCGCGTTGAAACCCCACAGCACGATGGTGAGCACCATGTCGATGGCCACGATCGCCACCGAGGAGGCGCGCACCGCGCGGCCGGAGGCGATACCGACGCCCTCGGGTCCGCCGGTGGCGAAGAAGCCGTAGTAGCTGTGGATGAGGATTACCACCGTGGCGAAGATGGCCACCTTGATCACCGCGGCGATCACGTCGAACCCGGCCACGAACTGGAAGAAGTAGTGGTCGTACACGCCCGCGGATTGACCGTGCACCAGCGTGATCAGGCCGCGGCAGGACAGGTACGCCAGGATCAGGCCGATCAGGAAGGTCGGCACGATCGAGATGGCGCCTGCGATCACCCGGGTGGTCACGACGAAGGGCACCGAGCGCAAGCCCATCGCCTCCAGCGCATCGATCTCCTCGGAGATGCGCATGGAGCCGATCTCGGCGGTGATGCGGCAGCCCGCCTGCGCGGCGAAGCCGATGGCCGCGGCGATCGGCGCGAGCTCGCGGGTGGTCGCGTAGGCCGAGACGATGCCGGTGACCGGGCCCATGCCGAGAATGTTCAGCATGGTGAACGACTCGACAGCCACCGAAGCGCCCATGACCAGGCCGAGCACGATCATCATCGGCACGGTGCCGCCGCCGACGATGACCGAGCCGCGGCCCCAGGTCATGTCGGAGATGATGCGCAGCGTCTCGTCGCGGTAGTGCTTGATCGTCGACGGGATCGACGAGAGCACCTGCCAGACGAAGGCGAGCACGAAGCCGAGCGCCTCGAACCGGGCCAGCAGCAGGCCGCGGCGCTGGTAGAAGCGGGCGAGCCAGCCCAAACCCTTGGGCACATAGGTCGATGCGGACATGTCAGACCAACCTCGTCGGCAGGAACATCTCGACCACCTGCGTGACACCCAGGTTGACGACGGCGATCGACACCACCGACAGCACCACGGCCGCGTTCACCGCGTCGGCCACCCCGCGCGGACCGCCCTTGGCCTCCAGCCCGCGCTGGCAGGCGATCACCACCACCAGGAAGCCGAACAGGGCCGCCTTGAGCAGCGAGACCCAGACATCGGCGACGGTGGTGAAGGAACCGAAGGTGGCCCAGTAGCTGCCCGGCGTGACGTTCTGGCCGCCCACCGCGACCGCGTAACCCGCGACGATGCCGACGAAGATGATGAGGATGTTCAGCAGCGGTGCCACCAGGATCATCGCGACCAATCGCGGAATGACCAGGCGGGGAATCGGACTGATGCCCATGGTGTTGAGCGCGTCGATCTCCTCGCGGATCGTGCGCGCGCCCAGATCGGCGGCGATGGCGGCGGCGCCCGCACCGCCGAGCAGGAATCCGGTGGCCAGCGGGGCGCCCTGCTTGATCACGCCGAGGCCGCCGGTCGCGCCGAGCAGCGAGTCCGCGCCGAGCGTGTGGATGAGGTTGCCGACCTGAATCGAGACGATGACGCCGAACGGGATGGCGATCAGGATCGCGGGGATGGCCGTGACGGTGACCAACCGCCAGGCCTGCGTGGTCGCCTCGCGCCACTCGAACCGGCCGCGCGCGATCCCGGTGACCGTGCCGGTCACCGATTCCCGGGCGATGTCCACGGCGCGACCGAAGGTCCGCAACGACGAAACGACAGTGTCGGAGAAGTTCTTGCGGACGACGCGGACGGCGGTGGCACTCGAGCGCGCCCGGGTCATAGACGCCACTCGGGGCCCGAGCCGGGCCGGTGTGTCTCAGGTTTCACAGTCGTTCTCTCCATGATGGGCGTCACTGCCACCATGAAGCTATCGGTGACAACCAGTAACAGTAAAGCTGATCACGGTGTGACCATCGCCTCCTCGACGCTTGCCGGTGACTAGCTTCGTTGCCCGGTCAACAGCACGATATGGAAGTAAATGGCCGTTCTGATACGCGTTATCAGCGAATTTCGGTATCACTGTGACGTTCATCATGTGATTTAGCTAACTGCCAGCAAGATCACGGACCGATTACGAAAGGGCGTAATCGGCAAATGGGACAAGCGGGACGGCCGCGCACCGGCTAAAGGGCCGGAGCTGGGCCAATAGTCAGCACACCGCCCATACGGCTTGGCCCCGACCGCCTCGCGTGAGTCGAATCACACGATCTACGGACTCACCGCGAGGAACACGAATGCGGAGAACAGGGCCAAGTGGACGCCGCCTTGCAACAGCGTCGCCCGGCCGGGCACGACCGTCAGCACACCGACCACGATCGTCAGCGCGAGCAGCACCATCTGCGTGGCGCCGAGCCCGAGCACCAGCGGCCCGTCCAGCCAGATGGTGGCCACGGCGATCGCCGGGATGGTCAGGCCGATGCTCGCCATGGCCGAGCCGAGCGCGAGATTGAGGCTGATCTGCACCTGGTCGCGGCGCGCGGCCCGCACCGCGGCGAGGGTCTCCGGCAGCAGCACGAGCAAAGCGATCACCACGCCGACCGCGGACGGCGGCAGCCCGGCGTCGGCGACGGCCGACTCGATCGACGGCGACACCACCTTCGCCAGCCCGACCACGCAGACCAGCGCGACGAACAGCATCACCAGGCTGATCAGCGCGGCCTTGGCGGTGGGCGACTCGCTGTGCACGTCCTCGTCGGTGACCACGCCGTTGCCCTCGACGGGCAGGAAGTCGTCCGGGTGCCGCACCGTCTGGACCATGACGAACAGCCCGTAGAGCGCGAGCGAGGCGACCGCGGCGAAGGCGAGCTGTCCGGCGGAGAACTCCGGCCCGGCCTGGCTGGTGGTGAAGGTCGGCAGCACCAGGCTGAGCGTGGCCAGCGTCGCGACCGTGGCCAGTGCCGCGCCGGTGCCCTCCGCGTTGAACACCGCCACCCGTCTGCGCAGCGCGCCGACCAGCAGGGACAACCCGAAGATGCCGTTGCAGGTGATCATGACCGCGGCGAAGACGGTATCGCGGGCCAGCGACGCGGCCTTGTCGCCGCCGGAGATCATCAGCGTGACGATGAGCGCCACCTCGATGACGGTCACCGCGACCGCGAGCACCAGCGACCCGAACGGCTCACCGACCCGGTGCGCGACCACCTCCGCGTGATAGACCGCCGCGAGCACCGCGCCGATCAGCGCGGCGGCCACCACGACCACCGCCGCTCCGGAGAGACTTCGCCCCCAGGTGACGGCCAGCGCGAGGGCGGCGATGATAGGTACGAACACGGTCCAGCGGTCGGTCAACACACGGATCATGAGATCCATCGTTGCAGCTAACCCTCCGCACACAGGTCAGCGCGGTGTGGCGGCCCCGAAATGGCACCGAATCGGACAATGCCCCCACTGGCAGGGGCAGATAACCGAGCGCCGAGTCGATACCCTGGCTCGGCCTTGATCGAGACGACCAGCAGCGGGGACGCATGTCAAACCCACCCGGCCCCTACCCCGGGCAGCCATACGATCCACACGCGCAGCAGAGCGCAGCGAAGGACGAACAGCAGGCTCCTGGCTACTCGCGCGCCGATCCGACCATGCTGAATCAGCCGAGCGCCGCCGACGGCGGGGCGCAGTCGCCTCATCCACGCGCGGACCCGACGATGCTCAATCCGCTCGGCCAGCCGGATCCGGGGTATCAGCAGGTACCGCCCGCGGCTCCGACGATGCTGAACCCGCTGAGTCAACCGAACCAGGCCTACCAACCGGTGCCGCCCTCGGATCCGACACTGCTGAACCCGCTGAGTCAGGATCCGGCGTACCAGCAGGGCCAGCCCTACGATCCGCAAGGGCAGCCGTACCCGTCGGTTCCGCAGTATCCGGTCCCGCAATACCAGCAGGCACCGCAATACCAGCAAGCGCCGATGTATCAGCAAGCGCCGCAGCAGTATCCGCCGCAGCAGGGCGGCTTCCCGCCCGGTCCGCCCGGGCAGGGGTTCCCGCCGCAGTACGGACCCGGCGGGTCCGGCTCGGGCGGTGGCGGCGGTGGCAAGGTCCTCGCCGTGATCGGTTCGGTCCTGCTCACCCTGCTCGTGATCGGCGGAGTCATCGGGCTGAAGGTGCTGAAGAACTCGGCCAAGAACGACCGGGTCGACGCGAGCGGCGCCGACACCACCAGCTTCGCCGTCGCCACCAGTACCGCCGGTGCGCCGACCACCCGGACGAGCGCCAAGCTCCCACCGATCAGCACCGCACCGCCGACCACGCCGAAGGTCACCAACGTGTGGATCGCGGCGGCCTACAACGAGGCGACCGAGGAGGTGCACTGGGCCAGGAGCTCGATCAGCCAGGACGCCGCGGTCGGCCAAGCGCAAATCGCCTGTGGCGCTTCGTGTCAGGAGCCCGTTTGGTCGAAGGACAACTGTGTCGCGTTCGCCTTCGGCCGGAACGGTGGCTGGGCCTCCGACTGGGGCACCACCATCACCGAAGCGCAGGACAAGGCAGTGGCCAGGGGACAGACCGCCTTCGATCTCGCGGGGCCGTTCCAGTTCTGGTCGAAGTGCGCCAAGGAGTAGCGCGCTACTAGTCGTCCAGGTCGACGCGGACGGTGAGCAGGTCGGTGCCGACCAGCCGGACCACCGCGCTGTTGCCGCGGGGCAGCTCGCGCAGCCGGGCGCGCGCGTCGTCCTCGGGCAGCAGGTGCGCGGTGCCGGTGTACCAGCGGCCGTGCAGGCGTACCCGAACCCGGTTGTTCGCCTTGATGTTCCGGATGTACTGGGAGCGGTCGCCGAACTCGGAGACCAGCCAGAACTCGTTGCCCACCTTGCGGCCGCCGATCGGAGTGACGCGAGGCTGTCCGCTCACCCGGCCGACGGTCTCCAGCAGCTGCTGGGCCGGTACCTTTCGCTGCAACGGATTGACGACGCGGCGCTGCAACGTGGTGACCACTCGATGTTGAATATCGCGCTTGCTCGGCATGCGGCGACGGTAGCACCGGGGCGCGACCCGCGAGCACCGAAACCGTTGGCACAGTGCCATAGCCGAATACCACCACGGTGGGCAATCCGACGAATTATCGGAATAACCGCCGTTCCACTGTGATGCACGTCATAAAGTCCGGGTCCCCCGCTTTATCACTGCGCACACCAGGACAATTCATGGACGCTCCCTCCCCTCGCCCGCGCGGCGTGATTCTCGCTGCGGCCGCCGCGACGTTCGGCCTACTCGGCTCCGTCCTGACCGCCCCCGCTCCCGCACATGCCGCGGGAGCGATCAATTTCGCGCCGAAAGTGGATTCGCCCTCCGGTGGCCAATTTCCGTCGTGGGGACCCGGTCCGTCCGCGATCGGCACCGTCACCGCCGACTTCAACGGCGACGGCAAGGCCGACATCGTCTCGGCCGATTTCCAAGGGGCAGGGCCGATTCTGATGACCGGCCGGGGCGACGGCCGGTTCAACACCGGCACCAGGGTGGGCGACGCGGGCAACGGATTCGGCGCGGTAGGGGTCGGCGACCTCAACGGCGACGGCAGGCCCGACGTCGTCGCGCAGGCCTGGACGACGGTCGCGACCTTCCTGAACAACGGCGACGGCACCTTCAAGCCGGCCGAGAAGTACCTGACACTCGAAGGCGCGCAACAGGAAGTGATCGTCGCGGACGCCAACGGCGACGGCAAGGCCGATGTGCTCAGCCTGGTGCCCGCCGGGGTGAAGACCTGGCTCGGCAAGGGCGACGGCACCCTCGAAGACGGGTCGACCAGCTTGATCCCGGGCGTCGCCGCCGCGTTCACCGTCGGAAAGTTCAACTCGGACAACAAGATCGATATTGCGATCAACAACGATGTGCTGCAACAGGTGCACGTGTTCACCGGCAACGGCGACGGCAGCTTCACCCGGCGCGGCGCGAGCACCAGCGGCTTGATCACCGAGGACGTGCGCGCGGCCGATTTCGACAACGACGGCATCGACGACGTGATCACCGCCGACTCGTTCTCCTTCAGCACCACGCTGCTGCTGTCGGACGGTCAGGGGGACTTCAAGAAGACCGACCGGGTGAACATCTCCGGCCTCGGCCCGACCAGCATCGCCGCCGGCGACTTCAATCGCGATGGGAAGCTGGATGCCGCGATGTCGGCGGTGCTGAACTCCAAAATGGTGATCTTCACCGGCAATGGCGGAACCATCAGCAAGACAGGAGATTTCAGCGTCACGGCACAGCCGCAGACGCCGGTCGTCGCCGACTTCGACGGTGACGGCAAGCTCGACATCGTGGTGGCGGGTAGTGCGAACGCGGTGTCGTTCCTGAAGAACATCTCCTGATCGCGCTCAGCAGACCGCGGTCGGGGTGATGTTGTCGTCGAAGGGCAGCAAGCCGTCCACCGTGGCGTGGATCTGCAAGCTGCGCACCTTCATCTCGCCGCCGTGGTTGTCCAGGAACGCGATATCGGAGGCGTCCCGGCCGGTGGCGATCCGGACCAGGGTCGAGCGCGGTGCCAGGCCGGTGGCGTCGAGGGCGCGCCAGGCGCCGTCGAGGTAGGCCTCGGCGACGGCGTGGAAGTCCATCGGCGCGCAGCCCGGCGCGTACACCGACGCAACCCGCGCGGGTACCTTCACCGCGCGCAGCAGTGCCACGACCAGGTGCGCGAAGTCGCGGCACACGCCCGCCCCGGACAGCAGCGTCTCCACCGCGCCGTCGATCGGGTCGCTGCTGCCCGCGACGTAGCGGATCCGGCGGCCGACCCACTGCGACACCGACACCGCGAGCTGAGCATCCGGTGTGCCGGAACCGAATTCGGTGGCGGCGAAGCCGAGCAGCTTGTCCGACTCGGCGAACCGGCTCGGCCGCAGGTACAGCGCGCGGTCGTAGTCGGTGGTGGTCTCGGGTGTCGCATGACCGAGCACGGTCGCGTGGTAGTGCGCCCGCAAAGTGCCTGGGCCGACCGAGAATTTGTGGATTCGGGTGCCGTGCGGGCCGAGTATTTCCCAGGGCGTGATGGCCCAGCCGTCCAGTTCGAACACCAGCGACTCGGTCAGGTCCAGGTTCGGCTGGCGGGCGACGGCGATCTGAAATTCGAGGGTGGTCGGCGCGGTGATCGCCACCTCGAGCTGAGCTGAGACATCGCGCTTCACACCACAATCCTGTCCGTCGCGGTCAAGTGCCCTGCCTATTCTCGACCAGATAACGGCGAGTTGGCATCATCTGCACCGTCAATTCATGGCCAGGTGGGGATTAATGCGACCGGCCGCGCGGTTATGGGCGAGAATTTGCCCGTGCGCACCCAGTTCACTCGCGAGCTAGTCGCGTTGACCAATGATTTGACGTTGATGTGCAGGCTTACCCACGACGCGGCCGAGCGGGTGACCGACGCATTGGTCGGTGCCGACCTCACCGCCACGTATGAGGTTTTCGCACTCGATGAGCGACTACAGACAATGTACGGCGCGTGCGAGGCGCGGACGGTGGTGCTGCTCGCGTTGCAGGCACCGGTCGCCCGCGACCTACGCCATGTGGTCACCGCCATCCAGATCGCGACCGAGTTGTCGCGGATCGGCGCGCTGTTCAGCCGGGTCGCCGATCAGGTCTATCAAAGCCATCCGGGGCATGTTGCGCCGCAACCGATCCTCGACATTCTGGCCGCGATGGGCACGCTCGCCGCGACCCGCACCGCGCTCAGCGGTCAGGCCGTCGCGACCGGTCACCAAGAACCACCCGCCGAGCAGGATCCCGGCCTGCACGCGATGGAACTGCTGCACAAGCAGCTACATTCGGCCCTCGCCGCCCCCGGAGCGGAGCAGTCGACCACCACCGCCATCACCATCGCCCTGCTCGCCAACCACCTCGAGCGCTGCGTCGACCACACCGCCCGCATCGATCGCCTGATCCGCTTCCTGGACACCGGAGTTCCCCCGACGGCCCAGCCCGCCGACAGTGCTTGAGCGCTACCGGGCGGTGGCGCGCGCGATCGCGTAGAGGTCGCGAGCCGGGCCGGTCGGCCGCTGACCGGTCGGCCACACGGCGCGCAAGGTGCGCTCCAGCGCCAAGTCGGTGACCTTCGGCGATATCAGGGTGCCCGCGGCGATTTCGGCTGCCACGGCCAGGGAGCTCAGCACGGCCGGGCCTGCGCCCGAAGCCACCGCGGTCTTGATGGCGGTGGTGGAGGACAGCTCCAGCGCGACCTCGGACCGCCAGCCGGGGATTTCGCGACACATGGCGTGCTCGAACCAGTTTCGGGTTCCGGAGCCGGATTCCCGTTGGATCAGCGGGGTTTCGGCGAGTTCGGCGCGGCCGACCGAGCCGCGCCGGGCCCAGCGGTGCGCGGGTGCCACCACGACGACCAGGCGGTCGTGCGCGACGACATGGGACTCCAGACCGCGGAAACTCTGCGGGCTTTCGATGAAACCGATAGCCGCCTTGTTGTCCAGGACCTGCTCGGCGACCTCGACGGAGTTGCCGGACTCCAAGGCGATCGCGGTGCCCGGCGCGGTGGCCCGCAGCTGCATCAGCCAGGCGGGAAAGAGGTATTCGGCGATCGTCTGGCTGGCGGCGACCCGCAGGTGCGAGCCGCGTTCGGTGCGCAGGGTGTCGATTCCGGCGTCGAGTTGCTCGGCCGCGCGGATCACGGCGCGGGCCCACTCCGCGATCAGCGAACCGGCGGGGGTGGCCCGGGAGCCGAGCGTGGTGCGCTCCAGCACCGGCAGGCCGACGAGCTTCTCCAGGTACCGGATGCGCGAGGACGCGGAGGGCTGACTGATGCCGTGCGCCGCCGCGGCCCGGCCGAGGCTGCCCAGCTCGATGACCGAAAGCAGCAGGTCGAGCGCGGCCAGGTCGGGGACTCGCGGCGACAGCGGCATAGAACGAGTCTATGCATGCATAGGAACATGCCAGCTACCCGACCCGACGACATCCGGCGAGGCTGGAGACATGACCGCCACCGTGACCTTCCGCCCCGCACCTCGGCGTCTGGTCGGCGAGCTCGACCACCGCCCGCACCGGTCCGGCTCGCTGCGCCAACTCGGCCCCAACTGGTTCGCCGCGGTGATGGGCACGGGCATCGTCGCCAATGCCGCGGCCACCCTGCCGTGGCAGTTCCCTGGTTTGCGCGGCGCCGCGACCGTCGTGTGGGCGCTGGCCGCCGCACTGCTGGTGGTCTTGAGCGTCGCGTGGGTCGCACACTGGGTACGCTTCCCCGACACCGCCCGCGACCATCGCAACCACCCGGTGATGTCGCAGTTCTTCGGCGCCCCGCCGATGGCGCTGCTGACCGTCGGCGGCGGCACCCTGCTGCTCGGTGCCGAGGTGATCGGGGTGCCCGCCGCCGTGGCGATCGACTGGGTGCTGTGGATCGCGGGCACTGTGCTCGGCCTGCTGACCTCCTTCGCCGTCCCCTACCGGATGTTCACCAGGCACCGCGTCGGCGCCGATGCCGCGTTCGGTGGCTGGTTGATGCCGGTGGTCCCGCCGATGGTGTCCGCCGCGATGGGCGCCCTGCTCATTCCGCACACCCCCGCGGGCCAGCTGCGGATGACCATGATGCTGCTCTGTGTCGCGATGTTCGGTCTCAGTCTGATCGCCGCGTTGGTCACCATCACCATGATCTGGTCGCGGCTGATGCATCACGGCACCCCGGCCGCAAGCATGGTGCCCACCCTGTGGATCGTGCTCGGGCCGCTCGGTCAATCCGTCACCGCCGCAGGACTGCTCGCCAACGTGGCGCCCGCGGCCATGCCCGACCTCTATGCCAAGGGCCTCTTGGTCTTCTCGGTCATCTTCGGCCTGGTCACCTGGGGGTTCGCCATGCTGTGGCTGGCGCTGGCCTGCGCCGTCACCGTAAAGACCTATCGTGCCGGGGAATTGACCTTCAACCTGACCTGGTGGGGCTTCACCTTCCCCCTCGGCACCTGTGTCACCGGCAGCACCGTGCTCTATACCCACACCGGCGCAGAACTTTTCGCCGCCATCGCGATGATCCTGTATGTCGCGCTGGTCGCCGCGTGGTCGGCCGTGGCGGTGCGCACTGCTCGCGGCGTACTGAACGGCACGCTGCTTCGGCCCGCCCCGGCGACCAGTTGACCGACCCGCCGCGGACGACCGTCAGCTCAGCAGCGGGAAGCGGCCGGAGTCCAGGAGCCCGGTGATCGCGTCCATCTTCGCCTGCGGCGCTGCGTAATCCGGATGCGCGCGCAGGACGGCGGCCGCGTCGTGCAACCGGATCATCTGCTGTTCGGCCTGGGCGACGGTGCGGCCGCCGGGACTGATCGGATGGCGGGCGAGGCCCGGCTTGCGCGGGTCGATCCGGCCCAGCGCGACGGCCTTGTCCACCCGGCGCGCGCAGCGGCAGAAGGCCTCGGGGTTGGCCAGTCCGCAGGTGGCGGTCAAAAAAGAGCCGAGACGTTTCTTGGCCCGCTGCAAGCGCTTTCGGTAGGCGGCCGGGGTGATGCCGAGCACCCAGGCGGCGTCGGTGGAGTTGAGTTCGAAGACGTCACCGAGCACGAAGGCGACCCGCTCGTCGCGGGCCAGGCACTGCAGCATGGCCTGGCTGCACGTCAGCCGGACCTCGTCGGCCAGCAGCGTTGCTTCCGGTCCGCGATAGTCCGCCTCGGCCAGACCGTCGGCCAGGCCGTCCCGAAAAGCGTCCAGGCTCAGCTGCGCGGCTTCCTGCGGTGTCTGTCTTTTCAGGTTCAGCAGATAGTTGACGCCGATCCGGTAGGCCCAGGTGTGTAGCTTCGCCTCGGCGCGCCAGGTACCGAGATGGGCGAGCACCCGCAACAGGATCTCCTGCGTCGCGTCCTCGGCCTCCGCGGGCCGCCACACCATCCGCAGCGCGAGCCGGTACAGCGGATCTTGCAGCAAGCGCACCACCCCGGCGATCGCGTCGCGGTCACCGGCGACAGCGCGCTCGACCAGCAGCCGCTCCTCGGCCGCGACCAGCCCGCCGTCCTGCGCCTCCGTCGTGCTCATCCAGCCATCCTTCGGCGAACCCTGCCGCGGCGCAACCGAGGTCTACCGGGGCCGTCGTCTCGCCCGGTGGATGTCAGTAGTCCTTCAAGGTGACGAGCTCGGGATCGGCCTCCGGCGGGTCGGCGGCCATCGCGTCGAGCACCTCCTGCGGCGGCGGTTCGGCGAACATCATGCCGACCACTTCCGCAGCCCCGCAGCGGACCACGTCCGGCGAGCTGCGGGCCGGCGACCGGGTGCCCTCCGCACGGCAGATCACCAAGGAGTGGGGCGTCGCCATCGCCACCGCGACAAAGGTGCTTGCCGTGCTGCGCCAGGAAGGAGTGGTGCGCGTGGTACCGGGTGTCGGCACCGTGGTGGACACCCCGCAGGCCGCACCCGCGCGCGAGCAGAGCCGCGATACCGAACTCACCGCGGAGCTGGTAGTGCGCGCGGGTATGTCCATCGCCGACGCCGAAGGCCTTGCGGCACTGTCGATGCGCCGCGTGGCCACCGAACCCGGCGTGCCGACCATGTCCCTGTATCGCCATGTGGGCAGCAAGGATCGACTGGTGCTGCTGATGGCGGACGCGGCATTCGGTGAGGCCGAATTCCCGGACCCGGCGCCCGCGGGCTGGCGCGAACGCCTGGAAGTGCTCGCCCGCCTGCAATGGGCGATGGATCACCGGCATCCGTGGGCGGTCGCGGCCATCTGGGTGAATCAGCCGGACCCGACGCCGAAGTTGCTGGCGCACACCGAATGGGCGGTGCGCGCCTTCGACGACCTCGGCCTCGGTCCGGACGCCATGATCTACGCTCACGTCTCGCTGTACAGCTACGTCCGCGGCATCGCCGTGAACCTGGAACTGGAAGCCGGGCTACGCCGGGCAGGCGGACCGGTCGAACCGTGGGATGTCCACGAGCCGGAGTTCGAACGGTTCCTGGCCGGCGGCCAGTTTCCCACGCTCGTGCGGCTCAACGAGCGCAACGACTTTCAGTTCGACATCGACCGGCTCTTCGAGTTCGGCTTGCAGCATCTCCTGGACGGGTTCGCCGCCTCGGTGGCACCGCGCGGCTGAGCGGTGCGGGACCCGGGCCCGCTCAGGAGATCTCGGCAGCCGCGCCGACCAGCGCGTGCCGCCGGAGCCACCCGGCCACCGCCGCACCGATCTCGTCCGGCCGATCCTCCGGTGCGTGATGCCCGGCCGGGCCGATCGACGCGACCTCGGCGCCCGCGAAGGTGGTTGCGGCCCACTGGATCGCCTCGGGCGCGCCGAGTCCGACCCCGTTTGCCAGCCCCATCACCAGCTTCGGCACCTCGGGCGTGCGCGCCGCCCACTCCCCGTAGTTGCGCACGATCGCCACCACATCCGCGGGCTCGCCGTCCAGCGGGAACTCCCGCGGCCACACCAGCAGCGGCTTACGGGATTCCGGCGTCGGGTAGGGCGCGCGGTAGACGTCGTGATCCTCCGATGACAGGTCCGCGACACCCTTGGGCAGGTTGAACTCGATGAACATATTCTCCGCCAACACCATTCGCTCCCCCTCGGCGCTGCGGAACTTCCGGAACAGCTCGGCGCCGAGCGGCGGCATGTCGGCCCAGCGCATCGGCCGCAGGAAGGTCTCGATCAGCGCGATGCCGCGTACCCGACCCGGATGGCGCGCGGCCCAGTCCAGGCCGAGCGCGCCGCCCCAGTCGTGGCCGACCAGCACCACCTGGTCCAGGCCGAGCGCGTCGAACCAGGCGTCCAGGTAGCGGGCGTGATCGACGAACCGGTAGCCGATGTCGGGCTTGCCGGAGGCACCCATGCCGATGAGATCAGGGGCCAGCGCCCGGGTTTGGTCGCTGACGTGCGGAATCACGTTGCGCCACAGGTGCGCGGAGGTGGGGTTGCCATGCAGGAACACCACCGGCACCGCACCGGTGCCCGTGTCGCGGTAGGTGATGAACGAGTCGAGAACGTCGACGGTTGCCATGATCGGTCCTTCCAAGGGTCCGGCTTTCTTGCCTTCACTCGGTTGGACACGGGAATCCACCCGGCTGTGACCGCCGTCGAGGTGACGCTCGTCACGGCATCGTGGGATTCTGCACCGTCGAGGCGTCACGCAACCGACCGTTATATCCGTACGCATCCAGTAGAACTAACAATCATTCTGAAATGAACCTGAGAATAATCCCGAATCAGAGCGATCAGCTTGCCAAGATCAGATCCCGCTATCTACTGTCTCAATACGTAGCAACAAGCTGCCCCTGATCATCACGAGCGAGTTCGCCCGGCGCGGTTCGACAGCTCGGGTCCTCCCTCATCGGACCCGCGGTGTCGGTGGGTGCGGAACATGGACTGGACACCCATTCGCACCCCCGCGCGACGGTCGATCTCCCTCGTGATCAGCCACCCTCGAGTCGGCGCCGGCACGGCGACTCGAGGGTGGTGTTGTATCCAGCCCCCTTGGCTGTGCGGAACGTCATACCCCCCAATCACTTCCATGACCTCGGCCGCCGGATACGTTGGCGCCCGATATAGTTCAGGTGGTTGGCGTTAGGAAGCTCGATGAAGTTCACAGTGCAGCGGCTCGCTCTGATCGCGCTGGCCATCGCGACATTCATCGGAGTGTCCTACTACTACGTGAACCGAGTCGAATCCCCCAGAGCGAGCGCGCAGTGCGGCTCCACCCTCTGCGCCGACGCGCCCGCCAGCATGCCCGGCCGCGACACCCTCGCCCTGCTGGAGACGATCCGGGTGGCCGGCCGCGCCCCCAAAACCGGTTACACCCGTGAACAATTCGGCCCCGCCTGGACCGATGACGTGTCGGTCCCCGGTGGCCACAACAAGTGCGACACCCGCAACGACATTTTGCAGCGGGATCTCACCGAGATCACCTTCAAGGACAACAGCCGCTGCGTGGTCGCCACCGGCACCCTGAACGATCCGTACACCGGCAAGACCATCAAGTTCGTCCGCGGCCCCAAGACCTCCGACGACGTGCAGATCGACCACGTGATCGCGCTGTCGGACGCCTGGCAGAAAGGCGCGCAACAGCTTTCCGAGGCGCGGCGCCGTGACCTGGCCAACGACCCGCTGAACCTGCAGGCCGTCGACGGCCCGACCAACCAGTCCAAGAGCGACTCCGACGCCGCCAGCTGGCTGCCGCCGAGCAAGGGCTACCGCTGCGCCTACCTGACCAGGCAGATCCAGGTCAAAGCGGCCTACCAGCTCTGGGTCACCCAGGCCGAGAAAGACGCCATGACACGGGAACTCAGCACCTGCCCCTGATAGCGGCTGCGCATCGCTCAGGACATACGCACGACAACCTTGCCGAACGGGTCGCCGTCGCGGAAGTAGCGGTACGCCTGCACCGCACCGTCGAGCGGGAACACCCGATCGATCACCGGCCGGGTGCGATGTTCGCCGATCGCCCGGTTCATCGCCTCGAAGTCGGTGCGGCTGCCGACGGCGATGCGGCGGATCGACACGTATTGCGTGCCGAATACCTCGCCGACCGGCTCCGCCACCGACGTCGGCATCGCGCCGATCATCGTGATCTGCGCGTTGTATCCGCCGGAGCGAACGGATTTCGACAGTGTCGGCAGCCCGACGGTGTCCACGACGTGCTCGACACCGTCGCCGCCGGTCAGTTCCTGGACCGCCGCGTCCCAGTCCGGTGTCTCGGTCCGATCGATCACCTCGTCCGCCCCGAGCTCGCGCAGTCGTTCGGCCTTGACCGGGGTGGAGGTTATCGAAAGGACGCGCGCGCCCAGCATTGCGGCGTGCTGCACGGCGAACAGCGCGACGGTCCCGCTGCCCACCGTGAGCACGGTGTCACCGGGCCCGACCGGCACCGGCTTCGTGATTGCCGCCCACGCAACGTCTCCCGCGCAGGTCAGCGTCGCCGCCTCGACATCGGTCAGATGCGCGGGCACGTGCACCACCGAATCCTGCTCGAGCACCGCGTAAGTGGCGAGCATGCCGTGGAAGTTGGCGCCGTACTGCTCGGCGGCCGTGGCTAGCCGCTGCGGCCCGTCGATCCATCGCACGAAGTAGCTCGCGGTGATCCGGTCACCCACTTCGGCCCGGGTCACGTTCTCGCCCACCGCGATCACCTTCCCGACTCCGTCGGAGAGCGGGATGATGCCCGGCGTGGCGGGCAGCGGGTAGTCGCCGTCCATCAGCATCAGGTCGCGCCGGTTGAGCGAGGCCGCCAGCACCTCGATCACGACTTGGTTCGGGCCCGGCTCGGGCAAGTCCTGCGCTGCCGTGGTCAGGCCGTCGAGTCCGCGCAGTGGATCCAGGTGATAGGCAAGGCCGTTCACCGCACGCCCTCGATGTACTGGTGGTCGGACAGGATCCGGCCCTCGTCGTCGAGGCCGATCACCTCGAAGCCGCCGCCGGCGACCGCACCGTCGGCCTTGGCCACCATGGTCCAGCTCACCCCGATGAGCCCGGCGGGCAGCCGGAATGCCGGTGCCTCGACGGCGAACTCGTACTCGCCCGATGCGATGAACATCTCGTAGGCGCGAGTCACCCTGCGGTCCATGGCATCGTGGCCGCGCACCTCCAGTGCGGGCATCGGAAATTGCAGTCGCTCAGCCTCTTCCCGCATCACCACCGGCGGGTCGACCAGGGTCTGCGCACCGGTGGGCGCCCACAGTTCCTGGATCTGCTTACGCCGAGCCTCCGGGTCGGATTCGTTCCACTGCGCGGCGTACTGCTCGGCGAAGCGGGTCAGTTCGTTGTCGTTCAATTGCTTGCTCATGGGACATAGCTTTGCGATCGCAGCGATACCGCGCGATTCCCCGCAGGGAATAGCCGTATGGGGTCGGAGCTGCTGCTCATACCCTCCGCGGAATCGCGGGCGGACGCACCTCGGATAAGACTGTGCACATGACAACGGCGATAGCAGCACCGGGATTCGCCCGCGAGCTGAAGCACTGGCGGACCCTGCGCCGGGTCAGTCAGCTCGACCTCGCGATCCGGGCGGACACCACCCAGCGGCATCTGAGCTTCCTGGAGCAGGGGCGATCGCGGCCGGGGCGCACCATGGTGGTGCGGCTGGCGGAGTCGCTGGAACTGTCGCTGCGGGAACGCAACAGCCTGCTGCTCGCGGCGGGCTACGCGCCCGCCTTTCCCGAATCCGACCTGGACACACCGGAATTGGGTCCGGTGCGCGAGGCGCTGACGACGATTCTGGACGGCCACCAGCCCTACCCCGCGCTGGTGGTGCGCCCGCGCGGCATCCTGCTCGCCGCCAACGCGGCCTTCGAAGTACTCACCGAGGGCGCCGCCCCCGAACTGCTGGAGCCGCCGATCAATGTGCTGCGCCTCGCTCTACATCCGGACGGGCTCGCCAAGCGCGTGGCGAACCTGCCCGAGTGGGGCAGACACGTCATCGAGGCGCTGCGCGGCCGGGTGTCCCGCAGTCCCGATGCGGCCCTCGAGGAACTGATCACGGAGCTGGAAGGCTATCTGCCGCAGGCCGAACCGGGCCCGGACCACCTCGGTTTCGCGGTGCCGCTGCGGCTGCGCAGCGAGGACGGGGAGCTGCGGCTGATCACCACCCTCACCTCGTTCGCCACCGCCACCGACATCACCCTCGCCGAACTACACCTGGAGGCGTTCCTCCCCGCCGACGCGCAGACAGCCGACATCCTCCGCACCCGCGCGGCCCGCGGCTAGCGGCTACCAGGTGCGGGCGGCGGCACGCAGGCGCGCGTGCACCAGGTCGACGTGCGGGCGGGCGACGGTGCCGGGGCGGCGGACCAGGAAGCCGGTGTTGATCGGCGGGTCCTGCGGGTCGAGCAGAGTGACCAGCGCACCCGAATCCAGTTGGGCCGCACACAGATAACGTGGTAGCACGCTGATCCCCGCACCCGCGGCGACCGCGGCGGCGACCGCACGCAGATCCGAGACGATCACCGCGGCCTCGCCGGTCAGCCGAAGACCGAAGACGTGCCGCCAGTACCGGCGCAGGATCGGCAGATCGGCGGCGTAGCTGACGAGCGGGACCGTGGTCAACGTGGCCGGACCCTCGGCGCGCAGGTGCGCGAGGTCGATGCGTGCGGCGACCGCGGGCGCGGCGACCAGGACGAATTCCTCGTCCGACAACGCCTCGGCGACCACCGTCCGGCCCCGCGGGCGCACGGTCGACACCACGATGTCGTGGTGACCGGCGCGCAGCCCGGCCAGCAGATCTTCCGAGAGCCCGGCCGTCACGGTCAGTCGGACACCGTCCGCCACCAGCGGCGCCAACGCCGGAAGCGCCTGCACCGCAAGCATTTCCGCAGGGCCTGCCAGCCGGACCGGTGGCTGCGCTTCGAACTCCGCCGCGACACTCCGTCCGGCGACGGCGTTCAACGCGTCCAACGGTTCGGCGATCCGCGCCGCCAACTCCGCGGCGGCCGCCGTCGGCGCGACACCGCGCGGCAGCCGCTCGAACAGGCGTTGCTCCAGCCGCTTCTCCAGCGCCTGTAGTTGCGCGGTCACCGTCGGCTGCGACAATCCGACCAGCCGGGCCCCCGCGGTAATCGACCCCGCCCGATGCACGGCCAGAAACGTGCGCAACTGATTCAGATCCAAACTGCCATCGGAATCTCTATCGCTCACCTACCCAGTCTATTGCCTCACCGATGTTGCCATGCCTCACTTCGGGCGGACGGCGGCGAGCAGCTCCGGCCCACCCGTGGCCAGCCGCCGCTCAGCGATGCGAGCACCGAGCAGGGCCGCCGCGATCCCGAGACCGAGACCGGCAGGGACCGCCAGCCATTCGACCGCCTTCAAATCTGTGGCGCGACCGACCAGCAGGATGGCCACCACCGGCAGCACCGAGAACATCTGCCCGAGGATCATGACGAACTGGATCAGCATCTTCGCGCACCCCGGATTACCCGAACCGGAGAACGGATTACCGGTGCGCGGCGGCAACGGATACGGCGCGATGACCGACAGCACCAGCGCCGAGCAGATCCCGACACCCAGCGCGACGGCGTACAGCGAAAGCACCCACGGGTACATCTCCCACCGGCCGAGCGCCCCCGGCAGAATCAGGCTGAGCGGCAGCGTGGGCACCCCGACCACCAGCAGCAAGGCCAGTAGGCGACCACGCACGTCCGCGCGGGCCGCACCCGGGGTGACCAGGGTTTGCCACAGCGCGGTGCCGTCGTAACCGTAGAGATTGGCGGCGGCCAGCACGGCGAACAAGGCCGCGGTGACACCCGCGAACGGCACGCCACCCGCGCTACCGCCCTGGACGGCCGGGAACACCGGCATCAGGATGCCGACCACCAACACCGGCAGCAGCGTGGCCCGGCGCCTACTGTCCCGCCACCAGGCACGCAGCTCCTTGACCAGCACTGCGCCGACCGGCCCGCCCTGTCGCACCCGGCCGAGCAGACCGCCGCCGCTGCTGCCTGCCACCGAGTTCATCGGCGCGGCCAGGCGCCGGGCCAGCAGCACCGACCACGCTTGCCACAACCCGAGCGACGCCGTGGCCAGCGCGACCAGGGCCAGCAGTGCGATCAGCCAATCCCCTTGTGCCGCGGCTTCTACGGCGGCAGGTGCCCACCCCGACGGCGACCAGCGCAGCGCCGTCGCGACACCGGATGGCACGTCGCGCAGCTCGCTCACGTGCCCAAGCAGCCAGCTCAACGGGTAGTAGGCGAGGCCGACCAGCCCGGCCAGCAGTACGCCGAGATCTCTGCCGCGCCGCGACCGCATGGCCGCGCCGACCCAGGCCAGCACCACCCGCGACAGCAGCACCACGAACACCAGGTGCAGCAGCACGCCGATCGGCGCGACCAACATCGCTGCCCAACCCCATTGCGCCGCAAGCACGATCAACCCGCTGAACGCGATCAGGTTGAGCACCGGCGCAGGCCCGGCGAACGCCGCGGCCAGCAGCCCGGCGGCCAGCCCACGATGGCTGATCGGCAGCAGCCGCAGATGCTCCGGCTGCACGGTCTCGTCGCTGCTGCCGATCAGCACCGGACCACACAGCCAGCCGAGCGTCCATATCCCGAAAAGTGTTGCCGCGATGGTCGTCCCATGAGCCACGTCGCCGTCGCGCGCCGCGAAACCGATCACCGCCGCCGTGCCGATCGCGACGACAGCACCGGCCAGGATGCCGGTCACGAAGGTGAAGCCCTGCCAGCCGTTGGTCAGCGCGCGCCTGGTGAGCAGCAGCCGCATGCGGATCAGGACGCCAGCCACGACAGTCCGTCCTCGCCGCCGACACGACCACCGACGAGGCGAACGAACGCCTCCTCCAACGTGGTTCCGCCGCGCACCTGCTCCAGCGTGCCCGCCGCGACCACCCGGCCGCCGGTGATCACCGCGACCTGATCGCACAGGTTCTCCACCAGCGCCATCACGTGACTCGACAGCACCACCGCGCCGCCCGCGGCGACGAAACGCTGCAGGATGGTGCGAATCGTGCTCGCCGACACCGGATCCACCGCCTCGAACGGCTCGTCGAGCACCAGCAGTTTCGGTGCGTGCAGCAGCGCGGTCGCGAGGCCGATCTTCTTGCGCATGCCCGCGGAGTAGTCGACCACCAAAGTGCCTTCGGCGCCGGTCAATTCGAACACCGCGAGCAGTTCGTCGGCGCGCTCGGCCACCGTGCGCTCCGGCATGCCGCGCAAAAGCCCGGTGTAGGTGAGCAGTTCCCGTCCGGTGAGCCGCTCCGGCAGCGCGAGCCCGTCCGGCAGCACACCCGCCAGGGTTTTCGCGCGCACCGGATCGGCCCACACGTCGGCGCCGAAGATCTCGGCGCGGCCGCTGTCGGGCCGCAGCAGTCCGCAGGCCATCGACAGTGTCGTCGTCTTGCCCGCCCCGTTAGGGCCGACCAGGCCGAAGAAGGAGCCCGGCGGGACCGCCAGGCTCACGTTGTCGACGACCCATGGACCGCCGAAGCGTTTGCACAGGCCCGTCAGGTGCAGGGCAGGCTGGTGGTCAGGTTGCATCGTTCCCCCGGAGTGCGCTCGATTTGATGTGCTCCACAGAGTACGGACCACCAGCCCGCCCGGTTCGGGCGAATCAGACCGCTACGGCCGATTCCTTTTGTGCGGGCGCGTCCCAATCGATCCGGTAGCGCTGCTCGGGTCCCATCGTCTTCTCCGGGTTCATCATCTTGATGAACAGCGGGGCGAGCAGCTGCATCATCTTGCGTCCGACCGGGCCGAGGGTCTTGCTGTGGTTGGCCTTCGCCGCACGGGCCGCGACGGCCTCCACCCGGCCGCGGCGCAGCTGCTCGTAGGTGGCGAACGCCGCCGGTACCGGCAGGTCACGCAGGCAGCGAGCGATCTGGACGGCACTCTCGATGGCCAGCGACGCACCCTGACCGGAGCTGTTGGACGGCGCGTGTACCGCGTCACCCACCAGCACCATCCGGCCGCGGAACCAGTGCGGCACCGACGGCATGATGTGCAGTGCGCCGATGACTTCCAGTTGCTCCTCGGTGGTGCGCCTGGCCAGTTCGCCGCCGGGGGTGTCCTCGGCGTAGGTCTCGCGCAGGATGTCGAGCCAGTGCGATTTCGGGATCGCCCGGGCCGCGGTGAGCGACAGGTATTCCTTGTGCGGCAGGTTCGCGCCCCACAGCACCCGGCCGTCGCCGCCCGGCCCGTACAGGTAGTAGGCCTGCTTGCCGAACGCGAAGGTCATGGTGCCCTCCGGGATCTCGCCGTCGTAGTCGACCAGCGCACCGAAGCCGAGCATGCCGAGGTACTCCGGCCCCGGCGCCTGCGGGTCGATCAAGCCGCGCACCGTGGATCGGATGCCGTCGGCGCCGATCAGTACGTCGGCGGTGGCCGTGCTGCCGTCGGTGAACCGGGCGGTGATGCCCGACGCCGTTTCGGCGACATCGACCAGGCGCTTGTTGTATTCGAAGGGCACACCGGCGGCGACCGCGTGATCGTGCAGCGTCTGGTGCAGTTCGCCGCGATCGACCAATTGCAGTGGTGGCAGGCCGGACAGGCCGGGCATGTGCATGTCCTTGTCGTTGATGGACAGGCCCATCTTCGGCACCGCTACGGCGATGGCGCGCACGGCGTCGCCCGCGCCGATGATGTCAAGGGCGGCAATGCCGTTGGGGGCCAGCGCGAGCCCGCTGCCGATGTTGTAGGACGGTCCGGGATAAGCCTCGTAGACGCGGGCGTCGATGCCCGCCTTCAGCAGCGCGGTCGCGGCGACCGGTCCGGCGATGCCGCCGCCGATGACCAGTGCGGTTCGAGTGTCAGACATGGGTGTCTCCAGGTTCGGGTACTGCGGATTTTTCGAATCCCCGAACCGGCCCGTGCGCAACGCACCCAGTTATCCTGTGGTTGCCAGCCTTGTAGCCGGGTGCGCGTACGCGGGCGCGGTTCGAGACTGTTCAATCGGGCTCGGCGGCGGTGTTGCCGCACCCCGCCGGGCCTGGTCTCGTGGTCAGGACGATTCCTGTTCGGTCATCCCCCTTTCTACGGACGCGATGACTTCCGCCACCGGGACGTCCTCGGCGTGCACCTGCCGCCACCAGTCCACCTCGGGGAACGTGCCGTCGACGAGTTCGTCGCGCAGCGAACGCGCCCAGGCGGCCTCGGCTTTCAGCATGGCCAGCCCGTATTCGGATTCGATGATGAACAGGCGCGGCAGTTTGCCGGCCAGAGCTTGGTCTAGTTCCTGGCGCCCCGAGTCGATGAGCCGGCCGAGCGCCTCGACGCGCCGGCCGAGCAACTCGACGACCTCGTCGGGCGGCAGCACCGCGAGCACGGAAAGCCCCGCGACGAAGCGGCTCTGTTCCGGTTCCGGCTCGGCGAGCAATTCCCGTGTCCAGTCGGCGAGTTCGGCGCGCCCCGCGTCGGTGATCCGGTAGATCACCCGCTCCGGCCGGGCACCATCGCGCTCACTGCCGACTATCTCCAGGAAACCGACCTTCGCCAGGTTCTGCACGACGGTGTAGAGCGAACCCCACTTGATGTCCATGTCCTGGTCTTTGCCGCGGTCGCGCAGCGTCTGGGCGATCTCGTAGCGGTGCTTGGGCCGATCGATCATCACGGAGAGCACCGCAAGCGCGAGCAGGTTGTTCACCTTGCGCTTCTTGGCCATCGCACCTCCTTACTCGTCTACGAATATACGCGCACGAGTATTTGCGGCACAAGGTGGCAGCGCGGATCGAAATGCGGGTTGTTTTCAGGCGCGGGCGGGCTCGTGCTCGCCGGTCTCTTCCTCGAGCAGCTTGGCGGCGACGTTGTCCAGGGCCTGGTCGAACAGCTCGCGATCGGCCGGATCGTCGTTGTTCCAGTCGTCGAGCGTGCTGTCGAGCCACCGGCGCCACGCGGCCTTCACCCGGTCCAGCTCGGCCTGGCCCTGGTCGGTCAGCCGCAGTTCCCGACCGTCATCTATCAGGTACCCCTTGGCGGCCACCCGCCGATAGATCGGCTCGAGCACGTCGTCGGGCAGCTTGTGCGCCCGCGCGACCGAGTCGATCGTGGCCCCGCCCTTGACGCGGTCGCGCAGGTAGACCTGGCCGAGCGCCCAGGCCTCGCCGCGGCTCAACGTGCTGCCCGCATCGGCGAGGATGCGCGGCCCGATCGGTCCCTCGGCGTGTGATTTGCGCAGGGTTCCCGCGATGGCCCGCTCCAGCTGCACCACCCGGTCCGCGGAGTCGGGCACCGAGAAGCCGCCGCCGACATCGCCCGCGCTGGTGCGTGCACTGTCGCGCAGCGGCACTTCTTTGAGGAACCAGGCGACCACGAAGCCGACCAACGCCACCGGAACCACCCAGATGAAGACGTGGTCGATGGTCTTCGCGTAGGCGTCGATGATGGGCGCCGCCACGTCGTCGGGCACCGCCTGCAGCGACTGCGGATTCGCCGCGACCTCTGGTGGCACCACCTTCGCCTGCGCCAACCCCTCGCGCAGGTTCGGGCCGATCTCGTTGCTGTACAGGGTGCCGAAAATCGCCGTGCCGAAGGTACTTCCGAGGGTCCGGAAGAAGGTGACGCCGGAGGTTGCGGTGCCGAGCTGCGCGTAGGGCACGGTGTTCTGCACGACGATGGTGAGCACCTGCATGGTCAGGCCGATGCCCAGACCCAGCACCATCATGTACAGCGATTCTTCCCAGAATCCGGTGTCGCGGCCCATGGTCGACATCAGGTACAGCCCGAGCGCCATCACCAGCGTGCCGACGATCGGGAAGTACCGGTAATGGCCGGTCTTGCCGACCACCTGACCGGACAGGATCGAAGTGACCAGCAGACCCACCACCAGCGGCAGCGAGCGCACGCCGGACATGGTCGCCGAAACCCCGTCCACGTACTGCAGATACGCGGGCAGATAGGTGATCGAGCCGAGCATCGCGAAGCCGCAGATGAAGCTCAGGATCGAGCACACCGTGAACACCCGGCTGCGGAACAGCCCCATCGGGAGCATGGGTTCCTTCGCCCGCAGTTCGATCACCACGAACGCCGCGAACAACACCACCGAGGCCGCGAACAGTCCGAGGATCATCGACGAGCCCCACGGGTACTCCTGCCCACCCCATTCGAGCCCGAGAATGAGCGTCGAAACCGCCACGGCGACAAGCCCGATGCCCGCGTAGTCGATGATCGGCTTGATGACCGCACGAACCCGGGGAATCGTGCGGGCCGACATCACGATCATGATGATCGCGATCGGCACGTTGACGTAGAAGCACCAGCGCCAGCTCGCGTGGTCGGTGAACAAGCCGCCGAGCGTCGGCCCGATCACCGTGGTCACACCGAAAACGGCACCCAGCGCACCTTGATACTTGCCGCGCTGGCGCAACGGAATGGTGTCGGCGATGAGCGCCATCGCCGTGACCATCAGGCCGCCGCCGCCGAAGCCCTGGATGCCGCGGGCGATGATCAGCATCATCATCCCGTTGGCCAGGCCGGCGATCATCGAACCGATGATGAAGATCAACGCGCTGAGCTGGAAGATCAGCTTGCGGCCGAACAGATCGCCGAGCTTGCCCGCCAGCGCGGTCGCCACCGCCTCGGCGAGCAGGTAGGCCGTGACCACCCAGGCCATGTGCCCCGCCTCGCCGAGATCGGCGACGATCGTCGGCAGCGCGGTGGACACGATCGTCTGATCGAGCGCCGCCAGCAACATGCCCAGCACAATCGTGGCGAACACAATGTTGGTCTTCGCCCGGCTCATCGGCTCGGGGGCTTTCTCGGCGACAGCGACTGCACCGGTCATCGACTCAGTATGGTCTTGATCCGCCGTTCTGTCCGTCCAGCGACACGGCAGCGACTCGAGCGACAGCGGCGGCCGGGCTCAGCCGAGCAACCCTTCGAGCACCTTGGCACGCGCCGGTTGCCGCAGCTTGGCCATTCCTTTGGCCTCGATCTGACGGGCGCGTTCGCGCGACACTCCGTAGGTCTTGCCGATCTCGTCGAGCGTCTTCGGCTCGGCGCCGTGCAGGCCGTAGCGCAGCGCGATCACCTCCGCTTCGCGCTCGGTCAGCGCGGCAAGTACCTGATCGAGTTGGCCGCGCACCGCCGTGGCCAGGGCTGCGGCCGACGGGTCCGGCGCGGTGTCGGCGATGAGCTGACCCAGCTCGGCGGTGTCGTCCTCGCCGACCGGCGTGTGCAGCGAAATGGGTTCGCGCGCATGGTCGAGCACCTCGCGCACCTTCTCCGGCGTCATGTCGAGTTCGACGGCCAGCTCGGCCGGGCTGACGGCGCGGCCGAGCTGCTGGGTGAGCGCCCGCTGGGTACGGACCACCCGATTCAGCACCTCGACGACATGAACCGGGATGCGAATGGTGCGGCCCTGATCGGCCAGCGCGCGGCCGATGCCCTGCTTGATCCACCAGGTGGCGTAGGTGGAGAACTTCAGCCCGCGGCGGTGATCGAACTTCTCCACCGCGCGCATCATGCCGACCGTGCCCTCCTGCACCAGGTCCAGCAGCGACATGCCGACGGGAGTCGGGTAGCGCTTGGCGATCGAGACGACCAGGCGCAGGTTGGCCTCGACCATGTGGTCCTTGGCGCGCTGGCCGTCGGTGACGCGGCGGCGCAGTGCACGGCGCTCCGCGGGGTCGAGCTCGGCCTCGTCGGCGAGCCGTTGACCGGCCAGCACCCCCGCCTCGATGCGCTGGGCGAGCTCGACCTCTTCGGTAGCGGTGAGCAGCGGGGTGCGCGCGATGAGCCGCAGGTAGTCGTTGACCGGGTCTTCGCTGACGGTGCCGGACACGCGAGTCGGGCGGGCGGTGCAGAGCTTGGTCACGGGTGAGTCCTTCCGAAGGGAGCGAACCGGTCGTCGGCGCGGTGCTGCGCCGACGACCGGCAGGGGCAGTGCTCGGCTGGTCAGCCGCGACCGGGGATGCGCAGCGGGCGCTGCGGGGCCGCCCGGAAGGCGGTCCGGTTGGGCGAGAGAACCTTTCGGTCGAGTCGCTGCGTGCCAGGGAAAGCGTTGGCGCGCGGCTTCTTTCGCTTAGTAGCGGCTTCGGTCGGCGCGAAGCGCTCGAGCACGGCGTCGATGGTGGTCTGTGCGGTGGTCTTGTCGGCCATGGTGGCTGGTCCCTTTCGGTCGGTGGTGGAGCTGGTGCGGGCCGGGGTTGCTTCGACAAGTCCGTGGTTCATCGAGGTGCTGCTCCTTCGTTATGACGACGAGCACAAACTTAGAACAGACCTAAAAATATGTCAAGCATAAATTTTGGTCGATATCAGCTATGGTGATGTCATGAGTACCGAGACGTTGGGCCTCCGGGACCGAAAAAAGCTGCAGACCAGGGAGAACATCTCCCATCACGCGACCAAGCTTTTCCTCGAGCACGGCTTCGACAAGGTGACGATCGCCGACGTCGCGGCCGCCGCACAGGTCGCCAAGATGACCGTGACCAACTACTTCCCGCGCAAAGAGGACCTGGCCCTCGACCTGGCGGATGTGTTCGTGGACCAGCTCGCGCGCACCGTTCGCGAGCGCGAACCCGGCGAGTCCGCGTTAGCGGCGCTGCGCGGCGCCTACCTGACGGCCGCGGCCGAACAGGATCCGGTGGTCGGCTTCTCCGGACCCGAGTTCGCCAAGATGATCGACGACAGTCCCGCGCTGACGGCACGGCTGCGCGAATTCCACGACGAACGCGAGCGGGCCCTCGCCGCGACGCTCGCCGCCGAAACCGGCGCGGCGGCAACGGATATCACGCCGCGAGTGGCGGCGGCTCAACTGGGCGGGGTGCACCGGGTGCTGTTCGACGAGACCATGCGCCGCACCCTCGACGGCCAGTCGAACGACGAAATCGCCGCGGCCCTCACCGAATACATCACCATCGCGTTCGACGCGCTGGCCCCGTCGCTGGCCGCTTACGCCGTGCGCTGATCCGGAACTTCCAGCAGCGACAGCGCGATCGGCACCAACAGGTCCACCAGCTCCCCCACCGAGGGACGCGGGTCGGCCAGCACCCACTCATGGGCCAGGCCGTTGATCGCGCCGATCAGCGCGCTTGCGCCCCAGGCACTTCCGCCGCGAATCCGAGCGCCGGGCGCCACCGTGGGCACCAGTCTGGTGTCCAGCAGCCGCGCCCAGGCGTGCCGCCGTTCGCGCCGATGCCGCTCCATCCGGTCACTGACGCCGACCACCTCGATGAAGGCGACCTTGGCGCGATATGGGTCCGAGCCGATCGACCCCAGATAGGCCGAGACCATCGCGGTCATCGCCGCGGTCATGTCGAAGCGCGGATCGAGGTCGGTCAGCGCCGCGAGCAGCACGGCGGCCGCCTCGTCCTGGATCCGGTCGTAGGCGGCGACCAGCACGTCTTCCCTGGTCTGGAACTCCTCGTAGAACTGCCGCTTGGACAGCGACGCGGCGGCGCAGACGTCGGCCAGCGAGCAGTTGGCGTAGCCGCGTTCGGCGAAGATCCGGGTCGCCGCGTCGAGGAAGCGCTCGCGACGTTCGGCCTTGCGCTCCGTGACGGCGCGTCCGCCGTACTGCCTGCCAACCATGGTCACGCACCCACCGTATCCGAGCGTGGGCACGACCCATGCGTACCTGCGCATTCGCTCCAGCTGGCAGGGGTGCGAACCCACGCTGCGAGGTAGGTCTCGACGCCCGATGTTTGTGATCCGCGTCATGGCGATGCATACTCGACCACAGTCTGGAACCGATTGGGCTCACATGTGCGCCCGGGCAACAAAGAGGTTGATCTGTGGTTACCCCTCGCAAGCACGCATCGAAGCTGCTCGCGGCCCTCGCCGTGCTGGCGGCCGGGCTGCCCATCGCCCTCGCCGCGCCGGCGGTCGCGGAGCCGGATACGCCGCCGGTCCAGCCCGCACTGCAATTCCCGATTCCGCCGATGCCGCCCGGCTTCGATCCGGCGTTCTATCGCCCCGCGCCGGAAACCTACGTGGATCTCGCGCCCGGCCGGATCATCGCGGCCCGCCAGGTACACGTGGCGAATCTGTCGCTGATCCCGGTCAACGTCGATTCCTGGCAGCTGTCGTATCGGTCGACCAACACCCGCGGCGAGCCGATCGCCGCGGTGGCCACGGTGCTGAAGCCGCGCGGGTACGTCGCCGATCGGCCGCTGTTCTCCTATCAGATCGCCGAGGACTCCACCGGCAACTACTGCATGCCGTCCTATCAGCTGCAGATGGGCTCGATCCCGGCCACTTTCACCGGCTCGATCCTGGTGGCCGCGCAGTTCCTGGAGGTGCAGGCGGCGCTGGCGCAGGGCTGGGCGGTGGTCGTGCCCGATCATCAAGGACCCGACTCCGCCTATGCCGCAGGGCCGTTGGCGGGCCGGATCACCCTGGACGGCATCCGCGCCGCGACCACCTTCGATCCGATGGAGTTGTCCGGGAACGCGACCCGGGTCGGGCTGATGGGCTACTCCGGCGGCGCCATCGCCACCGGCCACGCCGCCGAGCTGAAGCGCAGTTACGCGCCGGAACTGAATGTCGTCGGCGTTGCCGAGGGCGGCATCCCCGCCGACCTGTCGGCCGCGCTGCAGATGGCCAACGGCAATCTCTCCGCCGGACTGATCTTCGCGGGTGCACTCGGCGTCTCGCGCGAATACCCGGAGCTGCGAAACTTCCTCGACGCCAATATGAACGGCCTCGGCAAGGTGATGATGGCGGCGAAGGAACAGCTCTGCGCGAGCTACCAGTCCATCTTCTTCCCGTTCGCCGACAACATCGGCATGCTGGCCAAGAATCCGTTCACCGACCCCACGGTCACCGCGGTGCTGGACAAGACCAAGATGGGCAAGGCGGTGCCGGACATGCCGATGTTCATGTTCCAGGCGAACCCGGACTGGCTCATCCCGGTCGGCCCGGTCAACGACCTCGTCGCCTTTTACGCGCAGGACCCCAACGCCCGCGTCGAATACGTCCGCGACCACTTCAGCGAGCATCTGACACTCGACCCGATCGGCGCGCCGCGCGCCCTGCTGTGGCTACGCGACCGCTTCGCCGGCAAACCCGTCGCACCCGGAGTGACGACCACCGATGTCGGCTCGATGATGCTCGACCCGGCGACCTGGCAGGTGTGGAACGAGACGGTCGGCACCACACTGGCGGCGGTGTTCCAGCAACCAATCGGCAGCGGACGCTGAGTGAACTTCACGTGCGCGGAGTGTGATCTTCGACGAAGGTCGTGCGATCCGCCGGGTGCGCTGCTGTGATCGCTTGCGACTGTGATCTCTCGCGGCGGTTTTTCCCGCACCCGGCCGAGTGACAGGCATCACCTCCGTCTGAGACACTCGTCATCGAACCGGGGTGAAACCCTTCCCCGGAAACTTACTCCAGAGTAAGGTTGTTTCATGGCGTGGAAACCTACTGAAATCCCGGATCAGACCGGACGCACCTTCGTGATCACCGGCGCGAACGGCGGGTTGGGCGCCGTGACCACCGAGGTCCTCGCGGCCAACGGCGCGACCGTCATCATGGCCTGCCGCAACGCGGCCAAGGCCAAGGCGGTCGCCGACGGCATCAGCGGCGACGTCCGCGTCGCCGAGCTCGACCTGTCCGACCTGGCGTCGGTGCGCAAATTCGCCGACGAATCAGGCGAAATAGACGTGTTGATCAACAACGCGGGCCTGATGAACGTGCCGTTCTCGCGCACCAAGGACGGCTTCGAAACCCAATGGGGCGTCGACCACCTCGCCCACTTCGCGCTGACCGGCCTGCTGCTGGACCGCATCCGCGACCGGGTAGTGACGCTGGCCAGCATCGCGCACAAGCAGACCCCGAAGCTGTGGATCGACGACCTCAACTACGAGAACCGCCGCTACCAGCGCAATCTCGCCTACGCGCAGGCCAAGCTGTCGAACCTGATGTTCGCCAGGGAACTACAGCGCAGGCTCGCCGAATCCGGCTCCACCAAGCGGTCTTACGCGGTGCACCCCGGTGTCTCGGCCACCGACCTGTTCGCCAGGACCGAGACCCCGGTCGACCGGATCATCAAGCCGTTCGTCGCGCTCATCGGGCATCCGCCCAAGAAAGCGGCGCACTCCTCGCTGTTCGCCGCCACCATGCCGGACGCCGATCCCGAGGTCTACTGGGGTCCGCGCCGGTTCTTCCAGACCCAGGGTCCGGTGGAGGCGTCGCCGTCGAGCCGGCTGTCCAAGAACAAGGAACTCTGGAAGCGGCTCTGGGAAGAATCCGAGCGACTGACCGGCGTCACCTACAAGTTCTGAACGCGGCACGACCCGCTCTCCCGGGGGCGGGTCGTCGCATGCGCTGCGTTGGTGCGACCACCCTCGCGGTGAGCGTGCCATCGTCGGGCTTCACGTGCCCGGTGGCGATTCGCGATGCCGAGTGCCGCACGGCCCGGGATCGCGGTGTGTTCCGACCGCCGACCTGCTCCTACGGACCGCGTAGTAGACGGGTACCGTAGTAGCCGTGTCCGCTTCACCCCGCCGCTCGGCACACAATCGCCCGGCCCTCATCGCGCTGGTGATCGTCGCTGCCCTCGGCTGCTTGGCGCTGGCGTGGTGGCAGTGGCAGCGGTTCGAATCGACCAGCGGCACCGGCCAGAACCTGGGGTACGCGCTGCAGTGGCCGTTGTTCGCGGCGTTCGCGGTGTTCGCCTACTTCCGGTTCGTCCGGCTGGAACGCGAAGCCGAGGAGAGCGAGAACCCCGGCGACCAGCCGACGACCAGCCCGAAAGCTGTTGCGCCGCGCGAGATTCCGGCGGGACTGCTGCCGGAACGGCCGAAGGCGGTCCGCGACGACGACCCGGTGCTCGCCGAATACAACCGGTATCTGGCCGCACTGCACGCCCAAGACATCGATGATCAGGTCCGCGAGGCGGGCCTGCATACCCGCGACACCGAGAGGAGCGCCGGTTGACCGCCAGCGAGAATTCCACCGAGAGCACCGCGGCCACCGAGCGCACCCTGGCACCGGCGCGCACCGGCGGCGCCGACACCGCCAAGATCAAGTCCGCACTGCTGCGCTACCGCACCCTGGCCTGGATCACCGGCCTCTGGCTGCTGCTGCTCACCGGCGAGATGATCGCCAAGTACGGCTTCGACGTGCACACCCCGAGCTGGATCGCCGTCGTGCACGGCTGGGTGTACTTCGTCTACCTGCTGGTCACCGCCGACCTCGCGGTCAAGGTGCGCTGGCCGGTCCTGCGCACCGTCGGCACCCTGCTCGCAGGCACCATCCCCCTGCTGTCCTTCTTCGTCGAGCACGTCAACGCGAGAAAGGTCAAGGAAGAGTTCGGCGTCTAGTCGGCCCACCCGCCTCCGCTTTGTAGCCGCACACCATTTTCGTGAGCCGCACACGCTCTATACGAGGTGTGCGACTTACAAAAACGGTGTGCGGCTCAGCATTCGGCAGGCCGGGGGCAGCCGGTCGGATGGGTCGGCCAGCCGCTGGCGAGCGGTCGTCCGTTGGCGAGTGCCGGGCTTCGGCGAGCGAGTCAGTCTTCGGCGAGCTCGGACAACGCGGGCAACAGCTGGGTGAGCGCGCGGCCTCGGTGCGAGACCGCGTCCTTTTCGGCCGGGGTCAGCTGGGCGGCGGAAGTGTCGCCACCCTCGGGGATGAACAACGGGTCGTAGCCGAACCCGCCGTCGCCCAACGGTTTCCGGCCGACCGAGCCGGGCCATTCGCCGCGCACCACGATCTCCGCGCCGTCCGGCACGACCAGCGCGCAGGTGGACACGAACCGCGCACCGCGCCGCTCGTCGGGCACATCACCGAGTTGCGCGAGCAGCAGCGCGTTGTTGGCCGCGTCGTCGCCGTGCCGCCCGGCCCAGCGCGCCGAGAGCACACCAGGCATGCCGTTGAGCGCGTCCACCTCGATGCCGGAATCGTCTGCGACACAGGCTAATCCGGTAGCAACAGCACCGTCACGCGCCTTGGCGAGCGCATTCTCCTCGAACGTCGCGCCGGTCTCCGGCGCCTCGTCGTAGGCGGGCACGTCGTCCAGCCCGACGATCTCGATGCCCGCGATCCCCGCGTCGGCGAGAATGCGCCGCAGCTCGTTCAACTTCTTGGCATTGCGGCTGGCCACCAGTACCCGACGCGCCATGACTACTTCTTCTTCGGCTCGGACGGCTCCGGCAGCACGCCGGGATACGGCAGGGCCAGCGCCTCCTTCTGGATGGCGAAGATCTGCTCGCAGCCGACCACCGCGGAGTCCAGCATCTTGTCCAGGGTGGAGCGCGGGAAGGTGGCGCCCTCGCCGGTGCCCTGGATCTCGACCAGGGTGCCGGTGTCGGTGGCGACCACGTTCATGTCGACCTCGGCGCGCGAATCCTCTTCGTAGGGCAGGTCCAGGCGCACCCGGCCGTCGACGACGCCGACACTCACCGCGGCGATCGCGCAGGAGATCGGCTGCGGGTCGGCCAGCACGCCCTTGGCGGCCAGGTAGGTGACCGCGTCGACGAGCGCGACGTAAGCGCCGGTGATGGCCGCGGTCCTGGTGCCGCCGTCGGCCTGCAGCACGTCGCAGTCGATCGCGATGGTGTTCTCGCCGATGGCGGCCAGGTCGATGCAGGCGCGCAGGGAGCGGCCGATCAGCCGGCTGATCTCCTGGGTGCGGCCGCCGACCTTGCCCTTCACCGATTCGCGCCCGCTGCGGGTGTGCGTGGCCGCGGGCAGCATCGCGTACTCGGCGGTGACCCAGCCGAGGCCGGAGTCGCGACGCCACGGGGGCACACCCTCGGTGACGCTCGCGGTGCACATCACCCGCGTCTGACCGAACTCGACCAGCACCGAACCCGCTGGATGCGTGGTGAATCCACGGGTGATCCTTACCTCGCGGAGTTCGTCGTCCGCCCTGCCATCGGCTCGTCTAGACACGCGCAGAGCTTAACTGCCGCACCTGCGCGCGGCTGAGGCGGTCAGAGATCGAACGTCTCACCCGGTGCGACGGCGTGCACGGGTCCGGAGAACTGCGCCTTGGCTTCGGCGATGACGTCTTCACGGGAGGTCCACGGCGGAATATGGGTGAGCAGCAGTTCCTTGACGCCCGCTGCGGCGGCGATCATGCCCGCCTCGGTGCCCGAAAGATGAATGCCGGGTGGCCGATTCGCGGGGTCGTGGGTCCACGACGCCTCGGCCATCAGAATGTCGGCGCCCCGGGCGAGTTCGTTGACCGAGTCGCACATCGCGGTGTCACCGGTGTAGACGAAGGTGCGCCCGGCAGCCGTCACGATCCGCAGACCATACGACTCGGGCGGATGGAACATCCGGCTCGCCGACACGATATGGCCCGGTCCGAACTCGATCTCCTCGCCGGCGTTCCACGGCCGCAGGTCGATCACGTCGGACCAGTCGTCGCATTCGCCGCCGACCTCGGCCGAGGCGTTGCCGATGCGCAGCGCGCTGTCCGACGGGCCGCGCACGATGGCCCGGCCGACCGGCGGGGTCGGGTGGTAGCGCCGCCAGACCAGCAGTCCGGGCAGATCGAGGCAGTGGTCGGCATGCAGGTGGGTGAGGAAGATGTCGACCTCACCGGGGTCGGCATACCGTTGCAACGCGCCGAGCACGCCGGGCCCGAAATCGATCACCACGGGCGTCATATCCGGCCCGGTCAGCAAATAGCCCGACGCTGGGGAGTCCGGGCCGGACACGCTGCCCGAGCACCCGAGGACGGTTAGGCGCATTCCCCCATGCTCCCACGACGAATTCTCCATCAAGAAACTATCCCCCACATTTCTCGACGAGCCGCTGAATCACCGTGGCGACGCAATGACTCCGGCCTGATTCCCGCGACGATTCCGGCGTGCATCACCAGAGAGTACCCAGCCGGCGAGCAGTCCACCCATCGCCCCGAAAAGGTGCCCCTGCCAAGAGATTCCAGCTTGTCCCGGCAATACGCCCCACAGCAACGACCCGTAGAGCGCCAGCACCACGAGTCCGAGCACGATTTGCCCGACATTACGGGCGAACCACCCGCGCGAGATCAGGAACGTCAACCAGCCGAACACCAGGGCCGACGCGCCGAGGTGCACGCTGCCGGTGGCACCGGTCAGCCAGGTGCCGAGGCCTGCGACGATCCAGATGATCGCGGTCGCCGCCAGGCCACGGCCGATGCCCGCGGCCAGCGCGAGAAAGCCGAGCACCAGAACGGGGAGGGTGTTGCCGATCAAATGCGGCCAGCCGTGGTGCAGAACCGGGGCGAACAGAATGCCCCACAGCCCGTCGGCCTGCCGGGGCTGGATACCCGCGTTGTCGAGTGCGTTGTTATCGAGGGTGTCCACGCCTTCGATGCCGTACAGCAGCGCGACGAATCCCGCGATGAGTACACCGGCGCGCATCCACAATTGCCGGACGGCGGAAAAGTTGTTCGACTGCACCGGGGACGCAGTAGTCCGCGGCGTCGGCGCGCCCGGCTTACCCAACTGCGCACGGATCGCCGCGATCCGATCGGGGTCGAATGACGAACCGATTCCCGAACCACCGGTCATCGCAGCCTCCTCGTCGGCAGGAGCACGACGATGCAGCTACCGACCGTCGTCCCGCTATTGACGAGGGTACCGGCGCGACCGCCCGCAGGCAGTTATGCCCAGAGCTGCCCGTCGAGACGTTCCTCGGCCTCTGCCAAGGTGCCGTCGTAGGCACCGGTCGACAGGTATTTCCACCCGCCGTCGGCGACCACGAACGCGATGTCGGCGCGCTTGCCCGCCTTCGCCACCTTGCGGGCGACGCCCAGCGCGGCGTGCAGGATCGCGCCGGTCGAGATGCCCGCGAAGATGCCCTCCTCGCCGACCAGCTCACGGGTGCGTTTCACCGCGTCGAACGGGCCCACCGAGAAACGGGTGGTCAGCACCGACTCGTCGTAGAGCTCGGGGATGAAGCCCTCGTCGATGTTGCGCAGCCCGTAGACCAGCTCGCCGTAGCGCGGTTCGGCCGCGACGATCTCGATGCCGGGCACCTTCTCGCGCAGGAAACGCCCGGTGCCCATGAGCGTTCCGGTGGTGCCGAGGCCTGCGACGAAGTGCGTGATCTCCGGCAGGTCGGCCAGGATCTCCGGGCCGGTGGCCTCGTAGTGCGCCAGCGCGTTCGCGGGGTTGCCGTACTGGTAGAGCATCACCCAGTCCGGGTGCTCGGCGGCGATCTGCTTGGCCAGCGCGACGGCCTGATTGGAGCCGCCCGCGGCCGGGGAATCGATGATCCGCGCGCCGAACATGGTGAGCAGCTGACGCCGCTCCACCGAGGTGTTCTCCGGCATCACGCACACCAGCTGGTAGCCCTTGAGCTTGGCGGCCATCGCCAGCGAGATGCCGGTGTTGCCGCTGGTGGGTTCCAAGATGGTGCAGCCGGGGGTCAGCAGGCCGTCGGCCTCGGCCTGCTCGATCATCCGCAGCGCGGGCCGATCCTTGATCGAGCCGGTCGGGTTGCGGTCCTCCAGCTTGGCCCACAGCCGCACGTGGTTGTCGCCGTCCCACTGCGGGGACAAGGTGCGCAGGCCGACCAGCGGGGTGTTGCCGAGGGTCGCGATCAGCGAGTCATAACGCGCCACGGGTCGCCTCAGCCTCCGGCGACGGCAGGCAGGATGGTCACGCTCGCGTCGGCGGGCACCTCGGCGTCGAGGCCGCCGGAGAAACGCACGTCCTCGTCGTCGACGTAGATGTTGACGTAGCGGTTCAGCTTGCCGTCCTTGAGCAGTCGCTCGGCGAGGCCGGGGTGGTTCGCGTCGAGATCATCGATCAGCGCTTTCAGCGTGGCGCCCTGCGCCTGCACGCGCTTCTCCCCTGGGTGAGCGAACGCATGATCGTCGGGATGGACACGGTTACCGGCATGGGGACTCCTCGGTTGCACGAACAAGCATCGGTTTCAGTCGGTTTCGTACGCGTCGACGAGCCGCACCGGTTCCTCGGTGACCTCGCCGTCGACGATCCGGTAGCTGCGCAGCTCGTGCTGCTCCGGGTCGCGGGTGGAGATCAGCACGTAGTGCGCGAACGGCTCGGACGCGTAGGACACATCGGTGCGGCTGGGGTAGGCCTCGGTGGCGGTGTGCGAGTGGTAGATCACCACCGGCGTCTCGTCGGCGTCGTCCATGGCCCGCCACACCTTCAGCTGCTCACCGGAGTCGAACCGGTAGAAGGTGGGTGAACGCTCGGCGTTGACCATGGCGACGAAGCGTTCCGGGCGATCGGAACCCTCCGGTCCGGCGATGATGCCGCACGCCTCGTCGGGATGATCGGCGCGCGCGTGCGCCACCATCGCCGCCACGAGGTCGGCCCTGATCACCAGCACTAGTCGAACCCTTTCGCAATGCCGACCCTGTCGCAGTCGACAACGAGTGAGAATATTCGGCTATTCCCCGGGGTCCGTCGCCCGGTCCCGGATTCCCCGCGTTCAGCGGGGAAATAGAGCGCTGTACGCGGGGACTTCGCCGACCGAATGCGCGGACAAGATCGCGTCGACGATCGCGCGTTCCACACAGAGGGCCGCGGCGGTGCACAGCACGTCGACCAGGAACACGTCCGGCGGGAACGCGGGCGGCAGCGGGAAGCTCTCCGGTGGTTCCCAGTTACCGGTCGCCAGTGCGAAGAAGGTGTCGCCGTCGAACGGGGCGTGCGCGGGACGGATCGCGCGGGCCAGACCGTCGTGCGCGGCGGTCGCCAGGCGCTGACAACCCGTCGGGTTCAGCGGCGCGTCGGTGGCCACCACGCCGATGGTCGTATTCAGCCGCATGCCTTTCGCAGGCAACGTGTTGGCGTGCGCCAGCTGCTCGGCGGTCGGTGGCCGCAGCCCGAAATGATCCGGCCCATCGGTGCCCACGCCCCACGGCAGGCCGGTGCGCGGATCGAAAGCCGAGCCCGCGGAGTTCGCCACGACCAGCGCGGAGACCGTGGCGCCCGCCGCCACGCCCTCACCGATCACCACGCTCGCGGACCCGATACCGCCCTTGAGCGCACCCGCTCGCGCACCGACGCCCGCGCCGACCACGCCACGTTCGAAGTCGAGCGCCGCGGCGTCCGCGGCCCGGTAGCCGAAGTCGGCGGTGGGCCGAATGTCCCACGCGCCCAACGGCAGGTCGTAGACCACCGCGGCGGGCACGATCGGCACCACCCGGCTCGGATCGGTCGCGTCCATCGGCACACCTTCGCGGCGCTCTTCGAGCCAGCGCATGACCCCGTCGGCCGCGGCGAGACCGTACGCGCTGCCGCCGGTGAACAGCAGCGCGTTCACCTGGCGCACGGTGGTGGCCAGGTCGAGTACGTCGGTTTCCCGGGTGCCCGGCCCGCCGCCGCGCACGTCGACCGCGGCGGTCGCGCCGCCGGGGGCGAAGACGACGGTGGAGCCCGTCGCCGCGCCGGAGCCGAGCGTCGCGTCCGGGTCGAGTGCGTAGTGGTGCCCGACCAGCAGCCCGGATACGTCGGTGAGCGAATTACGTTGCCCCGCGTGCACCTGCACAGTTGCTCCTGACTCTCGGTCGCGGCGCGACTGCGCCCGCATACAGGTTCTGTTCTACCTGTCCGGTCCGGTTCGCGCGGGGCGGTGCGCGCGCCTCAGGGAGCCAGGGCTTGCAGCAGCGAGTCCTGCATCCAGGTGAGCCAGTGGTACACGTCCAGGTGCGGCGCGCGGGGATCGTCCGGGCTCAGATGGTCCGGGGTGTCGGCGTCGATACCGAGCACCGTGCCCAGCGCGAGGCGCACGTCGGTGAGGGCGGTCAGCCAGGCGTCGGCCTGCTCGGGTGTGAGCACGATCTTGCCGCCCGAGGTCGGCACGGTGTTCAGGATGACGCTGCCCGCCGCCAGCTTGGCGTCGATGATCTCCGGCTCGTGCAGGCCGCGCAGCGCACTGTTGAGGTCGGCGCGGTCCGCATCGGGCGAACCGGGTTCACTGCGATGGAAGTCCGGCAGCAGTCTGCGCAGCCGCGGATCCTCCGGCGCTGCGGTGTTGCCGGTACGCAGCCCGGTCAGCGCGGCGAGGTCGTCCTCGGGCGCGGCTTCGGCGCGCTCGCTGAGCAGCCCGGAGACCGCACCGACCAGCGAGCGCAGCACATTGGCCTCGCGTGCGTCCATCTCGGATCGCAGTTTGAGACCGCTCAGCGAGTTCTTTCTGCTCCACTTCCGCACGGCGTCAGGGTAGTCGTCCTGGTCAGTCGTCTCGCTGCATGGTCGCCCAGAGTCCGGCGGCGTGCAGCCGCTGGACGTCGTGTTCCATCTTGTCTCGCGAACCCGACGAGACGACCGCCTTGCCCTCGTTGTGCACACAGAGCATCAGCTCGGTCGCCTTCGCTTTGCTGTAGCCGAAAAGCTTTTGGAAGATGTAGGCGACGTAGTGCATGAGGTTGACCGGGTCGTCCCAGACCACAGTGACCCACGGGCGATCTTCTGCCTCCAAGATCTCGGTGTATTCGACCGCCTCGGGGGTCGCCTGTGCCGCTGACAGTGTCGCGTCCACGGCGCCTACCCCGACGCCGCCTCCGACTATGTTGCACAAGGCCATAACGTCAAGGGTACGACTCGACTCCGGATGAGCAACACCCCGATCGGACCTGATTCGAGCATTTCACAAGTCGCCGAGCGAGCGCCCACCTATCATGTATCGCACTCGCAAGCGCTCTATACCGAACCGGTCTGTCTACAGTGGCTGCGTGGACATCCGCGACGGCGTCGGCAGCACCGCTCTGCTGACGGACCAGTACGAACTGACCATGCTGGCCGCCGCGCTGGCCGACGATACGGCGCATCGCCGCTGCACCTTCGAGGTGTTCGCGCGTCGCCTGCCGCACGGCCGCCGCTACGGTGTGGTCGCCGGTACCGGCCGGGTCCTCGACGCGCTGGAGCACTTCCGGTTCGGCGAACCGGAGCTGGCCGTGGTCGCGCCGTTCCTGCCGGCCAAGACGGTGGATTGGCTGCGTGACTACCGCTTCAGCGGCGATATCGACGGCTACGCCGAGGGTGAGCTGTACTTCCCCGGCTCCCCCATCCTCTCGGTGCGCGGCAGCTTCGCCGAGTGCGTGGTGTTGGAGACGCTGGTCCTGTCGATCCTCAATCACGACAGCGCGATCGCGTCCGCGGCGGCCAGGATGGTGAGCGCGGCGGGCGGGCGCCGGATGATCGAGATGGGGTCGCGGCGCACCCATGAACTCGCCGCGCCGGACAGCTCGCGCGCCGCCTATCTGGCCGGCTTCGACGCGACCTCGAATCTGGCGGCGGTGCAGCGCTACGGCGTGCCCGGCGCGGGCACCAGCGCCCACGCGTTCACCCTCCTGCACGCGGGGGCGGCAGGCAACGGAGTGGGTAAGCACAGCACGGCCGAGAGCGAAGCCGCCGCCTTCCGCAGCCAGGTCGAGGCGCTCGGCATCGGCACCACACTGCTGGTGGACACCTACGACATCACCCGCGGCGTGGCGACCGCGATCGAGGTAGCCGGACCGGAGCTGGGCGGGGTGCGGATCGACTCCGGCGACCTCGGCGTGCTGGCCAGACAGGTCCGCGATCAGCTGAACGGGCTCGGCGCGACCAAGACCCGCATCGTGGTGTCCGGTGATCTCGACGAATACGCCATCGCCGCGCTGCGGGCGGAGCCGGTGGATGTGTACGGCGTCGGCACCTCGCTGGTGACCGGCTCCGGCGCGCCGACCGCGGGCATGGTCTACAAGCTGGTCGAGGTGGAGGGCGTGCCGGTCGCCAAGCGCAGCAGTCACAAGGAGTCGCGCGGCGGCACGAAGAAGGCGATCCGGCTGTCCAGGGAGACCGGCACGATCGTCGAGGAGATCGTCTACCCGGCGGCCGGGCCGATGCCCGAGGTGAACGGTTTCGAGGCGCGCGAACTGCTGGTCCCACTGGTGCGCGAGGGCAAGCTCGTCGACGATCTGCCGACGCTGTCCGACAGCCGCGACCATGTGGCGAACGGGCTGATCAGCCTGCCGTGGGAGGGTTTGAAGCTGTCCGCAGGCGAGCCCGCCGTACCGACGACTTTCGTGAGCTGAGCACCGCCTGCCGATCCGCCAGGGTCGGCAGTCGCACGAAGCGGCACAATGCAATACGGGTACTCAGTTCACACCGCGGGAGGTCAGCATGACCCGAGCCCTGATCATCGTCGACGTACAGAACGATTTCTGTGAGGGCGGGTCGCTCGCCGTCGCGGGCGGCGCCGCGGTCGCCGCGCGCATCAGCGACCTGCTCGCGGCCGCCCGCTACACCGCGGTGGTCGCGACCCGCGACCATCACATCGACCCCGGTGACCACTTCTCCGCGCAGCCCGACTACGTCGACTCGTGGCCGCCGCACTGCCGCGCGGGTACTCCGGGCGCGGATTTCCACCCGAATCTGAACACCTCGGCGGTCCAGCAGGTCTTCTCCAAGGGCGAATATTCCGCCGCCTACTCCGGTTTCGAGGGCACCGCCGAGGACGGCACCGGCCTGGCCGATTGGCTGCGCGCGCATGGCATCGAGTCGGTCGACATCGTCGGCATCGCCACCGACCACTGCGTCCGCGCCACCGCACTGGACGCGCGGATCGAAGGCTTCGACACCCGCGTGCTGCTCGACCTGACGGCCGGGGTCTCCCGCGACACGACCGACGCCGCGCTGGGGCACATGCGCGCCGCGGGCGTCGACCTCGAAGGAAGCGTTTCCGGCTAACCGATCACCGCGACGGCCGCGTCTGCTGTCGGTCCCGGGCAGTAGGCTGCTCGGGTGCCCGAACTCCCCGCCGTCCCCGAACTTTTGGCCACTGCCGTGCAGGCGCTCGGCGGGAAAGAGCGCGTCGGGCAGGTGACGATGGCGACCGCGGTGGACCACGCGATCGACACCAAGGAGCACCTGGCGGTGCAGGCCGGTACGGGCACCGGCAAGTCGCTGGCCTACCTGGTGCCCAGTTTGCGCCACGCGGTGCGCACCGGGCGCACGGTGGTGGTGTCGACCGCGACGATCGCGCTGCAGCGCCAGCTGGTCGATCGCGATCTGCCCCGGCTGTCCGAGGCGCTGAGCAAGCCACTCGGGCGCGCGGCGAAGTTCGCGATTCTCAAGGGCCGCAACAACTATCTGTGCCTGAACAAGATCAACAGCGTGATCCCGGACGAGCCAGAGGCCGAGCTGTTCGACGCGTTCGCCATCTCCCGGCTCGGCCGCGAGGTGCAGCGGCTCAACGAGTGGGCCTCCGACACCGAGACCGGCGACCGGGACGAACTGGTGCCCGGCGTGACCGACCGCGCCTGGAAACAGGTGAGCGTCTCCTCGCGCGAATGCCTCGGCAAGTCGCGCTGCCCGTTCGGGCAGGACTGCTTCGCCGAGCGCGCCCGGGCGGAATCCGCGCAGGCCGACGTGGTGGTGACCAACCACGCGCTGCTGGCCATCGACGCGATCAGCGGCATCCAGGTGCTCCCCGAACACGACGTGGTGGTCATCGACGAGGCCCATGAACTGGTCGACCGCGTCACCGGCGTGGCCACCGCCGAGCTGGCCTCGACGGCGATCAGCGCGGCCGCGCGGCGCTGCGCCAAGCTGATCGATGAGAAAGAGGTGGACCGCCTCGAAGGCGCCGCCGAGGCATGGCACGACGTGCTCGACGAGCTGCCCGCCGCCCGCTGGGAACGGATTCCCGACGGCGTCGCCCCGGTGCTCGCGCTGATCCGCGATGCCGCGTGGAACGCCCGCACCGCGCTGGCCCCGCAGGGCGGCACCACCCAGCAGGGCGACGTCGAGACCGCCGCCGCCCGCACCCAGGCGCTGGCCGCGATCGACGAGATCCACGACAGCGCGGTCCGGGCGCTCACCGCCTTCGACGAACCGGACCCGGCCAAACGACACGACGTCATCTGGCTGTCCGCCGACGAGATGCGCGGGGTCACCCGGCGCTCGCTGCGGATGGCGCCGCTCTCGGTGGGCGGGCTGTTGCGCAGCAGGCTGTTCGGCACCGCGACCGTGGTCCTCACCTCGGCGACGCTGCAGATCGGCGGCTCGTTCGACGGACTCGCGATCACTTGGGGGTTGCCCGCACAATCGTCGAGCCAGTCCGATCCCGGCATGGCCAACGGCGCCGAGGCACCCGCCGACGCCGACAAAGTGCGCTGGAGTTCGCTCGATGTCGGCTCGCCGTTCGACCATGCCAAGTCCGGCATCCTCTACGTCGCCAAGCACCTGCCGCCGCCCGGGCGCGACGGCCTCGCGCCCGCCTACCTGGACGAGATCGAGCGGCTCATCAAGGCCGCGGGCGGCCGCACGCTCGGCCTGTTCTCCTCGATGCGCGCGGCCAAGGCGGCGACCGAGGCGTTGCGCGAGCGGCTGGACACGCCCGTGCTGTGCCAGGGCGACGACTCCACCGGCGCGCTGGTCCGCAAGTTCGCCGACGACCCGGAGACCTCACTGTTCGGCACGCTGTCGCTGTGGCAGGGCGTCGACGTACCCGGCCCGTCGCTGAGCCTGGTCATCCTGGATCGAATTCCGTTCCCGCGCCCCGACGATCCGCTGCTCACCGCGCGCCAGCGCGCGGTGGAATCGCGCGGCGGCAACGGGTTCATGGCGATCGCGGCCAACCACGCGGCGCTGCTGCTCGCCCAGGGCACCGGCCGGCTGCTGCGCAGCGTCGACGACCGGGGCGTGGTCGCGATCCTCGACTCCCGGCTGGCCACCGCCCGCTACGGCAGCTACCTGCGCGCCTCGCTACCGCCGTACTGGGAGACCGCCGATCCCGAGGTCGTCGTGAAGGCGCTGAAGCGACTCACCGAAAACGCGGTGTGATACCGCGCACATCGACGCGCCGATACTCGCGCATACTTCCGAACAGAAGTAAATTAAGGATGGTACTTCGGTGAACCCCAATTCCCACACCGAATGTATCGGCGGTCCCCGCGCCAAGCCCTGCACGCGGCGCGGGGACACCACAAATCCTCCCTCGCGCGCGGTCCGCACATGAGACCGTTTCCAGATGAAGCACCCCGCAGACAGTGATGTCCTAGGCGAATTTCTGGTCAGTGCAAGATCATTGGCCGAGTATCGCGCAATATTCATGCTCTCCGACGCCGATTTGCACGGCCGAATTCTCGACTGCCCTGGCGGCGCAGCGAGTTTCACGGCCGAGGCGAGTGCACTCGGCGCCCACGTCACCGCCGCCGATCCGGTCTACGCCCGCTCCGCCGAGGAGCTGCGGGTTCTCGCGGTCGCCGAAACCGATCGCGGAAGCAGCTGGGCCACGGCGCATTCGGCCAGATACCGCTGGGACTGGTACGGCGGCCCGCAGCAGCACCGCGAGATGCGCCACGCCGCCGCCCTGCTGTTCGGCGCCGATCAGACCGTCCACCCCGATCGGTACGTCGCCGCCGAACTGCCGTCGCTGCCCTTCCCCGATAACAGCTTCGACCTGGTCCTCAGCTCCCACCTGCTGTTCACCTACGCCGATCGGCTCAACGCCGACTTCCACCGCACCGCACTGCTCGAGCTGGCCAGGGTCGGCGCCGGTGAGGTCCGCGCCTATCCGCTGGTCGACCACCTCGGTAACCAACTGGACGACCTGGTCGCGCACGTCCGAAAGGAACTCGAAGACAAAGGCATCCGAACCAGCCTGCGAGAAACCGGCTACGAATTCCACCATGGGGCGCACACGATGCTCGTCTTACACCCCTGATCACCAGCTGTGTGCCACCGCGCGGTAGGTGGTCTCGATGAGCCGGTGCAGTTGTCGCTGGAGCTCCTCGGTCGGCCCCGGCGTCAGGGTGAACTCGTCGTCGCCGTGGTTGTGCAGCAGGTAGCGGCCGTCGGCGGGCAGGTAATCCAGCCAGTGGAAACCGCGACCGTCGGTGGTCGGCCTGCTGTCGATCGCGCCGCCGGCGAACACGCCGACTTCGCCGAGCCCGGAGCGCGGACGGCGCACGATGCGATTGAGTTGCTCGGTGTGCGAAAGGCGCGTGGGGTGCTTAGCGTACTCCACCCGATGCACATCCGAGCGGCGCCCACTGATCGGCGGATATTTGCCGCCGACACAATTCGGGAACTGCGCGGCGATCTGCCCGGGCAAAGCCTGCGGCGGACAACGGCTCAGCAGAATATCGCGGCCGTATTCCTGCGTGGGACCGGGCAATTGGACCGCGATGGTCGCGGCGCGCGCCGTCATACCCGCGTGCACCCGCACCACCTGTTTGAAGTCGCGTCCGAAGAATCCGTGCACCTCGACCCGAACCTGCGGTTCCAGCAACACATTCAAGGCATTGAACAAGTCGGGAGTCGCGAACCCCGACAGCTGCCGCGCGGCATTCTCGCGCAGCCGCTGATAGTCCTCGTAGGCCTCCACGCCATCGACGGTGTAGCGCAACGGATATGGCAGCCGGTCCCGCCCGAGCGCCTCCAGCGCCAGCTCGAACATCAAACCGTCCAGGCGCCAGCGGGATTCACTCATCCGCCGATGACCCCGCCCGGCGGCAGCGCCGGCGGCTGCGTGCCCAGCAATTCCGAACCACGGTCGTAGATCAGGTAATCCGGGGTTTTGTGCTCGCCGTCCTCGTCGCCTTTGCCGCGGGCGCCGCCCGCACCCATGCCCGGCATGCCTGCCGCGCCCGCCTTGCCCGTCGACGCCGCACGGGCGGCGGTCGATGCGGCCGTGGTGGTGGGCGTGGTTGCCTTGCCCGGCACGCTCTTTCCCGGGGACGGGGTGGAACTCGGGGTGCCGGGGGTGCGCGATGGGGTGCCGGGGAAGGTTGTGGACGGCGTGCTGGACGGGGTCGACGGAGTGCGTGACTTCGTCGGATCGTCGGTGCTGCTCGGGGTCGCCGGGGTGGTCGAGGCCGGCGTTGTGCTTGTCGGCTTGTCCGAGAGCGGGTTCTGATCGGTGCCGGCCGGTTGCGTCGACTGCGGGGTGGTGGTGTCCGGCTTCTTCGTGTCGTCCGCATATTTCGGATCCGTCGAATTCGGCGAGCCGGTCGGATCGGCGCTGGTCGGGTTGCCGGTCGGGTTCGAGCTCGGGTTGCTGATCGGGCCACCCGGGTTGTTCTTGTCCACCGTTGTGGTGGGTTCCGGGAGGATCGGGGTGATCTTGTCGACCTCGTTCACGCCAGGACGGTAGTACTGGGTCATCACGAACCGCGCCGCACTCTCCGCCTCCTGCGCGCGATGAGTGGGGCCCTTGATGACGTTCTGCAAAGGCAAAGCGTCGATCAACCGATCACCGACCGTATAGCTATCCGGCTTCCCCACACTGGCTTTCGCCTGCGCCAGGTGCCCCTGGGTCAGATCCAGACCGTGGCCGACCATCTGGAACGTGGCGGCCAGCTTCGCGAACGACGTCGAGAATTCGCGCGTCGCATCGATCGCGCTTGTGCCCGACTTACCGTTCCAATGCTCCGTAATGTCCTGCTCGACGCCCTTTTTGAACTCTTCGACGGCGTTGCGCGCGTCGGTGGACAGATTCCGCCAGCCGTCGGCCTTCGCGTTGATCTCGCCCTCTTGCACCCCTTCGAGTGCGTTGTAGATCTGCTGATGCGACATCGTCTCGAACGGATCCTGCGCCTTGATGGCCGGCGCGTCGAAAGTGCCGCCGCCGTACTCGGACAGCAAACCCGACCACTCGTTGTTGACGAAACCGCGGTCCTGATCCCACTTCGTCTTCTCGTCGGCAGCCCGCTGCTGGTCGGTCTGCTTGTTCTTGTCCGCCTCGTGCGGAGAGCCGGTGAGACGGCCCGCGCCGATCGCGACGAGCCAGTCGTTGAAGGAGGGCATCAGGCACCACCCATGTTCAGGGCGGCGAGCTTGTCCGCGGCGGACTGATCGGATTCCTGGAGTTTGCCGATGGCGAGTTCGTAGGTTTCCTTCATCAGGGTGACGACTTGAATGCTCTGCTGGAGTCGTTTGACGGCCGCATCGTCACCGTTGTCTGCTTTGCGCGCGAACTTGGCTTGCAGCGCTTGCGCCGAACCCAGGGTGCCGAACCCGCTCGTGTGAGCGAGGTCCCCGGCCTTGTCCGCCATCTTTTGTAGCTTGGAGCGCATCTGCTCGGCACGGCTCGCGAGCGCTCTTCCGATTTGCTCATCGAGTCGAAATTCGCCGCCTTCAGCCTGCGTCTTCAAGGTCTGCCAGCGGGTCACCATGGCCTGCATTTGGGCGACGTCGCCCTCTCCGGAATCAGACATCGTTCTCCTCCCCCGCTACTTCGGCAGATACGGTTCTAATTGCGTCGCGTGCTCAGCGGCAAGCTCGCAGCGGTCCCGCGTGACAGGTTCCCCATACCGCCACCCGACAGTCACCTCGAACATTCCTTCTGCGGTCGGCAGGCTGACATAACACCGCAGCTTTTCGTCATCGGACTTGTCCTGGTAGGTCAGCCCCGCGCGGGGACCGATCTGCACATCACGGAACCCGGTCAGCTTGTCGTTCTTTCGAGAATCGGCCTGCGTGAAGTACGTGGACGAGACGGTCACGAAGTACGGCCCATTTGCGGCATCCCACTTGCAGATTCGCCACGCTGTAGGCCCACTAGCCGGGTCCGTGACAACCGACTTCGAGGTGGGATCGACTCGCGCCGCTCGCAGCGCATCGTCGGACAAGTCCTTACAGGGGTTGAATGTGACCGTCCGCTCACCGTTGGTCGGGCTGCCATTCGCCCCATCCGTCGTAGGCGTCCCCTCCTTGGTCGGCGAGCACCCCGCCACCAACCCGACCACCGCCACCCCGGCGAGCACCGTCCGCACCGCGACCTTCGGCGACACAATGGCGGTTCGCATATCTCTCCTGACTTCGGCCCGGGACACCCCGACACAGGATAAGACGCACACGATCTCCCCCTGGTTCCCCTTCAAACTAGAGCAATCCAATTGGATCGTTCCAGTCCGGCCGCCGAATCCCGCGCCAACCGCTGCCCGCGGAACTCGGCGGCCGACCCCGATCAACCGCGCACAGCTACCGCATCTACCTCGAACAACATCCCCGGCAGCGCGAGCGCGGCGACACCCGCCAACGTCTGCACCGGCGGACGCTCACCCCAGATCTCCGCGATCTTCTTCCCGATCACCGCAAGCTTGTCGAGGTTGTGGTCGACAATGAACGTGCGCAGTTGCGCGACATCAGCGAAGTCCAATCCCACCGAGCGCAAAGCGATCCCGAGGTTGGCGAACGCATTGTCGACCTGCACTCCGAAATCCGCACTCGTGGTATGCCCCTCCGCATCCGAGTCGTACTGCCCCGCGATGAGCACCAACTCCCCACTGACCCGCGCCACATGGCTGTACCCGAACCCCGTCGGATCGTGCAGCTCCGCAGGATTGCTGATCTCGATAGCCATCACCGTCTCCTATTTCTCAACTGTTCCGAACAACGAGACGACGACGCAGCGTCGCGGACTGTGACATGACAACGGCGCGGTGACCCCGAATAGGTCACCGCGCCGCGATCGAGAGGTGTGGTCAGTAGATCAGATGACCCACTTCAGGATGAGGGTGATCACCGCGGCGATCACGGCCAGCACGATCGCCGCCGCGCCGACCACGAACCCCCGTTGCGCCCAGGGGCGGCCGTGATCCAGCGAGAACTTGCCGGGGCCGGTGAAGGCGAAACCCGCAGCAACGACCGCGAAGAGCAACGGCATCTCGTAGGTGTTCTCACCGAAGAGGCCCAGGCTCCACAGCGCGTTGATCGCGTTGATCATGGTTCCCAGCACGATGGCTGCTGCCAGCGGCGTCAGCAGACCGAGGGCGAGGAGCAGACCCCCACCGAGCTCGCACAGGCCCGCCAGGTTGCCGAACACCTTGCCCGGGTTGTAGCCCATGCTGTCGAAGCCTGCGGCGTTGGCCTCGCTGCCGGGGCCTTTGAACCAGCCGAACAGCTTCTGGGCACCGTGCACGGCCATGAGCCCGCCGAATGCGACGCGGATGATCAGGAGTCCGATGTCGGCGGCGACGCCGTCCAGCTCGGTGTTGGTGGTAGCTCGTTCCAGTACGGATTTCGTGGTCATGTTGGTCCTCGTCCCTGCAAGTCAGATTCCAAACAGCTGGTCAAGATGGCTTCGGCGTTGAAGCGGACTGCGGTCCGATTCTCGCACGGGCCATCTCAACTTCCAAGACCCTGGTCTTATTCCTGACTACGTTTTCCGTCCCCGGTTCGGTTCACTCCGTGAGGAAGAAGAAGTAACCGAGGAATACGACCAGCAGTGCCCACATCGCCGGGTGCACGTCTTTGATCCGGCCCTTGGCGACCATGACAATCGGGTAGAACAGCATTCCCATGGCCAGGCCATTCGCGATCGAGTACGTCAGCGGCATCATCACGATCGTGATGAATGCGGGTACCGAGTATTCAAGCCGATTCCAGTCGATCTCGCCGAGTGCGCGAGACATCAACACACCGACCACGATCAACGCGGGGGCGGTGACCTCGCCGGATCCGGCGACCACCGCGAAAATCGGGTAGCAGAACATGGCGATCAGGAACCACCCCGCGGTGGTCACGGCGGTCAAGCCGGTGCGCCCGCCCGCGGACACACCCGCGGTGGATTCGACGTAGGCGGTGGTGGTGGAGGTACCGATGACCGCACCCGCCATGGTGCCGACGGAATCGGCGGCCAGCGCGCTCGCGGCCCGCGGCAGCTTGCCGTCCTTGTCGAGCAGGCCCGCCTGGTTTGCGACGCCGATCAGCGTGCCAGAGGCGTCGAAGAAGTCCACGAAAAGCATGGTCAGAACGACGACGGCCATCTGGCCGGTGAACGCGTCGGGCAGATGGATGATCGCCTGACCGAAGGTCTGGTCCAGCCCCTTCGGCGCCGCGACGACACCGTTGGGCAGATCGACCAGCCCGCTGACGATGCCCACACCCGCGGTGAGCACGATCCCGTACAGCACCGCGCCGTGCCAGCCGATGACGAGGAAGACCACGGTGATCACGAGCCCGAACAGCGCGAGCAACGTGGTGCCCTTGGTGAAGTCGCCCAGGGTGACGAGGGTGGCTTCGCTGTTCACCACGATGCCCGCGTTCTTCAAGCCGAGGAACGCCACGAACAACCCGATGCCCGCGCCGACGGCCAGCTTCATCTGCATGGGAATCGCATTGAGGATGCGTTCGCGCACCTTGGTGACCGCGAGCAGGAAGAAGATGATTCCGGAGAGCAGGGTTCCGGACAGCGCCACCTCCCACGGAATGCCCATGCCGAGCACCACCGAGTAGGCGAAGAACGCGTTGAGCCCCATGCCGGGTGCGAGCGCGATCGGATACTTGGCCCACAGCCCCATGACGAGCGTGCCGAACACCGCGGCGACGGCGGTCGCGGTGAACACCGCCTGCATGGGAATGCCTTTGTCGCCGAGTGCACCCTCGTCGCCGAGGATCGACGGGTTCACGGCGAGCACGTAGGACATGGCCAGGAACGTCACCGTGCCCGCCATCAGTTCGCGTTTCATGCTCGACCCAGTCGCGCTGATGCCGAAGAACGCGTCGATGCGACCTCGGGGCTCGGTCGGTACGGCGGTGGCCATGGGCGGTCTCCAGTCGGGGAGTGGTACGGGCGTGCCCAGGCACGGTAGCCGACGATTCACCGAATCGCGGAATTCGACCCGACCGATCCCCGCTCGGACCGTCCGTGTCGCGAAAGGGCTGGTGCGGCCCTTGCGGCCGGTCTCAAGCGTTCGGCGCGGCGACCAATCCGAGCTCCGCGTCGCCGGCCAGCAACTCGTTGTGCGGCAGCACCCGCACCGTATAGCCGACGGCGCCCGACAGCGGCACCGGCGTGTCCACGGTGAAAAGCTCGACACCGGCATCGGATCCGGTGTGCGTCATCGCGACGGTGCTCACATCGGAGAGTTCGTCGGAGGTGGACACTCGCCCGAGCACCGCCTGCACCACCACATCGCCGGGCTGCAATCCGCCCAAGTCGATGCGCGCGGTCAGCGAAAGCCGGGCACCGATGATGGGTGTATCGGGCAGGCCCGCGCTGTCCACCTGGATCACCTTCACCGCAGGCCAAGCGGCTTCGACGCGGCGACGGTAGTCGGCGATGGCGCGGGCCTGAGCGAACTCGTCGGCGGTCGCCCGCTGGTAGGCATCGGCGGCCGGTGCGTAGTACTCGACGGCGTAGTCGCGAACCATGCGGGAGGCGAGCACCTTCGGGCCGAGGGTCTGCAGGGTGTGGCGCACCATCTCGACCCAGCGCACCGGCATCCCGTCGGCGTCCCGGTCGTAGAAGCGTGGCGCGACGGTCCGCTCGAACAGGTCGTAGAGCGCGGCGGCCTCGAGATCGTCGCGGCGGTGTTCGTCGCTGACGCCATCGGCGGTCGGGATGGCCCAGCCGTTCTCGCCGTCGAACATCTCGTCCCACCAGCCGTCCCGGATGGACAGGTTGAGGCCGCCGTTGAGCGCGGACTTCATGCCAGAGGTGCCGCACGCCTCGAGCGGGCGCAGCGGATTGTTCAGCCAGACGTCGCAGCCCCAGTACAGGTAGCGGGCCATCGACATGTCGTAGTCGGGCAGGAAGACGATGCGGTGGCGCACCTCGGGATCGTCGGCGAAGCGCACCACCTGCTGGATGAGCGCCTTGCCGCCGTCGTCGGCGGGGTGGCTCTTGCCCGCGACCACCAGCTGCATCGGCCGCTCGGGGTCGAGCAGCCTGGCGCGCAACCGTTCCGGGTCGCGCAGCATCAGTGTGAGCCGCTTGTAGGTCGGCACGCGGCGGGCGAAGCCGACGGTCAGCACGTCCGGGTCGAAAACGCTGTCCACCCAGCCCAATTCGGCCTCGGCGGCGCCGCGGTCCAGCCAGGACGCGCGCACCCGGCGGCGCACCTCGGCAACCAGGATGGCGCGCAACGCATTACGCGTGGACCACAGTTCGCCCAGATCGACATCCCGCAGCCGCTCCCAGCCGCGCGCCTCCTCGACGAGTTCGGCGCCGATGTGCTTGCGCGCCTTGTCGAACCACTCGCGGGCCGCCCAGGTCGGCGCGTGCACGCCGTTGGTGACCGAGCCGATCGGCACCTCGGCCGCGTCGAACCCCGGCCACAGCGCGGCGAACATCTCCCGACTGACCTCGCCGTGCAGTTTCGATACGCCGTTGGCGCGCTGGGCAAGTCGCAGACCCATGTGCGCCATGTTGAACACCGAAGGATCCGCCTCGCGACCCAATGCGACGATGCGATCCACGGAAAGTCCGGGGAGCATGGCGGATTCGGATTCGCCGTGGGCTCCCCCGAAGTAGCGGCGCACCATCGGCATCGGGAACCGGTCGATACCGGCGGGAACCGGGGTATGCGTGGTGAAGACCGTGCCAGCCCGCACCGCGGCCAGCGCCGTATCGAAATCATGTCCGGCAGCGACGAATTCGCGAATGCGTTCGACGCCGAGGAACCCCGCGTGCCCTTCGTTCATGTGGAACACGTCGGGATCGGGCAGCCCGGCCGCATTGGTGTAGGCGCGCACCGCCCGCACTCCGCCGATACCGGCCAGGATCTCCTGCCGGATCCGATGCTCCTGATCGCCGCCGTAGAGCCGATCGGTCACCGCACGCAGCTCCGGATCGTTCTCCGCGATATCGGAGTCCAGCAGCAGCAGCGGCACCCGGCCGACCTGCGCGATCCACACCCGCGCCCGCAGCACCCGCTGATCGGGCATCGCCACGTGAATCAGCACCGGCGCGGTCTCCGCCCCGCCGTTGTCCGAGGTGAGCAGCCGCAACGGTAGACCCTGCGGATCCAGATCCGGGTAGTGCTCGGTCTGCCACCCGTCCGCCGACAACGTCTGCCGGAAATAGCCGGAGCGGTACAGCAAGCCGACACCGATCAGCGGCAGGCCGAGGTCGGAGGCCGCCTTCAGATGATCGCCCGCCAAGATGCCGAGGCCGCCGGAGTAGTTCGGCAGCACCTCCGTGACGCCGAACTCCATGGAGAAGTACGCGATCCCGCGCACCCCTTCCTCCCCCGCCCGTCGCTCGAACCAGCTCGGCGCCGCCAGGTAGTCCCGCAGATCCGCCGCCGCGGCATCGACTCGGCGCACGTATTCGGGATCGGCCGCCAGCTCATCGACCCGCGCGGCAGGCACCTCCCCCAGCATCCGCACCGGGTCGTGCCCCATCTCCAACCACCGCTGCGGATCCATCTCGGCAAACAGATCCTGCGTCGGCGGATGCCACGACCAGCGCAGATTGGTAGCGAGCTCGCCGAGGGCGGCCAGCCGCTCAGGCAGATGGGCACGGACGGTGAATCGACGCAATGCCTTCACCCGGCGAACCCTACCGAACGTGGCGCCTTCGAGCCGCCTCGGCGGTCGAGCTCACAACCAAATCGATACGACAGCTGTCTTACTTATGTCGTACACTTGTCATATGGCTACGATTACCTTTCGCCCAACCGCTGACGACGAGCAGATCATCAACCGTGCCCGCCACGACGACGAGAACATCACCGATGTCATCCGGCGCGCCCTGCGACTGCTCGATCGCGAAGAATGGCTAGCGCAGGCCAGAATCGACGCTGCAGCGCTGCGGGATGAGGACCTGAACGCGGAGCCCGACGCATGGTGAACCTGATCCGTGGAGCAGTCCACCGTGTCGATCTCGGCGATGCCAAGCGCGGCCATGAGCAACGCGGGCGACGGCTCGGGATCATCGTGTCGCCGACAGATCTGCTCTCGTCGGTGGTGACGATCGTCCCCACGTCGACCTCAGCTCGATCTTCGGTCTTCCGGCCGGTGACCGAGATCGACGGCCGCGAAACACTTCTACTGGTCGACCAGGTGCGAACCATCGATCTGGACTACCTCGGAAAGTTTGTCGAGATGCTGAACCGCACCGACGTAGCCGCACTCGACGACGCACTGGGTCGATACCTCGGGATCGTCTGACCTGAAACGCAAGGGGGTCACGACTTACATCGACCGCCAGTAGCCGACTGCCCAAAGTACTTATGGACGACAGATTCGGGTCGTGTCCTGCGGCAATAGCGTTGTTCCCGTTAGCAAGACGAGCAACGAGCACTGCGAAGGACACATCATGAGTCGAGTAATCCGCCGTACGCCGCGCCAGGCAGTCGTCCTCGCAACGGCCGCGGTCATCGCGCTGGGGCTGGGGACCGGATGCGCTACCGCGGACCCCGCGCCGGCGCCGCCCTCGGGTAGCTCGCAGACCGCGGCACCGGAGGTCGATATGAATACTCTTGTCGCCCAGTACCTGGAGGCGTGGAACGCCACCGATCCCGCCGCCAGGAAGGCGGCCATCGCCCGGGTGTTCACCGAGCAGGCGACCTACGTCGATCCGCTGATGGCCGTGACGGGTCACGCGGAGATCGATGGGGGCATCGCCGCCGTTCAGACCAAGTTCCCCGGGTGGGTGTTCAAGCTGGTGGGACCGGTTGACGCGCACCACAATCAGGCCCGCTTCACCTGGGGTCTCGGCCCGGCCGACAGCGAGCCGGTGGTGATCGGCTTCGATGTCGCCGTCGTCGAAAACGGCCGTATCGCCAAGGTTTACGGATTCCTCGACAAGGTCCCCGCCGCCTGATCCGCCCGGTACATGGCCGAATCGGCAACGCGGCCCCGGCTTTTCGCCGGGGCCGCGCTCGTCGTTACTGGCCGCCGAACTTTTCGGCGGTGTATTCGGCGCTGAACTGTGCGACGTACTCGCCCGCGGGCGGCACCTCGGTGATCATGTCGATCAGGACCCCGCTCGGGTCGGCGACGATGAAGTGCCGCTGCCCGAAGTCCTCGGTGCGGATCTCCAGTTCGGCCTTCAGCCCACCCTGGACCACCATGCGGTCCCACTCGGCATCCACGTCGGCGACCTCGAAGTTCAGGATCAGCCCCTGAACCGGCCTGCGGTACGCCTCGGGCACCGTCGCATGGGTGTAGTCGAGCAGCGCGAGCTCGTAGGTGACGTCGCCCGGACGCCGCAGGCTGACGTACCAGTCCGCCTCGAAGGTGATCTCGAAGCCGAGCCACTCGGTGTAGAAGTCGCGGGCTGCCGCGACCTCGGAGGTACCGATGACCGGGTAGAAGCTGCTCAGTTTCACGTTCTCGCCTTTCACATACCGTTGGTATGCGAGTTAAGGTAGTTCGCGTACCATCGGTATGTCAACAGGGAAGGTGGGCGATGCCGAGCAAGATCCGCACCCAGCAACGCGAGGAGACCCGCAACGCGCTGCTGCGCGAGAGCAGACGTCTGTTCGCGGCGAAAGGCTATGGGGCCGTGGGCTTGTCGGAGATCGTCACGGCGGCGGGGGTGACCAAGGGCGCGCTGTACCACAACTTCGACAGCAAGGCCGAGCTGTTCGCGGCGGTCCTCGAACAGGTACAGAGCGAGGTGGGCGAACGGGTGGCCGCGGCCGCCGACGCCGTCGAGGATCGCTGGGAGCAACTGGTCACCGGGTGCACGACGTTCCTGGCGACCTGCACCGATCCGGAGCTGGCGCGAATCATGCTGATCGACGGGCCCGCGGTGCTCGGCTGGCACGAATGGCGGGCGCTGGACGCAGCCGCATCGGGCCGCCATCTGGAGGAGGCGTTGACGGCGTTGATCGACGAGGGAGTGCTGGCCGACCAGCCCGTCGCCCCGCTGACCCACCTGTTGTCCGGCGCGATGAACGAGGCGGCGCTGTGGTTGGCCACCTCGGACGATCCCCAGGCACTGGCCGACACCACCGCCGCCCTGCGCCGCCTGCTCGAAACCTGTCGCACCACCCTTGGGTGAACGCCGCTCGAAGCCGGGCAGGCGACGGTTCCTGCCATGCGCAGTCGCAAGCGATCGGAGCGCGACCGACCACAGGTGACTGCGCCGTCCGAAGTGCGGCTGGACGGCAGGCGACCGCGGCCATCAGCGCGCATCGATCGCCGAAATGTGCTGGCGGGGCCGCCGATCGACGTGACAGCATCGACGAATGCCGCACTGGGTGACCGTCCTCCCCCAATTCTTGCTTGCCTGCGTCATCCTGGCCGCGCTACCCGGACCCGCGACGGCCCTGTTCCTGCAGCGCGCGGTCCGCGACGGACGCAAGGCAGGCCTGGCCGCGGTCGCAGGCAACGAGATCGGCGTGCTCGCCTGGAACCTGGCGGGCGCCGCCGGCCTGTCGGTGCTACTGGTCGCCAATCGATACATGAACACCGCCATGCACATCATCGGCGCGGTGGTGCTGATCTGGCTCGGCGTGCAGGCCTGGCGCGGTGCGCGCAGCGACGACGAGTTCGGCAGCACCATGACGAAGATGCTGCCCTCGGGCCGGACCCCCGCCGCTGCCTTCCGCGCCTCCCTGGTCTCCATCGCCGCGAACCCGAAGGCGGCGGTGTTCGGGCTGACGATCCTGCCGCAATTCCTGCCGTCCAGCGGCCCGGTGCTGCCGACCATTTTCATCCTGGTGGCGATTCAACTCGTCGTCGACACCGCCTGGTGTGTGGGTATCGTGCTGGCCGCCGACCAGGCGGGCAGCTGGTTGCGGCGCACCGGCATCCGGCAGCGGATCGAGCGGGCGCTCGGCGCGATCTTGATCGCGCTCGGCCTCGGGCTGGCCGCCGACGCGCGTTGATCAGCTGACCGCGCTGAGCACACGAATGGCGCGCTGACGGTAGGTTGGGTCCGTGACCGGCCGCATCGCAATCGATGACACTGCCCCGTACATCGCAGGCGGACGGCCCGCCAAGGCCGTCGTCGGGGAGGTTTTCCCGGTGCGCACCGTGGTGTGGCGCGAGGGCCACGACGCCGTCGCCGCCACGTTGACCGTGCGCGCACCGAACTCCTCCCGGCCGATCCGGATCCGGATGACGCCCGATCTCGAACCGGACGTGTTCAACGCCACGTTCACCCCCAACCTGCCCGGCGCGTGGACCTATCGCATCGAGGGGTGGAGTGACCCGATCGCCACCTGGCGCTCGGCAGTGGAGGCCAAGCTCGCGGTCGGCCAGACCGCCGCCGATCTCGCCAACGACCTCGAGATCGGCGCCAGGCTCTTCGACCGGGCCGCGCAGGCCGTGCCGAAGAAACAGTTCGAGCGGTTGCGCGCCGCGGCCGCCGCATTGCGCAGCGACGAGCAGCTGCCCGCCAGGGTGGCGCCTGCCTTCGCCGAGGAGATCGCCGAGATCCTGCGCGCGACCCCCTTACGCGACATGGTGACTCGCGGCCCGCAGCACACCGTGCAGGTGGAACGGCAACGGGCACTGTACGGCTCGTGGTACGAGTTCTTCCCGCGCTCGACCGGTGGCCGGGACGCGGCAGGCAAGCCGATCCACGGCACCTTCGCCACCGCCGCGAAGGAACTGCCGCGCATCGCCGCCATGGGCTTCGACGTGGTCTATCTGCCGCCGATCCATCCGGTCGGCGAGGTGAATCGCAAGGGCCGCAACAACACTCTCGTCGCCGAGTCGGCCGATGTCGGATCGCCGTGGGCCATCGGGTCCAAGGACGGCGGGCACGACGCCGTGCACCCGCTGCTCGGCACCGAGGCCGACTTCGCCGAATTCGTGGACACCGCAGCGCAACTCGGCCTCGAGGTGGCGCTCGACCTGGCGCTGCAGTGCGCGCCGGACCACCCGTGGGTCGCCGCGCATCCGGAGTGGTTCACCACCCTGCCCGACGGCACCATCGCCTTCGCCGAGAACCCGCCGAAGAAGTACCAGGACATCTACCCGGTCAACTTCGACAACGACCCCGACGGTCTGTACGCCGAGGTGCTGCGCGTGGTCCGGCATTGGATCGCGCTGGGCGTCAAGATCTTCCGGGTGGACAACCCACACACCAAGCCCGCCGACTTCTGGGAGTGGCTGATCGACACGGTGCGCCGCACCGACCCGGACGTCGTTTTCCTTTCCGAGGCGTTCACCCGCCCGGCCAGGCTCTACGGTCTCGCGCGCCGCGGCTTCAGCCAGTCCTACACGTACTTCACCTGGCGCATCGCGAAGTGGGAACTGACCCAGTTCGGCAACGAACTGGCCGCCAAGGCGGACGAGGCCAGACCCAACCTGTTCGTCAACACCCCCGACATCCTGCACGAGAGCCTGCAGCACGGCGGCCCCGGCATGTTCGCCATCCGCGCGGTGCTGGCCGCGACCCTCGCACCGAGCTGGGGCATGTACTCCGGCTACGAGCTGTTCGAGCATCAGGCGGTGCGCCCGGGCAGCGAGGAGTACCTGGATTCGGAGAAGTACGAGCTGCGCCCGCGCCCGTTCGCCGAGGCACTGGCCCGCGGTGAATCGCTGGAGCCGTGGATCACTCGGCTCAACGAGATCCGCCGCGCGCACCCGGCGCTGCAACAGTTGCGCTGCATCCACTTTCACCATGTCGACAACGACTCGCTCATCGCCTACTCCAAGATCAATCCGAGCAGCGGCGACGCCGTGCTCGTGGTGGTGAACCTGAATCCGTTCGCCGCCGAGTGGGGCATGGTCTCGCTCGACCTGCCCGCCATCGGCCGCGAATGGCACGACCACCCGGTGGTGTACGACGAGGTCAGCGGCGAGGAATACCACTGGGCGCAAACGAATTACGTGCGCCTCGACCCGGCGAACTCGGTCGCGCACATCCTCACCCTGCCGCCGGTCGCGCAGCAGGCGCGCACCGAACTCGCCTACCGGAGCACGCTGTGAAACGCCGGGACCTGATGCTGCTCGCCGCGGGCACCCACGGCGACCCGCACACCGTGCTCGGCGCGCACCCGCATCCGGACGGCACCGAGATCAGCGTGCTGCGCCCGCACGCGGAGTCGGTCACCGCCCGGATCGGCGGCGCCGACCATGCACTGAAGTCGTTGGGGCACGGCATCTTCGCCGCCGTCGTCCCCTACCCCGAGGTAATGGACTACCGCATCCGCACCACCTACCCGGGCGGGCGCACCATCGTCTCCGCCGATGGCTACCGCTTCCTGCCGACGGTCGGTGAACTGGACCTGCATCTGATCGGCGAGGGCCGCCACGAGCGACTGTGGGAGGTGCTCGGCGCGCACCCGCGCCACTACACCACCCTCGACGGCGAGGTGGACGGGACCTCGTTCGCGGTATGGGCGCCGAATGCGCGCGGCGTCACCGTGATCGGCGATTTCGATGGCTGGAGCGGGAACACCGCGCCGATGCGCGCGCTCGGCTCGTCCGGTGTCTGGGAAGTGTTCGTGCCCGGGGTCGGGCCGGGGATGAAGTACAAGTTCCGGGTGCACGGCGCGGACGGCCGCACGGTCGACCACGCCGACCCGATGGCGTTCGCGACCGAACTGCCGCCCGCCACCGCGTCGGTGGTGACCGAGAGCCACTACGTCTGGGACGACCAGGCCTGGCTGGACACCCGCGCGAGCACCGACCCCAACCAGGCGCCGATGAGCGTCTACGAAGTGCACCTCGGCTCCTGGCGCCCCGGCCTCGGCTACCGCGAATTGGCCGACCAGCTGGCCGATTACGTGCAGGCCGCCGGATACACCCACATCGAACTGCTGCCCATCGCCGAACATCCCTTCGGCGGCTCCTGGGGCTATCAGGTCACCTCGTACTACGCGCCCACCGCGCGCTTCGGCACCCCGGACGACTTCCGCGCCTTCGTCGATCGGCTGCACCGAGCAGGCATCGGCGTGCTGCTCGACTGGGTGCCCGCGCACTTCCCGCGCGACGAATGGGCACTGGCCCGCTTCGACGGAACCCCACTGTACGAGCACGCCGACCCACGCCGCGGCGAGCAACTCGACTGGGGCACCTACGTTTTCGACTTCGGACGACACGAGGTGCGCAACTTCCTGGTGGCCAACGCGCGCTATTGGATCGAGGAGTTCCACATCGACGGGCTGCGCGTCGACGCCGTCGCCTCCATGCTGTACCTGGATTACTCACGCCCCGAAGGGGGTTGGGAGCCCAACGTGTACGGCGGCCGGGAAAACCTGGAGGCCGTCGACTTCCTGCAGGACCTCAACAACACCGTGCATCGCCATCACCCCGGCGTGGTCACCATCGCCGAGGAGTCCACCAGCTGGCCGGGTGTCACCCGCGGCACCGACGTCGGTGGCCTCGGCTTCACCATGAAATGGAACATGGGCTGGATGCACGACACCCTCGACTTCCTGCAGCGCGACCCGATCCACCGCTCCTGGCACCACAACGAGATCACCTTCTCGCTGATGTACGCGTGGAGCGAGAACTTCGTGCTGCCGATCAGCCACGACGAGGTGGTGCACGGCAAGGGCACGCTGTGGACCAGGATGCCCGGCGACGACTTCGCCAAGGCCGCGGGCGTGCGGGCCCTGCTGGCCTACATGTGGGGCCACCCCGGCAAGCAAGTGCTGTTCATGGGCCAGGATTTCGGTCAGTTCCGCGAGTGGTCGCACGATCGCGGGCTGGACTGGGCGGAGCTGGACAACCCACTGCACCAAGGGATCACGGCGGCCGTGCGGGACCTCAACACGGTGTACCGCGCCCGGCCCGCGCTGTGGAGCCAGGACATCACGCCGGGCGGCTACTCGTGGATCGAGGCGAACGACGAGGCGAACAATGTACTGGCGTTCCTGCGGTACGGGTCGGACGGGTCCGTGGTGGCGTGCGTGTACAACTTCTCCGGCTCGGTGCACGGCGAGTACCGGGTTGGCCTGCCGTTCGCCGGACAGTGGACCGAGATCCTGAACACCGACGCCGCCGAATACGGCGGCTCGGGCATCGGAAACCTGGGTGCCGTCAAGGCCACTGACGAAGGATGGCACGGTCGGCCGGCCTCGGCGACGATCGCGCTGGCCCCCAACAGCGCCGTCTGGCTGGCCCCGGACAGCTGACGTTCCGGTCAGGTCGACCGCCAGATCCGTTCGGCCCAGCGATGGCAACGACAGCGCCCCGCCACCCGATTCGATCCGGGATGACGGGGCGAGTTGCGTTGTCGGGATGCGACGCCGCCGAGTTAGTACAGCGCGGCAGCCAGCTTGCGACGAGCCGCGACCACGAACGGCTCGGCCTGATCGAACAATTCGAAGAGTTCGAGCAGGCGGGTGCGCGCCTTGGTGCGGTCGTCTCCTGCCGAACGCTTGACGACCGCGATCAGGCGATCGAACGCGGCCTCCGGCTGCTGATCGAGCATCTCCACGTCCGCGGCGTCGAGCGCGGCGTCCACATTGCCGGGGTCGGCGTCGGCGGTCGCGATCGCCGAGGCCGGGATGTTCTGCGCGCGGCCGAGGAACCGCAGCTGGCGCAGCGCGCCCTTGGCTTCCTCGTTGCCCGGTTCGGCGGCGATGATCGCCTCGTAGGCGGCCTCGGCACCGGCCAGGTCGCCCTGCTCCAGCGCCGTCTCCGCGGCGACGAAGCGGGGGTCTTCCGGCGCCTCCTGCGGCTCCTCGCCGCCGGGCAGCTTGCCCGCCACCGCGTCGATGACCGCGCTCAGCCACTGCCGAACCTGCGGCTCCGGCTGGGCGCCCTGAAAGTCGGCCAGCGGCTGGCCGCCCGCGACCGCGATGACGGTCGGGATGCCCTGCACGCCGAACGCCTGCGCGATCCGCATATTGGCCTCGGCCTCGACGGTGGCCAGGTCCCAGGCGCCGTTCGCCTCGCCGACCAACCGCTCCAGCGTGCGGACCAGCTCGACACTGCCCGGACTGCGTTGCGAGTACAGCGCGACGACCACCGGCACCTGCACCGAGCGGCGTAGCACCTTGGTCTCGAAGTTCGCCTCGTTCACCGCGTAGTCGCCGCCGTTGGCGGCACCGGGCGCACCGGCGGGCGGTTGCTTCAAACCGGAGAGATCAACTGCCCCGGACATGGCGGCGACAGCGGCTGGCGAAGGACGGCGTGCAGCAGGTCGAGTCACGGTTTCCAGTTTGTCACGACGTGGCGGCGGCCGGAGCCCCGGATCCGCCAGAATTCGCGTTGCTCAGCTCACCGAGCTTGCCCGAGCGGACCGCCCAGATCTCGAACAGGACGGTGAAGAACGGCGGGAGGCTGGACAGCAGCGCGAGCACGGTGGTCTTCGCGTTCCAGCCGAGCTCACGCGCGGTCACGATGGCGAGGATCACGAAAAGCACGAAGATGATGCCGTGCGTCATGCCGAACACCTTCACCGGCCACAGCACCGGCTCGGGGAGGCGCTTGAACACCATGCCGACGATCAGAAAAACCCACGAGATCGCCTCGAGCACCGCGATGAAACGAAACCGCTTCGCGACGGTGCTCAGGTCGAAGACATTTCCCATGCGCACCATTGTGCCGGATGCACTACGACGTGTCGTAGTGCGACGGGTCACATTCGACCGCCGCCGCCCGCCGCCGGGGCACACAGACGACGCGGCCCCCGCGCACCTGCGCGGGGGCCGACGACGAACTCGCTTGCGGCAGAACTAGACCCGGACAATCAGGGCATCACCCTGACCGCCGCCACCGCACAGCGCGGCGGCACCGACGCCACCACCGCGGCGCTTCAGCTCCAGCACCAGGTGCAGCAGGATGCGCGCGCCGGACATGCCCAGCGGGTGCCCGATCGCGATCGCGCCACCGTTGACGTTCACCTTCGCCGGATCGATGCCCAGCTTGCGGGTCGAGGCGACACCGACCGCCGCGAACGCCTCGTTGATCTCCACCAGGTCCAGGTCGGCGGGCGAGATACCCTCGCGCGCACAGGCCTTCGCGATGGCGTTGGCCGGCTGATCCTGCAGCGTCGAATCCGGGCCGGCGACCACGCCCGCGGCGCCGATCTCGGCGATCCAGCTCAGACCCAGCTCCTCGGCCTTGGCCTTGCTCATCACCACGACCGCGGCGGCGCCGTCGGAGATCTGCGAGGCGGTGCCCGCGGTGATCGTGCCGTCCTTGCGGAACGCGGGGCGCAGCTTGGCCAGCGACTCCGCCGTGGTGTCGGCGCGGATGCCCTCGTCGGCGGCGACCAGCAGCGGGTCGCCCTTGCGCTGCGGCACCGAGACCGGGACCACCTCGTCGTCGAAGACGCCGTTCTTCCACGCCTCGGCCGCACGCTGGTGCGAGGCCGCGGCGAAGGCGTCCTGGTCTTCGCGGCTGACCGGCTCGGTGTCGTTGCGCTGCTCGGTCAGCGCGCCCATCGGCTGGTCGGTGAAGATGTCGTGCAGGCCGTCGTAGGCCATGTGGTCACGCAGCGTCACGTCGCCGTACTTGAAGCCCTCGCGGCTCTTCTCCAGCAGATGCGGGGCCTGGCTCATCGACTCCTGGCCGCCGGCGACCACGATCTCGTACTCGCCGGCCCGGATCAGCTGGTCCGCCAACGCGATTGCGTTGATACCGGACAAACACACCTTGTTGACGGTGAGCGCGGGCACGTCCATCGGGATGCCCGCCGCCGCGGCCGCCTGCCTGGCCGGGATCTGGCCCGCGCCCGCGGTGAGCACCTGGCCCATGATCACGTAGTCGACCTGCTCCGGCGCGACGCCCCCCTTTTCCAGCGCGGCCTTGATGGCGAAGCCGCCGAGGTCGGAACCGCTGAAGTCCTTGAGGCCGCCGAGCAGACGACCGACCGGGGTGCGTGCGCCGGAGACGATCACGGAAGAAGTCACGACTGAGCCTCGCTATCTAGGTTTCGCAGAGTTCCGTACTCCACGGTAACCGCTACGCCCGAGTTGCCGGTACGCAGGTAGCGGCTACCTTCGAGTAGTGAGCAACGTTATGGATTCGTCCGATTTCATCCCTGCGGACTACGTCGTCGCCATCGACCACGTCGGTGTCGCCGTGCCCGACCTGGATGTCGCGGTTGCCTGGTATGCCGAGCACCTCGGCATGATCGAGACCCACCGCGAGGTCAACGAGGCCCAGGGCGTGCACGAGGCGATGCTCTCGCTGCCCGGCGCCCCCGACCGCGGGACCGCCCTGCAGTTGCTGGCTCCGCTCAACGAGGAGTCGACCATCGCTAAGTTCATCGACCGTAACGGCGCGGGCCTGCAGCAACTGGCCTACCGGGTCACCGACATCGATGCCGTCTCCGCGCACCTGCGCGCGCGGGGCCTGCGTTTGCTGTACGAGGCGCCGAGGCCTGGAACAGCGGATTCCCGCATCAATTTCATCCATCCGAAGGATGCTGGCGGTGTGCTGATCGAGTTGGTCGAGCCGAACGCGAATGTTACGCACTAGTATCAAGATCGGGCGGGCAAAACTCTTCGGAATCACATTCGCGGTCGAGTCACCATCAGGTCTCTGTAGGCTGTAGTTTGTGTGCCATGTCGTCACCTGAGTCCGATCGCAATCGCTTCGTTGCACTGCCCTTCACCGTTGTGCGCAAGGGTTATGCGCAAGACGAGGTACGCAACTACTTCGACCGCTTCGACGCCGAACTAAGGGTCACCGCTACCGACCGGGATGCTGCTGCGGCACAAGCCCGTAACCTCGCGAGCCAGCTCGAGGATGCGCGTGACGAGATCGACGAGCTCCGCAAGGAGGTCGACCGACTCTCGGTGCCGCCCACCACCGCGGAAGGCATGTCCGACCGCATATCCCGCATGCTGCGGCTGGCCTCCGACGAGGCCTCCGAGGTTCGGGCCCTGGCCCAGGCCGAGGCTGCGGAGATGGTGTCGATCGCGGAGCAGCAGGCCACCGAGATGCGTGGCAAGTACGAGTCGTTGCTGGCCGAAACCAAGGAAAAGCGCGAGGCGCTCGAGATCGAGTTCGAGCAGACCCTGGCAAACGCGCGCACCGAATCCGCCAAGATCATCGAGGCGGCCCAGGCCGAGGCCGACCGCCTCGGCAAGGAAGCCGACGCCAAGCGCAAGGCGACCCAGCAGGACTTCGAGGTCACCATGGCGGAGCGGCGCACCAAGCTCACCCGCGCCATGGAGGAGCTGGAGGCCACCAGCCGCGCCGAGGCCGCACAGCGGATCAAGGACGCGACCGACGAGGCCAACCGCCTCATCACCTCCGCGACCCAGACCTCCGAGCGCAAGATCGCGCACGCGAAGGAACTGGCCGAGGAGATGCGCGTGCTGCGTGGACGCGTGCTCGCCCAGCTGCTCGGCATCCGCGGCCAGCTCGACTCGGTGCCCGCGATGCTCGCCGCGGTCAACCGGGAAAGCGAACTGCTCGACGGTGTTCCGGATCAGCGCAAGTCGATCAGCAACAACACCAAGCAGGTCTCCGGTTCCAGCCGCAAGGCCATCCCCGAGGTCGCCTCGGAAGAGGATGACATCGTCGACGAGGAGCGCGAGAACGCCGACATCAGCAACTAATCGGCGGGCCAAGCGGCGACTAACGCAGTAACCCAACCGAATTCACACCAAGGCCGCCCCATCCCCCGGGGCGGCCTTCCTAATTCCCAGGGTCGCTTAGGGCTTCGGGAACACACCACCGGCGAACGGCCACAAGAACATCGAGCGCCGACGTCACGGCGCGGAGCAATCGGCCTCTCCAGCAAGGGATTCGTAATGAACCTCGTGATTCGGCGAAATCCCCTCGGCAATAAAGCCATTCAGGATGCCTGCCACGATCAGCGACCGGCGCTCACGACCAGCGGCGCGTGATCCCCCGCGTCTGGCGACCGTTCCAGCAACCGCGGTGCCAATGCCTGCGATCGTCCTCACCACCATCGGCAGCCCACGCGACGATGTGCGCAACCCCCAGCGCGATCTCGTGGTCACACCCCGGGCAGCGATACACCTTCACCGCACGAGCACCAGGGATAGTGCGAACAACATAGGTCTCATCCCCGCCCGGCCCCGCCTCGGTCCGGCCGAAGACATCACCGAGCGGCGCGCCGCCCGTCCGCGAGCGGCCCGTGTGACCGTCTGCGCGCGGTTTCCGACGAGGCATGCTGCCAGCCTATTACTCTCGCGCAGGTGGCTCTGATCGGCCGCTACCCCGTGCTGCGGTGCCGGACGGATCAGCGGCTCGACCTGCCGCAATCCGTCCGGATGTGGCACAGTAGGGCACCGCCGGAACGCCCCCGCCGTACCCGCGGTGACCAGGTTCGCAGCAATCTCACAGGGAATACCCGGATCGAACACAGCGGCGTCCGCAATCATGGAGAGACACCGCACAGACACGGAGGTATCTATGGCCGTCGCGACGACCACGGACGACCGCATACCGGTCGTCGGTTCTCGTTGGTGGCGACCGAGGGTGCCCGCGACCGTCGGCTACCTGTCCGCGCTGGTCATCGTCACGTCGATCTTCTCGGCGCTGAGCGATTCGGCCCAGTCGAAGATGGTGCTGCATGCCAGCACCAACCTGCACAATCTGCTGCAAGGCCGAGTCGTCACGCTGTTGTCGAGCGCGCTGGTGATCGGCGATGTCGGCACCGCGTGGTTGATCATGCCGCTGCTGGCCTGCCTGCTCGCACTGGCGGAGCTGCGTTTCGGCGCGCTGCACATGGTGCGCGTCTTCCTGGCCGGGCACATCGGCGCGACGCTGCTCGTCGCGGCGGGGCTCTGGGTAGCGGTCGAGTTCGATTGGATGCCCGCCAGTGTGCGCTGGAGCGAGGACGTTGGTATCAGCTACGGCGCCATGGCTTTGATCGGCGCGCTGGTCTTCGTCGTGCCGAGCAGGCTGCGGATCGCCTGGGCCACAGTGTGGTTCACGGCCGCGGTGGCGGGCGTGCTGCTCGGCCAGAACTTCACCAGTGTCGGCCATCTGCTGGCGTTCTGCATCGGCTCGGGCGTCGGCTACGGCATGATCCAGACCAAGACGCCGGTCACTCGGCGGTTCACCAGGGTGGAGCGGGCGTTGCTCGGCACCAGCGTGATTCTGGCCGCCGCCGTCCTCTTCGGCTGAGCGACACGATGCCGCGAGTCGAGGCGGGCTGACGTCCACGGCCGTCGGTTGGTCACCTAGAGTGCTTGGGTGCGCCTAGTGATTGCTCGCTGTCAGGTCGACTACGTAGGGCGACTCACCGCCCATCTCGCGATGGCCCGCCGCCTGCTGTTGGTGAAAGCGGACGGCTCGGTTCTCGTGCATTCCGACGGCGGCTCGTACAAGCCGCTGAACTGGATGAGCCCGCCGTGCTGGCTGGAAGAGCGCGGCGCCGCCGACATCCCCGAGGGCGCGAAGGCTCTGTGGGTGGTCACCAACAAGGCCGGCGAGGAACTCCGCATCACCATCGAGGACATCGAGCACGACTCCTCGCACGAGCTCGGCGTCGACCCCGGTCTGGTGAAAGACGGTGTGGAAGCCCACCTCCAGGTCCTCCTCGCCGAGCATGTAACGACCCTCGGCCCCGGCTACAGCCTGATCCGCCGCGAATACATGACCGCGATCGGCCCCGTCGATCTGCTCTGCCGGGACGCCGAGGGCGCCACCGTCGCGGTCGAGATCAAGCGCCGCGGCGAGATCGACGGCGTCGAACAGCTCACCCGCTACCTCGAGCTCCTCAACCGCGACCCCCTGCTCGCCCCGGTAGCGGGCGTCTTCGCCGCCCAGCAGATCAAACCGCAGGCCCGCACCCTCGCCGAAGACCGCGGAATCCGCTGCCTCGTGCTCGATTACGACGCCCTGCGCGGTACCGAGAGCACCGAATTCCGCCTGTTCTGAGGCCTACTCAGCCCTCGAACGGGATGAAATCTTCTTTGCGGGCCCCGCACACCGGGCACACCCATCCGTCGGGGATGTCGGCGAACGGGGTGCCCGGTGCGATCCCGCCATCCGGATCGCCTTCGGCCGGATCGTAGATCGCTCCGCAGGTCACGCAGATCCACAGTGCGGCAATATCATTGGCCGTCCCGCCCGGCGCCGTCCGCGCTTCGCCGCCGGTCACGGTTCGACCGGTCCGGCCAAGGACCCGAGCGAGAACCGGTTGCCGCGGCGGAAGGTGCCGAAGTCGTTGAACCGAACGCCGCGTTCGCGCAAGATCACCTGGCATTCCCGCCTGATCGCCTCGCGCACATAGAACGGATCGCGGACCAAGAAGTGGTGAATGGCGTGTGTACCACCGAAGTTGAAGCACAGCGCCTGCATCGGCCACAACCACTTCGCCGTCCAGACCTGCGTCTGCTGCAGCACGTTGTGCGCTTCGACGTCGCCGTAGTAGTGCAGGTTCGAGCTGACGAAATGCAGGCAGAAGGTACGAATCATGTTGGGGGCCAGCAGGGTAACCGCCAGGAAGTTCATGGCGTGATATGCGGCGTTGTGCGGGACGGTTCCGCCGAACAGTTCGTAGCCGTGCACCCCGATCGCAATGTGCCACAGCCCGTAATGGACTGCGCCCAGCGGGAAGTAACCCAGCGGAACCGTCACCGCCAGGAAGCGGGCATCGTCGGCGTCGCGTGCCGCGCGCGCCACATACTCGTTGACTATGCGATGCGTACGAAACGGCCGGGTGTAGATCCCCAGCATGGTGTCCAACAGACTCAGCAGACGATGCCCACCCCACCGCTGGCCATTGGTGATGCCGCGTTCCTCGAGATCCGATTCGGTACCCGACACCTCGTGATGGTGCAGATGCAGACGACGCCGGACCCACGGGTTGATGGTGCTCGGCCGAAACACCCACACCCCCAGAATCATTGCGTTGTGCACCCACTTGTTCGTGCGGAAATACATCGAGTGGATGAGGTCGTGCTCGAGTTCGTGCAGCAGCGACAGCCAGAATGCTGTCGCCAATATTGTTGTCCACCAGGGCAACACACCTGCCGCGTAAAGCGCTGCGTCGCCGAGCACACCGCCGACGGACACCGCGAAGATCGCCGTCCCGACCGCGTTCTGATGGCTGCTGATCCACGGATGCCTTGCCCGCCACCGGTCACCGACGCGGATGATCTCCGCTCGAATCGCGGCGATCCGGTCCGCGTCCCGCTGCGCGAGACCGCGTTCTCCGGGTAACCGAGTCGCGAGCCGCATGGTTTCTCCTGTCGTAGATCGCCGGAAGTGATGGTGACCGCAGCGCCTGGCCGATCAGGCCGTTCGCACCTCATTCGCCAGACCGGCGTGGTCGAGGTACCACCCGATCAGGGCGCGCAGGTAGTCCTGGTCCATCGGGAAGTGGATGGGCGAGCCGTGTCGCTCGGCGACATCCTGCGCGAAGAACTTCGACCCCTCCACATGCGGGGCGTAAAACTGCATCGTCTTGTGGAATCTGCGCTCGACCGCGGTGAATCCCGCTGCGGAAGTGACATATTCGGGCTCGGGTATACCCGTCATCGAGGACATGACCGCCATGAAGTCCCGCATGGTCGGCGCCGATCCGTTCGTCAGATGAACAATGCTTTCGTCGAGGCTGCGGCGCATAGACAGCGAAACCGCCTGTCGCACCAGGAGATCGACCGGGATGAGGTTGATTTGCGCGGCGGGATCGGCCAGTATGCGTCGCTGCTTCATGACGAAGTTCGGGCCGAACATCTTCGCCACCCGTCGTTGGAAACGGCACGCCTCACGGATCAACCCGTACAGTCCGGTAAAGCTGGTGGCAGCGTAGGTCCTGCTGTGACCGACCACGATGCTCGGGCGCCAAATTCGGGTACACATCGACTCACGCTGCGCGACAACGCGTTCGGCCACGACCTTGCTGAGCTCGTACTGGTTGTTGGGGCTGACATCATCGGCTACCGCCGACTCCGCAATCTTCCCCACCGCGGCTCCGGCCACGTACGCGGTACTCATGTAGTTGAACCGGGCAACACCGAGCTTCTCGGACAGGTCGAGCAGCCTGCGCGTGCCTTCCACATTCACTGCGAAGATCTTGTCCCTGTTGCGGTCCTCGAACTCGAGCGACGCCGCACAGTGCCATACATCCGTGATGCCCCGTGCCGGTAGACGCTTGGCGACCTCGGCGGACAAGAGGTCGCCAGCCGCGACATGCAGTCGGTCCCGGTGTCGAACGATGAAATCGCTGTCCCGACCGAATGATTCAGCCGCCACTCGCAAAGCGGCCAGACATCGCGCCTCCGCCTCGGTGGCGCCGTCCCGCACCACAAGGTGGATCGGCGCATCGGTGTGCTCCAGCAGTTGCAGCGTCAGCGCACCGCCGACGAACCCCGTCGCACCGGTCACCACATAGCTACCCATCTCGATCCTCACTCAAGGCGCGGGAACGGCGTCCACGACGCGTTGTCTGTCTTCAGTCGGGTTCTTCGCATCCGGCCCACGATCGCGCGTGGGCTGCCCGGCCATGGGGAACGAAGGAAACCACCAGTTCCAGCGACCCATGATCTGCATCAGCGCGGGCACCAGGACGAGCCGGATCAAGGTGGCGTCGATGATCAGGGCGACGGCAATGGTGAATCCGAAGACGCGCAAGCCGCTGATATCGGAGACAAGCAGGCTGCCGAATGCGACGGCAAGGATCGCGGCCGCGAGGGATATCGGCCGCGCGGTCCGTTGCAGACCCACCGCCACCGAGCGGCGATTATCGCCGGTGGCCCGGTACTCCTCCTGGATTCGGCGAACGAGGAACAACTCGTAGTCCGTCGACAGTCCGAACAGCAGGACGAACACCATCAACGGAACCTGTGGCCAAATAGTGCCGTGCCCTGCCAGCTCGGCTACCTCGTCGCCGCGGTCGCCCTGGAACAACAGCACCGTCAGGCCGAACGCCGCGCCGGTGGCCAGCAGGCTCATCACTATCGCTTTCAGCGGCAGTAGCAGGCTGCGCAGCACGACGATCAACATCGCGAACATCATTGCCAGCACACAGCCGATCACCCACCACAGCTTCGCCGAGGTCTCGGCGAGGAGATCGGTGACCAGCGCGCTGGATCCGCCGACCAGCACCTGATGCCCGGGCGGAGCGGCCGCAGGCACAATCTGCGAGCGGATACGTTGCACCAACCGCACTACGGTGGGGGAATCGGGTAGGTGTCGCGGGACGACCAGCACAGTGGTGAGGTCGACACCGTCGTCGAGCCCGCTGGCCGCAGCAACATCCGGATCAGCGCGCAGAACAGCCAAGAGCGGCTCGATGTCCGGACGGTCCGTATCGGCCGGCCGCTGCAGCAGAACGAACACCGTGCTCGTCAGACCGGGCGCGTCCTGGTCCACGATTTCCTGACCGACGCGCCCGGCCGTACCTGCCAGTGCTTCGCGTTCCATGTTGATGCCGAGTCGCAGATCGGGCACCGGCGCCGCCGCCAACAGCAGGCCGGCCGTGACCGCCACGGCGTAAGGCCACGGGTGTCGCATCAGATGCTCGGCCCAGCGCGCCAGCCGTGGCGGACCCTCGGCCGCGACGTAGCCGAGCGGAGCGCGACGTGGCATCCAACGCGGCCGCCACTCGAGCCACCTGGTGAGTGCCACCAGAACGGCGGGCAACAGGGACATCGAGGCGACCAAGGCAACGGTGGTCACCGCCATGACACCGACTGCGGCTTGCACGAATACGTGCCAGTGCACCAAGAACAGGCTCGAGCATGCCAGAATCAGGATCAATCCTGAATACACCACCGTGCGTCCGGTCGTGCCGGCCGCCATGGCGACAGCGTTCTCCGGGTCGGCTCCCGCGGCCAATTCCTCGCGATAGCGGTTCGTCACGAACAACGCGTAGTCGATGCCGATTCCCAAGCCGATCGCGTTCACACCGACAAGCAACATTCCGTCCACCGGGAACACCTCGGTCAACATCGCGAACAGCCCAAGAGTGGTCACCACCGCCGCACCTGCGATGCCCGCCGGCACCAGGGCAGCCACCGGAGATCGCAGGCCCATCAGCAGCACGACTAGCGCCACGGGTACCGCGACCAGCTCGATGCGCATGAGATCCGCGATCTCTGCCTGTTGCACTGATTGACCGAAGGCGGCGACCCCGACCAGATAGCTTCGCACGGTGCCGCCGGATACCGCGCGCGCCGCCTCGTCGATCGCGGCCTGCTGCGCCGGTATCCGATCCTGGCGCTCCCGGTCACCGCCGGAAATGCCGACCAGCACGTACGCGGTGTGCTCGTCATGGAACAGCACGCGCAGTGGCTCCATCGCTTCCGGCATTGCTGTAGCCCGGGTGTAGTCGCCGACCATTGGCAACGACACCACACCGGAGATGCCGTCCTGTTCGCTCAGCGCGATCTTTCCGGCGTCGATCGCTTCCCGGAACGTCGGGTCGACGGCCCGATGCGTCGAAGAATGGAACACGGCGATCATCGGATCCTTGCCGAATGACGGCAGAGCGGCACCGAGGATCTCGCCCGCCCGCTGTGACTCGGAGCCCGCGACCTCGATCGGCGGCGACACCACCGAGGCCAGTAGATGCGGCAGGCACAGCACGCCGGCAACGGTTACGAGCAGCCAGCCCGCGAATACCCGACGTCGATGCCGGGCCATCAGCACGGCCAGTCGCGCCAAGACATCCTTGCGCATGTCGAGCACACTCCACCTCTTGTGGACGCTCGTCGCAGCACCTCTCGTGCCGTGTCTACGACGTAGCAGACCGAATCTGGAAACGACCAGGCGCGACCCCGTCGCGCGGCGCTCATCGCTATCAGCGCCGCGCGACGAAAGCCTCAGGCACCGGCGATCGAACGACTACTCAGCTGACTTCTTCTCGATCGTCGCGCTGACTTTTGTCGCCGTGAAACTGTCCGTCGGGATCGAACTCGTCTTGCACTCCTTCATGGTGAAGCCCTTGATAGTCGCTGTGGCAGTGACTTTTTCACCGTTGTCGTTCTTGCCCTCAGCCGTCGCAGTCGCAGGCCTACCGTCCAAAGGAACGGTCACCTTGATATCACCGGACTTGGAGAATTCCTCCCCTTCTTTCGCCTGGCCGTTGGCCTTGTCGATCTCCGCCGTCAACTCGCAGGACTTACCGTCCTCGCTCGCAGTCGCCTTGATGGGTCCCGACGTCCCGTTCGCTCCCGCACCTACACAGGCTTCGTTGTCCGCGTAGTTCTTGAAATCCTTGGTCAGCTCGGCGGTTCCGATGAGGTTGGCACCCTTCTTCTTGATGGTGACCGAGCCTTCCCCGTCGGTGCAGGTCGACGACGCCGCTGCGGTCGAGCTGGGGGCATCGACTACCTGCTGGTAGCCGACCGCGGACACCGCCAACAATCCTGCGGCTACATAGGCGAAGCGGCGCGTTGTCCTACGGCGGTCGGGTGCCGAGTCTGTCGAATCGCGCTCTGCTGTTCCTTCGATTGCCATCGCAAACCTTCCCATCGAATGTGAGATCACCTGGAACACCTCCGAGGGCACGAACCCGAGGCGGAGGTCATCACGATCCTGCTGAACGCCTGGTGAAGATTGGACTGAGCGCAGAACCTACCATCTGGAATGGTCATCTAGCATTCGTTGCGGAGGCGCCTGTGGATGGAGCGAATCGCGCAAAGATGTTTGCGCACAAAGAATTCGGCCTGTCGGTCGACAGTCCAGGGGGTGTTGATCGTCCGGCGCGTCCGGGTGCACCGGACCAGGCACTGTCGGCCCACGGCACCCTGTCGTCGCAGCCGCAGTCTTTCGAGATCCGGCACCGGCTCTAGACGCCCGTAGGGGTGCAGACCCCGAGAAAATGTGCGAGTTTCGCGTGAGGTGGTCTGGAAACGACGAAAGCCCCCCAGCTGGGCTGGGGGGCTTTCGTGAATGATGTTCCGGCGGTGTCCTACTCTCCCACACCCTGTCGAGTGCAGTACCATCGGCGCTGGCAGGCTTAGCTTCCGGGTTCGGAATGGGACCGGGCGTTTCCCTGCCGCTATGGCCGCCGTAACTCTATGAAACTATCCACACAGCAGCGCTGACACGATCCATCAGCGAAACCCCGGGTAGGGGTTCGCAGACAGTGTGTGTCTGCTGCAGTGTCTGTGTGTTGTTTCAGATACTGCACAGTGGACGCGTAGCTTCTTTGTTGGTAAGTCCTCGGCCGATTAGTACCAGTCACCTGCACCCGTTACCGGGCTTCCAGTTCTGGCCTATCAACCCCATGGTCTGTGGGGGGCCTTAACCACTCGAAGGTGGTGAGAAACCTCATCTTGGAACAGGCTTCCCGCTTAGATGCTTTCAGCGGTTATCCCTTCCGAACGTAGCTAACCAGCGGTGCTCCTGGCGGAACAACTGGCACACCAGAGGTTCGTCCGTCCCGGTCCTCTCGTACTAGGGACAGCCTTCCTCAAGTTTCTGACGCGCGCGGCGGATAGAGACCGAACTGTCTCACGACGTTCTAAACCCAGCTCGCGTGCCGCTTTAATGGGCGAACAGCCCAACCCTTGGGACCTACTCCAGCCCCAGGATGCGACGAGCCGACATCGAGGTGCCAAACCATCCCGTCGATATGGACTCTTGGGGAAGATCAGCCTGTTATCCCCGGGGTACCTTTTATCCGTTGAGCGACACCGCTTCCACTTGCCGGTGCCGGATCACTAGTCCCGACTTTCGTCCCTGCTCGAGCTGTCGCTCTCACAGTCAAGCTCCCTTGTGCACTTGCACTCGACACCTGATTGCCAACCAGGCTGAGGGAACCTTTGGGCGCCTCCGTTACATTTTAGGAGGCAACCGCCCCAGTTAAACTACCCACCAGGCACTGTCCCTGAACCAGATCATGGTCCGAGGTTAGAAGTCCAATACGATCAGAGTGGTATTTCAACGATGACTCCACGAACACTGGCGTGCCCGCTTCACAGTCTCCCACCTATCCTACACAAACCGTACCGAACACCAATACCAAGCTATAGTGAAGGTCCCGGGGTCTTTTCGTCCTGCCGCGCGTAACGAGCATCTTTACTCGTAATGCAATTTCGCCGAGTCTGTGGTTGAGACAGCTGAGAAGTCGTTACGCCATTCGTGCAGGTCGGAACTTACCCGACAAGGAATTTCGCTACCTTAGGATGGTTATAGTTACCACCGCCGTTTACCGGGGCTTAAATTCTCAGCTTCGCACCCGAAGGCGCTAACCGGTCCTCTTAACCTTCCGGCACCGGGCAGGCGTCAGTCCGTATACATCGTCTTACGACTTCGCACGGACCTGTGTTTTTAGTAAACAGTCGCTTCTCACTGGTCTCTGCGACCACCCCCAGCTCAGGAAGTAAATTCCGTCACCAGAAATGGTCCCCCTTCTCCCGAAGTTACGGGGGCATTTTGCCGAGTTCCTTAACCACAGTTCTCTCGATCGCCTTAGTATTCTCTACCTGACCACCTGTGTCGGTTTGGGGTACGGGCCGTGTACCAACTCACTAGAGGCTTTTCTCGGCAGCATAGGATCACTGAATTCGCCTCAATCGGCTACGCATCACCTCTCAGGCTATATGCGGTGCGGATTTGCCTACACCACGCCCTACAGGCTTACACCAGTACAACCACTGACTGGCCCAGCTACCTTCCTGCGTCACCCCATCGCTTGACTACTACCAGCCGGGGTCATGTGCAGCCCCTCACTCGAGACCCGAAGGTCTTCTCGGAGGATTTGGACACTTAGCACAACTGATTCATCATGGGCGCGGATACACGGGTACGGGAATATCAACCCGTTGTCCATCGACTACGCCTGTCGGCCTCGCCTTAGGTCCCGACTCACCCTGGGCGGATTAACCTGGCCCAGGAACCCTTGGTCATTCGGCGGACGAGTTTCTCACTCGTCTTTCGCTACTCATGCCTGCATTCTCACTCCCATAGCCTCCACAACTAGGTCACCCTGCTGCTTCCATGGCTATAGGACGCTCCCCTACCCACCCCAACCACTGCACACCGTCCCGTAGAACGATGCGGATGTATTGTTGGAGTGCCGCGGCTTCGGCGGTGTACTTGAGCCCCGCTACATTGTCGGCGCAAAATCACTTGACCAGTGAGCTATTACGCACTCTTTCAAGGGTGGCTGCTTCTAAGCCAACCTCCTGGTTGTCTTCGCGACTTCACATCCTTTTCCACTTAGTACACGCTTAGGGGCCTTAGCCGGCGATCTGGGCTGTTTCCCTCTCGACTACGAAGCTTATCCCCCGCAGTCTCACTGCCACGCTCTCACACACCGGCATTCGGAGTTTGGCTGATTTCGGTAAGCTTGTAGGCCCCCTAGACCATCCAGTAGCTCTACCTCCGGCGTGAAACACGTGACGCTGCACCTAAATGCATTTCGGGGAGAACCAGCTATCACGGAGTTTGATTGGCCTTTCACCCCTACCCACAGCTCATCCCCTCAGTTTTCAACCTAAGTGGGTTCGGGCCTCCACGACGTCTTACCGTCGCTTCACCCTGGCCATGGGTAGATCACTCCGCTTCGGGTCTAGAACATGCGACTGTATCGCCCTATTCGGACTCGCTTTCGCTACGGCTACCCCACACGGGTTAACCTCGCCACATGCCACTAACTCGCAGGCTCATTCTTCAAAAGGCACGCCATCACCCACAGTGCACTAAAGCACTCGCAGGCTTTGACGGATTGTAAGCGCACGGTTTCAGGTACTATTTCACTCCCCTCCCGGGGTACTTTTCACCTTTCCCTCACGGTACTAGTCCGCTATCGGTCACCAGGGAGTATTCAGGCTTACCGGGTGGTCCCGGCAGATTCACAGCAGATTTCACGGGCCCGCTGCTACTCGGGTACTCACTACAAGAGCCGTTGAGTTTTCGTCTACGGGATTCTCACCCTCTACGACAGGCCGTTCCAGACCACTTCGACTAACACAACGGTTTCTGACTCCCGCTCCATCCGGCAGAATGAAGAAAGTGAGCCCCACTACCCCACATACACAACCCCTGCCGGGTATCACATGTACATGGTTTAGCCTCATCCGCTTTCGCTCGCCACTACTCACGGAATCACAATTGTTTTCTCTTCCTGTGGGTACTGAGATGTTTCACTTCCCCACGTTCCCTCCACACACCCTATATATTCAGATGCGGGTAACACGACATCACTCGTGCTGGGTTTCCCCATTCGGAAATCCTCGGATCTCAGCTCGGTTGACAGCTCCCCGAGGCTTATCGCAGCCTCCTACGTCCTTCATCGGCTCCTGGTGCCAAGGCATCCACCGTACGCTCTTAAACACTTACTAACAAAGATGCTCGCGTCCACTGTGCAGTTCTCAAACAACACACAAGATCCGATCTCGACTCGGCACCAGCCAGAGGAAAACCCCTGCGGTATGACCGAAGACCCGATCCTGTCGTTATCTTGCCCAGAGAAACACTCGCGTGTTCTCTCAGGACCCAACAGTGTGCCGATATATCCCCTCACCGACCAGTCATGACGACCGATCGATACGTGAGAAGAGTCAGTCAGTGTTCCACCCATGAGCGTCCGCCGGATGACGTATGCATCCGAAACGGTCTCTGCCACAAGACGTTTAACATCCCACCTGTGTGGGTGTCCGTGGAGATGTGCTCCTTAGAAAGGAGGTGATCCAGCCGCACCTTCCGGTACGGCTACCTTGTTACGACTTCGTCCCAATCGCCAATCCCACCTTCGACGGCTCCCTCCCACAAGGGGTTAGGCCACCGGCTTCGGGTGTTACCGACTTTCATGACGTGACGGGCGGTGTGTACAAGGCCCGGGAACGTATTCACCGCAGCGTTGCTGATCTGCGATTACTAGCGACTCCAACTTCACGGGGTCGAGTTGCAGACCCCGATCCGAACTGAGACCGGCTTTAAGGGATTCGCTCCACCTCACGGTATCGCAGCCCTCTGTACCGGCCATTGTAGCATGTGTGAAGCCCTGGACATAAGGGGCATGATGACTTGACGTCGTCCCCACCTTCCTCCGAGTTGACCCCGGCAGTCTCCTGCGAGTCCCCGCCATTACGCGCTGGCAACACAGGACAAGGGTTGCGCTCGTTGCGGGACTTAACCCAACATCTCACGACACGAGCTGACGACAGCCATGCACCACCTGTACACCGACCACAAGGGGGCCTACATCTCTGCAGGTTTCCGGTGTATGTCAAACCCAGGTAAGGTTCTTCGCGTTGCATCGAATTAATCCACATGCTCCGCCGCTTGTGCGGGCCCCCGTCAATTCCTTTGAGTTTTAGCCTTGCGGCCGTACTCCCCAGGCGGGGTACTTAATGCGTTAGCTACGGCACGGATCCCGTGGAAGGAAACCCACACCTAGTACCCACCGTTTACGGCGTGGACTACCAGGGTATCTAATCCTGTTCGCTACCCACGCTTTCGCTTCTCAGCGTCAGTTACTTCCCAGAGACCCGCCTTCGCCACCGGTGTTCCTCCTGATATCTGCGCATTTCACCGCTACACCAGGAATTCCAGTCTCCCCTGAAGTACTCTAGTCTGCCCGTATCGCCTGCAAGCTTAAGGTTGAGCCCCAAGTTTTCACAGAAGACGCGACAGACCGCCTACAAGCTCTTTACGCCCAGTAATTCCGGACAACGCTCGCACCCTACGTATTACCGCGGCTGCTGGCACGTAGTTGGCCGGTGCTTCTTCTACAGGTACCGTCACTTGCGCTTCGTCCCTGTCGAAAGAGGTTTACAACCCGAAGGCCGTCATCCCTCACGCGGCGTCGCTGCATCAGGCTTTCGCCCATTGTGCAATATTCCCCACTGCTGCCTCCCGTAGGAGTCTGGGCCGTGTCTCAGTCCCAGTGTGGCCGGTCACCCTCTCAGGTCGGCTACCCGTCGTCGCCTTGGTGGGCCGTTACCCCGCCAACAAGCTGATAGGCCGCGGGCCCATCTCGCACCGATAAATCTTTCCACCACGAAACATGCATCCCATGGTCATATCCGGTATTAGACCCAGTTTCCCAGGCTTATCCCGAAGTGCGAGGCAGATCACCCACGTGTTACTCACCCGTTCGCCGCTCGTGTACCCCGAAGGGCCTTACCGCTCGACTTGCATGTGTTAAGCACGCCGCCAGCGTTCGTCCTGAGCCAGGATCAAACTCTCCGTTGAAGACTCTCAACCAACCTCCGAAGAGGTCAATCAGAAGAATAACTAGAGTCCGAAAACCTAGCAAAACAAAACGCCAGCAAAAAGATTTGCTGACTAAATGTCCGACCTCTCAACCGGGGGGTATGAGAAGCCGGAACCAATTAAATAATTGGCACTGACATTCATCGACACACTATTGAGTTCTCAAAGAACACACGCACACACTTCATCCCCGGCGCTAACCGGTTCGTCCGTGAGGCAACTTATCCAGCTTAGCTCAGCCGCTCCCCCAGAACCAAATCGGGGTCTCAGTCAAGCTAGTGTGAGCGTCAGGCGCTCCTCGTACTACCTCGTGTCCCTGGCCTTCGCTCAGCGTTTCCGCTGGCTTCTCGGCTCCGGGTCGGTGTCCGTGTCGCTCTGACTCGAATAAAGTTACGTGTCTGCGTGCACGATGTCAAATCGCCTGGTCAGGAACGGTTTTCGGCGCTAACACTTCATTCGGCAGCGCCGACCCGCTTCACTTCGCCGCCCAGCGCCTGCAGTTGCTCGACGAAATTCGGGTAACCGCGGTCGATGTGGAAGACGTCGTGCACCTCGGTGGTTCCGTCGGCAACCAGACCGGCGAGTACCAAGCCCGCGCCCGCCCGAATGTCGGAGGACCACACCGGCGCGCTCGACAACCGCGGAATACCGCGCACCACCGCGTGATGACCATCGGTCCGCGCATCGGCGCCGAGCCGGATCATCTCCTCCACGAAACGGAAGCGTGCCTCGAAGACGTTCTCGGTGATCATCGAGGTGCCGTCGGCGATGGCCGCGAGCCCGATCGCCATCGGCTGCAGATCGGTGGGGAACCCGGGGAACGGCAGCGTCGAGAAGTTCACCGCGCGCGGCCGCTCGGCCTGCACGACGCGGAAGCCGTCCTGCTCGAACGAGATCCGCGCGCCCGCCGAACGCAACTTGTCCAGCACCAACGACAGATGCTTCGGATTGACCCCGGTGACCCGGACGTCACCCATGGTCATCGCGGCGGCGATGCCCCAGGTCGCCGCGACGATGCGGTCGCCGATCACGCGATGGGTGGTCGGCGACAACCGCTTGACGCCCTGCACCGTCAGCACCGAGGTGCCCGCACCGGTGATCCGCGCACCCATCTGCACGAGCATGTTGCACAGGTCGACGATGTCGGGTTCGCGCGCGGCGTTGTCGATCACCGTCTCGCCCTCGGCGAGCACGGCCGCCATCAGGATGTTCTCGGTCGCACCGACCGAGGGGAAGTCGAGTCGAATCTTGGCGCCCTGCAGCTCGTCGGCCCGCGCGACCACGCAGCCGTGCTCGATCTCGCTGGTCGCGCCGAGCAACCGCAGGCCGGCCTGGTGCATGTCCAACGGGCGGGAGCCGATCGCGTCACCGCCGGGCAGCGCGACGACCGCCCGCTTGCAGCGCGCCATCAGCGGCCCGAGCACACACACCGACGCACGGAACTGCGTCACCGCGGGAAAGTCCGCGTGGTACTTCGGTTCTGCGGGGGTGTCGATGGTGACCACCCCGCCATCGATCGCGACGTCGCAGCCGAGACCGCGCAGCACGTCACCCATCAGCGGCACGTCGAGAATGTCCGGGCAGTTCGTGATCGTGGTGGTGCCCTCGGCCAGCAAGGCAGCGGCCATCAGCTTGAGGACGCTGTTCTTGGCGCCCCCCACCGCGACTTCACCGACGAGTCTGTTCCCGCCGGTAACCAAAAACCGTTCCATGCCGCCTCTCCGCGTATTCGGCGCACTGTTGGGTGCAAGGATAGTTGCGGCACTGTTCCGCCACTCCGGGTATTCAGCGCACTAGTGGGTGCCACGGTAGTTCGGTTGCGGGCCGGCGGTCGGGTGCCGGGCTGAATTCACCCACCCCGTCAGCTTCGCCTCCTACCGTCACCCGAGTTCTGGGCCTACCCGGGGTGTAACCCATGAACTCGCGGACATGCGTCCTCGCGTCTCGAGCATTATCAGGTGCTCGACCTGGTTCCGCCGGGCTTCCACAGGATATCGCCGCCGGGATTGGCCACACGGCTCAGGATGAACAGCAGATCCGACAGCCGGTTCAGGTACTTGGCCGGCAAAACATTCGTGTCGTCCGGGTGTGTCTCGATGGCTGCCCAGGCGGAACGTTCCGCGCGGCGGGCGACGGTGCGCGCTGTGTGCAGCAGCGCCGCCAGTGGGGTGCCACCCGGCAGAATGAACGAATTCAGTGCCGGCAGTTCAGCATTGAACTCATCGCACCAGCCTTCGAGCCGGTCGATGTAGCCCTGGGTGATGCGCAGCGGCGGATACTTCGGCTCCGCGACAACGGGGGTAGACAGATCGGCGCCCGCATCGAACAGATCGTTCTGTATTTGCAGCAGCACCGCACGCAACTGCTCCTCGGGTTGCCCAAGCGCGATCGCCACCCCGATTGCGGCGTTCGTCTCGTCGCAATCGGCGTACGCGACCAGCCGAGGATCGGTCTTCGCCACCCGCGAGAAGTCGCTGAGACCGGTGGTCCCGTCATCGCCGGTGCGCGTATAGATCCGCGTCAGATGAACACTCACAGGACCAACCCTAGCTCCCCTGCCGTCCGGAGCCCTTTGCCGCACAGCGATGCGCGGATCAACGCATCCGGCGGGTGCGATCCGACGGGCGAGACTCCACCCAGGACAGAAACGCGGTCCGCGAGGCCCGATCCAGGGCGAGTTCGAAGCTGCCCTCCCGATCGGCCACGGCGATCACCGCGATGTCGTCGCTCATGATGTCGAATTCGTCGCCGACGGGTCCGCGGCGCTCGCCGATCTCGATGCCCTGACGGTGAATTGTGCAGTCGGGGCCGAGTTTCAGGCTGGTCAACTTGAAAAAGACCATTCGGTCTTCGTCATATCGGAGCAGACCGTGCCGCCAACCCTGACCACCGCGGGCGGGCAATACTCGCAACAAAGCGGCGGTTCCGCCGCGCCGCAACATGATCAGGCGATAGGTCGAGGCCAGGGCCAAGAACACGAGCGTGAGCACCAGAATGATCAGGAGAACCATCCCGGTCTGCAATGCAGTTCGTCCCTTCGCTCTGTCGCCGTGTCGTCGACACCCTATTCAATTGGCGGTACTCGCAAGCCCTCCGTGGTTACGCAAGCTACCGCCTCCGGGCTCATCGCTCGCACCGCCGTGCGGTCATTCAACCACGACACCAAGTTTACAAACTGGGGGGCCGTGTATTAAGACGACCGCAAGAGGTGTGAAGACGACTGTCGGCGGCGAAGGTCTCTTCGCCGCCGACAGTCTCGTGCTCGAATATCCGGTTGTCGCTTACGCGTTCGCAGCCTGCTCCGCCGCGCGGACCTGGGCCTGCGCCGCGAGCTGATCCTCTTCGCTGGCCGCCGAGTCGGCCAGCACGCGCCGCGCCGCCTCGACATCCACCTCGTCCGCGAACTCCGCGGACTCGGCCAGGATCCGGACCGTGCTTGCGGTCACGGAGAAGAAGCCGCCGTGCACCGCCGCGACGATGCGCTCACCCTCGGTGGAGACGATGGCCACCGTGCCGCCCTCGACCAGCTGGCCGAGTAGCGGTTCGTGACCCGGCATGATGCCGATCTGACCCTCGGTGGTCTGCGCGCTGACGAACGTCGCTTGCCCGGCCCAGAGCCGTCGTTCGACGGCGACCAGGTCAACTGACATTTCCGACATCGGTGACTACTTTCCGGCGATCTTCTTCGCGGCCGCCTCGACATCGTCGAGACCACCGCAGCTGTTGAACGCCTGCTCCGGGAAGTGGTCGAACTCGCCCTTGCAGACCCGGTCGAAGTCGTCGATGGTCTGCTCCAGCGGAACCACCGAACCGACCTGACCGGTGAACTTCTCGGCCACGATGAAGTTCTGGCCGAGGAACTTCTCCAGGCGACGGGCGCGACCGACGAGGACCTTGTCCTCTTCGGAGAGCTCGTCCATGCCGAGGATGGCGATGATGTCCTGCAGTTCCTTGTACTTCTGCAGGATCCGCTTCACCTCGTTGGCAACGGCGAAGTGCCGGTCGCCGACGATCGAGGCCTCCAGGATGCGGGAGGTCGAGGTCAGCGGGTCGACGGCCGGGTAGATGCCCTTCTGCGAGATCGGGCGGGAGAGCTCGGTCGTCGCATCGAGGTGGGCGAAGGTGGTCGCCGGCGCCGGGTCGGTGTAGTCGTCGGCGGGCACGTAGATCGCCTGCAGCGAGGTGATCGACCGGCCACGGGTCGAGGTGATGCGCTCCTGGAGCTCACCCATCTCGTCCGCGAGGGTCGGCTGGTAACCGACGGCCGACGGCATGCGGCCGAGCAGCGTCGACACCTCGGAACCGGCCTGGGTGAACCGGAAGATGTTGTCGATGAACAGCAGCACGTCCTGGTGCTGCACGTCGCGGAAGTACTCGGCCATGGTGAGGGCCGAGAGGGCGACGCGCATACGGGTGCCCGGCGGCTCGTCCATCTGGCCGAAGACGAGGGCGGTGTCCGGGAGGACGCCCATCTCTTCCATTTCCAGGCGGAGGTCGGTGCCCTCACGGGTGCGCTCGCCGACGCCGGCGAACACCGAGGTTCCGGAGAACTCCCGTGCGATACGGGTGATCATCTCCTGGATGAGCACGGTCTTGCCGACACCGGCGCCACCGAACAGGCCGATCTTGCCACCCTTCACGTACGGGGTGAGCAGGTCGATGACCTTGATGCCCGTCTCCAGGATCTCGGTCTTACCCTCGAGCTGGTCGAATGACGGGGGCTTGCGGTGGATGCCCCACTGCTCGCCGTCGCGGCCGAGACCCGGGCTGTCCAGGCAGTCGCCGAGGGCGTTGAAGACGTGGCCCTTGACGACGTCGCCGACCGGCACCGAGATCGGCTTGCCGCTGTCGGTGACGGGAGCGCTACGGACCAGGCCGTCGGTGGGCTGCATGGAGATGCAGCGCACGATGCCGTCGCCGAGGTGCTGGGCGACCTCGAGGGTCAGTGTCTTTGCCACCGAGGTCAACTCGATCTCGGCGTGCAACGCGTTGAACAGTTCGGGAATCGAGCCCCTGGGGAACTCGACGTCGACGACGGGGCCGATGACTCGGACGACGCGACCTGAGTCTGCGCCGGTCCGACTCGTGTTGTCTTGCGTGACTGCTGCGGTCATTTTTCTCTTCCTGCGCTTAGTCGCGGTCCGAGCTCGAAGCCAGCGCGTTTACGCCGCCGACAATTTCGCTGATTTCCTGCGTGATCTGGGCCTGCCGCACCGAGTTCGCCTGCCGGGAAAGATCCGTGGCAAGTTCGTTGGCGTTGTCGGTGGCTGCCTTCATTGCGGTGCGCCGAGCCGCGGACTCGGATGCCGCTGCCTCGAGCAACGATGAGTAGATACGCGTGTTGATGTACTTGGGCAGCAGGGCCGCCAGCAGCACATCGGCGTCGGGCTCGAACTCGTACTGCGCGTGTACATCCGCCGTGGGCGAATCGGAGACGAAGTCCTCACCCATGTCGAAGTTCTCATCGACATAGCTGACCTGGATCGGCGCCAACCGGCGCACCTCCGGGGTCTGCGTCAACATCGACACGAACCGCGTGTACACGATGTGCAGCTCGTCGACGCCGGCGATCTCGCCCGACCCGTCCGGAGCGGGCACCTGGCCGTCGGCGCCTGCCATGAAGGCGTCCACCAGGTGGTGGCACGCCTCCGAGGCATCGGTGTACTTCGGCTGCTGCGAGAACCCGTGCCACGCGGCGACCAGCGGACGGTTACGGAAGGTGTAGTACGTGATGCCCTTACTGCCCATCACGTAGATCACCGGCTCTTTGCCCTCGCCGCGCAGCGTGTGCATCAACTCTTCGGCCCGCTTGAGCACGTTCGAGTTGTAGCCACCGGCCATGCCGCTGTCACTGGTGATCACCAGCACCGCCGCCCGGCGCGGCTCGGCGCGCTCGGTCAGCAGTGGGTGGGTCAGGTTCTGCGACGCGTTCGCCAACTCGCCGAGGACCTTGGTGATCTCCTCGGCGTACGGCTTGGCGGCGGCAACCCTGGCCTGTGCCTTGGAGATTCGCGAGGTCGCGATCAGCTCCTGGGCCTTGGTGATCTTCTTGATCGAATTCACACCACGAATGCGGGAGCGCAATTCACGCAAACTTGCCATCAGCGGTTCACACTCCCTTCATTCGTTTGCATTGAACGAATAGCTCGCATCAGTCCCGAACCTGGGTCACTTCTCGACGTGCTTGCGGGTGACCGAGAGCGTCTCGACCTCTTCGTGCTCGAGATCGGCCGCTTCGGCCTCGTTCACCACACGGCTGCCATCGGAGGCGAGGAAGCCCTGCTTGAACTTGTCGGTCTCCGACTTGATCTGGTCGGCCGCCTCGTCCTTGAGGACCTTGCCGCCCTCGATCGACTTGAACGCGTCGCCCGCGACCCGGTGCAGGTGCTCGAGCAGCTCGTTGTTGAAGCGACGGATGTCGGCGACCGGAACCGAGTCGTAGTAGCCGGCGTCGACCAGGAAGATCGAGACGATCTGGTTCTCGACCGGAACCGGCGAGTACTGGTCCTGCTTGAGCAGCTCGACCCAGCGGGCGCCACGCTCGAGCTGCGCCAGCGACGCGGCATCGAGGTCGGAGGCGAAGGCGGAGAACGCCTCCAGCTCGCGGAACTGCGCCATTTCCAGACGCAGCGAACCGGCGACCTTCTTCATGCCCTTGGTCTGGGCCGCGCCACCGACACGGGAGACCGAGGTACCGACGTTGATCGCCGGGCGGACACCCTTGTTGAACAGGTCGGACTCGAGGAACACCTGACCGTCGGTGATCGAGATCACGTTGGTCGGGATGAACGCCGAGATGTCGTTGGCCTTGGTCTCGATGATCGGCAGACCGGTCATCGAGCCGGCGCCCATCTCGTCGGAGAGCTTGGCGCAACGCTCCAGCAGACGCGAGTGCAGGTAGAAGACGTCACCCGGGTACGCCTCGCGGCCCGGCGGGCGACGCAGCAGCAGCGAGATGGCGCGGTACGCCTCCGCCTGCTTGGTCAGGTCGTCGAACACGATGAGGACGTGCTTGCCCTGGTACATCCAGTGCTGGCCGAGGGCCGAACCGGTGTAGGGCGCAAGCCATTTGAAGCCGGCCGAGTCCGACGCGGGAGCCGCGACGATGGTGGTGTACTCCAGCGCACCACGGGCCTCCAGCGCGGTCTTGACGCCCGCGATGGTGGAACCCTTCTGGCCGATGGCCACGTAGATGCAGCGCACCTGCTTGGCCGGGTCGCCGGAGTCCCAGTTCGCCTTCTGCGCCAGGATCGCGTCGATGCAGACCGCGGTCTTGCCGGTCTTGCGGTCGCCGATGATCAGCTGACGCTGGCCACGGCCGATCGCGGTCAGCGCGTCGATGGCGGTGATGCCGGTGGCCAGCGGCTCCTCGACCGGCTGACGCTCCAGCACGGTCGCGGCCTGCAGCTCGAGCACGCGGCGCTCTTCGGCCTCGATCTCGCCGAGGCCGTCGATCGGCTGGCCGAGCGGGTCGACCACGCGGCCGAGGAAGTTGTCGCCCACCGGGACGGAGAGCACGTCGCCGGTCCGACGGACCTGCTGGCCCTCTTCGAGCTCGGCGTACTCGCCGAGGATGACCGCACCGATCGAGCGGTCCTCGAGGTTCAGCGCCACGCCGAGCACGCCACCCGGGAACTCGAGCAGTTCGTTGGCCATCGCCGAGGGCAGGCCGCTGACATGCGCGATGCCGTCGCTGGTGTCGGTGACAACACCGACTTCTTCGATGGAGGTCTCGGGGGTGTAGCTCTGCGTGTAGCTCTCGATCGCGCTACGGATCTCGTCGGAGGAGATCGTCAGCTCCGCCATGTTCTTCCTGCTCTCGCTGTGTCGAATGTCGGGGGTGGGGGTCGGCTGCCGGCGAAGCCGGCGGGGTGGGTAGACCCTGCGGACGTCAGGTCAGGGACCGACGCAGCCGTTCCAGTCGGCCGATGGCGCTGCCGTCGATGACGTCGTCGCCGACGTGTACGACGAGCCCGCTCAGCAGACTCGGGTCGACCTGGACGTGCACCTGGACCGGCTTGCCGTAGATGCGATGCAGCGAGGCGGCGAGCCGCTCGCGCTGCTGCGCCGACAGTTCGATCGCCGCGCGCACGTGCGCCACGATCTGGTCGCGGCGGGCCGCGGCCAGGTCGGACAGTTCGTCGAATGCCACCCCGACTGCCGTCTTCTGCCTGGTCACCACTTGCTCAGCCAGGGTTAGGGTGATGGATTCGGTCTTGCCGGTGAGCAGGCGATCGACCAGTTCCCGCTTGGCCTGAGCCGGCTTCGTCCGGTCGGAAAGGGCCTGCTCCAGCTCGGGGTTGTCGCTGATGATCCGACCGAGCCGGAACAGCTCGTCCTCGACCGCGTCGAGACGGCCACTGTCGGCCGCCGACTCCAGCAACGCCTCTTGCCCGAGCAACACCAGGGTGTCGACCAGGTCGGCGGTCCGGGACCAGTCCTGGGCCACCGCGGTGGTCAGCACGGCCAGGGTGGCCGGGCTGACCTTTCCGCTGAAGACCCGCTCACTGAGCTCGGCCCTGGCCGAGCCGGGCACCGACACGTCCGCGAGCGCAACACGCAGCGAACGCTGGTCGTCCAGCACGGCGACAACGGCGAACAGTTCGGACCCCGTCGTTGCCGCGACACTGTCGCTTCCGGTCAGAGCGGCCCTGAGCGCCTCCCGAGACCGGGCGCAGGCCTCGCGGCTCGCTGCGTACATGCTTCTCACTTTCGCGTCGCTACCTTCCGACCCCGATGCCGGCTTTCGACTCGTCGTCGAGTTCGGTCAGGAACCGCTCGATCGACGCCGCCTGCTTAGCTTCGTCCGAAACCGACTGCCCGATAATCTTTTCGGCCAAATCTACGGCCGTGTGGCCGAGTTCGGTGCGCAGTTCGGTCAGGATCTGCTGGCGCTGTGCTTCCAGCTGGCTGTGACCCGCGGCGACGATGCGGTCACTTTCGGCCTGTGCGTCCGCGCGCATCTGCGCGAGGATCTGCTGGCCCTGGGTGCGCGCTTCCTCACGGATGCGTGCGGCCTCGAGCCGGGCTTCGGCCAGCTGCTGCTGGTACTGCTGCAGCGTGAGCTGGGCCTCTTCTTGAGCGATCTCGGCGCGCTTGATGCCGCCTTCGATCTTGTCGGTGCGCTCGTCGAGCGTCTTCATCAGACGCGGGATCACGTACTTGTAGAAGAGGACCGCGATAATCGCGACGCAGACGATCGACCACACGATGTCGTACGTCTCGGGGATAAGAGGATTCACATCCTCTCCGCTTTCCGCTGCGAGAACAGAGAACTCGTTCATCGGAATCAGAAGATGAAGCCGGCGACGAGGCCGATCAGGGCAAGCGCCTCGGTGAACGCGATGCCGAGGAACATGGTGGTCCGGATCTGGCCCTGCAGCTCGGGCTGACGGGCGATGCCTTCGATGGCCTTACCGACGACGATGCCGACGCCGATGCCGGGGCCGATAGCCGCCAGACCGAAGCCGATGGCGCCGTATCCCTTGACCTTCTCAGAGGTGGTTGCGGCTTCCTGGGCCAGGTACGCGAGGCTCATGAGTCTTCCATTCCCTTTCTGTTGCACACCCGCCGGTCGGCGAGGTGTAGCAGGTTTTCCGGTAAGTCAGGCAGGTCAGTGTGAATCCGCGTTTTGCGCGAGTCCGATGTAAACGGCGGTCAGCAGCGCAAACACATAGGCCTGCAGGAAGATGACCAACATCTCGAAGAGCGTGAACCCCAGGCCGGCCGCGAGCGAGAACGGCGAGAACACCTTCATCCAGGCAGCGGCGTCGAACAGGAAGAACCAGGTAGCGCTGAAGAACAACACCAACATGATATGTCCGGCCAGCATGTTGGCCATGAGTCGGACCATCAGGGTGAACGGACGCAGGATGAACGTCGAGAGGAACTCGATGGGAATCAGCAGCAGATGCAGGGCAGGCGGCACATTCGGCACCACGATGCTGCTGCGCATGTACTTGACGAATCCGTACTTCTTGATGCCCACGTAGTTGAACGCGATGTACGCCACAGCGGCCAGCACCAGCGGCATGCCGATTCGGGCGTTCGAGGAGATGTTCAACCCGGGAATGATGCCGGAGAAGTTCAGAAACAGGACCGTGAAGAAGACCGTCGCGATGAGCGGGAAGAACTTGCGGCCGGATTCCTTACCCAAAACTTCGTCGGAAATCTGTTCCTTGACGAAGACGAGACCGGTTTCGGCGACGTTCTGCAGCCCGCGCGGGATGATGCGGGGATTCCGGAATGCGAGGACCATCACGATGACCAGCACCGCGGTCATCAGGAGCCGGATACCCATCAAACGATCGATTTCGAACGGCGTACCCTCGAACAGCAGCGCTGGAGGGAAGAAGTCGGACAGCGATGGCGCGTGGAACTCGCCCGCCAAAGTGGTGACGCTCAGCGTTCTCTCCCGTGTTCGGGCCGTGGGTTCGGTTGATCCCACGGTTCGATCGGACATTGACGATCAATTTGGGTCGACTCAGGTCGGCTCGAAGTTCGTCAGCAGCTGTGCGGCGGGTTTTGATTCCACCTGGCGTCTGTACGTGTGTCGGCGACATCGTCGACATGCAGAACCGGAACCCTCAGAGCCCGGCACGGCAGTAAGCATAGCGGCACTCGGAGGGATCTTGGCGATCCCCCCTCGCTTGGTTGCTTGCTTACCAACACTTTACCAAGTTATCTACGACAGCGTGTAGGTGGGTGGGGATCAATCTTCCCGAGGGGGCGAATCCGGCGCCGCATCGGGCACCGTCACGTACGGAACGCGCTGCCGGACAACGCCATACGTCTCGGCCCCGAGCACGATGACCAGCGCACCGATCACGGTAAGAAAAAGGACCATTCGGTCATAAAAATCGAATTGATTCAGTATTGCTATGACCAAAAGGGCCACCAGCATTTTGCCGACCCAGCTGCCGAGCATCACCATGCCCGCCGTGGTCGGCGGCAATTTCGCGCCGAACAGCACCACCGCGGCGGTGGTCAGGATGAAGCCGCCGCCGATGGCCGAGCCGATCAGCGCACCCCACAGGCCGGGCAGACCCGCGGCCGCGGCGCCGATCGCGACGGACAGCACGACCAGCACGCCGAGCCCGATCAAGCCGTAGCGCAGCGCCGCCTTCAGCGGGGCGTCGGGACCTGGGACCGGAGTGGGAGTGAAGCTCACGACTGCACCTCGCTGGCGCTCGGCTCCGTCGTGCCCTTAGGCGCTGTGTTCATGGTTCACTCGCTCCGCTCGCTCACATTCGCGAACCTTACCCGGCGGGTGGTCCGTCCTCTGCGGCCTCCCCGCGGCGCAGGCCCGGAATGGCGGTCACGACGAGGGCGAATACCAGTCCGCCTGCCACCAGCAGGACGACCAGGGTCAGGTTCATCAGGGCCGTGCCGACCGCGCCGAACGCGAGGATCCCGACCCACAAGTAGATGAGCAGGACCACGCGCCGATGCGAGTGCCCGATCTGCAGCAACCGGTGGTGCAGGTGCATCTTGTCCGGAGTGGAGAAGCTCACACCGGCCCGCACCCGCCGGACGATCGCCAGCACCAGATCCAGCACCGGAATGAACATGACGGCACCGACCAGCAGCAGCGGCGAGAGCAGACCGACGATGTCGCGGGTGCCGAAGCCCTGCAGCGGGATGCGGCCCGACGCGCTGGTGGACACCGCGGCCAGCACCAGGCCGATCAGCATCGAACCCGAATCGCCCATGAATATTCGCGCGGGCTGGAAATTGTGCGGCAGGAAGCCGAGACAGGCACCGGCCAGCGCGGCAGCGAGCAAAGCGGGCGGGTAGGTGTCGACCGAGCCGCCCTGGTCGTTCATCAAGCCGAGCGCGAACACGAACACCGCGACCGCCGCGATGAGCCCCAAACCAGCCGCCAGGCCGTCGAGTCCGTCGACGAAGTTCATCGCGTTCACCAGGGTCACGGTGACTCCCACGGTGATCAGACCGCCTTGCAGCGCGTCGAGAAAGACCGTGGTGTTGTTGAACGGGTTGTAGATGCTGTACCAGCTCAGCCCCATGACAGCCATCACACCCGCCGCGGTCACCTGGCCGGCGAACTTCGTCAGCGCGTCGAGGCCCCAGCGGTCGTCGACGATGCCGACAGCGACAATGATCGTGCTCCCGACCAGCACCGCGAGCGGAATATTGGGGCTGTAATCGAAGCCGTTGCGCAGCGCGGGAAGTTGGTGGGCGAACAGCATCGCCGCCACCACCCCGACGTAGATGCCGACACCACCCATCCGGGGAATCGGCTTGACGTGCACGTCACGTTCGCGCGGCACCGCAACGGCGCCGAATCCGATGGCGAGGACCCTGATCCCGCCGGTGGCCAGGAAGGTGACGACCGCGGAGATGAGCAGTACGAGCAGTAGCTCCCGCAGGGGAACGACGGCACCCGAACCGGTCATCCGCGGCACCCACCGCTCATCGGGTGGAGGCGCTGGTCAGCGCCTCCGGCGACATACCGAGCACGTCGGCGATGTCGCCGATGGGGACCGCGCCCTCGCGCAGAATGCGCGGCTGGTCGGCGGTGAGGTCGATGATGGTGGAGGCGACGGCGTGGTCGGCGGGGCCACCGTCGAGGTAGACACCGACGAGCTCACCCAGCTGGTCGCGGGCTTCGGCGGCGGTCTTGGCGGGCGGCTGGCCGGAGACGTTGGCGCTGGAGACCGCGAGCGGGCCGACCTCGCGCAGCAGCTCCAGCGCGACCGGGTGCAGCGGCATCCGCAGCATCACCGTGCCGCGGGTATCGCCCAGGTCCCAGGCGAGCGAAGGGGCTTGCTGCACAACGAGACTCAGGCCGCCGGGCCAGAACGCCCGGATCAGTTCGCGCGCCTGCGGGCGCACCGAGAAAACCAGGCCGTCGATGGTGTGCCAGGAGCCGACCAGGACCGGCACCGGCATGTCCCGGCCGCGGCGCTTGGCCGCGAGCAGCTCGCTCACCGCGGTGGCATCGAAAGCGTCGGCCGCCAGGCCGTAGAGCGTGTCGGTGGGCAGCACGACGAGTCGCCCGGACTTCAGGGCGCTGGTGGCTGCGGTCAGTCCGGCGGCGCGCGTGTCGGGATCCGCGCAGTCGTAGACGGTACTCACGACGATCATCCTGTCACGGCGTCCAGTAGGAGCCACCATCCGCTCCCCCGCCACTCCGCGACTTCAGGATTTGGACCGCGTCAGGTTCTGGTCGCGACGACGAAGCGCGGCTTTCCCGCGAGGTCCGGGTGTTCGACGATGTCGGTGAACTCACCTTGTTTGCCCAGTAGCGCGGCGAGGTCCGAGCCGTTGGAGTCGTCGTGCTCGATCGCGGTGGCGCCGCCGCTGCGCAGCAGACGCGTGATGGTGGGGATCATGCCGCGGATGACGTCCAGGCCATCGGGGCCACCGAAGAGGGCCAGGTGCGGATCATGGTCGGCGACTTCGGGATCCAGCGTCGCGCCGTCCGGAATGTAGGGCGGGTTCGCCACCACGAGGTCGACGCGGCCATCGAATTCGGTCAGCAGGTTCGGATCGGTGACGTCGTCGGCGTACAGGGTGATCGGGGTGTCGCCGTTGTCGAGGCACCGGTCGGCATTGCGGCGGGCCCAGTGCAGTGCGCCCGGATCGAGTTCCACCGCACGGACATCGGCGTCGGGGCGGGCATGCGCGATGGCCAGGGCCAGCGCGCCGGAGCCGGTGCACAGGTCGACGACGATCGGCGTGTGATCGTGCGGCAGTGCCTCGAGTTGTGCCAGCGCCCAGGCGAACAGCAGCTCCGTCTCCGGACGCGGCACGAAGACGCCGGGTCCGACCGCGAGATCGATCTCGCCCATCGCCACGGTTCCGGTCAAGTGCTGCAACGGAATTCGCTGGGCGCGCTGGTCGACCAGCGCGCGATACTCGGTCAGCTGGTCCGGCCCGATGAGCGGTGTCATCATCAGCCTGCTGCGCTCGACCCCGAGCACATGCGCGGCCAGGTGCTCGGCGTCGGCGCGCGGACTGGGCACCCCGGCCGCCTGCAGCATCTCGATGGCGTCGTTGACAGCGGGGCGCAGCGCTACACGGGTCATGGACATGTCCTCGACTCTGCCCGAAAGGCCTTTATTCTGCTGCCATTCGGGCTTCGCGATCCGCCTTGCCGAGCGCGTCGAGCAAGGCGTCCATGTCGCCGTCCAGCACGGCATCCAGGTTGTGTGCCTTGAAACCGATGCGGTGGTCGGCGATCCGGTTCTCCGGGAAGTTGTAGGTGCGGATGCGTTCGGAGCGGTCCACCGTGCGGATCTGGCTGGCCCGGCCGGCCGCCGCTTCCTGATCGGCCTGCTCCTCGGCCAGCGCCTGCAGCCGCGCGGCGAGCACCTGCATGGCGCGGGCCTTGTTCTGCAGCTGGGACCGTTCGTTCTGGCAGGTCACCACGATGCCGGAGGGCAGGTGGGTGATGCGGACGGCGGAGTCGGTGGTGTTGACGCCCTGGCCGCCCTTGCCCGAGGACCGGTACACGTCGATGCGCAGGTCGGTCTCGTCGATCTGCACCGCTTCCACCTCGTCCGGCTCCGGATAGATCAGGACACCCGCGGCCGAGGTATGGATCCGGCCCTGCGATTCGGTCACCGGGACGCGCTGCACCCGGTGCACGCCACCCTCGAACTTGAAGCGCGACCAGACACCGTCGCGCGCGGCGTCGCGGCTCTTGATCGACAGCGTCGCGTCCTTGTACCCACCCAGGTCGGACACGGTGACGCCGAGGATCTCGACCTTCCAGCCGTGCCGTTCGGCATAGCGGACGTACATGCGGGCCAGGTCGGCGGCGAACAGCGCCGATTCCTCGCCGCCCTCACCGGATTTCACCTCGAGCACCACATCGTCGCCGTCGTGCGGGTCGCGCGGCGCGAGCAGATCCGCGAGGGTCTGCTCCAGTTCGGCGACCTGGCGCTCCAGGTCGGGCACCTCGGCGGCGAAGGACGCGTCGTCGGCGGCGAGTTCCCGCGCGGCGGCGAGATCGTCGCGCGCGGACTTCAGCTTGGTGTAGGTGGCCATGATCGGCGCGAGCTCGGCGAATCGCTTACCGACCCGGCGGGCGGCGCCGGGATCGTCGTGCAGCGCCGGATCGGACAGCTGCGTCTCCAGCCCGGCGTGCTCGGCCAGAATGTCGTCGATCGCGGACGGTTGCGTCACGATGCTTCCTCTTTCTGATTTCCTTCGAAGGACGCCATACAAAACACCGACGCCCGGCCTGCTGAGCAGGACCGGGCGTCGGCGAGGAAGCTACTTGGCTGCGGCGTCGTCCGCGTCGGCCTTCTTGCCCGCACGCTTGCCGTAGCGAGCCTCGAAGCGGGCCACGCGGCCGCCGGTGTCGAGGATCTTCTGCTTGCCCGTGTAGAACGGGTGGCACTGCGAGCAGACCTCGACGTTGATGTGTCCGGACTCCTTGGTGCTGCGAGTCTGGAAGGTATTGCCGCAACCACAGACGACCGTGGTGTCGACATACGTCGGGTGGATTCCTGCCTTCATGGGTGTCCTCTCGATATTGGCCGCCGGGTCGCTCGCGCGGGAATCGCGGGAACGTGAACCGGAGCCGACTAGGCGGGAGGTCTGCTCGAAACAGAGCAGACGCAACGACCGTTCAGTATGCCAGAACAGTCCTTACGCTCCCAAAACGCCCCCGGCAAGTGGTTTGTTCCCACCCTAGGTACTCCCCCTGACGCCACCGCCCAAGGAAGTCCGGGCACGCGCTTTGCCCCTGTCTCAGGAAGCCTGAAGACGGGTAGTCGGCTACTCAGGAATGCGAACAGTTTCGTTCATAGAGTTTGAGACCTCAGCACAGGGCGCTCGTGACAGCGAACGTTCGAGGCCGCAGCAGCGCTCGCGGGAGCGGCGCTGAAGGCGTAAGGAGCGTGGACCAACGCTCGAAGCCGCACAGTGGCGTGCCGTGACCCGAAGGGAGAACTTGTGAGCATCCGAGTCGCGTCGGCGATTTTCGGTCTGTTGATTCTCGCTGTCGTGGTCGGCTGGTGTGCCGTTCCGGACACCACGATCACGACCGCACCGGGAATCGCCGTCTATTACGAGGCTCCGAACACCGCTCCGGAGGGGAGTGCGGTGGGCACCTCGGCGATCATTCTCGGTTTCATGATCAGCGGCGCGGCGATCATCGGTCTCATGTTCTTCTGCCCCCGTACGCCGAAAGGGCCCCGCAACAGCGAGGCCCTTTCGGCAGTACAACTGGCGAACCTACTCGTCCAGAGCGCCCGGCGCGGTCTTGCTGACCTGCATCAGGAACTCCAGGTTGTTCTTGGACTTCTTCAGGCGGTCGATCAGCAGATCGATCGCCTGGTGCGAGTCCAGGCCGGACAGTACGCGGCGCAGCTTGTGCAGCACCGCGGCCTCGTCCGGGTTGAGCAGTAGCTCGTCCTTACGAGTACCGGACGGGTTGACGTCCACCGCGGGGAACACGCGCCGTTCCGCGATCTTGCGGTCCAGCTTGAGCTCCGCGTTACCGGTGCCCTTGAATTCCTCGAAGATGACGGTGTCACCGGTCGAACCGGTCTCCACCATCGCGGTCGCGATAATGGTGAGCGAGCCACCGTTCTCGATATTGCGCGCCGCGCCGAGGAACCGCTTGGGCGGGTACAGCGCGGTGGAATCGACACCACCGGACAGGATTCGGCCCGAGGCGGGCGAAGAGTTGTTGTACGCGCGGCCCAATCGAGTGATCGAGTCGAGCAGCACCACAACGTCTTTGCCCATCTCCACCAGTCGCTTGGCCCGCTCGATGGCGAGCTCGGCGACCGAGGTGTGGTCTGACGGCGGCCGGTCGAAGGTGGAGGCGATGACCTCACCCTTCACCGAACGCTGCATGTCGGTGACCTCTTCCGGACGCTCGTCGACCAGCACGACCATGAGGTAGACCTCGGGGTTGTTGATGGCGATGGCGTTGGCGATGTCCTGCATGATCGTCGTCTTACCGGCCTTCGGCGGCGAGACGATCAGGGCGCGCTGGCCCTTACCGATCGGCATGATCAGGTCGATGACGCGAGTGGTCAGCTTGTTGGGCTGAGTTTCCAGCCGCAGCCGCTGATTCGGGTACAGCGGGGTGAGCTTGCTGAACTCGGGGCGCCGCTTGGCCGCCTCTACCTCACCACCGTTGACCGTGTCCAGCCGCACCAGCGGATCGAACTTCTGGCGCTGGTTGCTCTGCTCGCCGTCGCGCGGGGCCCGCACCGCACCGGTGATCGCGTCACCGCGGCGCAGGCCGTTCTTGCGGACCAGGTTCATCGAGACGTAGACGTCGTTCGGGCCGGCCAGGTAGCCGGAGGTCCGGACGAAGGCGTAGTTGTCCAGCACGTCGAGGATGCCCGCGACCGGCTGCAACACGTCGTCTTCGCGGATCTCGAGCTCGCGTGCCTCGCCGCCACCGGTGCCCGGCTCGCGGTCACGACCACGACGCCGCTCACGGAATCGGCGTCCCCGCCTGCCGCGACCGCCTTCTTCGTCGTCGTCGTTGTTGTTGCGCGCGTTGTTGCGGTCGTTGTTCCGGCCGCCGGCGTTGCCGCCGTTGCCGTTCTGGTTGTTGCGCTCACCGGACTGGCCGCGCTCACCCTGACCACGCTCACCGGACTGGCCGCGCTCACCCTGACCACGCTCGCCCGACTGGCCGCGCTCGCCCTGATTACGCTCGCCCGACTGACCGCGCTCCTGATTGCGCTCACCGGACTGGTTGCGCTCGCCCTGATTGCGCTCACCGGACTGGTTGCGCTCACGGCGCCGCTCGCCATGTTCGGCATCCTGCTTCGGCTCGTCACCACGCGCATCGGCCGTCGCGGTCTCGCCGCCGCCGGATCGCGCCTGGTCACGGCCGCGCCGCTGCCGACCACGACCACGCTGACCAGCCTCGCGGCCGGAATCCTCGGTGGACTCGGCCGTGCTGGACGCGGGGGCCTCGGCCGGAGCCGAGTCCGCGGGAGCGGATTCCTTGACCGGGGAAGTTGCCTCGGCGACCGGAGTTTCCTTCGCCGGGGCGGTCGCCACGTCGAGGGTGCCCTGCTCTGCCCGGGCGGACGCAGGCCGACTGGCCGGCGCTTCCGAATTATCGGGTGTATCGGCCTTGGCGGAAACCGCGGACTTGGCCTGTCCCCCTTCGGGCTTTTCACCCTTTACCGGTTTTCCGGCCTGATTTTCCTTGATGGCGGCGATCAAATCGCCTTTGCGCATTCCGGAGGTGCCTCGGATACCGAGCTCCCCCGCGAGCGCGCGCAACTGCGGCAACAACATTCCAGTCAGCCCCGATCGTGCGACGTCGGTTTGTTCGCTCATCTTCGAAATCTGTCCGGAGTCACTTTCGCGGTCCCCCGGAGATGTTGGGTTGGATTCCACCCCGGGTGTCGCGAGCAGGTCCGTATCTGTCACGGAAATCCTTTCCTTCCCCCGATTGCCGTGTGCTGTTTCGAGGGTTCGTCCCGCAGTCCGGGCATTCTGCCGGACTCGGATGCGTCCGTCCGCTTCGCCACCGGTGGTGTGAGGTGGGAGAGATCATTCCAGTTGCGCAGCTACGCAGCACCCCCATGGCCTGGAGGCTCGAGCCTGGAGCCTGCTGGAGCGATTGCCCTGATGAAGCACCGGCGTCTGATGCGCACGATGTACGGACTCGCTCAGGATAGCTGCCCATTGGGAATCTCGGCAAGCCAGACGCGCCGTCAGTCGATCAGGACTCCATCGGCCAGTCCTGGTTCGACCACGCGCAACCCGTCGATCGCCGCGAGTTCACGGAGTTCGGCAGGGAATTCGCTGGTACCGAGGGCAAGTACGGTCGGACCGGCCCCCGAGACGGTGGCCGCGATACCCGCCGCCCGCAGCCGGGAAATCCAGCTGGTGGTCAGCGGGAGCGCGGGTGCGCGCTGAGCCTGGTGCAACCGATCAGCGGTCGCGGGCATCAGCAGGTCGGGCCGTTGGGTCAGGGCGACCACCGCCAGCGCGGCCCGGCTGACGTTGAACGCGGCGTCGCCGTGCGGCACCACCTCGGGCAGCAAACCCCTGGTGTGCGCGGTGGAGGAGCGTTCCTCCGGAATGAGCACGATCGGCCGCAGCGACGGGTGCGCGTCCAGCCGCACCGCCCGGTAGACCCGGCCGTGGTGCTCGGCTACCGGCACCCCGTCCCGGCCGATGTCGGCGGCGCGATCGGTCTCGGTCCAGGACACCACGATGCCGCCGAGCACGCTGGCCGCCGCGTTGTCCGGATGACCTTCGAATTCCGCTGCCAGCTGCACCAATTGGTCGGCGGAGGTGGCCAGGGCCGGATCGAACTTCGCCGCGATGGCGCACCCCGCGGCCAGCCCGCCGACCACGGCCGAGGCCGAGGAGCCGAGCCCGCGCGAATGCGGAATCACGTTGCGGCACACGACCTCGAGGCCGTCCGCCCAGACACCCGCCGACTCGAGTCCGCGCTCGATCGCGCGCACCACGAGATGCGAAGGGCCCCAGGGGACATCGTCGGCGCCCTCACCCTCGACCCGGATGTTGAGCCCGGAATCGGTAGTGCGCACGTCGATCTCGTCGTAGATCCCCAATGCCATGCCGAGCGAATCGAACCCGGGACCGAGGTTCGCGCTGGACGCGGGCACCCGCGCGGTCACCGAAAGACCGGCGGGCAGCGTGCGATTCATGCTGGCGGTCCGTGGCCGCACCGACACTTGGCCGTCGCGCGAATCCAACTCAGGCCAGCTCTAGTTCGGCGGCGACCGCGACCGGGTCGACCGGAATCGCCTGGACCTGCGGCATTCCCAGCAGCGCGGTGTCCGGGTCCTTGAGTCCGTTGCCGGTGACGGTGCACACGACGGTCAGGCCGGAGTCCAGCCAGCCCTCCTTGTGCGCGGCGAGCAGGCCTGCGACGCTGGCCGCCGACGCGGGCTCGACGAACACGCCCTCGGTCGCCGCGATCAGGCGGTAGGCCTCCAGGATCTCGTCGTCGGTGGCGGCGCGGAAGGCGCCACCGGACTCCTCCTTGGCCGCCATCGCACCGTTCCAGGATGCGGGCGCGCCGATCCGGATGGCCGTCGCGATGGTCTCCGGGTTGCTCACCGGGGCGCCGTTGACCAGCGGCGCGGCCCCTGCGGCCTGCACGCCGAGCATGCGCGGCAGCTGGGTGGTGATGCCGTCGGCGTAGTACTCGCGGTAGCCGCGCCAGTACGCGGTGATATTGCCCGCGTTGCCCACCGGCAGCGCGTGCACGTCGGGCGCCTTGCCGAGCACGTCGCAGATCTCGAACGACGCGGTCTTCTGCCCCTCGATGCGGGCCGGGTTCACCGAATTCACCAGGCCGATGCTCGGGAAGTCCGAGGTGACCTTGCGCGCCAGCTCCAGGCAGTCGTCGAAGTTGCCGTCCACCTGAATGATCTTGGCGCCCAGCATGACCGCCTGCGCCAGCTTGCCCATGGCGATCTTGCCCTGCGGGATCAGCACGGCACAGGTCATGCCGGCGCGAGTCGCGTAGGCCGCGGCGGATGCCGAGGTGTTGCCGGTGGAGGCGCACAGCACCGCCCGCTGGCCCTGGTACTTGGCGTCGGTGATCGCCACGGTCATGCCGCGGTCCTTGAACGAGCCGGTCGGGTTCAGCCCCTCGACCTTGAGATATACCTCACATCCGGTCAATTCGGACAGATGCGGTGCGGGCACCAGCGGCGTACCGCCCTCGTACAGGGTGACCGGCTCCCACTCGGCCGCACCCGCGATCCGATCGCGGTAGGCCGCGATCAGACCCGGCCAGCGGGAGTGCACTCCTGCTTGCGGCGCCACGCCAGTCGTACTCATTCTTCGGTGCCTTCCAATCTCAGAACGCTGGTAATCGAGGTGACGGAGTCCATTTCCGCCAAAGCGGCAACGGTGTCCGCGAGCGCTGATTCCACGGCGTGGTGGGTAACCACGACCAAGCGAGCACCCGTGCCGTGCCCCTCTTGGCGGACGGTCGAGATGCTCACCCCGTGCTTGGCGAATTCACCCGCCACCGCGGCCAGGACCCCGGGGCGGTCCGCTACCTGCAGGTTCACGTGGTAGCGGGTGGGTGTATCGCCGATCGGCGCGATCGGTAGCTCAGCATAAACCGATTCGCCCGGAGCGCGACCACCGTAGAACTTGTTGCGCGCGGCCATCACCAGATCGCCGAGCACCGCGGAGGCGGTCGGTGCGCCACCGGCGCCCTGTCCGTAGAACATCAGCCTGCCCGCGTTCTCCGCCTCGACGACGACCGCGTTGAAGGCGCCGCTCACGGCGGCCAACGGGTGCTTGCGCGGCACGAGCGCCGGGTAGACGCGCACCGAGACGCGCTCCTTGCCGCCCTCGGCCACGGTCGGCTCGCCCGGTCCCGCGGCGACCCGCTCGCAGATGGCGAGCAACTTGACCGTGCAGTTCAGCGCGGACGCGGTCTCCAGATCCTCCGCGCTGATCTTGGAGATGCCCTCGCGGAAGACGTCGGCGGCGGTCACCCTGGTGTGGAACGCGAGCGAGGCCAGGATGGCGGCCTTGGCGGCGGCGTCGTAGCCCTCCACGTCGGCGGTCGGGTCGGCCTCCGCGTAACCGAGGCGGGTGGCCTCTTTCAGGGTGACCTCGTAGTCGGCGCCGGTCTCGTCCATCGCGGAGAGGATGAAGTTGGTGGTGCCGTTGACGATGCCGACGACCCGGTTGACGCGGTCACCGGCCAGCGACTGGATCAGCGGGCGGACCACCGGGATGGCACCCGCGACCGCGGCCTCGAAGTAGAGATCGGCGCGGTTGCGTTCGGCGGCCGCGGCGAGTTCGCCGGTGTAGTCGGCCAGCAGCGCCTTGTTCGCGGTCACCACGGATTTGCCCGCGTTCAGCGCGGCCAGGATGAGCCGCCGCGGCGGGTCGATGCCGCCGATCACCTCGACCACGATGTCGACGTCGTCGCGGGCGACCAACGCGTCGGCGTCGGTGGTCAGCAGGTGTGCGGGCAGGCCGCGGTCGTTGTCCGGATTGCGGACGGCGACGCCGCGCAGCACCACCGGCGCACCGACGCGCGAGCGCAGGTCTTCGGAGTGATCACGCAGAATCCGCACGACCTCGGTGCCGACATTGCCCATGCCGAGGACCGCGACGCCGATCGGCTGATCTCTCCCCCAAGTGTTCTGAGCGAGACTAGTCATGAATCAACCTCCAAGCTGAGCAGGTCCGCCACCGTTTCCCGGCGCAGAATGAGTCGCGGTTGTCCGTCACGCACCGCGACGACCGCAGGGCGGGTCAGCTGGTTGTATCGGCTGGACATCGAGTAGCAGTACGCGCCGGTCGCGGCGACGGCGACCAGATCGCCGGGGCCGACATCGGCGGGCATCCAGGTATCGCGGATGACGATATCGCCACTCTCGCAATGCTTTCCGACGACGCGCGCGACCACGGGCGCGGCCTCGGAGGAGCGGGAGACCAGGCGGCAGTCGTAGTCGGCCTGGTACAGCGCCGGGCGGATGTTGTCGCTCATGCCGCCGTCGACGCTGATGTAGCGCCTGCGCAGGCCGCCGTCGAGCGAGACATCCTTGATGGTGCCGACCTCGTACAGGGTGACCGTGCCGGGCCCGGCGATGGCGCGACCGGGCTCCACCGCGATCTTCGGTTGCGGCAGGCCGATGGCCGCCGCCTCGGCGGCGACCAGGTCGAGCACCTTCGCGGCGAAATCGTCCAGCGGCGGCGGATCATCGCTCGGCAAGTACGAAATACCAAGCCCGCCACCGAGATCCAGCGTCGAGATCTGCGAGGTGCGGTCGACGCCGAACTTCTCCACGGCGTCGTGCAGCAACCGCAGCATGCGGCGCGCGGCGATCTCGAAGCCGTCGATCTCGAAGATCTGCGAACCGATGTGGCTGTGCAGGCCGACCAGGCGCAGGTTGTCCGCGTCGAAGACGCGAGCGAGCGCCTCCATGGCGTCGCCGCCGGCGATCGAGAAGCCGAACTTCTGATCCTCGTGCGCGGTCGAAATGTATTCGTGCGTATGGGCTTCCACGCCGACGGTGACGCGGACCAGCACGTCCTGCACCACCCCGGCACGACCCGCGATGGCTTCGAGACGTTCGATCTCGATCAGCGAATCGACCACCACGTGGCCGACGCCGGCGGCCACCGCCGCCTCGAGTTCGGTCGCGGATTTGTTGTTGCCGTGCAAGGCAATTCGCTCAGCGGGGAAGCCTGCGTGCAGGGCTACCGCGAGCTCGCCACCGGAGCACACATCCAGCGACAGACCCTCGTCGCGGATCCAGCGGGCGATCTCGCCGCACAGGAAAGCCTTGGACGCGTAGTGAACTCGCGCGTTGCTGCCGAACGCGCGCACCATGTCGCGGCAGCGCGAACGGAAGTCATCCTCGTCGACCACGAACAGCGGGGTGCCGAATTCGGCGGCCAGCTCGTGCACCGGCACACCGGCCAGCCGCACCACGCCGTCGTCGTCGCGGGCGGCGTTGCGCGGCCAGACGTTCGCGGGCAGATCGATCATCTGCTGCGGATCGCGGGGGCGCTCCGCCAGATTGGGGGCGTGCGGGATCTCGGCATGGCGAGGCCCGGCGGGGTGCGCACTCATGACTCCACCTCGCTGACGCTCGGCTCCGTCACGAGTGCACAGGCAGCTGCGTATTCGGTTCGCTCGCTACGCTCGCTCATGATAGGTCTTCCCTCCTGGCGCTCGTCTGAAAGTCCTTGTGCCCGTTCACATGCGCTCCGGTGCGCTGACGCCGAGCAGGGCGAGGCCGTTCGCGAGGACCTGACGGGTCGCGTTGACCAGCACCAGCCGGGCGGCGTTGGTGGGGCTGACGGGCTCGTCCCCCAGGGGCAGCACGCGCAGGTTCTTGTTGGTCTGGAAGCGGTGGTAGGTACCGGCCAGCTCCTCCAGGTACCGCGCGACCCGATGCGGCTCACGCAGGCTCGCGGCGCTGGTCACCACGCGCGGGTACTCGCCGAGGGTGCGGATGAGTTCGCCCTCTTCGTCCGAGGTCAGCAACGCGAGATCCGGCGTCACCTTGTCGTATTCGAACTCGGCGGCATTGCGCGCGATCGACGCGGTCCGCGCGTGCGCGTATTGCACGTAGTAGACCGGGTTCTCGCTGCTCTGACTGGTCCACAGGTCCAGGTCGATGTCGATGCTGGAGTTCACCGAGGAGCGCACCAGCGAGTACCGACCGGCATCGACACCGATCGCCTCGACCAGATCCTCCAGCGTGACCACGGTGCCCGCGCGCTTGCTCATTTTCAGGGCGACACCGTTTTTGAGCAGATTCACCATCTGCCCGATCAACACCTCGACGGTCGCCGGATCTTCGCCGGATACCGAGGCGATCGCCTTCAACCGACCGATATAGCCGTGATGGTCGGCACCGAGCATGTAAATGCAGAGATCGAAACCGCGGGCCCGCTTGTTCTGGAAGTAGGCGATATCGCCTGCGACATAAGCGGGCTTACCGTCGCTCTTGATGACAACGCGATCCTGATCGTCGCCGTATTCGGAACTGGCGATCCACCAGGCGCCGTCTTTTTCATAAAGATCGCCGGATTCGGTCAGCTTCGCCACGGCCTGCTCGACCGCGCCCGACTCGAACAGCGAGCTCTCGTTGAAGAAGACATCGAAGTCGGTGCCGAAATCGTGCAGCGACTGACGAATCTGCGCGAACATCAGCTCGACGCCCTCGGCGCGGAACAGTTCCTGCCGCTCGTCCTCCGGCAGCGACAGCGCCTCCGGGTGCGCGGCCACGATCGTGCTCGCGATCTCGCCGATGTAGGCGCCCGCGTAGCCGTCGTCCGGGGTCGGCGCACCGCTGGCCGCCGCGACCAGCGACCTGGCGAACCGCTCGATCTGCGCGCCGTGGTCGTTGAAGTAGTACTCGCGCACCACCTCGGCACCCTGGGTGGCCAGAATTCGGCCGAGCGCGTCGCCGACCGCGGCCCACCGGGTGCCACCGAGGTGCACCGGACCGGTCGGGTTGGCCGAGACGAACTCCAGGTTGATCCGGCTGCCCTTCAGCAGCTCCGAGCTGCCGTACGCGGTCCCGGCGGCGAGCACCTGCTCGATGATCGCGCCCTGCGCGGACGCGGCGAGCCGGATGTTCAGGAAGCCGGGGCCGGCGACCTCGGCGGAGGCCACCTCATCGGTGGAGCTCAGCGCGTCGGCGAGCCAGATCGCCAGATCTCGCGGATTCGTCCCTGCCTTTTTCGCGACCTTCATCGCCACATTCGTGGCATAGTCACCGTGTTCAGGGTTGCGGGGGCGCTCGACAGTGACCTCGTCGGGGAGTACCGCGGGGTCCAGTCCGCGTTCGACAAGCACCTTCGCCGCAGTAGCGCGAAGGAGATCTGCAAGGTCAGCTGGAGTCACGAGTCTCTATCCTATGGTCTTGGCGGGTGTACACCTCGAGTGGGCACTGCGCCGGAACCGTCCGCAACCCACAGCAGCCCGCGGATCCATCACGTCGAGAGAGCACAACGAGCGATGCCGAGCAGTCCCAGCGCCAAATCGGCCAAAGCCGCCGCCAAGTTGTCCGGCTCCCGTAAAGGGGGCGGCCGAGGACAACTTCCCAAGAAGAATCGTCAGATTCCCTGGTTGGCCATCGGCGCGGCCGTAGTCATCATCGCACTGATCGGTGCGCTCGCCTACAGCCTGGTACCCAAGTACCAGGAGAAGGCCAGCCTGGAGAAGTTCACACCCAGCGCGGAGCGCAAAGACCCCTCGGACTCGATCGAGGGCGTGGTCAAGAAGGAATACCCGGCGGGGCTGCACATCGGCCCCAACCAGCGGGTCGCCTATGACCAGAGCCCCGCGTTCGGCGGACCGCACGACGCCTCCTGGGCCACCTGCACCGGCGTCGTCTACGACAAGCCGATCCGGATGGAGAACGCGGTGCACTCGCTCGAGCACGGTGCGGTGTGGATCACCTACAACCCGGACAAGGTCGACGCCGCCGGTCTGGACTCGCTGAAGAGCAAGGTGCAGGGCAAGCCGTACTCGATGATGTCGCCGTATCCCGGTTTGGACACCCCGGTGTCGCTGCAGTCGTGGGGGCATCAGCTCAAGCTGGACAGCGCGCAGGACAAGCGCGTCGGCCAGTTCATCACGGCACTGCGCCTGAACAACTACACCTACCCGGAGGTCGGCGCGGACTGCTCGACCATCGCGTTCGACACCGACAACCCGCCGCCGTTCGACCCGACGCCGCCCGGACCGGACGCGGTGCCGATGGATGGCAAGGGCTTGCAGCCGGACCCGTCGGAGATGCCCGGCGGGTTGCCGGGCGTGCCCGGCGTTCCCGGACTGCCGGGTCTGCCCGGCGCGCCGGTGCCCGGAGCGCCGCGCCCGGTGCCGGGTCAGCCCGCGCCGGGTCAGCCCGCGCCGGGTCAACCTGCGCCGGGTCAGCCTGCTCCCGCGCCGGGGGCCGGGCGCTAGTGGCCGCCGATGTCGAGCCGGACTCCACCGAGTCCGGCCTCGGTGCGCAGGTCCGTCGCCAGCGCACCGCACTGCTCGTCCTCGGCCTGATCGGGGCCATCCTGATCGGTGTCGCCCTCGGCACCTTGATTCGACTGCCGCTCGACGGCTCGTCCGAACCGGACCCCGGCACCGTCGACGTCGGCTTCAACCAGGACATGTCGGCCCACCACGCACAGGCCGTCGAGATGGCCGGCGTCGTGCTGGTCCGCTCCACCGACACCGACGTGCGCCGCCTCGCCTACGACATCATGACCACCCAGCAGAACCAGGTCGGTCGCATGCAGGGCTGGCTCCAGCTGTGGGGCGAACCCGCGCAGAGCATCGACGGCTACATGGGCTGGATGCACGAGCAGCCGACCGGCCACGGACACAACGGCACCACCGAGACCGCGACCGGCCCCATGCCCACCATGCCAGGCATGGCCACCCCCGCCGACCTCGCCGCACTCCGCCAAGCCACCGGCCCCGAGCTCGACACCCTCTTCCTGCAACTCATGCTGCGCCACCACCAGGGCGGGCTGCCGATGATCCAGTACGCCGCCGAGCACGCCGAAACCACTGCCGTGCGCACCCTCGCCGAGACCATGGACAAAACCCAGCGCGGCGAAGCCCAACTCATCACCACCATGCTCACCGCCCGCGGCGCCACTCCGCTCCCGCAAAGCTGACCCGCCCCCGAACACCCTTTTTGGCCAACCGCACCCGATGCGATACGCTTTCCCCGCCCGATCGACGGCTCCCCGCCACCGATCGAAAGCTATCCCGCCCTCGTAGCTCAGGGGATAGAGCGTCTGCCTCCGGAGCAGAAGGCCGCAGGTTCGAATCCTGCCGAGGGCACCGCAGGAAAAGGCCCCGACCAGTGCGAATCTGGTCGGGGCCTTTCTCGTTCGCAGATTAGTCCAGTTTCTTGATTGCGCAGCGCCGCCGGACCCATCCTTGGGCGATGTCGGCCAGGTTCCACCACGAAACATGCTGAAGATCTTGCGATTCGAGATGCCATGCCGCGTTCAGTCGGTCGAAGAATGCGGCGTCGCCAGTCTTGCCGCCCTCGGGTTCCCCGATGAAGACCAGCCGCTCCCCGCCCGCTTCCTCGAACGCGCGCAGTGCCTCGGACGCCATCGGACTGCCCCAGCCCGGAGGCCAGCAGAGGAACAGAACGCATTCCGGCAGTGTCTCCGCAGCGAACGCCGCCAAGTCACCGACGTCGTGCCACACATCCATCTGCCCGGCGGCTCCAGGAAATGACACGTTCCCGACCTGGTCCGGCGGCTCGGAATCGAAAGCCGCCACGTCAACACCCGCCTGCGCCAGCTGCCACGCCCAATAGCCACGACCGGCACCCAGCTCTAATAACCTGCGCCCTTGGGCGAACCGTTCGATCCATTGCAGTGTCTCCGGAGACGGGACGGCGTAGGCGTATGTCTCCTGCAAGATTGTCTGTGCATAGCCGAGACGCGCGCTTCCGTTCGTTCGTCCACCGTTGACCCTGCGGCACCCGTTGTCCTCAGCCACCGACGGGCCGACGATGTCCCAATACGGGTTACCCGTTGGCGATTCACCGCCCGTCAGGTAATGCACAAGCCGCAGATCGAACGCGGAGTCAGCGCCCACGTCTCCGGTACCCGACAATCGCGGAGCCGTATCCAAGTAGTCCGCCACCTTCGGATACTCCGCGCGTAGCCGCTGCTCGTCTTCCAGGAGGGCCGCCAGCTCGGTGCGCCGTTCAGCCGTGAGCACAAGGCCAGTCATGCAGCTGATTCTCGCGTGCACCATGCACTTCCACGAGCTGTTGCGAATTCCGCCATCGCGGGTAGAGCAGGAACCCGCCGACAGCTAGCCCGCTGCGAGCCGGCGTTGTTGTTGCGCAGCTCCGGGATTCGACGCCGCTGGAGGGTTCGGCGATCAGCTCTGCCGCTGCTGCCGCGCATACAGCCACAGCAGTAGTGCCGTGCTGGTGAACGGAATGACACCGAATGCCAAGCTGATGACTGCCATGTCGGGGTCGTCAAGGTCTATGTAGTCCCATTTGCCGGCGAGGAACTGTGTGGTCACTTGGAATGTGGTGTGAAATCCTATGCAGGCCCATAGGTTTCCGGTGGTGGCGCGCAGTGCGCCCTGCACAGCGGAGAATGCGAAGAAGAACAGGGCTCGGTCGAGGGAGCCTGCCGCGCCGATCAAAACTCCCCATGCGGTGAACAGTGCCGCTTGTCCGAGGACGGTGGCGGCGGTGGGCCAGCGTTCGCGGAGGTTGGCGAAGAAGTATCCGCGGAAGATGAGTTCCTCGGGAAAAGCCTCGTACAGCAGTACCAGTGCAAGCAGCGCGAGGATCGCCAACAGGGTCTGCGGTACCGGCGCACGCACGGTGAGTTCGGCCCAGCCGAGCCAGATCATCACGGCCGCGGACACAAAAGCGGGAATACCCCAGCATGCGGCACCGAAAAGGAAAGCGCGCCAACCGCGTCCGATCGACGACAATCCCAGCCCGGACCACGGCCGGCGATCGAGGAACCGGCGCGCCGCATAGATCAACGGCACCGTACCCAGCGTCGCACCGACCGCAGCCGCCACATGACGGCCCCGGCTGTACTCCGCGCCGAACACCATGTCCGCCCCGCGATACAGCACCAGCCACCAGACCGTCACCGCGACGAAAACTACGATCGACCTGACCACCAACGCAGGCCGACCGTCCTCGGAGCTCGCGAAAAACGCCACGCCACGACCGTATCCCGCACTTCAGGCGGTGCACATCCTACGAAATGGTGACGCCCGAACTCGCGATTCCAGTACCACTGCGGACACGCGGTAAAGCCGTCGTGCGTCGTTCAGGCGCAGCTGAATTGAAAGGCGGCGGTCTGCGTAGCGTCCGGAATAACGTCCACCTTGACCGAGGTCGTGCTCTTCGGTTCGCAGCCGGAAACCGAGGTGAACTGGGCCAGGTAGCAACCGGGTGCGAGGTTGGTGGCGGCGGTGCCGTCGGGGCCGGTGGTCAGGGCGGTGAGGATCGGGCCTGCGGCGCAGGTGGTGACGCCGATTCGAACGCCCGCGACAGCGGCCGGTTCAGCACCGGTGGTCGCGGCCTGCACCCGCAACACGCCCTGCCCGGCAGGCGCCGGGTCGGCTCCGGCGATTCCCGCACCCTGCGCGATCGCCAGCAAACCCACGCCGAAAACGGACATGCCGATCAATCTGCGCATTCGAATCTCCCTCTGCACGAACAAATATGGGCGGTCATCCGCACCCGGCAAATATAAGTCCGCAGACCGCCCGCCCGGTACCAGGACACGCAACGCCCCCTCGACCTTCGGCACTGCTCGGATCCGGAGGGCATTTCGCACGCCACGAACGACATGCCGAGACAACGGCCGATGCCACGGTCAGCGCACCTTTTCACGCGACCGGGCACACGCTTGCCGTAACCTCGAGGAAGCCGAAGGGGGCTGACGGAGGCGAGACGATGACTTATCCGCCGGGCGGGCAACCGCCGCAGGAACCGCAGTATCCGCAGCAGCCCGAGGAGCCCACCTCCTATCCGCCACCGCCGGGTGACCCACAGGCCGGATATGCACCGCCTGCCGGCACTCAGCCGTCACGGAGGAGCAAGATCGGCCTGATCGTCGGCCTGGTGGCGGTGGTACTGCTCGCACTCGGCGGCGCGGTGGTACTCGGCGCCGTGCTGACAGCGCAGGGCAAGGGCCCGCTCGCCTCCGATGACAAGCGGATCGAGGTGGCCATCCACGACTTCTACGACACGCTGGAGTCCGAAGGCTTCCGGGCCGCCGCGGCCAAGGCGTGCGCGGATGACCGGGCCGAGTTCGACACGCTGCCCGAGGAGCAGAAGCAGCAGTTCGAGTCGGCGACGGTCGCGGTGACCATCGATAAGATCGAAGACATCGCGATCGACGGTGCGGCCGCGACCGCGCACATCCTCGGCACACTCACCCTGGAGGTGCCGGGTCATGCTCCCGACACCGACACCAGCACCACCGAACACCTGAAGAAGGAAGACGGTAAGTGGAAGGTCTGCTCCGCGAGCTCGCCCAAGAATTGACGCCGCGCCGGCGCCGATGAGTGACACGACCGAGCGCGCGTATGACGAAACCGCATGCCCGCGAGGCAGAGTCATGAGCGAGACGTCACGTGCCACATCCATGACGGAATCGAGCACCAGCCGGATGGCGTCATGAGCAAGCGGACCGCACGCACATCGTGCTGCGGACCATCCAGGCGAACCGTGCTGGGCGCCATGGGTCTTGCCACCCTGCTGCCCTTCGCGCGCCCGAGTACAGTTCGCGCCCAACCACATCCGCTGATCGCCACCGACCTGGAGGTCGTCACGATCACCGACCGATCGGTGATCATCACCTGGACTACGGTGGCGCCCGATGCCGCCGGACGGCTGACACCGGTGGATGCCGACGCGGAAGTTCTGCTGGCCCCGGCCGATTCGGCCCGTGCCCCGATTCCGGTGCACGCCGACCCGCAGCCGACACCGTTCCACTACGCCGAAATCGACGGCCTCGAACCCGGCCGCACCTACCGCTTCGAGGCGTGGTCCAACGGCGTACGCGCGATTCCGGCGCTCTCGCTGACCACCCTCAGCCCGGGAACCCCCGAATCCACCGGCCAATTCACCACATTGGTGCCGCCGCCGGGCCGCCCACTGCAAACCCTCGCCCTCGCCAACGACGTGCACTACGGCGAGCAGGTCAGTGGCCTGCTGGTCGCCAACGTGCCGCCCGGCGTCCGCCAGGACATTCCGCCGTACCCGGAGGTGATGCTGGGTGCCCTGCTCGACGATCTGCGCCGCCCCGACCGCGGCGCCGAGCGACTACTGATCGCGGGCGACCTCACCAATGAGGCGTCGCTGAACGACGCGACCGCCGTGCGTGCCCATCTCGACACCTGGGGTGCGCTCGGTACCGACTACTTCGTCGTGCGCGGCAACCACGATCGCCCCCACGTCGGCCCGGACTACGCGATTTGCCAGCCCGCGCCCGCCGACCACCACGACTGCTGGGCCGAGGCGTTCACCCCCCGCCAGCAGCTGATCGAGCACGTGACCGGCGGCCTGCGCCTGCTCGGCCTGGACACCAGCGAACTCGACGGCTCCGGCGGCACCATCGACCGACCACAATTCGACCTGCTCGCCGAGCGACTGCGCGCCGACCCCGACCGCCCCACCCTGGTCTTCGGCCACCACCCGGTCACCGCCGAATCGGGCTTCACCAATCTCGCGGGACCTGGATTCGTGCTCAACGGCCGCGACGGCGCCGAACTCCAAGCCCTGTACACCCGCTCCCCCGGCGTTTTCCTGCACCACAGCGGACATACCCACCGAAATCGCCGCACCCGCCCCGATGCCGCCTGCGCCGTGGAATTCCTGGAAGTGGCCGCGGTGAAGGAATATCCGGGCGGTTACAGCCTGCTCCGCCTGTACGAGGGCGGTTACATGCTCAACTTCTACAAAACCCGGACCGACGCGGCCCGGCGCTGGAGCGCGACCACCAGGTCCGAATACTTCGGCCTGCTCCCGGATTACACGCTCGGCACCACCGCCGACCGTAATCACGTTGTCCTGCGGGATTTCTCGGGCCTGCGCTGACCGGCTGGAAATTCCGGAAACGCCGCTGCCGGACCGATATCATCCGCGCACGTCGGACGCGGTATGTTGCTTAGGTAAGCCTCATCAACATGAGGAATTCCAGCGGAAGGACCGAACCGATGCCTGTCGGATGGAAAACGATCTCCGGAGTACTGGCCGTCACGGTAGCGGCGCTCGGCCTACAGGCATGCTCGAATTCATCGGATGACACGCAAGAGATCACCGTTTACAACGCACAGCACGAATCGCTGACCAAGGAATGGGTGGCCGCGTTCACCAAAGAGACCGGTATCAAGGTCACGCTCCGGCAGGGCGGTGACACGGCACTGGGCAACCAACTCGTCGCCGAAGGCGCCGCCTCACCCGCCGACGTATTCCTCACTGAGAATTCCCCCGCCATGGCACTGGTCGAGAACGCGGGCCTGTTCGCCGATGTGGACAAGCCGACGCTGGATCAGGTGCCCGCGCAGTTCCGCCCGTCCACCGGCAAGTGGACCGGAGTCGCCGCGCGCTCAACGGTTTTCGTCTACAACAAGGACAAGGTGGCGGCCGACCAGCTGCCCGCCTCACTGCTCGACCTCGCGCAGCCGCAGTGGAAGGGCCGCTGGGGCGCGGGCGTCTCGGGCGCCGACTTCCAGGCCATCGTGGCCGCCCTGCTCGCGCTGAAGGGTGAGGACGCGACCCGCGCCTGGCTGAAGGGCATGAAGGAGAACGCGACGCCGTTCCCGAACAACGTGGCCACCATGAAGGCGGTCGACGCGGGCAGCCCGGACGGCGGCGTGATCTACCACTACTACTGGTACCGCGATCAGGCCAAGACCAAGGAGAGCAGCAGCCACACCGCGCTGCACTACTTCAAGAAGCAGGACCCGGGCGCCTTCGTCAGCATCTCCGGTGGTGGCGTGCTGAAGTCGAGCAAGAAGCAGGAGTCGGCGCAGAAGTTCCTGGCGTTCATCACCGGTAAGGCGGGCCAGGAGGTGCTGCGCGACGGCGATTCGATGGAGTACCCGGTGGCAAGTGGTGTGGCCGCCAATCCGGCGCTGCCGCCGCTGGCCGACCTGCAGGCGCCCCCGGTCGATCCGTCCGAGCTGGACGCCAAGAAGGTCACCGCGCTGATGACCGAGGCGGGCCTGCTCTAGCCGTGGCCGTCCGGACCGCTGTCGCCTCGTCCCGGGTCGGTCGACCCGGACCGTTCGTCACGACCGTCGCCCTGCTGCTGGTGGCGGCGACGTTCGTGCCGTTGGGCTACATCGTGTCCGAGATCTTCGCCACCGGACCGAGCCAGGCCGCGGACCTGGTATTCCGCCCCAGAGTCGGTCAGCTGCTGCGTAATACGGTCGGCTTGGTGGTGTGCACCGTGCCGATCTGCGTGGTGCTCGGGGTCGGCCTCGCCTGGGTGGTCGAACGCACCGACGTGCCCGGAAAGGCATGGTGGGGGCCGATATTCGCGGCTCCACTGGCGGTTCCCGCGTTCGTGAACAGCTACGCCTGGGTCAGCGCCTTCCCCACCATGCACGGTCTCTCGGCCGGGGTGGTCATCGCCACCATGTCGTACTTCCCGCTGGTGTACCTGCCCGCGGCGGCCACGCTGCGCCGCCTCGATCCCGCGGTGGAGGAATCCGCGCGGGCGCTCGGGTCCGGGCCGGTAGCGGTGTTCGCGCGAATCGTGTTGCCGCAGCTGCGGTTGGCCATTCTCGGCGGCGCACTGCTCATCGCCTTGCACCTGCTCGCCGAGTACGGCGCGTTCGTCATGGTCCGCTTCGACACCTTCACCACCGCGATCTTCGAGCAGTACCAGTCCAGCTTCGCCGGCCCCGCGGGCAGCATGCTCGCGGGTGTACTGGTGCTCTGCTGCCTGGTGCTGCTGGCAAGCGAGGCGGCGGTGCGTGGCCGCAGCCGCTACGCCAGGATCGGCAGCGGCGCACCGCGCGCAGCCGCCCGAATCCGCCTGGGCGCGAGCACGATTCCGGTGCTGGCCGCGCTCGCCGTGGTGACCGCCGGTGCGCTCGGCGTTCCGCTGTGGACCATCGGGCGCTGGCTGCGCATCGGTGGCGCGCAAGTATGGGACTTCACCGAGCTCGGCGAGGCGCTCGGCCAGACCGTCGCGCTGGCCGCGGTGGCCGCGCTGCTCACCACACTGTGCGCCTTCCCGGTCGCCTGGATCGCGGTGCGCTCCACCTCGGTGTTCGCCCGAATGGTGGAGGGCGCCAACTACATCACCAGTTCACTGCCCGGCATCGTCATCGCGCTGGCCATGGTGACGGTAACCATCCGCTGGGCTCCCCCGCTCTACCAGACGGCGACCATGGTGGTCGCCGCGTACGTGCTGCTGTTCCTGCCCCGCGCACTGGTGAGCGTGCGGGCCGGGCTCGCGCAGGTGCCGATCGGGCTGGAAGAGGTGTCCCGGTCGCTCGGCAAGTCCGGTCCGGTCACCTTCGCCCGAATCACCTTGCGGCTCACCGCCCCCGCCGCGGCCGCCGCAGGCGCGCTGGTCTTCGTCGCCGTCGCGACCGAGCTGACCGCGACACTGCTGCTGGCGCCCAACGGAACTCGCACGCTGGCCATGCGATTCTGGTCGCTGTCCGGGGAATTGGATTACGCGGCCGCCGCGCCCTACGCCCTGATCATGATCATCGCGGCGGTGCCGGTGACCTATCTGCTGTTCACGCAATCGCGGAAGGCGGCCGGAATATGAGTGAGCTCGTCGTTGCCGAGGTGTCGAAGACGTTCGGCCACCATCGGGTGCTCGGTGGGATCACCCTCGAGGTGCCGGACCGGACCTCGACCGCGGTGGTCGGCTCCTCCGGCTGCGGCAAGACCACGCTGCTGCGGGTGATCGCCGGGTTCGAGGCACCGGACGCCGGGTCGGTCGCGATCGGCTCGGAAACCGTTGCCCGCGATCGGTTCTCGGTGCCGCCCCAGCGGCGCAACATCGGGTATGTCGCGCAGGACGGCGCGCTGTTCCCGCATCTGACCGTCGGCCAGAACATCGCGTACGGACTGCGCGGCGGATTCTACGGACGGCGCAACGGCAAACACCGCGTCGACGAACTGCTCGACATGGTCTCGCTGGATCCGTCCTACGCCGAGCGCCGCCCGCACCAGCTCTCCGGCGGACAGCAGCAACGCGTCGCCCTCGCTCGAGCTCTGGCCCGCAAGCCCGACGTGATGCTGCTGGACGAGCCGTTCAGCGCACTCGATGCCGGTCTGCGCGCGACCACCAGGCAGGCCGTCGCCGACACCCTGCGCGCGGCGGGCATGACCAGCATCCTGGTCACCCACGATCAGGAGGAGGCGCTGTGCTTCGCCGAGCAGGTGGCGGTGATGCGCGACGGCCGGTTCACCCAGGTCGGCGCGCCGGAAGAGGTCTACGCCGCGCCGAAGGACCTGTTCACCGCGCGTTTCCTCGGTGACTGCGTGCTGCTCGACGCGGTGGTGGACGGCGACGTGGCGACGTGCGTGCTCGGCCGGATTCCCGTACAGAATGGCGCGCCGACCGGACAGGCCACCATCATGGTTCGCCCGGAACAGCTTGTCGCCCATGAAGTTTCGGCAGGCGAGCCGGACAGCGGAGTGGTGCGCGATGTCGAGTTCCGTGGTGCAGACGTGATGCTCACCATCGCACTGGACGGCCGCAGTGACGCGGTACGGGTGCGCCGGGCCAGTGTGGCGGCGCCTGCCGCGGGCCGGCGCGTACGGCTCGAGGTGCTCGGTTCGGCTGTGGCGTATGCCGAACCGAGCGTTGCCGCCTGAGGCGACCCTCGAACCCCGATGGAGCGAGCGGCGGGAATTGAACCCGCGTAAACGGCTTTGCAGACCGTTGCCTCAACCACTCAGCCACGCCCGCCTCACGATTGATAGTGCCGTGCGCGGACTTCCGGCCACACCGTTGCGCTCAGCCTGATTCGAAGCACCGCGCCTGATTCAAAGCGCGTGCCTGATTCAAAGCTGCGGGCTTGGTTCAAAGCACGGGCCTGACGCCGAACACCGGACTCGGTTCAAAACCACTGGGCCAGCTCATGCCACTGGGCTCGATTCGCAGCACCGGCCTCGATTCCGAGCATGCGGCCCGATTCCGAGCACGCATGGAATGATCGGACCATGTCTCGGCCACGCCCGCTTCCGCTCGACCCGATCGAGGAGGCCCATCGCCAGTGGGTCGACCACGGCTGGGGGGACGTGGCCGACGGCATGGCCGCGGTGACCTCGCTGGTACGCGCCCAGCAAATCGTGATGGCCCGAGTGGACGAGGCGCTGAAACCAACCGGTTTGACCTTCTCCCGGTACGAACTGCTCATGCTGCTGAGCTTCAGCAAGACCGGCGCGCTGCCGATGGCCAAGGCCAGCGCCCGGCTGCAGGTGCACCCGACCAGCGTGACCAACACGGTGGACCGGCTCGAGGCGGCGAAGCTGGTCGAGCGGGTGCCGCACCCCACCGACCGGCGCGCGACCTTGATCGAGATCACCGCCGCCGGAAGGGAATTGGTCGCGCAGGCGACCGAGGAACTGAATACGAAGGTCTTCGCGCTGCCCGGTCTCGCACCGGACCGGCTGCACACGCTGCTGCAGTTGCTGGCGGAATTCCGACACGCCGCAGGCGACTTCGACACCGGCGGCGAGCAAGCCCGCTGGTCCACGGCCCAGCCCGAATGAGACAGACGTACTGGACGGTTCAATACACCCCCTGAACGACCACGGGGTAACGGTCCGGCATCCAACTAGCGAATTTCCCGCCCCGTCGTCTTGGCAGCGGGCGCAAAAGGGTTCACCATGTAAATCATGGTGCTGGTCTTGGGGGTATCGGCGGGCGCTGGTGGCGCGCGCGCGATGCTGACACACTCCGATCAGCCGCACCTCCCGCCGATCGACCGCTGCGAGGTGCCCCGACGCGCCGGTGGCGGCGTCGAAGAACCCGTTTTCGAGGCCATCCGGCAGATGCGCGGCGCCGCCGACCGGCGCGACGAATTGATCACCGGAACCGCGGTGACCTGCCGCTGCACCCTGCATGCCGAGGCCATCCGGACCAGCGCGGGCCGCAATCGCCTCACCATCGTCGACGAACCGCTTGCCCAACTGCGCTACCTGCGCTTCACCGGCCAATTGCCGGACGAGGGCACCGTGCTGCTCTACGACCTGGGCACGTCCGGGCTGACCATCACGCACGCCGACTGCCGCAACGACACCATCCTGGCCGGTAAACGCAGCACGGTGCTCGGCGGCGACGGCTACGACGCGCTGCTGCGCTGGCAGCTCGCCCGCGGCGGCGTGCTCACCGACAAGCTCACCAGCCGCAGGCATCGGGAGGCGCTGAGCAGCGAGCGGGTGGTCACCGCGATCGACCCCATCTCCGGCGACCGCGAGGTGGTCACCCGCAGTGACCTGGCCGAATTGTGCGCGGCGAGCATCCGCCACTCGGCCTCGTTCGTGCGTCAGCTCATCGAGGAGAGCGGCGTGCAGCCCGACGCGATGGTGCTGCTCGGCGGCTGCACGCGCAGCCCGAGCATCCGCGAGGAGCTCGCGGAGCTGATCGACCTGCCGATCATCTACGACCCGGAACCCGACTACGTCTCGGCCCGCGGCGCGGTGTTGCTCGCCGCGGAGCGGCACAGCGGCGACGTGCGGATGCCACGCGTGCGGGCGGGTGCGGCACTGTCCGCGTCGCTGGCGCACGGCACGGTGGACCGCCGCAAGCTGATCGCCGCGGTCGCGGTGACCGCGGCGCTCGGCGCGACGATCGCGGGAATCCTTGCCATGGACAACTCTTCGGCCGAACCCACCCACGGTGTCCCGCCGACGCCGATGGACATCGTCGGACCGTCGTCGTCCAGCTTCGGCTAGAGCGCCGAATTCTCCCGGTTAAGTGGATAGCTATTCTGCCGGGCGAGCACGGATCAGCGGTTGGTGAACTTCGCGGGACGCTTCTCGACGAAGGCGGTCATGCCTTCTTTCTGATCGTCGATGGCGAAGAGCGAGTGGAACACTCGTCGTTCGAAGCGCAGGCCCTCGGCGAGGGTGGTCTCGAAGGAACGGTTGACCGACTCCTTCGCGATCATGGTGACCGGCAAGGACATCGAGGCGATCGTCTCGGCGACCTCGAGTGCGGTGTCGAGCAGGTCGGCGGCGGGCACGATGCGCGATACCAGGCCGGCGCGCTCGGCCTCCTCCGCGTCCATATTGCGACCGGTGAGCACCAGATCCATCGCCTTGGCCTTGCCGACCGCGCGGGTGAGCCGCTGCGAGCCGCCGATGCCGGGGATGACGCCGAGCTTGATCTCCGGCTGCCCGAACTTCGCGGTGTCCGCCGCGATCAGGATGTCGCAGATCATGGCGAGCTCGCAGCCGCCGCCGAGGGCGTACCCGGCCACCGCGGCGATGGTCGGCTTGCGGAACTGGGCGAGCCGGTCCCAGCGCGCGAAGTAGTCGTTGAGGAACATGTCCATATACGACTTCGGCTGCATCTCCTTGATGTCGGCGCCGGCCGCGAACGCGCGCTCGGACCCGGTGATGACCACGGCCCCGACCTCGTCGTCGCGCTCCAGTTCGTCCAGTGCGGCGATGACATCATCGAGGACCTGGGCATTGAGTGCGTTGAGCGCCTTCGGGCGGTTCAGCGTGATCCAGCCGACCCGGCCTTTACGCTCCAGCAGAATCGTCTCGAACTCGGGCCCGCCCGTCGCCCGGCCGCCGCCCCCCATCGAATCGCTACGCGATGCATCCATTTTCAGGCACCTTCTAGGTCGGGGTGGTCAGGAATATCGGTGACGATACAGGAAAGGGGCATTACACCCTTTCGGCAACGTCCCGGTGGCGCTTTAAAGTTGTTGCACTACAACATGATTGACTATCCGGGCCCATCCCGGTCGCTCGTCAGTTCCTGAAAAACGCGCAGCCCCTCGGCGATCTTCCCGGCCGCGTGCTCGAGCTGCTCGGGCGGCAGGTACTTGCCGAACGCGGCCGCGTCGAGCAGCTGGTCACGGACCTGTTCGAGGTTCATCCTGGCCCAGTCCTGGCGGGAAAGTGGAGACACGGCCCGAACAATACCTCGAGTCGAACGCATGTTCGAGACGTGTCAACATTTGCGTCGGAGTCGGTGCGATGCGGCCTCAGGCGTCCGCGTTCGGGCCGACGCTTCGTTCCCGGATCTCGGTGACGATGGCCGAGAAGTCGCGGCCTCCGGAGGACTCGTTGAACCGGTTGTAGATCTCGGCGGCCAGTAGGCCCAACTGACCGTCGATGCCGTTCTCGCGCAACGCGTTAGCGGCCAAACCCAGATCCTTGTTCATCAGGGCGGTGGCGAAACCCGGCTGGTAGTCGTTGTTGGCCGGGCTGGTCGGCACCGGGCCGGGGACCGGACAGTAGCTGGTCAGCGCCCAGCTCTGGCCCGACGCGGTGGAGACGACGTCGAAGAACGACTGGTGCGTCAGGCCGAGCTTCTCGCCGAGGACCAAGGCTTCGGAAAGGCCGATCATCGAGATACCGAGCAGCATGTTGTTGCAGATTTTGGCGGCCTGGCCGACGCCGGAGCCGCCGCAGTGCACCACCTTGCCGCCCATCACCTCGAGCAACGGCAGCGCGTCGGCGAAGTCCTCGGCCCCGCCGCCGACCATGAAGGTCAGCGTGCCCGCCGCCGCGCCCGCGACCCCGCCGGACACCGGGGCGTCCAGAGCGCGATGGCCCGCGCCGATGGCGAGCACCGCGGCCGACTTGGCGTCGGCGACGTCGATGGTGGAGCAGTCGATGAACAGGGTGCCGGGCTTGGCGGCGGGCAGCAGCTCGGCGTACACGTCGAGGACGAGTTTTCCGTTGGGCAGCATGGTGATCACCACACCGGCGTCCGCCGCTTCCGCGGCCGTACCCACCACGGTGGCGCCGTCTTTGACGGCCTGCTCCTGCGCGGCGGGCACCGGATCGTAGGCCAGCACTTCATATCCGGCCTTGACGAGGTTCGCCGCCATCGGCGCACCCATGTGGCCGAGTCCGAGGAATCCGATCTTTTCAGTCATTGCTCACCAAACCCAGTTCCTGATCGCCCAATTCGGCGAAGTATGCGTCGACCTGTGCGGTGGTGACGTCGGCGAGCATCGCCGGCGACCACTGCGGGTTACGGTCCTTGTCGATCACCTGCGCGCGGATGCCCTCCACCAGGTCGGCTGAGGCCAGCGCCGCGATGGAGACCCGGTACTCCTCGTTCAGCACCGCCTCCAGGTTCGGCGCGGACCGTGCCGAACGCAACGAACGCAAGGTGACCTTGAGCGCGACAGGCGATTTCGTGAGGATGTCGGCGGCGGCCTTGGCCGCTTCCGGTGCCTCGTGCGCCTGCAGGCGGGCGACGATCTCCTCGACGGTATCGGCGCCGTAGCAGGCGTCGATCCAGTCCTGCTGGGCGAGCAGGCCGGAAGCCGGTGCGGCCGAGGCGAACTTGGCGATCGCGATCTCGGCCGTCTCGGTGCGCAGCGTATCCAGCAGCGCCGGAAGGTGTTCGGAGGTGATGTAGTAGTCGGCGAAGCCGGCCGCAATAGCGTCGCCTGCGTTCATCCGTGCCGTGGTGAGCGCGACGTGCGTGCCGAGCTCGCCGGGTGTGCGCGAAAGCAGATAGGTGCCACCGACATCCGGGATGAAGCCGATCCCGACCTCCGGCATGCCGATCTTGGACCGTTCGGTGACGATCCGGTGGCTGCCGTGGCCGGACAGGCCGACACCGCCGCCCATCACGATGCCGTCCATCACCACCACATAGGGCTTCGGGTAACGGCCGATCAGCGCGTTGAGCACGTACTCGTCGCGCCAGAAGCGCCCGGTCGGCGAATCCGCGCCAGCCGCACCGCCGGTCGCGTCGGTGTGGATGGCGACGATGTCGCCGCCCGCGCACAGGCCGCGCTCCCCCGCACCGGTGACGACCACGGTGCGGACCTCGTCGTCGGCGGCCCAGGCGTGCAGCGCCTCGCTGATGGCCAGGGCCATCGAATGATTCAGCGCGTTGATAGCCTTGGGCCGGTTCAGCGTGATGAGCCCGAGCCCATCGCGCTTCTCGAGCAGAACTTCGGGTTCGCTGGTCATGCCGCTCCTACCACCGCGCGGGCGACGACCACCCGCATGATTTCGTTGGTGCCTTCGAGGATCTGGTGTACCCGCAGATCCCGGACGATCTTCTCCAGGCCGAATTCGGCCAGGTAACCGTAGCCGCCGTGCAGTTGCAGCGCCTTGTTGGCGACCTCGAAGCCTGCGTCGGTGGCGAATCGCTTTGCCATGGCGCACAACTCGACCTTGTCCGGCGCGTCGGCGTCGAGCCCCGCCGCGGCCCGCCACAGCAGGGTGCGGGCGGCCTCCAACTCCGTTCGCATGTCGGCGAGCTGAAACCGCAATGCATCGTTGTTCAGCAGCGGTGCGCCGAACGCGTTGCGCTGCGCCAGGTACGGCACCGTCTTGTCCAGCGCCGCCTGCGCGCCGCCGACCGAACAGGCGGCGATATTCAGCCGACCGCCGTTGAGGCCGTTCATCGCGATGCGGAAGCCGTCGCCCTCCGCGCCGAGCAGGTTGGCGGCCGGAACCCGCGCGTCTTCGAAGATCACCTGCCGGGTGGGCTGGGCGTGCCAGCCCATCTTCCGCTCGTTGGCGCCGAAGGACAGACCCGGCGTATCGGCGGGCACGATGAACGCCGAAATACCGCGTGCGCCCGGGCTTCCGGTGCGGGCCATCACCACGTACACGTCGGTGGCGCCCGCGCCGGAGATGAATTGCTTTACGCCGTTGACGATGTAGTCGTCGCCGTCGCGGACGGCCTTGGTGCTCAAGGCCGCCGCGTCCGAACCGACGCCGGGCTCGGTCAGCGCATAACTCGCCAGCAGCTCCATCGAGGTCAGCCGCGGCAGCCAGCGATGGCGCTGGGCGTCGTCGCCGTAGCTGTCGATCATCCAGGTTGCCATGTTGTGGATAGAGATGTAGGCCGCGATGGCCGGGCACCCGGTGGCGAGTTGCTCGAAGATGCGCACGGCGTCGAGCCTGCGCAGGCCCGAGCCGCCGACATCCTCTCGGACGTAGATGCCGCCGAGGCCGAGCGGGCCCGCCTTGCGCAGCACATCGACCGGAAAGTGCTTCTGCTCATCCCATTCCAGCGCATTCGGCGCGAGGAACTCGTCGGCGAAGCCGCGGGCGGTGTCGCTGATCGCTTTCTCGTCGTCGTCGAGGATGAACATTCGTCAGTCCATCGTCGGGATCACGAAGGCATTGCTTTCCTTCATGCCGGAAGGCCAGCGCTGCGTGACGGTCTTGGTCTTGGTGTAGAAGCGGAACGAGTCCGGGCCGTGCTGGTTCAGGTCGCCGAAGCCGGAGCGCTTCCAGCCGCCGAAGGTGTAGTACGCGATCGGCACCGGGATCGGGACATTGATGCCGACCATGCCCACCTGCACGCGAGCGGCGAAGTCGCGGGCGGTGTCGCCGTCGCGGGTGAAGATCGCGACGCCGTTGCCGTATTCGTGCTCGTTGGCCAGGCGCAGGCCTTCCTCGTAGTCCTTGGCCCGGACCACGGTCAGCACCGGACCGAAGATCTCCTCTTTGTAGATCCGCATCTCGGGAGTGACCTTGTCGAAAAGCGTTGCGCCGACGAAGTATCCGTCCTCGGCACCCTCGACCGTCACGCCGCGGCCGTCGACCACCAGCTCGGCCCCCTCATCGATGCCGATCTGGACGTAGTTGTGCACCCGGTCCACGCCGTCCTTGCCGACGAGCGGGCCGTAGTCGGCGCCGGGGTCGTCGGAGCGGCCGATGTTGAGCTTGTGCACCCGCTCGGTGAGCTTGGCCAGCAGGCGGTCCGCGGTCTCCTCGCCGACCGGCACGGCCACCGAGATGGCCATGCAGCGCTCGCCCGCGGAACCGTAACCGGCGCCGATCAACTGATCGGCGACGTCGTCGAGGTCGGCGTCCGGCATGACGATCGCGTGGTTCTTGGCGCCGCCGAAGCACTGGGCGCGCTTGCCGTTCGCGGTGGCGGTCTCGTAGATGTACTGCGCGATCGGGGTGGAGCCGACGAAGCCGACGGCCTTGATCCTCGGGTCGTGCAGCAGCGCGTCGACGGCCACCTTGTCGCCGTTGACCACGTTGAACACACCGGGCGGCAACCCGGCCTCGAGGAACAGTTCGGCCAGCCGCAGCGGCACCGAGGGGTCGCGCTCGGAGGGCTTGAGCACGAACGCGTTTCCGGTGGCCAGCGCCGGGCCCGCCTTCCACAGCGGGATCATGGCCGGGAAGTTGAACGGGGTGATGCCCGCGACGACGCCGAGCGGCTGGCGCATCGAGTAGACGTCGATGCCGGTCCCCGCGCTCTCGGTGTACTCGCCCTTGAGCAGGTGCGGCGCGCCGACGGCGAACTCGATCACCTCGAGGCCGCGCTGGATATCGCCCTTCGCGTCGGCGATGGTCTTGCCGTGCTCTGCGGAAAGCAGTGCGGCAAGCGAATCCATCTCGTCCTGCACCAGCGTCAGGAACCGCATCAGCACCCGCGCCCGCTTCTGCGGGTTGAACGCGGCCCACACCGGCTGCGCCGCTTCGGCATTCGCGATGACGGCCTGCACCTCGGCCGTGCTGGCCAGCGGCACCCGCGCCTGCACCTGGCCGAGATTCGGGTCGAAGACGTCACCGAAGTTGCCGGAGGTACCCGCGACGTGTTGCCCGCCGATGAAGTGAGTGAGTTCGCGAACCATGCCAGTCCTGTTCTGGTAGCCGACCGTGACACCGCAGCGCGGTATGCGGTCATCCTATAGTTGGACGTCCACGTATCTAGTGAGTGTGATTCATCCCACGTCGTACATGAGATGCCCGGATACCCTGGGCACGCGGTCTACCAGGGGTTTCAGCCTGTTATTCGGGCAGACTTCGAGGAGGGCCCGGCTCTAGTCCGACGGCTTCGGCGATCTGGTGAGCACATACGAGCCGACTCCTAGAGCAACCGCCCCGATCACCAGCACAGCGACCGCTACGGCGAGGACGCTGTCGGTCCACTGGGTCACCGCCTGACCGGTCGCCAGGGCGACCGCGAGACCGCCACCGATCACGAGCACCGTCGAACGCTGCTGCGCGAACAACACGAAGCAGACGGCGGCCACCAGCCCGCTGAGCAGGAACGCCCACGGCCGATGGTCCGAATCGACGACAATCGCGCCGACCAGCGCGATCCCGACCGCGATCGCGTACCCCAGCCAGGTCTCGACGAACGCGCCGATCCTGCTGAGCGCGAACCATACTCCGCCGACCACGAGCATGCCGAGGCCCACCCAGAGGTCGCCGACGCCGAACATTTCGTCGAGCGCCACCGGGATGGCCGACGCGCTGAAGATGCCGCAGGCGAGCATGCCGATCACCGAAGGTATCGCGATATAGCCGAGCACGGCGGCGACCAGTCCGGCGAGCGCCGCCCACGACCCCGCATCGGCGGAGCCGTCGTCCAGCGCGGTGCCCACCGCCCCCGTCACCGACCCCGCGGCAAGCGCCAGCAAAGCCCCGGCGAGCCGAATCCGGGAACCGTGCGGATCCCGGTCGAACAATTTCGACGGCCCACCGACCACGGCGATCGCGCCCAGGACGAGTCCGACCGATACCGCGATCAGCAGGGCCACCTGCGCACCTCGCGCGAGATCGTCCCACGACGCCCCGATCACCAGTGCGATGCCGCAGAACACCAACCCGGCACCGATGTACGCCGCGATCTCCGCGAGAATCTTCCCGCGCGGCCGCGGCTCGTGCGCGGCCAGCGCGCCCATCACCGCCTCGAACTGCGCCTCGGTCAGCACACCCTGCTCGACCAGCTTCCGCACAGCCAACCTCTGGTGTGTCGCCATCGCCCCATTATGTCCGGCTGCTGCCCCACCCACCGGAGATCGTCGATTCGACGCGCCACCCGCGCACGATCTGTTCAGCGAATTCGGGCCCGGGGCAACACGAGGCACCGGACCGGGTCGATGCCCCCGATTGTGAGGCCGCGGGGGCGGGTTCGACACGGTGCCGGGTCGGCACACGAAGACCAGTGATCGGGCCGCTCCTAGGTTCTGCGAGATCAGGATTCGGGGCCGAGCTCCACCACGGTGCCGGGGTGCGCGAGCGAGGCCACGGTGATGTGGCCGCCCTTTGCCTGGTCGATGATCTGACCTTGCCAGGCCACGAAGCAGGAGGCGATCTCGCTGTTGTAGGCGCGGGTGAGGATCGGGGCGAGCACCTTGGCGAGTTCACCCTCGGCGGCGATCAGCTGATCGCGGTAGGGGCCGTAGTACGGCAGGATCGCTTGCAGGACAACCGCTTCCACGCCTTGCACCTGGGTGATGAACGGGTCGATCGCCGGCTGGTACCGCGCGAGGACGGGGGCGACCTCGGCGAGCACCGGGCCCGCCAGCTGCAGGATCGGCTGGTAGACCGAGCCGAGGGCAAAGGCTTCCGAGGAGAACGGGCCCGCCAGCGGAGCCAGTCCGATCAGCGAGGCGAGACCACCCTGCTGCTTCGGCGCGGGCCAGCCGAGCGGGCAGGCGGGCTGCGCCGGGAGCGGGGCGGCAGCGAATGGGTTCGCACCGCCCGCGCCGCCGAGCGGAACGGAACTGTTCGGCGCGCCGCCGAGCGGGACCGAGCTGTTCGGCGTGCCCGCGCCCAACGGGACAGCGCCGTTCGGCGCACCGGCATTCGCAGCGCCCGCACCGGGATTGATGGCGACCGCGGCGGGCGCACCGCCCGAACCGAGCGGCACCGACGCGGCGGGCGCCGGCCCGCCGGGAGCAGGTGTGGCCGCAGCCGGCGCACCCGGCGCGGGTGCCTGCGGCGCCGACGTCCCCGCCGGAACCGAGGGCGCGGCGGATCGCGCGGCGGCGGCCGGTTGCTCCTGGGTGATCACCACGCTGGTGACCTCATCGTCCTGATCGACCGTCAGCGCGGTGACCGCGACGGCGCTGCCGATGACCGTCAGCGCGGCCACCGCGCGGATGGCACCGGCGAGCGCAGGCCGGGTCGTCGTGCGAGAACTCATCGGACCGTACTCCTTCTGATGTCTATTTGACCGGCGCCGCAGAGGAATTCGGTGCGGCCGCGGCAGGTTCGAACACACCCTCCAGGTGCCAGACCCCGGTGAACCCGTTGAACGGTCCGCCGACGATGAGGCTGGTCCACTGCAGGGTGAACTTGCGGGTCTTCGCGTCGTAGGTGCCGGTGGCCGAGGGGCCCTGGGCGGCGTCGGCGGTGGGCTTGTCGAACCATTGCTTGGCGACCCAGTCCCACACCTTCTGCACCTGTTCGGCACCCGCCACCTGGGCGTCTTGCTTCTCCGGCGGCTTCGGCGCGCCCTGATTGAACTCCTGGTCGTTCCAGGAGGCGGCCCAGGCGGACACGTCCGCGGTGAGCTTGCCGCCGTCGTTCGTCACTGTCGGCGGCGGCACCCGGCGCTGGGTCTGCGGGTCCACCGGGTTGGTGGAGATGCCGAACTCGACGGCGAAGAACTTGGTCGGCTTGGTGATCGACGCGGACAGCGAATTCCCCTGTGCGAAGCCGGGTTTCGGTTCACTCTGGTATCCGCCGATGCGCAGGCCGCCCGCCGTGCCCGGCTCGAGCAAGGTGGTCGACCCGCCCTGCGCGAGGGAATCGCCGTTGGGCATGTAGGGGCCCTTCTCCGGCGTGCCGCCCGGCTGCACCATCCGGAACCAGGTACCGGCGACGTTGTCCCCGGACACCGAACCCGGTGTGAATCGCAGCAATCCGACCAGTGGCTCGGGCCCACTCGACGTCGGCGCGTCGGCGCCGCCGGAACAGCCGGACACTACCAACGCCAATGCGGCCAGTACTGTCGCGGCGATCATCTTGCGTGGGCTCATACCGGATCCCCTCCTACGTTCAGTCGGCCAAGTGACTCGCGTTCTCATTTCCGGGCACCGCCAACGGGATTCGGTCGCAGTGCCGCACGCTTGGCCGGCGCGCGACCCGGCAGCCGAATGCCCTCCACCGTGGCGGCGAGCGCGAAAATGCCCGGCACCAGATAGCAGAAACCCAGCCCGCGAAACGCGCCGAAGCCGAGCGGACGGGTCGAGTCGTTCAGCGCGACAACGGCATCGAAGTTGCGGACGTTGTCGTTCATCGCGCCGATGAGGGCGGCGAAGCGGGAAGTCATCGGCTGCCACCGAGTTTCGAGGGTGGTGATGCCGGTGAGGTCGGCTTCCGGGTGTGCCGTCCGGACGTCCGCGGTGTATCGGCTGTTGAGCTCGCCGTCGGCCGCGACGAGGGTGACGAAGTAGCCCTGTAACTTTCGGACCTCGTCGTGGGTGAGGATCGGGCCCAGGTCGTTGATCAGCGGTTGCGCTGCGGGCGAGGCCGGGAACAGTCCGCCGAGCAGCGGCACCGCGATCAGCCCGAGGGCGGCGAGCGCCGCGGCCGAGCGCCAGACCAGCGCCTGCTTACCCTGCTGCGCGCGCCGGAAGCCGAGCACCCCGGCGCCGACGAGAATCGCGCCGGGTAACGCGAGGAGCCACGGCAAGGTGCCGAAAGGTGGTACCGCGGCGAGCTTTTCGTAGTTGTGCCGGTTGTCGTCGATCGCGCCGATCATCCCGGACATGTGATAGCCGATCTCCGGGTAGTCGCGGACGAACTGGTCGACGCGCGGATAGCTGCCCGGCTGTTGTCCGTGCTGCTGCAGCGTGATGACGTTGGTCCGGGCGTCGTCGAGCACCTGTAGGTCGTGCCGGTAGCCGTCGATGCTCGACCGCGTCATGTACGGCTCGAACGCGTCGATCATCGCCTCCCCCTTGACCGCTCGCGGAAACATGCCGGTGCCGATCGGGGCGAGGACCAGTAGCGCGCCGAGCACGATGATCAGCACGAACGGCCACCGCCGCAACGGCCGCGGCGGTGCGGCCTCGGGATTCGAGACGAACTCCGAATAGGCGGGCAGCCCCGACACGGTGGTCACTGCCGTTGCCGACGGACGATCCGGTCCGCGTTGAAGAACACCCCGGCCGCCGCGACCGCGACCACGAACAGCGTCGGCACCACCCAGGCCGGGGTGTGCCGTCCGCGCGGAACCTCGACGGTCTTCGAGGCGAGCACCGGATCGGTGCGCGCGGGTTGCGCCTGGGCCATCGGCACCGCGGCGTCGACCGGAGCCTGAGCTCCGGCCGCCGGAGCAGCGGCCGGCGCGCCGGCGGCCGGTGGAGCAGCCGCCGCAGGAACGCCGGGCGCCGGTGCCGCAGGAGCAGCAGCCCCAGGAGCACCGGGCGCAGCGGCGATGGGTGCCGCCGCCGGTGCCGCCTGCGGCACACTGCCGCCGCGATACTGACCGGCCAGATGCCACAGCCCGGTGAAGTTGTTGAACGGACCGCCGACGATCTGACTGGTCCACTCGATCACGAAATTGCCCGCGCCATCGATGGTGCCGTGCACGGGGCTGGTCTTGCCCGGCAGCCCGCCGCCCGGTTTCGGCGCACCCTGGTTGAACACCTGGTTGTTCCAGGTGACCCCGAGACTGCTCAGATCACCGGAGAGTTGCCCACCGTCGGAGAACAACTGCGGCACCGCGGTACCGCCCCCGGTCTGCGGGTCGGTGGGGTTGGTCGCGGTGGCGAAATCTACGCCGTAGAAGCGGACCGGCGTGGTGACCCGGCCCGACTGGGCATTGCCCGCACCGTCGAACGCCGCGGCGGGCTGCGGCTGATAACTCCCGCTGACCAGGCCGCCGTCGCTGCCCGCGGACAGCGTGGTCACCGTCTGGTCGCTGCAGGCGGAGTCGCTGTTGGCCAGGTAGGGACCGCCCGCGTCGCCGGTCGGCAGGATCATCCGGAAGAAGCTGCCGGTCACCGCGCCGCCCGAGCAGACGCCGGGGGCCAGCGCGAACAGACCGTTGAGCGGTGCGGGTTCGGCGTGTGCGAACGGCGCGGCCACTATCGACAGGCCGAGGGCGGCTACCGCGGCGGTGAGCCGATAAGAGTTCCGTCCCATGGATCGTCCTTTTGGTGGATTTGTGCAGATGGATTTCGGATTTAGGGCATCGCGTCCCATCGGAACTCGGCGCGCGGCCTGCTGTCGCCCTTTGCATTCACGGTGAGCGCAACCCCGCAGCCGACTTCGTGTCATCGACCGGCCGAGTGGCACCTGGCGCTGTGATGGGCATCACCGTAGGATTAGTTTGACGTCCTAGTATCGGGCGCCAACTGGACTCGCCGGAGGACTCCCGTGGCCGACAGCAGCGCGCTTCATACGCCGACCAACCCCGTCCGTTTCGTGACCGCCGCCGCGCTGTTCGACGGGCACGACGCGGCGATCAACATCATGCGGCGCATCCTGCAGGCGCAGGGCGCCGAGGTGATTCACCTCGGTCACAACCGCGCCGTCAGCGAAGTGGTGGACGCGGTGCTCACCGAGGACGCGCAGGGTGTGGCGGTCAGTTCGTATCAGGGCGGACATGTCGAATACTTCGAATATCTCGCCGACGCGCTGAAAAAGGCCGGGGCGGAGCACGTCCGGATATTCGGTGGTGGCGGCGGCGTTATCGTCGCCGAGGAAATCGCGCGGCTCGCCGAATGCGGCGTCACCATCTTCTCCCCCGAAGACGGACAGCGACTCGGCCTGCCCGGCATGATCAATCAGCTGATCCGGGCCTGCGATATCGACCTCGCCACCGAACCACCGGTGCTGGACGCGGTGCTGGCCGGCGAGCGCGCCGCCCTGGCCCGCGCCATCACCTGTATCCAGCAGAACACCCTGACCGACAGCGACCGGCAGACCTTGACCCGGGCCGCCGCCGCGCGCACTGTGCCGGTACTCGGCATCACCGGTACGGGCGGCTCCGGAAAGTCCTCGCTCACCGATGAATTGGTGCGCAGGCTGCGGTCGGACCAGCAGGACAAGCTGCGCGTCGCGATTCTCGCGGTCGACCCGACCCGGCGCCGCGGCGGCGGTGCGCTGCTCGGCGACCGCATCCGGATGAACGCACTCGACGGCGACCACATTTTCTTCCGCTCGCTGGCCACCAGGGGCGGGCGTGAACTGCCGGACAATATCGACCTGATCGTGACCGCCTGCAAGGCAGCGGGATACGACATGGTGATCCTGGAGACGCCGGGCATCGGCCAGGGCGACGCCGCGGTCACCGATTACGTCGACGTGTCCATGTATGTGATGACTCCGGAGTTCGGCGCCGCCTCCCAGCTCGAAAAGATCGACATGCTGGATTTCGCGGATGTGGTGGCGATCAACAAGTTCGAGCGCCGCGGCGCGGCCGACGCACTGCGGGACGTGTCGCGCCAGCTCATTCGCAATCGCGCGGATTTCAGCGCGGCACCGGAGGACATGCCGGTCTTCGGCACCAGCGCGGCGACTTTCAACGACGACGGTGTCACGGCGCTGTACCAGCACCTGGCCGGGCTGCTCTCCGAGCGTGGCCTGCGGTTGGAACAAGGGGCACTGCCCCGGGTGAATACCCGCGTGTCCACCCGGTTCGCGCAGATCATCCCGCCGTCCCGGGTGCGCTACCTGGCCGAGATCGCCGAGACAGTGCGCGACTACCACGCGACCACCGCCGCGCAAATCCTTGCGGCACAGCGGGTTCAACGTATCGAGCAGGTAGCGGCCGAACTGCCCGACGACCAGGCCGTCGCCGAACTGGCCGCGACCGCGCGGGCCGAGCTGACCCCCGAGAACACCGCGCTACTCGCCGAGTGGCCCGCAATCGCCGAGTCCTACCGCGGCGACGAGCAGGTGGTGCGGGTGCGCGACCGCGAGATCCGTACGCCGCTGCGCCGGGAGACGTTGTCCGGTAACTCGATTCCACGAGTCGCATTGCCCCGGTTCACCGATCACGGTGAGCTGCTGCGTTTCCTGCGTGCGGAAAACCTGCCGGGCCGCTTCCCGTTCACCGCTGGTGTTTTCCCGTTCAAGCGGGACAACGAGGACCCGGCCAGAATGTTCGCCGGTGAAGGCGACCCGTTCCGCACCAACCGTCGCTTCAAGGTGCTCAGCGAACATTCCGACGCGAAGAGGCTGTCCACCGCGTTCGACTCGGTCACTCTCTACGGCCACGATCCCGCGGAACGCCCCGACATCTACGGCAAGGTCGGCACCTCCGGCGTATCGATCGCCTCGCTCGACGACATGACAGCGCTCTACGACGGTTTCGACCTGACCGCGCCGACGACCTCGGTGTCGATGACCATCAACGGGCCCGCCCCCACCATCCTGGCCTACTTCCTCAATACCGCGATAGACCAAGCGCTGGCACGCTTCTCGGCCGCCGAGGGACGGCAGCCGACCGCCGACGAGGCCGCCGATATCCGGGCGAAGACCTTGGCGACGGTGCGCGGCACGGTGCAGGCCGACATCCTCAAAGAGGATCAGGGCCAGAACACCTGCATCTTCTCCACCGAGTTCAGCCTGCGCATGATGGCCGATATCCAGGAATGGTTCGTGCGCAACGGTGTTCGCAATTTCTACTCGGTCTCCATCTCCGGCTATCACATCGCCGAAGCCGGCGCGAACCCGATCAGTCAGCTCGCCTTCACCCTCGCCAACGGATTCACCTATGTGGAGGCGTATCTCGCGCGCGGGATGCAGATCGACGACTTCGCGCCGAACCTGTCGTTCTTCTTCTCCAACGGCATGGATCCCGAGTACTCGGTGATCGGCCGGGTGGCCCGCCGCATCTGGGCCGTCGCCATGCGCGATCGGTACGGTGCCAACGATCGTTCGCAGAAGCTGAAGTACCACATCCAGACCTCCGGCCGCTCGCTGCACGCACAGGAGATGAGCTTCAACGACATTCGCACCACCTTGCAGGCGCTCATCGCCATCTACGACAACTGCAACAGCCTGCACACCAACGCCTACGACGAGGCGGTGACCACCCCCACCGAGGAGTCGGTGCGCCGTGCGCTGGCCATCCAGTTGATCATCAACCGGGAGTGGGGCGTCGCGGTGAACGAAAACCCGCTGCAGGGCAGCTTTCTCATCGACGAGCTCACCGACCTGGTGGAAGAGGCGGTGCTCGCGGAGTTCGACCGGATCAGCGAGCGCGGCGGCGTACTCGGCGCGATGGAGACCGGCTACCAGCGCGGCAAGATCCAGGACGAGTCCATGCGCTACGAGCACCGCAAGCACGACGGCTCGCTGCCCATCATCGGCGTCAACACCTTCCGCAACCCGCACGGCGAGCCGAAGCACGACATCGAGCTGGCCCGCGGCACCGAGGCCGAAAAGCAGTCCCAGCTGAGCCGGGTCCGCGAATTCCAGCACCGGCACCGCGACCCCGCGCACGCCGCCCTGGCCCGCCTGGAAGCCGTCGCCCGCACCGACGACAACATCTTCGAGGTACTGATGGACGCCGCCCGCGTCTGCACCCTGCAGCAGATCACCGACACGTTCTTCACCGTCGGCGGCCAATACCGCCGCAACGTCTGAGGGTTACTCAGAGGATTCGCACCTCGGGGACGGTCGTCATCAGGCGTGCCCGCTCCGGGTACTTCTGCAACTTCGCCTCGTGCAACGCCATGATCTTCGCGCGCAACGCGGGATCCGGTGCGTCGGAAACATCGGGCCCGATCGCGAGTTTCGCGACGTGCGGGATGATCTGCGGATCGCCGTCGAGGTGGACCGGGTCGTGCATGTACCGCTCCAGCGCCGCCAGATCCTCGATCCCCACGCAGTAGGCGTGCGTCAGCCCCTCGGAGACATCGCCGAGATTCTGGCCGACGGTGGCGAACGACACCGATTCGACCGACGCGGTCCGCCGCATCGTCGCGAGCACCTCCGCCTTCTGCTCGTCCGTCGTCTCGTCGCGAAAACCGAAGCGCAGCAGGTGAACAATCATGGAACCTCCTGGCCCGCCTCACCCTGTCCGGCAGCTTGCGGACGACCGACCCGGCGCAGGCCGCTGAACGATTGCTCGCCCTGCTGACCGCGCCGTTGGATGCTCGGTCGAAGCTCGGTACCCGCGCGGTCTCCGATGCCGAACTCCGGCATATCGCCGAGGCCGCCATCCACAAGTTCCTGTCCGCGTACGGATCCCACTGAATTCGGGTCCGGCGCGGCGGCACCGTGTGACAATCGCCGGGTCAGGGCCATCGGCGCGGTTGGGACGACGGATATGAGTCTTTCGGGTATTCGGATCATCGACGCGCACATCCATCAGTGGGATCCGTTCAGCACGCCGCGCGTCTTCAGTCCGACGGCGCGGTTGTTGCGGAGATTGCCGATTCCGATGGAGCTGGCCAAACGCCTCGCGCCGCGCCGGGATCGCGAATTCATCGGGGATCCCACCGCTTTCACCCGGCCTTATCTGCCTGCGGATTATCGCGCGGATGCCGGCACCGAGCCGATCGATGCGGTCGTGCATATCGAGGTGGCCTGGACCGGGAAAGGCGAGCTGGCCGAAGCCGAGGAGACGGCGTGGGTGGCGCGGCTACCGTTCGGCGGCGACAATCCCGAGCTCGGGGCGATTCTCGGCTGTGCCGATCCGGCGGCGCCCGACTTCGCGGCACTGCTCGACGCGCATCTCGCCGCCGCACCCCAGGTGCGCGGCATCCGCGCGCACGTGGCGCATCATCCCGATCCGGATGTGCGGCCCTATGCCCCGCACGCGGGCGCGCTCACCGCCAAGGAGTTCCTGAACGGCTTCGGGTTGCTGGCCGAGCGCGATCTCTGCTTCGAGGCTTGGGTGTACTCGCATGCGCTGCCGGATGTGACGGCGCTGGCGGCGCGGTTCCCCGAGGTGCCGATCGTACTCAACCATCTTGCTACTCCCGCAGGGCTTTTCGGACCGGTCGGCAAGCACACCGGAATCAACCCGGGAGTGCGCCGGGCGCTGTTCCTGCGCTGGCGCGACGACCTGTCCGCGCTCGCCGAACAGCCGAACGTGGTTGCGAAGGTGAGCGGGCTGATGATGCCGATCCTCGGACATCCGGTGCCGCCCCGCGGCACGACCACCCCGGTTCCGGTGCTGGTGGACCGTATTCACCCGCTGATCGAGCACGCGCTCGACGCATTCGGCGCCGACCGCCTGATCTGGGGCTCGAACTTCCCGGTGGACAAGCCGATCACCACCATCGCCGACAGCATCGATGCGGTGGCCACTGCGGTGACCGGGAACGGTGGCGGGCAGCCGGAGCTGGCACACATCTTCCGAAATACCGCGCTGCGCGTCTATCGGATCGGCGGCCCTACCGCGTAACCCACCCTGCCGATCTCGACAGCCTCGCGGGCCCGGCACCGAAACGCTTTATCCCGCAGCAGGAATAAGATCCGACGGCAGATACTGCGTACCGAGCAAGGCGCCGAGGCGGCAGACATGGTCGATGATGTGGTTGCCGTCGATGTCCATCGCGCCGGTGCGCCACGCGGTGAGCAGTTCGATGAAACCGCCGATGCCGACGAGGGTGCTCATCCGGAACTCGAGCTCGTCGGCCGCCGGGCGCAGGTACGGCCCGGACGTGGCGACGAGCAGGTCGGTGGCGTCGATGAGCATGGCCTTGCGGCGCTGCTCCAGCACGGCGCTGCCCGCGTGGTCGGCCAGCAGGATGCGGGCGCGCCCGTTGTCGTCGGATTGCAGGTGCACCGCGCGGGTGACGGCCGCGCGCAGGATGTCCAGCGGGGGTTGCGCGCCTTGTTCGGTGACGATGGCGGCCAGGTCGGCGAAGACTTCGGTGCAGACGGCGTCCCACGCAACGCCGAGCAAGGCATCGCGATCGGCGAAATGCTCGTAGAAGTAGCGGTCGTTGAGCGCGGTGCGCTGGCACACACCGCGCATTGTCACGGCCGCCCAGCCGTTTTCGAGCCAGATGTCGAGGGCCGCATCGATCAGGCGCGCGCGTCGTTCGGCGCTCCGCTCCGCGGCGGTGCGCCCGCCCCAGGTCCGGGCCGGTACGCGCAGGCTCATGGTTGACAAACTACCGGACCGCGCGCCTAATTGGTGGCACGTGCGGCCAATTGGCTTCGTGGCACATGGAGGTGGCATGACCGAGCGAATCGTGACGCAGAATCCTGTCGGCACGACGGAACCGAGCACCGGCGAGGCGGGGTCATGACCGGCACCGGGATCGACCACGAGGTGATCATCGTGGGCGCGGGATTCTCCGGGATCGGCGCCGCGATCAAGTTGCAGGAGGCCGGATTCGACGACTTCCTGATCGTCGATGAGGCCGACGGCGTCGGTGGCACCTGGCACTGGAACACCTATCCCGGTATCGCCGTGGACATTCCGTCGTTCAGCTATCAGTTCTCCTTCGAGCAGCGCGCCAGCTGGTCCCGGACGTACGCGCCGGGGCGGGAGCTGAAGGCGTATGCCGAATCGTGCGTGGACAAATATCAGCTGCGACCGCGAATCCGGTTCGATACCACCATCACCGAGGCCGAGTTCGACGAGGACGGCTGCCACTGGCGGCTGCGCACCGCGACCGGCGACGAGCTGACCGCGCGCTTCGTCATCAGCGCCACCGGCGTCTTGACCAGGCCCAAACTGCCCGAGATCCCGGGCGTCGACGACTTCGCCGGCGTCACCATGCATACCTCGCGCTGGGACCACCGGCAGGACCTGCGCGGCAAGCGAGTCGCGATCATCGGCACGGGAGCGTCTGCGGTGCAGGTGATTCCGGAGACCGCGCCCGAGGTCGAGCAGCTCGTCGTGTTCCAGCGCACGCCCATCTGGTGTCTGCCTCGGCTGGATCTGCCGCTGCCCAAACCGGTGCAGTGGGCGCTGCGGGTGCCCGGCGCGCGTTCGCTGACCCGGTTGATCAGCCAGACCTATGTGGAGATCACCTTCCCGATCGCCGCGCACTATCACACGAAGTTGCCGACGGCCGCGCTCGGCGAACGCGCGGGCCTAGCCCACCTCCGCAACCAGGTGCATGATCCGGTGATCCGCGAAAAGCTCACGCCGCGTTACGCGTTGGGCTGCAAGCGGCCGAGCTTCTCGAACGACTATCTGGCCACCTTCAACCGCGACAATGTGGTGCTGGAGACCGACCCGATCGAGCAGATCACCAGCACCGGCGTGCGCACGGCAAGCGGCACCGAGTACCCGGTCGACGTGCTGATTCTGGCGACCGGCTTCAAGGTGATGGAATCCGGCAATATGCCGACCTACGATCTGCGCGGCATCGGCGGGCTGGACCTGGAGAAGTGGTGGGACGAGAACCGCCTGCAGGCCTATGAGGGCGTGAGCGTGCCCGGCTTCCCGAACTTCTTCTCCATCATCGGGCCGTACGGCTACAACGGCTCGTCCTATTTCGCGCTGATCGAGAACCAGACCAGGCACATCCTGCGCTGCCTGCGGCACGCCCGCGCGGGCAACGCGACCATCGTCGAGGTGACCCGCGAGGCCAACGATCGCTTCTTCCAGGAGATGCTCGATAGGCGCGGCGGACAGGTGTTCTGGCAGGACAGCTGCGCGGTGTCCAACAGCTACTACTTCGACAAGCACGGTGATGTGCCGTTGCGGCCGTCGACCACGGTCGAGGCGGCTTGGCGCAGTGGGCATTTCGACCTGTCCGATTACCGGTTCGCGACGTCGGCGTAGCGGTCGGCCGAACTCAGGCGAGGAAAGCCTGGGCCAGTTGCCCGGTGAGGGTATCTCGCGCGGTGGCCAACGACGGTCCGTACCAGGTGAGGCTGCGGCCCTCGACCAGCGCCACCGGGAGGCCCGGAAACGCGTCGGGGCCATCGGTGCCGGTGAAGACGTAAGGCTCGTCGGGTAGCACGGCGAGCTCGATGCCGGTGGTCAATTCGTCCGCGGAGAGGCGCGGGTAGCGGTCCGGGCGGTCGGCGTGCACCAGCCGCAACCCGAGGCGGGCCGCCAGATCGCCGGTGAAAGTGTTGCGGCCCACCACCATCCAAGGATTGCGCCAGATCGGGATCACCGCATTGCGCGATGGGGTGGGCGGCGGTGGCGCCCAGACGGATTCGGCTGCGGTAAGCCAGGGCGGAACACCGACACCGAGGGCCTCGGTGAACAGGCGCGCCAGCGAGGCCAGCGCCTCGTCCACGGTTTCTATCCTGGTCACCCACACCGGAATTCCGGCCGCGCGGAGTCGGCCGACGTCGATCTGCCGGTTCTCCTCCATATTGCACAGCACCAGATCAGGCGCGAGTTCGATGATGCGGCGCACATTCGGGTTCTTGGTACCGCGTACCCGCTCGACGGCGAGGTCGGCTGGGTGCGTGCACCATTCGGTGGCCGCGCGGAGGATCTCCGGGCAGGAAACCGCGACGGCCTCGGTCAGCGACGGCACCAGCGACACCACCCGCCGGGGCGGACGGTCGATCTCCACCGCGGTGCCGAGGTCATCGGCAGGCGTTGCCTTTCCGATACCGGTCGACTCGCCGCTCACCAACGGCCGCCCAGCACTGGAGAGGGCATTCGCCGGGCACTCATGACAACACCCGCCGAGCCAGCACGCGCAGTTCCTCCGGCGACACCGCGGGGATCATGCTGCCCGCACCGAGCACCAGCAGATAGAGCAACTGCGCGAGTTGCCGCGCGTCGTCCGCGCCATATCCACTCTCCCCCAGCAGGGTTCGCAGGAAGTCCAGCCGAGCCGCATCGATGCGCTCCTTGACCTCGGCCGCGAGCGGGTCGTCGATCGCCCATGAGCGTATCGCCGTTTCCAGCGTGGCGGGCCCCTCGTCCCGCAGCACCAGATCCAAGAGCAGGTCCAGCTTTTCCCTGGCATCGAGTTGGGCGGCTGCCGTCACCTCACGCAGGTAACGCGTCGTCTGCACCTCCTCGAAGTGCTCGAGCAGCGCCGCTTTGTACCCGCCCATGCTCGAAAAGTGGTGATAGAACGACCCGGTACTCAGCCCGGTGGCCGCCACCAGCTTGTCGATGGTGAGCCCGGCCGGGCCCGCCGTACCGAGGATCACCAGCCCGGATGCCAGCCACGCACTCTTGCCTGCCATAACGACCAGCCTATAACATAAGTTTTGTTCTGTTTCGGGAACGACGGCACGGCACGAGTTACGGAGGTCGCGATGACCGCGATAACACCCTCGTCCACCACCCGGCCCACCCGCTGGGCCACCCCAGTCCACTTCGCCGGATCCACCTTGCTCGGCTTGGTCGGCCTGGCGCATCTGCTGGTGGTGCACGTTTTCAACGGCGACGACGGCCCCGCCGAAGAGGTCGTCAACGCGATGTCCGCGCAGGTCACCGGATCGATGTTCGACGGCGGCAGACAGCTCTCCGTCTTCGGCCTGAACACCGGCTACAGCGTCGGAATGGGTTTCCTCGGCTTGCTTTTCGGCCTGCTGGCGATCGCCGCGGCACACGGCGCACCAGGCCTGATCACGCGGTGGTCGCTGTTCAACGGCGTCTGCGTGGCAGGGGCGGGCGGCACATTCTGGATCGCCTGCCTCTACTTCCCCGAACCCGCCATCGTCGTGTCCGGGCTCGCCACGCTGTGCTTCGTCGCGGTGTTGGTCGGTGGACATCGCGACACGGCCTGAGCACTGCCCCGGCTACGGCCACAGTGGCAGCGGGTGGGCAACCCTCGGGCAGTTCCGGGACCGATGCGATGCGCGCAGACTTGGTGAGGCATCCGGTGTCGGGAAGTCCCGGTCCCGTGCAACCGGACCAGATCCCGCCCCGAAAAGTCCGGAGGCAACCGCAAGCCCCGACGCCGGATGCTCACCAAACTCACTCAGCTGTCGAACATTTGATACAGCGCGGTGAGCTCGCGCAGCCCCGCCGCGGCGATCGGCTCCTCGGCCGAGGTCATCCGCATCGCCTTGCGCAGCAACAACGGATCCAGATCTTCGGGGGCCGGCCGGAATTCGGCCTTCGGTAGATCCGGCAGCACGGCCTCGTTGCCGTAGGGATCGTCGGAGTCAACGGCGCGCAGGTCACGTTCGATACCACCGATGAGCGTGTCCAGGTCGAGGCCGCGCAGCGCGAGGATCTCGCGGGGCCGCTCGTCGAGCCGTTCGGCGAGCAGGTAGCAGACCGCGGCGACGTGCTTGCACGGCCAGCCCGGGTCGGGGCAGCTACAGGTGAAGTCCAGGTCGGCGGCGGTGGTCGGCAGCAGCAGCGGGCCGAGCGCGGTCGGCAACGCGCCGGATGCGATCTCGGCGAGCATGCCCGGCGCGTCGCGGATGGTCTCGATGAGCAGCTCGATCTCCTCCTCGCGCAGCGGCCGGACGGTGAACACCGCGGTGAACGGACGCGGCTGACTGCCCTGCACCTCCGCGGTCACCGCGCCCGGCTCGATCCGGTAGCTCACCACCTGCCCGGCCCGCGCGTAGGTGCGCCCGCGCGACATGCGCCCGGCGTCGGCCATCTGCTCGACCGCGTCGATCAGCGCCTTGCCCCACCAGGTGCGCCCGAAACCACCACGGCGGCTGCGGGCCTCGACCCCGCCGCGCACCGGACGGCGCTTACCGAACTCGCTGTAGTCGATGTACGGACTCATTCGCCGACCGCCTCCGCCCCGAGCGTGAACAGCTCGCGCAGGTCATCGGTGCTCAACTCGGTGATCCAGTTCTCCCCCGCGCCGACGGCCAGATCGGCGAGTTGCCTTTTGCCGTTGATCATTTCGTCGATCCGCTCTTCGATGGTGTCGACGCAGACCAGCTTGCGCACCTGCACATTGCGCTGCTGCCCGATCCGGTACGCCCGGTCGGTGGCCTGGTTCTCCACCGCCGGATTCCACCAGCGGTCCAGGTGCACCACATGATTGGCGGCGGTCAGGTTCAGCCCGGTGCCACCGGCCTTCAGCGACAACAACATCAACGGCGGCCCCGCAGGCTCCTGGAACCGGGTGACCATGCTGTCGCGCCGTTGCTTGGGTACCCCGCCGTGCAGGAACGGCACCTCCGTGCCGAAGCGTTCGACCAGGTAGGGCGCGATGAGCTCGCCGAACTCGCGGAACTGGGTGAACAGCAACGCTTTCTCGCCGTCGGCGAGCACCGCGTCCAGCACGTCCTCCACCAGCGCGAGCTTGCCGGAGCGATGGCTGCCGCGGTGCAGCACCCCGGAGCCGTCACCGAGGAAGTGCGCCGGATGGTTGCACACCTGCTTGAGCCTGGTCAGCGCGCTGAGCACGGCGCCCTTGCGCGCCATGCCTTTCGCGTCCTTGATCTTGGCCAGCATGTCGTCGACCACCGCCTGGTACAGCGCGGCCTGCTCGACGGTCAGGTTGGCGCGCACCGTCATCTCCAGTTTGTCCGGGAGATCGGTGATCACCGCCGGGTCGGTCTTGACCCGGCGCAGCACGAACGGCTGGGTGATCATCCGCAGCCTGCTGATCGCGTTCTCATCCCGCTCGCGTTCGATGGGCACGGCGAAGCGCGCGCGGAACGTCTGCGGGCTGCCGAGCACCTTCGGCACCGCGAAATCCATGATCGAGCGCAGTTCTTCCAGCCGGTTCTCCACCGGAGTTCCGGTGAGCGCCAGCCGATGTCGGGCCGGGAGCGAACGCGCCGCGCGCGCTTGCCTGGTCGCCGCGTTCTTGATGTGCTGCGCCTCGTCGAGCACGATCCGGTCCCAGGTTTGCCGCTTCAGCTCGTCGAGGTCCCGCGCGAGTAGTGCGTAGGTCGTGATCACCAGATCGGACTCGGCCACCGCCGCATCCAGCTCCGCGCCGGAGCGTCGTCCGACACCGTGGTGCACCCACACGCGCAGGTCCGGCGCGAAACGCTCGGTCTCGCGCTGCCAGTTGCCGACCACCGACATCGGGCACACCAGCAGCGTTGGCCCCGGCATACCGCCGCCGGAATCGCCGGCGGCCTTGCGTCGCCGCGCGGCATCCAGCGACAACACCACCGCGCCAGCCGCCGCCTTCGCCCCGGCCGACTTGCGGCTCAGCTTCGCGGCCGTCCGGTCCCGCGCGTTCGCCGCCTCGCGCTCGTGCACCAGCAACGCGAGCACCTGGACGGTCTTGCCGAGCCCCATGTCGTCGGCCAGGATCGCGCCGAAACCCATGCGGCTCATGGTGACCAGCCAGGCGAGGCCGCGTTCTTGGTACGGCCGCAGCTGCGCCTTCAGCCCGACCGGCGGGGCGATCGGCTCGAGTTCGCGGGTCCGATCCAGGATGTCGGCGGCCCACCCGGTGGCGGTGACCTCGGTGACCGGCACCTGCTCCACCCGGCCGCCCGCCAGTTCGCCGATCAGGTCGGCGAAGGTGATCTCGGAGGTGTCGGTGTGCGCGGCCACGTAACGGGCGGCGGCGGCCAGCACCTTGTGATCGGCCTGCACCCAATCACCGCGCAGCTGCACCAGATCCGATTTGCTGCGGACCAGCCGCTCCATCTCCGCCTTGGTCAGTACGGTGTCGCCGAGCGCGAGTTCCCAGCGGTAGGAGACGAGTCCCGGCATACCGACGGTGCTTTCGGCGGCGGGCACCGCACTCTCCACCCGCAGCCGCATGGTCGGGGCGCTGACGTTCCAGGCGCGCGGCAGCAGCAGTCGAACGCCGGCCGCCTGCAGGGCGTGCGCGCCGTGCTCGACCAGGTCGACGACGACCTCGGTCGGCAGCAGCAGGTCCATCGAGCGCGGATCGCTCGGCAGGTCGCGCAGCCGGGGGTATGCCCGCTGCGCCTCGCCGAGCTGCTCGACGGCGACCCGGAGCAGATCCGGATCGCCCTGCAGTTGAACGGGGTTCGGCGCCTCGCCATCGATCCGCAGGCAGACCTCCAGCCGCCACAGCGCCACCGATTCGTCCGCGGTGCCGAGGTCGCCGTCCGGCTCGAGCAGGCGCAGCACCAGCTCCGGCTCGTCGCCGGTCAGGGTGGCCCGCCAGTGCTCCAGCGTTTCGGCCACCCGGTAGCTGCCCGCGTCCAGGGCGATATCGCGCACGAGCGCGTCCACCAGCGGATGCACCGAGTCGGGCGGGTCGATCATGGACCGGGCGATCGGGTCGGTGAGCTCGGTGACCAGGTCGTCGAGCACCGCGTTGGGGCGACCCGCCACCCGCAGCGCGGCAGGCATGGCCACCGCCAATTCGGCAAGCCAGGCGCGCTGCCGCTCGCCGCCGACCAGGCGCCAGCGCACCCACCACTGGCCGTCGGCGCGGCGCAGTTCCGGCACGATCCGCCCGGCCCGGACCCAGCGCTCGACACCGCGCGCGACGTGCGCGAGGAAGCGCAGGTCCCCCGCCACCGCCTCGGCCGGAAGTCGCTGCCGCAACGCCGCCGCCGCGGCCGCGGGCGCCATCGCGTGCGCGCGGACCTGCTCGGTCGCCGTGCCGTCCGGCCCGATGACCAGCACGTCTGCCCGGTGCCGGAATTTCGACGCGCTCAATACGCCGCCCAACGGGTCGGGCAGCGCGGCGAGGGGGGCGTCGTGCCAGAGCAGCAACCCGGAGCCCGGCGACCACAGACCGTGCAGCATCAGCCCATCCAAGCAGGTGGGTCCGACACCGGCGCACCCACCGCGATCGCGCCGGTCTGGCTTTCTGCGGCGCGGCGGAACATACTTGAATATCCGCTGGTCAACGGAGGCAATCATGACGATTCTGCTCCAGGTTCTCGAGCAGAGCTTCACGCCGACGACGCCGTGGGAGCGGCGCAAATTCACCTTCATCAACGCCGAGAAGATGGTCGGCATGCGGCTCGACGGTCAGTCCGGCGTGTGGCTGGACCTGTCCCGCCCCGGTGAATCACAGCGCCTGGCCCGAACCCTCGACCCGCACGAGGCCATCACCTTCCTGCTCGCCACCTTCGCCAAGCTCGCCGAGTGCGAGGAGCGCGGCGGCTCGTGGCTGATCGGGCACGACGGCGCGAACGCCGAGTCGATTTCGGCCACCCGGTTCCCACCGCGGGCAAGCGAGGTCGCCGACGACGACCTGCTCGCCCGCGCCTGGTTGTGAGGGTTGTTCTGCGCCGTTCCTGACAACTGCTCTCGCTACGGGTTCTACGAATGTCGGTCCATCCGGGTACAGCTGGCGCCATGGACCTTCGGCGTTGGCTGCTCGGCGCGCTCGTCGTGCTGTGCACCATCGGCTGCGACCAGCTCGACCTGGCGCCGGTGGCACCCGCGCCCGGCAGTCCGACGCGGGTGGAGTTGGAACAGCTGCTCGCCGCCGTGCGGGTGGTGCCGGACCGGCCGCATCCCGGCGGTTACGACCGTGGCTGCAAACCGGGACAGGGCTGCGTATTCGGGCCCGCCTGGACCGACGACAACGACGCCCCCGGCGGGCACGACGGCTGCGACACCCGCAACAACGTGCTCGCTTTGCAGCTCACCGAGGTGCGTTTCCGACCGGGCACCCGCGACTGCGTGGTCGTCGGCGGCCTCTTGAACGACCCGTACACCGGCAAGCAGGTCCGCTTCGACAAGGCCGACGCCAACGACGTGCAGATCGACCACGTGTACTCGCTGGCCGCCGCCTGGGATATGGGGGCCGCCCACTGGCCGCTCGAGCGCCGCGTCCGCTTCGCCAACGACGTCGAGGTCAACCTGCTCGCCACCGAGGGGCGCACCAACCAGGCCAAGGGCGACAAGACGCCCGCCGAGTGGCTGCCACCGGCCCGCGCCAATCACTGCTTCTTCGCGGGCAAGTACCTCACTGCGGCCGCGCGCTACGACCTACCGGTGACCGCCGCCGACAACATGGCGCTGCACGGTGTCGCGCGGACCTGTCCCTGAGCTCAGCTGCCGGTCGCGACGGGTCGCTTCGGGTCGTTCGACCATTGCGACCAGGAACCCGGGTACAGCGCCGCGTCGATGCCGATCACGGCCAGCGCCGCCACCTGGTGAGCCGCGGTGACGCCGGAGCCGCAGTACACCGCGACCGGTTCGGCGGTGAATCCGGCGAAGCGGTCACGCAGTTCGGCCGGGTCGCGGAAATGCCCGTTGGCGTCCAGGTTTTCGGCGGTGGGGGCGCTGATGGCGCCGGGGATGTGGCCTGCGCGCGGATCGATCGGCTCGACCTCGCCGCGGTAGCGCTCGCCCGCGCGGGCGTCGAGGAGCACGCCGCGCCAGCGGGCGGCCGCGTCGGCATCGATGACCTTCAGGTGACCCGGGCTGAGCTCGACATCGCCGGGTTCGGGGTCGGGTTCGGTGCCGGTGGCGAGTGCACCGCCGGCGTTGGTCCAGCCGGGCAGTCCGCCATCGAGGATCCGCACGTCGGCGATGCCCGCCCAGCGCAGCAACCACCAGGCGCGGGCGGCCGCCATGCCGCCGGTCGCGTCGTAGACGACCACCGGATCGCCCTGGCAGATGCCCCAGCTGCGCGCGCACTTCTGCAGCTGCGCGATGTCCGGCAGCGGGTGCCTGCCGCGGGTCGGCGACGGCGGCGCGGCCAGCTCGGTTTCCATGTCGACGAACACCGCGCCGGGGATGTGGCCGTTCAGATAATGTTGCGGGCCGTCCGGGTCGCCCAGCGCCCATCGGACATCCAGCAGGCGAACCCGCTTGTCCGACAACACTTCCCGAAGCTCTACCGGCGAGATCAGTACCGCGCTCAACCCAGCTCCTAGTCCAGTAATCGCACCCTCGCGCACCGAATACCCCTCAGACTACGCATCTGAACTGGGCAATGAGGCTGCACCCCAGCGCTACTCACCGGTAGGACAGGGCGGGTACGGCGTGTCGTACCAGTGGGGCCGTTCCGTAATTCGGTCCAGTTTCGGCCGACTGGCCCGTGACGGAGCAGTCCAGTTACCGGCAGGATCGCCACAATGTCGAACCTTTCCCCGACGACCGAGGCACCTGCCGAGCTGGACAAAGAGCCCGTTGCCCCGAAGGTCGGGCTCGCACAGCCGCTCGGCGCCGGCGCGGTTACCGCACTGGTGGGATTCACCAGCGCGTTCGCCGTGGTGCTCAGCGGACTGACCGCGGTAGGTGCGAACGCGGCGCAGGCGGCGTCGGGACTGCTCGCGGTCTGCGTGACGCAGGCGATCGGCATGATGCTGTTGAGCTACCGGTATCGGATGCCGATCACGCTGGCCTGGTCCACCCCCGGCGCCGCGCTGCTCGCGAGCACGGGTGTGGTGGTCGGCGGCTGGCCCGCCGCGGTCGGCGCTTTCGTGATCGCGGGGGTGTTGATCGTGATCACCGGCCTGTGGCAGCGGCTGGGAAATCTGGTCGCCGCGATTCCGGTGGAGATCGCGCAGGCCATGCTGGCCGGGGTGCTGCTGCCGCTGTGCCTGGCACCGGTGCAGGCGGTGCGGTCCAGTCCGGCGGTGGTGGTTCCGGTGATCCTGGTGTGGTTGGTGCTGCAACGGGTGGCGAAGCGATGGGCGGTGATCGCGGCGTTCGCCACGGCGGCGATCGGATCGGGCATCAGTATCGCGGTGCAGCACAAGCATCTCGACTTCGCCGCGATGGTGCCATCAGTGGAATTGACACTGCCGCACTGGAATTGGCAGGCGATGATCGGTGTGGCGATCCCGCTCTACATCGTCACCATGGCGTCGCAGAACATTCCGGGGACCGCGGTCATGAAGTCCTTCGACTACCAGGTCCCGTGGCGGGCGGCCATGACCGTTACCGGTATCGGCACCATCGTCGGGGCGCCCGCGGGCGGGCACGCCATCAACCTGGCCGCGATCAGTGCCGCACTCGCGGCGGCGCCCTCGGCCCATCCCGATCCGAAGAAGCGGTGGACCGCCGCCTTCACCGCGGGCGCTATCTATCTGGTGCTCGCGCTCGGCTCGGCGGCCCTGGTCACCTTCATCGCCACCGCACCGAAAGGGGTTCTGGAAACCGTTGCTGGCCTTGCCTTGCTTGCCACGCTCGCGGCTGCGTTGACCGGCGCGCTCGCCTCCGCGGAACACCGCGAAGCAGGCATCGTCACCTTTCTGATCGCCGCGTCCGGTGTCGGTTTCCTCGGTGTCGGCGCCGCCTTCTGGGCACTCATCGCCGGATTGCTGGTTCGCAAGGTGCTGAGTCACCGCGCCTGAACGCGCCGGGCCCAGGCCGGTCCCGGTCAGCAGCGTCCATTGCCGAGAAGGGTTCCAGTGGTGCGCCACTCGCGGCGGTTGCCGTCAGGCGGGAGCCGCGGAGGGCAAGTCGTGGCGTGGTTCGGCGATGGTCGGGGGTTCGGTGCTGATCGATGACTCGGTGGTGGCCGAGGATTCGGCGGCGGCGACTTCGCCTCGGGCGAATACGCCGAGCCTGGTGTGGTTGAAGAGCACGTTGAGGGTGAATGAGGTTGCCGCACCCAGGGTTATGCCACTGGTGAGCAGGATCTGGGCGGCGGCGGGAAAGTGGACGAACATGTCCTTCGCCATGACCGGCAGCAGACCGACGCCGATTGCGGTGGCGACGATGGTGGCGTTGACCCGGTCGGCGAGATCCGCTTTACGGAGCGTGTCGATGCCGACGATCGCGATGGTGGCGAACAGCACCAGCCCGACACCGCCGACCACCGGTTCAGGAATCGCGGCGACGATCGCACCGAAGCGCGGCATCAGCCCGAGCACCACCAGAATCACCCCGCTGGTGGCGGTGACGTAGCGGCTGAAGACCCGGGTGGCCGCGACAGCCCCGACATTCTGGTTGAAGATCGTGTCCACGAACGAGGTGAACACCCCGCCGAGCACGCCGGACAGCCCGTCGCCGACCAGCCCACGCGCCAAATCGCCCTTGCCGATCGGCTTTCCGGTGATCTCACTGATCGCCAGCATGCTCGCCGTCGACTCGGCGAACACCACCGCCATCACCACGCTCATCGCGACCACCCCGGTGATCGGGAACTCCGGCGCGCCGAAGTGGAACGGCTTCGGCGGCCCCACCCAGTCGGCCCCCGCGATGCCGTCCATGTCGATCAAGCCCATCGGGATGGCGATGACAATGCCGACCACCAAGCCGATCAACACCCCGAGCTGGGCGACCATGCCGCGACCCAGGCACAGGAAGCCCACGGCTATCAGGAAGACGACGGCGGCGAGGCCGATATGCGACGGCGCCGCGAACGTGGCCGCCTTCGGATCGTTGCCGATGATCAGCCCACCGGCTACCCCGATCAGCGAGACGCCGACCACGGTGAGTACGGTCCCGGTAACCAGCGGCGGAAAGAACCGCACCAGACGGGCGAACGGCACCGCCAGCGCCACGCCGACCACACCGCCGATCATCATCGACCCGTACACCGCCGGGAGCCCGTACTCTTTGGCGATCAGAATCATCGGATCGAGGCCGATGAAGGTGGCACCGCAGATGATGGGCAGCCGCGCACCCGCGAGCTTGCCCACCCCGAGGCTCTGCACCAGCGTGATCACCCCGGCGATCAGCAGATCCGCGCTGATCAGCAAGCCGATGGTGGCCCGGTCGAGCCCGGCGGCCGCACCGAACACCAGCGGCACCGTGATGCAGCCGGTGTACATGATCAGCACGTGCTGGATGCCGAAGGTGAGCTGCCGCCCGAACGGCAACCTGGTATCGACGGGATGGGTTCCCTCTGCCATACCTATAGAACTAGCCGGTCTTCTTTACGTCGAGCGCCCGCAATGTTTCCCCCGCGTGACATCACACGGCCGGATCTAGATCCGGCTCAGCAAGGTGAGCGGGTCCTCGAGCAGGCTCGCTACGGTGGCGAGGAAGCGGGAGGCGAGTTCGCCGTCGATCATGCGGTGATCGAAGCTGATGCCGAGGGTGGTGACCGAGCGGACCGCGAGTTCGTCGCGGAACACCCACGGCCGCTTGCGGATCGAGCCGAGGCACAGGATGGCCGCCTCGCCGGGGTTGACCAGCGGCACGCCGGTGTCGACGCCGAACACTCCCACGTTGGTAATGGTGAAGGTGCCGCCGCGCAGGTCGGCCGGGCTCGCGCCACCCGATCGCGCGGTCTCGGCCAGCCAGCCGATCTCCCGGGTGAGGTCGCGCAGGCTCAACGAGTGCGCGTCCTTGATGTTGGGCACCAACAGACCACGCTCGGTGGCCACCGCTAACCCGAGGTTCACATAGTGCTTGGTGACGATCTCCTGATTCGCCTCGTCCCAGTAGGTGTTGATGCCGGGGAACTCGCGCAAGGCCGCCAACGCCGACTTCGCGACCAACGCGAGCGGGGTAAGTGTCAGTCCGGCAAAGGCTTTGGTGCTGCGCAGGTGGTCGATCAGCTCCATCGAGGCGGTGCAGTCGAGGGTGACGAAGGTGCTCGCCTGCGGGATGGTGCGAGCACTCGCCACCATGGCCGCCGCCGTGCGCTTGCGGACGCCGCTGATCGGTGTTCGAACCTCACGGGCCGGCTCGCCGGCATCGGTGGCGGCAGCAGTCCCCGATCGACTCGCCGATGTGCGCGGTTGCGATACCGGGACCGCGCCGCGCACGTCCTCCACGGTCACGGCACCGCCGGGCCCCGAACCCGGGACGAACCACAGATCGATACCTAATTCGCGCGCCAGCTTGCGGGCGGCAGGCGTGGCAGCGGCCCTTGTGGTCGTCAGTTGCGGCCTGGTGCCGTCCGACACGGACTCTGCGACATCATCTTCGGAGTCCCGCGTATCGTCGGTCGTGGTGTCGCGCGATCGCGCGGCAACCGATTCGGTCGAATCTGCCTGCGCGTCAACGGATTCGTCCGGTGGCGCAACGTCGTGTCGATTCCCGGCCGGCGTACCGTTCGGGGCTTGCCGCGAATCCGCTTCGGTGACAGTGGCAACGGGCCGACGGCGCCTCGACACCGCATCACCCTCCGGCCCATAACCCACCAGCACCGCCGTCCGGCCCGCACCGGGTGCGTCGCTCGACACCTCGGCACCGTTCGCCCCGGTTGCCTGCCCCGACTCCGCATCGTCGTTCTGCACGCGGATCAACGGCGCCCCGACGAGCACCGTTTCCCCCGGCTGCGCGAGCAACTCCACCACCCGCCCGGCGAACGGCGACGGCAGCGCGACCACCGCCTTCGCCGTCTCCACCTCGGCGATGGTCTGATTCAGCTCCACCGCGTCGCCGACATCGACCGACCAGGACACCAATTCGGCGTCGGCCAGCCCTTCGCCGAGATCGGGGAGCCGGAATTCCAGGACGTTGCCCGACTGCTTGGCGCGATCTTCCACGTGGGCACCTCTCACTAAGGGTGGACCGGCGTCATGCGGCGAGGGTTCGATCGACCGCGGCGAGGATGCGGTCCGGGTCCGGCAGGTGGAACTTCTCGAGTTTGGCCGGGGGATACGGGATGTCGAACCCGCCGACGCGTAACACCGGCGCCTCCAAGTGATAGAAGCAGCGTTCGGTGATCCGCGCGGCGATCTCCGCGCCGAGACCGGCGAAAACAGGTGCCTCGTGGGTGATGACCAGCCTGCCGGTCTTGGTCACCGACTCCTCGATGGTGTCGAAATCGATCGGCGAGAGACTGCGCAGATCGATGACCTCCAGCGAATGCCCCTCCTCGTGGGCGATTTTCGCGGCGGACAGCGCGGTGGCCACGGTGCCGCCGTAGGCGACGACGGTCGCGTCGGTGCCGGTGCTGCAAACCCTGGCGCGGTCGGGTGGCAGCGCGCCGTCGCGATCGAGTGCGAGGAAGTCGACGTCTGCCTTGTCCCAGTAGCGCCGCTTGGGTTCGAAGAAGATCACCGGGTCGTCCAACGCGATCGCTTGGCGGATCATCAGATACGCGTCGGCGGGGTTGCTCGGCGTCATCACCCGCAGCCCCGCGGTGTGCGCGAAATAGGCCTCCGGTGACTCCGAATGGTGCTCCACCGACCCGATGCCACCGCCGAACGGAATGCGAATCGTGATGGGCGCGTTCACCTTTCCCTGCGTCCGGTAGTGGATCTTGGCCACGTGCGAGACGATCTGGTCGAAGGCCGGGTAGACGAACCCGTCGAACTGGATTTCACACACCGGCCGGTAGCCGCGCAGCGCCATGCCGAAAGCCGTTCCCACGATGCCGGATTCGGCCAGCGGGGTGTCGATGACCCGGTTGTTGCCGAAGTCCTTCTGTAAGGCGTCGGTCACCCGGAAGACGCCGCCGAGGCGGCCGATGTCCTCGCCCATGAGCACGACCTTGGGGTCGTCCTCCAGTGCGCGGCGCAGTCCGGTGTTCAGCGCGCCTGCGAAAGTAGTGATCACGAAGGGACTCCTTCCGGTCTCGCGGCAGTCTCGCTGGGATCGCCAGCCAAGTACTGCGCGTACTCCCGTCGCTCCTCGGTGATGAGCGCATGCGGGGTGGCATAGACATGGTCGAACAGGTCCATCGGTCCGGGATTGGGCATCTCGATGGTGGAGGTGCGCACCTGCCGGGCGACCTCGTCGGCGCGCTCGGCGACCTCGCGCTGGAACGGGTAGTCGAACAGCGACTCGCGCTCCAGCAGCCTGCGTAGCCGGTCGATCGGATCGCGTCGGGCCCACTCCTCGGTCTCCGCGGACGAGCGGTAGCGGGTGGGGTCGTCGGCGGTGGTGTGCGGGCCCATGCGATAGGTGAGCGCCTCGATGAAGGACGGCCCGCCACCGGAGCGGGCGCGCGCCACCGCCTGCCGCGTCACGGCGAGCACCGCGAGCACGTCGTTGCCGTCGACCTGCACGCCGGGGATGCCGTAGCCGTAGGACCGGCGCACGATCGGGGTCTGACTCTGCACCCGGACCGGCTCGCTGATCGCCCAGTGATTGTTCTGGCACAGGAACACCACCGGCGCGCTCCAGCTCGCGGCGAAGCCGAGCGCCTCGGCGATGTCACCCTGGCTGCTCGCGCCGTCGCCGAAGTAGGCGATGGTCGCGATCTCGGCGCCGTCCAGGTGCGCGGCGTAGGCATAACCGGTCGCGTGCAGGCCCTGCGAGCCGACGATGATGTTCGGGTTGGTCATGTTGACCGCGTTCGGATCCCAGCACGAATGCGCGACGCCGCGCCACATCCTGGTGATCTCGGTGGGGTGCACGCCGCGGCAGTAGGCGACGGCGGCCTCGCGGTAACTACAGAACACGTAGTCGTCCGGGTGCAGGGCGTGCGCGGATCCGACTTGGGTGGCCTCTTGGCCCAGTAGCGGGGCCCACAGGCCGAGCTGCCCCTGCCGCTGCAGAGCGGTCGCCTCGGTGTCGATGCGGCGGGTGACCACCATGTCCCGATAGAGCGCACGCAGCTGTTCGGGCCCGACGTCGGCGACCAGTGCGGTGTGCTCCCGATCGAGCACACGGCGACCGTCGGGCTGGACCAATTGAACCGGGTACTCGATCTTGTCTGGCATCGTGACCGCCTCCTCATCAGGCAGGTGTGCTCTACCTCACAGCATCCACGATAATGCGATGTGCGCAAGTGATCGACACGCGAATACGCATAATGCTCAATTCTTACCGGCGCGCCGATGTCATACTGCGTCGTATGACCAGAGAAAACGTCGACGTGACCTTGGACGCCACCGACGCCAGACTCTTGCTGGAACTGGTCGCCAACCCGAGAGCCACCGGCGTCGAACTGGCCGCGCGACTCGGACTGTCGCGCAACACCGTGCAGGCTCGGTTGTCGCGCTGGGAGGCGGGCGGTGTGCTCGGCAGTTTCGAGCGCCGGGTGCAGCCGCGCGCACTGGGCTATCCGCTGGCCGCGTTCGTCGCGGTGGTCGTCGATCAGCACCAATTGGACTCCGTCGTAGACGAACTCGCCGAAGTACCCGAGGTGACCGAGGTGTGCGGCATGACCGGGCTCACCGATCTGACCGTGCGGGTGGTCGCCAGGGACGCCGATGACCTGTACCGAATCGCCGGTCAGATATTGAAGATTCCCGGCGTGGAGCGCACCAATATGGCGCTGGTGATGCGTGAGCTGGTCGGTCCGCGCACCGCGCCGCTGCTGCATCGACTATCGCGCGGCAACTAACCGCACGCGGGCCCGGTGTGACCCCCGCTAGGGTGCGGGAATGGAGATTTCGGGCAAGGTTGCGATAGTCACGGGGGCCGGCGCGGGAATCGGTGCGGCCTTGGCGCGCAGGTTGGTTGCCGACGGAGCGCGGGTGGTGCTTGCCGACCTCGATGCCGACTCGGCTACCCAGGTCGCCGAGTCCCTCGGTGCCGCCGCGGTCGCGGTCGGCGGGGACGTCGCCGACGATCAGGTGATCCGCGGGCTGATCGATCGCGCCGAGGCCGAATTCGGCCCGGTAGACCTCTATTTCGCGAATGCGGGCATCGCCGGTGGCGCGGGGCTGGACAGCACCGACGCCCAGTGGGCGGCGGCACTGGAGGTCAATGTGCTCGCCCACGTCCGTGCCGCGCGGTTGTTGATACCCGGCTGGCTGACGCGCGGGACCGGCTACTTCGTGTCCACCGCGTCGGCGGCGGGCCTGCTCACCCAGCTCGGCTCCGCGCCCTACTCGGTATCCAAGCACGCCGCCGTCGGCTTCGCCGAGTGGCTCTCGGTCACCTACGGCGACAAGGGCATTCGGGTGAGCTGCGTCTGCCCGATGGGCGTGGACACCCGACTCCTGCACACCGGCTTCGTCCCCGGGGAGCACGCCGCCGACGCCGAACTCGCCGTGAAAGCCGTGAAAACCGCTGGGGCGGTGCTCTCTCCGGACCAGGTCGCCGAAATCATCGTGGCCGGCGTCGCGGCCGAGCACTTCCTGATCCTGCCGCACCCCGAGGTACTGAAGATGTACCGCCACAAGGGCACCGACTACGACCGCTGGCTCGACGGCATGCGCCGCTTCCAAGCCGCCTTGCAGAGCCGGGACTAGGCGTCGGTGACGAGGGCGGTGGCGGCGGTACGAATGGCGGCTGGGATCTCTACGGGTTTGCGGGTTTCGGCGTCTACGTAGACGTGCACGAAGGTGCCGGTGGCGGCCAGTTCGAGGTCGCCGTCGGCCTCGCGGAAGATGGCCAGGTCGTAGGTGATGCTGGAGCGGCCGAGGCGGGAGATGCGCAGGCCGACCTGCAGCTGGTCCGGGAAGCTCAGCGAGCCGACGTACTGGCACGAGGTCTGCGCGACCACACCGAGCGCGGGCAGCTCGCGGATGTCGGTGCCGGTGGCGTGCATCAGCCACGCGTTGACCGCGGTGTCGAAGTACGAGTAGTACGTCACGTTGTTCACGTGCCCGTAGTGGTCGTTGTCCGCCCAGCGGGTCGGCATCGGCCAGAGGACCGGATACTCCTGCGTCACCCGGCCGACGATAGCTCAGCCGGGGCGGCGCCCTGCCGGTGGTCGCGCGGGCTGACCCCGAACTGGCGTTTGAAGGCGGTGCTCAGGGCGAAGGCGCTGCCGTAACCGACCTGGCGGGCAATGGCTTCGATGGTGGCGTCGGATTCGGCGAGCAGGTCGGCGGCCAGCGCGAGCCGCCATTCGGTGAGGAAGGACATCGGCGGCTCGCCGACCAGGTCGGTGAAGCGCCGGGCCAGCGCGGCCCTGGACACCCCGACCGCCTCGGCCAGGCCCGCCACGGTCCACCCGTGCGCCGGATTGTGTTGCAGCAGCCGCAGCGCCTTGCCGACCAGCGGGTCGCTGTAGGCGTGGTACCAGGCGGGCGCGTCGTTGCGGGCGAACCAGGCACGCAGCGCGGCGATCAGCACCATGTCCAGCAGCCGGTCCAGCACGGCGCCCTGGGCGGGCTCGTCCTTGACGGCCTCGTCGACCAGGATGTCGAGCAGCCGGGTGTCGAAGTCGCCGCGCTGCAACACGATGAGCGGCGGCAGCGCGCGCAGCAGGCGCTGGCTGGCCGCGCCCGCCGACTCGTAGGTGCCGGTGACGATCATGGTCGCGCCGTCGGCGTCGGTACCCCACTGGCGCACGCCGAGACTCAATGTCTCGCAGAGGATTTCACCGTCGGGCGTCTTAGTCACATTGCCCGGATGGATGATCACCTGCGGCTCGGTGGCCGGGTCGTCGGCGACGGTGTAGTGATCGGGTCCGCGGAAGATCGCGACATCGCCTTCGCTCAACTGCCGCGGCTTGTGCTTGCCCAGCATGACCCAGGCATCGCCGCGCACCATCGACACCACGGCGAGCGGGGCCTCGTCCTGAATGCGCAGCGACCACGGCGGTTTCAGCAACGAGCACATCAGAAACGCGCCTCGGGCGCGTGGACCTTCGAGCAGACTGGCGAGCGCATCCACGCCCCAAGAGTAGACGATGACGCATGGTTGTGAGCCGCTGAACTATGTTTCGTCTCGGCTGCGGACGGTGTACTTCAATCATGACAAACAGCACCACAGACCAGCACCGCATCCTCGTCACCGGCGGCACCGGCAAGACCGGCAGCCGGGTCGCGACTCGACTCACCCAGGCGGGCCACCCGGTCCGGATCGGCTCACGCTCGGCGGACACTCCGTTCAGCTGGGAGGACCGCGCGACCTGGCCCGCGGCGCTGGCCGGCGTGCACACCGTTTACGTCGCCTACCAGCCGGACCTCGCGGTGCCCGGCGCCCCCGACACGCTGCGCGCGTTCACCGCCGCGGCGGTGCAGAGCGGGGTGCGCCGGCTCGTGCTGCTGTCCGGTCGCGGCGAGCCGGAGGCGGTGGAGTGCGAGGAGATCGTGCAGGAATCCGGTCTCGAATGGACCATCGTGCGGTGCAGCTTCTTCGCACAGAACTTCAGCGAGGGCGCGTTCAACGACTACATTCTGGCCGGTGCAGTCGCGATGCCCAATGGCGATGTGCCGGAACCGTTCGTGCACGCCGACGACATCGCCGATGTCGCGGTGCGCGCGCTCACCGAGGACGGGCATCAGGGCGAGGTCTACGAATTGACCGGTCCACGCGCGCTGACCTTCGCCGAAGCCGTCGCGGAGATCGCCGCGGCGACCGGACGCGACATCGCGTTCATCCCGGTCTCCCGCACGGATTTCGTTGCGGCACTGACCGAATACCAGGTGCCCGCCGATGCGGTGAGCCTGCTCGACTACCTGTTCGGCACGATCCTGGACGGCCGGAACTCGAAGACCGCGGACGGGGTGCGCCGCGCTTTGGGCCGGGAGCCCAAGGATTTCACCGAGTACGCACGGGAGACAGCCGCGACGGGAATCTGGAACATCCAGGGCTAGTGGATGGTTGGAACGGGTAGAGGCTGTGCAGACAACCCGTGGAACCGGATCGCAGCGCCGCGATCCGGTTTCCGGACCGGCGGGCCGACGATGTCTCGCCCCGGAAGCCGCGCGGTTGGGTCGGCCTCTTGTCGATACCGAGGGGGTGGGGAAACACCGCACTGTGATCGGTACCGTCGAAACTGTGCTGACTCCGACGGCCGATCGACCGACCCGCGTGGCCCGCGTCGCCGTGTTCACGGTGTTCGGCTTGAACGGGTTCTTGCTGGCCATGTGGGTCGTGCACATTCCACTGATCACCGATCGGACCGGTGTCGCGAAATCGACGCTGGGGATGTTCATCCTGCTGATGGCCGGTGCGGGCATCGTGGGCATGCGCATCACGGGCCCGCTCGCGGACCGGTTCGGTAGCCGGACACTGGTTGCCGCCGCCGCGATCATCATGTCGGCGGCGGCGATCGGACCCGGGCTTGCCACCGGTCCGATCAGCCTGGCGATCGCGTTGGCCTGCTTCGGTTTCGGCAACGGCGCGCTGGACGTGTCGATGAATACTCAAGCGGTGCACGTGGAACGGGCGTACGGGCGCCCGATCATGGGGGCGTTCCACGCACTGTTCTCCGGTGGCGGGCTGCTCGGTTCGCTGCTCGGCGCGGCGACCCTGCGGGCCGGGTGGGACCTGCGGATGACGTTGGGGTCGGCGGCAATTGGCGGTGTGGCCCTAACCTTTGCAGTGCTGCCGCGACTGCTTCGCGACACCGATACGGCGCGGGCGACCGAGCGGGCCGGCGATGCGCGGATCCCTACGGAGGCCGTTGACGACTACGTTGCGCGCTCGGCCGAGCACGGCTCGGCCGCCATGAAGAATGCCGAGCCAGACCCGCCACTCGCGAAACACTCCGAGCCTGGCCCGCCCGTCGGGAAGGATGCCGAGTCACGCCCGTCCTTTGCGGAGGACTCGCCGCCAGACTCGTCGGTGGCGAAATCCACCGACCAGCGCGAGCACAACCGAAAAGTGCTGGCCCTGGCCGCGATCGCATTCTCAGTGCTGCTCGCCGAGGGTGTGGCCGGCGACTGGAGCACGCTGCAATTACGCGAACACCTCGGTGCCGACGCGGCCACCGCGGCCTTGGCCTTCGGCGCCTTCTCGGTCACCATGACCGCAGGCCGACTGGCCGCCGACCGGGTGAGCGGCATTTTCGGCCGGGTCGCCGTGGTCCGCTACGGCATGCTGCTCTGCGCACTCGGCCTCGCCCTGATCATGGCATCCCCGTGGATCCCGCTGACCCTGTCCGGCTGGGCACTGATGGGCCTCGGCCTCTCCGGCAGCGTCCCCCAGATCTTCACCGCGGCAGGCAATCTCGGCTCCGACAAGGCCGCGACCGACATGTCCCGCGTTTTCAGTATCGGCTACCTGGGCCTGCTCGCGGGCCCCGCGGTGATCGGCTGGCTCACCGCGGTGATCCCGCTGACCACCGCGATGGCCGTGCCGCTGATCGCAGTGCTGGTGTGCTGCCGCTATGCCGGCGTCGTCGCGCCGGAGCCGACCGACCGGCTACGTCGGTGACACCAGGCACAGCGTGAGCGGGTCCGGCTTCGGGTAGACGATGGCATTGTCGTCGGTGAACGTCGCGCCACACGCCGATTTGTCCGCGCTGCCGCGGACGATGCGACCGATCTTGAAGTCGGCGGTGCTCGTGCAGGCGACCTTGGTGCTGGCGGAGAGAACACCGGTCTCGATGCAGTCGCCTTCCTTCACATTGAGGCGAAGACAGAGCGTGTACCCATTCCGGCCGGTCTGGTAGTAGCTGGCGTATTCCTTGGTAGGGCAGTCTTTGTTGGCGCCGTCGATGCGCTGCGCCACCACATAATTCGCTTCGGCGTCCGAGCAATTCTTGGTGGCGAACTCGGCCTTGTACGTCGATCCCGATAGTTTCGCGCACTCGCCGACGTCGACCTTGTCGCCGTCGGCGGCGAGCACGGTACGAATTCCGAACACGACGAGTCCGGCCACCACGAACACCGTGATGAAGGAGATCACTTTGCTGAGGCCGCTGCGACCGCGCGGGCGCTGCGGCGGTGGGCCGGGCGGAAAACCGGGCTGACCGGACGGCGGAAAACCCGGCGGCGGAAAACCATTGCCGGGCGGTGGGAAACCCTGCGGCGGCGCAAACCCATTGTTGGGTGGGGGAAACCCCTGCGGCGGCGGATAGGCCGGACCGTAGCCCGGCTGCGGCGGCGGATAACCCGGTGCGCCGCCCGGCGCTCCCGGATAACCCGGCGGGCCGCCGTAACCCTGTCCTGGATTTTGATAGTTGGGTGGTGGCGTGGTCATGGATTTCCCCTCCCCAGGGTTCAAGCAATTTCACCGTGTGACGGCGAACGAACTCCCAGAATCTAGCGGATAACGCGAGATCCGGTGCGCCCGGTAACCAGCGCCCAACGCATCACAGATACAGACCGGAATTCATGGGATCTTCCCGGACCGATTGGATCCGGGTGTCACCGTCGCGCAACGCCACCAATTCCGCCAAGGTCGCGCCGTCCGGGCAGGCGGCATCGGCCGGGGTATCGGGATGCCGCTCCTTGGCCAGCCAGGCCGCCGATTCAGCGGGCGACAGCCGGCCGACCTCGAGTTGTGCCAGACACCGGCCCGGCCGGGTGACGGCGGGGTGCAGCCGGGACAGATCCTCGTTGGTGGTGATCGCGACCAGCACGTCCCTGCCCTGGCCGAGCATCCCGTCGGTCAGGTTGAGCAGTCGCGAAAGGCCCTGGCCCGCCGTCTCTTTCGCTTCACCCCGGATCAGCTCGTCGCAGTCCTCCAGCACCAGCATGCGCCAGCGCTTGGTCTCGTCGTCACCGTCGACGCCCGCCGCCACATCCATCAGGTAGCCCGGCTTGCCGAACATCACCTCGGGATCGAGCACGCAGTCGAACTGGCACCACGGTGCCCACGCTCGCGCGAGCGCCCGCAGCGCGGTGGTCTTTCCAGTCCCCGGCGGACCGTGCAGCAGCACCAGACGGCCGCGCACATCGGCTGCGGTCAATGCCATCAGGCGATCCAGCGCCCCCGCGACGTCCCCGGGGTAGTTGCCGCGGATCGCAGACCACTCCGGCGCCGAGATGCTGTGCCCTCGGCGTTGCGGCCCATGGCCGCTCATGTGCCAGAACCCCATCTCGATGGTCTCGCCCACCTCGGGCTGCGCGGCCGCGCCTTTGATCGACTCGGCCAGCACCGCGGCGGCCAGTTCGTCGGTCTCGGCGGTGACCTCGACCATCGCCGACCCACCCGACCAGCGGATCGCGCGCAACGACCACCCCGCCCCGACCACCAGGGCCGCGCTGCTGTCGTCGTCCTGCACCGAGCGCACCACCCGCCCGTGCGCGGGGCGCAGCAGCGCCTCGGGGTTGATCCGCTCGAACCGCGCGATGTGCGCGCAGGGCTGATCGCCGCGCAGGAACGGACTCACCGCGAGGGCATCGATCGCGTCGCGGGAGGAGTATGCGGAGTCGACGGTGACGGCCCACGGCAGCCGCTCGGCGAGATCGGCCGAGGGCTCACTCGGGTCGATCAACCGAAGAGGCTCATTACGTGCGGACACTCCGAGCATGATCGTGGTTACGGAGCCGCCGTGTCCAGCAAATTAAATCGCGGGCGATCATGTCACAGCTTCCGCATGCAGATCGTCATCCGCTCCGGCGTCGAATAGACCAGGGCCCACTCCGCGGTGGTGTCGGTTCCGCACGTCATCCGATCCGTCGTTCCCCGAACGATTTTGCCCACCCGGTGTTTGCCGAGACCGCAGGCCGTTTTCCGGCTGATCGACCCCGGCAGGTCTTCGAAGCACTCCCCTTCGGCGGCGTTGAGGGTCAAGCACAGCCGGTAGCCATCCAACCCGGCGCGCTTGTAGTACGCGTAATCGCCGCTCGGGCAGGCCTCGGAGCCGTTGTCGACCCGCACCGCCACCCGGTAATTGGCCTGCGGGTCAACGCAATCGGCCTTCTCCAGGTCGGCGTCGCTCGTGGTGCCCCATACCTTCGCGCAGTCGCCCGCGGCGATGGTGTCGTCGTCGGGCGCCGATTTCATGCTGACCCAGAAGCCGATGACCAGGCACACCGCGACGCCGACGACGAGCGCGGCGACGGCGCCGATCCGGACCGCGCGCCCCGGCTTCTTGCCCGGCGGCGCCGGAGGGACACCGAGAGCCGTTGCGCCGTAGCCGGGTTGGGTAGGCAGCACATGGCCCTGCGACATTGTGTGGGTTCTCCTCGAATCGTCTCGGCAGAATCTATCCCAGTACCGACGAACGGCCCTCCGCCGGGCTCGGCAGAGGGCCGTTCGGGTGAAACCTTGTGTGCGCGCGGTGGACCGCGGATGCCCGCGGTGAAACTGCCGGTATTACAGCGCTTTCAGTTCCTCGGTGACCGCACCGACGGACTTCTTCGCGTCGCCGAACAGCATGGAGGTGTGGTCGGCGTAGAAGAGCGGATTGTCGATGCCGGCGAAGCCGGAGTTCATCGAGCGCTTGAGCACGATGACGCTCTTGGCCTGGTCGACGTTCAGCACCGGCATGCCGTAGATGGGGCTGCTGGCGTCCTCGCGGGCGGCCGGGTTGGTGACGTCGTTGGCGCCGATGACCAGGGCGACGTCGGTGCGGGAGAACTCACCGTTGATGTCGTCCATCTCCTTGAGCGCGTCGTAGGAGACCTCGGCCTCGGCGAGCAGCACGTTCATGTGACCGGGCATGCGACCCGCGACCGGGTGGATGGCGTACTTGACCTCGACGCCCTTGGCTTCGAGCAGCGCCGCCATCTCCTTGACCGCGTGCTGGGCCTGCGCGACGGCCATGCCGTAGCCGGGCACCACGATGACCTGGTTGGCGTAGGCCATCTGGATCGCGGCGTCGGCGGCCGAGGTGGCCTTGGCCTGCTTGGCCTCGCCGTCGCCGCCCGCACCGGGAGCTGTTCCGCCGCCACCGAATCCGCCCGCCACGATGGCCGGGATGGACCGGTTCATCGCCTTGGCCATCAGGTTGGTGAGGATGGTGCCGGACGCGCCGACGATCATGCCCGCCACGATCATCGCGGTGTTGTTCAGCGCCAAACCCGCTGCGGCGGCCGACAATCCGGTGAGCGCGTTGAGCAACGAGATGACCACGGGCATGTCCGCTCCGCCGATCGGCAGCACGACCGCGAGGCCGAGCACACCGGCCAGCACGAGCACCGCGATCATCCACAGTTGGGAGACACCATCATTGGTGGCGCCGACCCCGATCACCACGGCGGCCGCGACGGCGCCGATCAGCAGCAGCAGGTTCAGCGGCTGCTGCAGCTTGCCGAGCCCGATCGGGCGACCCGGCAGGATCTCCTGCAGCTTGCCGAACGCGATCAGCGAGCCCCAGAACGAGATCGAGCCGATGATCGCGGCGAACAGCGAGCCGACCACGATGTGCACGGTGGGCTCTTCGTCGAAGTGCGAAAACCCTTGGCTGTTGATGAATTCCGACCACGCGATGAGCGCGACCGTGCCACCGCCGACGCCGTTGAACGCGGCGACCAGCTGCGGCATGGCGGTCATCTTGGTGAACTTGGCAGGCGGCACGCCGAGGGCGATACCGACCACCAGACCGGCGATGATCAGGATCCAATTGCTGGTGTGGCGCACCGAGATCAGGGTCGCGACGACGGCGATGAACATGCCGACCGCGGCGATCAGGTTGCCGCGCACCGCGGTCTTCGGCCCGGTCAGGCCCATCAGGCCGTAGATGAACATGCCGAAGGCGATGATGTAGAGCCCGTTGACCAGGTAGGTCACATTGTCGAAGGTATGCATCACTTCTCCGCCTTCACCGGGGCTGCTTTTTTGCCCTTGAACATCCCGAGCATGCGGTCGGTCACCACGAAACCACCGATGACGTTCAGGGTTCCGAAGACGACGGCGACGAACAGGATGATCTGGGTCAGGATCGACGGATCCTGCACGTTACCGAGGGTGACCAGCGCGCCGAGCACGACGATGCCGTGAATGGCGTTGGTACCCGACATGAGTGGGGTGTGCAGGGTGTTCGGAACCTTGGAGATAACGGCGAACCCGACGAACCCGGAAAGCACCAGGATCGCGATGTTCGCGAGAAGTTCGGTGTACATCAGGCTTCCACCTCACGTGTGACGCAGGAATCCGCCAGCACCTGATCACTGAAGTCGGGCGCGAGCTTCCCGTCGACCAGCATCAGTTCCAGCAGTGCCGAAATGTTCTTCGAGTACAGCTCGGAGGCGTGCTCGGGCATGGTGGCGGGCAGGTTCAACGGCGAGGCGATGGTGACCTCGTGCTTGACCACGACCTCGCCGGGTTCGGTGAGCTCGCAGTTGCCGCCGGTCTCCCCGGCCAGGTCGACGATCACGCTGCCGGGCTTCATGCCCTCGACCGCGGCGGCGGTGACCAGGCGCGGCGCGGGACGCCCAGGCACCAGCGCGGTGGTGATCACCACGTCGAAGCCCTTGATGGCGTCTTCCAACGCCTGCTGCTGCTTGGCCTTCTCCTCGTCGGTGAGCTCGCGGGCGTACCCGCCCTCACCGGCGGCGTCGATGCCGAGGTCGAGCCACTGCGCACCGACCGAACGCACCTGATCGGCGACCTCGGGGCGCACGTCGTAGCCGGTGGTGCGGCCGCCGAGACGCTTGGCGGTGGCCAGCGCCTGCAGGCCGGCCACACCGACGCCCAGCACCAGCACGGTCGCCGGCTTCACGGTGCCCGCCGCGGTGGTGAGCATCGGGAAGAAGCGGGTCGACTCCGACGCCGCGAGCAGCACGGCCTTGTAACCTGCGACGTTGGCTTGGGACGACAGCGCGTCCATCACCTGGGCACGCGAGATGCGCGGGATCGCCTCCACCGCGAAGGCTTGCACGCCAGCGGATTTCAGCTTGCCGATCTGGTTCTCCGCGTTGCGCGGGGCCAGGAAGCCGATCAGGGTCTGGCCGTCGGACAGCTTGGCCACCTCGGCGTCGCTGGGCGGGGCGACCTTGACGACCACCTCAGCCGACCACGGATCGCCGATCGTCGCGCCTGCCGCTTCGTAGGCGCTGTCGGGAATGAGCGCGCCGAGCCCGGCACCGGACTCGACCACCACCTGCACACCCTGCTTCAGCAGGGACGGAATGATCTTCGGCACCAATGCGACACGTCGTTCGCCCGCGTTGGACTCGCGAACGACTCCGACACGCGCGCCGCGTGGCGACTCGGCGCCTACGCTCTGCGTTGTCTCCACTATGTCAGTTCCTTCTCGTGCTGAGCTTCAGGCATCAGATGGACGGCCGGACGATGTTACTTCAGAGTAAGGTCGCCCAAATCCTCGCAACTGTACCCGGCGCTTTGTGCAACCCGCTGAGACGCCCGTCACAAGATCATGCCGGATTCCGCCGCTTTGCCGGATTCTCGAATGTGTTGCGGACAACGTGGTCACCTCCCGCGCGTTCGGCTGATCGGATGAGCGCCGGTTCTGATGGTTGTCGCTTCAGGTGATCGCGACAAGAGCGAACCCGCAGGTCCATTACTTACCCGGGGGTTCGACAGCAGGTCAGGACGTGGTCGCGGGCGCGCAGAGTGACGCGCGTCATGGGCGATTCGCCCGCTGGGGTGTTCCCCACCGCTCGTACGCCGTAAGGTCCAGCGTTGTGAACGACTGCGTCTTCTGCCGCATCGTGGCAGGCGAGGCTCCGGCAACGAAGGTGTACGAAGACGACACCCTCTGCGCCTTCCTCGATATCCGGCCCATTGCCCGCGGCCACATGCTGGTGGTGCCGAAGCAGCACGCCGCCGAGCTGGAGGATCTCGACGCCGAGCTTGGCGCCTACGTGTTCCGCGCCGGGCACCGGCTCGCGCTGGCCGTGCGGCGAAGCACCCTCGCCGCCGACGGCGCGAACCTGCTGCTCAACGACGGTACCGCCGCCTTTCAGACCGTCGCGCACGTGCACCTGCACGTGATCCCGCGCAAGCACGGCGACAAGTTCCGCTTCGCGGCCGGGGTGGTGCTACGGCGCCCGCACGACGCGGAGTCCACCGCGGCCGCCATCCAGGCGGGGATCGCGGCGCTCGAGCGCGACGAAAAGCCGGGCCGCAATGGGAAACTGGGGATGGAACGCCCGGAAGAAGGAGCGCAGGAATGAACGACCCGACCCTGGACCGGACCGAGCTGCCCGCCCGGTTGTCCGAGCAGTGGGACGCGATCGCCGCGCTGGTCACCGACCTCGACGAAACCCAGTGGCGCACACCGACATCGCTGCCCGGCTGGAGCGTGTTCGACGTGGTCGCCCATGTCGTCGGCACCGAGTCGTGGCTGCTCGGCGAGCGGCCGCCGCCGCACGACCCGACCACGGTGAAGACCGATGTGCGCACGCTGCCGCACATCCGCAACGAGACCGGCGTGCTCAACGAGATCTGGATCGACCGGCTGCGGCCGCTGTCCGGCCCTCGATTGCTGGCCCAGTTCCGCGAGGTCGTCGACCGCAGGCGCAAGGCTCTTGCCGCCATGGGCGAGCAGGAGTGGCAGGCGCAGACCCAGTCGCCGATCGGGCAGGTCAGCTACGGCCGGTTCATGCGGGTCCGGCTGTTCGACTGCTGGATGCACGAACTCGACATCGCCGACGCGCTCGGCGTGCGGGTCGACGAGGGCGGGCGGCGCGGCGAGCTGGCGTTCACCGAGTTCCTCGGCAGTGTGCCGCGCGTCGTGGTGAAAAAGGGTGGGGCGCCGGATGGTTCGCGGATCACGTTCACGCTGACCGGGCCGCTGGCCCGCACGCTACACATCCAGGTGGCGGGTCGTGCGGGTTATGTGGACGCGTTCGATGAGCCCGCCACGGTCGAGATCGCGCTGCCCTCCGAGGTTTTCGTCCGGCTCGGCGGCGGGCGAACGAGCGCGGACGAGCACCTCGACGCGATCACCATCACCGGTGACGAGGAGCTCGGGCAGCGGCTGGTGCACAACCTCGCCTTCACCATCTGAGATGCGACTCTTCCTGTCCAGCTACCGGTTCGGGGCGCACTACGATCGGCTCGCCGCGCTGGTCGGCGAGCCGGGGCGAGTCGCGTTGATTCCCAACGCCTGTGACGCCTGGCCCGACATGTGGGAGGCGGCGGTCACCAGTGATGTGGTGCCGCTACGCAAGCTGGGCTACCAGCCCGAGACCGTCGACCTACGTGACTTCATCGGCCGCCCCGCGGAGTTGGAGCGCACGCTGACCGCGTTCCCGATGATCTGGGTGCGCGGCGGCAACACCTTCGTGCTGCGTGCCCAATTCGCCCGCAGCGGTGCCGATCTCGTGCTGCCCCGGTTGCTCGCCGCAGACGCGCTGGTATACGCGGGCTACAGCGCGGGCGCCTGCGTGCTGACCCCTGATCTGCACGGGCTGGAGTCCGCGGACGATCCCGCCGAGGTGGTATCGACGTGCGGGATCGAACCACTCTGGGACGGACTGGGTTTGGTCGAACGCCGGATCGTGCCGCACATCGACTCCCCCACCGACCCGGCCGGCCAGGGCGACCTGCTCGCGGAGTTCTATCGCGCGGAAGGCATTCCGCACTGGGCGCTCACCGACGACGACGCGATCGTTGTAGACGGCGAGCGCACCGACGTGCTGATCAGTCGAGCGGCGTCATGAACGACCACAGCCGCTGCTCGAGGTCGCGCGCGCTGTAGTCGCGGTAGCCGTAGAACTGATCGGTGGGCTCGTAGAGGATTTCGGCGCCCGCCGCCTTGGCGTGCCGGAAATGCGCGTCCACGTCCTCGACCACGATCGACATGCCCTCGGTGCACGCGCCGACGGTGAGCGGCGACTGCAGATTGAACTGCTCGGAGACCGCGTGCAGCCAGATCACGCCGTCGCCCGCGGTGACCTCCGCGTGGTGCACGGTGCCGTCCTCGCCCCGGCTGAGCCGGCCGGGCTCCATGCCGAACACGGTGGTCAGGTACTCGTGCGCGGCGGCGATATCGCGGTAGACGAGCGTCGGGATGCGCCGCTGAATCTTGGTGTCGAGCATGGCCATGTCCTCCAATGTGTCCAGCAGCTCCCGTGTTTCGAGGCTGCGGTGGTCGGTGAGTGTGGCCACCATGGTGGTGAGGCGCCGGCGCAGCCGATGGCCGACGGCGAGCCTGCGGTCCAGCTCGGCGACGTGGCGCAGCATCACGCCCGCCAGATCCCAGGCGGGATCGTCGAGGGCGGCCGCCACCTCGTCCAACCGCAGGCCGAGAGTGCGCAGCAGGCCGATCCGGTACAGCCGCTGCACGTCGTCGTTCGAGTACAGCCGGTGCCCGGCACCGCTGCGCCCGGACGGCGCGAGCAGGCCGATCTCGTCGTAGTAGTGCAGGGTGCGCACGGTCAGTCCGGTGACCGTGGCCAGCTCGCCGACCTTGACGTATCCGTTGGTGTTCGCCACACCTACGACGCTAGGACCTCACGGGGCGTGAGGTGCAAGGTCGGATTTCGGGTCGCGGCGGAACACGACCCAGCGCATCGCGCTGTACATGTAGACGGCCTCGCACCCGCCGGCCAGCAGCCTGGCCAGGTGGTATTCCAGGCCCAGCGCGGTGAGTCCGCTGCCGACACCGAGGATGAAGGCGACGTAGTTGATCGCCACCACCACCCCGTAGACGGCGGCCTGCCTGCCGACCGGTGCGTGCGAATGGAAGTTGAAGGTGCGGTTGAGCACGAAGCTGAGCCCGAAGGCGCACACGTAGGCGATGGTGACCGACAGCCACACCGGCAGGCCCCACCAGCCGTGAAAGATGGTGAGCAGTACCAGGTCGACGGCGAAGGTGAAGCTGTTGATCAGCGCGAAGCCGAGGAAGGTCGCGGGGACAAGACTGTTCAAACCCCACGGCAAGCGCGCGACCACCGCTTCACACCATCGGGTGAACCGGTCCGCGAGGGTGTCGGTGGTTCTCGCCAGCTCGTGCACGCGGCCAGCCTGCCAGCGGCAGATGTCCGTCAGATGATCAAACGGCAAACCCGCCAGGTGCTCGGCTCTGCCTCCCGCGCCCGCTAGCGTGGTGCTGTGGACCTGCATGACCTGATCGACGCGCTTTCCGACGGTGCGGTAGTCACCGATCCCGACCTGCTCGGCAGTTACCGGCAGGACTGGGCTCGCGATCCCGACGCGGGCACGCCGCTCGCCGTGGTGCGCGCCACCAGCACCGACGATGTCGCCGCGACACTGCGCTGGGCGCATGCGCGCAAGGTGCCGGTGGTCCCGCGCGGCGCGGGCTCTGGCCTGTCCGGCGGTGCCACGGCAGTCGACGGCGGCCTCGTGCTGAGTACCGAGCGGATGCGCACGATCACCGTCGACCCGGTCACCCGGACCGTGGTGGTGCAGCCCGGACTGTTGAACGCCGAGGTGAAGCGCGCGGTCGCCGAGCACGGGCTCTGGTATCCACCCGACCCCTCGTCGTTCGAGATCTGCTCGATCGGCGGCAACGCCGCGACCAACGCGGGCGGGCTGTGCTGCGTGAAGTACGGGGTGACAACCGATTACGTGCTCGGCATGGAGGTGGTGCTCGCCGACGGCACCGTGGTGCGGCTCGGCGGACCGCGGCTGAAGGATTCGGCCGGGCTGTCGCTGACCAAGCTGTTCGTCGGCAGCGAGGGCACCCTCGGCGTCATCACCGAACTGACACTGCGGCTGCTGCCCGCGCAGCCACCGCAGACCACCGTGGTCGCGACCTTCGCGACCTTGACGGCCGCCATCGACGCGATCCTCGCGATCACCGCCGAATTACGGCCCGCCATGCTGGAATTCATGGATTCGGTCTCGATCAACGCGGTCGAGGACGAACTGCGGATGGGGTTGGATCGCAGCGCCGCGGGCCTGCTGGTCGCCCGCTCGGACGCGCCGGGCGAGTTCGCGAAGCGGGAGGCCGAGATCATGGTCGCCGCGTGCGAGAAAGCCGGTGCGGCCGAGGTTTTCCACACCGAAGATCCCGAGGAAGGCGAAGCCTTCACCGCGGCACGGCGTTTCGCCATCCCAGCGGTGGAGAAGCTGGGCACACTGCTACTCGAGGATGTCGGAGTGCCGCTCCCCCGGCTCGGCGATCTGGTGACCGGTGTCGCCGAGATCGCCGCGCGCAACGACGTGATGGTGTCGGTGATCGCGCATGCCGGGGACGGCAACACCCACCCGCTGATCGTGCACGATCCGGCCGACGCCGCCATGACCGAGCGCGCGCATCGCGCGTTCGGCGAGATCATGGACCTGGCCATCGCGCTCGGCGGCACCATTACCGGCGAGCACGGCGTCGGGCGGCTGAAAAAGGCGTGGCTGCCCGATCAGCTCGGCGCGGACGTGATGGCCCTGACCCACCGCATCAAGGACGCGCTCGACCCGCACGGCATTCTCAATCCAGGCGCAATTCTCTAGTCCATGGAACATTTCCGGCCGCGAAGGAGTTCGACAAGATCATGACCACCAGGCTCGAGCACAATGTCGCCGACACTCGTTTCGAGATCTATCTCGACGACACCCTGGCCGGCTACGCCGACTACGCGCAGCGTGACGACCCGAAGGTCCGCGATTTCCACCACACCATGACCTTCCCCGAATTCCGCGGCCGTGGCGTCGCCGCCCAGGTGGTCGAATACGCGCTGAAAGATTCGCGCGACAACGGTTATTCCGTGATTCCGACCTGCTGGTACGTCGAGAAGTACATCGAGGAGCACCGGGAGTACGCCGACCTGGTCGGCTAGCAGTAGATCGCCTTCCCCGCCGCTCTTTCGGCGGCGAAAAGGCGGTGCCGAGAACGTATCTCGGCACCGCCTTCCCTGTTGTCGAACCGCTCAGCGCAGCAGCGCGCGCGACATCACGAGACGCTGAATCTGGTTGGTGCCCTCGTAGATCTGGGTAATCTTCGCATCGCGCATCATGCGCTCCACCGGGAAATCGGTGGTGTAGCCGGCGCCGCCGAACAGCTGAACGGCGTTGGTGGTCACCTCCATTGCGACATCGGAGGCGAAACACTTGGCAGCCGCGGAGATGAACCCGAGGTTCTTCTCGCCGCGCTCGGCGCGCGCCGCCGAGGTGTAGACCATGAGGCGGGCGGCCTCGATCTTCATCGCCATGTCGGCGAGCATGAACTGGGTGTTCTGGAAGTCGGCGATCGCCTTGCCGAACTGCTTACGGTCCTTGGTGTAGGCGATGGCCGCGTCCAGCGCACCCTGCGCCAGGCCGACGGCCTGCGCGCCGATGGTCGGGCGGGTGTGGTCCAGGGTCTGCAGCGCGGTCTTGAAACCGGTGCCCGGCTCGCCGACGATGCGGTCACCCGGCACCCGGCAGTTCTCGAAATACAGTTCCGCCGTGGGCGATCCCTTGATGCCGAGCTTGTGCTCGAGCGGGCCGACCACGAAACCCTCGTCGTCCTTGTGTACGAGGAACGCCGAAATACCGTTGGCGCCCTTGTCCGCATCGGTCACCGCCATGACGGTGTACCAGGAAGACTTGCCGCCGTTGGTGATCCAGCACTTGGAGCCGTTGAGGATCCAGTCGTCGCCCTCTTGCTTTGCGCGGGTGCGCATGCCCGCCGCGTCGGAACCGGCCTCGCGCTCGGACAGCGCGTAGGAGGCCATCTCGCCGTTGACGATGTCCGGCAACACCTTTTGCTTGAGTTCTTCGGAGCCGTTGAGGATCAGGCCCATGGTGCCGAGCTTGTTCACGGCGGGGATGAGCGAGGAGGAGCCGCAGACGCGGGCGACCTCTTCGATCACGATGCAGGTGGCCACCGAGTCGGCGCCCTGGCCGCCGTAGGCCTCCGGCACGTGCACCGCGTTGAAGCCCGCCGCGTTGAGCGCGGTCAGTGCCTCCTCGGGGAAGCGGGAGTTACCGTCGACGTCCTTGGCGTGCGGAGCGATCTCCTTCTCCGCCAGCCCGCGGATGGCCGCACGCAGTTCGTCGTGGAAGTCCTCGAGCTTGAACAGATCGAAATCGGGGTTTCCCGCCATGGGGCTCACTCCTGGTCGTCGGTACACGTCGGCACTCAGTGCCACACCATTCTGGAGTATACGCCCAGGAACGGCCGCAACGTGCGGATACTTCCTGGCACTCAGTGTCAGATTGGTCGCACTGACCTAGATCAGAGACTACCGAGTTTGCGGGCGACGAGATCGGCGACCTGCCGGGGTGGGGTATCGCGGGGAAACACCGCGACCACCAGCTCATCGGCGGCGGGTCGCCGCGCGCCGCGGGGAATCGCGGCCAGTTCGACGCGCAGATCCGCCGCGCCCGCGTCCGACTCGCCGCGCACCATGCGCCGCAGCAGATAGTTGTGCGTGGCGGTCACCGCGGCGGTGTACTGCACCCGGGCCAGATCGGGCTCCTCGGGCAGCCGGTCGCGCAGGTAGTCGGTGAACAACCGTTCGTACCGGAACACGGTCACGATCTCGCGTTCGCGCAGCGCGGGCACCCGCCGCACCACCTGATACCGCCGCGCCGCGATCTCCCGCCACTGGGTGAACCGCTCGAAGACCTGCACCACCGCCTCGCACACGGTCTCCCACGGGTCGCCCCCGTTCGCGGCGAGAAACTGCGCCGCCTGCGCCAACTGCGACTCGTGATCGGCGAAGATCACGTCCTCTTTCGAGCGGAACTGCCGGAAGAACGTCCGCCGGGAAATCCCCGCCGCCTCCGCGATCTCCTCGACCGTCGTCGCCTCGTACCCCTGCTCCGCGAACAACCGCAACGCCTGATCAACCACGGTCAACCGGAACCGCGTGTTGTCGTCCCCGCTGCGCGGGCGGATGTCACCAGTAGTCACCCGCTCACCGTAGCGAGCCGCGCACGCGGGACGACGTACCCGAGGCGTTTCCGGGTCAGCCCAGGAGTTTGGTGCGCAGCGCCTGGTCTTTTTCGAGGACCATCTTTTCCAGCCCTGCTTGGAACTGCACCATGCGGGCGCGCAGGTCCGGGTCGTGGGCGGCGAGGATGCGGACCGCGAGCAGGCCTGCGTTGCGGGCACCGCCGATGGAGACGGTGGCCACCGGGACACCTGCGGGCATCTGGACGATGGAGAGCAGGGAGTCCATGCCGTCGAGGTACTTGAGGGGGACGGGGACGCCGATGACGGGCAGCGGGGTGGCGGAGGCGACCATGCCGGGCAGATGGGCGGCGCCACCCGCGCCCGCGATGATGACCTGCAGACCGCGGTCGGCGGCTTCGCGGGCGTAGTCGAGCATGCGCTGCGGCGTGCGGTGCGCCGAGACGACGCCGACCTCGAAGCGAATGCCGAACTCCGCCAACGCTTCCGCGGCGGCTTCCATGGTCGGCCAGTCCGAATCGCTGCCCATGATCAGGCCGACCTGCGGGTTACTCATGCGTGCGCCTCACTTCGCTTGTCTGCCGGATCGATTCGCGCGTCATGCTCACTCGTGCGGATCCCATCCGTCGGTCCATACCGCGTGCGACATCCAATGTGCCGCGCGCTCAGCCTTTTCCCGCACCGCGGCGACGTCGTCACCGAGGATGTTGACGTGCCCGATCTTGCGGTCGGGGCGTTCGCCCTTGCCGTACATGTGCACCTTGGCGTCGGGCAGCCGCGCGAACAGATGGTGCAGGCGCTCGTCCATCGACATGGCCGGCGCCTCGGCCGCGCCGAGGATATTGGCCATCACCGTGACGGGGGCCAGCGGGCTGGTGTCGCCGAGCGGGTAATCCAGAACCGCGCGCAGGTGCTGCTCGAACTGACCGGTGCGGGCGCCGTCCATGCCCCAGTGCCCGGAGTTGTGCGGCCGCATCGCCAGCTCGTTCACCAGCAGCTTGCCGTCGTGGGTCTCGAACAGCTCCACCGCCATCGCGCCGACGACGCCGAGCTCCCTGGCCAGGTTCAGCGCCAGCGTCTCCGCGGCGGCGGCCAGGTCGTCGTCGAGGTCGGGCGCAGGCGCGATCACCACGGCGCACTGACCGTTGCGCTGCACGGTCTGCACCACCGGCCAGGTCGCGGCCTGCCCGAACGGCGAGCGGGCCACCATCGCCGAGAGTTCGCGCTTGAGATCCACTTTCGCCTCGGCGAGCAGTTGCACACCGTGCGCGAGCTGCTCGGCCACGATCGCCGCGGCCTCGTCGGCCGACTCCGGCATCCACACGCCGCGACCGTCGTACCCGCCGCGGACCGCCTTGAGCACGATCCGCCAGCCCTGCTCCTCGCCGAACCGCACCGCCTCCTCGACGGTCGTCACCGGCGCGAACGCGGGCACCGGCAGACCGAGCTCGGACAGCTTGACCCGCATGGCCAGCTTGTCCTGCGCGAAGACCAGGGCCCGCGGCGGCGGCTGCACGTTCACGCCCTCGGCGACCAGTGCCTCGAGATGCTCGGTCGGCACGCCCTCGTGGTCGAAGGTCAGCGCGTGCGACCCGACTGCCGCCTTGCGCAGCGCGGCCAGATCGGTGTGACTGCCGAACACGATCTCGGGGCTGACCTGGGCGGCCGGGTCGTCCGGATGTTCGGCGAGCACCCGTAGCCGCTGGCCGAGCGCGATGGCCGCCTGATGCGTCATGCGCGCCAACTGGCCACCGCCGATCATTGTGACGGTGGGCATAGCAGAGGGATCAAAGGACCGGCCGGTACTCACGTCGGACAATATTGTCATAACCGGCGGAAATGCCCTCGCGCGGGAGCCGCGCAACGGTGTCCGGCGGTAGTCCCCAGCGGTTGGACGACCCGAAGCGGGACCACCGGCTAGCGGTACACTCGGCCCCGTGTCATTCGTCGACGACGTGGTGAGCGTCCTTCCCAGGCCTGTCGCAAGGATCGCGCTCCGGCATCGGGAACTGATCAAGTTCGCCATCGTCGGTGCGACAACCTTTGTGATCGATAGCGGCATCTTCTATGCCCTGAAATGGACCGTGCTTTCCGAGAAGCCGGTCACCGCGAAGATAATCTCCGGTGTCATCGCGGTTATCGCGTCCTATATCCTGAATCGCGAATGGTCGTTCCGGAACCGGGGCGGTCGCGAACGGCATCACGAGGCCTTGCTGTTCTTCGGAGTCAGCGGCGTCGGCGTGGTTCTCGCGTTCATTCCGCTGTGGATCTCGAGTTACGTCTTCGATCTGCGCCAGCCCGATGTCAGCTTCACCGTCGAGAACATCGCGGACTTCATCAGCGCGTTCATCATCGGCAACCTGCTGCAGATGGCATTCCGATTCTGGGCGATGCGCCGCTGGGTATTCCCCGACGAGATGAACGAGATCGCCGCCGAATTCGAAGACCTGGTCGAAGAGGAATTCGGCCGCAACTGAGCGGTCCGCTCAGCGCGGCTCGGTAACCACCGCGTTCTGCGTCCGATACGCCGACGAACCGAGGAACACCGCGAACAACGCGGGCCTGCGCCGCTGCAACTCGAGCCGCCCGCCGTCGGCCTCCACCAGCGCCCGCGCCAGTGCCAGCCCCACGCCGGTCGAACCACCCGCGGAGAAGCCCCGGTCGAAAATGTGCGGCGCCAGCTCGTCTCGCACCCCGTCTCCCTCGTCAGCGACCTCCACACACACCAGCGGCTCGCGATCGACGCCGGGCCGGACCGTGCGCACCGACACCGTGCAGGTCCCGCCGCCGTGCATCAACGCATTGTCCACCAGCACCGCGACCGCCTCGCGCAGTCGCGAACCGGTGATCGGCGCCAGCAACGACTCGTCCCCGGTGAGGGTCAACGCCCGGCCCTTCTCGGCGAACGGATGCGTCCACTCGGCGACGACGCCGCGCAGCTCCGCCATCACCGGCACCGGGTCCAGATCGGCGGCGTCCTCGTCGCGGGAGGCCCGGACCAGATCGTCGATCGCCTCGGTGAGCCGGTCGACCTGCGCCATCGCCTCCTCCGCCTCGTGCACCACCTCGGGATCGGCGTGGGTCGACAGCTCGTCCAGCCGCAACCGCACCGCGGTGAGCCGGCTGCGCAACTGATGCGAGACGTCGGCCACCAGGGCATGCTCGCGCTGCAACCGCCCGGCGATCTCGACGGTGGCCGAGTCGAGCACGTCGGAGACCCGGTCGAGTTCGGAGATGCCGTGCCTGCGCGGATCCGGCCGGAAATCGCCCATCGCCAGCCGGGCGGCCCTGGCCGCCACATCGCGCAGCGGATCGGCGACCCGGCGCGCGGTGATCACCGCGACCGAGACCGCGGCGCCGAGCGAGGCCAGCACCGCCAGCGCCACCACGCCGACGGCCTGGCGCTGCCGTGCGTGCATCGGCGCCGAGGGCACCTCCAGGCGCAGCGAGCCCTTGGTGCCCATGGACAGGGACTCGACCAGGGGGTCGGTCACCTGGTCCACGCCGATGTCCGCGCGCGAGGCATTGTCGGTCGGCGCCGGATAGATGATGGTGAGTTTGCCGTCCTGCGGTAGCAGCGGCTCTACCGCGCGGGTGTCGAGCTCGCCGAGCACCATGCCGTCGCCGTGTTCCTGGACGATGATCGCCGCGGCGATCCGCTCCAGTTTGCCCTGCAGGTCGTCGCGGGTGATGTCCTCCACCCACAGCCAGGCCGTGTAGATCAGCGGCACCCCGAGCACCACCGTGGTGAGCGTCAGCACGGTGAGCATGGACCGCAGGATTCTGCGCCGCACGTCAGTCGGTATTCAGCCGGAACCCGACACCGCGCACCGTGACGATGCGCCGCTCGGCCATCGGCCCCTCGTCGCCGATCTTGCGGCGCAGCCAGGACATGTGCATATCCAGCGTCTTGGAGCCGCGCAGCTCGGCGTCGCCCCAGACCTCGCGCAGGATCGTCTCGCGCGGCACCACCTGGCCCGCCCGGTCGATCAGCACCTTCAGCAACTCGTATTCCTTATTCGCCAGGCCGATCTCGATGCCGTTCACCAGCACCCGGCGCGCGGCGGGCTCCAACCGGATGCCGCCGACCTCCACCGTGTCGTCGCCGATGCCGCTGCGCCGCAACAACGCCCGCACCCGGGCCAGCAGCTCGGCGAGCCGGAACGGCTTGCCGACGTAATCGTCGGCGCCCGCGTCCAACCCGACCACGAAATCGACCTCATCGGTGCGCGCGGTGAGCATCAGCACCGCCAGGTCGGCGCCGCGGGCCCGCACCTGGCGGCAGACCTCGAGCCCGTCCATGCCGGGCAGGCCGAGGTCGAGGATGAGCAGATCGTGATGGCCCTCCAGGGCCCGCTCCAGCACGGCGGGACCGAAGCGCTCGACGGTGACCGAGTACCCCTCGCGCCCCAGTGCGCGCGACAACGGCGCGGCGATCGCCTCGTCGTCTTCTGCTAGCAGTACGGCCGTCATTTGACCAGGTTAACGGTAGTCGCCGCGCTCGTCCCAGCGCGCGCCGCGCCCGTTGTCGCTCTGTTCGACATCGAAGACCTGGTGGTACAGCAGCGCGTGCACCTTCTGCACCGCCGGGATGTCGTCGAACTCGAGCGGTTCGGAGGAGGACGACTCGATGATCAGCGTGCCGGTACCGAGCATCCGGTCGAACAGCCCGTGCCGGAACTGCACGCTCGAGATGCGGCTCATCGGAATGTCGATGCCGGTGTGCGTGAGCACGCCCTGGCGCACCAGCACCCGCCGTTCGGTGATGATGAAATGCGTCGTCTTCCAACTGAGAACCGGTACGACACAACGCCATACGACGATGATCAGCCAGATGACGAGCACCGCGATCAGCAGCGCCGTCCGTGCGGTCCCCTCGGCTTTACGCGAGGCGATTCCCCCTGCGAAACCGGCGAGCGCGGTGGCGACGATCAAGGTCACGATCGGCCAGAACAGCATCTTCCAGTGCGGATGACGATGCAGGATCAGCTGCTCTTCCGGCGCGAGTACGTCCTCCGGATACCCCATGGCCGGAACACTACCGCGTGAAGATGCCGAAATGCCTGACACCGAACCGCGTCGTGCTGCACAATCGTCTGCCTGCGTGTGTCGCACCCGCGCGGCCGCGAGCGTTCGCTCGCGTCAACGCTCTCAGTTGTGGAGTTCTCCGCTCGATCTGGCTCGTAGCTCTGTCCGTAACCAGCTCTGCTCGAACAACGTCGACGAACAACGACCTCGGAGGCATGTGTGACCAAGGACCTGACTCAGCTGGAGATCCTGACCGAACTCCAGCCGGTGGCCGAACAGAATCTCAATCGGCACCTTTCGCTGGCGCGGGAGTGGCACCCGCACGACTACATCCCGTGGGACGAGGGTCGTAACTTCGCCGCGCTGGGTGGGCAGGACTGGGCACCGGAGCAGTCGAAGCTGAGCGAGGTCGCCAAGGTCGCGATGATCACCAACCTGCTCACCGAGGACAACCTGCCCTCCTATCACCGCGAGATCGCCGAGAACTTCTCTCAGGACGGCGCGTGGGGCACCTGGGTGGGCCGCTGGACCGCGGAGGAGAACCGGCACGGCATCGCCATCCGCGACTACCTCGTCGTCACCCGCGGCGTCGATCCGGTGGCCCTGGAGCAGGCCAGGATGATCCACATGACCAATGGCGTTTCCGCGCCGGACAACTGGGGCGGATTCCTGGAAAGCGTTACCTACGTGACGTTCCAGGAGCTGGCCACCCGGGTCAGCCACCGCAACACCGGCAAGGTCTGTGACGACCCGATCGCCGACCGCATGCTGCAGCGCATCGCCGCCGACGAGAACCTGCACATGATCTTCTACCGCAACATGTGCGGAGCGGGCATCGACCTGGCACCCGATCAGGCGATGATGGCGATCACGAAGATCCTGACCCACTTCATCATGCCCGGCGCGGGGATGCCCAACTTCCGCCGCAACGGCGTGCTGATGGCCAAGCACGGCATCTACGACCTGCGCCAGCACCTCGAGGACGTGGTGGCGCCGGTGCTCAAGCACTGGAACATCTTCGAACGCAACGACTTCGGGCCGCGCGGCGAGCAGGCGCGCGAGGAACTCGGGGTGTTCATCGAGAAGCTGGAACAGGACGTGCTGAAGTTCGAGGAGCAGCGCGACCGCATGTTCGCCAGGGAAGCGGCGAAGGCCGCGTTGCAGCCTGCCTGAGAACTCGAACAGCCGCATAGCTTCCGGCTTTTCGCGCTGCGACGCGCAGACGGGAAGTCAGAACTTGTGCGGCTGTTCGGTTTTCGATACGTCAGTACCCGGCGCGCAAGTGGGTGACGTCGCCCGCGGAGACCGGCTTGTCGCCGATCAACAGCCGGCCCGCGTCGTCGATGTCGGTGGCGATGCCGGTCAATGTCTGGCCACCGGGAAGTTCGGCGCGCACCTCAGCACCCAGCGTCGCGCACCGCTCGCGGTAGGCGGCGGCGAGGTCGGCCGTCTGCCAACCGGCGTCGCGCCACGCGGTGAAGCGGCGGGCGAATTCGGTCAGCATCGACTGCACGATCAGCGTCCGGTCGGTCACCTCGGCTCCGGCCACGGTGAGCGAAATGGCATGCGGCACCGGCAGTTCGGCCTCGGTGAGGCTGACATTCAGCCCCACGCCGACGACCACCGCCGGTACCTCGTTGCCTGACGCGACCTCAGCCAGGATGCCCGCCACTTTGCGGCCATCGATCAGCACATCGTTGGGCCACTTGAGGTTCGCGGCGACACCGGCCGTCGCGCGCAGTGCGTCCACCACGGCAACGCCGGTGAGCAACGGCAGCCAGCCGAGCACTGCGGGCTCGATCCCGGGCAGCCGCACCAGCAGCGACATCGAGATCTGGGCCCGCGGCGGGCTGACCCACGTGCGTGCGTGCCTGCCACGCCCTTGCTCCTGCGCCTCTGCAAGGAGTACCGCGCGATCGGCGTCCGGTTCGCCTGCTCGCGCGATCAGGTCCGCGTTGGTGGACCCGGTCGACTCCACCACCTCGATGTGGCGGAAGAACGACAGCTCGGGCGATTCGATGAGACTGCGTCGCAACTGCTCTGCAGCCAAAGGGGACCTGGTCACACGGGCAGGCTACTTGGTGCGGGGTAGTCCGCCCGACGAGGTCGTATGCGACTAACCGACGAGCATGTAGTCGATACTCGGTGCGCGGGCCGCACCGTCGACGCCCTCTGCGTCACTTGCCGCCGTCTCGGTCCGGAAATCCGGGTCGACTATCGTCGGCTCGGTCTCGAACTCGTGCCAGCTCGTCCATGACGCCGCGGCCGCGTATTCCGCGACGGTCTTGCTCCATTCCCACATATCTGGGCTCCTCCCCCTGAGCACGAAAACTGGACTCCTCCAGGCTAACTGGACACCCATGGCGGTCGATACCGATTTTCTACCGGCGCAAACGCGCCAAAACACCTGGAATCGCGCTACCACATGGCGATCTAGCTGCGCTTTTTTACCCACCGGTAGCCCCTACTGGGTTAGTGGGAAGCACTGCTACTGGTTACACTCCGGAGCCATGACGAGTGTCCAGCAGCAGTCCGCGCAAGATCCGGCGGGCGCCCCCGACATCCACACCACCGCCGGGAAGCTGGCTGACCTGCGGAATCGGCTGGAAGAGGCGCAGCACCCGATGGGTGAGGCTGCGGTCGACAAGGTGCACGCCAAGGGCAAGATGACTGCCCGCGAGCGGATCCTGGCGCTGCTGGACGAGGGTTCGTTCGTCGAACTCGACGCACTCGCGCGGCACCGCAGCGTGAACTTCGGCTTGGACAAGAACCGGCCGCTCGGCGACGGCGTAGTCACCGGCTACGGCACCATCGACGGCCGCGACATCTGCATCTTCAGCCAGGACGTCACCGTGTTCGGCGGCAGCCTCGGCGAGGTCTACGGCGAGAAGATCGTCAAGGTGATGGATCTGGCGCTCAAGACCGGCCGTCCACTGGTCGGCATCAACGAGGGCGCGGGCGCGCGCATCCAGGAGGGTGTCGTCTCGCTCGGCCTCTACGGCGAGATCTTCCACCGCAACATCCAGGCCTCCGGCGTGATCCCGCAGATCTCGCTGATCATGGGTCCGGCCGCGGGCGGGCACGTGTACTCCCCCGCGCTCACCGACTTCGTGGTGATGGTCGACGGGACCAGCCAGATGTTCGTCACCGGCCCCGACGTCATCAAGACGGTCACCGGCGAGGACGTCACCATGGAGGACCTCGGCGGCGCGCACACGCACATGGTGAAATCCGGTGTCGCGCACTACGTCGCCTCCGGTGAACAGGACGCGCTCGACTACGTCAAGGACCTGCTGTCCTACCTGCCGAGCAACAATCGCGCCGAGGCGCCGCGCTTCCCGGCCACCGACCCGATCGAAGGCGCGATCGAGGACTCGCTCACCGACGAGGACCGCGAGCTGGACTCGATCATCCCGGACTCGCCGAACCAGCCCTACGACATGCACGAGGTGATCCGTCGCCTGCTCGACGACGACGAGTTCCTCGAGGTGCAGGCCGAGCGCGCGATGAACATCATCGTCGGCTTCGGCCGGATCGACGGCCGCAGCGTCGGCATCGTGGCCAACCAGCCCACCCAGTTCGCCGGCTGCCTCGACATCGACGCCTCGGAGAAGGCCGCGCGGTTCGTGCGCACCTGCGACGCGTTCAACATTCCGATCCTCACCCTGGTCGACGTGCCCGGCTTCCTGCCCGGCACCGGCCAGGAGTACAACGGCATCATCCGGCGCGGCGCGAAGCTGCTCTACGCCTACGGTGAGGCGACTGTGGGAAAGATCACGGTCATCACCCGCAAGGCCTACGGCGGCGCCTACGACGTGATGGGTTCCAAGCACATGGGTGCCGATGTGAACCTGGCCTGGCCGACCGCGCAGATCGCCGTGATGGGTGCCTCCGGGGCCGTCGGTTTCGTCTACCGCAAGCAGCTGCAAGAGGCCGCGGCGGGCGGCGAAGACGTCGATGCGCTGCGGCTGCAGCTGCAGAACGAGTACGAGGACACCTTGGTGAACCCCTACGTCGCCGCCGAGCGCGGTTACGTGGACGCGGTCATCCCGCCCTCGCACACCCGCGGCCAGATCGTCTCGGCGCTGCGCTTGCTCGAGCGCAAGATGGTAACTCTGCCCCCGAAGAAGCACGGCAACATTCCGCTGTGATTCAGACCGCAACACCCGGTTGGGGTACAGCGATACCCTCGGTATGCCGCGCACACTGGTTACAGAGACGCAATGAGTGGATCCGAGGGTGATCGCATCACCCGTCCGCTGGTTTCGCATCAGGGAACACGCCTGATCAGGCAAAGAGAGGATCTGGCACTGTGACGACCGTGGCAGAAGAAGATGTTTTGACCGCCGCCGAACTGGACCTGACCGTCGGCTCGCTCGACGATGAGGTCGCGGCGGCGCACAACGTCGACGGGGCAGCGGCGACCGAGTCCGCGGCCGAGGCGGCCAAGCCGTTCTTCACCGTCGTGAAGGGCAACCCGAGCGACGAGGAGATCGCGGCGCTGGTCTGCGTGCTGACCGCGGCCACGAACGGCAGCGGTACCGGTCCGTCCGGCCCGCCGGACATGTGGGGCCGCCCCACCTTCATGCACCGGGGCACGTCCCCGTTCTCCCCCTACGCCTTCCCGCAGCTGTCGCACCTGCGCGGGTGAAGTTCGTCCTCGCCTCCGCCTCCCCGGCCCGCCGGGAAGTATTGCGCTCGGCGGGCATCGACCCGATCGTCCGGGTGTCCGACGTGGACGAGGACGCGATCGCGGCCGCGCTGCCCGAGGGCACCGCACCCGACGTTGTCGTCGTCGAGCTGGCCAGAGCAAAAGCCGCGGCGGTCGCCGCAACGATCCCCGAACTCGCCGCCGATTGTGTTGTCGTCGGCTGTGATTCGATGCTGCTGGTGGACGGCGAGCTACAGGGCAAGCCGCACACCGCCGAGGTGGCCAGGGCCCGCTGGGGCGAAATGGCCGGGCGCAGCGCCGATCTGGTGACCGGGCACTGTGTCCTTCGCCTCCAGGACGGCCGCATCACCGCCGAAGCGATCGACTGTAGTTCCACCACAGTGCATTTCGCCAAGCCGGAGCCTGACGAGCTGGACGCCTACATCGCCACCGGCGAACCGCTGCAGGTGGCGGGCGCGTTCACCCTCGACGGGCTCGGCGGCTGGTTCGTCGACCGCATCGACGGCGATCCGTCGAGCGTGATCGGGATCGGGCTACCACTGCTGCGCCGACTGCTTGGCGACGTTGGGGTCGCCGTTACGCAACTGTGGGGCCACCCGGCCCGCTGACGGCGGCGCGATCAGTGGCTCCGACCCGCCGGTGTCCCCGACCGCGGGCACCGTGGCGACCTCGCGGTTGTCCGGCTCGCGCCGCAGTTCCGTTTCCCGGCGCAGTTCGGTGTCGCGACGCAGTTCCGTCTCCCGACGCGTGTCCTGCTCGCGCCGCGCCAGCATCTCCAGCCGGACCACACACAGTTCCGGCTCGACGAACGGGTGCAGCCGCACATTCACATCGCCGCGCGCGCCGTTGCGGTCCAATACCTCTTTGATCAGGCCGAGGTGCACACCGCACACCACCTCGGAGTGGGTGCGCGCGAGTTCACGCAGTGGGCAGGCGGTCAGCCGGATCAGCGCCTGCTCGGCGGTCTCATTCGGATCGCGTTCCGGCGCGAAGCCCAGCTCCGAAAGCAGCGTCATGGTGACGTCTTTGGCGTCCTCCAGCGACTCGACCCGATGGTCACCGGCGTCTAGTTTCGCGCCCCAGGCCCGGCCTGCCGCGATGGCTGCCTCGGACCGCCGGCGCGGATCGGGGCCGAGTTGGTCGGCGAGCACCTGCGCGAGTTCCTGGTAACCGACCGATCGCTGCACCGCGCTGTAACCGATGCGCGGACGTCCGCGACCGCGGGGCGGTTGCTGAAATTGCCGCACCAGGGATTCCCGGGTGAGCACGTCCAAATGAAACCGAACCGTGGTGACGTGTTGTCCGGTGATTCTGGCCAGTTCCTGGGCGTCGAGAGGCTCGCTGGCGCCACGTAGGATCGCGAGCAGTCGCCGCCGCGGCCAAGAATCGGACATAGCTCACCCCTCCTCCCGGGAGACTTTATCGGATGCAGGTGCGATTTATTCGCTCATTCAGCCGATTTGTGATCTGAAACGAGAGTCACTAACGCCTCACACATACCATCGCTGTGAGACCTGAACCGCAGAAACTACCGTCTACCACGCGTGAAGGACCCACATCGTGCCCGCTGCTCCGGACCCACATCCCTCATTCGGTTCTTACGCACATCCTCACCGACTAGTAACCACAGAGTGGCTGTCGGCAAACATCGGCACGTCGGGACTCAAGATCGTCGAGTCCAACGAGGACATATTGCTCTATGACATCGGGCATGTTCCCGGCGCGATCAAGATCGATTGGCGGGGCGATCTGAACGATCCGGTCACGCGTGACTACATCGACGGTGCCCGATTCACCGAGTTGATGCGCGCCAAGGGAATCGAGCGAGACGATACCGTGGTCATCTACGGGGATCAGGGCAACGCGCAGGCGGCGCACACATTGTGGGTTTTCACTTTGTTCGGACACCAGGATGTGCGGTTGCTGGACGGCGGTCGCGGCGCCTGGATTTCCGAGGAACGCGACACCACCTTCGACACTCCGCACCTCACCCCCAGCGACTATCCGGCGGTCACCCGCGACGACAGCACCGTGCGGGCGTTCCGCGAGGACGTCCTGGCCCATCTCGGTAAGCCGCTGATCGACGTGCGTTCGCCCGAGGAGTACTCCGGCGAGCTCGCCCACCCGTCGCCCGACCACCACCCCCCATCCAATCGCTACGCGACGCTGGCCCACCCGTCACCCGACCACCACCCCCCATCGAATCGCTACGCGATGCTGGCCCACGGGCCGATCAACCCCGAGGACGCGGCGTTGCGTGGCGGGCACATCCCCACCGCCGCGAACATTCCGTGGACCGAGGCGTTCAACAACGACGGTCGATTCCGCTCTCGCGCCGAGCTGGACGCGATCTACGGCGCGCTGGGCGCCGCGGACGACCTGATCGTCTACAGCCGAGTCGGCGAACGTTCCAGCCACACCTGGTTCGTGCTGACCTATCTGCTCGGGTTCGACACCGTCCGTAATTACGACGGCTCGTGGGCCGAGTGGGGCAACTCGGTGCGCATGCCGATCGCCAAGGGGACTGAACCCGGTGCGGCACCGGCCGGTACCGCACGCCGTGGCCGCGGCAGGTAGCGCACGCACGCCTTTCCGCATAACAGGCCGAGTGTGATCCACGACCTACTGATCAGTAGGACTGGCCGAGTGCGCCGTCTGTTGGCAGACTGCCTACACTCGCCCGAGACGTAGTTTCGTCGACCACGGGGCGACCAAAGATTGCACACAGGAGGCTCAGTGCCCAGCCATGCCAGCGCACGGATCACGAAGGTACTCGTAGCTAACCGAGGCGAGATCGCCGTGCGCGTTATCCGGGCTGCCAAGGACGCGGGCCTCGGCAGCGTCGCGGTTTACGCGGAGCCGGATGCCGATGCCCCCTTCGTGAAGCTCGCCGACGAGGCGTTCGCCCTCGGCGGCCAGACCTCGGCCGAGTCGTACCTTGTCTTCGACAAGATCCTCGATGCCGCGTCGCGCTCCGGCGCCGACGCCATCCACCCCGGCTATGGATTCCTCTCCGAGAACGCCGACTTCGCCCAGGCCGTCATCGACGCCGGGCTGATCTGGATCGGCCCGTCGCCGCAGTCCATCCGCGACCTCGGCGACAAGGTCACCGCCCGGCACATCGCCGAGCGCGCCAAGGCCCCGATGGCCGCGGGCACCAAGGATCCGGTGAAGAACGCCGACGAGGTCGTCGCCTTCGCCAAGGAATACGGCGTGCCGGTCGCGATCAAGGCCGCCTTCGGCGGCGGTGGCCGCGGCATGAAGGTCGCGCACACCATCGAAGAGATCCCCGAGCTGTTCGACTCGGCCACCCGCGAGGCGGTCGCCGCATTCGGTCGCGGCGAGTGCTTCGTCGAGCAGTACCTGGACAAGGCCCGCCACGTCGAGGCACAGGTCATCGCCGACAAGCACGGCAACGTGGTGGTCGCCGGTACCCGCGACTGCTCGCTGCAGCGCCGTTTCCAGAAGCTCGTCGAGGAGGCGCCCGCGCCGTTCCTGTCCGACGAGGTGCGCGCGAAGATCCACGCCTCCGCGAAGGCGATCTGCCGGGAAGCCGGTTACTACGGCGCGGGCACGGTCGAATACCTGGTGCAGGGCGAGACGGTGTCGTTCCTCGAGGTGAACACCCGGCTGCAGGTCGAGCACCCGGTCACCGAGGAGACCGCGGGTATCGACCTGGTGCGCCAGCAGTTCCGCATCGCCAACGGCGAGGAACTGACCATCACCGAAGACCCGACCCCGCGCGGTCACTCGTTCGAATTCCGGATCAACGGTGAGGACGCCGGTCGCGGCTTCCTGCCCGCGCCCGGTCCGGTCTCGGTGTACCGCGAGCCCAGCGGCCCCGGTGTGCGCGTGGACTCCGGCGTGGTGGAAGGCAGCGTGATCGGCGGACAGTTCGACTCGATGCTGGCCAAGTTGATCGTCACCGGCGAGAACCGCACCCAGGCGCTCGAGCGGGCCCGGCGCGCGCTGGCCGAGTTCGAGGTCGACGGGCTGGCCACGGTCATCCCGTTCCACCGGGCGATCGTCGAGGACCCCGCGTTCATCGGTGACGGCAACAAGTTCGACGTCTACACCAAGTGGATCGAGAACGAGTGGACCAACACCGTCGAGCCGTTCACCGGCGGTGCACCGGCCGATGAGGACGACGAGGATCTGCCCCGGCAGAAGGTGGTCGTCGAGGTCGGCGGCCGTCGCGTCGAGGTCTCGCTGCCCGGCCAGTTCAGCCTCGGCGGTGGCGCCGTCGCCGCCGCGGGCAACGGCGCCGGTGTGATCCGCAAGAAGCCCAAGCCGCGCAAGCGGGGCGGCGCGGGCGGCGGTGCCGCCTCCGGTGACGCCGTCACCGCGCCCATGCAGGGCACCGTCGTGAAGGTGGCCGTCGAAGAGGGCCAGTCCGTCGAGGCGGGCGACCTGATCGTGGTGCTCGAGGCCATGAAGATGGAGAACCCGGTCAACGCGCACAAGGCGGGTGTCGTCACCGGCCTGTCCGTCGAGGCGGGCGCCGCGATCACCCAGGGCACGGTGCTCGCCGAAATCAAGTGAGGTCGAGTCGGTTCGGCCCGCGTCGGACCGATACGACCAGGTAGTGCTCGCGTAAACGCAGGGCGAATACCGCTTCGGGCGGGCGCTGGACCATGACGTCCGCGCCCGCTCTGTCGTATCGTGGTCCGGTGACCAGTACGCCGAGCGTCTCCGCCGTCGCGGAGATTATCCGCGCCCGCCGTGCGGCGGGAAGTCGCGCCGACGGACACCGACTGGTACTCGTCGTCGAAGGCGGCGGCAGCCGCGGGGTCTACTCGAGCGGAATGGTGTCGGCCATCGAGGAATTGGGGCTCGGCACGGTTTTCGACGCCGTCTACGGCACCTCGGCGGGGGCGATCAACGGCGCCTGGCTGCTGGGTGGACGCGCCGTCGCGGGCATGCGCTCCTGGACCGATCCGGCGATCATGCGCCGCGCCATCGACCCGGCCCGGCTACTGCGCGGACGGCCCGCCTTCGACCTGCGCTACCTGGTGCATCAGGTGTACGACGGGATCGAGCCGATGGATTTCCCGGCGATCCTGGCCAACCCCACCACCTTTCACCCCATCGCCACCGACATCCGCACCGGCCGCGCGGTGGACCTGCACCCGTTCATCGTGGACAAGCGCACCCTCATGCGCGCGCTGCGCGCGTCCGCGGGGCTGCCCATCCTGGCCGGACCGCCGGTCCCGCTCGGCGGCTCGCATTACTTCGACGGCGGCCTCACCGAAACCGTCCCCATCCGCACCGCCGTTCGGAGCGGTGCCACGCATGCACTCGTCCTGCGCACCCGTCGCATCGACGAACAACGCCCGCCCGCCTCGTTGCTGCACCGTGTCGTCGGCGGCGGGTATCTGCGCGCCACCGCGCCCGGCGCCTACCGCGCCTGGATACAACGCCCGCACCAGCAGGCGATCGAGGACCGCGCCCTCGCCGAACTCGGTGATGCCGTCTTGCAGATCCATCCGCCCCTCGGCTCACCGGACATCGACAGCGCCGCCCGCGACACCACCTTGCTCGCCGAGGCGCTCACCATCGGCCGCAACGCCGTCCACACCGCGCTGTCCGACAACGCCCGCGTTGCCTGACCTTAAGGCGTCGCCTGACCGCCCCGGCGTCGCCTGACCGGGCCCGCGCCGCCCGGCCGTTCAACCGTCACCAGAGCTTCCACGTTGCCGATCCCGCCCTCGCCTGACCGAATCACACACCTTGCCGCATGGCCAATCCTTGGCCACACCTTTTCGCAGAGGCGATCAAAGGGCTGTGCGGTTGGCGGAGCCCTGCCCAGGGTGGCGGAGCTAGTCCAGCCGGACGGCGACCCCATTGGAGAGGACGAAGTCGTGTAGTTCGAGATGGGTCGGGGTCGTTTCGGCGGGTACGTCGAAAACCAGTTGGGTGGTTGCCGATTGGCCCGGTGTCAGCTCGAACGAGTAGCCGTAGCCGTGCTGAGCGGATTGCCACATGGTGGCGGTGGCATTGTGGTCGAACGGGGTGCCCTGGGTGTCGAACAGGCGCTGCCCGAGGGGAAGGAACCGTTTCGGCTCGGCGGAGATGTTGCGGATCTCGAGCGTGACGATCACGAACGAACCCGACGCCGTCTGTAGTCCCACCCGACGGACATCGGTATCGACATCGCGCACCACGAACTCGAACTTGCCGTCCCGCACCGGAGTACCCGCGGCCGCCAGCCCCACCGACTCGGGCTGTTCGGGCGGTGGCGCCAGGTTCTCCTCCGCCATCGCCGTCGGCGGCGGCGCACCCGACCCGCCCGAGTCCCCGACCCGGCCAGCCGACGCCAGCAACGCGACACACCCCGCCGCCAGCATGAACGGCGTCAGAAATACGACGACCAGCGCGCCGATCACCTTCGACAACACGCCGCCACGCTTACGCCGCGGCCGACGCACCGGAGCGGCCGACGGCCGTCGGCGAGCGCCCGAATACCGCTGCGACTTGGGTGGTTTCGCCGGTGCGGGGAAGACTCGCCGCCCGTAACCGACGGGGTATCGCTGCTGCGGGACCATCGGACGGGACTGCGCGCCGGGACGAGCAGGGTCCACTGGACCTGCGGCGCGCTGTTCGGACGAACGCGGCATCACCAAGGCGCGCAGACCCCGCGCCGCCGCACCGAGCTGCCGCACCGCCGAAACCGGCTGCTGCGCCCGGGGATCCGACGCTCGACCGACCGGTGCCGGGCCCCGCTGCGGCACTGCGGAATACGCATTCTGGTCGGCGGACACCGGGCCCCGAAGCACAGGGCGCGCCGAATACTGCTGTGGTGGTGCATAGCTCGGCGGCAACGTCTCGAGCCGAGTCGCTACCCGAGTCGGCGCTGGGCCTGGAGCCGGCAGCACTTTGGTCAGCGCAGGCGATTTCGGCGTACGGGCAGGTGCGGGGCGCTGGGCGTCGATGGCAGCACGCTCAGCGGCGGCCGATCGAGTGGGCGCGGGGTCGGGCACCGGCAGCACCTTGGTCGACGCAGGTGACTTCGGCGGACGAGGAGCGGGCAGCGGGGTGCCGACCGCGGCATGCGCGGCGGCGGCGAAATCGCCTGCGCTGGCGTAGCGATCGGCGGGGTTCTTGGCCATGCCGCGGCTGATGACGGCGTCCAGGGTGGCGGGGACGGCGGCGTTACGGGATGCGGCGCGGGGTGGGTCGGTCATCAGGTGGGCGTGCATCTGCTGGGCCGGATCGGTGTCGCCGTAGGGGCGGCAGCCGGTGAGGCATTCGTAGAGGACGCAGGCGAGCGAGTACACATCGGAACGCGCGTCCGCCTTTCCGGTGAACCGCTCCGGCGCCATGTAGGCCAGGGTGCCGATCGCCAATCCGGTGGTGGTGACCGCGGTCTGGCCGATGCCGTGCGCGATGCCGAAGTCGATGAGATAGGCGAAGCCGCTGACGTGCACGACGATGTTGGACGGCTTGACATCACGATGTACCAGCCCGGCCCGGTGCGCCACGTCGAGCGCGGCCGCCACCTGTCCGACGATGCCGACGGCTGCGGCGGGCGCCATGGCCCCTGCGGCAATCGTGCTCGCCAGATCGCGGCCCTCGACGAATTCCATGTCGATGAACAGCCGACCGTCGATCTCGCCGAACCGATGGATTCGCGGAATACGCGGATCCCGCAGCTCGGCCACCACCTCGGCCTCGCGCTCGAATCGCCTGCGATACCCCGCATCCGCGGCAAGCTCGGCCGGCAAGAGTTTCAACGCCACCCAGCGCGCATTCGCGTCGTCGTAGGCCAGCCAGACCTGCCCCATCCCGCCTTTGCCGAGCAAACGCTCCAGCCGATAGCCCCCGAATCGCACCTCCCCCATCGCGAACCTCCAGTCACCGTCGACTTGTCCAGGCCCGGCCCGCCGGCCTCCGATCAATCCGAGGCTTCGCTGAAAACCACCAGCTCACACCGCGAACACCGCAGAACCCAACCTCCTTCGGAGCCTAACCCCACCCCGCCGACCCGGCCAGTGTGTCCTCAACAACACCCCGTCGTGCGTGGTGAAACCCAGCAACTCACCAACCGGACATGGCGACCGACCCAGCGAGAAGGCGTTCGCTGCCGTCATTTCGGCGACCGCCCTACCGGCCGTTGCCAGGCTTGCCGCGCCCGTTGCCGTTGCCGTTGCCATTGCCGGAGTTTCCGCTGGACTCGTCGCCATGCCCCGGCTTAGCGGTGTCCTGCTTCGGCTTCGGTGTGTCCTGCTTCGGCTGCTCGGCCGCCGGCATCGCGGGCATCCAGTTCGCGGCGCGGTCGGCGGTGCCGACGCAATGCAGCAGCGTGCCGTCCTTGGCGAGGCCGCGCACATCGACGGTGGGATCGCACGGCTGCCAAGCGACCGGAATGAGCACGGACGGGGCGGGAGAATTCGAGGCGACCGGTGGCCGGGCCTGCGCGGAGGCGACGTGCGGCGCAGCCGTGGACGACGGCCCGACGGTTGCCGTCGGCACCGATGTCGGTGCGGCCGAATCTTTTCCGTGTCCCCCCGGCCGACCGAGCCACAGCGCCAGCCCCACCGCCACGAGAAGCACCACCAAGGCACCCGCCGCGACACGCGATCGCATCGTCTGCCGCGAAACCCCCTCGCCCGAGCCAACGTCCGCCCGCGCACCACCGTCACCTGCTGTACCACCGGACCGCACCGGCCACGTAACCCCCTGCGCCGCGGCTCCCGCTCGAGCTGAGTCACGCTGACCCGAATCACGTCTCAGCGGCAGTGTCGCAGGCACATCCGCTGCTCGAAATGACTGCGGCAGAGCAGATGCCGTAAAGGCGGCGGCGGACGTCACAACCGTCGGCACGTCGAGCCCGGTGATCGCGGCGTAGGCGGCCGACGCCAATTCCCCTGCGCTGGCGCAGCGTTGCTCCGGTACCTTGGCCATGCCGCGAGCGATAACGGCATCCAAACCGGCGGGCACCGCGTGATTGAAGTCGGCGGCGAGCGGCGGGTCCGTCATCAGGTGCGCCATCAATGACTGTGCGGCATCGGCATTGCCGAAAGGCCGCCGCGCGGTCAGGCATTCATACAGCACGCAGGCCAGCGAGTACTGGTCGGCGCGGGCGTCGCCCGCGCCGGAGAAACGTTCCGGCGCCATATAGGCCAGCGTGCCGACCACATTGCTGCTCGTGGTGATCGCGGGCTGGTCGACCCGATACGCCGTACCGAAGTCGATCAGATGCGCGATGCCGGCGGGATCGAGCATGATGTTGGACGGTTTGACGTCACGATGCACCAGCCCGGCCCGGTGCGCGGCGTCGAGGGCCTCCGCGACCTGCACCACGATCCGTACCGCCCGCGCGGGCGCCATCGGCCCTTCGCACCGGAGCACGGTGGCGAGGTCGGTGCCCTCGATGTACTCCATGTCGAGATAGAGCTGACCGTCGAGCTCGCCGAAGGAGTGAATCGCCGCGAGATGCGGCCCGCGCACCTGGGCCGCCAGCCGCGCCTCCCTGGTGAACCGCTGCCGGTACTTCGGGTCGGCCGCCACCGAGGCGGACAACACCTTCAATGCGACCACACGATCGGCGATGCTGTCGTGCGCGAGCCACACCTGTCCGGTGCCACCGCTGCCGAGCAATCGATCGAGGCGATAGTGGCCGAACCACGTCTCACCCATGGTGTTGAACCTCCCGCTAGCCTTCTCCTCATGGAGGAGCTACCCGAAATCCGTATCGGCACCGCGGAGCGTGAAGACGCTATGCGGCGATTGTCCGATCATTTCGCAGCCGGGCGGCTCAGCGTCGCGGAATTCGACGAGCGCAGCGCGGTGATCGCGGCCGCCGTCACCCGCGGTGACATCACACCGGTTTTCGCGGATCTGCCGGATCCGCTCGTCAAAGCCGCTGCGGTGCCCGCCGAGTCGAAGTCCGGCTTCCTCGCCGACTGGCCGGAACGGGCGATGGCGGTCGTCCCGATCCTGGCGGTCATCCTGTTCTTCACCACCGGCAGTTGGCTGTGGTTCCTGGCGATTCCGCTGATGGGCGCCCTGCTGTTCGGCAGCGGGCACGGCGGCCACGGCTGGCACGGTGGGCACGGCCGAGGTCGCGGTCGCCGGCGGGAGTCCTGATGGAGCCGATCGAAATCAACGCGGGGACTTGGTATCTGCGCGCCCTGCGCGCCGACGACCGGATCGACGATCGCCCGGCCCTGGCCGAGGGTGGCATCACCGACCCCAGCTATGTCGCGCTGCGCACCGCCGGATGGGCGGAGGAGTCCCACTTCTCGTGGGCGGTCTGCGAACCGACTACCGCGGAGATGGTCGCCGAGGTCGACGCCAGGCCCACCGCCGACGGCACCGCCGAAGTCACCGGCTGGGCGCGCAAAGGATACGAACCGGCCCTCGAAGCCGGACTGACCACCGTCCGCCGATTCGTCGAGGGCGCCCTGGGCCTGCGCCCCACCACCGACTGAACTACCGGTACCGACAGCAATGCGCGGGCGGCCGGAAAGATCCCAGCTGCCCGCGCACAGTCGCAGTAAGCGGTGTCGCCTTACTCGAAGCCGGCGATCACCCGATCGAGCGCGTCGACCGCGGCATCCAGCTCGGCAACGCTGACGGTCAGCGGCGGCCGGAAGCGGATTCCCCGCTCACCCGTGCCGAGGATCAGCACATGCTCGCGCTCCCGCAGCGCGGTGACCACCTCGTCGCGCAACTGCGCCGACGCCACCGTCACCGCGCACATCAGCCCACGGCCCCGCGGTTCGGTAATGCTCGGGTGCTGCGCGGCCAGGATCTGCAGCCGATCGAGCAGATGCGCGCCGAGGGCCCGCGACCGTTCGATGAGCGAGTCTTGCTCGAGCACCTCGAGGATGCGCCGGACGCGCACCATGTCGGTGAGGTTGCCGCCCCAGGTCGAGTTGATCCGGGAGTTGACCACGAACACGTTGTCGGGCACCTCGTCGACGCGCCCGCCCGCCATCACGCCGCACACCTGGGTCTTCTTGCCGAACGCGATGACATCGGGCTGCACGCCGAGTTGCTGGTAGGCCCAGGTGGTTCCGGTCATGCCGACGCCGGTCTGCACCTCGTCCAGCACGAACAGCGCGTCGTTCTCGTGACACAGCTGCTGCATCGCCTGCAGGAACTCCGGCCGCAGGTGCCGGTCACCGCCCTCGCCCTGGATCGGCTCGGCGATGAAACACGCGATGTCGTGCGGGTTTTCGGCGAACGCGCGGCGGGCCTGGTCCAGCGCACGGGCCTCGGCCGCGTCGATGTCGTGGTCCTCGCACAGGAACGGCGCGTCGATGCGCGGCCAATCGAACTTGGGGAATCTGGCGGTCTTCACCGGGTCGGTGTTGGTGAGCGACATGGTGTAGCCGGTGCGGCCGTGGAAGGCGCCGGTCAGGTGCAGCACCCTGGTGCCGAGTTCCGGTGCGCGGCCGTTGCTTTCGTTGTGCCTGCTCTTCCAGTCGAACGCGATCTTCAGCGCGTTCTCCACGGCGAGCCCGCCACCGTCGATGAAGAACAGGTGCGGTAGCCGCGGATCACCGAGCACCCGCACGAACGTCTCCACGAAGCGGGCCATCTCGACGGTGTAGATGTCGGAGTTGCTCGGCTTGTTGAGCGCGGCGGTCACCAGCTGTTCGCGGAACTCGTCGTCCTCGGCCAGCGCGGGGTGGTTCATCCCCAGTGCGTTGGACGCGAAGAAGCCGAACATGTCCAGATAGGAGCTGCCGTCACGTTCGTCGACGAGCTTGCAGCCGCGGGACTGCTGTAGATCCAGCACCAGGTCGAAGCCGTCGGCGAGGATGCTGGCCGACAAGATCTCGTGCACCCGGGCGGCGGGGGTGACCGCCGGGCGGGTGCGTTCCAGTTCGATGGTCACGCCACCGAGGATACGAAAATTTACGGTTTCTGTACAGGAAAGCGGATTAATTACACGTAACAGCTACCTGTCATAGAATGTCTGCAAGATGATGGTGCTTCGGGTCCTGACGTTGGCGGTCGCTCTGATCTCCTGCAGCAGCTGCTCGAGGTGCCGTGGTGAGGCCACCCGAACCAGCAGGACATAGCTCTCGTCACCGGCCACCGAATGGCACGCCTCGATCCCGGGGATGTGCTGCAATACGGCCGGGGCGTCATCGGGCTGCGACGGGTCGAGAGGAGTGATCGCGACGAATGCCGACAACAGCTGGCCGAGTGCCTCCGGGTCGACGTGCGCCGTGTAGCCGCGGATCACCCCGCGCGCTTCCAGCCTGCGCACCCGCGATTGCACGGCGGACACCGACAGGCTCGCCTTCTCGGCCAGATTCGACAGCGTGGCGCGTCCATCGGCCATCAGTTCCCGAATCAGCAGGCGATCGATGTCGTCGAGTGCAGGTCGTGCAGGTGTATCCGCCATCAGCGGAGACTAACCCAGGCGACCCCGCTCGTGGCAGGAACCTCACCCCGATCCTCCCAAGACATGGGACAGATATGCCGCAATGCGGCCGAAAGGTACGGCGGAGCAACAGATGACAGATGTACTCGGCGATCAGACCACTCGGGAACTCGCGGAGCGCGCGGCAGCGGTGCTGCGCGGACTCGGCGTAACGCCCCCGGAATCCGGCGATCTGTCCGCCCGCAGCCCGATCACCGGCGGACAGCTGATGACCCTGCAATCGAGCTCGATGGACGAGGTGGATGCCGCGATCGCGCGGGCGGCCACGGCATTCGGCGCCTGGCGGACCGTGCCGGCACCGGTCCGCGCCGCGGTGGTGCGCAGGCTGGCCGAGCTGCTGACCGCGCACAAGAGCGAACTCGCCGAACTGGTCACGCTGGAGGCGGGCAAGATCGGCGCCGAGGCCGCGGGCGAGGTGCAGGAGATGATCGACGTCTGCGAATTCGCGATCGGTCTCTCGCGCCAGCTCTACGGGCAGACGATGCCCTCGGAGCGGCCCGGCCACCGGTTGATGGAGACGTGGCATCCGCTGGGCGTCGTCGGGGTCATCTCCGCGTTCAACTTCCCGGTGGCCGTATGGGCGTGGAACACCGCGATCGCGCTGGTCTGCGGTGACACCGTGGTGTGGAAGCCGTCGGAGACGACGCCGCTGACCGCGCTCGCCTGCCACACCTTGCTGCGTCGCGCCGCGACCGACGTCGGGGCGGATCCCGAAGTGCACCAACTGGTTCAGGGCGCGGCCGACGTCGGCGCCCGGCTGGTGGACGACGAACGAGTGGCGCTGGTCAGCGCGACCGGCTCGGTCCGGATGGGCCGGATCGTGGCGCCGCGGGTGGCCGAGCGGTTCGGCCGCTGCCTGCTGGAACTGGGCGGCAACAACGGTGCGATCGTCACGCCCTCAGCGGATTTGGAGCTGGCGGCGCGTGGCATCGTGTTCGCCGCGGCGGGCACGGCGGGCCAGCGGTGTACCACCCTGCGCCGGCTGATCGCACACGCCGACGTGGTCGGGCCGCTGGTCGAGCGGATCGAGAGCGCGTATCAACAACTGCGCGTCGGCAATCCGCTGGAAGACGGAGTGCTGGTCGGTCCGCTGATCGATGGCCGGGCCTACGCGGGCATGCGGGCCGCGCTGGACAAGGCGCTCGCCGACGGCGGCGAATTGATCTGCGGCGGTGAACGAGTCGACGGCTTCGGTGACGACGCGTACTACGTGCGGCCTGCCATCGTGCGGATGCCCGCCCAGACCGCGGTGGTGCGCGAGGAGACCTTCGCGCCCATCCTGTACGTGCTGACCTACCACGATTTCGACAGTGCGATCGCCATGCACAACGAAGTGCCGCAGGGACTCTCGTCGGCCGTCTTCACCAGCGACCAGCGCGAGGCCGAGCGCTTCCTGGCCGCCGACGGCTCCGACTGCGGCATCGCCAACGTGAATATCGGGACCTCCGGCGCCGAGATCGGCGGCGCGTTCGGCGGCGAGAAGCAGACCGGCGGCGGCCGCGAATCCGGTTCGGATTCGTGGAAGGCGTACATGCGCCGCGCCACCAACACCATCAACTACTCCGCCGAACTGCCACTGGCGCAAGGCATCAAGTTCGGCTGATCCGTAACCGACGCACGAGGCCCGGCTCAGCAGAGCCGGGCCTTCGTCGTTGCTCAGTCGATGACGGTCGGCAGCGTTTGCAGGCCGCGCAGGAAGGTGCTCGGCCGCCACTGCACCGCGTCGGCCATCTTCATGTTCGGATAGCGGGCCAGGATCTTCTCGAACGCCACCTTCGCCTCCAACCGCGCGAGCGGGGCGCCGACGCAGTAGTGGATGCCGTGGCCGAAGGCCAGGTGGCCGCCCTTGTTCAGGCCGGTTTTACCGATCTCTATGGTGTGCGGGTCCGCGAACTGGCCCGGGTCGTGATCGGCCGCGGCGAGCGACACCGACACCAGCTCCTCGGCCGGAATGTCGATGCCCGCCAACGTGACCGGCTCGGCGGTGTACCGCAGGGTAGCCAGGTGGACGGGCCCCTCGTGGCGGAGGAACTCCTCGATGGCGGCGGGAATCCGCTCCGGCGCGTGCGTGAGTTCCTCGTACAGCACCCGGTCGCGCAGCATCGCGTAGAGGCCGTTGCCGATCAGGTTGACCGTCGTTTCGTGACCGGCCACCAGGATCAGAAACAGCATGGCGATCAGTTCCCGGTCGCTGAGCTTGTCGCCCTCGTGGTTGGCCATGATCAGCTGGGACAGCAGGTCCTCGCCGAGGTCCTTCGATCGCTCGGCGACCAGCCCGATCAGGTAGGTGGCCAGCTCGATACTCGCGGCCCCGCGCTCGGCCGCCGTGGCGTAGAACGGTGAATTCGCCACGGCTGCTTGGTCTTCGGCGTTCTCGGCCGAGGACGCCGTCATCGTGGTTGACAACTCCCGGAACCGCGCCCGATCCGCCTCCGGCACGCCGAACAGTTCGCAGATCACCGTCATCGGAATCGGCAGCGCGTAGCCGTCGATCAAGTCGACTTCGGACTTGCCCGCCATCTCGTCGAGCAGCTGATCGGCGAGCGCATCGATGCGCGGGTGCAACTGCTCCACGGTGCGCGGGGTGAACCCCTTGGTCACCAGCCTGCGCAGGCGAGTGTGGTCCGGCGGGTCGGAGCTGAGCATGTGTTCCCACAGGTCCGTGCTGATCGTGGTGTACGTATCGCCAGGTCGCAGCCGCGTCGTGATCGGGGCCAGTGCGGCCGCGCCTTTCTTGATCCGGTCGTCGGCGAGTACCGCACGGGCGAGCTGATAGTCGACCACCAGCCACGAGGTCAGCCCGTTCGGCAGCAGCACGTGGTGGATCGGCCCTTGTTTGCGCAGTTCGTCGTAGACCGGATGCGGGTTGTAGACGAACTCGGTGCCCAGTTTGATCAACGGCTTGGTCATGAGAACTCCCTGGCTGTCTTGCTGGTACTGCCGCCACCACTGCTGACGTGCAGCGGATCCAACCCCCAGGACTCGGCGACCAGCCGCGCCAAGAAGCCCAATTCCTCGTCGGTGTGCGCCATTTCGGGTTTGATGCTCTCCAGCACCCACTGGATCTTCCCGTCGAACTCCGAGAGCCAGGTGGCCAGCGCGATCGGCTGCCGACCGGCCTGCTCGGTGTCGATGCCCTGGAAGACGCCGCGCATCACGAACATCGTCGGCGCCGCGCCATGGCGCACCACCGTCGGCACGAACGGGTCCAATACGCCCATGTTCGAGCACATACCGACGGTGATCGGCGGGGTGTCGACGAGCCGCTCGACCACCCCCTCCGGGAGCACGTCGACCAGTTCGGGCGGCATGTTCCGCGGGCGCGAGATCCCGCCGGCCCCGACCCCGTGCACCGACCCGAAGCCGGCCTTGCTGGCCGCGCGCAACGGTGCCAGGTCGAACTGATCCAGCCACTCCCGCTGCACCACGATGGGCACGCGGGCAAAGGAATTCGAGTCGATCTGGTCCTGCTCGCGCAGAATCCGCACGGCGGTCAGCAACACCAGTGGACCTGTCTCGCCGATCAGCCCGCAGTGCCGCAGGAGATCGGCGACCAGCGCCAGATACAGCGTGTTGGAGGTGCCGCCGCGCTGGGCCGCGAGGTCCTTCCACCGCGCCGCGTCGAAGGTGGCGACCACCGAGCCTTCCCGCCAGCCGAGTGGCGCGGACTTTCGCGTCGGGCCGCGACCGGACAGGGCGTTGCGGATTGCCTTGCGATGAGATGGATCTCGGCGCGCTCGTCGCGCTTCCGAAACCACCTCGCGCGCAACGGCTATCCCGCGGCGCGTGCCGTCCTTCAGGTCATCGCGGAAGGTGACGGCGTCGGTGAGGCCCTCCGTGGTGGCGAGCTCGGGCTGGACCAAGCCGATCGCCGCCATCAGTCCCGCGTGACCGTCGGCGATGGCGTGCGAGGCGATACAGGACAGGACCATGCCACCGGACCGCGTCGGCACCGCCGAGAGCCGCCACCCGTAGCCCCGTTCCGGGTCGAGCGGGTACTGCGCTTCGTCGCTCGCCCAGGCCAGCGCGTCGGCGTCGTCGATCGCGGCATGCTCCAGGTGCAACGGCAAGGCGGTGTCCGCCAATACCCAGCGCCAGCGGGCGAAGGGCACTCTCGGGCGCCGCACCCGCCGCATGAACGGGCCGGAGCGCAGCTGGGCGTACATCTGGCTCAGCTCCTCCTCGGTGAGCCGGTTGGCCAGCACCGTCACCGTCTGGCTGATGACCGGTGCCCCGTAGCCGTGGTGCAGTCGCAGGAACGCCTTGTCGGTGAGACCGACATACACGGGGGCCATCAGGAGGCCGCCCGGTCGACGAGGCTGTGGCCGAAACCGGGGTCGGCCAGCCGCAGCATCCGCTCCTGGGCGACCATGGCCACCAATTCGCCGCTGCGGCTGAAGATCCGGCCCTGGGTGAACGCGCGCCCCGCGCCTGCCGACGGCGATATCTCGTCGTACAGCAGCCAGTCGTCGACGCGGCACGGCCGCATGAACCAGATCGAATAGTCCAGCGCGGCAGTCTGAATGGCGATGCCCGGGTGCAGCGCGACGGCGGCGCCAAGCAGCGTCATGTCACTGGCGTAGGTCAGCGCGCAACTGTGCGTCACCGGGCAGTCCGGCAGCTTGCCGGTGTAGCGCAACCAAACCTGTTGGCGCGCAGCACCGATCGTGGAGTCGGGCACCGGTCGAATGTCCCAGCCCTCCCATTCGTTACCCGCGTCGCCCACGCCGATCGGGGCCAGCTGTTCCGGGCCCGGCGCCTCGGGGCACGCATCGGCGTGCCGCACGCCACGGTCGCCGACATGGAACGAGGCGACCATCAAGAAGGTCTCCCGGCCGTGCTGCACCGCCCGGATGCGGCGAACCGCGAACGACCGGCCGTGCTTGACGGTGTCGACCAGATAGTCGATCGGAATCTCCGACGCGGTCGACCGCACGAAGTATCCGTGTATCGAATGAACCTTGAATCCGGCGGGCATGCCCGCCGATCCCGCCGCCAGCGCTCGTGCCGCCACTTCGCCGCCGAATGTCCGAACCAGCGCGGTGCGGTGCTGCAGCTTGCCACGAAAGAAGTTCGTGTCGATCTGCTCCACCGCCATCGCGTCGAGTAACTCAACCATGGGCAAAACCTTCGCTTCAGAGATCCCAAACAGTGCTGGCGATGCACCCGTGCAGATGGAGCTCGGATAAATCATCGTGTGACACCTCGTACCAGACACAGTGAACCTCTGGTTAATCTAATTCAAGAGGGGTGTAGTCCATTTCACAGGCAGTGGATTCGTCTTTACGGAATACCTTCGATAGACATTCACGCAAAACACCCATACCGGCGACTCGACAACCCTTGACCAGGCATTATCCGGGGATCGTGACCGGATCTCCGGCCCCGAACACGACTTGTCGTACCTGCGTCGAATTGCGCGATTCAAGTATGGGACGCGATTTACCATTCGTTTACGAATGGTCGATCAGCACACCACTTTCTGAGAATTGCCATCATTTAATGGACAGTTAACAATCGCGCATGGATTGTCCGATTCCTGCCCGTTTTCCTACTTCGGAGAGCTGACGTCGGCTCCGGATGACTCGATCCCGCCGGATTCCCGCAGCGGGATCTCCTTCCAGAACAGCACCATTACCAAGGCGACGAGCGCGAGCACGGCGGCCGCCAGGTATACCGTCGACATGGCTTCGGCGAAGCCGGTCTGCAATGGACCCGCGAGCGTCGGGTTCAGCTGCTGAATGACCGAACTGTCGTCGAGCACCTTCTGCACCGCCGCCGGGTCGTGATGGACCAGTCCCTGCGCGAACGCCACGTCGACAGGATTGCTGCTGTGCAAGCCGGCCAGCACGGCCTGCTGGTACACCGGACTCGTCGACGCCGCTTCGATCGCGGCGCTCACCTTGGTCGGTAGCAGGCCGAACAGCGTCGACAGCAATGCCGCGACGCCGAGCGTGCCGCCGACCTGACGGAAGAAGGTGGCGGCCGCACTCGATACGCCCATGTCCTTGGGCGCGGCGGCGTTCTGGATGGCCAAGGTGATGGGCTGCAACAGATTTCCCAGTCCGAACCCGGTGATCGCCATGAAGATCATCGTTCGCCACAGCGGCGTTTCCGGCGTCAGATAGTGGAACAGGAACAAGCCGACCGCGACCGTCGCCGTACCGATGATCGGGAACGCCCGGTACCGGCCGGTCCGCGTGATGAGCCGGTTGGAAACGATCGAACCCACCATCAGGCCACCGACCATCGGCAACAACTGCAGACCCGCGGCTATCGGACTGGCCCCGCGCACGACCTGCAGATACTGCGGGACCAGGATGATGCCACCGAACAGCGACGCACCGACCACCAGCGCGATCGCGACGCCCAGCGCGAAGGTCCGATTCCGGAAGAGCCGCAACGGAATCAAGGCCGCCTCCCCCATCTTCGCTTCGATACCGATGAACGCGATCAGCCCGACCGCGCCGATCAGATAACAGGCCACCGCGCCCACACTGGTCCATCCCCAACTGCGGCCTTGCTCCGCGACGATCAGCAATGGCGTGATGCCGGTGGCGAAGGCCGCGGTGCCGAGCCAATCGACACGACCGTTGGCTGGACCGCTCCTCGGTATCCGGACCACGCGATACACCACCACCAGCGCGACCAGCCCGACCGGAACGTTGATCAAGAACACCCAGCGCCAGCCGGTGATCCCGAGAATGGCGTGCTGACTGGCGAAGAGACCGCCGAGTACCGGGCCGATCACACTCGCCGTCGCCCAGGTGGCCAGGAAATGCCCTTGATACTTGGCTCTTTCGCGGGGACTGACGATGTCACCGAGGATGGCCGAGGCAAGCGACATCAGCCCGCCCGCACCCACGCCCTGCACAGCCCGGAACACCGCGAGCTGATACATCGACTGCGCCACCGTGCACAGCAGCGATCCGCCGACGAATATCACGATGGCGGCGAGCAGAAATGGCCTGCGGCCGTACATATCCGACAATTTGCCGTACAACGGCGTCGTCAACGTCGCGGTGATCAGGTACGCGGTCGTGACCCACGCCTGCAACGAATAGCCGGACAGGTCATCGGCGATGGTCCGCACGGCGGTCGCGGTGATCGTCTGATCCAGCGCCGCCATGAACATGCCGAGGACCAGGCCACTCAGGATGACCAGCACCTGCCGATGGGTAAATCCTGCCGGACTGTCCGATACCGCCGCCGCGTCTACTAGCTCGGTCCGATGTCCGCGATGGGTCAGCGCCATCAGCAACTCCTGAAATCAGAAAATCACGCATCAGTTGTCGAAACTGCGGTCATTCCCATCCCCGGACCGCGGCGACCTTGCGCCCACGAAACTCAGCATCACGAACCAGCAACGATAAACCTCGGTCACGATTCGGGAAACGGGGAGTGATGTCTATCTCTCCTGGTGATAGCAGTGATCCACGCCATAGCTCTCACAGAACCGCTGCGGCCCGTCCTCCCCTGCACGCCACCCCAGACGACTCGCCCCACCAGGCGTTTTCGCATCCGGACCCGCAGTGTGTAAGGTTGGAGACACCCAACGCGGGGTGGAGCAGCTCGGTAGCTCGCTGGGCTCATAACCCAGAGGTCGCAGGTTCAAATCCTGTCCCCGCTACAAACGATACGGCCCGAAACCACAAGGTTCCGGGCCGTTTTCGTTATCGGAGCCGAGTGCGCACCGCACCGCAGGCAACGATGCGGCCCACGCCATTGGCCCCGGGACGAGCCGGCCTACTTTCCGTCCATTCGCGCGAGCGCTTCATCGACGATCCCGTGTAGGTCTACCCCGGTCTCCGCACGGACCCAAGCGATTTCATCGTTCTTGTAGTTGAAACCCCACTTGGGCCCGCTTCCCGGCGGGTGACGTACCACGAGCAGCGCGACGACATCGTCGGTTGCCCGCCGCGGAAATTCGACGTAGGTGGCCATTCGGATCGGGCGTTCGCGTACGGGCAGCGGGGCCCGCAGTAGTTCCACACCCAGACCGCTCAGTGCGGCAACGATCGCCGCGCGAGTTTCTTCGGAGGTGTCGGGCAACAACCAGCGCGTGCGATCCCATAGAACAGCGAGCAGGAAGTGCACTGTGTCCGGCTCGGTAGCCCCCAACGCGTAAGCGATACCTTCGGCGCGTCCATGGACTGTGCGCCAGCGAGGATTAGGGCTCCGCCTGTCCACGGTTGCGCCGGAATCGATTGTCCTCAGCCGTGTTTCCACAGCCACAGCGTCGATGCCTGCCTGCTCGAGGGCCTGCCGCGCCACATCGTTGCCGTCGCCGCGCAGCACACCCAGCAGTGTGTGCTCCGGGCCGATCCAGCCATGCTTCAGGCGCGCCGCCTCATCGGCCCCGATCCTGAGCAGATCCATCCATTTATGGTGCACGGATCGGCCGTGCCCCGCACGCTATCCCGCGAACTTGCACAACTGCAGCGTTCTGCTGCGCACGGCGCCGAGACTTATCTTGTCGCCACCGGAACCGTCGGCGCGCAGTGGTTCGATACTGGGCACTCCTGCTTGTTCGGCATTTTCGTTCAGCGCGTAGGCCTTGCCGTCCGGGGCGACGAACACGGCCTGGTCGCCTGCGCGGCATTCGATGGTGCCGCGCTCAACGGTGAACGGCCATAAGTAGCCCAGGTTTTCGCTCGCTACGGGCTGACTGCTGGACGTCGGTTCCGGCAGGGGCACCGGGGTCGGCTGTGCGGGTGACTTCGGCCCGGCACCGCCGCCGCACGCGCTGATCAGCAGTGCGATGCTGCACGCGCCACCGGCGAGGAGCAATCCTCTAACCATCGAACTCATACCTTCCTCCGGTAACCTCGATCTTCGTCTTCCGATTACGTTGCGCATCATAGGATTTCGGCTCGTCCGACGGTCGATTGTGCTCGAGGTCGTCGGTGCGCCCCCATCGTCGGAATGAGAATCCTTTCCCTGCCAGTAGGACATCGCGAAACAGTGTCCAAGGGTGGCCGGACCGTCCCTCAGGTGAGGTCAACCATCGGATCCGGCGGAATGGTGATGGCGGCAGGCCTCGTTCAGCTGCGCAGCACGGTCATCGGTGGGCGGGCGGCGTCGCGGCGCTCCGCCAGTTCGGCGCGGTTGCGCACGCCCAACGTGTTGTACAGCGCGCGGATACGCCGGTACATCGACCGCTCCGAAAGGTAGTTGTGCCTGGCGATCTCGGCGACGGTCATCGAGGTGCGCAGCATTCCCAGCAGCCGGGCATCGAATTCGTCCAGCTCGGCTCGGCGGTCCGGCATGCCCGACCGTGGTACCCGCCCGACGGCCTGGGTGACCGCACGCGCACGGGTGGGCTCCGGCCGCGGGCTGTTCGCAACCCGGTTCGGCACCGTGCCGAACACCGACGGGCTCGGCTTCTCAGTTCGGTCGAACAGATGCGCGCGGAGTATCTCGACCTGTCGTTCCACGGCTATCGCGATGTTGATCACGAAGTTGGCGCCGGCCCGGATCGCGAAATACGTTGCGTGACCGGTGACATCGTTGGTGACCGCGACGATCAGGCCCATGGCATGGGCCGCCCGGATCGACCGCAGGCTTTCGGCCTGATACTCGGTGTTGACCGGCAGCACGATCGGAGCGCCATCGACGTCCCGGCGCGCGGCGAGTTGGTCGTAGTCGGCGAACTCGAGCTGGAACGACGCGGCGAGCAACGTCCCGCACGGCCCGTTCGTCGGGTCCATGTATTCGCGCAGACTCGGATGGACGAACGCGTTGGACCTGGCCACTTCTTCGGTGTCCCGGCGCAGTTGCACAGCGTTCATTGAAACCCCCACTACTTCGATGGGTGCACCGCGCGGCGCACCTGATCCTGCATTCCGCACCCGGTGCGGTGCGGTCTCGTCGAGCCATGCCGGTCTGCCGATAAGGCCGCGGATCCCCTCCGAATCCCCGCCATGGTCTGCTACGGCCGCCGTTCCCGGGACCGCCGATCACTCCTGTCTTTGCTCGTTACCTTCCTTGGACGCGGCGAACGCCCGATCGGTTCCATTCCGGGCCAATACTTTTGCAACCCCGCACCACCTGCCCAAAAAAGAAGCGGCCCGCAACCAGAGGTTGCGGGCCGCTTCCCATGTGCCCGGGAGCGTGGCCTATACGCTCGACCAGGCGCGCGGTCTACTGCCCAGACCACGCCGTTGGGCTACACCTGCGGCGGCTCGATGCCGAGCTCGCGCAGGCTGTTTCGGTAGAGCTCCACGTTCGCGAGCTTGATGTCCTCGTAGCCACGGACGGTGTCGGCAAGGGCCGCGGCCTGGACCGCGCGGTCGTAGCCCGCCTCGTCGAGCGTGTCCGCGAGGGTCGTCACCATCTCGGTGTAGTGGGCGAGCAGGGTGCGCTCGACCCGGCGGACGTGGGCGTAGCCGAAGGGATCGAACTTGGTGCCGCGCAGCCGCTTTCCCTTGGCCAGCACCTTCAGCGTGAAGTGCCCGCGCGGCCCGATTCCGATCTTCTTCTTGCGGCCCATCGCCCGCAGCACCGGCGGGTGCAGCTTGTAGGTGAGGTTCGCGCCTTCGGGCAGCTGACCCGCGACCTCGTCCAGGAAGGCGGGGTCGGTGAGGCGGCGGGCCACCTCGTACTCGTCCTTGTAGGCGGTGAACTTGTACAGCCCCTTGGCCACCTCTTCGCTGAACTCGGTACGCCCGGTGACCCGCAGCTGCGCGTCCCAAATGTGTTGCACGGTACGCACATAGTCGCGGGCGACGCGGACGCCCTGGAAGCCGATCAGCTCCGCGGCACGCAGTTCGACGAGCCGCTTGGTCTCGCCCGTCGCGGTGAGGCCGTCGAAAAGATCTGCCGGGATCTGGATTTCGGCCTTCTTCGGCTGGGTACGGCCGACAGCCGCGGCAAAGTCGTCCGGGCGAGCGACCGCGACCCGGCCCCAGCGGAACGCCGCGATGTTGGCGTTCACCGCGACACCGTTGATCTCGATGGCCTCCTCGATCGCCGCCGCGGGCAGCCGCAGGCCGCCGAGCTGGTAGGCGGCGCCGACCATCAGGAAGTTGGCGGCGGCGGTATTGCCGAACAGCACCTCGGCGGCACCGAGCGCGTCGAAGGAGCGCACCTCACGCGAGGCCTGCTCGAGCCGGGTCAGCAGCGCGGGGGTCTCCGGGTACTGAACGGACTTGTCGTACACCATGTCCCCGGTCGGGGTCTTGCTGGTGGATGCGACCGACAGAGTGTGCGCCTTCGAGCCGTAGGCCAGATTCTTGTTGTCGGTGGCGGTGAGCAGGTCGAAGGCGACGATGCAGTCCGCCGAACCCGGGGTGAGCCGGTTCGCGGGCTCCAGTGCGCCGGTGGCGAACCGCAGGTGCGAGACGACCGGTCCGGCCTTCTGGCTCAGGCCGATCTGGTCCAGGCTCGCCACCTCGTAGCCCGCCCGCAGCGCGGCGGTGGCCAGCACCTGGTTCACCGTGACGATGCCGGTGCCGCCGATGCCCGCCAGGAAAACGTTCTGCGTAGTCGTCGGCGCGGACACCGGCAGATCGGGCAGTACCGGCGGCGCGGGGCGCTGCATCACCTTGCGCTTCTTGGCCTTTGCCGGATCCGGCAGTTCGACCGTGACGAAGGAAGGGCAGTCACCGTCCAGGCAGCTGTAGTCGGTGTTGCAGGAGGTCTGATCGATCCGGGTCTTGCGACCGAACTCGGTGTCCACCGGCTGGACCGACAGGCAGTTGCTCTTGACGCCGCAGTCACCGCAGCCCTCGCACACCGCCTCGTTGATGACGACCCGGGTCGTACGGACCGGCAGGGTGCCGCGCTTGCGCTGGCGGCGCGCGTCGGCGGCGCAATGCTGGTCGTAGATGAGCACGGTGACGCCCGGTACCTCACGCAGGGTGCGCTGGGCCTCGTCGAGCCGATCCCGGTGCCACAGCTTGGTGCCGGGGGCGAGATCGCGCTTGCGGTACTTCTTCGGCTCGTCGGCGCAGATGATGATCTGCGCGACGCCCTCGGTGGTGAGCTTGTGCGTCAGCTTCGGCACCGCGAGCGCGCCTTCGGCGTCCTGCGCACCGGTCATCGCGACGACGTCGTTGTAGAGCAACTTGTAGGTGATGTTCACCCCGGCCGCGACGCACGCCTGCACGGCGAGCTGCCCGGAGTGGAAATACGTTCCGTCACCGATGTTCTGGAACAGATGGGGCACATCGGTGAACGGCGCCTGGCCGATCCACTGCGCGCCCTCGCCACCCATCTGGGTGAGGCCGGTGACCTGACTGTCCTCCCGGCCCGACATGGTCACCATGGTGTGGCAGCCGATGCCGCCACCGGCCAGTGAACCCTCCGGCACCGCGGTGGAACGGTTGTGCGGGCACCCGCTGCAGAAGTAAGCGGCGCGCTTCGCGGGCAGCACCGCCAGCGACAGTGGCTGGGGCAGCGGCCGTTTCATCTCCAGGAACCCGTTGAGGGCCCGGCTGAGCGGTTTGGTGATCCGGCCGGTGGTGAGTTCACCGTCCTGGCTGAACAGCGGGCGACCGGCGGCGTCGCGCTTGCCGATGATCTCCGGCGCATCGGCCGTGCCGTAGAGGATCTCCCGGATCTGGGTCTCGATGAATGCGGTCTTGTCCTCGACGACCACCAGGCGAGTGAGACCCTTCGCGAACTGCCGAACACGTTCGGGCGCAATGGGAAACGGCATGCCGATCCGCAGCAGCCGGACACCCGCCCGCATCAGCGCGTCGTCGTCCACGCCGAGGTCGATCAGGGCCTGCCGGACGGCGTCGAAAGTCGTTCCGGTGGCCGCGATTCCGATGGTGGCGTGCGGCGGGTTCAGCTCGATGACGTCGAGGTCGTTGAGCGTGCTGTAGGCCTTGACCACTTCCCAGCGCGGGCCGTACAGGTCCGCCTCGGCGATCACGCTGTCCGTCGGCGCGGCCATCGGGCGCTGGAGGTAGCGGAAGGGCCTGCCCTCCCAGGTGATCTCGGGCACGATGATGTCGATGTCGCCCGCGTCGCCGTCGACCGACCAGGCGCCGTCGGCGACATCGGCCACGATCTTCAGCGCGACAAGGCAACCCGAGGCCCGCGACAGCGCGACGCCGTGCAGGCCCATTGTGATGATCTCGCGGGCGTTGCGCGGGAACAGGACCGGGATGTTCATGGCGGCCAGCGAGCGCTCGCTGACGGCGGGCACGGTCGAGGACTTCGAGGCCGGGTCGTCGCCGACCAGCAGCAACACTCCGCCGTTGGCGTTGGCCCCGTACATGTTCGCGTGCCGCAGCGCGTCCGTCGCGCGGTCCAGGCCGGGGCCCTTGCCGTACCAGACACCGACGACGCCGTCGTGCGTGGCGGCGCCCTTGGGCAGATCCGCCTGGCTCCCCCACACCGAGGTAGCGGCGAGTTCCTCGTTCAGGCCTGGGACAAACGAAATATCGTGCTCGGAAAGCACGTCGGGCATCCCGGCCAGCATCTTGTCCACGCCGCCGAGCGGACTGCCCTGATAGCCCGACACGAACGTGCCGACCCGGCGCCCGGCGCGCAGGTCGCGCACGTGCTGCTCCACCAATTGACGCGCGATCGCTTGGACCCCGGTGAGGACAACGGTGCCTGCGCCGACCCGGTAGCGGTCGGCAAGGTCATAAGGCGCCGGAATCAGATCGTGATCGGCGAGCTCGGTCATACATCCACCCGTCCGGTCGGCGCCGATCGGGCGCCTCCCTAGTTGAGCACTTGATGTCGATAGCCTGCCTTCGAAGCGCGAAATGAACAATAGGCGTCGATAAAGTTGAGCATACTGCGCAATTTCACGGCTTGTGAATGGGCACACACTATGCACGATGTGAGGTTTGCTGTGACCTCCACCACCGGTCGCCGAATCGGCGGGTTCCCGCGAACGGGACATGGCGGCGGCAAACATCGAGTGGCGGCCCCGTCATGTCCCGCTCGACGGACCATGCGGTACGCGCCAGGGACACCTAACGAGAGCGACCTGCTATTACAGGCGGTTCGACGCTTGCGCCAGGCAGTGATCTTGGTCAAATGCACAGGTAGCGCGTTGTGAATTGTCCAATATGCCGGACCCGGTTGCGCGCGACGGCACGCTTAGCGCTACGTTCGCTGCGGATGGTGCCGCCGACCGCGGCCGCCTGTAGTCGTTGAGCCGAAAGGTGGTGTGCCGGTCCGACCTTCGGTTCGGCTGTGGGTTATTGCTATCCGTCGGCCTGGCGAACGACGACGTTCGCCGCGCTTTCCCATGCAGTGGTGGTCCGTCCGAGTTGCCGAGGCGTTGTCGGGGTCGGCGAGTCGGTCACGGCCGAGTATTCGAAGGAAAACCGTGCACAGAGTCCCGTTCAGGATCGCGATCCTGTTGTTGAGCGTCGTCTCGGTCGGCCTGCTCGGCCTACCCGCCAACACCCAACCGCTCTATCCCACACCGGATCCGGATGTGTTCTACGCACCGCCGGCCGAGCTGGCGGCGCTGCGACCGGGCGACGTCGTCCGCGTCCGCAAGATCGACACCGGCCCCTACGTGGGCACCACGGGATGGCAGGTCGCGTTCCGGTCCACCAACTCGATGAACAAGCCGGTCATGGGAGTCACCACCGTCCTGCTGCCGAACGGCGTCAAGAACCCGCCGCTCGTGTCCTACCAGGCGCTGATCAATTCCCTTGGCACCCAGTGCAACCCGTCGCGGTCACTGTTCAACGGCGAACTCCAGGACGCCGTCGGCGCCATGCTGCCGATCGGTCGCGGCTGGGCGGTGTCGCTGCCCGACTACCTCGGCCCCACCTCCGCCTACGGCGCGGCCAGGCTCAGCGGCATGATGACGCTGGACAGCGTGCGGGCCGTGCAGAAGGTGGCCGAGCTCGGTCTCGGCGATTCGCCGGTCGCGCTGGCAGGCTACTCCGGTGGCGGCATGGCCACCGCCTGGGCCGCCGCACTACAGCCGACCTATGCCCCCGATCTGAAGCTCGCGGCCGCTGTCGCAGGCGGCATCCCCGCCGACCTCGAGGAGATGGCGCTGTCGCTCGGCTTCGCCCCGCACCCCGGCTTCGGCTTGGCCTTCGCCGCCGCCATGGGCCTCGAGCGGGAATACCCGGAGAAGCTGCCGATCTCGGACCAACTCAACGAAAACGGTCTCTGGTTCCGCGAATTCACCCACGACGCGTGCCGCAGGTTCCTGCTCTTCCACGGCGCCTTCCGCAACGCCGAGCAGATGGCCGCGTCGAAGAGCCTGATGGACAGCCCGGTAGCCCGAGAAGTCTTGCGCGAGAACAGCTTGCGCTACTTCGACGGCATCCCCACCGTGCCCACCTTCCTGTGGCAGGGCCGCTTCGACGAACTCACCTTCTACCCACCCGTCGCCGAGGTCGCCGACCGCTACTGCAAAGCAGGCGCCCCCGTCGATTTTCACACCTACGAGATCGCCGAACACATGACCACCGCCGTAGCCGGCTTCGCCGACGCCTGGAACTACGTGGAAGCCCGCTTCCGCGGTGACCCGGCCCCCACCAGCTGCTGACGTATTCCTAGCGACAGTGGGCCCCACCTCCCCTGAGGTGGGGCCCACTGTCGTTGTGTGGACTCGTTTTTCGCCACTACCTGCGTGTTCCGCCGAGTTCCGACTCGGGGGTTGACATCACAACAGATTTACGTGACGCTTTACTCAGCGCCATAGTTGCGCCTTCTCCCCGGGCTCTCCGGGAACCCCTTCACCCCAATTAATTTCGAACTGCGGTTCACCAGGTAGCTCCTGTAGCGCACCTTCACAGCCTCGACCCCGTTCCGGGTCGGGGCTTTTCGCGTTTCGGAGAGCGCTGACCGCAGCCGATGCCGGCCCCGAACCTGCCGACTTCGATGGGGTCGCTCAATCGACCAGTACATGAGGTGTTTGGCATGGCGATGTTCGCGTCACATTGCAGGACGGGCGGTGCGTGATGGATCTGTCCTGGGTTCGTGAACACGCTAGCTGGCTCACCGCGCTGATACCTGGACTCGATAGTGGATCGAAAGCCCCGGACGAGTCCGGCCGGGTCGTCGACTTCCACAGCATGACACCCGACAGCGCCGCGCGTGCCGTCGCGCGAATCTTCGACGTGCAGAGCATGATGAACGCCGTCCAGCAGCAGGTCTCCCCGAATTACGGTGTGCAGCAGGCAAAACCGATCGTCGATCCGCAGGCCTTCACGGATCTGGATGAACACGGCAACCGTATCCCCAAGCCGGGCACGGTAGCCAACCCGGAGGGGCCGCCACCGCCGACGCCAACCATTCCGGAAGTGGCGAGCCTACCTCCTGCGATCACGTCCGTCGATCCATCATTGACGCCGACAGATCCGCCGTATTACCAAGAGGGACCCCGGATTCTGCCGACCGTGCCCGAGCCGCGGCAGTACAGCTATGTCGATCCGGAGACCGGCGATGTCAAGCCGATGAACCTGCCGGTTCCCGAGAAAGACCCCCGCGTGCTGCAAACGCCCGGTGGAACCACAGCCGTCGACACCGGCGACGGCACCTCGATCGAGTCCCAGCCGGTCAATCCGAATTCGCCGAACGCCAACCTGTCTCGCCATCTCATCATCAACGGTCCCGACGGCAAACAGAACACTTACACGGCCATCTATGACAAGAACGGGAATCTTACCAGCATTCTCGACCCGGCCTCAGGTGCATACGTCAACTTTCGCTATCACAAAGGCGAGTTGGTCGTGACCGACACCGGAACGCTCGATCCGGGCCGCGCTATTGCAACCACCGACGAGGTGGAGAATTTCTTCGCTCTGGTCCTCCCTCCACTCAAGGGAGTTCGCCCGGTGATCCAGGGCGGCCGAGGTCTGTACAACCTCCTCAAGGACGAGCCCTCGGTCCTGGTGGTGCCACCGTCGGCGCCCCGCAATCCCAACACCAATCCCCCACTCACCATCAGACCGCCCTATCCCGATGTCCCCGAGATCCCCAGCCTCCCGGATAACCCTGATCTCCCCGTCATCCCAGGCGGTTCCGAGATCCCCGGCCTGCCGGACCAGCCCGAATTTCCTGAGATGCCAGGTGGTTCCGAGATCCCCAACCCGGGTGGTGACACCGGAGCACCGAGTACCGGCGCTCCCGTAATCGTCCCGATACCTTCCCCGTTGCCCGACACCAAACCACCAGGAGAGGTCCCCGGTCCGGGCGAATTCTTCCCGGTCGAGCCCGGAAACACCGACGGGCAAGGGGAATTCCCCGGACCCTCGACACCGGAGATCCAGGGCAATGAGAATGAACAGGCGGGCCCGAGCCTGCCGCGGGCTGACGGTACGCCTGAAGACGACTGGGCAGCATACGAAGAGGAACAGCGGCGGCACGAAGAGGAACAGCGCCGCCTGATCGAGCAGGAGCAGGGCGAGGCGTGGGGTGCACGGCCCGAGACCGAGACCGCACCCACGTGGCAATCACCTCCTCGTCGCACTCCGAACAGATGGGATGACATCCCCCGAACGAAGGAGAACGGCGATACCAATCCGGATTGGGACCGTGTTCCGCAAAGCGTCGACAGGCTCACCCAGAGCGATCTGGTGCATATCCTACGAGGCGATCCCAACAGGCCCGGCCAGGGCGGGCACGGCTTCGACAGCAAGATCGCAGGCAAAACTGTCTTTCCGAAGAGCTGGGGCGATCCAGAGGGCACGAACGATCTCAGTTTCCAAATCCCCGAGGCCGTTGAAGATATTGCACGAAATCCAGATTCCGAACCGACCTGGCAAGAGGACACGGAGACCTGGCTCGTAGAGGGTGTACGTCACGGTGTCCGAATCCACGTAATTGTCAACGAGACGGGACACATAATCACTGCTATACCCATAGATGGCCAAGGTGTCATGCGTAACGACGAAAATGGTGTACCCCAACCACTTCGATAGAATTTGACAGAGATGAATATCATCTGCTGTAGGTCAGCAAAGACGGAGGACTCCACGGTGGCCCGAAAAGGGATGGAATTGCATGATCGACTCGCTGACCTGTTGGACCGGCTGTCCGATCGAAGGCCCGCCCACCACCAAAAGTGGGATCGTGAGCTTCTCATGGGAGGCGAATGGGGCCTGCTCACCGAGGGGCTCGTCGCCGGACTTGTGAAGGGCCGCATACCGATCACTCCGGAAGAGTACGCCGCAATCTGCGAGGTCCTGTCGATTTTCAACCTTCCGGTTCGGCACGGCAAGTACGTCAACAATCGTGACGAAGCGATTGCAGGACTCGTCGTTCGGGAAGCTCTCCCTGTCGGTTCTCCCTTTGCGATTATCGCGGGTGGGCTTCCCGGTTTCGAGGCTTTCAGCACGGTCAGCGACGAGACCCTGCGCGAACTGGAATCGATCGAATATGAGCGCCCCAGCTTCCCGGCACGATCGTTCGATTGGCTGCTGCTGCCGTGGGCGAACGGCGTCCTGGACATGGAGATCAACGCCACCCGCTCGCCAGACGCATGGAACGCCAGGAAGATCGGCGACCTCACCTACCTGCTGGGAATCCGTGACGCAATCGAAAGCCTGCTGCCGGAGTTGAGCGACGGCATTCGTCCAGCAGTGGATAGTTGGCTCGCCGAATACGATCGCCTCTACACCTCGTTCACCGTGGACAACACCGACCGCTGGGTCGCCTGGAAAGGACGGCGCGTCAAAGACGGACTGAACTGGTGGTGGTACCGCATCCCGCCCAGCGGGCCGGTGGCTGAGGAACACCGCGCCTACATCGCGGGATTCGAAGAATGGCAACGGAAGCGGGCCGCTGAGACGGCGACGAAAGAAGGCGACTGAGTCAAGGATGATGGTGGCCCCGGAGTTGTACTCCGGGGCCACTTTTCGTGCGTGGTCGAACTCAGCTGATGGAGCGGACCTGCTCTTCGTATGCGGCGCGGGTCTTTTCGTCGGCGGGGTGTAGGGCGCGGTCGCCGTCGAAGAGGCGGCGGACGAGGCGGACGGCGCGTTCGGGGGCGGCGGCCAGGGCCAGGTCGATGGGGGCGAGGTAGTTGGGGACGGCTACCTCGGCTTTGCGGGTGGTGACGGTGCGCGCGATGGCGGCGGCGACGTCTTCGGGGTCGACGGTGGGCATGCCGTGACCGAGGGTGAGGCCGGCGGAGAGGCGGGTGCGCACGGCCGACGGCATGACGCAGCTGACGCTGACGCCCTGCGGGGCGAACTCCAAACGTGTTGCGGCGGAGAGGCCTACGGCGGCGAACTTGCTCGCGTTGTAGACGGCGAGGCCCGCGACGGGGATCTTGCCCGCCAGTGAGGCCACGTTGACGATGTGGCCGTGGCCGCGCTCGATCATGCCGGGGGCGACGGCGCGCATGCCGTGGATGAGACCCCAGACATTGATGTCGATGGTGGCCTGGCCGACCACGTCCGGCTCGTCGAGGAACGGGCCGGCCGGCATGACTCCGGCATTGTTGACCAGGATGTCGACGCGACCGAGGTCGGCGATCACCTTGTCCCACTGGCCGCGTGAGCGCACGTCGAGCTCGTACGCCTGCGCGCCGATCGCGGCCGCGGCGGTTTCGGCGGCGACGGTGTCGACGTCGGCGATCATCACCTCGGATCCCTTGGCAGCGAACAGTTCCGCGGTGGACTGACCGATGCCGCGGCCGGCGCCGGTGACAAGGACGCGGGCGCCCTTCAGGTCGAAGTCGGGGTAACCGTGACCGAGAATTCTCATACGAAGGCTCCTTGTTCGAGCGCACGGCGGGTGCGGCGCAGGGTGTGCTGGAAGGTGTCGATACGGCGGCGGCCGTCCATGAAGTTGGGGCCCATCACCGCGAGATCGTCGGCGGTGGCGTCGAGGCGCAGCACCTTGGTTCCGCTCGCTTGCAGCTGGGCGATCTCGGCATCGAGCTTCGCGCTCATCCGGTTTCGTAGCTGCCGTTCGAAGAAGTGCCCGGCACTGGTCGCGGGAAGTTTCCCGCTCGAGGCCATCGGGGCGAGCACGACGACCTCGTCCAGCTGCTGCGGAATCAGCAGGTCCACCGAGGCCGTCGAACCCGCACCACCGTCGATGAAGCGACGGCCGGCGATGGGTACCGGCGGCAACCAGCCGGGCACCGCCCACGACGCGCGCAACGCCGCACCGAGCGGCGCGATCGGTGCGACGGGTGCACCGAACGGAACCCGTTCTCCCGTCGCGTAATCCATGCTCACCAACCAGGTCGCCGGATGCGGGACCCAGGAACGGCCGGGATTCAGCCGCTCGGCGAGCTGCTGCAACCAGCTCGCGTCACCCCCACCGACCGGCAGCAGGCCGCTACCCGCGGTGAGCAGTGCCTGACCGGAGCCGTTGCGGCGCAGCGGAAGTCGCGCCGAGCCCAATCGCAGGCGGGGCATCGGCGGAAACCGCCCTGGACCTGACCGCATGTGCGCCAACAGAATCGGATTCGTGGAGGTGCCCTCCTGCATGGCGACCAGCTCATCCACCGAGACGCCGCTGCCGAGCATGGTCACGTACTCCGCACCCGCGGAGGTCCCGATCAGCACATCGGCCGCACGGGGATCCCAGTCGAGCGCGTCCCGGACCGCGGCCAGCGCCGCGACGATCCAGGCCGCGCCGAGCGTGCCACCACAGCCGATGGCCAGGCCGCGGCGTTGCGACCCGTTGTTGTTACCCATGGTTCTAGACACTAGCAGAACTCAAATACCAGCGGTATCCGAAATCCAACGGTACGTAGAATCACGGCATGGCACGTCTGACCCGGTCCGAGAGCCAGGCCCGCACCCGCGCTGACCTGATCGCCACGGCACGCGACCTCTTCCTGGCCGACGGCTACGCCAGCACCAGTTTGGAGCGGGTGGCCGAGGAGGCCGGCTACTCCAAGGGCGCGGTCTACTCGAACTTCCGCACCAAGAAGGAGCTCGGCCTCGAGGTGATCGAGCTCATCCACGCGACCAAGTTCGCCGAGGTGACCGAGCTGCTCGCAGCGGGTGACAGCTTCGAGAAACAGCTCGAGCGGTTTCAGGAGTGGGCCGAGCGGACCGTCGGCGATGTCGGCTGGACCATGCTCGAATTCGAGTTCGCGACTGTCTCTCGCGACGACCCCGCATTGCAGGCGGCGCTGGTGTCGAGCCTCGGTGTGGTGCGCGGCGCGGTGGCGGCACAGGTGCAGATGCTGGCCGACACAATGGGGATCGAACTGCCGGTGCCCGCCGAGGATGCCGCGACGGGGATTCTGAGCATGGGCATCGGCCTCGGCATGCAGCGCGCCATCGATCCGTCGATTCCAGCCAGGCTGATCACCGATGCCGTCCGGCTGCTCGTCACGCTCGGCGCGGGACCACTCGCCGCGAAGAGCGGGGTCACGCCGTGAAGTGCAGGGTCCATTCGCCGCGATAGTGCAGTCGGGTGACGCTGCCCGGCGGGATGTCGATCCGCCAGAAGGATTTCGGTGGTGCGTCCAGGGTCACCAGCAGGGCCGCGCGAATGACAGCGGGATGGGTGACGGCGATGGTCGACTCCCCCTCCGACGCGATCTCGGCCATCCAATACCTGGTCCGCTCGATCACATCCACCACGGATTCACCGCCGTGGCCGCGGAACATCGGGTCGGTGAGCCAGGCGTAGAGCTCGTCCTGGGGCACCGACATCAGCGCCCCGCCACGCCACGCCCCCGCATCGAGGTCACGTAGTCGGGTGTCCTCATCGCCGGGCAGCCCTAACAGCGCCGCCGTCTCGACCGTCCGGCGCTCGGGTCCGGTGAGCACCCGCGGCGCGGCGAGCGGAGTGCACCCGGTGATGGCCCGGCGACCCGCTTCGGTCAGCGATTCGTCGACTGGAAAACGTGCCTTCCGCATCGCCTCGGTCATGCCATGGCTGACCAGGTCGAGTCTGAGCACCTTTTGCACGCGAGAAGCGTACGGCTATGCGCATGTGGCCGTTCCGCCTCTCCAGGAATTCACGCCAGATTGGAGCGTTGTTCGGCGTTCGCAGGGCTTCCGGCCAGGTGCCTGTGCTCGCCGACCTGCGGGTATCCCGGCCGATTCAGGCGCAGCACTCGGGCCTTGGCGGCCTCCACGGTCAGCGCCGTCGTAGGCAGCTTGTGATCCCGACGAGTCACGCCAGTGCTCACAGCCCAGGTCGCCGCGCGATCGACGACCCTGGCTTGCTTGTCGTGCCTCGGTGCACACTGAAACCATGGCTCAGTTCTCCCCCGCTACCCAAGAGTGGTTCGACGGTGCGTTCCCCGCGCCGACGGCCGCTCAGCTGGGGGCGTGGGCGGCGATCGCGGCGGGCGAGCACACCCTGGTGATCGCGCCTACCGGGTCCGGCAAGACGTTGTCGGCGTTCCTGTGGGCGATCGATCAGCTGGCCACTCGGGAGCAGACGACCGAGCGGGCGGGCACCTCGGTGCTGTATGTGTCGCCGCTCAAGGCGCTTGCGGTGGATGTGGAGCGCAATCTGCGGGCGCCACTGGTGGGTGTGACGCAAACCGCGAAACGGCTCGGACTGGATCCGCCTGCGATCACGGTGGGCGTCCGATCCGGGGATACCAGCGCCTCCGATCGCCGCGCGATGCAGCGCACACCGCCGGACATTCTGATCACCACGCCCGAGTCGCTGTTCCTCATGCTCACCTCCGCGGCCAAAGAGACGCTGCGGAATGTCGGCACGGTGATCGTGGACGAGGTGCACGCGATCGCCGGGTCCAAGCGTGGCTCGCATCTGGCGCTGTCGCTGGCGCGGATGGATCTGCTCACTGAACGACCCGCGCAACGGATCGGCTTGTCGGCCACGGTGCGCCCACCGGACGAGGTCGGCCGGTTCCTGGTCGGCAACGCCCCGATCACCATCGTCTCGCCACCCGCGCCGAAGACCTTCGACCTCTCCGTCCGGGTGCCGGTGGCCGATATGACCGAACCCGGTGACTCCGATCAGCCCGGCTCGATCTGGCCGCACGTGGACGAGGCCATCGTGGATCTGGTGCTGGAACACCAGTCCTCGATCGTCTTCGCGAATTCGCGCAGGCTCGCCGAGCGGCTGACCGCGCGGCTCAACGAAACCTATGCGGCACGGCTCGGCGAGCCGGTGGAGACCGAACACAAGCCGCCTGCCCAGCTCGGGGCGTCGACCGAGGTGGTCCATGGTGCGAGTCCGCTGCTCGCCAGGGCACACCACGGCTCGGTGAGCAAGGAGCAGCGCGCGCTCATCGAGGACGATCTGAAGAGCGGGCGGCTGCGCTGCGTCGTCGCGACCAGCAGCCTAGAACTCGGAATCGATATGGGCGCGGTCGATCTGGTGGTGCAGGTGGAGGCGCCGCCCTCGGTCGCGAGCGGATTGCAGCGGATCGGGCGGGCCGGACATCAGGTCGGCGAGATCTCGCGCGGCGTGCTGTTCCCGAAGCACCGCACCGATGTCATCCACTGCGCGGTGGCCTCGCAGCGGATGACCGCCGGGCAGATCGAGTCGATCCAGATCCCGGCACACCCCCTGGACATCCTGGCGCAGCAGACCGTGGCCGCGTGCGCGCTGGAACCGATCGACGTCGACGCCTGGTTCGATATCGTCCGCGGCACCGGCAGTTACGCGTCGCTGCCTCGCTCGGCCTACGAGTCGGTGCTCGATCTGCTGGCCGGACGGTATCCGTCGGACGAGTTCGCCGAGCTGCGACCGCGACTGGTGTGGGATCGGGACGCGGGCACGCTCACCGGCCGCCCCGGCGCGCAGCGGCTCGCGGTGACCTCGGGCGGCGCGATCCCGGACCGCGGCCTGTTCGCGGTCTACATGGTCGGCGAAAAGGCCTCGCGGGTGGGCGAACTCGACGAGGAGATGGTCTACGAGTCGCGGGTCGGTGACGTGTTCGCGCTGGGCGCGACGAGCTGGCGGATCGAGGAGATCACCTTCGACCGGGTACTGGTGACACCCGCGTTCGGGCAGCCGGGGCGGCTGCCGTTCTGGCACGGCGACGGCTTGGGCCGCCCCGCCGAACTCGGCGGGGCACTCGGTGAGTTCGTGCGCAAGGTCGGCCAGCACCCGGAGAACCTGGACAAGCTCACCGCGGCCGCCGGACTGGACGCCTTCGCGACCGCGAACCTCGGCGCCCTGCTCGACGAGCAACGCACCGCGACCGGCCATCTCCCCACCGATAAAACGCTGGTGGTGGAGCGGTTCCGGGACGAGTTGGGCGATTGGCGGCTGGTGCTGCACTCGCCGTACGGGCTGCCGGTGCACGCGCCGTGGGCATTGGCGATCGGGGCGCGGCTGCGCGAACGGTTCGGCGTGGACGCCGCACCGAACGCCTCCGACGACGGCATCGTGGTGCGGTTGCCGGACACCACCGACGACCCACCCGGCGCCGAACTGTTCGTCTTCGAGCCCGACGAGATCGACGACATCGTCACCGAACAGGTCGGCGGCTCTTCGCTGTTCGCCTCCCGCTTCCGCGAGTGCGCCGCGCGGGCGCTGCTGCTGCCGCGCCGCGATCCGGGCAAGCGGGCCCCGCTGTGGCAGCAGCGGCAACGGTCGGCGCAGCTGCTCGACGTCGCGCGCAAGTTTCCCGACTTCCCGATCCTGCTGGAGACGGTGCGCGAATGTTTGCGCGACGTCTACGATTTGCCGTCGCTGCGTGACCTGCTCGGCCGGGTAGCGCGCCGCCAACTGCGGCTGGTCGAGGTGGAGACGGCGACACCCTCGCCGTTCGCGAACGCCTTGCTGTTCGACTACATCGGCCAGTTCATGTACGACGGCGACAGCCCGCTGGCCGAACGCCGCGCCGCCGCACTGTCGCTCGACTCGAGCCTGCTCGCCGAACTGCTCGGCCGGGTGGAACTGCGCGAACTGCTGGACGCCGCGGTGCTCGACCAGACCGAGCGGGAACTGCAGCGGCTCACCCCGGAACGGCACGCCCGCGATGCCGAGGGGCTGGCCGACCTACTGCGCCTGCTCGGCCCGCTCACCGCCGACGAGGCCGCCGAACGCTGCACCGACGATCCGGCGCCATGGTTCGCCGAACTGGTGAAAGCCCGCCGCGCCCTGGAGGTTTCGTTCGCGAGCCGCAGCTGGTGGGTGGCCGTCGAGGACGCCTCCCGGCTGCGCGACGCGCTGGGTGTGCCGCTGCCGATCGGCACGCCCGCCGCCTTCATCGAGCCGGTCGTCGATCCGCTCGGCGATCTGGTGGGCCGGTTCGCCCGCACGCACGGTCCGTTCAGCACCGAGGCGGTGGCCGCCCGCTTCGGCCTCGGCACCGCCGTCGTCGCCACCGCGCTGCACCGGCTGATCACCGAAAAGCGCATCGTGGAGGGCGAATTCACGCCCGGCGCGGCAGGCTCGGAATGGTGCGACGCGCAGGTGCTCCGCCGGTTGCGCCGCCGCTCCCTGGCCGCCGCAAGGCACGAGGTCGAACCGGTATCGACGGCCACCTTCGGCCGCTTCCTCCCGTCCTGGCAGCATATCGGCACCGGCGAACTGCGCGGCGTCGACGGCGTCGCCACCGTGGTGGAACAGCTTGCGGGCGTGCCGATCCCGGCCTCGGCCTGGGAGTCGCTCGTGCTGCCCGCCCGGGTCCGCGACTACTCCCCCGCCATGCTCGACGAACTGATGGCCACCGGCGAGGTGATCTGGTCCGGCCACGGGTCGATCACCGCCAAGGACGGCTGGGTCGCCCTTCACCTGACCGACCAGGCCCCGTTCACGCTGGCACCGCCCGACGACATCGAACTGTCCGAGGTGCAACTCCGGCTGCTCACGGCACTCGGTGCATCCCTCGTACCGTGGACCCCGCCGGCCGAGTCGCCGGAGCCGGTACCGCTGGACCCGCCGAATTCCGGTGCGGCGGCCATGGAAGACACGGCGAGCGGACCGAAGTCGGCTTCGAACCCGAAACTCGCCCCGGTGCCACAGGGCGGCGGCGCCTATTTCTTCCGGCAACTCTCCGATGCCACGGGTTTGCTCGACGACACTCAGGCGGCGTCCGCACTGTGGGAATTGGTCTGGGCCGGGATGGTTTCCGGCGATACGTTCGCGCCGGTGCGCGCCATGCTGTCGGGCACCACGCGGACCAGTACCGCCCATCGAACCCCACGCCGGGCACCACGCGGGCGAGCCTATCTGCCGCGCCCGAGCATGCCGACGCGGTCCGGGCCGCCCGCGGTGGCGGGGCGCTGGTCGCTGCTGCCGGAGCGGGTGTCCGACAACACGGTCCGGGCCCACGCGACGGCGGACATGCTGCTGGAGCGGTACGGCGTGCTGACCCGCGGCTCGGTGCAGAACGAGGGCGTGCCCGGTGGTTTCGCGCTGATGTATCGGGTGCTCACCGAGTTCGAGGACCGAGGCCGGTGCCGCCGTGGGTATTTCATCGACTCACTCGGCGGCGCCCAGTTCTCCACCACGGATGTGGTGGATCGGCTGCGATCGTTCGACAACGAGCGCAGTCGTCCCGGTGACACCCGACCGCAGACCGGAAAAGCACTCGCACTGGCGGCCTCCGACCCTGCCAATCCCTATGGCGCCGCGCTGACCTGGCCGAAGGGTGACGGTGACGGCGGACATCGACCCGGTCGCAAGGCCGGTGCGCTGGTCGTTCTCGTCGACGGCGAGCTGGTGCTCTACCTCGAGCGCGGCGGCAAGACCTTGCTCACCTTCACCGAGGACCCGAACGCCCGCCAGTCTGCCGCCCAAGCCCTGGCCGACCTCGTGCACACGCGCCGCGTCGACTCCCTGGTCATCGACCGGGTGGACGGGGAAACCGTGCACGGCAACACCTTCGCGGGCTTCCTCAGCGAATCGGGCTTCTCCGCCACCCCGCGCGGCCTCCGCCTGCGGAGCCGCCCATGACGCAACCCGGGATGCGGCATGCCCGAAGGTGACACCGTCTACCTGGCCGCGGCGCGCCTGCGGGCGGCACTGGAGGGGAAGACGCTGACCGGCAGCGACTTCCGCGTGCCGCGCTATGCGACCGTCGACCTGCGGGACCAGGTGGTGGAGAGCGTCGGCAGCTACGGCAAGCACCTGTTCATCCGGACGCCGACCGTGAGCATCCACACCCATCTCAAGATGGAGGGCACCTGGCGGATCTTCCACTGCGGGCAGCGCTGGACGAAGCCACGGGTGACGGCGCGGTTGGTGCTGCGCACGGCCGAGGTCGAGGCCGTCGGATTCTCCCTCGGCAAGGTAGAGGTGGTGCGGGTCGGCGACGAACACCGGATCATCGACCACCTCGGTCCCGACCTGCTCGGGCCGGATTGGGACGTGGCCGAGGCGGTGCGACGGCTGGAACGCTATCCGGACCAACCGATCGGCGTTGCGCTGCTGGACCAGCGGAACCTGGCCGGCATCGGCAATGTCTTCCGCAGCGAGATCTGCTTCCTGCGCCGCGTCCATCCGGTGACCCCGGTCTCCGACGTACCCGACCTGCTCGCGCTGGTGCACGAGGCACACCGCGTGCTGACCGAGGCGGTGCGGAAACCACCGCGGCGTGAACTGATCTACGGTCGCACCCACCGCCCGTGCCAACGGTGTGGCACACCCATCGCCAGGGCGCTGCTCGGCGATCCCGCGCCCGCGTCGGACCGGATCGCCTACCGCGAACGCGGCATCTACTTCTGCCCCAGCTGCCAGCCGGTCCCCGGCAGTTAGGTTCCGGCGCGGAAAGTCCGTCACCGGACCAAGCCGATTGGTTCGCCGCACCGAATCAACTGTGCAATCCGACGATGCGCTCGGCGTGCCCACCGGCTATCACCCGCCGACCACTGTAATTTGCCACTCAGTTGCTAATGATCGGCGCGCTCGGCACGACTATCTCCGTGGCAGTCACGACACAGCACAGGAGCAGGCCATGACGACGGTATCGAGATCGAGCAGACGGCCGCTGCTCGCGATCGCCTCGCGCCTCTTCTTCGCCGCGCTGGCGACCCTGGCCACCGCGCTGTTCAGTTACCTTCTGCTCCATCCGAGTTCACCCACCGATACGCCGCGGGCGCCGCACCCGCCGATCTCCTCGGTGTCGCCGCGCCCTTGACGAAGTGACCGCATCCACTTAACTTACAAGCTGTAAGTTAATGAGGAGTGCGGCATGAACGATCCACGGCAGTACGTGGTCATCGGCGGCGGACTGGCCGGACTCGCGGCCGCGGTCTGGCTGGCCCAGGCGGGCAAGAACGTCACCCTGCTGGAACGGCGGGGCCGGCTCGGCGGCCGCACCCACGCCATGAAGGTCGACGCGGTGGACGACCCGCCGGACAACGGCCAGCACGTGATCGCCAGCGGCTACGACCACCTGTTCCGCTATCTCACCAGCATCGGCACCCGGCAGTACGTCGCCTTCCCGGAGCGGGCCACGCTGCGCTGGCCCGACGGCCGCAGCGCCACCATGAGCACCAAGGGGTTCGGCGCACTGCGCACCCTCTCCGGCGCGCACCCCGATGCCGGCCTACTCGAACGGGCCCGCGCCACCGTCGCCACCCTCCGGCTCGGCTGGCAATGCCTGCACCAGCCCGCCGACCTGCCCGACCTGACCACCGAGCAGTGGTTCAACCGTATCGGCATGCCCGCGAAAGCCCGTGAGGCCCTGTGGGATTGGCTGGCGCTCGGGGTCGCCGCCGAACCGGTGCAGCAGGAATCGGCGAAGGTGCTCGCCGATGTGATGGCCACCGGCATCCGCCTCGGCATCAAGCACCGGCGCCCGGCCACCATCGGCTACCCCACCACCGACCTGGACACACTCTTCATCACCGGTGCGCTGAAAGTCTTTGCGCGACACGGGGTCGAGGTCAAGCATCGCGCGGTGGCCCGGCGCATCAACATCGCCGACGGCCGCGTCACCGGGGTGGCGCTTGCCGACGGCACCACCGTCCCGGCGGACGCGGTGGTCTGCGCCGTGCCCAACTCCAACATCAATGGCCTGCTCGATGACCTGCCGGAACACGCCGAACTCTATTCTGCCGCAGACAAATTGGGCTACACCCCGATCGTCAGCACCAACCTGTATCTGGACCGCCCGCTGGGCACCACGGCCGAGTTCGAGGCGCTGATCGGCGGCACCGGCGTGATCGACGAGGTCTTCGACCGCCAGCGGATGACCGGTCGCCCCACCGATCAGGCCTGGCTGTACTGCCTGACCACCAGCGGCGCCTACGAACAGATCCACAAGACCAACGAGGAGATCCTCGCCGAGCAGCTCGAGCTCTTGCGCCGCTACTATCCCGCTGCCGAAGAGGCGAAAGTTGTTCAGGGACACGTTGTTCGGATGCCGAAGGCGACCTTCTCCCAGGTGGTCGGCACGCACGCGCTGCGACCCGAGCAACGCACCTCGGTGCCGACCCTGGTACTCGCGGGCGACTGGACCGCCACCGACTGGTCGGCGACCATGGAAAGCGCAGTACAGAGCGCGGCAAAGGCGGTCGATCTACTGCTTGCGCTACCGTCGGTGCGGTGAGCACGGATCGCGCCACGTCCGACTACGTCGCCAAGCGCCGGGCGGGTAAGTCGACGACCGCCAAGCCCGCGGTCGATCGACCGACCCCCAAACGCCGGATGTCGGCGGCCGACCGGCGGGCTCAGCTGCTGGATGTCGCGCGCGACATCGTCGCCGCCGACGGTTTCGGCGCGGTCACCATCGATCGGGTGGCGCGCGAGTCCCAGGTCGCCCGCGCCCTGGTGTATCAGCAGTTCACCGACCTGTCCGGGCTGATGACCGCGCTGCTCGACCGCGAGTCCGAGATCGCGCTGGCCGGGGTCAGCAGCGTCGACTGGTCCGAGGCCGTCGACGTGGATCAGGTCGGCCGCGGCATCCTCGCCTATCTGCACGCGGCGCCGACCAGCTGGCGGATCATCCTCAGCCCGCCGGATGGCGGCCCGCCCGATCTGCGCGACCGGCTCGAACTCGGCCGGTCCTACGCCCGCGCGATCGGCGCGCGCCACCTGTCCCGCTATGCGGGCGTCACCGTCGACCCGGAGGGGCCGACCGAGCGAATCCTGTTGGCGGCCATGGAAGAACTGGCCCGGCTGCACCTCACCGATCCGGCGAACTATCCGGACGAGATGGTGCTGCGCTACCTCCGCTCGCTCGTCGGCTGGGCGGTACGACTGGAAGCACCCCGCTGACCTGCGACGTCGGTAACCTCACGAAAATCTCACGGACAGCTTGGTTTTCTTTCACCAAGGCGCGGATCTCGCGCCGGGGAGAGAGGAAACAGATGAAGATCAGCACCTTGCTTGCGGCCGTTGCGCTTTCGGCGGGCCTCGTCGCCGGAGGGTCGGCGGTGGCCTCGGCAGAGACGATCTACGTAGGCACCTACGGCACCGAAGCGGCGTGCCGGGCGGATGGCTCCGACGCACCCGCACATCCGGACTGGACGTGGTGGGAGTGCAGGCAGACCCCCACCGGTGAATGGGATCTGTACTACTCCACCAACTGATCCCGGCCGGGCCGGTCCGGTGTGCCGGATCGGCCCGATCTGAAATGGCATACTCTCTGATCTCGTGCGTGTGCTGGTGGTCGAGGACGACGAAGGTCTGGGAAACGAAGTCGCCGCCGGGCTGCGCTCGGCGGGGTTCGCCGTCGACCTCGCCCACCACCTGGCCGACGCCGACCTGAAGATCTCCGTCAACACCTACGACGTCCTCATCGTCGATCGCGGCCTGCCCGACGGCGACGGACTGCACCTGGTCTCCGTCCAGCGCGCCGCGGGCCAGCGGGTGCCGGTGCTGATGCTCACCGCCCGCGACGGCCTCGCCGATCGCATCGCCGGTTTCGAGCACGGCGCCGACGACTACCTGGTCAAACCGTTCGCGATGCCCGAACTGGCCGCCAGAGTGCGCGCGCTGTGCCGCCGCCGCGAACATCCGGCACCCGCGCGCCTCGTGCTCGGCGATATCGACATCGACCTGCCGCGCCGCCGGGTGCAGCGCGCGGGCATCCTGCGGTCGCTGACCCCGAAGGAGTTCGCGGTGCTCGAGCTGCTCGCCACCCGCGCGGGCCACGTGGTCTCGCGCAGCGAGCTCATCGAGTGCTGCTGGGACGAGATGGCCGAGCCGGCCTCGAATGTGGTGGACGCCGTGATCGCGCAGCTGCGCCGCAAGCTCGGGCCGCCGCAGGTGATCGAGACCGTGCGCGGCACCGGCTTCATGATCGGAAGTGACTCATTCGCACGTTGATTCCCTCGGCAACGGCGTTGTCCGGTCGCTCCGCGAACGTCCTACCCGCCGTGGCCAGGCTGCGCCGCACCCGCCGGCTGCTGACCGCCCTCATCACCGTGATCACCGCGACCTGTCTGATCATCCTCGGCGTGCTCGCGGCGATCATCGACGCCCGCTCGCGGCACAATGCCATCGACGACAGCCTGGACCGGGTGGTCACCGGCCTGTGGCGCAGCGTCGAATTCAACTCCGACGACCAGGTCATCGACCTCGAGTTGGTGGAGAAGGACGACCTGGCCAACGGCGAGACCGCGGTTCTGATCGTCACGAACGACGACACCGGGCACTGGCGGGAGATCTACGGGCACCTGCGGTCCTGGCTGCCACCGACCGCCGGCGCGGAGGCGCTGGCCGACGATGCCGTGCGGGCGGGCGAAACTGTCTTCCAGGACGGCTATGACAGCGCGGGCCGTCCGGTGCGGCTCGCGGCGACCCCGGTGTTCTGGGAGGACACGAAAACGGAGGCGGTCGTCGTCGCGGGCACCAATCCGGGACTGGTCGATCGGGACCGGGCGGTGCTGCTCTGGGCGCTCGTGGTCGGCGGACTGACGCTCGTCACACTGTCCGCCCTCGCCGCACACGCGCTTTCGGGCCGCAGCATGCGCCAGGCGCTGCTGCTCGTCGAGGAGCAGGAACGCTTCCTCGGTGACGCCGCCCACGAATTGCGCACGCCCCTCACCACTTTGGGGCTGGTCACCGCGCCGCGGCGACGCAGTCCGCACGAGGTGGAGCGCGCACTGGCCGACGCGGGCGCGCTGGGAACCCGGATGGAGCGGATCGTCACCGGCCTGCTCGCACGGGCCCGGATGCAAGCCGGGGTGACGACGATGGAGCGGGTGCAGCTGCTGCTCGATCAGCTCACCGAGGCGGTGGCCGAGGAGTTCCAGGCGAATGTCGTCGTGCAGAGCGAGCCGACGGTCGTCGTCGGCGACCCGAGCCTGCTGAGCCTCGCGGTGCGTAACCTGATCGAGAATGCGATCACGCACGGCGCGATCAACCCCGACGCTCCGGTGGAGGTGCACGTCGCGCAGGGGCGGGTCAGCGTGCGCGACCACGGCGCGGGGCTGCACCCTCAGCTGTCGAGCAACCCGTTCGCTCGCGGCGTCACCGGCGGGCGGGGCAGCGGCATCGGGCTGGCGCTGGTCGCGTGGATCGCCGAATTACACAGCGGCACCGCGACAATGGAGCCCGCACCGGGCGGCGGCACCATCGCGACCATCGCACTGCCGCCGCCCGCACTCGGCCTCTCCTGATCCGTCGCTACCGATTCGGTTGCCGCACAGCCTTGGGCACGCCGTCCACCGGCACCGGCTCCAGAATCTCGGGCCGCGGTTCGGGGGCCGCGATGCGCAGCGCATCGGCGGAGTCGTCGTCGGGCTGGGTCTGCGAACGGATCTCGGCCTCGACGCGCGCCCGATAAGTCGTTATCTCACGCTCGATTTCGGCGTCGTCCCAGCCGAGGACCGGCGCGACGAGGCGGGCCACCTGCTCGGCGCAGTCGGCGCCGCGGTCCGGGTACTCGATGGAGATGCGGGTGCGCCGGGCCAGGATGTCGTCCAGGTGCAGCGCACCCTCGGCGGCGGCCGCGTACACGGCCTCCACCTGCAGGTACGACGGCGCCTCGGTAATGGGCTGCAGCAGTTCGGGCTTGCCGTCGGCCAGCGCCAGCACCTCATCGATGAGCGAGCCGTACCGATCGAGCAGGTGCTTGATCCGGTACGGATGCACGCCGTACGCCTCGGCCAGCTGCACCGTCTGGTTGATCAGCGCGAAGTAGCCGTCGGCGCCGAGCAGCGGTACCTTCTCGGTGATCGACGGCGACACCCGGGCCGGAATGTCCTGTGCCGCTTCGTCGACCGCGTCGTAGGCCATCACCCGATAGGTGGTGTACTTGCCGCCCGCGATGCTGACCAGGCCGGGCGCCACCCTGGCGACGGCGTGCTCGCGGGACAGCTTGGAGGTCTCGTCGCTCTCCCCCGCCAGCAGCGGGCGCAGGCCCGCGTAGACGCCGTCGATGTCGTCGTGGGTGAGCGGGGTGACCAGCACGTCGTTGACCCGGTCCAGCAGATAGTCGATGTCGGCCTTGGTCGCCGCGGGATGGGCGAGGTCGAGGTTCCAGTCGGTATCGGTGGTGCCGATGATCCAGTGGGTGCCCCACGGGATGACGAACAGCACCGAGGTCGGGGTGCGCAGGATGATCGCCGCATCGCTGACGATCCGGTCGCGCGGCACCACGATGTGCACGCCCTTGGACGCCCGGACGTGGAAGCGGCCACGCTGGTGGGCCAGCGCCTGCACCTCGTCGGTCCACACACCGGTCGAGTTGATCACCACGTGCGCGCGGATGTCGGCGGTGCGGCCGTCCTCGCTGTCGCGCACCTGCACGCCGACCACCCGGTCTGCCTCGCGCAGGAAGCCGACGACCTGGGTGGAGGTGCGGATCACCGCGCCGTAGTGCGCGGCGGTGCGGGCCACGGTCATGGTGTGCCTGGCGTCGTCGACGACGGTGTCGTAGTAACTGACGCCGCCGATCAGCGCGCTGCGCTTGAGGCCGGGCGCCAGCCGCAGCGCGCCCATCCGGGTGAGATGACGCTGGCCCGGAACGGATTTGGCGCCGCCCATGGTGTCGTAGAGCATCAGCCCCGCCGCGACGTAGGGCCGCTCCCACGCGCGGTGGGTGAGCGGATAGAGGAAGCGCAGCGGTTTCACCAGGTGCGGGGCGAGCGCGGACAGTGCCAGCTCGCGTTCCTTCAGCGCCTCGCGGACCAGGCCGAACTCCAACTGCTCCAGATAGCGCAGACCGCCGTGGAACATCTTCGACGACCGGCTCGACGTGCCGGATGCGAGGTCACGCGCCTCGACCAGCGCGACCTTCAGCCCACGGGTGGCCGCGTCGAGCGCGATGCCCGCGCCGACCACGCCGCCGCCGATGACGACCACGTCGAAATGGTCCTTGCCGAACCTCTCCCAGGCCGTCCTGCGCTGCTCCGGACCGAGGAACTGGGACTCCGGTTTCTTGGTCATGCTCGACTCCTCCAGCCGCGTTGTCGACGACGTAGTGGTCTTGTTCGCGCATTCGATCGAGCTGCTCTTGGTACAGGCTATGCCAGGTGCCACGGATCTCTTCGACCACGGCGTCGCTCGTGTCGTTGAGCGCTACTCGTCGGTAACTGCTTTCGACCCTAATCGAGCGGGGCGCGGGCGGCCATGTGATCCGCAGCCCGGCCCGTCGGCGGGCAGCTCCGGTGACCACGGAGCGGCAATCCGCGCGAGCCCGGCGCCGGTTAGCCGCGTGACCATCGAGGACCCGCGTGGCCGCAATCGGACACAGCGCGCTCGGTGTTTAGTAACCTGCACGAATGCGTCGCTATGTGGCCGCCATCGACCAGGGCACGACTTCGAGTCGGTGCATCGTTTTCGATCGGCAGGGGCGCGTCGTCGGCGTGGCCCAGCGGGAACACGAACAGATCTTTCCACGACGGGGCTGGGTCGAGCACGACGCCGAAACCATCTGGGAGAATACCGAATTCGTGCTGGGCGAGGTGCTGAAGCAGCAAAAGCTCAGCAAAGACGACATCGCGGCGGTCGGCGTCACCAACCAGCGCGAGACCACCGTGGTCTGGGATCGGTCCACTGGCAAGCCGATTCACCACGCCATCGTCTGGCAGGACACCCGCACCGACCGGCTGACCACCGAGCTCGGCGGCGATATCGGGCCGACCCGCTATCAGGAGCGCACCGGCCTGCCGCTGTCCACCTACTTCGCCGGGCCGAAGCTGCGCTGGATTCTCGACAATGTCGACGGTGCACGCAAGCGGGCCGAGGCGGGCGAGCTGTGCTTCGGCACCATGGACAGCTGGGTGCTGTGGAATCTGACCGGTGAACACATCACCGACGTGACCAACGCGTCGCGCACGATGCTGATGGATCTGAATACCCGCCAATGGGATTCGGAGATCTGCGCGGAGTTCGGCGTGCCGGAGTCGATGCTGCCGGAGATCCGCAGTTCCTCGGAGGTGTACGCGGAGATCACCTCCGGTCCGCTGCAAGGGATTCCGGTCGCGGGCATCCTCGGCGACCAGCAGGCCGCCACCTTCGGCCAGGCCTGCCTGTCCCCCGGGGAAGCCAAGAACACCTACGGCACCGGCAATTTCATGCTGCTCAACACCGGGACCACGCCTGTGGTCAGCAAGCACGGTCTGCTCACCACCGTCTGCTATCAGCTCGGCGACGAGCCCGCCGTGTACGCGCTGGAGGGGTCGATCGCGGTCACCGGCTCACTGGTGCAATGGTTCCGGGACAACTTGGGCATCATCTCCTCGGCCGACGAGATCGAGCCGCTGGCCCGCAGCGTCGAGGACAACGGCGGCGCCTACATCGTGCCCGCCTTCTCCGGGCTGTTCGCGCCACGCTGGCGGCCGGACGCCCGCGGCGTGATCGCCGGGCTCACCCGCTACGTGAACAAGGCGCACCTGGCCCGAGCCGTGCTGGAGTCCACCGCTTTTCAAACCGGCGAGGTGGTCGACGCCATGCGCGCGGACGCCGAATCCGAGCAGCTCGATCTCGAACTGACCACCCTGAAGGTGGACGGCGGCATGGTCAGCAACGACCTGCTCATGCAGTTCCAGTCCGACATCCTCGACGTGCCCGTGGTGCGCCCGGTCGTCAACGAAACCACCGCCCTCGGCGCCGCCTACGCGGCCGGCCTCGCGGTCGACTACTGGTCCGGCACCGACGACATCCGGGAGAACTGGGCGGCCGACAAGACGTGGCAGCCGACCATGTCCACCGAAGACCGCGACGAACACTGGAAGTCCTGGAACAAGGCCGTCGAACGCACCTACAACTGGGCGGACTGACACCCGAACATCGCCTCCGATGGAGTGATCTACCTCACTCGACGGAACGGCCTTAGTACTGCCGCCGTCTATGTCGAGGTAAGGATCGTTCGTTCGAAAGGCACGAAAAGATATGAGACGCACCGCATCTGCACTCGCCGTCGGGGCATTGGCCACCGGCATCCTGGCCATGGTCGCGCCGGCCGCGCACGCGGGACAGCCCGGCGAGTCGTGCTCGATTCCCGGCGCGAGGGAAGAGGTCTACGTGGATGTGGGCGGCGGCGTCCAGCGCAAAGCGGTGCTCGGTTGCGTCCGCTCCGGCGGCGGCTACGTATGGCAGGTCACCAACTACCTGCAGCCGGGCGTCAACGACGGCTGATCCGTCGGGCACGGCCGCCGGGGGGTGCGCGGTCCGCCACACCCCGGTGGCGTTCCCGCTCAGGTCGCTCGTCTCCTACGCCCGGTGCGCGGCAGGAAGTAGTCGAGCGGGGGGAGTCTCCGAACTCGCCGCACTATTGCGCGGCGCCGGCCAGTCGGTCCACCGCCTCGGTCAGCGTGGCGCTGTCGGAGGTGGTGAAGCACATGCGCATCGAGTTGCGGTAGCCGCCGTCGACGGCGAAGGCGGAGCCGGGGACGTAGGCGACGCCCGCTTCGAGGGCACGCGGGAGCAGCGCCTGGGTGTCGGTGTCGTCGGTGAAGTCGGCCCAGACGAACATGCCGCCGGTGGCGTCGGTGCAGCGCACGCGGTCGCCGAAGCGGGTGCGCACCGCGTGCACCAGCGACTTGGCGCGCTCGCCGTAGACCGTGCGCACGTGGTCGACGTGCGCGGACAGCCAGGTCTCGTCGGCGAGCAGGTCGGCGGCGATCTGGTGGGTCAGCGCCGAACCGCACAGGTCCGCACCTTGTTTCAGCAGCTCCACGGCACGGCACACCGGGTCCGGCGCGACCATCCAGCCGACGCGCAGCGAGGGCGCCAGGATCTTGGAGGCGCTCGACAGCCGAATCACGTTGCGGGAGTAGGTTGCCACGGGTGCGGGCGGCGGATTGTCGAACCACAGCTCGCCGTACGGATCATCCTCGATCACCCAGAAGCCATGCGCGTCAGCGAGTTCGGCGAGTTCGGCGCGGCGCCGCGGGCTCATCGTCACCCCGCCGGGATTGTGGAAGTTGCTCACCGTGTGCACCAGGGCCGGGCGTTCGCCGCGGGCGAGCAGGTCGGCGAGCGCGTCGGTACGCATGCCCTCGGCATCCAGCGGCACCGCGACGATCCGCGCACCGGCAGCCCGAAACACTTGCAACGCACCGACATACGCCGGATCCTCGACCACGACCAGCGCACCAGGATCCAGCAGCACCTCGGCCAGCAACGAAAGTGCCTGCTGCGAGCCGTGTGTCACGAACACTTCGTCGATAGTCACCGACCGGCCCAGCCGTAAAGACTCCCGCTCGGTGAGCACCGCGCGCAGCGGCCGCCAGCCGGGCGACTCGGTGTATTGCAGGCAGCCCGCACTGGTCAGCGCCGCATCCGCAGCAGCCGCGATCCGCTCGCGCGGCATCAGTTCCGCATCCGGCAACCCGCCGGCCAGGCCGATGATCTCGGCGCGCGCGGTGAGCTTCAGCAGGTCACGGATCGCCGAGCTCTGCAGTCCGCCGAGCTTGGCCGCGAGCGGTGGAATGGTCGGCGACATGGGAACCTCCGAACGGAACGCCGAGTTACGCGAGATCCCACTGTCGCATACTGGTGATCAAGATATGAAACCGATTTCTCACATATTGAGACCCTCGCACCCCGTCGACCGCGAAGCTCAGGACAGCGCCCGCTCCTTGATCGCGTAGATCTGCACCTTGCCGTCTCGCAGCACCGTGGTGACTGTCTGTGGATACACCCTGGTCTTACCGTCGGGATGGTGCTCGGTGAGGTCGACATCGAAAGTGTCTGTCGCAACCTCGGTGATCCGCACACAGTGCGTGGTGCCTACCGGCACCTCCTCGTTGATCCCCTTCTGGATGACATCGGCCGGCGACACGTTCTCGGCGTCGGGCGCCACGAAGCTCCTCGCCCGCTCGCCGCTGCGCTCCACGTAGAAGGAGTATTGGAAGCCGAGAATCGCCCCTGGTCCGCTGGTGGCGTCGCCGCTGCCGTTGCCGACGGTCACCTTGCCGTCCTTGGTGGCTGGGCAGCTCAGTGCCGCAGTGGTGGTCGCGGCGGGCGGCGCGGCGGTGTCGCCGCCGGTGTTCCTGGACACCAGGATCACCGTCACCGTCAATCCGACCAGGATGACCAGTGCCAGGATGCCCGCGATCACGTTGCGAGCGGCGTGCGAGCCGGACTGCCGCGGGATCGGCGGCGCCACGACCGGCGTGGTCGGCGCCAACCGCTTCGCGATCGGGTCATCGGCCCAGGACAGTCCCGGCGCGCTCAGCGGAGGCGGTTTCGGCACGCTGCCCGTGTCGGTCGGGCGGTTCCACCACGAGTCCTTGTCCGGGTCCCCGGCAGGCCGCGCCGCCTGCGCACGATCGGCGGGCGGTACCCGAGGCGGCACGGGCGGCGGCCCCGGCGGCGGCTCGACGCCCGCTGACGAATCAGGTGCACGGTACTGCGGTGGCGGTGTCGGCCCCGCGTCGGCGGCGGGCCGCCACACCAACTCGGGATGGTCGGCCGTCTGTTCCGGCACCTGCCAGCGCGGACCGGTATCCCCCATCGGCGGGCCGAATTCCGAAACGGGCGGTCCGAATTCTGAGACAGGCGGGCCGAATTCACCCACCGGAGGTCCGAAATCCGACGCGGACTGGTCGTCGGATTCGTTCTCCCTCGGATCACCGTCGGAGGTCACACCCAATCCTTTCCCCAAGACACACGTGTGGGGCGGTCGCGAACGACCGCCCCACCCGTCGAATCAACCCCAGTCGTCTCAGTACTGGAGTGAACCACCCCACTGGGTGGTCACGCCACCCACTTCGACCGTTTGCGGAGCCAGATCGCCCGGCTGCAGCGGAAGCTTAACTTGCGCGGCCGCTTCGAGTGCCGCGGCGCCGCCCGGCTGTTCCTTGATCCAGTTCTCGACGGCCGCCTTGGCCAGGTTGGCCTGGGTGGTGTCGAAGACGGAGATCGTCTTGTTGTCGGTCAGGCCGACACCACCGGTGTAGGTGGTGACCTTGACGGTGTTGGTGTCGACGTATTCGACCGACACACCGGCCTCACCGGCACCGGCCGGGGTGCGGTACCCGATGGTGCCGACGTAACCCGACTCGTTGTTGAAGTGATGGGTGTTGGCCACGTGGCCCGGCAGCAGCGCGCCACCGTCGATGTTCGCACCGATCTCCTGGTGCGGACCGGTCATCTCGACGACCGGCGCCGGCGGGGCCTCCTCCAGTCGCGGGGCCTGCCAGCGGGGCTGCTGCGGCTGAACCAGCGTCTCCGGCTGCTGCGCCTGGGTGTTCTCGTCGCTGCCCGGGGTGTTCTGGGTGCGCGGCGGCGTGTTCGGCGTACCGGGCTGCTGCGGCGTGGTTCCGGGCTGGGTCGGCGTCTGCTCGCCGTCCGGGGTATCCGGCGTCACCGCGGGCTGGGCCTGACCCTGCTGGCCGGACTGACCCGGCACCGGCAGCGGCGCGATCCGCGGGGTGGTGACACCCGGCTGGGTCGGCTGCGCCAGCCGCGGATCCTTGTTCGGATTCGGCATGACCGGGTCCGGCGTATTGACCCCCGGCTGGCCCGGCGTGGTGACGCCCGGCTGGCTCGGCCCCTGCGGCTTGTTGGGATCCGGCTTGTTCGGATCCGGCTTGGTGGTATCGGGGCTCGGCGGGGCCTCGTTCACCCCTGGCTGCGCCGGAGCGGGGCTCGGCGGCGCGGTGGTGGGTGGAATGGTCGGATCATTGGGAGCTGCCCCCGCCGGCGCCGCCAAGAGAGAGGCCACAGCGGCCGCTGCGGCCAGTGGCAACGAGGTGCTCGCCATCGCTCGCTGCGCCCGACTCGGCTTACGATGTTTCACTTTTCGCATTCCCTTTCCCGGGTGTGACCTGGGTTCGGTCGCACTCAGTTGTCTCTGACGAGACGCCCGGTCGTCGAACGACGCGAAGGTCGTTCGACGTTTCGACTGGGAACGATCCATCCCCCCGAACACCGAACCACGCGACCGCCCGCCGATCGCATCTCTGCGGGAAGTGAACCATATGTAGGCCTGATGGGCAATGTGAATGAAAACTTCACACTGCACGAACGCTGCTGAACCGCAAGACCATTCAGTCCAGGTCGTCGTGGCGCATCAGCTGGCGTGCGGCTTCGGTCACCGAACCGGTCAGCGAGGGGTACACCGAGAAGGTCTGGGCCAGGTCGTTGACGGTCAGGTTGTTCTGCACCGCGAGCGCGATCGGCAGGATGAGCTCCGACGCGATCGGCGCCACCACCACGCCGCCGATGACCACGCCGGTGGCGGGGCGGCAGAAGATCTTCACGAAACCCCGGCGCAGGCCCGACATCTTGGCCCTCGGGTTGGTGTTCAGCGGCAGCATCACCGTGCGGGCCGGTGTCTCACCGTTGTCGATCGCGGTCTGGCTCACGCCGACGGTGGCGATCTCCGGGCGGGTGAACACCGCGGACGCCACGGTCTTCAACCGGATCGGGCTGACACCCTCGCCCAGCGCGTGGTACATCGCGATGCGCCCCTGCATCGCGGCCACCGAGGCCAGCGGCAGCAGCCCGGTGCAGTCACCCGCGGCGTAGATGCCGGGCACGGAGGTCCGCGAAACCCGGTCCACCCGCAGGTAGCCGCCGCGGTCGAGCTCGATGCCGACCCGTTCCAGTCCGAGGCCGTCGGTGTTGGGCGTCGAGCCGACCGTCATCAGCGCGTGCGTCCCTGCGACGGTCCGGCCGTCGGACAGTTTGACCACCACGCCCTCGGCGGTGCGCTCCACCGCGTCCGCGCGGGCGTGCTTCACCAGCTCGACACCGCGTTCGGCGAGCGCGTCCTCCAGCACCAGAGCGGCGTCGGCGTCCTCGCCGGGCAGCACCCGGTCGCGACTGGAGACCAGCCGCACCCGCACGCCCATTTCGGTGTAGGCCGAGACGAACTCGGCACCGGTGACACCGGAGCCGACCACCACCAGGGTCTCCGGCAGCTCTTCCAAGTCGTAGAGCTGACGCCAGTTCAGGATGCGCTCACCGTCCGGCTCGGCACCCGGCAACACGCGCGGGCTCGCGCCAGTGGCGATCAACACAACTTCGGCCTCGATGGTCGTCTCGGTGCCGTCGGCCAGCACGGCCCGCACGTGATGCGCGGCAAGGCCGGTAGACGTGTCGGTCAGCTCCGCGCGACCGGCCAGCACGGTGACGCCGACGGTCTGCAGCTTGGACCTGATGTCGGAGGACTGGGCCAGCGCCAGCGCCTTGACGCGGCCGTTCACCTCGGCCAGTTGCACCTTGGCCTGGTTCGGATCGAGGGTGATCCCGAGATCGCGGGCGCGGCGCAGGTCGGTGCGCACGCCGGTGGAGGCGATGAAGGTTTTCGAAGGGACACAATCCCAGAGCACACATGCCCCGCCGATGCCGTCGCTATCGATCAGCGTCACCGACGCACCGTGCTGGGCTGCCACCAGCGCCGCCTCGTAGCCGGCCGGTCCGCCACCGATGATCGCTATGCGGGTCATGGATACCTCCGCTCTTGGTTGCGCACCGGGATCTCCGGTACCTGTCAACGTTATCGGGCGAGGCAGGCCCACCCGCAGCCCGGCCACCACCCCTCCCACGGAATCGCTACACGACGCGGGCCCACCCGTCACCCGGCCACCACCCCCCATGGAACCGCTACACGATGCGCGTCCGCACGGTCGCCGCGCCCGGAATGCGCGACCGGAACACCGCATCTGGCCGGGATGGAGTCGATCCTCGGATGTTATTGGCTACCCTTCTGTGGTGCCGATCTACGCCGCCTATGGGTCCAACATGGACTCAACCCAGATGCTCGAGCGCTGTCCGCACTCGCCCATGTCCGGAACGGGCTGGTTGGAGGGCTGGCGACTCACCTTCGCTGGCGACGACATCGGCTGGGAAGGACCACTGGCGACGGTCGTCGAGGAGCCGGGCTCCCGCGTTTTCGTCGTGCTCTACGACGTGTCGCCCGAAGACGAGCAGCGACTCGATCGGTGGGAGGGCTCGGACTTCGGCATCCACAAGAAGATCCGGCTACGCGTCACCCGCAGTGAGAGCGGCGCCGACCCGACGCTGGCGTGGTTGTACGTGCTCGATGCCTACGAGGGCGGCCTGCCCTCGGCGCGCTACATCGGCGTGATCGCCGACGCGGCCGAAAAGGCCGGTGCGCCGGAGGATTACGTGCATTCCCTGCGCACCCGTAACAGTCGCAACGTCGGGCCGGGCAACTTCGGCTGACAAACGAGACGACGTGGCCGGCCCGCAGGCCGACCACGTCGCGGTATCGCTCAGCTCAGCGTGCGTTGAGCACGATATTGGTCAGCACCCGCACGCCGACCGCGAGCGCCCGTTCGTCGATGTCGAACGTCGGCTGGTGCAGATCCAGCTGCTCGCCGTGCCCGGACCAGACGCCGAGGCGCGCCATCGCGCCGGGCACCTCCTCCAGGTACCACGAGAAGTCTTCGCCGCCACCGGATTGCATGGTGTCGGCCAGCGCGTCCGGACCGAGCTTGCGAATTGCGTCCTCGAACATCCGGGTGGACTGCTCGTCGTTGACCACCGGCGGCACACCGCGACGGTAGTTCAGCTGGTACCGCACGCCGGTGGGGGCGAGCAGGCCGTCGACGATCTCGCGCACCATCGGCTCCAGCAGCGACCAGGTGGCGTGATCGCCGGTGCGCACGGTGCCGGTGAGCATGCCGGTCTGCGGAATCGCGTTGGGCGCCTTGCCCGCGCTGACCGCACCCCACACCATCACGGTGCTGGTGCGCGGGTCGATGCGCCGGCTGAGCAGGCCGGGCAGGCCGGTGATCACGGTGCCGATGGCGTAGACCAGATCGCTGGTGAGATGCGGGCGCGAGGTGTGCCCGCCCGGCGAGTCCAGCACCAGTTCGACGGTGTCGGCGGCCGAGGTGATCGCGCCGACCCGGATGCCGACCCGGCCCACCTCCAGGCGCGGATCGCAGTGCAGCGCGAAGATCCGCTCCACACCCTCCATCGCGCCGGTGGCGACCACGTCGATCGCGCCGCCGGGCATGACCTCCTCGGCGGGCTGGAAGACCAGGCGCACGCCGACCGGCAGCTCGGGCACCTCGGCCAGCGCGAGCGCGGTGCCGAGCAGGATCGTGGTGTGCGCGTCGTGCCCGCAGGCGTGCGAGACGCCGGGCACGGTGGAGGCGAAGCTCAGGCCGGTGAACTCCTGCAGCGGCAGCGCGTCCATGTCGGCGCGCAGGCCGATGCGCGGGCCCTCCGGCCCGATGTCACAGATGAGGCCGGTGCCGCCGGGCAGCGGCTGCGGGGTCAGGCCCGCCTTGATCAGCCAGGAGGAGATGAATTCGGTGGTGGCGAACTCGGTGCGGGAAAGTTCCGGGTTGGCGTGGATGTGCCGCCGCCACTGGACGAGGTCGACCGCGTGCTCGGCCAACCAGCCCTCGACCGATCCCAGTCCCGTCCCCACGGTGTTCGACAATGCGACGAGGTCCGGGCCCTCCACGAGTGCACACGCACCCGTGTCCGTCCCCGTAACCCGCTCGGCCGAACGGCCGGTAGTGCTCACCGAAGTTCCTCCTGTCGTTGAACGAGCCGTTGCAACAACCTGTCCCTGTGTTCTTCATCGCCGGCCGCGGTGATCGCGGTACGCGCGAGAGCCAGCGCACCATCGACCACCGCACGATCCGCCGAGGCGTTGACGCTCGCCGCGGCGAAGTCGGGCTGGTGCGTCACCGCACCACCGGCATCAATTCCGATAACCGGATGGATGCCAGGAATGACATTGGTGACGTTGCCCATGTCCGTGCTTCCGAGCGGCCGCTGTGCCTCGAGCTCGGGTGCGATCGGCACTCGCCCCAGTCGGGTTATCTGCTCGCGGTAGGCAAACAGTAACGCCGGATCGGGCGTCAGCTCGGTATATGTCGGCGCGACAGTCCGGATTTCCTGGGTGCAGCCGGTCGCAAGGGCTCCGGCTTCGAAACACGCTGACGCTCGTTGCATCAGATTGTCGAGAGATACGGAGTCGACTGCGCGTAGGTAATACAGCAGTTCCGCACGTCCGGGCACGATGTTCGGGGCTACGCCACCATCGCCGACTATACCGTGGAGTTGCTGGCCAGGCTGGAGATGCTGTCTCAGCAATCCAAGAGCTACCTGCGTGACGGTGACCGCGTCGCCCGCGTTGCGGCCGAGTTCCGGCGCGGCGCTGGCGTGCGCCTCCCGGCCGTGGAAGGTGATGGCCAGATCGGCCATCGCCAGCGAGCGCGCGCCGGCGATGTCGAGCGGGCCGGGATGCACCATCATCGCCATCGCCACGTCGTCGAAGACGCCGCGCTCCAGCATCAGCACCTTGCCGCCGCCGCTCTCCTCGGCGGGCGTGCCGAGCACCAGCACGGTCAGCCCGAGCGCGTCGGCCACCTCCGCCAGACCCAGCGCGGCACCGACCGACGAAGCGGCAATGATGTTGTGCCCGCAGGCATGTCCCATCCCGGGCAGGGCGTCGTACTCCGCGCAGATGCCCACGGTCAGCGGGCCGCTGCCGAAGCTCGCGCGAAACGCGGTCGGCAGTTCGGCCACGCCGGTCTCGACCTCGAAGCCGCGCTCGACGAGCGGCGCGATGGTCTTGGCGACGCTGCGCGTCTCCTCGAACGCGAGCTCCGGCTCGGCGTGGATCGAGTGCGAAAGATCGATCAGCTGGTCGACCGCGGTCTTGATCGCCGCGTCCGACAGCTGCATGGCATCGGCACGCGCGACGTCGTAGTCGCTGCGCGATTCCTGGTGCCCGCTGCGCGGTGGTGGCATGGAACACAGTGTTGCACTGCGCCGCAAACCGAGCGAAGTCATGCCGGTTCGGCCGCGCCCCACGCAGCGGGTCGCCGTGGCGTTACCGCAGTTCAGTACGCCGCGTTCCGCCGAGGGACACAGCCGTGTCCGCCGGCCGCCGCGGGATTAACCGGTGGCGAAGGCCAGGTTCTCCGGCGTGGTCGGCACGGCCAGACCCGCCAGGGCCTCGGCGTGCAGCGCGCGCTTGATCACCGGCAGGTTCGGCTTGCGATTGCTCGCCAATGCCGCGGCCTTGGCCACCGCGGTCGCCAGCAACGACTCCGCGTCGGCCTTGCCGTCCACGATGCCCGCGGCGATCGCCTCGTCGGCCGGGTAGCGGTAGCCGGTGGTCATCGCCTGCACGCAGACCTGGTTGGACAACCGATGGGTGAGCAGGGCGTTCATGCCCACGGTGAACGGCATGCCGAGGTGCACCTCGGGCAGGCAGTAGAAGCCGCGATCGGCGCGCATCACCCGGAAGTCGTGCGAGGTGGCCAGCATGGCGCCCGCGCCGAAGGCGTGGCCGTTGATCGCGGCGACCGTCGGCATCGGGAACGTCAGCAACCGGGTGTAGAGCGAGTGCACGCGGTCCAGGTAGCCGTGCGAGTCCCGCAGGTTGGCGAACAGCCAGTCGGTGTCCAGGCCATTGGTATAGAACTTGCCGGTCGCCACGGTGACCAGCGCGGCAGGCCCCTCGGAGCTCTCGACCTTGTCCAGCACAGCGTGGAACTCGTCGATCCAGTCCGGGTGAAAGCGGTTCTCGCTGTCGGTCTGCCCCTCGTTTCCGAGGTACAGGACGAACACTTCCCCTTCACGTTCCAGATACGGCATGGGTGCAGAATATCCGGCACCCGACACCACCCCTACTCGCGGGTAGCTATCCCGGAGCGTCGGCGGAATGCCGCTGTGGGTTGTCCGAGCGCACCCGCAAGCCCGGGTCGGGCGGACTATCGTGACGATCATGCTTGCCGAACAGGCCGCCGAGGCGATCGCCGAACGTACTGGAGTGCCGCGTCACCGGGTTGCGGTGGTGCTCGGCTCGGGCTGGCAGGAGGCGGCCGCGGAGATCGGCACCCCCGTCGCGTCCGTGCCGATGCCGGAGCTGCCCGGCTTCGGGACGCCGAGTGCGCAGGGGCACGTCGGGATGATCCATTCGGTCGCCGTGGGTGCCACGCCCACGCTGCTGCTGATGGGCCGGCAGCACCTGTACGAGGGCTACCAGCCCGCCGAGGTGGTGCACCCGGTCGCCGCGGCCGTCGCGGCGGGCGCCGAGATCGTGCTGCTCACCAATGCCGCGGGCGGTATCCGCGAGGGGCTGCGCGTCGGCGAGCCGGTGCTGATCAACGATCACCTGAACCTCACTGCCCGGACCCCGCTGACCGGTGCCACCTTCGTCGATCTCGTCGACGCGTGGGATCCCGAATTGCGGGCCCTGGCACAAGAAATCGACCCCACCCTGACCGAGGGCGTGTACGCGGGCCTGACCGGGCCGCAGTACGAGACCCCGGCCGAGATCCGGATGCTGCGCACCATGGGCGCCGACCTGGTCGGCATGTCGACCGTGCTGGAGGCGATCGCCTGTCGCGCGCTCGGCGCCCGGGTGCTCGGCATCTCCCTGGTCACCAACCTGGCCGCCGGCGTCACCGGCGGGCATCTGTCGCACGCCGAGGTGCTGGCCGAAGGTCACGCGGCCGCACCGAGATTGGGCAAGCTGCTGCGCGGCGTGCTGGAACAGGTATAGATGCTGCGCTTCGGCACCGCAGGCCTGCGCGGCCCGCTGCAGGACGGCCCGGACGGCATGAACGTGACGACGGTGACCAGGGCCACCGCCGGACTCGTCGAGTGGCTGCGCGGGCGGTGCCTCGGCGGTGGCGCGGTGGTCGTCGGGCGCGACGCGCGGCACGGGTCCGCCGAATTCGCCACCGCGACGGCGGAAATCTTTGCCGCGGCGGGTTTTCCGGTGACCCTGCTGCCCGGTCCGCTGCCGACCCCGGTGGTCGCGTACGCGGTGCGCGAGCTCGGTGCGGTCGCGGGCGTGCAGATCACCGCCTCACACAATCCGGCCACCGACAACGGCTACAAGGTCTACCTCGACGGCGGCTCGCAGCTGCTTGCCCCCGCGGACACCGAGATCGAGCAGTGCATCGACGCGGTCACCGAACCCATCGCCCGCACCCCGGTCACCCCGGCGGACGACGACATCGTGCAGCGCTACCTGAACCGGGTGTCCGCGCTGCCCTCGGTGATCGGCGGCGCGGGTGCGCGGGCCGCGATCCGGATCGCGCTGACGCCGCTGCACGGCGTCGGCGGGCAGATGGTGGTGCAGGCACTGGCCGCAGCGGGATTCACCGACGTGCACGTGGTCGAGGAGCAGTTCGAACCCGATCCGGACTTCCCGACGGTCGCGTTCCCGAACCCGGAGGAGCCCGGCTCCACCGACTTGCTGCTCGCCCTCGCCGCCAGGGTCGGCGCGGACGTCGCGATCGCGGTCGACCCCGACGCGGACCGCTGCGCCGTCGGAATTCCGCTGCCGGACAACACCTGGCGAATGCTGCGCGGTGACGAGACCGGCGTGCTGCTCGGCGACTGCGTGCTGCGCACCGCACCGCCGGACGCGCTGGTGGCCACCACCATCGTGTCGTCGCGGCTGCTGTCCGAGCTCGCCGCGGCCCGCGGCGCCCGCTACGCCGAAACCCTCACCGGCTTCAAATGGCTGGCCCGCGCGGGCGACGGCCTGGTCTACGCCTACGAGGAGGCGATCGGCCACTGCGTCGACCCGGCGACGGTGCGCGACAAGGACGGCATCTCGGCCGCCGTGCTGACCGCGGACCTGGTCGCCCGGCTGAAGGCGGCGGGCCGCACCCTGAGCGACCAACTCGACGACTACGCCGTGGAATTCGGCCTGCACAGCACCGATCAGGTGTCGCTGCGGCTGGATTCGGCGGCGGCCGCTGCGGATGTGGTCGCCCGGTTGCGCGCGAACCCGCCGGACCAGATCGCGGGCGAGCCGGTCAAGTACACCGACCAGCTCCAGGTGCGCGGCCGCATGCGCACGGACGCCCTGGTTTTCGAGGGCGGCGGCGCACGTATTGTGATCCGGCCGTCGGGCACCGAGCCGAAACTCAAGTGCTATCTCGAGGTGGTCACTCCGGTCTCTGCGCCTGCCGAACTGCCCGCTGCCAGGACAACTGCGGGACAACACCTTTCCGCATTGCGCGATTACTGCCGGGGGCTCTGACCCAGCCGTCATCATCAGATGATGACGGCGATGCACTGTACCCACTGCGGCAGCGAGGCCATGATGCCCGGCTTCATCGAGGACTCCGGCGACAGTTCACGCGGCCATGCCCGCTGGGTCGAAGGACCGTTGGAGATCGGCTTCTGGGGCGCGAAGCGGACCGGCCGCGCGCACTGGCTGGTCGATGCCTACCGATGCAAGGACTGCTTCCACCTCGAGCTGTTCACCCGAGCCCAGGACGGGTGAGATCCCGCGCGCGGCGCACCGGGCCGACGCCCGGCTCCGTCGCACGCGGATGACAGCGGCGGCCTAGCGCGGGCCGAACTGGCGATCGCCCGCGTCGCCGAGGCCGGGGACGATGTAGGCGTGCTCGTTCAGGCCCGCGTCCACGGCGGCGGTGACCAGGCGCACCGGATGGCCCGAATCGGTCAGTGCCGCAACCCCTTCCGGAGCCGCGACGACACAGACCGCGGTGATGTCGGTGGCGCCGCGGGCGACCAGGAGTTCGAGGGTGTGCCGCATCGACCCGCCGGTGGCCAGCATCGGGTCGAGCACATAGACCGGGAGGCCGGCCAGGTCGGCGGGCAGCGACTCCATGTAGGGGACGGGCTCGTGGGTGTCCTCGTCGCGGGCGATGCCGACGAATCCGATTCTGGCGTCCGGGATCAGCTCCGCGGCCACGTCGACCATGCCGAGGCCCGCGCGCAGCACCGGCACCAGCAGCGGCGGCTGCGCCAGTCGCGCACCCTCGGTCACCGCCACCGGCGTGCTGATCTCGAAGCGTCGCACCGGCGCGTCCCGCAGCGCCTCGTAGACGAGGATCCTGGTGAGATCGCGCAGCGCGGCGCGGAAGGCGGAATTGTCGGTGCGCTCGTCTCGCATCGTGGTCAACAAGGCAGCGGCGAGCGGATGGTCCACGGTGTGAGTGCGCATGAGGGAACGATAAAGTGACCGGTGGGTCCGCCGCCGACGCTCTACCCGAAAGTTTTTTCGGATCGGTGGGAACCGAACGGGAAGAGGGCGCGTCGAACCAAGTGAATGACGTACTCTGCCTGGGAACAACAGATGGGGGAAGCTCTGATGCGGAAGATGTCGGCGGACACCGAGGGCATCGCAGCCTACGGCGCGACCGCCCATGTGATGGCCGGGGAGATGGCTACGGCCGGTGCCAGCGCCGCTGCGGCCGAGCCCGCGCTGCTGGGCCCGATCATGGGGTTGATCGGTGGTGATTTCATGGCCGCCTACGCCGCCGCGCACGCCGGACATGTCGCCTCGATCGGCCAGCTGTCGGCGGTACTCGCCAGCATGGGTGGCGCGGCCACCGGCGCGGCGACGGTGCTCACCGAGACCGACCTGAACAACGCGGGAGCACTGCGGACCGTGGCCACCGAATTGGACGGCTGAGCCTGTGATCGATATCAACGCACTGGCCAAGCCGATATTCGACCTGCTTTCCAGCTTCGGCTCCGGAGTGCTGCCCACCGGCGGCCCCTCCGACGCGCTGCGCAGTACGTCGAGCGTGGTGGATCAGATCCACCAGATGGGCCGCGACAGCATCAACGGCATGAACACCGCGTGGGACGGCCAGGCCGCCGACGCCGCCACCTCGAAGGCGCTGCGGGTGCAGACCTCCGCCGCCACCATTTCCGACCGCGGCAACGAGATGGCAACCGTGGTGAATCAGGCTGCGGCCGAGGTCGAAACGGGTCAGAAGGACCTCGCGGGGATCGCCCAGTCGTTCGTGAACACCGCGGCGAGCGCGGGCCCGGCCCTGGCCACCCCCGCGGGCCTGACGATGATCGTCGGCTCCGCGATCGACCACCTCGGCCAGGCGCTCAACGTGGTCGGCCGGGTGCAGAACGAACTCGGCACGCACACCGCGTCGATGTCCGAACTCACCCCGCCGCCGCCCACTCCGTCGCTCGCGGGCACGGCCACCTCCGCAGCCGGCGCGCAGCAGCTGGCTTCGACCGCGACCAGCGCGCTGAGCGGTGTCGGTTCGATGGCGAGCAGCCTGATGAGCACCGCGATGCCCTCGACCACCAACTCGACGGCGGTCGGCACCAAGTCCACCACCCCGAGCCCGTCGGGCACCCCCAAACCCGAGACCGGCTCCTCGGGCATGCCCGACGGCACCGGCGTGAAGATCACCCTGCCCGACGGCAGCACCGTCGAGGCGCCGAACGAGAAGGCGGCGACCGCGGTCCGCTCGGCGATCAGCGCCGTCGGCACGCCGTACGTGTGGGGCGGCAACACCCCCGGCGCCGGCCTGGATTGCAGCGGGCTGACCAAATTCGCCTACGGCGAGGCGGGCGTGGAGCTGCCACGCCTGGCCGCCGAGCAGGCCACCGGCACCTCGGTCTCCCCCGGCGACCTGATGCCCGGCGATCTGGCCATCTGGGATGGCCACGTCGCGATGGTGATCGGCAACGGCCAATTCGTCGAGGCAGGCGACCCGGTCCAGATCAGCTCGATTCGAACGGAGAACTCAGGGATGGGCTTCTACGGCTTCTACAGGCCGACGTCATGACTCAACCGCAGGTTCCCAACGTCACGGTCGCGGGCAGCACCAATCGGTCGGGCACCATCTCGGTGCGCGCCACCGATCAGGGCATGCCGGTGGAGATCAAGTTCGAGCGCAGCGAATACCGTTACGGCGCACAATCTCTCGCGAACGAGATCCTGCGGCTCACCAAGCGCTCCACCGTCGCCGCGAAGGCGCGCCGCCGTGAGCTGCTCGCCGAGGCAGGCATGCCCGCCGACATCCTGGACCGGCTCGGCCTGCCCACCCGGCAGGCAGCGGTGGACGAGCTGGACCGGATCGATGACGCGGACACCGGACCTACAACGTGGATGAGGCCAGTATGAGCGAGCGGAGCGAGCGAACAATGAGCACAGCCGCCCCCGCGCTCATGACGGAGCCGAGCGCCAGCGAGGTGGAGTCATGAGCGCGGAAATGGACGCTCTGGTCGCCAATGCGACGCAGAAGCTGGAAGCACTCGAGGCCGCGCTGTACGGCCTCAAGCAGGTACGCGGGCGCCACACCACCGAGGACGGCGCGGTCACCGTCGAGGTCGACAGCGACGGCGCGCTCGTCGCTTTGAGCCTCGCCGAGACGGTCACCTCGCTGCCGCCCGCCGAGGTCGGACAGCTGATCGTCTGGGCTTGCCGGCAGGCCGCCGAGGACGCGGGCAACCAGCGCTCGAAGGTCGTTGCGACACTGAACGAGTCATTCGTTCCCGCGGCGAACGACGCCCAAGGAACCGTTGGGGGCGGCCCGGATAGTGCCTGACGCGGAAGGTCGATAGGCTTCCGCTCATGGCTTCTGGAGACATCGTCCCGATCGAGCTCGGCCTGACCGACGGCGATCTCGTCACCCTGTGGGCACCGCGCTGGCGAGACGGTGACGACGAGTGGGAGGCGTTCCTCGGACACGAGGACGCCCTCTACGGTTTCGAGACCGTTGCGGAGCTGGCCGCGTTCATCCGGACCAACTCCGACAACGACCTCGTCGAGCATCCGGCATGGAAGGTCGTCGTCGCGTTGTCGGCGGTCGAACTGGAGCCGGAGGAGAACTTCTCCTTCGATCTGGTCGCGGTGCCCGAACTGGCCGCGGGCGAGCCCGACGTGGACACCATCGCCGAGCTCGAAGACACCCTCAGCATGGTCCGCAACATCGGCGAGGTGTGCGAGCTGGAGACGGTCACCAAGTTCTTCGGGTCGCACCCGGTCCTCGGCGCGCTGCCCGGCGGCGTGAACGCCTTCGTCGGGCGCGACGGCGAGGAACTCTGGGACCAGATCGGCGCCGCCATCGCCAAGGGCTGGGACAGCGTCCTCGACGCCATCGACTCCGTCGTGAAAACCCCCGAGGTCGACGCGGAAGCCGTCGCCGTCGCCGAAGCCGAACTGCTCGCCGCCGAGGAGAACGTGGTCGACGCCGACGACGCCGCGGACAACGAGGAGGACGAGTTCGAACCCGTCGACCTCGACGCGGACGACGAGGACGAAGACGAGGACGAGACGTTCTGGCACGAGGTCGGCATCGACCCGGTCAAGATCATCACCTCCGACGGCACCTACTTCACGCTGCGCTGTTACCTCGACGACGAGCCGATCTTCCTCGGCTCCGACAACGCCATCACGGTGTTCAACTCCGAGCGCGCACTGGCCAGGTACCTGGCCGACGACCACGAACACGACCTCGCCAGGGTCAGCACCTTCGCCGACGTGCAGACCGCCGCGGTGGACGGTTCGCTCGAGGTCGAGGTCAGCGACGAAAACGTCTACGTGCTGCCCGGCCTCGCCGACGACCTCGCCGAAGGACCCGAGGCGGTCGACATCGAGCAGCTCGACCTCGCGGTCGAACTGTTCACCGACGCCTCCGACTACGCGGGCGACGATGTCGTGGAACAGGCGCTGGCCCAGTCCAATCCGCTCGGCTGGTACGTCTCGTACCTGCTCAACCCGGACCCCAACCGGATGGCACCCAACCCGCCGTTCGCCGCGGAAGCGCAGTCCTGGCGGGAACTGGAGCGCAACTTCGAGTCCCGGCTCAACCCGCAGTAGCAGGCACGCGCCCTCCGCGAGGTGGGCGCGCCCACCTCGAACCGCCCGGTTGCGCAGGGCCTTACTTCAGGCGGATCCAGATCTGTTCGGCGCGGCCGAGTAGGCGGTTGTCGGAGCCGTAGACGGCGGTGGAGGAGAAGGCTTTGCGGCCTTGTTCGCCGTGGCTCTCGCCGACGACGACGCACTGTTCGCCGACCTCGGGGAAGTCGTGCACGGCGGCGGTCATGGAGCCGAGGAGGGCGGGGCGGTCGAACATGTCCGGCAGCGACCAGCCGCCGGGGCAGTCCATCGCGGCCCACAGGACGGCGTGGCCGAGCGGGAGCGAGTCGTCGGGGATCCACGGTGCGGCCACCAGACCGTCGCCGACCGCGCCCGCCTCGATGCGCAGTCCGTCCGGGCGACCGCTGCCGCAGACGAAGCAGGACGCGAACATCTCGTTGCTCCGGTAGGAGCTCGCCGCCTCGGCCGCGGTCGCGAAGGGCACGGATTGCGGTGCGTCCCGGTCGAATTCGCCTACTCGGGATTCCGCGAGCAAAGTGTCGCCGTCGTACAACTCCCCCGCACGTACTTCGAGCGGCTTGTCCAGCGGCGGCGGACTGCGCAGGATCACCGTGACCGCGGCATCCTCATGCTGCTCGGCCAGCAGTCCACCGACGTAGCCGCCGTTGCCCGAATCGGGCGGGCCGTTGAACCGACTGGGGATCCGCAATGTCGCCATGGTCAGCCACGCTAGCGAACCAGCGAACCGGCACCCACCCACCCCCATCGTGATCAGAGCCGGAACCGGCCGAACCGCCGACGACGGGGAACCGATGGCGACATCACCCCGAGTGAATACGCCACCGGTTCCCCGCGCACGGGCTGGGATTTGTTGCGTCCCTCAGCTACCCGAGGAGCACCGCGTAGCCGGGCTTGATGATGTCGTCGATGATGCGCAGCCGCTCCGGGAACGGGATGAACGCCGACTTCATCGCGTTGATGGTGAAGCGCTCCAGATCGGTCCAGCCGTAGCCGAAGGTGTCGGAGAGCTTGAGCATTTCCTGGCTCATGGTGGTGTCGCTCATCAAACGGTTGTCGGTGTTCACCGTGACGCGGAAGCGCAACCGGGCCAGCAGGTCGAACGGGTGCTTGTCCAGCGAGGGCACCGCACCGGTCTGCACGTTCGACGACGGACACAACTCGAGCGGAATACGCATGTCGCGCACGTAATTCGCGACGAGGCCCAGGCGCGCGTCCTCGATCGCACCGGGCACGCTGATGTCGTCGGTGATCCGCACCCCGTGGCCGAGCCGGTCACAGCCGCAGAAGGCCAGCGCCTCGTGGATCGACGGCAAGCCGAACGCCTCACCCGCGTGAATGGTGAAGTGCGCGCTGTTGGCTCGCATGTATTCGAAGGCGTCCAGGTGCCTGCTCGGCGGATACCCGGCCTCCGCGCCCGCGATGTCGAAGCCGCCGACGCCCCGGTCGCGGAAGCGCACGGTGAGTTCGGCGATCTCGCGCGAGCGTGCCGCGTGCCGCATGGCGGTGAGCAAGCAGGTGACCACGATCGGCCGTCCGGCCGCCGCGGCCGCCGCCTCGCCCTCGCGGAAACCCGCCAGGGTGTGTTCGACCACCTCGTCGAGCGTCAGCCCGCGCTCCAGGTGTTGTTCGGGGGCGAAGCGCACCTCGGCGTACACCACGCCGTCGGCGGACAGGTCCTCCGCGCATTCCCGGGCGACCCGGCGCAGGCCCTCCGGCGTCTGCATGACGGCGACGGTGTGCGCGAAGGTCTCCAGATACAGCTCCAGCGAGCCGCTGTCGGCCGCGTCCCGGAACCAATTGGCAAGTGCTACCTCATCGTTGGCGGGTAGGTCCTCGTAACCGCACTCGGCGGCCAGCTCCAGCACCGTGGCAGGCCGTAGACCACCATCGAGGTGGTCGTGCAGCAGCGCTTTTGGCGCCTGGCGGATCGAGGCAAGGGTCAATGCGGTCGGTCCAGTCATGTAACGACGGTAGCCGCACCGCGCCGGAACGGCACCAGACTGCCGAAGTGGCAACCATCTCGTTGCCCGACCACCCCGCGCCGTCCCACACCCGGACACCAACCGCGCGCCCCACGCACCCCGCTGACCTCCGATAACAACCGATACGTGCGGCCCAGAACACACGTCGTTACCGGCGCGTGAGATCGCCGACGATCTGCGGCGCAGACCAATTGCGTGCCACCGCGCTGTGTCCCGACTCCAGGGCTCCATGCGGGCTGCCCTCGGTTACTGCCGAGCGTGCCGCAGGTTCGAAGATCAAGGCACATGGAGGCGTTCGCTTTCCCGTACCCGCGCTGACCATCTGCGAGTTACTCGGCGTTCCGTCCGTCCAGCGTGACTGCGGCACCTCCCGCGTAGTCACCACCCCGCGCTTCGACCAGCTATCTACCAGAAATGGTGCGCGGCAAGCTGATTCGTACGCCAAGGGACCTGGTCAGGCGCCGATGCGTCCGAGTACCAATGGTGTGGCAGGCTTTTCGGAGAATTCACCGATGGCGAAGGAATTCTCGAGCGCGGCCTGAGCACCCGAAAAGGCATCCGGGGTGTCGGTGTGCAACGTCAGCAGGGGTTGCCCTGCGGTCACCGAATCGCCTGGCTTGGCGTGCATTTCGATGCCAGCCCCGGCCTGAACCGGATCACCCTGCCTGGCCCGGCCCGCACCGAGACGCCACGCGGCGATGCCGACACCCATGGCATCGAGGCGGGTCAGCACGCCGTCGCGCTCGGCGCGCACGACCTCGGTGTGCCGCGCCGTCGGCAGCGGTGCATCGGGGTCGCCGCCCTGGGCGCGGACCATCGCGCGCCACTGGTCCATTGCCCGGCCGTCGGCGAGCACGTCGGCGGGGTCGGTGTCCAGGCCCGCGAGGGCAACCATCTCGCGGGCCAGTGTGATGGTGAGTTCGACGATGTCGGCGGGTCCGCCGCCGGCCAGCACCTCGACCGACTCGGCGACCTCCAGGGCGTTGCCCGCGGTGCGGCCGAGCGGGGTGTCCATCGCGGTCAGCAACGCCACCGTTCGCACCCCCGCGTCAGTGCCCAATTCGACCATGGCCGTTGCCAATTCGCGGGCACCGTCGAGCGTCTTCAGGAAGGCGCCCGCGCCGACCTTCACATCCAGCACCAGTGCCGCGGTACCCTCGGCGATCTTCTTGCTCATGATCGAGCTGGCGATCAGCGGAATGGATTCGACCGTGCCGGTGACGTCGCGCAGGGCGTAGAGCCGCTTGTCGGCCGGTGCGAGATCGGCACCCGCCGCGCACACCACCGCACCGATCGCGGGGTCGGCGAGGATCTCGCGCATGCGCTGCACCGAGACGTCGGCCTGCCAACCGCGAATGGCCTCCAGCTTGTCGAGCGTGCCACCGGTGTGCCCGAGCCCACGCCCGGACAGCTGCGGAACCGCGGCGCCGCAGGCCGCGACCAATGGCGCCAACGGCAGCGTGATCTTGTCCCCGACCCCGCCGGTCGAATGCTTGTCGACGGTCGGACGCGGCAGATCGGCGAAGTCCAGCCGACTGCCCGACGCGATCATCGCGCCGGTCCAGCGCGCCGTCTCCCGCCGCGTCATCCCGCGCCACACGATCGCCATCGCCAGCGCCGACATCTGCTCGTCGGCCACCGCCCCCCGGGTGAAGCCATCGACCACCCAGTCGATCTGCGCATCCGACAGCTCGCCGCCGTCCCGCTTGGTCGTGATGATCGAAACCGCGTCCAGTGCCGTCACATTCGCCAGTCTGGCATGAGAACGCAGCCAAGTCTGGTTCTTGTAGGTGCGGTTCGATAGCCTCACCGCATCAATCTTTCGAGGGGCTAGGGGGCATCAATGACATCCGTACACATCGACCGGCGCGTGGGGAAGCTCGAAGCGCGGGTGGCCGACATCGAGGAAACACACGGCGACGCGCTGTACGACCTGAAGCGGGAGGTCTGCGAAGTCAGGATCGTGCAGAAACGCAGCTTCGCGCTTCTCTTGGAGCACATCGGCATCCCGCCGAGCCGGGTAGCGGACATCACCACCGCCACCGCAGCCGAAGTCGACGCGGACTGCTGAGGCCGACGATGACATCCATACACATCGAACGTCGTGTAGCGATGCTCGAGACACGGGTCACCGACATCGAAGACACCCACAGCGAGTCGCTCTACCAGCTCACCAGAAGTAGTGCGGGCTGCCGGATCGAGACCGGTCAGCTGATCGACGGCGTGAATCAAATGAGCCGGGGTATGGAACTGATCATGGAACGGTTGGGGATTCCCCCGCTCCAGTTCACACCGCTGGCTCGCGCCACCGAGGCCGAGATCGACGCGGCACTCGACGCGGACTGCTGAAGCCTGCGCCGGTCACACCTGACCGGCGTCCAGGTCGTCGGGGCCGAAGGCATGGGGTAGTAAGTCGCGGAGCGGAACGGGTCCGTCCTTGTGGTCGACCAGGAGGTCGGGCCCACCGTGTTCGTAGAGGAGTTGGCGGCAGCGCCCGCAGGGCATCAGAATTTCGCCGCGGGAATCGGTGACCGAGATGGCGAGCAAGCGACCGCCCCCGCCCGAATGCAAGTTACCGATGAGTACACATTCGGCGCACAGGGCCAAACCATATGAGACATTTTCCACATTGCAACCGCTCACAATTCGGCCGTCGGTGCTGAGAGCCGCCGCACCGACCGGAAACCGCGAGTACGGCGCATAGGCGTTGCGCATAACTTGAATCGCGTTGTCGTGCAGGGATTTCCAGTCGATTTGCGACATCGGGAACCTCTTCTGGAGCAAGCCGAACCAGGCCGTGCGGGGCCCTCGCAGGAACCCTTCACGCATCAAGAAAGGTAAACCTAACCCGCCAGACTGTAGCGCAACGCACGGCACGCCGAATTAGTTCCGGCAAACCTAGAGGATTAGAGTCCAGAACAGATCGGTTCAGGTTCCCGGCAGCGGGCCGCAGCGCAGCCACCTGGGCATTTGCGCCCAACGCAGCCGGCCTCGGATCAATGAACCGGGTCCATCAACGACGTTGGAGGCACCGCACTCTATGACCACGATAGAAGCTCCGGCACAGCCGAAGCGGAAGACGCTGTACCGAGGCGACCCTGGCATGTGGTCCTGGGCGCTGCACCGGATCACCGGTGTCACCATCTTCTTCTTCCTCTTCGTGCACGTCTTGGATACCGCGCTGGTCCGGGTCAGCCCGGACACCTACAACCGGGCGATCGAGACCTACAAGAGCCCCATCGTCGCGCTGATGGAAATGGGACTGGTCGTCTGCGTCCTGTTCCACGGATTCAACGGCGTCCGCGTGATCCTGATCGACTTCTGGGCCAAGGGCCCGAAGTACCAGCGTGTGATGCTCTGGGTCGTTCTCGCGGTGGTGTTCGTGGTGGCCGCGCCCGCGATCGGGCGCATGTTCTTCTACTTGTTCACGGAGCACTGACATGAGCGCACCTGTTCTCGGTAAGTCCTACGACAGGCCGGCCAGCTTGGACTCGCCGCGCTCGCCGCGTGCCCGCGCGAACAACAATTTCGAGAAGTACGCGTGGCTGTTCATGCGCTTCTCCGGCCTGCTGCTGATCATTCTGGTGCTCGGCCACATGTCGATCATGCTGCTGCTCGACGGCGGCGTGAAGCGGCTCAACTTCGGCTTCGTCGCCGGCCGCTGGGCCAGCCCGTTCTGGCAGCTGTGGGACCTGTCCATGCTCTGGCTGGCCCAACTGCACGGCGGCAACGGCCTGCGCACGGTGATCGCGGACTACTCCCGCAAGGACTCGACACGATTCTGGCTGAACACGCTGCTGGCCATCTCGATGATCCTGATCCTGGCCGTCGGCACCTACGTCATCTTCACCTTCGACCCCAACATCAGTTAGGAACAGGCCACTCCGATGAGTGAATCGCGGATTCAGGAGCATCGCTACGACGTCGTGATCGTCGGTGCCGGTGGCGCCGGCATGCGCGCGGCGATCGAGGCAGGGCCCCGGGCGCGCACCGCCGTCCTGACCAAGCTCTACCCGACCCGCAGCCACACCGGCGCGGCCCAGGGTGGCATGTGCGCCGCACTGGCGAATGTCGAAGAAGACAACTGGGAATGGCACACCTTCGACACCGTCAAGGGTGGCGACTACCTGGTGGACCAGGATGCCGCGGAGATCATGGCCAAGGAGGCCATCGACGCGGTGATGGACCTGGAGAAGATGGGCCTGCCGTTCAACCGGACGCCCGAGGGCAAGATCGACCAGCGCCGCTTCGGTGGGCACACCCGCGACCACGGCAAGGCGCCGGTACGCCGCGCGTGTTACGCCGCCGACCGCACCGGCCACATGATCCTGCAGACGCTGTACCAGAACTGCGTCAAGCACGACGTGGAGTTCTACAACGAGTTCTACGTGCTCGACCTGGTGATGAGCGAGACCGACCGCGGTCAGGTCGCCACCGGTGTGGTGGCCTACGAGCTGGCCACCGGCGACATCCACGTCTTCCATGCGAAGTCGATCGTGTTCGCCACCGGCGGCTCGGGCCGGATGTACAAGACCACCTCGAACGCGCACACGCTGACCGGCGACGGCATGGCGATCGTGTTCCGCAAGGGTCTGCCGCTGGAGGACATGGAGTTCCACCAGTTCCATCCGACAGGCCTGGCCGGACTCGGCATCCTCATCTCCGAGGCCGTCCGCGGCGAGGGCGGCATCCTGCGCAACGCCAGCGGCGAGCGGTTCATGGAGCGCTACGCCCCCACCATCAAGGACCTCGCGCCGCGTGACATCGTCGCCCGCTCGATGGTGCTCGAGGTGCTCGAGGGTCGCGGCGCCGGACCGAACAAGGACTACGTCTACATCGACGTGACCCACCTCGGCGCGGACGTGCTCGAGGAGAAGCTGCCCGACATCACCGAGTTCGCCCGCACCTACCTCGGTGTCGACCCGGTGACCGAGCTGGTTCCGGTCATGCCGACCTGCCACTACGTGATGGGCGGCATCCCCACCAAGATCCGCGGTGAGGTGCTGCGCAACAACACCGACGTGGTGCCCGGCCTCTACGCGGCCGGTGAGTGCGCGTGCGTCTCGGTGCACGGCTCCAACCGCCTCGGCACCAACTCGCTGCTCGACATCAACGTGTTCGGCCGCCGCGCGGGTATCGCCGCCGCGGAGTACGCGCACCGCACCGAGTTCGTGGAGATGCCGGAGCAGCCGGCGAAGATGGTGCAGGACTGGCTCGCGCTGATCCTGTCCGACCACGGCAACGAGCGGGTGGCCGACATCCGCACCGAGCTGCAGTACACGATGGACATGAACGCCGCCGTGTTCCGCACCGAGGACACCCTCAAGCAAGCCCTCACCGATATCCATGTGCTCAAGGAGCGCTACAGCCGGATCACGGTGCAGGACAAGGGCAAGCGCTACAACAGCGACCTGCTCGAGGCCGTCGAGCTCGGCTTCCTGCTCGAGCTGGCCGAGGTCACCGTCGTCGGTGCGCTCAACCGTAAGGAATCGCGCGGCGGCCACGCCCGCGAGGACTACCCGGACCGCGACGACGTGAACTTCATGCGGCACACGATGGCCTACAAGGAGAGCCCGGATCTCATCTCGGATATCCGCCTCGACTTCAAGCCGGTGGTGCAGACCCGTTACGAGCCGATGGAGCGTAAGTACTGATGACTGCCGTACTCGAGAAGACACCCCCGGCCAAGCCCGCGCCGGTCCCCGAGGGCTCGGTGATGATCACCGTCAAGGTCGCCCGGTTCAACCCGGAGGACGACAAGGGCGCGCACTGGGAGTCGTTCCAGGTGCCGGTCCTGCCGACCGACCGTTTCCTCAACGTGCTCATCTACATCAAGTCCTACCTGGACGGCACGCTCACCTTCCGGCGCTCCTGCGCGCACGGTGTGTGTGGCTCCGACGCGATGCGGATCAACGGCGTCAACCGGCTGGCCTGCAAGGTACTGATGAAGGACATGCTGCCCAAGGGCGGCAAGTCCATCACCATCTCCGTCGAGCCGATTCGCGGCCTGCCCGTGGAGAAGGACCTCGTGGTGAACATGGAGCCGTTCTTCGACGCGTTCCGTGCCGTGAAGCCGTACCTGATGACCTCGGGTAACGAGCCGACCCGCGAGCGCATCCAGAGCCAGGCCGACCGCGCGCGCTTCGACGACACCACCAAGTGCATCCTGTGCGCCTGCTGCACCACCTCCTGCCCCGTGTACTGGAGCGACGGCAGCTACTTCGGCCCGGCCGCGATCGTGAACGCCCACCGCTTCATCTTCGACAGCCGCGACGAAGGCGCCCGCGAACGCCTCGACATCCTCAACGACGTCGAAGGTGTCTGGCGCTGCCGCACCACCTTCAACTGCACCGACGCCTGCCCCCGCGGCATCGAGGTCACCAAGGCCATCCAAGAGGTCAAGCGCGCACTCCTGTTCGCCCGCTGACCTTCCCGGCACCCGAAGGCCGCTCGCATCGAAAGATGCGGGCGGCCTTCGCCGTTCGCGCAGCACGTCCCGCGCGTACCGGGACCGCTCAGCGCTGACTGAACGGGAACTTCTCCAGGTGGTCGAGCAGCTGGCCGAACAGCACCGAGATGGCGAGGAAGGAAACGAACCAGCGCACCGCTTGACCCGTCGCCTCCCACGGCCAGCTGCCCCGCCACCCTGGCCGCTGAGGTCCGGCTGTGGCCTCGAGCCAAATCCCCCGGCGGGCCACCGCCCAAGCGGCGATGAAAAGAAACGAGGGGAGATAACCGAACGGCCCCTTGGGCGGGTAGTTGCGCCACTCACCGAAGGCCACCAGTATCAACCCGAGCAATGCCAGCAACAGGGTGAGCCGGGTCGCCCAGATCACCTCCGTCAGCCGCATGGCCACCCCGACCTGCGCTGACGGACTCGCCGGGCCGGCGAACAGCGCTCGAAGGTTGAGTCTGCCCTGTTCGCGAAGCTGAGCGATGAGCTTTCCGATGTCCTCCCGGCGTTCACCGAGCCAGCTCCGCCAGATGGTGGCGACATTCCGCGGTGGTCGCGCGAAACCCCGGTAGTACAGCAGGCCGCGTACCTGGGTTCGGTGTCGCAAGAAACCCCGACCGAAGATGTCGTCTCGCTCCACGAGGTCGCCGCGCCGTATTGTCTGCCAGCGCAGCAACTTACGTATTTCTCTGCGGTTGCGCCCCCGGTTGCCCGGCCGGTGATGATGACAGCGCTGCCATTCCCCGAACACACGATTGCGGCACGGGCGACCCGTGGTGGTGCGGGGGTACTCGCACAGCACAGGCCACATCTTCCCGCGCGACCACCACACCATCACGGCCAATACCGTGAGGATGATCGGGAAGACGAGTGCGAAGGTCAGCGGCCACGGGATCCCCCAGGGGCTCAGATACTCGAGCACGCCGGCAAAGAGCCCCAGCACCCGCCTGAGATGATCGAAGATCTCCCCCATATCGCGATGGTACGGGCCGGTCCACCGCGTCGCGGGCTGATTGACGAGGCGGCTTCGTCAGTTGTCGTAGGAGGCGACGCCGACGGGGCCGGAGCCCAGGCAGGCGACGAGGTGCTCTGTGCGGGAGGAGATTTGGAGGGCAGAGCCGCTGCCTACCAGTCGGACGAAGACGGTGTTGAGTCCTCGGCGGACCGGGACGGAGACGGTTTTGCCGTGTTCGAAAGCTACGGCCAGTTGACCGTCTCGGCTGGCGAGGTAGTTGAGCTGGGCGGTCCATTCGTGCTCGAGCATGGGGCCGTTGAGTGGAATCGGGACTTTCGCGCCACCCTCGATTCGGTAGCCGCAGTGGGGGTCCGGGCCGGGGACGATGTGGCGGTTCCACCAGACTTGCGCCTCGACGAGGGTGCCGCTGTCGGTGATCATGCGCAGGTGCGGGGTCGAGTCGGCGAAGGTGCCCGGTGTGGCGAGGGGTGCGAGGACCTGGCTGGTCAGATTCTGCGGGTAGGCCAGCGGGTTCAGGACGTCCCAGGGGACTTCCTGCTCCAGCAGTGGCACGCCGTCCCAGTGTTCGAGGGCCGACTTCACGTTCGTGACATAAGTTCTGGCCGGGCTGGGACGCCAGGATCGGACGAAGGTGTAGGTGGAGCACAGGCTGCTCACGACGAACAGCACCACCAGCGGTAGCGCGATGCGCGGGCCGAGGCGTGTGCTGCCGCGCGGACTCGCCCGCAGTATCAATGCACCCAGGACTGCCAATGTCACGCCGAGGTCGGCGAAGTAACGCAGCGACTGCATGAGTTCGGCCGCGGTGTTCGGACCGCCGCGAACAAGCGCCACGGGCAACTGCATCAGCAGCACATACGCCGCGGCGAGCAGCCAGACCGGCCACACCCGGCGGCGTGCCCGAATGGACAGTGCCACCACCGAAATCAGCACCACCCACGCCGCGATCACCGCTCCACTCGGCGGATCGGCCCACGGCGCGGCGGGCAGCCAACGCTCCCAGCGCCACGGTCCGCCGACCAGCGCGGGCACCACGCCGAGCGAGGTCGTGTTGGGCAGCCAGTCGCGCAGGCCTTGCGGGTTGTTGTGCACCACGGACACACCGACCACCGCCAGATACCCCGCCAGCCAGCAGAGCAGCACCAGGCCCGAACCCACCCACAATCGCAGGCCGCGCCGCAGCACCACGCGAACGGCGGATTCCCGCCCGTCGACATAGTGGGCAAGCACCGCGACGGCGAACGCGACGAACGGGACGATCACCGACTTCTCGAAGAACAACAGCGCCACCGCGAGCACGATGATTCCGGACCAGGCGTATCGGTGCCGCCCGCTGCGCATCAGGAGCAGCGCGTCCCCGATGACCCAGGCGAGCGCGAATTGCAGTGGTAGCGCGTTCAACGCCGCCGCCCACCAGGCGAACGCAGGCAACGTCACGGGTGCGAACAGAAAGAACGTGAACGGTACGAGCAGCACCCATCGGGCGCCGAGCAGGATCCACAACACGCGGAGCACCGCCGACGACACCGCGAGCTGCCAGACCAGCAGCGAAATCACCGGCGCGGCCCAGACGAAGGGTGCCGCCTCGGTCACCACCCACGCGGTGGCGAAGGCGAGCGGCATGAAATGCCCGTCGTGGTCGTGCAACAGCAGGTCTGCGGAAAGCAGCGGATAGCGGCCCGCCCGGCCGACCAGGATGAGGTCGTCCCAGTAGAAGTAGCCGCTACCCGCCACCCAACCGCGTAGCGCGAGTTGCAGCAGGATCAGACACCCCGCCGCGACAACAACGGGTGACCCGCGCCCGAACCGACGCCGAACCGGCGGCACCGCCGAACGCTCGATGGGCACAACCCTCGTCGGCGCGATCGCGGCGGTGTCCATGCCGACTCACCCTAGGCGCCACATCGAAGTCCGGCCGCGAGGCGCCGGACAGGACTTCGACACAGGGCCTGATGGCGTGTCGACCATGCCTGAGCCGTTGTCAGGCCGCGTATCCGGTCGCCTTGTCGATCTCGACGCGGACCGCGACCCGGACCTGACCCGGCGCGGGCTCGTCGTGGTCTTTCCCGTCGTACTTCCACGACAGCCGGTGACCGACCCGGAGATCGTCGTCGTGGGTGATGGTGGCCCGGCCGCGCAGCTCGACGTAGTTCTCGCCGTCGGCGAAGTCGAGCACGGTCACGCTGACGCGCGGGTCGCGCAGCATGTTGCGGTGCTTGAGCCTGCCTTCCAGGGTGGAGAACAGCAGGTCGTCACCGTCGCGCAGCACCCACATCGCGGAGGTCTGCGGACTGCCGTCGGCGTTGAGCGTGGCCAGTACCGCGTAGTTCTTGCCGTCGAGCAGGGCGATGGTGGCGTCGCTGAGCGTGATTCCCATGCCGTGGACAGTAATGGCGCGCCGAACAACCGGCTCACCGCTTCTTGCGATAGCAATATGCCATCAATCCAGGAAGGTTGCCGGTAGGTTGATCTTGAACGTGCTCGCCGGACACATCGTCGGCCACGCCACGACATTTGTCGTGCGCAGGCCCGGGAGGAAGGCGCTCAACCCATGTACGTGCTCCGAACGGCGATCGCCACCACCATGCTGACCTGCCCCGCGCTCGTCGCGGCGGCGGCAACGGCGTCGGCCCCGACCAGCGCCGTGCCGCACCAGCATTCGATCGCGGCATACGCGACCTCGGCCGTCGTCACGACACACGCTCCGGGCTCCCGCCGCACAGTTTTCAACTCCGTGCTGTTCCCCGGCCTCGCCGACACCGCGGGCCCCCGCCGCACGGTGCTCAACTCCGTGCTGTTTCCGGGGCTCGTCGACACCGCGGGCCCGCTCGGCACCAGTGGCGCGGCATTCGGACTCGGCCTCGCCGCCCTGATCGGCACCGGCAGCGCGGCGTTGGGGACCGGCAGCGTCGCCGCCGCACCGTGGGCCGCCTTCCTCGGCACCGGCAGCGCGGCCGCAGGCACCGGCAGCGCCGCACTCGCACCCCTCGGGGTGGTCCTCGGCGCGGGTGCCGCACTGCTCGGCACCGGCAGCGCCGCGGCAGGCGCCTCCGGCAGCGTCGCCACCGGCGGGCTCGGCACCCCGCTGGCCGTCCTCGGCGCGGGCAGCGCGGCCGCGGGCACCGGTAGTGCGAGCCTCGCCGGCGCGGGTGCGGCCGCCGCACCCTTCGCCGCGATGGCGGGCACCGGCAGTGCGATGGCGGGCACCGGTAGCGTCGCGGCCGTGCCGTTCGGCGTCGCGCTCGGCGCGGGTGTCGCCGCCGGGATCGCCACCGGCAGTGCCGGAATGGCATCGCTCAGTGCTGCTTCTCCGGTCGCGGGCGCTGACGCCACCCAGGACGGCAAGGCGAGTGCCGCCGCTGATAAAGCGAGCGCCGCGAACCCAGTTGACAAGGCCAGGGTCAGTCCCGCCGACAAGGCGAGCACCGCGAATCCAGCTGATAAGGCGAGCGTCAGTCCCGCTGACAAAGCGAGCACCTCCCGCCTCGGCGACACGGACGGCACCGAATCAGCGGAGCCCGGATACCGCCCGCTGAAGCTGGGGCCATCGACCTGATCCGTCGGGGAAGCGATTTCCGACGGCACAGCCACCGGACCGTCCAGAACGCCGAGGGCCCTGCTCACCTCGTTCCTTCTCGCGCGAGTCGTCGGATCGAAAGATAGCGGCGGCCTTCGTCTTTCAGAAGTAGCCCCAGATCTACAGCGCCGCACGAACCTTCGCGGCGAACTCATAGTCCCGCTGCCATTCGGGTCCGGTCGGCACCAGGATCGCTCGCCCTACGCCCCGCGCCGCGAATGCGGACAGCTGGGCGGCCGCCTCGTCGACGTCCGAGGGCAACCCCGGAACCACGGCGGCGACCGACAGCGGCGCACGGTCGCGCTGTGCGGCGAACTCCTGCAGCTCGGCAACGTCGTTGGTCAACTGCTCCAGGTCCGATTGGATGGTGATCCACCCGTCGGCGTAAGTAGCAGCCCTACGCCGCGCACGAACGCTGTTGCCCGCCACCAGAACCGGCGGCAGCACCGAACCCGGCGCGAGGGTCACCTCCAGCCCCTCGTCCAACACGGTCGGCTGTCCGGTGACGAGCCCGGGCAGCACCCGCAACGCCTCGTCGGTGCGCCGACCGCGGTCGGCGTAGGAGGCGCCCGCCGCGCGCCAACCGATATCACCGTGCGCCGGATTCCCGGTGCCGACACCGACCACGAGCCGGTTGCCGGACAGCTGTTGCAGGGTGCTGATCTGCTTGGCGGCCCAGGCAACCGGACGCAGTGCCAGCAGCATGACGTTGAAGCCGATACCGATGCGCTCGGTGACCGCCGCGGCGGTGGCCAGCGTGACGGTGCTGTCCAGCATCGGCGCGCTCGCCACCAGGTGGTCGGTGGACCAGATCGAATCGAGGCCGAGCTCTTCGGCGAAACGGGCACTCGCCCGCACATCACCCAGGATCGGCTGCGCGGGATCAGGGGTCGAGGTGGGCAGGATTACCCCGATTTCGATGGTCATCTTTCGTCCAATCACTCGCTATCGGCTGGTATATCGCAACGCTACGGGCCGACAGTGAGCGTCCCAATGGCCTGTTGGCTCACGGTCATGTCGCAAACGCTCATCGAATTGAACGATGGCGATCGGCCACCCCGCCCGCCGATATACCCTGACGTATGGGTCTGTCGCGACGGCAACTGTTGAGATTCGGGGGTGCCGGGTCGGCTGCGGTGCTGGTGGGCGCCGCGGCGGCCAGCAGCGGGCAGTTCCGGGTGCCGCGCTGGTCCGATGATCCGTTCGCTCTCGGTGTCGCGTCGGGGGAACCGACGGCCGACGGGGTGGTGTTGTGGACGCGGCTCGCGCCGGACCCGTTCGCGCCGGATGGGCTGGGCGGCATGCCGTTACGGCCGGTGACCGTGGAATACGAAGTCGCGCACGACGAGAATTTCCGGCAGGTGGTGACGCGCGGGACCGCGGTCGCGACGCGCGAATTGGCGCACAGTGTGCACCCGGAGGTCACCGGGCTGGCGCCGGATCGCTGGTACTTCTATCGGTTCCGGGCCGGGTCGGTACTCTCGCCGGTCGGGCGAACACGCACGGCGCCGCCGCCGGGGCGGCCCACCGCACGGATGCGGTTCGCGTTCGCCTCGTGCCAATCCTGGAGTTCCGGCTATTACACCGCGTACCAGCACATGAGCACCGAAGACCTCGATCTGGTGGTGCACCTCGGTGATTACATCTATGAACGTGGCTGGAACCGCGGCCGCGCGGGAATGTCGATGGAACCGCATCTTCAGGCCGAAGCCGTTGATCTGGCCGGCTATCGGCTGCGGTACGCCCAGGCCAAAGCCGACGAACCGCTGCGGTCCGCACACGCCGCCTTTCCCTGGCTGGTCACCATGGACGATCACGAGATCGACAACAACTGGGCGGGCGAGGCGCCGGGGCTCGGCTTCGACATCTATCGGATCCCGGCGGTGTTCCGTAAGCGCAAAGCCGCTGCCTTCCAGGCCATGTACGAACATCAACCACTGCGCATCGCCCAGTTGCCCGCCGGGCCGAGCATGCACCTGCACCGCCGCTACGGCTTCGGTGACCTGGCCCACATCACCATGCTCGACACCCGGCAATACCGCGACAAGCAGGCCTGCGGCGACGGCAACACGGTCATCGACTGCACGGACCGGTTCGCCGCCGACCGCACGATATTGGGTGCACGGCAACGTGATTGGCTGATCGACGGCTTCACCGACTCGCCGGCCCGCTGGCAGATCATCGGCAATCAGGTATCGATGGGCCAGTCCGACCAGGACGCCGGCCCGGTCACCGCCGTCGGCACCGACTCCTGGGACGGATACGTCGCCGACCGCAACGCCGTACTCGGCGCCGCCGCCGACCGCAACGTGGCCAACCTCGTCGTGATCACCGGCGACCGCCACCAGAACCACGCGGCCGATCTGCGCCGTGACTTCGCCGACCCCCAATCCCCCGTAGTGGCATCGGAATTCATCGGAACGTCGATCTCAAGCGGCGGCGACGGCGCCGACATGACCGAATCCGGCCGCAACCTCCTCGCCGCCAACCCCGACCTCAAATTCTTCAACTCCCAGCGCGGCTACGTCCGCGTCGAACTGGACCACAGCCTGTGGCGCAACGACTTCCGGGTCGTCCCCTACATTCGCCGCCCCGGCGCCCCCATCCACACGCGCGCCAGTTTTGTGGTGCAGGACGGAGTTCCGGGCGTCACGCAGGCCTCGGAATCGGACAGCCCGTCTCGGCTACCCGACCCCGGCGTCACGGCGAGCCCGCCGGACAACGGCCCGCGATAACGGCGGTATTCAGCCGCGGCAGCGAAGGACAGCTCGTACCGAATCTCCTACTGAGCCAAGGAGTTTCACGCGGTAGCCAGCTGAGGCGGCGCCGGCGGCGCGTCGCTCGCAGACTGTCCGAGCCCCTTACCGATCAGGTACACCGCCAAGCTCACCTCCCACGCGAAGACCGGGAGCGCGGCGACGGATCCCCATATGGAGAGCTGATCGTAGAGCCCGAACAGCACGGCGGTCGCCGACGCGCAGATGAGCGGGCCACCGATCAAGCCGAGGATGGCGATGGGCCGCGGCACCAGCTGGGAGCGGTACATCAGGGTGGCCAGCAACAGACTGTTCGCACCGAGGATGAAGTTCGGACCGAGCAAGAAGATCCAATCATGGACGGCGACAAGGGCTTTGCTCACCGTGATGAGCGCTGGATCGTCGATTCCCGCACTATCTCTGCGCAATGTCACGACCGACAGCACACTCACGGTGCCCACTGCGATGACAGCACCCTCGAGCAGCCGAGCGCAGAGATAGCCGAGCGCCAGGCTCTTGCCGTGCCGCTCCAGCACTGGATACAGCGTGGTCGCGGTGCCGATGACGGCCGCGACGAGCACGAGTTCGAGCAGCCCGCCCATCAGCACTCGACCGTCGGAGCCCGCGCCGGCAACGTAATTCGGCGCTGTCAGCACCGGCTGATACAGCAGCAGGCCGGCCACCGCGGCGACCTCGGTGATCAGGAACAGCACACCCGCGACCACCGCCGTCGTTCTCATCGAGTTCATGGGGACTCCTCCACTACACACCGAGGTGTACGTCGTACACCTCCTCTGCCGAGAACCCTAAGGTGTACGCTGTACACCTCTCAAGAGGAGAGCGCTGAATGGCCAACCGGGACACCGCCACACCCCGCACCCCGCTGAACCGAGAGCGCGTGCTGCGCGCCGCCGTCGAACTCGCCGACGCGGCAGGCATCGACACCCTGAGCATGCGCAACCTCGCGCAGGAACTCGGCGTCGTGCCGATGGCGCTGTACAAGCACGTCGCGAACAAGGACGAGCTGCTCGACGGCATGGTCGATCTGCTCGTCGCGGAGATCGGTCCGCCCGAGGCCGGGCTCGACTGGAAGCCCGCGGTACGGCAGCGAATCCTGGTGGCGCGGCGCACCCTTCAGCGGCACCCGTGGGCGTCCCGGGTGATCGAATCCCGCCCGGCACCGACCCCGGCCGTATTGGCGTACCTGGACTCGATGATCGGGATGTTCCGGGCGGGCGGCCTCTCCGTCGACCTGACCCATCACGTGATGCACGCACTGGGCAGCCGCGCGTTCGGCTTCACCCAGGAGCTGTTCGACACCGCACCGAGCCCGGACCCGCAGACGCAAGCCGCCGCCCAGCCCGACATGTCGTCCAGGTATCCACACATCGCCGAGATCGCGGCGCGGGCCGCCCACGACGACCAGTCCGTGGTCGGTCCGGGCTGTGACGATCAGTTCGAGTTCGAATTCGCCCTCGACCTGCTCTTGGACGGTTTCGAGCGGCTGTGGCGGCAGGGCTGGAGTTCTACCGCGTGAGACGCCGCGCCCGCGGCGATCAGCCCGTATCTCCAGGGCGGTGCCCGAGGGTGAGGGTCGGCGCGCTGGCCCAGGCCTCGCCCGCGATCACCACGTGATCGAGAAAGCGCAGGCCGACGGTGCGGGCGGCCTCGGCGAGCAGGGTGCTGGCGCGGCGGTCGTCGAGGCTGGGGGTCGGATCGCCGGAGGGATGGTTGTGCACGACGGCGAAGGCGCGGCCGTCGTGGCGCAGCACGGTATTCAGGATTTCGCGGACCGGGACCGCCACCTGATCGACGGCGCCCTCGGCGACGAATACCTTCTGCCGCAACTGGTTCTGGGCGTCACAGACCAGCACGAGGAGTCGCTCGACGCGGGCGCCGGTGAACAGGGGGCGGGCCGCCGCGGCGACATCCGCCGTGTCGCCGAGCCGAGGCAGGGTGTCGGTGCCGCCGCGGGCGCGGGCGCCGAGGTGGAACGCGGCGATGACGGCCGCGGCCTTCGCCACCCCGACGCCGGCCCGGCGGGACAACTCCTCGGGCCGGGCCGCCGCCAATCCGGCCAGGCCGCCGTGTTCGACGAGTAGTTCCACCGCGAGGTCCAGCGCGCTGGCGCCGCGCCTGCCGTGCCGTAACAGCAAGGCCAGCAATTCGACATCGCTGAGCGCCTGCGGGCCGAGGGCGAGCAGGCGCTCGCGTGGCCGTTGCTCGACGGGTACATCGAGGAGAGAGACCGGCATCGTTCCACCCCTTGGTCACGGCGACAGTGTCACGGAGTGTGCCAGGCCCTACCGACATGTCGGTCACGGACGAGGGGTCGCCCGAGTTGTCCGATCCTGCCGATTGCACATCGGCGTCCGTCGGGCAGACTGAGTGCGTCGAACGAGTACAGGGGCAATGAATGTTCAAACCGCGCAAAGGAACCGCGACATCGACGCGCGTCACGCCGCTGCCCGTGCTGATCGCCGCGCTCGCGCTGCTGGCGACGGCCTGCACCGCCGACCAGGACCCCGTCGCACCGCCCGCCCCCACCCTCGATCGGTACTACCAGCAAACCCTGGCGTGGGGCTCGTGCGAGGGCTATCAGGGCGGCGCCGAGCTCGGCGCGGCAGGCATCGAATGCGCGCGGGTGACGGTGCCGATCGACTACGGCAGACCGGACGGCGAGACCGCGCGGATCGCGATCTCCCGGCTGCGCGCCACCGGCACCAAGGTCGCGTCGCTGCTGACCAACCCCGGCGGGCCCGGCGCGCCGGGACTGGGTCTGCCGCTGGCACTGTCGAAGTCGCCGGTGGCCGAGCGTTTCGACGTGATCGGGATGGACGTGCGCGGCCTCGGCGCCTCGACCCCGCACGTCACCTGCCGTTCGGACGCCGAATTCCGGACGGCGCAGCGGGTGCTGGGCCGGACCGACCCGCTCGCGGAGATCGACCAAATCGAAGAGGAGAACGAGGAATACGCCAACTCGTGCGCGCGGCGAACCGGACTGGCGCTGCTCGGGCATGTCGGCACCGGTGACGTCGCCCGCGATCTGGATGTGGTGCGCGCCGCGCTCGGCGAGCAGAAGCTGACCTACTTCGGCGGGTCCTACGGCACCCGCCTCGGTTCGACCTACGCCGAGCTGTTTCCGGATCGGGTGCGCGCGATGGTCCTCGACGCACCGGTCGACCCCACCACGAACATCGGCGACCCGGTGATCATTGCCGCCGGTTTCCAGCAGGCGTTCGACGCCTACGCCGCCGACTGCGCCAAGGCGCCGGACTGCCCACTCGGCACCGACCCGAAGAAGGCGAACGAGGTCTACCGCAGTCTGGTCAATCCGCTGGTCCAGCGACCGATCCTCACCGCAGATCGCCGTGGGCTCGACTACGGCGCCGTCGTCACCGCGACGATCGCCTCGCTCTACCACCCCACGTCCTGGCCGAGCCTCACCCAGGGTTTGGCCGAGCTCGCCAGGGGCCGGGGCGACGCACTGCTCGGCGACGCGGGTGCCTACGAGCAAGCCTCCTCCGACGACGTGCACCGGGCGGTGCTGTGCCTGGAGGAGGTCCGGGTGACCGACCGGGCCGTCGCGGCCGACATCGATCGCCGATCCCGTGCCGCCGCTCCGGCTTTCGACGATGGCCTGCCCACCGACACGGCTCCCCTGGATGCCTGCGCGTTCTGGCCGGTCCCGCCGACCACTCAACCGCACGTGCCCAACGCGGCGGGCCTGCCGAAGCTCGTGGTCGTCGCGGCGACCGGCGATCCGGCGACCCCGTACGCCGGTGGTGTCACGCTCGCCAAAACCCTTGGCGCGGCGCTGATCACCTACGAGGGCACCCAGCACGGCGCCGCGTTCGAGGGCATCGCCTGCGTCGACGAGCCGGTACTGAAGTATCTGATCGACCTGACACCGCCCGCCGACAACCTGCGCTGCTCGGCAGTGAGTCGCTGACTACCCGTCCACGACCACGACCTCCGGGCGCGGCAGGGCGAACAATGCGGTGGCGGCCAGCTTTTCGAGATGGCGCAGCTGACGCTCGTGCACGACGATCCGGCGCAGTGCCTCGTTGATCGTGGCGTTGCTCGTCGAGGTGCCCATCACGGCGGCCGCGGCGGCGAGCAACTTCTGGTCGAGATCGATCCGCACGGATTTCATGCGTCCTCCTTCGTACATTCGCCATTTTGCGCTATTCCGCTCGCTCATGTCTGGCAAATCGTGCAGAGTTCGCCGGATCGACGGCCCCCACCACGAGAATTTCACGGCCGCAGCATGTTCGGCGGCTATTACCGAGCCGCCACACCACGCTCCGCACACACTTGGCATCGTCGCCTGCGCGGGCAGAACGCGGCGTGCGCGGCCGCCGACGGGCACTGGTCAGCTCGCAGCCCGAATCCGCCGCCCGATGCCGGTAAGTGCGCACCACAGCGGGGCCAGCTAGGCACTTTGCCAAGCTGCGCGGGCTTTTGTTGTCGCGAGGCCCGAGCGGTGCTTGCATCGAGGTATGTTCACCGAAGCTCAGCTGTACTCACCGGTGACCCGGTCCGGCGACGGCGATGTGACCGTCCACCTGAGCGACGAGCACCCCGGCGTGCACGACTCGGATTACCGGGCCCGTCGCAACGCCATCGCCGCGCTTGCGCTCGATTACGCACCGGGTAAACCCGTTCCGCAGATCGCCTATACCGACGAGGAGCAGCAGGTCTGGCGGATCGCCTCCGCCGAACTGGCCCGCAAGCACCAGACCTACGCCTGCACCGAGGTGCTGGCGGCGTCGGCGCGCCTCGCGCTGCCCAAGGACCACATCCCCCAGCTGGACGAGGTCTCGGCGGCACTGGTGCCGCTGAGTGGATTCCGCTACGCCCCCGCGGCCGGGTTGGTGCCGCTGCGCCAGTTCTTCGGCTCGTTCGCGGATCGGACTTTCCACTCCACCCAGTACATCCGGCATCATTCGGCGCCGCTGTACACCCCGGAGCCCGATGCCATCCACGAGATCATCGGGCACGCCAATCAGATCGCCAGTCCCCGCTTCGCCGCCATCTACGAGGCGGTCGGCGCGGCGGTCGGACGGCTGGAGACCGAGCCCGCGCTGAAGTTCCTCGCGAATGTCTTCTGGTTCTCCATGGAGTTCGGTGTGGTCAGGGAAGAAGGCGAGGTCCGCTGCTACGGCGCCGGATTGCTGTCGTCCTACGGCGAGATCGAGGAGTTCCGCCAGGCCGACCTGCGCCCGCTCGACGTCGCCGCGATGGGCACCGCGGTCTACGACATCACCCACTACCAGCCGATTCTGTACTGCGCCGAGTCGATCGCCGAGATCGAGGACGTGATCGGCGGCTTCTTCGCGTCGATGGACGACGAGACGCCGGACCGGCTGCGGCATTCGAGTGCGGCTGGGGCGCAGTAGGTTCGGCCTGCCCGAGCCGCGGCGGGCGGCTCGGGTCTAGGTGGCTGCCCGGTCCTGGCCGAGCGGCAACCCTGCTTCCAGCAGATCCAGCATCCGGCCCACATTGTCGACATTCAACGGCGTGATGCGCGCGACGGCGAGCCCCGCGCCGGTCAGCGCGCCTGCCAGGACCCGGATATCGAAATCGTCGGGTGTGCCGCCGACCCGTTCGGCCATGACGGCGGACACCATGTCGATGTTGCGTTCCATCTCCAGTCCGATGGCCGACCGCAGCTCGGGCACGTGGTAGATCAGCGCCTGCCGTTCCTGTTCGAAAGCCTGCTGCTCGGCGGGCAACTCCGCGAAAACCGCCGCCATCGCATGGCGGAAGGCGGTCAGCGGCGGCAGGTCGGACGGCTGCGCCCGGACGGCCTCGATCAGTATCGGATCGAGGTCGTCGGCGAGCACCAGCTGTTCCTTGGTCGGGAAGTAGCGAAAGAAGGTGCTCGGCGAGACCTCCGCCGCCGCCGCGATCTGCTCGACGGTGGTCTCGCCGTACCCTTGCTCACGGAACAGCCGGAACGCTTCCAGTCGAATCGTCCGTCGGGTCCGCTCCTTCTTCCGCTCACGCAGACCGCGCACGGCTGGCTCTTCTCCGGACAGTTCAACCGACATGCGTCGATTCTGACGTATCGGTGCCCGCGACGCCGCCTCCCAGTCGCTCAGCGACCGGCACCGGGCCGACCGCGGCCACCTCGACAGGTTGCTTCACGCGCAGGAAAACGACCGCGACCGCGGCAGACACCGCGCACAGCGCGGCACAGACCCAGAGCATCGCGGCCATGCCACCGACGAACGCGCTCTGCACCTGATGCAGGATCGCCGAGTCACCGAGCTGGTGCGCCGCCGCGACACCGGCGTTCACCCCGTCGGAGATCGGATCGCGGTTCAGCGCGCCGAGCTCGGAGCGGTACCGAGTGGACAGCACCGTGCCGAGGATCGCGACGCCGATGGTGCCGCCCGCCTGGCGCAGCGCTTGGATCAACGCGGAACCGGAGCCGGAACGTTCCTCGGTGAGCTCACCCATCGCCAGCCCCATGGCCGTTGGCATCGCCAGGCCCATGCCAACGCCGAGCAGGGTGGTCCAGAGCGCGGTGAAGCCGTAGCCGCTGTCCACCGAGGTCAGCGCGCCCAAGGCGAGCGCACCCGCCAGCAGAGCGAAGCCGAGTCCGAGCATCACCCTGGTCCCCAGTTTCGGCAGCGCCCGGTCGACCACCCTGCTGCCGACGATCAACCCGCCGATCAGCGGCAGCAGGCGCAGGCCGCTGCCGAGTGCGTCCGTGCCGAGCACCGCTTGGAAATACTGCGGCGCGGTGAAGAACAGGCCGAACATCGCGAAGTTGACGATGATGGAAAGCGCGGTGCCCCAGCGGAATCCGGCGGACTCGAACAGGCCGAGATCGACCAGCGGATGCGCCGTCCTGCGCTGCCAAAGTACGAATGCGCCGAGCAGCAGCAGGCCTGCCGCGACGATGCCCCAGCCGAGCCCGTTGCCCCAACCGTACTCACCGATCCGGATGAATCCGTAGGTGAGCCCGAGCATGCCTGCCGCCGACAGCAGTACGCCGGGCACGTCGATGCGGAATCGGTTCTCGCTGCGCGACTCCGGGACCAGCGCGAGAACGGCCAGCGCACCGACGATCACCATCGGCACATTGATCAGGAACACCGAACCCCACCAGAAGTTTCGCAGCAGCCAGCCACCGACGATCGGACCCAGCGGCAGGCCGATCGCGGTCGAGGTGATCCAGATGGTGAGTGCGCGTTGCCGGGCCGCCTGCTCCGGAAACAGCGACGGCAGGACGGACATCGACAGCGGAAGCATCGCCGCGGCCGCGAGGCCGAGCACCACCCGTGCGGCGATCAGCTGACCGGCCGAGGCGGCGAACGCGCAGGCCAGCGACGCGACACCGAAGACCAGTAGCGCGACGAGCAGGAACTTCTTGCGCCCGTACCGATCGCCGAGCGCGCCGGCGGGCAGCATCACACCGGCCAGCGCCAACGTGTACGCGCTGCTGAACCATTGCAGCGCAGCGGTATTCGCATTCAGGTCAACGGCGAGCGTCGGCAGCGCGACGGTGAGCACCGTGACGTCGAGCCCGATGGTCAGCATCGCCACCGACAGCGCGCCGAGCGCGAGCCAGCGGCGGGTCGAGTCGGTCTTCATGACCCCTCCAAAATTGATATTAACTAATTTTTGATAGTAACTCTCATTTAGTAGTCTCTGTCAATACCCTGCTCCGGCGCGTGCCCGGCCGACTCGCCGCGAAATCGCTAGGCTCGCGAACGATGAAGATCCGGGACTCGCGCCGCCGCGCCACACTTCGCCTCGGTTCCGCACTGGCCGCAGTGGCCGTGATCGCGGGCTCGGCCGCCACTCCGTCGTTCGCCGCGCCGTCGTCGAGCCCGACGACGACGCCGTTCAGCACCCCGAACACCGACGGCTGCCCGCAGAAGACGCGCCCGCCCGCGCCGATCGACGAGTCCGAGGTCCCGGCGCCCGGGGAGCCGACGCCCACCGCGCTGCCCATCCCGACGCCGCCGGTCGGCGGTGGTCGGCTTGGCGAATGCGGCCTGGTGCTCCCCAAGGGCGCACCCGCTGTGCCGCAGGACATTTCGGCGACCGCCTGGCAGGTGGCGGACCTGGACTCCGGCGAGGTGCTCGTGGCCAAGGACCCGCACGGCCGCTACCGGCCCGCCAGCACCATCAAGGTGCTGCTCGCCACGATCGCCCTGCGCACACTGGATTTGAACAAGGTGGTCATCGGCACCCAGGACGATGCGAACGCCGACGGCACCCGGGTCGGCATCGGGCCCGGCGGCCGCTACACCAACCGCCAGCTCATGCAGGGCCTGATCATGGCCTCCGGCAATGACGCGGCCCATGCCATCGCTACTCAGCTGGGCGGCGAGGCGGCCACGGTGGCGAAGATGAACGAGCTCGCCAAGTCGTTGGGCGCCTTGGACACCCGCACGGCCACCCCGTCCGGCCTCGACGGTCCCGGCATGAGCACCTCGGCCTACGACCTGTCGGTGCTGTTCCGCGAGGCCATGACCATTCCGCTGTTCGCCGAGCTCATCCACACCGAGCAGGTGGACTTCCCCGGCTACCCCGCCAACCCGAAGATCGAGGGCGACAAGGACCACCCCGGCTTCCCCATCGGCAACGACAACCACCTGCTCTACGACTACGACGGCGCCATCGGCGGCAAGACCGGGTTCACCGACGACGCCAGGCAGACCTTCGTCGCCGCCGCCGAACGCGACGGCCGCCGCCTCGTGGTCACCCTCCTCAAAGCCGATGTCCGGCCGCTGCGCCCCTCGGATCAGGCGGCCCGCCTGCTCGACTACGGCTTCGCATTACCCCGGGGAACGTCGGTCGGCAAACTCCCCGACCCGAACCGCAAGCAACCGAAAGCCGGTGCGGCCCTTGCCTCTCCGCCCCCCAAGGAGCAGGAGTCGCAGCCGCTGGCCGACGAGGACCACGGCGACGACCGCACCGTGTGGGTCGTCGGCGGCGTCATCCTGGTGCTCGCCCTGCTGCTCGGTGCGCGCCGGATGAACCAGCGGCGCTGAGCCATGGAGCCGACGCCGGGTTCAGCGACCGCGTGGTCGGCGCAGTAGCGAGAGGGCAAGGGCGGCAAGGGCTCCCGCACCGAAGAAGGTCGCGCCCGCGCCCACGGAGAGTTCGCGGACCGACGTGCGCGGGCTGATGACGGCGGCGGGTGGCGCGGGGATCTCCGCTTCCGGTTCGTTGTCGGAGGCGGTGGCGGCCCAGGCCGTCGCGAACAGAATGATCCGGTAGGTGACGTAGCTGAAGACCATCAGACCGATGATCGAGCCGAAGGCGGCACCCGCCGGGCTGCTCAGCACCGTCTGCAGATAGATCGACGCGACGAACTTGAAGATCTCGAAGACGACGGCGGCGAGTGCGGCGGCCTTGGCGGCGCTGGCCAGGGTGACCGGTTCGCGCGGCAGGCGGGCGATGATCCAGGCGAACACCGCCCAGGAGGCGAGGAAGCCGAGAAAGATCGACGCGATGGCCAGTAGGAAACGCGCGCCGGGCAGGTGCGAGAGGCCGAGGCTGACCAGCAACCTGGCGCCGAGCGTGCTGGAGCCGAGCGCGGAAAGGCCAAGGGAGACAACGAAGGCCAAGCCGAGGCCGAGCAGCGCGCCGAGGTCGGACAGCTTGGCCAGAAACCAGTTCTGCTCCTCGCTCTTCTGCTCCCACTGCTCGGTCAGCGCCGCGCGCAGGTTCGCCATCCAGCCGAGGCCGGTATAGAACCCCGCGAGCAGGCCGAGGATGCCGACGGTGCCGCGCGAGTCGACGGCCTGGTCGACGAGATCGTTCAGCTGGGTGCCGAGCGAACCCGGAATGTTGTCGACGATCTTGGTCTGTAGCTCACCGAGCAACTCCGGGCGGCTCGACAGCACGAAGCCCGCGACCGCGAAGGCGACCATCAGCAGCGGAAACAGCGACAGCACGGTGAAATACGTGATGCCCGCCGCGTAGTAGTCGCCGCGCTGCCGCTGATACCGCCCGCCCGCGCGCACCAGATGGTCCAGCCATGGCCGGGCCTGGATCCGTCGTTCGAGCCACGCCTTGATGTTGTCGATCACCTGCACCTGTTCGCCCCTTCAGGAGAGATCTCGCAGGCGCCCGACCACTACCGGGCCAGCAGGCCCATGCGGTCGTATACCTGTGCGAGGGTGTTGCCGGCGATCTCTCGCGCGCGCTCGGCACCGGCGGCGAGGATACGGTCGAGTTCGCCCTGATCCGACAAATACTCTTGCACCTTCGCCTGCAATGGCGTGACAAATTCGACCAGCGCGTCGGCGACGTCGGCTTTCAGATCACCGTAACCCTTGCCCGCGTAATCCTGTTCGAGCGTCACGATCGGGTTGCCGGTCAGCGAACTCAGGATCACCAGCAGGTTGCTCACGCCCGGCTTCTGCTCCGGGTCGTAGCGGATCTCGCGCTCGGTGTCGGTGACGGCCGAGCGGATCCGCTTGGCGCTGATCTTCGGATCATCGAGCAGGTTGATCAGGCCCGCGTCGGAGGCGGCGGACTTGCTCATCTTCGAGGTCGGGTCCTGCAGGTCGTAGATCTTGGCGGTGCCCTTGACGATGTACGCCTCCGGTACCACGAACGTCTTCTTGAACCGGGTGTTGAAGCGTTGCGCCAGGTTTCGGGTCAGCTCCAGATGCTGGCGCTGGTCCTCGCCGACCGGGACTTGATGCGGGCGATAGAGCAGGATGTCCGACGCCATCAGCATCGGATAGGTGAACAACCCGACCGACGCGTTCTCCGAGCCCTGCTTGACCGACTTGTCCTTGAACTGGGTCATCCGGCTCGCCTCACCGAAACCGGTGATACAGCTGAGCACCCAGGCCAGCTCGGCGTGCTCGGGCACCTGGCTCTGCACGAACAGCGTCGACTTCTTCGGGTCGATGCCGATGGCGAGCAACTGCGCCACGGCGGCCCTGGTCTGGGCCCGCAGCGCCTTCGGGTCCTGCGGCACGGTGATCGCGTGCAGGTTCGGGATGAAGTACAGCGCGTCGTAGTCGTCCTGCATGGTCACCCAGTGCTGCAGCGCCCCAAGGTAGTTGCCGAGGTGGAACGAGGTGCCGGTGGGCTGGATCCCGGACAGGACCCGCTGCTTGCGTTCAGCGGCCGGGGCTTCTGCAGGAACGGACATACCCCGATCTTTTCATGCCCGCCCACCCGTCACCCGGCCCCCACCCCTCACTGAGTCGCTACGCGACGCTCGTCATTGGAATTTCGCTCCACCCAGTTACGGGGGTCCACACCCGGCATGCTCGGCCGCCCGGCATCGACGAGTTGGTGTTCGCGCCGCGAGACGAGCTTGTAGACCGGGGCACTCGGCCCGGCCAGGGTGTCGCGTAGTACCGGGGGTACCAGCGGCGGCGCCAGATGGGCGGTACGTACGGCCTGCGCGAGCGCCCGATACGCGAGCTGGTCAGCTCGCCCCCAGCGCATCCCGTACATCTGCCGGATCCGCGGCGGCAGGCTGCCCTGCACCAGCAGGAAGAACGCGGACGTGACCTGGTGCAGCGGCATCCGCTGCGGATACGGCACGCGCTGCCCGGCCAGGTAGGAGCCGACCAGCCGCGCCTCGTCGGTGAGGAACAGTTCGTCGGAGGCGAGGTAGGCGTCGAAGGACGCGCGGAACTCGGGGTAGCTGGCCGGCGCCGCTTCGACAGGCATGCCGAACAGCTCGGCCCAGCGCACATAGTCCTGGTACAGGCCCTCGCGCTCGCCGCCGGTCATGGGGCGCACCAGCAGGTCGTACATCACCTCGGCGGAGTCGAAGGTGAACGCCATCGTCATGTACATCAGGTGTGGATCCAACGCGGAATAGCCGGTGCCCGCGGGATGGTGCGCCCCCGCGTCCTCGGGCAGCGTGCCGCGCACCCTGGCGTGCTTCTTCGTGGTGAACGCCAGCGCCCGATCCGCCTCGGCCTTGCTGCCGAGGAACACGGCCTCGAACAGGTGGCCGGTGAGCGAGAGCCGGGTGTACGGGGTCATCCGGTGCTCGGTGTTCTCCGCGGTGCCGACGTAGAGCAGCGGATGAACCGCGCCGATGACCAGGGCGCGCTGGCCGTAGGTCAGGCCGACCGCGCGCTTGCTCATCACCCGCCGGGCCATCGAGTGGTCGCTGAAGTAGCCGGGCTCGGACATCACTGCCTCCTCGTCGAGAGCATCTGGCAATAGCATCCGCCAGATTCGCGATTCTGGCAATACTCTCTGCCAGAATCGTGCCGTGCCAGAATCGGACTTGTGACTACATCGCGAAGCGGTTCCGTGGGGGGTGGCGGCCGGGCGACGGGTGGGCCTGCATCGCGAAGCGATTCCGTGAGGGGCGGCGGCCGGGTGGCGGGTGGGCCTGCATCGCGAAGCGATTCCGTGGGGGGTGGCGGCCGGGTGGCGGGTGGGCCTGCATCGCGTAGCGATTCCGTGGGGGGTGGCGGCCGGGCGACGGGTGGGCCTACCGATTCCGCGCCAGCGCAGCGGACCTATGGCGGTGTATCCGCGGAAGAACGCCGGTCGCAGCGGCGGGCGGCACTGCTCGAGGCCGCGCTGGAGATCATCGGCACCCAGGGGCTCGCCAAACTGACCGTGTCGGGGCTGTGCGCCCAGGCCGGGCTCAACGAGCGGTACTACTACGAGAGCTTCGACAGTCGCGATGCGGTGCTGACCGCGCTCATCGACACGATCGCCGAGGAACTCGCGCTGGCGATCGTCGCGGCGGTCGGCACCGCGCCGAAGGACTCCAGGAGTACCGCGCGTGCCGCGATCGCCGCGGGCATCCATCTACTCACCGACGACCCGCGCAAGGCCAAGGTCGCCCTGGTCGCCGGCATGGCGACACCGGAGTTGCGCGCCCGCACCACCGAGACCGTCCGGGTGTTCGCGCGGATGGTCGCGGCCGAGGGCATCGATTTCTACGGGATCGACGACCCGGACTCGGATCCGGCGATCGACTTCCGAGCCAACTACCTCGTCGGCGGCCTGGTGCAGACCCTCACCGCCTGGCTACAGGGCGAGTTGTCACTGACCCGCGACGAGCTGATCGAGCACACCACCGACGTGTTCGTCTTGCTCGGTGAGGATTTGGCGCGCCGATTGGCGTGACGCCGCACCCGGGTCAGAGTTCCAGCGAAACGTCCTGCAACCCTGTCGCTTCGCCTTGCAGGACAACGCGAAACGCGATGCCCTTGCGCGCCCAGTGGTCGGCACAGTCGCGCATCGCCTCGGCGAACCAGGCCCGCTCGGCCGGTTCCTCGGCCAACAGATCGTCCGAATCGCGGAGCACGACAACGTATCCCGCACCCTCACCGACGAAATCGTCCAGGTCACGCAGGCATTCGTCGAAGGCGTCCTTGTTCTCGCCGAAGTAGTACGGGAACTGGAGGGCGGCGGCGATCTCGTCGAACACCCGCGCGACCGTCCGCATCTTCGCGCCGCGCAGTTCGCGGACCAGGTAACCGGACGGCGCGCGGTAGCGCAGGCCGCTCAGTTCGGCGGCATCGACGGTGACCGCGCCGAGGGCGGGCGCGGCGACCTGCGGCGCCCGCGCGGCGACCTCGATCGGTCGAGACAAGAACTGCGACAACGGCATTACCTTGGACATCAGCGCATCCTCGTGAAGGTCTCGTAATGGTCTCCGGTGTACCAGGCCGAGCCGTCGCTGCCGGTGACGATGCGTTCGGCATCCCTGGACCGGCCGCGCTGCTTGGGATTGACGTCCCACTCCTGGTAGGTGATCGGTTTGCCCGCAGCGTCTTTGGCGGCCAGTGTGCCCGCGCGGTTCATCCAGCGGTCGCCGCCCTTGGTACCCGGCGCGTTCGCCGAATCAGGCCAGCGGCCCGCGTCGATTTCGCGCAGGGTGGTGTAGGCGCGGTCGGGTACGCCCGGTGCACGACTGGCCTGCGCCTCCGCAGGCCGCGGCGGGCCCGCGGCGGGCGCACTGCTGGTGGGACCGGCCGTTGTCGTGGCGGCGGTGTCGTTGCCACCATCGCGCAGACCGAGCACCGCGACGACGATCAGCGCGAGCACCACCACGCCGAGGCCGGCAAGCGCTCGAATGGCCTTCGGCGACAAGTTCATCGGTACTGCACCGTGACCGGCGCATGGTCGGACCAGCGCTGGTCGTAGGCGGCGGCGCGGTCCACCACGGCCTGTTTGGCGCGCGCGGCGAGGTCGCCGCGGGCGAGTTGGTAGTCGATGCGCCAGCCGGTGTCGTTGTCGAAGGCGCGGCCGCGATAGGACCACCAGCTGTATGGGCCGTCGACGTCTGGATGCAGCTTGCGCACCACGTCGACGTAGCCCGCCGCGAGCAACTCATCGATCCAGGCCCGCTCCTCCGGCAGGAAACCGGCGGACTTCAAGTTGCCTTTCCAATTCTTCAGGTCCCGCTCGGTGTGCGCGATGTTCCAGTCGCCGCTCACCACGAAGTCACCGGTGCGTTCGGTGAGGTAGGCGCCGAGTTCGGCCAGGTACCGGTACTTTTCGTCCTGGCGCGGCGTACCCGCGTCACCGGAGTGCACGTACACACTCGCGACGGTGACGTCACCGAAGTCCGCCTCCAGGTAGCGCCCGGATGCGCCGAACTCGCTGCTGCCGAAGCCGATTCGGACCGCGTCCGGTGCCCGTCGGGACAGGATCGCGACGCCTGCTCTGCCCTTGGACTCCGGCTCCGCATGCGCCAGGCACCAGCCCTCGGCCAGCGCGGGCGCCAGCGCCGCGCTGGTCTGCTCGTCGGTGGCCCTTGTCTCCTGGACACAGACGATGTCGGCCTCCGTGGCGGCGAGCCAGGCCAGCATGCCTTTGCCCGCGGCCGCGCGGACGCCATTTACGTTCACAGTCGAAATGATGTAGGCCACCGGACGACCGTACAATGCTGGTCAGATGAACTCCCTCGGACATCGCCGTCCAGGAAAGAGTGATGACATGTCGTCTGACACCCCCAAGTCCCCCGCCGCCGCGCGACGCGCCACCAGCGCCGCCCGCAGGCCGGTCACCACCAAGCCCGGAACGGAACTGCCCAAGGCCGTCAAGGCCCTGCATCTGGGCTCCGGTGACCCGCTGCTCCTGTTGCACGGCTTCATGATGTCGCCACACTGCTGGGAACAGACCGCGGCGCGGCTCGCGAGCCAGTGCGAGGTGTACGCGCCCGCCTTCGCGGGCACTGGGGCGGCGAGCGGGTGGACGGCTGGTCGGTCGACGTGCACCTGCTGGCCGACCGCATCGAGGATCAGCTCGACGACCTCGGCTGGCGCACCTGCCACATCGCGGGCAACTCGCTCGGTGGCTGGGTCGGTGTCGAACTCGCCAGGCGCGGCCGGGCCCGCACGCTCACCCTCGTCGCACCGGCGGGTGGCTGGCACACGCCGTCGCTCACCTCGCTGCGCACCAACCTGAAATTTTTGTCGCTGGTCCCGATCGTCGAAATCGGCAAGCGCCTGGGCGGTTTCGCGGTCAACAACCCGATCGCCCAGCGGTTCGCACTGCTGTGGTTGAGCAAGAACGCCGCCGCGGTCTCCCGGCGCGACACCGCGGCCGCCATCATGGCCGCGCTGCACTGCCCATCCATGCTGCCGTTCGTCGTGAGCAGCATGCGCGGTCCCGGGCAGGCCGACCTGTCCACCCTGGAGACGCCGGTCCGCTTACTGCTCTCCGAGTACGACCGCGTCATTCCCAACCGCGTCTATGCTCGCCGCTACCTGAAGGAACTTCCCGAGTCGGCCGACCGCATCGTCGTCCACGGCGTCGGGCACGTGCCCATGCTCGAGGCGCCGGACCGCATCGCGACCCTCATCGCCGAGCACGTCTACGCCAGCCGCAACCGCCTTCGCGCGGTCTGAGGCACGGAATATCCACAGGTCAAGAAGTTATCCACAGATCGACAATAGGCCTCGATCCGGTCTGGTCGGCGGCCTACTGTTCGAGGCATGGGGAGCACACCAGTAGATCGCGTGGTGCATCAACTTCGCGGCGACGTCGACGGGCTGTACGAGCTGGCCAACAACACCAACCGAGAGGTCAAGAGTACGAACGGCCTAGCCCGCGGCGTCGACCAACGGCTGCGCCGGTTGGAGAAGACCAGCGGGCGCCATTTCGGCCTACTACTGGTCACGCAACGACAGCACGGACATCGTCTGGAAGGCGTGGAGTCCCGCTTCGGAGACGTTGCGGCTCAGCTGAACCAGGTCGGAACAGAGATGAGCAGGCACTCGGAGATCCTCGACGAGACGGTGAGTCGGCTGGCGACGCTCGAGGTCGTGGTGGGCGGTGTTGCAGGGCGGACAAATGTCCTGACCGACCGAGTGGATGGCCTAACCGGGCAAATGGATGTCCTTACGGCACGTGTAAACGGCCTGACGGAACAGACGGACGTCCTCACAGAACGAGTAGGCGGCTTGTCCGAACGGACGGACGTCCTCACAGAACGAGTAGGCGGCTTGTCCGAACGGACGGACGTCCTCACAGAACGAGTAGGCGGCTTGTCCGAACGGACGGACATCCTCACAGAACGAGTAGACGGCCTGTCCGAACGGACAGACATCCTCACAGAACGAGTAGACAGCCTGTCCGAACGGACAGACATCCTCACAGAACGAGTAGACGGCCTGTCCGAACGGACAGACATCCTCACAGAACGAGTAGACAGCCTGTCCGAACGAGTAGACGTCCTCACAGGAAAAGTGGACGGCTTGGCGGTGCGAGTGAGCCGACTCGAAGAGCAAATGGCGCAACTGACAGATGCGGTGCACCAGAACTCGGCGACTCTCGACCTGGTGGTCGAGCTACTGCGGAAGCAGCAGTTGGTGCCGCACGAGATCGAGGGATAGCCGGTGGACAGGGCGCGGCGGCGGTCTGCCGATGGGCGCTCGGCCGGCTGCCGGCACAGCGGGAAGGCCGCCGCAGTGACCCACCTGGCATGGGAGGGCTGCATCGGTCATCGGGTGCGGCCGATCCGCCACGGCGACAACTCGACTCGGTTGCCGCCGCCGGGGGCGTGAGTTCAGGATGCGACGCCGGTCTGCTTGCTGTCGCTGCGGGGAAATCCCAGCAGTAGTCGGCAGACCTCGTCCGGCACATCCAGTTGTGGGCAGTGGCCGACACCGGGGAGTGCGACGAACTCGCTGCCGGGCAGCAATGCGTGCAGGGCGCGACCGGCGGACACCGGGATGATGCGGTCCTCGGTGCCGTGGACGATGAGGACCGGGCAGGTGAGGACGAGATCGGTATGGCCGGACGGGTGTTCGCGGGCATAGCGGACGGCATCACGACCACGGGTGGCGACGGACGCCATGTCGGGAACCGAACGTGTTGCGGAGGTGAGGAATTCGGGGTCGGCGACAATGCCTGGGCCGTAGACGAACAGCGCTACCGCGCGCCGTACCGCCCAGCGCACCAGAGCGGCCGGGATCGGCAGCGATTCGACCAGACGAAAGAACCGCCGGTATTCGCGCAGCCGCCCCATCCGGGCCAGCCAGTGGCGGGCCAGCAGTGGCTCATCAAAGGTGACCACCGCAGTGACCGCACCACCCGGATGACGTGCGGCAGCGTGCAAAGCGGTTGCCGCACCGAGAGAATTGCCCACCAGGATCAATGGACTGTGCTCCGCGATGATCGCGTCCACGAAGGCATCGAACTGCGGGGTCAACGGACCCGGTGCACGCTGGTCCGCCAGGCCGAAGCCGGGCAGGTCGACGGCGAAAGCCGCACGGCCCGCCGCTGCCAGGCCGGCGAGAACGCCGCGCCAGGTGTCCGCGCTGTCGGCGTAACCGTGCAACAGCAGGATCGGCGTGCCGGTCCCCGATACGGAAAGCACTCGGGTGCCGACATCGTTGTAGCGGGCGGTGGTTTCAGTGATCATCGGCCGGATTGCCCCTTACCAGCACGCACGGTGCGCAGGACTAACGGCGTTTCGAAGGCAGGACAAGAAATCCCGGGTGCGCACGCCGTGGTGGCGCACCCGGGATTCGATGAAAATCGTTACGCCAGCAGACCCTTGGCGATGTGCGTCACCTGGATCTCGTTGCTGCCCGCGTAGATCATCAGCGACTTGGCGTCGCGGGCAAGCTGTTCCACGCGGTACTCGGTCATGTACCCGTTACCGCCGAACAGCTGCACCGCTTCCATGGCGACCTCGGTGGCCGCCTCGGAGGCGTAGAGCTTCATGGCCGACGCCTCGGCGAGCGTCGGCGGTTTACCGGCACGACCCCGCTCCAGCGTGTTGAACACCATGTTCTGCACGTTGATTCGGGCAATCTCCATCTTGGCCAGCTTGAGCTGGACGAGTTGGAAGCGACCGATCTCCTGACCCCAGAGCTTGCGACTCTTGGCGTAATCCAGGCAGAGCCGGTGACATTCGTTGATGATGCCCAGCGCCATGAAGGCCACCCCGACGCGTTCGGCGGTGAAGCTGGACCGCGCGCTCTCCCGGCCGTCGCCGCCCTTGTGCTCCTCGGTCTCGCCGAGCAGCCGGTCCTTGCCGAGCCGGACATTGTCGAAGAACAGCTCGCCGGTGGGCGAGGCGTGCAGGCCCATCTTCTTGAACGGCTTGCCCTGGGTGAGCCCCTCCATGCCCTTGTCCAGGACGAAGGTGAGCACCTTGCGCTCGCGCTTGTCGCCGCCGTCGCCCTCGTCGAGCTTGGCGTAGACGATCATCACGTCGGCGAACGGACCGTTGGTGATGAAGGTCTTCTGCCCGTTCAACAGGTAGTCGTCCCCGTCGCGCCGGACGTAGGTCTTCATGCCACCGAAGGCGTCGGATCCCGAGTCCGGCTCGGTGATCGCCCACGCCGCAACCTTTTTCATGGTCACGATGTCGGCGAGCCAGCGCTCCTTCTGGGCCAGCGTGCCGCGCGACATGATGGTGGTGGCACCGAGACCGAGGCTGACACCCATCGCGGTGACCAACCCCATGCAGACACCGGACAGTTCACCGACCAGCACCGCCATCAGCGATTCCTGCCCCGCGAACGGGCTGCCACCGGAAGACTTTTCCCGCTTCTTCTCCGGTAACGGCTCGCCTGCGGCGATCGCCTCCTCTTTGGCGCGCTGCTTGGCGAGCAACTTCTGCACGGCTTCGCCGCCCATGGCGTCGATCCCGAACTCGCTGAACAGCTTCCGGATGATCGGATACGGCGACAGTTCACCGCTGTCCAGCGCGTCCAGGTTGGGCCGGATTTCCTTGTCGATGAACGTCCGCACGGCATCGCGGATCATGACATCGGTCTCGGACCATTCGAACATCGTTGTTCTCCTACTCTCGCCCGTACGTCACGGTAGCCGTGCGGAGATGTCGTCGATCAGCCACGGTCCGTCGGTCTCGATCGTCTTCACATCGTGCCAACCGGCCAGCTCGGAGATGGCCCCGCCCTGCACCGCGAACACCTTGCCGGTGATCGGGCACTTGTCCGAGGCCAGGTAGGCCACCAGCGGCGAGATATTGGCCGGACTGAACGCGTCGAACTCGCCCTCTTCGATCTCGTCCGCCTCGGCCGCCATCATGGCGCCCATGCCAGGAGTGGCCAGGGTGAGACGGGTACGCGCGATCGGCGCGATGGCGTTGACCCGCACCCCGTAGCGGGCCAGTTCGTCGGCCGCGACCAGGGTGAGCGCGGCAATCCCCGCCTTGGCCGCGCCGTAGTTGGCCTGGCCGGCGTTCGGCACCGTCGTTCCGGAGGCGGACGCGGTGTTGATCACCGCGGCGTTCGGCTGATTGCCGGCCTTGCTCTGGTCTTTCCAGTAGGCGGCGGCGTGGTGCAGCACGGCGGCGTGCCCCTTGAGGTGCACCGCGATCACCGCGTCCCACTGCGCCTCGTCCATGCCCGCGATGAACGCGTCGCGCAGGATGCCCGCGTTGTTGACCACGATGTCGAGGCCGCCGAGCTCGGCGACTGCCTGGTCGATGACGTTCTTCGCGCCGTCCCAGGTGGCGATGTTCGCGGTGTTGGCGATCGCCTTGCCGCCCGCGGCGATGATCTCGTCGGCGACTTCTTGTGCGGGGGTGATGTCGGTGCCCTCACCCTCGTTGCTGCCGCCGAGGTCGTTCACGACCACGGCCGCGCCCTCCCGGGCGAACAGCAAGGCGTGCTCGCGGCCGATGCCACGACCCGCGCCGGTGATGACGGCTACTCGACCTTCGAGTGCACCCATCGATGTCTCCTCTTCCTGAAGTCTGTGCTGAATGTTGCGGCGGGATACCGGCTCTCGCCGTCAGTCGGCTATCTCAGCGAGTCCGTCGCTGAGCACCACGTCTTCGCCGCGCACGGTCTCGAAGGCGTAGGTCGTGACGCCGTCCGCCGAGCCCACCTTCCAGATGCGGGTCTCCAGATCGTCACCGGGGAAAACCATCTTGGCGAAGCGCACGGCGAATCGCTTGAGCCGGTTGACATCCGACCCACCCACCTCGGTGAGCACCGCCCAGGACGCGAACGCCATGGTGCACAGCCCGTGCGCGATGATCCCGGGCAGCCCGGCATCCTTGGCGACCTGGTCGTCCAGGTGCAGCGGCACCGGGTCGCCGGAAGCCGGTGAGTAACGGAAGGTTTGGTCGTCGTCGACGTGCTGCGGGACGACGGCCACCGGCGGCTGCGCGCGCAGGTTCTCATCGAACTTGTGCGCCGGGGCCGCCTCGCCCACCGTCTTGCCCGCGTCGATATTGCGGAAGAAGGCGGTCAGATACTGCTCGTTGACCAGTTCCCCGTCCTCGGTGCGGCATTCGATGAGGATGGTGATGGCGGTGCCGTTGGACCGACTGGTGTAACCGGTCGCCTTGGCGCGCGAGACCAGCTTGTCGCCCGGCTGGATGGCCCGGTGGAAGTGGAAATCCTGCTCCCCGTGCACGACCCGGCCGAAGATGTCCATCGGCGCGACCTCGATCACCGGCATCATCATCGCCTCGAAGACGGGGACGATCGCGAAGACCGGTGACGCGACCTTACCCGCGAGGTGGGCCTCGATCGGATCGTTGGTGGCTGCGGCATATTCGCCGATCCGCGCAGCGGTGACCTCGAACGTCTCGTCGTCACACCAGATTTCGAGACCGGCGTCGTCGAACTCGACCAACCGCGCCGCAGTGGTCTCCGAAGTCATGCCGAGGCCAGCGCGTCGAGCTGCTCGAGCGACTTGTCCAGCTGCTTGAGGCCGTCCTTCTCCACCGCCTTGCCGAGCGCACCCTTGATCAGCGCGCCCTCGAAGTCGCCGGAGACCAGGATGGTGCTGCCGCCGTCGCCCTTGGGCTGGATGTCGAAGGTGAATTCGGTTTTGACCCCGGCCATTCCGGTGCCGCCGAGGGTCAGCTTGGTCGGCTGCTGCACGGACACGACGGTCCACTCCAGCTTGTTCGCCATGCCGAGCATGACGATCTTGGCGACCAGCTTCGAGCCCTCGGTCAGCACGGCGGGCGGCTCCTCCATGAAGCGCTCGTGGATGGTGAACCACTTGTCCCAGGTGTTCGGGTCGGAGACGACCGTCCAGAGCGCCTCGGGGGTGGCGTTGACGTCCTTGGTGGCTTCGATGTGTCCCATGAGATGACTCCTCGTCGAGTGTCGTTGTGCGAGTTCGGTGCGGTTGACGCGGTGCTCAGCGGTCGGCGCGCTGGTAGGCGGTCACGACCGCCGCGCCGCCGAGGCCGATGTTGTGCTGCAGGCAGGCGGTGACGTTGTCGACCTGACGCTTGTCCGCGGTGCCGCGCAGCTGCCAGGTGAGCTCGGAGCATTGCGCCAGACCCGTCGCGCCCAGCGGATGCCCCTTGGAGATGAGGCCGCCGGAGGGGTTCACCACCCACTTGCCGCCGTAGGTGGTCAGGTTGTCGTCGACCAGCTTTCCGGCTTCGCCTTCGCCGCACAGGCCGAGCGCCTCATAGGTCAGCAACTCGTTCGCCGAGAAACAGTCGTGCAACTCGATGGCCTGAAAGTCCTCCGGGCCGAGGCCGGACTGCTGGTAGACCCGCTGCGCGGCGTGGACGGTCATGTCGTAGCCGACCAGGTTCTTGGCGGTCTCGTCGAAGGTCGACGTGAAGTCGGTGGTCATCGCCTGCCCGACGATCTCGACCGCCTGGGCGGCCAGGTTGTGCTTGTCCACGAAGGCCTCACTGGCGAGGATCACCGCGCCGGAGCCGTCGGAGGTCGGCGAGCACTGCAGCTTGGTGAGCGGGTCGTAGATCATTCGCGAGCCGAGGATGTCGTCCATCGAGTACTCGTCCTGGAACTGCGAATACGGGTTGTTCACCGAGTGCTTGTGGTTCTTGTAGCCGATCTTGGCGAAGTGCTCGGCGGTGGTGCCGTACCGCTTCATGTGCTCACGACCGGCCGCGCCGAACATCCACGGCGCCACCGGGAAGAGCACCTCGGAGATCTCGGCGAGCGCCATGATGTGCCTGGCCATCGGCTGCTCGCGGTCGTCCCAGGTGGAACCGAGCGAGCCGGGCTGCATCTTCTCGAAGCCGAGCGCCAGCGTGCAGTCGGCCAGACCGCCCCGAATCGACTGTGCCGCAAGGTAGAGCGCGGTCGAGCCGGTGGAACAGTTGTTGTTGACGTTGACCACCGGGATGCCGGTCATGCCCAGTTCGTAGACCGCGCGCTGGCCGGAGGTGGATTCGCCGTAGACGTAACCGACGTAGGCCTGCTCGACCAGGTCGTAGGCGATGCCCGCGTCGGCGAGCGCCTTGGTCCCCGACTCCCGCGCCATGTCCGGGTAGTCCCAATCGGTGCCGTCTTCGTTCTTGCGGCGGCCCGGCTTCTCGAACTTCGTCATGCCGACGCCGACGACGTAAACCCTGTTCGCCATCGAACTCCTCACGTTGGTGCCTGCCCGGCGTGCTCCGCCGGGAACCGCCTGCGGGCAGCGGTGACCGATCCGTCCGGATCCAGCTCAAACAAACATACAGAGATGTATGTAAGTACGCAAGACTGTCAGCGTTACCGGAAGTCTCGGATATCGAATAGCCAGGTGGTAGCACCTGGTCGCCGACATACAGCCGAACGTGTATGTCTTGCCAGTTCAGGCTGGTACGCATGCCTTTCCGGCGGCCCGCGCGCGACATTCTCCGCATTGCTGTGACGTGACTCACTGCCGCCGATGACGTAACAGCCGCGTAATCGTTCGGAAATTCCCCGTCCACAACCGTGTACGACCGTCGAACGGTTGCTGTTGTTGATGCGGGGATGAGGAGTAAACGTGGTCGAGCTCGATACCCGATCGTCGAATGCGGACGGGATCGCCGCGGCGAAGGAAACACTCGAGGACTACACCCTGCGGTTCGCGCCACGGAGTTACCGGAAATGGAGCCCGGCGGTCGTCGGGATCTCCGCCCTCGGCGGCATCGCCTACCTGGCCGACTTCGCCATCGGCGCGAATATCGGTATCGCGCACGGCACCGGAAACGCTTTGCTCGGAATCGGTTTCTTCGCGATCGTGGTGATGCTGACCGGATTTCCGCTCGCCTATTACGCGGCGCGCTACAACCTCGATCTCGACTTGATCACGCGCGGTAGCGGATTCGGCTATTACGGCTCGGTGCTCACCAATGTCGTGTTCGCCTCGTTCACCTTCATCTTCTTCGCGCTGGAGGGGTCGATCATGGCCCAGGGGCTGGAACTCGGCCTCGGCGTGCCACTCTGGCTCGGCTATCTCGTGTCGACGGTGCTGATCTTTCCGCTGGTCATCTACGGCATGAATACCCTGGCCACCCTGCAGGTCTGGACGACCCCGCTGTGGCTGCTGCTGATGGTGCTGCCGTTCGGGTTCCTGCTGGTGCGCCACCCCGATTCGGTGTCGTCGTTCTTCGCCTACGGCGGCGAGAACGGTTCCGGGGTAAGCATTTCCGGCACGCTGCTGGCGGCGGGCGTGTGCCTGTCGCTGATCGCGCAGATCGCCGAGCAGATCGACTACCTGCGTTTCATGCCGCCGCGCACGCCGGACAACGCCCGCAAGTGGTGGGGCTGGATGCTGCTCGCCGGACCGGGCTGGGTGGTGTTCGGTGCGCTCAAGCAGGTGGTCGGGCTGTTCCTCGCGGTGTATCTGATCGCGAATCTGCCTGCCGCGCAGGGCATCGCGAACCAGCCGGTGCACCAGTTCCTGGAGATCTACCGGGACATGGTGCCGGGATGGCTGGCCATGACGCTGGCCGTGGTGCTCGTCGTGATCAGTCAGATCAAGATCAATGTCACCAATGCGTACTCGGGGTCGCTGGCCTGGACCAACTCCTACACGCGGGTCACCAAGTCCTACCCCGGCCGGCTGATCTTCCTCGCGGTGAACCTGGTGATCGCGCTCATCCTGATGGAAGCCAACATGTTCGACTTCCTCAACAACATCCTGGGCTTCTACGCCAACTGCGGTATCGCCTGGATCGTCACCGTCGCCACGGATATCGCGGTCAACAAGTACCTGCTGAAGATCTCGCCGAAGCAGCCGGAGTTCCGCCGCGGCATGCTCTACGACTTCAACCCGGTCGGCCTGGTCGGCTTCGGACTCTCGGCGGTGCTGTCGATCATGACGTTCTTCGGCCTCTTCGGCGACCTGCTCAAGCCGTACTCACCGATCGTCGCGCTGGTGGTCGCGTTCGTCGCCACCCCGCTCACCGCGATCGCCACCAAGGGCAAGTACTACCTGCGCCGCAGCGACGACGGCATCGACCTGCCGATGTTCGACGAGCACGGCAACCCCTCCGGCGAAACCCTGACCTGCCACGTCACCGGCCTGGAATTCGAACGCCCGGACATGATCGCCTCGGCGGTGCCCGGTCCCGAGGGTGAAATTCAGTACATCAGCTCGCTGGCGCTGTCGACCGACAAGCACGGTCACCACCTGCTCCCCCACCAGCACTGATCGCCGAGCGGGGACATGGCCGCGCCTGTCGCAGCCATGTCCCTTCGCCGGAGCGACGCCGTCCCGATGGCGTCGCAAGCCGCGCTACCGCTGCGATTTCGGCTAAAGTCGATGACACATTGCCCACCCAGGGGGTCGGATGTTGTTGCGACGGTTCGGTATTGCACTGGTTTCCGCGATCGTGCTGGTCGGCTCGGCAGCGACCGGCGCGCAGGCCACTCCGGCGGTCACCGATCGTGCGCCGCTGCAACAGGCGATGGACGAGTTGATCGCCGCCGGCGCGGCGGGTATCCAAGTGCGGGTGCACGATCGGCACGGCGAGTGGACCGGGGCCGCCGGTGTAGCGCGGGTGGACCGCCCGGAGCCGGTACCGGTGGACGGCCGGTATCGAATCGGCAGCATCACCAAGATGTTCGTGGCCACGGTGCTGCTGCAGCTGGCGGGCGAGGGCAAGCTCGGGCTGGACGATCCGATGCAGCGACACCTGCCGCAGTTCGGCCTCGACCCGCGCATCACCGTCCGAATGTTGTTGCAACACACCAGCGGCCTGTTCAACTACACCGGCGAACTGCAGCCCGACGGCACCTTCGAAGAGGGTATTCTGCCGACGTCGGGCAAGGCGGCCGTGGATGCCGTCCGCCGGGATTATCGGCCCGACGAACTGATCCGGATGGCACTGACCAAACCGGCACGGTTCGAGCCCGGTGCCGACTGGTCCTACTCCAACACGAACTATCAGCTGGTCGGACTGCTGATCGAGAAGCTCACCGGCCTGCCGTACAGCGTGCAGATCTACGGCCGGATCATTGCACCACTCGGCCTCTGGGAGACCTTGGTGCCGGGCAGCTGGCCGGAGATCATCGGACCGCACGCCCACGGTTATCTCTCTTACGGCGAAGGTGACGCAGAGATCACCGCCGATATGACCAGCCAGAATCCGACCTGGGTCGGGGCCGCCGGTGAAATCATCTCCTCCACCCGAGATCTCGACACCTTCCTCACCGCGCTGCTCGGCGGCCGCCTGCTCGCGCCACCACTGCTCGCGGAGATGCGGGCGACCCATGCGATCGCGCCGGGCGTGGCATACGGCCTCGGGTTGATGGAACAGGAGTTGGGCCCGGACTGCGTCGGCCTCGGCCACAACGGCGGTGTTCCCGGCTACTACTCCGACGCCTACAGCACGGCTGATGGCGGTTCGCGCATCGAGGTATCGATCACTACCGGTCCCGGCCTGCGGATGGACGACCTCGAGCAGGCGGCCGAGCTTTCCACGAAAGCGCAGGCGGTGCTCGCCAAGGGGTTGTGCGGCCGATAGCGTCAGTCGGCCGCGCGGACGTCGGCGAGGGCGGCTTCGGCGATATTGCGCAGGTGCGCGGTGGCGCGGCGCCAACGGCGTTGCGCGCGTTCGTTGTCCGGGTCGACGAAGTTGGAGATCAGGATGCCGCGCAGGGCGTCCATCGCGGTGTAGATGAAGTCGCGGGCCTCTTTGCGGCGGATCTCGTCCGGCACGAACCGGGCGACGGCCATCAGCACGGCGTTGTTGACGAACGGTTCGACCTTCTCCATCGCGGCGGCCAGCACCGGATCGGTGCGGCCTGCCACCCACAGTTCGACGGTCGCGATGAACAGCGGGCCCTGGTGCAGCTCCCACAGGAACTCCAGCGCCGCGGCGACCGGATCGTCGCCGCGCTCGACCTTGGCCATCTCCCGCATCGCGGTCTCGGCGCGCAACTGCGCCAGGTGGCTGATCGCGGCGACCACCAGATCGGTCTTGGAGCCGAAGTGGTGCACCTGCGCGCCGCGGGTGACCCCGGCGCGCTCGGCGACCCGCGGCGTGGTCGTGCCCGCGTAGCCGTACTCGACCAAGCAGTCGATGGTCGCGTCGAGCAGCCGGGTGCGCATCTCGGTGCTGCGCTGTTCCTGGGTGCGGCGCTGCGGTTTCGCGACTTCGATCCTGGCCATCCGGCGATTCTACACTTACATACAGTTCTGTATGTTCAGATGCGACCGAGCGTCAGGCGACCAGCGCGGCGGCCGCGACCAGCCGAGCGTCCCGACGGGCCACCGCGACGGTGATCGCGAACAGCAGTACACCGACCACGGCGAGGCCGGCCCCGACCATGGCGGGCGCGGTGTAGCCGAGTCCGGCGGCGATCACGGCCCCGCCGAGCCACGCTCCCGCGGCATTGGCGATGTTCAACGCGGCGTGGTTCAGCGCGGCGGCCAGGGTCTGTGCCTCGTGCGCCACGTCCATCAGCCGGGTCTGCAGCCCGGGTGCCAGGGACGCGCCGGTCGCGCCGACCAGGAACGCGCCGATCGCGGCGGTGTACGGGTTGTGCGCCGCCGCAACGAATACGGCGAGGATGACGGCCATGCCGATCATCGAGGCGTAGATGGCCCGGTCGACGCCGCGGTCGGCGAGCACGCCGCCGACGATATTGCCGACCACCATGCCCACGCCGAACAGCATCAGCACCACCGGCACCAGCGCGGCGGACATCCCGGCGACGCCGGTGAGCGTGGTGGTGATGTAGGTGTAGACGGCGAACATGCCGCCGAAGCCGATCGCGCCGACCAGCAGGGTCAGCAGCACCTGGGGACGACGCAGCGCGCCGAGTTCGGTGACCGGGTTGGTCATGGTGATGCCGGTGAGCTCCGGGACATATCTGATCAGGGCGGCTACCGTCGCCAGCCCGATGACCGCGACCACCACATAGGCGTCGCGCCAGCCGAGGTGCTGGCCGAGCCAGGTCGCGGCGGGAACGCCGACGACATTGGCGGCGCTCAACCCGAGCATAACCGCGGCAACCGCTTTGGCGCGCTGCCCCACCGGGGCGAGCGTGGCGGCGGCCAGCGAGGCCACCCCGAAATAGGCGCCGTGCGGCAGCCCGGAAACGAACCGGGCGAGCACCAGGGTGTGGAAGGTCGGCGCGAGCACGGTCGCCACGTTGCCCAGCGTGAACGCCACCATCAGGGCGATGAGCAGCTTCTTGCGGGACACCCGCGCGCACAGGGCGGCGAGCACCGGCGCGCCGATCACCACGCCGAGCGCGTAGGCCGACACCGCGTGCCCCGCGGTCGGCTCGGAGACATTCATGGCGCGCGCGATGTCCGGCAGCAAACCCATGGTGACGAATTCTGTTGTGCCGATACCGAACCCGCCGAGCGCCAGCGCGAGCATGGCAGGCAGATGCCAAGTCGTCCGCGCGGCTTCGGGGCGTGCGGGGGCCTGGGCGGCGAGGGGAGTGGTCACGTATCCATGAAACGCCTCCGCAGGCGGTTTCGCTTCCCGAGTAAACGTGAGGTGAGACACGCCGCCGTAAAGAAAACGTGCAGGTCAGAATGTAAAACCGCGCAATAGGGACAGCTATCGCGGCACGACCTGGCAAATTCCATTCGGAAACAATGACGTGCCCAGCACGGCTCCGGCGGCCGACGGACCGGATGTGGGCAGCGTCATCGGATTCGCTTCCGCCGTCGAGCCATTCGGCTCAGGCGGCAGGCGACTCGCGCTGCTCGAAAGTGCGCCGATACTCGGCGGGCGTGACACCGACGACGGTCGCGAAGTGGCGGCGCAGATTCGCGGCGGTGCCGAAACCGCACAGCCTGCCGATCCGCTCGATGCCGAAGTCGGTGGACTCCAGCAACGCCTGCGCACGGGCCAGCCGCTGGGTCAGCAACCACTGTTTCGGCGTGACCCCGATGGACTGGCGCATGCGCCGGTGAAAGGTGCGTGGACTCATGGTGGCGCGGGCCGCGAGCGCTTCGACGGTGAGCGGCTGATCGAGACGGGCGATGGCCCATTCGAGCGCCGGTCCGAGGTCGGCCTCGGCGCGGGCCTGCACGGACAGATCCACGAACTGCGCCTGGTCGCCCGACCGTCGCGGCGGGGTCACCAGACGGCGGGCCAGCCGGTTGGCGACGGCGGCGCCGAAGTCGCGGCGCACCAGGTGCAGCGAAAGGTCCACGGCCGCGGTCATTCCGCCGCTGGTGAGGATGTCGCCGTCATCGACGTAGAGCGCCGTGCCGTCGACCTGCACGGCCGGGTGACGGCGGGCCAGGATCGGCGCGTGCTCCCAGTGCGCGGTGACCCGGCGCCCGTCCAGCAGGCCCGCCGCGGCCAGCGCGAACATGCCGTTGCACAGGGCGACCATCCGCGCTCCCCCGCGATGCGCCGCGCGGAGCCCGTCGAGCAGTTCCGGCGGCACCGGGCGGTCACCGGTGACGCAGTCGTAGGCGATCGAGGGCACGAACACGGTGTCGGCGCGCAGCAGTTCGTCCGGGCCGTACTCGGCCCGCAGATAGGCGCCGCCGCCGATCGCCGACTCGGCCGCGGCGGGCAGCACCGAGCAGACCCGCAGTTCGTACCAGGGATCGGCGAGGTCGGGGTGCGGGGTGCCGAAGATCGCGGCGATCACGCCGAGTTCATAGAGGTCCCAGGGATGCAGCGCCCCCGGCGTGACGGCGATCGCGACGACATGACCGGTCATGGCCGCCAGCTTATGGCAGGAAACGTTCGATTGTGGTCGGTCCTGCCACTCACACCCCGGCGGCACCAGCTTGAAAACTGGTCTGCGGGCGCCCACTTCATCAGCACGCACGACATCGACGGAGGAATCATGACCAGCGACCACACACCGGTGACCGTGCTCGGTCTCGGCCGCATGGGCGCGGCGACCGCCCAGGTCTTTCTACGCAACGGCCACCCCGTCACGGTGTGGAATCGCAGCCCCGATCGGGCACCGCACCTGGATGGGCTCGGTGCGGTCCGGGTGGGTTCGCTCGCCGAGGCGCTGAAGGCCGGGGAACTGATCGTCATCTCGGTGCCCGAGACCGCGATCGCGGCCACGCTTTTGCACACCACATCGGAAGCAATAGCGAGCCGCACCATAGTGAATCTGTCGACGGGACGCCCGTCGGAGGCGCGCGACCTCGAAGCCTGGATCGCTGAACAAGGCGGGCGCTTCCTGGACGGCTCGATCCTCGGCATGGAGGAGACGATGGGCACGCCGGATTCGACGATCATCTACAGCGGCTCCCCCGAAGCCTCGGCCGACCATCACGCGGTGATCGCCGAGCTGGGCACGGCCAAACACCTCGGGGCGGAGGTCGGGCTGGCCGCCGTGCACGACCTCGCGATACTGGCAGGCATGTACGGCCTGTTCGGTGGCTTCTTCCAAGCCGCGGCCATGCTGCGCCGCGCGAACCGGAACGCGGCGGACCCCACCGGTGCACTACTGGTGCCGTGGCTGCACTCGGTCATCGACACGCTGCCCGCGCTCGCCGCCCAGATCGACGACGGCGTGTTCCCGCCGACCATGGCCAGTGTCGAGAATCATCAATTCATTCTGCGCATGCTGCTGGCGACGAACCGCGAGCAGGACCTACCGACCGACCTGCTGGATCCGCTGCTGCGCTGGTTCGATGCGGGCGTCGAGCACGGCCTCGGTCCGGACAGCCTGACGCGGGTCGTTCCGCTGCTGCTCGACAGTCCGGCCCGCACCTAGAAACAATCCGGGCACCCGTACCACCAAGTGGTGCGGGTGCCCGTCATTCAGCACAGCTTGCCCAACCGACTCGGCTTGGGCGGAGGAGCTCATCCCCCGGCGCCGGCATCAGTTCCAGCGCCGGGTTTGTTCACCGACTCAACGCAGTGCGCGAGCCAGGTTCGCGTCGAGCGCGCCGAGGAACTCCTCGGTGCTCAGGTAGCCCTGGTCGCCGCCGACGAGCGAGGCCAGGTCCTTGGTCATCTGGCCGCCTTCGACGGTCTTGATGACGACATCCTCGAGGGTCTGCGCGAAGCCGATCACCTCGGGGGTGTTGTCCAGCTTGCCGCGGTGCTCGAGCCCGCGCGTCCAGGCGAAGATCGACGCGATCGGGTTGGTCGAGGTCGGCTTGCCCTGCTGGTGCTGACGGTAGTGCCGGGTGACGGTGCCGTGCGCGGCCTCCGCCTCACAGGTCTTGCCGTCCGGGGTCAGCAGCACCGAGGTCATCAGGCCGAGCGAGCCGAAGCCCTGCGCCACGGTGTCGGACTGCACGTCACCGTCGTAGTTCTTACAGGCCCAGACGTAACCGCCCTCCCACTTCATGGAGGAGGCGACCATGTCGTCGATGAGGCGGTGCTCGTAGGTCAGGCCCGCCGCGTCGAACTGGGTCTTGAACTCGGCATCGAACACGTCCTGGAACGTGTCCTTGAACATGCCGTCGTAGGCCTTGAGGATGGTGTTCTTCGTCGAGAGGTACACCGGATAGTTCTGCTGCAGGCCGTAGTTGAACGAGGCCCGCGCGAAATCGATGATCGAGTTCTTGAAGTTGTACATGCCCATGACGACGCCGCCGTCCTCGGGCATCTTCACGACCTCGTGCTGGATCGGCTCGCTGCCGTCCTCCGGCGTGAAGGTCAGGGTGACCGTGCCCGCTTGGTACACCTTGAAATCGGTGGCGCGGTACTGGTCGCCGAACGCGTGCCTGCCGATGATGATCGGCTTGGTCCATCCGGGGACCAGGCGCGGCACGTTGGAGATGATGATCGGCGCGCGGAAGATGGTGCCGCCGAGGATGTTGCGGATGGTGCCGTTGGGCGACCGCCACATCTTCTTCAGGCCGAATTCCTTGACGCGGGCCTCGTCCGGGGTGATGGTCGCGCACTTGACGCCGACCCCGTGGCGCTTGATCGCCTCGGCCGCGTCGACAGTGACCTGGTCGTCTGTCTTGTCCCGGTACTCGATGCCCAAGTCGTAGTACTCGAGATTCACATCGAGATACGGATGGATCAGCTTGTCCTTGATGAACTGCCAGATGATCCGGGTCATCTCGTCGCCGTCGAGTTCGACGACGGTACCTTCAACCTTGATTTTGGACATGGATCTTCGTGTCCTCCTAGGATGGTGCCCTCATTGCACGGCCAGGTGAACACGCTTGTGAGCGGACCCCAGCTGTTCCAACAGACAACGTATATGCCCCGCGTTGTCCGCGAGACGTGTGGTGCAAACAAGACAAGCGTACTGCTGCCGATGATCGCGGTGTGCGGGCAGCCCCCCGAGTGAGAAACCCCACGAACTTACTGACAGGTAGGTCATTGCGCAATTCGCAGGTCGCCGCGCCGGATGCACACGGTCCGCGCACCGCCGGGCAGGCGACACGCGGACCGCGGGGTGGTCGCGTCGATCAGACGCCGACGTGCACCGGGCGTGCACCCTCCTCAGAACCTTCGATCAGGTTCTCCGGCCGGTCCCGGATCATCAGCGCGATAACCGGCACGGCGGCGAGGAAGAAGCCCGCACCGACATAGAACGCCACGTCGTAGCTGTGGATCGAGGCGCGGGCGACCAGGTTGTCGATCGTCGGGTGATTCTCGGCGTAGGTCTTGGCCGTCTGCACCGAGATGGTGGTCAGCAGCGCCGTGCCGACCGCGCCACCGACCTGCTGCGCCGCGTTCAGCAGCGCACTGGCCACGCCCGAGTCCTCTTCCTCCACCTGATGCAGCGCGACCGTCTGCATGCCGACGAACAGCGGGCCCATGCCGAGTGCGATCAGCACCTGGGCGGGCAGCACGCTCGTCGCGAAGCCGTCGCCGAAGTCCAGCTGAGCCAGCCACACCAGACCGAGCACGCCGAGCACCGCACCGGCCACCATCAGCGGCCGCGGGCCGATCTTGGGCAGCAGCGCGCTGGTGATACCCGCGGAGATCGCGATGCCTGCCGGGAAGGGCAGGAAGGCGAAGCCCGCCTTCAGCGACGAGTAACCCAGCGTGATCTGGAAGTAGTAGCTGAGGAACAGGAACATCGCGAACATGGCGATCGGTACGAGCAGCGCGGCGAGGAACGCGCCACCCCGGTTGATCTCACCCGGAATATGCAGCGGTAGCAGCGGATTGGCCGAGCGCCGTTCGATCACCACGAAGGCGATCAGCAGCGCGGTCCCGGCGACGAGCAGGCCGAGGGTGCTGCCCGCCAGCCAGCCGTCGTCGGCGGCGCGGCTGAAGCCGTACACGATCGCGATCAGACCGAGCGTCACGGTGACCGCGCCGGGCACGTCGTAGCCGCCGGTGCGCGGCGTCGGCACATCCTTGACCACCCACGCCAGCGCGCCGAGCAGGGCGAGCAGCGCGATCGGGGTGTTCACCAGCAGGCACCAGCGCCAGGAGGCGTACTCGGTGAGCGCGCCGCCCGCGATCAGGCCGAGCGCGGCGCCACCCGCGGAGATACCCGCGAACACGCCGAATGCCGTTGCGCGCTCACCGGGTTCGGTGAAGGTCACCGACAGCAACGACAACGCGGCGGGCGCGAGCAAGGCCGCGAACGCACCCTGTAGTGCGCGCCCGGCGAACATCTCGGCGCCGTTCTGCGCCAGACCGGCAAGTGCCGACGCGGCGGCGAAACCGACCAGACCGATGATGAAGATCCGGCGTCGCCCCAGGTAGTCGGCGAGCCGGCCGCCGAGCAGCAGCAGGCCGCCGAAGATCAGCGTGTAAGCGGTCAGCATCCACTGCTTGTTGCCGTCGCTGATGCCGAGATCGTGCTGCGCGAACGGCAGCGAGATGGTCACGATGGTGGCGTCGAGAACCACCATGAGCTGGGCCAACGCGATTGCCGCGAGAGCGAACCAGCGGGCGGAACCCCCTTGTTTGTCCGGTACTTCTACCGCTTTCGCAGTCTCGGTCACCGTGGTCTCCTCATCCTTAGAAACTGTGTGGCTATCCTGGCATCCGACGACATTTGGCGTCAAGCGAAAAATGTCGCAGTCCGACATTTGACGGTTAAAGACACGAAAACACTAGGTTGCGATAGGGTGTGAACATGCTCGAGTCACCGACGCCGACGAGCGCGAGTACCGCAGCGGAGCCCCCGGCTGCCCCCTCGACCGCAGGGCCGAACGCCCATCCCGGTCTCCGGGAGCGCAAGAAGCAGAAGACCAGGTTGCGCATCATTGAGGTCGCACTGAACCTGTGCGACGCACAGGGATTCGACGCGACGACGGTCGAGCAGATCGCCAACGCCGCCGACGTCTCGCCGCGCACGATCAACCGATACTTCGACAGCAAAGAGGACATCGTCCTCGGTCCGTTCCAGGACTTCGGTGAGACGGTCGCGGAGACCCTGCGCACACTTCCCGTCACCGGCAACGAACTGGAGTCGATCCGGGAGGCATTCCTACGGGTGATCGACCACGCCGCGAACGAGTCCGCCGAGGGACCGGTCTCGTTCCGGCAGTTCCAGCAGATGCAGCGGATCATGCGCGGCAGCCCGTCGGTCAGCGCGCGCAGCCTCGAGTACGCCGACAGCAAGAACGTCGCGATCGCCGCGGTGGTCGCCGAACGACTCGACAGCACCCCCGACGCGCTGCCGGTGCGGCTGATCCTCGGCGCCTGGCAGCTCATCGGCCATCTCGCGATGGAGTGCGGCGAGAGCATGTTCGACTACGACAATCCGCAGGCCGCCGCCGCGGCCGGCCGCGACTCCTTCACCACCGCCTTCGACGAGTTCACGCGCGTGTGCGGCGGCGCGCGGCCCGGCGCGACCCGCTGAGTTCGGCGCCGGATTTCGGTCGCCGATCGAGCGCCGGTTATGATGCCGTCAGGTCATGAGTGCCAGCGCGAAGCCCCGGCTCGCTGGACGGCAACCCTCCAGCAGCGGTGGGGTGCTCCGGGTGATGACCGGGCTCTCGAAGGTCGAGAGCAAGCGCGCTTTCCAGGAGGTTCCCGAAATGTGTTGTTGTACTTCGCCGTTGCCCCGATAACCCGTTAGTTCTGGCGAACAACCTTTTCTTTGGAGCAAAGCTCATGAGTGATTCCACCGTGCCCGCGGCCGACCTCGACCCGACCGCGCAGTGGTCTTTCGAGACCAAACAGGTGCACGCGGGACAGGCCCCCGACAGCACCACCGGTGCCAGGGCCCTGCCCATCTACCAGACCACCTCCTACGCCTTCCGCGATACCGAGCACGCCGCCGCGCTGTTCGGCCTCGCCGAGCCGGGCAACATCTACACCCGGATCATGAACCCCACCCAGGACGTGGTGGAGCAGCGCGTCGCCGCGCTCGAGGGCGGTGTCGCCGCACTGCTGCTGGCCTCCGGACAGGCCGCGGAGACGTTCGCCATCCTGAACCTGGCCTCGGCCGGCGACCACATCGTGTCCAGCCCGCACCTCTACGGCGGCACCTACAACCTCTTCCACTACTCGCTGCCCAAGCTCGGCATCGAGGTGTCCTTCGTCGAGGACCCCGACGACCTGGACCAGTGGCGCGCGGCGATCCGGCCGAACACCAAGGCGTTCTACGGCGAGACCATCGCCAACCCGAGCAGCGCCGTCTTCGACATTCCCGGTATCGCCGCCGTCGCGCACCAGGCCGGGCTGCCACTGATCGTCGACAACACGGTGGCCACCCCCTACCTGATCCAGCCGCTGACACACGGGGCCGACATCGTCGTGCACTCGGCGACCAAATACCTCGGCGGGCACGGCGCCGCGGTGGCGGGTGTGATCGTCGACGGCGGCACCTTCGACTGGACGGTGACCGACGCGCAGGGTCAGCCGCGCTTCCCCGGCTTCACCACCCCGGACCCCAGCTACCACGGTGCGGTGTTCGCCGATCTCGGCGCGCCCGCGTTCGCGCTCAAGGCGCGCGTGCAACTGCTGCGCGACCTCGGCTCGGCGGTCTCGCCGTTCAACGCGTTCCTGATCAGCCAGGGCATCGAGACGCTGAGCCTGCGCATCGAGCGGCACGTCGCCAATGCCAAGGCGGTGGCCGAATTCCTGAGCACCCATCCGGACGTCGAGAAGGTCATCTACGCCGGTCTGCCCTCCTCGCCCTGGTACGAACGCGGTAAGCAGCTGGCGCCGAAGGGCCCCGGTGCGATCGTCGCCTTCGAACTGCGCGGCGGTGTCGATGCGGGCAAGAAGTTCGTGGACGGATTAGTCCTGCACAGCCATGTGGCTAACATCGGAGATGTGCGCTCCCTCGTGATTCACCCCGCGTCGACCACACATTCGCAGCTGACGCCCGAAGAGCAACTGCTCGCCGGGGTCACTCCGGGCCTGGTCCGCTTGGCGGTGGGGATCGAAGGGATCGACGACATCCTGACCGATCTGCGCGCCGGTTTCGCGGCGGCGGCGACGTGAAGGTGAGTACCGAACCGAGTGTGGCCCGTTCGTCCGGGGTGGCCCTGCCGCCCCCGGACGGGCGGCTCGGCATCATCCCCATCGGCGACGTACGGCTGGAGAGCGGTGCGGTCATTCCGCAGGTGCATCTGGCCGTGCAGCGCTGGGGTGAGCTGTCCCCCACACTGGACAACGTGGTGCTGGTCGAGCACGCGCTGACCGGCGACTCGCACGTGGTCGGGCACCCGGACGACATCCATCCGCTGCCCGGCTGGTGGGACGGGATGGTCGGCCCCGGCTGTCCGCTCGACACCGACGAGTGGTGTGTCGTCGCGACGAACGTGCTCGGCGGCTGCAAGGGCAGCACCGGGCCCTCGACGCTGGCGCCCGACGGAAAGCCTTGGGGCTCCAGGTTTCCGGAGATCTCCATCCGGGACCAGGTGGCCGCCGAGGCGGCGCTGCTGGATCGGCTCGGCATCGCGCGGCTGGCCGCCGTCGTCGGCGGGTCGATGGGCGGCATGCGTGTACTGGAGTGGATGGTCGGCGCACCGGATCGGGTCGGCGCCGCACTGGTGCTGGCCGTCGGCGCCCGCGCCACCGCGGACCAGATCGGCACGCAGACCACCCAGATCGCCGCGATCAAGGCCGATCCGGACTGGCAGGGCGGCGATTACCACGACACCGACCGCGCGCCGATGACCGGCATGGGCATCGCCCGGCGGATCGCGCATCTGACCTATCGCACCGAGGACGAGCTGGACCACCGGTTCGAGAACAGCGCGCAGGGCGCCGAGGATCCGTGGCGCGGCGGCCGGTACGCGGTGCAGAGCTACCTGGACCACCAGGCCGACAAGCTCTGTAGCCGCTTCGATCCCGCCACCTACGTGCTGCTGACCGAGGCGATGAACCGGCACGACATCGGGCGCGGCCGCGGCGGGGTAGCGGCGGCGCTGGCCGCGACGCCGGTGCCGTGCGTCGTCGGCGGGGTCGACTCCGACCGGCTGTATCCGCTGCGCACGCAGCAGGAGCTCGCCGAGGGGCTGCCCGGCTGCGATGGACTCGAGGTCGTGCACTCGCGCGACGGGCACGACGGGTTCCTCACCGAGGCCGCGGCGGTATCGAAGTTGCTGACCGAGACGATGCGGTTGGCGCAGCAGAGTCGTCAACCTGCCAGCTGAATTCGTCTCGCGCACAGCCGTTTCGCCGCGCCGCCCGAGTCGGTCACTCGGCTTCACGCGCCGCACTCAGATCCAGGTTCGGGTGCACGCGCCGGGCTCGGGTTCGCTTGAACCGCTGGGACTTTCAGGCGCGCCAACGACAACACGCGCGCAGACTCGCGCTGGAAGCTCTATGCGTCAGCATCTTTCGATGAGGGCGCGCCCATCAGTAGGCCGACGATGGCGTGCACGAATCCCTGCAGGCGTTCGCGGGGATACTCGTCGGGTTCGCTGACCGCCAGCCTGCCGAGCATCTCGGCGACCTGCAGCAGCGAGTTGGTGAGCAGCGCGGAATCCACTCCGGCCCAGCGTGGTTCGAGTGCGGTGCCGACGCGCACCAGCGCCTCGGCCTGATCGAAGATGCCCGCGCGGGAATGCCGCAGTGCCTCACGGTATTCGTCGGGGGCATTGCCCGGCCCGGCGAGGATCAGTCGCCAGCGGGTCGGATTCTCCAGTGCCACACCGACGAACGCCTCGACGGTGGCCGAGGCCGCGACCACCGGGTCGGCGCCCATCAGGTCGTTCGGCAGGGTCGCGGCGACCTGTTCGAGGCCGCGCTCGCGCTCCCGTTCCAGCAGCGCCGCAACGAGTTCGGCGCGGGTCTTGAACACGGTGTAGAGCACCGGCTTGCCGACGCCTGCCTCCTGGGCGACCGCCTCCATGCTCAGCTCGTGCAGCTCCACCCGGCTCAACACCGCGAAGGCGGCGTCGAGCAGCTGAGCCCTGCGCTGTTCCGGCGGCAGGCGTGGCGCATAACGCCGGCGCGGCCGGTCCGCCGCGGTGCGCGATGTGGTCACTGCCGCTTCACCTCCATGCGCTCCATCCTGACAGCATCGCGGCCGCGATTCCGCATCCCGTCGGGCACAAATGCTACGCAACCGTTGTATTCATTGCGGACAATTGCTACGGTTGCGTTGTATTCACCCCCGGTGCCGGGGCGATCACCGCAAAGGAGCACGTGATGCAGTTCGATCCGACCACCCTGCGCCGGGACGACTACGGGTTCTTCGGCCCCGGTTCACCCAGCTGGAAGGTCTGGACCGCACCCACCGCGGTCATCGGCTTCCAGCGGGCCGTCGTGCTCGAACACTTCGACCCATTCCTCACCGCGGCCGTCGCCGACTCCCGCGGCATCTACAGCGACCCGCGCAAACGCCTCGACCACACCTTCTCCTACTTCCTCATCGCCGCGATCGCCGACGGACGCACCGCCATCCAGGCGGCCGAGCACCTCATGCGGATCCACGCGCCGATGACCGGGATCGAACCGATCAGCGGAAACCGCTACAGCGCGAACAGCCCCGAGACGCAGCTGTGGATCCACATCACCGGCTGGCACTCCGTGCTCAAGGCGTACGAGGTGTTCGGCCCCGGTTTGACGCCGGAGGAGGAGACGCGATTCTGGCAGGAGTGTGCGATCGCGGCCGAGTTGCAGACCTGCAAGCCCGAGGATGTGCCGCGCTCGCGCGCCGAGGTGCGCGCGTACTTCGAGCGGGTCCGCCCCCGGCTGTGCACCTCCGAGCGAGCCGAAGAAGGCATGCACCACCTGCTGTGGACCTCACCGCGCAACGGGGCCGGACTCTCGTATGCCATTGGCAGCAGGCTGCTTTCGCTGGCCTCGGTGGCGACCCTGCCCAAGTGGATGCGCAAGCTGGGGCGCTTCGATCGGCTCGGCATCGTCGATCTCGCGATCCGGCTGCCCGCCAAGGTGCTGGTGTGGGGCTTCAGCCGATTCAATTCGTTCGGCCTGCTGGTCGCGGCGCCGTTCATCGCGCCGATGGCGGGGCAGATCCTGAAGGAACACATCAACGCGGCGCCGCCGGCCAGGCTCGAGACCGTGACCCCGGCCGAGGCTCGGGCCTTGTACGGGCGGGCCGGGCGGGCCGAGCTGGTGGCCGAACCGGCCTGAGTTTCGGGACAACCCGCCGCGTCGAGGGGTGCGGCGGGTTGTTCAGCGGGCCGCCGAACGGCGCGCCTGCTCGATCAGGTTGATGTTGGTTTCTATCCAATCACGCAGTGCCGCAATGGGTATGCGCAGACTGTGCCCCAGTTCGGTGAGCGTGTACTCGACGCGTGGCGGCACGGTGGGATGCACTGTGCGGGTGAGGAATCCGTCCGTCTCCAGCTGACGGAGGGTCTGCGTCAACATCTTCTGCGAGATGCCGTCGATGCGCTTGCGCAGATCGGTGTAGCGCATGGTGCCGTCGGCCAGGGTATCGACGATCAGCACCGTCCACTTGCCCGCGAGATGGTCGAGTAGCTGCCGGGTGGGACATTTGGCCGAGTAGACGTCGGCGGGCAGTCCGGAACCTTCGATGAGCGTGCGCACACTTCCGAGCGTAACGCACTAAAAAGTGCCTTCTTCCCATTGGAGACCGACTCTCCAATAGTAAGAATTATGGAAACACAGCCACTTTCGGTACCCGCCGCGATCCACGCCCGTCGCACCACCCGCCACTTCCAGCCCACTCCGGTAGCGCCGGAGCTGCTCGATGAACTGCTGGACCTGGCGGTGCAGGCACCGAGCGCGTGGAACATGCAGGACCGCTCGATCGTCGTCGTCACCAGCGAGGACGGGCGGCATGCGCTGTCGAAGGCGGCGTTCGGCCAACCGCAGCCGCTGGAGGCGCCGGTCGTCCTGGTCTTCGTCGCCGACCCCACGGCCTGGCAGCACGGCAATGCCGACATTGCCGAACTGGCCGTCCGCAACGCCGCGTGGAACGCCGAGTTCACCGCGATGTTCAACTCCCGCAGCGAATTCCATTCGCTGCGTGAACGCGGCCTGCTCCGGGAGAACGCCGTCAAGAACGCGATGATCGCGGCCACCTACGTCATGCTCGCCGCCACCAGCCTGGGTTTGGCCTCGGCCCCGATGAACGGCTGGGATGCCGATCTGGTCAAGCAAGCCATCGGTATCAGCGACCGCGCCGAGCTGGCCATCGCGGTGCTGGTCGCGGTCGGGTACAGCGACGCCGCCCCGCCGCACCCCGGTCGCAGGCCGCGCGATCAGACGGTCTTCGCAGAGCAGTACGCCCGCTGAACCCGTTGGCCGCCAACGCTTCCCGGTACTAGCCGACGCCCAGTGTATTGATGGTCGCAGCGATGAAGACGATGGCGGAGCCGAGCACGGTCAGCGCGCCGACATCGAAGGGCTTGCTGCGCACGGCGAGCAAGCCGACCTGCGCGGTCGGCAGGCAGAGCCGGAACGCCGCGGCCAGCAGCGTCGCCCCGCCGAAGAACAGCGCGCCGCGGCGCCACCGGTCCTGCGCCACGAATACGATCGCCACCGCGATGACCAGCGCCACGACCACCATCGGCAGGTGGCAGCGCAGGAACGGAGAGCTGCTGGCTGCCCGGTGGTCCGCGGTGGACGTATCGGCATCGGTCACTCCCCGATTCTGACAGACTCTCCCGACCCTCCGCCGCCGACGGGCTCAGTCGGCGACCGCGACACCCTCGATCTCGATGAGGTGCTCCGGCGTGAACAGGGCGGCCACGCCGACCAGGGTGACCGCGGTTTCGGGGAACTCGTAGTGCACGCGGGCCGCGGCGCCGGCCGCACCGAGCGCCTCGAACTTCGACGGATCCCAATCGACCACATAGAACCGGACACTGACGAGATCGGCGGCCTTACCGCCCGCCGCCTCGAGCGCGCGGCCGAGGTTGAGCAAGGCCTGCGTGGTCTGGGCGGCCAGGCCACCCGCTACGACGCGGCCCGACGCATCGGTGCCGACCTGCCCGGAAATGTGAATGATCCTGCTACCGGTGGCCGACGTCGCGTGCGCGAAGCCAGGTGCGGGTGGTTGGGTGTCTGCCGGATTGTGCGAGGTGCTCACCATCCGGGCATCTTAAACTGCCGGATCAGCCGCTGCCGCACAACGGTTTTCGCTTACGGGCTGGGAGCGTCGGCCGAGCCGTGGTGACCGTTGCGCCGGCGCCCACGGTTCTGCGGTGTCGACCTGGTCGGTGCCGCAGCATAGGCTGCGCGGAATGGGGATGGTGGGCAGACGCATTCGCGCCTTGTGTGTCACGGTGGCGATCGCGGCTGGGGCTGGGGCCGCGGCGGGGCCCGCGCAGGGTGTGAGCACCGCGGGTTGCGGTGGCTGGCAGGTCGACACCCTTGTGCAGGGTTTGGAGCAGCTGGAGAACCTCGAGCCGGACGGTCGTGGCGGGTTCTATATGTCCGCGGATTCGAAGATCTATCACCTCGATGCCGCGGGTCAGGTGCGGACGGTGCTGGAGAACCTGCGGGTTCCTCGCGGCCTGCAACTGGTCGGCTCGAATCTGTATTTCCTTGCCGGGGGCCAGTTGTGGCAGTTGGACACCGGAACCGAGCGGTTGACCTCGGTGGCGCCGCTCGACGGCAACGGTCTGCTGCGGCTGCCGGGCGGCGATCTGCTGACCACCTGGGTCGGCACCGAGGGCGGGCCGTCGAAGGGCCTGACCCGCTATCGCCCCGATACCGGCGCCACCGTCCTCAACTGGTCGCCGGTGCCACGCTCCGAAGGCCTGGCCCTCGACCCGGAACACCGCACCGTCTACACCGACGACCTGTTCACCGGCCGCGTCATCCGCGTCCCGCTGGACGCCCCCGACCGATGGACCGTCATCGCCACCATCCCCGGCCTGTTCCCGGGCCTCGACGACCTGACCACATCCCGCTCCGGCACCCTCTACGTCGCCGCCCACACCGCAGGCGAGATCCACCGCGTCGACCCGAACACCGGCGCGACCTGCGTCATCGCCGGCGGCCTCTCGATCGGCCAGGCCGGCCCCAGCTCGGTCCGCATCGCCCCCGACGGCGACACCTGGGCCCTCTACACCACCCTCTTCGACGGCACCCTCCGCCGCCTCCGACCCCCACCCGACACCGACCTCACCCCGATCCAGCTCCCCTGACCTCGGCAACCAAGCGCGACCCCGAACCCGACCGTCGCGTGCCGCGGCGGCAGGTCGGCAGCGCCATATCGGCTTCGAGTATCGGCGGGCGGTAGGTCGGCGAAGCACAGCGGCGAACGCCTGATTGACTGTCTGCCGTGTTCCGACTGATGTTTCATGAGCCCGCGATACCCGGAAATACCGGGAATGCGATTCGACTGGTGGCGGGGACCGGGTGTGAGCTGCATCTGGTCGAGCCGTTAGGGTTCGATCTTTCGGAGGCCAAACTGCGGCGGGCCGGGTTGGATTACCACGATCTGGCGTCGGTGACGGTGCACCAGGATCTGGCGGCGGCGTGGTCGGCGGTGCGGCCGGAGCGGGTGTTCGCGTTCACCACGCAGGCCACCACCCGGTACACCGAGGTGGCGTATCGGGAAGGAGATGTGCTGCTGTTCGGGACCGAGCCGACGGGGTTGCCCGCGGCGGTGCTCGAGGATCCGCATGTCACCGATCAGCTGCGGATTCCGATGCTGCCGGGGCGCCGCTCGATGAATCTGTCCAACGCCGCCGCGGTCGCGGTGTACGAGGCGTGGCGGCAGGTCGGGTTCGACAGCGGAGTGTGACCGCGGCGCACGAATCCGCTTTCGGCGCACGGAGATTGCCGACGACTCAGGCCCGGCGCGATGACAGATGCGCGACAATGCCTGGCGCGCAAGCGGTTCAGCGATCGATCTCGAAGCGCTTGAAGCGGGAAGTGGCGCCGGCCGCCAGGCGGACGGCGCTCTTGGGCACTCCGTAATGCTCGGCGAGCAGTTCGATGGCAGCCTTGTTCGCTTTGCCTTCGACGGCCGGGGCGCGCACGTACAGCTGGAGGGTGCCGTCGTCGAGGGTTTCGACGAGCGGGCCCTTACGGCTGTTCGGTTTTATGGTCGCCCGGACCGTTGTCGGCACTCTTGTCTCCCGTCGCCCTGCTACCCGCGGCCCCGGCCCTTTCCGTGCCGCCGGAACCGGACTGCGTAGCGCCGGCACCCACCGGTGTCGATTCTGCCGGAGTGCCGCGCTTGCCCCGCCGCAGCACCAGCCGCACGATGCCCCAGACCACGGCGGCGAGCACCACCAGGAAGCCGAGCCACGGCAGCGCCTTACCGGTGAACACGACCGCGTCCTTCAGCCAGTCCACCAGCGCGTTCCAGCCGCTGACGATCCCTTCCCAGAAGTTGTCGGCGCGGTCCTCCTCGGCCTTGGTGGTCGCGGTGGTGACGTCGATGGTGAGCGTGGACAGCGCGACGTCGTCGTCGAGGTGGCGCTTCTGCGCGGTCAGGCTGTCGAGTTCACCCTGCCGGCTCGACAGCGCCTGCTCGGCGTTGAGCAGGTCGGCGGTGTTGGTCGCGCCCGCGATGAGCCCGCGCAGCCGGTCGACGGAGGCTTGCAGTGCCCGGATCCTGGCGTCCAGGTCTTCCCACTGCATCGTCACGTCGTCGCGGTTGGTGTGCACCCGGGTGACGCGGCCGAGGCCGCCGAGCCCGTCGATGAACGCGTCGGTCTTGTCCGCGGGCACCCGGACGGTGAGGGTGGCGCTGGGGTCGGCGTCCTCGGTGCCGGGCTGTTCGGTCCGGCTGTCGATCCGACCGCCCGCCTCGCGCACCCGGTCGGCGATCTTGGCTGCCGCCTCGATCGGTCTGCCCGCGGTCATCTCGACGCTGCCGGTGACGACTTCCTTACGCGCCGTGACGGTTTCATTGCCGGTGTCGTCTTTGCGCGGCGCGGCCCCCTGGTCGCGCAGCCCCGGTGGCACGGAGGCGGGCGCCGGCGCGGACTCCACCGTGGCGTAGGTGGACGGCCGGTCCGGCGGCGCTGCTCTTTTGGCGTCGTTGTCGCCGGAGCCGCAGCCGACGAGCAACGTCAGACCGAGCAGACCGATGCACAGCACAGCAAGCTTCCGCATGATTCGCACAGTAGCCCCTGCCGCGGCGCGAACAGCCCGACATAACTGTTCTCTAGAGCCCTTCTAACACTTCTCTAAAAGTATGGTCGGCCAGGTCATTCGCCGAGCCGGGCGGTGATCTTCCGTATCCGCGGCACCAGCGGCGGGTGGGTGCTGTAGAACCGATCGCGCAGCGCGTCGAGGGGCGGAGTCGTCTCGGCCGCCCAGCCGCGCAGACCGGCCGCCAGTTCGCGGCCGTAGCCGAGGTCCACGGCCGCACGGTCGGCGGCGTATTCGTCGCGGTGGCACTGCGCGCTCCTGGTCAGCGGTTCCACGACCAGCAAGACAACGAACAGCAGCGCGGCACCGACTCCCACGACCGGCGTCAGCACGATCACCACGACCGGCAGCAGACCCACCGCCGCGATCAATCGGGCGAACGGTGCGAGCGGGCCGAGGATCCCCGCGATCCGCCCGAGACGCCTGCACACCGCCCACAGCACGCGACCCGGCATGGCAAGCCACGTGTCGACCAGTCGCAACCGGGGATCGACGTTCAGGTGGTGCCCGAGTTCGTGCGCGAGCATCGCTTCGAGCTGCCGCGAATCGAGCTCGGCGAGCACCGAACTCGTCACCGCGACAATGCGACTGGGCACGGCAAAGGCATTCGGATCATCGGATTGCTCCACCCACAGTGAGTACGGCCACCCGTCCACGCCGGGCGCGCTGGTGACCTGCTTCCATGCCGCGGCAAGGAGTTCGTCCTCCGGTGGGATCGGCCGCCGAAACCCGGATGCCTTCGCGAATTTCGCGCGATTGGGCGTGAACCACGCCGCATCGAAGAGCATGACACCGAATAGCACCCACACCACGACAGCCGTCACCACGAACCAGATCCCCACCCACGCGCCGAGCACCAGAATGATTGCGACACTGAGCAATACGGTCGGCAACGCCAGCAACCCCGTGACGATCATCGCCAGGTAGCGAGGACGCACGGCCGGTGCGGTGGCGCGCGGCGAGCCGGCATCCGAATGCGCTGGCATGGTGTCTCCCGATTCTCGACGGGGCCGCGCTGGGCAGAACGCCTCATCCTATGGCGGTGATATCCGGGGAGAAAGACGAGTTTTTCATGGGCTCAGCGGAAGTCGCGCGACTTGGAGTCGACGCGCAGGTCCAACCGCCGCAGGTGTTCGGCGACGATGCTGACCGCCCCCTCGGCGTTCTGCACGCGACCGCGGATGAGCAGGGCGGGCGCGCTCTGCGCCAGGCGGCGATAGCGGGCCCACAGCCCGACCGAGCAGACGACGTTCACCATGCCGGTCTCGTCCTCCAGGTTGAGGAAGGTGACACCGGCGGCGGTGGCGGGACGTTGCCGGTGCGTCACCGCGCCGCCCACCAGCACGCGCGACCCGTCCCGCACGGCGAGCAGCCCGGCGGCGGGAATCACGCCGAGCGCGTCGAGTTGCGGGCGCAGGAATTCGGTGGGATAGCTGCCCGGGGAGACGCCGGTGGCCCAGACGTCGGCGGCGGCCAGTTCGAGGTCGCTCATGCCGGGCAGCACGGGGGCGGTGGTGGCGGCGCCGGTACCGGGCAGTCGATCCGCGCGTTCCCCCGCGGCGGCGCCCGCCGCCCAGAGGGCTTCGCGCCGGGTGCTGCCGAGACCGCCGAGGGCGCCCGCGGTGGCGAGCGATTCCGCTTGCACGACAGTGAGTTCCACGCGGCCGGTCAGGTCGAGGAAGGAGGTGTACGGTCCCTGATCCCGTGCGGCGACGATCTTTTCGGCGAGGTCGTCACCGATGTGCCGGACCGCAGCCAGGCCGAGGCGCACCTGGGTGCCCTCCTGCTCCAGCGTCGGTTCGGCGCGGCTGGCATTGATGTCGGGGCCGTGCACCACGACGCCGTGCCTGCGCGCGTCGGCGACCAGGGATTGCGGGGAGTAGAAGCCCATCGGCTGCGCCCGCAGCAGACCGGCGCAGAAGGCCGCGGGGTGGTGCAGCTTGAACCACGACGAATAGAACACGATCGAGGCGAAGCTCTGCGAATGACTCTCCGGGAAACCGAAATTCGCGAAGGCGTACAGCTTCTCGTAGATACGGTCGGCGACTTCGCCGGTGATCCCGTGCAGCTCGCGCATGCCACGGTAGAGGCGTTCCTTGAGACCTTCCATGCGCTCCGGTGAGCGTTTGGAGCCCATCGCGCGGCGCAGCTGGTCGGCCTCGGCGGCGGTGAAGCCCGCGACGTCGACGGCCATCTGCATGAGCTGTTCCTGGAACAGCGGCACACCGAGCGTGCGGGCCAGCGAATTCTCCAGTGCCGGATGGTCGTAGGTCACCGGCTCGGCGCCGTTGCGGCGCCGGATATAAGGGTGCACCGAACCACCCTGGATGGGGCCGGGCCGGATCAGCGCCACCTCCACCACCAGGTCGTAGAACTCGCGCGGCTTCAGCCGAGGCAGCGTCGCCATCTGGGCCCGCGACTCCACCTGGAACACACCCACCGAGTCGGCGCGCGAGAGCATCTCGTAGACGGCGGCTTCCTTCAGATCGAGCTTGTGCAGCTCGACGATCTCGCCGGTGTGCTCGCGCACCAGGTCGATCATGTAGTGCAGCGCGGAGAGCATGCCGAGACCGAGCAGGTCGAACTTCACCAGATCGATGGCGGCGCAATCATCCTTGTCCCACTGCAACACGCTGCGGCCGGGCATCCGCGCCCACTCCACCGGACAGACGTCGGCGATGGGACGGTCACAGATCACCATGCCACCGGAATGGATACCGAGATGCCTTGGTAGTCCTTCTATTTCGGCGGCCAGCCCGAGCACCTCGGCCGGAATATCGGTACCGGTCTCGCTGCCGACGCCGGTCCACCGGCTCACCTGCTTGCTCCACGCGTCCTGCTGTCCCGGCGAAAAGCCCAGTGCGCGTGCGGCATCGCGGACCGCGGACTTGCCGCGATAGGTGATCACATTGGCCACCTGCGCGGCGTACTCGCGGCCGTACTTGGTGTAGACGTGCTGGATGGCCTCCTCGCGGCGGTCGGATTCGATGTCGACATCGATATCGGGCGGTCCGTCGCGCTCCGGCGAGAGGAAGCGTTCGAACAGCAGGTTGTTGCTGACCGGGTCGACATTGGTGATGCCGATCGCGTAGCAGACGGCCGAGTTGGCCGCCGAGCCACGACCCTGGCACAGGATGTCGTTGTTCTTGCAGAAGGTGACGATGTCGTGCACCACCAGGAAGTAGCCCGGGAACTCCAACTCGTCGATCACCGCGAGCTCGTGCTCGATCTGCCGGTACGCCTGCGGGTTTCGCTCCGGCGGGCCGTAGCGCGCCGCGGCGCCCGCCAGGGTGAGCGCCCGTAGCCAGGACTTCTCGTCGTGGCCCGCGGGCACGTCGAACGGCGGCAGCTTCGGCGCGATCAGCTTCAGGTCGAAGGCGCATTCGCGGGCCAGCGCGACCGCGTTGCGCACCGCCTGCGGGCAGTCGGCGAACAGCCGCGCCATCTCCGCGCCGGAGCGCAGGTGCGCGCCGCCAGTGGGAGCCAGCCAGCCGGCGATCTCGTCCAAGCTCTGCCTGGCCCGGATCGCCGCGAGCGCCATGGCCCGGCGGCGCTGACCCGGTGCGGCGAAATGCGCTCCGGTAGTGGCTAATACGGGCAGCCCGAGGCGGTCGGCCAGGGCGATGAGGTGGGCGTTGCGCTCGTCGTCCTCCGGGATGCCGTGGTGGGTGAGTTCCACGCTCACCCGGTCGGCACCGAACCGCTCCGTCAGGTCGCGCAGCGCCGCCTCGGCGCGCACGAGACGCGTACTGCCCGAACGTAAGTCGTGTTCGAGCGCTTGACGCAGATGGCCTTTCCGGCAACCGGTCAGGATCTGCCAGTGTCCCTCGGCGGCCGCGGAGAGCGCGTCGAAGTCGTAGCGGAGGATGCCCTTCTCTCCTGCCGCCATGTGGGCGGCCGCGATCTCCCGCGACAGCCGGCGATAACCCTCTTGGCCGCGAGCCAGCACCAGGAGGTGCGGTCCGGCAGGATCGGGAGATCCGGTGCGCGGCATGGAATCCGGGATGGTGGCAGGCCTGCGGCGCGCGGTCGAATCCGCCTGCGTGCCCAGCGACAGCTCGGCCCCGAAGACCGTCGGCATCCCGCATTCCCTGGCCGCCTCCGCGAACCGCACGGTGCCGTAGAAGCCGTCGTGATCGGTGAGTGCGATCGCCTCCAGGCCGAGCCGCACGGCCTCCTCCACCAGCTCCTCCGGCTGGCTCGCGCCGTCGAGGAAGCTGTAGGCCGAGTGCGTGTGCAGCTCCGCGTACGGCACCGTCGGCCCGGCGGTGGGCAGCGCAGGATCGGCCAGGTACTCCCCGCGCTTGCGGGACCAGGCCGGGCTGTCGCCGCCGTCGCCGGGGTACATCGCGTCCGGGTTCGTCCGGCCGGGCCGCCCCGACAGCACCCGCTCCAGCTCGGACCAGGTAGGGGGACCGTTACTCCACCCCACCGCGGCTCACCTCCTCATACGTCAGCTGGTCGGCAGGGGCGCCGTCGAACCCTCGGCGAGCGCCGCTTCGACATCGTCGAGGCCGGCGCGGATCAGGGCGCCGTAGGCGTCGTGGGCGAGGACATCGAGGTGCCCGCGGGCGATGGCCAGCTGCATGCGGGCGGCTTCGAAGTCGCCGACTCGCCGGTGGCTGTCGGCCAGGTTGAGGTACAGCGACGGCAGGAAACTGCGGAGCCCTTCGTCCAGCGGAATGCCGGGGCCGAACACCGCGGCGAGCGCCCGCCGGTCCCAGCGGAGCGCGTCGGCGGCGGTGTCCTGCAGATCGGCTAGGTGATGCGCGATCACGCAGCGGTGCAAGGGATCACCGCCCTCACCGATCTCGTCCCACAACTTCTCCAGCGCCTGTCGCGCCGCAGCTTGGTCCCCACCACCGAGCCGCACCGCGGCAAAGATGTCCGCCATCCGATCGTCCGCCATGCGCCGAGTATCGCACATATGTTCGATCGATTTCGAGAGGTTGTTCGACCCGTGTTCACCACCTCGACCCCAGCCCCGAAAAGTGAGCAGTGCCACTTGGCGGGTAAACTTACTTCGGAGTAAGTTCATGCCAACCGAACTGCAAAGGAGCAGCGATGAGTCAAGCATCCGCTGACGCCGGCCTGCCCGAGACCCGGCGCGGCCGTCGCAGCCGCGACATCACGGGTCGGCATGTCCTCATCACCGGCGCCTCCTCCGGGATCGGCAAGGCAGCGGCGATCGCCGTCGCGGGCAAGGGCGCCACCGTGTTCCTGCTCGCCCGCCGCGCCGACGAACTCGCCTCGGTGGTCGACGAGATCAAGGCCGCGGGCGGCAGCGCCTACGGATACCAGTGCGACGTCACCGATTCCGACTCGGTGGACCACGTCGTGAAGACCATTCTCGACGAGCACGGCCACGTCGACATGCTGGTGAACAACGCGGGCCGGTCCATCCGCCGCGCCATCCACCGCTCCACCGACCGGCTGCACGACTTCGAGCGCACCATGGCGGTCAACTACTTCGGCGCGCTGCGGATGACGCTGGCCCTGCTGCCGCAGATGCGCGAGCGCAAGTTCGGCCACATCGTCAACATCAGCAGCGCGGGCGTGCAGGTGGCGACGCCGCGCTTCGCGGCCTACCTGGCCAGCAAGGCGGCGCTGGACAAGTTCGCCGAGGTGGCCTCGGTCGAGACCATGGCCGACGGCGTCACCTTCACCACCATCCACATGCCGCTGGTGCGCACCCCGATGATCACCCCGAGCGGCGACCAGGGTCCGTCCGAATCTCCCGAGTGGGCGGCCGCGACCATCGTGCGCGCGCTGACCGAGCGCCCCAAGCGCATCGACGTGCCGCTGGGCACCTTCGCCGAATACGGCGCCCTGCTCACCCCCAAGTTCCGCGACCGCATCCTGCACCGCTACTACCGCGCCCTGCCGGACTCCCCCGCCGCCAAGGGCGAGCAGGTGGAAGACACCGAAGAAGCTGCGGAACCCGCTGTCCCCCAACCTGCCCCGCGCCCGCGCTCGGCGGCCCGCCGGGTCACCGGCACCGCCCTGCGCCGCGCCGCCCGCTGGGTCCCCGGCACCCACTGGTAGTCCCGCGGCATCGGCCGGGCAACGCTGCGTGGCGTCGCGGTCAGCCGACGGGCAAGGTCTGGATCGTGTCCACCGCGAGGGCGGTAACTGCCTTGGGGGCCGCGTTGCAGCTGGGTTGGCGGGCCGGAAAAGCAATGGTGCGCACGGTAACCCGCCAGCGGCGGCCGTCGCGGTGGGTGACCAGCGCGGCGCCCGCCGGGGCGGTGTCGTTGTCGAGGGCGACCGTGAGATCGTCGACGGCGGCGGAAATCTGTTCGCGCACCGCGACTTCCGCGACCTGTTCGACCGGCGAGTAGCAGCTGCGGCCGCGCAGGCCGGTGTTCGAGACCGCGCCGCGCCGAGCGGCTTCGACCATCTCCTCGGCGGAGGCGGCGTCGAGCCGCCCGTAGGTGAGTCCGGACGGCAGCAGCACCAAGGCGGGCGCGAAGCGGTGACCGCCGGTGTGCGAGCACTCCCACACCTGCCCAGGATATTTCGTCGCGAGTTCCGCGGCGATCGGGCGGCCGAGCAGCGCGCAGCACTGGTCACGTTTGCCGTGCGCGCACACCAGCACCAGCGGATCGGCAACGGGCACACCGATTCCCGGCGGCGGGCCGGCCAGCAGAGTCAGGTCGACATCGAGCAGTTGCTTCAGATCGGTGATCTCGAAACGCTCGCACCAGGACCCCGTCGGACGCGAACTGGCGATCAAAACCGTTCGGGTGCCGGTGAATTCATTGCGACCGGGTCGGCGGATCAAGGTCGGGCGCACGTGCGCGGCGGCGGTCCGCGCCGCCAACTCGGGCGTGATCTCCGGGCCGAGCACCTCGTCACCGATCACATCGCGACCCCAGGCACCGGGGTGTTCGATGCACAACCAGCCGGTCACCTCGGTGGCGCTGCCGGACAGCGGAGTCCGCGCCGCGGCGGCGGAGCAGAGCATCCCCTCGAAGCCGGTGTTCACGCTGCGAGAAAAGGATGAACGGCGGCCGCGAAGTCGCGGTAGCGGTCGCGATGGATGCTGTGACCGCAGGCGAAGGCGGTGACCGTGCAGTCGGCGATGGCGGCGCCCATGAGCGCCAGCTTCGCCGGATCGACCATGCCGCCGGGGCCGCCGCGCAGCACCAGCGTCCGCGCGGTGATGTCGGAGAGTCGATCCCACCACTCCGGGTTCGGCTTGCGGAACTGTTCCAGCGCGGTCCTGGTCATGGACCGGTCGAAGGCCAGCACCGCGCGCGGATGCCTGGCCAGGCTGCTCGTGGCGTGCCACAGCTCGGGCACGGTCGGGAAACGGCGGGCCAGCCGTAGTTCTTCGGCGCCGGACTGCAACGGCAGCGGGCACTCCTCGATGACCAGGCGGCGCACCAACTCCGGGCGCTCCTGCGCGACGCAGGAGACGGCGTAGCCGCCCAGCGAGTGGCCGACCAGATCGACCGTGGACAGTTCCAGCCGGTCGCACAGTTTCAGCACGTCGGCGCCGAATTCGTCGAACCGGTACGAGTCGGTGTGTGAGCTGCGGCCGTGGCCACGCAGGTCGGGAATGATGACCCGGCGGCCCGCCTGCACCAGCGCGCGGGCGAACCGGTCCCAGGTGTGCCCGTCCCCGCCCATGCCGTGCACCAGGACCACGGGCACGTCGGCACCTGCGGTCGCCCCGGAATCCCGGTAGGCGATCCGCACGTCACCGAAGGCAAGTCTGGTTACCGCGAGATCCACGATCTTCGAGAGTACTGGGGTTGTCATCTTCCGACCTGCGACTTGTCGCACGGATCACGTGAGCCGGGCACCACATCGTAGGTCGCACGCCCTTCGCCGCCCGCGTGTCGAACGCACGACTCCGGCGCGATCGCGATGGTCTCGTCGAGCAGGACAGCCGAAATTGTCTGGCGAATCCCGGTGGGCCGCGAAATACTCCGCGCATGCCGTCATTCGCGGATTACGACCGCCGAAACTACCGCACCGTCGATGTGGCCACCGGATACGACGGATGGGCGCCGACCTACGAGCAGACCGTCATGGACGAGATGGATCTCGCGCTGCTGTCCCGGCTGCGGCGTCCGGAGTGGTCGCGGGTGCGCCGCGCCGCCGACCTGGGGTGCGGGACGGGGCGGACCGGCGCCTGGCTGCGCACGCAAGGGGTTACCCATATCGACGGTGTCGATGTGAGCGCGGGGATGCTGGAGCGGGCCGCGGCGCGCGGGGCGCACACCACGCTCACCCAGGCGGACGTGCGCGCCACCGGGCTGACCGACGGCAGCTACGACCTGGTGATCGCCTCACTGATCGATGAGCACCTGCCCGAGTTGGCACCGTTCTACGCCGAGGCGTGGCGGCTGGCCGCGCCCGGCGCGCTGTGCGTCCTGGTCAGCTTCCATCCGCAATTCATGATGACGACCGGGATGCCGACGCACTACACGCCCCAGGGTGGCGAGCCGGTGGCGATCAGCACGAACCTGCACCTGCTCAGCGAGCATGTGACGGCGGCGCTGGACGCGGGCTGGGTGCTCGCCGAGCTCACCGAGACGCTGATCGACGACACCTGGCTCGCGGCCAAGCCGAAGTGGCGGGACCTGCGCGGGCAGCCCTTCACCATGGCGACGGTGTGGTCACGGCCTGCTCAGTCGTAAAGACCTTCGGCGCGCCAGATCTCGTCGTGGTAAACGAGCAGTAGCACCCGAACGTCGGGCGCCGCACCGTCCAGCTGGACCTGCGCGCGTGCGGTGAAAGTGGTTGGGGCGTCCGTGTTCTCGACCGGATCCGGCACCCACCAGCGCTCGTCCACCGGCCACGGCCCCGCCCAGCCGGTCAGCCGCCACTGCCTGCTGCCCCAGTGCAGGCGGGCCGGGTCGGCGCTGAACAGGGCGCGGTCGGTGACCTGGATCGGCGTGCCGTCCACCGCTTCCAGACGGACCTGCGGCCGATTGAGCAGAAGCAGCGCGGGGGCGGGCTCGGGTAACCGGCCCGGCCACGGCTGAGCCGGGTCGGCGGCGGGCACGGGTTCGTCACCGAGCGCGACCAGTGTGATGCGCTCGACGGGCCCGCGGCCGCCGCTGAGCACGCCGACCCGCACCGCTTCGCCACCGAGCAGACCCTGCACCCGGACCAGCGCGCGGCGGGCCCGCTCTTCTTCCTCGCCGACACCACCCCACAGCCCGAGCTGCAACGCACCCGCCGCCACCACCTCGACCGGTTCCAGGCGCAGCAGGGTGATCGGCGCGGTGGGCCGGTCGCGCCGGGTGAGCCAGCCGTCCAGCTGCCAGCGCACCCGATCGGCGGTACCGTCCGGTGTCAGCGGTTCGGCACACCGCCAGATCCGCGAGAGCTCCTCCCCCGCATCGGTTTCCGCGAATATCGATAATCGGGTGCAGGCCAGGCCCGCGTTCGACAGTTCGGCGTGCAGTTGGGCGGCGAGCATGCGGCCCGCGAAGGCGGCGGCATCGACCCGTTCGATCGGCGGGTCGCAGGGGTACTGCACCGTCAGATCCTTGGGTGGCTGCCGCGCGGAGGGTGGGCGCTCCGGCTGGGCCTGCGCACACCGGTGCGCCAGCACGGCGTCGGCGCCGAACCGCGAGGCGACCTCGGCGGTCGACAGCGCGGCGAAATCACCGATGCGGCGTAAACCCAAGCGGTGCAACAGATCCACCAGATCTTCGCGCTCCGGCGCGGCCAGGCTCGGCTCGACCGCGAGCTCGCGCACCGGCATCGGCGCGAGAAACCGCGCACCCGCCCCGGCGGGCACGATGGCGCCGCGCCGGGCGGCGATCACCGCCGTGGACAACTCGTCGGCGATGCCGATCTGCGCCTCCACCCCGGTGGCGGCCGCCGCGTCGACGAGCCGCTCGGCCGCCGCCTCCTCGGAACCGAAGAACCGGGCGGCCCCCCGCGCGCCGAGCACCAGCAGCCCCGGCCGCAGCACCTCCACCCCGGGCACCGTCGCATCCACGGCCGCCACCACCGGCTCGAACAACCGCGCGTCCCGGTCCGGATCCGCCTGCGCGAGAAACAGATCGGGGCACTTCCCCTGCGCCTCTCGCCGCTTCAGCCCGCGCCGCACCCCGTCGGCGCGCGCGATCGCCGAGCACGCGATCACCCGATTGGCGAAGAGCACGGCCACCGGCTGGGTCGCGGGCAACCCGGCCACCGCGGCGGCGGCGACCGCGGGCCAATCCGGACACCACAGCGCCAGTACCCGCGCCGCACCCTTCGCTCGGCTGGGCAGGATCACGGTGCCGCACCGCACATATCGGCTCCGCCGCCTGCGGCCGCATCGCTCGACAGGGCCGTCGATCTCGGCGCCGCGCCGCTCGAGACAAGCGCGGGCAGCGGCGGAACCGAGCCCCACCACACGGACACCTCAACCCTCACGACGCCGCTTCCCTGACGTCGACCGGTGCGGCGGTGCGCGTAGGTGTTTCGTGCGCCGCCCATTCGACCCGGCCGGAGTTCGAGCGGAGGTCGAGGCGGCCGCGCCGGGGCGGGCCCGCCTTGCCGCGCACCTCGACCTCGAGACCGAGGGAGTGCAGGCGGCCGCGGCCGTGCCCGAGGCCCGAGTAACCGGCGATGCGCGCGTCGAGGTGCAGGGCGGCACCGGGCCAGCGGCCGTCGGTGACCACCAGGGTGGCGCCCTTGCTGCGGGCGCGGGCGGCGATCACCCGGGTGCGTGCCGGGGCGACGGCCGTGCCGCCGAGGCCGAGCACCACCAGGTCGAGGCCGTCGAGCAGGACGGCCGCCACCTCCACCGGGTCCGGGCCTGGATCGGGGATCACGGCCAGGCGCTCCAACTGGGCGCCCATCTCCACCGCCGCGAGCAGGCCGAGCCGGGGCACCCCGACCACCGCGGCGTGCCCACCGTCCTCGGTCACCGCGGCGAGCAGGCCGGCCAGCAGCGACCGGGCGCCCGTGTAGGACACGACCGACCCCTTGGCCAGGCCACCGCCGGGCAACAGCGCGGCGAGCGCGGGCGGCACCGCGAGCGACTCCCGGCGCAGTTCGGCGTCCAGCGGAATACGCTCGGACGCCGCTTCGCCGCGGCCGGGTATCGCCGCCATTCTTCTGCGCAGCTCAGCCACCGTGGGCGGGCTCTCCCGAGCTACCGCCTGCGGTTGTGCCCCCTCCTGCGGTTTCGCATCCGAACCCATCTCTACCACCTACTTCCCACGATGGACCCGAGGCGACGCCACGGAACGAACCCCAAGGCACGAAGGTCAGCACCGATTCAGCTATCGATCTGTATCGAATATACGTTCGATACCTGCTCAGTAGAAACCGACCCCCGGGTTCCGTCAAGAGCCCACCCCTGCGCCCACGATTTCGAAATGATGCCGTTGTAAACCGCAGCTCGGTCTGTACACAGTCGTTATCGCGGCAGCGCGTCAGGACCCTGCCCGCGAGCGGGTGTCACAGTGACGACGGCCGCCGACCACGACCCGCGGGGAGACCGACAGATCGACTACCAAGTGCGGCACCGGTGTTCGGGGTCGGCAAAAACCAGGGCGCGGTTCGTGTCAGCAAACTCCGTAGGGCACCTTGTTTTCCGCTACCCTCGCACCGTGACCGAACGCGCTCGTCCCATTGTCGGCCCCGACTATCTGGTTGCCGGCCGCTACCGGCTGCAGTCGAAGCTGGGCGGCGGTGGCATGGGCGCGGTGTGGCTCGCGCACGACCGGCTGCTCGACCGGGACGTCGCCATCAAACAGGTCCTCTCGACGGCCGGGCTGCCGGAAGCCGAGGCCAACGAGATCCGCAGCCAGATCATGCACGAGGGCCGGGTCGCGGCCAAGCTCTCGCACGAGCACGCGATCGCCGTGTACGACGTGGTACTCGAGGCGGGCGAGCCCTGGCTGGTGATGGAGCACTTACCCTCGCGCAACGTGGCCAAGGCGCTCGCGCTGGTGGACACGCTGCCCCCGATCGAGGTGGCGCAGATCGGCGCGCAGGTCGCCGACGCACTGGCCGCCGCACACGCGGCGGGCATCACGCACCGCGACATCAAGCCAGGCAATATCCTCGTCGCCGACCGTGGCCCGATCGTCGGCATGGCCAAGCTCAGCGACTTCGGCATCTCGCGCGGCGCGGGCGAGCACTCCGACGATCCCGACGGTGTCATCGTCGGCACCCCCGCCTACCTGCCGCCGGAGGTGGCCCGCGGCGCGCAGCCGACCACGGCCAGCGACGTGTTCTCCCTCGGCGCCACGCTGTACACCGCGATCGAGGGGCAGCCGCCGTTCGGGCTCGACGAGGACAGCGATGTGCTGGTGCACCGCGCGGCCATGGCGCAGATCATTCCGCCGACGCGCAGCGGAATGCTCACCGACGCACTGCTGCACATGCTCGAGCCCGCGCCGCAGCGGCGGCCGACCATGGCCGAGGCCAGGGATGAAATCCTCACTGCGGCTTTCGGTCCCGGTACCGGGCCCTACATCATCGGCGCACCGGTGCGCACCGAGGACGGCACCATTCCGGCGTGGGCGGCGCGGAATTCGGCGTCCGGCCTGCGCAGTCCGCACTCGACCCCGCTGCCGCGCCCGCACCGCGCCCCGGTGGGTGCGGCGGCCGCGGCCCCCGCACCGCAGCGGACCAAAGCGCCGCAGGCCAGCAACGCGCCGCTGGCCATCGCCATCGGACTGCTGATCGGTCTGGTCATCATCATCGCCGTCATCATCGCGGTGATGTAACCCCGGCGCGGGTCAGTCGATGCGCCGGTGATGGGCCCAGCGGGTCAACGCATTCCGGTTCGACTGCTGGGTTTTGCGCAGCACATTGGACGCGTGGGTTTCCACGGTTTTCACCGAGATGAACAGGTTTTCGGCGATCTCACGGTAGGTGTAGCCGCGGGCGAGCAGCCGCAGCACCTCCAGTTCCCGCGGGGTCAGCGAATCGAGTTCCGGGTCCAGCGGTGGCTCGGGCACCTGTGACTTGCCGGTGAACGAGTCGAGCACGAACCCGGCCAGCCGCGGGCTGAACACCGCGTCGCCGCCGGACACCCGGCGGATGCCGTCGGCCAGTTCGGCGCCCGAAATCGTCTTGGTCACATACCCTCTCGCGCCCGCGCGGATCACCGCGATCACATCCTCGGCGGCATCGGAGACGCTGAGTGCCAGACACACCGGTCCCTCTTCGATGCCCGCGAGCACCGCGACGCCACCACCGTCGGGCATGTGCACATCGAGCAACACGACATCCGGCTTGGTCGCCTTGATCCCGGCGATCGCCTCGGCGACCCCACCTGCCTCACCGACGACCTCCATGTCGGTCTCTCGGCTCAACTCCGCCCGCACACCCGACCGGAACACTGCGTGATCATCAACCAGAAAGACCCGCACGGCCAACTTTTCCGCCTCTCCGCGTATTCAGGCCAGACCTAGGTGCCGCGCTAGTAACGTCGGCGACTGGCAGTGACGCAGTGGCCAGATTAGCCCGTACCCGATGAGTTACCCATGTCCTCACGAAAGCTCCCCCGCCTCCCCGCGTATTCAGGCCAGACCTAGGTGCCACGAGAGTAACGCCGGCGGCCGACGGTGATGTGGCGAGCGAGTCAGCCCGTACCCGATGAGTTACCCATGTCCTCACGAAATCAGTTACTCGGATGCAGTCCGGTCGCCGCGACATACGGCGGAACGGCCGAATCGTCTGGTTTCTCAGCCGAGTTCGCTTCGGCTACCGTTTCCGGATCACCGGAATCCGTGCGTGGCATGATGATTCGCACCTCGGTGCCGCGGCCGGGAGTGGACAGGATCTCCACCTGGCCGCCGCGGCGTTCGATCCGGCCGCGGATGGATTTGGCCAGACCCTGCCGATCCTGCGGCACGGCGGTGGTGTCGAAACCGGCGCCGCGGTCGCGCACGAAAATGCTCACCTGGTGCGGTTCGGTCTCGGCGAACAGGTCGATCTCCGGGACGCCCGCGTGTTTGGCGGCATTGACCAGTGCCTCCCTGGTGGCACCGAGCAGCGCGGTGAAATGTTCCTTGGGCAGGCCGGAGCCGGTCTCGCCGATGTCCATCGACACATCGCCGACGGTCACCGGGGTCACCTTCACCCCGTGCTGATCCTCCACCTCGCCCGCGATGGTGCGCAGCGCGGCGGCCAGGCTCGACTGCGCCGGGCCGGCATCCTCGAACAACCACTTGCGCAGTTCGCGCTCCTGGCTGCGGGCCAGCCGCACCACCTCCTGCGGGTCACCGGCTTGGCGCTGGATCAGGGCCAGCGTCTGCAGCACCGAATCGTGCAGGTGCGAGGCGATCTCCTCGCGCTCTTCGTTGCGGATGCGGGCCGAGCGCTCGGCGTTCAGCGCCCGCATCATCCGCAACCACAGCGGAACCGTCAGCAGCCCGGCGCCGACCAGCGTGACGGCCACCGCGATCAACGCGGACCCGAGCGAGCTCAGATCGATCCTGGCCAGCACCACCACACCGAGCCCGGCCACGATCAACGTGCCGCCCGCCACGATGCGCGCCCACGTCACCACCGAGGGCCGCGCGGGCAGGCCGAGCAGCGACCTCGGGCCGTCGGCGTCGTACTCCCGCCACACCAGCGCCGCACCGATGGCGACCACGATGATGGGCGCGATCACGCTCGCCGCGGTGCCGCTGAACATCCACGACACCCCGATGGCGAGGCTCACGCCGAGGATGGCGAGGCCGATCGCCTGCCGCCGCTCGGAACCGGGCGCCTTCGCTACGTCCGAGCCGCCCGGCGTGAAGATCCACAGCAACCCGTACGCGACGATGCCTGCCCCGGCCGCGGCGAGCAGCACGAACGCCATCCGGACCTTGAACACGTCGACGCCGAGGTGATCGGCGATGCCGCCCGCCACGCCGCCGATGATCCGGCCACCCGACCGCCGCACCATCCGGGCGTGCGGCGGCGGCCCGGGATCGAACACCGGCGCAGGCCCGAAACCGCGCGCGGCCTCGAACCCCCGCGCGGTATCGAACCCTCGGGTGTCGAACGAGGGCGCAGACGGGTACATGCATTCGATAGTGGCACGATCCGCCGACAGCTAGCCATCAGGAATCCCCCTGATCTTCTGCCGGACCACGGATGACGACCTGACCGGGCGAGTCCAAAAGGATCAGTAAATTCTTCAGGGTTATCCCCGATGTGCGGATGTGCTGGTCAGGCACACTATGGGAACCATGACGAAAACGAGCTTCGGGGATCAGCTCCAGCAGATCTGGCGTACGCGCCCGGTGCGGTTGCCTCGGCAGGGACCGATCGCCGGCGTGGCGGCCGGGTTCGCGCAGCGGTACAACGTCGATCCGGTACTGGTGCGGGTGGCCTTCGTGGTGTCCGCGATCTTCGGCGGCTCCGGAGTCGTGCTCTATCTGCTGGCCTGGCTGCTGTTCAGCGCCGCCGGTGACGAGTCGTCGGCGGCGGAGTCGCTGGTCGGCAAGGGGCGCAGCTCGCAGTCGCAGACCAAGACGATCGTGTTGATCGTCGCGCTCGCCATCGCGGTGAGCACGATGGGCCCGGTCGGGGCCGGCCTCGGCGGGTCGGGGCTGATCAGCATGGCGCTGATGCTGGCCGGCTGGTGGATGCTGCACCTGCGTAATCCGGAACCACCGCCGGGGACCACCAGTGAGTTCAGCGGGTACCTCGCGGACAGCGGGATCATGGCGACCGGCTACCCCGGTGCGGTCTTCCCGCAGGGTGCGCCGCGCCCCACCGGCGACGTCTACGTACCGCCGACCAGTGTGTACACGCCGTACACCAAGCTGCCGGACACCTATGTCCCGGAAACGTCGGGCACCGAAACCGTGCTGCCGCAACGGGATTCCGGAGCGAGCGACACCGGCCAGGTACACGAGGCCGGTACGGACCTGCTGCGCAAGCGAGACGCGAGCGATCAAGGCTCTGCGGCAACCGATTCCGCGGTCCAGTCCGAAAAGGGTGACGCGCCGGTTGGATACAACGCGACATCGGACACTGTCCAGCTCGACAAGGGCGGCAACACCACCGAGGTCATCGACCCGCGAACTGCCACTGGCCCAACGGCTTCCGCCCAAGGTGATCCTGCGTCCCTCAGCAAAGCGGCACCGAGCTCACCCTCCGGCACATCCGCCGCGCTGAAGCCGCCGACCCCGGCCACCCTCGGCCGCACGACCCCGCCTTCCTGGGACCCGCTCGGCGTCGCCCCGCTCGCCTGGGATCTGCCCGAGCCGACCCCGGTGCGCACCATCGTCGCGCCGCCGCCGCGGCGTCCACGCTCCCGGCTGACCCCGGTGGTGCTCGGCCTGGCCATCCTCGCCGCCGCCGGCGCGGGCGCACTGGCCGCCTCGGGCGTCGAGTGGATGACGCCCGGCCGGATCGCGGCGGCCGCCTTGGCGGTGATCGGACTCGGCCTGGTCCTCGGCGCGTTCCTGCGGCGCGGATACGGCCTGCTGGTGCTGACCGCTCCGCTGGCCGGATTCGTCCTGCTCGCCTCGGCGATCGGCCCGATCGACTTCGACCGCGGCGCGATGGGCCAACACGTCTGGACACCGACGGCGGTGAGTCAGCTGGAGTCGCACTACACCGTCAACATGGGATCGGGCACGCTGGATCTGCGCCAGCTGAACCTGACCGAGAGCCGCACCGTCGATGTCGAGGTCCGGATGGGCGACTTCCAGGTGTGGCTGCCGAACAACATGAAGGTCGACACCCAGTGCACCCAGACCATGGGTGAGGTCAAATGTGACAACGGCCTGACCGGCCCGGCCACCGAGGGCGCGCCCGTGCTCGACCTGAATATCAATGTCCGAGCCGGAAACGCGGAGGTGCACCGTGGCTGACAAGTCCAACGAATCCACCGAATCCCGCCGCGGCCCCTCCGCCTCGCTGCTGATCGTCGGCCTGCTCGCCCTCGGCGTGAGCGCCTGGGCCTTCGTCGGTCCCGCGTCGTGGCCGACGACCAGTGTGGTCCCGGTCGGCTGGATCGTGGTGCTCGCCGCCATCATCGTCGGCATCGTGCTGGTGGTCTCCCCGCGCAAACGCGGCTGATCGAGGCGCAACAAGAATGGCCCGTCCATCGGACGGGCCATTCTTGTTGCGCTAGTAGGGATTCACTCCCATTCGATGGTGCCCGGCGGCTTGCTGGTCACATCGAGGACGACCCGGTTGACCTCCGGCACCTCGTTGGTGATCCGGGTGGAGATCCGCTCGAGCACCTCGTAGGGAAGCCGGGTCCAGTCGGCTGTCATCGCGTCCTCGCTGGAGACCGGGCGCAGCACGATCGGGTGACCATAGGTGCGGCCGTCGCCCTGCACGCCGACGCTGCGCACGTCCGCGAGCAGCACCACGGGGCACTGCCAGATCTGCCGGTCCAGCCCCGCCGCGGTGAGCTCCTCGCGCGCGATGGCGTCGGCCTGGCGCAGCGTGCCGAGCCGGTCCTCGGTGACCTCGCCGACGATGCGGATGGCGAGACCGGGTCCGGGGAACGGCTGGCGGCCGACGATCTCCTCGGGCAGCCCGAGCTCGCGGCCGACCGCGCGCACCTCGTCCTTGAACAGCAGGCGCAGCGGCTCGACCAATTCGAACTCCAGGTCGTCCGGCAGGCCGCCGACATTGTGGTGGCTCTTGATGTTCGCGGTGCCGCTGCCGCCACCGGATTCGACGACATCCGGGTACAGCGTGCCCTGCACCAGGAATTCGACCTTCGGCGCGGCACCGCCGCCCTGTTCGATGACGACCTCGGAGACCGCGTCCTCGAAGGACCGGATGAACTCGCGCCCGATGACCTTGCGCTTCTCCTCCGGGTCGGTGACGCCCTTCAGCTCACCCAGAAACTTCTCGACCGCGTCGACGGTCACCAGCTTGGCGCCGGTCGCGGCGACGAAGTCCTGCTGGACCTGCTCGCGCTCGCCCGCCCGCAGCAGGCCGTGGTCGACGAACACACAGGTCAGCCGGTCACCGATGGCCCGCTGCACCAGCGCGGCGGCCACCGCGGAGTCGACACCGCCGGACAGCCCGCAGATCGCGTGCCCGTCGCCGATCTGCTCGCGGACCGCGGTGATCAGCGAATCCGCGATATTCGCCGGGGTCCAGGTGGCGCGGATGCCCGCGATCTCGTGCAGGAAGCGGCTGAGCACCTGCTGCCCGTGCGGCGAGTGCAGGACCTCGGGGTGGTACTGCACGCCGGCCAGGCGGCGCGCGCGGTGCTCGAACGCGGCGACCGGTGCGCCCGCGGTGGTGCCGGTGACCTCGAAGCCCTCGGGCGCGTCGGTGACCGCGTCGCCGTGGCTCATCCAGACCGGCTGCAGGGTGGGCAGTCCGCCGTGCAGCACGCCGCCGTCGATATTGATCTCGGTGCGGCCGTACTCGCGGGTGCCGGTGTGCGCGACCGTGCCGCCCAACGCCTGTGCCATCGCCTGGAAGCCGTAGCAGATGCCGAAGACCGGCACGTCGAGATCGAACAGCCGCGCGTCCAATTGCGGTGCGCCCTCGGCATACACGCTGGACGGGCCGCCGGACAGGATCACCGCGAGCGGCTGCTTCTCGGCGATCTCCTCGACGGTGGTGGTGTGCGGAATCACCTCGGAGAACACACTCGATTCGCGGACCCGCCGAGCGATCAGCTGTGCGTATTGCGCGCCGAAGTCGACGACGAGGACCGGTCTCTGTGTATCTGCCACGGCCATAGTTTAGTGAGCACACTTTGTGCCCGAGCCATCGGCACAGCACCGACGCCGAGCCCAGCTCCAGCAAGCAAAAAGGCGAGCCAGCAAATCGCCCCACCCGCCCCCGCACCGCTGGCTATCCTCGTGCTCGTGCCATTCGCCCGCGCGATCGACGCCGACATCCACTACGAGGACAGCGGCGGGAGCGGCCCGGTGGTGCTGCTAGCACATGAATTCTTCATGGACCGGACGATGTTCGCGGCTCAGATGGCCGCGCTGGCACCGGAATTCCGGATCGTCTCGTGGGACGCGCGCGGCCACGGCCGCACCAGGGACGAGGGCCTGCCGTTCACCTACTGGACCGCGGCCCGCGACGCGCTCACCGTGCTCGACCACCTCGGCGCCGAACGTGCCGTGGTCGGCGGCACCGCACAGGGCGGCTTCACCGCGCTGCGCACCGCGCTCATCGCGCCGGAGCGGGTGTCGGCGCTGATCCTGATCAGCACCGAGGCCAACGGCCCGACACCCGAACAGTCCGACGCCACCCAGCAGTTCCTCGAGCAGTGGTACGACGACGGCTCACGCCAGCAGGCGGCAAATCAGCTGGCGTCCTGGCTGATCGGCGACGACAAGTGGTACCGGACCATCTGGACCACCCGCTGGATGCTGCGCGACTGCCGCGGCATCGAGGTCGCGGCGGGCTGCCTGCTCAGCCGGGACTCGGTGCTGGAGCGGTTGTCCGAAATCACCTGCCCCGCCTTGGTGATCCACGCCACCGACAGCGGCATCCCGCCCGACCGGGCCAAGCAGCTGACGGAGGGGCTCACCGGCGCCAGCTACGTCGAGATCGCGGGCGCCCGGCTCGCGGTCACCATGACGCACCCGGAGCCGGTGAACGTCGCCATGCGGCAGTTCCTGCGCGAGCGGATCACGCCCTCGCACGCCCGGTAAGGCTCACGCGCGGACGCTGAGCCCGACCTTCTGGAACTCCTTGAGGTCGGAGTAGCCCGCCTTCGCCATCGAACGACGGAGCCCGCCAACCAGATTCAGCGAGCCGAACGGGTCGTCCGAGGGGCCGAACAGCACCTGCTCCAGGCTGGGGCGCACCGCGTCTCCGGTGCCCTCCTCTAGCTCCCACTCCACGCCGAGCAGCGAACCGCGCGGCACCGAGGGGTGCGCGGCGGCGGACGGCCAGTACCAGCCGCGTCCGGGCGCCTCGGCGGCCAGCGCCAGCGGCACCCCCAGCATCGCGGCATCCGCACCACAGGCGATCGCCTTGGCGAGCTGCCCCGAGGTTTCCACGTCACCGTCGGCGATGACGTGCACGTAGCGCCCGCCGGTCTCGTCGAGGTAATCGCGGCGCGCGGCGGCGGCATCGGCGATCGCGGTCGCCATCGGCACGCCGATACCGAGCACCTCGCGGGTGGTCGTCGCGCCGGGGAACGAGCCGTAACCGACGATGACACCCGCCGCGCCGGTGCGCATCAGGTGCAGCGCGGTCCGATGATCGCTGACCCCGCCCGCGACCACGGGCACATCCAGCTCGGCGATGAAGGTCTTGAGGTTCAACGGTTCTCCGTCGCCGACATGCTCGGCGGAGATGATGGTGCCGTGCACCACGAGCAGGTCGACCCCGGCCTGCACCAGCGCGGGTGTGAGCGCACGGGCGTTCTGCGGGCTCACCCGGACCGCAACCGTCACACCGGCCGCCTTCACCTGCGCGACCGCGGCGGCGAGCAACTCCGGCTGCATCGGCGCGGCATGCAGCTCCTGCAACAGCGAGACGGCACGCTCATAGCCGCCCTTACCGACGAGCTCGAGCAGCTGATCGATCTTCGCGGTGACATCCGCGTGCCTGGCCCACAGCCCCTCACCGTTGATGACACCGAGCCCGCCCAGCCGGCCGAGCTCGATCGCGAACTCCGGCGACACCAGCGCGTCGGTGGGGTGCGTCAGGAACGGGATCTCGAAACGGTAGGCGTCGAGCTGCCACGACAGCGACACCTGCTTCGACGAGCGGGTCCGGCGCGAAGGAACGATGTCGACATCGTCCAGCTCGTAGGTACGCCGGGCGGTCCGGCCCATGCCGATCTCGACCATGTCGCGCACGTCTGTCTCCTATCTATCGGCCGCGCGGGCGCGGCGTGTTCGTGGCCCCCGGGTGTCTGCGTCCGAGACTCGCGGCCTGCGGCGCATGCGCTTCGGCCGCTCGGACGCAAGACGGGCCACGAACGGCGCTCGCAGAACTCGCGCTGTGGTGGCCGTGCTCGTGGACGGAGGCTGCGGCTCAGGCTAGCCGTCGGCGCGCAGCAGCTCGTCGCGTGCGCGGTCGGCGCCGGGTGTCGGCGGGCTGGTCTGGGCATGGGCCTACAGCTTCGTGTGCCATCGGCCCAGTCCCGAGCAGGTCTGGTCCTGCACGGACCTCACGGTCTCGTGCAGGACCATCATGCGGGCTAGCCGCGACCAGTGTAGTTAGGGGCCTCGACGGTCATCGTGATGTCGTGCGGGTGGCTCTCTTTGAGGCCCGCCGCGGTGATCTGCACGAATTGGGCTTCCTGCAGGTGGGCGATGGACTGGGAGCCGGTGTAGCCCATGGCCGCGCGCAGGCCGCCGACGAGCTGGTGGATGACCTGGTTGACCGGGCCGCGGAACGGCACCCGGCCCTCGATGCCCTCGGGCACCAGCTTGTCCTCGGCCAGCACGTCGTCCTGGAAGTAGCGGTCCTTGGAGAAGGACTTGGCCTGGCCGCGGCCCTGCATCGCGCCGAGCGAACCCATGCCGCGGTAGCTCTTGAACTGCTTGCCGCCGACCAGGATCAGCTCACCGGGCGACTCGGCGGTGCCTGCGAGCAGCGAGCCGAGCATCACGGTGGACGCGCCTGCGGCGATCGCCTTGGCGATGTCGCCGGAGAACTGGATGCCGCCGTCGGCGATGACCGGGACACCGGCGGGCTTGCACGCCGCGACGGCCTCGAGGATGGCGGTGATCTGCGGCGCGCCGACACCGGCGACCACGCGGGTGGTGCAGATGGAGCCGGGACCGACACCCACCTTCACCGCGTCCGCGCCCGCCTCGACCAGCGCGGCCGCGCCGGCCCTGGTGGCCACGTTGCCGCCGACGATCTGGATCCGGTCGCCGACCTCGGCCTTGACCTTGGTGACCATCTGCAGCACCTGCGCCTGGTGCCCGTGCGCGGTGTCGACGATGAGCACGTCGACGCCAGCGTCGGACAGCGTCATGGCGCGCGACCAGGCGTCGTCGCCGACGCCGACCGCGGCACCGACCAGCAGGCGGCCGTCGCGGTCCTTGGTGGCGTTCGGGTACTGATCGGTCTTGACGAAGTCCTTGACGGTGATGAGCCCGCGCAGCTTGCCGTTGCCGTCGACGATCGGCAGCTTCTCGATCTTGTGCCTGCGCAGCAGGCCGAGCGCGGCCTCCGCGGTGACGCCTTCCTGCGCGGTGATCAGCGGCGCCTTGGTCATCACCTCTTCGACCCTGCGGTTCTGGTCGACCTCGAAGCGCATGTCGCGGTTGGTGATGATGCCCACAAGGCTGCCGACCTCGTCCACCACCGGCAGACCGGAGATGCGGAAGCGGGCGCACATGGCGTCGACCTCGGCGAGGGTGTCGTTCGGGCGGCAGGTCACCGGGTCGGTCACCATGCCTGCCTCGGACCGCTTCACGGTCTCCACCTGGGCGGCCTGATCGGCGGCGGCCAGGTTGCGGTGCAGCACACCCATGCCGCCCGCCCTGGCCATCGAGATGGCCATCCGCGCCTCGGTCACCGTGTCCATGGCCGAACTGACCAGCGGGGTCCGCAGCCGGATGTCCCTGGTCAGCTGGCTGGAGGTCTCCACAGAGCTGGGGATGAGATCCGAGGCGGCGGGCAGCAACAGCACATCGTCGAATGTGAGGCCGAGCATGGCGATCTTGTTCGGATCGTCACCACCCGTAGATGGGCGGACAGCGGTGCGTTCGCCCGATACGGGATTACTCATTCGGATCGACCCCTCCTGGACGTCGACAGCGACCGACGCCGGGGTCACCGGCGCCGCGCGCAGTTGATGGGATGGACTGGTGGCTCCGGGAATCGTGTCGGGTGCTCGCCGGGGCCTGACACCATGGTATCTGTCCCGCAAACTCATCGACGAAGTGAGCCCACCGGCGAAACTTGCGGCCTACATAGCTGGCGCAGACCACCCTGTTCTGCGTACCGTGGGGATGTGCGTGACCATCTACCACCTGGCTTGCCGCCGGATCCGTTCGCCGGAGACCCCTCCGACCCGTCCGCCGCGCTCGACGCCATCGAGCCCGGTGAGCCGCTGGATCCCCACGAGCGCCTTGCGGTCGAGGAAGATCTCGCCGACCTCGCTGTCTACGAGGCGCTACTAGCGCACCGCGGTATCCGCGGACTCGTGGTCAGCTGCGAAGATTGTCGGCAGGATCACTACCACGACTGGGACATGTTGCGCGCCAACCTACTTCAACTGTTGGTCGACGGCACCGTGCGCCCGCACGAGCCCGCCTACGATCCGACGCCGGAAGCGTATGTCACCTGGGACTACTGCCGGGGATACGCGGATGCCTCGATGAACGAGGCCTTCCACGGCGACGGATTCGACGGATTCGACAACTGAGGTTCGAGCCACCGAACCGATGACGCGTCCCCTTCGGGGCTCGCGCACTGCGGCATACAACGCTGTGATTTTCGCCGCACCGTCACGGGGGCGTGACACCCGGACAACAGAAAACCGACTGCCCGTTGGCAATCGGTTCGCGTCCTGTTGGAAAAGTTTCTCGGTGGTTGCCGGTGTCGTCGGCTAACTGGTGGTCCCCGCGCCGCCGGACCCGGTGGGTACGACGAACGTGGTGCCCGGATTGCCTTGCGTCGGTACCCGAGTCGGCGCGCCGCCGTTGTCCGAGGTCGGCTGAACCGCCGTCGGGTCGGCCACGGTGGTCGGGGTCTGCGGCGGCTGGGTGACGGTCGGCTCCACCGTCGGCGGCGGTGTGGTCACCGTCGGCGGCAGAGTCGGCTTGTCGTTGGTCGGGGTCGGCGGATCGGTGGGGTCGGTCGGCTGGTCGCTCGGATCGGCAGGCTTCGTCTGCTGCACCGGCGGCAGCGTGGCGTCGACCGGCGGTACCGGCTTCGGCTTGGCGCTGGTGCTGGTCACCGGGCCGGTCGGCTTGGTCGAGGTGCCCTGGTCCAGCTGATCGGCCAGGTCGTTGTACCCCATGGCACGCAGTTGGCTGACGAGTCGCTTCCACTCCAGCATCAACTGGTCGTGCTTTTCGGGGCTGTCGACCTGATCGGCGTTCACCCGCGCCTGCTCCAGGCGTTCCTTGGCCTGAACCGGGTTCTGATTGATCAGCTTCGCCGCTTCGTCCAGATCGGTGCCTGCCCGCTGCGCCACGGTGCTCTGGGCCGCCTGATTGAAGACGACCTCCTTGACCCTCCACAGCGGATCGCCGGGCTCGGAGTTGTAGGAGAACGCCGTCATGCCGCCGAAGACCAGGGCGAGCGCCGCCGCGGCGCCGAGCAGCGGGCGAACCAGCCGCAGCCGGCCACCGCCGCTCTGTGCGCCGACGCGCACCTGACGGGCGCCGATCTCCTGGTTCACCGCGGCAACGATCGCATCCAGATCCGGCGCCGCGGTCATCGGCGGTGCGATGAGTTCGGCCCGCCAATCCGCGAGCATGGCCGCGAGTTGATATTCCTCCGCGCTGTCGGTCCGTACCGGGCCATCGCTTGCGATGGCGTCGATCAACGCATCGTCGCGGCGTACCGCGGCGATATCGACCGGGCCGGTGTCTCCGGACGCGTCGGCGTAGGGACCGCTGTTTCGCGATCCAAGCCGCGCTTTCCAGTCACCCCGACCGCGCTCGCCATCCCTAGCCATACATTTCACCTGCCCTCGCCACTTGAGACTTCAGTTTTGCGAGTGCCCTGTGCTGGGCCACTCGTATCGCCCCCGCCGTACTGCCCACGGCGACTGCGGTTTCTTCGGCTGACAAACCCATGACCAATCGCAGGATCAAGATCTCTCGATGTTTTTCGGGGAGTGTCGCGAGCAGACGGTTCATCTGCCTGCTCGTCTCCGATTCGAGAGCTCGTTGTTCCGGACCATGGTCGGTGGATATGACATCTGGTACTTCGGCCATTGCCTCCGCCTTGTTACGGGCGGCATTGCGATGGGCGTCGGCGACCTTGTGCGAAGCGATTCCGTAAACGAAGGCCATGAAGGGCCTGCCCTGGTCTTGATACCTGGGCAAGGCTGTCATCACGGCCAGACAGACCTCCTGCGCAACATCATCCGCGGAGAGCTGCCCACGCTCCGCGGCTCCGATCCGCGCGCGGCAATAACGCACCACGAGCGGGCGGATCATCTCCAGTACCTGAGCTAAAGCGGATCTGTCGCCCTGCGCAGCCGCAGCGACGGCGAGGTCCAACTCTTCGCCCATGTTCGTCATCGTCAGAGAGATTCCCGGCGTTACAAGTGGCACGGTCGTGATGACCAGTGCTTCCGCCGAAGCGGCGGAACGGAACTAACAATAGCGATACAGCGCCCGGAACAAGGCAACACGGTCACCGTTGGAACCATGGGCACCGCACAACCTGATGTAGTCGGGCTTAACGCCCCACGGCCCGCTACCCCGCCGTGCTCGGCCGGAACCGGCCGCCACGTCGAACGATGGTTGCGGCACAGTCCTCGGCCTCCGCCGCGGCGCCCGCAACGGCCAGCCCCGCACGCAGCATGGCGCTCGCCCAGCGCAGCGGCAGCAGACCGTGTTCGCGGCACTGTTCGGCAACCTCGTCGGCGAGCGCGCGTGACCGGTCGTGGTCGCCCGCCACCGCGGCCGCCGCGGCGACCAGCAATCGGGATTTGACCAGATGCCGCACCGACGGCGCGCGCTCGGCGAGCGCGAGCGCGGCCGCCGCATGTTCGGTCGCGGGCTCGACAGTGCCTGCGGCAAGCGCGGTTTCGGCGCTGACCCACTGCCTGCGGATGGCGGGCCGCCAGCCGAGCTCGGCGGCAGGCCGCACCGCCTCGCTGCGCGCGAGGAGCCGCCAGGCCAACGCCACCCGCCCGATGCCGAGCGCGTCGGCCGCGAGGCCGGTCAGCGCGTCGCTGATCGCGTCGCCCCGCTCGAACGGCAGCTCGGGTCCGACGGCATCCGTCGCGCGGTCGCCGAGCGCTCGCGCCGAGATCAGGGCCGCGGCCCGCCCGTCGCAGGCGGCGGCGCGGGCGTGCCAGCCGAGCTGGCGCAGCAGCGAACCCTCGGTGCTCGCGGCCAGCGAAAGCAGCACCGGATCGGTGCTGCGGGCGCGGACGATGCGCAATTCGGCACGGGCCGCGGCATAACGACCCTGGCCGCCGAGAATCACCGCTCGATACCAGGACCCGAGCGCGTCGGGCGTCGTCGGCAACTCGGCAGCGGCGCGGCCGGGGCGGGCGCCGAAGGCACTCTCAGCGAGGATCTCGAATCGGGTATCTCCGAGCGGAGCAGGTACGAACACGGCCGAAACTCTAGCCGGGGTGCGCTGGAGATGGCCGGGAGAAAGACCTGAGCCCACCAACCGGCAACCATTCAGCATTTCCAACACTTTGCGATGTTTCCATCAGGTAAATCTCGCCCCGGCAATCCCCGAGCGCTCACGATCGGAATTCACACGCGTTTCGCGCAATTAACCTCTGCGCCCCGTTTCCGCCATCTCGGATCTGCTCGCACCACATGCCGTCGCGTGCCACTGTGACCACCCCCACCCGGCGGCCGATGGACTCTGACCGGGCCGATGCCCCTGAAAATAGGGTCTACCAGCGGAAATAAGTCCTGCTCCGGAGCAGCGCCGAGCCATCGGCCACTGGTCAACCGATCAGTATCGCCGGAACCAATGCGAAAAGTAAACAGCTCGGAGGTTAAATTTCGCAGCCTAAGATTTGGGAAACTACTGCGCCGAACTATTGACGGAATTTCGCGGCTGGACCTAACGTAGCTCATCGCCACGGTCGGCGCCGCGCGAAATTGCAGCGACCGCAACGGGCGAGCACAGGGGCACCCGCCGACACAGCGCCGTGGCCTACCACACTTTGCAGAACAACTGCTCGACAACGCTGACGAGCTCGCACCACGAGGAGTTCACACAATGCCCATGCCGACCCACCTCCCCGGGCCGAACGCCGATGTCTGGGATTGGCAGATGCGAGGGTCCTGCCGCGGGCAGGACTCGGCCGTGTTCTTCCATCCCGACGGCGAACGTGGCCGAGCCCGTACCGCGCGCGAGATGCGCGCCAAAGAGATCTGCCGGGCCTGCCCGGTGCTGATGCAGTGCCGCAGTCACGCCCTGAAGGTCAGCGAGCCCTACGGCATCTGGGGCGGCATGTCCGAGACCGAACGCGAGATGCATGCCCGGCGCAATCGGCGCCGGATGGCGGTTTAGTTGAAGTTCTTCCCATCCATACGGCGCGGTGCGCCGAATCCCTAGCAAACAACCGGCAGGCAATACGCGGTCACCTCCGCCACGCCTGCGGCGGCGACCACCCGAAGCCGCACACCCTGTCGAGCCCTGCGTTTCGCGGTTAGCTATCGGCGTGTCACGGCGTGTCTCTTGCGCGAGCCACCCGGCGTGTCGAAGTTTTCCGCAAAGTCGCTGGGCCACAGGTGGTTTGCCGACACCCCAGCCGAAAGGAGGTTATAGCGGCACGCTACGGTGGTGACCGATGACACAGAATGGAGCGTTGTGACAACGCGGCAGCCGGCCGCAGAGGGCGACTCGTTCCGAAGAGATGCCTTCCCACCCGGTGTGGATTCTGCGGTTACGGCCCGCGCCGCCGAGAGCATCGAACTCGCCCTCCTGCTACATCGTTGCGGCGAGTCCGACCAGGAAGCCTTTGCCGAGCTATATGACCGGACGTCCGCGCGCGTCTTCGGTCTGGTGCTGCGCGTGCTGCACGACCCCGGCTATGCCGAGGAGACGACGCAGGAGGTCTACCTGCAGATCTGGCGCACCGCAGCGAGTTTCGACGCGGACAAGGGGTCGGCCGTGACGTGGTTGATGACGCTCGCCCATCGGCGCGCGGTGGACCGGGTACGCGCCGAGCAGGCGCACACCCAACGCGAGGTCGCCTACGGAATACGGGTGCTCGGTAACGAATTCGATGAAGTAACCGAAGAGGTAGAGCGAAGGCTCGAACAACAGGCCGTCCTCGAGGGACTCGCGACACTGACCGAGACCCAGCGGGAGGCCATCTCGCTCGCCTACTACGGCGGGCGGACCTACGCGGAGGTCGCGCATTACCTCGGAGTAGGGTTACCGACCGTTAAGTCCCGAATTCGGGACGGATTGACACGACTCAAAAGAAGTTTGGGGGTGACGTGAGATGAACGAACGCCAGGTCGATCTCGCGCACACCGTCGCGCTCGGATCGATCGACGACGTAGACCACCATGAGGTGCAAGAACTGCTCGACACCGAGGACCCCGCTCTACGCGCGGAGTTCCTCAGGGAGATCGGGCAGACGAGAGAAGCACTCGCCGTGCTCGCCACCGCGACGGCGACCCCACCACCCGCCACGCTGCGCACCCGGTTGCTCGCCGCCATCGCCGCCGAACAACCGCCCGTCGCCTCCTGACCTACGAAAAACGAAGGCCCCCGGACTCGATGTCCGAGGGCCTTCTCTGGTTTCGGTCCCAGCTCAGTGGCTGTGGCCGTGGTGACTGTGGTCGGGCGCCTCGTCGGCGGGCTTGTCCACAATCGCACTCTCGGTGGTGAGGATCATCCGCGCCACCGACGCCGCGTTCACGACGGCCGAGCGGGTCACCTTCACCGGGTCGACGACACCGTCGGTCAGCAGGTCGCCGTAGCTGAGGGTGGCGGCGTTGAAGCCTTCCTTGCCCTCGGCGACCTTGCTGACCACCACGGAGCCGTCCACGCCCGCGTTGGTGGCGATCCAGAACAGCGGCGCCGACAGTGCGGTCCGCACCACCTCGACGCCGACGGCCTCGTCGCCGGAGAGCGAGTCGCGCAGCTCGACCAGCTTGGCGGCCGCCTGCACCAGCGCGGAGCCGCCACCGGGCACGATGCCCTCCTCGACGGCGGCCTTGGCCGCGCTCACCGCGTCCTCGACTCGGTACTTGCGCTCCTTGAGCGCGGTCTCGGTGGCCGCGCCGACCTTGATCACCGCGACGCCACCGGACAGCTTCGCCAGGCGCTCTTCGAGCTTCTCGCGATCCCAGTCGGAGTCGGTGGCCTCGATCTCGCGGCGCAGCTGCGCGCTGCGGGCCGCGATGTCCTCTTTGGTGCCGACACCGTCGACGATGGTGGTGTCGTCCTTGGTGACGACGATGCGCCGCGCCTGGCCCAGCACGTCCAGGCCGGCCTCGCGCAGGGTGATGCCCAGGTCCGGGTTGATCACGGTGCCCGCGGTGACCACGGCCAGGTCGTCGAGGAACGCCTTGCGGCGGTCACCGAAGAACGGCGCCTTCACGGCGACGGCCTTGATCGTCTTGCGGATGGAGTTGACCACCAGCGTGGACAGGGCCTCGCCCTCGACGTCCTCGGCGATGATCAGCACCGGCTTGCCGGATTCGGCGATCTTCTCCAGCAGCGGCAGGAAGTCCGGCAGCGAGCTGATCTTCTCGCGGTGCAGCAGGATGAGCGCATCCTCCAGCACGGCCTGCTGGCTGTCGGTGTCGGTGACGAAGTAGGGCGAGAGGTAGCCCTTGTCGAACTGCACGCCCTCGGTGACCACGAGCTCGGTCTGCGTCGTCGAGGACTCCTCGACGGTGACGACGCCGTCCTTGCCGACGACGGTCAGTGCCTTGCCGACCATCTCACCGATTTCCTCGTCCCGCGAGGACACGGTGGCGACCTGGGCGATCGCCGTCTCGCCGGACACCGGGGTGGCCGCGGCGAGCAGCGACTCGGAGACCGCGTCGGCCGCCTTGGCGATGCCGGAGCCGAGCGAAATCGGATTCGCGCCCGCGGCAACGTTCTTCAGGCCGGCCCGGACCATCGCCTGGGCCAGCACGGTCGCGGTGGTGGTGCCGTCGCCCGCGACATCGTTGGTCTTGGTGGCGACGCTCTTCACCAGCTGCGCGCCGAGGTTCTCGAACGGATCTTCCAGGTCGATCTCGCGCGCGATGGTGACACCGTCGTTGGTCACGGTCGGGCCGCCGAAGGCCTTCGCGAGCACCACGTGGCGGCCGCGCGGGCCGAGGGTGACCTTGACGGCGTCGGCGAGCTTGTCGACACCGCGTTCCAGAGCCCGGCGAGCCTTCTCGTCGAACTCGATCTGCTTTGCCATAAGTCCTATTCCTTGGATTTAAGAGCTGAGACGACTCTGCCCCGGTCCCCGCTCAGGGGAACCGGGGCAGTGTCATGACGACTCGATCCCGGCGGTCGGGTGAGCATGGAACGTCACCACTCGATCCCGGCTCACGCCGGAACGACCGCGCGGAGCGCGGGTCACTTGGTGACGACGGCCAGCACGTCGCGCGCCGACAGGATGAGGTATTCCTCGCCCTGGTACTTGATCTCGGTGCCGCCGTACTTGCTGTAGATGACGGTGTCACCTTCCTTGACGTCGACCGGGATGCGGTCACCCTTGTCGGTGACGCGTCCTTCGCCGACGGCGATGACGGTGCCCTCCTGCGGCTTTTCCTTCGCCGTGTCGGGGATGACCAGGCCGGAGGCGGTCGTCGTCTCGGCCTCGTTGGCCTGGACGAGGATCTTGTCCTCGAGCGGCTTGATGTTCACGCTCGCCACGTTGAGCCCTCCACTTTCCGGGGATGTCGTCCGCAACTGTTGTTCCGGACCATCGGTATCAGGTTTTGGTGCTGACCCTGTCGCATAGCCCCGTCGTCGCGGGTGCCGGGACCCCTGCTCAGAAGTCAAAACTGCTTGGCACAAGCACAGTGCGCCGGACGGGAGAACCGGCCGTACGCGTTCAGCAGTGCCGACTAGCACTCTATACATGAGAGTGCCAGCGCTCAAGGCCGGGATGTGCCAATTTCGGATCGCACGGCTCCGCGCGTTCGCTCGCGCGAGCGCTCCGACAGACACGCGTGGCCGCCGACACGCCCAACGCACGCCCGGAGGGGTTTTCAACAGATCCGGAAAACTGTAACGTTCGGATAACGGATTGTGACAGTATTGACGACGGTCGCTGTCCGACCGCTGTGTTCGTCACGAACCAGTGCCGTCGGAGACCAGGGGTTGTCACAGAACGTACGTCGCTACAGCGCTCGGCGTCACCGAATACCTCAGCGTGATCCGAAGTTCCGGCGTCATCGAACACCCTGCGTCACAGAAGAACCAGCGTCACCCGAAGTACCCGCGCCACCAGAGCTGCATCAGAGAGCTAGCCACACGTGATCCATCGCCGGTCCCCGCGACCTATCCGGACTACGGGACCGCATCGGTTCCGCAATCCGAATCGTTCGTCGAGTACACGGCGACCGGGCAGTCCATTCGAGATGGTCGGCGACACAGAGCGCTCGCAAGGGGCAAGTGCTCGCGCCGCACAGACCATCCGCTCGAAGGGAGGTGAATGAACATGCGAACATCCCTCGGCATCTCGGCCGGGTCCGAGGTCGTGTGCTCGGCGCTGGTCGCCACCGCGTCGAACGGCGCGCAGAGCTTCGACTACCGCGTCGTCTCCGCCGACGCGGCCCACTCCGACCTCGGTGACCTCGTCGCGTCCTCGATCGAGCTGATGACCACCCAGCTGCCGACCACGCAGCTGCACGACGTCGGCTACCCCGTCGGCGCGCGCTTCGCGGGCGCGCACCCACGCACCCCGGAGCCGCCGACCAGTCGCCCGCCCACCAGCGTGGCCGTCGCGTACCGCAGCAAGGAGCAGGCGCAGGCGATCCGCTCGGCCACCGGCAAGCAGCGGGAACTGCGGCTGGTCCCGGAGGGCACCGCGGCGCTGACCTACCTGCGCCACACCGGCCTGCTCGACCGCTACGACACCGTCGCCATCGTCGATCTCGGCGCGACCGGCCTCACCGTGACCGTCGCCGACCAGGCCGACGGCACCGTGCTCCGGTCCGAGCGCACCATCGCGATCAGCGGCAACGCCATCGACGACCTCATCTACCACCACCTGGTCGACCTGCACTACGCCCGGCGCGGCACCCGCCCCAACCGCGGCATGCTGACCAACCGCGGCCGCGCGGCCAAGGAACACCTGTCCATCGCGCCCGCCGTCACCATCGACCACGTCGCAGGCCGGCCGCTCAAGCTGACCAGGGCCGACTTCGAGGAGCTGATCTCCGACCTGCTGCGCGAGACCGCCGTCTTCGCAGCGGCGGTGTTCGCGCGGGCGCCCAAGTTCCCGCAGGCGGTCACGGTGATCGGCGGCGGAGCCAACATTCCCGCCGTCGTCGACACGCTCGGCGACCAACTCGACGTGCCGGTCTTCACCGTCGAGGATCCCGACGCCGTGATCGCGAAAGGCGCCGCGCTCGTTGCCGATTCGGTGCAGCCGTCGGTGTTCCCGGTGGCCGCGCTCGGCGCCGACGCGCCCGTCGGCACGTTCACCAAGGTGGTCGGCACCCTGGCAGGCGCGATCGTGGTGGTCGGGCTGATCATCGGCTACGGCGTGAAAACCTTCGCACCCACCTCGGACGACGAGGTCTCCCCCGCGGGCACCACGAGCAGCGTGTCGCAGCTGCCGCCGGCACCGGGCAACGGCGTACCACCCACCGGGGCGGGCACCTCGACCAGCGGGCGCAATCAGGAGAGCACCAATCGCCCACCCGGCGGCAACCTTCCGCCGATCACCCAGGATCGCGGTCAGCCGTCGAACACCCCGACACCGGTCCCCGTCACCCCGCCGACCCAGCCCACGCTGCGCCCGGACCCCAACCTGCCGGTCATCCCCTTCCCCGAGCTGCTCGGCCCGCTGTTCGGCAATTCCATCGGCCCCCAGGCGGGTTCGTCCGACCAGGACAAGACCAAGCCAGGCACCCAGACACCCACCGCACCGAAGTCCGCGCCGACGCAAGCCCCGGCGCAGTCCCATCTGCCGGTGCTGCCGCGACAGAATTCGGGTTCAGTGCGTCCCGGTGGGACGAATCCGGGACCGTCCAGCGAGACCGACTGATCTCCTTCCTGCTCTCGGGAAAGACCGCAACCCCAATGCCCGGTCGGACCGAGTAAGCCGGGTACGGCAGACACCGCGCCCAGCACGGTGATCGCCGGGCTGCGGCTCAGCTGACGCGGCTGATGGAGACGGGGAGACCGGGATCGGTGGCCACGGTCAGCGCGGACGGCTTTGCGCCGCCTGCGATTACGTGGGCGCCCAGCGCGGCGATCATTACCCCGTTGTCCGTGCACAGGCGAGGCTTGGGCACGCGCAGCGTCACACCGGCGGCCGCGCAACGCTCCTCGGCCATCGATCGGATACGCGAGTTGGCGGTGGCGCCGCCGCCGAGCACCAGCGTGTCCACGCCGACGTCCTGCGCCGCGCGAACCGCCTTCATGGTGAGCACGTCGGCGACCGCCTCCTGGAACGACGCCGCGATGTCCGGGATCGGCAGATCCTCGGCGGTCAGCCCGCTGCGCTGCGCGGACTCGACATAGCGGGCGACGGCGGTCTTCAAACCGGAGAACGAGAAGTCGTAGCGCGCGTCGCGCGGACCGGTCATGCCGCGCGGGAACGCGATCGCCCGCGAATCCCCCTTGGCCGCAGCGGCATCCAGCGCGGGACCGCCGGGGAAACCGAGTCCGAGCAGCCGCGCCACCTTGTCGAACGCCTCGCCCGCCGCGTCGTCGACGGTGCTGCCGAGCTCGACGATCGGCTCGGCCAGATCGGTGACGTGCAGCAGATGGGTGTGCCCGCCGGAGACGAGCAGCGCCACGCACGGCGGCATCGGACCGTGCTCCAGCGTGTCCACCGCGACATGCCCGCCGAGGTGGTTCAGGGCGTAGAACGGCACATCCCACGCCGCCGCATAGGCTTTCGCGGCCGCGACACCGACCAGCAGCGCGCCGGCCAGGCCGGGGCCGATGGTCACGCACAGCGCATCGGGCTTGGCGATCCCCGCCACGGCGAGCGCCCGGCGCATGGCGGGCACGATCGCCTCCAGATGCGCGCGCGACGCGATCTCCGGCACCACGCCGCCGAAGCGCGCGTGCTGGTCCACGCTGGAGGCGACCTCGTCGGCGAGCAGCTCACAGGAGCCGTCGGCGTGCCTGCGCACGATGCCGACTCCGGTTTCGTCGCACGAACTTTCGATGCCCATGATGATCACGAGAGGACCTCGTCCGGGAGAGGCAGCGCGCTGAGCGCGGGCCTGCGCATGGTGTAGGCGTCGGCGCCGCTGGGATGGTAGTAGTTCTTGCGCAAGCCGATGATGTGGAAGCCGTGCTTGGCGTACAGCGCGATCGCAGGCGTGTTGTCGGTGCGTACCTCGAGGAACACGGGCCCGCCGCGTTTGCCCGCCTCGGCGAGCAACGCCTCGAGCAGCAACGTGCCGATGCCCGCGCGCAGACAGGTCGGGTCGACACCGATGGTGTGTACCTCGGCCTCGGGGTGTTCGTCATCACCGAGCAGTGCGACACCGGCGTAGCCGACCATTCGCCCGTCCCCGTCGCGGGCGGTGATGTAGCGATTGTGCGGTGCGGCGAGTTCCGACTGGAACGCCACCGCGTGCCAGGGGTCGTCCTCGGGAAACAGCAGCTGCTCGAGTTCGACGCAGCGCTCGATGTCCGCCGCGACCATCGGCTCGATTCGGATGCTCACCGGCTCACGCTCCCGTCCGGTCGAGCGCGCGGTAGCTCTTCTCGACGGCATCGGGCCTGCGCAGGTACAGCGGAACCAGTGCGGCGGGCACCGCTCGCGCGAGCACGTCGGCCGCGCCTGCCTGCGCCAGCCCGGCGGGCGAGGGTGTCTCCACCGGGAGCACGGGTAGGTCGAAGAAGTCGACGTGCGAGGCGGATCCGGCGACCACCGTGGCCTGCGCCATATCCACGTCGCTCGGCTTGGCCACGTCCGGCCCCGCGACGCGCACACCGTCGCGGTAACGCGCCCAGTACACCTCGCGGCGGCGGGCGTCGGTGACCACCAGCAGTTCACTGCCCGGTGTGAGGTCGGCCACCGCGTCGGCGGCGATCGCGTCGAGACTGCACACGCCGTACACCGGAAGACCAAGGGCATCACCGAAGGCCGCGGCCGTCGCCATGCCGACGCGCAAACCGGTGAACGGACCTGGGCCGATGCCGACTACGATCGCGTCGAGGTCGGCCCTGGAACGGTCTGCCTCGGTGAGACATTCGAGGATCTGCGGGGTCAGCACTTCGGCATGCGCCCGGGGGTCGACGCGGACGCGGGAGGCGAGCGTGCGCGCCTTCGCCGGGACGGCGGCGCCCGGTGCGGCCTGCTCCAGTTCCACCAATCCCGCTGTCACGGCGGGTGTCGCGGTGTCGACACTTAATACCAGCATGATTGACCCAACGATACCGGTTGGTAGCTGCCGTCGGTGCGGAGCTACCTGGTAGTTAATCGACCCATTCCCATTCGGCGGTGCGCACGTCCGAATCCGGTTCGCGCGAGAGCAGCACCCGCAGGTGCCGGTCGGTCAGGTGTTCCACGACCCCGCGACCCCACTCCACCACGACCACCGCTTGATGCAGATCTGTGTCGAGGTCGAGGGCGTCCAGCTCGTCCAGGTCGCCGCCGAGCCGATAGGCGTCCACGTGCACCAGCGGCACCGCGCCGTCGCGCTCGCCGGCCCGGTGCTGGCGGGCGATGATGAAGGTCGGCGAGCTGACCCGCCCCTGCACACCGAGGCCCGCGGCGATGCCCCGGGTGAGCGCGGTCTTGCCCGCACCGAGCGGGCCGTCCAGCACCACCAGGTCCCCCGCGCCGAGGCCGGCGGCGAGCTCGCGGCCGAGCGCCTCGGTGTCGGCGACGGTGGGCAGGATCCGCTGCTGCCGGTCAGCCACTTGTCACCTCCGAGACGCTGTCCTGCGTCGACTCGATCACACCCGCGCGCACGAGCAATCGGTCGAGCGCGTCGTTGACGATATCCGGGAACTGCAGGTGCGGCATGTGCGCGGCGTCGTCGAAGCGGATCAGTTCGCGATTCGGCAGCTGGCGGGCCAGGGCCAGCGAGTTGCGGAACGGGATCACCAGGTCGTGCACGCCGCCGAGTACCAGCACCGGCAGCGGCGCGATGGTGGGCAGCGCGGCCGATTCGTCGTGCAGCTCGATGGCTTTCAGGAATTTCACGACGGTCTCGACCGGCGTCCGGTCGATCATCATGGTGGTGAACCGGGACAGCGTGGGACTCACCGGGCCGTGGAACGAGCTGACGTGCAAGATCGGCGAGATCACGTGGCGCGCAGTGGTACGCCCCGCCTGGGCCAGCGCCGGTGCGGCGAGCACGGCCATTCGCACCCGATCGATCGCGGGATTGCTCAGCAACTGCGTGATGCCCGTCTCGGTGACCTCGGCGGCGGCCGTGCAGAACAGCGCGACACCGATCACCCGCTCCGCGAACAACTCCGGGAACTGTGCGGCGGCGGCGAGCACCGCCATGCCACCCAGCGAATGACCGACCAGCACCACCCGACCGGTCGGCGCGCTCGCCCTGATCACCGCGGCCAGATCGCGGCCGAGCTGGGCGACGGTGCAGCTGTCGGTCTTCGGCGTGCCCGAGCGGCCGTGCCCGCGCAGGTCGAACAGCACGATCCGCGCGCTTGCACCCCACCGCTTTTCGAGGTCGCGGCGCTGAAAGTGGAAAGACTCCATGGTGTTGCAGAAGCCGTGCACGAAGATCACGGTGACCGGTGCGTCGGTGGGCCCGCATTCCCGGGTGGCCAGGCGGACACCGTCCTCGGTGAGCACCGCGCCGGACCGGTCCTCATCGATGAGATCGAAGTTCTCGTCGCGGTATTCGTCGCGGCGAGCGGGCCAGAGCACCCGCGAGCCCATCCGGCGCAAAGCGTGCGCGCCGGCCAGCGCGCCGACCACACCCGCGGTGGCGAGGCCGCCGCGGACCGCGGTGATCCGGCGGCGGCGCTTCATCGGTCACCGCCGATATAGCGGCGGACGGCTCTGCCGCGCGGCGAGCAGACCACCTCGTAGTTGATGGTGTCGAGCCGAATCGCCCAGTCCTCGGCGCGTGGTTCGCCCTGTCCGCCGCCGAACAGGACGGCGACGTCACCCTCGCGGACGTTGGCGGCGTTGTCGCCCAGGTCGACGACGAACTGGTCCATACAGACCCGGCCGACGTTCGGGTGCCGCGCACCGCCGAGCCATACCTCGAATCGTCCACTCAGCGGCCGGAATACGCCGTCGGCATAGCCTGCCGGGATCAGCGCGACCGTGGTGTCGCGCGGGGCAATCCAGGTGTGCCCGTAGGAGACACCCTCACCCGCCGCGACACGCTTGACCTGGACGACGTGCGCTTGAAATGTCATCGCCGGCCGCAACCCGAAGTCACCGAGCTCGGGCACCGGGGACAGTCCGTAGACAGCGATGCCCGGACGGACCATGTCGAAGGCGAGATCCGGCCGGGTCAGCGTGGCGGGCGAGTTGGCCAGGTGCACCAGCTCCGGTTCCAGGCCGTGTTCCTTCGCGGCGGCGATGGCCTCCAGGAAGCGGTCGCGCTGCAGATTGTTGGTCGGGTGCTCGGGTTCGTCGCCGCGGGCGAGGTGGGAGAAGATCGCCCGGAACCGCACCGCCTGCTCGTCGACCAGCGCCCGCAGCTCCGCCAGCGCCTTCGGGTATTCCTCCGTCGACAGGCCGTTGCGGTTGAGGCCGGTGTCCACCTTCAGCGTGACCGTCGCGGTGCGGCCCGTGTACCGGACCGCCGCCTCCACTGCGCGCAACTGGGCGAGCGAGGAGACGCCGATCTCGATGTCGGCGGTGACCGCGGCGGCGTAGTCGGCGCCGGAATTGTTGAGCCAGCTCAAGATCGGCGCGGTGATCCCGCCCCGGCGCAGCAGCAACGCCTCATCGATCGTCGTGACCCCGAGCTGGGCGGCACCCGCGGCGAGCGCAGCCTTGCCGACCTCGACGGCGCCGTGGTTGTAGCCGTCCGCCTTGACCACCGCCATGACGGCCGCGTCGCCCGCGTGGTCACGGAGGACGCGCACGTTATGGGCAATGGCATCCAGATCGACGACCGTCTCCACTTGCGCGTGCATGCCCGCCTCTCTGTTCCGCCTCCCCGGGTATTCAGGCCGGACTCAGGTGCCACGATCGTGACGCCGGCGGCCGGCGGTGAGATGGTGGGTGAGGTCAGCCCGTACCCGACGAGTTACCCATGTGCTTTCGATATCAGTTGTCCCGTGGTGTTCTGTGGAGTCTATTCGCGTGGCCATGGCCGGTTGTGGTGAGTGGTCGCGGCCGTGTCCTGTGGCACAGACGGGCGCGCTGGACTATTACCCGGTGAGATCGGGTCGGGCGAGGGCGCGCAGGGTGCGGATGGCAGGGCGAAGGTGGTGCAGTAGCGGGGTCGCCGAGATCGGGGCGGCCTCGGGGTGGCCTTCGTGCGCGGCGAGGTTGGCGGCGAGGGAGTGGGCCCGGGCGGCGGCCACGGCGGCCCAGGCCGGGGTGTGGCCCGCGGCGAGCAAGGCGCCGATGATGCCGGAGAGGACGTCGCCCGCGCCCGCGGTGGCGGCCCAGGACGCGCCTGCCTCGTTGACGAGGACGGGGGCGCCAGGGGCGGCGACGAGGGTGGCTCGGCCCTTCAGCAGGACGGTGAGCCGCCAGTCCTCGGCGAGTGCGCGCGCCGCGGCCACTCGGTCCGCGCCGATCTCCGCGCCGGTCAGTCGGGCGAATTCGCCTGCGTGCGGGGTCAATACGGTCGGCGCCGAGCGGCCACGCACCAGCTCGGGTTCGGCCGCCAGCATGGTGAGGCCGTCGGCGTCCACCACGACGGGCAGGTCGGTGGCGAGGATTTCGGTGAGCCGTTTGCGGGCGTCGGCATCGGTACCGGCGCCCGGCCCGAACACCCATGCCTGCACTCGGCCGACCTCCGAGACATGCTGGGTGGCAATGACTTCCGGGAACTCGGCGAGCACGTCCGCGCTGCCGGTTCCGGCATAGCGGACCATGCCCGAGGTCGCCAGCACCGCGGCACCGGTGCACAACACCGCGGCACCCGGGTAGTCGGCACTGCCCGCGCAGACGCCGGTGACGCCCTGGGTGTACTTGTCGTCGTGCTCGTCCGGCACCGGCCAGCTCGCGCCGATCGACGCGGGCTCCAGCGCAGCCAGCTTCGGCTCCGGCAGCTGTAAACCGATGGGCACCAGTTCGATTCGCCCGCAGTGCGGCGCGGCGAGCGCGTGCACCGGCTTGTACGCACCGAACGCGACGGTGACGGCGGCGCGGACAGCCGGGCCGGTGATCGCGCCGGTATCCGGATCCACCCCACTGGGCAAATCCGCGGCAACGATCGGGGCCGCCAGTGCGGCAACGAGTTCCGCGGCGGCCGGGCGCAACGCACCGCGACCGGAGATGCCGACGATGCCGTCGATCACCAAGTCGGGCGCGCCGACCTCCTCACGCACCCGCCCACCTGCCTTGCGCAGCGCCGCAAGGCCTTTCGCATGAGCGCGGGCCGGGTTCAGCAGCACCGCGGTCACCGCGACCCCGCGGCGGCGCAGCATCGATCCGGCCCACAGCGCGTCGCCGCCGTTGTCGCCGGAGCCGACGAGCAGGGTCACCGAGCGTCCGGCGACCCCGCCGGTGCGCGCCCGCAGCTCGCCCGCGACGACGGTGGCCAGGCCGTGGGCCGCGCGCTGCATGGGGACACCGTCCGGCACCCGGGTGAACAGCTCGGCCTCGGCCGCGCGCACTTCGTCGGCGGTGAAATAGCCCCGCTGCGTGGACATGGGCGATCCTCCACTGGGTTGTTCGGTACTGCTTGTCGATCACCGCGGGTGTGCCGAGGCGCCGAGAGCGCCGCGCAGGCCCGCAACTCCAGCAGACTACGCTTGGCCATCATGTCTATGGTCAAGCGCCGTGCCAGGTCAACGCAGGTAGTCACCGGATGCGCGCTGGTAGCGGCGCTACTGGCAGCCGGGTGCGGTGGCGGCGACACGGACTCCGCCGCGACCACCACGAAGCGGTCACCGCAGTCGACGACCTCGGCCACCACGCCGCCGGGCGATACGAAACCGGCCGCCGTCACGGTCGCGGTGGACGACATGAAATTCGCCCCCGCGGAGATCACCGTCAAGACCGGCGACACCGTCACCTGGCACTTCGCCGACAAGGCCCCGCACACCGTGCAAGGCATCGGCGACAAGGCCATGGGTCTCAACAGCCCCATCATCGACAAGGGCGACTGGAGCTACACCTTCACCGTCCCGGGCACCTACCGCTACCTCTGCTCGCTGCATCCCGAGATGCGCGGCAGCATCACCGTTCAATAGTCCACGCCTGCGCCAGGTTCCGCCCGACGCCTGACCGCGCGGCCAGGCGTCGAGCAGTCCACTCCGGCAGTTCCGAGACCGTTTCGGGGCACCTGGTTGCACCACGACGCTCAGCGTCGTGCCGCCCCGATGGGTCAGACGGGACGGTACTGACGAGTGCGCGGACTGCGCGCCGAGCTGGTGTTGAGGGCTTCGACGGCCGCCACCAGCGGTGCCAGCTCGGGGTCCGCGGCGGCTTGGCCGAGGGCACTCGCGAGCGCGGCGTCGTGCGTGGGCCTGGCCTGTTCCAGCAGCGTCAGACCCGGCGGGGTGACGTCGGTATAGATGCCGCGACGGTCGTCGGGGCACAGGTAGCGTTGCAGCAATCCGCGGTCCTCCAGCCGGGTGACCAGGCGGGTCGTCGCACTCTGACTCAGCACGACCGCCTCGGCGACCTGGTTCATCCGTAGGTGACCGCCCGGGCCGTCGTGCTGACGGCTGAGCACGACCAGCAGCGAGTACTCGCGGACGCTCAGATCGTGGCCTGCCTGTAGCGCCCGTTCGATGTGCGCCTCGATCCGATCATGCAGCAGCGAGAGTGCGTACCAGCCATCGGCCAGGCCGGTCAGGGCGGCATCCGCGGTCATTGCGTTCCTTCCGCGTAGGGATTGTCCCTCCAGGATAGATGACTATCGCAATAGCCCGCGCTTGCAATTATCACGCGCTTGCAATTATTGTTGACGCCCGTAAGGCTCAGGCGCAACTTATCGTGGAGGCTCCCGCTCATGCCGCTCGCACTCCTCGCCCTGACACTCGGGGCATTCGGAATCGGCACCACCGAATTCGTCGTCGTGGGATTGCTCCCCGACATCGCCGACACCTATGCGGTGTCCATCCCCACCGCCGGGATGCTGGTCACCGGGTACGCCCTCGGCGTCGTGGTCGGCGCGCCGCTGATGACCGGGCTCGGCACCCGGGTCTCTCGCAAGCGGATGCTGCTCGGCATGCTGCTGCTCCTGGTGGCCGGTAACGTATTGTCCGCCGTCGCACCGACTTTCGGACTGATGCTGACCGGACGCATCGTGGCCTCGCTGGCGCACGGGGCGTTCTTCGGCATCGGCGCGGTCGTCGCGGGCGCCGTGGTGCGGCCGGATCGGCGCGCCGGTGCGATCGCGATCATGTTCACCGGACTCACCGTCGCCACCATGGTCGGCGTGCCGGTCGGCACCCTGCTCGGCCAGCACTTCGGCTGGCGGCTCACCTTCCTGATCGTCGCGCTGGTCGGGCTGATCGGCCTGGTCGGCGTCGCGCTGCTGGTGCCCGAACAGCCCGCACCACAGGACGCCAGGCTGCGCACCGAACTCGCCGTCTTTCGCAACCCGCAGGTGCTGCTCGCGATGGCGATGACCGTGCTCGGCTTCGGTGGTGTCTTCGCCGCGATCACCTATCTCGCGCCGATGATGACCGAGGTCACCGGTTTCGCCGACAGCTCGGTCACCTGGCTGCTGGTGCTGTTCGGACTCGGGTTCTTCGCGGGCAACCTGATCGGCGGCAAGTTCGCCGACCGCCACTTGATGCCGATGCTCTACCTGTCCCTCGGCGGCCTGGCCGTGGTGCTCGCCCTGTTCACCCTCACCGCGCACAACAAGATCGCCGCCGCGGTCACCGTCGTGCTGATCGGCGCGCTCGGCTTCGCCACCGTCCCGCCGCTGCAGAAGCGCGTGCTCGATCAGGCCTCCGGCGCACCGACTTTGGCATCGGCGGTCAATATCGGCGCCTTCAATCTCGGCAATGCCATCGCCGCCTGGCTCGGCGGCCTGGTCATCGCGGCGGGTTTCGGCTACACCGCCCCCAACTGGGTCGGCGTCGCGCTGGTGCTCACCGCCCTGGCCCTGGCCGTCTGGTCCGGTGCCTTGGAGCGCCGGTCCACCGCCGAAACTGCTCCGGCTCCAGCAGAATCCCTGGCAGTCACCCACCCCTGACCCGCATGCCGAGGGTGCCGGGTGCCGGGTGCCGGGTGCCGCACCCGAACCCCGGGTGCCGCCGGGTTCGGTGTCGTGAGCGGCCCGGGACAGCAACATCACTCGCACCGTGCCGCAGGGGCTGCGCCACGTCAGAGGAAGGCGAATCCACCCCCGAACGCGAAACGCCCCGAACCACTGGATGGTTCGGGGCGTTTCGGTGAACGGACTATTCGACGGTGACGGACTTGGCCAGGTTGCGGGGCTTGTCCACGTCGTAGCCGCGCGCTTGGGCTACCTCGGCGGCGAAGATCTGCAACGGCACCGTCGAGAGCAACGGCTGGAACAGCGTCGGCGCCGAGGGGATCTCGATGAGATCGTCGGCGAACGGGCGGACCGTGTCGTCGCCCTCCTCGGCAATCACGATGGTGCGCGCGCCGCGAGCCTGGATCTCCCGAATATTGCTGAGCAGCTTGGAGTGCAGCACCGCGCGGCCCTTGGGCGAGGGCATCACCACGATCACCGGCAGCCCCTCCTCGATCAGCGCGATCGGGCCGTGCTTGAGCTCGCCCGCCGCGAAACCCTCGGCGTGCATGTACGCCAGCTCCTTGAGCTTGAGCGCACCCTCCAGCGCCACCGGGTACCCGACGTGGCGGCCGAGGAACAGCACCGTCGACACGTGCGCCAGCTCGCGCGCGATCGCCCGCACCTGCGGCGCGGTCTCCAGCACCCGGGCCACCAGCTTCGGCATCGCCTCGAGTTCGGCGAACTCGCGGGCCACCTCGTCCGGGTACTTGGTGCCGCGCGCCTGCGCCAAGGCCAGCCCGACCAGGTAATTCGCGGTCACCTGCGCCAGGAACGCCTTGGTCGAGGCGACGCCGATCTCCGGCCCGGCCCTGGTGTAGAGCACCGCGTCGGACTCGCGCGGAATCTGCGCGCCATTGGTATTGCAGATCGCGAGCACGCGCGCCTTCTGCTCCTTGGCGTGCCGCACCGCCTCTAGCGTGTCGGCCGTCTCGCCCGACTGCGAAACCGCCACCACCAGCGTCGACCGGTCCAAAACCGGGTCGCGGTAACGGAATTCGCTGGCCAGCTCCACCTCGACGGGCAGCCTGGTCCAATGCTCGATCGCGTACTTGGCCAGCAGTCCCGAGTGATACGCACTGCCGCAGGCGACCACGAAGACCTTGTCGAAGTCGCGCAGTTCCTGATCGGCGAGGCGCTGCTCGTCCAGCACGATCCGGCCGCCGCCATCCTGATCGTGGGTGAAATGCCCGATCAGAGTGTCCGCGACCGCGGCGGGCTGCTCCTCGATCTCCTTGAGCATGAAGTAGTCGTGGCCACCCTTCTCGGCGGCGGCCAGATCCCAGTCGATGGTGAACGGGCGGGTGCGCGCTGTCGCGTCGTCGCCCGCGAAGTCGGTGACCGTGTAGCTGTCCGCGGTGATCACCACGGCCTGGTCCTGCCCGAGCTCGACCGCCTCGCGGGTGTGCTCGATGAACGCCGTGACATCGGAGGCGATGAACATCTCGCCCCGGCCGACGCCGACCACCAGCGGTGTCGACCGGCGCGCCGCGAAGATCAGATCGGGGTGATCGGCATGGGTGAAGACCAGCGTGAACGCGCCTTCCAGCCGGCGAACCACCGCGAGCGCGCTGGCCGCGAAGTCGCCTGCCGTCGGCCCCTCGGCGTAGGCCCTGGCCACCAGGTGCACGGCGACCTCGGTGTCGGTGTCGCTGCGCAGCTCGACGCCGGCTTCCTCCAGCTCGCGGCGCAGCGGGGCGAAGTTCTCGATGATCCCGTTGTGCACCACGGCGACCTTGCCGCTGTCATCGCGGTGCGGGTGCGCATTGCGGTCGGTCGGCGCGCCGTGCGTCGCCCAACGCGTGTGCCCCATTCCGGTGGTGCCCGCGAAACTCGACACCCCGATTTCGGCGAGCTCGGCCTCCAGATTGGCCAGCTTGCCTGCCTTGCGTTCCACTGCCAACGCGCCCGCGCCGTCGACGATCGCCACACCCGCGGAGTCGTAGCCGCGATATTCCATGCGGCGCAACGCGTCAACGACTACGCCGAGCGCGTCCCGGTATCCGACGTACCCCACGATTCCGCACATGGCTCACCAGAGTACTTATCGGATAACGTTCTTGTCGTGTCGGCGTCTGTGAAATCGCTCCTGAGCACCCTGACCAGCCGCGGCCCCCATCGGGTGCTGCGCGGCAATCTGGCGATCGCCGGGCAGCCGGGGGTGGTGTTCACGCCCGAATCCGGGCTCAACCTGCCCGCCGTCGCGTTCGGGCACGGCTGGCTGACCGGCGCCGCCAACTACCGTGCGCTACTCGAGCATCTCGCGTCCTGGGGTTTCGTCGCCGCCGCGCCGGATACCGAGCGCGGCCCGATTCCGTCACACCTGGGCCTGGCGACCGATCTGCTCACCACCCTGGACATCTGCACCGGCGTGCGGCTCGGTGACGGCTCGATCAGCGTGCATCCCGACCGGCTCGCCCTGGTCGGGCACGGCATGGGCGCCGGGGCCGCCGTCATCGCCGCGACCCAGCGGGAGGTCGCCGCAGTCGCAGCACTGTTCCCCGCGCCGACCGCACCGTCCGCAGAGAACCTCGCACCCGACCTCGACACGCCCGCGCTGATTCTCGCCGGTGCCACCGATCTCGCCTCGGTCAGCTCCAACGCCATTCCGCTCGCCACCGCATGGGGCGGCCCGTCGGTGTTCCGCGCGATCGACGGCGCCTCGCACAACGGCATCATCGAGGGTCGTCGCGTGCTGGCCGCCGTCGGCGCGGGCAAGCACGAATCCAAGACCGCCCGCACCACCCGAGCCCTGCTCGCGGGTTACCTGCTCGCCACCGTCACCGGCGACAAGACCTACCGCCCCTTCGCCGACCCGGAGGCGGAGATCCCGCACACGGTGGTCGTCGATCCGGAAGCCGAGGACGAGACCAAGCCGCCGAAGTTGAAGGTCGGCCAGCTCGCCAGCTTGCTCCGCCGCTAGCGCAACTCCACGTCGTCCGCGCGGGCGGCTCGTCCGCGCGGGCGGCTCGGCGGCTCGGCGGCTCGGCGGCTCGGCGGCTCGGCGGCTCGGCGGCTCGGCGGCTCGGCGGCTCGGCGGCTCGGCGGCTCGGCGGCTCGGCGGCTCGGCGGCTCGGCGGCTCGGCGGCTCGGCGGCTCGGAGCAAGCTGCCGCAAGTTCGTTCCGCACACCACCTGGCAGTCGCCGGCGACTCGATTCACCGTGTCGACACTCGGATAGTGCAACACCGCGCGATCCGCTGGACGGCCGGAGGCGACAGGCCGCAGCGTCATCCCGCACACCACATGGCAGTTGGCTGGCGGGTTAGATCAGCCAGGTTTCGCGCTGGTAGAACGCGGCTTCTTCGTCTTCCTGGTCGACCGGGAGCACGTCGCGGTTGGCTTTGCGGGCGGCGATGGAGCGGGCGACGGCTTCGCGTTGTTCGCGGGCCTCAGTTTCCAGGCGTTCTTTTTCTTCGGCCTCGGCTCGCGCCTTCTCCAGCTCGGCGGAGTGCGCTGTCCAGAACTCGCGCAGGTCGGCGGTTGACTTATCGGTGAGTTCACGGCTGGTGTCCGCGGTCTTGCGGTTGATCTCGTCGAGTTCGTCCAGCAGCTGTGCCGAGCGGCGGCGGCATTCCTCGGCGACGCGCTCGATCTCCTCGGCATAACTCACGATGTCGATTCTCCCCGATCCGCAGGTGGACATCAGCTCGCGGCTCCGCACCGCCGCTCGACCGGACCACTATCCGAGCGCACCGGGCTGACCGAGCGCTCGCTCACTTCCTGACTCGACCGCACCTCAGGCCTCCGGCTCCGCACTGCGCGGTGGCGTGCTCACAGCGGACCCGCTTCGGCCAGGTCGCCCATCGGGCCTGCCTCGGCCAACTCCGCGCCGCTGTCGAAGGGCGCCTCCGCATTCTGTTCGCCCGGCATGCGTTTGGGCGTGTGCTCGCCGTCTTCCTCGCGCCGCATGGGCGGGGCACCGGGGCGACCGCCCGGTTGGCCGGTGTTCTCCTCAGCGGCGTTGGGCCGCTCGACCGACTTCTTCTGCTCCGGCGCGGCCGGGGCGGGGTCGGCGGCCGACGACTTGTCCGCGGGCGGCACGGAGGGGCTGGCGTCGCTGGGTGACTTACCCGCGGGCGGCACCGAGTCGGTGGGTGACGGCTGCTCTGTCGATGGCGCGGGCGGGCCGGGATCGGTGGGCGACGGTTTGTCCGCAGGCGAACCATCTTTCGGCTCGCTCATCTCGAGGACCGGCATGCCGTGCTCGTCGAGCCGCAGACTGAACTCCTGCGTCTTCCCGTCGGCTTCGGACATCATCAACGTCAACTGGCCGTCCGGCCCCATCTCGAACTTCAAATGCTTACCGGCAACATCGAACTCGGCGGCGGGCTTACCGTCCGGCTTCCCGTCGTGATCCCGGTCCGCCTGGCTCGGGTCGATGACGTCCTCGACCATCTGTACCGCGCCGTCGACGCCGTCCTTGATGATCCCGGTCAGTGAGCTGATCCCCGCCTCGACGAGGTTACCGATCCCGGATGCCAACGGCGACAGCTGATTCGCCACCTGGCTGAGCGCCGGTAGTCCCTCCAGCGACGAGGTGTTCGGCACCTGCACGGTCGGCGCAGTGGGTGTCGCCGGCACGCTTGGTGTCGCCGGAGTGACCGGGCTCGACGGCGAAGCCGGAGTCGACGGCGATTCAGGTGTCGCTGGCGTAGCAGGCGCACTCGGCACCGACGGCGAAGCGGGCGACGAAGGCGTGCTCGGCGTCGGCGAGGCAGGCGCACTCGGCGCGGGCGAGGCAGGTGTCGCCGGCGTGCCGGCCGGAACGGTCGGCACCGTGGGATTCCCGGGCTGGGTGGGCACTGCGGTGTCCTTCGGCGTGCCCGCACTCTTCGGCTGCTCCGGCATCCCCGCCGGACGCGGATAAGCCGTATCGGGAACCTGATTCAGCGCACCGATGAGCGGCTCATAGACGTTCTCGACCCCTTGATCGGTCAGGTCGCAGACATCGGTGAACTTGCGCACCTTCGCCGTGTAGTCAGGCTGGAACACCTTGTCGAGCCAGTCGCGACACCGCTGCTGGATCCGATCCCGATAGTCGGTGCCCGGAATCAACAGCACGATGTCTTGCGCGACGTTGCCCTCGGCGAGTTCCGGGAAGATCCGCCACAGCTTGCTGAGCAGACTTTTCTGGGTGATGTTGCTGAAGGAGATCGACGTGCCCGAGATGATGTCGTCGACGTCTTCCGGGGTCTTCCCGTCGATCTTCACCGCCTCGCCGTGCTCCAGAATGTGCGCCACGACATCGGCTTTGATCTTCACCGCGCTGCGCAAGGCGGCGATCGAACCGGCCAGTGCCCGCCAGGCCGCCCCGGCCGTCTTCCAGTCGGCGTCGGCCCGCCCGACCTGCTGATTCAGCATGTCGATCGCGGCATCGGCGGCCTGCCCCTGCCACAGCGACGGCAGCGCCTGCGCCGAAACGCGCTGGCTGTCCACTTGCACCCCGGCGTCCTGCAGCACCTCCTGCAGCCTGGCCGAGGCGTTGTACAGCTTGTCCTCGTTCAGCCCGTTCTGCTCGTAGAAGCGCTGGTGCAGCTGCGCATAGCTCGCGAGGTCGGCGGGCGACTCACCGAAGGCGCGACGGTAGCGCGGCTCGAAATGCTCGAAGTACAACAGACTTCGGGAGCCGATGTCGAGGTACTCCTTGATCGGCGCGTGTGCGGGCACGGTGAAAACCACGGCTACTCCCCTGCCGTCGCGGTGTCGGCGTCCCGGCGCTCAGGGCTGGATGTCACGGCCGGCCTTCGCGATGTCACCGGCGGTCTCCTGCACGGTGTCGGAGTACCGGACGACCGAGGCGCCGAGTGCGTCCGCCGTGGTGATCGTCGCTTCGGCCCAGTTCTGCATCCAGTGCGCGATCCGATCGAAGCCCTGCTGGATCTGCTTGCCGTGCTCGGCGTAGTGCGCGCCTGCGTCGCCGGGTCCGAACGCGTTGTCGGTCACGTCTTTCGATCGCTGCGCCACGACCTGCCCGGATATTCGTAAATCGGCGGCGAGCCGTCCCAACTCCCCCGTCTGGACCCCGACCATGCCGCTCGGATCGCCGGTCATCTACGCCCCTCCGTGTTCGCCGAGTGCCGCCATACTTCCTTCGACGCGCGCACCCGGCGTTCGGTTCCATCGAATCCGCGGCGTCGCGACGACCCCGCCGACGGAACTACCTGCCGATCTTCCCGTGGTCGGTCCGCACCCACTCCGACGACCCGTCCGGATGCCGGTGGAATTCCCAGGCGGCGTAGTCGCCGTCCTTCTCCACGACGGTGACATGGTCCGCGAGACCGTCGTGGTCGTAGTCGGTCCACACCTGCATGGCGTCGGCACCGTTGGTGGTGATGGTGTCGAGGGTGCCGTCACCGTCGATGTCCTGGGTGGGGTGGTGCAGTTCGATCGCGCCGAGACCATCCAGCGACGAGGATGCGTCGATGCCGGGCAGTTCCAGACCCGGCAATTCACCCGAGGTGATCATTACTCCTCCTCAGCAGGACTCGTGATGCTGTTCATCCGGTCACCCGACAACAGCGCTATCGCTCCATCCTGACATCCATGGGAGCTCGACGCAGCCCCCTGTGCCTCACTTCTTCGGCATCAGCAGCCACAGCACCAGGTACAGGATGAACTGCGGGCCGGGCAGCAGGCACGAAACCACGAAAAGCAGGCGCACGACATTGGCATTCCAGCCGAGGTACTCGGCGATGCCGCCACAGACTCCGGCGATCCACTTGTCGTGGCTGGAGCGGGCGAAACGGCGGGCAGGTGCGGTCATGATCTTCCCTCTCTGGTGGTGATCTCTTCGAACTCCACTCTGCCCAGCCGCACGTCGTCGCGCATCGCTCCGTGGACCGATACCTACCCTGATTTCCCAGTACCCCAGTTCAGGGTGTGACCCCGAGCTAAGTCCGACCAGGTGCATGGCAGGCAGCCTTGACACGGCAGACTTGAGAAAGTGAGTACCACTCTGCATGCGCGCGGCCTCTCCGCAGGCCACGGCGAACGCACCCTGTTCGACGACCTCGATCTCACCCTGGCACCGGGTGACGTGATCGGCCTGGTCGGCGCGAACGGCGCGGGCAAGTCCACGCTGCTGCGCATGCTCGCGGACCGGCACACCCCGACCGGCAGCATCACGCTGAGCCCACCCGACGCCACCGTCGGCTATCTGGCGCAGGAACCCGAGCGGGTGCCCGGCGAGACGGTTCTCCAATTCCTGGGTCGCCGAACCGGTGTCGCCGAAGCCCAGCGCACCATGGACGCGGCCGCCGAACGCATCGCCGACGGCGGCGAAGACGAGTATTCGCCTGCACTCGAGCGCTGGCTAGCCCTCGGCGGCGCGGATCTGGACCAGCGCGCCGCGGAGATCGCCGCCGATCTCGGCCTGATCGCCAGCCTGCCCAGCGGCCTCGACACCCCGATGACCGGCCTGTCCGGCGGCCAGGCCGCACGCGCGGGTCTGGCCTCGGTGTTGTTGTCGCGCTTCGACATTCTGCTGCTGGACGAGCCGACGAACGATCTCGATCTGGACGGCCTGGCCCGGCTGGAGCAGTTCGTCACCGGTGTCCGGGTGCCGCTGGTGGTGATCAGTCACGATCGAGAGTTCCTGGCGCGGACGGTGAATCGCATCGTCGAGCTGGATCTGGCCCAGCAACAGGTAGGCCTCTACGACGGCGGCTACGAGGCGTACCTGATGGAACGCGAGATCGCCCGCCAGCACGCGCGCGAGGCCTACGAGGAGTTCGCCGACACCAAGGCGGGCCTGGAGGCGCGGGCCCAGATGCAGCGCAACTGGCTCGAACACGGTGTGCGCAACGCCCGCCGCAAGGTGCGCGACCCGAAGAAGGTCGACTCGGACAAGGCGGGCCGCAAGATGCGCGCCGAGTCCACCGAGAAGCAGGCCGCCAAGGCCAGGCAGACGCAACGGCGCATCGAACGCCTGGACGTGGTCGAGGAACCACGCAAGGAGTGGGAGCTGCGGATGACCATCGGCGCCGCGCCCCGCAGCGGCTCGGTGGTGGCCACCCTGTCCGACGCGACGCTCACCCTGGGCGATTTCACCCTCGGCCCGATCAGCATCCAGGTCGACTGGGCCGACCGGATCGTGTTGACCGGCGCGAACGGGTCCGGCAAATCCACCCTGCTCGCGCTGCTGCTCGGAAAGATTCAGCCGGACAACGGAACTGCCTCGCTCGGGTCCGGCGTGCAGATCGGCGAGGTCGATCAGGCCCGCGGCTTGTTCCGCGGAACCACCTCGCTGGCCGACACTTTCGGCGCGCAGATGCCCGACTGGCCGGACGCGGAAATCCGCACCTTGCTCGCCAAGTTCGGCCTGCGCGGCTCACATGCGTTGCGCGCCTGCGAAACCCTGTCCCCCGGCGAACGCACCCGCGCAGCCCTCGCGCTGCTGCAGGCTCGCGGTGTGAACCTGCTCGTCCTGGACGAACCGACCAACCATCTGGACCTGCCCGCGATCGAACAACTCGAGCAGGCCGTCGAATCCTTCACCGGCACACTGCTGCTGGTCACCCATGACCGGCGGATGCTGGACACCGTCCAGTCCACCCGTCGCTGGCACATGGACTTCGGCAAGCTCACCGAAACCACCTGACCGGCGGCGCATCACTCGATGTGCCGCCGACCGGCGTGGCTCAGACCGAGGCGACGCGCTTGGCGAGATCGTCGGCGAGTTGCCTGGCCTGCGCGGGATCGGTGGCCTCAACCATCACCCGGACCAGCTGCTCGGTTCCACTGGGACGCAGCAGGACTCGGCCGGAATCACCGAGGATGCGCTCGGCTTCCTGTACCGCGTCGCGGATTTCGGGCGCCGCCGCGACCACGGCTTTGTCGCTGACCGGCACGTTCACCAATACCTGTGGCACCGTCTGCAATACGGTGGCCAGCTCGGCGAGGCTGCGCCGGGTACGCGCCATCCGGGCCATCAGCTTGAGGCCGGTGAGCACGCCGTCGCCGGTGGTGCCGAACTTCGGGAAGATCACGTGCCCGGACTGTTCCCCGCCCAGCGTGAACCCGCCGCGACGCAGTTCCTCCAGCACGTAGCGGTCGCCAACAGCGGTGGTGAGCAAGGTGATTCCGGCCTCGCGCATCGCGATGTGCAGGCCGAGGTTGCTCATCACGGTGCCGACCAGGGTGTTCTTCGCCAGCTCGCCGGCCTCGTGCATGTCGAGGGCGAGGATCGCCAGGATGACGTCACCGTCGACGACATTGCCGTCGGCATCGGCCGCGAGGCACCGGTCGGCGTCACCGTCGAGGGCCAAGCCCAGATCGGCGCCGTGCTCACGCACGGCCTGCCGCACCGTGTCCAAATGCGTTGAGCCGCAACCATCGTTGATGTTGAGGCCGTCCGGCTCGGCGTTGATCGCGATCACCGTCGCGCCCGCCTCACGGAAGGCGGCGGGCCCGACCTCGGCGGCCGCGCCGTGCGCGCAGTCGACCACCACGGTCAGCCCGGACAGATCCTGCGCGGTCGCCTCGACCAGGTGCTCGACGTACCGCTCGTGCGTGCTCGCGACGCTGTACTGCTCCGGAATGGCCAGGCCGTGGTCGCGCGCGCCGGACGCGTTGACCACGCGCCCGATGCCGCGCCCGGTCGGCCGCAGCGGGGTGTCCTCGGCGAGCAGCGCCTCGATGCGGTCCTCGATGGCGTCGTCGAGCTTGTGCCCGCCCGCGGCGAAGATCTTGATGCCGTTGTCCGGCATGGGATTGTGCGAGGCGGAGATCATCACGCCGAAGCACGCGTCGTAGAGGCCGGTGAGGTAGGCGACGGCGGGCGTCGGCAGCACGCCGACCTGCAGCACGTTCACCCCGGCGGCAGTGAGCCCCGCGGTCACCGCGGCCTCGAGCATCTCACCGCTGGCGCGCGGGTCGCGGCCGACCACCGCGAGGGGACGCTTCTTGCCACTGCTCAAAATCTGGGCGGCCGCACCCGAAACGCGCAGCGCCAGTTCCGGACTCAACGACTCGTTGGCCAACCCACGGATTCCGTCGGTGCCGAACAAACGTCCCATACCTCAGCCCCTCATCGGTGGATCCGCGGCGTGCCCGAAGGCCACAGCCTGTTGCCACGAAGGGCCCCGAGAACGCCGCGGGTTGATCTGCGACGTCCGCGTCAGGCCCGGAGGAGGCAGCCTGTGTAACCACGTAGGGCCCGTGGGCGCCGCAAATTCTATACAGCACGAGAGCAGGCGACCAGCCGTGCTGGGCGCCTGCTCTCGTACAGCTTGCCCGCCGACCACACCGCCCCCGGCACCTCCAGGGTGCCGGATGACGGTAGTCGACGAGGCCGAAATCAGCGCTTCGAGTACTGCGGCGCCTTACGCGCCTTCTTCAGACCGTACTTCTTACGCTCGACGGCACGGGGGTCACGCGTCAGGAAGCCGGCCCGCTTCAGCGCGGGGCGGTCGTCCGGGGTGACCTCGATCAGCGCGCGGGCGATGGCCAGACGCAGGGCGCCTGCCTGTCCCGACGGGCCGCCGCCGTGCAGCAGGGCGACGATGTCGAAGTTCTCGGCCCGCTCGACGGTCACCAGCGGCGACTTGACCAGCTGCTGGTGCACCTTGTTCGGGAAGTAATCCTCGATGGTGCGGCCGTTGAGCACGAAGTTGCCGGAGCCCGGCACCATGCGCACGCGGACGACGGCTTCCTTACGGCGGCCGACGGTCTGCACCGGGCGGTCGATCACGACCGGGGCGAAGGTCTCCGCAGCGACCTCGGCCTCTTCGTAGCCTTCGCCGTCCTCGACAACCTCAACGGCGTCGAAGTCCTCGACAACGGCTTCCTCGTTGAACTCCTCAGGAGCGGTCACTGGGCCACCTGCTTGATCTCGAACGGAATGGGCTGCTGAGCGGCGTGCGGGTGGTTCGGGCCTGCGTAGACCTTCAGCTTGCCCGCGATCGCGTTGCCGAGCTTGTTCTTCGGGATCATGCCCTTGACGGCCTTCTCCACGAGCCGATCCGGACGGCTCTCCAACACCTGACCGACAGTGCGCGACTTGAGGCCGCCCGGGTGCCCGCTGTGGTGGTGGATCAGCTTGTCCGCCTTCTTGTTGCCGCTGATGGCAACCTTCTCGGCGTTGATGATGATGACGAAATCGCCACCGTCGAAGTTGGGTGCGTAGGTCGGCTTCGTCTTGCCACGCAGCAGATTCGCTGCCTGCACGGCGAGACGGCCGAGCACTACGTCAGTGGCGTCGATGACGTACCACTGACGGGTCACGTCACCCGCCTTGGGGCTGTACGTAGGCACAGTGCTTCCCTGTCTGTAGTCGGTGTTGCCGGCCAGGCATGTGGTCGAAGCTCCCGGCGGCCGGTGGAGACCCGGGTTTCGATTGCACAGCCGGTTGCCCGGCCATCCATACGCCAACGAGCCACAATACCAGCCCGGATCGGACGGTCTAAATCGCGTCAGATCTGGATCGGCGGACCGGGATCGATGGCCCGCCGCGGCCCGGGCAGCAGGTAGCGCAACGTGTCGATGCCCGGCTGCTCGCAGTCCTGATCAACAACACCCCGATCGTTGCGCCGACCACCCGCCGCATGCCCGCGGGCGGACGAGATGCCCGGCCGGACCTCGTTGGTCACGTAGGGCGTCAGCGGACAGGCGATCGGGTCGGCCGCGGCGAGTGGTCCCGGTGCCGCCGTCAGGGTCACCTCGGCGGCGGTCAGCTCGACGCGATCACCGCCGCCCGGCAGCGCGACCACGGCCAGCGCCACCGCGCCGACCACCGTGTGCGCCCCGAACAGGTTGTCCTTCATCTTGTTCCAGAGCTTGCCTTTGCGGGGCCGGTCCTCGTCGTCGTCGGATTCGGGTTCCTGCCACGGCTTGGGCCGCTCCGGCGCGGCATCGGACTGCGGCGCCTGATACGAGCGCTGGCCGGGCGGCGGCCCGCCCTGGCTACCCGGATCGGCGGGCGGCCGAGCCGGCTGGTTCTCGGGGTACTGCCCCGGCGGCCGGGTGAAGCGGCCGCCCAGCTCGGCGAGATTCGGCGGAAGTCCACGCGGCACCTCGTCGCGGCTGATCCGCGTAGTCGGATCCTCGCCGGTCGTCGGGTAGCCGGGCCCGTACTGCACCGGCGGCACCGTCCGCGACGACGGATCCATGTGGGGTTGCGGCAGGTCCGTTCGGCGCTGCGACGACTCCGCTTGGCGCTGTGCCGACTCGGCCTGCCGATGCGCGGCACCGGCCTGGCGCTGTCCGGGCGCGGCCTGCTGCGGCGCGGACTCGGCCCGGTAGTGCCCGGCCGGATCGCGGAACTGCGGGCCGGGATCCTGGAATTGTGTGGGGTCCACCCGAGGCTGCGCGGGCTCGGCGTGCCTGCCCACCGGCTCCGGCTCTGCCGATTCGGTATCGGTCACCAACAGGTGGGCCGCGCCCAGCACCAGTGCGTGCATCGGATGATCGGCGACCTGCAGCCGATGGCCGAGATGATTCTGGAAGGCCAACCGCAGCGCGTCGTTGAAACACACGTTGCCCGACAGCAGCACCGTCGAGGTGTCCGCGCCGATCGAGCGGGCCGCGGCCATCACCTCGATCACCACGTTGTCCGCGGACCTGGCGTCGCGCATGGACTCCACGGTCACCGGCACGTCGACCGACTCGGTCGGCTGTTCGTCGTCGCCGTGCACCGCGACCACCAGCATCGTCCGGCCGTCGGAGTACACACCAGTCGCGCCGATGCCGTGCGGCCTGGCCTGATCCGGCGGGTGCACCAGCCCGAGCGCGCGCACGTACCCCGACAGCGCGATGCTCTCCGGCAGCGGCTCGACGGTCACGTCGAGCTGCTCCACCAGCGCGGCGTACACCTCGACCTTCTCGTCCGGCCAGCCGTCCGGGTACGGCAGCGCCACCAGGTCCGGCTTGCCACGCAAGTGCTTGCCGATGGCGGCGAGCGGGTTGTACATCCTGGCCCGGAACACCAGCTCCGCGGGCCAGGTCGCGCCGGCCACCACGATCTGCGGGTGGCCGAGGATGTCGCGCACGTCGGCGATGGCCATGCCGAGGTCCGGGCGCTGCCGGTCCACGCCGGCGGTGTGCAACCGTCCCGACGAATCCGCCAGCAGATATGCCGGCGGTGTCCACATGCCCTCCACCTGAACCGGGCGGATCGGTGTGCCACCGCCACCCGCGGCCACGGACACCACATCCCAGCCGAGATGTACCGCCCCTACTCGCACCGTCACAGGCATAAGTGTGCCTGGTGTGCGGCCGAGATGCTTGCCGTTGTCCGGAGCCCCCGGTCGGGGCCGCAAAATCGCTCGCCCATCACGCGGCCGAGGACTTCAGTCGCAGCCGTCGCCAGGTGATGACGGCGAGCACCAGGGTGATCAGCAACAGCACACCGACGTCCAACGCCCAGATGCTCGCCGTGTGCTGCCACAGCGTGTCGGGCTGTGCGTTGAGGAACACCTCGCGAATGTTCACCGTGGAGGCTCCGGCCGCATACCCCCAGCGCGCCGGGAACAGCCAGGACACCTGCTCGAGCACGACGCGACCGGTGACCGGGATCAACCCGCCCGCCATCACCAGCTGCACCATGATGGCGACCACCAGCAGCGGCATCACCTGTTCGTTCGACTTCGCCAGCGACGAAAGCAGCAGTCCGACAACGACACAGCACACCGCGGTCAACGCGATGTCGATGTACAACTCGGCGCTGCCGGAGGCCAGCACCGCACCCTCGCCCGGCCGCTTCTTGCCCGCGAGCACGATGCCGACCAGCACCGCCGACTGCAGCAGCGCGGTGATACTGAACACCGCGATCTTCGCGGACAGGTACGCCGACGGCAGCAACCCGACCGCGCGTTCCCGCTGGAAGATGGTGCGTTCGCCGACCAGGTCGCGCACGGTGAGCGTGGAGCCCATGAAACAGGCGCCGAGGATCAGCACCACCAGTAGCTGCTGGGTCTCGCCGCCGCCGGTCGGCACGAAGGTGCCGTCCGGCAACGCCTTCAACGCCCCGCGCTGGAAACCGTCCTTGCCCGGCACCACCAGCGACAGCGCGCCGAGGATGAACGGCAGGATCACCAGGAACGACAGATAGCCGCGGTCGGCCAGGATCAACCGGATCTGCCTGCGGCACAGCGTCGAGAACTGTTTGCCGCCACTGGATTGCGGCGGCGAGCCCGCGGGCCCGTACTGCTGCGGCGGCGGTGGTGGCGGTGGCGCGAACGCCTGCCTGGATCGATACGCGGCGAACGCCTGATCCGGATTGGCGGCCACGTTGGCGAAGATCTCCGCCCAGTCGGTGGTGCCGAGCGCGGCACCGACGCCGGCCGGGTTGCCGCAGTAGGCCGTCTTGCCGCCGGGCGCGAGCAGCAATACCTGGTCGCACATGTCCAGGTGCGCGATGGAGTGCGTCACCACGATCACCACGCGGCCCGCGTCGGCGAGCTCGCGCAGCATCACCATCACCTGCCGGTCCAGCGCCGGATCCAGGCCCGAGGTCGGCTCGTCCAGGATCAGCAGCGACGGTCCGGTGAGCAGTTCCAGCGCGACCGACGCGCGCTTGCGCTGGCCGCCGGAGAGCCGGTCCACCCTGGTGTCGGCGTGCTCGGTCAGCGAAAGTTCTTTCAGCACACCGTCGATCACCTGCTGGCGGTCGGCCCGGCTGTTGTCCGGCGGCAGCCGCAGCTCGGCCGCGTAGCCGAGCGCCTGGCGCACGGTGAGCTGACGGTGCAGCACATCGTCCTGCGGCACCATGCCGATCCGGGAGCGCAAGGCCTCGTATTCGGCGTGCAGATTGCGGCCCTCGAAGGTGACCACACCGCCGGAGGGCTGTGTGGTGCCCGCGATCAGCCTGGACAGCGTCGACTTGCCCGCGCCGGACGGACCGATCAGCGCGGTGAGTGTGCCCCGGCTGGCCTGCATATTGACGTCGACCAGCAGCTGCTTGTTGCCCTCGACGGTGAATCCGACGCCGTGTACCGCGAGCCCCTGCTCGGCCACCGGCTTCTGCCGCAGGACCAGCGTGCCCTGCTGGACGACGAAGTCGATGTTGCCGATGGTGATGATGTCGCGCTCGCGCAGCACCGCCCGCTGTTGCCGGTGGCCGTTGACGAAGGTGCCGTTGGCCGAGCCGAGGTCCTCGATGGTCAGCCCGTCGGCGGCCGCGACCAGACGCGCGTGCTTGCGCGAGGCCAGCGGGTCGTTGACGACGATCTGGTTGTCGGTGGTGCGGCCGATCGACAGGCCCCCGGCGGGCAGCCGATCGGCCCTGGCGACCGCCGCGGTGGAGGCCCTGGCGCGCACCGGCGGCATGTTCGAGGTGTCGGCCCGGGTCGTCATATTGATATTGACCTGCGGCGGCGCATCCTGCGGCGGTTGATAAGCCGGCCGCTGGAACTGCTGGGCGGGCCGCTGCCCCGACATCGGCTGACCCGGCATGGGCTGACCCGGCATGGCCTGGCCGGGCATCGGCTGGCCGGGCATCGGCTGCTGACCCGACTGCGGTGGCCGCACCGAAGGGCGCTGCGGGGGTTGCGGATTAGCGGGCAGCAGATGTAGCAACGGCCCACTGATCGCGTCGCCGAGCCGCACCTGCGTGGGCCGATCGATCGAGACCGCCTGGGTCAGCCTGCGCGCGTCGACGAACACGCCATTGGTACTTCCATTGTCCGACAACACCCAGGCGCTACCCTGCCATGCGAGCGTCGCGTGCACCCGCGAAACGAGCGGGCTGTCGACGAACAGCGTCACCTCCGGCGCACGACCCATGGTGACCTGCTGGCTCGAATCGAAGACTCGTTCGTTTCCATCATGGCGCACGGTGATGGTCTGCGCCCCCGGTGAAGACATGCAGCGGATACTATTCCATCACCCGGACATCGGCGGTGCCCCCGACGCGCCTCATACCCCGATCCGGCGACCGATGTGAACGCGATACCGGCCGATTAGGGGGATCCTTGCCGAAAGCCCGTGCGACGGCGACCATTACCGCCGCGCTGATCGTCGTGCTGCTGGTCGCGGGCTGCACCCGACTCATCGACGGCCGCGCCGTCTCGATCTACGACGACCCGTTCAAGGTGGCAGGACTGCCAACCACCAGCGGTCCCAGCGGCCCCCGGCCCGGCGTCGAGGACAGCTCGCTGAAGGCGACCAACGGGGACGGTAGCGCCGAGGACATCCTGGCCCTCAACGCAGTCGAGGACATCCAGACCTACTGGCGCACCGAGTTCGGCAAAGAGTTCCAGAACGCCGATTTTCAGCCGGTCGAGAAGCTCATCTCCTGGAGCGCGAAGGCGACGCGCAGTGATTCCGTCGAATTCTGCAAGGAAACCACCTTTCATCTGGTGAACGCCGCGTACTGCCGGTTGGACAACTCCATCGGCTGGGACCGCTCGGTACTGCTGCCCGCCATGACGGAGACCTTCGGCAAGATGGCCGTGGTCATGGTGCTCGCGCACGAGTACGGGCACGCGGTGCAGACCATGGCCAAGCTGGTCGGCGCCAAGGATCCGGTGATCGTCAAGGAACAGCAGGCGGACTGCTTCGCCGGTGCGTTCATGCGCTCGGTCGCGGAGGGCAAGTCCAAGCACTTCACCATCAATACCTCCGACGGTCTCAACTCGGTGCTCGCCGCCACCGTGGCCATCCGCGACTCCGACCCCGACGATCCGGAGAGCGTGCACGGCTCGGCCTTCGAGCGCGTCACCGCCGTGCAGGTCGGTTTCACCGACGGCCCGAAGGGCTGCAAGCGCATCGACATGGACGAGATCACCCAGCGGCGCGGCAATCTGCCGAAGGACTTCAAGGACGACACGGGCCGCGGCGAATACGAGATCAACAAGGAAACCCTGATCGAGCTCAGCAAGGCCCTCGCCGCGCTGCTGCCGACCAAGCCGTCCCCGACCTACGACTACTCCGGCGCCAAGATCACCTGCCGCAACGGGGTGCCCACCGAGCCGGTCAGCTACTGCCCCGAGAAGAACACCATCGGCACCGACATCCCCGCCCTCGCCCAGCGCGGCGCCTCCAACTGGGATGTGGACGACCCGCTGCCGCTCAAAGTAACCGGCGACTACAACGGCTACATCGTCTTCATCTCCCGCTACACCCTTGCGGTGCAGCAGAACCAGGGCCAGCAGCTCGTCGGCCCCAAGACCGGCCTGCGCGCGGCCTGCCTGTCCGGCGTGATCACCGGCAAGCTCGCCCAGCCGGGCCGGACCTCCGGCCAAGGCGACATCAGCCTGGCCGCAGGCGATCTCGACGAAGCCGTCTCCGGCCTGCTCACCGACGGGCTGGCGGCCAGTGACACCGAGGGCAACACCGTGCGCAGCGGGTTCGCCCGCGTCGACGCCTTCCGCGCCGGTGTGATCAACGGCGAAAAGACCTGCATGTCAAGGTATTCCTGACCTGAAGATCGGTTCGCGTCTCAACCGCCGAACGGCGGCGGGGCCATCGGCTCGAAGCGCAGCACCCGATTACCGAGCATGACCTCGGCGCCCGGGACCAGCACCATGGATTGGTTGGGGGCCAGGCGAATCCAGTCGCGGTAGCCGGGCAGGCGGGTACGGGTGCCGTTGGTCGAGCCGCGGTCCACCACGGTCACGTCCCAATTCATGAGGTGGATCTCGGCGTGCGCGCGGGACATACCGCCCGAGGAGTCCTCCACCCGCCACGGGACCAGGCCGCGTTGCGCGGCATCGGAATGCTCTGGGTCGCGGCCGATCACCGCGTCCGCGGCGAGCACGAAGGTGATGCCGTCGTCGAGGATCAGCATGCCGAGCGGCGGCCGGACCACCTCGATCAGCGGCTGGGTCTGGTCCACCGGCATGCCGCACACCGTGCAGAACGCCGCGCGTGGATCGCTGGGATGTGCTCTGGCGCACTTGAATCCCATCACCTTGACGGTGAGCGCGGTGGACTTCGCGGTGGCTTCCAATCGGCGCTGCAGGTCCGGGTCGGGCGGCGGGGCCGGCGTGGTGCCGCGCAACTGGGTCGGCGCGTGCTGCGGTTCCGGTGCGCCGCCGGTCCGGTGCGCGGCGGTCGCCGCCTGACTTCCGGTGGGCGGCGCCGCTTCTCGCTGCTGCTCCGGTGGCGGGTCGTGGTCGATGCGCGCGGTCGGCAGCGGCGCCTCCTCGTCGCGGCGGTGCGCCCCTTCGCGTACTGCACCGGACCGGGCCCGCGCACCGTCGGACCAGATGATCGCCCCACCCGCCTGTGCGATGCCCTCGACCAGCCAGCCGATGCCGCGCTCCGCGGGCAGTTCGGGGATGCGCCCCTTCGCGTCGTCGACGAACAGCGCGACGGCCCGGGCGGGCACGCCGGCCACCCGATCGACGGTGAACGCCGCGTCACTGCCCCGGTACCGCTCGACCGCGCCGTCCCCGGCCAGCACCGCCGTCACCGCACCGTGCAGGAAAATCGCCACCCCACCGTTGTCCGCGGTGGACAGAATCCCGAAATCGATCGGCTCCCCCGGGCTGATCTGCTCGGCATGCTTCATCAACCAGCGGGTGGCCTCCCGCGCCACCAACGCCCCCGGCCCGTTCGGCTCGTGCTCGGTGGCCGTACGAACCAATTCGGCCAGCGATTCCAGGGCCAGCGCGGCCGGCGAATCCTGGGTCGGCCTGCCCCGTCCGCGGTGCGCGACCACCACCACCGACCCCGCGACGCGCGCCACCGCGTGACTACCGACAACGACCTCGACCTGCCGGTCCATCAAAGGAATCGGCCTCGGCGAAGCGGGCGCTGCGGGGTCGTTTGCACACGACCCAGGGTATTGCAATCCCACAACTATCGGGCCCCCTGCCCGGCGTCCGTCCGGTAACTTCAGTGACAGCACGTGGAGGAAACGAGGGGCCGGTCATGGTTCGGACATCACGTATCGCGCTGGTCGCATCGTGTATCACAGTGGCTGGTCTGCTGACCGGATGCGGCGGCGTGCCAGGCACCGCCACCGCCGGTGAGATCGACGTGCGCCAGCTGGAAGTCGGCACCTACGCGGTCGACCGCCACCGGTACGACCAGGACGCGGGCGACAAAGCCGCGCTGGTCGAGGGCATGCGAATGTCCGACGCGGTGGTCCCGACCGTGCAGATCGACCCGTCGCTGAAGGTCGGCCGAGGCAGTGCGGTGGTTGCCGACGCCGAGCAGGCGCTCGATTTCGTCGCAAAGTCATCCAAGCCGGTCTTCGACGACCGCAAACTGATCACCGGCTACGCCGCCAGCGGTGCCGATCGCCCCGACCCCGAGGGACAGACCAACCCCGCCCCCGAAGCCACCGCGGTCACCATCGCGTTGTTCCGCTTCCCGGACCAGGCGATCGCGAAACTCGCCGCCCGCGAGCTCGAGGACGTCGACATCGCGATCTCACCGGAGAACCGCAAACTGCCCTCCACCGCCTACCCGGACGCCTACATCCATTGGCGCCCCGGCGTTCCCACCGTCGGCACCTTCATGGCTCACAAGGAGTTCGTCATCTCCTTGTTCATCCAGCGCCCGCGCGCCGACAGCACCGATCTGGTGGAGTGGGTCGACAAATCGCTCGCCGCCGAGGTGGCCCAGTTGGACAAGTTCCAGGCGACGCCGCAGGAGAAGATCGAGGATCTGCCGGTCGACCCCGAAGGGCTGCTCGCCCGCGTCGCCGTCAGCGACCGCAAGAACCGCACCCCCGACACCGCCACCTTCGCCATTTTCGGCCCGCACCACATGGTGCACCGCGCCGACGACGAATCGGCACACCTGCGCCTGATCCAAGCGGCGGGCGTGGACCGTCAGGCCATCGCCGACGACAGCTACGTCGCGCGCACCAGGGATAGCGCCGCCGCCCAGGAGCTGGCCGCCGGTTTGATGGAAAGCGAAGGCGCACACTACGACACGCTCGGAGCACCGAAGGACGTGCCCGGCGCGAAATGCCTGCAGCTCAACAGCAAGGGCAATCCGGAACGCGAATACAAGTTCCGGTGCTACGTCGCGTACAAACGTTATGTGGGTGTCGTCACCAGCGACAAAGAACCGGATGTCCGGCAGAAGGTGGCGGCCGAATACGCGCTGCTCGCGAACAGTCTGTGAGGCGGTCCCGCAACATTATGGTCAGGTGCTGCGGCACGCGGTGACGTAGGATTCCGCGGGAACCACAGTCGTCAGGGGAGGGACCTTGCAGCTGCACGCGAAGACGATGCCGCGCCGAACGACGTATGCCCTGGTTGCGACGGCAGCACTGGTGGTCGTCAGCGGTGGCTGCGGATCCGAAGAGCAGCGTGCGAACAACCCACCTCCGTCCATCGATCTCAGTAGGCTCGATGTGGGAAATTACGATACGAAGCCGCGTCGATTAGGCACCGTGAAAAGTCTCGACCAGGCTCGAATTATCGAAGCGGAACGGCTCGGCAATTTCGTGCCCGCGGCATTGGACATCGATCCCCGCTTCGTGCACGGCAATCCGTTCATAGCGACGGTGTTCGTCGATCCGGAAGCCGCCCTCGGCAAGGTGATGGCGGTGGACCGGTTCGCCGAGGCCGCTCCGGATTTCGTCGCCGGCTTTCAGAGCTTCGGCCGCACCGAGGCCGAGAACCGAGGCGTTGATCTGATGAACGCGGTCATGATCTTCCCGGACGAACAGAAGGCCAAGGATGCGGCCGCGGCGCTGGAGCGAGTCGACTACGCGGCAGGCGATCGCAACACCGCCGTGCCGATACCGAAATACCCGGCGGCACACGCCCATTGGCAGCCGAACCAGCAGTCGATCGGATCATGGTTCGCCACCGGCAAATTCGTTGTCTACACGTGGGTCTACGACTATCTGAAGATCTATATCGAGAAGGTCGATCTGCCCGCCCTGATCGCGCTGGTGGAGAAGAGCCTCGACACGGTGGTTCCGTCCATCACCAAGTTCACCCCGACCCCGCCCGACCAGCTGATGAACTTGCAGATCGACCTGGACGGCATGCTGAACCGCACCATCGCACGCCCCAGCGAAGATTCGTGGCTCAATCCGCCCGGTGCGTACCACGGCCGCACCGCTATCCATTTCGCCAATAACGCCGCCGATGTGCTGCGCGACATCGAGAAAGCGGGCGTCGACCGTTTCGCGGCGAACGGGATCGACCTCTATCGGGCCCGTGATGCCGCCGCGGCCACGACCTTGCAGCAAGATCTCGGCGGGCTCACGAAGCGATTCAAGAAGGCCGACTCCCCCGCCAACCTGCCGGTCGCCGAATGCAAGGAGTACATCGGGCGCGGCAACCTGGCGATCCGCTTCTACTGCTCGGTGTCCTACGACCGCTACGCCGCGTTCTCCGCGTCGCACCAACTATTGGACGCCCAACAGCGGATCGCCGCCGAGTACACAGTGCTGGTGAATGCCCGATGAGGCGCGCGTTCCTGATCCCCTTCGCCGCCTTGCTCGCGGCGGGCCTCACGGCCTGCGGATCCACCATGCCGGGGACCGTCGAACCCGCCGAGATCGACATTCGCACGCTCGATACCGGGTCCTACCCGACCGAGCCGCTCAATGCGCACGACGACGACTACAAACCGGATTTCATCACCATGCCGCACATCGCGGCGATGCGGTTGTCGGACTACGTGGTACCCGCCTACGAAATAGACCCGAAACTGAAATACAGCCAGCTGCCGTTCGAGATCACCCGCGGCTCGCTGCCGTCCGAACTCGGTATCGAACCCGACCTGAAACCGATCGCCGCGCGGCACAAACTACTGTTCGGCTTCCGGACAACCGGTTTCGATCAGAAGACATCGATCATTCCATCCGGGTGGCCGGTCAAGACCCGGCAGAACACCACGACCATCTCGACGATGGTCATGCAGTTTCCCGACGTCGAGCGGGCAACGGCGGCAGCGGCCGAGTTCCATGACGCAGACCTGGCCGCCAACCGCGACAACCAGCGGGTGCCGCTGCCGAAGTACCCGGCCGCCCGGGCACAGTGGCGGCCGGACGCGCCGTTCCTGCGCACCACCCTGGCCCACGGCCCTTATGTCGTCGCCCTGCTCGTCTCCTCCAACGGCCCGGACCTGCCCGCACTGACGGCACTCGCCCAAAAGACCTACGACGTGCAGCTTCCCGTGCTGGACCAGCTGAAGCCGCTCACCGAAGAAGAGACCTATCAGCTGCCATGGGACCCGGATCATCTGCTGAGCCGCGCATTGAATCCGAACAAATTCGAACGACCGGCGATAGGCACGCAAGCGCTCTACAATTTGCGCGGAATCATCCAGTACGCCGATGATTTGAGCGTCGCGAAACAGCGCTTCAGCGCGATGAACGCGGACCGCTTCGCCGTATCCGACGGAACAATCGTGGCCCGCACGCCCGACGCGGCCGCGGCGAAGAAGATTGTCGCCGAAAGGCTCACCCCCGCTCCGGTCGCGAACGATGCCGCAGCACCACCGAATGTGCCGGATTCGGCCTGCGTCGAGCACAGACAGGATGCCTTCAACTTCGACATCAAGCGATTCACCTGTGTCGTCGCTTACCGCCAATACGCGGGATTCGTGACCGGTAACCAGTTGCTCGACGTCCACCAACGCGCCGCCGCGCAGTACGCAATCTTCGCCAACAGCCGGTAATGCGACGCGGCCGTCCCATCCCGAGCGGTCCAGTATGCTGCCGCGTGGGGAGCACCGACTCAGGAGATTGTGGATCATGGCGATAAGCCCCGGCACCATCGTGGGCGGGTACCGCATCCAGGGCGTGCTCGGTGCGGGCGGCATGGGCACCGTTTACCTGGCCAAACATCCCAGTCTGCCGCGAATGGACGCGCTGAAGGTGCTCAGCGGCGAACTCAGCAACGATCACGAGTTCCGGACCCGCTTCGAGCGCGAAGCCAATCTCGCCGCCGGACTCGACCATCCGAACATCGTGTCGGTCTACAACCGCGGCGAAGAAGACGGCCGGCTGTGGATCGCCATGCAGTACGTCGACGGCACCGACGCCTCCGCGGAACTGACCCGCGACCGGCATTCGATGAATCCGCTACGCGCGCTACGCATTACCACCGAGGTGGGCAAAGGCCTCGACTACGCGCACCGAAAAGGCTTGCTGCACCGCGACGTCAAGCCCGCCAACTTCCTGCTCTCCTCCAGCGAGGGTGACGAAGAACGCGTCCTGCTCACCGATTTCGGCGTCGCCAAATCCAACGACGACACCACCGAACTCACCCAGACCGGCAGCTTCGTCGCCACCATCGCCTACGCCCCGCCCGAACAGCTGGTCGGCGGCCACCTCGACCATCGCGCCGACATCTACAGCCTCGCCTGCGCCTTCTTCAAGCTGCTCACCGGCCGAAACCCTTACCCGGCAACGCAACCCGCGCTGGTCATGATGGGCCACCTGCACGAGCCCCCACCCCTGGCCACCGCCGTCGACCCCGGTCTGCCGCCCGCCATCGACCACGTCTTCGCCAAGGCGCTGGCGAAAGACCCCACCGACCGGTACAACACCTGCCGCGAATTCACCGACGCGGCCGCGAGCGCGCTCATCCCGGGGCACAACCCCGCCCCCACGAACACCTCGCCGACCTATCCCATCCAGGTCTTCGATCCACGGCCGAATACCGATCCGCGCGTTTCTGTTTCGTCGCCACACGCACTGGTGTCCGCTCCGCCCAGTTCTCGTAAACGGTGGTTCGTCGGCGCGGGTGCCGGTGCCGTCGTCGTCACCTTGGCCGTGGGCATCGGGATCTGGACGTTGGGCGGGAACGACTCCGCCAATACCAGCGCCGCCACCGGCACGGCCTCGGCCGGTTCCACCGTCGCGGTGAGTTCGTTGCCCTCGATCGAACAGGCTCGGGCCACCAATCCGGCATTCCGCGGCAAGACCATCACGGTGGTGGATGTGCCACGGAGCAAACAGGTTTCGATTTTCCTGGGTGGTTCGGCGCAGACGAAGTTCCTCGAAGACTTGGGTTTCGTCTACAACCCGAACTATCCGAAAGAGGGTGATGAAGCGTTGCGCGTGCTGCCCAACGCGGATTCGCTCGAGGTCAATGCCGACAGCTTCGTGCTCGCGGTAAGGACCGACGAAGACGCCGGCAGCGGTGGGCTGCGTGGGCTGCCGTATCAGGTCGCGGGGACTCGGGCCACCGTCATTCCGCTCGATGATGCCGAAGCTGTAGCGGCGTTCCGCAATTGGAGTGCCGACTCGGAGAAGGTGCTGCTCGATAAGCTGGTGCCGCTGCTGCAGAAGCGGGTGAAGTAGCTCCGACCGGTCTCGGCAATGTCGCGGACCGAGCGATCCAAGTGCTATGTTGCCGACTGCGATACGTCAGCACCGCAGGCTTGACCAGCGCGTGAACGTATTCCCGGGGGATCGCTGTTCGTCGGATGCCCTCTTTGCCGGTCGATGGAGGGAACGATGCGGAGACCACTCAGAACGCTGGCAGCCGGACTGACCGCCCTCACAGTGGGCACAGCTGGGTGCGGATCGGATTCACCGCCACCGCCCGTCGTTGATGTCAGCCAGCTCGACGTCGGTAGCTATGCCACCGCCCCGCGCGAAATCGGCAAACCCGGATACGACCGCGCGAGATTGAGCGAAGGCCAACGCCTCGCCAGCTTTGTCCCGTTGCCGATGGACATCGACCCGCAGTTCACCGTCCAGTCCAGCGCCGGGACCAACATCACCCTGGGATTCATCGAAAGCCTCTATAGCCTAGAGCTTTCCGCCGACTCTTTCCGTGCGGTTACACCGGGGTTCATAGCGGGGTTCTACAGTCTCGGATACTCCGAGAGCGATGCGTTGATCGCCACCTCCTTCACGAACACCGTGCTGTTGTTCGCCGATCAGCAGGCCGCCGCGTCGGCGGCCGCAGCCCTCGCACAGGCAGTCGCCGAGAAGAAGGGGTTGAGCACACCCGTCGCCATCGGCAACCGGACGAATACTTTCGCGTTCTGGAAACCTGGGACTCAAGAGCTTTACGCGTTCCAGGCGACCGGGCAGCACGTCATCTACACCACCGTCAAAGACCGAGCCAAGATCATGCTGGAGACCACTGATCTACCCGCCATGGTCGCGCTCACGGAGAAGAGCTTCGACACGGTGGGCGCCCGGCTTCGCGAGTTCCGCCCGACACCGCCGGACAAGCTGACGGATATCCCCCTCGACCACGACGGCATGCTCGGGCGCTCACTGACCCGACCGAGAGAAGACGACTGGAGTAATCCGCCCGGTCTCTACGACCGCATCGGCGCGCTCCATATGAGCAGTGATCCGGTAAGCGATAAGAAACTCTTCGAGGAAGCCGGGGTCGATTGGCTGGCGAACTCCGCCGGAAATGTCTACCGGGCCGAGGATTCGGACGGCGCCCAACTCATTCGGGACAAGCGCAGTGAACTGAGCAAGGTGTATCGCCGGATCGACCCGCCGAAGAATCTGCCCGACGCTCGCTGCCGTGAGTTCCGTGCGAAGAATTCGCTCGTCCTCAGATTCCATTGCGTAGCGTCCTATGACCGCTATACAGCAGAGGTGTGGTCGGATCAGCTGATCGATGTGCAGCAACGGATCTCGGCGCAGTACGCGATTCTCACGAAAGCTAAGTGAGCCGCATGATCAACTTACGTATGCGGCATACATCCGCTACCCTCGCGCTGCTCATCATCGCCGGGTGCGCCGCGCCGATGACCGGGACACCGCAGCCCGGTGAGATAGATGTCCGTTCGCTCGACGTCGGCCAATATGCCACGGAGCCCCTGGACACCTACTCCGAATACACACACTCGGTGCGCAGCGGAACATCCCTGGCGATCTCCCGCCTGGCCAACCACGTAGTGACAGGCATCGACGTCGACGCCAAGCTGCGCTACGGCACCGGCGTGCAGGAAATCACCAAACCCGACGACGTCAAGAACGTCCTGGCGGAACAGAGCGTACCGATCGCTGCTCGACACAAGATGTTGTTCGGCTTCGCCTCCGGCAGTAGCGATGTTCGGGCAGAGCCACACGTTGCCGTGCCTGCGGACTCGACACTCACCACCGTGACCGTCATGCAGTTTCCGGACCCCGAATCCGCCGAACGGGCGGCGGCCGAGTTCGAAGACGCCGACTTCTCGGTAGCACCGGAGCAAAACGAGCGCGTGCGGCTCGCGAAATATCCCCGTGCACATTCGCATTGGCGCCCGGGAACGCCGACGATCGGTTCTGTCGTCGCCCATGGGAATTATGTGGTCAATACCTTTATCGCCACCTCCCAGCCCGACCTCACCGGCCTCACCGCCCTTATCGAGCAGGTCTACGCAGCCCAGTTGCCGATGCTGGACACACTCCCCCCGCTGACAGCCGAACAGGCCCTACGGTTGGACCTCGACCCAGAGGGCGTAATCCGCCGAGTGCTCAACCCGGCCAAGATCGCCGTTCCCGGCGTCGGCAGTCTCGCGACATACGAACTACAAGGGTTTCTGCACTGGCAGACGGATCGCGCGGCGGCAAAGAGTCTTTACGCAAACGGCGAACGCTTCGTCTTTTCGTACGCCTATTCGGCGACCACGAACAGCTACACCAGAGGAATAGCCCAAAGCTTCGGGAAGGGTATCTCCCGGTTCTTGGACGGAGCTATCTTGATCAGGGCACGGGATACCGGGTCGGCCCGAGCACTGTGGTCGACGATTCTCGATGCGCCGGATCTCGGACTGGCGCCGCCGAACGTTCCGGATAGCAAATGCGCCGAGCTGCCGACGGACAGATACGTCAAAGACTGGGTTTGCGCCGTACGGTATCGCAACTACGTCGGCTATGTCTGGAGCACTCAACTGCAAGACACCCAGCAGCGGGCGGCAGCTCAGTACGCTGTGCTCGCCAACAGCCAGTAGCGCCTGACCACACCCCCACGCCCCGTCGCTTTCCTTGCCGATATACCCACGATCTGCTGTAGCGGCAGCCATAGTGGTTGGGTAAGGTACAACCAGCCAGCCCACTCGCCAATCAAGACATCAGCGAGCAGGGGGAAGGAGGGGAGCCGAGCGCTGGCGCTGCAAGCATGCCAAGTCGACCACGTCCGTAGCCTGACGAGCGGCCCATACGCGGCCCCGCCAGCACGGACGAGCAAGTCGAAGGACACTGGGGTCTGATCTCCGTTGGGGGAGATCCAAACTTTCTCGAGTCGGATGGAACCGATCAGACCTACCGAGCGTCCAATCAGATGTACAGGCCAACTGGGGGCTTCTGCCGTTGGCCGAGACGGGAAACCGAGAAGGAGCCGAAATGGCAGGACAGCTCGAAGCGAACGAAATCCTCATCGAGAAGTTCGCACAAAACGCCAGGGATCGCCACGCTGAGCTGGTGAAGGCGATCCAGATGCTGGATACGAAGTCCGACGAAACCACCCGGACCTGGCAGGGCCAGGCGCGGGGCGCCTTCGATGCGCTCATGGACAACTACTTCGCCCAGGCGCGCAAGCTGAACGACACGCTGGACCAGACCGCCGACAAGCTCAGCAAGGCGGGTAAGTCCTTCGCCGCTCAGGACGAGCAGTTCGCCCAGCAGGTGGCCCAGCAGGCCTCCAGCCTGAACCTCCCCTGATCGCTCAGCCGAACCACCAGATACCAAGGAGAAGCTCCAGATGGTAGCAAACGACCCAAGCACAATTTCCTCTAACTTCGGCGCGGTCGAGGCTGGCGCTCAGTCCATCGTGTCCGAAGCACGGAACATCACGGCCATGCTCGAGGATTTCCACAAGCAGGTCACCGACTTCGTGACCAACTACTGGAAGGGTGACGCCAACGAGGCGTTCGCTCAGCTCCAGTCGCAGTGGAACACCAGCGTTACCCAGCTGAACGCCACGCTGGAGACCGCCGGTCGGGCTGTCAGCACCGGTAACACCGATCTGCAGGCCACCGACACCAGCCTCGCAGGCCTTTTCTGAGATCCTGTCTCGGCCAATTCGGGCCCCCGGCAAGCACTTTGCCGGGGGCCCGAATTATGTGAACTGCCGCGGTGCTACCCGCGCCAGAATTCAGGGAATGACGCGGACAGAACTACCGAAGTTTTCACACGTGGTCGACAGCGCCTGCCAATTATTGTCGGCATATTGGCAGCCGATGCTGACCTGAATTCCGTACTCCAGCAGCACATGCCAGCGGACAGTAGAACCGTCGCCGGGACGTTCGGTGTACGCGAGAGTGGAGCGCCCTCCGTAGACGACATCGCGTTTCAGCTCGGACATCACCCCGGCCGGTCGTTGCTTCATCTGCGTCTCGAGTCGCGCCGCAACCTGCTCATAGCTCGACCCCGGAGCTACTGGCGTTTGCGTCACTGTGACACGTAGCCGGGCACCATCGTCCGGGGACAGCTCGACCCGGGACCTACCGCTAGCGTCGGGAGCCGACGCCATGTGCCAACCATCCGGCACCTGGAAACGAATGCGCCCATACGTTTCCGGCCCGACGGCAACAGTGCTGCTAGGTGGGCCGACGGTACTGCTCGGCAGCGATTCGCTACTCGGCGCCGCGGTGCCGGGCGCGGCGGTCGGACCGTCATCGGGTCCGTTCAGCAGCACAACCCCACCGACGATCGCGGCACCGACAACGACGATCGCGGCAACAGCCGCGCCCACATAACCGAGCCCGTTGCGCCGAGGCTGTTGCGCCGCAGCCCGTTCGCGCAGCGGCTGCATCCATTCGGTCTGCGGCAGCGCGGACGGCAACTCGGGCTGATGGATCGGTTCGGTCTGGTGCCCGCGGATCAGATCGGGCCCGGTCAGCGCCCGCAGCGCGACACCAGGCCCGCACCGCTGCTGCACGGCCGCGCGAAGCACGTCGAGTTTCGCCGCATCGGTGACACCCACCGATTGCGCCAGATCGGCAGGCTGACCATCGAGCAGCCGGTCGAGCAGCGCGCACAGGGTGGTGAAGCCGCTCGATTCCGGCAGTATCTCGGCGAGCGCGAGAGTTGGTGCGTGCTCACACGATTCGACGTGCACACCCTGATGGCTGCGGATGACCGTGCTCGCGGTGGTGGTGAGCGCACCGAATTCCAACACCAGCGTGCGACGGCTGTGGCTGGTGCCTTCGTCCGCCGCGACGGCCCGCACCGCCAACTCCTCGAACACCACATCCCCGGTGAACCGCCGAGCCGCCTGGTCGAGCACCGAACGCCGCGACGCACCCCATTCCGTCGGACAGATCACCGTGATCCGCTCGCACGGCGCGCTGACGCGCAGGTTCTCCAGCACCGCGCCGAACACCGCGACCAGCCCCTCGACCACGGACGGAACGCGCGGCAGCAACGCGACGGCCTCGGCAGGCACGTACTGCACCACGGAACTCACCTGTGTCGGCGGGGTCAGCGACTCACCGACCACCAGGTCGAACCCGTTGCTGCCCAGCACGATCGACGGCGCCACGTCCCAGTGCGTCGTCGCGCCACGCGCCCAGACGCGCGTGTCGGTGACCACCAGCTCGACGGTAGCCATCAGGTTTGCGGCGGCATCCAGGCCGTTTGGATCAGACCCTCGGTGTTTCGCGTGACGTACGTGCCGCGGCCCGGCGGCATCGGGCTCGGCCGCGTCGTCCCCATCAGCACACCCTCGTCCCGGCTGCAGCTCATGATCAGGCCGGCCGACCCGAGGTCCTTCATTCTGGCCAGGGTGGCCTCGAACATGGCACGTCCCGCGCCACCGGAGCGCCGCGCGATGATCAGATGGAAGCCGAGGTCGCGGGCGTGCGGCAGGTGCTCCACCAACGCCTGCACCGGGTTACCACTGGAGGTGGCCACCAGGTCGTAGTCGTCGACGACGACGTACAGCTCGGGGCCGCTCCACCATGAGCGATCCTTCAGTTGCTGCGGCGTCACGTCGGGACCCGGCGTCCGGTTGCTCACATACGCGGCGAGATCGGCCATGTTCTGCGTGAATTGGGGTGCGGTCGAACCGTAGCCGGCGAGGTAACCCTCCGGCACCGTGCCGAGCATCGAGCGGCGGTAGTCGCCCATGATGATCCGCGCCTGGTCCGGGGTGTTCGACGCGGCGATGCCCTCGATGATGGAGCGCAGCAGCGTCGTCTTTCCCGACTCGGTGTCGCCGATGACGATGAAGTGCGGGCTCACCGTGAAGTCGAGGTAGACCGGGGCCAGCTCGGCTTCGTTGATACCGATCGGGATTCGCATGCACTTGACCGACTGGTCGACCTGCGACGGCCAGTCGCCCGCCAGGTAGAGCAGCTGCTCACGCGGCAGCTCCTCGGGCAGCATGCGCACCGGCGGGGCCGGCCGGCCCGGGGTCAAGCGGGCGATGGTCGAGACCGCCTCGCCGACTGCCTGGCCGATATTGGTCGGGTCCGAACTGCCATCGATCCGTGGCAGACCGGTCAGCATGTGCAGGCAGTCCGGCGTCATACCGCGGCCGGGGCGGGCCTGCGGAACCATCGAGGCGAACTTGCGGCCGAGGTCGGAATCCATCGGATCACCGAGGCGCAGTTCGATTCTGGTGGCGATCTGGTCCTTCAGCGCGGGCCGCGCCTCCGCCCACCGGTTCAGCGCGATGACGATGTGCACGCCATACGACAGACCCTGCACCGCCAGGTTCATGATCACCTGTTCGAGCATCTCGAAGTCCTGGCGGATGGAGCCGAAGCCGTCGATCACCAGGAACACATCGCCGAACGGATCCTCGTGCGCGCCGGTCGCGGCCGGGCTGCTGGAAGGATCCATCGCGCGCAGCCTGCGGAACTCGGTCATCGACTCGATGCCGAGCTGCCGGAACCGGGCCTCGCGCTGCCGCACGATCGTGGTCATCTCGGCGACGGTGCGCCGGACCTGGTCCGCGTCCAATCGACTTGCGACGGAACCGACATGCGGCAGGCCCTGCAGGCTCATCAGCGTGCCGCCACCGAAGTCGAGGCAGTAGAACTGCACCTGCTCGGCGGTGTGCGTCAACGACATGGCCATGATCAGCGTGCGCAGCGCGGTCGACTTACCGGACTGCGGGCCACCGACGACGGCGACGTTGCCGCGCGCACCGGACAGGTCGACCACCAGCGGGTCGCGCCGCTGGTCGTACGGCCGGTCGACGATGCCGACCGGCGCGCGCAGCGTGGCCACCGCGGAGTATTCGCCGGTGAGGATGGAGCGCGGGATCAGTTGGTCCAGCGTCGGTGCCTCGTCCAGTGGCGGCAGCCAGATCTCGTGCGCGGGGCGGCCGTGGCCGTTGATCCGCGAGACCAGCATGTGCACGTTGGAGACCTGCTCGCCGTCCTCGGCCTGCTGGTCGGCGGCGCTGGGCTCGGCGGGCAGCGGAACCCGGTCCACCGCACGGAAATCCACGTGGGTGGCGGTGAACGGCCGGGCCTTGATGTCGATCTCGCCGGACTGGGTGGCGACGGTGATGTCGCGCTGCGAACCGCCGCCGACGTAGGGGCCGGAGACGTAGGACGCCTGGAAGCGCACGATCTCGCCGGAGTCCGACTTCAGGTAACCGCCACCGGGGTTGTTCGGCAGGTTGTAGGCGTCGGGCACGCCGAGCACCTGGCGGGATTCGTTGGCGGAGAAGGTCTTCAAGCCGATCCGGTAGGACAGATGGCTCTCCAGGCCCTTCAGCTTGCCCTCTTCCAGGCGCTGCGAGGCGAGCAGCAGGTGCACGTGCAGCGAGCGGCCGAGCCTGCCGATCATCACGAACAGTTCCGCGAAATCCGGGTGCTGGGTGAGCAGTTCGGAGAACTCGTCGAGCACCACGAACAGCGCGGGCAGCGGATCCAGGTCGGCGCCTGCCGCACGGGCCTTCTCGTATTCGGAGACGTTGGCGAAGTTGCCCGCCGCGCGCAGCACCTCCTGGCGGCGGTTCATCTCGCCGGCCAGCGCGTCTTTCATGCGGTCGACGAGGTCGGCTTCTTCTTCCAGGTTGGTGATGACGGCCGCGACGTGCGGCACGCTGTCGAGTCCGAGGAAGGTCGCGCCACCCTTGAAGTCGACGAGCACCAGGTTCAGCTGGTCCGGCGAGTGGGTGGCGAGCAGGCTGAGCACCAGCGTGCGCAGGAACTCCGACTTGCCGGAGCCGGTGGCGCCGATGCACAACCCGTGCGGGCCCATGCCGTTCTCGGCGGCTTCCTTGATATCGAGTTCGACCGGCAGGCCGTCGGCGCCGACGCCGAACGGCACCCGCAGCCGCTCCCGGCCGTAGCGCGGACGCCAGGCATGTTCGGGGTTGAACGAGCCGATGTCGCCGAGGCCCATCAGCTGACTCCAGGTCGAAATGACCTCGGAGTCATCGGTTTCCACGTCGCTGCTGCGCTGGGTCGCCGCCCGGTACGGCGCGAGCCTGCGGGCCACCTGCTGCGCCTGCTGCGGGCTGATCCGGTCGATCAGCGCGAAGCGCTCCTGGTTACCGGTCGCGCCGCGGCCGACGCACTCGCCGTTCTCCACGATCATCTTGATGCCGCGCGAGACCGCCAGTCGCGGTGCGTACCCGCACAGGTCGATGATGGTGACGCCCTCGTAGCCGGATTCGCGCAGCTGATCTTCCTCGGCTTCCAGCAGTCCGCCGTCCACGATGATGACGATGTGCACCATGTTCGCGTTGGCAGGCTGGTTACGCGAGTAGCGGACCCGGTTGCCGAGCAGCGGCTGCAGGCCGGCCATCGCCTCCCGGATCGAGCCGTAGAACATGCGCTGGGTGCCGATGCCGTCCTGCGCGTCGGGGTGCTGGGTGTGCGGGAGCCACTTGGTCCACTCCCACTCCCGCGCGGTGTCCGGGCCGCAGACCACCGCGACCAGCACCTGGTCCGGCGCCTGGAACATGCACAGCTGCAACAACATCGCGCGGGTCATGTCCCGCGCCTCGACCCGGTCGCCGTCCAGTGCGATGGTCGCGAAACCCTTGACCGCGATCGCCGTCGGCAGGTCGGGCACGGTCGAGTGCGCGCGCACGAAGCGGCGCAGCGAGACGGCCGCGATGGGCTCGAGCTCTTCGACCGGTCCGGTCTCCGGCGCGACCAGGCGGGTCGCCAGTCGCTGGCCGCCGACACCGATGCGGGCGTGGCAGAAATCCTTGTCGCCCGCGCGGCGCTCCCACATGCGGCTGGTGCCGGCGAGCATCCAGATCAGGCCAGGCTCGGGATGGCTCCATTCAACCGAGGCGCGCTGCTGGGTGGCCGTGTTGTCCACGTCCCGGCGCACCTGGTCGAGGTAGCGCAGGTAGTCCTTGCGGTCCTCGTTCGCCTCGGCGGCCTTGGCCCCCTTGCCGCCGCCCTGACCTGCGAACATGCCGACCATCGAGAACATCATCATGAGCGGGAACATCATGCTCATCGGGTTCGATCCGATGCCGCCGCCCTGGGTGAACAGCAGCGCCATCATGCCGACCATGCCGATGATCATCACGACCGGCATCAGCTTCATCAGCAGATTGCCGGGTGTCACCCGGGGGATCTCGGGCGGCGGCTGGAGGGTGACCTCGCCGCCGGGCGAGCGCGGCATCTCCCTGCGCGCGCGGCGCTGGAACCGGACGGTACTCATTCCCGCACCTCGCTACCGCCCGGCGCCGGAATGCGCGGGCACATGATTCGGACGCGACGCTCCCTCATGGTGCGAGAATCCCCCTCCTCGACTGCTGTGATTCCGGCTCAGTGTAGAGGCAGCAGCGGACATGTCGTACAGTTCGACCAGCATTCTGCTGCCCGAAACGTGGGTTCGCAAACTCGACGTCGGCTCTCGAGTTTGCGAAAATACGAGGTAGAAGACGAGTTGGGGGAAGCTTGACGCACGCGCGACTTGACCACATCGATGAAAACTCCGCGCACGGCATCGTCCGCGCACCGGATCTCGCCCGGGTGACGATTCTCGCCAAACACACCCAGGTAGATATGGCGATCCCGGTCGACGTGCCTGTTGCCCTGGTGATCCCGAGCGTCGTCGATATGGTCGCACAGCACAGCCGCACCAACGACTTCGACAACGAAGGCGAGCGCTTCGAGCCGGCCGAGTGGGTGCTCGCTCGAATCGGTCATCCCCCCTTCTCCAATTCGCTGAGCCTCGGCGAGCACGGTGTCCGCGACGGCGAGCTGCTCATGCTGGAGAGCGCCTCACATACCGCGCCGACGCCGTTGTTCGACGACATCATGTACAACGTCGCGATCGCCGACACCGACCATTACCGCAGCTGGACCCCGAAGGTCGCGCGGATCACCGGTTCGGTGCTCGCCGCGCTCACCATGCTCGTCGGCTGTCTCGGTCTGCTGCTCTCCCCCGATGCCCTGCCTTCCTGGGTCAGCGGTTCGATCGCGCTCGCCGTCGCGATCCTGCTCGTCATCGCGTCCATGGTGCTCAGCCGGATGTACGGCGACACCTCGACCGCACTCGTGCTCGGCGGCTGCGCGCTGCCGCCCGCGCTGACCGCGGGCATGCTCTACGTGCCCGATCACTACGGCTGGCCGCACATCCTGCTCGGCGCCGTATTGTTCGGCGCCACCGCGGTTTTGGCGTGGCGGGTCAGCGGCGTCGGCCTCGCGCTGTTCATCGGCGCGGCCACCCTCGCGCTCTACGCGGTACCCGCCGCCCTGGTCGGGATGCTCACCGGGCAGCCGGAACGCGCGATCGGCGCGGGTGCCGCGGCCCTCGGACTCGCCGGCCTCGCCCTGGCACCCCGGATCTCCATGCTGCTGGCCAAACTGCCACTGCCGCCGGTCCCCTCGCCCGGCACCCCGATCGATCCCACCGAAGACGACCCCGACGATCACCGCGCGCTGCCCACCATGGAAGCACTGCGGGTGAAGTCCGAGCGGGCCCGCATGTACCTGGCCGGCCTGGTCGCCGCCACCACCCTGGTCACCGTCGTCGGCGCGCTCGCCAGCACCGACCCGGAGGCCGAGAACCCGTACTGGCAAGGCATCGCGCTCGCCCTGGTCTGCGCGGTGGTCCTGATGTTCCGCAGCCGCACCTACGCCGGCGCCGAACAAGCGGTCGTACTCATCGCGGGTGGCGCGGGCATCGTGCTGATCATGCTGATAGGCGCCGGTTTCGCGATGGACCAGCCCCTCGCCGTCTTCGGCGCCGCCATGGTCATCCTCATCTCAGCCCTGATCCTCGGCATCATTATCCCGAACCAGTCGGCCACCCCGCCGATGCGCCGCGGCGTCGAACTCCTCGAATACGCTTTCGTAGCCGCCGTCCTCCCCCTGGTCTTCTGGGTGGCCAGCCTCTACTCCCTCGTCCGCGGGCTGTGAACCGGATCCTGCGCGCCGGTGCGGCAGCGGCGGTGCTCGCACTGAGTGTCTCGTTCGGGGTGGGAGCGAGTCAGGGTGTGGCACACGCTGATCGGCCGCCGCCGGTCAATCCGGCATTGCTGCCGCCCGGTGACCCGGCACGTCCGCCGGACAAGACCGAGCAGAAGTCCAACACCCCGTGCGTGAGCACTCAGCAAGGCGGAGAAGGCCTCGCCACCCCCGCACCGCAGCTGGCGCTTGATCTTCCACGCGCCTGGGAATTCTCTCGCGGCGCGGGACAGCTGGTTGCGGTCATCGATACCGGCGTTTCGCGCCATCCACGCCTGCCCGACCTAGATGCCGGTGGCGACTACGTGGCCGAAGGCGGTGACGGGACAAGCGATTGCGATGGGCACGGCACCGTTGTCGCCGGCATCATCGGCGCAAGACCCATTGCTGACCAAGGCTTTTCCGGGGTAGCGCCCGATGCGCGAATCTTGACGATCCGGCAGACCAGCAAAGTGTTCCAGCGCGAGGGCCGGTCCGGTGAACAGCGACCCGAGGATCAACCTGACGGCTATGGCGATATCAACGCGCTGGCCTCCGCGGTCCGGCGAGCAGCGGACTGGGGCGCGACGGTAATCAATATCTCGCTGGTCCTGTGCACCGACGGTTCCTACAATCCCGCCGACGGACCGCTGGGCGCCGCACTGCGATACGCCACGCTCGAGCGCAACGCCGTCATTGTGGTCGCCGCAGGTAACAAGGAACAGAATTGCAATGCAGGCAACCCTGGGATCAATCCGCTCAACCCGAGCGGTGACCTGTGGAAGAACCTGAGCACCAACGTCACCCCAGCTCGCTACGACGATTATGTCCTCACCGTCGGCTCCATCGACCGTAACGGGCAACCATCGGCTTTCAGCGTGCCCGGACCGTGGGTAGGTGTGGCAGCACCCGGTGAGGACATCGTGTCCCTCGATGCCCGCGGCACCGGCACCATCACCGGCTTCGTCAATCAACAAGGTGGTGTCACGCCGCTGAAAGGCACCAGTTTCGCCGCGCCGTACGTCGCCGGTGTCGTCGCGCTCGTGCGCGCTCGTTTTCCAGAGCTGACCCCGCTGGAAGTAATCAAACGCATCCAAGCCACCGCGCACGCACCCGCCGAAGGCTGGAATCCCTATGTCGGATACGGCGCGGTCGATCCGGTGGCAGCGCTGACCAACGAGGTTCCGCCCACGCTGCCACCGAAGCAGCCGACCAGTCCCCGCAGCATCCAACTCGCAGTCCCCGCCCCCGCGCCGCCGCCGGACAACCGAGCCCGCAATATCGCCCTGGTCGGCAGCGCAACCGTCGCGATCCTGCTCACGCTCGGCATGCTCGCGTCCTTCCCGATCCGCCGCAGATTCGGCGTCACCGGCGACGACATGTAATCAGCAGGGCCTCAGCGAATTCCGCCGCGGCCCTTCTGATCAAATCGAGCTGGTTGATACTTTCCTGGATTCGATCGCGCCCCGTCGACGACGAGGCTCGGATCGGCGACTCGCGGGTTCGACCGAGCAATGGCCGTAGGGCATGTAGCGTCTGCACAGCGAACTGCGGTACATAAGGTGCCGGATCCGATCAACGCAGGTAGTTCCCATGAAGCAGCAAGAACAAGCAGCCGACGGCACGACCGATACCGAGAGGTTGAGTCGGCGAGAGGCGTGGGAGCAGGCCACCGGCGTGCCGATGATGCTGCTCGCTGTGCTGTTTCTCGCCGTCTACGCCTGGTATGTGCTGGATACCGGCGCCTCGCCACAGCTGGACTCATGGCTCAACCGCGTCGACATTGCGATCTGGGCTTTGTTCGCGATCGACTTCGGGACGCGATTCGCGTTGTCCACTCGACGGTGGGAGTTCCTGCGCACCCATCCCATGGAGTTGCTGATTGTGCTGATTCCGCCGTTTCGCCCGCTACGGCTGGTGCGAGCGGCGGTGCTGGTGCTCGGCACCCTGAACCGGCAATCGCTGACCCAGCGGTCTCGCCTGTCGGTATTCGTCGGAACCAGTTCGATACTGGTGCTCTTCCTGTGCAGCCTGGCCTTCTTCGACGCCGAATACGGCGCAGAAGGCAGCAAGGTGCTCAGCTTCGGTGACGCGCTGTGGTGGTCGGCGGTCTCGGTGACCACGGTCGGTTACGGCGACGTCTACCCGGTCACCGTGGAAGGCCGGCTGATCTCTCTTGTGCTGATGACCTTCGGCATCGGCCTGATCTCCTTCGCCATCGGCACCACGACCAGCTGGGTGATCGATCAGCTGAAGACGGTCGAGGAGACCGCCGACCGCACGGATCGGGAGATCGGCGTGCTGGTCGAGGAGCTCCGTTCGTTGCGCGCGGAAGTCGCCGCGTTGCAGGACAACTCCGCCGGCTCGAATACCGTTGTCGCGGACGGCCGTTAGCCGACTACTTGGCGGCGACGGGTTGCTTGGCCGGGTTCGGATCAGGGGCGACGCCGTCGTGGGCGACCATCGCTTCCTCGCGACCCATCGTCGGTCCACCGGCGAGTAGACCCACGATCGGCCATGGCGCAGGTTCCGGCGTTACACCCGATTCCGGGTCCATACCAAGCGCTTTCGCCGCATCGTTGTTCTTGATGCCGTAGCGGACGCCGGTGTCGGACACGTAGAACATGCTGTCCCTGCGGCGGCTGTCCGGTTCGATGCCGGTGGTTTGCACGAAGGCGCCCGAGCCGGGCTTGAAGTACACCGAATCGACGTTGTCACCCTTGCCGTCGGCCTGGGCGAGCGACACCAGCTTGGCGCTGCTCGACATCGGCAGGTCGCTGGCGTCGATCACCGACAGGGTCGCGCGTACGGCGACGTCGGCGTTGCCCGCCGCACCAGGGATCGGCTTCCACGACAGGCAACTGACCGGACGTGAATTGGCCTGGACGATCGTCGGCGCGGCAGCCGGGTACGTGTCCACCTTCAGCGCCTTGGAGGTGCGTGCGTGGTTGGCCTCGAAATCACCGATTGTCGTGTTGTGATCGGGGTTGGGCTGTGAACTGCGGACAATTTCGGCGGTCAGCGGATTGATCTGCTGCAGTCCGTCGCGCAGGATCACGTAATTCTGATCAGCTTTACCTGCCAGTTGAACTACGGTGCCGATCTTCAGATTGTTGATCGAGTACCCGTCGGGCTGCCCACCCGGATCATCGATCTTCGGCGGCACGATCGGATTCACTTCGGGAATGGAATTCAGCAGCCCTTCACTGATGGGTCGCGGCGTTGCGCCGCGGATCTTCAGTGGGCCGGTGACGGACGGGTCGTTCATGTCGACCCGGGCACGCGTCTTGTTCCACACGAGGTAGGTCGCGCTCTTGCCCTTGACCAGCAGCGCCTTGTCGTTCCCCATTTCCGCTGCTTTGTCGCCGAGCTCGAGGTCACCGATCAACACCGATGTGCTGCGGTCGTCGCTGCCGTCCGCTTTCAACGAATCACAGACGGTCCAGGCCCGCCCCTTGCCTGCTTTGTCGAAGATCAGCGAACCAGGCGCGCCGGGGATGCCGATGAGCTGGCCGCGCGGCTTCTTGCCCAGCTCGGAATCCTTGACGACCGCAGGCTTGGACGCGTCACCGGCGGCAAGCCGGGCCGAGGCCAGGTTGAGGGTCGGGTGCACGACATCGCCGATCACCACGTAGACGCCGCCGGACTCCTTGGCGATCAGGATCTTGCTGTTGTCGATCTTGGCTTGCGGTCGCAGCAGCGCGAGGACACCGCAACCTGCCAATACCACGATCGCCAAGACGAGCCCTGCCGCATAAGCCCGCGACTGCGAGCGCATCGGGTCGTGCAGCATCCGCACGTCCCGGCGGACCAGCGCATGCTCCATCCGGCGAACCAGAAAGCGGTAGCCGCTCACCTGCCACCGAGTGGTGGGTTTTGAAGGCATTATTCCTCCCCCGAACAGTGCTCACATTCGCGCAACACAGTACAGTTCCCGAGGACTCTTGTTCAGCTCGCCCACTATTATGGGCCGACACCGGGTACTTGGGGGACGACGATGGCGGAACCTGCCGGGGCGGGACCACGGCCGCTCCTTGGCCGAATCTCGCTGCAGAATCTGTTGATTGCGCAGGTGATCGGCTTCATCGCGGGGGCGGTTGCGTTGATTGCCGGCCTGCAACCGCTGATTGCCCTCGGGGTGGGCATCGTCGTCGCACTGATTCCACTGATTCCGATCGCCAAGCGCACCGTGCTCGATTGGATCGCCACCTGGTGGCGCTACCTCACCAAGCGGGATTACACGATCGGCCAGACCGTCGACTTCCGCGGCGCCGACGGACGTTCGCTCGGGCTGTACTGGGACGGCAGCCGAGTTGTGACGGTCGTCGAGGTGCTCGCCCCGCCCGGTGGGCTGACCCGGATCGCCCGCAACACTGTGCACGCCTCGCACCTGCTGCCGCTGCCGGAACTGGCGAAATGCCTGAATCAGCATGACATCCTGCTCAGCGGCATCGACATTGTCAGCCACGGGCACCGCAGCCGATCCGGCACCCCCGCAGGGAAGATCTACGAATCACTGCTCGGTCCGCTGCCCGCCACCGCACATCGCACCGTCTGGCTGGCGATCAGCTTCGACGCGGTCGCGTGCCCGGAGGCTGCGGCCCGGCGCGGCGGCGGCGCGGAGGGCGCGTCGCGCGCGGTCACCATCGCGACCCAGCGCATCATGCGCACGCTCGAAGACGCCGACTGCAACGCCCGCATCCTGACCGCACCGGAAATCCGCAAGGCGGTCCTGCAGATCACCAGCGGTTTCGATCCGCGCACCCTCGAACATCGGTGGCGCTACGCCGAAATCGGCAACAGCGTGAACATCGGCATGGCCGTCGACCCGAAGCGACTCGGCTCGGATCTGCTCGCCCAGCTATGGGTGGCGCCCTCGCGCGGCACCACGGTGGCGGTGCGGCTGCGGCCGGGTAGCTCGGCGGAGTCGGTGAGCATCGGCGCCGCGTGGCGGCTGACCGCGCGCGAACTGCCGGAGCGCCACAAACTCGCGGGCATGGTGTCGATGAACGGTCGGCATCGCGACGGGCTGCTCGCGCACCTGCCGCTCGCCGTGCCCGGCGTGGACGCCACCGTCCCGATGAGCGAATACCCGATCGACGTGATCGATGCGCTGCACCTGCCGTCCTCGGGTTGCGGTCAGCTGATCGGCTCCGACGACGAAGGCAACGGCGTCGCGGTCCGCATTGTCGGCGCGGGTATCTCGACCGTCTATGTGGCCGGGGAGCTTTATCTCGCACAACAATTGGTGTTCCGCGCGCTCGCGGTCGGCGAACGTATTTTGATCCGCACCGACCGGGCGCACGCCTGGGAGAACCTGGTCACCACCATCGGCAACCCGGAACGCCTGACCCTCGCGGTCGAAACCCACCAGTCCGACGCGGGTTTCACCGCGACCGTGGTGGACGGTGTCCTCGCGCCCGCCCCGCACGCGGGTGTCACGACCATCTACGTGACCGGCGACCCGATGGGCTGGCCCGCCACCCGTCCCGACCTGTCCATCCACCAGCCTGCGGCGATAGGCAACCACGTCATCCTGCGCACCGGCACCGCGCAGGTCGACCTCACGCTGGTCTCCATCCCCCGCGAAGCCACCTACATCGGGCACCCGCGCGGCCGTCGCGGCGCACCGGTCGGCGCCACCGGCTGACGCCACTGGTCGGGATTCTCGATCTGCTGCTCGGATCGCGCGTCGTACGACCGCCGCATCTTCGGTTCCGCCCCATACGAAATTGCCAGCGGCCCGCTGATGAATGCCTGGCCGACAACCGCTTACAGCACCGGCGCGCATGTGACAGCCGAACCGATCGGGTGCGGGATGTGGTGGTCAGCCCGGGTAGGGGTCGACGTTCCGCGCTACCCGCAAAGTTCTTGCCCACCAGGACAACTGGCGGAGCATGCGGGCGGCGGCGTCGATGGCGGCGCCGTCCCGTGTTTCTCCGGCGGAATCGAACTGCTTCTTGGCCTGGTGGAAGCTGACGGTTTCGCGGATCGAGACCATGTGGATCTCGGCCACCACCTGACGTAATTGCTCCACCGCGCGCAGGCCGCCGGAGAGCCCGCCGTAGGAGACGAAACCGATCGGCTTGGCGCGCCATTCGTGTTTCGCCGTGTCGAACGCGGTCTTCAGCGAGGCCGGGTACCCGTGGTTGTACTCGGAGGTGATCGCGACGAAGGCGTCCGCGGCAGCCAGCCGGGCCCGGTAGTCGGCGACCTCGGGGGTCTCGGTGAGGTCGGCAGGCAGCGGGGTGTCCGCGAGATCTATGACGCCCGTGTCGAACTCGTCATGCGCGCGTAGTGTGCGCAGGAACCAGTCGGCGACCACCGGAGCGAACCGCTCCGGACGCACGCTGGCCACGATGACCTCGAGCCGCAACGGAGTGTCCATCGCGTGAGCTTAACGCGCGCGGGGCGGGCCGAAAGGAAGAAGAAAATGATCTTGGTAACCGGCGCCACCGGAAACATCGGTGGCGAGGTGGTGACGGCGCTGCGCGAGTCCGGCACGCCGGTGCGCGCGCTGGTGCGCGATCCGGCGACGGCCACACTGCCTGCGGGTGTCGAGGCGGTGACCGGCGATCTGAACCGGCCGGAGACCATGGTCGATGCCCTCGACGAGGTGCGCGCGCTGTTCCTGCTGCCCGGCTACGACAACCAGGCCGACCTGCTGGACCGCGCGAAAAAGGCCGGGGTGCAACGGATCGTGCTGCTGTCGAGCGCCTCGGCGGCACTGCAGGATCTGGACAACGCCGTCTCCCGCTACATGACGCTGTCCGAGCGGGCGGTGCGCGAATCCGAACTGGCGTGGACGTTCCTGCGACCGCGCTCGTTCATGTCGAACGCACTGCGCTGGCTGCCGCAACTCGCGGCCGGTGACGTGGTGCGGGTGCAGTTCCCCGATGTCCGGTTCGGCGCGATCGACCCCGCCGACATCGCCGCCGTCGCCGCCGTGGCGCTCACCGGCGACGACCTCGACGGCCGGGCGCTCGAACTGACCGGCCCGCAGGCCCTGCTGCCCGCCGACCAGATCGCCATCCTCGCCGCGACTTTGGGCCGGCCGCTGGTCGCGCAGGGGCTGAGCACCGAGGAGACCAGGGCGGAACTCAGCGCGGCCATGCCGCAGCACTACGTCGAGGCCTTCCTGAGCTTCTTCGCCGACGGCACCCTGGACGAGGCGACGCTGCACCCCACCGTGCAGGAGGTCACCGGCCGCGCGCCACGCACCTTCGAACAATGGGCGCGGGCGCACGCCGCCGCCTTCACCGGCTGAGGCGGGTAAGCGGACCCTGTGCACGGTCGGCCTCGGCGAGTCAGGCACGATATGCACTGGCTATCAGCCTGACCGTGGCATAGGGTTCGACTCGGGAGGGGGGATTTGTGATACTCGGGCGCTGGTTGCTCATCGAAACGCTCGGACACGTCGACACCTGGTCGCTGCTCGCGGTCGGCACGGCGCCCCGGGAATGGAAGTCGTTCCAGCGCGCCGTTTCCACCCGATTACAGCCCCTCATCGCCACCGCCTACACCACCGGCACGGTCGTCGACCAGCAACTGCCACAGTCCCGGCACGACTGGTCGGGCCAGCGCATCGTGGTGGTGCCCCTGCACGGGCCCGACGACCGGGTACATGCCGTCCGGCTGTGGGTGGGCACCGGCGATCCGCCACCGCCGGTCGGCGTCGCCGCGTTCGGGGTCGACGCGCGAGCCCGGCGGATCGAAGCCCTCCCCTACGACCTCGGACCGCATTTCGAGGACGGCCGCATCGTCTGGATCGGCGCCGAATCCTTCGAGCTGATCGAACGTTTCGACGGCGCACTCGATCTCGTCGCCACCCTGGCCAGATCGACCCCCGGCGATCGGTGGCTCGACACGGCGACCGTACGTGCGCGGACCGGTCCGCGCACGCTGCTGCTCGCCGCGCGCAACCCCGACGAGAACCGGTACCGCTGGCTGGGGCTTGCCGTCGATGTCACCGATAGTGTTGCGCCCCAGCGTAAATCATTCGAGGCAGCGACCTTGGACCTGCTGCGCGGTGCCCAGCCGAACCTTTATCTCGCCATCGTCGACCTGGCCCAGGTACGGCTGATCCGCTGGGTCACCGAGCCGGTACCCGGGTTGCGCTGGGGTCGCGGTACCGACGAGCGCACCGTGCCACACCCCGCCGATCGGGAACGAATAGTCTGCGCCCGCAACGACATCCGCTCCGGTGCCGAGCGAGTCACGCTGGCGGCGGTACGGATGGCCACCGACACCGGGGACTGGCTCGTCGCCGACCTGGAGGCCTCACCGCTGCCCGGCGGAACGACGGGTGCGCCGGCCCCCGAATTCGCCTTGGTTCAGCTGGAAATCATCGAAGACCCGCAACCGGAGGAACCGCCGGCCGCTGATCAACCGCCCGCACCCGAGTGAACCACCGACCATCACCCGCAAACCGGTGAACGGTCGGTCGCCCATTAACCACCCGCCAACCCGAGGGACCGTCGGTCACACACCTGGCGAGCAGTCGGCCGTCGACCGGCTGCAAACCTTGCGGTCGTCAGCCTGCCGCAGCCTTCGCCGGTACAGCCACGAACTCGGCCAAGCCCTGCTGCGGTGCAACTACTGCGGTGAAACCCAATGTGCGCCTGGCCCGTTCGGGATCGGCGACGAAATGGCGGACATCGCCGATCCGGTATTGCCCGGTCACCACCGGCGCGGGACCACCACACGCCTTCGCCATGATCGAGGCGACCTCCCACAACGTGATCGCCCGCCCGGACGCGATATTCAGCGGAACGAACCCGGGCAGCGCCCGCTCGACCGCCGCGAGCACAGCCACCGCGGCGTCGCGCACGTGCACGAAATCGCGGACCTGCCCGCCATCCTCGAACACATGCGGTGCCCGCCCCTCATCCAGCGCGGCCCGCACCTGACCCACCATCCCGGCCCGCGCGCCTACACCGTAGACCTGGTGCATCCGCAGCGCGGTCACCGCGCCGCCGACCTGCAAACCCCAAGCGAAGGCATAGTTTTCCTGCGCCACCTTGCTCGCGCCGTAGCTCCCGCGCGGGCGCAGCGGCGCGTCCTCACCCACCGGCTCCCAGGTCAGCACGTCGCCGGTGCGCGGAGCGCGATGGTCGAACATGCCCCGATCCAGATCCGCGCGTCGGCGCAGCCCGGGGAAGAACGGCCCGCCACGCACGCTGCGGTAGCGGCCCTCGCCGTAGACGCTGACCGATGACGCGAGCACCAGGCGGTGCACCTTCGTCCGCTCCATGGCGCCGAGTAGCGCGGCGGTGCCCAGATCGTTGTGTGTCGCGAAGTCGGCCGGACCGGCGCCCGCGGTGACCGCGGCGAGATGGCAGACGACGTCGATGCCCGCGAGCAGCGGCGCGAGCGCGTCGGCGTCGCGCACATCGACCCGCGAAACACCGTCCGGCGGCTGCGCGTCCGGCCCGTGCACGGTGTCGAGCATCAGATCGATGCCGACTACTTCATGACCCGCGGAAGACACGACCTTGCACACGTGTGTTCCGAGGAACCCGGCCGCGCCGGTGACCAGCACTCTCATTCACCGCACCCTTGTTCGGCACCCCCGCATGGGTCAGGGTAACTCGAACGGGAGCGACACTCCGGTATGAACGCGGCACCGATCGCAGGTGTCGGTCTCGGTGACCGCGGCCACCGAGCGGCGGATCAGGTCCTTGAACGGCACCAGGTTGCGCTTGAACTCGGCGAAGACATCGACCGCGTGCACGCCGGTACCCTCCTCCAGACCCGCATCCAGATCGGTCACCAAAGCGACTGCGGCGTAGCACATCTCGAGTTCCCGGGCGAGCACGGCCTCGGGGTGTCCGGTCATGTTCACCAGGTCCCAGCCCTGCCCGGCGAACCAACGGCTCTCCGCCCTGGTGGAAAACCGGGGGCCTTGGACGACGACCATCGTGCCCGCGCCCTTCATCGGCAGCACATCGTCGGCGGATTTGATCGTCGCGGTACGAAGGTCATCGCAGTACGGGTCGGCGAAGGAAACGTGCACGCCACCGCCGTCGAAATAAGTCTGCGGACGGCCGGAGCTCCGGTCCACCAGCTGGTCCGGGACCGCCACCGTGCCGGGACCCCAGTCCCCGCGCAGGCTGCCGACCGCGCAGGGCGCGAACACCCGCCGCACCCCAAGTGAACGCAACGCCCACATGTTCGCCTGGTACGGCAAAGTGTGCGGAGCGAACTCGTGACTCTTGCCGTGCCGCGGCAGGAAAGCGACCGGGCGCCCCTGCACCTCGCCGACCGCGATCGGCGCACTCGGCGCCCCATACGGGGTCTCTACCTCGACGTGCGTCGCCTCGTTGTCGAAGAAATCGTAGAAGCCGCTGCCGCCGATGACGGCGAGCGCGGGCCTGGCATGCGAACTCATGCCCCGATTCTCCCGTCCCCGGGGCGTCCGCTGATCAACGGGTACCGCAACTCTGAGCGCACGCCAGGTAGAGCCTTGTCGGTGCACTCGGCCATGATGGCGGGCGGGGTGCTCGTGGTCGGCGGCCTCGCGCCGGTTCGCGGCGGTGCCGAACATCGGGCCGCTGCTCGGCCGCCTGGCCCCGTGGAACAGGCGCTAACCTGACAAGTCGGGCGGAAAACTGTACCCTAGGGGGGTATGAATTCCGGTTCGACCGTAGACCGGCAGCCAGCGAGGAGACATGGTGACATCCAGCCCCCAGGACCACGCCGCGCACGATCACGCCGCGCACGGCTACATCACCGCGAAGGACGACTACCTCAAGCGGCTGCGCCGGATCGAAGGGCAGTCGCGCGGACTGCAGCGCATGGTCGAGGAGGAGAAGTACTGCATCGACATCCTCACCCAAGTTTCCGCGATGACCAAGGCGCTGCAGGCGGTGGCGATGGGGTTGCTCGAGGATCACATCAGTCACTGCGTGGTCGACGCGGCGGTGGCGGGCGGGCCGGAGGCGGAAGCCAAGATCAAAGAAGCCACCGACGCCATCGCTCGGCTGGTCCGGTCCTGACCGTCACGCGCTGAGCCGTTGAAACACAGGCCAGCCCTGCACAGCGGCTGCGACCGCGGCATCCCCGCACACAGCCGCACACTCTTCGACAAAACGCACGCGTGTTGGTGCGGCAAGTCGGTGTGCGGGAAAGCAGAAGGTGTGCGGCTGGGTGCTGCAGCAAGCCGCCGGAGGCTAACCGTGCCAGCGGCGATAGACCTCGGCGGCGCCGGGATGCAGTGGCACAGGGGCGGTGCCGATGAGGGAACGACCGTCCAGGAATTGGGTGCCCGCCGCTTCGGTGGGCACCAGCGAATCAGCCTGGTACACCAGGAGTTCGACGATCGCCGCGGCGACGTCCTCGGGCATGGACGCGGCGGCTAGCAGCAGGTTCGCCACGCCGATGGTGTGTACGGCGGCACCACCGGGGTAGGCGTCGGCGGGGATCTCCACTCGGTCGTACACCGGTCCGAAGCGTTCGCGCATCGGCACAGCGAGGTCCCCCATGTCGACAAGTCGCATGCGTGCGGGGATTTCGAGCACGCTCGTCGGCACGCCACCGGCCCACAGCAACGCGTCCACTTCCCCCGCTGCCAGCTCCGCCATCGCTGCCCGTAATGGCCGATGCGAAACCTGCACGTCCACTTCGGGATTCAGCCTGGCCACGCGCAGGATCCGGTCACCGGTCAACGCCGCACCGGACCCGTCGGCACCGAGATTCACCCGGGTGCCGCGCAACTGCGCGACGCTGCCGATCGCACTGTCCGACCGCACCACCAGCTGCAGGTAGTTCTCGTACACCCGACCGAGCGCCAGCACCCGATCGGTGGTATCTCCCACCGAATCCGACAGTGCCAGCGCGGCATCCACCTGCCCGCCCGCCAGCATCGCCAAGTTCTCCTGCGACCCCGACGTGGTGACCCGCTCGATCCGCACCTCACCCTCCTGCGCCGCAGCGGCGGCGAGCAATCCCGTGAACGCGTAATAGAACCCGCCCACCTCGCCCGAAGCCAGCCGTACGACCGGCCCGCCCCCACTCGGCCCACACCCGGCGATGCTCGCCGCAGCCACGCCGGTCAGCGCGAGAAATCCCCGCCGCCCCATCGTCACCATGGCGCCACCGATGTTCGGTACTCGCCCACCGTGCCGAGCATCGGTCGCCGGTTCCGGCGTTCGGTTAGGCGCGCCTCGCCGAAAGCCGCCGAATACGGACTGCGGCACCGAGCCGACAGCGCACTGAATACCGCCCGCATCAACAAGTTCCACTGCACCGTCATGGCCGCTCCGCCGGCAGCCTGATGTGGACGGCCAGGCCGTGTGGGTAGACCGCTTCGACGGTTAGGGTCCCGCCACGGGCTTGCGCGAGGGCGGCGGCGATCGGCAGGCCGAGGCCGGAGCCGCCGCTGACGGCGGTCGAGCCGCGGAAGAAGCGGGTGGTGAGCCGGTCGATCTCGTCGGCGGGCACACCGGCACCGTCGTCGTGGACGGTGAGGGTGACCCAGCCGGGTTCGCCCGCGACGGTGAGCATCGTCCGTGCACCGGATCCCGCGTAGCGGCACGAATTGCTCAGTGGCACATCGAGAATCTGGGCGAGCGCGTCGGCGGAGACCGCAACGTCGGCGTGTTCGAGCGACGGGCCGATCCGCAGTTCCTGCCCCGCCGCGTCGTACGCCGAGCACCACGCGTCGAATCGGTCGGCGACCACCTGGACCGCGTCGCAATGGTTCTCGTCCGCAGCGAGCCTGGCCGCGTCGAAGGCGGCGGGCGTTTCGGCGACGGCGAGGGTGAGCAGGCCGTCGAGCAGCGCGGTCAGCCGCTCGACCTCGGCCGCGGCGCTGCGAAAGGTGTTCGCCGCCTTGTCTGGTATCGCGGGCTCCAGCGAGTCGAGTCGAATCGTCAACGCGGCCAGCGGGTTCCGCATGGCGTGCGCGGTGTCGGCGACCAGCTGGCGTTGCGCGTCCACCGAGTCGGCGACAGCCAGTGCCATAGCGTCGAAAGACTCGGCGACAGCACGCATTTCGGGTGGCCCGCCGTGATGAGTGGCGATCGACGCCGGGCTTTTCGCCGCGACCGTCTCGGCCCGCGGCTTGGGCAGTGTCGCGGTGAGATCGGCGACGGCGTGCGAGAGCGCACCGAGCGGCCGCAGCACCCAGCGGCTCAAAGTCAGTGCGAGCAAGGTGAACAGCGCCATCGCGATCACCCCGCCGAGCACGATCAACGCCCAGGTGCGGGCGATGTCGGCGCGGGCCCGCGCGGTGGACGCCTGGATCACCACGGCGCCGCTCACCTGTACCCCGGTGCCGACGGGGCGCGCGACCAGCATGGTCGGCGCACCCCACGGGGTCAGTTGAGCCACCGCATGCGGGCGTTGATTGCGCCGCGCCGCCGCCACCGCGGCAGCGATCTCCGGGTCGTCGATGCTCGCGCCACCGTTGGCGGTTGTCGCCCCTTTCGCGTCGACCACCAGCACGTTTTCGCCGTACAGCTCGTGATAGCGGCCGACCTCGTCGGACAGCGCCCGGCTATCTCCCGAGGTCGAGGCGGCCGCGGCGAGATTCGCGAACCGGTCGGCGTCGCCGGAGCGGGCGAGCACCAACTGCTGGGTCCGGCTCGTCGCCACCGTCAACGACAGCGGCACGGCGAACGCCAGCACCGCGATCGCGGCGAACACGGTCAGCGCGATGAGTAGGCGGCGCCGCATGGCCTGCCCCCGGTCATTGCCCCCACCGATACCCGTAGCCGCGAATGGTGGTGATCAGTCCCGGCCGATTCAGCTTGGCGCGCAACCCGGTCATGTGCACGTCCAGCGACCGGGACACCGCGACGAACGCGTCGCCCCAGATCCGGTCCATCAGCTGCTGGCGGCTCACCGCGGCGCCCGGCCGCTCCACCAGCGCCTGCACCAGCTCGAATTCCTTCTGCGTCAACGTGATCGGCGCACCGGCCACCTCGACCAGGCGCGCCTGCAGATCCACCCGCACGTCGCCGGTGACCACCACCGCCTGCGCCGGTTGCGCCGCGGCGGCCGCACGCCTGGTGACCGTTTCCAGTCGCGCCATCAATTCCGCGATCCGTGGCGGCTTCACCAGATAGTCGTCGGCGCCGCCACGCAACCCGCGCACGATCGAACGCTCGTCGCTGCGCGCGGTAAGGATGAGCACCGGCACCTGACTCACTTCGCGCAACTGCCGCAGCACCTGCAGCCCGTCCCCGTCGGGCAGCCCGAGATCGAGAATGATCGCGTCGTAACCGCGGTGCGCCATCAGAATGTCCGCGCCGCGCCGTTTGCGCTCCGCCCGGTAACCACGGGCGTTCAGCGCCTCGACCAGCGCGTCACCGACGCCGTCGTCATCTTCGACCACCGCAAGCCGCACGCGCCGATCCTCCCACGATGGGCGAATCGACGCGTGCGCCGGGCCGTCGGTCACGCAGTGGTGAGCCGACGTTCCGGCTCGGCCGTCCCGACACCGGTCCCAGTTCCGGCGTCGGCGGCGGTCTGTTCGGCTTCGATGGTCGAGGAGGCCGAGGTCTCCCGCATGAACAGGTAGGTGAGCAGCGAGATGGCGATGCACCCCGCGACGTACCAGAAGTAGACCGACTCGTGGCCCGCCTTCTTCAGCGTCAAGGCGATCGTTTCGGCGGTGCCGCCGAAGATCGCGACGGTCAGCGCGTACGGCAGGCCGACGCCGAGCGCGCGGATCTTGGTCGGGAACAGCTCTGCCTTCACGATGGCGTTGATGGAGGTGTAGCCGGTGACGATCACCAGCGCGCCCATCATCAGTGCCCACGCGCCGATCGGATTCTTGGTCTGCCCGAGGATCGTCATGATCGGCACGGTGAGCAGCGTGCCCGCGACACCGAAGAAGATGAGCAGCTTGCGCCGCCCGATCCGGTCGGACAACGCGCCCGCCAACGGCTGCAACACCACGAACGCCAGCAGGGCGAAGAAGTTGATCCAGGAGACGGTCTCCTCGGGGATGCCGACGGTCAGCTTCATGTACTTCTGCATGTACGTCGTGTACGTGTAGAAAGCCACGGTGCCGCCGAGCGTCAAGCCGACCACCAGCAGACATTCGCGGGGGTACTGCATCAGCATCCGCAGCGAGCCGCGCGGCGCGGTGCTCGACGCGGTGACCGCGTCGCCCACGCTGTTCACCAGCGGAACCGACTCGGCCGCCGCCGCTTCGAACTGCGCCGACTCGTCCATGCTGCGCCGCAGCCACATCACGATGAGCGCGGCGGCCGCGCCGATGACGAACGGGATGCGCCAGCCCCAGTCGTACATCTGGGCCTTGTCGAGGAATTGCTGCAGGATGATCTGCACGCCCAAGGCGACGAGCTGGCCGGCGACCAGCGTCACGTACTGGAAGCTCGAGTAGAACCCGCGCTTGCCCGCCGAGGCCACCTCGGACAGATACGTTGCGCTGGTGGCGTATTCGCCGCCGACCGACAGGCCCTGCAGCAGTCGCGCCAGCAGCAGCAGGACCGGCGCCGCGATGCCGATCGTCTGGTAGCCGGGGGTCACCGCGATCAGCAGCGAGCCACTCGCCATGACCGTCACCGACAGGGTCAACGCGGAACGCCGCCCATACTTGTCGGCGTAACGGCCGAGCAGCCAGCCACCGAGCGGGCGCATCAGGAAGCCGACGGCGAACACCGCGGCGGTGGACAGCAGTTGCGCGGTCGGATCACCGGACGGGAAGAACGTTTTCGCGAAATAGATGCTGAACGCGGCGTAGACGTACCAGTCGTACCACTCGACGAGGTTGCCGATGGATCCGCGCAGCACGTTCGCGACGACCCGCCGCTCGCCCACGGGCTTTGTCGTAGTCACAAGATCTCCTTCTTCGACGCATCAGCGCGTCAGCCGAGACCGAGTGTGTCTGCTGTCACAGCGGCAAGGGAATGCCCAGAGCCCCTTCCTAACAGTCCCTTAGGAGTGTCACGGCTCTCCCCCGATCCAGGCGCGGTGGAGACCTTTTACCCAAAGCACCTCGCACAAGGTTGCGGCCTTGTGCGAGGTGCGATTCAGCAGTTTGCGGCTGTGCTGCTCAGCCGCGGCCGTTCAACAGCGGCGCCAGCGTGCGCAGGCCGTCGAGGTAGTCCTCGTTCAGCACCTGCAACGCAACGTGGTTGCCACCGGCGTCCAGGTGCGCGGTGAGTTCGGCGGCGACGTGCTCCGGGCTGCCGTGCGCGATGACGGCGTCGAAGACGCGGCTGCCGGGGTCGGCGAGTTCCTCGTCGGTGAAGCCGAGCCTGCGCAGGTTCGAGGCGTAGTTCGTCAGGCCCAGGTAGAACCCGACGGTCCCCTCTGCGACGGCATGGGCCTGCTGCGGGTCGTCGGTCAGTACGACCTTGTGCTCGGTCGCGAGCAACGCGTCCGGGCCGATCTCCGCCCGGGCCTGTGCGGTGTGCGTGGACGGCACGAAGTAGGGCAGCGCGCCCAAGGACCGCTGCGCGGCCAGCTTCAGCACCCGCGGGCCGAGGGCGGCCACGGCGCGGCGCTCGGCAGGCACGTCCAAAGCGTCCAGCGCGTCGAGGTATTCGACCAGCGCGTCGTAGGGCTTGCGGTACTCACCGGTGTGCTCCGGATGCCCCGCACCGATGCCGAGCAGGAAGCGTCCGGGGAAGCGCGCGTCGATCCGGTGGAACGACTCCGCGACCTCCTTGGCGGGTACGGCCCAGATGTTCACGATGCTGGTGGCCACCTTGATCGTCTCCGTCGCCGCCAGCAACGGCTCGACGGTCGACAGGTCGGCGGGCGGCGATGCGCCGAGCCAGAGCGTCCCATAGCCGGATTTCTCCAGCTCCTGCGCGTCTTCCGGGCTGAAGAGGTTATACGCCCGCCATACACCGAATCGTCCGAGGCCCTCGATTGTCATGCTTTGCGGAACCACCGTGCCGCCCTTCCTATTCCGGCCGGAGATCGACAAAAATTCCTGCCCCGAATCGTTAGCACTCTCTGGTCGAGAGTGCTAACTTTGGTGGTGCACAGCTACCGGCGCCTACCGCGGTGGCAGGCGTCGCCACAGGTGAAATGGAGGTGATTGCTGTGCTGAGGTTCGATCCATTCCATGACATGGACACCGTCGCGCGCCAGCTGCTCGGTGAGACCGCGGGTTCCTCCCGCGCCCCGCGCTTCATGCCGATGGATCTGTTCAAAGCGGGTGACCACTACGTCCTGCACGCCGACCTGCCCGGGGTCGATCCCGGCTCGGTGGATGTGAGCGTGGACAACGGCACCCTGACCCTGCGTGCGCAGCGCAGCGCACCCAGCGAGGAAGGCGTCCAGTGGATCGCCTCCGAGCGCTTCGCGGGCAATTTCATGCGCCAGATCAGCCTCGGAGACAACGTCGACGCCGACAAGATCAGCGCCACATACAACAACGGCGTGCTGTCGGTGACCATTCCGATCGCCGAACGGGCCAAGCCGCGCCGCATCGAGGTCGCCAGCGGATCGTCGCAGCAGAAGACGATCGAAGCCGGATCGTCCAACTGAACGACTCGGCGCCCGCGCCGCAGCCGGCTGCCGGTTATGCGGCGCGGGCGCAGTGTCGGCTGGGAATTCAGCCCCCGCAACAACTTTCGCCCGACGGCACGGTACGCACTTCCCTGGTCTGCGCGTTGCGCGCGGCCAGATCCGCGTCGGCAGGATAGTCGACGGCGATCAGGCTCAGACCGTGCGCGGGAGCCACGGTGACCGAGCTGGAGCGCTCGGTCTCGTTCAGCAGCCCGCCGACCCAGTCCGGCGTGCGGCGTCCCTCACCCACCGCAAGCACGGCACCGACCAGGCTGCGAACCATGGACCAGCAGAAGGCATCCGCGCTGACATACGCGGTGAGCAAATCGCCGTCGCGTTCCCAGTCGAAGCGCTGGAGTTCCCGCACGGTCGTCGCACCCTCGCGGCGGCGACAGAAGGCCGCGAAATTATGCAGGCCCAACAGCTTTCGAGAGGCCGCGCGCATCGCCTCGATATCGACGTCGTGGCGGCAGCCCACGATGCTGCGCGCCTGCAGCGGTTCGGCGCCGTAGGGGGCGGTGGTCAGCCGGTACGCGTAGTGCCTGCGGATCGCCGAGAAGCGGGCGTCGAATTCGGCCGGGACGAGGCGAACATCCTTGATCCGCACATCCTTCGGCAGGAAGCGCGCCAGCCGGTGCACCAGCTTGGCCGGGTCGAGCTCGGCGGTCGTATCGAAGTGTGCGACTTGACCTTCGGCGTGCACGCCGGCGTCGGTGCGACCCGCGACGGTCAGCTGCACCGTTTCACGGAACACCTTGCTCAGCGACTCCTCCAGCACGCCCTGCACGGTGCGCAGGCCGGGCTGGCGCGCCCAGCCGGTGAAATCCGTTCCGTCGTAACTGATGTCGAGGCGGAACCGGGCCGAAACCTGCGCCGGCTCAGCCGAGTCCGACGACGAGCTAGCCGACAGCATCGAGTCCTCCGCGCTCACTTCGATCTCCTGGTCAACGAACGAACCCGCCGACCCGCGGAAAGCGGGCGGCGGGCTCGATCAGAAAACTCCGACGCGAACGTCGGGCATCCTCAGGCCTTGTCTTCGGTGGCCTTTTCGTCGGCAGCCGGGGCCTCGACCTCAGCGGTCTCGGCAACAGCGTCGTCGGCCTTGTCCTCGACAACCTCAGCGGCCGGGGCCTCTTCGGTCTTCTTGGACGAGGCGACACGGCGAGCGCGGTCGGCCTCGTTGGTCACGGTCTTCTCCCGGACCAGCTCGATGATGGCCATCGGCGCATTGTCACCCTTACGCGGCAGCGTCTTGGTGATGCGCGTGTAGCCGCCCTCGCGACCCTCGAACGAGGGGCCGATCGTGGCGAAGAGCTCGTGCACGACGTCCTTGTTGCGGATCACCTTGAGCACCTCGCGACGGTCGGCAAGGGTGCCTGCCTTCGCCTTGGTGACAAGCTTCTCGGCGTAGGGACGCAGTGCCTTGGCCTTGGACTCGGTGGTCGAAATTCGACCGTGCTCGAAGAGCGCCGTCGCCAGATTGGCGAAGATCGCCTTCTGGTGCGACGCCGACCCGCCGAAGCGAGCACCCTTCTTGGGCTTGGGCATTGTTGGTTCTCCTTGTGTGAGGCCGGGCCGGGGTGCCTACCCCGCGTCTGGCCTAGAGCTGTTCGGTCTCGGCGTAGTCCTGCTCGCCACCGTCGGTGTCACTGAACGTGCCGCTGTCGCTCCACGTTCCGGTGCTCGCGTCGTAACCCACTACAGACGAAGGATCGAACGACGCCGGGCTGTCCTTGAGCGAGAGGCCGAGCGCGTGCAGCTTGACCTTGACCTCGTCGATGGACTTCTGGCCGAAGTTGCGGATGTCCAGCAGGTCCGACTCGGTGCGGGCGACGAGCTCGCCCACGGTGTGCACACCCTCGCGCTTGAGGCAGTTGTAGGACCGGACGGTGAGGTCCAGGTCCTCGATCGGCAGACCGAACGAGGCGATGTGGTCCGCCTCGGCCGGCGAAGGGCCGATTTCGATGCCTTCGGCTTCGACGTTGAGCTCACGGGCCAGGCCGAAGAGCTCGACCAGGGTCTTGCCCGCCGAGGCGAGCGCGTCCCGTGCGCTGATGGAGTTCTTGGTCTCCACGTCCAGGATCAGACGGTCGAAGTCGGTGCGCTGTTCGACACGGGTGGCCTCGACCTTGTAGGTCACCTTGAGCACCGGCGAGTAGATCGAGTCCACCGGGATCCGGCCGATTTCCGCACCGGACGCCTTGTTCTGCACGGCGGGGACGTAGCCGCGACCGCGCTCGACAACGAGCTCGATCTCCAGCTTGCCCTTGTCGTTCAGGGTGGCGATGTGCATGTCCGGGTTGTGCACGACGACGCCGGTCGGCGGCACGATGTCACCGGCGGTGACGGTGCCGGGGCCCTGCTTGCGCACGTACATCGTGACCGGCTCGTCCTCCTCCGAGGACACGACCAGACCCTTGAGGTTCAGGATGATGTCGGTGACATCTTCCTTAACGCCCGGGACGGTGGTGAACTCGTGCAGCACGCCGTCGATACGAATGCTCGTGACCGCGGCCCCCGGAATCGAGGACAGCAGGGTACGCCGCAGCGAATTGCCCAGGGTGTAACCGAAACCCGGCTCGAGCGGTTCGATGGTGAACTTCGAGCGGTTCTCGGCAACGACCTCTTCGGTCAGTGTCGGACGCTGTGAAATCAGCATTTAGGATCATCCTCCTGTTTGGGCGCCCGCTATTTGACGCCTCGTTTTAGGGGTTGTGCATGATCTGCCGGTATCAGCAGATCACGCACCGTGTAGCAGCGTTTACTTCGAGTAGTACTCGACGATGAGCTGTTCCGAGAGCGGCACATCGATCTGGGCGCGCTCGGGCTGCTGGTGCACCAGGATCCGCAGACGGCCCGGGATGACCTGCAGCCAGCCGGGAACCGGCCGGTCGCCGACGGTCTCGCGCGCAACCTGGAACGGCAGCGTGCCCAGCGACTTCTCCTTGACATCGATGATGTCGTACTGGGTCACCTGGAAGCTCGGAACGTTGACGCTCCGGTTGTTCACCAGGAAGTGGCCGTGGCTGACGAGCTGGCGAGCCTGACGACGGGTACGGGCCAGACCGGCGCGGTACACGACGTTGTCCAGGCGGCACTCGAGCAGACGCAGCAGGTTGTCACCGGTCTTGCCCTTGAGGCGGTTGGCCTCTTCGTAGTACCGACGGAACTGCTTCTCCATGACGCCGTAGGAGAAGCGAGCCTTCTGCTTCTCCTGCAGCTGGAGCAGGTACTCGCTCTCCTTGATCCGCGCGCGGCCGTGCTGGCCGGGCGGGTACGGACGACGCTCGAACGCCTGGTCGCCGCCGACGAGGTCGACGCGCAGACGACGCGACTTGCGGGTGATGGGGCCTGTATAACGAGCCATTTTTTATCTCTTTCCTTTCCCGCTAGACGCGACGACGCTTGGGCGGACGGCAGCCGTTGTGCGGCTGGGGGGTGACGTCGGAGATCGTGCCGACTTCCAAGCCCGCGGCCTGCAGCGAACGGATCGCGGTCTCGCGGCCCGAACCCGGGCCCTTCACGAAGACGTCGACCTTCTTGACGCCGTTCTCCTGCGCCTTGCGGGCAGCGTTCTCGGCGGCGAGCTGCGCGGCGAACGGGGTCGACTTGCGCGAACCCTTGAAGCCGACGTGGCCCGAGGACGCCCACGAGATGACGTTTCCGGCCGGGTCGGTGATCGACACGATGGTGTTGTTGAACGTGCTCTTGATGTGTGCGTGGCCGTGCGGGACGTTCTTCTTTTCCCGGCGACGCGACTTCTGGGTCTTCTTGGGGCCGGAGGCCCTGGACTTCGGAGGCATCGGTTATCCCCTACTTCTTCTTGCCGGCGACGGTGCGCTTCGGGCCCTTGCGGGTGCGCGCGTTGGTCTTGGTGCGCTGACCACGCACGGGCAGCCCACGACGGTGGCGCAGACCCTGGTAGCAGCCGATCTCGATCTTGCGACGGATGTCGGCCTGCACCTCGCGGCGCAGGTCACCTTCGACCTTGAGCTCGGGCGAGCTCTCGATGTAGTCACGCAGTTGCGTCACCTGATCGTCGCTGAGGTCCTTGCTGCGCAGGTCCGGGCTGACGCCGGTGGCCGCGAGGATCTCCTTGGAGCGGGTACGGCCGATGCCGTAGATGTAAGTCAGCGCGATCTCCATGCGCTTTTCACGCGGGAGATCAACGCCCATGAGACGTGCCATGTGGCAGGTTCCTTAGCTGTTGCGGAGGTCTGCTCCCTGTCCGTCCCCTCGTCTTGGTGGGGCACCGGCCTCCGTACCGGTGGTTGGCACACACGCCTTCCGAGCGAACCCGGAATACCGCAGCGTGCGGCTGGAGCTGGGAGTTCTTCTTTAGTTGGCCAAGCCGATCAGTGATCGGTGCCCGGCTGGTGATCGACGGAGCGCTAGCCCCGCTTGATCAGCCCTGGCGCTGCTTGTGGCGCAGGTTGTCGCAGATCACCATGACCCGACCGTGACGGCGGATCACCTTGCACTTCTCGCAGATCTTCTTGACGCTCGGCTGAACCTTCACGTCCGTCCAATCTTGTTGTGGTTCACACGGGTGTGAACACAGTTTTTCCCCAGCTTTTCGCTGGGGAAGTCTGTTGTGCCGCTCTGTCGAGCGACGGCTCTTCGCTCCCGCCTCAACTGGCGAGATCCCGCCCTACCGGGCCCCGTGCGGGGGTCCGGTAGGGCGAAGCCCGCCGGGCGGGGTGTGGGGGTTGCACCCCCACAAAACACCAAGTCAATCGACCACCGGCAAGCGCTCTCCGCGAGCAGAGATCGCCCGATTCGATTTACTTGTAGCGGTAGACGATCCGGCCGCGCGACAGGTCGTATGGGGAAAGCTCGACGACCACGCGGTCCTCGGGGAGGATACGAATGTAGTGCTGCCGCATCTTCCCGCTGATGTGCGCGAGAACCTTGTGACCGTTCTCGAGCTCGATCCGGAACATCGCATTGGGCAGCGGCTCGACAACTCGACCCTCGACCTCGATGGCCCCGTCTTTCTTCGCCATGTCCTCCGCGATCCCGGTTACGCTCAACCTGGTTTGTTTGGCTTGTTTCTGCTTACATGGATCAATCGGCCGAAACTGACCGACGACATGCAAACAGTCGGCGCATAGGTGCACCGCCGCTCCAGCTTACCGGTACCGGATGGTTCCGGCAAAAATGGGTGTCGGTGGTAGCTCCCGCCGGTACTCTTTCCGCCCCGATCAGAGCATGAAATCGAGGGCCGCAGCGCCCTGGCCTCCTGCCCCTCTGCGGTGTCCGGACGTCGCGTAAACTGACCGCTGTCCAGGTATTAGAGGGTCGAGCAGATCTAGGGGGATGTGTTGAGCCGCAATAATGACGGCCTCCCCATGCTGCCGCCGTGGCTATCCGAGAGTGATGTCACACAGGTCGGCTACGAAGCGCCGGTGCAGAACCTTCCCTCGGACGACGTGATCGACGAGAGACCCAGCCGCCGACGTCAAGACAAGAAGCGCAAGGGTTGGCGCCGGGACAAGAACGACAGCCCGGCCACCGAAGAGCAGCAGCCCGAGGCCGGCCCGCACGGTCGCACACCCGATGCCGGTTCCCGCTCGCCGGAGCCACCGCAGCCCGATACCCCGCGCGCGGACCCGTGGCGTCAGCCTGGACTGGATGCCTACGTCCAACCGCGCACGGATGACGTGTGGCAGGCCGGTCCGCCGCAACGTACCGAAACACCGCCGCAGCGTCCGGAGGCACCGGCTGCGCGTACCGAGGCACCGCCGCAGCGCACCAGCGGACCCGCACAGGGACTGCCCACCCGGAACCCCGGCCCGCCGCCCCCGGCCTTCCAACCGCTGGGCAGCCGCGCCGGAACCGAGCCGCCCGTCTCGAACGACCCGACCATCCGGCACCAGCCCGCCCGGCCCGATCTGCCGCCGCCACCGGCACTCCCGGATCCGCCGCCGCAGGCGTCCACCGCCATTCCGGACGCGCCGCCGCAAGCCTCGACCAATGCGCCACAGGCACCCGCGGAGCGTTACGCGCAGCCCGATGGCCCGCCGCCGTGGCTGGCCGGACCGCGGCCCGAGCAGGCGACGACCGCACCGCCACGTCGGCCACCGCTGCCGGATCCTCCGCCGTTGCCCGATCCTCCACCGGCGCAAGGCGGCTCGTCGACGGCTCCGTCCGCAGAACAGACACCGCAGCCACGACCGGACGCACCGGCACGCGGACAAGAACCGCCTGCCGCGAGCCGGGTATCGCGGCCACCGGGCGACAACGCCGCCGAACGACCGGGCGCGCCGACGCCTTCGGCGCCACCCGCCCGTCCCGGGCCGCAGGATCAAGGCCGCGCGCCCGGTGACAGCGCCGTTCCCCCGGCGGCGGCCGTAACCGGTCCGCAGGGACGTGCGCCGCAAGCAACCCCTCGTGAGCAGCCGGGCGCGGAGCACGTTGCCGGTGCAACGACACCTCCGGCCGCCCAGCCGGGTCAGGAACTGCCGAGTCGTGCGCCGGCCGCGGGTTCGGCACCGTCGAGCCCGACCTCGGCAGCGGGACAGTCGGCACCCGGCGATACCGTCGGCGGGCCTGAGCGCGGCCCGGGTGCCGTTCAACCAGGTGCGAACGGTACCGCGGTACCGCCGCTGCCCGCCCGACCGGCCGAACCTGCCACACCGGGCACCGAACGCCCGGAATCCGGTCAGCCACAACGCGACAACTCGCTGCAGGCACCCGGTTGGGTGCCCTCTTCCAACACCGGAGCAACCCGGTCGTCCGCCAGCGGGCGACACCGCTTGCCCGCCGAGATCGACGGACTTCCGGGTGTGCCCGAGGAGTCTGCGCAGCGGCCCGGCGCGCAGCCGCAACCCCGGAATGACCTCCCGCAGCCGCCGGTTGGGCCGTACGCACCGGTGAATCAGAGCGGACCTGGCGGCCCGACCGGATACCCGCCGCAGGCGACCGGCGGTCAGACCCCGACCGGCGGTCAGGCCCCGAGCAGTGAGCAGCCCGCACCACCCGCGCCGAGCGAGCCGTGGCGCAACGCTGCGGCACCGGTGTGGGCAGACGAATCCGTCAGTCGGCCACCGTCGGTCGGCGGGCAGGCACCCGGCAGCGAACAGCCAGGACCGCCCGCACCTAACGTCCCGTGGCTCAACCAGGCAACACCGGCAGCCCAAACCCCGGGCCGCACAGCACCATCCGCCGGTGGGCAAGCACCGGTCAGCGAGCAGCCCGGCCCGCCGGCACCCGGCGTTCCATGGCACAACCAAGCTGCACCAGCAGGCCACACAGCACCATCTGCTGGCGGACAAGCACCTGGCAACGAGCAGCCCGGCCCGCCCGCACCCGGCGTTCCATGGCACAACCAAGCTGCACCAGCAGCCCACACCCCAGCCCACACAGCACCGTCCGCGGGCGGACAAGCACCAGGCAACGAACAGCCGGGACCACAGGCGCCCGAGGGTGCTTCGCGTGCGCCAGGCGGGTTCGCCGGACCGCAGGTAGGTGGCCAGGCGCCGGGTGGGACACCGCCCGCACCGCCGCAGCCGCCGGGCCAGTGGGGTCGTCCGCCGGGACCGGTCGGTGGTCAGTACCAGCCGGGCGTGCAATACCAGTCGGGGCCGCCGCCATCACTGGACGATGTGCCGATGCGCCGGGCCAAGAAGTCGCCCGGCAGCGGCTGGCGTAAGGCCGTGCATCACGTGTCCGGTGGCGCGATCAATCCTGGGTTGTCCGCGGAGGAACTGCGGTTGCAGGAGCTGGTCGCCCGGATCCGCCAGCCCGTGCGCGGCGACTACCGGATCGCGACACTGTCCCTGAAGGGTGGTGTCGGAAAGACCACCACCACAATGGGTATCGGCTCGATCTTCGCGTCGATCCGCGGCGACCGGGTGATCGCGGTGGACGCCAACCCCGACTTCGGCACGCTGTCGCAGCGGGTGCCGCTGCAGACCAGGTCCACCGTGCGCGACCTGCTGCTCGACCCGTCGATCCAGCGCTACTCCGATGTCCGCAGGCACACCTCGCAGGCCACCAGTCGCCTGGAAGTGCTTGCCAGCGAACGCGATCCGGCGGCGTCGGAGGCGTTCAGCGAGGAGGAGTACCGTGCGGTCGCGCGGATCCTGCAGCGCTTCTACAACATCATCCTGACCGACTGCGGTACGGGACTGATGCATTCGGCGATGTCGGGCGTGCTGGATCTGGCCCACTCACTGGTGCTCATCTCCTCCCCCGCGATCGACGGCGCCCGCAGTGCCGCAGCGACTTTGGACTGGCTGTCGCTGCACGGACACGATCACCTGGTCCGTAACGCGGTGGTGGTGATCAACTCGCCGCGCGCCGGATCACCGAATGTCGGCATCCAACAGCTGCGGGAGTACTTCCTGTCCCGTTGCCGCGCCGTGCACATCATCCCGTTCGATGCGCACATGTCCGAGGGCGCCGAGATCGATCTGCACCGCCTGCACAAACACACCAAGCGCGCCTACGTCGAACTCGCCGCCACCATCGCCGACGATTTCGCCACCGATCACCGCCGCTACCAACCTTGAAACACCCCCGTGTCACACCGTCACGTGACAACTGAGTTGCCAGGCCTTGGGCTGCTGATCGAGCAGAGTCATATGGTCGCCAAGAAATCTTCAGCAGCGACCATATGACTCTGCTCGGCTCGAAATGCCCGACAACGCAACCACAACCAGATGACCACATAGCCGGCGCCTGACTACTCGGCCTCCCCCGACGCGACCGCGAAAACCGTTCGCGGGCTAGCGGTCTGGCGACTGGTGCGGAGTTACCACTCCGGGAGACGACGCCGACCCGCGAGAATGTCGCGGACGAGATCGTCGTAGGCATCGGCGAGTTCGGCAAGGTGATGCCAAGCGCCGTGCAGTCTTTCGTCGTGTGCGTCCAGGGTCATCAGCGCGTGGTGCGCGCGCACCGAGGACTCGGCGAGGCGGTCGATGACCGCGCCGACGGTCTCGGTGTGCAGGGTCGCACCGAGCCGGTGCTGGGGCACACTGCGTGCGACCCAGTCATCGATGGCCATGACCAATTCGACTCTGCGGCGCTCGATTTCGAGGACCACCGTCGGGTCGGTGTCCACCGAACCACCGCGGCCGACCAGTCGCCGCTCGTGCAGCACCGCGAGATCGCGGGCGAACCAGAGCAACGGACCGCCGACCACGCGGTGTCCACGACACGCCCGAACAAGTAGATCCGAGGTGGGAAGCAGTCCAGGAGCATGTGACTGCACCACCGAATCGGCACACCGCAAAGTGCCGGGAAGCGCCATTACGACTGTTGTATCCGAACCTGCCACGTTGCCTCGCCGTCATCGCCGCACAACACCGGATCAGGACGTTCATTACAATAAACCTCTGAAGGCACCTGTCAAGCGTTACCGGGCCGTAGGAAGTCACGAAGAGTACACTTCGTTACCTGCACGACCAACCGAGGAGCAAGATGGCGGACGGTCCGACGTACCACCGGATCGCAGACCTCCTCCGCGAGGAGATCCGCGCAGGCAAGTGGAAACCGGGTGATCGGTTGCCCAGCCACACGGAGCTGGCCGAGCACATGCAGGTCTCGCTTACCACCGCTCGCAACGCGATTCAGGTGCTGGTCACCGAAAATCTCGTCTACACAGCGACTTCCCGCGGCACCATCGTGCGAAACCAGGAAGTTCTGGAATCAGTTGTCACCGACCATATCCGACACGACCGGCCGAAGTCGCCGCACGATATCTTCGAGGAGATCGCGCGCGCCGCGCACCGGACGCCGTCCAAGGAGTTCAGCGCGAAGATGGAGCCTGCGGGTCCTTCGGTCGCGCTGTGGCTCGGCGTGCCCGAAGACTCCTGGGTGCTGGCCAGGACGGTCGTCCAGTATCTGGACAACGAGCCGTGGTCCTGGGAGGTCAGCTTCTATCCACGAGACCTGGCCGAGGCCACCGGAATCGACTCGCCGCACGACATTCCGGAGGGCACCACCCGCCGACTGGCCGTCAGCGGGCACGCCGAGACCGCCCATCGCGACACGCTGACGGCGCGGCCCGCCACCGCCGAAGAGGCCACCGTGCTGGGCGTGGCGGCGGGCACGATCCTGCTGGACCATCTGCGGATCGGCGCCAACCACGAGCGGGTCACCAGGGCCACCCGGCACCGCTCCATCGCCGCGAGTAACCGGCTGGCCTACCAGCTCGGCGACGCCGAAGGACTGGCCGTCATCGGGCGCACCCTGGGCGTGCCGTACGGACCGGGCATCGCGACGGCATGAGTATCATGCTCCGCCAGGCGACAATTGGTGATCTGGGCGTGATCTGCCGTCTGCGCCTGCAGCGCACCGCATGGCTCACCACGCGCGGCTCCGATCAGTGGACGGTCGCGGGTCGTGGCCTGCCCATCGAGATCTTCGCACGCTCGGTCGGCCGGTCGATGGACGCCGGCGAGACCTGGATCGCGGAGGTTGCGGGCGAGCCCGCGGGCACGATCACCGTCAACCGCCATGCCGACCCGGGGCTGTGGTCGCCGTGGGAATTATCCGACGCGGTCATCGTCCACTACATGATCGTCGACCTCCGCTTCGCCGGGCAGCGCATCGGCCAACGACTGCTCGCCCACGCGGGATGGCTTGCGCGCCAACAGGAGCGCGACTGGGTCCGCCTCGACGCCTGGACCACCAACACCGAACTGCACGACTACTACCGCAGAGCGGGCTTCCACTTCGCGCGCATCGCAGGCCCGATAGCGACCGGTCCGTCCCGCGCCCTGTTCGAACGTCGCGCCGACAGCTGGGATTTCGACGCCGCGGTCACGGTCCCCGCCGCCCGCGTCACCGGGACCACCCCGAACCTCGGCTTGGTCCCACCCAATCCCACTGCTAATTTCGCTGCGGGCCAACCCAACAACTGACCCGTACCGCGCGTGATCGCCAGCCGAGCCACCACCGCGTCGGCAGCTCGCCACGGCGAACCGACTCGGCGGCGGCCCCACTCTTACTGCGTAGGCGGCATATACGCGATCTGCACCATCTCCTGGCCCTTGCTGCGCGAGGCCAAGGTGCCGCGGCCCGGCGGGAGCTTGCTGGGCCGGATCTCACCGATGATCTTGCCCTCGTCCCGGGAGCCGCTCATGACCAGCGTGTCCACCGACAGGTTCTTCAGGCCACCGATGATCGGGTCGTAGAGGGCGCGCGACACGCCACCCATGCGGCGGGTGACGACGAAGTGCATGCCGATATCGCGGGCCTGCGGCAGGTATTCGATCAGCGCGGCGAACGGGTTGATGCCGCCGGTGGCCACCATGTCGTAGTCGTCGACCACGATGTAGATCTCCGGGCCTTCCCACCAACTGCGCTCGCGCAGCTGCTGAGGGGTGATGTCGGAACCCGGGATCCGCTTGGACAGGAACTCCGCGACCTCGGCGATCATCGGCCCGCAGGTCTGCGACGAGGTGGAGTACCCGGCGAGGTGTTCGCCCTCGACCACGCCGAGCATGGTGCGGCGGTAGTCGATCATGATGATCTTCGCCTGATCCGGCGTCGAATTCTCCACCACGCCCGTCACGATGTTGCGCAGCAGCGTGGTCTTGCCGGATTCGACGTCGGCGAAGGCCATGAAGTGCGGATCCGACCCGAAATCCAGGACCAGCGGCTGCAATTCGGATTCGCCGAGACCGACGACCACCCTGGTCGGGCTGAGCTCGATGCCCTGTTCCCTGGTGATGGCCAGCAGGTCGTCGCGGTTGAACTGCAGCGGCAGCATGCGCACCTCCGGCGCCCGCCTGCCCGCGTGCAACTCCGCGAGTTCCTGACGCGCCAGGGTGACGCCGTCGGCCAGCGATTCCGGATCGGAGTTGGAGTCCAACCGCGGCAAGGCGACCAGCATATGCAGCTGTTCCGGAGTGAGACCGCGGCCCGGACGACCCACCGGAACCTGGAAGGCGGTGCGCCGCCCCATCTCCGAGTCGGTCGGATCACCGAGGCGCAGCTCGAGCCTGGTGCCGATCTGGTCCTTGACCACCGGCCGGATCTCGGCCCACCGGGACGCGCCGATGATGAGGTGGATGCCGTACGACAAGCCCTGTGCCGCAATGGCGGTGATCTGCGGCTCCAGCACGTCGAACTCTTCGCGGATCACCGCCCAGCCGTCGATCACCAGGAACACGTCACCGAATCGGTCGTCGGCCAACGGATTACCCGCCGACGCGGCGCCGTCGGGCACATGCGCCGCCGCGGCGAACTTGCGCCGCCGGAACTCCGCCATCGACTCGATACCGAGTTCGGCGAACCGTTCCTCGCGCTGCCGCATCAGCGAGGTGAGCTCGGCGATGGTGCGCCGGACCCGGTCGCTGTCGAGCCGGCCTGCCACCGAGCCGACGTGCGGCAGGCCGACCAGGCCCGCCATACTGCCGCCACCGAAGTCGAGGCAGTAGAACTGCACGTGCTGCGGGGTGTGGGTCGCCGCCGCGGCCATGATGATGGTGCGCAGGGTCGTCGACTTGCCCGACTGCGGACCACCGACGACCGCCACATTGCCTTGGGCGCCGGCCAGACTGATGGTCAGCACGTCACGACGCTGCTCGTACGGCTTGTCGATCACGCCGATCGGCATCCACAGCTGACCGTGCCGGTTGACCGGCGAGCGCCAGTCCGGGTCGGGCAGCAGCATGTCGACCGTCGGGGACTCCTCGAGCGGCGGCAGCCACACCTCGTGCGCCGGGCGGCCGTGCCCGGTCAGGCGTTTGACGACCACGTCGAGCAGCGAGTCCGGGATGCCTTCGTCCGGACCGGGCGCGTTGAGCGCCGACGGCGGCGGCGGGAGTTCGAGCAGCGGGTTCGACGGCGACGGCGGCAGATCCAGTGCGGAATCTTCCTCCACCGGTTCCGGCAGCTCGACCGGCGCGGCGGTGAACACTGCGGGCCGCTGGCCGCCGACCGGACTACCGTCCTCGCCGGTCACCGTGCCCACCGGCGCCACATAGGGACCGGACACGTAACTCGCGTTGAACCGCAACGGATCTGAGGCGTCGCTCTTCAGATAGCCTGCGCCAGGCACACTCGGCAGGTGGTAGGCGTCGGTGATGCCGAGGACCGCGCGCGATTCGTTGGCGGAGAAGGTGCGCAGACCGATTCGGTAGGACAGGTGCGACTCGAGGCCGCGCAGCTTGTTCTCCTCCAGCCGCTGCGAGGCGAGCAGCAGGTGCACGTGCAGCGAGCGGCCGAGGCGGCCGATCATCACGAACAACTCGGCGAAATCCGGCTTCTGCGACAACAGTTCGGAGAACTCGTCGACCACGACGAACAACGCCGGTAGCGGATCGAGCGGCACGCCCGCGGCACGCGCCTTCTCGTAGTCGGTGACGTTGGCGTAGTTGCCCGCCGACCGCAGCAGTTCCTGGCGCCGGTTCATCTCACCGGCGAGCGCGTCTTTCATGCGGTCTACCAGGGACAGTTCCTCTTCCAGGTTGGTGATCACCGCGGCGACGTGCGGCAGTGAATCCAGCCCGAGGAACGTGGCGCCACCCTTGAAGTCGACCAGCACCAGGTTCAGCGCGTCCGGCGAGTGCGTGGTGACCAGCGAAAGCACAAGCGTGCGCAGGAACTCCGATTTACCCGAGCCGGTCGCGCCGATGCACAGTCCGTGCGGGCCCATGCCGTTCTCGGCCGACTCCTTGATGTCGATCTCCACCGGCGTGCCGTCGGGGGTGATGCCGATCGGCACGCGCAGCCGTTCGCGCGCGGTGCGCGGCCGCCATACCCTGGCGGGATCGATCTGCGCCGCGTCCGGGATCTTCAGCAACGCCATCAGGCCCGGGTCGGCCGTCGAACCCTCACCGAGACTGACGATCTGGGCCGCCGTGGCCAGCCGGTACCGCGACAGTGCCCGGGAAAACGCCTCGGCCTCCGCCGAACTCACCACGTCGGCGGTGGCGAACTTCTCCACGCCCGCCGCGCTGCGGGCGGACACGTCGCCGTCCGCGGCGACCAGCTGGAGGCCGCGGCGCGCCGCGAGACCACCCTCCGGTGCGGTGAGGTCGAGCACGGTCACCGAATCCAGTCCGGACTCGCTGATCAGTCGTTCGTTGCCGTTGACGTACCCGTCATCGATGATCACCACCAGGTGCAGCCGCCCCTGGGTGGGTTGCGGGTTGCGCATGAACCGGCCGCGCTCCATCAGCTCGGCCGACAGCGCGGTCTCCAGCTCGCCCAGCGAGGTGTACATCATCCTGGCCGAGCCCATGCCGTCGCGCAGGGTCGGATGCTGCAGGTGCGGAAGCCATTTCGCCCAGCCCCAGGCCCCGTCCGGGTCCGCGCAGACGATGGCGACCGCGAGATGGTCCGGCCCGTGGAAGGTGACCAGCTCCATCAGCATCGAACGCGTCAGCATGCGCGCGTCCTCGGCCGGGCCGCCGATATTGATCGCGGGGAAGGCGCGCAGCGACACCGCGGTCGGCAAGCTGTGCACCACCGAATGGGTACGCACGAAGCGACGCAGCGCGACGGTGGATACCGGCTCCAGGTCCTCCAGCGGACCGGTCTCCGGCCTGGCCAGCTTCGTGGCCAGCCGGTGGCTGCCGATGCCGACGCGGACGTGGCCGAAGTCCGGATCGTTGGGCCTGCGCTCCCACATCCGCCGGGTGCCGATCAGCGAGGGCAGGTCGGCCGGGTCCGGATGGCTCCAGGCCAGCGTCTCCAGCTGCTTGCTGCCGGTGCGCCGCACGTCTTTACGGATCTGATCGAGGTAGCGGAAGTAGTCCTTGCGCTCCTCGTTGAGCTCGACGGCGCGCTTGCCCGTGCCGCCGCGGAAGCCCGCCATCATGCCGACCATCGACATCAGCATCATCATCGGGAACATCATCGACAGCGGATTGGCCAGCAGATTGCGGCCCATCATCGCCATCATCGCGATCATGCCGATCACCGCGACCACCATGACGACCGGCATCAGCTTCATCATCAGCGGGGCAGGCAGCGCGCGCGGAATCTCCGGCGGCGCGGTCAACGCCACCTCACCACCGGGTGCCCGGGGCGGCGCTATCCGGGGGCGTCGTACGAAACCTTCGGTAGCCATGAGTCCTTCGATCGGTCGAGCTGTCTGCGGTCGGCGCGGAGCCTGCCGCTAGGGGTCGTATTCGGCGTCGATCTCCCTGCGTCTGCGGCGGAACGGGATCGCCACCGCGATACCGATGGCCAGGGCGGTCAGGCAGGTCAGTGAGCCGATCACCGCGATCCGGCGCGGCCGAGGGTCGGGACCGGGCGGGATGACCGGCGCGGCGATCACCCGCCCGACATCGGCGCCGGCGTTCACCGGACGATCGGGCAGTTGCGCGGTCAGCGCGGCCAGCGGATCGATCAGGCCCGCGCCGATCGCGTCGTCGTGGCCGGTGCCCGGCGCCTGCGCGGTGCGCACGATGCGGTCGATCACCTGCTGGGCATCGAGATGCGGGAAACGCGAGCGCACCAGGGCCGCCAGCCCGGCGACGTACGGCGCCGCGAAACTGGTGCCGTCCACCGGACGGATGCCCTCGGTGGTCTGCACGCCGTTGACCAGGCCGACGCCGCCCGGCTTGCTGTCCAGCGACACGATATTGCGGCCGATCGCGCTGACCCCGATCCACGGTCCGTGCAGCGACAGGTCCGACGGCTTACCGTCGGCGTCCACCGAGCCCACCGCGAGCACATACGGCGAGAACCAGGCCGGGCTGGCGACGGTGGTGACCGCGCCCCATCCGGTGCCCTCGTTCTGGTTCTTGCACGGCCCATCGGTCTCGACGTTGCCCGCGGCGGCCACCACGACGACATTGCGGTCGTAGGCGTACTTCACGGCGGCACCGAGCGAAGAGTCGGCGGTATCGGAACCGGCTGGGCTGCAGGCTACTTCGGAGATGTTGATGACGGTGGCGCCGAGGTCGACCGCGCGCACCACGGCCGCAGCCAGGGTGAGCACGCTGCCGTAGCCGTCGGCGCGGATGGCGCCGGGCGCGCGGTCACCCGCGCGATCCTTCTTCTCGTAGGCGAGGCTCAGCTGCCGGATGGTGAGGATCTCGGCCTCGGGCGCCACACCGGCGAACGCGTCGCCCGGACTCGGCTGGGCCGCGATGATGCCCGCCACCAGCGTGCCGTGCCCGTCGCAGTCGACGCTGCCGTCGGTGTCGGAGACATAGTCGCCACCGGTCTGCAGGAACGGCAATCGCGGATGCCGGTTCACTCCGGTATCGATCACCGCGACCTTCTGCCCGGCGCCCCTGCTGAACTGCCAGGCAGAGGGCAGCTCGAGGACCCGCTGCGCGATCGGCGGCTCGTTCGGCGGGGGGCCGGTGAGCGCGGGCTCGGCGCACAGGTCGCGCTGTTCGGTCGGCTCCAACGGCGCGGGGCGGCCGCTCAGCGCCTGGGCGATGGCGAGCGCACCCGGATCGATGACGGGCCGTGAGATCGCGGAGGCGGGCGGCGCCGGCGCACCCACCAGGCCGATCACCGCGGCGACGCAGGCCATCCGCAACAGGCTGCGACGGAAGGCGCTAGGTCTCATCGCTCGCTGCGCTCACGAGGTCTCATGGCTGCCCGCGCTCATATGTTCCTGGCCATCGAGTAGACGTTCATGATCCAGAGCACCAGCGGAATCAGCGCGATGATCAGCAGATATTCGAAGATCTCGATCATCCGCCTTGTCACCGGGGTGACCTCGATGTGCGGTCCGATCACGCCGAAGCCGACCGTGCCCGCCGCGAAGGCGACCAGCAGGCCGACGCCGAACATCTCGAAGTCCGTGTCGCCCATGGCCGTACCGAGGATCAGCGCCACGAAGATGACGATGCCGCCTGCGATCAGCGTCGCGGCCTGGGTGAGATCGGCGAAGGATCGGCCGCGCAGGCACAGGATGATTCCGGTGACGACGGCCAGCGTGAGGCCCTGCCAGCGGGCGGCGCCCAGCGGGTCGGCCGCGCCGAACGCGCCGATCACCGCGCTCAACGTGCACGCGATGATCAGGCCGGATTGGTACTGGTTGGCCGCACGGGCCCGCTCGCCGAGGCCGGCCGCCGACGGCAGTGCGGTGGCGCCGATCGCGCCGATGCCCTCGATGGTCGGGCGCTGTTCGTGATCGGCCGGGTCGATCGCCGCACCCGCGGTGGGCACCGGCGGGATCGGCAGCCGGGCGAGGCCGGCGGCCATGCGCGGCACCATCGACAGCATCGCGACGCCGACGACCACCAGGGCGGCGGACAGCTTCGGCAGGCCGGGATGCCAGACGAGATACACCGCAGCGGAGATACCACCGATCACGCTGGCCGCGGCCGCGGCTGAGAACAGGGTGGCGCCGCTACCGATGAGCCGATAGCCGAGCACCGCGGCCACCAGTGTGACCGAACAGGCGAGCAGCAGATGCGCGCTGCCGAGCGCGCCGGGCACGAAAAGCGCGGCACCGCCGAACAAGAGCAGCAGACCGTCCAGCGACAACCAGGTGGCGGTCGTCGGATCCAGGTATTTGCGGGCGGCGAAGCCCGCGGCCACGAAGGCGCCGATACCGGCGGCCGACAGTACGAACGCGGGGGCGAGCGGATCGCCGTGCCCGCGCGAGATCACCAGCAGGGTCAGTGCGGTGAGCACCGTCAGCACGGAGGTGACCAGGCCCATCCAGCGCGCGGAGTTACCGGTCCAGCTGCGGAACTCCTCGGCGGTGAGCCGGGATACCGCGTCGATCACGTCGTCGAAGAGCGCGGGCGCTTCCTTCGCGGTGACCGAACGGAGCACGAGCAGTTCGCCGTCGTGCACGTCCGCGTCGGTGAGTGTGCGGCTCGGTGCGAAGGCCTCTTGACCGACGCGTGCCAGGGTCCAGTGCTGGGCCTGCAGCGGCACCGAGTCGTCCTCGGCGTCGACCTGCTCGGGATTGCGCGACTCGATCAACGCCACCAGATCGCCGATGAAGCTGGCGATCGGGACGGTTGCGGGCAGCCCGACATCGAGCTGAGTGTTGCCGCCGATGACGGATACTCGACTCAGCTCGGGCTCAGCGGCACGTGTGCCACTGGTTGGTGACTCGATCAACGACCCCGGACCCCCGGCCTCTCCACTGGCGATTGTTCACGCCCCAATTGCACTGCATGGAACGTCTTCTGAGCGAACGACTCAGACACAGTCAGACTCTCATGTAGACAACACTTGCGTTGCAACCTCCCGGCAGCTGAACCTAATGTAACGGACAGACCAGGCACTGCGCGATCGGTAGTCTGGGGGGCATAAAGAACTTATCCGCTACTACGAACGAAGACTTCGGGGTCCGACAGCCATGACCGGCAATCGCCAAGCACAACGCGCCTTCGACGCCGGAATTCTGTCGCTCGGATTGTCCATCGAAGGGCAGGAATCCGCGCGCGACCTCGAGTACGCGAAGCTGGCCTTCCAGCGCGCCACCGAGTGGGACCCCACCATGTGCGACGCGTGGCTCGGCCGCGCGGCCGCCGGTGAGCTCACCAAGGACGTCTTGTTCAACATGCACAAGACCAGCACCAGCACGCTGTACCGGGAGCAGCGCAGGCTCGGACTGCGGCCGCGTGAGCTCGCGGGCCGGTTCCTGCCCGGCCTCTACATCGACTACCCGCTGGCCAGTTACACCGAGATCTGGCTCGCCTGGGCCGCGCAACTCATCGCGGACAAGGAGTACGACGAGGCCGAGCGGGTGCTCAACGATCTCGACGCGCACCGCAGGTCCCAGCTGAGCGACCCGGATCGCGAGATCGACAACCGCATCTGCGCCTACGTCCGCGGCGTGCTGCACTACAACACCCAGCGCTGGCCCGATGTGATGACCGTGCTGGCCGGGTCCGCCGAGTGGGACGATCCGTATCTCGCGGCCGGTGCGAACGTCATGGTCGGCACCGCGTGCGCGCAGCTCGGCTTGTTCGGCGAGGCGATCCGCCGGATGGAACAGGCCGAGGCGGGCCCGATTCCGGCGGCCCGGTCCACCGCCATGTTCTGCCGCGGCCTGTGCCTGCGCGAATCCGGCAACGAAGAAGTAGCGCAGGGCCTGTTCGAGAAGGTGTACTCGCAGGCACCGGATTTCGAGGCGAACACCACCGCGATGCGCGACCGCACCTACCGGATCAGCGTCACCTCCCGGGAAACGATCGACGCCCGCACCGACAAGTGGGATCCGGCCTCCGCGCCATCGTTGAAGCAGCTCGAGCAGGCCGAGACCGAGGACCGGGCCAAGAAGATCCTCGCCGAGGCCCGCGCCGAACTGGACTCCCAGATCGGTTTGACCTCGGTGAAGACCCAGGTGGCCAAGCTGCAGTCGAGCGCGCAGATGGCGAAGATCCGGGCCGAGAAGGGCCTGGCCGCCGGGGCGCGCGGTCAGCACCTGGCCTTCACCGGACCGCCCGGCACCGGTAAGACCACCATTGCCCGCGTGGTCGCCAAGATCTATTGCGGCGTCGGCATCTTGAAGACCGACAAGGTGGTCGAGGCCAAGCGCGTCGACTTCGTCGCCCAGCACCTCGGCGGCACCGCGGTGAAGTCGGAGGCGCTGATCGACAGCGCGATGGACGGCGTGCTGTTCATCGACGAGGCCTACACCCTGATCCAAACCGGTCTGCAAGGCGGCGACTCGTTCGGCCGTGAGGCCGTCGACACCCTGCTGGCCCGGATGGAGAACGACCGCGATCGGCTGGTGGTGATCATCGCCGGATACGACGGCGAGATCGATCGCCTGCTCGCCGCCAACGACGGTCTGGCCTCCCGGTTCTCCAAGCGGGTGCAGTTCCCGTCCTACACACCCGACGAGCTCGGCGAGATCGGCAAGGTGATCGCGCACAAGCGGGACTCGGAGCTGTCCGACGAGGCGCACGAGCTGCTCGTCAAGGCCTGCACCCAGCTCTACTCGATGCAGAGCACCGACCAGAGCGGTCAACCGCGCCGCGGCGTCGACCTCGCGGGTAACGGCCGGTTCATCCGCAACGTCATCGAGGCCGCCGAGGAAGAGCGCGAGTTCCGCCTGGCCAACGACGAGACGCTGGACCTGGCCAATATCGACGAGTCGATGCTGATGCGCATCGAGGCGCCGGATATGCACACCGCACTCACGGGCATTCTCGCCTCGCTGAACGTCGGCTTCACCGGCTGAACCGCGGGTAAGGCCGAGCGCCGCACAGGCTGAGCGTTCCGTCTGACGGCTGCACGGCCGGATTCTCCACGAGCCCGCGCGCTCAGCCGTTACCCACCGAGCACTACGGAGCCCGGCTGCTCCACGGACTTGCGCTGAGCGCTTGTTCTCCTGGCGCACAACGGGACTCAGCTGCGCCACCGGATCCAGCGCCCGATGAGCTGAGCGCTGGCCCTGCTGACCGTGCCGACTATTGCGGCGGCTCCAGCGGCAGCTGATCGCGTGCCGTGAGCGCTTCTTTCGCGGACAGGGTCGCGCCGGGCACCATCTGGCCGATGATGGCCCACGGCGCGAGGCGCGGGGTGTCCCCCAGGCCGAGCACACCGGCGGTCTCCATATCCGGAACGCCGTAGCGGACACCGTTGTCGGCGACGTAGAACAGACTGCCGCGCCGCGGGCTGCCGGGGCCCATGCCGGTCACCTGAACGAACTCGCCGCTGCCCGGCGGGACGTACACCGCGTCCACCCGGTCGCCGGTGCCGTCGGAGGTGGCCAGTGCAACGGTCTTCGCCTTTTCCGCGATCGGCACGCGCACGCCGGCCAGCAGGGTGATCGAGGCGCGTTCGGCCGGGCCGTCACCCGCGTCGGCCTTGCGGTTGGCCGGGGCGGTGCCGGGCGTCTTGGACCACGCCACACAGGCCACCGGGGCGTCTTCGGCGTTCAGGATCTTCGGGGTCTCGACCGGAAAGTCGTTGACCGGCAACACATGCACCACCGGCACCCGATCGAGCACGTCCGGCGGCATGGTCGGGATCTCGCTCATCCCGTGCGAGTCGGCGAACCGGATCACCTGCGCGGTGAACGGGCTCACCGGCTGCAGCCCGTCGGCGAGCACGGCGTACAGCTGCGGCTTGCCGTCGCCGACATCGCGCACCGAAATAACGCCGCCCACCGGGATTTTCGACAACGGACCCGGCCCGGGCTGGCCCGCCTGCGGGATCTGCGGGGCCGTGAGCGCGGGGACTTCCGTGGTGGCGCCGAGCATTCCGGTGCCGATCGGGCGCGGGCGGTGCATTGTCAGGTTCAGCGCACGGATCAGCACCGAGTTGGCGGGGTCGACCTCGGCCCGCTTGCCGTCGTAGACCAGGTAGGTCTTGTCGCTGCGCTTCACCAGCAGCGCCTCGTCCTTGGTGACCGTGCGGATCCGATCGCCGAGGGCGGGGCGGCCCGCGATGACGGTGGTGGTGCCGCCGGTGGCCGAGGCCGCGCTGCCGCCCTGCGACAGCGGGATCGTCTCGCACAGCGACCATTCCGAGCGAGAGCCCTGCGATGACCCGGGCAGCGCGCTGGGCGCACCGGGGATACCGACCATCGGGCCGCGCGGCATGCTGTTGAGCTTGCTGTCCTTGACGCCGTGCGGCTCGGCATTGCTGCCGGTGATCAGGCGGGCGGAGGCGAGGTTCAGGACGGGGTGCAGTGTCTTGTTGCCGTTGTCGGACTCCACGACCACATACAGTGCGCCGCTCTGCTTACCCGACACGATCAGCGCGTCACCGATGGCGCCCTGTGGCCGCAGGAAGCTCAGAATGGCCGCACCGGCGATAATAAGTATCCCCAGCACCGCGCCGACCCACAGCGAGCGCACCTGGGACCGCATCGGATCGTGCAGCATCCGCACATCGCGCCGTACCAGCGCGTGATCCAGTCGGCGCAACAGGAATCGGTACCCGTTGACCTGGGCTCGGGTAGTCAGCTGTGCCGGCACAAGGTCTCCATCGAACTGTCGAGAACCATCTTCATCGACACGGTACCGTAATTCCAGGACGGCCCTGAACCGATGAATTCATGGCCCATCGGCGGTGGCCGAACAGGTGGCAGACAGGGACTTACGCGGTGACGACAAGTGTGAACGAGACCAGGCCCGCCGGGGCGACCGAAGCGGAAGGCACCGGCGCCTCGACGCGGAATGCCGACCGGCCCTCGGCCTACGACACCCTGCGTGACCCTGAGTTCTGGCTCTTCCGTATCTATCCGCTGCGGGTGCTCGTTCCGGTGGTGGTGCTGGCCGCGACGCTGGCCTGGATCATCCTCGCCACCACCGAGTCGCTGTGGGGCGCGATCGGCGCCGGCGCCGCGCTCGCGGTGCTGCTGCTGATCCCGATGCGGGGCCGCACCCCGGCGGCGCGGATCGGCGGCGCACTGGCCAGGCGGCGCAGCGGGCTGCGCCCCGCCGACCAGCTGGCCCAGGCGCCCGCCTTCGATGTGCCGTTCAGCGAGGGCGGCGGTTACGGGGTGCGCTGGGACGGCGAGCTGCTGCTCACCATGCTGCGGATCGACCCGCCGCCGGACGCGCTGACGCTGCTTCGCCGCGGTTCGCTCAGCACCGACCAACTGCTGCCGCTCACCGAGATCGCCCGCTGCCTCGATCAATTCGATCTGACGCTGGCCGGGGTCGACATCGTGAGCACGGGCGCGCGCACGGCGGGCACCGGCATCATCTCGCACCTGTACGACCGCATTCTCGGCCCGCTGCCCGCCATCGCGCACCGCACCCTCTGGCTGGTGCTGCGGCTGGATCCGCTGGCCAATGCCGAGGCGGTGGACAAGCGCGGGGGCGGCGGCACCGGCGCCCTGCGCACCGCGATGATCGCGACCCGCCGGGTGGCGAACCGGCTGGCCGCCCACGACATCGCCACCTCGGTGCTGACCGCCGCCGAAATGAACAGCGCCGTCCGCGAACTCACGCACGGCTTCGAGCTCGACCAGCTCACCGAATCGCCCGGCTCACTGGAGTATCAGGGCCGCTACCTCACCCACTATCAAATCGGCGCGGACATGGTCGGCCCGCGCGGCCTGGCCGATATCTGGACGGTGCAGAGCCTGTCCACCACGGTGACCCTGCGGCTGCGGCCCGGCGCGCACCGGCACGACACCCGGGCCGATCATGCGGGCACCGTGGTGCTCAATGCCGTGGTCCGGTTCGACACCACCTTCGAGCCGGAGGAGCCGCCGCTGCCCGGCCTGCGTGAGCTGCCGGGCAATCAGATGCGAATCCTGTTGGACACCTTGCCGATCGGGGCGGCGGGCCGCTGGGGCTCGGACACCGGGTACCGGGGCACCATCACCGCGCTCACCGATATCGCGGTGCCGACGGCGGGCTGCGGACAGCTGATCGGCGCCGACGAGCTCGGCCAAGGCATCGCGGTGCCGCTGGTCGGCGAGGGCACCCGGCATCTGGAGGTGATCGGCAACCTGGATCTGGCCCAGCAGGTGATCCTGCGGGCGACCGCGCTCGGCGCGCACGCCATCGTGCATACCGCCCGGCCCGACGCTTGGCACACCATGGTGACCAATCTCGATGCACCGCAGGTGATCTCGATCGCACCACGGTCGGCGGGCGCCAGCTATCACGCGCCCGCCGCGCCACCCTTGCCCGCCGCGCCCTACCCGAGCACCACGGTCGTCGTCTTCGACGGCATCGCGCCGACCGCGCACGCCGGTGGCGCCACCATCGTGCACGTGCGTACCCCGGACCAGCCGCCTGCACCGATCGACGCCGACGTCACGCTGATCCAGGATCCGGACGCGCCGAACCGGATCACCGTGCGCACCGCCACGGCCAGCGCGACCGTGTTCATGGTGACCACGCCGGACGAGATGCACTACATCGGCGAATCGCTCGCCGCGCGCTGACCCGAAAACCGAAACGGCCGACCGGAACTGGATGCTCCGGTCGGCCGTCAGGTGACGGACATGTCAGAAAGCGGCGAAACCGTCGCCGACCTTGCCATCGGCCTCGAGCGCACGCTGCAGCGCGTTCTCCACCTGGGCGCCGAGGGCGTCCAGCTTCGTCAGGGTGTCTTCGAGCCCCTCGAGCAGGTTCTTGTTCTGCGCGTCGAAACCCGCCTTGGCCTGCTCACCGGCCAGGTTGGCGTGGAAGTTGCTGGCAGCCTGCGTGAACGAGTCGATCTCGCCCTTCATCTTGCCGCCGTAGGTCTGCAGGTCGTCGTACAGCGCGTTCATGGCTACGGGATCGTAAAGGATGGTCATTTTTCAGTTCCTTCGAACGATGGATGGTGAAACAGAGCGGAGCAGACCGATCAGGCCTGGTCCATGGCCTGCAGCTTGCTCTTGCCCTCATTGACGGCCTGGGTGAACAGGTCGAAGCGCTTGTTCAGGTCCTCGGCCTCGTCGTGCCAGTCCTGCGCTACCTGGACGAACTTGGAGGACGCGTCGCCCTTCCAGCCCTTCAGCACATCCTGCGCGGCCTGGTCGATTTCCTTGACCGAGGTGCGGAGGTTGTTGATGGCGGTCTCCAGATCGCTGACGACCGAGTCGATACCGCCGGCCTCGACACCAACAGCCTTATCCGAGCCACCGAGAGAGGTGAGTGACATTTCTTTGACCTTTCGTCATATGTGAGGACCGTTCCTAGACGAACGGTCTCGTTGATATCCGAGACAACCGAAGTTGCCACCCGAGTACTACTGAGGCAGCCACCTCCCCCCGGGCAGTCCCTCGATCAACGTGGCGACTGCTTGCGCAACCCGGTGGTCGGTACCTGGCGTGACCGTGGACCAGACCTGCTGATCCGGGGAGACCGTTGGCGCGGCGACGATCCGCCCGCGGGCGGTGTCGTACACGGCGACTGCGCCGGGTGCCCTTCTGGTCACGCCGTCCTCATGGGTGCACGCCACGATTTCGGCGTAGGCGTGCGTTGCGCCGAAGGCGAGCCCCAACTTGGTGGCGTCGCGATCGGGGGCACCCAGGGCATAGAGAGCGTCGGTGAGCTCACTGGCCGTCGCGGCCGAGTCGAGCCGCTCGGCCAGCTCCGCGGCGGGGACGCTGAAATTGGGAATGTCGGCGGCGGGACACGGATCCATGGCGGCGAGCAGCGGCCGCACCAGATCGGTCGCCGAGCCGTCGGTCCACACCTGGCGCACATCGAAGTCGTCGCCGGAGCGGACGGCGACCGCGTGCGTATGCCCGCGGCGCACCACACAGACTCGGCGCGAACCGTGCTCGGTGTAGATGCGCGCTACCAGTTCCTGCTCCGGCAGCGCCAGCGTGAACAGCGTGAGCGCCAGCTCCGCGTCTACTTCACCGTGCGCGTCGATCAGGCCGTCGTCGGTCAGCGTGGCCACCGCGTGTTCCTGCGCCCGCTGCCATTCCTCGTACGAATCCTGCTGCGGCCCCACCGATAAGGCCAGCGGCAGGGTCTGCACGCCGATCCGGTCGGCGACGGCGAGCAGCGCGTCGTTGGTCAGCGTGGTCACGGCGCACCGCCGGACTCGGTCCGAGTCTCGGTGGGCGCCTTGGCCACCGGCTCGGTACCGCCGAGCACCGCTGGGGCAGCTTGGATTTCGCCTTCGAGCCCGATCTGGTCGGCCTCACCAGCGAGGCTGGCCCGCGGGAACCTGGTCGAATCCTGGGACGCGCCTGCCGCACCCATCGCACCGGGGGCCACCGGCGCGGACTGGCCGGTCGCGCTCGTCGTGCCGACCTGGCTGCTGCGGGCCACCGGCTCGGCGGTTGTGGTGGATTGCGAATACACCGGCGCGCGGTAGGCGGACAGCTCCCGCGGCGGCAAGGCGGGCATCGCGAACGACCCGACCGGCACGCCCGCGAAACCCGGCATGGATTTCGGCGCGGCAGCCGCTGCCGCGGCGGCGGACTGCTCGGCGATCCACGCCTGCTCCGGCGCGATCTTCGGCGGTTCCTGGTGCTGCCACGGCGTCGCCAGCGGCTCGGCGGCCGTTTCGTAGCTGCGCATCACCCGCGACGCAACGGCTTTCGCGACGTCTGCTTCCGCTTCGTTGTCCGCGGCGACCGCCCGAATCGGTGCGCCGAGCATCGCGCCCACGCTTTCCACCGCCTGCTGCACCTGCTTGATCTTCTCGATCTCGGCGGTGTTCGGCATGGCCAGCCTGGCCACCTCGTACGCGGTGACCTGCGCCTGCAGGCGCGCGGCGTTCGAGCTGGCGGTCGCGGCCGCGTCCACCAGCCACTGGCGCAGGGTGGACACCTTCTCCATGACCTCGCCGCTACGCCCGGACTGCCATGCGCCGCGCAGCGCAGCAAGGACCTGCTCGTACTCGAGCACCGCCGCACCGAAAACCGTGGCGAGCCGCGCCCATTCGGCGGCTGCCTCAGCCATCGGCAAGGAGCCCGGTCCCGTGGTGAGATCCTGCGCGAGCCGCTCCGGCGGCCGAGCCTCCCACACCACGCCGGTGAACCCAGGCTTCGGTGGTTCGATCATTGCTGCGCTGTGCCCTTCCAAGACAGGCCTTTCCAGTGGACTTCGCCTCAGGCGGTTCTGCCGCCCGCGGCGTCGAAGTCCGCGACACTGTCACTTTCGATCTGGCTGAACTCCTTGGTGTGCATCCGCAACGTGGCCGCCAGCTTTCGCATCTCCTGCACGCTGGCCTGCGCGCTCGCCAGGTACGAGGTGGCGACCTCGTTCCCGGTTTGCGCGGCCCGGCCGGAGACTTCGTCGGCTCCAGCAGGCTGGATCGTCAACGCCTCCTCGGCGGCCTGCAGATCCGCGGCCAGTCGATCGGCGAGGACGTCCAGGCCATTCGATGCCTTCCCCGCCGCGGCAGGGTCGAACTGGACGCTCGCGAATGCGTCCCCTATCCCGTCAGCACCCATGAGATTCTCCTAATCGGTCAGAGCGTGAGTTCTTTGTCCGGCGGCGGTTCCGAAGTGCTGTCGGCCGCGCCGACCACCGGCAACGAGACCCCCTCGATACGGCCGACCACTTCGTCGCCGTGCTGGCTGGTCACCATCTGGCCGCGCAGCGAATCGCTGGTCGACTCGCCGTCCCTGGCCATTCCGGCACCCGCGGCACCAGCACCGGCCATCGGCATCATTCCGCCGCTGCCACCGGTGGTACCGCCGGTCGACATCGACGCGGGCGCAACCGAACTCGACCCGAGACCGGTCAGCCCGCTCATCGAGCCGACCGAGCCGCTGGCGACCCGGGTGCCCTGCCATGGGTTCAACGGAGCGGCAGGTGCGGCGGCAACGCCGGGGCCGGGTCCGGCGAAGGCGCCGGGGCCGCCGACACCGGCTGCGCTCGCAGCCGCCGCGTTGGCCTTCTCCTCATCGGAAAGTCCCACGCCCTCATGGACTTTCGAGTCGACCGTCTTCGGCGCGCTGAGCGCCGAGCTCGCCTGGGCGAGCTGACCGAGCGACTGTGCGGCGGTGGTCGCGGTGCCGATCAGCGGTGTGACCATGCTCATCAGCTGACTGAGCTGGTCGGCACCGCCGGCACCCGCGACGCCCTTGGGCGCGTTGGTGATCGGGACCTTGGTCCCGGCCTTGGTCATGGTGCCGCTGTGGCCGAGCAGTTCACCCTTGGTCTTGACGGTGATGCCGATCGCCTCGGCCATCGCCTCGACCGCGGACGCGGCCAGAAACACCTGTCCTGCAGGGGTTGCGGCGTACAGCGGTGCCGCGGCCAGGGTGGCGGAGAACTTCGCCACCACCGCGGACATCAGACCGGCGCCGGTGAAGACGCTGCTCGCCGCTTCGGTGAGCACGACCTTCTCTTCCGTGCTCTGCGCCTCCAGCTTGCCTGCGTCCGCCTGGGCCTCGCCTGCCTTCTTCGCCGCCTCCATCGCCGCCATGCCCTGCCACACCGACATCGCGGTCTGGATCGCGGATGTGCCGACCTGCATGACGGTTTGCATGACGGTCGAGATGCCGGACAACAGCTGGGTCGGGTCCGGCGCGGGCGCCCCCGCGTTCTGCGGCGAGCCTGCGGCATTCGCGGGCGCGGGCGCCGGTGCGGGCGCGCCCAGCTGTCCGGTGCCGAACGCCGCGGCCAGGTCGGTCAACGGCCGCATCAGCGCGGTGAAATCCAGCGGCGGCAGCGGCGGCATCTCCGGCAGCTGGATGAACGACGGCATCTCCGGCAGGTTCGGCAGCCCCATGTTGTGCAGGATGTCGTTCACCGGCTGATCGAGCATCGGGGCAAGGGCACTGCCGCGCAACAGATCCAGCACGGTCGGATCCAGTGGCTCCGCCCCCGGCGGTGGGATGGCCCCGGGCGTCGTCATGACTGCGAGCTGACCGATCCGATGGCCGCGCCCGACGCGCTATCGGTGACCTCGTAGGTGCTCGCCGCCTGATGCGCGGTCAGCGCGGTGCCCGCGTGCACCGCGGCCAGCTCGGCCACCGAGCTCAGGTGGTTCGCCTGCGCGAAGGCGAATGAGGCGAGGAACTCCTGGCCGATCAGGCCGAACACCGGCACGACCGTGGCGATGGTCGCCGCCTGGTCCACCGCGCCCGCCGAGGCGACTCCCGCGGCCATCGCGGCCGAGGCAGAGCCGTAGGCCCGAACCGCATCCGGAACAACTTCAATGTGATTCATGACTGACGTCCAATCCCGTAACCCCACATGGGGTTTCGACAAACCTTACCTATCGGAGCAACACTTCGCTGTCACGGTGTGCGCATCATCCGGTCACGTCACCGCGCTTTCCTCGTTGTACGCCGTGACCAGCTCGGCGCGCTCGGCGAAGGCCCGATATGCCGCCGCCTGTGCGGTGTCGACCAGTGTCTTCTGGAAGTCGGCCGGCGACAGTTTGGCTATCGCACCGCCGAGGCTGAGCCCGACCAGCGCACCGTTGCCGTCCACCGAGGCGGTGACCGCCCCGTCCGGTGACGTCTCGGTCGCCAGGATCCCGGCGGTCGCGTCGTTGAGGTCGCGCAGCCGGTACATCTGCTTCTGCACCCGCGCGAGCAACTCGTCCATCGTCTCGACCATGACTACCTCCCGAATCCCCGTCCCAGTCAGACTGATCGAAGCCAGCTCTGCGGCTCGGTCTCGTACTCCTGCTCTTCGATGATCTCTTGTCTGGCGACTTCCTGCTCGGTGGGCAGGCCGGTCATCGACAACATCTCGGGAGTGAATCCCGCTTCCTTCAACTGCGCGCGGCGCGCCATCCCGGCCCGGTTCGCCGACTGCTTGCACAGCCGCAGGATCTCGGCTGCCAGGGCTTCCGGCGCGCGTCGCAATTGGTCCTGGTCGAGTTTGATGCCCAACGGCAGGCCCTGTTCGGTGGTGCGCACCGCGATAGAGCCGGTGAGCGAGGTCACCGTGAATTCCGTCGGAAACTCCTGTGGCGTATCGCCTTCAGGTGTCGTCATACCCGTCCCCTCCCCTCAGATGGGATCAGTAACAGCTTCTCACGCATGTCAACTCCTTATGCACGATCGTCTTTGATGGCCTTGACCACCTCGGCGATGTGAGAGTTGATCAACGCTCCCAACCGTTTGGTGTCCGCGGCAACCACCATGGTCGGATTGCCGGGCATAATGACGTATCTTCCGTCGTCGACCAGATCCCGCCACCGCATATACATGTTGGTGATACCGCGGGGGCCGAATCGGGAATGGCCCTGCTGCACCACAATGGTGCCGTCCAACGTCGCGTCCGCCTTATTGAACGCCTCGCTGCGGCTGTCCACCGCGTCCTCGAAATCCTGGATCCTGGAGCGCCCATAGGAATAGTCGAACTCGTCCGCGGCGCGTGGCTCGACCAGCACGAAATCGGACTGCTTTCCCGCCGGAACTTTCGGCAGCGCGGCGGCCACGGTATCGCCGAGCGAGAGCACCTCGTGTTCGGTCAGTGTGAAACCTTCGGCGTGCCAGAATGTCCGGCCCGGCTTCTGGGTGATCACGTAGGCGAAGTCACCCTTACGGGCGGCGAGCATTCTGACCACCCCCTTCGGGTTCCGTGGATCCTGCCCGTCGAGGCCGCGCACGATCAACCGGATGTCCGGACGAGCGATCGCGCCCAGGATCTCTTCCAACTCGTGACCCCAGCGCGCCCGCACGCGCCCCCACGCCTCGTGCATCGCCGCGCGAGCGTCGTCGTAGAACTCGGTCGAACTGGTGTACACGAGCGGTTCCGGCACAAGGTCCGCCTGCGTCGCGTCCCATGCCGCGGCGAACTCGAGGTCGGTGAAATCCCAGGTACGGTTCATTGCTCCACAACAGGTTTGACCACGACCGGCGCCTCACCGATCGCTTCTTCCAGATGCTCGGTGGAATCGAGGTAGTCGGCGCGCTTGTGCTCCTTCGTGTTTCCTGCGGCACCGGGGCCGGGACCGGGACCCATGCCCATGCCCGCGTTCGACGCGAGACCCGCCCGTGCGCCGGTCGCGGTACCGGTGGTCGTCGCCTCGGCCCGCGGGAACAGCTTGGAGGCCTTGTCCAGGTTCTCGCCGACACCGGCACCCTTCGGTATACCGGGGCCGGGTCCGCCACCAGCGCCTTTCGCCGAGGCCGCGCCCATCGCCTTTTTGGCCTGCTCCTCCAGGTCCTTCAGGCTCGGAATGCCTGGCAATCCGGCCTGGGCAGCCTGCTGCGCCGCCTGCTGCATCGCACCGGCCAGCTGCTGACCCATCTGCTGGGCCGCTTGCGCGAGCTGCTGGCCGATCTGCTGCGCCTGCTGCGCGGCTTGTTGCGCGGCCTGCTGAGCGGCTTGTTGCGCGGCCTGGCGTTGCTGCTCTTGGGCGCGGCGCTGTTGCTCCTCGCGCGCCTGCTGCATCTGCGCTTCCATGGCCTTGCGCTGCGCTTCGAGCTGCTGGCGCTGCTGCTCCAGCTGACGCTGCTGGTCCTGGGTCTGCTTCTGGGAGGGGACCCCGGGCGGCCCGGGAGGTCCGGGGGGTCCTGGCGGGCCGGGAGGACCGCCGGGTACCTGGGCCTTCACCGGCGGAATGGGATCGGGCAGCGTCGCGATCACCTGGTCGGCGTGCTCGACGCCCGGCACATACGCGCCGTTCATCGCCCGGATGTAGCCCTGGCGGCGTACCTCTTCCGCGCGAGTTTTGTGCGCTGCCACCGACTCCGGCGGCTTCAGCGGGACTTCGGTCGCGCTGGCCTGCGACAGACCGACATAGGTGGTGTACAACCATTCCGAAACGTACTCGAGATTGTCACCGACCAGGCGCATATTCGTCATCAGCGAATCGGCGCCGTTGCCATACGCGGTCATCGCTTTACGCGCACGGTTCGCGGCACCGTCGTCACCGGAGCTGCCGGGACTGCTCCACGACTGCGACGAGGCCGTCATCTTGTTCGACAGCGTGGTGAACGTCGACTTCAATTCCCCCGCCAGCCAACGCCAATCGGCCGCCGCCTGCGCCAAGACGATGGGGTGGTTGGCCATGGAGGTGATGATTTTTTGATAGTCGTCGTAGGTGAAGCTATTGGGATCGTCGGCGCGCACACCCTTGGGCTCGAATGTCACGTCTTTCGGGTTCGCCAAACTGTCCGGCAGACCCCATTTTTCCTCGGGCTTCCGATTCCCGGCTTCATTCCAGTCGGGTTGCTTCGTTTTCGGATTTCCGCTCGCCGTCAGGCGGTCGTTGTTCTCACTCAAACCCGCGGGGCCGGGGCGTGGTGAAAGAGTGTCGTGCAGCTTCGGATTCTTGTGGTCTTTGATCCACTTCTGGAGCTTGTCGAAATCGGCTTTGCCGCCCTCGTCCGCGCCGCTGTAAGCCTTGGCCGCCGCGACGAAGGTGTCGTTGAGGTCGTCGAGGATCCTGATGTGGTCATCGAGAATCTGCCCGAGCTCCACACCCTTTTGCGAAAAGCGTTTGGCCAGGGCTTCAGCCGAAGTCAACAGGTCTGCGAACGGTTTGATGCTGTCGACTCGCGCCACTTCCGCGCGGACCGTCGCCACGCGCACTCGGGCACCGTTCGCCGCGTTCACCAGACCTTCGAGGGCACCCGGCTGCAGCTCCAGCACGCCGTTGCGCGCCTCACGGACGAAACCGGCCCAAGGGGACGGTGGGGGTTTTTCCTCAGCCACAGGTCACGCTCCTGGCTAATGCCTGACCACTCATCCGCTTACCGGCCCTCCTCGTAGCCGCGACAGCCGACGTTTCGAGCACACGTCGGCATCGCAGCCAGTTCCTCTAGCGTGCCAATTCTATGGGTACTAGTGTCGCCCCTGCATGTACAGACCCGAATCCTGGTGGCACGCTTGCGTAGAACGCGCCGTGACCAGCAGGAATGTCCGGTGCGGGCGACGGCGCTCGATCTTGATCACCCGTCCTGCTCGAACGCGCGCTCGATCGCGGCCTGCCGTGCCGCCGCGTTGGAGCCGTCCAGCTGACCCGCGAACGCGGCGCGGGCGGCGGCGACCAGTTGCTCGGGAATGCTGGGATAGGCCTCGGCTATCTCCCACAGTGCTGCCACGGTAGGCACATCGAGACCGGTGTCCGTGGCGACGCCTTCCCCGCCGCGGACCGCATCGAGCGCCTCGTCGAAACTGTGCCGCAGTTCGTCCTCGGTCGGGTGGTCCAACAGCATGATTCCTCCTCACGGTCAGTGGAAGACACCGGCATATTGTCGCGGGTCGGCCAATACGTCACGGATCAGCAGGCCGAGGTCGGTGCCGCCGCCGTTGATCGGATAGGGGAAATCGACGATGAGCTCGCCCTCGACGTGCACCAGGAACCGCGCCTGCTGCGGGCCGAGATGCGCCCAGCCGACGGTGACGGCCGGGGCATCGAGGTCGAACTCGTTGGGGCCCAGGCGCAATGTCAGGCGACCCGCCTTGCGGTAGAACACGGCCAGGACCTCGCCGAAGTAGCCGAGGACGCCGCCCACCGGACCGGTGGCTCCTGCTGCGGCGCGCAAGGATCCCGTTTCCGGATCGAACGTCGCCAGGCGACCGCCGTCGAGTGGCTGGATGACGATTTGGGTACTGCGCACCGGGTTCTCGTCGTTCCAGCGGCGACGCTCACCCTCGCGCGGACCCGCGCTACCCGCCGACGGGCCCGCCATCGGCGGCATCATCGGCGGGGCCATCGGGGGCAGCATCGGCTGCTGCTCCGGGTCGCCGGTGGGAGAACCGTTGGCCTGCGCCAAGTGCATCGGGCGGCCGTTCTGCCCGGGGTGTGCGGGCTGACCGGGTTGCCCCGAATCCGACGGCTGGCCGGGGAGTCGTGAGCTCCCGGGCTCACCCGGGTATGGGGAAAGGTTCGCCTGCAACGGAGATGGGGACGCAGTTGGGCCCGGTTGCGACGGAGATTGTGTGGGCGTCGGTGACTGCGATGGGTCCGGAGACGTCGGGGGTGTGGTGGGAGGCGTGGTCGGCGGTGTTGTCGGCGGCGTGGTGGGAGGCGTCGTCGGCGGAGTCGTCGGGGGTGTCGTGGGAGGCGTCGTCGGCGGAGTCGTCGGCGGCGTGGTGGGAGGCGTCGTCGGCGGAGTCGTCGGCGGCGTGGTAGGAGGCGTCGTCGGCGGCGTGGTGGGAGGCGTCGTCGGCGGAGTCGTCGGCGGCGTGGTAGGAGGCGTCGTCGGCGGAGTCGTCGGCGGTACCGGATTGTGCGGCGGAGCCGGTGGGGTCGGCGGAACCGGCGGTTGCGGCGGCACGGGGGGCCGCGAAGGCTCCTCGGGCTCAGGCAGATCCGGCATCGGCACCGGAATGGCGGCGGTGGGTCCGAGCTCCGGCGGGAACTCGAACTCGTATTCGTGTGGTGGATGCGGAATATGGGAACGGAAGATCGTCGGTTCCGGCAAGCCACCGCGGGAGCGGTCCGGATCCCCGTCGTCGTTGTTCCCGTCATCGGACCCGCGATCTCGGCCCGACCCCGAACCGCCAGACGGCGCAGCCTCATCAGAATCTTCGTCGGCACGGTCGCGATCGGCGTTCCCGCGATCCCGGCCACCGTCGGATTCCGACTCCGCCGTCCGCCCGCGTTCGCCGTCCTCATCCGGCGTCGGTTCGACGAGCCCGCGTTCGCGATCCAGCGCCGAGTCCGGATCACTCAGCGGTTCCTGCTGATTCGCGTTTTCCTCGGCCGGGCGGGTCCGTTCCGCAGCGCTCGTCTCGGGGGACGACAAGGCTTCGACTCGGGACTCGGCACGCGCCAGTTCCTCCTCGATACGCGCGACTTCCGCTTCGGCGGCCAGGTAGTCGCGGGCCGCCTGTTCCAGTTCGGCGACCTTGGCCAGGCGTGCTTGCTGCTGGGACACGTCCAGGGTGCGTGCCCGCAGATCCTCGGCGCGCGAGGCGATTTCGCTCTCGGAGTTCAGCTCGTTCGGCTCGATCGACAGGCGCAGGCCCTCGGCGGCGTCGGCCCGCGCGGTTTCGGCACGGTCGAGCTCCCGCTGCGCCTGCGTCAACGCCAGTTCGAGGTGCTCACGCTGGTCCTCGACGATGCGCAGTTCGTCGGCATTGCGCCGGGCATCGGCATCGCGTTGCGCGTCGGCGTCCCGTTGCGTATCGGCGTCGGGCAGCCCTGCCTGCGGCGGTTCCCCCTCGGTGCCGAGCAGCTGTGGCCGTTCGCTGCGCGCCTGCGCACGTGCTTGCGCGAGCTCGGTGTCGTGACGTTCGACGTGCTGCTCGAGCACCCGCACCACGTCGGCGGCGTCCTCGAAGTCCCGGAAGGCGCGCCCGAGGTCGTCCACTCGCTGCTGCCCGGCCGCATCCGGCTGCTCCGCCCGCAGCTCCGCCAGGCGCGCGTCGATGGGCTCGGTGGAGCCGAACAGCCAGGCCGGGTCGATCCCCAGGCTCTGTTCCAGCGCAAGCAGCGCGTCGGTGCGCGCATCCAAAGTAGCTCGCGCCTTGGACAATTCGAGCTCGTAACGGTCGCGCGGCAGGAAGGGCTCCGGCTCGCGCAACGGTGCGACCGCGTACGGAATGTCCTTGCGCCAGCCGGTCAACGGCGGGCGGTCCGCGTCCCAGTGGAAGCCGAGACCGACCGCGTGGGTGTTCGCGTCGTGCCAGGTCCGCTTCTTCACGTTCTCGGGATCGCGCAGGAACTCCGATTCGGCCAGCGCGTCGTACAGCAGCACGATGTCCTGCTTCAGCGGCTTGCCCGCGAGCAGTCGGTTGATCGCCTCGGCGACATCGGCAAGCTGATCCATCCGCTTCAACACCAGTCGACCGTTGGGGTCGGTGTAGTCGGTGACCAGATGCTCGTCGTTCATCAGGTGATCGATGATCTGCTGGATCTGTTCGGTGGTGAATTGCGGTGGCGGCAACGCACCTTCGGCGGTGGTGTCGTGCCACATGCGCGGCGCCAGTTCGTCAGCGATCCGCGTGATCTCCGCATCGCTGACGCGACCGGTCTGCTGCGCGTCGATCAGCAGATTACGAATGTCGGCGATGGTGTCGCGCACCGCGATTCGATCGTTGCCGTCGAACATGCCGAGCGTGCGACCGGCCAGCTCATCGATCTGCTGGTCGACCCATTTCAACTGCTCGGCGACGTCGGGCCGGGTCGGGTCGATACCGCGATGGGTATCCACCAGTTCCTTGCGAACCAGGTCGATCAGCTTGCGCGCGGCAACCGTCTGCTGGTCTTCGCCGTAGCGCGCCAGTTGCTGGGCGATCTTGTCGGCGAGCTGGTCGTCGGCGCGGAACTTGTTGTATTGACGGTCGGCCCAATCCTGGACCCGCTGCCAATCGGCGATCTCCCGATCGAAGGTCTGCTGCAACCAGGCCGGGATTTCGACGTGGTTGTAGAAGTGTGTGTGTTCGTCCGCGTCCCAACTGCGGAACATCGGCTGAATATTGGTCTCCGGGGGCTTGTGCCAGTCGAATCCGGACCACACCGTCGCGAACGGCGGCAGCTTCTGCAGCCACGGCCGCGCCTTGATCCAATCCCCGATCGCCGGGTGCCGCTGGATCCACCGCTTCACCATCGGGACATCGATCGCCGCCAGCAGCGTACGGATATCTCGTTGAATGGCATAGAAATCCGAGCCGACGTGCACTTCGACCAGCGCGTCGTCCGGGACACCGGTCTGGAAGTACTTCGCCGGAATGTTCATCGGATTCATCGGCAGCATGTTCTTCGCCATATGCCCCGGCGGGATATCGCTGAACGGCGTTGCCAGGTCATTGATGTAGTCGGCGAGACCAGCCCACCAGTCCGGGTCGCCCGGGTCGTAGCCCTCCAGGTTGTCGCCCCGGCGCAGCTTGCCGTCTTCACCCACATTGACCGACCAGTCGGGCCTGCTCGGATTGACGGTATGCCACTCGCCTGCGCTGTCGCGCCAGCGGACCACCAGCATGCCTGGCTCGCCCCGGAACCAGGGCGTCTCCGTGCGCTCCAGCGACGGGCCAGGACGAACGACGGCGTCCCGGCCGGGCTCGGTCTGCCGGTACTCGATCTGCGGTCGACGCAACATCGCCTGTGCGACCGCGGCATTCGTGCGAATGGCGTGCTCGAGCGCGGCATCGTGCAGGGCCCGCGGATGCCCCGAGGCCGGCGGTTGACCGAACACCACGATTCGGGGCCGCTCGCCGTCGATGATGCCGACCCGGTCGGTCGCCATCCAGCCGCCCTCCTCCTTGAGGGTGTCGCGCCACTCGGTGATCTCGTGCCAGCGGTCGGTGACCTGGGTCATCTGATCCTGCACCCGGCGCATCGAGTTGTCGGCCCTGATCACGTCGGCCGCGGCGTCGGCGAGCACGCGCAGCATCGCGGGCCGGTCGGCATCGGTGCCGTCGTCGGTGCGCAGCTGGTGCTGGATCGTCTCGGCCAACCGGCCCGGATCCGGGCCGAGGTCCGAGAGCGGAATGTCCAGACGCTCCGCGAGATCTTCCATGACCGCGCGGCGCGGCCTGCTCTCCTGGAAGATGGCGGCTCGCCGGGCCGCCAGCCGATCCAGTGCTGCGACAACATCGTCGGCCAGCGGACGGTCCCGGTTCACGCCTTCGCGCTGTAGCTCGGCGAGCCTGCTGTCGATCCGGTCGACCACCTGATCCAGCCGGTTGAACTCTTCGACAGCATGGACGAGTTTGCGGATGGCGCGGTCACGCATCTCGCGCTCCGGCCCGGCCACCGGCTCGTGCACGACCCGGGCGGGACTGTCGAGGTTGGCGGGCACCTGCACCGTCCTGGTGCGCGACTCCTGGTGCAGCTCGAGCACCTTCCGGGCGAACGCATCGCCGGTCAGACCGGTAGTCCCGAGTTGCCTGGCGAGTTCGTCCCGTGCCGCGCGCGCGGATTCGCGTTCCCGCGCACGCTCACCACGCTCATCGAGCAGGCGGTCGTATTCGGCCTCCGCGGTTTCCAGGCGGATCGACGCGTGCTCGGTATCCAGCCGGGCCAGTTCGGCATCCAATCGCACGATCTTTTCCTCGGCCTCGGGCACCCGATTGGCCAGTCGCTCCAGCTCGCCTGCCCGAATCACGTCGTACGGCAACTGCTCCGGACCGCCGACCCGCTGGGCACGCAACTCTCGCAGCGTCTCGTCGAGATTGTCGCCAGGCCGCAGGGCCGCCCAGTCATCGGCCGGATCCACGCCGAGGAGCGTGGCCAGCTCGTCGCGCCTACGGATCGCGGCGTCGCGTTCTTCGATGGCGAGATCGCGTGCCTCGGTCAGTTCGGCGCGGCGCTGGGCAATGTCGGCCTCGCGCGTCGCTGGGTCGGGTGGTGGGCCTTCTGGTCGTGCAGCACCGTCGGCCGGTGACGGGCCTTCCTGTCGCGAAGCGCCGTTGGATTGCGGCGGACCCTCGGGCTGCGGTGCGCTGCTTCGGTTTTCGGGGGCGCCGGGACGCTCGGGGCCACCGGGGCGCTGCGGGCCCGCACCGCCCGGCTGCTCGGGGCCTTCGGCCGGGGGCGGATCGTTGTCCGGCCGCACGTTCTGCTCGATGAGTGCCAACCGGTCGAGGACGGACCGATGCCAGTCGGGGTGATCGGCGAACGCCGGCGCCAGCGCCTCGATCCGGCGGCGCATCTCGGCGACATCGGCCGCGCTCAGTTCGTGCTGGCGCCAATGCCACTCGCCATCGGCACCGCGCTCGAGGAAGTGATAGGCGAACCCACTGGAGGTTTCGCCGTCCGAGCGACGCCCGTTGCCGAACGCCAGGCTGTGGTCGATGGCGCTGATGAGTCCGTCCGGGGTGACCAGCCAGTTCGTCATGCCGCGGTCCGGCATGCGGATCAGCACGTCCAGCAGGCCGAGGCGAACACCGGCCGGGGTGTCGGTCAATCCGGTCTGCTGTGGGCTCCACGCCCCCGGATGCAGTGCGCTGGCCCAGTCGCCGGGCATCACCTGCATGTAGATCACGTTGTCGCTGACCCGCACGATGTGCGGCACGTTCGCGCCGACCGCGCGACCGACCAGTGCCGCAAGCACTTCCGCGTCGGCGTGCAGCACATTGTTGAGCGTCTTGCGAATCAGCTGAGTGCCGTCGGACAGCGTGATCAGCTCGACCCGCTCCGCGCCCTGCAGCGCGCCCTCGCTGAGCACTTGGACCTGCAGCGTCTCGCCCGAGGTCGGCGCGGCCTCGACCCGCGCGACCGCACGGGCGATCGCCGCCGCGTCGGGGCTGGATTCGCTCGGCCGGTCTGCGGAACCACGATCCGGCGGACGGTGCGCTCCGTCGTCACCCGGGTCGCCGACCGGCGGCGCCGTCGGCGGTTGCGGCGGCTTCTTTCCGCCGCCCGCACCGTCGGCCACCGGCTGGGCCGGCTCCTCCGGGGTGGCGGCTTTGACCTCGCCAGGGGTCGCTGCTTTGTCCGTGTGCGATCCCTCGCCCGGTTTGTTCGCTCCCGCAACGTCTTTCGGGTCGGCGGTGGGTGGCGGTGCTTCGCCGCCAGGCCGCTTCGGCGTGCCGCCGGGCTGTTCCGGAGCGTCGCCGCCGGGCCGTGCCGGTGCACCGGGCTGACCCGGTGTGCCGCCGGGCTGACCCGGTGCGTCAACGTCTTTCGGCTCGGCGGTGCGTGGCGGTGCTTCGCCGCCGGGCCGCGCCGGTGTGCCGCCGGGCTGACCCGGCGTGCCACTGCCAGGGCGTGCGGGGGCGCCGACGGGCTGACCCGGTGTGCCGCTACCGGGAGCGGGTGGGGGTGTCTGCGGGGTAATTCCGCCCTGTGGGTCCGGGCCACTCGGCGGCACCAGGTCGACGATGGACACTTGCCCCTGGTCGTCGACCAGCACTTGCCGGTAGATGACCTCGACACCCTGCTGTGCCAGCCTCTCGCGGAGGTCGGCGCCGATCACGCGGTCCGGCGCCCGGAACGGCGAGGCTACGAGTATCCGCTGCGGATCGCCCGGAAGTATGGCGACACCGTCCGAATCCTGGACCGGCTGCCCCTCCGCGGCGAGCACGTCCCGTGCGATCACGGCCGCCGCCTCGGCCCGTAGGGTGTGCGTGGCCCGCACCGACTCGTGGTACTGGTTGAGCGCCCTCGACACCTCCACGGTGGCCCGCGCGACGTCGGCGTAGTGCCGCTGAGCCGCGTGCAGATCGTCGAAGTACTGCACCATCTCTTCGCTCGGCACGTGGGCGCGGCTCTGCAGTTCCTCGGCCCGAGACTTGGCGCTGTTCAACAGATCTCGAGCCTGCTGCTCCAGCTCGTGCGGGTTCAGCCCGTCCGGATCCGCGCCGAGCGTGCGCAGCATCGTGCGCGCCTGGTCGAGCAGCTGCCGGCCGGCGTCGGCGGACGCGGTGATCCGATCGACCAATCCCTCGAACTCCGGTGTCCGGGTAGTCGGGTCGTAGGGTCGTGGATCGCCGATCGTCGACCACTGGCCAGGCTGGGCGCCTGCGGGCGGAGGGTTGCCATTCGGATCACCGGGCTGCACCGGGGCCTCGGGTGGACGGTTATGGCCTGCGTTGCCTTCGTCGCCTGACGCAAGGGGCTGCGGCGACCTTTTCGCTCCGCCGTCGGCGCCCGACTCGGGCGCCTCTGCGACAGGTCTCGCGGCTTCGGTTGCGGGCTTACCCGCTGTACCGACAGGCTTATTCGCCTCGCCCGCAGGTTCGTTCGGCTCGCTGACGGGCCTGTTCGGCTCGCCCAAAGGCTTCTTCGGCTCGCCCGCAGGCTCGTTCGGCTCGCTGACGGGCTTCTTCGTCTCGCCCGCGGGCTCATTCACTGCACCGACAGGCTTGTTCGCTTCTCCCGCAGGCTTATCCGCTTCGCCAACAGGCTTCTGGGCCTGAGCACCGGGCCCTTCGCCCGACTTACTCGGGGCCGCAGTATCTTTCGGCGCCGGAGTGTTCGGCACGTTGCCCGGCTCGGGTGCCTCGCCGGTCGGCGGCTTCTTCGCGGCACCGCCGTCGCTGGGCGCGTCGGGTTCCGGGCGGGACGCGGGCAGCGGGGGTGCGTCCGGTGGATCTGTCCGGTGCACCTGGGTGCGGCCGTCTTCGCCGGGGACGAGGCGGAAGACGATGGCGTTGTCGCGGTTCGGTCCGACGAGGTCGGCGAGGTCCGGGTGTAGTGCGACGGCGCGACCGATAAGCGTTGTCGGGTCGGCGGATTCACCGCGCACCACCACGGCGACCTGCCGCGGGTCGCCGGGGACGACGCCGACCTGCGGCACCTCGGCGATCGGCCGCGCGCCCGCTTCGAGCAAGGCACCGTCTCTGAGCTGCTCGGTGAGCAACCGGTCCAGCTCGGCCGCGTCGCGCACGGCGTGGCGTTGCCGATCGAAAGCGTCCTCGGCTTCGGCCTGGTCCTGCGCCTGCCGCAGCTGCTCCTCGGCCTCGTCCCGGACGCGCAGCACCTCGGCCTTTTCGCGCTCCAGGCGATCGATCTCATCGCGCCGCTGCTGGGCATCGGCCTCGGCGGCCCGCTGCTGCTGCTGCGAGGTCGCCTCCTGCGGCGCGGACGCTTCGGGCAGCGCGTTCGATTCCGCTTGTACGGCAGGCAGTTCCGGAACTTCGCCGCGAACCACCGCGCGGGCCCGTGCCCTTTCGGCCTCGTGCTGTTCGAGGCGCTGTTCGAGGCGCGTCACCTCGGCACCGGCCGCATCGAACGCTTCGAGCGCGCCGGCCAGCTCATCGATGCGCCGCTGGCCGTCGGCGTCCGGCTGCTGCGTCCGCAGTTCGGCCAAGTGGGCGGCGGGATCGTCGGCGCCGAACAGTATGTCCGGATCGGCCCTGGCGGCCTGCGCGGCAGCGAGCAGCGCGGTGGTGGTCGCCTCCCAATGAACCCGTGCCTTGGACAATTCCAATTCGTAGCGGTCCCGCGGCAAGAACGGGTCCGGGGAGGTGAGCGATTCCGGCGTGCTGAGCGGTTGCGGTGCGTACGGAATATTCGCGCGGTCGCCGGTCAGCGGCGGCCGGTTCGCATCCCAGTGGAAGCCCTCGGCGACCGCGTACGCGTTCGCCTCGTGCCAGGTCGCGTCCCTGTTCGCGGGATCGCGCAGAAAATTCGACTCGGCGAGCGCGTCGAGCATGAGGACGACGTCCTCCGGTCGCGGATTGCCGTCCACGATCCGGTGGATCGCCTCCGCCACATCGGCGAGCTGATCCATCCGCACCCACACCAGTCCGGCGTCCGGATCGGTGTAGTCGCGGGCCAGATGCTCGTCGTGCATCAGGTGATTGATGATCTGCTGCAGCTGGTCCCTGGTGAACTCCGGGTAGGCCTGCCGGGGCGGAGTCTGCTCGCCTTCGACGGTGGAGCCGCGCGGGAAGGGATCCGGCTTCGCGTGGTCTTCGATCTTCGGCAGCAGCGGGCGCATGCCGGGGGTCAGTTCGTCGACGATCCGGGTGATGTCCGCATCGGTGAGGGGGCGCTCGTTCCTGATCTCCAGCAGTCGCTGCCGGATGTCGGCAACCGTGTTCCTGACCTCGGCCGGATCGTCGGTCGGGAAGTTGTCGAAGACGTCTCTGGCAATCAGATCGATGGCCTGGTCGATCATCGCCAACTGCCGGTCGACATCGGGACGGCCCAGGTCGACACCCTCGTGCGGGTCGACCAGTTCCTTCCGGATGCGATCGACCAAATCTTGCGCACCGACGCGCCGCTGCTGTTCCCGGTACTCGTTCAGTGGCTCGACCATGCGGTCCGCGAGCTGATCGTCGCGGCGGAACTTGTCGTACTCGGCGTCGGCCCAGTCCTGCACCCGCTGCCAGTTCGCGACATCCCGGTCGATCGAGCGCTGCAGCCACTCCGCGATCTCGGTCCGCTGCGGGTTGTTCGAGTGCTCGTCGGCGTCCCATCGGCGGACCATCGGCTGAATGTTGGTCTCCGGCGGGCGATGCCACTGAACCGCCGACCACTGGGTGGCGAACGGTGGAAGTCGCTGCAACCATGGCCGCGCCTTGATCCAGTCGCCGATCTCCGGATGCCGGTAAATCCACTCGCGCACCATGGGAACCTTGACCACGTCGAGCAATGTGCGCAGGTTCCGTTGCACGGCGTAGAAATCGCTCCCGGCGTGCACGGTGGCGATGTCTTCCGGCGGGATACCACCCTCGAAGTACGTGATCGTCGCGCCGATCGGGTTCATCGGCAGCATGTTTCGCGCTATCTGTCCCGGTGGGATATCCGCGAAAGGTGTCGCCAAGTCGTTGCCGAAGTCGCCGAGCCCGCCCCACCAGTCCGGATCACCCGGGTCCTTTTCTTCCTTTGGTCTGCTGCCTTGTTCGCCGCGCCATTCGGCTCTGGTGGGATCCACCGCATGCCATTGACCGCTGTCGTCTTGCCAGCGGACGAGCAGCAGCCCGGGATTACCGTTGATCCAGCGGCTGGCGGTGCGCTCCATGGCCGGACCGCGCATCGGCACCTGCTGCCACGAACCGTCCGGCTGGGTGACAACCTGCCGGTATTCGATGCGTGGCTGGCGCATCATCGCATGTGCCACAACGGGTTCGGTAAGGATGGCGTGAGCGAGGTCCCGGTCGTGCCCGGCCCGCGGGTTGTCGAACTCCGCGCGCGGACCGAACACGATGATTCGCGGCCGCTCGCCGAAGACGATGCCGACCCGGTCGTTCACCATCCGGCCGCCCTCGGCCGCGATCAAGTCGCGCCACAGGCCGGTGACCCTGGCCATCTCGTCCTGCAGCCTGCCCATGGCGTTGTCGGCCGCGAGCACGTCGCGCGCGGCGTCGTGCAGCGCGTCGAGCAGGCGGTGGCGCTCGACGGACGCGTCGGTGTTGTCCGCGATCCGGTTCCGGTGCTCCCGCAGCGTTTCTTCCAGCTGACGAGGGTGCGGGCCGAGATCCGACTCCGGAATCCCGAGCTCCCGTGCCAGATCGGCCATCATCGAGCGCCGCGCCTGGACGTCGCGGGCGATGTCGGCATGCTCGCGGGCCATCCGATCGAGGTCGCCGGTGAGATCGTCGGCGGAGGGTCGATCGCGGCCCACGCCTTCGTCGTGTAGTTGCGCTAGGCGCGCGTCCTTGTCCGCGACGGCCCCGTCGAGGCGGTTGAACTCCGCGACCGACTCGACCAGTTGGCGGATCGCCCGGTTGTGCTGTTCCACGTCGGCCCGCGAAACGGGTTCTCGCACAAACTGTTCCGGGGAGTCCAGCGTGCCGGGGATCCGGGTCCGCCGCGTCCTGGCCTCGTCGTAGAGTTCGAGCACCCTGCGCTCGAACGCGTCGCCGGACAGCTCCCGGATGCCGAGGGCGGCGGCCCGCTCGTCGCGCCTGGCTCTGGCCGATTCGCGTTCCCGCGCCAACTCACGCCGCTCGTCGAGCAGTCGGTCGTACTCCGCCGACGGGGTCTCGCGTCGAAGGGCCGCTTCGTGGTCCGCGGCCAGCCGCGCCAGCTCGCTATCGATCCTGGCGATCTCGGAATTCCGGTCGACAACCTGGTTGGCCAGCTGCTCCAGCTGGTCGATGCGCGCAAGCTCGCGCGGCATCTCCTCGCGCACCTCCATGGTGCGGCCCCGCAGCTCCTCCAGGGTGCGCTGCAGGTGGTCCGGGTGCAAGGCAATCCAGTCGACCGCCGATGAGACGGTGAGTCGCCCCGCCAGCTCGTTGCGCTGCTGCAGCAATGCGTCGCGTTCGGCGACAACACGATCACGCTCAGCGTTCAGCGCGGCCTGACGCGCCTCGATCGCGTCTTCCGGTCGCGGTGTGCCCTCGGCCGGTGTCGGCTCCTCGCCGGGACGGCCGTTGTTCGCGCCGTCCTCACCCGGGTCTCCCACTGGCTGTGGTGATTCCGGCGGTTTCTTGCCGCCGCCGGCGCCTGCGGCCTCCGGTGCCGGGGCCGAATTCTCGCGCGGCCATACCTTCACATCGCCCTGATGCGGGACCTCGCTGCTGGGTTCCGGCTTGTTGCCGTCCTCCGGCCGGGCACCCGTCGGCTCGTTGACAGCCTCCGGCGAGGGCTCGGCCGCGCGAGGCAGCACTCCGTCGGCGATGTCGCGGGAGAACTCCGCGCGCATCGCCAGCATCTTCGCCGTCCACTCTGCGTGGTCGGCCCGCATCTGCGAAGCCCAGTCGACGGGTTCGATATCCGCGATCCGCCGCATCTCCACCGCGTGCTCGGCGGCCATCCGCGCCCGCCATTCGGCAGTCTCGGCCCGCATGCGCGCGGACCACTCGTCGGTGGTCTCACGGCGGCCGCTGTCGTCGCCCGTCGCGTCCGGGTCGCGCGGCGGATCGGCCGCCATCCTGGCCGGCGCGTCGGCGGCCGGATGCGGCGCGCCTTCGGGCACCGGAATCCGTTGTGGCCGAGCGCTATCCGCCGGCGGCCCCGTCTCGGCGCCCGGCAACCGTGGGGCCAGCGCGTCGGGGCCCAGCTCCGCCAACTCGGTCAGCAGCTTGTGCATGACCTTTGCGGGCTCGCTCGCGCGGTCGCCGTTCAGTTCGACGTCGCGGAAGGCGTCGGCGACGGCTTCGCCCGGGTTGAAGACGCCGTTCGCGTCGAAGCTGTAGCGACTGAGCTGGCTCAACCAATTGTCGTAGCCCGCTTTGGTATTGGGGAGTTGCGGGTCCTGTGCGGCCAGCTGCTTGTAGTGGTCCTGCAGAACCTGGTCGACATAGGTCAGCGAGTGCGGGTCACTCGGATCGATCGGTCGCAGACTGGCCCGCTGGCCGTGGAAGTCCACCACGTGGCCGTATTCGTGCAGGATCATCTGGAAGACCGGGCGATTCGTGAGGGACTGGTCGAAACGTCCCTTGTTCACGCCCAACTGGACTTCCTGCCGGAAGGTATCCAGGCTGCCGACGAAATCCCTGCTGATCTTTATCGATTGGGCGTACCGCGCGCCGGTCTCCGGGTTGATGGCCGGCATGACCTGAGCCAAGGTCCGGTGACGGAACGGTCCGATGCCGACACTGTCCAGCGCCACGTGCGGGTACTTGGTCCGCATTTCGACGATGCCCCTGGCGATTTCGCGCGCCACTGCGGGATCGACACCGGGTTGGTCGAACCCGTACACCAGCAGGCCAGTGTCCTTGGCCAGTTCCTCGCCGACCTGCGTGGCATCCATCGGCGTCCACTTGTCGACGATGGACGACTCCGGTTGACCGCCGTCGGGACGGTCCGCGTCGTCGATCACGTCGAGCGGGGCCGCCGGATCGCGCGGCGTCAGCTGCGAAGAGGACTCGCGGTCGCGCGCCAGGTGATCGGCCGACATCTTCGCCGGATCGTCCGCTGCCGGACGCAACCTCGGTTCGGAGGGCGGATCTTTCGGCCCGCGATCGCTCGATCCGTTCTCGTCGGCCCGAGGCGGGCGTGAACCCGAATCATTCTGCGCGCCAAGATCTTCAGGGCCACGACCATTCGTCGACGCGGCGTCGACCGGAGCAGCCTCCGCCGGTTTGATTACCAGGTAGCCCTTCTCGCGCGCCTGCTGCTCGCTGAAAATCCCGGCGACATCCTTGACCTTCGGGATCGGGCTCTGTCCCTCGTGCACATCGACGAGCTTCATCAACCCCTCGGGCGTGGTGGCCGCGACGTCGAGATCGCTATCGGCATGGAACGGCGCACCCGACTTCTCCGAGACGCCCGTCTGCCGACTGCCGAAGATCACCAGTGGCTCACCGGTCTCGGCGACCGAGCGCCGTGCGGCGTCCAACATTTCCGGCGTCACGCCGGGACCCGGTTCACCGATCACTTCGACGTCGGGGAGATCCGCATCCTGCCGTCCGCCATCGATCCGGTCGGGTTCGGCGGAATCGGCGGGCGGTGACTTGTCGGCGAGTTCGTGGCGCGGACTTCCGGTGCCGTCATGCTGCCTGCCGTCGAAGGCCTCGCCGATTCGCCGGTCGAGAACGGGCGCCTCGGCCTCGGCCAGCAGGCGGGCTCGCTCCACCGCGCTGAGGCCGTTCTCCGGCTTGCCCTGCCCGTCGAACACGATGGCGCGGGTCCCGCTCAGCTCCCGCGGCACCCGCGGCGGATAGCCGTGGTCCGCCAGCCCGGCACCGACGTCACGGATCACGATCTGGCCACCCTCGTTGACCATCAGGTACGCGTGCGCGCCTACGCCGTGATTGTCCCGGTAACCCGCGTAGGAATCGACCACCAGCGCGGACGCGCCTTCACCCAGGGCGAGCAGCCGTTTCTGAAGAGTGTCGTGCGTGGTGGTTTCCAGACGACCACCCGCTGCGGCCATCAGTTCCCCGGCGGTCATCCCGTCGGGGCCAATTGTGCGCTGCGGCATCTGAATATCGCGGTCGCCGTACATGGCACGAAGTTCTGCCAGCGAGAATTCGCCACACCGGCCGCGGCGGTCGTCCGGGTGATTGAACGCATCATCGGCGGCACGGTGCTCGGATTGGAAGCCGCCCAGATTGTCCATCGGAACGGGAACGCCTTGACGATCCAGATCGAATCTGGTGATCGTTACCTCGCCCTTCATCGAGGTGTGCGCCTTGTAGTACTCGACCTCGAGGGTGCCGTCGCGGTGCGCCTTCAGCAATTCCTCTTTGGCTTTGAGGAAGGCCTTGCCCTCGTCACTGTCGGGGTCGAGGCCGCGCTCGCGCATCTGCTCGGCAGTCTCGTTGAGAATCTGCTTGAGGTTCTTGTCGACGGCGAGCGTGCTCCGCAGATACTCCGGGGAGCCCTGTTCAGCGCGCCCCCAAGGAGTTTCTGCACCCTGCAGATCTGAGCCGACACCCTTGGCCTCGATCACCACCAGCTTGGGCGGGGGGCCGGGAACGAACATGGCACGGTCGACCGAGAAGTTGCCGTCCCAGGCGTCGGTGAACGGGCTGATCTGCACCGCCCCGTCGGGCATTTGGCCGAAGGATTGCGCGCCCAACTCACCCAGCAACTTCGACGTCTTGTTCATCTCGACGCCGAGGTCGTTGTATTTCCTTGCCTCGCTTGCCATTTCGTTCAGGCGCTCGAGCTTGGCCACCTTCTCCGCGTCGGACAGGTCGGAGGCCAGGATGTCTTTTTCCAGCGTGGCGAGCTGGGTCTTGAGGTTGCTTTCCGCCACCTTGTGGACATCGGTCTTGCCGTTCTCATTCCGCAGATCGAACTCGTCCAGGTACGGCTCGAGTACCTTGCGTAAGTCGTCACGTTCTTTGCCCTGCCGTTGCCTTTCAGCAGCAGCATCAGCCAGATCCTTGATGATCTGCGGGTCCGTGGGCGTGTGCGGCTCCGGTTGGCCGGGTTGCGCCCGATGGACGTACTCCCGGCTGGCATTGCTGTTCGGGTCGTGGGTGTAACCCTTGCGATCGCGCAGCTGGTGCGGATAATCATCGCCGCGCCAGGTATCGGCCCGGTCACCGAACTTGTGCAATTTGCCGTCGGGCGTGCGGTAGTGGTCGGGTAGGTCGCCGGGGCGGCGTAGGTAGCCGTCCGAATCGCGATTCATGCCCGCCGGGACCGGCGCATCGGCCGGATGCTGGGGCGGCATGTCCGGGCCGGGCGTATTACCGATCCGGCCCGTATCGGCGAGATCGTCCGGGACGGCGAGCAGTTCGTCCCTGATGCGGGTGGGCACCTTGTCGACCGGCGTGCCGTCCGGCTTGATCATGATGGCGCTGACGCTGTCCAGGTCCCTCGGCGTCAACGGCGGGAAGCCGTGCTCGGCCCCGGTACCGGGGTCGATCACCTTGATCTGGCCGCCCTCGTTCACCATCAGGTACGCGTGCGCGCCGACGCCGTGCTCGTCGCGCGGACCCTGATAGGTGTCGACGACGAGTGCCGTTGCGCCGTCGCCCATTCGCAGCAGCCGCTGCTGGATAGCGTCGTGGCCGCCCTCGAACTGGCGCAGCTGCCCGCCCGCCGAGCCGACCAACTCGCGGGAAGTCATACCGTCGGGGCCGATTGTCCGCTCCGGCAAGCGAATCCGATCGCCGAACATTTCCCGGAGACGACGCAGCGAAAGCTCGGCGCACCTGCCGCGGTTCGGGTCGTCGGGACGCAGATGCCCCGCGTTCTCGTTGTCGCCGTCACGCCGTGGTGTGCCGTCGCCGTCGGCTCCGGGCTGTCGCGGTGCGGCGCCATCGGCACCCGAGCGCGGGTGTGCGGGCGCGTTGGTGTCGACGACCGGGATGATCTGCACATCGTCGGGGCGTGGGCGGCCGTCGGCGTAGTCGTCGGAACGCGGGCGATCGTCGGCGTCGGGACGCTGCGCCGGATCCGCATCACCCGGCTTGTTCGGCGAATCAGCTACTGGATCAGCGTCATTCGCCCGCGGGCGACCCGCATCGTCGCCACCGCGCGGTTCGGCACCTACTCGCGACCGATCCGATTGCGGCGCATCGTCTTCCGGCTTGTTCCTGGCGTCTGGGTCGTCCGAATCCGTTCGTGGCGACGAACTTTCGTCCGCATCGGCACGCGGACGCGGATTATCGTCCGAATCGGTTCGCGGAGACGGGCTTTCGTCTGCATCCATCCGCGGACGCGCGCTATCGTCCGAATCCGAACGCGGCGGCGAACTTTCGTCCGCATCCGGTCGCACCGGGGCGCCTTCATCCGAACCCGGGCGGACCTGAACATTCCCGTCGCCCGCGCCGACGACCCGCTCCGGCGACCTGGGCACCTCGGCACCGCTGGACTCCGCTCGAATACCCGGAGTCGAATCACTGCCTGCCCGAGCAGGATTCGCGTCGGAAACGCCTGCGCGCGAATCCCCCCGCGGACGATCGGCACCGGGCCGGTTGTCCGACGTCGCTGCCCGCGAATCGCCCGCCTGCGGCCGAGCCTCGCTACCGCGCACCGGATCGGCACCGCCCGGACGACTCGCCGCGTCACTACTGGGCCGCGCCGTCGAACCATCGCTGCTGGACCGAGCCGCTGAACCGTCCGCACCGGGCCGCGCCGCCGCACCGTCGCCGCCGGGCCGGGCCGTCGCCGCCTCGCCGCCGGTACGAGCCGCAGGGGCGTCACCACCGGTTCGGCCGATATCGCCCGAACTATGCACTGGCGCAACACTTCCCGGCTGCGTACCGGTGTTCTGCGGCGACGTCGTCGATCGATCGGTGCCGCTTCCTGTCTCATTGGTACCGCTGTCGTGCGCGCTGCCACCGTCAGCAATACTGGCCCGGCCACGGTCGCCACCGTCGGCCCCGGCTGTGTCGACTCCGGCGCGCGGCTCCGAGCCGCCCCGGCTCTCCGAGGCGCCGCTCTGCTGCTGCCCGGCATCACCGGACCGGCTCTCCGAGCCGCCGTGCTGCTGTCCACCGTCGGTACCGCGACTCTCGGACCCGCCCTGTTGCTGGCCGGCGTCGCCCGCGCGACTCTCCGATCCACCCTGCTGCTGCCCGGCATCGCCCGCACGGTGCTCCGACCCACCCTGCTGCTGTCCGCCGTCGGCGCCGCGACTCTCCGACCCGTTCGTCTGCTGCGCGGCGGGGTCGGCACTACTGCGCGGCTGGTTCGGATCGCCTGCGCGAGAAGAGTTTTCGTCGCCGCGCGCGGTGCCGTCGTCGGGACGGGCGGAGGAGCCGTCCCCGGCGCCACGGTTACCTGCACCGCCACCTGCAGCGTTCTCACCGCCGGTCCCGGTGCCGCTAGTTCCCTGATCTCCTTGTCCCACAGCACCATTGGGCTGCGTACCGACGCCGTTGACGCCGGCGGGTTGCATACCGGGGCCACCGTTTGTCGTGCCGGGGGTGCCGAGTCCGTTCTGCCCGAGGCCCGCGTCTCCGATCCGCGGCCCGTTGACCGGACCGACGCCAGTCGGTATGCCCATGCGGTTGAAGTGAAAGCCGGTGGCGCGCCCCTTATTTCCGCCCGACATCGCGCCGTTCGACAGGCCTGCGGTGATCATTCGTGGATCGAAGTTGCTGAACGCGGCGCCCCAGCCGTTGTTCATCACGTCCATCGCGAATTGCGGGACGAACCCAGCGACCGAACCGGCGAGGCCCGCGCCGACTCCGGTGATCATGCCGTTCATCCCGCGGCCCAAATCGAAGTGCTTCAGACCGGCGCCGACCAGCTTGGCGCCACCGGCACCGCCGAGCGCGCCTGCTGCCGAAGAGATCGCGGTCGTCCTGACCTGATCCCAGTTGATGTCCTTGCGGTTGCCCTGTTCCTTCTGGATCCACTGGATCCCCAAGTCCTGGATGGTTCCCAGCGCGAGGTCGAGGGCGATGTGGCGGAAGATGAACTTGGCGGTGGCGGTGATGGCCATCTTGATGACGTGCTTGGCGGCCGCCATCAGCGAGGTCCGCGCAATCATCCGGATCGCTATTCGGGTCGCGGCGATGGCCGCTAGCTGGACGGCGGGCGCGGTGGGCGGAAACAGCCACGCCGCAGCGAGTTCGATCGCCAGCAGCCCCAGCGAGGACCACATCATCCACTTGGCGTACTCGATCTCGGTACCGAGGCCATCCGCGGATTCGGCGATCTTGTCGAAGAATTCGGCGAGCTTCTTGAGATTGTTGTTGGCCTGATCTCCGCTCGCACCGGTGCCGTCGCGCATCTTGTCGAACGCGCCGGCGATCTCGATGCGCGCAACGCCCTCGGGGTACGCATTGAGCGCAGCCTGTTTCGCCGCGTTGATGTCGGCCATGATGCCGCGCAGCTCTTCGGCGCCCTTGCGCCAGTCGTCGGCCAGCCCTCGCATGCCGGTCTCGGAGCCCTCGGGCCAGTCGCTACCGGCGACCCACCCGAGAGTTTCGAGCAGTCCGTCCCAGAAGTCCACCTAGATCACCAACCGGAATCGGTGACCCCACGCTTCCGGGACTTCACATTGTCGAGCGGCTCGACGTTGCTGAATGTCATGGCGGCGCTGTCGGTGTCGGCAGCGGTGGCGCGCTCCAACGAATCGGGTTTGCTCATCGGGGCGTGGGTCGGCGCGGGCATGTGGCCGCTGAGGTCCGGCATTCCTTCCACCAGATCCGACAGCTTCGGCAGTCGCGCCCGCTCCTGCTGGAACGGCGCGAGCAATTCTTCGGACTGGCGTCGCACATCGGCGGTGGCCTCTTGCGCCGCCTGGGTGACAGCGCGCGCCAATTCCGCGTACTCCAGGTCTTCGACGCCCCGACCGAACTTGGTCTCGATGACGGCGCCGTCGGCGTTGACCACGACGGTCACCCGGCCACCCCTTACCGAGGCCTTGCCGATCAGCGCGGTGCGCTGTTGTTGCAGTCGCGCGATGGACTGGAGCTGCGACTGCACCTCTTCCATCAGGTCGGCGACGTCTCCCCGCGAAAAATCGTGTGCCACGGTTACCGGCCCTTACTCACTTCTTGAAGCTATCGCCGTTGCGCTTGTCCAGTTCGGTCTGCAACTGGTCGGCAACCTTGCGCTGAGCTGTGGCCGTGTCCTTGAAGGTGGTCCCCATGCCGGTGGTGCCGTCGATGAGGTTCTTCCTGGACGACAGGTATCCGTCGGAACCTCCGGGGCCGTTGGCGAACTGGTTACCCATCTTGTCGTCACCCCAGGGGGCGCCGCGACCAGCGATCGCCGCGGACAGGTTGCTGACCGCAGTGCTGATCCGGTCGCCGACGTGGGCCGTCTTACCCGCGGCCTTGCGGAACTCGTCGGGATCGACCTCGAATTTCTCCGCCACAATGCACCCTTTCCCGCAGTGCGAGGGACGCCAACCCCCGGCTCGATCCTGAAATCATTGGCGGAGTTCATGATCAATTCACCCGGTCTCCGCCGCCAGTCAATAAACCGTAACACCATCGCTACTGGTGGACCACTCCAACCGAGCACCCCAGTACTGGGGGCACGCGGGTGCGTGTGGTCCGCCCGCAACCACTGTGATCAGGCGTCTACCTGGCCATGTCGCCGCTGGAACCGCTGCTCGAACTCGGCGATGTACAGCGACGGCGCCACCGAGGACGACGACTGTTCCAGCACACCATCGTCGGCGATGTAGAACAGCGCCCGGCCGATAGCTATCTCACCCGGCGCGGTCGGCACGTACACCATCCACCCGATGCTGAGCCGATCCGCGCGCAGGCCGTCCACCGGGTAGCGGGACACGTCCATGCCGCTGTCGACGATGAACTGCCGCACCCGGGCGATCGCGTCCTCCTGCGGCATCGGCTCGGGCACCGTCATCGTCACCCCGGCCATGGTCAGCTGGTAGAGGGCGCTGTCGATGTCGAAGGTGCCGTCATCGCCGAAGACATCGACCAGGGTGGAGCGGGTGACGACGCCGATCTCCGCGGCGGACACCAGGTTCGCGACCGCTTGGCGCTGGCGCGGGCTCGGCGATTCCGCGATCAGCCCGGACACGATGTCGGTCACGGAGTCCGGCGACCACATGCCGGGTACCGCGGCGCTGAGCTCGTCGGCGGGCGGCGACATGCCGCGATACCAATTGCCGCCTTCCCACCAGTAGCAGAACGTCAGCAGGCCGTTCGCCGCCCGCGGGTTCAGCACCGGATCGGCTACCCACTCGGGTGCACCCGCGTACAAGGCGGGCATCGGTACCCCCCGGTTGTAGACCGCGTTCAACTCCGGTGCGTTCCACACCCCGCCCGACAGCACGGCCCGGCCACCAGGCAGCGCGTACAGGGTGGAGCCGCTGCGCTTGGAACCTTCGAACACGCTCAGTGCGGGCAGAACTCGCGGGCCGAACGACGATCCGGCCGCGACGAAGCCCGCGGCGATCACCGCCCAGCGGGCCCACAGCAGCGGGAACGCCGGGAAGTCCGTGGCCGCCAGCGCCCCGCGCCTGCCCGCCTCCCGATCCGCGCGGGCCTGGATCGCGGCTTGCCGCGGTGCTCGCAACTGTCGGTCCCCGTGCCCGATGTAGGCCGCCAGCCACACCGGCAGCACCTCCCGCGGATACACCTCTAGGTCGGCGCGGTAGATCTCCGGCGCGAAGAGTTGTTCATCGGGGAACGGTTCGTCGCCGTAGTCGTAATCGACCTCGACCTGACCGGTGTTGGTGAGCGTCATGATGTAACGCCACCACGGTCCGTCGCTGAGCTGAGCCGACAGGTGCCGGTGCTGACGGACCAGGGCCAGCACCTCCTCCGTCGGGTAGGCCCGCGCCATGCGGTCCTCGTCGTCGACGAAGACGGCCAGCGCTACCTCGGCCGTGACGGTCACCGCGAAGACCGCCTCCATCCGCGTCCAGCCTTCCGGACCGTCGGCCGCCAGCACCCGGACGATCTGATGGCTGATCGCCGTGGCGAGCTCGGCGGGATCCTCGATCGGCGGCGGTTCGGCGCCGGCGAGGGTGAAACCGACATCCGGCTCGTCCGCCGCGGATTCGTGGCCGACCTGCTCGCCGGGTTCGGCGCTACCGGCCGACTCGTCGAAGGGGGCCAGGAACTGCTTCATGAAAGCCGTTTGGGCAGCGGTGGTCTCGTCACCGGGCTGATCGGGATCCGGGGCCGACTCGTCGCGGGGCCTGTCGTCCGGAGCCTGGTCGTCTGGACTGGTCACGTCGCGGAAATCTCCTCATCTGCACACCCGGACGGCGGCTCTACCCACCGAACAGCGACCTGCCCGAAATGGGAAGACCGCCCGCCACCATCCTGGCACAGCGGGCAGCGTGGCGAGCGGCGAACATCAGGGCGGTCGGCGGCCGCGGAACGGGATGCTTGCGGTGGGTCCGGTCAGTCCAGCGGGGGGATACCGAGCAGCGGCAGATCCAGCTTGCGGTTACCCGCGTTGCCGTTCCATGCCTCGTAGTAGAAGTCGGCGAGGTCGGTGACCCGGAGGGCGTCGCGCAACCCGGTCACCACCATCGATGCGAGCCGCTGGTAGGCCGCCGAGTCGATCGGCCACGCCGAATCGAACCACCAGTTGCCGCTGTGCGCGTCGTCGGGCTGATGCCAGCCCGCCTCGGCGAGCAGTCGCTCTCCCGCCTCGCCCGCGCCCTTGTCCTCGTCGAGCCAGTCGTCCCCGACCACTTCGGCGAACAACTTGGTGTCGGACTGGAGGAACTGCGCATACCTCGGCACCTCGGCCGACTCGTCGGACTCGATAATTTTCACCACCGCGCCCGTGGGCAGGGTGGCCAGATGCTGCGCCAAGCCCTCGGCGAACTGATCCCAGTCGGTCAACTCTGCCCCTGCTCCAACGCGACCGCTTCGTCATGAGCGGTGAGCCACGAGTTGGCGACCAGCGCCAGCTCAACCGAGACCGCCAGGTCTCGGAGCACGAGCGAGGATTGTTCTCCTGCCCAGCGGATCTCGGGAGACGCACCCGGAATGCGCGTGGTGGGTTCGCCGATCGCACCGGTCAGCGCAGTGGTTATCCGGACGAACTCGTCGAGTATCCGAGTTTTACCGGCCGCGTCCTCGGCCACGAAATCGGTGACCCGGACCATGAGCTCCATCGCCAGGCCGTCGCGGCCCTGCACCTTTCCACTGCTCAAACCGAACCCGGCATCGAGCATGACCCACTCCGGCCGCGCGGTGATGACCTTCCAGCCGAAAGTCGCCGCCAACTGCGGTACGTCGTCCAGGGGCGAGGGCCAGGTCAATGACCGCAACCGGGTAGCCAACTCGACAATCTCAGCGTCGGTCAACGCGCGCCATTCCGTCATGCGATCACCCTAGCCGTGCGGTCGGACCTCGTCTTTTCTGCGCGATCGACTGTGCCACAACACGTAACCACGCACAACAAGCCAGGGGCGGTCCCAGCTAGGCCGAGAGCGGGTCCCGCTCGGCCTCCGCACGCTCGATATCGGCGACGAACCGCGCGACCTCGGTCAGGGCGGCGCGGGCCTCCGGCATGACCCGATGGCCCACCTGGAAGACGTGGAACATGCCTGGCCACAGTTGTACCTCGCAGCGGCCGCCTGCGGCGCGTTGCGCGGCGCCGTAGTGCTCGGCGTCGGCGCTGAGCATTTCGCTGGCGCCTGCTTGCAGGAGCATCGGCGGCAGGTCGGGGCCGACGTGGGCCGCCACGTTCAGTCGGGGGTCGTCGAAATGGGCTGTGCCGGTGTAGAGGCCGGTCATTCGGGTGGCGAGGGTGAAGGACATGAATGCGTCCCTCACCTCGGCGCGGCGGGCGTCGGCCAGTGCCCAGGTCGAATCGACCAGGGCCGAGAAGCCGACAAGAGCCTTGGGTTGGGGTAGGCCGAGTTCGCGCAGCTGCACGCACAGGCCGAGGGCCATGTGGCCGCCCGCCGAGTCGCCCATGAGCACGATGTCCTGGGCGGCGTGGCCCTGTTCGAGCAGCCAGAGGTAGCCGTTGAGCACGTCGTCGTGGGCGGCGGGGAATCGGTGTTCCGGAGCGCGGCGGTAGCGCAGGGTGAATGCGGAACGGTCCAGCCGCCGGGCCAGCTCGGACACCAGGCCCCGATGGGTGGCCGGGCTGCAACCGACGTAGCCGCTGCCGTGCAGGTAGTAGATCAGTGACTGACCCGGCCGTGGCACCGCACCGACCCACTCCCCCATGGCGCGGCCACGCGGGCCGGGGACATCGACCGGTGTGGTCGGCAGTGTGCGGTCGAACCAGATCCGGCAGGCAACGGCCAGACCGAGCCGCGCGCCGGCGACTCCGTACCGGTTGGCGGGCAGTCGGGCGCCCAGCGGGCGGAGCGTGGACTGCATCGCGAAGATCACGCCACGACTGGCCATGGACACCGGATCACCTTTGATCATCTATAGATTGAAGCAATATCGGTGGTTGCTGGCAATAACGGTTACAGCAACTCGGCAGAGTGCACAAAAGCGGGCGCTAACTGCTGTGTTGTGGCACATGACGGGCGTATCTTTTCGGCCGTCATGTGCCCCGGTAAGTCACGCGAAGATGGTGGCGCGGCGGGTCGGATCGGCGACGATGTCACGGACCAGCAAGCCGAGATCCATGTCGGCGGGCAGCGACCGGTAGGTCGATGTGGCGGCCACGATGCCCGCGACGCTGACAACGAATCTGGTGTTGCGCTGATCTGCGGGGTACCAGTCGACGGTGACCGGGTCGTCGAGATCGATGTCGCGGTCACCGATACGCAGGGCCAGCCTGCCGTGGTGGCGGTACAGCACCACCGGGACTTCGCCCAGATCGCCGTAGACGCCGCCGAGGCGACTCATGTCGGCGGGGGTCGCGCGCAGCGCACCGGTTGCCGGATCGAACTCGGCGAACACGCCGTAGCCGACGTAAGGACGCACGACAATCGTTGTGCCGCTGCGGTTGTCACTGATGTACGACCGCCGGCCATAGCCGTTACGACTGCCGTTGCCACCCGCCTGCGGTGCACCACTCATGGGCGGCAGCGGAGCGAAGGGTGGCGCTGGCGGCAGCGACGATCCGGGTGGAATCAGCTCGGCCGGTGTCGGATTCGATGACCCCGGTGGCCACGGTGGCGGGGAACCAGGCGGGGCGGATAGATCCGGGGACGGGGTCGACGGGTGCGGAGATGTCGTCGATGGTGGTGCCCACGCTTGAGGAGGCCCGGGTTGCTCCGGTGCCTGCGGCAGGTTCGGCAGCTCGGGCGGCACAGGCAGGTTCGGTCGATTCGACAGCTGCGGGCCGGCAGGCGAATCCGTTGGCAGCGGCACCTCGTACGGATTCGGCGAACCGGATGGCTGCGGTGGGTGCGGCAGATCCGACGACACCGGAGTCTGGGGCGGCACCGGCAAACCGGGTAGGCCCGGTACCTGCGGCGACACAGGCGAACCCGGCAGAAACGGTACGTCCGGCAGCTCATGCGGCAATGGCAAACCCGGCGGCAGCGGCGGGCGCGGTACCTCAGGCGGCACCGGCACCTGAGGCGGCGATGGCAGGTCCGGCGGGGCAGGCAAATTCGGCGGCACCGGCGGCGGCACAGGCAGACCCGGCGGCACCGGAACCTGCGGCGGCAACGGCAAATTTGGCAGGCCCGGTACCTGCGGCGGCACAGGCGAACCCGGTGGCAACGGCAGATCCGGCAGCTCCGGTACCTCAGGAAGCACCGGCACACCCGGCGGAACAGGCACATGAGGAGGCAGCGGCAGGTCCGGTGGGACAGGCAAATTCGGCGGCACCGGCAAATTCGGCGGCGCAGGCAAATCTGGCGGCACCGGCACCTCGGGAGGTGACGGCAATTCTGGCAGTTCTGGCAACTGCGGCGGCACCGGCAGATCCGGCGGCACCGGCAAGTCCGGCGGCAGCGGCAGATCTGGCGGGTCAGGCAAATTCGGCGGCACCGGTGGCCACGGAGGCAGCGGCGGGCGCGGAGGTTCGGGCGGTACCGGTGGACGCGGAGGCACCGGCGGCTGCGGAGGTTCGGGCGGTACCGGTGGACGCGGAGGCACCGGCGGCTGCGGAGGCTCCGGCGGTACCGGTGGACGCGGAGGCACCGGCGGCTGCGGAGGCTCCGGCGGTACCGGCGGACGCGGAGGCTCCGGCGGTACCGGCGGACGCGGAGGCACCGGCGGACGCGGGGGTTCGGGCGGAGTTGGTGGTTGTGGTTGCGGGTCAGGGACGGGCCATGGTTTCGGGGCCGAATTCAACGGCTCGGGGAATTCGAACTCGTAGTCCCTGGGCGGGTGCGGGATGTGCGACCTCAGTGCCCGGCCGGGCAACTGCGGAATGGGGCGCGAATCTCCTTGGCTGGTATCGGATTCCGGGGGTTCGCCAGCGTCTCCGCGATTCGTACGTGGATCGCCCCCGGCGGGTTCGGGTCTCGGAGCGGATTCGTCTGCCGATCCTGGCGTGCGCTGGGAGGGGGCGGGATCTGTCGCGGATTCACGGTTGGCGGTCGGGTCAGTGTTGTCGACCGACGGATCGCCGCCCGCAGCAGGATCCGGGTGCTGCGACGGAACTCGGGTCGTTGCCCCGTCCGGGTCGGTCTCGGGCTCCCGGCTAGCTGACGGCTCGGAGTTGGTGGCCGAAGGATCCTGGCCCGCGGCGGGCTCCGGATGCACCGGTGGGACGCGGCCCGCCGATCCCGTCGGGTCCGGCGGCGGGTCCTGTGGTGGGACGGCGGTTGTGGGTGGTTCTTCCTCAGGTCCATGGGAGTCGCGCCGCGCGAGTTCGTCGAATTTGGCGGATATTTCGCGGTGTGCGTCCTCGAGGTCCGCCATCAGGCGCTGGTGTTCCCCCTGGGCAGCGAGGTCGTTGCGGATCTGTTCCAGGTGGTCCAGGACTCGCCGCAGTTCGGCATCGGCGGCGTCGGCATGACGCCGGTAGGCCTCGTCCACCTTCGCCAGCTCACGCGCCAGCGCCGCATCGATTCCGGACTTCGGGTCGGCTGAATCAGGCTCTGGCCCAACGTTATGGGTATCGAGTTGCCCTGCGAGCTCGCGACCGATTTGCTCCAGATGATCGAGCACCCGCTGCAACTCGGCGTCGGCCTCCGCCGCGTGACGCCGATACGACTCATCGACGGCGGCCAACTCACGCGCCAACGCCTCATCGATCCGCGACGGCGGGGCAGCCGAATCCGACTCCGGCACAACGTCATGCCCGTCGGTGCGACCGGATATTTCCCGTCCGACCTGCTCGAGACGATCGAGTACCCGCTGTAATTCGGCGTCGGCTTCATCCGCATGACGCCGGTACGCCTCGTCCACCTTCGCCAGTTCACGCGCCAACGCCGCGTCGATCCGCGACGGCGGGGCAGCCGAATCCGTCTCCGGCACAACATCACCCGCGTCGGGCCGACCTGCCAAATCGCGACCGACCTGCTCGAGATGGTCCAGTACCCGCCGCAGCTCAGCGTCGGCATGCTCCGAGTGACGCCGATACGACTCATCGAGGGCGGCCAACTCCCGCGCCAACGCTTGATCGATCCGCGAGCGCCCGTCCGGTTGCGTGTCCGAACCGGATCGGTCGTCGCGTACTTCGGGTTTGCTGGTGGGCGGGTCCTCGGGTGCAGGCAGCGGCGTCTCCGCCGGACGATCGGGGTCGCTGGGTGGACTCTCCGAATTCGGCTGTCGCGCAGCGCTATCAGCCGTTGCGTCCGCTTTCGTCCCGGGTGCCTCTACGAGTGGCTGACCGTTGCCACCCGGTCGTTCGCCGGCACCACCTGATCCGGGTCGGCGGGGCGGCGGATCACTCGGGTTCGAGGTCGGGGCGGGCCCGTTCTCGCCAGGTCCACCCGACGGAGGCGGCGTGGTGGAACCGTCACCGGGACGCCCGGTCTCGTCGCTCGACCCGAGGGACTCCGGTGCTCGGTAGAACTCCGCTGCCAGGTCGGCGAGATCCCGAATCTGCGCCGCCCGCGCAAGCACCTCGTCTCGCATCTTCGCGATTTCCGCGGCCAGCTCGGTGGGGCTCAGCCCCTCGTGCTTCTCGATCTTTCCATCGCGGTACGCCTCGTACACCTTGCGGAATGTGGCGTCATCGGCACCGGCGAGATCGACGCCGACCAGCCGGGCCCAGTCCCGGTTGGGGTCGGGTCTGCTGCTCGCGGGGTCGCTGTCGCGATCCCAAGCACCGTCGCCGTCCCGTTGTCCCGGGTGGTCCGCGAGCGTCTGCCCGAAGTCGAGCGGATCCCCGGAACTCAGTGCGTCGCGGATGATGTCGCGCAGCGCGTGGATCGCGTCTGGGTCGTGCACCGGCGGCTCGCCGGTCACCCGCGGATCGGCGGACAGGTCACCGCGCGGCACGTCGGAGTATGGGTCGCTCCTGATCAGTGCGTCCGCGTACTCGGTGAGCGCGTCGGTCAGCAGCTCCTGTTTGCCGTCGCGTTCCATCCGGGCGAGCAGCTTGCGCAGCTTCTTCGGATCCAGGCTGTTCGAGTCCAGCCCGTGCACCAGGCGGCCGGCTTCGTTCTTGGTGTACTTCGGCGGGAACAGCTCCGACGGCGCCACGCCGAGCCGCTGCGCCAGCTGGTCGCGGGCGGCGACGAAGGCGGCCGGGTCGAGATCGCGGAGTTGCTTGGCGTAGGCGACGAGGTCGGCTACCTGCTGTGCCCGCAACGCATTGCGGAAGTCGCTGTCGGTCAGCCCTTCCGCGAGGCGCTGCGGGGTCAGCTCCGCCTCGGGAATGCCGAGGCGCAGGGCCAATTGGCTACGCGCATCACTGACGTCGTTGAAGGACGCGATGTCGTTCATCGAGCGCGCGAAGTCGGCGAGCGCCTCGATCTGCCCGGCGCGAACGGCGTTGTCCAGCTTCAGATCCGCGATCGTCTGCGCGAGCCGATCGGGGTGCAGCGACTCCGGGCCGAGCCCGAGTGTCCGCGCCAGATCAACGAGCTCCCCGAGGATTTCGGCGCGGGGTCGCGGCGGTGCTTCCGGAGCATCCCCGACGGTCGGTTCACTGCGCGGTACGTCGGCCGGGTCGAGCACGACGGGCCGCCACTGACCGTCGCTGTCGCGCAACAGGGTTACCGCGAGCTCGCGGCCATCGATGGTTTCCCGATGGTGGTAGACGTCGGGAGTATCGACCGGGTCGAGGTAGATCCGACCGGACCGGTCCGTGCGCGCGGAGTGGTAATCCACTTGGACTTCACCGCGATCGAGCGCCTGCGCGAGGTCCGGGTTCTCGGCGAGCGCTCTGGCCAGTGCGGCGGAGCGATCCTGCTGCCCATCGATGACGACGAGCCGATCCGGCACGCCCTCGCCGACCGGGATGCGGACGACCTGGTCGCCGTACGGCTGCCCGATGGGCGGCTGATCGTCCGATCGGGGATACAGGCGGAACTCGGCGGCATCGGCGAATTCGGCGACCCGCTCGGCGCGTGCCTGGTTCTCAGCTCGCAGTTGGTCGAAGAGCTGCGTGCTGAGCGTGTCCAGGTCGAGCCCGAACATCTGTGCCCAGGTAGACAATTCGTCCCGGAGCTGATCGCGGCGCAGCGCATGCTCGAAGAACGCACGCGGTCCTTGGTCACGACCGAGTTCGTCGTCCTCCGGCCCGATATCACCCCATTCCTTCAGTGGGTCCGCGCCATTACCGACCGGAGTGTAGTTCTGCACGCCGGGCGAACCGTTGAAGGCCGCATTGATCTCTTTGAGGAACCGGCCCATCGGGTTTTCGTCGAAGAAACTGACTTCGTCGGCATAAGGGACGGGCTGACCGGCTGGGTCCGGCTCGCCGCGTCGGACAGGACGCTGGTCGGACTCGTCGAAATCGTCGTCGTCGAGAAGGAAGTCCTCGTCGTCGTCCTCGTCGCGCCTGCGGGCGTCGGGCCCCTCGAGTTCGCCGGGCGGCCGATTCCGCTGCTCACCCTCGCCGAGCGCCGGTCGCGAATCTCGGCCTGCCACATCCGCTGTGGTGTACGGACGAGTCTGTTCCTCGTTGTAGCGCCGGTACGCGTCCGCGAGTCCTTCGATCGCCGCGGCTTCGCGCAGCGTGCGGTACTCCTGCTCGTCGATGAGCCTGCGGACCGTCGCCGGATCCTCGTCGGGCAGATCGAAGCCGAGCCGAGCCGCCAGCTCGGACAGCGACTCGTTTTCCGGTGGCGACCCATCCGGCTCGGCCACCGGCTCCGGCGGCGGGGGCGGTTCCTGCTCGAGTGCTCTGGCCTCCTCCTCGGAGATCAGCCCCAGCCGTTCCATATCGTCGACGATCCGCTGACGCTGATCCGGATCGGCAACGGTGAGTGCGTCTTCGAGGACGGATCTGGCTTCCTCTGCCGAAATCCGTTGCACTTCATACAGATCGGTGATGGTCTGCCGAACCAGCTCAGGGTCGGCGTCGCTGACCCAGAACCGGTACTCCGCACCGTCAGCAGTGCGCGGCGCTACGTAGTCACCCGCCGCGTCGGGAACGCGTCCCGACAGCTGTCCCAGAATGGGGACGTGTTCCCGGTTCAGCCACATCGTCGCGCCCTCTTTGAGGATGCGAGCGACGTTGGGTGCGCCGCCCGATCCTTCCGGAGAGGGGGCGGGCCCCATGGTCGGGACGTCCGGGTTGGGCAGCGGGGTCGGGGCGGGGGCCGGGGGCGGCGGATCGAACAGGCCCGGCGCGGCGACGGCGCCATCACGCAGGGCCGTTTGTCCGCGACCGTCCTCACCGGAGCCGGACGGGTATTTGGGGTTGTCGCCCTGATAGCCGCGTACGTAGGTCCGGTCCCGAAAGCGTTCCCACGCGTTGCGAACTCGGGATTTCTTCTCGACTTCACCCGAGGCCTCATGCCGAGCAGGCGGGTCACTCTCGTCGGCGGGTACTGCGCGCCAACGATCTTCGCCGTACGGATGCAGCGCCAGCGGCACCGGTTCACCGTTGATGTCGAGGGTGAGCGGATGGGCGTTGTCGGCCACCACCACCGAGTCCGGTTCCAGCACGGCGGGTTCACCGGAGTCGTTGTCGTGCTTCGGTTTCGATGACGAGTCGTCGCCGGGGTCACCGGGAGAAGCGGGCGGTTCGATGGGTGGCTTCCGCCCGCCGCCGTTCGAGCCCGAGGCCGGTTCGACGGGTCCGCCGTCCGGCGCGGGGGGCCGTTGCCCGACGTCGACGTTGCGCAGTGCCGGTTGCCGTGGCGGCACCTCGGCATCCGCGCGCTGCTGCGGAATTCCGTTCTCATCGAACAGGATCGTGCGCGTGAGCTGCACCGGATAGTCGGAGCCCGGCAGGATCGGCGGGAAGGGGCGTGGAAGTCCGACCGTCGGATCGTGCACCACGATCTCGCCGTTCTCCTTGACCAGCACGTAGGCGTGCGCGCCGACATTATGCTCGTCGACCTTGCCGTACACGTCCACGACCAGTGCGGCCACCCCGTCGGGGCGCTCGATCAGGTTGCCGTCGGAGTCGAGAACGAAACTTCCGTCCGGCCTCGTCTCATACATCAGCGCGTCACGAATCTCGTTGTGATTCGCTACATCTAGCAGCGGCGCTTGAGCCGCCTGCTCGATTTCACGCTGGGACACGCCATCCGGGCCGATCTCCCGGGTCGGCACTTCGATCACCGAGCTGCCGGTGAGCCTGCGGATCAATTCGAGACTGCGCACCGCACAGTCGCGCGGATGGTCGGCGTGCGACGGATCAGGTTGCGCGGCGTCGCCGTCGTCGTCGGAGCGTGCGACGGTCTCGGGGTGGGCGGTCCGATCCGATCGCGGCGCGGACTCCGCGCCCGCGACCGCCGCCAGCGGCAGCAGGGCGATCGCGTCGAGAGCCGACGGATCGCCCGCATCTCGAGGTTGCGGACCATCGGCGGGTACCGCGGACTCAGGGTCGACCATCTGCCGTATCGGCGCGGAGCCGTCCGCCTCGGCGCGGAGGCGCGGGGGCAACTGACCGGTGGACTCGGACTGCAGCGCCGACCGGTGGTCTGTGCCGTGCGCCGCCGTGTCTGCGAGGCCCGTGCGGCTCGACTCTGCGGCGGAGTCGGTGCCGTCCGCGCGGAGGTCGCCGGCCCGAGGTCGATCGCCCACCGGGCGGGGCTCGCCGGCAGGGCGGCTGTCCGGGGCGCCAGCCCGCGGTTCCAGACCCGATTGCGTGCGCGGTTGCTCGACCCGAGGTGCGTCGGAACCGGTCTGTGCGCGTAGGTCCGGCGATGCCGTGCGAGGAACATTGGACGATGCTGGGGTGCTCCGACTTTCGCCACCACTGGCGGGATTCGCCGTGGTCGGCTGCGCGGGAGTAGCTGCTGGGTTTGCGGTGGGTGCGGCATGGGCCGGTGCGGTGGTGGCCAGGCCGTCACCGACGTTGTTGTGCACCGAAACCGGGTCATTGCCGGTAGCTGCCGCGTCGATCAGACCGTCGGAGCCTGCCCCGCGCACGGCATCCGCCTCCGGCGCAACTCCTGCCCGCTGCGTTCCCGCGTCGGCCGAATCCGACTGTGCGGCAATATGGTCGACACTCGCGGGTGCGCCATCGATGGATCGTGTACTGCCATCGCCAGCCCGCGGTTGATGTTCACCGGCGGAACGGGTGTCCGATGTCTGATCCCCAGCGGCGCGGTCTTCTCCCCGGGATGTGTTGTCGCTCGACCGATCTGCGGCATCGTTCGGTGCGGCATCGTCGGTCGATCCCCTGCCGTCGCCCGACCTATCGGTTGTTCCGGTGGCCTCGCCCGAGTCCCGGCCGTTGGCCGCGTCCGCTCCAGCCTGCCGCGCACCGGCATCTCCCTCGGCGCCCCTGCCGTCGGCATCCGAAGTTCCGGCGGGCCGGATCGTGTCGTCACCCGCGGCACTGCGGCCATTGTCACCCGCCGATCCCCGGCCGTCGCCACCTCCGGCGCCCCGGCCGTCGCTGCCGGCCCCAGTCCGGCCATCGTCACCTGACGTGCCTCGCCCGCTGCCATCCCCAGCACCAGCTGGCAACCCGGCACCGTCGGTCCGAAGCCCCACGCGCGCACCGTCATTCGAGCTCGAACCGTCACTGCCCGCCGTGGTGAAGACATCGTCGAACCGGGACCCGAAACTGGACCTGTTGAACATCTCCGGCCGCATGTTCCCCCAAGCATGCTGTGCCCCAACCTTGTTCACCGCCGACATCGCGCCATTCGAGGCGCCCGCAGTGAACATCCGCCAGTCGACCTGCGTGTTCTTCAGGTTGTCCCACGCATCCCCCCACCCGTTCTGGGCGGCGTCTATCCCGAACTGCGTGGCGGTCGCGGCGACGAAACCCGCTCCGGCACCGACCAACCCGGCGGCAGGCCCGGTGATCGCGGCACGCATCCACGGCTTCATTTCCGCGCTGAGCTTGTTGCCGAGCCAATCGCCGAATGGGCCTGCCGCCGCACCGCCCGCGGCCGAGCTGACGGCGGTGACCGCCACCTGCTCCCAGTTGATCTCCTTGCGATTCCCCTGCGATACCTGCCACTGCTGGACGCCGAGCTCCTGCAGTGTGCCGAGCACCGTATCGATCGCCACGTGCCGCAGCATGAATTTCGCGAACTTCGACGCGACGAGCTTGCCGACGTGCCGGATGATCGCGGCCACCACCCGCTGGCCGATGATGCGCACCGCCACCCTGGTGATGCCGATCGCGGCCGCCTGCACCGCGGGCGCGGTGGGCGGAAACAGCCACGCGGCAGCGAGTTCGGCGGCCAGCAGGCCGAGCGAGCTCCAGTACATCAGCTTCGCGTACTCGATCTCGGTGCCGACGCTGTGCGCGGATTCACCGATCTGGTCGAAGAGTTCGGCCAGCTTCTGCACCGACTGGTCCTGGTCCGATCCATCGCCGGACCGCATGCTGTCGAAGCCCTTGATCATCTCTTCGACGCCCTCGCCGACCGGGTAGGCGGTCAGCGAGGCGCTCTTGGCCGCGTCGATATCGAAGAGCACGGCGCGCAGCTCGTCGGCGGCGGTGTGCCAGTCCTGGGCCAGCGCCCACATCTGGTCCTCGTTGCCCTCCGGCCACTCCATGCCGACGATCGGCTCTAGCCATTGCAGCGCGCCAGGTAGTTCGATCATGTTCGGTTATCCCGCTGTCAGCAGCGCGACACGGTATCCGGGCCGCCGCAGGCGACGATCTCGGCGACCGGACGCGCTTCGGCTTGCCCGGTCCTCAGCTGCGCACGAAGCGTGGGTCAGCTGAAACCATCGCGGTTGCCGCGCTCCATCTTTTCGAGCAGCTTGGCGCTCTTGGTCTGGCCGGTGGAGAAGTTGCCGAGCGAACCTGCGATGTTCTGCGCGCCCATGATGATGTTGTCCCGCGACGAGGTGTAGCCGCCGGAGCCATCCGCCCCGTTCGCGAAGCTGCGGCCGAGTGTGTCGTTGCCCCAAGGGTTGCCACGGGAGTTGATCGAGGACTGCAAGGTGTTCAGTACCCCGTTGATCCGGTCGCGTGCGTCTCCGGTCTTCTTGGCCGCCTTGAAGAACAGCTCCGACTCGTACTGGACTTTGTCCGCCACCGCGTTCCCTCCGCGTACGTGCGGTCACCCGCACCCACTTCAGCTCGTACGCCTCCGACGATGACAGTCGATAGCAACTCCCCTGTTGCCCGCACATGAACGGAGAGTGCCGCGACAGTTACATGCAACAGGTGGGTACACCTAGCCGTCGATCCAGCGAAATGTGCTATACGCGTTGATGTTCGGCGAGCGGCCGCGGTGGGCCGAATAGTGCGGGTAGCTGCCGAGGTCAGCGGAGGAATCGAGTTCACGGCCCGGTTAATTGCCGCATGCGCTGTCGACTTGGCCGGTGGCCCTGCCGAAGCGTTGGCGCACAAGATGTTGCGGCCCGCTGAAGTGGCGTCGCGCAAGACGTTGCAGCTGCTCGACCCGACAAGCGAATACTCGGTCATCGGAAGAGTTATCAGTTGGCACTCGAGAACCGGCCGACGACGGCGCGGTCACGTAATCATTAGGAGCGCCGGCGAGCGCGGCACGCCGCAGCCGGAGAGCGGACACTCGCGCGAGCGGCCCGGCCATAAGGTTCCGGGGGCATGCTCAGCTTGGCGTCGCTTTGCGCATGCCCCCAGATCCCAACCCCGACGCTACATTGAACAACGTACCGCTGTCCAGCGGCAAGTTATAGGCGCGCTAGAGCCCTCGGGTAAGCCCGCTTCTTCTCACTGACCCGGGAACTCGTCAGCCAACTCGGGGATATCGCGCTCGAGATATTTGGCGACGAATCGATCGACCAGTTCGGCCGCCACCTGACCAGGCACAACCCGAACGGCGGCAACACGCTCGGCGAGTTCGGCCCGATCCGCCGACGTGCGCCCCGATTGCCGGAACGCCCGCCACGCCGTGCGCTCGAACCCGTCTACGAAACGACGCGCGATCCGGTCGCAATCGCCGCGCAACCGCTCGACCTCGTCGAGCACCTGGGCCGGTGGCGCACCCGACGCCGCCAACTGCTGAGCGATCCGAACGAGCTGATGATCCGCCACGCGATAGGTGGCGGCGTCGAGCGGCTCGTACATACCGGACGCGACGACCCGCGCGAGCCCCTGCGGAACATCACGGTACAGATCCGCGAGTTCCGTTGCGGCAATGACCATTTCACTGACCGCAGGAGGCGCATCGGGGTGGATCGGCACCGCGGTCTCGGTCGGCATCGCGACATGCGCGAGGGCCTCCGGTTCCGGAACGCCGAGGATGTCGCCCAGGTCGTCGCCGCGATCCCACGCCTCGAGCAGTTCCCTGATGCCGTTCAGCTTGATGCCCCGATCCAGCAACCGGCCGATGGTGCGCACCCGGTTGAGATGGTCGGACCCGTAGAAGCCGGTGCGCCCCTTCACCTGCGGGGGCGGCAGCACCCCACGCTCGTGATAGACGCGCAGGCTCCGCACGGTCGTACCCGCCTCACGCGCCAGCTCGTCGATCGTAAACTCCGTACCCGCTGCCATATCTCAAGGAAACCACACCGAAACGTGGGTTGATCCCTGGTCCGAGGGTGCGGTACTTCACCATTACGCCACAGCCATGGACCGCAGGCCGTTCGCTGAGCCCGCTCTCCCGAGCCGATGTGCCGAGCGAAGCCGTCCGAAACAGTTTGCCCTCCGATAGCCGTTAGCTCTCGCCAGATGACGATCTCGTGTCCTCAGATGACAATCATGTACGTCTATTGAACGTGCCGTTATTTAACGGTACGTTATTGAGCGCTATGACTGCCGTCACAGGAAAGGCCACGCATGACTATCGTTCGACCTCCCTCAGCGACGCAGGAGCAGGCCGCGCGGGCGCTACACGCCGAGGATGTGGGATATCACAGGGCGCTACGCCCACGGCAGCTACAGATGATCGCCATCGGTGGCGCGATCGGCACCGGGCTCTTCCTCGGCGCGGGCGGGCGGCTGAAGGAGGCCGGGGCGGGGCTTTTCCTGGCGTACGCGGTGTGCGGCGTGTTCGTGTTCTTCATCCTGCGGGCGCTCGGTGAGCTGATCCTGCATCGACCGTCCTCCGGTTCGTTCGTCTCCTACGCCCGCGAGTTCTACGGCGAGAAGCTGGCGTTCGGGGTCGGCTGGATGTACTTCTTCCACTGGTGCATGACCGGCATCGTCGACATCACCGCGATCGCCACCTATGTGCACTACTGGGGCAGCCTGCAGGTCATCCCGCAGTGGACCATCGCGCTCATCGCGCTGGCGCTGGTGGTGAGCATCAACATGGTGTCGGTGCGGTGGTTCGGCGAGATGGAGTTCTGGGCGGCGCTGATCAAGGTCATCGCGCTCATGGGCTTCCTGATCGTCGGCGCCTTCTTCCTCGCGGGCCGGTTCCCGATCGAAGGCAACAACACCGGCATCAGCGTGATCAGCGACAACGGCGGCCTGCTCCCGAACGGCCTGATTCCGGTCGTGCTGTGCACCACCGGCGTCATCTTCGCCTATGCCGCAGTGGAATTGATCGGCACCGCGGCCGGTGAGGCGGAGAACCCGGAAAAGATCATGCCGCGCGCCATCAACTCGGTCATCGCCCGGATCGCGGTGTTCTACGTCGGCTCGCTGGTGTTGCTCTCGCTCCTGTTGCCCTACACCGCTTTCAAGCCCGGCGAGAGCCCCTTCGTCACCTTCTTTGCCAAGATCGGCATCGACGGTGCGGGCACGATGATGAATCTGGTGGTCCTGACCGCGGCCTTCTCCAGCCTCAACGCCGGGCTGTACTCGACCGGCCGGATTCTGCGGTCGATGGCCATGAACGGCAGCGCGCCCAACGTGGCGGCGCTGATGTCCCGGCGCGGCGTGCCCTACGTGGGCATTCTCGCGACCGGCGCCGTCGCGCTCGTCGGTGTGGGACTCAATGCCCTGGTCCCGGAGAAGGCCTTCGAGATCGTCCTGAACATGTCGGCTCTCGGCACCATCACGGCGTGGGCGGCGATCGTGCTCTGCCAGCTCAAGCTGTGGCAGTGGTCCCGCGAGGGACGGCTGGTACGACCCGCCTTCCGCCTGGTCGGCGCGCCGTACACGAGCATCGCGACGCTGGTGTTCCTCGCCGCGGTGGTGCTGCTCATGCTGTTCAGCAACAGCGACGTGCAGCGCGGCGCCGTCATCGCGATGGGCGTGATCATGGTTCCCGCCCTCGTCGGCGGCTGGTTCCTCGCGCGGCGCCGGGTCTTGCATGTCGCGGCGATCCGCGTCGGCTTCACCGGCGCGTTCCCGGTGCTGGCCGAGCGCCCACTGGAGCACCGCGACCACCGCATCGCCGATATATCCGGCGCAAGCAACGGCACGACACCGCACGATGAGGCAGAATCGCGCTAAGGCCGACCTGTCCCGCCCCGCTCCGCAGCTCGGCGACCCACCGGGGCTGCGGGGCGTGGCGGTGTCGGCCCGATGTTGTCTTCGTGGGTGTTGAGAGGGTCGAATGCCGGACTTCAGTGGCTCCGACGATCCTCTCCCCGTCGCCCGCTCCAGCACACTGATTCGCGACCCCACCGAAATGGCGTACCGAGCCACCTTCCCCTGGGCGACCCGACGGGTATCGGCGACCGAGGCGTGGTCATCCGACGACGAGGATTCGATCTCCTCGGAGGCCGAAACCCGCTCCAGCCGCAGCGTTCGGTCCCGCAGTGTGCGCAGGCTCAGCGCGGGGCTTGTCGAGCTACCGCGGGTGTCGCTGGTCGACCCGGCCACCGCGATGCTGCGCAATCCCGAAGTGCCCGAGGACAAGCGATTCTGCTGGAAATGCCAGAAGGCCGTCGGCCGCTCGGCCGACAACGGTGACGGCGCAACGGCGGGCAAGTGTCCCCGCTGCGGCTCACCGTTCAACTTCCGGCCGCTGCTGGCCCGCGGCGATCTGATCGCCGGTCAGTACGAGGTGCAGGGCTGCCTCGCCTACGGCGGGATGGGCTGGATCTTCCTGGCCCTCGATCGCAATGTCAGCGACCGTTGGGTGGTCTTGAAGGGGTTGCAGAACCCGCTCGACTTCGAAGCCCACGTGGTGGCGCTGGCCGAGCGCCAGTTCCTCGCGGAGATGGCGCACCCGGGGATCGTGAAGATCTTCAACTTCGTCAAACACCGGTCCGCGGAGGGCATTCCGTGCGGGTACATCGTGATGGAGTACGTGGGCGGGCAGTCGCTGAAGACGATGCTCGATCTCCGTGCGCCGGAACGCATTCCCGTCGCCGAGGCGATCGCCTATGTGATGGAGGTGCTGCCCGCCCTCGACTACCTGCACTCGTTCGGCCTGGCCTACAACGACCTCAAACCCGACAACATCATGGTCACCGAGGACGAGGTGAAACTCATCGACCTCGGCGCGGTGGCGGCCAGGGAATCCGGCGGCAGCCTCTACGGCACGCACGGGTACCAGGCCCCGGAGTTCACCCAGACCGGCCCGACCGTGGCCTCCGACATCCATACTGTCGGACGAACATTGGCCGCGCTGACCCTGGATATGCCCACCGAACCGCGCGGCCCGAAACTCCCCGGCATTCCGTCGGCGGACGAAGAACCGGTGCTGCGTCGTTATCCGTCGTTCGAACGGCTGTTGCGGCGGGCCACCGATCCCGATCCGGCACAGCGCTTTCCCTCCGCGTACGCGATGTACCGCCAGCTCGCGGGCGTGCTGCGCGCGGTCCTTGCCGAAGACACCAACCGCGAGTATCCGCAGACTTCCGCCGTATTCGGTTCACCGCGTGGCGATTTCGGTATCGACACGCTGATCCGGCAGAACGTCGGCTTCGTCGACGATGCCCATCGCCTGCCCGTGCTCGATACCGCGAGCGTCGTCGCCGCGCTGCCGGTGCCGTTGATCGACAGCGAGGATCCGAGTGCGGAGTTGCTGTCGCCGTTGTTGCACGGTGATCCGCGGCAAGCGCTCGACACACTGCGCCAGAGCACCGCCGACATGAGCGCGGGAGTCGTCGGTACACCCGAAAGCTTCGACCTCGAAGGGACATTGACCGCGGTGCGGGCGCACCTCGACCTCGGGGAGGTCGAGCAGGCGCGGGAAAGCCTGGCGCGCTTGCGGGCCGACTATCGCACGGACTGGCGGATCGACTGGTACACCGGCATCACCGAACTGTGTAGCGCCGAGTACGAACCGGCGTACGAGCATTTCGATCGCGTGCACTCCATGGTCCCCGGTGAGATCGCGCCGCTGCTCGCGCTCGCCGCCACCGCCGAGCTCCTCTTGCAGACGCAGGAGAACCCCGGCGAGCCGGATCGGTGGCACCGGGCGGCGACGGAGCATTACCGCTCCGTCTGGCGAAATACCCGCGGTGTGGCGAGTGCCGCGTTCGGTCTGGTGCGACGGCTGGCCGTCGACGGGGATATCGCCACCGCCGTCGCGACGATGCAGCAGGTGCCGGATTCCTCGCGGCACCACAATGCCGCCCGGATGACCGCGTGCCTGTTGCTGGTCACCAGACCGGTGGACGAGCTGACCCAGGCCGACCTCGATGCGGCAGCGGCGCACCTGCACGCGCTACCGGACGAGCCGCGCCTGATGCAGTTGCGGGCGATAGTCCTCGGCGCCGCGCTGGCCTGGTTGAACAGGGGTGGGCGACCGGAAGCGCCCCCCACCACGATCCTCGGCTTCCGCTATACCGAGGCGGGTCTGCGCGGCGGACTGGAGTCGGTGTTGCGCGCGGTAGCGCGCACGACACCGAATCGGCTGCATCGCTATGCACTCATCGACTTGGCCAACGAGATTCGGCCTCGTTCCCTGTGGTAGCCGAGGCGCACTGCTGCCACTGCCCCGCCGCGCGGCATGATCAATGGCTGTGCGCGTCCTACTGCAACGAGTGACCTCAGCCCAAGTGAGCGTCGACCACGACATCGTCGGCCGGATAGATCCGACGGCCTCGGGAGTTCCGCACGGGCTCGTCGCCTTGGTCGGCGCCACGCACGGCGACACCGAGTCGACCGCGAAGGCACTCGCCGACAAGGTATGGCGGCTGCGGATTCTCGACGGCGAACGCTCCGCCGCCGACCTGGCCGCGCCGATCCTGGTGGTCAGCCAGTTCACGCTCTACGCCGATACCGCGAAGGGCCGCAGGCCGTCCTGGAACGCGGCCGCGCCGGGTCCGGTCGCCGAGCCCCTCGTCGAGGCGTTCGCCCGAGCGCTGCGCGAACTCGGCGCGACGGTAGCCACCGGTCGATTCGGCGCGCACATGCATGTCGAGCTGGTCAACGACGGCCCGGTCACACTGCTGCTGGAAGGTTGAGCGACACCACCGGTCCGAAGCACACCCCACCCACAGCACCCGCAGAAGATCCTCGTGCGCCGAGCCGGTAACCGTGACAGACTCGTGCGCAGAAGGTGCGGGTGGCGCGATGCCGCCGGTTAGCGGAGGATCATGCTGGAAACGAGGGACGCGATGGATCTGGACGCGCTGGAGCGTCGGGTCGCCGCGGATCGGTATGCGGCGCTTGATCGTTCGATCGAGGCGGATCTGCGACTTGCCACCTCGCTCGCCGATCTGGCGAAGGGCTTCATCGCCACCAAGACCGACGGGTCGGTACGAGACCGGACCAGGGACGCGCTGGCGCCCGCCGAAGAGGCGGTCGGTATCCGGCTGCGTTTGCTGTCCACCGGACAGGTGCTGAACGCACGCCTGGCGGGCGAGTTGAACGAGGCGTTGCGGTCGGTCGAGCTCGCGGCCAGGCACAGCGGTCGCCGGGAACTTGCGACCACCACCATCCGGCGCGCGTGTGACGCGTACCGGCAAGTGGCACGCATCCATCCGGAGGTCGCGGGACTGTGCGCCGACGGGCTGTCGAAGTGTGGCGTGTGGCTCGGGCGCCTCGATCAGGACGCCGCCGTCGCGGCCACCGAGGAGGCGGCCCGGATTCGCGCGGCGCTGGCGGCGGCGAATCCGGAGCTCTCGGGCAAGTACCTGGCCAGCTTGAGCACGCTGCTGCGGACCCTCATGGTTGGCCGGTCCCGCAAACAGGCCCTCTCGATGTATCGCGAGCGGTATTCCGCATTCACCTCGATGAGCATGTCGATCCGGTTGCGCGCGTGCGGGATTCAAGATCTCGATCTGACCCCGAAGTCGTACAAGGCGCTCGCGGAGCTCGGTTGCCGCACGCTGGAGCAGGCCGGACGGCTGACCCAGCAGCAGATCCTGTTCAAATCCTCGGGCGATCTGTCGACCGTCGAGGAACTCAACTGGAAGCTGGCCCTCGTCGGTCTGCGCCCGCTGCTGCCCGGCGCGGAGCCCGACCCGCCGTCGATGCCGGTGCAGATCGGCACCAGTTTCGGGGCGCTGAGCGTGTACTGCCCGGTGCCGGATGCGATCGCGCAGATCCGCGCGGCGATCATCGGCGCGTACGCGACCGACGACGCCTATCCGATGGATCGAGCCAGTTACCTCGGTGAGCACGAACAACATTGGAAGATCACCGACGCGGAGGTCAACACCGCAGAGCAGCTCGGCGACGACGTGGTGCTGATCGATCAGCCCTACGGCGGCTGGGTGACGGTGATGAGCCTGAATTGGGAGCTCACGCCGGTCGGCAAGCATCCGCTCGCGATGCGACTGTCCCAGGACTGGCCGGTGGCCGCGATCACGGTGACCGAGCACGTCGCCTACGAGCTGTGCTGGTACGAACACGGCGCGGCGACCCAGTACGCCGCGCTCGGCCGGCCGGCCGGGCAGGCGCCGCTGGATAAACCGTTGGCGCCGTTGGACTTCAAGATGCTGGCCGATCTGAACGCCGACCGCGCCAACGAGACGAAGCTGCGTGCGGCGTTCGGCAACACCCAGATGTTCGCCAACCTCACCTATCTTCCGTCGAGCGGTCTCCGGCAGATCAGCGCGACCACCCCGCTCGCCGAGCACGGTGATCGCGTGTTGTTCTTCCGTACGACGCCGTGAGTGGTCAGCGGGCGGTGTTCGGCCGCATCGGCTGAATGGTCGAGTTGCGGCCCCAGATGAACCACACCACCGGGCCGAGGAATGGGAACGCGAGCATCAGCAGCACCCAGATCGCTTTGCCGGCGGCCTCGTAGTTGCTGGACCGTAGCGCGCTCACCACTCCCGCGATGAACAAGACGAGGGCGCCGATCGCGACGGCGACGGCGAAAGCACCGAGGGCGATAGAGCCCGCCATCTCGGCGGTGCTGGCCAGGGCCGGGGCGGAAGCTAGAGCAATCGTTGTCATGCTCATCAGCGTAGGGACGAGCTCTCCGCAGCGCATCGGTGACTAACCCTGAATTTGCTACGCCCTCCTGGATCACGGTGTACGCCTCGGGGATGACTCGGGGTGCGACGTCGGGGTGGGTGCATGCCCGCTTCGGCATCAGGGTCGCCCGAAAATCAAGGATTAAAGTACCTCGGGTTCGCAATCTTGCGCCGCGCGCCGACGCCGGGAATCCAGTGGCGGCGGGCAGCTCCGTGCATCTGCACGTCAACCTGGCAGACGGCGCGAAACTCCTAGGCAAACTTCTCGAGAACTAATTGAACGGAACGTTTATGCCCTGCCATGGAGTGCTCTACTGAGATCACGTCCGAACGGTGTTGTAGGTCACCCTCAGTGTCCATAACGCACCAGCTCGGGCGGCTTCACCAGACACACGATGCTAGTCGAGGCTCTTCTCATGGACCAACTGGCGTTGGCGGAAACCCCAGCCGCCCGATGCGCCTATTACCGACACACCTGCGACCTCCCTGCCGGATTCCTTCCGGAGATCGGCCGGATCATCGTCCGCGCCGGATTCGTCGGCGCGATAACCATGCCCGCCGCGCTCGGTCAGCAGGTCCACGACGATTTGATACATCATCGAAATCCATTGGGCCCCGTCATCTCTCATGTCCGCTCGAAGCGCTGGACCTTCCTGGTCCGGCCGGATCTACCCGACGACGTACGGCTGTTCGCGGAACTGTTCCGGCTCAACGTCTCGATCGTGCCGATCGGTGGTGAGATCGCGCTGCCCTCGCCCGCCGATGTGCACGCCGGGTATCGCGAGTGGATTGTGGCGCCGGAGAACCGCTTTCGGCCCTCCGGCACGTCGATCGTGGACACCGTGCGCTCGTGCCGGAACACGGGTATCCGATGACGACGGGCCAACTTCCCGCGAAACATCAAGTGCTGCAAGCGTGCCGAGGTGAGCACCCGGAGAACAACCCACTTTTGCGGTGCGCGCACGAACTGACCACGCTGCACGAACGCAGGCTGGGCGCGGGTCGTGAGGTCACCGACGAAATCGACGCGCTCCGAGCGAGTTTGGTGCGCGACATCGACCGCTGGATCACCGTCCAGCTGCCGCCCGCGCACGGTGCCGCACACGTGCACACCGAGACGGTCGGTGCCGTGATCGACCGACTCGCCCAGTTCACCGCCAACGCCTACGCCGCGCTGGCGAGTGCCTCCGAGTGGGACCTGTGGGACGCCTGGCAGCGGCTCGCGGAATTGGCCGTCGGCTACGACGACCTGGCCGCCGAGGTGTCCGCGGGCGTGCGCCGGTTGCCAGGCGCGTCGTAAATCTCGCACGCGCGGCGGCAGCCCGGACTTAGGGTGGGCGCATGGGGAATACGACTGATCGAGATGCGAGCAAGCGTGCCCTGCATGCGCGGCGGGCCTCCTCCTTCGGCGCCCACGCCATGGACTACGCCGAACACCGGCCGGACTATCCCCAGGCGGCCATCCGGTGGGCGCTGGAGGCGGTGCCGACCGTACCGGCGCCCATCGTCGTCGACCTCGGGGCCGGCACCGGCAAGCTCACCGAGGGGCTGCTCGCCGCAGGCGTGTCGGTGATCGCCGTGGAACCCGACGACGGCATGCGCGTCGAGCTGATGCGGCGACTGCCGGGGGTGCGTGCGCTGGAGGGATCGGCGGAGGAGATTCCGCTCCCGGACAGGTCGGTGGACGCGATCGTCGCGGGGCAGGCCTTTCACTGGTTCGATCAGCAGCGCGCATTTCCGGAGTTCGCCCGGGTGTTACGCAAGCGTGGGACCTTCGCGGCGCTGTGGAACACCGACGACATGCGGGTGGACTGGGTCGCCGAATTGGGGCGGGTCGCCCGCTCGGACGCGTCCGCCCCACCGCCGGAACTCGGCGACGCGCAGCTACCCGAGCACGCACTGTTCGAGATCTTCGAACGCGCCGAGTTCCCGCATACCCAGCGGCGGACCGCGGAGTCGCTGACCGCGACCATCGGCACCCATTCGCACACCCTGGTGGTGTCACCGCAGCAACGAGCCGAGGTGCTGCGCCGCGTCACCGAATACCTGCGCAGCAGGCCGGAGACGGCGGAGGGCGAATTCGACCTTCCCCTAGTGACTTTGGTGCTGCGCGCCGAACTTCGCGACAACTGAGCGACTTCTGACGATCTTTCGCGCCGCCGGTGTCGCCGCCAAGCGACTACCTGCCGCAAGGGAATTCGCACACCACACACACTTTCCCGAGGCGCGTGCTCGTCGCGCTGCGGGTGACGCGGGCCCGAACCGCGTGGTGCGCCAACCGTATTCGAGTAGTGGCCTACTCGCGTCGCCCCCACCCGCCCGGACATACGCTTTCAGCAGAGTTCAGGTACCGGAGAAAGTCAGAGTTCAGGTACCGCGGGATCAGGCACAAATGTCGACCTGATTCGACACCGAGCAACGCCGCTCGGCACAACGTCACGGTCGAGCGCAGCAGGCGCAAGGAACGACGACACCGATCCAGCGACGCAGCTGGGTATCGTCCACGATTCGGTAGCGGCAGCAATGTGCCGCAGGCGAATCACGAGGCGAGATCGTCCAGCGGGGGCCGCCACCCCCGCCGGCGTCGGTGCGCATCGACTCCTCGCCGCGCGTGTCACCGGCCGCCAGTGTCTGGCGCAACTGTTGCGCCGCCCGACCTTCCGCGTGGAGGGGCAGGAGTCGAGCGGCGCCTATAGTCGGCGCGCCCGCACTCCGCCTACTCCGGGCGGAGGGTGAGGATGCGTGGGCCGTTCTCGGTGACGGCGACGGTGTGTTCCCAGTGGGCGGCGCGGGTGCCGTCGACGGTGACCACGGTCCAGTCGTCCTCGAGCACCTGGGTCTGTGTGGTGCCGAGGGTGAGCATCGGTTCGATCGCGAGGACCGAGCCGACCACGAGTTTCGGTCCCTTGCCCGGGTCGCCCTCGTTGGCGAGGAACGGGTCGAGGTGCATTTCGCGGCCGATGGCGTGCCCGCCGTAACCGTCGACGATGCCGTAGGCGCGGCCGTGCTCCTGCTCGGCGGCGCGGGTGCCCAGTTCGATGGCGTGGGAGACATCGGAGAGCCGGTTGCCGGGCAGCATCGCCGCGATGCCGGCCTCCATGGAGAGCTTGGTCGCTTCGCTGAGCAGCCGATCGGCTTCGATGATGTTGCCGACGCCGAACGTCCACGCCGAATCACCGTGCCAGCCGTCCAGAATGGCGCCGCAGTCGATCGAGACCAGGTCGCCCTCGGTCAGGATTTCATCCGCGGTCGGAATCCCGTGCACCACACGGTCGTTCACCGACGCGCAGATCGAACCGGGGAAGCCGTGGTAGCCCTTGAAGGACGGCACCGCACCCGCATCGCGGATGAGCTGCTCGGCGACCTCGTCGAGTTCGAGGGTGGATACCCCCGGCTTGGCGGCCGCACGCACGGCGACCAAGGCGCGACCGACGATCGCGCCCGCCGCGGCCATGGCATCGAGCTCGCCTGCCGTGCGGAACGGCACGACCTTCTTTTTACGGTTGAAGACCATTCGGCCTCAGTGTCCCAGCGCACGCAGTGCGCGCGCGTTGACCTCGTCGACCTCGCCGACGCCGTCCACCGAGACGACCAGTCCGTCGTAGTGCTCGAGCAGCGGCTCGGTCTCCTCGCGGTACACCCGGAGCCGGTTGCGGATCACGTCTTCGTTGTCGTCGGCGCGCCCGCGGGCGAGCATCCGCTCGACGACGGTGTCCTCGGCCACGACGAAGCACAGCACCGCGTCGAGCTTGGTGTCGATGTCCTTGAGGATCTTCTCCAGCGCGTCGGCCTGGTCGACCGTGCGCGGGTAGCCGTCCAGGACAAAGCCGTTCGCGGCGTCGGGCTCGTTGACCCTGGCCTCGACCATGCGGTTGGTGATGTCGCTCGGCACCAGATCGCCTGCGTCCATGTACTTCTGTGCTTCACGGCCGAGCAGCGTCTGCTGGCTGATGTTCGCGCGGAACAGATCCCCGGTGGAGATGTGCGGGACGCCCAGTTTTTCCGACAGGAGGACGGCCTGGGTGCCTTTGCCGGCACCCGGCGGACCGAGCAGTACAACTCTCACTTGAGGAACCCTTCGTAATTTCGATTCATCAGCTGACTCTCGATCTGCTTCACCGTGTCCAGGCCGACGCTCACCATGATCAGCACCGCGGTGCCGCCGAACGGGAGGTTCTGGGTATTACCGGAGGCACCGATGTCGAGGAACAGATTCGGCAGGACAGCTACGAGACCGAGGTAGATCGAGCCGGGGAGGGTGATGCGACTCAGCACATGATTGAGGTAATCCGCGGTGGGCTTGCCGGGGCGGTACCCCGGGATGAAGCCACCGAACTTCTTCATCTCGTCCGCGCGTTCCTCCGGGTTGAAGGTGATCGCGACGTAGAAGTAGGTGAAGAACACGATCAGACCGAAGTAGATCGCGATGTAGACCGGGTTGCCCGGGTTCACCAGGTATTTGGCGATGATCTCCTGCCACCAGCTCGGGTCCGGGTTGTTCGTCGAGGACGTGAGCTGGGAGACCAGGTTGGGCAGGTACAGCAGGGAGGACGCGAAGATCACCGGGATGACACCGGCCTGGTTGACCTTCAGCGGCAGGTAGGTCGAGGAGCCGCCGTACATCTTCCGGCCGACCACGCGCTTGGCGTACTGCACCGGAATGCGCCGCTGGCCCTGCTCGACGAAGATGACCGCGGTGACGATCGCCAGCGCGGCGACACACACCAGCCCGAAGACCAGACCGCCGCGGCTGTCCAGGATGGACTTGCCCTCGGTCGGGATGCGGGCGGCGATACCGGCGAAGATCAGCAGCGACATGCCGTTGCCGACACCCCGCTCGGTGATCTGCTCGCCGAACCACATGACCAGCGCGGCACCCGCGGTCATCACCAGCACGATGATGATCATGGCGAAGATGCCGTTGTTGGAGATGATCTCCTTGTCGCAGCCCTGCAGCAGCTGGCCACGGGAGGCGAGCGCGACGAGGCCGGTGGCCTGCAGGACCGCGAGCGCGATCGACAGGTACCGGGTGTACTGCGTCATCTTGGTCTGGCCGGACTGGCCTTCCTTGCGCAGTTCCTCGAACCGCGGGATGACGACGGTCAGCAGCTGGATGATGATGCTCGCGGTGATGTACGGCATGATGCCGATCGCGAACACCGACAGCTGCAGCAACGCGCCACCGGAGAACAGGTTGATCAGCTGGTAGATACCGGCGTCTTCACCGCCGGACACCTGCTTGACGCACGCCTGCACGTTCTTGTAATCGACGCCGGGGGACGGCAGCGCGGCACCCAGACGGTACAGCGCGATCAACCCCAGCGTGAAGAGAATCTTCCGCCGTAAGTCCGGAGTCCGGAAGGCCGATACGAAGGCGGAAAGCACAGATCCTCCTGGCGAACGACATGGTCAGGACATGGAAATTTCAAGCAAACCCCAGATCCGACGAATCGGCATCTGGGGACGCTGAAAACCATGACGAGGCTTGGCAGACAACAACTTGAACTCTAACAGTGGCACCGGACGAGCTTTCACTCGTCCGGTGCCATTGATTGTCAGAGTACCGTCAGCCCAGCTCGGTGACGGAGCCACCGGCCGCGGTGATCTTTTCCTTGGCAGCGCCGGTGACCTTGTCGACGGTCACCTGGACCGCGACGCCGATCTCGCCGTCGCCGAGGACCTTCACCAGCTGGTTCTTGCGAACCGCGCCGGCGGCCACGAGCTCGGCCTTGCCGACCTCGCCGCCCTCGGGGAACAGCTTGGCGATGGCACCGACGTTCACGACCTGGTATTCCGTGCGGAACCGGTTCGTGAAGCCCTTGAGCTTGGGCAGCCGCATGTGCAGCGGCATCTGCCCACCCTCGAAGGCGGCCGGGACGTTCTTGCGTGCCTTGGTGCCCTTGGTACCACGGCCCGCGGTCTTACCCTTGGAACCCTCACCACGGCCGACCCGAGTCTTCTCGGTCTTGGCACCGGGCGCGGGGCGCAGGTGATGCAACTTGATGGTCATGTCAGACCTCCTCAACTGTCACGAGGTGGCGCACGACGTTGATCAGGCCACGGTTCTGCGGGTTGTCCTCGCGAACCACGGTCTGCCGGATCTTGCGCAGGCCGAGCGTGCGCAAGCTCTCACGCTGGTTCTGCTTGGCGCCGATCGTGCTCTTGATCTGGGTTACCTTGAGATCCGCCATTACCTGGCACCTCCCGCAGCCTGGGCGCGCGCACGCAGCATGCCCGCAGGGGCAACGTCCTCGAGCGGCAGGCCACGGCGAGCCGCGACCTCTTCCGGACGCTGCAGCATCTTGAGCGCCGCAACGGTCGCGTGCACGACGTTGATGGCGTTGTCGCTACCGAGCGACTTCGCCAGAATGTCATGGATACCAGCGCATTCCAGCACGGCACGCGCCGCGCCACCGGCGATCACACCGGTACCGGGCGAGGCCGGACGCAGCATGACGACACCGGCCGCCGCCTCACCCTGAACCGGGTGGACGATGGTGCTGCCGATCATCGGGACGCGGAAGAAGCTCTTGCGAGCCTCTTCGACACCCTTCTGGATGGCCGCCGGAACTTCCTTGGCCTTGCCGTAGCCGACGCCGACCAGACCGTTGCCGTCACCGACGATCACGAGGGCGGTGAAGCTGAAGCGACGACCACCCTTCACGACCTTGGAGACGCGGTTGATCGCGACTACGCGCTCGAGCTGGTTCTTCTCGGCCTGCTGGTCGCGGCGGTCGTTGCCACCGCGGCGGTCGCGGCCGCCACCACGCTGGTTGTCGCCGCCACCGGCGGCACCATTCTGCTGTCCGGCGGGTCCGTTGCCGCCGTCACGCCGTTGACGTCCCGGCATCAGACGTTCCTTCCGTTGGTCTTGATCATCAGAACTTCAACCCACCTTCGCGAGCAGCGTCGGCGAGCGCCGCGATGCGGCCGTGGTAGTCGTGACCACCACGGTCGAACACGACGGCCTCGACGCCGGCGGCCTTGGCACGCGCGGCCAGCAGTTCGCCGACCTTCTTGCTCTTGGCCGACTTGTCGCCGTCCAGCGCACGCACGTCGGCCTCGATCGAGGACGCGGCGGCGATGGTCTTGCCGATCGAATCGTCGACCAGCTGCGCGTGCAGGTGCCGCGAGGAGCGGTTGACCACCAGGCGCGGACGCTCGGTGGTGCCTTCGACCTTCTTGCGCAGACGGAAGTGACGGCGGGTCTTCGACAGACGACGCGTCGTGGACACGTCCTTGCCGCGCGGCTTGCGCTTGGCGATCTGGTTTTCGGTTTGCGCCATGATCACTTACCCGTCTTTCCGACCTTGCGGCGAACGACCTCGCCGGCGTAGCGGATGCCCTTGCCCTTGTACGGGTCGGGCTTGCGCAGTCCGTGGATCACAGCGGAGATCTGACCGACCGCCTGCTTGTCGATACCGGACACGGAGAACTTGGTGGGCGACTCCACCGCGAAGGTGATGCCCTCCGGCGCCTCGATCGGCACCGGGTGGCTGTAACCCAGAGCGAACTCCAGGTTCGAGCCCTTGGCCTGCACGCGGTAACCGACGCCGAAGATTTCCATCTTCTTCTCGTAGCCCTTGGTCACGCCTTCGACCATGTTGGCGACGAGGGTACGGGTCAGGCCGTGCAGCGAGCGGTTCTGGCGCTCGTCGTTCGGGCGGACGACCTCGAGCTGGCCGTCTTCACCCTTGGAGATGGTGATCGGCTCGGCAACGGTGTGCGACAGGGTGCCCTTGGGCCCCTTCACCGACACGCGCTGGCCGTCGATGGTGATCTCGACGCCGGCCGGAATTGCGATGGGCTTCTTGCCAATACGCGACATTTGTCCTACCTCCCCTTACCAGACGTAGGCGAGGACTTCCCCGCCTACACCTTGCTTGGCCGCCTGGCGATCGGTGAGCAGACCGGTCGACGTGGAGATGATCGCCACGCCGAGGCCGCCCAGGACCTTGGGCAGGTTGGTGGACTTCGCGTACACACGCAGACCCGGCTTCGAGACGCGGCGCAGGCCCTGCAGGCTGCGCTCACGGCTGGGGCCGTACTTGAGGTCGACAACGAGGGCCTTGCCCACGGTCGCGTCCTCGGTCCGGTAATCGGCGATGTAGCCCTCGCGCTTGAGGATCTCGGCGATGTTCGCCTTGAGCTTCGAGTGCGGAGCCTTCACCTGATCGTGGTACGCCGAGTTGGCGTTGCGCAGACGAGTCAAGAAGTCCGCGATCGGATCAGTCATGGTCATGGTTAGACCTCGACACCTTTCTCGCTACGGTTCCCATGCAACACCGGCGAGCACAAGGCATACCGATCGTGGGCCTACAGCAATTGGGCTGGTCCGGTCGACGCTTGTCGACCGGAGTGAGTTCTCTGAACGAGTTCTCGGTGCCAGGGCGGGCCACACGTCGATGCAATGCACCAAGACATGCAGGCACAGTTGTGCCCAGGCAACCGGTCTAGTGTAGACAACGCCCAGCTGAGACCCAAATCGGGGTGGAACTCGACTCACCAGCCCGTGATACGTTCTCACCGTGCGCAGCAGCCCTGAGCAGATGCACACCACCGCGGACCGGATGGCGGCGAGAGCCGAAGAGTTCTGGACGGACATCGACGCGTTGTCCAAGCAAGCCGCCACGCTCATGGCATCGGACTGGATCGGTGAGGCGGCCGAGACCCACGCTGCGTTATGGACCGAGTGGGTGGATTCCGCTCGTAAAGTCGCGGTCGCGCTGAGCGAGGACGCGGTCCTGATACACCAAGCCGCGAACGCCCTCACGAAGGCGGATCAGGCCAACGCGGACGACCTGACGTATATCCGATTCAACCTGGATGATGCGTAATGGCGTCATACAGGGTTGACACCGACCAGATCCTGGCCCTCGTCGCGAAAGCCCGGCTGATCGGCCAGCAAATCGAGCAACGCATCGCCGACGTCGAGCACGAAGTGGCCGACCTGCATATCGAGTGGCAAGGCAGTGCCGCCGAAGCGCATCGCGCCAAACACGACACTTGGCAACGCGAAATGCAGGACATGAAGTCGGCTCTCGCGGACCTCGAAACAGCCGCCAGAGCGGCACGCGCCAGATACCTGGCCAACGTCGAGCACAACAAGGGGATGTGGCCCTGATGGCGCCCATCACCATGAATGCGAACCTGCTTTTCGACGCTGCACGGCTGTACGAAACAGCCCGAAACAATGCCGACAGTGTGGTCAAGACCCTCGCCGCGGCACTCGACAAAGACTGGGGCTGCGCGGGGAGCGACAGCGCTGGCCGCACCTGGGCGAGTAGCTACGACCCGGCCGCCTTCAGCGGAGTGAGCGGCGGAACAAATATCGTCAACGCCTTCGGCAAGTTGCACGATCTTCTCGCCTTCACTGCGGTAAATCATGCCAACACCGAGAAGCTCAACAAGACGCCGCCAGAGACACCCGATCCCGATCCCGCAGTTCTTCCCGCCGCAACCTCTCCGACGTTCAAGGGCGCATTCGGCGGTGACACCGATCCTCCATTCGGCTGGGAGATGATCAGCAGTTGGCTGCAAGGCCATACCTGGCCGAACGGCGATCCGGACAAGTTGCGCAGACTCGGCACCGCGTGGCGAACCGCAGCCACAGGACTGCGCGAGGCCAGCGATGGGACCGGGCAAGCCTGGGTGAATCTGGAAGAGAACGCATCGGAAGAGCTGCCCCAGGCGCTCGCCCAAATGGACGCGGTATTTACCGCCGCCGATAACGTCGCAACGCAATACGAGAATCTCGGTCGTGCATGTGACGATTGGGCACAGCAGATCGAGGACGCCCACCGCAAGATCCTTGCCATCCTGGCCGGGGCTATCGGTGTCGGCCTCATCGCCGGCGTGGTGGTCGGCTTCTTCACTGCCGGCACCGGCGCAGTGGCTACGACCGCTGCTACCGGTAGCTCCGCAGGCGCTGCCGTCGTCACCGTGTTGATCGCGTTCGATGCTGCAGCGGCTCTCGCAACGGGCGTCACCGTCGCGGCAGGTGCCGCAGCCATCGGCGTCGCCACCGACCTTCAGCCCCTCCTCGAGGCCAATCCGACCCAATTCAACGCCAGCACAAATGCGGGCGGGAACAGCCACAAGTATGTGCCGCCACCGAAAGGTGGGCTGCCCGGGTTTCCCAACGCACGCCCGGTCAAGAAGGTCGGGCCGCGGTACAGACAGCGATGGAAAGACGACGAGGGCAATCTCTACGAGTGGGACTACCAGCACGGTGCCGTCGAGAAGTACAGCAAGAACGACAAGCACCTGGGCGAGTACGACGCCAATTCGGGTGCGCAGAATAAACCCCCAGAGGCCGGCCGCAAGCCCGGAAGGTAAGTTATATTTCGGCTGGAGAATGCGATTGAGCCGCAACCCTTGGAGAGCATGTGAACTACCTGGAAGCCTACGACAAGAAGACCGGGACGTTGGTCGTCGAGTATCCTCTACACGATTTAGAACTTCCGACCCTGAAGAAGATGCTAGGCATAGAAGAGGGCATAGAAATATTCGGCTACGACGTTTCCCCCGCACAGGCAACAGCACTCGGAAGATATATACACGAGCCGTTCACGGTAGACGAAACATGTGATTATCAAGTCGGTTTCTATCGAGAGTGATGCGGAAAGCCTATCCGGATAGGTCGGAACTCAGGAGCCATCGTGGATTACTTGGACCAGTGGAACGACGAGCAACGTCGCGCAGCAGCCGAATGGCGCAGCAAAAATGAAGCTCTTCAACACTCTCTAGCACAGATCGCGGTCCGCACCGCATCACGCAACGGTGAGCTCAGCGCCACAGTTGACGGACACGGCAACGTCACCGATCTTCGCCTCACGCCGCAGGCATTGCGGCTAGGTGAGGTTCAACTGCGGCGACTACTCCTAGATGCGATACAGAACGCCCAATCCGACGCACGGAGGCAAGCCGCAGCCGCTGCACGCCCCTACACCGACGACCCAGCCAACGCAGACGCAATGACCTTCATCCGCAAGATACTGGACGGCGACGCACCGTCACTTTGATCCAGAGCCAGTACTGGGACGAATCAGCTGTCTAGATGAGTGTTGATCACCAGGCCCACTCGCGCTGTCAACTCGTCCAACGACTCCGACGGCTTGCCTCCCGCACAAGATGACCGGACCGGCGCTCGGGGCTCGACACGAAGCACGTCGGCCACGGGCGCGAGGAAATCGGCCGAGGCAACCTCATGGCCTTTGCCGCTCGATCGGCGCCGAGCTTTGCGCCGGTCACCAACACGGGTCTACTGGCAATCTTGCAGCTCATTGAGCGCAACAAGATCGCAATGCACCAGCACGCGGGCAGCTTGCTGACCAGCAGCGCCACGGATACGGGATCCAGCAACCTCTAGAGGACACCTCAGCGAACGTCACGTGACCTCTATTGCGCAGAGATGGAGCTGCGCACACTGGTTGAGTACTCCCGACTGGCGTAACACTCCGAACGCGGGTCACGGTGTACCGACCGAAAGATCTGAAACATCGTTGAGGAGGAACCGCGGGTGAACGTCATGGTCGAAATGACTGCCCTGACTCTGAACCGCCCCACCGCCGAGGCCGGCGATATCGAACGCGCCGCCTGGTACGAGGCGAAAGCCAATCTGCACACCTACCTCGCCGGGCAAGGCGGCTCCGATGCTGCGCGGGAGACCGCACTGGCAGTCAGCGCGCACCAGCGCTCGCTGGAACTGCTGGGTCAGCAGAACTGAGTCCCCTGCCGTAAATCGCCAGCGGTCGCCACGCGCAATCAGACGTCCAGATGCGTCTTGATCGCCGGGGCGACTCGGGCGATCAACTCATCGAGGCTTTCCGAGGCGATGGGCTCTACCCGCAGGATGTAGCGCAAGTAGGCGATGCCGAGGAGTTGGGCCATCGCCAGGTCGATCCGCAATTCCGCATCCGGGCTAGGTAGTGCCGCCGCGATCTGGGCGTACACCTGGCCTTGGATGAATTGCCGCACCAGGTTGGCGGAATCCTCATGTGTGGCTGCGCCGCGCAGGATCGCCGACAGCGGGGCGCGGGTTTCCGGGCGGTCCCAGGCTTCGAAGAACACCCGCGTCAGCCGCTCCCCTATCCCGCGCGGGTCACCGGCGGTGATCCTGGCCGCGAGGTCCGCGGGCTCGAACGGCCAGCCCATCGTCGCGCGGAACAAGTCCGCTTTGCTGCCGAAGTAGTGCCTGATCAGCGCCGGATCAACAGCGGCTTCCGCAGCGATCTCACGCACCGTCGTCTTGTCGTAGCCGGCTTCGGCGAATCGGCGGCGCGCCGTCGCCAACAGGACTTCCCTGGTATCGGCCTTGCCGGGCCGTCGTCCAATCGGAGGCATGGTGCCAGAAACTCTACAAGCGTTGATTTCCAGTCGCCCGCAGAGATACGCTGAGAGCAGTAATTCCACAACTGAGGAGTTCCTGGAATGCCTGCTCCACGCTGGCTCGCCCGCGCCAACCGGGTAGGGCTCAACCGGATCACCAGGTTCATCGCACCCTGGCCGCCGGGCTGGGCAGTGGTGATACATCGTGGACGCAAGTCCGGTCGAACCTTCCGGACACCGCTATGGGCCTTCCGGCGCGACAACAGATACGTCATCGCACTGACGTACGGCCCCGAATCCGATTGGGTACGAAACGTTCTCGCCGCCGGAGGATGCCAACTCGAGTCCAGACGGCGCTCCTACGAGGTCGACAACCCCCGCGTGTACCGCGACGAAACCGCCACCGACATGCCGCCATTCATCCGCTTCATGCTCCGCCGAGTACTTGCAGCCCCACACTTCCTCAGCGTCGACATTCGCCGTGAACTGAAACGCTGAACATCCGCGCCACAGCAATCAGCAACTACCCCTCCGGTTCTGCCCGATTCACCGAAGCGGCCATACCGCGCCTCATCGAGCCATCGACAATCTGAGCGCTCTATCGCAAAACTCTCGTTGTTCGTCAGTGTCGGCGAAGATTTCCTTACCGCCACGCTCGAGCAGGACGATAGAGGGAGCCAGGACACCTTCGACCAGAATCTTGAACACCTGATGCCCCGTGCTGATGTATGTTTCAAACATTAGCTTCACAAGTTTCTCAAAGGCATCGATGTCGACATCCCACATATCAGAAGAAACCGGATTGAGCCCGGTAGGCACCCCCAAAACGATTCCCACATCCTCAAGCATTCGGACGTACAGGTCGCCCACCCGCAGGGACGGACTCCAAACCGTCTCACCATCGATATCGAAAACGTAGCTCAATACGGCCTCTCGAATCTATGTGTGTCACGCTATCCACCCTCGGCTCAGCGAGCCAAGGATACATCGGTAATCCGAATCGGATACACCTCGACCGTAAGTTCTCCAGTCAGATCAGTTCCCGAAGTGGATATTCTGATGATCCCGGCGCTCTCGACGGATATCCTGGTCACCTGTTCACGAAAAAAGTCAGCAAGGAGCACCGAGTCCTGAGCCCATCGCACACGGGCAGATCGGGCTATAACGTCGTAGGATAGCTCCAGCCCGTTCCGGTCGTCGACGACAATATCCACTACAAAAGAAGCGACTGTTCCCGCAACAGCTACGCGCTTTGCCCCGAAGATTTCGAGAAGTTCCGACTCCTCCGGTTCGATGAACTCATAGTCGGACATCTATCATCCTCTCATTTTCCGCAGCGTTGAGATTCGTCGTCAATCGAGACGCTGAGCCTAGAGCCACCTTCCATAGCCTATGGGACGCGGATTCAGTCGGTCTCAGAGATTCGAAACTCCGGCTCTGCACTGCTGTGAATCTGCACTCTTCCCCAATCGCCTATCGCCGTATATACGCCATCCGAGCGGGTCAAGGAATCGATGTTTCCAAGGTCCATGGTACCGGTTGCATCCTTATATTTCTGGAACGAGCGATCGACCCACTCGACACCGCGCACTTCGCTGAAAACTAGATCGCCGTCCGCGTAGCAATACTGGTCACCGGCCGCAGGCGGATGATAGTGCGGATGTTCAGGCGCCAAGACCGCTTCGAGCACAAACCTGAACTCGGAAGCACTCTCGACAATGTCCATAACGTAACTATCCTCCAGATAGAGGCCAGCAAGATTTGGAAAGTCTACATATTCTTGCCCCACGGCAGTTCCCCCGATAAATCGATGTTTGGCTAGCTTCTGGACTCAGAACTCTGCTGTTCACCGAATAGCTACGATCTATATTCGTGGAACTCCCACCTGGCGAGTTGACCAATCGCCAAGGCCAACTCCCGCCATGTTGGTCGTTCGATGTCCTTCAGAAAGTCTTCTACGTAGCGCTTGATCAGTGCGGGATCGATTCGCTCGAGCACCAACAAGTAGCGACTCGAGTCCGGATCGCTCGGATCTACGACCGAGTCACGTGCCTCCGGTGTGCACACCATGAGATCAAAAGATTCTTCGCCGGGGCCGCCCGCTGGGCCGACCATCAGCTGCACGAACAGCACGTCGGAGGGCACCGGGCCTTTCTCCAGGTCCGCATCCGGACTGTGGAGGTGTTTCAGTTCAGCCTTCACGGCATATTTGTGCGGTCACGGGGCCCACCCTTTTGAATCTCGAAGGCCTGTCGCAGGAAGTCGACGAACGAGTTCGCCAACCGTTGAGTTTCCGGGAGTCCCTCTTGGTATGCGTACACAGCTTCCGAGCCCAGATCGAAATAATACACCTTATAGCCCTGATGGTGTCCGATAAAGAAGCGATTCTGCAAAGTCAGCGCCTCCGCCGGCCCGCTGCTTATATCTGCTGCCGCCTCGTTAGCCTCCAGCAATGAGGGAAAGAAAAGGTCGGTTCCCATGAAAAAACTTCCAGCACCCCTGCCCAGTTTCTCCAGGAATGCCAGATATTCGTCCGGAATCGGAAATCCGTCCGGAGCACTTGATATAACCTCAGCGACCTCTTCAGTGGTACAGCCAGCGATCTGGTCAACCGTTGCGAACCCGGATCCGATTAGGTCCCGACATAGATCCAAGACGGCTTCAGTGACTAGCATATGACTTCCACAATTGTTCTGAGGATTCTCGCTGTCGCTCATTTACCAGCACCTAAAGGAGCGAGTGCACTGCGGCGTTTTCTCGTCCTCTGTTGGAGCTCAGATCGCGGACTGTGACCAGGATGGTAAATCTCGAAAAATTCCATGCCATAGTCATTCTCGTATGCATGCGAAGACTCAACTTCGATAACCGCAGAGTCCGTCACTGCCCGATAGAGCAGAACGGCATTCGCCGGTGATTCGGGTGCAAGTTCAATCCCGACGGCTTCACCGACATCTTCAACCGCACTCAAGGTAAATCCTTCCAATGGCCAGTTGACCTTCCGCCCGCCTCCACAATTCGGGATAATTTTCATATTGTCAATCAGTATCAACTGAGGCTGTCGGCAATGCTTGAAAGAATCTGCGCAAGCAGAAAGTCATTCGAGCAGGTCGATCTCATGTGCGAACCACTCGGACGGCAAGCCTGCCTTGAAAGTAGACTCGATCTGCTGATAATTCATCACTAACGGATGCGAGAATCTGACTGCGTCAATTTCTCCGAGATGCCCCCGATCGACGACTTCGTCATCGACGTAGAGAAGTCTATCCGAATATTCGAGAGTCGGATCTACCTTTTCGAGCCGCACACGGGGATGAACGCCTTCCCGATACCATCTTGTACCGGGCGCCTCAGCGCGGAGCCTTCCAACGTAAGGCACTCCCCCCATCAAGCACAGGAGATATTTCTCCATGTCGGCGAAGCTGCGAAGCTCACCGACCGGGCTAGGGAGATTGCGCTCATCTTTCGTCAGAAGCCAGCCATCTCCAGAACCAGCAACAACCCAGCTGAGTCCACCGATGTCTAGATACAGTCGAGCGCCTTCGGATCGCGGCGTGTTGGCAAGCCAGAATTCATACTCTGGATCAGCTCCCGGGATTCGAGTTCGACCGAGATCCTTGCCTTGACTGCGTACCGAGGCAGCCTGCCATTCGTACCAACTGCGCACTACTCGCCGCATATCCGACGGGAATATCCGTAGATCAATCGCTGCGTGCGTCAAAACATTTGTCCTTTTCTGCTATAAACTCGAAGTCACACGACCGCTCATCAGATCAGATATCCACAAGCTATTAGATCCGCCACGCTTCCTTCGACCTCGGGACTCTTCGACTTCAGGATCCGATATTGGATCCCGCCGCCCTCCTCGCCGAACCATGAAGCTACCTTCGATTCCTCGATAGTCCACCCCGGTGGGAGCTTTGCACCGGGTGCCACTTCGTAGGTGTTGTATGCCTTGGTTGCGAGCGTGTCCGGCGGCAGCGAACGTGCGGTCAGCGGGGTCCCCTCCGGCGACAGCCAAGACCCATATTCCGATCCGTATCGATCGATCTTCATTCCTGCAGGAAGATCGACATCCTGTTTTGTCCCGGGAACAGCATAATCTTTCCCTGGATACTTCCAGTTGCCCGGCTCGCCATACTTTGCAACGTACTCCGCATCCGTGAGATTCTCTCCGGAGGGATAGGTCTTCCTTGCTCCTGCCTTGCTTGGCAGCTTGGATCGCAAGCGTTCATAAAGGTCTTTGACGGCTTGCTTGCCCTTTGCGAGAGCAGCCTTCGCATCTTCGGCCAACCCCTTGAGCTGCAATGCCTTCCGTGCTCGCCAGGCGGTAACAGTTGCTTTGATCTTCACTGCCCAGCGTCGAGCCGACTCGACAGCTTTGGCGCCTGCGATCAGGCCGCCGACGCCGGTGAGGCAGGTGGCAACTACGGTGACCGCTACGTTGATCGCGGCTTCTTGGATGATGGCTTCGATGAAGCCCTTGACCTCGTTGCGTAGTTCTTCGATCGATTGCTTGTAATCGAGGCAGGTCTTGCTGATCTGCTTGCATGTGTCGAGTAGGGCTCCGATGGAGGTCTCTAGGGTCTTCAGGTCTTCGCGGACCTGCGCCGCGTCCTTGGAGGTCACTCCGTCGAAGAGGCTGGCCGAGATCGTGATTTTGTCTTTGGCGTTGGTGTTCTGGTAGATCGTGCCGAGCCGATCCCAGGCGTCGGCCGCTTTGGTGAGTGTGTCGGTGTTGCCGTCGGGGAGGGGGCAGTTGATGGCGTCTAGTACCTCGATGGAGGTTTTTGCCAGGCCCTGGGGGGTTCCGCCGGCGGCTGATGCGGGGAGGGCGTAGGGGCCGAAGGTCAGTGTTGATGGTGCGTCGGCCGGGCGGTCGGGCTGGGCTGTACCTTTCAGCGCGGCATCGGATTTGGCGTGTTCGAAACCGAGGTCGTTGAGGGCGGTGCCGTAGGCGCGCAGGGTCGAGAAGGTTTGGTCGAAGAAGGATACGGTTTCGCGGGCCGACTCGTCGTAGGAGGTGGCCCAGGCTCGGCCGTCTTCGTCTCGGCCTGCCATTTGCCCGCAGCTGTTGAGTTCGGCGAAGACGTATTTGAAGCTGTCGTTGAGGGCGGCGGCGGCGTCGAAGCAGTTGGTGGCGGCCTGGTAATAGACCTTGGGATCCACCTCGAGTTTCTCGGTCATATGCCGAGAATCCGGAGGGTTTGGGAGGCGGCGTTGGTGTAGCTTTCGTGGGCTTTCTTCAGCGCCTCTTCCAGGGTCGCGAGCCCGTCTTGCATGTCGGTGACACCTGCGGCCCACTCGGTATGCGCTTCGCTATAGGCCACTGCCGCCGCGCCGACCCACACTCCCTCGACTTCCTTGGCCTTCGCCTCCAGCTCGGCCAAGCGATCGGCGACGGCCGCCTTGTATGCGCGCATACGAGCGGCCAACTCCTCGATTTTGGCGAGGTCGACCGAGAATGCTGGTGTCTCACCGGTCATCAGATGCCCCGATCAAGGCAGGTCCAGGGAGCTGAGGCCGGCGGCGTAGGACTGGTCGGTCGTGCGGAGGGTTTCGGCGGTGACCCCGAGCTTCTCGGCCAGCTCGAACAATGCGTCCCACACCTGGTCCGCACCCTCATGGAACTCATCCCACGCGGCGGTGAAAGCGCCTGCGTTGTTCCCCGCCCAGCTGTCGATCGTGACCTTCGTGTCGGTGACCAGCGACGAATACCCGGACTTCAACTCGTCCGCGATCTGGTAGGCCATCCGCCCCAACGCTTTCACCTCTTCGGGCTCGACCGACAGCGACGATGGATCTCCCATGGGCCCACTCCTCTCGATGGTGACGCAGGCGGCGGTTTGTCCCCCGTTTCTTATCTGACGCACCAGGCGTCGCCGCGGTTCCGTTGGATTCGTCCCACACCGCGAATAAACGCGCAAAGGCACGGCCTCCAGCGGAGGCCGTGCCTTTGTACAGGTTCCCGCTTACGCGGGCGCACTCACGAAGAGCGCAAGCTCACCAGGAGCTCTTGTGCACGCCCGGGAGCTCACCGCGGTGCGCCATCTCACGAAGGCAGACGCGGCAGAGGCCGAACTTGCGGTAGACCGCGTGCGGACGACCGCAACGCTGGCAGCGGGTGTAGGCGCGAACGGCGAACTTCGGCTTGGCCTCAGCCTTGATCCGCAGTGCTTTCTTGGCCATCGTCAGTTCTCCTTGAACGGGAAGCCGAGGTGCTTGAGCAGGGCGCGGCCCTCTTCATTGTTCGTCGCGGTGGTCACGACGGTGATGTCCATACCGCGCGGACGGTCGATGGAGTCCACGTCGATCTCGTGGAACATCGACTGCTCGCTGAGGCCGAACGTGTAGTTGCCGTTGCCGTCGAACTGCTTCGGCGACAGGCCGCGGAAGTCGCGGATACGGGGCAGCGCGATGGAGACCAGGCGGTCCAGGAACTCCCACATGCGATCGCCACGCAGGGTGACCTTCGCACCGATGGGCATGCCCTCACGCAGCTTGAACTGCGCGATCGACTTGGTCGCCTTGCGGATCTCCGGCTTCTGACCGGTGATCAGCTCCAGGTCCTTGACGGCACCGTTGATCAGCTTCGCGTCACGGGCGGCGTCGCCGACACCCATGTTCACGACAACCTTGACCACGCCGGGGATCTGCATGACGTTGGCGTAGTTGAACTCGCTGTTCAGCGCGTCCTTGATCTCGGCGCGGTAGCGCGCCTTCAGACGCGGCTGGGTCTGCTCAGAGGTAGTCATGTCAGATGTCCTTCCCGTTGTTACGGGAGATCCGGACCCGCTTGCCGCTCTCCTCGTCGGTCCGGTAACCGACGCGGGTCGGCTTGCCATCGGAGTCGACGATCATCACGTTGGACACGTGGATCGGAGCTTCCTGGGTCACGATGCCGCCCGAAGAGGCGCCGCGCTGGTTGGCGGAGTTCGCGACGTGCTTCTTGATCCGGTTCACGCCCTCGACCAGGATGCGGTTGCGCTCGGGGTAGGCCTGAATGACCTTGCCCTTGGCGCCCTTGTCCTTACCCGAGATGACGAGCACGGTGTCGCCCTTGTGCACCTTCATGTCAGAGCACCTCCGGGGCCAGCGAAACGATCTTCATGAACTTCTTCTCGCGCAGCTCGCGGCCGACCGGGCCGAAGATGCGGGTGCCACGCGGGTCGTTGTCCGCCTTGATCAGCACGGCCGCGTTCTCATCGAACTTGATGTACGAACCGTCCGGGCGACGGCGCTCCTTGGTGGTGCGCACGATGACGGCCTTGACGACCTCACCCTTCTTGACGTTGCCACCGGGGACAGCGTCCTTCACGGTAGCGACGATGATGTCGCCGATACCGGCATAGCGACGCGACGAACCACCGAGAACGCGGATGCAAAGGATTTCCTTCGCGCCCGTGTTGTCGGCGACGCGCAGTCGCGACTCCTGCTGAATCACTTCAGCTCCTCCTGGACCTGGATGTATACGCACGCCGGATTGCCGACCCGACGGGCATGGTCAGTTGCCCTCCGGACGCGCGCCTGCCAGCGGTTTCGTGGCTCTGAATGTGCAACTCGAGAACCAACCACTGGGGGTTCACTGCCGGATTGCGGGCATAGCTCCCGCAGGCAACCGGTCTAGTGTAGGTGAATCCCCAGGTCGTTCCCAAATCGGGGGTCGGTCGGGAATCCAGGGGGTGCGGACGCGCACCTGGAAACTCGGGCTAGCAGGCGGGCGCCACTACCCTCGGATCGAGCAAGATCAACGAAGCACCGTTCGGCTCGACCGTACCGAAAAGGGGATGCTCTTGAGCTCGTCCGCTCGTCTCGATCGCCGCGCCTTCCTGCTCGCCCTGGCGGCCGCGCCCGCGGCGGCGGCGTTGGCCTCCTGCTCCCAGCAATCACAGGTCTCGGATGTTCGGCTCACCGGCGTCGATCTGGCGGGCGCGAATCCGGCGGTCCGTCCCCAGGACGACCTTTACCGCCACGTCAACGGCGCTTGGTTGCGCGACTATCGGCTGCCGCCGGACAAGTCGTCGTTCGGGTCGTTCGACGAGGCCAACGACCGCACCGAGCAGCAGTTGCGCGGCATCGTCGAGGGCATCCGCGATCCCCAACCGGGTTCGACACAGCAGCAGATCCGCGATCTGTACGACGCCAGGCTCGATCGTGACGAGATCGAGCGACTCGGCACAACGCCTGTGGCGGATCTGCTCGCGGCGATCGACGGCGCGGCGACGAAGGCGGACCTCGCTCGCGTGATGGGCTCGCTGCCGATCGCGGGGCTGATCGGGTTGCAGGTCGTGGTCGACCAGAAGAACTCTGCCAACTACATCGCCATGGTCAGCCAGTCCGGCATCGACATCAATCTGGACGAGCAGTACTACCGCAAGCCCGAGTACGCCGAGCAGCTCGCGGCCTACCGCACCTATCTGGAACGCATTGCCGCGGGCGCGAAACTCACCGATCCCACCGGTACCGCGCAGCGGGTGCTCGACCTGGAGACCCGGATCGCCGCCGGCTACTGGGACAGCGTCCGCGATCGGAATCCCGACACCACTTACAACCTGCTGAGCTGGGCCGAATTGACCAGGCTCGCACCACAATTCGACTGGGATCCGTGGCTGGCGGGCAGCACCGACCGACCCAAGCAGCTCTTCGACAGCATTGTGGTCCGGCAGCCGTCGTTCGTCACGGCCGCAGGAAACCTGTGGGCCGAGGTCGACATCGATCGGTGGCGTGAGTACCTGCGCATCAGTGTCGTCAAGGAATTCGCCCCTTACCTGCCCAAGGCAATTGCCGACGCCGCCTTCGATTTCGTCGACAAGGCACTGCAAGGCCGCGATCAACGCCAGGAGCCTTGGAAGGACGGCCTCGCGACGGTCAGCCTGTATCTCGGCGAGCCCTTCGGCAAACTGTATGTGGAGCAACACTTTCCAGCGCAAGCCAAGGATCGGGCCAAGGCGCTGGTGGCCGATCTGATGGACGCCTACCGGCAAGATTTCACCAACTCGTCGTGGATGTCGCCGCCGACCAGGCAGGCGGCGCTGGCGAAGCTGGACAAGATCGTCGCCAAGATCGGCTATCCGGACAAGTGGATCGACTACTCCGGGGTGAAGATCACCAAGGGCAAACTGGTCGAATCTTTGCGTGCTGCAAGGGCTTTCGAGGTCAACCGATCTCTCGGCAAGCTCGGCACACCGGTCGATCGGGCCGAGTGGGGCTTCCCACCCCAGACGGTCAACGCGATGTATGACCCGACCGCGAACGAGATCACCTTCCCCGCCGCCATCCTGCAGTCACCGTTCTTCGACGCCGATGCCGCATCCGCGGTCAACTTCGGCGGCATCGGCGCGGTGATCGGACACGAGATCGGGCACGGCTTCGACGACCAAGGCGCCAAGTACGACGGCGACGGCAATCGACGCGACTGGTGGACACCCGAGGACATCGCCGCTTTCGAAGCCAAGACGAAACAGCTGATCGAGCAGTACAACGCGCTGGTGCCCGACGGCTTGGATCCGAGCAAGCACGTCAACGGCGCACTGACCGTCGGGGAGAACCTCGCCGACCTGCGCGGTTTGCAGATCGCGCTCGCCGCATACCGTGCTGCCGCGCAGCGCGACGGTATTGAACAGGACCTGAAAACCGTGTTCCTGTCCTGGGCCAGGATCTGGCGGCAGCAGGCGACCAAGCAGACCAAGGAGCGGCTGCTCACCATGGACGTGCACTCGCCCAACGAGTTCCGCGCCAATCAGGTGGTCCGCAATATCGCCGACTTCTACAGCACCTTCGGCGTCGTGGCGGGCGACAAACTGTTCCTCACGCCGGACCAGCGGGTCACCCTGTGAGATGGGGCAGCCGGTAGCACCGCGGGCGGGTAGCCTCGGGCGAACAAATTGCGCCTGACGAGGATGCGGCGGACCGCATCGGGAGAGGAATCCGCGTGACACGTCTCGGACAGCTGGACCGTCGTGCCTTCCTGATCGCGCTCGGGGCGGTGCCGGCCGCTGCCGCGCTCGCGTCCTGCGCGAGCGATACCAAGGAGACGAGTAAAGCGCTCACCAGCGTCGACATGGGTGGCGCGGACGAGGCGATCCGGCCGCAGGACGATCTGTACCGCCATGTCAACGGGAAGTGGTTGCGCGAGTATCAGTTGCCGCCGGACAAGACCTCCTTCGGCTCCACGAGCGAGGCCTTCGAACGCACCCAGCAGCAACTGCGCGAGATCGTCGAAGGCATCAAGGATCCCAAGGATGGATCCGAGGAGCAGCAGATCCGCGACCTGTACGACGCCAGGGTGGACTGGGACACGATCGAGCGGCTCGGCATGACGCCGCTGGCCGGGCTGTTCGCCAAGGTGGACGGCGCGGCGACCAAGGCCGACCTGGCGAAGGTGATGGCCGAGTTGCCGATCAGCGGTTTGATCGGACTCGGTATCGGCACGGACCGGAAGAACTCCAACGCCTACATTCCCTCGGTCGGCCAGTCCGGGCTAGGGCTCGGCGAGCAGTACTACCGCAAGCCCGAAAACGCCGAGGTGCTGGCGCAATACCGGGTGTTCCTCGAACGCATCGCCGCAGGAGCGGGTTTCGCCGATCCCGCCGCGATGGCGCAGCGCGTGTTCGATCTGGAGAAGCGCATCGCGCCCGCGCATTGGGACAATGTGCGCAACCGCGATGCCGACGCGACGTACAACCTGTACAGCTGGAAAGACATGGTCGCTCTCGCACCGGGATTCGACTGGGACCCGTGGCTGGCGGGCAACACCGACCGGCCGAAGCAGCTGTTCGACACGATGGTGGTCGGCCAGCCGTCCTTCATCACCGCGGCGGGACAGCTGTGGACCGAGGTCGACATCCCTACCTGGCGTGACTATTTGAAGCTCAGCGTGCTGCGCGAGTTCGCACCGTTCCTGCCCAAGGCGATCAACGACGCGAACTTCGAGTTCAAGGGTCGCGTGCTCAACGGGCAGGAAGAGCGACCGGAGCGCTGGAAGTACGGTGTCGGCATCGTCGATGAGAAACTCGGCGAGCAGCTCGGAAAAGTGTACGTGGAGAAGTACTTTCCCCCCGAGGCCAAGCAGCGCGCGAAAGAAATGCTCGACGATGTCATCGCCGCGTATCGGGAGAACTTCACCAACTCGTCCTGGATGTCGCCCGCGACCAGGGAGGCGTCCCTGGCGAAGCTCGACAAGATCGATCCCAAGATCGGTTACCCGGACAAGTGGGTCGACTATTCGAAACTGAAGATCACCAAGGGCAAGCTGATCGAATCATTGCTCGCCATCAATGAATTCGAGGTCAAGCGCGCGTTCGCCCGGCTCGGCGGTCCGGTCGACAAGACCGAATGGGGAATGTCGCCGCAGACGGTGAATGCCTACTACTCGGCAAGCTCCAACCAGATCGTCTTCCCCGCCGCCTACCTGCAGCCGCCGTTCTTCGACAAGGACGCCCAGGCCGCCGTCAACTTCGGTGCCGTCGGGGCGACCATCGGCCACGAGATCGGCCACGGCTTCGATGATCAGGGCTCGAAATACGACGGCGACGGCAACCGGCGCGACTGGTGGACCCCCGAGGACCGGGCCGCCTTCGACGCCAAGGCCAAGCAGCTCGTCGACCAGTACAACGCATTGGTGCCGGAGGGGCTCGAGCCTAGCCAGCACGTGAATGGTGAACTCACCGTCGGCGAGAACCTCGCCGACCTGCGCGGTTTGCAGATCACCTTGGCGGCGTTCCGAATCGCCGAAAAGCGGCGCGGCATCGACGATCCCGACTACCGCACCATGCTGCTGTCCTGGGCCCGCAGCTGGCGCGAGAAGCAAACCGAGGAACTCACGGTCCGCTACCTCTCGATAGACACCCACTCCCCCAACGAATTCCGCTGCAACCAAGTCGTGCGTAACCTGGATGAGTTCTACCGCACGTTCGGCGTCAAGGAGGGTGACAAACTCTTCATGGCGCCGGATCAGCGCGTCACCTTCTGATCGCCGACCGACGTGACCATTGGTCCGGCACGCGGCCGGGGGCGGCAACATTTCGACTTGTTCGCCGCCCCCGGTTCAGACAACGTCAGAAGCATCCGGTGCTGGCTGTGCTCCAGCTTTCGTGGCAGCCAGAGCTCCACGTAGACCAGGCTTCTTGAATCGTCGGGTCAGTTCTGTCGGCCTTACCAGGGGTTTCCAGCTTCTGAAGATCAAGAATGTTTTTCATCACACCTCCTCCCAGGTGTCATAATTTCCTCCTCCACACCGACAACGGACTTTTCGTTGTCGCCTGCGGTATCCGGGCCGACCGATCGTCGCTTCTTCGGTCCAGGCCAACGCGTTTGTTCAGACTTTGTCCGGATGCGCGATCGGCAACCAGCTGTGCATCGTCAGGTCGGGGGCCAGTGCCGCCAATACGCCCGCGGACCCGGTCGAGTAGTCGGCAACCAGTCGCCGAGATCCATACCCCGATGTCAGCATTCCGCCTCCTGCATCGATGAAGGTGAACATGTCGAACTTCGCCGCTGGGGCCATGCCGACGGGCATCCCTAGCGCAGCAGCCATCTGTCGATCCGCAAGCACCAGGCCTGCCATCCCATCCAGCAAGCCAGGGCACAGGCAGGTACGCACCGCACACGCCAGTCGGATCCGCTCTAGTACCGAGCTGAACGAATCATCCAGCTCGACGCCTGCTTTCGCACACATGGCCACCGCCAGTCCGACGCCTGCGGAACCGGAACCGAGATACGGGTAGAAGTTGCCATTTTCACGCACCTGCAGTGATCCATCCGGCGCTTCGACCAGTTGCGCTATTGATCTGTCGAGCAGCCGTACAACGAGCTTGCGATACTTCTCCCCGTCTCGCCCTGATTGTTTCAGGACGAGCGCAAGCGCCACCGCGGCGCCGGCAAGTCCATCGAACAGGCCTGGCCTGGGCGCCTCACTGTCGAGTTGGCCATAGCTCGCAGCCTCCAAGTGCTTCATCGCACGTGCCGCAGGAGCGTCTGCAGTGGTGTAGCCGGTGCGGCACAGAGAATGGAGCCCCAACGCAATTCCCGCCAATCCGTCACCGAGGCCCACGTCCAGGGAATCCAGGGCCACATCGGCAATCAAATCGCCGACCAGTTCCCGATGGCGCCCCATCTCATGCAGCGCGCATGACATCCCGAGACGACCGAACAACAGGCTGTAATCCGAAGTTTCCAGCACCGCAGCAACATTCACAGCTGAGGTATGCGCTTGCCTGCCGGGCCGTGCCATGTGCCTACTCAGCATCAGTTCGACACCGAGCGAGCCACTGGCAATGTTTACACCGCCGTTCTCATCGAATTGGTGGGGGCCGCCCGGGTACGGGTGGTCGCCGTCGAAGCGGTGGGATCGAACGATCCCGCCGATGAGTTCATTCGTCAGATGCTGTGCCGAATCGGCACCGGTGCTGGGAATCGAGACCCGCAGAAATTCTCTATCATGTGCCACTGATGCACTCAACGGCCCACCGAGATTTCCATCGAGCAGGTCCACCCACTCAGCGATCTCTCGCCCGAACACCTGCAGAATGTATGCGCGCTGCCGAATCCATATCTCATCGGTGATGGCGGGCAACGGCGTCAGCGGGCTGAACATATGGACAATAGTCCGCATCAGCGCGTACCGATCCTGCTGTTGCCTGGAGCAGCGCAGTCTAGGGATGAATCCCGGCGTTGCCATTGTCCGGATATTGTCACTGAACAGCGGCTTGGCAAGTTCGAAGTCGATGAGCGAAACCGCGAGGTCGTCGCCGATCATGATGTTTCGCGGCTGTAGGTCTGTTATCGCGATTCCGACCTCGTGTACCCGCTCCACTATCGAAGTAAGTGACTGACCGATTCGTACCGCCTGAGCCGCATAGTCGGCGACGTCGAAACGCTCCGAGTACGGATAGTGGGCCGCAACCCACTCATACAACGAGACTCCGTGTACGTATTCCATTTCCATGAAGGTGTGGTCGCCGACCGTCAGCAGCCGGTACGCGTCGGCAACTCCGTCGACCGACGCGAGTGCTGTTAATGCACGGTATTCATTCCCGAGTCTGGCGACCGCATCGTCTCCATTGCGGTCTACCGCTACGTGTGCGCGAGCCTCCTTCAATACCACCTCGGTGAGATCATTCGACCGACGTGCCACATAGACCCCGCCGCAGTTCGAGAAATGCAGCGCGGTATCGACGATAAACGGAAAAGCTTCATTACCGGCGTCGACGCGTTTTGAAATCGATTTCTTCAGGAATTCTGGTATGCGACCGGCTACGGGTGGCACGAAGTACGGCAGTCGCTGGTCCTCCGCCAACCCGCCGCCAGCGTCCGTTATCGTATGCACTACGGCACCATCGACCGTAGCCATTCGGCTGACAAATCCGCCATATCTAAGAAACACCGGCGCCGAGTCCCACCTGACATCGGACAATATATACGGGCCGTCGAACGAACTCAGCATGGATTCGAGATCATTCAGTATTGCGTGCAATTGTGACGGACGCGGATAGATCGTAATGAATTTTCCCGACGAATTACGTGGCGCATATTTGGCATTAGCCTTCGAGAACGCGCCTCGATCGGGCAAGTATTTGAAATGAATATGCGCTTCCATACAATACGCCGAGATTATTCGAAGTACATCTTCGCACTGTTCCGGAACAGAGCTGATGTGGATCTTCCACCCCTGGTCCGGCGGCCGGGGGGCAGTATCCGGAGGCGGACTGCAGTGAGTCCATCCGTTACTGTAGTTCGTCCGCCAACCCGTATCGACACTGGCGACGAAAGCAGTGTCACCATTGAGTTCGTGCGGATCCGAGTAGTACAGCCCATCTGCATCGCCGCAGAAGGCTTCGATGTTTCGCAGGTAGTTGCCGTGCGGCACCGCGAGCCCCTCCCCCTGGATCCGTCACCGAATCCATCGTGAAATGTCTACCGTCGGCGAGGCCGTTCTCGCGCCAGGCCTCGCCGACGGCCTTTGGTCATCTTTTCGGCGCCGACAGCGTAAAGGTCGACTCGAGATCACCGTTTGTCGCCTCGGTGGTCTTCAGCAGCCCGATCTCACGGTCACCGAAGACACTCATTTCGGATAATGTTGATGAATCGTAGAAGAACATCGAAGCAGCCACTATTGCTAGCATCAGCGCTTCTAGAGAATCCCGGCCCGACGATGCGGACTCGATGTCACGTGCCCCAGCCATGCCGCTGATCGAAAACCGGCAATTCCATGTAGCCCCCGAGCAAGTCGGCCGGAAGAAGACCAGACTGACCGGGCCGGAGCTCGTGTCAACGACCCGCTCGGCGATAATATCGGCGAGCCGATCCGGATTCTCATCCATCATTTCCTATCCTTTCAGACACTCCCGCAAATTTCCAAGGGCAGCGTGATAGCAAGGCGCGGGATCGCCGCCGTTGGCCGCGATCGAGTCACAGGTTGCCAAAGTACTTTCGTAGAGAGCGTAGCAGTCATCGTCTCGCGAAGCAGCCGACGCAGTAGGCGCCGACATTACCAGTGTCGCAGGTACCGATAACGTCAATGAAGCTGCTCCCAGCACAGCAGCCAAAAGCATCTTGATTCGATTATTCGATCTCATGATTCGGATATTCCCATCTCGTCGTCAAGCATAGATGCGGCCAATTTTCATAGCCAGATTCCCCATTCAGGTATCAGAACGCAGTAGCTCCACCCCCCTGGAAATATCGCCGGATCAGCTTTTTTGGCGCTACACCGTAGTCGTCGACAGACAACTTCATCAGCATGACTGACAGTTGCCTGAAACGGCTCCGCGGCAGGCGGTTCCAAAAAAGCGCGCGCTAGCCGGCCAAGCCGCCGATCGTTGAATCCAAGTAGTCCCCTCCGATGAACACGACCGATGGCCGATACCGTCGAACGCCCCACGTTCGATATGTTTCTTCGACCCCCGTCTTTACATCGAACTCTATCAGACCTCCGCCAAACTTCAAGCAGGACAATGCCTTCGAGCTCCCGCGATCCAGGGACACCATTCAAGATCAACGGATCTGCGGTCTAGCTGCGAAAGCTGCCCCAGTTGTTGTGCACTCCTTGCAATTTCGTGAAGATGACGTACGCTGCAGCCAGTAGCAAGCGCACCTGCCGCTCAGCAGCGGGACAACGCGCGAGGGGGCCGAACATGAGCTACAAGTCGACGCTGCGATGTACGGATTTGTCTGTTGTGTCCACCATCGTCCCGATCGACCTGTGCCATGGAACAAAACAGGTCGGAGGGGAATGTCATGCGGAATCTGTTGTGCCTCTTGGCTATGAGCGGCGCATTTAGTACTGTCGGGCCCGACCCGGCGGCAGTCGAGTCCGAGGTCAGCCGCGCCGAGTGCGAAAACAACGGCGGCGAAGTGGTTCCCGGCGCGATGACGCCCGGTTTCTGCCTCGGAGGTACCTACGACACGTGGCCGATAGATCCATCAGATCATTCGCTCTGACAACACGTCCATGCACCGACTCCGGCAACCGCGCGGATGGAGGTACCGATGAGGCATGCCACGTCGACACGATTCGACAGACGGACCCTGCTGATCGCCTTGGCGGCAATCCCCGTGTCGGTCACGCTGATGACGGGATGCTCCGGAAGACCACAGAACGGCTCCGGCTCAGATCTGGAAGAAGTCGACACCATGGTCCGGCCCCAAGACGACCTCTATCGACATATCAACGGCAGGTGGTTACGGGAGTATCAGTTGCCGCCCGACAAGAGCGCCTACGGCACCGGGTTCGAAGTCGCCGACCGCGTCCAGCAGCAACTCGAGGCGATCATCGATACGATCCGAGATCCGGCACCCGGGTCCGACCAACAAAAGATTCGCGACTTCTACGACGCATGCCTGGACACCGAAGCCGCTGAACGCCTCGGCCTCACACCCATCGCGGACCTACTCGGCAGCATCGACGGTGCTGCCACCAAAGGCGACCTGGCGCGGGTCATGGCGTCGATTGCTTTAGAGCTTCCGTACGACAACGCACTCGCTGCGTGCAGCCTCTTCGCCATGGTGGTGTTTCCGGACAGCAAGGACTCGGCCACCTATCGTCCACAGCTGGGCCAAGCCGGCTTGCGATTCAAGGCTTCGTTCTACCAATCGCCCGCCATGGCCGACCAACGCTCGGCGTATCGGGTTTTCCTCGAGAAAATCGCTCGATCAGCTGGCTTCGCCGATCCATCGGGGATGGCAAGGCGAACTTTCGACCTAGAGGATCGGATTGCCGCAGCGCACTGGGACGAGGTGCGCAACCGCGACGCGTCCGCGACCTATAATCCCCGCAGCTGGCAAGAACTCATCGAGATGGGCCCCGGTTTCGAGTGGGACTCTTGGCTAGCCGCCTACTCGGACAAACCCAGCCTTTTCAGCAAGATCGTGATCGCTCAACCCTCCTACATTACGTCCGCAGCGCGTCTATGGTCAGAGGTCGATATCGCCGAGTGGCGCGACTACCTACGCCTGGGGGTTGTCCGAGAGTTCGCCCCACACCTGAATCAGGAATTCTCGGATGCGAGTTTCGACTTCTTCGAGCGGACCCGCGGCGGTCAGACCCAGCGGCCGAGGGACGAGGAGACGGCGCTGGCCACGGTCTCCACATATCTCGACCAGCTGCTCGGCAAAGAGTATGTAGGACAACACTTCCCACCCGCGTCCAGGGCGCATGCCGATGAGCTGATCGCGAACATCGTGTCGGCATACCGAGAGAGCTTCGCGCGCGCCGACTGGATGTCCCAAGCCACCCGCGATGCCGCCATAGCAAAGCTGAACAAGCTCACCATCAAGACCGGATACCCCGATACCTGGCGTGACTACGTCGAGCTGAGCATCACCGCAGGCCATCGAGTCGCCAATATTCGAGCGACGATGCGGCACGAGTGGAAACAGATGTTCGCCAAGCTCGGCGCCCCGGTCGACAAGTTTGAGTGGAAGATGGCGCCGCAGGAGGTAAATGCCTCCTACGACTGGAACAACAACGCGATTCTGATCCCCGCCGGCATGCTCCAACCGCCGTTCTTCGACCCTGACGCAGAGCCTGCGATGAACTACGGCGGAATCGGCGCGATAATCGGACATGAAATCGGACACGGTTTCGACGATCAGGGCTCCAGGTTCGACGGCGACGGCAACCTGCGGGATTGGTGGACGCCCGCCGACCGCGCCGCATTCGATGAGCGTGCTGAAGCTCTAATTGCGCAATATGACTCGTTGGTGCCGAGCGGGCTCGGACCTGAGCACCACGTCAACGGCGCGCTCACCGTCGGCGAAAACCTCGCCGACCTACGCGGACTCACGATGGCACTGGCGGCATTTCGCCGAGCCGAACGTTCGCGCGGCAACGAGACACCGGACTACACGAATGTCTTCCTCGCGTTCGCCCGAGCCCGGCGCGCGAAGCTTCGGCCGGAACAGCAGATTCGCCAATTGGCAGCGGATCCGCACGCGCCCAACGAATTTCGCTGCAACCAAGTGGTCCGTAACATCGACGAGTTCTACACGGCCTTCGACGTCAAAGAAGGAGACGGGTTGTTCCTCCCCCCTGATCGGCGCGTTATCCTCTGACACCCGACTGCCAAATGTGATCGTCGTGTGCGACCAGGTGTCCTGCGGCTCCGCGAAAGCAGTGTCCGATTAGCGCCGGTCCCGGCCGCCGGACCTGGACACACTGGGCGCATGACGCGATCCACCACTGCTCCGATGACCGTGTTGACCAGCATGTATGCGGCCGAGGCGCAGTACATGGCGGCGGGTGGACCGGGCAGTGCCTCGTTCGAGCTGCTCGCCCCGTACTTCGCCACCGACGTGGTGCTGCATCAAGCTGCCGGATTGCCTTACGGCGGAACATGGCATGGGCATGCCGGGATCGAGCAGTTCTTCCTCGCTATGGCGCGCACTTGGGAGATCTTCGAACTGCGGGAACAGCAGTTCCTGGCAACCGGCGAGAGACCGGTGGTGCACACGCTGGTCCGCGCCCGCGCACGCACCACCAGGCGGGAACTCACTTTCCCTATCCTGCAGACGATTACGATCACCGAGGGCCGGATTTCGGAGGTCCACCCGTTCTACTGGGATACGGCGGCTATCGCAGCGGCCTGTACGCCCTAGTCGAAGGACCGCGCCCTTCCGCGTAGAACTGATTGCGCCCGACAGGGTTTCATCTTCGATGAAGTTCGATCAGTGCGCGGGTACCGGCGCAGCCTGGGCGAGCTCGTCGGCTTCGGCGAGTTCGGCTTGCTCATCGTGCACGTACTTGTCGCCCGCGCAGAACGAGGCCGCGGCGGCCAGGAACATCATGATGGCGGCGGCGACGAAGACGACCACCAGACCGGTGTGGAACGGCCCGGTGAGCAGATGCGGGAAGAATTCCTGGCCGGTGAGGGTGTCGGCGTGCACGCCGGGTTTGGTCAATTCGCCGGTGGGGCCGAGCAATTCCTGGATCGGGTTGAAGCCGAGGAACGCCGCGAACATGCTTGCCACCGGCGGCATCGCGGCGACCTCGGCGGCGGCGCCCACGGAAACACCCTGGGCACGCAGGCCGGCGTCCAGGGCCGAGGGCAGGCTGGCGGCGAGGCCGACGACCATGAGCGAGAAGAAGATTCCCATGGACAGCGCGTTGCCGCCGTTGAACAGGGTGCCGCGCATGCCGGACGCCGCACCGCGTTGCGCGGCGGGCACGCTGGACATGATGGCCGCGGTGTTGGGCGAGAAGAACAATCCGCTGCCGACGCCGTTGATCAGGATGATCGCGGCGAACACCCAGTAGTTGAAGTCGACGGGGACGATCAGCAACAGCAGGAAGGTGAGTCCGGCGAGGAACGCACCGCCGGTGGTGAACGGACGTGAGCCGTAGCGATCCGACAGCCAGCCCGAGAGCGGCCCTGCCGCAAGGAATCCCACGGTCAGCGGCAGCAGATAGATACCTGCCCACAGCGGGGTCGACTCGAAGTCGTAGCCGTGCAACGGCAGCCAGATGCCTTGTAGCCAGATGATCAGCATGAACTGCATGCCGCCGCGGCCGATGGAGACCATCAGATTGCTGAAATTGCCGAGCCCGAAGGCCCGATTACGGAACAGCGCGAGGTGGAACATCGGGTCGGCGACCTTGCTCTCCACCACGCAGAACACCCCGAGCAGCGCGATGCCGCCGAGCACCGACCCGAGCACCCACGGACTGGACCAGCCGGTGGCCTGCCCGCCGTAGGGCTGTATCCCGTAGGTGATGCCGGTGAGCAGCGCGGTGAGCCCGAGTCCGAAGGTGATCGTGCCCGCCCAGTCGACCTTGCCCGCCGTCCGGATGCCGACCTCGTGCAGCGAGCGGTACGACCAGAACGCGCCGAACAGCCCGATCGGCACGCTCACCCAGAACACCGCGCGCCAATCCCACTCCGACAGCACGCCACCGATCAGCAGTCCGAGGAAAGAACCGGCGACGGCCGCAACCATATTGATGCCGAGCGCGGTTCCGCGCTGCTTCGCCGGGAAGGCGTCGGTGAGGATCGCGGCGGAATTGGCGGTCAGCATCGCGCCGCCGACGCCTTGAATCACCCGCCAGACGATGATCCACATGGCGCCCGCGCCGCCGTGGAACGGATCGAAGGACAGCGCGAGCGCGCAGAGCGCGAAGACCGCGAAACCCAAGTTGTACACGCGAACTCGGCCGAACAGGTCGCCGAGCCTGCCGAACATGACGACGAGCACCGCCGTCGCGAGCAGGTAGCCCATCAGCATCCACAGCAGGTATCCGACGTTGCCCGCGTCGAGCGGATTCAGCCCGATACCGCGGAAGATCGCGGGCAGCGAGATCAGCACGATGGACGAGTTGATCGCGGTGAGCAGCACCCCGAGCGTGGTGTTGGTCAGCACGATCCACTTGTAGCGCGGGTGCTCCCGGTCGTACCGCAGCCTGCGGCGGATGGTGCTGACCTCGCCCAGATCGAGATCGGTGGATGGAAGCGTCACGGCGGCCCCTCGCAGATCGTTATCTCCGCAAACTATATAGTTAGCCGATCTAACCATCAAGAGGGCCGGGGTCGGCCGACGGGCTAGATAGGTTAGCCTTGGCTGAATTACGCTGGCGGTAGCTCTACCGAACCGGCTGAGATCTTCCTCGAAGGGGGCCACATGATGGAGTCTGTTCGGACCTCACGCTGGGCCAGAGCGACGATGGCCACCGTCGTCGCCGCGCTGACGCTGGGCCTGGCCGCCTGCGGTTCGTCGAACGACGAGGCCGGTTCCGGCGGTGAGCCGGTCACCATCACGCACGCCCGCGGCTCGACCACGGTGCCGGGCACTCCGAAAAAGATCGTCGCCCTCGGCAATCAGTGGCTCGACACCACGCTGGCGCTCGGCGTGACGCCGGTCGGCTACGTGGACAATGTCGCCGCGGTATCCAAGAGCACGCCGCCGTGGGCGCCGAAGACGTTGGACGCGGCGAAGGCCCTGAACACGGTCGGGAATGTGGCCGAACAGGTGGCGGCGCTGGAACCGGACCTCATCCTCGCCGACCCGTTCATCGCCGATCAGAAGACCTATGACGAGCTCTCCAAGGTGGCCCCGACGCTGCCCGCGCTCGGGAAGGACGCGGTGACGCCCTGGCCGGACCTGGTGACTGCGCTCGGCAAGGTGCTGCACAAAGAGGACGCCGCCACCAAGGTGATCGCCGACGTCGACAAGAAGATCGAGACAATCGTGCAGGCCAATCCGGGACTGAAGGGCAAGACCTTCGCCAGCACCTGGCTGGCCAGCGCCTCGCAGCTCATGGTGCTCACCGATCCGAACGACGGCTCCAGCAAGCTGTTCACCCAGTTGGGCATGAGCATCCCGAAGAACCTCACCGACCTGCCCGCGAACCAGGGGCGACTGGCGCTGTCCCCGGAGCGGGTCGACGAGATCACCGCCGACCTGGTGCTCGCCGGCTACTCCCCCGGCCTGGACGAGAAGTACCGGCAGCTGCCCGGCTACGCCGACCTGCCCGCGGTGCGGAAGGGCTCGATCGTGTTCCTCACCACCCAGGAGATCAGCGCGATCAACCAGCCGACCGCGCTGTCGGTGCCCTACATGCTGACCAAACTGGAGCCCGCCTTCGCCACCGCGGCGAAATAGTAAGCGCTACCAGCACATCGGATCGACAAGCGGAGGTCAGCGGTGTTGTCCGCCGTCACTTATCCCGAACAGACCAGATACGCACTGCGCGAAGGCGTCACCTGCCTGACGACCCCAGCGGGGGCGCTGCTGCTCAACCCGCCGCGCAACGAGAAGCTGTCCGGTCTGGGCAGTGGACAGCTGCAGGCACTGCGCACGCTGAACCAGGGGCCTGCGACGGTCTCGGAACTGTCCGCCGGTTCGGGCACCGAGGATGTCGCCGGGCTGATGGGCAGGCTGACCGACGGCGGCTGGCTGTCGGTCACCGTGCGCGACGGCGGCCGCAATCTGTACAGCATCCGGCCGTTCGGACAGCCGCCCGCGCGGCCCGCCACCCGGCTGCCGTGGCGCGCGACCCTGTCGAAATTCGCCGTGCTGCACCGTGACTCGGATGGTTTCGTGCTCGAGCACCCGCTGTCCTGGTGTGATGTGCGGATCCACGATCCGAGGCTGCTTTCCCTACTGGACGGTTTCGGCGCGGCCGAGTCGCCGCTGCCGGTCTCGATCAAGTCGCAACTCGCGGCCGATCTGCACTGGTGCGGGTTCCTCGTCGCGGATCCGGAGGACGAGGAGCGCGACTTCGCCACCCGCAGTTGGAACGCCGCCGACCTGTGGTTCCACCGGCGCAGCACGCTCGGCGAGCGCACCGTCACCTGGGATCAGTTCGGCCCGACGAAGTGGGCCAAGGACAGGTACCCGCAGCCGCCCGCACGCAAGCCGGACTATCCCGGCGAGCCGGTGCCGCTCGCGACACCGGACCTCGCCGCGCTGCGGGCCGCGGATCCGACGCTGACGGCGGTACTCGAGGACCGGCGATCGACCCGGGCGTTCGACGACGCCGACCCGATCACCCGAGATCAGCTGGGCGAGTTGCTGTATCGGACGGCACGCACCCGCGGTGTCCGAAGTGCCGGTCCCGGTGAGGAATTGGCGTCGCGCCCCTATCCGTCGGGCGGCAGCGTCTACGAACTCGAGCTCTACCCGATCGTGCGACACGTCGACGGGCTCGCGCCGGGCATGTACCACTACGACTCGTTCGACCATGTGCTGCGGCCGGTCGCCGACCTGGATTCGCCTGCGGTGCAACGGTTGCTGCGCGCCACCTCGGCGACCCTCGCGGAAGGCGCCGAACCGCAGCTGGTGCTGCTGCTCGCCGCGCGATCGGGGCGCGTCATGTGGACCTACGAGCAGGTGGCCTACGCCAGCATCTTGAAGCACGTCGGCGTCGTCATGCAGACCGTGTACCTCGCCGCGACGGCGATGGGGCTCGGCGCGTGCGCCCAAGGGTTCAGTGACACCGCCGCTTTCGCCGTCGCGGCTGGGGTGGACGAGCTGACCGAGTGCGCGGTCGGCAGCATCATCGTCGGCTCGCCGGCGCGGGATCGCTGATCGCGGCGCGAGCCCGCGGCCACTGGCGCGCCAGGTCGAGCAGGTGGGCGAGCTCAGATCGCATGTCCCGCGCCGATATCTGGGGGAAGCGCGCTGGTCGCGCGCCCGTCGGCGCGATCCCGTCCATGCGGGCGCGGGCCGCTCGGGCGATCTGCATCGCGTAGGTCTCCTCGGATGCCCCGGGCAGCTCGTCGGCCGACAGATGCGGTTTGAGATGCAGCAACGCGTCCCTGATCTCCACCGTTGTCCGGTACAGCCGCGACTCGGGCTCGCGCGGCCCCGGCCCGGCGGGCAGTACCACCTCGGGCACCGCCGTGGTGAGGTCGCGCCACAACGGCTCCAGCCTGCGCAGCTCGCGGCCGGTCCGGTCCCAGCCGATGCGCGCCAGTATCGCGTGGACCAGCGGTACCCCGGTCACCAGCGCGAGAAGCACACAGAACAGGCATGACACCGGACTCCACTCGGTCGATATGTAACCCGGTGGTTTGCCGTCGAAGGCGCGCAGCACGGCCAGGCCCGAGCCGAAGAACCACCCGGTCGTCAGCATGAGCAGACCGATGTAGGGAATGCGCTTCAGCAGCGAGTTCTCTACGCGAAGATCGCGCACACAAGCACGCGTGATGTATGCGCCGGACACGAGCAGCGGCACATTGAACACAGCCAAACTGACTATCGCGCGCAGCCAGAAGCCCGCGTCGGTACCTTCCGTCCGTCCGACGAGCGCCGTCGCGATACCGGCTACCACGGCGGCCGCGTCGTAGATTCGCTGGCGCTCGCGCGCTTTAGCCGGATCGGCGTCGGCGAATAGCCTTGCCAGACCGTACAGATCGGCGATGGCCAGCACCGTGCAGCATAGATAGAGGTGAATCGCCAGCTCTTCGTAGCCGATGGCGTCGAGGCACTGGTGCACCACCGAGCCGATCGATATCCACGAGATCGCCCGATTGACCCGCCGCGAGGCGGGCGTCGGCTCGATGACCAGCCATCGAGCCAAGGTCACGGCACACAGCAGTGCGATCGCCGTGATGATCATCGGCGTCGGTGCCGGCGCTGTCACCGGCGCGGGCAGTGTCATCGGTGCGCTCCATTCAAGTGCGGCACACCGATGCGAGCGCCCGGCCACACCCTTGCCAATTCCAGCATTCGCTCGAGGTCGGTGGCCCGGTCCCGCGCGATCGGTTCGTTGCGATCACCGACCGATACCGGCACCACGGGTTCGTGGCCGCGCAGCTTGTTGTCCGCGGCATGCGCTATCCGCGCGGCATAGCTGTCGACGGACTGCGGCGGCTCCTCCCCCGGCGGCATGTACAGCTTCAAATGTTGCAGTGCGTCCTGAATCTCGATCAGCCTGCGATACAGCCGCGACTCGAAATCCCGGCGCACGGGGCCCTGGTCCAGCACGACGCCGGGCACGGCCGTCGTGAGGTCGCGCCACAGTGGGAACAGGCGACGGTAATGACGACCGGTGCGGTCCCACCCTGCCCTGGCCAGCAGCGCGTTGACCACCGGGACGGCCAGCAACGTCGTGATCACGAACATGCTGAAGCACGAGGCCAGCGTCCAGTCCGCGCTCGGACTGTCCGACGGTTGTCGGGCGAGGACCTGCACCCCGGAGGCGCCTGCACAGTAGAGGCAATACACCGCGACCAGGAAAAGTGCTGAGAACACAAGACGTTCGCGGGTTGTCGCCGTCGTCACCCGAAGATCACGCACGGTAGCGCGAATGATGTTGATCGACAGCGCGGCGACCGGGATGTTGAACATCGCCCAGAGCAGCGGTGACTTCCAGCCGAAGCCCGGTGCCGTTGGGTCCACCTGCCGACCGAGGAACACGACGATCACAGCACCGACAACCGCGACGGCGTCATACCCGCGCTGTCGATGGCGGGCGGTAGCCGGATCGGCACCGGCGAGCAGGGCCGCAATGCCGTAAGCACTGGCGACCGTGACCGCACCACAGGCCAGAAACACCCGATACGTCAGGTCCGCGAAGTCGGTGCCTTCCCCCCACTCCACAATGGCTGCAGCCCCGGTCTGCCAACTCAGCATCCGGTTGACCAACCGATTGGTCATCGACTCCCGCACCAGCAGCCAACGGGCGACCACCACGACGAACCCGAACCCGATCACCGAAGCCGCGAACCAACCCGGTACCGGCGGAGTCATCGGTACCTCCTCGACCTCTACCTCGGATAGCTCAGCGGCAGCCGATCTTACGGTATTCGGATTGCGGGGTTGATCTAGCTGAAGCGGGCGCTGATCAGGTCTCCAGCGCGTCTGCCAGGGCGATTACGGCGCGTTGCCAGAGGGTGGCGAGGTGATCGGCTTCGGCGGCGGTGAACAGGGCGGTGCTCCAGCGCCAGTTGGTGGACAGCTGTGGGCCCTCGGGCGTGGTGCCGATGCCGGAGATGACGTCGAGGGCGTAGCGCAGGGGTAAGTCGGGTTCGGGGTCGAGGGGTAGGGCGTCGTTGCGAGCGTCGGTGATCACCGACCACGACTGAGTCGCGTTGCCGCTCAGGTCCACTCGGCCCAGGTAGTTGAACTCGATCTGCGGCTCCGGGGCGGCTACCAGTTCCGGTGTTCGGGTGCTGTACCGGAGCAGGCCGTAGTCCGAGCCTGCGGCGGGAATCGAGGCGAGTTGTGCGGCAACCGAATTCAACAGCGCACGGGCCGCGGCCGGATTCGCCGCTGCCTGGGCGACATCGATCGAGACGGCGCCGACGCCGAGGCGCACCGGGAAGACGCTGGTGAACCAGCCGAGGGTATTCGTGGTGTCGGTGCCGAGCAGGTCGTCCGCGCGACCATGCCCCTCCAACGCGATCAGCGCGCCTGCGCTCGCATCCTGATTGCGCTCGTTGCGCCAGCTCGCCACCGTGATGGTCAGGGCCGTCAGCAGGAATTCGCGGACGCCTTCCTCCTTCGACAACGAGGCGAGGATGCGCGCGGTGACAGGGACGGGCGTGACCGCCGGCGTGACGCGCAGGGTAGACCAGGTGTCGGCGGTCGGCTCCGGAAGTCGTTGCCCCAGTACCGGATCGGGTGCGCTGACCTGATTCACCCAGTAGTCCTGCTGCGCGAGCACCGCAGGGTCGGTCGCGCGCTCGGCCATCAGCTGCGACCACCGGAGATAGGAAGTGAACTCGGGAAACGGCTTCGGCGTGGCCCCGGATTCGATGGCGGCCCACGCTTCGCCGAGGCCACCGAGCAGGATGTGCCAGGAGACCACATCGACCGCGAGATGGTGCACGGCCAGCAGCAAAATGTCGCCGTCGTGCGTACCCGTGAACCACACGGCGCGGACGAGAGCGCCGGTACGCGGGTCGATCCGGTCCACCGCGGCGCGGGCCGACGCCGCGATCAACGCATCGAGCTCCGCGTCGGACGTCGTCGGGCAATCGACGCGGTCGACGACATCGGCCGCCGCCACGACGCCCGGCGCCCGGGTCACCAAGCGGGGACCGTCCGCGGTATCGACGAGTTGTGCGCGAAGCGTGTCATGACTGTCGAGCAATGCCTGCAACACCGATTCCACTGCCGTGCACGGGATCCCGGTGGGCAGCCGCAACAGCGCGGTCTGGGTGAACCGGCGGAAGTTGCCGTACTCGTACATCCACGACACCACCGGCAGCGGCGGTACCGCACCGTAGTCGGCCGCCTCGGTGCTCGCCGACTCGGCTGTCGCGGCATCGATAGCGGCGCCCAGCTCACGAATCGTCGGGGTGGCCAGCACCATGCGCGGACTCACCGCGATGCCGTGGCGCCGCGCCTTGTTGACGAGAGAGATCGCCACGATGCTGTCCACACCGAGCGCGAAGAAGTCCTCGTCCACGCCGGGCGCCCGGCCGTCGAGCAACTCGGCGAAGACCTCGCACAGCGCGTGCTCGGTCTCGGTGACCGCGGCGCCACCATTGTTCGGCCCGCCGGACAGCGCCGCTTCGGCGAGCCGGTTCAGTGCATGACCGTCGAGCTTGCCGTTCGAGTTCACCGGTAGCCGATCGAGCACGACGATCCGCGCCGGAATCATGTACGCGGGCAGGCGTTCCGCGAGAACGACCCGCATCCGAGCCGGATCGAGATCTCGGTTCGGTCGGCCGACAACGAAACCGGCGAGACTCGCGCCACCGGCGCGGCGGACGACGGTGACCGCGGCGGTATCCACACCGGGTAGCTGACGCAGTGCGGTGTCGATCTCGCCGATCTCGATGCGATAGCCGCGGACCTTCACCTGCGCGTCGGCGCGGCCGAGGTAGCCGAAGCCGCCGTGCGGCAGGCGACGGACCAGGTCGCCGGTGCGATACATGCGCTGCCCCGGCCGTAGCGGGTCCGCGACGAAGCGATCGGCGGTGGTTCCCGCCCGGCCGACATAGCCTCGGGCCAGCTGGCTTCCGGACAGGTACAACTCGCCGACGACACCGCGCGGCACCGGCCGCAGCATGGAATCGAGGACATAGCCCGACATTCCGGCGGTCGGCCGGCCGATGGTCGGCGTCTCGGTGGCCGCGACGGCGGCGACCACCGCCTCGACGGTTGTCTCGGTCGGCCCGTAGCAGTTGTATACGGCGGTCCCGGTGAGCGCCCGCAGCCGAGTCCAGAGCGCCATATCGATGGCTTCACCGCCGAGTGCCAGGACCGGAAGTTCCCTTTCCAGCAGGCCCGCCGCACTGAGCTGCGCGAACATCGACGGCGTCGTGTCGATCATGTCGAGGTCGTGGCGAGCCATACCCTCGACGAGCAGGTGCGCGTCGCGCATTTCGTCGGCGTCGAACAGGTGGATCTGCTGACCCGCCAGCAGGCCCACCATCGGCTGCCACGAAGCGTCGAAGCTGAGCGACCACGCATGCGCGATCCGCAGCGGACGACCGAGCCGTGCCATCGCGGGGCGGTAGCAGCGGTCGTGGTGGTCGGCGAAGTAGCCGGTCAGCGCGGCATTGGTGCCGACAACGCCCTTCGGCTCGCCGGTGGAACCGGAGGTGAAGATCAGGTACGCACTGTGCGATGGCGAACGGTACACCTCCGGCGCCGCCGCGGGACGTTGCGAAATGCGTTCCGCCACTGCCGGATCATCGAGCACCAAGGTGTCGACCGAGTATCTGTCCACCAGGTCGAGGGTGCTGCCGACGACGAGAGCCGACGCGGGACGCGCCTGACGCAGAATCGATTCGATCCGCACCGTTGGCAGCGAAATATCCACCGGCACATAGGCCGCGCCGGCAGCGAGCGTCGCGAGGATGCCGACGATGGACTGGGCCGATCGCGGCAACGCGAGCGCCACAACAGCTTCCGGCCCGACGCCGCGTTCGGCCAGCTCGCCGGCCAAGCGGCAGGCCGCTGCGTGCAACGCGCGGTAGGTGTACTGCTCTCCTGCGCCCGTGGTCAGTGCCGACGCATCCGGCGTGCGTTGGACCTGCCGCTCGAACAGTTCCCACACCGTCGACTCCACGGCCGGCGCGGAATGGGTGGTAGACGAACAGAATTCGTCCCGTTCGGCGTCGGTCAGAATGTCGAGCGCGTCAGGTGTCGCGTCGCCGATATCCGGGAGCTGCCGCAGTACCGAGAGCAGCCGGTCGCCGATCTCGGCGGGACTCAGGTGCGGCAGCGCCGCAGGCACCGCCTCCACCAGCACCACCAGGTCACCGTCGCTGAGATGCGAGACCACCGTCAACGGATAGTGGGCCAGACTCTCCATCTCGATCGGACGGAAACACGTGCCGTCCGACGCCGTCACGGTGTTGATCGCGTCGCCGATCGGCGCGTTCTCGAATACGAAAAGCGTGTCGAACAGCGCACCGTGGCCCGCGATGCGCTGCACGGACGACAGGCTGAGATAGCCGACGTCGCGCATGGCGGCGGATTCCCGTTGCAGCGCCGCGCATTGCTCGAGCACACTCGTCGAGCGATCCAGCCGGTGGGCGACCGGAACCGTATTGATGAACAGGCCGACCATGCCCTCCACACCGGTCAACTGTTCCGGCCTGCCGGAGATGGTGGTGCCGAACACCACGTCGCGGCGGTCGGTGAGCCTGCCGAGCACGACCGTCCAGGCGAACTGCACGGCGGTGTTGAGTGTCAACCCGTGCGCGCGAGCCCACTGCTGAAGGCGCGCGGTCTGTTCGGGTGGCAGCGTGAGTCGCGTCGTCGCCGGTACATCGGTACCGGCGACGGTACCCTCGGCAATCATCAACGGGCCACTGACTTTGCGCAGATACTCGGCCCAGCGGCCCAGCGCCGCGGCGCTGTCCTGGGCGGCCAGCCACCCGATGTAATCCCGATACGGCCGCGGCGCGGGCAGCGAATCCGCGGACCCACCTGCCTGATACACCGCGAGCAGCTCGGTGAAGAACACTGCGACCGCCCAGCCATCCATCAGGATGTGATGCGCGGTCAGCAGCAGCCGCCGGCGGGGCGTGCCGTCGCCCGGCACGGTGAGCAGCAGAATACGCAGTGCCGGACCATGATTCAGATCGAACGGCCGCCGCCGCTCCGATTCCGCGATCGCATCGAATTCCGTTGGTAGCGCCGCCTGTTCGGCCCATGGCAGCTCGGCCCGAGTGGGCACGATCTGCACCGGCTTCGGCACCTCCCGATCCCAGAACGAGACACGCAGGTTCGGGTGCCGGTCGAGCATGGCCTGCGCACTCGCGCGCAACAGCGCCACGTCCACCGGTCCGTCGATGTCGACGACGAATTGCATGGTGTACAGATCGATCTCAGCACCGGTCAACCGCGACAGCGAGTAGAGCCCCTCCTGCAGCGGGCTGAGCGCGAGGATGTCCTCGATCTGCGGCGGCGCCGTCACGACCGGGCCTGCCACGACGCGGTCAGTGCGGCCAGCGCCTCCGCGTCCAGACCAGACGCACTCATCGGCGCGTGCGCCACCTGCCCGTGCTGCGCCGGATCAGTGTCCTGCGCAGGTTGTTCCGCGGCCGCGTCGAGCGCGGCGGCCAGCTCGGCAATGGTCGGATGCTCGAATACCAGCTGCGGCGTGAGCGGCACGCCGAGCGCCGCCGCGCGGGCGGACCACTGAATGGAGATCACACTGTCACCGCCCAGTGCGAAGAATCCGTCGTCCGCCGCTACGTCGGTGATCTCCAGCAATTCCTCGAGCAGCGCGATCAACGTCTGTTCGGTCTCCGTCCGCGGCCCATCGCCCGTTGTGCGCACCGCTGTCGCCGCGGCCGGTACCGCGGCGACCGGCGGCGCGAGCAGCCGCGCGAGGTCGGACTCCGGCAGTATTCGCAGGTCGGCGACGGCGGTGTCCGCAACGGTGGCGTACGCGTCCAGCGTCGCGGCTACCGCGTCGGCGATCAGCTGGGCGGTCTCCGGGTCGTAGAGGTCCGCATTGACAACGACCCGGACAGCCAAGCCGCCGCTCGGCGTCACCGTGAAACTCAGATTCAGATCCAGGAACGAGATGTCGAAGTCCACCGGCAGGACGGTGGCCGTGGTGCCACCGGAGCCGGTGAGGTCAAGGGTCGCCGGTGCCCAATCCGCGCCGCGGAAGTGGATCATGCTCTGGAACAAGGGATTCCGTGCGCGCGACCGTGGCGGGTTGAGCGCCTCGACGAGTCTCTCGATCGGCAATTCCTGATGCCCGTGCGCATCCAGCACGACATCACGGCTCCTGATCACCGTGTCGCGCAGGGTCGGCCGGCCGGACAGGTCGTTGCGCAGCACCACCATGTTCGCGAAGAGACCGATCAGGTCCTCGATCGTCTCGTCGACCCGGCCCGCCACCGGGGTGCCGAGTGGGATGTCGCTGCCGCCGCCGAGCCGGTGCAGCACCGTCGCGACCACCGCCGAGTAGACCATGAATTCGCTGGCGCCGCACTGTTCGGCGAGCGCCGTCAATCCATCCCGGCGCGCCGGCGGCACCGTGAACGTCACCACCTCGCCGCGCTTGCCGAGCACCGGCGGACGCGGGCGATCGTGCGCCACCGCGATCTCGTCGGGCAGACCCGCCAGCGCGCTACGCCAGTAGTCGAGCTGGGACTGTCCGAACGCACTCGGGGTGCCTGCCGCGCCCGGGTCGAAAGCATCCCGTTGCCACAGTGCGTAATCGGCGTACTGGACCGGCAGCGGTGCCCACTCCGGCGCCCGTCCGGCGTCGATGCGCGCCCGGTACGCGGTGACCAGATCCGCGAGGAAGACGCCGAACGACGCATGATCGGCGACCATGTGATGTACCAGCAGGGACAGCACGTGCGTTTGCGCATCGACCTCGAGCAACCGCACCCGGATCAGCGGCTCACCGTCCAGCGCGAACCGATACCGGGCGATCTCGGCCAGCTCGGCATCGATGCGATCCGCGTCGATCCGCGTGATCGGCACCGGCACCTCGGCCGCCGGGTGCACGAGTTGGTGTGGCACACCGCCACTTTCGGGGAAGGTGGTACGCAGTGCCTCGTGCCTGGCCACCACGTCACCGACCGCCGCGGTCAGCGCAGCATGGTCCAGCGGTCCGTCCAGCCGGACCGCGAAGGGCAGGTTGCCTGCCGCACTCGGGCCCTCCATCCAGCACTGGAACCACATCGCCAGTTGCGAGTACGACAACGGAAGCAGGCCTCGGCGCGGTCGTCGCTCCAGCAGCGGCCGGACCGAGATCGTTGCCGCCGAGCGGCTTTCGGCGGGTTCATCGAGTTCCATGGCATCGAGATCGATGTCGAACTCGGCGCGGAACTGTGCGACCAGCCGCTCCGCCAGACCCGCCGACGTCGGGGTGTCGAAGGCGACGCGCACATCGAACTCGACCCCGAATTCGGCGCGGATCTGCGCGACCAACCGGGCGGCCAGCAACGAGTGGCCGCCGAGTTCGAAGAAGGAATCGTCCGCGCCCACTCGGTCGAGCTTGAACAGTCGCGCGAAGATCGCGCACATGCGCCGCTCGGTGGCCGTGGCCGGTTCCCGGTAGCGGCGCTCCACGGCAGGCGTCGGGTCGGGCAGCGCGCGCTTGTCGAGTTTGCCGTTGATGGTCAGCGGAATCTCGTCGATCACCGCGAACGCGCGGGGCACCATGTATTCCGGCAGTACGGCCGCCGCATGCAGCCGCAGCTGCTCCAGATCGATACTCCCGCTGCCGGTTTCGGCGGGCGCGGGAACCAGGTACGCGGCGAGCATGGGGCCGACCGCGGGATCGGCCACCACCGTGACAACGCAGTGACCGACCGCCGGGTGGGTACTGATCGCGGCCTCGACCTCGCCGAGCTCGATCCGGAAGCCGCGCACCTTCACCTGCTCGTCGGCCCGGCCGACGAACTCGATCTCGCCATTGCTGTTGCGCCGGGCCAAATCCCCGGTGCGGTACAACCGGGCACCCGGCGCGAACGGATCCGCGACGAATCGTTCGGCCGTCGAGCCGGGCCGGTTCAGGTAGCCGCGCGCGAGTTGCGCACCGCCCAGATAGATTTCGCCGACCACGCCGGTCGGCACCAGCTGCAGCGCCCGGTCGAGCAGGTACACGGCGACGTTCTGATTGGGCACGCCGATCGGCACGATCCGGGTGCCCTGCGGTCCGTCCACCGGCATGTGCGTCGCGCACACCACCGCCTCGGTCGGGCCGTAGTGGTTGCGCAGCTCGGCGTCGAAAACACCGGCGAACTTATCGGCGACCTCACCGGGCAGTGCCTCACCGCCGACCGGAACATGGCGCAGCGCCCGCCATTCGCTCACGTCGGGCAGCAGCAGGAAGGTGCTCAGCATCGACGGCACCATGTGCAACACCGTGACACCGCAGCGGGTGATCAACTCCGCAACGTAGGGAATGTCGCGGAAGGCATCGCGTTTCGGGATCACCAGCCGCGCGCCGAGCGTCAAGGTCACGAAGATGTCCAGCAGGGACGCGTCGAAGCTGACCGACGACGACTGCAGCAACCGATCGTCGGCGGTCATGCTCCATTCGGCGACGAAGGCCGCGAGGTGCTCGGCGATGGCGGCGTGCGCGACCGGGACACCCTTGGGTTTCCCGGTCGAGCCGGAGGTGTAGATGACGTAGGCGAGGTTGCCGGGGCGCAGCGGCCGCACCCGGTCCGCATCGGTCGGATCGGTATCCGGCAGGCCGGTCGCGGCCATCTCTGCGGCATCCAGTTCGACCCGGCCGAGCACCAGGCTCGGCGCGGCGTCGGCGACGAGGTAATCGATGCGCTCGTCCGGATAGGCCGGGTCGATCGGCAGGTAGGCGGCGCCCGCCTTCAGCACACCGAAGACCGCGACGACGAACTCGACCGAGTTCGACAACCGCAATCCGACGGTCTGCTCGGCACCGATACCTTGACCGATCAGCCAATGCGCCAAGCGATTCGAGCGCCGATTCAATGCGGCGTAGTCGAGTTCGAGGTCGGCGCCGCCGCGCGCGCCGGGCGCGACGATTGCCAGCGCGTCCGGGGTCGCGCGCACCCGTTCCTCGAACAGCGAAACGAGCGTGGTCTGCGGGGTCGGCACGATCGCACCATGCGAAAGCGCCAAGATCGTGGCGCGATCGTTCGGACCGAGGATATCGATGTCGCCCAGGCTGCGGTCCGGGGAAGCGAGCGCGCTGTCGAGCAGCTGCACACAGTGGTCGAGCAGCTGCTCGACCAGCATCGATTCCAGCACGGCCACTTGATATTCGGCCTCGAGGTAGGCGCCCTCGGGTTCCAGCACGACGGTCAGGCCGAGCGGTACCTGCGCGACCTGGCCGGCCAGCTCCAGCTGGGTCGAGTCGATGCCGTCGAAGGCGAAGCCATCCGCGCTCTTACGCACGCTGAAACCCAGACGCACCAGCTGCTCCAGCCCGTCGCGGCCGCTGACCCGGTCCGGGTTCGCTTCGCGGACAACACGATCGATGCCGATACTCTGATGCGCGAACGCGCCCGTGCAGGCCTCGCGCACCGCGGCAACGAAGGTGGCGAAGGTTGTATCGGCGCTGATCGTAGCGCGCAGCAGCAGGGTGTTGCCGAAGTAACCGATGAGCGCTTCGGCCGCCGCGGTCTCGCGCACCGTGACTGGGACCGAGACCAGGAAATCCGTTGCGGCGGTGTACCGATGGATCACCGCGTCGAAGGCGGCGAGCCACACCATGAACGGGGTGGCCGCATGCGCCCTGGCAAAGGCCTCCACCCGGTCGACCAGCGCGCCCGGCAGCGCCAGGGTACGGCGTTCGGCCTGCTTGGCCGAGCCGGAGCCGGCCCGCGCGTTCCCGGGCAGCTCCAAGGCTTCCGGCAGCGGACGCAAGGTTCGGCGCCAGTATTCGAGGCCTGCGTCGTCGCCCGCGGACACGGCGGGCATCGCGACATCGACGAACTGCGCGCCGAGCTCGGGCAGCGGCGCAGCACCGTTGTATGCGGCGTTGAGCTCGGCGAAGAAGACAGCCCACGAGTTGTCGTCCCAGGCGATGTGATGCACCACCAGGACCAGAGCGAACTCTGCGTTCCCGGTGCGTACCAGCGACATTCGCAGCGGTGGCTCCGCGGTCAGGTCGAACGGCCTGCTGAACTCCCGCCGCGCGAGCACCTCGAGCCTGCTCGCCCGGCCGATTTCGGGCAGGTCACGCAGATCGTGCACCTGCCACGCCATTTCGAGGTCCGGACGGACAACCTGATAGGGCTCGCCGTCGGCGTCCACGCCGTAGGTGGTGCGCAGCACCGCATGCCGTCCGACGACCGTCGCGACCGCGGCGCGCAGCCGCGCCTCGTCCAGCGCACCGCTCAGCCGGTAGGCGACACAGATGTTGAGGGTGACGTCGTCGGGATCGCGCGTCTGCAGAAACCACATGCGCCGCTGGCCGGGCGAGAGTGGCTGGGGTACGCCGGGTTCCGCCCGCCGCACCGGGGCGGCGGCGACCGGCGCCGCGGCAAGGCCGCTTTCGGCGAGGCGCCGGCGCAGCAGCTCCTTGCGCCGGTCCAGCGCTGTCGTCAGCTCGTTGTTCGACATGCAATTCCCTCGCTCAGACGTTGCTATCGGCCATCAGGCGCACGACGTCGTCCAGCGACGCACCGCCCAGGATCGCGGCCACCGGAAGATCGCGGTTCAGTTCAGCCTGCACCCGCTTACGCAGATCCAGTGCTTGCAGGGAGTCGAGGCCGAGGGCGATCAGCGGGACGGATCCGTCGATCACGTCGGAATCCGCTGCCCCCATTACTTTTTCGAGTTCGATGCGCATCTGTGTGGCCAACGATGGGGCGTTCGCCGCCACGGTGGCGACCGGTGCCACGGCGGCGACCGGTGCCGCAGGCTCGACCGGCGGTGCGGCGGACAGCGCAGGTACCAGCCCGGCCACCGCCGAACCGTGTCCGTACACGCTCAATATCTGGTGCAGCAGCGACCAATCCGCTGAACAGACCACCGCGTCGCCCGGCTGATCGGACAGCCCCGCCGCGACGGCGGCAGTCGGTTCCATCGGGATCACGCCCGCGCTCGACACCCGGGACGCACCGGCCTCGTCCAGCTGGCCCACCACCTCCCACAGGCCCCACTGCAACGAGACGCAGTCGATGCCCTGCGCCCGCAGCCGGCGCGCGGTCACGTCGAGCATCCGGTTCGTCACCGCGTAGAGGATCTGCCCGCGCCCGCCCATGGTGGCCGCGAACGACGAACACAGCACCACCCGGCAAGCCTCGATCCGGGCTACTTCAGCCAGCACGTGATCGAGGCCGACGAGCTTCGATCGAGCGGCAGTCGCCACCATTTCCGCAGTGATGTCGGCCAATTCGGCGTCGACATAGTTGACCGCAGCATGGATCAGCAGGCTGACGGGTCGGCCCGCGCTGTCCTCGGCGTACCGGCGGACAGCCGCCGCATCGCTGATGTCGCAACGGGCGACGACGATCTCGGCGGTACCGAGACCTCGGATCCGGTCCAGCTGGCCTGCTACCGCCTCGGACGCACCGGTGCGGCTCAGCAGCGTGATCCGCGCGGCCCCGGCGCGGACGTAGTGTTCACAGAACCGCAGCCCGAGTTGCCCGGTGCCGCCGACGATCAACACGTGCTCGAGGTCCGCTGCGGCTCCCGGCGCGGACGTATCGGGCCGCAGCCGCTTGACGTAGGTGCTGCCCGCGCGCAAGGCCAGCTCGGGCTCGCCTGCGGTATGCAGCGCGCCGATGATCCGGATCGCTTGCTCGGCAGCCGCTTCCGTGGCCGCGAGGTCGAGGTGGCGCAACCGCACCTCGGTGTACTCGGTAGAGACGGCGCGGAATCCGGCGCTGACCGACCCGTGGAACAGGTGCGGCGCCGGATCATTCGGCACGACGGCTTCACCACCGACCGTCACCAGCCAACATTCGGTACCGGGCCGCAAGCTCGGCAAGCCGTGCGCCCATGCACTGCCGGCGAAGAAGTCGGTGAGGTCGGCGACCGAACCGGCGCTGTCGGTCTCCGGCATCGGTGGCAGCAGCACCACCGCGGTATCGAACTCGCCGAGCGCTGTGCCGTCGACCGCGGCAGCGGTCGCACCGTGCCGGTCTGCCGCGGAAACCATGGCGGACACCAGCTCTGCGCACCGGCCGGTGTGGTCGATCAGCGCGATGCTGCGTGGCGGAACCAGCGATCGACGGTCCAGCCGCGCCCAGTGCTCGACCAGACGTAGCGGCTTCGGCGGCTCGTTCGGCACCGATGGCTCGGCTCGGGCGGCCGGGTCGGCTGGGTACGGCGCCCACAGCTTCTTGGGATTCATCCGCGTTGCCGGGAAGTCCCGCAACGGCAGCGAGACCGTGGTCGAGGTGCGCAGCGCCGCCCACCGGTAGTTCAGATCGTGCACCGCGACGGTAGCCAGATTGCGAGTGAACTCACCGAGTCCCGTCGCGGTGCGCCGCGACGTGCCGAGCACCTGCACGTCGCGTGGGGGCAGCATCGGATCGCGCGGAACCAGAGTCAGGTTCTCCTGGACGGCCAACTGCAACATCGGGTGCTCGGAGATCTCGATGAACATGTCGATGCCGTCGGTGGCCGCCGCGACGATGGCCCGGTCGAACCGGACCCGGTTGCGCAGGTTCCAGTACCAGTACTCCGCCTGGGCCAGATCGGGGGTGATCGGCTCGCCGAGTGTGGCTCCGTAGCAGGGGATCTCGGCGGGGGCGAAGTTCGGGCTGCTCAGTTCGTTCCCCATGAAGTTGCCGACCTTGCGGCCGATCTCGACCACCATGGAGGTGTGCGCCGGGTAGGCCACCCGGATCTCCTTCGCGAACTGCCCGCGCGCGGTCGCGGTGGCCACCGCGTCGACGATGGTCGCCCGGTCACCGGAGATGGCCAGGATGTGTGGCGAGTTGACCACGGACAGCTCAGCCCAGCCGGAGTGCCTGGCCAGCAACGCTTCACAGGCTTCGCGATCCATCCCGAGCACGGCCATCGAGTAGCCGTCCGGCCCGAGCTGATCCACCAGCATGGCCCGATGGGTGACCACCAGCACCGAATCACGCAGCGTCATCACACCGGAGACCGCGCCGGCCGACAGCTCGCCCTGGCTGTGGCCGATCGTCGCGGCCGGGCTGACCCCGGCCGCCTGCCACATCGCGGCGAGGCCGGTCATCTGAAACAACAGCGCAGGCTGCACCACCTGGACGGTGTCCTCGAACCGGCCCTCATCGCCGAGCAGGTAGTGCAGCGGCTGCGCGTGGCCGTATCGGTCCTCGAAGATCGTCGCGCATTCCTCGATGGCCGCGCGAAACGTGGGCGAGCAGTCGTAATAGAGCCGCCCCATGCCGGGGCGCTGACTGCCCTGACCGGGAAAGATGAAGCCGATGCGATGCGCGCGAGCCGCCCCTGCCGTCGCAACCACTGCCGGATGCTCGGCTCCGATGGCGATCGACCGCACCGCGTCGCGGAGTTCCTGGTGGGTGGTCACCATGGCGAGCGCGCGCCGTCGCCGGGCGACGCGAGTGCGAAATATCATGTCCGCCACCCGATCCGGGGACACGGCGGGGTGTTGCTCGAGGTAGGCCAGCAGCGCCGCGGCCTCGGCGCGCAACCCGTCGTCGGTATCGGAGGACAGCAGTACCGGGATGGTGCCGTCCGGCAGTCGATAGTCAGACATCGGTTTCCTCCAGCACGGGCATCGCCAGGATGGCGTGCGCGTTGGTACCCGCGACACCGAACGAGGAGACGGCGCCGTAGCGGACACCGGCTACCGGTTCCCAGGTCTCGACGTCGGTGGCGAGTCGCAAGCTCGTTGCCGCCCAATCGATCTCGGTGGTCGGACGGTCCGCGTGCAGACTCGGCACGACGGTGCCGTTCGCGCCGCACAGCAGCACCTTGATCAGGCCGAGCATCCCCGCGGCCGCCTGGGCATGCCCGGCGTTCGACTTGACCGAACCGAGCCACGGCCCGTCGGTGCCGCGCTCAGTGGTCCCATAGGTTTTCGCCAGCGCGGTCAGCTCCAGCGGGTCGCCGACCGGGGTGCCCGTGCCGTGGCCCTCGATCACCCCGACCGCGTCCGCCGCGATCCCCGCCGCGGCCAAGGTGTCGCGGATCAACCGCTCCTGTGCCTGCGCGCTGGGCACCGCGATCGGCGCACCTTTGCCGTTGTGATTGATCCGCGAGCCGAGCAGACGCCCGTAGACGCGGTGGCCGAACTGCCGTGCCCGCGACTCGCGTTCCAGCACAACCACCCCCGCGCCTTCGCCCCAGAGCGTGCCGGTCGCGTCGGCGGCGTACGAACGGCAGTGGCCGTCGGCGGCGAGGGCGTTGTTCTTCGAGAATTCGTAGAAGGCGGCGGGCGAGCCCATCACGCAGACGCCGCCCGCCAGTGCCCACTCGCATTCGCCCGCGCGGATGGCCGCGGCGGCCTGATGGACTGCGGTCAGCGACGACGCGCAGGCGGTGTCGACACTGATCGACGGGCCGATCAGGCCGAGCGAGTGCGAGATTCGGCCTGCCACCGCACCGAGCGCCGAGCCGGTGACCCGATACCCGCTGAAGTCGTTGACCTCCGCCGCACGCGGGCCGTACTCGCTGGCGGATACGCCCATCCAGCATCCGGCCGAATCACCATCCAGCGCACCGGGATTGATCCCAGCGTGCTCTAGCGCCTGCCAGGCGACGCGCATCGCGACCCGCTGCTGTGGATCCATCGCGACCGCTTCCCGTGGCGTGATGCCGAAGAACATGGGGTCGAATTCCGTTGCACCGGTGAGAAACCCACCGGCATCACGGACATCGCTCCAGCCTTCGATATTTCCCAGCGCGAGAACTTCCGCTATCGGCCATTCCCGATCGCGCGGAAATCGTCCTATCAATTCACGGGACTCGACAAGTACTTCCCACAGCCCGGACAGGGTATCGATACCGCCCGGCGCCTCTACTGCCATTCCGACGACGACGATCGGATCATCCGTGCTCGAGGTACTCATCATGTCCTTCGTTCGACCGCTAGGCGATCGCGCTGGTAGCCGACACAAGCAATTCAGCGATGCCGTCGATATGGTCGTTCAGGTAGAAATGTCCGCCGGTGAACACGGTCACCTGGACATCCGCGCGGCTATGGGCCGACCACGCATAGAGATAGCGCGGCGTGATGAACGGGTCCTCGTCACCGCCCAGCACCTGGATCGGCGCATCGATTCGCACGTCCGCCGCACAGGAGTAGGCATCGAATGCCCGGTAGTCGGCCTTCATGACCGGCAAGGCCAATTTCATGATCTCCCGGCTGGCCAGCACCTCACCGCCGGTGCCGTTGAGCACGGCAGCATGGTCGAGCAATGCTTCGTCGTCGTCCGGATGGTCGGGCAGTTCAGCGACCTTCGCGGGCGCGGCCGTCGCCGAGGGCACCAGAAGCCGGACATTCATGCCCGCGGCCTCGGCCAATCGGACGAACTCGAATCCGACGATCCCACCCATGCTGTGCCCGAAAACGGTGATCGGCAGGCCACGGTTGTGCACCGAAGCCCGAAAGGCCTCGAAGGCGCCGGCCGCGATCTCCGGCAAGGTCGCCAGCGCCGCCTCACGGGCGCGATCCTGACGACCAGGGTATTGGAAGATCACCACATCGAAATGTGCACTGAGCCGCTTGGCCATCACTCGATAAGCAGAGGCGCCGGTACCCGCGTGCGGAAAGATCAGCAGTGGCGGTAGTGAATCAGAGCTCGGCGCCTGGAATTGCCGCAGCCAACCGAGTTCCCGTGCCATGCCCTACTCCTACCCATCGCGGATATTGCACCGGCGGTCGTTACCACGCGACGCGCACACGACCCGAAATGGCCGCCACGCATTAGCGAGACGTCCGATGCTGCCGAAATACTCGGTACGCCAGAGAAATCGCCAGTTCGGTGCGATATGGATGACGCCGCGTGCCCGGCCGGCCCAATCTTGCAGCGTCAGCTTAGCGTAGGCTACCCTAATGGCGATAGTGACTTAGGTAACGGACGAACGGAGCACCATGCCGAGGAATGGAACGGGGACGCCGTACGTCTTTCCCCGCGAGCTGACCGACATTTCCGACAGTGTTCGCGAAGCTCCCGAACCGGTGGTGCCGAGTTTCTCCGAGCCCTATTCGCTGCGCCTGATCGACCCGGACAGCGCCGACCCCGAGACGCTCGCCGAATGGATGGCTCGCCCGCATCTGCTCGAGACCTGGGAGCAGCCGTGGTCGGCGGACCGGCGGCGGATCGACAGCAGGGCGCAGCTGGCCGGAACCTACTCGCGGCCCTGCATTCTCGGCTTCGATTTCGCCGCCGTCGATCGACCCGACCTCGGCCGTAGGGATGTCGCGTATGTCGAGCTGTACCGCGCCGCGAAGGACGAGATCGCCAAACTGTACGAAGCCGACGCACTGGACATGGGCTTCCACATCGCCACGGCGGACCCGAGCCTGGTGGGCCGGGGCGTCATGTCGACGTGGATCGGCCGGCTGGCCACCGAGGTGTGGCGCGCCGAGCCGCAGTGCCGACGGCTGATGTGCGATCCCGACTATCGGAACCTGCCGATGCGTAAAGCGTTGCAGAAGAACGGCTGGAGCCATCTCGGCGAGTTCGACATTCGCCCCGATCGCCGGATCTCGCTGCACACCCTCCCGCGTGAACCCGGGGATATGCCGGCCCTGCGGCGCTGACCGCGTAGGCACGGCCGATCCTTACCGAACCACCAGGCGCCGGGCACCGGATCCGGCACGAGCCGGCTCCGGGCTCAGCACCCGATCCGAAAGCTCCCCCAGGCAGCTCAGATTCGGAAACCCCGGCCCCTGCGCGAGTGCCGCGAGGTTGGGCAGATACAGCTTCGACGCCAGCCCGGACACCGCCAGGTCGTAGCCGATGGACGACTCGAGCCGCGACTGGGTGAGCGGGCCGCCGACGGCGAGCTCGAGTAGATCCGTTGCGTAGGAGTCGAACAGCTCGAGGAACCACAACGGCTGGCCGCCGGTGGCATCGATCGCCAGGTCGAAAGTGTGCACCTGATCCGCGCGCAGTTCGTTGCGCAGGGTGACGGCGACCCCGTCCGCGTGGTCGGCGACGCGCACCACTCGGCCCTGCAGATGATGGACTCGGTTGTCCCCCAGCAGGTTTTCCTGCACCCGCACCGAGAAGACGCCGCGGTCGGTGCGGCGGATGACATCTCGGCGCTCCTGCATGCTCAGCGCCGCCCATTTGCTCGGATCGCTGAAAAGCGCGTTCTCGAAATAACTTTCGCCCCGGGTATAGATGGTCGCCATCGGCGAGATCACCGAGATGGTCAACATTTCGTGCCGGACCAACTCGTCCAGGGCGGACCCGGCCGTCTCGCCGCCGCCGATCACTGCGGCCCTGGACGCCGCAGGCAGTGCGCGACGCCCGGCGAGTTCCCAGAACTCGGCGATACTGAGGATGCGCGAGTGCTCGGCCAGCGTCCTGGTGCTGCGCCCCGGCCCGGTGATCATCAGCCCGTCGGCGGTCAGCTCGGTGTCGCGACCTTCGGCGTCGGCCACCGAGACCGACCATCCGTTGTCCCCCTGCCGGATCGACCGCACCGTGCCGATGACCAGGTCGAGGTCGATCGCGCGGGCGACCCACTGCAGGTACCTGGCCCAGGTGTGGTGGTGCGGACTCGGGCGCCCTCGATCGATCCACTCGGCGAAGGTGCCGTGCTCGACCAGGAACGAGGTCCAGCTGAACTCCTTCATAGCCGCGTTGATGGCCTGGTTGCGACCACGTGCCCAGGTCGAGCGATACGGGAAGCCGATGTCCTTTTCCGGGCTGGTGCCGAGCCGGTGCTGCCCGTCGGTCCAGCCGCCGCTGGGGAGCCAGTTGCCGCCGACGGCATGCGCCTCGACCACCACCACCCGCGGTGCAGGCAGTCCGAGATTCCGTAAGACGTGCGACTTCGCCGCCACCGCAAGGGCTTTCGGCCCCGCGCCGACTACCAGAAGTGTTTCCACCGGTTCTCCACTCTCGCGCGCAGTGTCATTGAGGTTGCGTTCGCGCCCACAACGACAATCCCCACCCAGCTATGTTTGCGTAGGCTTACCTTATATTGCGAGAGGGTCGGCCGCACAGTGGCATCACACGAAACGATTGGATGGACAGAATGCTCCGCACCACAACAAAGAAGTCTGCGTCGTTGATCGCGCTCACCGCAGCAACTCTCATCGGCGCCTTCGGCTCTGCCGCGACCACGGTCCCCGCAGCCGCAGCGCCGATCGTCGCCCCGATGCATGCCAGCGCACCCGGCCCGGGTGAGCTGAAGGCGAAGCTGCAGGTCGTTCTGAACACCGGCGCGGGGCGGGCCGCCCGTGCCGCCGAACTCGAAGCAGGCGAGGCAGGCCTGCCGCTCGCCGATCAGGTCGGCACCGCCATGGCGGCCACCCCGCCCAGCTTCCGGTGGACCATCCTCGGCCCGGTGACCGTCAACGGCGATATCCTCGGCGCCACCCTGCAAACCGCGGTCGATGGCTATGACCCCTTCCATTTCGATCTCACCTGGAAGAACATCGACGGCACCTGGAAGCTGACCCGCGAGGCGCAATGCACCATCGCCAGCGTCGCTTTCCTGCCCTGCACCGTGTAAATAACTGCGCTACAACGGAAATGGCCTCCCGCGCACCGGAGGCCATTTCCGGCTGCCGCAGTGTGGCCTACGACACACGAGATTACCCGATATTATTAGGTTAGCCTTACCCACATGGGTAGAGGATTCGAAGGCTTGATGCTGAAGGCGTGGCGCGCCGAGGACTACCGACTCACCGTCACGTCGACCGAGACCATCACGGACAAGTTCGTGCGGCTCGGCTTCTCCGCCGGGGGGCTGCTGGAAGACCACGCCGTTCATCCGACGCAGTGGGTCCGACTGTGGATTCCCAACGGTGAGAAGGAACACCAGCGGGGCTACACGCTGGTCGACCCGGATCCCGCGGGTGACCGCTTCTGGATCGACTTCGCGATACACAACGGCCCGGCCGCCGTCTGGGCGCAGAACGCGACTGTGGGCACCCAGATCGATGTGTCGGTGCTCGGTTCGGACTTCCAGCTACCGGATCCGATGCCGAGCGAGTTCGTCGTCTTCGGCGACACGGCGTCGCTGGCCGCGATCAACTCGCTGCTGGACGCGATCGGCGACACCCCGGCCCGCGTGTGGCTGGAATGGCAGTACGAGTCCGACACGACGCTGCCGGTACGGAACAAGCCGCAGCACCAGGTGACTTGGCTGCAGCGCGTCGACAACGGGCGACTGCTGCGCGAACAGGCGCAGCGGCTGGAGATCCCGAAGGACGCGTTCGCCTGGGTGGCCTGCGACGGCCACACCACGCGTTCGATCGTCAAGTCGCTCAAGACGACCCACGGCCTGCCCAAGACCTCGATCAAGTCGCAGGCCTACTGGAAGTAGATCGCCGGCGGTATCCGACGGGGTAGCCACTCATCCCCGAGGATGACCTCGATCGCGACCAGCTGTCGACGCGCACGCGGCAGTAGTTGCCGCACGCTGGTACTCAGGGCCGGTCCCGCGGACATCCGCACGACCGGCGCCGGAGTGGAGGTCAGCGACGCATGTCGATCATGGATGTTCTGCTGGCGCTCGGTGCCATCGCATTCGCGGTGACGGCGGTCGCGTCCCGGCGGGTCGCGCGCCGGGTGGCCCCGGTGGTGGTGCCGGTGCTCGTCGTCGGCTGTGTCGTCCAGTGGTGGGTCGAGGAGTTCTACTGGCAGTTCGCGCCGACGTATGTGCTGATCGCGGTGACGGGCGGACTCGTTGTCGCGCAGGCGAAGTGGCCGGGCGACGCGACGGCGACCCGTGCGCGGCGGTTACCCCTGGTACTGGCGCGCGGTGGTGTCGGGGTACTCATGGTGCCCGCCGCGCTCGCCTGGTCGGTGGTTCCCATCCCCGACCTGCCGCGACCGACCGGGCCATATGCGGTGGGTACCGAGATCTTTCGCTGGGTCGACCGGGACAGGCCGGAGCCCGCAACGGCTTCGGCCGACGATCAGCGCAATGTCATTGTGCAGGCCTGGTATCCGGCGGATCCGGCGGGCAACGGTCGACCCGCTGTGTATCTCGACGGGCTGAATCAGCTGCCGGAGCAGGTCACGGTGCTGCCAGGCCTACTCATGCGCGGCTATCACCGCGTCGATACCCATGCTCGGCTGAACCTGCCGGTCAACCCGGACCGGGCCCGCTGGCCCGTCGTGCTGTTCTCGCCCGGATACGGTGCGCCGCGCGCCTTCTACACCGGATTGATCGCCGATCTCGCGAGCCGGGGCTTCGTGGTGCTCGCCGTCGATCATCCCTACGAGGTCGCGATCACCGAACTCGCCGACGGCACCATCGCGACGCCACGGCAACAGTTCCCGGACAACGACCCGGACGGATCGCGCTATATGAGCGGTCAACTCGATGTCCGAGCGGCGGATCTGCGCTTCGTGGTCGATCAGCTGCGGCGCCCGGATACGTGGGGGCCGCGCCTGTCCGGCCGCCTCGACACCGAACATGTTGCCGCCGTCGGTCACTCGTTCGGTGGCGCGGCCGCGGCGGCCGCGCTGGCCGGCGACCCCCGCTTGGCGGCCGCGGCGAATATCGACGGCACGTTGTACGGCACGCTGCCCCAACGGTCGCTGCGGAAGCCTTTTCTGTTGGTGCAGAGCGATTATGCGGAGACGGACCACTCCGAGCAGTTCCTGGACGGCAACGGATCATTGCTCGCCCGGTCCACCGCGCCTGGCTTTCGGTTCGAGATCGCCGAGGCCAACCACTACAGCTTCACCGACGCACCGCGCTTCCTCGCCGATCCGGCCCGGTTCCTGGCGGCGCAGTTGATCGGCGGCGCGCGTGGGCCAAGGGAAACTCAGCGGGCCACCAACGACATTCTGGTGGCGTTCCTGCAGGAGCCGCTCGGGGCGGGGCGTGCCGATCCCGGTGCTGCGGCGGCACGCTACCGGGACATCCACGGCGGGCCGGTGCGCTGAACGCCAGAACCCTTGCGCCGAAATCGAGTCCGAGCGGTTGGCGTCGGCGGCGGCTCAGACCCCCGCGGGTTCCAGCCGCCATCCGGCCGCGCGGGAGCGTTCGTTCCAGAAGTCGGCGTAGCGACCACCAGCGGCCAAAAGCTCACTGTGCGTGCCGCGTTCGACTATCCGACCGCCGTCCAGGAACAGGATCTGGTCGGCGTGCGCGATGGTGGCGAGCCGGTGCGCGACGACGATGACCGTTCGGTCCCTGGTGAGTTCGTGCATGCCGCGCACCACCACCGCTTCGCTGTGCGGGTCGAGCGCGCTGGTCGCCTCGTCCAGCAGCACGATCGGGGCGTCCTTGAGCAAGGCGCGGGCGATGGAAACCCGTTGCCGCTCACCGCCGGACAACGCCGCACCACCCTCACCTACCAGCGTGTCCCAGCCGTCCGGGAGCCGTTCGACGATCTCGTCGACCCGCGCGGCTTCGGCGGCCCGGCGCACGTCGGCGTCGGTGGCGTTCGGTTTGCCGATGCGGATGTTGTCCGCCACCGACTGGTCGAACAGGTACACATGCTGAAAGACCAGCGACAGCTGGTCCAGCAACGTCTCCGAGGGTTGTTCCCGCACATCGTGCTCGCCGACCACGACTCGGCCGGCGTCGACGTCGTAGAACCGGGCCACCAGCCGCAGCAGGGTGGTCTTACCCGCACCGCTCGGGCCGACGATCGCGGTGGTGGTGCCGGCGGGCACGCTGAACGTCAGGTCGGTGACGACCGGCTCCCCTGGCCGGTAGCCGAAGCTCACCTCGTCGAACACGACTGCCGCAACGCCGGGCGTCACCGCGGTCTTCGCCTCGGGCAATACCGGTTCCGCGAGCAGCGTGCCGACCCGATCCGCGGCCGCCGCGGCGGAGCGCAGCGCATTGGCAAGCTGCGCAGCCTGATTCAGCGGTTCGATGAACCGGGAGCTCACCGCGATCAACGCGATGGCGGCGGCCGCTGAGATCGCGCCCTCGGTCATCCGGCCCACGGCGACGTAGACCAGGATGAGAAAGACCGCCTGCACGAACAAGCCGAACACGATCAAGCCGGGCACCGTCGCGAACATGAGCCGCGAGAGCGCGGACCGCTGCCCGAGCAGCGCCGCCTCCAGCGCACGGTTGCCGGCCCCGACCGCACCGAAGGCCCGCAGCACCGGCTGTGCCTGCGCGAACTCCAGCACCCGCGCGTCCGCTTCGGCCGCGGCCGCGTGCATCCGCGCATCGGAGCGGGTGTAGGCCCGGTTGGCCAGGCTGTTGATCGCGTACAGCACGGGCGCCGCGAGCAGCATGGCGACCGAGATGCGCCAGTCGATGAACAACATGCCCACCGCGACACCCAGTGGCACCAGGATGCTGGTGATCACCTTGGTCAGCAGATAGGCGACCAAACCCTGGATTTCCCGGACATTTTCGACGACGATCCGGGACAGCACGCCCGCACTCTGCGACTCGAACCAGCCGAGCGGCAAGGCGTTGAGGTGATCGCCCAGCCGGGTCTGCAGTCCGCGCTGCATGCCGACGCCGATGCGCAGGCCGATCACGGCCTGCACGAAGCCGAACACGACGACGGCCGAGACCGCGGCCACCATCCACAGCGTCCACATCCAGGCGCGGGCCAGATCGTCGTCGAACAATGCTTCCAACACCGGCACGAGCAGCAGATAAGCCGCCGCCTGGCTCAGCGCCTGTGCGACGATCGCGGCGAGCAGTTTCGGGGTCAGCGGATCGAATTCGGCTGGTACCAGCCCGAGTACCTTGCGAATCATCAGTGCTCCTCCGTCTCGGCGAAGGCGATCGCACCGAGGGCCGCCTCGTTGATTTCCCACAGCCGCTGATAGGTCCCGCCCGCGTCGCGCAGGGTGCGATGGTCGCCCTGCTCGACGAGTCTTCCGTTCTCCAACACCAGGATTCGGTCGACGCCGGTGATGGTGTGCAGCCGGTGCGCGATGACCAGGACGGTGCGCCCGGCGACCAGCACCGCGAGCGCGTCCTGCACCGCCGCTTCGGATTCCGGGTCGGCGAAGGCGGTCGCCTCGTCGAGCACCAGCACCGGTGTGTCGGCCAGCAGCGCGCGAGCGATCGAAAGCCGCTGCGCCTCACCGCCGGACAGGACGGCGTCGACCCCGATCTCGGAGTCGTAGCCGCGCGGCAGCGCCGTGATGCGGTCGTGGATCTGGGCGGCGCGGGCCGCCCGGGCCAATGCCGCGTCGTCAGCGTCCGGCCGGGCCAGCAAGAGGTTGTCGCGGACGGTGCCGCCGATCAGCCGAACGTCCTGGAAGACGAAACCGACGGTGCGATACAGCTCTTCGGTCGAGTAGTGCCGGATATCCCGGCCGCCGATGGTGATCCGGCCGGAGCCGACGTCATAGAACCGGGGCAACAGCTTTGCCAGCGTCGACTTGCCCGACCCGCTCGGGCCGACCAGCGCCGTCAGGGTGCCCGGTGTGAGTTCGATGTCGATGTCGCGCAGGACATCATGGTCTGTGCGATAGCCGAACGTGACGCCCTCGAAACGCACGACACCGGCCGGGCCGGCTGCCGGCTGATCCGAATCGGGTGCGTCCGTGGGCAATTCGGGCGTCTGCTGTAGCTCGTGCAGCCGGACGGCGGCGGCACCGGCGGTGCGCAGCGCCTGCGTGCCGTACCCGAGCCCGAGCAGCGCGCTGCCCAAACCCAGTCCGACCAGCAGGAATGGCAGCACATCCACCGGTTCCACCCAGTGCAGGCCGACGCCGACGAGGCCGGCCAGCACGATCACCAGCATCACGAAGACCGGCGCGACCACCAGATCGGAGCCGGATTGCAGCCGGATCATCGGGGTCTTCAACCGGTCGAGGCTGGCTGCCTGACCGTCCACCGCCTCCTGGAATACGCTGTGCGCCTTGCCCGCCTGGCCGAACGCCCGCACCACCTGGATGCCGTCGACGAACTCGATGGTCGCCTCCTGGGTGCGGCGCTCCCAGCGGTTGTAGACCGTCAATCGGTCGCGGGCGTCCTGATCCAGCATCCTGCCGTAGGTCACGGCATACGCGACCAGCGGAACGAGCAGCACCAGGGCGAGCCGCCACTCGACGGTGAACAGGTAGCCGAGGGTGACGAGCGGGACGGTGAGCGCACCGACGAACTCCAGTCGCGCGTGCGCCACCAGGTAGTGCAGCGCCTCGACGTCGTCTTGCAGCAGCTTCTTCACCGCACCGGCAGAGCGATCGCCGAACCAGCCCAGCGGCACCCTGGTCAATTTGGCCGCGAGCAGCCTGCGCAGCGACAGCTGGTAGTCCGCGTCGACCAGATGCGACCAGGTCAGCGCCGCCGCTTGCAGCAGGCCACGCACGACGAGCACGACAACGGCAACAAGGAGCAGCCGCCAGACCCGATCGGTATCGACCTGGTCGGCCAGCAGTTCCCGGCAGGCCTCGACGATCAGCACGAACGGCAGCACGGTGCACACCGAGGCGATGGCCACGATGACGCTCGCGAGGGTGAGCGCCCGTCGCACGGGCGCCAGGATCTCCTTACGCGCCAACGCTTCCGCCTTCTTGCGCGCTTGCTGTGCCGCGCGCGGCGGCCGGTTCCCCGTCTCCGCCACGGGTAGCGGCGCGACCTCCACCGTCATAGTTCGTTGCCTCTCGCCATCATCAGTGCCTCCCCCGAACCGGCTCATCGTCACACAGCACGAGCCAAGAAGATAGGTTAGCCTAACTTTGCTGGAATGCGGGTTTGCCGACGGTCGGCTATCGCATAACCGGCAGCACCGTGCTCGGACTCCGCCCGGTCGCGGCCTCGATGAAGTCGACCGGGTCGGGCACGGCGGCCAACACCTGCGCGACGCCGCGCAACGTGGCCTGCGGCACCGGCGGGCCACCGATCGCCGCGATCAGATCGAGCAGGTGCACGGTGACGTCGACGATGGCCACCTCGAGCAATGCCTGATAGGTCACGGCACCGAGGTGCGGATGCGGCAGCACGGTGGCCGGGTCGATAGCGCCGAGTTCCGCCAGCGCCCGCGGGCCGTCCTCGGCGAAGCGGCGCAGCAGTGCGTCGGTGTCGATATGCTCCGCCGTTTCACTGGCCTGCACGGCGATGTCGTCGGCTGCTGTGTGCGCTAAACCGCCGGGGGCGTTGAAGATTCGCAGGATCTCCGCTCCGTTTTCGGCTGCGGGCGGGCCCGTCACCCTGGCGTCCCGCATCGTTGCCATGATCGCGGGATCGGGCGCTACATGCGCGAACAGCGCGCGCACCGACCAGCCGGGCAGTCGTGTCGGCGTCGCCCATTGTTCCGCTGTCAGAACGGCCCCACGTTCGGCCCATGACCGCCAAAGTTCGTCCAGCATCTCGGTGTTCATTCGACCTCTTTCAGAAATGCGCGCGTTTTATCGCCGAATAGCTTGTCGCGCTGCGGACTTGCTCCGGTTACCTGCGAAAACGGTTTCGTACACAAGGCTTTCCGATGCCCATCGCCTCGGGGAACGCTCCATGAACAGCGGCTCGACCAGGCCCGATAGCGCGGATACATGGCTAGCTTTCACCATACGGAAACACCACATTGGAGTCGTGAATATGTTTGTTACACGGATCATTTCCACAATTTCGCCGTGTTCTGCCGACCCGGGCGCGCTGACACCGGATCAGGCCCACCGCGCCATGCAGGTGCATTTGAACTGCAGCGTGGATATGTGCCGAATGCGCCGCCGAGCACGCCGGACGTTGGTGGAAGCCCGGCGGATGGTCCTCGACGAGCGAGCGACGCCGTAGCCCGATTGCGCACCCACCCGGGACAGTCCGGGACCGCGACGGCCGAAATGCGCCGATCAGGAATCGTCCCGGCTGTCGCGGCGTTGTCCCGAGCATGACCACAACGGCCTCCGAACGATCCGCTGCCGCCCCCGTCGTCGACCCGAGCACCCCCTTCGGGGCCAAGGTCGCCGAGCGCCTCGCCAAAGAACCCGTCATCTGGCTGACCACCGTCGGGGCGTCCGGCACACCGCAACCCAACCCGGTCTGGTTCCAGTGGGGCGACGACGAGTTCCTGCTGTTCAGCAAGCCGGACCAGGCCAAGCTGCGCAACCTCGCCCGCAACCCGCGCGTTTCGCTGAACTTCAACGCCACCGAGTGGGGCGGCGATGTCGTCGTGTTCACCGGGACCGCCCGCATCGATGACGTGGCCGCCACGCCCGACGAAATCGCTACGTACACAGCGAAATACACCGACGGCCTGAAGGACATCTCGATGACCGCCGAGCAGTTCTTCACCGAATACTCCGCTGTGGTCCGGATTCGCCCGGATCGCCTGCGCGGCTTCTGAATTCGCGCCGGTCATGTTCGAGCCCGCACCGCCGTCGGCCGCCTGGCAGCATCGCGGCGCGCGCACCGGTTTCGAGATCGCCTACTTCAAGGTGACCGAGAGCGGCGTGCAGATCGACGGCTGCACCACGGCGGTCGAGGACGGCCGCGCATGGGCGGTGGACTATCAGCTCACCCTCGACCCGTCGTGGCACACCCGGCGAGCCAGGGTCGCGACCCGGCGCCCCGGCGGCTGGCACACGGTCGCGCTGGACACCGATGGTGCGGGCAATTGGACGGTCGACGGTTTGCCGCAGGCCGGCCTGAGCGGTTGCCTCGATGTCGACCTGGCGGCTTCGGCACTGACCAACGCGTTCCCGGTGCACCGCCTCGGCCTCGACGTCGATGCGACGACCGATGCGCCGGCGGCCTACGTGCACGCCGTCGGATTGGAAGTGACCCGGCTGGAGCAGGTCTACGGCCGGATCGCCGACGACGGTCCGCACCAGCGGTTCGCCTACCAGGCACCGCAGTTCGATTTCCGTTGCACGCTCACCTATGACGAGTCCGGTTTCGTCCTCGACTACCCGGGCATCGCGGTGCGCGCCCACTGACCCGGGAGCGCGCGGCGAAACCCCCGGCGACTAGGGTCGATGCCGATGAGAAGGCGGCAGCAACCGCCGTTGCCGAAGCGGCACGGCCTGGACCCGGCCCGGCTCCGGCTGCCGGAGGACGGCGACTGGGCGACGATTCGCGACCATTTGGTCGAGCGACTGCCAAGGGTGGATCCGGCCCGGATCGATGAGTTGCTGCGCGACGGCGGGATCGTGGATCTCGACGGCCCGATCGGGCCGGACGCGCCCTACGTTCCCGGCGGCGCGGTGTGGTTCCACCGCGACCTGCCGGTCGAGACGCCGGTGCCGTTCGACCTCACCATCGTGCACCGCGACGACGACCTGCTCGTCGTGGACAAACCGCACTTCCTCGCGACCATTCCGCGCGGCCAGCACATCCTGCAGACCGCGCTGGTGCGGTTGCGCCGCGACCTCGAGCTGCCGGACCTGATCCCGGCGCATCGGCTGGATCGGGTGACGGCCGGGCTGGTGCTGTTCATCATCAACCCGGCGCGGCGCGGGGCGTATCAGACGATGTTCCACAAGCGGACCGTCCGTAAGGAGTACGAGGCGATCGCGCCGTACGATCCCGCGCTGAGCCTGCCGCGCGTCGTGCGCAGCCGGATCGTGAAAGAGAAGCACGTGCTCGCGGCGCAGGAGGTCGACGGCGAGCCCAATGCCGAGACCTCGATCGAGTTGGTCGAGCACCGCGACGGGCTCGGCCGGTATCGGTTGCGCCCGTTGACCGGTCGGACCCATCAGCTGCGGCTGCACATGAACGGCCTCGGCGTCCCGATCCTCGGCGACGACTTCTATCCGGTGCTGACCGACAAACCGGTCGACGACTTCACCCGACCGCTCCAGTTGCTCGCCGCGTCGCTGGAGTTCACCGATCCGATCAGCAACCTGCCGCGCCGGTTCGAGACCACCCGGAAGCTGCAAGCCTGGACCGATCCAGTGGGATGGGCCGGCTGACAAGCACTGGCAGTCAGCCGGCCCGGGGCGCCCGCCGCGGTGGCTCAGGCCACGTCGAGCGCGGCTCCTGTAACTGAAACAAGTTCTAGTCACAGTAACCGGTGCGACGCGCCACCACATCGAGACCGATGAAACCGGCCGATTCGGGTATCCCGACCACAAATGACCGACCACGCGGCGGGACCCGCGCCCATCCGTACACTGGGCGGGATGCTCGCACAGGACCTCGCGGAAACCACGCCGCCCCGCCACAAATTGCATGCATATGCCGACGTGGCCGTGGTTGTCGTAGTCCTGGCGGGGACCAATCTGATCGCGCACTTCACCACCGCCTGGGCCAGCATTGTGACCGTCCCCGTGGCCGCCCTCGTGCTGCTGGCGTTGATGCGCCGCCGCGGCATGAATTGGCATGAATTCGGCCTCTCCCCCCGGCACTGGCGACGCGGCACGCTCTACGCGCTCGGCGCGGTCGGCGTGGTGCTCGCAGCGGTGGCCATCGGGGCGGCGCTGCCGATCACCCGGCCGTTCTTCCTGGCCGATCGCTACGCCACCATCTCCGGCGCGCTGATCGCCTCGATGATCGTGATCCCCTTGCAGACCGTGATTCCCGAGGAGCTCGCATTCCGTGGCGTACTGCACGGCACACTCGATCGGGTCTATGGCGCGCGCGGCGTCTTCGCCGCGGGATCATTGCTTTTCGGGTTGTGGCACATCGCCTCGTCGCTGGGTTTGACCAGTAGCAATCGCGGACTTTCCGGATTCGTCGGCGGGGGTGTCCTCGGGCAGATCATCGGCATTCTGCTCGCCGTGGTCGCTACCGCGGCCGCCGGTGTCGTCTTCACCTGGCTGCGCCGGCGCAGCGGCAGTTTGCTGGCGCCGATCGCGCTGCATTGGTCGGTCAATGGTGCGGGCGCGCTGGCTGCTGCCATCGTTTGGCATACAACTATGAATTGAGCAGCTGTGCTGGTCGATCGGGTGCACACCCTTCCCATCACACGCGCTGACGAAATCGCGCACGTCGCTTAGGAATTCCCCACCCTGCGTGCCGCCGTTTTAGACCCCATTTCAGCCCGAACCCAACGGCGTGTTGCTTCAAGCGGCGTGTCACGCGAACGTCCGAGATATTCGCACTGGTTTTCGAGCGTCGGCATTGACCTCGGCCGGTGGCCGGTTTAGCCTCATTGCGATCACACATACGTTCGAGCAAGTAGGTCTGTTGACGATCTGCTCCGGGAAGGCTCGCGATGCGCGACGAACAATCCACCGGTAGTTCCGAGATCGCCGCGTTGGCGCAGCGGGTCGAGACGGCCCGTGGCAAATTGCCGCTGCAGCACGACACGGCGCTGTTCGAGGTGTTGTCCGAGAGGGAGATCGGGGCGGAACGCGAGCTCGCGGAATGGGTTCGGGCGCAGCGGCGTAAGCAGCGACGACGGGCGGTCGAAGCAGAGCTGGCCGCGGAGAAGCGAGATCGCCGGACGGCGGCCAAGATTCGGCGGGCCGACGAGGCGGACGAGCGGTGGCATCGGCGGGCGCTGGCCGCACGCAGGCGGGTGTCGAGCGAGGACGCGCGACTGGCCCAGCTCTACCGGCGCGCCGAATGGTCGTCGCGGGCGCTGATCGCCGTCGTCGTGCTCGGCATGGTGTGGGCGGGTGTGAACGTGCAGCACAATCTGGTGCCCAGCGGCGACATGTCCGATCCGCTGTACTGGTTGAGCTACGGGATCGAGGCGATGATCTCGATTCCGATCATCACCATCATGGTCGCCGCGACCACCGCCGCCCGCTGGGGACGCGAGCTCGCCCGCGGCAAGGTGATCTTCTTCGAGACCGCGCTGCTCGGCACCACCATCGCGTTGAACGCCGGGCCGCATCTGGCCACGGGTTCGTTCGGGCGCGCCGCGGAATACTCGATCGCGCCCATCATGGTCGGCGTCGTGATCTGGTTGCACGCGTGGGTTTCCGCGCGCTATGCGCTGCTCATCGATGGTGCGCCGGTGGTGGACCGGGACGTGCCGGTTCGGCACCGCGTCAGCGAACGGGATTCGCGCGTCGGGCTCACCGTCGATGCGCCGGATGATCGGCGGTGGTTGCTCGGGGGAGTCGATTCCTACGAGGCGACGGTCGCTGCTCGCGTGCCTGGAGCCGAACGAGTGGACGCGGGATCGATGGGTGTCGATCGGCAGTCGGCGGAACCGCGGAGCGCTGAGCCGGAGCCGGCGACCAGCAGTCATGCGGTGTCGTCGTTCTCGGCCGACACTGCCCAGCGTGGGCCGTATGCGCCCGCTGAAGGCTCTGGGCCCGCGCTCAACGGGCACGCCCCGCGCTCGGTTTCGGCTGAAGATCAACGCGAGTCTGCTCCGGCACCGGTAGCGAACCATTCCGCCACCAACGGCCAAGTCACCACCAACGGCCGTGTCGCAGCGCCGTTCTCGGCTATCAACGGCCATCCACTGCCCGTCGAGTTGCGCGACCCGCGTACCGCACCGCCCATCAACACTGCAGGCTCCGCGCCCAACAGGTCTGTGCTGCACGCCGATTCGGCCGACAGCGCACCTCGGGACGCGGTCACCGACGACGAGCGCATCACGTCAACGCATGGTCGGCCGGTCAACGGCGCCACACCGCCCAACGGCACCGCACAAACCATCGACCACTCCGCTGACGGTGGTCATGTCGCACGGCCGAACGGGCACACCCCCCAAACCAGCGGCCATGCGTTGACCAACGGTCATGACGCCACCGACGGTCACGCCATTCCCGACGACGGCCGGCCCACGTCAACGAATGGTCGGCCGGTCAACGGCACCGCCCGCACCACACCCCTCAGCGGCGACACCGCACACGTCAACGGCCGCACCGTCGACGGCGGCCGGACGCCGACGAACGGGCAGGCCACGCACAACGGGCACGCGATGCCGCTGTTTCCGATCGACGATATGCCGCGTGAACCCGCCGATTCCGGACCCACCGCGCCGGCACCCGGCCCCATCGCGGACGCGTCGCTCGGCGACGAGCCAGAAGAGCCTCACCCTGGTGACCCCATTCGGAAGGCCGCAGCAACGATCGCCGACACTGTCGCACAGGCGATCTCCGGGGAAACGGTTTCTCGCCCCACGACCAGCCGCCGAAAGTCGGCCTCCTCCAGCATCTCCGATGTCGAGATCGAACAACTCGTCTTCGAGGAGAACCCTGAACCGCCGCGCCCCAGCCAGCGCACCGAGCCTGCCAGTATTGTCGGGCGCGCTCCCTTCGCGGACATCGAGCCGGAGCTCCCCGACGATGCGGACGAGATCGATGAGGACGACGAAATCACCGCTCTCGCACACGAGATCGCACGTCGCGGAATGTCGAATCTCTCCGTCGAGCAACTCGCCGAGATCCTTCGTCTCGCCGACGAATCCTGGTTGACGCCGGGCATCGCCAACGAGGTCGGCGTCTCCCGTGCGGCCGTAGCCCGCGCGGTGGAGGCGGGGATCAAGGTCCGCCGTCCCTTCGCCATCAGCGGCTGATCTCGCGCGGGTTATTCTCGCTGGACAGCAGCAGGGCTGCCCTCCGGAGTTACCAGAGGGCAGCCCTTTTCGTTGCGGTTACCGGTGCTCGACCATTTCAGGCACTGCTCGGCACGGTCAGCGTGCGGTCGGTGCCGTCACCTCGTTGGTGTCGTATGCTCCCCGCTCCGCAGACGTACCGGGCTTCTCGTCACCATGCCCCGGCCACCACGCTCGGTGCCCGAGCAACGCCGTCAGCGCCGGGGTGAAGAACATCGCCATCACGAAGGCGGCGATTCCGATGCCGACCGAGATGGCGAACCCCATCTGCGAGAGAACGTTGTTGCCCGCCAACATCATCGAGGCGAAGGTGCCGGCGAGGATCAGGCCTGCGGCCGCGACCGTCGGACCGGTGTGCTGCACACCGAGCGCCGCCGCTTCCCGCGTATCGCGCCCCTCCCTGGCCTCTTCGCGCAACCGGGCCACCATCAGGATGTTGTAGTCCGTGCCGAGCGCGACCACGAACAGGTACATGATCACCGGCAGCGTGAAGATCAGGCCGGTCTCCCCCTGGATGTGCTGGAACACCAGCACCGCGGCGCCGAGCGTGGCGGCGAAACCGAGGAACACCGACGCCATCAGATACCACGGCGCGACCAGACTGCGCAGCAGCAAGGCCAGCACGATCATGATCAGGATCGCCGCCACCGGGAACACGATCGCGTAGTCGTGGTTCATCGCGTCCTGGAAGTCGACGAAGATCGCCGTCATCCCGCCGACGGCGGCGGTCGTGCCTGCCGGCGCGGCCGCGTGCGCGGCGTCGCGCAACGGATTACGGACCGTCTCGATCGCGGCATCCGATTCCGGTGCGGAGGTGAGCGTCACCTGGAAGTTGGCGGTCGCCTTGTCCGCGGACAGCAGCGGCTCCGCCACCTGGCCGACGCCGGGCACCGCGATCAACGCCGTCCGGTAGGTCGCGAGCTGATCGCTGGTCAGCGCGCCATTGTCGGCCCGCAGCAACACGTCCGACGGCTGGGTGGCGCCGGCGGGCATGCCCTTGAGCAGTTCCTTGTTGTAGACCACCGATTCGGACGCATCCGAGGTCGAGCCCGAACTCAGATCGAAGGTCGGATTGAAGCCGACGGCCAGGATGCCCAGCGCGACGAGCACACCGCCGGAGACCACCGCGAAGGCGGCGGGACGACGGCCGAGAGCCGCACCGAGCGCCGCGAAACGCGCGCCCTTCGGCTCCGCCTGCCACGCCTTCGACGGCCAGAACACCTTGGTGCCCAACAACGAAACCACGGCGGGCACCAGGGTGAGACCGGCCAGCAGCGCCACCGCGACCGCGATGGCGAGCGCGGGACCGAGCGCCCGGAACATGCCCAGCGTGGACAGGGTCAGTGCCATGAACGCGATGATCACCGCGGCCGCCGCGGAGGTGATGGCCTCGCCGACCCTGGTGACGGCGCTGACCATGGCGGTCTTCGGATCTTCCCCCGCGCGCAGCCGTTCCCGGTAGCGGAACATCAGGAACAGGATGTAATCGGTGCCGACACCGAACAGCACGACCAGCAGGATGGCGTTCACCGAACTGTCCACCTTGAGGTCGAAGGCCTCGGCGGTCATCGCGATCAGCCCGCCGACCAGACTGGAGACGGCGCCGATGGTGACGATCGGCAGCAGCGCGATCACGGGGCTGCGGAAGATGATCAGTAGCAGCACGAGGATCAGGACGATCGTCGCGACACCGATGATGGCCATGCCCTTCTCGCTCGACTCCATCTGATCCAGCATCTGCGCCGCCTGACCGGTGACGCCCGCCTTCAGCTCGCCGCCTTGCACTTGCGTCTTCAGCGCGTCACGCAGCGCCTTGACCGCGTCGCTCTGGGTCGTGTCGCCCGCGCTGGTCACCTTCGTCAGCTGCACCGCGATGACCTGGATCAGCCGGTTCTCCGACGGCGGAATCGGCTGTAGCCCGGTGACATCCTTGATGTTGGCCGCGGTGAGTTTCGCGCCGATGGACGCCACCGCGGCGGTGTCGCTATCGCTCAACTGTGCTCCGTCGGAGCGGGCGAAGACAATCAGCGCCGCGGGCGCCGCACTCTGCGGAAAAGCCTGCTGTTGCATGTCGAGTGCCTGAATCGACTCGTAATGCGAAGGCAGGAAGTCGGATTGGTCGGTGGTCGATTTGAGCTGCGGCGCCGTCGCCACCACACCGACGATGATGAGCAGCCACAGGCCGATCACCTTCCACGGATGGTGCACGACCAACTGCCCGAGTCGAGCAAACATGGGAATGCGTCCTTTCGGTATCCGAGCCGCCGCTCAGATGTCGAGATCCTCGATAGGGGGGTGCGCGGAAGTGTCGGCGAGTGTGCGGAAGATCTTGGCGGGCACCCGCTCCCGCAGTTCCTCGAACGAATCCACCACCTCCAGCGTGCGGTCGCCCCAACTCTGATTGTCCAGGTCCACCCCGCCACGCCAGTTCTTCTTCTGCATCTTCTTCAATTCCTTGACCCAATCGGCCACCACCGAAAAATCGGTCCATTCCGCACTTTGCTTGTGCACCACGTACTTCCCCTTGCGGCTCGAATAAACCCGAACCAGTTCGACCCCCGCCTTGGTGATCTGCGTCGACTCCCCCAGCCGCCGCCCGACAAATCGCTGCACCCGCCCACTCCCGGGACCCACCTTCACTACGACTTCCCGAAACCCCTCCGGGTCCGCCTTCTCGAAGTCGACACCCCCCTCGACCACAACCGCCTGCACCGATTCGTTACTCATGACGACTCCATCCATACGTAAATGCGCATGCACGCATCGATCCAGAACCGGCGGACCCCTCATTCGCCCCGTCGGCCCAGATCCTCAGTCTCGATTTCCCCGGGCCACTGCGCATCAGCACCCGTCGCGACCACTATATGTAGATGTATACGTATAACGCAAGACCCGGTGCAAACCTGACCTCACCACCGATCACCACAGGGCAGCGGGACCTCGCTCCCCCACGGCACGGGGGCTACCGCAGCGGAGCGGAAGATACGCGAAAAATGCTTGCGACCAGCGAATTTCGGACGACGGACCACTGGAACCCCCACGCTGAGACGGGCATTCAGCCACTCATGGCCGAACTACCGGCAGTCACAACGGTTCAGCCGAACAGCTCCGATCGGAGGCACAACTCGACAGCGGCCGCTGAGCGCGACCTCATGCCCACCGGCCGAGATTCAGGCGCCGACTCGACTCGGCTGTTTGTCGACGGCTGGGTGGCGGCGGTGGTGCAGGGCGAGCAGGAGCGGGATGCCGAGGCCGATGCCCAGGCCGAGGGCGGCTGCGGCGCCGAAGCCTGCGGGGAAGCCGCCCGCGTCGATGGCGATACCTGCCATGGAGCTGCCGATGCCGTTGCCGAGGGTCAGGGCGGCGCTGTGCCAGCCGATGGCTTCACCGCGGCCGCCCTCGGGAACTATTCGGCTCATCTGATCGATGGAGGCGGTAATCGTTGGGGCGCAGAATAATCCGGCGACCAGGCCGGTGATGGCGAGGGAGACGGGGCCGACAGCGAAGGCCATCGGGAGGGTGACGGCGCCGAGGGCCGCGAGCAGCAGGTAGGTGGAGATCTTGCGGTGCAGCGCACCGTAGGTGAGGCCGCCGACCACCGAGCCGAAGCCCCAGACCGCGAGGACGACGCCGAGCCATTTCTGCGCGTCGAATTCGCGGATGGCCGAGACGAAGGTCAGTTCGGAGCCGGCCAGGACGGCGATCGCCGCGCTCGCGCCGACGCACAGGGCGACGAATTCGAGGCGGAACCAGCTGCGGCGCGGGACGGCGACGGCGTTCGCGCGGTCGGTGTCCTTGGCGGAGCGCAGTGGTGGATTGCGCACCCAGAGCAGGATGCCGGCGAGCACCAAAGTCATTTGCACGAAGAACAACACCATCGTGGTCGACCAGATGCTGGCGGCGGCGACACCGACGATCGGCCCGACCATGAAGGCGCACTCGACCGACACCGATTCCAACGCGAGCGCCGGCTGCCGGTTCTGCTCAGTCGTCGCGGCGATGACCGCCTGCCGGACCACGGTGAAGATGGGGACGTCGAAGAGTCCGGCGATCGCGGCGAAGATGAGCAGCGGCACGTAGTCGACGAACGGCGCGATCGACCAGCACACCGCGCCGACCAGAATGGACGGCGCGACGGTGCGGCGCAGTCCGAATCGATCGAGCAGCCGCCCGCGCCACGGACCGCTCAGCGCGATGCACACGGTGGCGACGGTGCTGAGCACACCGGCCTGCACGTAGGAGCCGTGCAACGTCTGCACGACGTGGAGTGCGAGCAGCACGGCCCCGGCGAAGAACGGGATGCGTACCAGCGCCCCGAGCAGCAGTACGTTGCGCACATCCGCACTCGCCAAAACCACCCGATAGGACCGCACCGACCGAGCTTGTCACGCCGCACCGACAAGCCGCTACCGATTTATCCCATGAATTCCGCCGCTGCTGCGTGCTGCCCAATGGTCAAGCGGTAGTTCACCTTTGCGCTCGGCCGTCGAGTGGGTTCAGCCGGTGAGACCCGCGCGGTCGAGCAGGTAGTCGGTCATCGGTTCGTAGTATTCGGGGAAGACGCCGTCGTCGAGCGGGACGGTGACGGCGATCTTGCCCTCGGCGCGGCCCGCGAACAGGGCTGGGTCGTTGGAGTCGGCGAACCCGACGGTGTCGATGCCCGCTTCGCCCGCGGCGCCGGCCCAGCCGTGGTCGGCGATGACGAGGTCGGGCCAGGGGTGCGGTTCGCGGCGGTCGCGCAGTTCTTGCAGCATCGCCTGCATGGGGTTCGGGTCGTGGGTGTGCTGCAGTCGGCCGCCGGTGCTGAGCGCGGCAACACCTGAGCTGTAGACGATTTCGCGAATCCGCGAGCCGTTCGCGGTGATGACGGGGTACGACCACCCCGCGGCGGGGGTGAGCACCTCGCATCCGGCGGCGCGCAACGCGTCTTCGACTGCGCGGTAGACGCCCATGAGCGGCCCGGGGTGTCCGGTGGCCAGCAGCACTGTCTCTCGAGCGCGCGCGGCCTGCCCGATTCGGGCACCCATCTCGTCGAGCGCCTCGATGGTCAGGTCCACGCCGATGGTGTCGGCGCCTTGCCGGTGCCGCGGGTCGGGATTGACGCCGCACAGCCGCGCCATCATGTCCAAGGTCTCGTCGAACGTCCAGTCCTTCAACGCCAACCCGAATTGGTAGCCGGGATCCTTGGCGACCATTCTTCGGTAATGCGCCAGGTTTCCCTCGCGTGGCGTCGCGACATCGCCCGCTATCCGAGTCTGTAGCAAATGCTTACGCAGCAGCGCCCGGTCGTATGGCTGCACCAACAATCCCACCTCCGCATCGGCCGGCACTGCTACCGAGGCCAGGTGCTTCGACGCAGTGTTCGCCGTCAACACGACACTACAAGGACGGGCGCGACCGGCAACCGCAGTACGCGCCCTCCTGACTGTCCAACCCTCGCCGCGATCTCCTGCGGGTCCGGATCTGAGCTAACCCGCTGGTTCGAGGAAGGGGTTGCGCACCTCTAGCCCGAGGAAGCTGCGGCCGTGTTGAAGATCTTCCGACAGTATGTATTTCGCGCCGGACCGGGAAGCGGCCTCGATGATCAATGCGTCCCACCACGACACCGTGTGCGTCTCGGCTAGAAATGAAGCGTTCATGATCACCAGCGGGTCGGTGTCGCGCGCGCACCATTCGCTGTAGGTCGCAATGACCCGGCGGGCCTTCGCTGGACTCATCCGTGGCGTCAACTTGCGCGTCGCAACGTTGTAGAACTCCTGCAGCACCTGGGTGCTGAGCAAACCGACGCCGCGACGCCACAGGTCCGTGAGGACGTCTCGAGCGATCCGGTGCCGTTCCCCGGCCTCGATATCGTGAGCGTAAATGAGGATGTTGGTGTCGATGAAGGTGCGCTCGACCGCGATCACGCGTACCTCCGCTCCCCTCGGTCGTACAGCTCCTCTCGACTCCAGGTGACACGCCCTCCGTGCCCTTCGGCCTCGGCCATCAGCTGGAGCGCCTGCTGTTTGGCGTACTCGTAGCGCTCAGCGTCCTGAGCGATCTCGCGCAGGTACTGCGTCACCAGCGCGCTGACCGACGTGCCCCGTTGTACCGCAATCACCTTCGCGGAGGTGATCACCTCTTCATCGAGCTGGATCGTCAGATTGCGTTTGGACATGCCACATGTATACCACGTGGCCCACGTGAAAGTAACGTGGAGATCGAGTTGCCCGGGAAACGACGAAGGCCCGCCTCCCAACCGGGAAGCGGGCCTTCGCCTGACAGCTCGAAAAGGCCTACTTGGCCTTCTCCAGCACCTCGACCAGACGCCAGCGCTTGGTCGCCGACAGCGGTCGGGTCTCCATCAGCTGGACGCGGTCGCCGATGCCGGCGATCTCGTTCTCGTCATGCGCCTTCACCTTGGAGGTGGTGCGAATGATCTTGCCGTAGAGCTTGTGCCGGTTACGGTCTTCCAGCTCGACGACGATCGTCTTGGTCATCTTGTCCGAGACAACGTAGCCAACTCGAACCTTGCGGCTGGCGCGCTGCTGCTCTTTCTGTTCGCTCATGCCGCATCTCCCTTGTCAGCGGGTCCGGAGGCCAGACCGAGCTCGCGCTCGCGCATGACCGTGTAGATGCGCGCGATCTCGTGACGAACCACGCGCAGCCGACGGTTGTTGTCCAGCTGACCCGTCGCCATCTGGAAGCGCAGGTTGAACAGCTCTTCCTTGGAGTCGCGCAGCTTCTGCACCAACTCTTCTTCGGTGAGCTCGCGGAGCTCTGCGGCCGGTGTTTCGGTAGCCATCAGAACTGCTCCTCCCTGGTCACGATCCGGCACTTCATCGGGAGCTTGTGCATCGCGCGGCGCAGGGCCTCACGAGCGATCTCCTCATTGGGGTAACTCATCTCGAACATCACGCGGCCGGGCTTGACGTTCGCGATCCACCACTCCGGCGAACCCTTACCGGAACCCATGCGGGTTTCGGCAGGCTTCTTGGTGAGCGGGCGATCCGGGTAGATGTTGATCCAGATCTTGCCGCCACGCTTGATGTGGCGGGTCATCGCGATACGTGCCGACTCGATCTGCCGGTTGGTCACGTAAGCAGGCTCCAGCGCCTGGATCCCGAACTCGCCGAACGCCACCGAGGTGCCGCCCTTGGCCATGCCGGAACGACCGGGGTGGTGCTGCTTGCGGTGCTTGACCTTACGAGGCATCAGCATTGCGTCAGCCCTCCTGTGTCTCTGCCGGAGCGTCCACCACCGCGGTGGCGGCGCGCCCGGCCTCGGTGCTGGTCGCCGTGGTACCGGCGGATCCGGAGCGACGCGGGCGAGACGGACGCTCGCGGCGCGGGCGATCACGATCGCCTGCCGGAGCGGCCGCGGCGGCGAGCTCACGCTTGCCACCGACGATGTCGCCCTTGTAGATCCAGACCTTCACGCCGATGCGACCGAAGGTGGTCTTGGCCTCGTAGAGGCCGTAGTCGATGTCGGCGCGCAGCGTGTGCAGCGGCACCCGACCCTCGCGGTAGAACTCCGAGCGCGACATTTCGGCGCCACCGAGGCGGCCCGAGCACTGCACGCGGATGCCCTTGACGTTCGGCGAACGCATGGCCGACTGGATGGCCTTACGCATCGCACGACGGAACGCCACGCGGTTGGACAGCTGCTCGGCCACGGCCTGAGCAACGAGCTGCGCATCCGATTCGGGGTTCTTGACCTCGAGGATGTTCAGCTGCACCTGCTTCTTGGTGAGCTTCTCCAGCTCGGCCCGGATGCGATCGGCCTCGGCGCCACGGCGGCCGATGACGATGCCCGGACGAGCGGTGTGGATATCGACACGGACGCGATCCCGCGTCCGCTCGATCTCCACCTTGGAGATGCCCGCCCGCTCCATGCCGGTGGCGAGGAGCTTACGGATGGCGACATCTTCCTTGACGTAGTCCGCGTACTGCTTGTCCGCGTACCAACGCGACTTCCAGTCGGTGGTGATACCGAGGCGGAAGCCATGGGGATTGATTTTCTGTCCCATTTACTTTGCCCCTCCCTTCCGGCGGTTGCGAGTTGCTCCACCGGCGGTGGGGATGCTCTCGACCTCGATGGTGATGTGGCTGGTGCGCTTGCGGATGCGGAACGCACGACCCTGGGCACGCGGCTGGAACCGCTTCATGGTCGCACCCTCGTCGACGTAGGCCGTCGAGATGACCAGGGTGGCCGGGTTCAGGCCGAGGTTGTTCTCGGCGTTCGCCGCGGCACTGGCCACGACCTTGGCAACTGGCTCGCTCGCGGCCTGGGGCGCGAACTTCAGGATCGCCAGGGCATCCTCGACTCGCTTGCCGCGGACCAGGTCCACGACGCGACGGGCCTTCATCGGGGTCACGCGAACGTGCTTAGCCGTCGCGCGTGCAGTCGGATTCTGAGTGTCAGTCGTCATCGCCGCTTGCTCTTCCGGTCGTCCTTGACGTGGCTCTTGAACGTCCTGGTCGGCGCGAACTCACCGAGCTTGTGCCCGACCATGTTGTCCGAGACGAACACCGGCACGTGCTTGCGACCGTCATGGACGGCGAAGGTGTGGCCGATGAAATCGGGGATGATGGTCGAACGACGCGACCAGGTCTTGATGACCTGCTTCGTGCCCTTTTCGTTCTGCACGTCCACCTTCGCGAGGAGGTGGTCGTCGACGAACGGGCCTTTCTTGAGGCTGCGTGGCATTTCTTACCTCCTCCTTCAGCGCTTGTTCTTGCCGGACTTGCGGCGGCGGACGATGAGCTTGTCGCTCGGGCGGTTGGGCTTGCGGGTACGGCCTTCCGGCTGTCCCCACGGCGAGACCGGGTGGCGACCACCGGAGGTCTTACCTTCACCACCACCGTGCGGGTGGTCGACCGGGTTCATCACGACACCACGGACGGTGGGGCGACGGCCCTTCCAGCGCATACGGCCGGCCTTGCCCCAGTTGATGTTCGACTGCTCGGCGTTGCCGACCTCGCCGACGGTGGCGCGGCAGCGCACGTCGACGCGGCGGATTTCGCCGGAGGGCATACGCAGCGTGGCGTAGGAGCCTTCCTTACCGAGCAGCTGGATGCTGGATCCGGCCGAACGAGCCATCTTCGCGCCGCCACCCGGACGCAGCTCCACCGCATGGATGGTGGTACCGGTCGGGATGTTGCGCAGCGGCAGGTTGTTACCCGGCTTGATGTCGGCCGTGGGGCCGGACTCGATCGGGGTGCCCTGCGCGATGCCCTTGGGCGCGATGATGTAGCGCTTCTCGCCGTCCACGAAGTGCAGCAGCGCGATGTTCGCGGTGCGGTTCGGGTCGTACTCGATGTGCGCGACCTTGGCCGGGATGCCGTCCTTGTCCAGTCGACGGAAGTCGATCAGACGGTAGGCCCGCTTGTGGCCGCCACCGCGGTGCCGGGTGGTGATGCGACCGTGCGCATTACGACCACCCTTGCTGTGCAGCGGACGGATCAGCGACTTCTCGGGGGTCGACCGAGTGATCTCAGCGAAGTCCGAAACGGACGACCCGCGGCGACCCGGGGTTGTCGGCTTGTACTTACGAATTGCCATGAGTTCTTCTCTTCTTTCTGGAGTCCCAGGCGCTTACGCGACCGGGCCTCCGAAGATCTCGATGGGCTTGCTGTCGGCCGAGATGGTCACGAGCGCGCGCTTGGTGTTCTTGCGCTTGCCGTAACCGAAGCGGGTCCGCTTGCGCTTGCCCTGACGGTTGGCGGTGTTGACGCTGGTAACCGTGACACCGAAGACCTTCTCGACGGCGATCTTGATCTGCGTCTTGTTGGAATCCGGGTGCACGATGAAGGTGTAGGTGCCTTCCTCGATGAGTCCGTAGGACTTCTCCGAGATGACCGGCGCCAGCAGGATGTCGCGGGGGTCGGCGATGGTGGTCACTTGCTCTCCTCCTGTGCCGCCTCGGCGGGGCCGTGCACGAAGGCGTTGAGGGCCTCCACGCTGAACACGACCTCGTCGCTTTCCAGCACGTCATAGGTGTTGAGCTGGTCCGGCGCGATCGGGTGCACGAACTCGAGGTTCTGCACGCTCTTCCAGGCCGCGATGTCCTCACGTCCGAGGACGAGGAGGAACTTCTTGCGGTCCGACAGCTCCGCGAGGAAGCTCTTGGCCGTCTTGGTCGACGGGTCCTGCCCGGCAACCAGTTCGGTGATCACGTGGATGCGCTCGTTACGCGCCCGGTCCGAAAGTGCTCCACGCAGTGCGGCGCGGATCATCTTCTTGGGGGTGCGCTGGCTGTAGTCGCGCGGCTGCGGGCCGTGCACGACGCCACCACCGGTGAACTGGGGCGCGCGGGTCGAGCCCTGACGGGCGCGACCGGTGCCCTTCTGCCGGTACGGCTTCTTGCCACCACCGCGGACTTCACCGCGGGTCTTGGTGGAGTGCGTGCCCTGGCGGGCCGCGGCCAGCTGCGCGATGACCACCTGGTGCATCAGCGAGATGTTCGCGGTCGCGTCGAAGATCTCCGCGGGGAGATCGACGGTGCCATTGGTCTTGCCGCCCAGTTCCTTGACCGGCAGGGTCAGGTTGGCCTTCTTTTCGAGGCTGGTCATGCGTGCGCACCACCCTTCACTGCGCTCTTGACGATCACGACATTGCCGCGACGACCCGGGATCGCACCCTTGATCAGCAGCAGGCCGTTTTCGGCGTCGACCTTGTGAACCGAGAGGTTCTGCGTGGTGACGCGGTCATTACCCATGCGGCCCGACATACGCATGCCCTTGAACACGCGGCCGGGGGTGGCGCAGCCACCGATGGAGCCGGGGCGACGGTGCACAGCCTGCGCACCGTGCGAAGCGCCCTGACCGGCGAAGCCGTGCCGCTTCATGGTGCCGGCGAAGCCCTTGCCCTTGCTGGTACCCGTCACGTCGACGTAGGTGCCCTCTTCGAAGACGTCGGCGTTGATCTCCTGGCCGACCTCGAAGGTGGACGCGTCGGCGACGCGGATCTCGGCAACGTGGCGACGCGGGGTGACACCGGCCTTGGCGAACTGGCCGGAGACCGGCTTGTTCACCTTGCGCGGGTCGATGGCGCCGAAGGCAACCTGGACGGCGCTGTAGCCGTCGCGCTCCACGGTGCGGATCTGGGTGATCACGTTCGGTCCGGCCTTGATGACGGTCACGGGAACGACGCGATTCTTCTCGTCGAACACCTGGGTCATCCCGAGCTTGGTGCCCAGGATGCCCGCCGCGGGCCTGTTCTTGTTGTCAGTCATATCTCCAGTCCCCGTCACTGAATGTTGACGTCGACGCTGGCCGGGAGGTCGATGCGCATCAGCGCGTCGACCGTCTTCGGCGTCGGGTCGAGGATGTCGATAAGCCGCTTGTGCGTACGCATCTCGAAGTGCTCGCGCGAGTCCTTGTACTTGTGCGGCGAACGGATGACGCAGTACACGTTCTTCTCGGTCGGCAACGGCACCGGCCCGACGACACGGGCCCCAGTGCGGGTCACCGTCTCAACGATCTTGCGCGCTGACGCGTCGATCGCCTCGTGGTCGTAGGCCTTGAGCCTGATGCGGATCTTCTGTCCCGCCACGCTAAGTGTCCTTTTCTCCGCTTATACCTTCGTGATCCGGAAGCTGGCTTCCGTACCACCCTCAATTTGCACAGCCCGAACACACGAAGACGTCTCACGTGAGACCACGACCGAGCACGCATGCTTCGGTCCTCGCCGCTGTTCATCTGTCATGGTTCTCCGGTCCACGCGGTCGGGCGTGTCGCCCATCCGCTCATTCTTCGGCACTGGATCGAACTTCATCTCAGGCCTGGAATCGTGTTCCCGGACGTACCCACACCGGATGAACCGGTGAGGTACACGATTGGTACTGCTCGCCTTCCCTAGCCATCCCGTCTCAACTCGGAAACAGGCACGGCCCGGTGCAAGGCAACCCGAACAGTATGCCCGACGCGCTCGGCTACTTCAAATCCGGCCCCCGGGAACGGCTCCGCCCAGGTCATCGGCGTGACGGCCAGGCAACAACGGCGGCGGCCGTGCCGATTCCGAGGAACCAGCACGGCCGCCGCCGTTCGCCTGTTCGACCGATCCGACCCCACCCGCCGGAGGCGGATCAGGTCAGCGCAGCACCTGGACGATCACATACTTCGAGCCGTCGTAGAGCGCCGGATCGACCACGGCGAGCGCGATCGAACCACTGCGCGTGGCGGCCGCCTCCGCGGTGACGCCCGAGAACTCGAGGTCGTCGCTGTACTGGATGCCGTCGATCAGCTCGCCGCCCTGATAGACGGAGTCCTCATCGAGGTAGAACAGCCCGTCGGTGGTCAGCGGGCCGTTCAGCACACCCATGAGCGGACTGCGCTGCAACGCGACCGTCTCATTGTGATCGAGTTCGAGGCCGAGATAGATGCCGTCCTGCGGCGCGATGACCGGCGTGACGGCGGCAGCCTGGCCCGCCCCTGCGGATGTCGCGATGACCGCGCCGCCGAGCGCGATACCCAGCGCGGCGACGATTGTGCGGATACCCATGCTCGAGAACTCCCAGTTCCCCTCTACGCCAACAGGAATGGCGTCGGCCCCCAGTCCCGTCACCGATCGACGCAACGGATAAACATAGCAATTCGGACAGGCGACCAGATAGCCCCCGAGCCCGCTGTCACAGTGATTTGGGGCACACTCGACAGACCGAACTTACTCAGCAGTAAGATGAGCGCATGACGAAAGCGACCGCGACCTACCGCAGCTGGCAGAAACTGCCGGACAATCGGCTCGGCCACACGCTGTTCTCGCTGGGCATGGTGGCGCGGGTGCCGTACTTCGGCACGGTGCTGCCGAGCGTGGTGCGACTCGAGCCGGGCCTGTGCGAGGTGACCTCGCCGAAGTGGTTCGGCATTCACAACCACCTCGGCACCTACCACGCCATCGCCGCCTGCAACCTGGCCGAGGTGGCCATGGGCATGCTGAGCGAGGCGACCGTGCCGGAGACGCACCGCTGGATCCCGAAGGCGATGAACGTGCAGTACCTGGCCAAGGCCGAGACCGGCCTGCGGGCCGTCGCGAAGCTGCCGGAGGTCCCCGACTTCGCGGCGATCACCGAGGGCCGGGACCTGATCATTCCGGTGTCGGTCTACGACAAGCACGGCCTCGAGGTCGTGCACGCCGACATCACCACCTGGATCACACCGAAGTAGCCGCACCAATTTTCAGCAGGGCAGCGGCCGGTTGTCGTTCGCCAGCGCGCTGAGCACCGCCGCGGCGGCACGCGGATCCCCAAGCAGCCCACTGTGATTCGCGATGTCGGCCGGGCAGCCGTCCTGCAGCCAGATATTGCGGTTGGCACCGGTGGGCGCGGTGAGCAGCGCGGTCTCCTGCGGGGTGATGATCTCGTCGGCGCGGGAGGCGAGGGCCGTGTACCGGACACCGGGCACGGTCTCGCCTCCCGCGTTCAGCCGGTTCAGCAGCGGTGACCCAACCACCTGCTGCTGACCCGGAGTTCCGAAGACCTGGGCGGCGATCTGCGCGTTCTCCAAACCGATCGAGGCCAGGTCGGGGTAGTTGTCGCGGAGTCCGGCCCAGGTAGAGCCCCGATACGGGGTACCGAGCGTGATCACCTGGGTCACCGCGGCGGGGCCGTGCGAGCGCAGGTACTGCCGGATCACGTTGCCGCCGGTGGAGTGACCGACCAGCGCCACCTGCTGCGCGCCGGTGGCTTTCTGCACGGCCTGCACGACGTCGCTCAACTCGGTCGCCATCCGATCGATGTCGGCGACGCCGTAGATGGTGCGGCCGAGCACCGCGGCGCCGACCGGGCCGATACCCACTGCACTGGAACCGGCTTGGCCGCTGACCACGTCACGCAGGCCCGGGGTAGGGCCGAGATTCGCCGCGAAGACACAGTGGCCCTCGGCCCGCAGCAGCGGTGCCAGCATCGCGAAACTGTTGGCCGCGTCGGTGCCCGAACCGTGGACGAGCACGACCGGCTGCGGGTGCACCGCCAACGGGCGGCAGGCCCAGTCGTTGGCGCCGGCGAAGGCCGGGATCGGCGGGGCGGCCGCCGCGGCGGGCGCGTGCAGCACCGCCGCGCAGGCGGCAGCGAACATCAGGCCGGCGATGCGCGCGGCCTGTTTGCGAATCCACATCTCAAATTCCCAACGGAGCAGACAGCGCGGGCCACGAGTTCTTCAACGCGTCTTCCCAATATCCCCAGGAATGGGTGCCGTCCGGGTGAATGTCATACGTTGCCGGAATACCCAAAGTATTCAGGCGGGTCTGCATATTGCGTGAGCAGTAATTGGTCGCCGCCTCGATGGCGCCGCCTTTGATGAGCTGGGCCGCGATACCGTCGACACCGGGCAGCGAATACTTGCCGTTCAATTCATCGTATTTTCCGGGGATACCGCCGCCGCTGGAAATGTAGATGGACTTGCCGCGTAGCCCCTCGGCCTGCACGTACGGGTCGTTGGCCGCCCAGCGCGGATCATTGGCCGCGCCGTACATGTTGGCCAGCTTCGCCCAGCCCCAGGTCTCCACGGTGAGCTTCATGAACTCCTGGCCGACCGGGTCACTGATCTGCGCGCAGCCGCTGTAGGCGGCGACGCTGGAGTAGAGGTCGCCGGTGGTCGCGGCGAGCGCAAGCGTGGTGGTGCCCGCCATCGAGAGGCCCGCGATGGCATTGCGCCCGCTGGTCGCCAGATATTTATCGATGAGGGGCGGCAATTCGCGTGTCAGAAAGGTCTTCCACTTCTGCTTGCCCAGGCGCGGATCGTCGTTGATCCAATCCGCGTAGTAGCTGAACATGCCGCCGATCGGCGAGACCACGTGCACATTCTTGGTCGAAAGGAACTGCAGCGCATCGGTTTCCGTCTCCCAGGTGACGCCGTCCTCGCCGCCGCCGGCACCCTGCAGCAGGTAGAGCACCGGCCGGGGCACGCTGGTGTCGGCCGCCCGCTGCGTCTCCACCTGGATATCGCGGTCCATGGCCGCCGAGTGAATTGTCAAGGTGAGCTTTCGCGCATCGTGCTCTTGCACCGCAACAATTGCGGACTCCGCGGGCGCACCGTGCGCCGATGCCGGCATAACCGCGAATACAGCCGCACCGGCTGTGACCGCGAGCACACCAAGCCTACGGAGGGTATTGCCACTCATGATTCCCCTTCTCCTGAACGCGGAAACCACCCGCGTCCGGCACCGAGACTACGGTGTGACACAGCACTTTTTCATCACTGAAGTTGCAGGGCCACCAATTCTGGGGGCACCGTGAAACACAATTCTCGGACTGCGCGCTTTCACCGTGTTCGGTTTAATGCGAGACCCGATTTCCGGGGGCTCGATGCGCGCGGACAGTTGCGTCGGCCCGGCCGCAGCGGATTGAATGCCCTCATGGGTGTCAGCGCGGTCCGAGATGTCGACGTGTGTGTGGTCGGGCTCGGTCCGACCGGCCGGGCGCTGGCGCATCGTGCGCTGCGCGCAGGGCTCAGCGTGACCGCGGTCGATCCGCGGCCCGATCGGCTGTGGCCGCCCACTTACTCCTGCTGGGTCGACGAACTGCCGGACTGGCTGCCTGCGAGCGCGATCGCCAGCACCATTTCGCAGCCCACCGTCTGGACCAAAACCGCACTGCGCATCGATCGCCCCTACTGCGTGCTGTCGAAAACGGGCCTGCGCGAGGCACTCCCGCTCGACGGGGCCACCGTACTGACGGGGCGCGCCACCCAGGTCGACGCGCACGTCGTCACCCTCGCCGACGGCACGACGGTGACCGCGGCGACGGTTTTCGACACACGCGGCCTGCCCACGCTCGGCCGGCGCCGGGCCGCCAGCGCGCACGGCATCTTCGTCGCCGCCGAGACGGCCGCGCCGATGGTGGCCGAGGGCGAGGGACTGCTGCTGGACTGGCGACCGGAGAACGGCGCGGGCCCCGACGAGCCGCCGTCGTTCCTCTACTCGGTGCCGCTCGGCGACGGCACGGTGATCTTCGAGGAGACCAGCCTCGGCCTGCGTGGCGGCATGCCGCAGCACGAGCTGCGCAAACGGACCCTCAATCGACTTGCCGCGCACGGCATTCGGCTCACCGGCACGGAGCCGACGGAGGCCGCGCACTACCCGCTCGATCAACGACCGCCGAAAAAGGGCGTCGCCCAGGCCATTCCGTTCGGCTCACGCGGCGGCATGATGCATCCCTGCACCGGCTACAGCGTCGCCGACTCGCTCGCGCTGGTGGACACCGCGATCACCGCGCTACAGCAGGGCCGCGACCCGGTCGCCGAACTGTGGCCGCGCCGCGCCCGATTGGTGTACTGGATGCGGATGCGCGGGCTGTGGGGACTCGGCCGGCTGACCACCGAGCAGTCCATCGCCATGTTCGACGCGTTCTTCAACGCCTCGCCGCGCGGACAGCGCGCCCTGCTGTCCGCACACGACGACTACACCGCCCTCGGCGCGGTGCTGTTCAACACCGTCGCGCACACCTGGCCGTTCCACTGGCGCTACGACCTGGTCGGCTGGACCAACCGCAATCGCTGGCTGGACTACGACTTCGATCAGGCGCCGGTCTCGGCCGCCCGTCGATAGCCGCGCACCGCGGGGTAGGCGAACACCACGATCAGGCCGAGCGTCCACAGCACGGTCTTCATCAGCGGCTCGGCGACCGGCCCGCCGTAGGACAGGCCGCGCATCGCGTCGATCGCACAGCTCATCGGCTGGTTCTGGATCGTCGATCGCAACCAGACCGGGTAGGCGAATGCCGGGGCGAAGCCGGTGTTGAAGAACATCAGCAGCGTGTTGATGATGCCGATGATGTTCACCAGCATCACGCCCTCGGTGACGGTGGCCAGCGCGGTGACGAGCACGGCGAAGGCGATACCGAACAGCACCGGGATGCCGATCAGCGCGAGACCGGCGAGCGGGCCCTGGTTGAACCGGAAGCCGAGCAGCAGCCCGACACCGACGACGAACAGGGTGGTCACCAATACCCGAACCGCTTCGGCCAGCAGGCGTCCGGTCAGCCCCGCCGCCCGGTGGATCGGCATGGTCCAGAACCGGCCGAGCAGACCGGACATCTTCTCGCCCTTGAAACCGAGCGCGCTCACCACCGCGCCGGACATCGCCGCGACCAGCGTGAGCAACGCCATCTGCGCGTAGATGCTCGGCTGGCCGGTGTAGTTGGTGATCGACTTGCCGAGCACGATCTTGAACATCAGCAGCGTGAGCGCCGGGTACACCAGCGTCTGGATCGTGGTCGCGGGATCGCGCGCCCAGACCAGCAGCAGCCGCTTGCACTGGATCAGGCTGTGCGTGAACCAGTTGCGCAGCGAGTTCTCCGGTGTCGCCGCGACCTCGGGAAGCGGTGTCTTCCAGGAGATCTTGTCGGTCTCGTCGATGGGCGCCATGGTGGCCTCTACCGAACTCATGATCGCCTCACGCTTGCCCAGATCGACAGTGGGATGAACACGAGCGCGAGCCCGATCACCCAGGTCAGCGGTACCCACAACACCTGCCACGTGACACCGCCCGCGGCCATGTCACGCAGTGCGAAGGAGAACTGGGAGATCGGCTGATTGCGCACGAATCCCTGAATCCAGTCCGGGAAGCTGCGTTCCGGAACGAACCCGCAGGACAGCATGCCGAAGATCAGCGTGGGCAGGGTCAGTGCCTGACTCAGCGATTCCGGGCTCTTGGTCAAACTGCCGAGCGCGTCGGCGCCGAGCGCGAGCGTGGTGCCGACCGCCAACGAGAACACGCAGAACAACACGGCCTGCCCGAAGCCTGCGACGAAGCGGAAGCCGATCAGGTAGCCGAAGATCAGCGCTGCGGTCAGCGAGGTGACCGAGCGAACCAGCCCGGCGGCGATCCGCGCGGACAACGGAACCAGCATGCCGATCGGCATCGTCTGCATTCGGGTACTCAGCCCGGTCAACGCTTCGAACGCGGCCAGCTGTGCATTGGACATCATGGTGAAGGCCATCGTTTGCAGCACGATGATCGGCATGACGTACTGGGCGTAGTCGATGCCCTGGAACTTCATCACGAAGCGCAACGGCAGATAGAACCCGAGTGTGAACACCAGCGGCGTCACCACCGCGACGATCAGTTCGCCCTTGGTGGCCATGGTCCAGACGATGCGGCCGGACAACGCGCGCCACTGCGCGAGCGAGGACAGCCGAGCCTCGGGTAGGTCCGCGAACAGTGCGGCCGCGTCCGCGGCCCGATCAGGGGCGGTAGCCGTTGTCACGCCGTCCCACCCGAACGTCCGGTGATGGACAGGAACACGTCGTCGAGCGACGGTCTGCGCAGCGCGATGTCGGCCAGGTCGATGCCCGCGCTGTCCAGGCGACGCAGCGCCTCGGTCAGCGTGGCCGCACCCTCGGGGGCCGGGATGGAGAGCCGGTCGCCGCCGTTGATGTCGGCGAGTACCGCGGCGGGGACGAGGTCGCCGAGGGCGGCGGCGGTCGAGCGCAGCTGCGTCGGGTCCAGCGGGACCACCTCGCAGTAGCTGCCGCCGGTCTTCTCCTTGAGCTCGTCGGCGGTGCCCTCGGCGATCACCGTGCCCTTGTCGATGACGATGATGTTGTCGCTGAGCACGTCGGCTTCCTCGAGGTACTGCGTGGTCAGCAGGACCGTGATGCCCTGGGCCTTCAGCGCGTTCACCAGATCCCACACCCCCTGACGGCTGCGCGGGTCGAGGCCGGTGGTCGGTTCGTCGAGGAACACCACCTCCGGTCGCACCACCAGGCCGCACGCGATGTCGACCCGGCGGCGCATGCCGCCCGAGTAGTGGCGCACCGCCCGGCGGCCCGCGCTCACCAGGTCGAACTCCTCGAGCAGGGTGTCGGCGCGCTTGCGGGCGGCGCTCTTGGTCAGGCCCATCAGGCGACCGAACAGTTCCAGGTTCTCCCGGCCGGAGAGGTTCTCGTCGAGGGCGGCGTACTGACCGGTCATCATGATCGACCGGCGCACCCCCGCCGCGTCCTTGAGCACGTCGTGCCCGGCGACCACGGCGGTGCCGGAGTCCGGGCGCAGCAGCGTGGACAGGATCTTCACCATCGTCGTCTTGCCCGCACCGTTCGGACCGAGGATGCCGAGGACGGAGGCGCGGTCGGCAACGAAGCTGACCCCCTGCAGTGCATGCACATCGCCGAACGACTTCCGGACGTCCGTCACCCGGACCGCTGGCTCACTGGCATGCAGATCTGCTTGGTTCAAGCTCGGCATCAACTCTCCACTATCGGCAATTGCGACGACTCGGGGCCGCCGGAGCGCGCGCGTATACGTCCCGATAAATGATCCGTAGCGCTTGGCGTGATGTTACCGGCATGCAGGATTCACACCGGGCCGCCCGCGCGGTACCCAACAGGACCGCGGAATAATTGTGTCCTTACTCACACTCGCCGATATCCGTCCGGCGCGGCGCAGATCGGCGCTGGTGGACCGTGTCAAGGGCAGCGTGGCGGCAGCGGACGAGCCTTGTCGGTCCGGCGCGGCGACCATAGTCTGCTAATCGGGGGAACACTCACTCGTCCGCGGCGGCCGCTCCACCGGTGGCCCGCACGCCGATTTCGACACTGCGAGAGGTGATCATGGCCGAGTCCGCGCAGCCACGAGTGGCGGCGCAGCCGGGAGGATCTGGCCGATCGAACGTGCTGACGTCCTACGACCCGCGCACCGGCGAGACCGTCGGCAACTACGCCGTCATGGGCGCCGGTGAAATCAATCGCACCGTGCGCGGCGCCCGTTCGGCCGAAAAATGGTGGGCCGAACTGGGATTCAGTGGGCGCAAGCGCTTGCTGCTCGACTGGAAGCGCGACATCACCCGCCGCGCAGGCGAATTGGTCGAGATCCTGTCCGAGGAGACCGGGAAACCGGAGGCGGACGCGGCGATCGAGGTGATGCTCGCGGTGGAGAACCTGGACTGGGCGGCCCGGAACGCGGCGCGCGCGCTCGGCAGGCAGAAGCTCGGCTCCACCTGGCTGACCCGCAATCAGCGTGCCTCGGTGGGTTACCTGCCGCTCGGCGTGATCGGCGTGCTGGGCCCGTGGAACAACCCGGTGTTCACCCCGATGGGGTCGATCGCCTACGCGATGGCCGCGGGCAACACCGTGGTGTTCAAGCCGCACGAGCTGACCACCGGCGTCGGCGTCTGGCTGGCCGACAGCTGGACCAGGCTGGCGCCGAATCAGCCGGTGCTGCAAGTGGTTACCGGCGATCAGGCGACCGGCGCCGCGCTGTGCCGGGCCAAGGTGGACAAGATCGCCTATGCCGGTTCGGAGTCCGGCGCGCGCGAGGTGATCGCGCTGTGTACCCAGACGATGACGCCGGTGGTCGTGGAGCGCACCGGCAAGGGCAGCATGATCGTGCACGTCGACGCCAAGCTCGACGACGCCGCCGAGGCCGCGGTGTTCGGCGCGATGGCCAATGCCGGGCAGAACGCCACCGGCATCCAGCGGGCCTACGTGGCGGAGTCCGTCTTCGACCGGTTCCTGGAACTCGTGGTCGCGCAGGCGGCCAAGCTGCGGCCCGGCGCGGACAAGCGCGCGTCCTACGGTCCGATGATCCTGGAGTCGCAGGTCGAGGTGGTGCGCAAGCAGATTCGCGACGCGCTCGCCCGCGGCGGTCGCGCGGTGGTCGGCGGACTGGATTCGATCCGCGAGCCGTATATCGAACCCGTCGTGCTCGCCGAGGTGCCCGAGGAGAGCCTGGCGATCACCGGCGAGGGCATCGGGCCGGTGCTGGTGGTGAACAAGGTGACCAGCATGGCCGAGGCCGCCCAGCGCATCAACGCGGTGGGCAACGATGTCGCGGTCTCGGTGTTCACCAGGGACGTGCACGAGATCGAGGCCTTCGCCGAGCACCTGCGCGTCGGCGTGGTGACCATCAACTCCTCGACCGCCTACGCGGGCATCCCCGCGCTGCCCTTCGGCGGCGTCGGCGAGTACGGGCAGGGGCACAGTCACGGCGATCAGGGGCTGCGGGAGTTCAGCCACACCTTGGCCATCGCCCGCAAGCTTTATCAGGCGCCGGTGAACCTGTCGACGTTCGATCGCCATCCGCGCCATCTACGTTTGGCCAGGACCATCTTCCGCATCCGACACGGTCGCCGCGCCTGAATTGCCGCGCAGTCCTTGACTTTCCGCACCGCGACTCGATGTGCGGGACGTCGGCAGGTCTGCGTTTACGCCTTGGAACCGAGCAGGACGGCTTGCATCAAGGCGGTGACCCGAGCCAATTGCGCTGGGCGGGAGTCGAACCGGAGCAGACGACCTACGTCGATCACCTGACCGATGGCGGCGTGCACCCGGAACCGAGCCTCGACCGGGTCACCGTCGAGCAGGTTGGCCCATTCCAGCACGTTCTGGCGTTGAATGGCGCGCAGCTTGTGCTGCTCAGCTTGCGGCAGATTGCTGAATTCGGCGTAGTAGACCGGCATGATCTCCGGCATCGCGAAGGTCAGGCGGGCCTGCCGCTCGGCGATCCGGCGTACCGCGTCCTCGCGACTGGTGGCCTCGGCCAGCGCCTCGGTGATCGCGAGGGCGACCCGATCGCCGGTCCGGTAGAACGCGGCGGCGAGCAGGTCGGACTTGCTGGCGAAGTAGCGGTACACGCTGGAGGCGTTGATGCCGACGGCCGCGCCGATCTCCTCGATGCTGGCCTCGTGATAGCCCTGCCTGCCGAAGATCCGGATCGCCTCGGTGAGCAGTTGTTCGCGCTTCGAGGACACCGGCAGGCCCCGCGTGACGGGTCCGGGATCCGGTTCCGGCGGGGCGGGCGGCAACTCGGCGCGCAGGATCGCCCACGACATGTCGTGCAACAGCGGCAGCAGCCTGGCACCGGAGAGCGCACTGCGGTGCGCGGAGATGCTGGCGATCGCGCTGAGCACCGCGGCCGCCAGCATGGCGACATCCGCGGGCGGCGCCGCCGGGCGCAGCAGTGCGATGGGCTCGGCGAGCGTGCCGTTCAAGTCGTCGTAGATCTGCCGGATCCGGACTCGATCTTCGCGTTCCAGGTAGCGCCGCTCCCAGCGGTACAGCCCGGCCTCGCGGCGGATCTCGATGGTGTGTTCGCTGATCGCCCGGATCAGTGCGTCCAGCCGTTGCTCCGGCGCCAGTTCCGTGTCGTCCGCGGCGCGGGCCACGTTCAGCAGGTGGCGCGCGCCCTCTTCGGCGGCCGCGACGAGCAAGGCGTACTTGTTCGTGAAATGCCGGTACAGCGCGGGCCCGGAGATCCCCACTTCGGCGGCGATCTCGTCCACGCCGACCGGGTAGTACCCGCGATCGCTGAACGCGCGCGCGGCTGCTCGGATGATCTGTACCTTGCGATCCTTGGGCCTGCGGCGCACCGGGCTCGCCGCGGTACGACCGCCGCCACCTGCCGGATCGGTGCGCGATGTCGTCCCGCCCGTCTCCCGGCCACCGCCGCCCACGGAATCGCTGCGCGATGCCGGCACGTCGGCATCCGGCCGCGCGGAAGCGAGGCCGACCTCGCTGCGATCCGCGACCATGCACCTCTCCGTTCTCCGGCGGCGCCGCTGGTTGACAGCGCCCGACAATGGAACCTAAGTTAACCACAATTCGCAAAGTTAACCAGTATTCATGGCAGGGTAACCGCTGAGTTCCAGCGTAGGAGCAGACATGAACAACACCGATTCTGCGGCATCAGTCGCGTCCTCCGCGCCGGCAACGGGCTTTTCGGCGGTGCACGACGGCAAGGTGCTGCGGGTGACGATCACCAACCCGAAGCGCAAGAACGCCGTCGACTACGACACCATGGTCGCGCTCGGGGACACCTTCGTGGCGGCCGCTGCGGACCGCTCGGTGCGGGTGATCGTGCTGACCGGCGAGGGCGGCGATTTCTGCACCGGCGCCGACCTCTCGGCCACCGCGCGCGAGGCCCAGCGCGGCATCACCCCCGACATGACCATGGATGCCGCGAACCGTTTGGTGAAGGCCATCGTCGACGCCCCGGTCCCCGTGATCGTCCGCGTCAAGGGCTCGGCGGCGGGTGTCGGCGTGGCCATCGCGTTGGCCGCCGATCTGGTCTACGCCAGCGAGGACGCCTACCTCCTGCTGGCCTTCATCAACATCGGCCTGATGCCCGACGGCGGCGCGGCCGCCATGATCGCCGCAGCGGCGGGCCGCCCGCTCGCCGCGGAGATGGCGCTGCTCGGCGAACGCCTGCCCGCCACCGCCGCGAAGCAGGCAGGCTTGTTCACTGCGGTGGTCCCCGAAGCCGAACTCGACGCGAAGGTCGAAGCCGCCGCCGCCAAGCTCGCCGCAGGCCCCCGCCGCGCCCTCGAACTCACCAAGAAGGCCCTCAACCAAGCGACGCTGACCTCCCTCGACACCGCCCTGGCAGCCGAAAAGTCCGGCCAGACCGAACTATTGACCTCCCCCGACTTCATCGAGGGCGCCACCGCCATGCTCACCAAGCGCAAAGCGGTCTTCACCGACTGACCCACCCCACTTCGCACTCCCCCACCGAGCACCGGACGTACGAACATCGGATCCCCTCCAGAGCAACTGATTTCGCAAGCACACGGGTAACTCCCCGGGCACCGGCCAACCCAACCCACACCCAACCGCCGGTCGCCGACGCGACATCCAACGCGCACGTGTCCGGCCTGAAGTCCCGGAGAGGCGGACAGAGCTAGGCTCTTGCCTCATGGGCTACCTGGTTACCGGGGCAACTGGGTTCATCGGTCGGTTCCTCATCCCCGAGCTGCTGAAACGCGAGGGTGTCATCCACGTGCTGGTACGGCCGGGCGCCGAGTCCGCCGACCGGTTCGCCTGCTGTGCCCGCGAATGGGATGGTGCGGATCGGGTGCTACCGGTGCCCGGCGACCTCGGTGCGCCCGGGCTGGGTATCGACCCGACGTGGCTGGCCGCGCATCGCGGCGCGATCGACCATGTCTTCCACCTGGCGTCCAGCTACGACCTGGCGGAGCGGGCCGACGGCACCCGGCACGTGGTCGATGTCGCGGAAAGCTTGAAAGCCGGTCTGCTCCATCATGTCTCGACGGTGGAGGTGGCCGGTTCGGCCGAGGGCCTGTTCACCGAGGACATGTTCGACGTGGGTCAGGTGTTGACCACGCCGACGCAGCGGGCCAAGTTCGAGGCCGAGCGGATCGTGCGCGCGGCCGCGCTGCCCTGGCGGATCTACCGGCCCTCGATCGTGATCGGCCACTCCCGGACCGGTGAGATCGACCGGATCGACGGCCCCTACTACTTTTTCCGGCTGCTGCGCATGGGTGCGCAGTTGCCGCGCATCCTGCCGGTTCTGGTACCCAAGCTCGGCGAAACCAACATGGTCCCGGTCGATTTCGTGGCGCGGGCGCTGGACCACATTGCGCACCAACCGGGCTCGGACGCGACGACCTATCACCTGGTCGATCCGCGCAGACAGAGCGTGGCCGAGGCATTGAACCTGTTCGCCGACGAGGCGGGCGCGCCGCACCTGGTCGAGGTGATGCCCAAGCGCGCGCTGGACATGGTGTTGCAGGTGCCGGGCGCGAGCTGGGTGCTCCCCCGCGTCGGCGTTCCGCAGGATGTGTTGGAGCACAGCGAGTTCAGCTGCTGGTTCGACTGCCGCAACACCACCGCCGCCCTCGCGGGCACCGACATCAAGGTGCCGCCGCTGGCCGGTTACGCGCCGCTGATCTGGAAGTACTGGATCGAGAACTGGGTCTGACGCTCGACGCCGAATGACCCGGCGGCCGTGCGGCTTTCAGGCGCCGGTGAGGGTCAGATAGATCAGCGCGACATTGAGCGCCGAGATGATGGCGGCGATCAGCCAGGCCAGTGCGGTGGTGACCCGATGGTTGACGTCGTTGCCCATCAGGACTCGATCGCTGGTGAAGCGCACCAGCGGAATCAGCGCGAACGGGATGCCGAAGGACAACACCACCTGGGAAATGATCAGCGCCCGAGTGGGATCGATGCCGACGGCCAGGATCACCAGGGCCGGGATCAGGGTGACCAGGCGGCGCACCATCAGCGGGATCTGCTTGCGCAGCAGGCCCTGCATGATCATCGCGCCCGCGTAGGCGCCGACCGAGGTCGAGGCCAGGCCGGAGGCGAGCAGGCCGATGGCCAGCAGCAGCGCCGCGACCGGTCCGAGCGCGTCGCCGACGGCGGTGTGCGCGTCCTGCAGCGTCTCGATTTCCCGGTCGCGCAACGTATTCGCCGCCATCAGCAGCATGGCCAGGTTCACCGTGCCCGCCAGCACCATGGCCAGCGCGACGTCCACCTTCGTGATCTTGAGCAGCCGCACCCGCAGCGGGCCGGGCGCCGGGTGTCCGTGCCGGTCCCTGGCCAGGCCGGAATGCAGGTACACCGCGTGCGGCATGACCGTCGCGCCGATCATGGCCGCGGCGAGCAGCACGCTCTCGGCGCCCTGGAACCTGGGCACCAGTCCGCCGAGGGTGCCGCCGACCGAGGGCGGTGAGATGAACACACTGGCCAGGAAGCCGATGGCGATGACCGCGAGCAGCCCGGTAATCACCCGCTCGAACGGCCGCTGGCCGCGGCGGTCCTGCACCAGCAGCAGACCCATCGACACCACACCGGTGATCACGCCGCCGACCAGCAGCGGCAACTGGAACAACAGGTTGAGTGCGATCGCGCCGCCGACCACCTCGGCGAGGTCGGTGGCCATCGCGACGGTCTCGGCCTGCCCCCAGTAGCCGAGCCTGGTCCACTTGCCCGACCGTTCCCGCACCGCTTCCGGCAGCGACATGCCGGTCACCAATCCCAGCTTGGCGGAGAGGAATTGGACGAGACCGGCCATCACGTTGGCCATCACGATGACCCACACGAGAAGATAGCCGAACTGCGCGCCGGCGCTGATATTCGACGCCACATTGCCGGGGTCCACATAGGCGATCGCCGCCACGAAAGCCGGCCCGAGCAGGAGGCTGGCCGCACGGGCCCGCTGGGACACAGACTTAGCGGACTCGACCGTCGTTGCACTCACGGAACAAGATTTTACGGGTTCCCAAACTTTTTGGTTAGCCCTACCCTAAAAGCCGACCGCCTGGTCATACCCGAAGGTATAACCAGGCGGTCAGTCCGTATTCAGTTGGTGAAGCTGAAGCCTCAGATGCCCAGGCCGCGGGCCAGCACCGGCCACGACAGCTGGAACTCGTCGCGCCAGTAGCCCCACGAGTGGGTGCCGCTGTTGCGGAAGTTGTAGGTCGCCGGGATGCCGAGCGAATCCAGCTTCCCCTTGAGGTTGTTCGTGCAGAAGTTGGTGCCCGCCTCGATCACGCCGCCGATGATGATCTGGTTCGCCAGACCGTAGGCGCCGGGCAGCGCGTACTTGCCGTCGAGGGTGTCGTACTGGCCGGGCAGGCCGTTGCCGGTGGAGATGTAGAGGTCCAGTCCGCGCAGGCCCTCGGCGTGCACGTACGGATCGTTGGCCACCCACTCCGCCGAACCCTGCGGGCCCCACATGTTGTCGGTGTTGCCGCCACCCCAGGTCTCGACGGTCAGCTTGACGAACTCCGAGCCGACCGGGTCACTGGTCTGCGCGCAACCGCTGTAGGCCGCGGCCGCCTTGTACAGGCCCGGCTTGGCGATCGGCAGCGCGAGCACGGTGGTGCCCGAGGTGGACAGGCCCGAGATCGCGTTCACGCCGTTGGTACCGAGCGCGCCGTCGATCAGCGGCGGCAGCTCCTCGGTGAAGAAGGTCTTCCACTTGTTGCGCCCGAGCGCCGGGTCGTCCTTGATCCAGTCGGTGTAGTAGCTCCACTTGCCACCGATCGGCTGCACCACGTTGACGTTCTTGTCCGAAAGGAACTGCAGCGCATCGGTCTTCGCCTGCCAGGAGGCGTCGTCCTGGCCGCCGCCCGCGCCGTTGAGCAGGTAGAGGGTCGGGCGCGGCACCGAGGCGTCGGCCGGGCGCTGGACGTCGATGATGACCTTCTGGTCCATCGCCGCCGAGTACACGTACAGCCGGATGTTGCGCGCATCCTTGTACTCGGCCTTGGTGATACGTGATCCGTCCGGGGCGGTCGGGTTGGCGAGCAGACTCTTACCCTCGATGATCGGGTCGGCTGCCGACGCGGTGGTCACGCCGAGACCGGTCATCACTCCCGCAAGGACCGCCGTGGCCGCGATCGCCGCGGCGGCACGTAGGCCGCTGCGCCGGGTCTGTCGACGTATCAATTTCGCACCTTCGCTTCGTCTCGAGATTCCATCTGCATTCCCCACGCGCCTGCGGTGGATGCCCTGGACACACCACGGCAGACCATACGGCTTATGTAGTCGCGGCAAAAGAGGTGATCGTTACCGCAGGGTTGCCCCATCATGCCTGAACTACCCCTGTTCCTGCGCGTCCGACCCACCTTCGCACATACCTAGTGCGCCCGCGGGTCGAGCAGCTCGGATAGGCCCGGACCGATCTCGGCCAGCGCCTCCGGCGTGGTCATCTGATCGTGTGCGACGCCGACCGGGTGATCTTCGACACGGCCGTCGACGAACGGTTGCCAGTTGGCTGCCGCGGTCTCGTGCCCGGCCGCGCTGTAGTAGTCGAGCCTGCCGCGGAACACCTCGGGGCGATGCTCGGCGATGAGCTCGGCCGACCGCACCGCGCTGCGGTAGATCCGGCGCACCCGCTCCGGCGTGAGCACGGCCATGTCCGGCGGGATGGTGGCGTGCAGCGCGGCGAGCGCCTCGTCGCTGAGGTCGTGGATATCGCCCTCGGTGGGCAGCAGCGCGTCGGCGCCGATACCGAGCTCGCTCAACGCCTCCCGGATCGCGGCCCGGAAGTCGGTGACATCGATGTCGGGATGGCTGTCCAGCATGGCCAGCAGCGCGACCTGTTCGCCTGCGGCTTGCAGTTCGGTCGCGACGGCGTGCGCGAGCACACCGCCGAGCGACCAGCCGAGCAGCCGGTACGGCCCGGCAGGCTGAACGGCGCGGATCTCCGCGACGTACCGGCTCGCCATCTCGGCCAGCGACGCGGGCAGATAGCCGTCTTCGGTCAGCGCGGGCGACTGCAGACCGAAGATCGGCCTGCTGGCGGGCACGTAGCGGGCCAGACCCGCGTAGCACCAGGACAATCCGTACATCGGGTGGATACAGAACAGCGGCTCGGCGGCCGCCGTGTCGTGCGGCACCCTGGTGCGGATCGGCAGCAGCACACCGAGCGCCGCGTTCGAGTCCAGGTCGTAGTCGTGGTCCCCGGCCAGCGCCGCGAGGATGCGGGTGGCCAACGCGCCGGGGGTGGAATCGGTGAAGAACCACTGCACCCGGACCTCGGCGCCGGTGAGCGTGCGCAGCCGGCTGACCGCGCGGGTGGCGACCAGTGAATTGCCGCCGAGATCGAAGAAGTCGTCGTCCAGGCCGACCCGTTCGACGCCGAGGATCTCGGCGAACACCTCGACGATGGTCCGCTCCAGCGGGGTCGTCGGCGGCCGATACGGGCGGGCGGCGAGTTCGGGGACCGGCAGCGCCTTACGGTCGAGCTTTCCACTGGCGTTGAGCGGCAGAGCATCCAGCACGACGAACGCCGACGGCACCATGTACGACGGCAGCGCGCCGCGCGCGTGCAACAGCACCGCGGTCTGGTCGACGGTCTCCCCCGGCATGGCGACCAGGTAGGCGACCAGCCGATCACCCGATGGGCCGCCGACGAGGGAAACGGCGGCGTGGCGCACCGATTCGTGGCCGAGCAGCACGGTCTCGATCTCGCCGAGTTCGACGCGCTGACCGCGCAGCTTGACCTGGAAGTCGCTGCGCCCCAGGTACTCCAGCGCGCTGTCGCGCCAGCGGACGATGTCACCGGTGCGATACAGGCGCGTACCGCCCTCGTGCGCGACGAAACGCTCCGCGGTGAGGGCAGGAGCACCGAGGTAGCCGCGGGCCAGCTGTACGCCCGCGATGTACAGCTCGCCGGCGGCGCCGGGCGGCACCGGGCGCAGCTGCCGGTCGAGCACGTAGACCTGAGTGTTGGCCACCGGCGTCCCGATCGGAACCGCCAGTCCAGCAGTGCCTTCCACCGGGTAGTCGGTCACCACGGTCGCCTCGGCCGGCCCGTACCAGTTCACCAGCCGGGTGTCCGGAATGGTGTCGGCGAAGGTCGTCGCGGTCTCCGCGGACAGCGCCTCACCCGCGGCGAACACCCGGCGCAGGCTCGGGTAGTCCGCCGCCGAATCCGGCACGAGGAAGGCATCCAGCATGGACGGCACGAAATGCACCGTGCTGACCGCGTTCTCGGCGATGACCTTCGCCAGATACACCGGATCGCGGTGGCCGTCGGGCTCGGCGACCACGATCGAGGCACCGGTTTGCAAGGGCCAGAACAGCTCCCAGGTGGAGATGTCGAAGGTGATCGGCGTCTTGTGCAGCACCACGTCGCCGGTGTCGTGCGGGTAAGCCCGCTGTGCCCAGCGGAACTGGTTGACCATCTGCCGGTGCGTGATCACCACGCCCTTGGGGCGGCCGGTGGAGCCGGAGGTGTAGATGACGTAGGCGACGTTGTCCGGGTGCACCCCGATGTCCGTGCGCGCGACCGAATCCAGCGGCAGGTAGAGGGTATCCACCGCGACGACCGCGATATCGGTGTCGGTCACGAAGGCATCGCCGGTGGTCAGCACGCAGGATGGGGCGGCACTGGCCAGCACGTATTCATTGCGCTCGGCCGGGTGATCCGGGTCGATCGGCAGGTAGCCCGCGCCCGCCCGCAGCACGGCGTAGATGGCGACGACCAGCTCGACACCGCGCCGCATGGCCACGCCCACCAGCGATTCCGGCCCGACGCCCCACCGGGCGATCTCCGCGGCCAGCGCGCGGGAGCGCAGGTCGAGCTCGGCATAGCTGAGCGTGACGTCGCCGTAGCGCACCGCGACCGCGTCCGGCGTGCGGGTCACCTGAGCGTCGAACAGCGACAGCAGCGTCGCGTCGTCCAGCAGCTCCGGCACCTCGGTGGCGTTGCGGGCGGCCAGCTCGGCCCGCTCGCTGTCCAGCAGCACGTCGATGTCGGCGACGCGCGCCTGCGGGTTGGTCACGAAGCGGCGGATCAGCGCCGAAAGCCGTTGCGCGAGCGCCTGTGCCGCCGTCTCGTCGAACAGGTCGCGCAGGTACTTCACCGAGACCCGCAGCTGACTGTCCAGCACCACCATCACGGTGAGCGGGTAGTGCGTGCCGTTGACCGCGCCGACGCTGGTGACGCTCATGCCGTCGATGGCGCTGGCCTTGTCCAAGCCGTCCCGGTCGACGGGGAACGATTCGAACACCACCAGGGAGTCGAAAAGCCCTTCCACGCCGACGGTTTCCTGAATATCGCTCAGCCCGAGGTAGTGGTGGTCCAGCAGCCCGGCCTGTTCGGCTTGCAGCTGGCGCAGCAGCCCGCCCAGGGTGTCGGTGGCGCCGAGGCGCACCCGCACCGGGATCGCGTTGAGGAACAGCCCGACCATGCTCTCGACGCCGTCCAGCTGCGGCGGCCTGCCGGAGACGGTGGCGCCGAAGACCACATCGTCGCGATCGACGCTGCGCCCGATCAGCAGACCCCACGCCGCCTGCACGACCGTGTTCACCGTGACGCCGAGACCCGAGGCGAGCCGGGTGAGCGCGGTGGTGTCGGACTGCGCCAACTCGAAGCCGACTTCGCCTACCCCGGCCGAGATTTCGCGGCCCGGATCGACCGGCGCCAGCGGCGTCGGCTCGGTGATCCCGCTCAGCGCGGCCCGCCAGGCTTCGCGCGCGGCGTCGGCCTTCTGCGCGACCAGCCAGGCCAGGTAGCCCCGGTAGGACGGCACCTTGGGCAGGTGCCGGGAGTTGCCGCCGAGCGCGTAGAGCGTCAGCAGGTCCTTCATCAGCAGCGGCATCGACCAGCCGTCGATCAGGATGTGATGGCTGGTCACCAGCAGGTGGTACGTGCCGGTGGCGGGGCCGTCCGCGGTCGCGGGATCCGCTGCCGCGGAACGGATCAGCGCGAACCGTAGCAGCGGCGCGGTGCGCATATCGAAGTGATCGGCCAGGTCGGCCGCCTTGATCCCGGCCAGTTCTTCGGCAGCGGCCTCGGGGGCGAGCTGACCGAGATCGATGTAGCGCCACGGCACTTCGAGCGAATCCTGCACGACCTGCAGTGGATTGCCCGCGTCGTCCTCGGCGAAGGCGACGCGCAGGTTGTCGTGCCGGTCCAGCACGGCCTGCGCGGCGGCGTGCATCCGTCCGGTGTCCACCGTGCCGCCCAGGTCGAGGACGAACTGGGTGGTGTAGACGTCGACCGAGGACTCGGCGAGCAAGGCGTGGAACAGCATGCCCGACTGCAGCGGCGTCACCGGCCAGACGTCGGTGAGGGTCGGGTAGGCGGCGGCGAGCCGGTCGATGGTGGGCTGCTTCAGCCGAACCAGCGTGAAGTCCGACGGCGTGTAGGTGACCCCGTCCGCCCGCAGCCCGTGCTCGGCCAGCCCGCCCAGCGCGTAGATCCAGTGCTCGGCAAAGGTTTTCACCTCGTCCGCGGCGAATACCGAGGCGGCGTAGTCGAACCGGGCCACCAGGCCGTCGTCGGCGGCGTCGACGGTGAGGTCGAGCAGCAGGTCGTCGGCCGGGGTGTCGGTGTGCACCCTGGCCGGGCGCAGATCCCGGTAGCGCACCGCGAATCGGCCACGGCCGAGCTCGCTCAGTTCGGCGGCGGTGTCCGCGTTGAGGTAGCGCAGCAGCCCGTAACCGACACCCTGCGAGGGCACCGAGCGGCGCAGCTCCTTGATCTGCGCCAGCGCGGCCCCGGCGGCCGGACCGCCGACGAGCGCGTCGTCGGCGTCGATCCTGGTGAGCCGCAACGGAAGCGGGTACTCGGTGGTGAAGCCGCCGACCATGCTCTCGTCGGCATCGGTCGCGGACCGCTCGTCGGCGGACAGCCGGATCACCGAACCGAGTGCCCGGGTGACGGATTCGCCCGCCGAGGTCTGCAGCGCCAGCGCGACCGCGGTCAGCAGGACGTCGTCCACGGTGGCGTGGTAGGCCGTCGCCGCGGCGACCACCGCGGCGGCACCCTCCGCGGTGATGGCCAGCGAGACCCGGCTGCGCACCCGCAGGTCACGCCCGTCAGCAACGTTCCCCTCGGGGACGGTCGTCAGAATCCGCTCCCACCAGCCCAGCTCGCCGACGGTGCGCAGATCGTGCGCCTTGGTCGAGAGCGCGCGGATGAGCACGCCCAGACCGGATTCCGGCGCCGCGGGCGCGGCGTGCCTGCCGCGGCTCCAGGCCGCGGTGAGCTGATCGACCATGGTCCGCCACGAGATGTCGTCCACGACAAGGCCATTGGCGACGACGATCAGCGTGGACCGGCCTTCGGGGCCACCGGTCAGCACGAAGTGGATATTGCGGCCTTGTTCGGGATCGAGCGCCGCGGCCGCGGCCTGCACTACATCGTCGATGGGCAGTGTGGTTTCGCCGTGCTGCGCGTCGAGCCTGCGGAACGCCTCGCCGGTGCGTTCGTCGGCGGGCGGAATCCGCAGCACCGGGGTGTCGCCCGAACGGTCCAGCCGCACCCACAGCATCGGATGCTGATCGAGCACCTTGCCGACCGCGGTGTGCACGGCTTCGACGGCGCAGCTCTCCGGCACGTCGAGCGCGATGGCGCGTACCTCGACGCCGGTGTCGAGCAGCCGGGCCGCGTGCGGCGTCAACGGCAGATCGCCGGACTCGTCGCCCGGCCCGTCCTCGACCGTGGCGGCCTTGGCCAGCGCCGCGACGGTGCGCAGCTCGAAAACGTCACGCGGGGCGAAGGTCACGCCGCGGCCGCGCGATCGCGACACCACCTGGATGGAGACGATGCTGTCGCCGCCGAGGGCGAAGAAGTCGTCGTCGAGGCCCACCCGGTCGATGCCGAGCACCTCGCCGATCACCTCGGCGATGGTCAGTTCGGCGTGGGTCTGCGGAGCGCGGTACGCGGTGGTCTCGAGTGCGGGTTCGGGCAGTGCGCGCCGATCCAGCTTGCCGACCGGCGTCAGCGGGATCTCGTCCAGCACGACGATGGCGGTGGGCACCATGTACTCCGGCAGGACGGCGCCGAGTTCTTCGGTCAGGTCCGCGACATCGAGCGTGACGCCCGTGGCGGGCAGCACATAGGACACCAGCATCGTCGCGCCCGAACCGGATTCCCGGCCGAGGGTCACCGCGAACTCGACGCCGGGCTGCGCGGTGAGCGCGGCGTCGATCTCGCCGAGCTCGATCCGGAAGCCGCGCACCTTCACCTGGAAGTCGTTGCGGCCCACATACTCCACCACCGGCTCGCCACCGGAACGGGCCCAGCGCACCACATCGCCGGTGCGGTACAGCCGCTCGCCGGGCGCGCCGTACGGGTCCGCGACGAACCGGCTCGCGGTCAGCCCCGGCTTGGCGTGGTAACCACGCGCCAGCTGGATACCGCCCAGATACAGTTCGCCCGCAACACCTTCGGGCACCGGGCGCAGCCTGCGGTCCAGGACCAGCGACCGCATGCCACGGATGGGACCGCCGATGGTGACCGGCTCCCCCGGTCGCAGCGGGTCGCTGATGTTGGTCATGATCGTGGTCTCGGTGGGGCCGTAACCGTTGTAGAACCGCCGGTTCTCGGCGCCCGCCCACCTGGCGACCAGGTCGGCGGGCACCGCTTCGCCGCCCGCCACGATCGCCTGCATGCCCGCGAGCGCGTCCGGGTCGAGCGAGGCGAGCACCGAGGGCGTGAGGAAGGCGTGCGTCACCCCTTCGGCCCGGATGAGGTCGGCCAGTTCGCCACCGCCGAAGGTCAGCGGCGGCGCGACCACCAGTGCGCCCGCCGAACCGAGCGCGAGCAGCAGCTCCAGCATCGAGGCGTCGAACGACGGCGAGGCGAAAGCCAGTGCGCGGGTCGACTGGTCGAGTCCGTACCGCTCCACCTGTTCGGCGCTGAAGTTGGCCAGGCCCGCGTGCGTGACCACCACGCCCTTGGGCAAACCGGTGGAGCCCGAGGTGTAGATCACGTACGCGGCGTTGCTGCTCCGGATGGGGCCGTGCCGTTCGGTGAGGCTGATCGGGCGGTCCGAGCGGGACGCGACGTCGAAGGTGAAATCGCGATCGTCGAGCACGAACCAGGGACGTCCACCCGCCATGGTTGGCAGCGCGCCGAGCTCGGCGGTGAGCGTCACGCCCAGTGCCGCACCGGAATCGGCCACCATGTGCGCGATGCGCTCGGGCGGGTAGGTCGGGTCGATCGGCACGATCGCCGCCCCGGTCTTGGCGATCGCCCACAGCGCGAGCAGGGATTCGACCGAGCGCCGGACCGCCAGCGCGACCAGCACATCCGGGCCGGCGCCGCGATCGATGAGTGTGCGCGCCAATTGCGAAGAGGCGGCGTCGAGTTCGACGTAGCTGAAGGACCGGCCACCGACGACCAGGGCGGCGCCGGTGGGATTCCTGGTGACCGCCGAGGCCATCAGTTCCGGCAGGCTGCGCGGCGCCACGGCGTCGCCGCCCGAGCGGGTCACCAGCTCGGCCCGCTCCGACTCGTCCAGGATCTCCAGGTCGCCGACGGCGGTGGCCGGATCCTGCGCGACGGCGGCGAGGATGCCGCGGAAGCGGCGACCGAACTCGGCGACCGTGTGTTCGTCGAACAGGTCACGGGCATAGGTGAATTCGGCGGCCAGGCCGGCTTCGGCGCCCGCCTCGGTGCGCTGTTCGCGCACGGTCAGCAGCAGATCGAACTTGGCGGTGTCCGCGGCCGGGTCCAGCGCGGCGAAACTCAGGCCGGGCAGCTCGAAGCTGGTGGCGGCGAGGTTCTCGAAGGACAGCGCCACCTGGAACAGCGGGTGGCGACCCGCGGACCGCTCCGGATCGAGCACCTCGACCAGCCGCTCGAACGGGGTGTCGGAGTTGGCGAAGGCACGCAGGTCGGTCTCCCGGTTGGCCCCGAGCAACTCGGTGAAGCCGAGATCGGCCGCGACCCGGGTGCGCAGCACCAGCGTGTTGACGAACATGCCGATGAGATCGTCGAGTTCGGGCTCGCCGCGGCCCGCGATCGGGGTGCCGATGGCGACGTCCTCGGTGCCGGACATCCGCGCCAGGAACACCGCGAGCGCGGTGTGCACGACCATGAACAGCGTCGCGTTGTGCTGCTTGGCCAACCCGACCAGCGCGGCGTGCACATCGGCGTCGACGACGAAATCGGTTTTGCCGCCCGCGAAACTCTGTGCTGCGGGCCGCGGTCGATCGGTCGGCAGGTTCAACTCGCCCGGCAGATCGGCGAGTTCGGTTGTCCAGTAGGCGAGTTGGGCGCCCGCGAGGGACTCGGGGTCGTCGTCGCTGCCGAGCACGCTGCGCTGCCAGAGCGCGTAGTCGGCGTACTGGATCGGCAGCGGCGCCCAGGAGGGTGCCTCGCCACCGCTGCGGGCGGCGTAGGCCAGCATCAGATCTCGGGTCAGCGGACCCATCGACCAGCCGTCCGCGCTGATGTGGTGCGCGACGAACACCAGGACGTACTCGGTGGCCGCGAGCTGGAACAGCCTGGCGCGGAACGGCACCTCCATGGTGACGTCGAAACCGGCGGCGACGATGCGCTGCACCTCGTGCGCCACGCGCTCCTCGCCGATCTGCGCGGGGGCCAGATCCACCGAGACCTCGTGCGGCGCGAGGACGCGCTGCTCGGGGCCGTCCATCGTCTCCGGATAGACGGTGCGCATGATCTCGTGGCGCGCGACAAGGTCGGCGACGGCCTGCTGCAACGCGTCGACATTCAGGTCGCCGGACAGCCGGATGGCGGCCGGGATGTTGTAGACGGCGGCGGAGGTGTCGAACTGGTTCAGGAACCACATCCGCTGCTGGGCGGAGGACAGCGGAATGTGCTCGGGGCGCGGCTGGGCGACCAGCGGAGTGCGGGTGGTCTCGGCCGTCGTGTGCTCGACCTTGATCGCGAGTCCGGCCACGGTGGCGGCCTCGAACAAGGCGCGCACGGGGACGCGGGCATCCAGCGCGGCCCCGATGCGCGCCGCGACCTGAGTGGCCAGCAGGGAATTACCGCCGAGGGCGAAGAAGTCGTCATCGGCCCCGACCCGCTCGACACCGAGCACCTCGGCATACACCGACGCCACGATCTCCTCGATCGGCGTCGACGGAGCACGGAACACCTGAGCCTCGAACTCCGGCTCCGGCAACGCCTTCCGATCCAACTTGCCGTTCACATTGAGCGGCAACGCATCCAGCACCACGAACGCCGACGGCACCATGTACGACGGCAACGCCTCGCCCAGCACCGACTTCACCTGCGCCACATCGAGACCGGCGTCCTCGGACGCCTCGCCGTCGGCGGCTTGGGCGGCGAAGGCGGCGGCCTGGACGGCGAACGAGCCGGCGGGCCCGGCCGGAGCGACCGGCTCGGCCCGGCCGACCAAGTAGGCGACCAGACGATCACCGGTCTTGGGATCGGACTTGGCGACCACCGCGGCCTGCGCGACCTCCGGCAACGCCAGCAGCGCGGCCTCGATCTCGCCCAACTCGATGCGGAAACCACGGATCTTCACCTGGAAGTCGGTGCGGCCCTGGTAGTTCAGCTCGCCGTCGCGGTTCCAGGCCACCAGGTCACCGGTGCGGTACATGCGCTCGCCGGGCTGGAATGGATTGGCCACGAACCGATCCGCGGTCAGATCGGCCCGGCCGAAGTAGCCGCGGGCCAGCTGAGCGCCCGACAGGTACAGCTCACCGAACACGCCGACGGGCACCGGGCGAAGTCGCGAATCCAGCACGTAGACCTGGCTGTTCCACTCGGGCGCACCGATCGGCACGGAGCCGTGGTCGGCCTCGGCCACCCGATGCTGGGTGACCGACACCGCGGCCTCGGTGGGGCCGTACAGGTTGAACAGGTCCGCCTCCGGCCGCGTAGCCAGGAACCGCTGCGCCAGCGCGGCGGGCAGCGCCTCGCCGATGGCGAGCACGCGCCGCAACGGCGACGGTGCCGGCGCGGACTCGGTGCCGGTGTGCACCAGCAGCGCGTCCAGCATGGACGGGACGACATGCAGCGTCGTCACCGCTTCCCGGGTGATCAGCTCGTTGAGGTAGGCCGGATCGCGGTGCCCGTCCGGCGCGGCGATCACCAGCTTGCCCGCGCAGGCCACCGCCGACCAGAATTCCCAGACCGAGAGATCGAAGGTCGCCGCCGTCTTCAGCAGCACGGCGTCGCGCTCCGACAGACCGAATTCGGCCGTCTTCCACTGCAACTGGTTGGCGATCGCGGCGTGCGAGACGGCAACACCCTTCGGGCGACCGGTCGAGCCCGACGTGAAGATCACGTAAGCGGTGTTCGCGGGCCGCAGCGGCGCGCGGCGTTCGGTGTCGGCCAGCGGTCCGCTGGGGAAAGAGCTCAGCACGAGCTCATCGATGGGCACCACGGGCGCGACCTCGGTGTCGAAGTCGGCGTCCGCGTTGGTGAGCACGCACACTGGTGCCGCGGTCTCCAGGATGTAACCCGTGCGCTCGGCGGCCTGATCCGGGTCGACCGGCACATACGCGCCACCGGCTTTGGCGACCGCGTACATGGCGACGACCAGGTCCACCGAACGGCGGAAGGCGAGCGCCACCCGCGATTCCGGCCCTACCCCGATCGAGATCAGGTAGCGGGCAAGGCGATTCACCCTGGTGTCCAGCTCGACGTAGGTCAGCTCGTGCCGGGCGCCGTCGGGCAGGTCGGCCACTACGGCGACGGCCTCGGGCGCCGCCGCCAGCACCGCGCGCTGCAGGAACCACGGCAGCGTCACGGCCGCGTCGACCTGGTGCGCGGTGTCGTTCCAGTGGGACAGAACCGCGTCGCGTTCGGCGGCGGCGAGCAGGTCGATGTCGCCGACGGGGATCGTGGCGTCGGCTACGACGGCGGCGAGGATGCGCGCGAGCCGCTCGGCGAAGCCCTGCACCGTCGCGGCGTCGAAAAGATCGGTGGCATAGGTGAAGAACCCACCCAGGCCGGTGGGCGTGCCGGACTCGTCGTAGCTGTCGCCCACGATCAGGTGCAGATCGAACTGCGACACATCGAGATTCGCGTCGACGCCGGTCACGGCCAGGCCGGGTAGCTCCAGCGCGGTGCGCGCGATGTTCTGGAACGACAGGCCCACCTGGAACAGCGGGTGATGGGCGGTCGAGCGGGGCGGGTTGAGCACCTCGACCAGCCGCTCGAACGGGATGTCCGCGTGCGCGAACGCCTGCAGGTCGGTATCACGCTGCCTGGCAAGCACATCGGTGAACGCCGCGCCGCCGTCTACCGTGGCCCGGAAGACCACGGTGTTGACGAACATGCCGATCAGGTCGTCGAGTTCCCGCTCGCCGCGGCCGGCCACCGGGGTGCCGATCGCGATGTCGCCGGAACCGGACAACCGGGCGAGTAGCACCGCCAGTGCGGTGTGCACGACCATGAACAAAGTCGCACCATGCGCGCGAGCAAGTTCCACGAGACCGGCATGGGTGGCGGCATCGATCTGCACGTCCACCCGGGCACCGGCCATCGACGCGATGGCAGGCCGCGGCCGATCCGTCGGCAACTCCAGCAGGTCGGGCAACCCCGCGAGCTGCTTGCGCCAGAACAGGATCTGCTGCGCGGCAATCGATTCCGGGTCGGCCTCGGCGCCGAGCACCGCCCGCTGCCACAACGCGTAGTCGGCGTACTGCACCGGCAACGGATTCCACCCGGGCGCCTCGCCCGCGGTCCGTGCGGCGTAGGCGACCATCACGTCGCGCACCAGCGGGCCCATCGAGGATGCGTCCGCCGCGATGTGATGCACCACCACCGCGAGGACGTGATCGGATTCCGCGGTGCCGTCGGTGATCTGGAGCAGGCGCACACGCACCGGCACCTCGTCGGTCACGTCGAACGGTGTCGACGCGAGGGCATACACCTCGCCGGGCACCTCGGCCGCGGCGACGGGATGCGCGGTGACGTCCAGCTTCACCCGGCTCGCGGGCAGCACCACCTGGATCGGGCCGTCCGCGTTCTCCGGGTACACGGTGCGCAGCACTTCGTGCCTGCTCACCACGTCGTCGAGGGCCGCGCCGAGGGCCGCGACGTCCAGCGCACCGGTGAGCCGCAAGGCGAACGGCAGGTTGTAGGCCGCCGATCCCACCGCCGCGTCGCCGTCGGACTGGTTGAACCGATTGAGGAACCACATCCGCCGCTGCGCGAGCGACAACGGCAACTGGTCGGGGCGGGCGATGCTGCCCAGCGGCACGCCGCGCGCGCCGTGCGTCTGCGAGTCGATGGCGGCGGCCAGCGACTGCACCGTCGGCGTCTCGAACAGCGTCCGCACCGGGACCCTGGCGTCGACCGCGGCACCCAGCCGGGCCACCAGCTGGGTGGCGATCAGCGAGTTGCCGCCGAGGGCGAAGAAGTCGTCGTCGGCGCCGACCCGGTCGAGGCCGAGCACCTCGCCGAAGACCTCGGCGACGATCTCCTCGACCGGCGTTGCCGGCGCCCGGAATTCGCGCGCGGTGAAGGTCGGCTCGGGCAGCGCCTTACGATCCAGCTTTCCGCTCGGGTTCAGCGGGAAGGCATCCAAGGCGACTATGGCGGTCGGAATCATGTAGGCGGGCAGCGTTTCCCCGATCGCGGCGAGCAGTTCGGCCTGCTCGACCCGCTGTCCCGGCACGGCGACGACGTAGGCCACCAGCTGATCGCCCAGCGTGGACCGGCTGACCAGCGCCACCGCCTGGTTCACCGAAGGCTGGGCCAGCAGCGCGGTCTCGATCTCGCCGAGCTCGATGCGCTGGCCGCGGAACTTGACCTGGAAGTCGGTGCGGCCGAGGTATTCCAGCCGATGGGACCGACCGGCGGTGCGGTCGCGCCACACCACCAGGTCGCCGGTGCGGTACATGCGCTCGCCGAAGCCGAACGGGTCGGCCACGAACCGATCCGAGGTCAGATCGGCGCGCCGGACGTAGCCGCGGGCCAGCTGATCACCGGACAGGTAGAGCTCGCCGGGCACCCCGGCCGGGACCGGGCGTAGTCGCCCGTCGAGCACGTACACCCGAGTGTTCCACTGCGGCAAGCCGATCGGCACCGAGCGGGTATCCGACCCGTCGGCGGGCCAGTAGGTCACCGATACCGCGGCCTCGGTCGGGCCGTAGAGGTTGTGCACCCGCGCGTCCGACACCGCGGCGAACGCGGCGACGGTCTCCGGCGGCAAGGCCTCGCCGATCACGAAGACGTCCCGCAGGGTCGGGCAGGCACCCGCCGCCGTGTGCGCGGCGAACACGGTCAGCATCGACGGCACGAAGTCGGTGACGGTGACCCGTTGCGCGGCAATGGTTTCCGCGACATACACGGGGTCACGATGCCCGTCGTGGGTAGCCACGACCAGCTTCGCGCCGACACGCAGCGGCATGAAGAAGCCCCACAGCGACACGTCGAAGGTCGTCGCGGTCTTCTGCAGGTAGACATCATCGGCGCCGAGCGGGTACTCCGCCAGCATCCACTCGATCTGGTTGTTGATCGCCGCGTGCGAGACCGCAACGCCCTTGGGGCGTCCCGTCGAGCCCGAGGTGAAGATGACATACGCGGGATGCTGCGGCAGCACCTTGCGCACCAATTCGTCGTCGCGGACCGGTGCGCTGTCGAAGGCGTTGGTATCGACCGTATCCAGGGTCAGCACCGTCGTGCCGGCGGGCACCTCGACCGCGTCCTTCGACGTGGTCACCACGCAGGCGGGTTGCGCCGTATCGAGGATGTGCGCGATCCGCTCGGCCGGGTGATCCGGATCCAGCGGCACATACGCGCCGCCCGCGGTCACGATCGCGTACATGCCGACAACGAGGTCGAGGGACCTCCGAATCGCCAGTCCTACCAGCGACTCCGCACCGACGCCCTGCGAAATCAGCAGCCGGGCAAGCTGATTGACCCGCTTGTCGAACTCCGCGTACGTCAGCGTCGCGGAGCGACTCGATGAGGGGTGTTGGCCGGGCGACGGGTGGGCGAGCTCGGTGCCCTCGTAGGCCAGCGCGACAGCGTCGGGATATGCCGCTGCCGTCCGCCGGTATCCGTCGAGCAGAAGTTCGGGCGCGACCGCGTGCCGAGTCTCGTTCCAGCCGACGAGAATCCGCGCCAGCTCATCCGGCTCCAGCAGATCGATCTCCCCGACCGCGCGATCCGGATCGGTGCCAACGGCCGCGAGCAGGCGCTCGAAGCGTTGCGCGAACTCCGCGACGGTCGTCTCGTCGAACAGATCCGTGGCATAGGTGAACTGCGCCGAGAACCCGTCCTCGGTCTTGGGCACCACGGTCAGCTGCAGGTCGAACTTGGCCACCGCGCCGTCGAATTCGACCGCGTGCGCGGACAAGCCGGGCAACTCGACGTGCGCCTTGCTCATGTTCTGGAAGAACAGCGCCACCTGGAACAGCGGGTGGTGGGCCTGCGAGCGCACCGGATCGAGCACCTCGACCAGCCGCTCGAAGGGTAGCTCCGCATGCGAGAACGCGGCCAGGTCCGTCTCTTTGGTCGCGGCGAGCAACTCCGCGAACGAGGCGCCGGGAGCGATCGGCGTGCGCAACACCAGGGTGTTCACGAACATGCCGATGAGCCCGTCGAGCTCGCGCTCGCCACGGCCTGCGACCGGGGTGCCGATGACGATGTCGTCGGTGCCGGTGAGCCGGGCGAGCAGTGCGGCGAACGCGGCGTGCACCACCATGAATTCCGAAGCGCCCGCCCGCTGGGCCAGCTCGGTGAGCCCGCGATGCACCTCGGCGGACACCTCGAAGGTGTACTCAGCTCCGGCATTCGAGGCGATGGCCGGGCGGGGCCGGTCAGCGGGCAGGTCCAGTCGATCCGGGATGCCGGCCAGCGCCGCGCGCCAGTAGGCGATCTGCGCGGCGGCCACCGAGTCCGGATCGTTCTCGTCGCCGAGCACCTCCCGCTGCCACAGCGTGTAGTCGGCGTACTGCACCGGCAGCGGCGGCAATGCGGGCGGTGCGCCGTTACGCCGAGACAGGAAGGCGCCGAGCAGGTCCCGCAGGAACGGGGCGACCGAGGCGCCGTCGGCGGCGATGTGGTGCACGACCACGACGACCACGTGTTCGCTGGGCGACAGTTCGGCCAGTGCGACGCGCAGCGGCACCTCGGCGGCCACATCGAACCCGGCCAGCGCGAGGCCGCGCAGCCAGTCCGCCAGCTCGTGCTCGGCGAGCGGCTTCGGCGCCAGGTCCGGAACGGCCTGTGCCGCAGGGAGAACCACCTGGTAGCCGGTGCCATCGATGGCCGGATACACGGTGCGCAGCGTCTCGTGCCGTTCGATCACATCCATGATCGCGGCTTGCAGCGCCGATACGTCCAGCGCGCCGGACAGCCGGACCGCGATCGGAATATTGTTCGCCGCCGACGCGGTGTCGAACTGATTCAGGAACCACATCCGCTGCTGCGCCAGCGACAGTGGAATGTGTTCGGGCCGTTCCATCGGCGCGAGCGCGCGCCGGTCCCCCGCACCCTTCAACGACTCCATCCGCTCGGCAAGGCCTGCGACGGTGGGTGTCTCGAAGATGAGTCGCGCGGGCACCCGAGCGGACAGGGCGGTGCCGAGCCGGGCCGCTGCCTGGGTGGCGATCAGCGAATTGCCGCCGAGTTCGAAGAAGTGGTCGTCGGCGCCCACCGGGGCGCCGGGCCCGAGCAACTCGGCGAAGACGTCGGCGACCAGCTCTTCCAGCGGGCCGACCGGTGCGCGGAATACCTTGGTCTGCAGGCGTGGTGCGGGCAGCGCGGCCCGGTCGAGCTTGCCGACCGGCGTCAGCGGGATCGCGGCGATCACCATGACCACCGTCGGCACCATGTGCGCGGGCAGGCGCTGCTCGGCGACGGCGGCCAGCTCGGCGGCGTCGGCGGCCATTCCTGGCGCGGAGTGCACGTAGGAGACGAGAATCGTGGCGCCGCTGTCCAGTTCATGGCCGACGGTGACCGCGAAGTCCACCGTCTCGTGGGCGGCGAGCACCGCGTCGATCTCGCCGAGCTCGATGCGGAAGCCACGAATCTTCACCTGGAAGTCGTTGCGGCCCAGATACTCCAGCTCGCCGTCCGCAGTCCAGCGGACCAGGTCGCCGGTCCGGTACAGCCGAGTGCCGTTCGCGTCGAAGGGATTCGCGATGAAGCGGGCCGCCGTCAGCCCGGCCCGGTCGTGGTAGCCCCTGGCCAGCTGCGCGCCGGTGATGTACAGCTCGCCGACCGTCGCGCCGGTGACCGGCACCAACTGCTCGTCCAGCACGTACTCGGTGACCGCGCGGATCGGCCCGCCGATCGTCACCGGCGCGTCCGGGGCCAGCGGCGCACTGATGTTCGTCATGATCGTGGTCTCGGTGGGCCCGTACCCGTTGCAGAACTCCCGGACCCGCTTGCCGGACACCGGTACCACCCAGCGCCGCACCAACTCCGGCGGGCACGCCTCGCCACCCGCGACGACCACCCGCAGCTCGTCCAGCCCGGCGGGATCCACCGAAGCGAGCGCCGCGGGCGTGATGAACGCGTGCGTCACGCGTTCCCTGCCGATCAACGCCGCGAGTTCCTCGCCGCCGAACACGGTCGGCGCCACCACGACCATGGTGGCCGCGCCGCCGATCGCGAGCAGCAGCTCGAGCACCGACGCGTCGAACGACGGCGACGCGAAATGCAGCGTCCGCGAATCACTCGTCACCTGGTAGCGCTCGCGCTGCTCGTCGCAGAAGCCGGACAGGCCGGCCTGGGTGACGACGACACCCTTGGGCGTCCCGGTGGAGCCCGAGGTGTAGATCACGTAGGCCGGATGCTCGGCGCGTAGGGGGCGTACCCGGTCGACATAGGTCACCGGGTCCGCGGGGAACTGCTCTAGCCACCTGGCGCAGTCGGCGGTGTCGATGGCGAGCCAGTCGACCCGGTCCGGCAGTTCGTCGCGCACCTCGGCGACGGTCAGTCCGCAGACCGCGCCGGAGTCGGCGACCATGTGCTCGACCCGGTCGGCCGGGTAGTTCGGATCCACCGGCACGAAACCGGCGCCTGCCTTGGCCACCGCCCAGACGGCGACCACGGACTCGATCGAGCGCGGGATGCCGACGGCCACCAGGTCCTCGGGGCCGACGCCACGGTCGATCAGCAGCCGTGCCAGCCGGGTGGACCGCTCATCGAGGTCGGCGTAGCTCAGCTGCGCCAGCGTGCCGGTGGCGTCGGCGAGGACGACACCGATGCCGTTCGGGTTCGCCTCGACAGCCGTGGCCATCAGCTGCGGCAGCGTGGTGACCCTGGCTCGTCTGGTTCGGGTAGGCCGAACTCTGGCTGGGCGGGTCATGCGCACACCGCTGCGCGCGCGTCGTCATACCACTGCCCGACCGACCGAACCATGGAGATGCCTCACCCTGCCTGTTGTCGCCGCACACACGCCTCGCTGGCCCCACCCCCATGGACATCGAATGCGCGCATACCCATCGTTACCGACCGCACCGGCGCACACCGAACACAGCCCTCGCGATCTGTGCCACAGACCGCTCCCCGACCGCGCGAAACGAGCGCCGGGAACGATTATTCCCTGCCGAGGCGCGATTGGTGATCTCACCTCGGCAGGGGCCGCTCAGCTCGAGGTATCGAGCAGAACGGCCAGCTGAGCACCGATGTCGGCCAGCGCCTCCGGTGCGGTCATCTGCGCGTGCGTCACCCCGATCGGCCGGTCGTGCACCGCACCCGTGACGTGCGGAGCCCAGTCGGTCGCAGTGGCGCGAAGCACATCCGCGGGATCGGCCACGGCGGCGCTGAAGTACTCGAGCGCGCCGTGGAATACCCCTGGACGGTGCTCGGCGATCAATTCGGCCGAGCGGACCGCACTGCGGTAGATACGACGCAACCGGTCGGGGGTCAGGGCGACCAGTTCCGGCGGGATCATCGCGTGCAGCGCGGCCAGGGCCTGGTCGCTCAGGTCGTAGATGTCGTCCTCGTCGGCGATCAGGTCGCTGCCGAGCCCGAGTTCGGCCAGCGCGCCGCGCACCGCCGCGCGGAAGCCCGCGACGTCGGGGTTCGGGTGGCTGTCCATCATGGCCAGCAGCGCGACCTGCTCGCCGTCGGCCTGCAGCTCGGTCGCGATCGCATGGGCGAGCACGCCGCCGAGCGACCAGCCGAGCAGCCGGTACGGCCCGTGCGGTTGCACGGTCCTGATCTCGCTGACGTAGCGGTGCGCCAGCTCGGCGATCGAGGCGGGCAGGTCGCCGTCCTCGGCCAGCGCCGGTGACTGCACGCCGTAGATCGGCTGGTCGGCGGGCAGGAACTGAGTGAGCCCCGCGTAGCTCCAGGCCAGGCCGTACATCGGGTGCAGGCAGAACAGCGGCGCCGCGGCGCCGCCGGTGCGGATCGGCAGCAGGACCTGCATCGCGGCGTCGGCATCGGACTCCCCCGCGGTGTCGACCCGCGCGACGAGGCCGGCCACCGTGGCGTCGGTGAAGAACCACTGCACGCTGACCGTGGCGCCGGTGGCCTCGCGCAGCCGGCCGACCGCCTGCGCGGCCAGCAGCGAGTTGCCGCCGAGTGCGAAGAAGTCGTCATCGAGCCCGACCGTCTCCGCGCCGAGCAGATCTTCGAAGACCTGTGCGACCGTCTGCTCCAGTGGCGAGCTCGGTGCCCGGAAGACGGTGCCGCTGACGAATTCCGGAGCGGGCAGGGCCTTGCGGTCGAGCTTGCCGTTCGGCGTCAGCGGGAGTGCGTCGAGCGCCACGATCGCATCCGGCACCATGTAGCCGGTCAGGAACTGCGCGGCCTGGGCACGGACGGTCACCGGGTCGATGGCGCTGGCGGCGACCACGTAGCCGATCAGCCGATCGCCGTTGCCGTCCGAACGGACCAGGGCGACAGCCTGATGCACGCCGTCGCACCGCAGCAAGGCCGCCTCGACCTCGCCGAGTTCGATCCGGAAACCGCGCAGCTGCACCTGCTGGTCACTGCGACCGGCGTATTCGAGCTGCGCCTTGTCGCCGCAGTCCCGCCAGCGGCCGACGTCGCCGGTGCGGTACATGCGCGAACCGGGCGCGCCGAACGGATTTGCCACGAAACGGGTCGCGGTGAGGCCGGGCCTGCCCAGGTAACCGCGGGACAGTTGCGCACCGACGACGTGGATCTCGCCGGGCACGTCCAGCGGGGTCGGATGCAGGCGCGGGTCGAGCACGTAGGCGTCCAGACCGGGAATCGCGCGGCCGATGACGCTGGCCGGATTGTGCCGGTCCCGCTCGTCCAGCGGCAGGAACGACACGTGCACCGTGGTCTCGGTGATGCCGTACATGTTGACCAGACGGGTTGCCGCGCCGTGCCGTTCGTACCAGCGCTCGAGCTTGCGCAGATCCAGGGCCTCACCGCCGAACACCACGTAGCGCAGCGCCAGCGCGTCCGGCTCGGCGGCCCGGTCGGCCTCCACCAATTGGTAGAAGGCGGACGGGGTTTGGTTCAGCACCGTCACGCGTTCGCGAATCAGCAACTCGCGGAACTGTTCCGGCGACCGCGAGGTCAGGTAGTCGACCACGACGACGGCGCCGCCGTGCGCGAGACCACACCACAGCTCCCACACCGAGAAGTCGAAGGCGAACGAGTGGAACAGCGTCCAGACGTCGTTCTCGTCGAACCGGAAGAGAGTCTGGGTGTTCGCGAACAGCTCGACGACATTGCGGTGCGCGACACCGACGCCCTTCGGCACGCCGGTCGAGCCCGAGGTGTAGATGACGTAGGCCAGATTGTCGGGGTGCAGCGGCGCGAGCCGGTCCGCGTCGTGGATGGGCGCGTCGGCGAACGCCGCTGTCTCCTCGAACAAGACGACGGGCAGGTCACCGGCGGGTACCGCGGCGCGTTCGTCCAGCGTGGTCAGCACGCAGACCGGGGCGGCGTCGGCGAGCATGAATTCCAGCCGCTGCGCCGGGTAGGTGGAGTCGATCGGCAGGTAGGCGGCACCGGTGGCGAGTACACCGAGCAGCGCGACCGGGAGGTCCTCGGTGCGCGGAACGGCAACGGCCACCAGCGATTCCGGGCCTGCGCCCTGGGCGATCAGTGCGCGGGCCACCTGGTTGGCGCGGCGTTGCAACTCACGGAAGGTCAGTGTGCGGTCACCGAACCGGATGGCGATGGCGTCCGGGCGACGCCACACCTGATCGGCGATGAGGCCGGGCAGCGTGGCGCCGGGCACCCAGGCGCCCAGCGAATTCCATTCGTGCAGGACCAGTTCGCGTTCACCGGCGGCGAGCAGGTCGATATCGCCGATCACTACCGCGTCGTCGGCCGCCACCGCCGCGAGGATGCGGCGGAAACGGTCGGCGAAGTTCTGCACGGTCGCGGCGTCGAACAGGTCGGTCGCGTAGGTGAGGACCGCCGAGATGCCTTGTGTGTCGGGCTGTTCCGCGACCGTCAGTTGCAGGTCGAACTTGGCGGGCTGAACCTGCGGGTCGATGCCGGACACGGTGAGTCCGGGCAGCTCGAGCGAGGTCTGCGCCAGGTTCTGGAAGACCAGCATCACCTGGAACAGCGGATGCCGCGCCGCGGAGCGAACCGGATCCAGCAACTCCACCAGGCGTTCGAACGGCAGGTCGGCGTGGCCGAAGGCGGCCACGTCGGTTTGCCGGACGTCGGCGAGCAACGCGTCGAAGGTGGCGCCCGGCTCGATCTCGTTGCGCAACACCAGGGTGTTGACGAACATGCCGATCATGTCGTCGAGTTCGGCCTCGCCTCGACCGGCCACCGGGGTGCCGATGGCGATGTCGGTGCTGCCGGACAGCCGCGACAGCAGGACGGCCAGCGCCGCGTGCACCACCATGAACAGGGTCGAGTTGTGCTGCTGGGCAACGCGTTCGAGGGCGGCGTGCAGATCCGCGTCGATGTCGAAGTCCAGCGTCGCGCCCCGATAGGACGCCGTGGCCGGTCTCGGGCGGTCCGCGGGCAGGGCCAGTTCGTCGGGCAGCGCGGCCAGCGCGGTGCGCCAGTATTCGGCCTGCTGGGCGATCAGGCTCTGCGGGTCGTCCTCGGCGCCGAGCACGTCGCGCTGCCAGATGCTGTAGTCCGCGTACTGGACCGGCAGCGGCGCCCAGGCCGGTGCCTGGCCGCCGGTGCGGGCGGCGTAGGCCAGCACCAGGTCGCGGGTCAGCGGGCCCATCGACCAGCCGTCGGCGCTGATGTGATGGGCCACGAAGACCAGGACGTGGTCGGCGGTGTCGGCGACATCGAACAGCTTCGCGCGGAACGGCACCTCGGTGGTGACGTCGAAACCCGCTGCGACGACGCGATATACCGCGTCCGGCACGTCGGCCGCGTCGATGCGCGCGGGCGCGAGATCGACCGGTACCTGCTCGGCGATGGACTGGACCGGGCCGTGCTGGGACTGCGGGTAGGTGGTGCGCAGGATCTCGTGGCGGGCCACCAGATCGCGCACCGCCGCTTGCAATGCGGCGACGTCGAGGTCGCCGGACAGGCGGATGGCGGCCGGGATGTTGTAGACGGCCGAGGCGGTGTCGAACTGGTTCAGGAACCACATGCGCTGCTGCGCCAGCGACAGCGGAATCTGCTCCGGACGCGGCCCTGCGACCAGGGCTTTGCGACCGCCGGTGCCCGCGTGCTGCTCGACCTTGGCGGCCAAGCCCGCGACGGTCGAGGCTTCGAACAGAGTACGAACGGGGACACGGGAGTCCAGCGCGGCACCGATTCTTGCGGCGACCTGCGTGGCCAGCAGCGAGTTACCGCCGAGGCCGAAGAAGTCGTCGTCGGCCCCGACCTGCTCGACGCCGAGCACCTCGGCATACACCGAGGCCACAATCTCCTCGATCGGCGTGGAGGGAGCACGGAAGACCTGAGCCTCGAACTCCGGCTCCGGCAGTGCTTTCCGGTCCAACTTGCCGTTCACATTGAGCGGCAACGCATCGAGCACCACGAACGCCGACGGCACCATGTACGACGGCAAACCATCGATCAGCGCCGACTTCACCTGCGCCACATCGACGGCGGTGGTCGCCGGGACCAGGTAAGCGACGAGGCGGTCACCGGTGCGCGGGTCGGACTTGGCGATAACCGCTGCCTGGGCGATCTGTGGCAGTGCCAGCAGCGCGGCCTCGATCTCACCCAACTCGATCCGGAAACCACGAATCTTCACCTGGAAGTCGGTGCGGCCCCGGTACTCCAGCTCACCAGAGGCGTTCCACGCCACCAAGTCACCGGTGCGGTACATCCGCTCACCGGCCTGGAACGGATTGGCCACGAACCGATCCGACGTCAGATCCGCCCGGCCGAAGTAACCACGCGCGAGCTGCGCACCGGCCAGATAGAGCTCACCGGAGACACCGACCGGGACCGGCCGCAACCGCGAATCCAGCACGAAGACTTGGCTGTTCCACTCGGGCGCACCGACCGGCACCGATGCCTGATCGTTGCGGGTGACCCGATGGCTGGTGATCGACACCGCGGCCTCGGTCGGGCCATAGAGGTTGAACAGCTCGACGCGGGGATAGTCGCGCAGGAAGCGTTGCGCCAATCCACCGGGCAGGGCCTCGCCGATCGCCAATACCCGCCACAGGGAGGTCGGGAAGTCCGCGGTCGCCAATGCATCGAGCATGGAGGGAACCACGTGCAGCGTGGTGACCCACTCACGAGCCATCAACTCGTTCAGATACGCCGGATCCTGATGACCATCAGGCGCCGCGATCACCAAACGACCACCGCACACCGCCGCCGACCAGAACTCCCACACCGAAAGATCAAACGTCGCAGCCGTCTTCAGCAGAATCGCATCCGCCGCATCCAACCCGAACTCAGTGACCTTCCACTGCAACTGATTCGCAATAGCCGCATGCGAAACCGCCACACCCTTCGGCCGACCCGTCGAACCCGACGTAAAGATCACATACGCCGTATTCGCCGGACGCAACGGCGCAATCCGATCGGCATCGGTAACCGGGGAAGAATCCAGTCCCTCGAGGTCGAGCTCATCGATCCGCACCAAAGGCGCTACCGGGGTATCGAACTCGGCCGAAGCGTTGGTCAGCACACACACCGGTGCCGCGGACTCGAGGATGTAGCTCGTACGCTCGGCCGCCTGCGCGGGATCCACCGGCACATACGCGCCACCGGACTTCGCCACCGCATACATCGCCACGATCAGATCGATCGAACGCGGGAACGCCAGCGCGACCCGCGACTCCGGACCGACACCGATCGAAACGAGATACCGGGCAAGGCGATTCACCCGAGCATCCAGCTCGCCGTAGGTCACCTTCACACGACCCGCAGGCAGATCCGCCACCAGCGCCACGGATCGCGGATCGGCCGCCACAGCGGCGTCCAACAGCGAGACCAGCGTCGCCGACTCGTCGACCTGCTGCTCGGTCACGTTCCAATGCGCCAGTACCGCATCGCGTTCGGCCGCATCGAGGATCTCGATATCACCGACCGGCACCCGCGCGTCCGCCACCACGGCGGCGAGAATCCGCGTCAACCGCTCGGCGAAGCCCTGCACCGTCGCGGCGTCGAAAAGATCTGTCGCATAGGTGAAGAACCCACCCATGCCGGTGGGCACACCCGACTCGTCGTAGCCGTCGCCCACGATCAGGTGCAGATCGAACTGCGACACGGCCAGATCCGCGTCCAGCCCAGCGACCGTGAGCCCGGGGAGTTCGAGCGCGGTGCGCGCGATGTTCTGGAACGACAAACCCACCTGGAACAGCGGGTGATGCGCGGTCGACCGGGGCGGGTTGAGCACCTCGACCAGCCGCTCGAACGGGATGTCCGCGTGCGCGAACGCCTGCAGATCGGATTCCCGCTGCCTGGTCAGCAATTCGGCGAACGACTCGCCCGACTCGAACCGGGTCCGGAACACCACCGTGTTCACGAACATGCCGATCAGGTCGTCGAGCTCGCGCTCACCACGGCCGGCCAGCGGCGTGCCGATGGCCACGTCCGTGGCGCCCGAAAGCCGGGCCAGCAGCACGGCCAGCGCGGTGTGCACGACCATGAACAGCGTCGCACCGTGCGCGCGAGCGAGTTCCACGAGACCGGCATGGGTGGCCGCATCGATCCGCACGTCCACCCGGGCACCGGCCATCGACGCGATGGCCGGGCGCGGCCGATCCGTCGGCAACTCGAGCAGATCCGGCAGGTCGGCCAGGTGCGCGCGCCAGAAGCTGATCTGCTGCGCGGCAATCGATTCGGCGTCTGACTCGGCGCCGAGCACCGCCCGCTGCCACAACGCGTAGTCGGCGTACTGCACCCGCAGCGGCGCCCAGCTCGGCGCCTCGCCCGCGGTCCGCGCGGCGTAGGCGATCATCACGTCGCGCGCCAGCGGGCCCATCGAGGAACCGTCGGCGGCGATGTGGTGCACCACGACGGCCAGCACATACGTGTCCGCCACACCGTCGACCTGCAGCAGCGCCACCCGGACCGGAACCTCGGCGGTCACGTCGAACGAACTCGACGCCAGCGCGTACACCGCGCCCGCCACGTCGGCTTCGCTCAGTACCCGCGGCGTGACATCGAGGGCAACACCGTTGGGCGGCAACACCACCTGGATCGGGCCGTCGGCCGTTTCCGGGTACACGGTGCGCAGCACCTCGTGCCGCGCCACCACGTCGTGCAGCGCCGCGCCGAGCGCGGCCACATCCAGCGCACCGGTCAGCCGCAGCGCGAACGGCAGGTTGTAGGCGGCCGATCCGGCCGTCTCGTCGTCCTGGTCGAAGCGGTTGAGGAACCACATCCGGCGCTGCGCCAGCGACAGCGGCAACTGGTCCGGTCGCGCGATGCTGCCGAGCTCGACACCGGGGCGTCCGTGCACCTGCGAGTCGATCACCGCCGCCAGACCGGCCACGGTGGGCGCCTCGAACAGCGTCCGCACCGGCACCCGGCCGCCGACCGCGGCACCGAGCCGCGCCACCACCTGGGTGGCGATGAGCGAGTTGCCGCCGAGGGCGAAGAAGTCGTCGTCGGCGCCGACCCTGGCCAGGCCGAGCACCTCGCCGAACACGCCGGCAATGATCTCCTCGACCGCCGTTGCGGGCGCTCGGAATTCACGCGCGGTGAACATCGGCTCCGGCAGCGCCTTGCGATCGAGCTTGCCGCTGGGGTTCAGCGGGAACGCGTCGAGCGCGACGATGGCGGCCGGAACCATGTAGGCGGGCAGTGTTTCCGCGACGGCGGCCCGCAGCTCCTGCGGATCGAGGTGCGCGCCGGGCGCGGCGACCGTGTAGGCGACCAGCTGGTCACCGAGCGACGACTGGCTGACCAGTGCGACGGCTTGGCTCACCGAATCGTGGGCGAGCAGGGCGGTCTCGATCTCGCCGAGCTCGATGCGCTGGCCGCGGAACTTCACCTGGAAGTCGGTGCGGCCGAGGTAGTCCAGCACCATCTCGTCGTCGGCGTCGGCACCGGAGGCCTTGCGCCACACCACCAGATCGCCGGTGCGGTACATGCGCTGACCGGCGCCGAACGGGCTCGCCACGAAGCGATCCGCCGTCAGGTCCGGCCTGCGGACGTAGCCGCGAGCCAGTTGATCACCGGCCAGATACAGCTCGCCCGCCACACCGTCGGGCACGGGGCGCAACCGCGAGTCCAGCACGTAGACCTGAGTGTTCCACTGCGGCAACCCGATCGGCACCGAGCGGGTATCCGACCCGTCGGCCGGCCAGTAGGTCACCGACACCGCGGCCTCGGTCGGCCCGTAGAGGTTGTGCACGTCCGCGTCGATCACCGCGTGCACCGCGGTGACCGTCTCCGGCGGCAGCGCCTCGCCGATCACGAAGATCTGCTCCAGCGTCGGCACAGCGCCCTTCGCGGTGTGCGCCGCGAAGATCGTCAGCATCGACGGCACGAAGTCGGTGACCGTCACCGACTGCGCGGCAATGGTTTCCGCGACGTAGGCCGGGTCGCGATGGCCGTCCGGGGTCGCGACGACCAGTTTCGCGCCGACGCGCAGCGGCATGAAGAAGCCCCACAGCGACACGTCGAACGTGGTCGCGGTCTTCTGCAGGTAGACGTCGTCCTGGTTGAGCGGGTACTCCGCCAGCATCCACTCGATCTGGTTGTTGATCGCCGCGTGCGAGACCGCGACACCCTTGGGGCGACCGGTCGAGCCCGACGTGAAGATGACATACGCGGGATGCTGCGGCAGCACCTTCCGCAGCAGCTCGTCCTTGCGGACCGGGGCACTGTCGAACCGCGCCAGATCGGCGGTGTCGATGGTCACGGTCGCAACGCCGGCGGGCACGGCGGCCGCGTCAGTGGAAGTTGTCACGACACAGGCGGGTTGCGCGGTATCGAGGATGTGCGCGATCCGCTCGGCCGGATGATCCGGATCCAACGGCACGTAAGCGCCACCGGCCGTCACGATCGCATACATGCCGACAACAAGATCCAGCGAACGCCGAATCGCCAGTCCTACCAGCGACTCCGCACCGACACCCTGCGAAATCAACAGCCGGGCAAGCTGGTTCACCCGCTGATCGAACTCACGATAAGTGAGCTCGGTGCCCTCGTAAGCCAGCGCGACAGCATCCGGGGTCGTGGCCACCATCTGCCGATAGCCGTCGAGCAGCAGATCCGGTGCCACCCGCTGCCGGGTGTCGTTCCACTCGAACAGGATTCGATCCCGCTCGACCAGCGACAGCAGGTCGGCATCGCCGAACGCGCGGTCGGGATCGGCGGTGACCGAACGGAGCAGCCGGCGCAGCCGGGCGGCGAAGCGCGCGATCGTCGCCTCGTCGAACAGGTCGGTGGCATAGGTGAACGTGGCCGACATGCCTGCGTCGTCGCCCTCGTGCGGGGTGACGGTCAACTGCAGGTCGAATTTGGCTGCCGCGCCGTCGAGATCGAGCGCCGCCGCGGACAGCCCCGGTAGTTCCAACGCGGGCTTGTCCATGTTCTGGAAGAACAGCGCCACCTGGAACAGCGGATGGTGTGCCTGCGAACGGGCGGGATCGAGCACCTCGACCAGCCGCTCGAACGGCAGCTCGACATGCGAGAAGGCCGCCAGGTCCGCCTTTTTGGCGGCCTCGACCAGCTCACGGAACGACTTGCCCGGCGCGGTGTCGGTGCGCAGCACGAGCATGTTGACGAACATGCCGATCAGTCCGTCCAGCTCGGCCTCGCCGCGGCCCGCCACGGGAGTGCCGATGGCGATGTCGGCGGCCCCCGACAACCTGGCCAGCAGCGCGGCGAAGGCCGCGTGCACCACCATGAACAGTGAGGCGCCCGTGTCCAGTGCGATCGCCTCGAGCTTCGCCCGGATCTGGGCGTCCACCTCGAACGTGTAGACCCCACCGCGACCGGAGGCCAGCGCTGGCCTTGGTCGGTCCGTCGGCAGCTCGAGCCGGCCGGGCAGACCCGCCAAAGCGGTTCGCCAGTAATCGATCTGGGCGGCGGCCACCGACCGCGGATCGTTCTCGTCGCCGAGCATCGCGCGCTGCCACAGCGCGTAGTCGGCGTACTGCACCGGCAACGGCGCCCAATCGGGCGCGGTGCCCCCGGCGCGCGCGAAGTAGGCGACGGTCAGGTCTTGCACCATCGGCGCCATCGAGGTGCCGTCGGCCGCGATGTGGTGCACGACCACCGCGAGCACGTAATCGTCGCTGCCCACCTGGAACAGCGCCATCCGCAGCGGCACCTCGGCCGCCACGTCGAAACCGGCCAGCATGAACTCGGCCAGCGTGTTCGGCAGCGCCGACGCCGCGAGCTCGGTCACCACCAGCTCCGGAATCGCCTGCGCCGCAGGCAACACCACCTGGTAGCCGGTGCCGTCCACCGCCGGGTAGACCGTGCGCAGGGTCTCGTGCCGCTCGACCAGGTCGGCGACCGCCGCCTGCAACGCGGGCACGTCCAGCGCGCCGGACAACCGGATCGCGAACGGAATATTGTTCGCCGCCGACGCGGTGTCGAACTGGTTCAGGAACCACATCCGCTGCTGCGCCAGCGACAACGGAATGTGTTCGGGGCGCGGCATCCGCGTCAAGGCCTGCCGCCCGCCCGATCCCGCGATCGGCTCGAGCCGGGCCGCCAGACCGGCGACCGTCGGTGCCTCGAAAACCGTCCGGGCCGGGACGCGCGCGCCGATCTGCGCGCCGAGCCTGGCCACCACCTTGGTGGCGATCAGCGAGTTGCCGCCGAGGGCGAAGAAGTCGTCGTCGGCGCCGATCGCGGTGTCGGCATCGAGCAGCTCCGCGAAGATGTCCGCGACCAGCAGCTCCAGTTCGCCGCTGGGCGCACGGAATTCCTTGGTCTGCAACTGCGGTGCCGGTAGCGCGCGCCGGTCCAGCTTGCCGACCGGGGTCAGCGGGATCTCGTCGAGCACCGTGATGCTGGTGGGCACCATGTGCGCGGGCAGCTTGCGCTCGGCGAGCGCGATCAGCTCGTCGGTGGCCACCGCCGCACCGGGGGCCGCGAGCACGTAGGAAGCCAGAATCGTGGCGCCGCTGTCGAGCTGGTGGCCGATGGTGACCGCGAAGTCCACGCTGTCGTGTGCGGCGAGTACCGCGTCGATCTCGCCGAGCTCGATGCGGAAACCACGCACCTGCACCTGGAAGTCGTTGCGGCCCGCGTACTCCAGCCTGCCATCCGCCGTCCAGCGGACCAGGTCGCCGGAGCGGTACAGCCGAGAACCGGTGGGGTCGAACGGGTTCGCGATGAAGCGCGTCGCGGTGAGCGCAGGGCGCTCGTGGTAACCGCGCGCCACCTGGGAGCCCGAAATGTATAGCTCGCCGACCACGCCGTCCGGCACCGGCGAGAGCCGCTCGTCCAGCACGTATTCGGTGACGCCGCGGATCGGCCCGCCGATGGTCAGCGGCGCGTCCAGCTCCAGCGGCGCACCGATGTTCACCACGATGGTGGTCTCGGTCGGCCCGTAGATGTTGAACAGCGCCCGCATCCCGCCGGACACCGGAAGCAGCCAGCGCCGCACCAGATCCGGCGGCCACGCCTCGCCGCCGACCGCGACGACCCCGAGGTCGTCCAGACCGGCGGGATCGATGGAGGCCAGCGCGGCGGGGGTGATGAACGCGTGGGTCACCCGTTCCCGGCGCAGCAGCTCGGCCAGATCGTCGCCGCCGAACACCGTCGGCGCGACCACGACCATGGTCGCCGCGCCGCCGAGCGCGAGCAGCATCTCCAGCATCGACGCGTCGAACGACGGCGACGAGAAGTGCAGGGTACGTGCGGTACTGGTGACGCCGTAGTGGGTGCGCTGCTCCTCGCAGAAACCGGCGATCCCGGCCTGGGTGGCCACGACGCCCTTCGGCGCGCCCGTCGAACCGGAGGTGTAGATCACCCAGGCCGGATGCTCGGCGCGCAGCTGACGCACCCGATCGGCGTTGGTGATCGGCTCGGTCGAGTGCTGTTCGAGCGAGTGCAGCGTCGAATCACCGTCGATGGCAAGCCATTCGACCTGCCCGGGCAGCTGGGTCGCCGCCTGCCTGGTGGTCAGGCCGAAGACCGCGCCGGAGTCCTTCACCATGTGCTCGACCCGGTCGGCCGGGTAGTTCGGGTCCACCGGCACGAAGCCTGCGCCGGACTTGGCCACCGCCCAGACCGCGAGCACGGACTCGATCGAGCGCGGAATGCCGATCGCGACGAGGTCTTCCGGGCCGATACCGCGGTCGATGAGCAGCCGCGCCAGCCGGGTCGACCGCTCGTCGAGCTCGGCGTAGCTCACCTGCGCCAGTGTCGCGGTGGCGTCGGCGTAGCGCAGGGCGATGCCGTCGGGGTTCGCTTCGACAGCCGTCGCCATCAGCTGCGGCAGCGTGATGACCCGGGGCCGCCGGGTTCGGGCCGGGCGGACACGAGCGGGACGCGTCATGCGGTCACCAGTGCCAGGGTCTTGCTTCCCCGTCGCCGAGCCGACCGCACGTCCCCCACTACACGAACCATGAAACTCTGCTCATCCTGCCTGTCGAACATGTTTACGCCACACTTGCAACGGCTGCCCTGATTCGGCAAACCGGTCCCGAGTGACCCTAGTCATGTTTTTAGGGGCTTGCACCCGGTACTTGACGGGTTTTACCCCGCACGCAGCAGATCGGACAGGGCGACCAGGGTCGCCACCTGCGTCCATGCGCTGTCGACATCGGCGCCGTCGGCGAGCGCCACCGCCCGCAGATCCTCCAACGCCGCCGGATCGAGGGTACCGAGTCCCGCTCGGTCGGTCAGCAGGTGGCTGACCCACTCGTCGGCCAGCGCCTCGGTCAGGTCGGCGTCGGCCGGGACGAGCACCATGGAGGCCCCGCACGAGCCCGCGGCCACCACCTCGATCAATGCCAGCTCCGCCGAACCGCCGAACTGGAAGGTCCGCGATTCGAAGGTCAGCTCGGTGTCCGTGCGCAACCGGTCTGCCGCACCGGCCAGTTGGTCGTAGTCGAGCGTGCGCGCCCCGACGAAGGCCGGGTCGGTGCCGCGCAGCACCCGGGTGCGGTGCGCGTAGGTGACCGGCCGCGGCGATTCGGCCGCGATCTGGGCGGCCACCGCGGGATCGTCGAGCACGAGCCAATCGACCTCGCCCGCCACCGGCGCCGTGACACTGGTGAGCCCGGTCTTCACGACCGGCCCCGCCGGAATCGGCGCGTCGAGCGAGGCGACCGGTACCACCGCGGCACCGGCTTTGAGCACGGCCCAGGTCGCGACCACGGCATCGACACCGCGGTCGAACCGCACGGCGACACCGTCACCCGGGCCGCAGCCACGGGCGGCGAGCACGCGCGCCAGGCGGGACGAGCGGGCATCGAGTTCCTGGTAGCTCACCGCGTCCTCACCGAAGACCAGCGCGGGGCCGTCGGGGTCGTCCTCGACCACGGCGGTCAGCGCCTGCGTCAGCGCGGTTCCGGTGGTGGCGGTGCCGCCCTTGGGTGCGGACTCCTGCGCGGACTCCGCGGCCGACTGCACCCGCTCGCGCTCTTGCGCGTCGAGCAGGTCGATATCGCCGACCCGCACCTGCGGATCGGCCACCACCGCGGTCAGCACCCGCTCCAGCCTGCGGCACAGCGCCTGCACCGTCGACTCGTCGAAAAGGTCTGTCGCGTAGGTGATCGCGGTGATCAGCTCGTCGGGCGCACCGTCGGGGCGGTGCCGCGGGTCGACGTTCACCTGCAGGTCGAACTTGGCCGCGATCTCGCCGCCGTCCAGCCCGGTGACGGTCAGGCCGGGCAGTTCCAGCGACGGCTGCTCGTTGTTCTGGAACGAGAGCACCACGCCGAACAGCGGGTTGTAGACCGAGGCGTGACCGGCGGCGACGACCTCGGCGACCCGTTCGAACGGGATGTCCGCGTTGGCGAAGGCGGCCAGGTCGGTCTCGCGGGCCCGGTCGACCAGTTCGGCGAACGTCACGCCGGGCTCGACGGCGGTGCGCAGCGTCAGCGTGTTGACGAACATGCCGACCAAGTCGTCCAGCGCGCGTTCGCCGCGGCCCGCGATCGGGGTGCCGATGGCGATGTCGCTGCTGTTCGACTGCCGGGCCAGCAGCACCGCCAGCGCGGCGTGCACGACCATGAACAGCGTCGAATTGTGTTCGCGCGCCAGCCGAACCAGCGCGGCGTGCACATCGGGCGCGACAGCGAAGCCGGTGGACGCACCACGCATCGACGGAATGGCGGGGCGCGGGCGGTCCAGCGGCAGGTTCAGCTCGCCGGTCAGCCCGTCGAGCTGACTGCGCCAGTAGGCCAGTTGCCGTGCCGCGATGGAGTTCTCGTCGTCATCGGTGCCGATGACCGTGCGCTGCCAGCTGGCGAAGTCGGCGTACTGCACCTCGAGCGGCGACCAGCGCGGCGAATTACCGCCGATGCGAGCGAGATACGCGGTCACCAGATCGCGCGCCAACGGGGCCATGGAGGCGCCGTCGGCGGAGATGTGGTGCACGACCAAGGCGAGCAGGTGCTCGTCCTGGCCGACCGCGAGCAGCAGCGCGCGCACCGGAACCTGTTGCGTCACATCGAAGCCGGTGGCCATCAGCTCGGTGATGCGGCCGAGCGGATCCGCGGTGGTGACCGTCTCCAGGCCGCCGGGCAGCGCCTCGCCGACCGAGAGGATCTCCTGGTAGGCCACCCCGGACGGGTCCGCGGGGTAGCGGGTGCGCAGGGTCTCGTGCCGCTCCAGTACGTCGGCGACGGCATTGCGCAGCGCGGGCACGTCGAGCACGCCGGACAACCGGATCGCCAGGGGGATGTTGTAGGCGGGCGAGTCCGGATCGAACTGGTTGAGCACCCACATCCGTTGCTGGGCAAGGGAGAGCGGCACCCGATCCGTGCGCGGCATCCGGGCCAGCGGCGGCCGCGCGCCTGCCGCCTTGCCCGCGCCGGGCACGACGCGCGCGGCCAGCGCCGCGACGGTGGGCGACTCGAACAGCTCGCGCACCACGAGGTTCGCGTCCAGTGCCTCGTTGATCCTGGCGACCACCCTGGTGGCGAGCAGCGAGTTGCCGCCCAGGCCGAAGAAGTCGTCGTCCAGGCCGATCTCACTGGCGCCGAGCAGTCCGGCGAACACCTCGGCGACCGCCTGCTCAACCGGCGAGCCGGGTGCGCGGAAGGTGGCCGTGCTCAGGAACTCCGGTGCGGGCAGGGCCTTTCGGTCCAGCTTGCCGTTCGGCGTGAGCGGCAGCGCGTCCAACGCCACGAGCGCGTCCGGAACCATGTAGCCGGTAAGGAATTCGCCGACCTGACCGCGCAATTCGAGCGGGTCGAGCTGAGAACCGGTGTCGGGCACCACGTATCCGATGAGCCGGTCGCCCGCGTTCTCATCGGTGCGCACCAGCACCACCGCCTGGCTCACGCCAGGGCAGCGCACCAGCGCCGACTCGATCTCGCCGAGCTCGATGCGGAAGCCGCGCAGCTGCACCTGCTGATCGCCGCGACCGGCGTATTCGAGCGTTGCCTGCCCGCCGAAGCCGACCCAGCGGCCGATGTCGCCCGTGCGGTACATCCGAGATCCCGGTGCGCCGAACGGATTCGCGACGAACCTGGTCGCGGCGAGTCCGGGACGGCCGAGGTAACCGCGCGACAGCTGCGCACCGGCGACATAGATCTCACCGGCCACGCCGACCGGCGACGGGTGCAGCCGGTCCTCGAGCACGTAGGCGTCCAGGCCGGGCAGCGCGCGGCCGATGACGCTGGCCGCGTTGTCGACCATCTGCTCGTCCAGTGACAGGAACGACACGTGCACCGTGGTCTCGGTGATGCCGTACATGTTGACCAGCCAGGGGGCGTCCACCGCGTGCCGGTCGTACCAGCGCTGCAGTTGGCGCAAGTCCAGTGCCTCACCGCCGAACACCACGTAGCGCAGCGCGAACTTGGCCTGGTCGGCGGTCTGCGCGGCCCGGTCGGCCTCGGCGAGCTGATAGAACGCCGACGGCGTCTGGTTGAGCACGGTGACCTGCTCGCGAATCAGCAACTCACGGAACAGTTCCGGGGACCGGGAAGTGAGGTAGTCGACCACCACGACGGTGCCGCCGTTGGCCAGCGCGCACCACAGCTCCCACACCGAGAAGTCGAAGGCGAACGAGTGGAACAGGGTCCACACGTCGGTCTCGTCGAACTCGAACATGGCCTGAGTGTTCGCGAACAGCTGCACCACATTGCGGTGCGCGACGCCGACGCCCTTGGGCACGCCGGTGGAGCCCGAGGTGTAGATGACGTAGGCCAGGTTGTCCGGCCGCAGCGGCGCGGTCCGCTCGGCGGAGCGGATCCGGCCGTCGGCGAACTCCGCCGTGTCCTCCAGCAGAATCACCGGAATGTCGCCCGCGGGAACGGATTCCAGTTCGCTCGCGGTGGTCAGGATGCAGGCCGGGGCCGCATCGGTGAGCATGAATTCCAGCCGCTGTGCGGGGTAGGTCGTATCGATCGGCAGGTATCCGGCACCGGCGGTGAGCACCGCGAGCAGCGCGACCGGCAGCTCCTCGGTCCGCGGAACCGCGACGGCGACCAACGATTCCGGGCCGACGCCCTGCGCGATCAGTGCCCGCGCCACCTTGTTGGCGCGACGCTGCAACTCACCGAAGGTGAGCGTGGTGTCGCCGAAACGGATCGCCCCGGCGTCCGGGCGCCTGCGGGCTTGAGCGCCGATCAGGTCCACCAGGGTCACCTCGGGCACCGCGGCACCGGGGCTGTTCCACTCGTGCAGCACCAGCTCGCGCTCGCCCGGGGCGAGCACATCGATGTCGCCGATGGTCACGTCGGAGTCGTTCGCGACCGCGCGCAGGATCCGGCCGAAGCGATCGGCGAAGTCCTGCACGGTGGCCTCGTCGAACAGATCGGTGGCGTAGGTGAACGCCGCCGAGATGCCTTCGGCCGCACCGTGCCTGTCGATCCGTTCCACCAGCGCCAGTTGCAGATCGAACTTCGCCAGCGGCATCGCCAGATCCACCGCCGACACCGAGAGACCGGGCAGTTCCAGCTCGGTGCGCGCCAGGTTCTGGAAGGTCAGCATCACCTGGAACAGCGGGTGCCTGGCCGCGGAGCGCGCCGGATCCAGCAGCTCGACCAGCCGCTCGAACGGCACATCGGCGTGGCCGAACGCGTCGACGTCGATCCGGCGCACCTCGCGCAGCAGGTCGTCGAAGGTCGCGCCGGAGTCGATATCGGTGCGCAGCACCAGGGTGTTGACGAACATGCCGATCAGGTCGTCCAGCGCGGCCTCACCACGGCCTGCGACCGGGGTGCCGACGGCGATGTCCTTGGTGCCGGACAGGCGGGCCAGCAGCACCGCGAGGGCGGCGTGCACGACCATGAACAACGTCGAATTGTGGTTGTGCGCAAGGCGGCTCAGCGCGGCGTGCACCTCGGGGCCGATCTCGAAGCCAAGGGTGGCGCCGTGGTTGGAGGCCACCGCGGGACGCGGCCGGTCCGCGGGCAACTCCAATTGCTCGGGCAGCGCGGCCAATTGGGTGCGCCAGTACTCGATCTGCTTGGCCAGCACCGATTCCGGATCGTCCTCGGCGCCGAGAATCTCGCGCTGCCAGATCGCGTAGTCGGCGTACTGCACCTCGAGCGCGGGCCATTCCGGTGCGCCACCGCGCATCCGGTCCAGGTAGGCGGCCATCAGGTCGCGGGTCAGCGGCCCCATCGAGAAGCCGTCGCCCGCGATGTGGTGCACCACGCAGACCAGCACGTGCTCGGTGTCGCTCAGTTCGAGCACCCGAACCCGCACGGGCGGTGCGACGGTCACGTCGAAGCCCTCGGTCACCACCGCGGCGACCCGTCCGGGCAGCTCGGCCTCGGTGGCCTGCTCGACCACGAACTCCGGTACCGCGCGCGGATCGCCGGTCGGCAGCACCCGCTGGTAGCCCTCGCCGTCGACCTCCGGGTACAGCGTGCGAAGCACCTCGTGCCGCTCCGCGAGATCGCGCACCGCGGCACGCAGCGCGTCGAGGTCGAGGTGTCCGGACAACCGCACCGCAGCGGGAATGTTGTTGACGGCACTGGCCGGATCGAACCGGTTCAGGAACCACATCCGCTGCTGCGCGTAGGACAGCGGCACCCTGGCCGGACGCGGCCGGGCGTGCAACGCCTGCCCCGCGGCCGAACCCGCATGCTGCTCGACCCGTTCGGCGAGCGCGGCCACGGTGGTCGCCTCGAACAGCAACTGCACCGGCACCCGCACCTGCAGCGCCGAGCCGATCCGGGCGGCGGCCTGCGCGGCCAGCAGCGAGTTGCCGCCGAGTTCGAAGAAGTCGTCGTCCACGCCGACGCGACCCTCGTCCCCGGACATCAGCAGCGCCGCGAACACGTCGGCGACGATCTCCTCGACCGGCGTGGACGGCGCACGGAAAGCCTTGGCGGCGAACACCGGAGCGGGCAGCGCCGCGCGGTCCAGCTTGCCGACCGGGGTCAGCGGGATCTCGTCGAGCACCATGATGGCCGCGGGAATCATGTACGCGGCCAAGGACTCCCCGAGGAACTCGGCGAGTTCGCCGGTGTCCACGGTGGTTCCGGGTCGCGGCAGCACGTAGGACACCAGCGCGGTCGCGCCGGACGGCAGCGTCTTGCCGAGCGTGGCCGCGTAGTCGATGTCCGGGTGCGCGGTCAGCGCGTTGTCGATCTCGCCGAGTTCGATGCGGAAACCACGGATCTTGACCTGGAAGTCGGAGCGGCCGAGGTACTCGATCACCCCGCCGTCTTCGGATTCGGTGCGGCGCACCAAGTCTCCGGTGCGGTAGAGCCGCGCGCCAGGAGTGTCTGTGTCGGCACCGAACGGACTGGCCACGAAACGCTCCGCGGTGAGCCCCGGCTTGCCCAGATACCCCTGGGCAAGCGCCGGACCAGACAGGTACAGCTCGCCGACCACACCGGCGGGCACCGGCCGCAGCCGCGAATCCAGTACGAAGGCACCGACTCCCGGAATCGCCGAGCCGATCGTGATGACGTCGCCGGGCAGCATCCGCGCCGAGCTCGTCGCGAGAATGGAGGCCTCGGTCGGCCCGTAGCCGTTGTAGAACTCGCGGTCGGCGGCCCAGCGGCCCACCAGTTCCGGGCCGAACTTGTCGCCGGCCACCACCACGACGCGCAGGTCGTCGAGGCCGGTCGGGTCGACCGACTCCAGCGCGCCCGGCGTGATCAGCATGTGCGTGACCCGTTCGCGGCGCAGCAGATCGGCGAGTTCGTAGCCGCCGAACACCGATGGCGGCGCGATCACCAGCGTCGCCCCCGTGGAGAAGGCGAGCAGCAACTCCAGCACCGACACATCGAAGTTCGGCGAGCACACGTGCAGCACGCGCGAATCGGCGGTCACGCCGTAGTGGTCACGCTCGGCGGCCACCAGGCCGGCCAGGCCGGTGTGGGTGACCACTACGCCCTTGGGCCGCCCGGTCGAACCGGAGGTGTAGATGACGTAGGCCGGGTGCCGCTCGTCCAGCGGACGCACCCGGTCGGTGTAGGAGATCGGGTGCTCGGGTCGGGCGGCGATCCGCGCGGCCTGCACCGGGTCGTCGAGCTCGATCCAGTACACGCCGGTGCCGAGCACCGGGCGGTGCGCCGAGGTGGTGAGACCGACCACGGCCCCGGAATCGGAAAGGATGTGGTTGATGCGATCGGTCGGGTAGGCCGGATCGACCGGCACGTACGCCGCACCCGTCTTCGCGATGGCCCACACGGCGACCACGGACTGCAGGCTGCGGGCGATGCCGATGGCGACCACGTCGCCCGGTCCGACACCGCGCTCGATCAGTTCCCTGGCCAGCCGCGAGGAGGCCGCGTCGAGCTGGGCGTAGGTGAGCTGTCGTTCGTCGTCGAGCTGGCCCGACGGATTGAAGCGAACGGCGACCTCATTGGCCTCGGATTCGACGGCGGCGGTCAGCAACTGCCCGAACAGCGGGCTGCCCGACCTGCGGCGACGGCTACCACGAGCGGAACGACGGGCAGTTTCCATTCGAGTGCATTCACCTCTCGCATCGAGCTAGGACCCGGCCCAACCCCCATATCAAGGGCGTATCGTCCGGGGCCAGCGCGGTCCGAGCAATCATATAAGGGACTGTTCGGTGTCCACGCAGTGCTGTCTTGGATTAATACGGCCCGCTGACAGCGGTCCGCCCCCTAGTTCGGCTCCTGTTCTCACGTCGTACATCCGCCGCTACCCCCATGGAAGCGGTGTCTTGCCAGATGCCAGGGTTTATATCGGTCTCGAGCCGGTCGCGTTGCAGGAGTACCCGGATCGGTGAACTAGTTCACAACCAACCACGCCGGGTTGCCTGCACCCCGGCCTGGAATCGGGTGCTCGCGCCGAGCCGCTCCAGCAGTCGCGCGGTCCGGCGGACCACAGTACGCCGCGACATACCGAGCCTGCGCGCGATGGTGTCGTCGGTGGCACCGAGACCCATCAGGGTCAAGATCGCGCGGTCACGTTCGTCCAGCGCCTCCGCCGTCGGGTTCACCGAGATCGGAGCGGCCAGTGACCACAGCACGTCGAAGGTTTTGATCAGCAGATCCAGCGCGGGTGAGCCGGTGATCCGCAAGCCCATGGGGTCCGGGCGGCGTTCGTCGACGTGCAGCACCAGGCTAGCGCGTTCGTCGTCGCTGATAATCATTTTGAACGGCGGCTCGGGCAGCGTGCGCGCCTGTGCCCCACTGGCATTGGTGGACAGCGCGTGCCGCAGCCGTTCCGGATCCTGATAGATGGTGTCCTGGTAGAGCGTCTGGTAGCGGATGCCTTCGCCGAGCCGGCCGCGCTTGAGCAGGAACAACTGCCGCTCACGCTCGACGTCGCTCAGGTACGGCCCGCGCTCGATGACCTTGACGCCGCTGCGCGCCGCGGTCTGCATCTCCTCGAAATCGGCGAGCATCTCCAGCCGTTCGAAGACCGGCACCACGGCGCCGTTGCTGCGCGGCGAGCGGCGCACCGAACGGAACGTCTCACTGAGCCGCGCTGCGGCCGTGTGCATCTGGTTGATCTGCTGCTGTCTTCGCCGAGCCTCGGCCTCCGACAACGACTCCGGGGCGTGGGCATCCCACACCGCGGGCGCGCCGTCGGAAGTGCTCACGCGCACGGCGGCGCGCAAGTCACACAGCACGTCCAATGAGGCCGCGGCCGCCTCCTCCGAAACGCCCAGATACTGCGCGATATCGGCGAGACTCGATCGCGGATGATGCACCAGCACGGCATAGGTCCGGCCGTGTGGTGATCCAGGCTCGAAGATGTCGCCCAGCTCGGTCACGGCCCGAGCCTATCGACCGACCGGTCCTTGTGGGGAGCCCTGCCCGCAGAGAGGCGGGGGGATCGGCGGAATATCAAGCCCGGCAGCGAAATCAGTGCGCCGAAGGGCCCCACTGCAGCGGCACACCCTTGGCCGCGAGGTAACGCATCGGGTCGATCTTGTTGCCGCCCTGGTCCCAGATCTCCAGGTGCAGGTGCGGACCGGTGGAGTTGCCCCGGTTGCCGACGGTGGCGATCACGTCGCCCGCGTTCACCCGCTGGCCCGCCCTGGCGAGCATCTCGTTCACGTGGCCGTAGACGGCGATGGTGCCGTCGTCCTGCTGCACGCGGACCCAGAGGCCGAAGCCGGACGCGGGGCCCGCCTCGATCACGGTGCCGCTGCTCACCGAGTGGATGGGGGCGCCGATCTGGTCGGCGAAGTCGAGGCCGTAGTGGAATTCGCCCCAGCGGCTACCGAATCCGGAGCTGATCTCGCCACCGACCGGGCGCACCGCACCCGACGGCGCGGGCGCGACCTGCTGCTGCACACCCTTGAGGATCTGCTCGGCCTGGGCCAGCGGGCCCGCGATCTCCGGCGGCAGGTTCGGCAGGCCGAACGGGGCGGCCACCGGCGCGGCGACCTGGGTGGCGACCGGCGCCTCGGGGGCCGGGGCCTCCGGCGCGGGGGCGATCTTGGTCTGGGCGACCGGCATGATGCCGGTGCCACGGAATGTCATGGGGGCGTCGGCCTCGTCGCCGTCGTGCGCACCGGGCAGCAACGGGCTGGCGACAGCCGGGGCGATCTGGGTGACGGTGCCGATCAAGGCGCCCGCGGCGACCGCGACACCGGCGGCGGCCTTCACCCGCTCGGTCGCGGTGGACTCGACGCGATGCCGCGTCGGCCGACCCGAAATTTCATCGCCGATAAGGCTCATGACGGTAATGGAACTGGGGCCTACCCGATGGTGCGACAAAGCTGCGTCCTTGCGTCCGAAGAACAGGTGGTTCAGCGGTGCCGGGCCGCTCACGAGCCGGTTCGGTAACGATCCGATCAAGCTTGCGATGTAACGGTTTGGCATCCGTTGTGATGGGAACTCTACGCCAGCGTGACCATTCCGCAACCTTCTGCGCAAAGACGCAGGTAAACACTGGGTCGGGCGTCCAGTAAGCCACACTGGAGCCGTGATCATCGATGATTTGGCCGTCCCCATCGTGCTCGCGCCGATGGCAGGCGGACCCTCTACGCCCGAGCTGACCGTCGCCGTCACCGAGGCCGGTGGCTTCGGATTGCTGGCCGCCGGTTACCTCAGTGCGCACGACACCGCCGCCCGGATCACCGCGACCCGCGCCGCGACCGACGCACCGTTCGGCGTCAATCTCTTCGTGCCGGGCCCCGCGACCCCCGCCGACCACTACGCCGGATACCTCGCCGAGCTCGCGCGGGCGCATCCGGTCGGCGAGGCGAAGTACGACACCGACGACTGGGCCGCCAAGCTGGACCTGCTCGTCGCCGACCCGGTCGCGGTCGTCTCGTTCACCTTCGGCTGCCCGACCGCCGAGGAGATCAGCCGGCTGCGCGCGGTCGGTTCGGAGAGCTGGGTGACCGTGACCTCGGCGGCCGAAGCGCGGATCGCGGTCGAGCGGGGCGCCGACGTGCTCATCGCGCAGGGCGCCGAAGCAGGCGGGCACCGCGCCACCTTCGTCGACCGGCCGGAGGACGACGCCTCCGATCCGCTCAGCGTGCTCGCCTTGTTACAGATCCTGACCGCGACGACGGATCGACCGGTAGTGGCCACCGGCGGCATCAGCACCGGCGCGGGCATCGCGGCAGTACTCGCCGCGGGGGCGGCGGCCGTGCAACTCGGCACGGTGTTCCTGCGCTGCCCGGAGGCGGGCACCAATCCGGTACACCGCGGCGCGCTGGCCTCAGAAACCCCGACCATGCTCACCCGCGCCTTCACCGGCCGCCGGGCCCGCGGCCTGCGCAATCAGTTCATGGTCGAGCACAGCGCGACCGCGCCCGCCGCGTACCCGGAGATCCATTACGCCACCGCGCCTTTGCGGGCCGAGGCCCGAGCCGCGGGCAACCCCGACAACGTGAATCTCTGGGCCGGGCAAACCCATGCACTGGCACCGGAGCTACCGGCCGGCGAACTGGTCCGCACGCTGGCCGCCGATACGAAATCCGCACTGAACGCAGCACTTTCGCGGCGAATCCAGGTTTGTTGACAACGACTTTCGATTAGAATCGAGACGCATCGCATCGGCCATCCACTCTGGAGGAGCGCTATGTCTCTCGATGTCCCCACCGCACTGCTCGAACGCGCCGAACGCGGCGAAGTCGACGACGCCGACTTCGTCGAGGTCGTCCGCACTTCGTTGCCCTACGCCTGGGAAGTGGTGAGTCGGGTGGCCGGCGAACTGCGTTCGGGCACCGCCGAATACGCCGACAACGTGGTTCCGCCGCCGGACGAGGTGGCCCGCGGGCAGCTGCTGCGCGCCATGGCCTCCGACGCGATCCGCGGCGGCCTGGAACGGCACTTCGGCGTGAAGCTCGCCTTCCAGAACTGCCACCGGGTGGCCGCGTTCCCGCTCGCCGCGGTCGGCGGCGAGACCTACAGCACGTTCATCGGCACCAGGGCCCAGCTGCTGAATCAGAGTCCGGAACTGCGTAACTGCTGATCGTCGAACGCAACGGCCCGGCGCGGCAAGGGTTTCCGCCGCGCCGGGCCGATGCGTCGGCCGAGTCCGATCAGGACAGCGTGGTGACCGTCAGGTCGCCGTCGGCGTACTGGGCGCGCAGGCGCTTCTTGTCGAACTTGCCCACGCTGGTCTTGGGCACCTCGGCGATGAACGTCCAGCGTTCCGGCAGTTGCCATTTCGCGAACTTGTCGGCGAGGAACTCACGCAGCTCGTCGGCCTTGGCCTCGGCCCCCTCGGCGAGCACGATCGCCACCAGCGGCCGCTCGTCCCACTTCTCGTCCGGCACGCCGATCACGGCCGCCTCGGCGACGGCGGGGTGACCCATCACGGCGTTCTCCAGGTCCACCGACGAAATCCATTCGCCGCCGGACTTGATCACGTCCTTGGACCGGTCCACCAGGGTCAGGTAGCCGTCGCTGCTGATCTTGCCGACGTCACCGGTGCGCAGCCAGCCGTCGTCGAACTTGTCCGGGTCGACCTCGGCGCCGTCCGGTGCGTAATAGGAGCCGGTGATCCACGGACCACGAACCTCCAACTCGCCCAGCGCTTCCCCGTCGTTCGGCAGCACGGTGCCGTCGTCGCCGACCAGCCTGGCCTGCACGCTCGCCGGGAATCTGCCCTGGGTGTAGCGGTACTCCCACTCGTCCTCGCCGGTCGCGCCGGTCGGCGGATGCGCGACGCTGCCGAGCGGGGAGGTCTCGGTCATGCCCCACGCGTGCAGAATCCGCACGCCGTGCTTTTCCTGGAAAGTCCGCATCATCGACGGCGGCACCGCCGAGCCACCCACCACCGCGGTGCGCAGATGGGTGATGTCCTGCGGGTGCGCGGCCAGTCCGGCCAGCACGCCGCCCCAGATGGTCGGCACCGCCGCGGCGAACGTCGGCTTCTGCGCCGCCATCATCTCCAGCAGCGGGCCCGGCTGCAGGAACCGGTCGGGCATCAGCACATTCGCGCCCGACATCAACGCCGCGTACGGGATGCCCCACGCGTTCGCGTGGAACAGCGGGACAATGGCCAGGATCGAGTCCCGGCCGGTGAAGGCCATGCCGCTCGGCGAGCACACCTGCATGGCGTGCAGCCAGTTCGAGCGGTGAGAATACACCACACCCTTCGGGTCGCCGGTGGTGCCGGAGGTGTAACACATTGCCGCGGCGGAGCGTTCGTCGATCACCGGGAAGTCGTAGGTGTCCGGCTGTGCGGCAAGGAGTTCGGTGTAGGCGTGCACCTGCACACCCTCGGGTGCCTCCAGCGTCGACGCGTCGCCGTTGACCACGATGACGTGGCGGACCGTCTTCAGGTTCGGCAAGTACTGGGCGAACATCGGCAGCAGGGTGCCGTCGACCAGCACCACCTTGTCCTCGGCGTGATTGGCCACGTAGACCAGCTGGTCCGGGAACAACCGGATATTGAGCGCGTGCAGCACCGCACCCATCGCGGGTGCCGCGATGTAGGCCACCATGTGCTCGTTGTTGTTCCACATGAAGGTGCCGACGCGATCGCCGATACCGATTCCCAGCTCGCGCAATGCGTTGGCCAGTCGGGCGGCGTCCGCGCCGAGTTCGCGATAGGTCATGGTGCGCACGCCTGTACCGGTCCAGGTGGACACGGTCGAATCGCCGACAAACGTCGATGCGTAGCGCAGCAACGTCGCCAGCGACAACGGCTCGTCCTGCATAGTGCTCAACATCGGAACTCCTTTTTCTTCAGTGACTTCCACTCAGAAAGCCAAGTCTGTTTCGGCGACCTTCGGTGTCTCCGAGGTGATCCCGTAGAGCAGTCCGACCCAGCGGACCAGTTCGGGATACAGGATCGGTTTCCCGCTGGTGAGCACGGCGCAGGAGAGCGCGCGCTCGGGGTCGGCCAAGGCCGCGTTGTTGGTGAAACCGAGATGGCCGAAGGCCCGGCGGGTGTCGGGCCCGAACAGGCTCACCACCCGCCCGCCCAGCATCGGGCCGTAGCCGAAGCCGAAGTTCATGCCGAGCGACAGGTCGGGCTCGATCCTGGACTGCGGAACGAGCGCGGCCGCAATGGTTTCCGGCCGCATCACCCGGACCCGGTCGAGTTCGCCACCGCGCCGGAAGATCTCGTAGAAGCGCGACAACTCGTTCGCGGTGCTGACCACGTTCGCGGCGGGCGCGATGATGCTGAGATAGGCGGGGTCGTTGCCGGTTTCGACGGCCTCGGCGAAGGACACGCCGAGCAGCCGCTCCATCGCCAGCGACAGCGGCGGCAGCGGGGCGAGGCCGGTCCGGTAGTTCCGCGCGAGGGCGGGGAAATCTCGAGGTGCCACACCGTAATTGGTCCAGCGGAACCCCAGCGGGTTCAGTATCTCCTCGGCGAGCACGGTGCGGATGTCCTTGCCGGTGACCCGGTGGACCACCTCGCCGAGGATGAATCCGCCGGATAACGCGTGGTAGGACTGGAATCGGCCGGGTGCGACGGACGGCCGCACCGCGCACAGATTCCGTACCAGCAGTGCACGATCCGCGACGGCTTCGGCGGTGAGCGCTTCCCTCGGCAGGTTCGCTACCCCGGAGCGGTGCGCGAGCACCTGCCCGACGGTGATGGAATCCTTGCCGTGGCAACCGTATTCGGGGATGTACCGGCAGATCGGCGCGTTCAGCTCGATCAGGCCACGGTCGACGAGCAGGTGCACGACGAACGCCGTAACGCCTTTCGAGGCCGAGTAGGTGACGAACGGGGTGCTCGGAGTGGCGAGCACCTTCGGTGTCTCCGGGGGATCGTCCGGGCCGTTGCCGTGCGCGTGACCGAGTGCTCGATCGAAGACGACGACTCCGTGCCGACGGACACAGACCTGGATCGCTGGATGGACGCCGCTGCGATACACGACCTGCATCCGCCGCCAGATCCGCTCGGCGTAGTCGGGCGGCAGCCCTAGCTCGGTCGGTTCCGCCTCGGCACCGATGCTGGCGACGGACTCGATGTCGTCCGGAATCCGGCTGCGATGTAGCAGGTCAGGCAGCTGCGAGAGGTTCCGGACGCGAGTCAGCATCGTTCACCCCACACTGACCATGAGCCACATCACATCGCGAATGCTACCTGTCCCGCCTCTCCGCGTATTCAGGCCAGATTCAGGTGCCTCGATAGTTGCGTCGGCGACCGGCGGTGGCGCTAGCGGGCAAATTAGCCCGTACCCGGCGAGTTACCCATGTGCCCACGAAATCAGTCGGCATGAGGGTGTGACGTTGATTCAGCCCGCGTGCGCCGGGTAGGCGTGCACGACGGCGGTGTTCAGCTTGGGGACGACGTGGGTGAGGGTGTGCTCGGCCTCGTGCGCGACGCGGTGGGCGTCGGCCAGGGTGCTGGTCGGCGCGACGTCCAATTCGACGTCGGCGTGCAGCCGATGCCCGATCCAGCGCATGCGCAGGCTGCGCACGCCTTGCACACCCGGTTCGGCGGCGAGGGCGCGCTCGGCGGCGATCACCAGGCCCGGCTCGACCGCGTCCATCAGACGACGCAGCACATCCCTGGCCGCGGTCCGCAACACGGCGAGGATGGCGACGGTGATCAGCAGGCCGATGATCGGGTCGGCCAGCGGGAAACCGAGCGCGATACCCGCCGCGCCCAGCAGCACCGCCAGCGAGGTGAATCCGTCCGTGCGGGCATGCAGGCCATCGGCGATCAGGGCGGCCGAGCCGATGCGCCGCCCGGTCCGGATGCGGTACAGCGCGACCGTCTCGTTGCCGAGGAAACCGATCACGCCGGCCAGCGCGACCCAGCCGAGATGCTGGATCGGCACCGGCGCGATCATTCGGCGAACCGCCTCGTACCCGGCGATCAGGGCCGACAGCGCGATCATGGCGACGACGAACAGTCCCGCGAGATCCTCGGCGCGACCGAATCCGTAGGTGTAGCGCCGGGTCGCCGCGCGCCGCCCGAGGGCGAACGCGATCCACAGCGGCACCGCGGTCAGCGCGTCGGAGAAGTTGTGAATGGTGTCGGCGGCCAAGGCCACCGAGCCGGACGCCAGCACGACCAGCACCTGCAATACCGCGGTGGCGCCGAGTACGGCCAGGCTGATCTGCACCGTCCGGATGCCGACGGCGCTGGCTTCCAACGCGTCATCGACGCTGTCGGCCGCGTTGTGGCTGTGCGGCACGAAGATTTCGCGCAGGACCCCACGCAATCCCTCCGGATGCTCGTGGGTGTGCGCGCCGTGCTCGTGCACTCCGTGACTTCGGTTGTGCGCGTGGGGTTCCGAGTTCCCATGTCGGTGCCCGAATCCTGCGGCGTTGTTGTCATTGCCGCCACCGAGCTCCAGGCCGGGTTCATCCGCCGCACTCGCCGCGTCACACTTCGAGATACGTTGTCCAGTCCCATGTTTCGTGCAGCTCATTCCGCCGCCCGCCGTCCCGGTAGCGCGCGAACGGGGCCCTCGTCGCGGTGATGCGGCGGCACTCCGGGGCCGGCGTGCTCGGCGTTGTAGACCGCGTCCACCACCAGTTGCCGGACGTGCTCGTTCTCCAGGCTGTAATAAATCGTGGTGCCGGAGCGGCGGGTGCTGACCAGCCGCGCCATCCGCAGTTTGGCCAGATGCTGGGAGACCGAGGGTGCGGGTTTGCCGACGCAGCCCGCGAGGTCGTTCACCGAGAGTTCGCGGTCGACCAGCGCCCACAGCACCTGGACCCGGGTCGCGTCGGCCAGCATCCGGAAGACCTCGACCACCAGACCTACCTGGTCGTCCGCCAGCCGGCGGGCTTCCTGGTTATCTGCATTCATACGCAGATAGTAGAACAGACGGATGGGCGCGGCTACCCCGAATCGCACGCGCCCGTTCCCCCTCGGACCGGAATGGCGGCGACACCCCCTGCGTGGCCGCCGACATGCCGGTCCGTCCCGATCGAACCATTCACATACTTAGTCGCTATGGCACTACTGCGCCAGGCGACCTGCCGAATATCATCCCGAATGAGACAAAACCAGCCGGTCGGCCAGTACTGGCTACCCCTTGGCGACCGCTGTGACCTGCGCGAATTCGGCCACGCGCCAGCAAAGTTCGAGCCTTCGATATGCACTCACATCTGCACGTGCATCGCGGGCCGACCGGTCGGCTCGGTCCGATTTGCGTCGGATACTCAGCCGCAAGCCTGGCGCGGACCGCCGAGCCGGTGTGCCAGTAGGAAATTCATCAGGTCGCGTTGCAGGCCGAGACCGCGCTCGGACTGCATCAGCAACCCGCCGCCGATGTGATCGGGCCCGATGGGCGTACGGAATTCGGCGAGGACGCAACCGCCCGCGTCGTACCGCTCGATGGTCGTCGGCACCGGATCCGCGCTCGCCGTGACCACGCTGGGCACGGCGGGTACCGCGAGATCGCTTGCGCGGCGGTACGCGCCGAGCCACTGCACCAGGTTGGTGCGCCCGATCGGATACAAACTCGTCTGATCGGCCAAGTCCTGCAGGAAGAATCCGGGCACCGGCCTGGCCCGCTCCCCCATCGCCGCCACGATCGACGCGCCGCTCAGGTCGGCACGGAACGTCTGCGGATCCAGTCGGTACGGCCCGCCTGCCATCGGCGCGATGGCCGCGTACAGCTCCGGGTAGGTCGCGGCCAGCACGGTGGACATCGCGCCGCCCGCGGAGTATCCGCCCACGTAGACCCGCGACCGGTCCAGCCCGAACTCGCCGATCAACGTGGTGGTGAGGTCGGCGATGATCGACGACTCCCCTTGCCCGCGTGCTTGATTCGCCGGATCGAACCAGTTCCAGCAGTACCGGTCGTTGGCCTCTTTGGTTTGGATCGGGTAGGCGAGCACGAATCCGAGTTCGTCGGCGATTCTGGTCAGCGAGAATCCGGTGTCGGCGAGCTGGCGCCATGGGTCCGTGCAGCCGTGCAGGTAGATCATCAGCGGCTTGCCTGCCGGGTCGCCGGGCGGGACGTGCAGGTAGTAGTCGCGGGTGCCCGCCGCAGTGGCAAAGCCGCGCTCGAGCACCGCTGCTCGCGCCGAGGACGGCGCGGCCAGCAGGAATTGCATGCTCAGCGCCGCCAGGGCGAGCACGACGATGAGCCTGCCGCGACGAGAAGTACCGCGCACCATCGAATTCCTTCCAGCGAGGGTCACGGTCGAATGTACCGACCGCCGGATAATAAACGGGCACAGTGGATTCCGCGCAGTCCGAATGAGCGTCGGCAACCCCGGCGCCACCTGCCGTGCCGGTTACCCGATCGATGGGGACGACCTGGCGCCCCGGACGGCGGCGGACTCGCTAGCGTAGGGGCATGCCAGTGGATCGAATGCTGCCGACGTCCGAGGCTCGGGACCTGCTCGAGCTGACCCGCGATATCGCCGACAAGGTGCTCGAGCCGCGGGTGGTCGAGTGCGAGAAGACCGGGACTTTTCCCGACGGCGTCTTCCCTGCCCTCGGCGCGGCCGGCCTGCTGAGCCTGCCGTATCCCGAGGAATTCGGCGGCGGCGCCCAGCCCTACGAGGTGTACCTGCAGGTGCTCGAGGAGCTCGCGGCGCGCTGGGCGGCGGTCGCGGTGGCGGTCAGCGTGCACAGCCTGTCCTGCCATCCGCTGTTCACCTTCGGCACCGAAGCGCAGCAGCAAAGCTGGCTCGCGACCATGCTCTCCGGCGAAACCATCGGCGCGTACAGCCTTTCCGAGCCGCACGCCGGTTCCGACGCGGCCGCGCTGCGCTGCCGGGCGACGAAGGTCGACGGCGGATACCGGATCAACGGCGCGAAGGCCTGGATCACCAACGGTGGCCGCGCCGATTTCTACACGCTCTTCGCGCGGACCGGCGAAGGCTCCCGCGGCATTTCGTGTTTCCTGGTGCCGCGCGACACCGAGGGGCTGAGCTTCGGCAAGCCCGAGGAGAAGATGGGCCTGCGCGCCGTACCGACCACCACCGCCGCCTATGACGATGCGTTCCTGCCCGTCGAGCGGCTGATCGGCGAAGAGGGACAGGGGCTTTCGATCGCCTTCAGCGCCCTGGACTCCGGTCGGCTCGGCATCGCCGCCGTGGCAACGGGTTTGGCGCAGCGCGCGCTCGACGACGCGGTCGCCTACGCCAAGGAGCGAGAAGCCTTCGGCCGCCACATCATCGACCACCAGGGCCTCGGCTTCGTGCTGGCCGACATGGCCGCCGCCGTCGACTCGGCCCGCGCCACCTACCTCGACGCGGCCCGCCGGCGCGACGCCGGACTTCCCTACTCGCGCCAGGCGAGCGTCGCGAAACTCATCGCCACCGACGCCGCCATGAAGGTGACCACCGATGCCGTCCAGGTCTTCGGCGGGTACGGCTACACCCAGGACTTCCCGGTCGAGCGCTACATGCGCGAGGCCAAGGTCATGCAGATCTTCGAGGGCACCAACCAGATCCAACGCCTGGTCATCGCCCGCCAGCTCGCGGGCAGCTGACCGCCGTACCCGTCGTCGGTATCGCACCGGCCGCGGGTCCGCAGACCTGGAAAGCATCCGGACTTCCGCGTCAGATATGGCCGAAAATGCCGATTCATTGACCGCGGATCTCTTCGGACCTGCGGGTTCGCCCCTTAGGCTCGGGTCATGACAACGCCGTCCATCATCATTATCGGAGCCGGATTCGCGGGGCTCGGAGTGGCGCTCGAGCTGCGGCGGGCCGGGGTGGAGACGTTCACCATCCTGGAGCGTGCCGCGGATCTGGGCGGGGTGTGGCGGGAGAACACCTATCCCGGCGCCGCGTGCGACGTGCCTTCGCCGCTGTACTCCTGGTCGTTCGAGCCCAAATCCGATTGGCCACGGCGGTTTTCGGAGCAGCGCGACATCCACGAGTACATGCGTGGTGTCGCAGGCAAGCACGACCTGGCGCGGTTCATCCGCTTCGGCACCGAGGTGACCGACGCCGAGTTCGATGAACAGACCGGCCGCTGGACCGTAACCACCGCGGACGGTGCCCAGCTCACCGCCGATATTCTCGTGCCCGCGGTCGGCCAGCTGTCCCGGCCCGCCATGCCGAACATTCCCGGCATCGACACCTTCGCCGGCCCCGCCTTCCACTCCGCCGAGTGGGATCACGACGTCGAGCTGAGCGGCAAGCGGATCGCCTGCATCGGCACCGGAGCCAGTGCGATCCAATACATTCCGCGCATCCAGCCCGAGGCCGCGCACCTCACGCTGTTCCAGCGTTCGGCGGCGTGGGTGCTGCCCAAGTTCGACACCGAATACAGCACCACGCACAAGGCGGTGTTCAAATATCTGCCGCCGACCCGGCTCGCCGAGCGGTTCGCGATCTGGTCACTGTTCGAGGTGCTCGCGCTGGCCCTGACCGATATCCCGGCGATGAAGACGCCGGTGATCGCGCTGGCCGACCGGCACCGGGCCAAGCAGGTCCCCGACGCCGACCTGCGCGCAAAGCTGACACCCGATTACGCGGCGGGTTGCAAGCGTGGCCTGTTCTCCAACGAGTACTTTCCGGCGCTGGCCCAGCCGAACGTCACCGTGGAGACCACCGCCATCGAGGCCATCACGCCGACCGGCATCCGGACCGCCGACGGTGTCGAGCACGAGGTCGACGTGATCGTCTACGGCACCGGGTTCAAGGGCACCGAGTTCCTCGCGCCGATGAACATCTACGGCATCGGCGGCCGCAAGCTGACCGACGTCTGGGGTGCCGAAGGCGCACGGGCCTTCCTCGGCCTGTCCGTGCCCAACTTCCCGAATCTGTTCATGATGTACGGCCCGAACACCAACGTGGGCTCCGGCTCGATCATCTACATGCTGGAATCGCAGGCGCGCTACATCCGTCAGGTGGTGCAGTACCTCACCGACCGGCCCGGCCGTTATCTCGCCGCCCGCGCGAACGCCGAACAGCAGTGGGACGACTGGCTGCAGCGGCGGCTGAAAGATACGCCGTGGAACTTCTGTTCCAGCTGGTACCGCAACGCGGCGGGCCGGATCACCAACAACTGGCCGGGCGCCACCGTGCTCTACCGTTGGAAGACAAAGGCTTTCGACCTGGCCGACTTCGACGAAGCGCAGGCCGAGGTGCGCTGACCCGCGCCTCCGTTTTTCAGCCAGGTCTCAGCAAGCGCCCAGTAAACTGGACACCAGTTCGGATCCCGGCAACGGAAGAGGTGCGCGGTGTTGTGGCTACTGATCGTCGTGGTGATCGTGGCGGTGGGCGCCTTCGTCCTCGTGCTGGCCCGGCAGAGCAAGCAGCGCACGGCCGACGCGCTCGCGGACGCGCTGGCCGACGCCCGCCAGGTCAACGAGCGCCTCGGCGGTCAGATCTACAACCTCAGCGGCAGCAACGAGGCGGCGAAGCAGGCGTTGGTCGACGCGTCCGAACGGCATCTCGCCGCCGGGTCGCAGCTGGATCAGGCGCGCACACTCACGCAGGCACGGCTGGCCAAGCAGACCGCGGTGGAAGGGCTGTATTACATCCGGGCCGCGCGTAGTGCGATGGGCCTGGATCCCGGGCCCGATGTGCCCGTTCTCGACGGGCAGGACGCTGCGGGCAAGGTCACTGAGCGGCGGGTGATCGAGCACGAGGGGCGGGAGATCGCGGCCTCGCCGAATCCCTCGTCGGCGACACCGAACTACTACCCGGGTGGCCGGGTGGCTGGGCGGCCGGTGCCCGCGGGCTGGTACTCCGAGCCCTGGTGGAAGCCCGCGCTGATCGGCGGGGCCTGGGGGATCGGGTCGGCGCTGCTGTTCTCGGCGCTGTTCTCCGGGATGGCCGGGGTCGGGTATGACGCGCAAGGGTTCGAGAGTGGCTACGGCGACGGGTATCAGGACGGGTTGGCAGCCGGGGACAGTGGATACGACGCGGGTGGCGACGGCGGTGCGGTCGACTCGGGTGGGTACGAGTCCAGCGGTGACACAGGCGGATTCGATGGGGGTTGGGACAGTGGCGGGTTCGACAGCAGTGGTGGATTCGATGGTGGCGGCGGGTTCGATGGTGGGGGCGGGTTCGACGGCGGGAGCTTCTGAGACCCGTTGGCGAACTGACGGCAAATTCGCTGTGCGTGCCGCGTAGTACGGTTAGCCCCACCCTCGTTCGACCTGCCTCCCCGGTTGCCACCACGCCGACTCATGGTGAACCGTGGACGAATGACCATGCAGCGCAAGCGAACCGCAGCCATCGCCGCCGCACTGGTGGCCGTCGGCACGATCACGGGCTGCGGAAACTTCGCGGACACACCACCCGCAGCCGACTTTCCGTCCGGCTTCTGGCAGGTAAACGATTACGGCAGCGTGCTTTCCGTGCACGCCGACGCGCTCGAGACCTACCAGCTGACCGCGCTCAGCTGCCTGAAGGACGACACCGCAGTACGTTCCGGAAGCCAGGGCCGTTACGTCACCGAGGGCAAAGACGTGCTCACCCTGCGTCCCGGCGGCAGTCCGGACCAGGCCACGCTGCACATCGACGGGTCGCCCGGAGACCGCACGCTACGCCGCATCTCCGCCTTACCGCTCTCGTGCACCAGCTCGGTCGTGCCCGCCGCCTTCGACGTCTTCTGGCAGACCTTTCTGGAGCACTACCCTTTCTTCGCGGCGAAAGGCGTTGACTGGCAGCAGGTTCGGGATACCTTCCGCGAACGCGCCGCCCGGGCCGAGCAGCGCGGCGATGATGACGCGCTCTTCACTGTGCTGCGGGACATGGTCGCGCCACTGCACGACGCCCATGTAGTGGTGTCGGCAGGCGACGGCAGGTTCTTCGGCACAGTGCGGCCGGGGACGACCGTCCCGAGTCCGCAACTCGACCAACAGGTCAAGGAGTACGTCCAGCGTCGCGACCTCCAGCAACACTCGCTGACCGAATACGCCAACGGCCGCATCGGCTACGCCGACGTGCCCGGCCAGAACTACGGCTACCTGCGGCTCTCCGCGTTCAGCGGCTACACCGCCGAACGGACCTTCGCCGCCGACAGCGCCGAACTCGACCGCGCCCTGGACGCGATCTTCACCGAGGACCGGCGCATCCGGCTGCAAGGACTGATCCTGGACCTGCGGATCAACGGCGGTGGCTCGGACAGTCTCGGCCTGCAACTGGCCGCCCGGCTCACCGACCGACCGTATTTCGCCTACGCCAAGAAGACCCGCACTCTCGAACCCCAGCCGCAGCGCGTCGAACCCGCGCACGGCGCGTACGCAGGCCCCGTCGCGATCCTGACCAGTGGCTCCACGGTCAGCGCCGGCGAGACTTTCACCCAGGCGATGCTCGAACGCCCCTCGCGGACAACACGAATCGGGCAACCGACGCAGGGCGTGTTCTCCGATGTCATGCAGCGCAAGCTGCCCGGCGCCGGCCACGAAGACTGGTGGTTCGGCGTCCCGAACGAGGAATTCCTGACCTCCGACGAGCGCACCTTCGACGGCAGCGGCATCCCACCCGAACTGACCGAGCCGGTCTTCACCGACGAGGAGTTCGCCCTGCATCGGGACTCCGCCTTCGATCGCGCGGTCAGCTGGCTGACCAGCGGCTCTTGACGGCTCAGGGAAACTGTCTGAGACTGTCAGCATCGGGAATCCGAATCGACTGGCGGCAACTGGTCGAGCGAGCATCGGGAGAGCTCATGACGCTGACCACCGCCGACATTCCGGTCGAGGATTTCCGGACGCGAACCCTGCGCTGGGCCAAGGAATGCTACGAGTGGTCCCGAGTCCCGTTCCTGCCCTCGGGCGAGCGAGTCGGCCGAGTCTACGACGTAGTCGGCCCGCGAAACCTGTTCGGCGAGGACTCCCTGTTCATCAATCTCGGCTACTGGCGCGACAACCCGGCCACCCTCGACGAGGCGAGCCGGGACCTGGCGCGACTGGTCGCCCGCGAGGCCGAACTCGGCCCCGGCGACATCCAACTCGACGTCGGCTTCGGCTACGGCGACCAGGACTTCCTCTGGGCCAAGGAGTTCGAGCCCGACCAGATCATCGGCGTCAACGTCGCGGTCGAACAGATCGAGATCGCCACCCGACGCGCCGCCGAACTCGGACTCGACCACCGCATCCGCTATCAGTACGGCTCAGCAGTAGACCTCCCCTGCCCAGACGAGTCCTGCACCAAGGTGACCGCCCTCGAGTCAGCCTTCCACTTCCCCTCTTACCCAAAGTTTTTCGCCGAGGCCCACCGAGTCCTCCGCCCCGGCGGCAAACTCGTCACCGCCGACATAGTCCCCCGCACGACCCCCACCACCCGCACCCTCCTCCGCCTGACCGACCGCCCCAGCCCCCTACCCAAAACCAACGTCTTCGACATCCACCACTACCGCCGCGCCCTGACCGCCGCAGGCTTCAGCAACGCAACCACCTACTCCATCCGCCGCCACGTCTACACCCCTCTCGCCGCCTACCTCACCAAACGTCTCCGCGACCCCGACATGCGCCGCGTAAACCCAGCCCTCCGCCTAGCCTTCAGCCATCCCGCCCTCACCCTCTGGGGCCCCTGGGCCGACTACATCATCGCCGTAGGCACCAAGGCCCCCTGAATCCGTTTCGGTCCAAACGCCCCCGACCCGGTAGACTCCCCGACGTCCCGGTGGAAACCGGGCCAGCCCTCGTAGCTCAGGGGATAGAGCACCGCTCTCCTAAAGCGGGTGTCGCAGGTTCGAATCCTGCCGAGGGCACAGTGTTCGTGCAGGTCAGCGTCTTACCTTCTGAAGGCTGACCACCTTTGAAGCCGCTTCGGTACGCAGTGAGTACGCAGTAGCGAAATTGGCGCGTGCCGAGTCGAGTCTGTTCGCCAGTTCCTCGAGGTCGTCGTCGAACAAGTCGGCGTAGAAGTCGAGTGTTGTGCTCGGCTTGTCGTGCCCGAGAAGCCGCTGGACGCCCAGCACCGAAGCACCCTCCGACACCGCCAAGGAGGCCGCGGTATGCCGCATCTCCTGTGGGGTGAGTCCGCCGAGGCCGGCCGCGAGAGCGGCGTTGTTCCACCAGGCACGTCTCATGTTCCGGACGCGCAGGACCGCACCACGGCGTGATGTGAAGACCTCAGCGTCCGGGGCCTTTCCGGCAAGGTGTGCCGCCATCGGCTTGGCAAGAAACGCCGGGAACGGCACGCTGCGTCGTTGGTGGTCCTTCGGGGCCTTGATGACGAGGACGCCGTCGACCTCGGTGATCGTGCGTTCGATCTGGAGCCGTCGCCGAAGCATGTGCACGTTCGCGGCCTGCAAGCCCGCCAACTCCGCGAATCGCAGTCCGCAGTAGGCCAGCACCATGACCAACAGCCAGTCCTCCCCGCGCATTCGGCCAGCCGCTCTACTTCGACTCCAGAGAGGTAGCGGCGTTTTGCGAGACGTTGCTTGGGCCGCTTCACCTTTCGGCATGGGTTGACCCCGATACGCTTGGAAGTCACTGCGTAGTCGCATATTTGGGACAGCACGCCGAGGTTCTTGCGCACTGTTCCTCCGGCGACGCCGCGTGCAACCTGATCGGTAACCCACTTCTGAATGTCGTCGTGCGTCAGGTCCGACAACCGGACCTGCCCGAAAGTCGGTTCGACGTGCTTGCGGACGATGGACTTGTAGCGGGATCTCGTGGACTCTTCCCAGTCCGGGTTACCGGCAAGCCATGCTTGGGAGACCACTTCGACGAGGACGCGTCCTGCGGACGGCGGGGCATGCACGCCGGTAACGACCGCTGCGGTCTGCCCGTCAAGCCACTCCTGGGCCTCGCTCTTGCGGGCGAATCGTTTGGTGTGCTCGTCGCCCTGACCGTCGACATAGCGGGCGCGCCAGCGCTTTCCCTTACCGTCGAGTTTGGAGGGAACGCGCCGGGCCGTGCCGTCCTCGTCGCGCTGTTCTTTGGTCCAGAGGTCTTCGACTCCGGAGCGGCGGTTCCGTCGTGCGGGCATGGCTACGCGGCTCCGCCGGTTTGAGTCTTGGCTTCCTGTTCGGTGATCCAGGCCTCGATGACGCTTTGCCGCCAGACGCGGCGGCGGCCGAGTTTGAAGCTACGGCGGCCGATGTCGGAGCCGATGTGTGCCCAGTACCGCCATGTGGCGGCGGGGATGCCGGTGAGTTCTTCGCAGTCGGTTGCTTGCAGATAGCGGTCAGTGCTCATGATCGTTTCCTCAGTTCTTGATGGTGCGCACGGTGGTGCGCTGCGGGTCGGAGGTGGTGCACGCCGGTGCGGGTGTTGTCACGGCCGGTGCACCACGTGAGACATGGGAGGTGGGCAGTGGGTCGAGGCGGTGCACTGGGTGGTGCACCGTGAGACAGGGGTGGTGGCGGCCGGTGCGCGGGCTGGAACATGTCACGCCATCTATCGCGTGCGTGGATGCCGCGAGTAATCTGAAATTCATCGCGTTCACCCAGCCAACTTGAGTCGCCGACCAGTACAGATAGTGCGGATTGCGGTCGGTCCGTCCCACGTGAGCGCGGTGAGGGTGACAGCTGAGACAGCCAGTGAGACAGGCAGTGCCGCCTTGTCACAGGCGGTGCGCACCGCTGGCAGGTCGGCGGGCTGGTGGTGCACAAGCAGCAGTTCCGTGCACCCGTCCTCGGCAGCGAATCGGCCCGCGCGGGAGACTTGGTGCACCAGGTCCGCACCGCTGGTGTCTCGGTGTCCCAGCACGAGCACGGCCCGTGAGACAGCGTCGGTGCGCACGGTGCGGCCGTCGTAGGGGTAGCGGCGTGGGTGGTGCGCGCGGTAGCTGAGTTCGCGTTCGGACTCCCACGCGTCGAATGCGGTGGCCCCCAAGGCGATGCGAGTGCGGGTGATCGCCCGGCCGCGCACTGACCACAAAGGCGAGGGCCGCCAGTCCGGACGCGAGGTACCGAAGAACCGGGTCACCGCGGGCCGGGTCGGCACGACCCATTTCGGGCCGGGCCCGACGCGCATCAGCGGGTGCACGAGGCCGGCCGCCTCTAGGTGCTCGCGGAGTTCGTAGACGTGGTTGCGGCCGGTGCCGAGGAACTCGGCGAGCAGGTCGACCTGGATCGCGCGTTGCTGCACGAGTGCGTACATCGCGCGCGCTTCCCGGTCGGTGCGGACCTCGTGGTGTCCAGTTTTCTGGACAGATGGGGTGGTCATTTCGGCGTCTCCTTCGTGCTCGCGCCGCGCCGTGGGCGCCGGTGGTTCGGGTTGGGGGTGCGGGTGGCCGCGCGCATCGCGGCGCGGGTGGCGAGGAATTCGGCCCATTCCTCGTCGATGTCGCCGTCGACGAACTGGAGCACGCCTCGCAGTTCGGCGGGCAGCCTGGCGAACGCGGCGTCGAGGGTGCGGGCGACCTCACGGCCCCGGTAGAGGTAGATCAGCCCGATCATCGGTTCGGGTTCGGCGTCACGGGCGGCATAGAGCGCCCCGCGCAATGCCTTGTCCATGTTCTTGGCGCTCTTGGCGGTGAGTTCGACCTCCAGTGCCCACCACCCGTACGTGCCGCCCACCACGCCCAGGAACCGGCCGTCATGGATGTGGCCGACCGAACGTGAACCGCGAGAACGGGATTCACGGGCTGCGACTGCGGCATCGTGTCGTAGCTGGCGTTCGGAGATCCATACGCCCGGTTCGGCACCGACGAGCAGCGCACGCGCCATCGCAACGGCCCGGTAGTGCTCGGCGTCCTTGACCGGTGGCTTCCACAACGTCGCGGGCATCCACCCCAGATAGCTGCCCGAAGTCTCACGGGTCGGCACGAGCCACTTCTCCCCGGGCTGGACCTGGATCAGCTTCGGCAGCATCAACCGGTCGGACCGCAGCTGCTTGGCCAGCGTGCGCGCATGGCTGATGTCAATACCCAGCAGCGCCGCGAGCACGTCGATTTGCAGCCCATACATCTCGACAACCAGCGCCGTGGCGGTATTGACCCGTGCGTTCACCTGGGTCACGCGTTTGTCGCCGAGCAGGCGGCGTACTGTCGTGCGCGGTAGACCGACCGCGTCGCCGATATCGGCGTACGTGCGACCCTGCTCGTAAAGAGTGGCGACCTCACCGAGTACGGATTCGACTGCGCGCGCGTTGATTCCGAGCGTTTCGCGGATCTGGTCGTAGGTCGCGCCCTCGCCGCGCATGGCGGTGATGCGTCGCTCCAGGCCGGCCGCGCGGGCCTTCTTCTTGTGGTCCTTGCGCGGACCAGCTGAGGTTTCGTGTCCTCGCGTTGTGGTCATTGGTTACGCCCGCTTCCTGCGTGTAGCAGCGAACTGTGTTGCCTACCAATGGAACTGGATATCCGCAGACGGCAGTAGGACACAGGCGACCAACTCGGGACGTCTACGTAACACCGGAGAAGTACCTTGAGGTCCCTCATCGGCTGCGCCGCCGATCGGCTCGAACGGGCCGTAGATTGCGGTCGACGGTCGGCTCCTCCTCCGCGACGACGGTGTAGGCGCTGGGCTTCTTGTCCCAGCTCACGTGGTAGTCGTGCCAGCCGCTCGACCAGTGCCCCTCGTCCGTCACGGTGAATCCGGGGACAACCTCTCGCCTGCGTTGGATCTTCGGCGCGACCAACGCCAGCCCGTAGGCGCAGTCACAGCCGCGGTGCTGTCCGCCCTTGCACAGTTCGCCGGTGCCGTCGCAGCCACGGCAGATGTCCCACTGAGACTGCTCATGTAACCGAGCGCAATCGCTTGAGCGGCAACCACGTTCACCACACCACAGGCACGACCCCGCGAACGTCAACCGAGGCGGCCGCAACGGATCCGGCGCACGCTCGGGCATCTCCACCGGCTGTACGCCGACAGGGTCGAAGCCAGGACCGCCGACGATTCGCATGCTCGCACTGACCGTGTCTGCCGGTTCCGGCACCGGGCGCAACCGCCGACCTGGCTCGCTAATCGGTCCGGCGCTCATCGCGAACGCTCCACGCCGCGCCGGACGCGTTCCGTGATCGGGGCGGATGCGTCGACGGCGGCCACAATCTCGGACAGCTCACGAGAATCGTTACCCGCCAACCACTTTGCAACGGCCGCACGCTCGGCGAACCCTCGCTCACCACGCCGAGGAGCATCGCTATGCGCGGCAGGCCACTCATTGATGTTCATGTAGGCGTCGCCGCCGAGGCCGGTACCGGCCCATGGATTTACACTGGACATGCTTCGGGACTCCGTTCCTGAAGTGCGGAAATGCTGAAGCAGCTACGAACTGCTTTGGCGCTGGCTTCCCGGCGGACTGCAATCCGCCGGGAAGCTCTTGCTGGACTTGTTTATGCCCCCTAAACAACTTGGCCGATGTTGATCCTTGCTGTTTAGTGGGTATAAACACAGAGGGTACGGCGGTGCCCCTCGCCGAGTCAATACCCCCTAAACTCGCAGCCATGACCGAACGAGACGAGTTTGATGCTGTGCGCTCCGACCCGGACCCTCTCCGGCGCGGCCGCCGCGCAGCCGAGCTGATCACGGTCTACCAGCAGCGGGCCGCAGAGCTGGCCCGACTGCGGCGAGCGGCCATCGATGAGGCTCACCAGACACTCGGACTCAACTACACGGACATCGCCGCGCAGCTTGGGATCACCAAGGGGCGTGTCACGCAGATCAGGAGCAGCGCGCCGCCCCAAGAGCGGGCGTTCTTCGGTGTCGGTCCGGTGTCGGTCGGTATCCCCCGCAGATACGGGGTGGAAGAGGGCCGCGAGCGACCCTTCTTCGACGCGGTAGACATGGCATCGCAAGCGGCCGTCGAGGACACTCTGAGTCGGTTGGCGCTTGCAACCACTCCATTCGCGATCGAACCCACAACAGAAACCGTCCCGGAAGGTGATTCGGTCCTGATCTGCGGCCCGAAGTCGGCACCGGTAGCACGCGTTCTACTGGCCGGTGACCCGTATCTTGACTTTGAGCAGGACGGTGGTGGGAGGTGGTGGATTCATGGAAAAACCCCTGGTAAAAGCGTTTGGCTCGACTCACCGTACAGACGCGCCAACCCAGAGCGGTCCGACGTCGGCTACTTCGCTAGGCATGTGTCATCCGGAGGTGTAACCGTCCACATTGCTGGAATTACTAGCGTGGGCTCCCTCGGAGTGATCCATTGGCTGATCCAAAACTTGCGGACGCTCTTCCTTGGCAACGAAGACGACTCGATGTGCGGAGTAGTTCGATGCGACTTCGACGAGCAGTTTGCCGTCCAGTCCAGCCGCCTCGTCGCTGGTCCTCACACCTGGTAAGCGCCTCATGGCCGCCGGACGACGTTTGCGCACTGCACAACTCGCAACACAGTCTGACGAGGACCGCTGTTTCATCGCGAAGCACGGAGTTGTAGTTCTCGACGGTGCGACAGCGCATCGTGCTTCAGCTGGGCCGAGCGGTGGGGACTACGCGTCGGTGCTCGGCGCCATCCTTGCGGAAGCCTTGGACCATGGACCTCACCAACTTTCGCTGGTCGAGATTCTGGAGCGGGCGATTGCTCAGGCTATTGAGGTGCTTCAACTTGAGAAGGGCGCACGCGATTCAGCATCGTGCACAGTGGCGCTCGCTCGGTTCGGCGAAGCCGACACCGTCGACCTCCTGGTCCTGGGCGATTCGACAATCGCTGTCGGTTCGGCCGGCGGTTCGGTGGAAGTCATAACCGACACCCGCCTAGACGAGATCGGCCTACCCGAAGCTGATGAGTACAAGTCACGGCTGGTCAGAGGCTGCGGCTACGACGAGATACATCGGCACATCTTGTCGAACCTTCAGAAGCGACAGCAGCGCTGGCGCAATCGAGCTGGTGGGTATTGGATCGCAGCGACCGAGCCCGCGGCCGCGCGGCACGCGATGATCATGAGGCGGCTGGACGTGCAGTGGCTTGTGTTAGCGACCGATGGCGTGTCCGATTGCCTGGAAACCTTGGGCATTTCGTGGCAAGACCTTGCGGATGCGGATTACACAGGGTTGGCGAATTATCTGCGGCGGTGCCACGCCTGGGAAGCCGGTGTTGACCCCCACGGAAGCCTGCTCCCCCGCGCCAAACGTCACGACGACAAGACCGTCGTGACAATGCGTAGAACGCAACTGGAGGGGTAGAGCTCCGTGTCTCGGAGCGCCTGTTGAGGCCGAACAGAGGCCGAACAGAGGCCGAACAGGTTTAGTCCCGTGTTCTCGCAAAATGTCCACTCGAAAATAGGGTCTGACCTGCGCCTTCGGCGCAGGGCTCTCGCTCTCACTGTTCCCGATTCTCTATGGCTTCGCTGTTCATAGAGAATCGGGAACAGTGAGAGCGAGAGCCAAGGTGGTTGAGTCAGTAGATGTAGTGATGAGTTGAGATGTGGTGCAAGGGACCATAAGTGAGAGCTGGGTGGGTGGTTGTGTCAGGTGCGGATGCTGCGGTTTAGAGCGTCGGTGGTCGCGTGGAGTGCGTGTGTGGCGGTTTAGCGCACGCGAGCCGAGGAAGCCGGAGTCGTGTAGCGCGCATGACGATCAGTCGGGCCACAAGGAGAGACCACAAGACAGGGCGTTTGAATAGTTACGTTTTGATGCCTAGGGATCAAAACGTAACTAGGAAGGTTGAGCTACGTTGCGTGCGTGTCGGTTTGGTCGACCTAGCCTGCGGTGAGCCAAAATGAAGGCTGGGGAGCTTGCTGGCGGTTGATTCTTAGGCATCAACTTCGCCCCTCATACGCGGTAACTCCGAGGGCGGCCTTCCACCAGACGTGCGCGTCGGGGCTCTGTTAACGCTCGACTAGATTGAGGGTGTATGACGACTGTTCAAGTCGAATGGCGGTACGAGCTGGATTCAGCGTTCGTCAGTGAGTCTGCGATCCTGAGTTCGCAATTCAGTACCAAAGTGGCTGGTCACGCGGCAACCGTCCACCTACCATCGCTTCCTGATCCTGGTTCTGAGAGCCATGTGCTGGGCCCGCCTAGTGCATCAGCGGTTCATTCCGAGCCGTCGGATTTCTGGGGAACCATCACAGCGACGAGTGGCGGCACCCCGATAGGTGTTGCGTGCCGACGCTTAGTGTTCGTTGGACAGGTGACCGGCAACGCCGCCGAGCGGCAAGCAGCAGCCGAAGCCATCGTTGCTGCGATGGACAGCTGGTGGGAGGCTGCGAAATCGTGGCTGGAGGTGGTTACAGGGCAAAAACTGACGCAGGTTGCACACCAACCAGTAATGGCGCTGGGCAACAAGACTCCTGTCTGGCCTATTGACTCTGATGGCACAGTCGGCAAACCGTTCAGTATCGGATCGCGCCACGCCTTGAGTATGACTCCAGTCAACGGGGTGACGAGTGACCTACTGCGCGAAAGTTTCAAACTCGCAGGCGAAGATTCTCCCGCGCCCCTCGCCTGGTTGATGCTTCGAGATGCTCGATCGTTGCAGGCCTCGGGCCACTATCGTCGATCAATTATCGACGCTGGTGCTGCAGCGGAAGTCGCAGTGAACAAGTTATTGGATGACCAACACGCACGCGGCCTGGTCCCAGTCGGTACGTTTGGGCGAACTCTCGGAGGACGGGCTCGAGCACTAGAGTCGACTGGTTACGCCTTGCCAATCGCCAATTTCCAAGGTGGATTCGTGGACGTCCGAAACGACGCCGTCCACGTGACGGTAGGAGCCCCGCCGGCCACTGCTGCGGATGCGAAGGCCATGATCCCGATCGCGGCAACCTTGGTGGAGGCGGCGTATCCGCTTCCGGGTGGGCTTTCGCGCATGTGGTGAATGAGCCGCTAAGCGCCCATCGCCGATGTCGAGGCTGCAGAGTACGCAGCCGGTACGCAGCACGCCTTACGACAGTAAATTCTGCAAACGTCAGCATCGGTAATAAGCGCTGGTAGGTCGCTTGGGTCCTATCTGTCATCAACTGCAAACGTCGAGAGCCGTCTTCATCATCAACATGGTCATCAGCGGCCTGCACAGCTACGCCGGACTCAGCTAAACGGCTTCCACCTGCGTCTTCTCTGCCCTACATCGGTTCAACCGATTGGACCTCCGTCGGCCCGCCGATGCGGCTACATTTAGCTCGTGAACATCTTACGTCGGTCTGGAATCTTTGTAATGCTAACCGCGCTTTCGTTTCTTCTTGCACTGGGCGGTTTGTGGAGTGATTTAAATTTTACAAATCGCCCAGTAGTAGACGGTGCGGATATTTCTTATCTGACCGGCGAGGCCAACGTGCGGACCTGTCCGTCGGTTGATTGTCAGTCGAGTGAGGTATTCTTCCCCGGCCAGCAGGTAACCGTTATTCGAGGACCCGCCGACAATTCGGAATGGTCAGAAATAAAGTATGGTGACACTACTCGCTTCGTTAGTAACAAATTCCTGGAACCTGTGCAGGCCACGCCGTTGGCGAAATGGTTCTTCTTGGCGGTGGCTGTCGCGGTCGGTATCACTGCGATGGTGCTCATTGCAAGCGCATCATGGTTTCAGAAATTGGCCGCAAAGGTGCCGCGGAGGTTCGATATCGGTTTAATATACTTCACGCTCCTCGCTGCCGTTGCTTCATGCATTTTGGGATTCTTCTATGCTCAAGCGGGAGAAAAATCCCTAGACGAGTTCTTGGGAGATGTATTCACTAATCTGGGGGCTGGGTTCGCTGGAGCTGCAATGACTTTTGCTCTATTTCAATCTCTGCTTAGTAAACGAAATGTCAGCATAGATCAGATAGATAGTGTAGGTGAAAAATTGGGATCATTGGAAGAGCGTGTGGTCGACATGCGACGTGCGGTGGATCAAATGGAGGCTCGGCGAGAGCGCGTTAATAGGGATCCCCGAAATAGCTCCAGATCGCCTAGCCTGCCGCACAGGCCGGGCCGAGGTCTGCCAACTAGGCGCCGTCGGCCGACGACATAGGGTACGCACGGAGTACGCAGCACCACCCTGGCTGACCGAATGCGACAAACGCTGTCAATTGCATATGCGCAGTTCAGGGCGTCGCACTCAACAGCTCACGCATCCACAAACACGACAAACCAGGCGTAAACCGCTCTCCTAAAGCGGGTGTCGCAGGTTCGAATCCTGCCGAGGGCACTTCCACTTACGCTGTTCACGCCGGTTTCTTGGTGAGGTCGACGACCTCCGCACCCGGTTGGGCGCCAGAGAGTACGCAGTAGCAAATTCGCCGAACAACAAAGCTGTCAATGGCGACGGGTTCCAAGGCCCGGAACGCGACAGTGCCCGCAGCGAAATCCTCTCCCGCTACGGGCATCGTCCGTAGCGATCACTACCAATCGTGGTCTCGCGCGATTTCCATTTTGGCCTGCGACAGCAACTCGCATTGGAGCAACTGACAGTGAGCCCACCAATCTGGATACGTCGCAGGATCGCGGACGACATCGTGAAGGCCGCGAGCATGAGCAATGACACGGTCCCGCAAAACGTCCGAACAGATGATCTCGACACGCTTCTCTGCCAGCCACACGCGCTCAATCAGTGGCTTCAAATTCTCCGGTGTCTCTCCACGCTCGCGGGCATCGAGCTCACCCTGCAATCGTTGCGCCGTCTCGAAGTAGTCGAGTATCGCGGACTTCATCTCCTCACGGTGGGCGAGGCGACTCTCGGCCCGAAACCTCATCTTGGCCTCGCGGGCCGAATTTCGTTGTACGAGAAGCGTTACAGATGCGCCAAGGCCAGCACCCACTAGGGGAAGCAATCCCGTCACCAACGTCGAGACCACGCCAGATGCCATAGCCTCATTCTCCAGATCTGAAGGCGATCCGTGTACCGATCGCCTTCCATGCTTCCTCTCATGGCCCCGAGTGTCTGACTTCAGCACGGGAGGGTAAAGGGCGCTACGCGATGGCCACGGCCCCGGCCACCCTTGGCTAGCCCTTGCCTCAGCACAGGACGGCCAGTACGAGGAAGCTGGGAGAGGGGAAGTTGCCGAAGAGTAACAGCGGATAGCTATAGCCGATTTGTATGTAGGACACAAAGTTGTCGACGGCGCCGACGAGGAGCCGAGGCAGATCTATTCGGAGGTGCACAATGGCGCGCAAGAGGTATTGGGTAGTCCCTGACGGCGCGGATTGGTCGGTCAAACACGAAGGAACGGTGGTGTCTACTCACAGCACCAAAGCCCAAGCCGTCGAAGCGGGACGCAAGGTGGCCTTGGCCAACCTCCCAAGTCAACTCACCGTCAAGCTCAAGAACGGGACGATCGAGCAAGAATGGACCTACGGCAACGATCCGTACCCGCCTCGGGACTGACGTCTCGCAAAGTGGGTGTCGCAGGTGCGAATCCTGCCGAAGGCCATCGAAACAGCTCGCCCGCGTACGGGCATGAGCCACTCAATTTCACCGATTCTGGGCAGCACTTGGCGTGCTGTCCGTTCTGGTCTGAATCAGCGGGTCAGGAGTTCGCGGATGGCTTGGGTGACGGTGGCGGGGGATTCTTCGGCCATGAAGTGGCCGGCGGTGACGGTGGTGTGGGTGAGGTTGGGGGCCCAGGCTTTCCAGAGGGCGGGGGCGTCGAAGCCTAGGGCGGCGCCCCAGTCTTGCTGGAGGACGGTGACCGGCATGCGGAGGTGGTTGCCGGTGGTGCGGTCGGTGCGGTCGTGGTCGAGGTCGATGGTGGCGGAGGCTCGGTAGTCGGCGACGATGCTGGGGATGGCGGCGGCGGAGGCGCGCAGGTAGGCGGTGCGGATTTCGGGTGGGATGGCGGCGGGGTCGTGGGTCCAGGTGTCCAGGAAGTGGGAGAAGAAGAGGTCGGGGGTGGCGGCGATCATCTTTTCGGGGAGGCCGGGGGGTTGGGCCATGAGGTAGAGGTGGAAGCCGACGGCGGCGGTTACGCCGTGCATGACGTCCCACATGTCGCGGGTGGGGAGGACGTCGAGGGAGGCTAGGTGGGTGATGGTGTCGGGGTGGTCGAGGCCGGCGCGGATGGCGACCAGGGCGCCGCGGTCGTGGCCGGCGAGGGCGAAGCGGTCGTGGCCGAGGGTGCGGGCGACGGTGACTATGTCGGCGGCCATGGTGCGCTTCGAGTAGGTGGTGCCGTCGGCGTCGGCGGGCTTGTCGCTGTCGCCGTAACCGCGCAGGTCGGGGCAGATGACGGTGTGGTCGGCGGCGAGGTCGGCGGCGACGTGGCGCCACATCAGGTGGGTTTGCGGGAAGCCGTGCAGCAGGACGATGGGGCTGCCCGAGCCGCCGACCGCGACATTGAGTTCGACCTGGTCGGCGACGGCGATCCGCTGGTAGTCGAATCCGGTAATCTTCGGTGCCATGAGGTGTCCTTCCGATGTTCGTTGGTGACGTTGGACAGTCTTTTCTCGCGCACTCAGCAACTGGTCAGCAGCGACTGAGTACGGCGTCGGCGGGCGCATGGCGCAGCTGAACTTCGGTGTTCTCGGGCCCATCGGTGCCGAGCGCGCCGGGACGCCACTGCCGCTGAAGGGGCCGAAGCACCGGGCGTTGCTCGCGCGGTTACTCGTCGCGCGGGGGCGCATGGTCACGGTCGATCAGTTGATCGACGATCTGTGGGAACGGCCGCCGCCCGGTGCGGTGGGCGCGATCCAGACGTTCGTCGCCGAGCTGCGGCGGGTGCTGGAACCTGACCGCGCACCGCGTACACCGGCACAGGTGCTGGTGACCGTCGCGCCCGGATACTCGTTGCGCACCGAGCCGGACGCGGTGGATGCGGACCGATTCGAGGCCGCCGTCGCGCGGACAGCGGAACTGCTCGCCGCGAAACACTTCGAGCGGGCGTTGACGATGGCCGACGTCGCGGCCGCACTGTGGCGCGGACCCGCCTACGCGGAGTTCGCCGAACAGGGTTGGGCGCGTGCCGAGGTCGACCGGCTCGACGGGCTGCGACTGCTGGCCGTCGAACATCGGGCCGCCGCGCTGATCGAGCTCGCGCGGCCTGCCGAGGCCGAATCGGCGCTGAATGCCCTGCTCGCCGAACATCCTTTGCGCGAACACGCCTGGCAGTTGCTCGCCGTCGCACTCTATCGATCCGGCAGGCAGAGTGACGCGCTTGCCGCTTTGCGCCGCATCCGGCACCTGCTGCGCAGCGAGTTGGGCACCGACCCCGGCCCTGAACTCCAACGGGTGGAGGCGGACATCCTGGCGCACGCTCCGCACCTGCTTGCCCCGACCTTACCCGCCCGAACATCGCCGCCCGGAAAGGATTTCGTCGGGCGCAGGCAGGAGTTCGCCGCCATACAGCACGTTGCGAACGACGTTGCCCGGCACGGCCGTACCCGGCTGGTGCTGCTGGCGGGCGAAGCCGGTGCCGGTAAAAGCGCTCTCGCCGAGGAGGTTTCGTCCGCGCTGACCGACGACGGTTGGCTCGTCGCGCGTGGCGAGAGCCCGGCTGACCTCGGCGTTCCACCGAGCTGGGCCTGGACCAGGATCCTCGCGGCACTGACCGCCGCAGGGGCGGCACACGATGACGAGCGTCCTTCGGCGAATAGCGACGAACGATCGAACAACGAAGGCGCACCCACAGATCCGGTCGAGGCGCGCTTCCTGTTCCATCGCGCCGCGGCCGACTATCTGGCGTCGGTGGCGCAACGCGCGCCGGTCCTGCTGGTGTTCGACGACGTACACAACGCCGGTTCGGAAACCCTGGACCTGCTTTCCGTGCTCGTCACGGGCGGTATCGCGGCACCGGTATTGATACTGGCGACCTACCGCAGCACCGACATCACCACCGAACTCACCGCCGCACTGGCCAAGATGGCACCCGCCGAGCCGGTTCGCGTCTACCTGAGCGGTCTGCCCGAAAACGACACCGTCGCCCTGGTGCGCGCGATCGTCGGACCGGATGTCGCCGAGCGCGACAGCCGCCGAATTCACCGGCGCGGCAACGGAAATCCGTTCTTCGTTCGCGAGCTGGCCCGGCTGCTCCGCGACGAAGGTTCCGACGCACTCGACACCGTCCCGGCCGGTGTCCGCGAGGTTATCCGGCATCGTATGGCGATGCTGCCGCAGTCCGCGCAGACCCTGGTCCAGCAGGCCGCGGTACTCGGCGAGGAGGTCGACCGCGAGATTCTCCTCGAGCTCGCGGATGACACGGCTCGTGCCCTCGACGACCTCGAGATCGCACTGACGGCAGGGCTGTTCACCGAATCGCCCGACGGATCACTGCGTTTCACGCACGCGCTGGTGCGCGACACCGTGTACCGCGATATCAGCGGCCCGCGCCGGGCCAGGTGGCATGGTGAGATCGGTGCGCTACTCGAAAAGGTAGGCATCGCAGACGTTTCCGTCTTGGCACATCATTTCGTCCGCGCGAACAGCCGGGCCACCGCGGCGAGCGCAGCCCGGTACGCGGGTGCCGCGGCGGTGGCGGCGGAACGAGGCTTCGCACTCGCCGAGGCAGTGCGGCAATGGCGCGCGGCCCTCGAAGCCTTCGACCGGATGCCCCGGCCCGATCCGGCCGCGCGACTCGACGCGATCACCGGACTCGCTCGGGCGCTCGCGGTCACCGGCAACCTGGCCGAGGCGAGGCATTACCGCGGTCTGGCCATCACGCAGGCCGGACAGTGGGCCGATCCGGTACAGGCCGCGCGAGTGATCAGCGCTTTCGACGTCCCCGCTATCTGGACCACCAACGACGACCCCGACCTCGCGCGCGACATCGTCACCGCCGCCGAGCGCATCCTCGCGATCCTGCCCGCCGAACAGCGTGAGCTGCGCGCCAGGCTGTGCACGACGGTCGCCCTCGAACTGCGCGGCGCAGACGACGACCGAGGTCTACGCGCCGCCGAGGAAGCCGAGGCAATCGCCAGGGAGCTCAACGAACCCGCCCTGCTGGCCTTCGCCCTCAACGGTCGTTTCATGCATACCTTACAGAGCACCGGCCTGAGCGCGGAACGCGCTCGCATCAGCGAGGAACTCACCGCTGTCGCACGGCAGCATCGGCTGGTCACCTTCGAGGTGCTCGGCAACTTGATAAGCATCCAATCAGACTGTGCTACCGCCGATCTCCCGTCCGCAGACGTACACGCAGCCGCAGCCGACCAGCTGGCCACCGAATACGAGCTACCGATGGTCGGCGTCTTCACCCACTGGTACGCCGCGCTGCGCACCGCACTCACCGGGAGCCACCACGCCGCCGAGACCGCTTACCGCACCGCCGCCAGGATGCTCACCGGCAGCGGCATGCCCGGCGTCGAACAGGGCCTGCTCCCCCTCGCACTGCTGTGCCTGCGTCTCCAGCACCGACTGCCGCCCGGCGACGACACGGCGGCCTGGGGTCCATACGAACCATGGGCCCGCCCGATCATCTTGTTGGACAAAGGCCTTCGAGACGAAGCCGCCGCAGCCCTACAAGCAGTCCCCAATTCCCCGCGCGACCTGCTGCTCGAACTACGGACCTGTCTCGTAGCCCGCGCCGCCCACGCCCTCGGCGACACATCGACCATGCAGCGCTGTTACGACCAACTCCTTCCGGCCGCAACCGAACTCGCCGGCGCGGGCAGCGGCCTGATCACCCTCGAACCTGTCGGTTACTACCTGGCCGAACTGGCCACCGCCCTCGGCAACCCGGAAGCCGCCGCAACGCACCGGCAGCAAGCACTCACCCTCGCCCGCCGAGCCCACTCCACCCATCTCATCGCGGCAGTGAGCGCGCCGCTACGCACCCACGAATAGTCCTCACATACTCGACGCACGACCATTCGACTCACCTCGACGACCGAGAACCCCGGGAGCCCAACCGTCTTGCTCGACTGATGCCGAGGACTTCACGGAGTAAGCAGAAGATCCTGCTCGACAGGCGGCTTCCCGGAATACCAGGGCACCACCTGACCGAAGCGAATCAGTTCGCCATACAGCGCCGGATCAACGCCCGGCGTCAGCACCAGATCGAGCACAGCGCGAGCCGCCTCGGCCGGTGTCTGCGCATGGCTGAAATCGCTGAACCACGGCCGCGATGTCGCGGTGTCGACCATGCCGGGGCACACCGCGGCGACCAAAGTGCCACTGACCAAGTCACTGTCCCGACGCTCAGCGGCCACCGCGCGCACAGCGGCAACCTGAGCCACCTTCGACGGCACGTTCAGCCACCGCGGCCATCCTGCCTCCTGCGCGGTCTTCGAATGTATTGCGCTGCGCCAAGTTTCGACAGCCTCCTCGACCTGGTCGAGAGTGGCACCGTCGAACAGTGGGCGCAGTCGCTCAGGCAGATGCCCCAGCGCACCCAATGTGCTTGCCACCACGAGCAATCGCCCGCCGGGCCGCAGTATCGGGCCGAAGCTGCGCAGGATGGCATGCGTCGCGGCGTTGGAGACATCGATGAATTCATCGGCCATCGCCGATTGCGACCGATCGGGGGTGAGCCGAGTGATGGCGTTGGAGAACACGATGTCCACACCGCCGTAGCTGTCCCGCAGTTCTGCGGCGAAATCAGCGATGCCCGAAGTATCGGCGACATCGAGCACCCGGCCCTGCACCTGACTTCGGGTGCCGGCTGCCTCCGCCACTTCGGCTGCGGCATCCGCAACTCGCTGCGCATTGCGCCCGGTGAGCAACACCAGATCAGCCGGGTCCATCCGGGCCGCCAGCCCTTCGGCCAGCGCCCGCCCCAAACCTTGATTCGCCCCGGTCACCAGGGCAATACGTCCGACGTTCATGACTCCAAGCTAGGAACGCCACAGCCATGAGTCCAACGAAAGTCAGGCACACCTGGTATGCGTAAAACTCATGGACTTCACCGCCGTCACGCTGACCGCGCTGCGCGTCTTCCGCGCCGTCGCCGAGCAGGGCACCTTCACCGCGGCAGCGGGCTCACTCGGTTACACCCAGTCCGCGGTCTCCCGGCAGATCGCGTCGGTCGAGCGGATGGCGGGCACCGAACTGCTCGAGCGCCGCCGTGACGGCGTAAGACTCACGGCGGCAGGACATCTCGTGTTGCGCCGAGCCAGCACGGTGTTAGCGCAGATCGACGCGACCGCCCGCGAACTGTCCGGCCTGCCCGCCCAGACAGCGAAGGTGCGGGTGGGCTGGTTCCCCAGCGCGGGCGCCGCTCTGCTACCGAAAGCTATTGCGGCACTGCGCCGAACCCATCCCGGCATCACCGTACTGAGCCGGGAAGGCAGCACACCGGCACTGGTCCGCGCCTTGCGTGCAGGCAGCGTGGACCTCGCTCTCCTCGGCTCCGAGCCACCGTTTCGGCCACCGGATACCGAGTCTCCCGCGCTCATCCTGCAAACCCTCACCGAGCGCGGCCTGTGCGTAGCCGTCCCCACCACGCACCCACTCGCGCGCGGCGACTACATCGACGTCGGCGACCTGCACGGCCAGCAGTGGATCGCCGGGCCGAACACCACGGACGACCGGCTGATGGGCGTCTGGCCCGGACTGGACGAGCGCCCCGAAATCACCCACACCGCACGCGATTGGCTGGCCAAACTCCACTTGGTCGCCGCAGGTTGCGGACTCACCACCCTCCCCGCCATCCTTGCTCCCGCCGCACCACCCGGCGTGCGCATCCTGCCGGTTCGCGGCGGCCCACAGGAACAGCGGCGTTTGCTGCTGGCTCACCTTCCGTCCCCGCTCGGCGACGCGGCGGCCCGGACCGCCGAAGCACTCCGGGCCGCCGCGATCGAGTTGGATATACCCCGCTGACTACCCGCGGCGACTCGACCCCACGGTGTACGACGACCCGACGCAGGGCGGAGTACCGTGGATTTGCTTGTAGTTTGCTTTCGCTCGTCGCAGTACCTGCGTCACCCGTCCTGAGCTGCTCTTCACCTGGTCGTCGGCCCAGCACAAGGAGAAGTCTTCGATGCGCGTTATTCGTGGTTGGAAGAGTGCGGTGGCCCTGGCCGCGGCCTCGGCAAGCATCCTGCTCGGTCTCCAGGCCGCACCGGCCACCGCGGAAACTCCGGGGACGCTGATCGACTCGATCCCGCAGGCCGACGGCTGGCGGCCGATGCCGAACGGGTCGGTCATCACCTACTGGATGGCCGGGTCGGACGGCACGCCGCAGCAAGCCAGCGGGGCCCTGTTCGTGCCGACGGGCACGCCGCCGCCGAACGGATGGCCGGTCATCGCGTTCGATCACGGGACCACGGGCCTCGGGCGCGGGTGCGGCGGCGAATCGGATCCGAGTACCGCGCCGCACTCACATTGGCATACCGAGGAAGACGACATCATGCTGCGGCTGATCGACCAGGGCTTCGCGGTGGTAGCCCCCGACTATCTCGGGCTCGGCCTGTTCGACACCGGTCCGCACCCGTACCTGGAGCTGAAGACCGAGGCGACGGCCACCATCGATCTGCTGCGCGCCGCCCGCTCCGCGCACCCTGAACTGTCCCGGACCTGGGCGGCGATGGGCCCCTCCCAGGGTGGCCAGGCCGCACTGGGCACCGGACACCTCCAGGCGAGTTACGCCGCGGACCTCGACTACCGCGGCACCATCGCGATCGACCCGGAATCCGATGTCGAAAAGGTGCTGCCGATAGCGGGACCCGCGATTCCGACGGTGCCGGGGACCTCGGAAACACTTGGCTTCGTGTCGAGCATTTTCGCCGGCTTCCGAGCCGCTCGGCCCGACATCGACTTCGACCAGTACCTGAGCCCGGCCGGGCGGACGCTGCTCGATGAGATCGGCACCATGTGCAAGCCGGAGATCGAGGCGCGAGTGGAGGGTGTCGGCATCGGCGAGTTGTTGTCGAAGCCGTTGTCCGACAGCCGTGTCCGGGCCGCTTACGAGTCTTACCTGACGGTGCCGACCAGCGGCTACGACGCCCCGATCCTGTTGCTGCTCAACGTCACCGATACGACGGTCCCGTCTCCGCTGCACGCGGCACTGGCCGCTCAGTTCGCCGCCAACGGGGTCGACTTCCAGACCGTCACGGGCACCGGGACGCATACCCAGCTCAACCCCCAAATGTGGTCCGCCATCGACGCTTTCCTCACTCGCGTCAGGTAGTAGGCCCACCTGGCGAGAATCCGTCGGAACCTGACAAGCGAGCTACTTCTCGCGGACCGGCGCTGCACTTAGCGTCGTAAGCACCGACGAGAAGGAGACTTTCGATGCTCGCACAGTTCGTACTGTTCGACGGATTCGATCCGCTGGACGTGATCGCGCCCTACGAGGTGCTCGGCGCGGGCGGCACGGTCACCGGTGGAGCGCTCGAGGTCGAACTGGTCGCCGCAGCGGGCGCGCGGGAGGTCCCCAGCGGCGTAGCCCCGGTGTCGCTGCGGGCCACCGGGCGGCTTGATCCGGAACGCGCGGACCTGGTCATCGTGCCCGGCGGGATGGGCCGGATGCCGACGGACGCGGAGGATCACCGGGAGGACAGCGTGCTGGCCGTTCTCGTCCGAGCCCTCGACACCGAACTGCCTGCTCTGCTGAAGCAATCCATGGATCGGCCGGGGCTCACCGTCGCGAGCGTCTGCGGCGGCTCGCTGTTACTCGGGTTCGCCGGGTTGCTCACCGGCCGCCCGGCGACCACGCATCCCCTGGGCATGGCGGCACTGGCGCGAACCGGGGCGCGGGTGGTGGACGCCCGCGTCATCGACGACGGTGACCTGATCTGCGGTGCCGGCGTCACCTCGGGCCTGGACGTCGGCCTGTACCTGCTGGAACGCGAACTCGGTCCGCAGGTCGCGCACGCCGTGGAGCAACTGATCGCCTACGAACGTCGCGGAACCGTCTGGCGCAATACGGGTTCCGTGCCCGTCGCCGCCTGACCCGGCACCGATCGGTCAGCGCGCGACCACGCGGATCGTCTTCAGTTCGGGGTCCGCCGGATCGGGGACGTTCATTCCCGCGTCGACGCCGGAACGCAAGTACTCGATCACCGCCTCGTCGATCTGTTCGCCGGGCACGATCACCGGTATGCCCGGCGGGTACGGGGTGACCTGCTCCGCGGCTATCCGACCGGCGGACTCCGCCAACGGCACCGTATCGATCGACGCGAAAAAGGCGTCGCGGGGCAGCATTACGGACTCGAGCTGCAACTCCTCAGGCGAGGGCAGGCGGAGGCGCGGACCCGGCTGCACCTCATGTTGTGCACGCCAAGCACCGAGTGCTTCGACCAGGGTGTCGATCGTCGACTTGTCGTCGGAGATGGACAACGTGGCCTGGATCCGGCGGTGATCGCACAGCCCCATATCGATACGCCGGTGCTCGCGGAGCCAGTCCGCGACCTGGTAACCGGTTGCGCCGGTGGCGGATACGTCCATCAGGACCTGCATGCGGTCGAGGTCGTGGGATGCCTCGACACCGCACAGCGCCTCGTCCATCACCTCGATGTCCGCGATGGCGGCCAAGTCGGTGCGTGCGTGCTCGGCGAGTTGCAGTGCGCTGTCGAGCAATTCGTGACCACGCTCGACCATCTGCCTGCGCCAGCCGTCGATCGCCGAGTACAGCAACACATTCGGACTCGTCGTCATCAGCAGGTCCGCGCAAGAACTGAGGTGTTTCGAGTCGATGAGGTCACCCTGATGGTGAAACACCGAGCCTTGCTCGAAGCCCGCGCCCATCTTGTGCACGCTGACCACGCAGACATCGGCACCGACATCCATCGCCCAGGTCGGCAGGTCGGGGTGGAAGGGCAGATGCGCGCCCCAGGCTTCGTCGACGATCAGCGGCTTGCCGCGCTCGTGGCACACCTCGGCGATCCCCGCGAGGTCCGCGCAGGTGCCGTACGGGCTGGGGCTCACGATCAGCGCACCCGCCGCGTCCGGATGCTCGTCCCAGGCCTTGCGCACCTGTTCCGGCGATGGCGGGTGCGAGAAGTGCCGCTCGGCATCCCATCGCGGCGTTATCCAATGCGGCTGCACGCCGGAGAAGATCAGGCCGGCGACGATCGATTTGTGGCTGTCCCTGGCGACGAGCAGGCCGCCCTTGCTGCCGCCTGCGACCGACATCATGGCGGCCTTCACCGACAACGAGCTGCCGCAGGTCGAGAAGAACGCAGTCTCCGCGCCGACGGCGTCGGCCATCAATTTTTCAGCATCCTTCAGATATCCGCCACGCGACAGGCGATCATCGACCCCCGGCGTGGCCAGCACGTCGGAGCGGAACGCGTCCGCGCCGAGCGCGTCGAGAACGCGCTGGTCAGTGCCTCGTCCCTGCCGGTGTCCCGGCGGCGTGAAGCCGTAACGGCCGAGTCGGTGGTACTCGGCCAGTGCGTCTACAAGCGGTGCCTTCGAGTGATCCACGACGGTCGAGTACCCACGGCCCAGCACAGCACACTCCGGGCTACGCCCCCGTTTTTCGGTAACCACGAAAGGATGGTCTCGCCGGATCGGCCGCGACGGACGACGATAGGAATGTGGCTGGACAATTTGTTCCCGTCCCGGGGTGGTTCGCCTGGGAAAACCAGGATTGCGGCGTCGCGGTCGCGGATATCGACGGCGACGGAAACACCGATGTCGTGGTGTTCATGGTGGACAACCCGGAGGGGCAGAACGCCGGTTTCTACCGGGTCGGCTCGGGGTTCGCGGCCGACGGTTCGGTGCCCACCTGGGGGCCGTGGCTGGAGGTGCCGGAGTGGTTCGGCTGGGAGAACCAGGGCGCGGGAATCGCCCTCGCCGATCTCTCCGGCAACGGACAGCTGGACCTCGTCATCTTCCTGGTCGACAACCCGCCGGGCCAGAATCAGGGTTACTACCGGATCGGCCGCGACCTGGCCGCCGACGGCACGGTGACCGGTGGCTGGACGCCGTGGTTGCCGGTGCCGGACTGGTTCGGCTGGGAAAACCAGGGCGCCGACATCTGCCTCACCGTGCTCGACGGACAACCGGTGCTCGTCCTGCTCACCGTGGACAACCCGCCTGGCCAGAACAGCGGCCAGTTCCGGCTGGCCAAGGGCTTGGGGGCGGACGGATCGGTGGCCGAGTGGACGCCGTGGCTCGCGGTGCCCGACTGGTACGGCTGGGAGAACCAGGGCGCGGGCCTCGCTGTCGCGGATCTGGACGGTGACGGGCGGCCCGAGCTGATCGTGTTCGCGGTGGACAATCCGGTCGAGGGCAATGTCGGGGTGTACACCATCGGCTGGGGGCTGGACGGTTCCGGTCACGCGGTCGACGGCTGGAGCACGTGGTCCACGGTGCCCGACTGGGGGTTCACCGAAAATCAAGGCGCCGCAACGGCTTTACTCACGCACCCGGGTGCGCCGCCGGAGCTGGTCGTCTTCACCATCGACGCGCTGCCCGGCCAGAACGCGGGTTACCTGCGGGTGGTCGAGCTGGAGACCGACCTGATGCACGCCGCGCACATGGGCGTGTGGCGGATCCTGGATTTCGGTACCGAGATCAATCCGGTGCACGCCGCGCTGCTGCACACCGGCGACGTGTTGTTCTTCGCCGGCTCGGGCAACGACCCCGATCGCCACCACGCACACGACTTCCGCACGCGCGTATGGCATTACCCGAATCCCGGCCTGGACTCGGTGGACACGCCGATCGACCTGTTCTGCGTCGGCCAGGCCATGCTGCCGGACGGCAGGCTGCTCGCCGCGGGCGGCACCGAACGCTACGACCCGTTCTACGGCCTGCCCGACGCGCTGATCTTCGACCCCGCCGCGCTGTCCTGGAACCGCATGCCGGACATGGCTTTCGGCCGCTGGTACCCCTCGCTCGTCACAATGCCGGACGGCAACGTGGTCTCGGTGTCGGGCCTCGGCGCCGACAACTTCCTTTCGGTGGTGCCGGAACTCTTCGACACCGCGACCCAGACCTGGTCGCAGCTGCCGGTTCCCGGCCCCATCCCGATGTACGGCCATCTGGTGCTGCTCGCCGACGGCCGCCTTTTCTATACCGGCGGCCAGTACGGCGGCAACAACGGTATGCGGCCGTCGATCTGGGATCCGGCGTCCGGCGCGACCACCGAGGTGCCCGGCCTGGCCGATCCGGGCTCGCGCAACCAATCCGCCAGCGTGCTGCTGCCACCCGCACAGCAGCAGCGGGTGATGATCCTCGGCGGCGGCGGCTTCGATATGCACAGTCCCGCACCGGCTTTGGCCGACACCCGGATCGTCGACTGCTCCGGCCCCACCCCCGTCTACCAGCCGGGCCCGCCGATGGACCACGCCCGCATGCATCTGAGCGCGGTCATCCTGCCGGACCGGACCGTGCTGGCCACGGGCGGCTCGGGCATGGAGGAGATGGCGCACGCCGCGCCGCCGCACGCCGAGATCTTCGACCCTGCCGCGGGCCGCTGGATGCACACCGCGAAGTGCCGCGTCCCCCGGCTCTACCACTCCGTCGCCCTGCTCACCCCGGACGGCAAGGTGATCACCGCGGGCTCCAATCCGGCCCGCAAAACCGAAGAGCTGCGCATCGAAATGTATTGGCCGCCCTACCTTTTCCAGGGTGACCAGCCCGAGCTCCAGCTCGGCGCCGAGTCCGCGACGTACGGTGCGACCGTCACCGCGACCAGCGCCGCGACGCTGCGGGAGATCAACCTCGTCCGCCCCTGCGCGTGCACCCACTCCTGCGACAACGAGCAACGCCTCGTCGACCTCGAATTCACCAGCACCGCACCGGATTCGGTGACCATCACCTTGCCGGACAACCCCGCACTCGCGCCGCCGGGCTGGTACCTGATCTTCGCCGTCGACACCGGCGGCGTGCCCTCGCTCGGCCGCTGGCTGCGCCTCGGCTGACACGCGGTCAACCGTTCCCGGGACACGCCGACCGGGCCGCCCGCTGTGAGGTGGCCCAATGGTGGCGGTGTTTGCGGCGAGTAGCGCCACGGTCGTCGTAAGGTACGGGCATGGTGCCCACCGAGAAGTCCGAGTTGGTGCAGTCGATCGTCGAGTCGTATCTGCTGGACGGGGCCAGGCAGTACAGCCGCACCGACGTCGCCGATCAGGCAGGCACCACCACGGCGCTGACCAAGCGGCTGTGGACCGCCCTCGGCTTCCCGGCCGGGCTGGACGACGACGCCGTCGACTACACCGACGCCGACATCGCGGCCCTGCGCAACTTCCGCGACCTGAACGTGCTGGCCTCGGCCGACTCGCGGCAACAGGCGGCGACCGCGCGCACCCTCGGCCAGGGCATGGCGCGGCTCGCGGAGTGGCAGGTCGACCTGGTGCTCGCCGAGATCGGCGAGCGCATCGCCGCGGCCGACCCCGGCGCCGACCCCGAGGAGACCGTGCGTACCGCCACCGAGGGCACCATCGCGACCCTCGAACAGCTCAACACCTACGCCTGGCGCCGCCACCTCGCCGCCGCGCTCTCGCGGTCGCTCGATCCGGGCACCTCCGCCGGGGACACCGTGCGCGAGCTGGCGGTCGGCTTCGCGGACATGGTCGGCTACACCCGGTTGACCAGGCACCTGCACCCCGACGAGCTCTCGCTGCTGCTGGAATCGTTCGAGTCCACCACGACCGCCGCGATCACCGAGAACGGCGGCTGGGTGGTCAAGAATGTCGGCGACGAGGTGATGTTCGCCGCGAACAGCGCGGCCAATGCGGCACGTATCGCGCTGGCCATCCAGGAGTCCACCATGATGGTCGGCGGCACACCGGAACTACGCGTCGCGGTGGCCTACGGCGCGGTGCTGCAGCGGTTCGGCGATCTGTACGGCTCGGTCGTGAACATCGCGTCCCGGCTCACCGGTGTCGCCCGGCCCGGCACGGTCCTCATCGATGACGAGGCCGCCGCGGCGCTGGACGGCGAGCCGGAGTTCCTGATCAAGAACCTGCGCAGCGTCCGCGTCCGCGGCTTCAATCGGCTGCGCCCGCACATCCTGCGGCGCAACGAGAAGAACCACTGAGCACCGCTTCGAGCGCGGTGCCGGCCGCGACCTAAGCTCATTCCAGTGGAAATGGACTGGTCCGAGCTGCGCGCGCGATTCCTCGTCGAAGAAGACGAGGCGATCCTGGCCTTGCACAAGCCCGCCGGTATCTCCGTCACGGGCGAGCGGCACGACACCGACCTGGTCGAGATGGCCGCCGCGGCGGGCGAAACGCTCTATCCGGTGCACCGCATCGACAAGGTGACCTCCGGACTGGTGCTGCTGGCCAAAGAACTCGGCGCGCACGGCCAGTTGACCAGGCAGTTCAACAAGCAGACCGCCGAGAAGGCCTACCTCGCCATCGTGACACCGGGCGAGCTGCCCGACACCGGGACGATCGACCTGCCGCTGAGCGTCGGACGCAAGAACCGGGTCCGCATCGCGGCGCCGCGGGAGAGCATTCGCCGCGACGCGGACCGATGGTTCGTCGCCGACACCGATCTGCTCGATACCAAGAACTATCCGTCGCGCACCGAGTTCGCCACGGTGCTGCGCCGCGACGACTACGCGGTGCTCGCGCTGCGCCCGATCACGGGTCGCCGCCACCAGATTCGGGTGCAGCTGGCCTGGATCGGCCACCCCATCGTCGGCGACCCGCTGTTCGACAAGTCGGGCGCACATGAGCGGACCTACCTGCATTCGTGGCGGCTCGGCCTGACGGCGGACTGGCGTACCCCGCCGGAACTCGCACTGGCGGCGACACCCGACGCGGACTTCTGGCGGCCGATCCAGGCCGAGCCGAACGAACCCGCGGACCTGCTGCGCCGTGCGGGCGAGCTGCTGCGCGGCGCTTAGGTCAGTGCGGCCATTCCGGCGACCGACCGAGCATCGCGACGATCCGGTCCAGCCGATCCGCACTCGATGACGGCACCACCGGGCCGAATGCGGCACCGGGCGCCAGCCGGATCTCGCCGCCGGGAACCGCCTCCGCCACCGGGAACGCGGCATCGAGAAGGTCGTCGTCGAAGTGCACCGGCAACCCCAAAGTCTTTGCCACATCCCAGGAATGCACGACATAGTCGATGAAGTGGAAGCTCACCGCCTGAGCTCCGGAGAACTCGAAGTCGGTACTGAACTCCACCAGTGGAACCTTCCGGTCGAGCACGCCGGGTTCGGCGAACGCCGCGATGACGTGCTCGGCGGCGGCGCGATAACTCGCCACTGGATCCGCACCGAGCGGACGTAGCTTCCACTGGATCGGGTCGGCGTCGCCACGGGACGCGGCGGCGAATCCGTAGTGCTGAGCGATCATGTGCGTCAACAGGCCGTGCAGCGTCCAATCGGCGCACGGCGTCGGCTTGCTCAGGTCCGCACTGGTCAATTGCTCGACCAGGCCGATGCTCGTCCGCACCGCCTGCTCGTTCAACGCGATGAGATCGACGTCGCTCATCAGCGCGTCGAGGGTGCGCAGTTCCGCGCTGGTATCCGAATCGGTCGCCATCTATGGCTGCTCTCTACTAGGCCCAAATAGTACGTACACGCCTATCATAGGCTCATGCTTATCATCTGCCAAGCAGTATTTTCTTCCCATGCCGCAACCTCATCGTCCCGATCTCGCCGCGATGATGGCCCCACTCATGCGGGCGCTCATGGCGGCGGAACTGCCTGTGCTCGAACGATATGAACTGTCCATGTGGGGCTACGCGGTGCTGCTCGGGCTCGGCAAGGAACCCGTGTACACCCAGGCCGCGCTGGCCAGGTCGATCAATGCCGACAAGACCCGCATCATCCCGGTGCTCGACGAGCTGCAACAGGGTGGGTTGATCCGGCGCGAACCCGATCCGGCGGATCGGCGCGTCAATCTCGTGTCGATCACCGCGGCCGGGCGCAGCCTGCGCGACCGGGTGCAGGCCGATATCCAAGAGGTGGAGAATCGCCTGCTTTCGGAGTTGCCCGCGGCGGATCGGCGCGTGTTCCTGCGCTCGCTGCAGACCCTGGCGACGCACGTCGAAGAACAGTCGCCGTGAGCACGCACACAGACCGCCGCGCAGGTTTTCGCTGGTGGTGAGCCTCATGGCGACGCGTAACACGCAGGTCAACTAGCCTTATTACGTGCCGCGCACGGGAGGCGGGCACACTCTGACGCAACGGAGCGATCCCCCAGAGAAAGCGAACGCCGATGATCCTGGTGGCTCAGGTCAGCGACACACATTTCGATCTCGGCGCCCGCAACGCCGAACGGGTCGAGCAGGTCATGACCTTTCTGAGCGGCCTGCGCCGCAGGCCGGACGCGATTCTGGTGACCGGCGACGTCACCGACGGGGGCAAGCCCGATCAGTACGCCCAGGCCAGGCTCGCGTTCGACATCGACATTCCGGTGTACGCCATCCCCGGCAACCACGACGATCGCGCCGCCTTTCGCGGCACGCTGCTCGGCGAAGCGGCCTCGACCGCGCCGATCAACCACGCGCACCGGATCGGGGATCTGACCGTCGCACTGCTGGATTCGAGCATTCCGGGTGAACCGAGCGGCCGGCTCGCCGACGAGACCTACACCTGGCTGCACGACGTGCTCGCCACCGCCCCGGCCGACAAACCGGTGCTGCTCGCCCTGCATCACCCGCCCGCGTACCTGTTCAGCCCAATCGTCGACGAGATCTCGCTCCAGGAACCGGAGAAGTTCGCCGAATTGGTCGCCGGCGACAAGCGGATCGTCGCGGTGCTCACCGGGCACGCACACTCCGCGGCGACAACGACATTCGCGGGGCGTCCGCTGCTGGTGGCGCCGAGTACCGCGTCGGTGCTCGGTGGCATCTGGGAGCTGGACCTGCCCGACCACGTGATGGACTACGCGCCCGACCCCGCCGTCGCGCTGCACATGATCGATGAAAGGCACAGCCTGACAACACATTTCCGCAGCATCCCGATGGGCGGCTGGCTCGGCGTCGCGCCGAACTGAGCCGGGCCCGGCCGTTTAGCCGCCCGGGCTCCGGGCAGTCGAGGGATGACAGTTCCCCTCGATGCGAAGGAACTCCGATGACCGATCTCGCCGCTTCAGTAGTGCGTAGTACCTTCGCCGCTGGAGCCAAGCTGCGCCATGCCAGGGTCTTTCACCCCGACGGCCTGCACCTGTCCGGGCGGCTACATGCGGAAAGCGAGTACGAGCACCTGTTCGGCACGGGCGAGCGGGCCGTGATCGCGCGTCTGTCGAAGGGCGCGGGCACGCCGGGCAGCCTGCCGGATGTGCTCGGCTTGGCGTTCCGGGTGCTGGATCGCCACGACGAGCCGTGGGATTTCGCGCTGGCGACCACCGGCGGCGGATCGCTGAGCAAGTTCCTGATCACGCCCGCTCGTGGTTGGGTTCGCGCCAGGTACGGCAGTCTGATGCCCTATCGGGTCGGCAAGACCGCGCCGCTGTGGTTCTTCGCGGAACCGGACACCGGCCAGCCCGCCTCCGCGTCGCTGGCGGAGATGACCGAGCACCTGCGCGAGCAGCCGATCTCGTTCACCCTGCTGGCGAGCGGCGTGACGGGGGCGACCATGCGCCTCGCCGAGCTGACGCTGCGACTCTCGGAGTCCGCGGACCATCGGACGGACTACTTCGACCCGATGCTCAATCATCCGGACGGCGTGGAACTGCTGCCCAAGATCGTCGGCAAGGTCAGGGAATTCGCCTACTCGGGCAGCCGGAGCGGACGCGGCGAAGGCGGGTAACCGCTCAGCGCCGCACGGCCTGTTCGCGGCGATAGGCGGCGGGCGTCGCGCCGGTCCAGCGCTTGAACGCGTAGATGAACGTCGACGATTCCGCGTAGCCGAGCCGGATCGCGACATCGCTCACCGAAAGCGGTGTCGCGGTGAGCATCTCCTCGGCCAGCGCGCGGCGCACCTCGTCGAGCAGCGCGCGGTAGCTGGTGCCCGCGGCGTCGAGGTGGCGGCGCAGCGTGCGCGTGCTCATATTGAGATCGCGTGCGACGGAGTCGATTCCGGGCGGTGCGGCGAAGCCGTCGGCGCCGCCGGGGACCAGGCGTTCGCGCACCTCGGCGGCGATGCCGGTGCGGGCCCGGCGGCGATCCACCAGCTCCCGGCACTGGGCCAGGCACATGGCCCAGGTCTGCTCGTTCGCCTGCGGCAGTGGCTGATCCAGCACCGCGGGCTCGATCGCGAAAAGGTTGCGTGGCTGCCCGAAGCGCGGGCGCACACCGGTGACCTCTTCGAGCCGGTCGGCGTAGGCCGGTTCCGCGAAACGGAACTCGGCCCTGGCGAGCGGCAGCTGCCTGCCCAGCAGGTCGCTCATCACCTGATGCATGGCGGTGACGTCCCGTTCGACCAGGAACTGCCGGACATCGGCCGGAATCAGCTCGTCGTGCACCCAGGCCACGAACTCCCCCGCCCGCCACTCCCCGACGGGCAGGCAGAAGGTGAAGCTCAGCTCCAGGTAGCGCAGCGCGAAGGAGATCGCCTCGCCGAGGGTGGGGCTGCTGACGCAGGCGAAGCCGAAGATGCCGAAGGTGGTGATCCGGTAGCGGCGGCCGACCTCCACGCCGAGCGCGGGCCGGTCGGCGAGTTCGCGCACCAGATTGCGGACCACGGCCAGTTCGATATGCGCGTCGATCTGCCCGTCCGGGTCGCGCAGCAATGACTCGGACAACCCCGTTCCGGCGAGCATGCGCCCGGCGGACACGCCGTGCTCGGCGGCATAGCCGACCATCAGCGCCACGCTGGCTATCCCGCGCGGAAAGTTCCAGTCACGGATCCCCGGATCCTGCACCCGCTCCACAGCGGACAGTATGCGGCCTCGCGCATCCGCGACTCGCAAGCGCTCCAAGCGGCCTCGCGCATTCGCGACCCGCAAGTGCTCTATGGCCGAATTTCTCGATCGGTTATCCGGACGCCCCCTACAGTGGAACTAACTTGGGTGTTGTGAGGAGTGTCACATGACAGCGGGCAACCGGCCATCGGTCCTCATCATCGGCGCGGGCTTCGGCGGCATCGGGATGGCGATCGAGCTGCGCCGCAACGGTTTCGACGACATCACCATCCTGGAGCGGGCCGCCGACCTCGGTGGCGTGTGGCGGGAGAACACCTATCCCGGCGCGGCCTGCGACGTGCCGTCCCCGCTGTATTCCTTCTCGTTCGAGCCGAAACCGGACTGGCCACAGCGCTACTCCGGGCGCGCGTCCATCCACGCCTATCTGCGCGGCGTCGCGGAGCGCAACGGCGTGTTCGACACGATCCGGTTCGGCGCCGAGGTGACCGATGCCGAATTCGACGACACCACCGGCCGCTGGACCGTCCGCACCGCCGACGGCACCGCCAGGACGGCCGACGTCTTGATCTCGGCGGTCGGCCAGCTGTCGCGGCCCGCGCTGCCGAATATCGCGGGCCTCGACACGTTCGCGGGTGCGGCGTTCCATTCGGCCGAGTGGGACCACAGGGTCGAACTGCGCGGCAAGCGCGTGGCCTGCATCGGCACCGGCGCCAGCGCCATCCAGTACATCCCGGAGATCCAGCCGAAGGTGGACCAGCTCACCCTGTTCCAGCGCACGCCGGCGTGGGTGATCCCCAAGTTCGACACCGACTACTCGCCCATCCAGCACCGGCTGTTCGCCCGGCTGCCCGGCGCGCTGCTGGTCGAGCGCTTCGGCTGGTGGTCGATCGCCGAGTTCGTCTCGCTCGGCCTCGTCGAGTTTCCGGCAATCGCCAGGCTGGTGGCGACGCTCGCCACGCGTCACCTGCGCAAGCAGGTGGCCGACCCCGCGCTGCGGTCCAAGCTCACCCCCGACTACCCGATCGGCTGCAAGCGCGCCCTGTTCTCCAACGACTACTACCCCGCGCTGACGCAGCCGAACGTGCGGGTGGAGACCACCGCGATCACCGAGGTGGTGCCGCAGGGCGTGCGCACCGCCGACGGCACCGTGCACGAGGTCGACGTGATTATCTACGGCACCGGATTCAAGGGCACCGAGTTCCTCTGGCCGATGCACATCTACGGCCGTGCGGGGCGCAAGCTGTCCGACGTCTGGGCCGACGGAGCGCACGCCTACTACGGCGTCACGGTGCCGGAGTTTCCGAATCTGTTCCTCGTCTACGGGCCGAACACCAATCTCGGTGTCGGCTCGATCATCTACATGATCGAATCGCAGGCCCGCTATATCCGCCAGGCGGTCGAGCTGCTCGGTCGGCACCCAGGGCACACGCTGGAGGTTCGCGCCGATCAGGAGGCACGGTTCAACGAGGCCCTGCAGCAACGCCTCGCCCGCACGCCGTGGAACTTCTGTGCCAGTTGGTACCGCAACGCCGCGGGCCGCATCACCAACAACTGGCCCGGCTCGCAGACCAGTTATCGCCGCAGGCTGCGCAGGCTCGACCCGGCCGACTACACCCTCACTCCGGCCGCATGACGGCCACCGAATGGGGTGCCCCCGGGACGCGCCCGCACCCTGACCGCCCGCGCGCACTGGCAGACTTGTGCCGTGACTGGACGCCCGATAGCTGACGGCACGGCCGAACACGGGCCGCTGCGACCGATCGAGCTGGCGTTCGGCGCCGTGCTGGGCGGTGCCACCGTCGGATTGGTCACCGTCGGCTCGGTGATCCCGCTGGCGGCCGCGCTGAACCTGGTCGCCGCGGTGCCGATGGGGCTGCTCGCGCAGCGCTACCGGCTGCGCGCGCTGGTCACCGCCGCCGTCGCGGCGACCGTGGTCGCCTTCGTCGCGACCGGCCTGCTGGCCACCACCGGGCTGATGGCGACGGCCACCATCGCGGGCATCATCGGCACGACGAAACGACGCGGCGGCGGGATCGGCGCGGTGCTCGGGCTTTCCACCCTCGCCGGCCTGGTCTGGGCCGGCTTCGCGGTCGGCATGCTGCAACTGCTCTCCGCCACCAGAAACCTGCTGTTCGACACCGTCCGCAACACCTCGCGCGGCATCCAGGAACTCGCCGACCGCCAGGAACAGCTGGCGCCGCTCGGGCGCGCGGCCGTGGACGTCACCGATTCCGTGCTGCGCTGGTGGTGGATCTGGGTCGGCGGCGGAGTGGTGACGGGCATGGTGGCGACCGCGCTCTTCTCCTGGTTCGTGCTCGGCTCGGTGCTGGATCGGCTGACCTGGCTGCCCGGGCACGACCGGCTCGACGCGCCGCCGGACGATCGCGCGATCGCGCCGCTGCCGGTCACCCTGCGCGGGGCGGGATTCCGCTATCCGGGCGCGGTGCGCGACGCGCTGCGCGACATCGACCTCACCGTGGACCTCGGCGAGTTCGTCGCGGTCGTCGGGCACAACGGCTCCGGCAAGTCGACGCTCACCCGGCTGCTCGCCGGACTGCCGCCCACCACCGGAACGGTGCAGCGCCCCGGTTCCGCGGGGCTCGGGCACCTCGGCGGCACCGCGCTGGTGTTGCAACGGCCGGAGAGCCAGACCCTCGGCGTGCTCGTCGCCGACGATGTGGTGTGGGGGCTGCCCGCGCAACTCGCCGCGGACGTCGACGTCGCCGGACTGCTGCGCGAGGTCGGACTGGACGGCATGGGCGACAAGGAGACCGCCGCCCTGTCGGGCGGCCAGCAGCAGCGGCTCGCGGTCGCCGCGGCCCTCGCCCGGAAACCCGCACTGCTCATCGCCGACGAGGCCACCTCGATGATCGACCCGCAGGGGCGCCGCGAACTCGTCGAACTGCTTGCGGCACTGCCGAAACGCCACGGGATGGCGGTGGTGCTGGTGACCCACCACGAGGCCGACGCGGCCGCGGCGGACCGGGTGGTGCACCTGGCGCAGGGCCGCGCGGTCGACCGGTTGGCCGCCTGGCCGCGGCCGGTCCGGGACGTGCGGCGCAGGCCAATGGGTGAGCCGCTGCTCGAACTGCGCGACGTCGGCTACACCTACAACCGCGGCACACCGTGGGAAGCCGCGGCCCTGCACTCGGTCGACCTCACGGTGCGCCGCGGCGAGGCGCTGCTCATCGTCGGCGGCAACGGCTCGGGCAAGTCGACGCTGGCCTGGATCATCGCCGGACTGGTCGAACCGACTTCGGGCCGTTGCGAACTCGACGGCAAGGCGGTCACCCAGCAGCTCGGCCGGGTCGGGCTGGCGTTCCAGCATTCCCGGTTGCAACTACAGAAGCAGACGGTCGGCACCGAGATCGCGGATTGGGGCGGGCGGGCCACCGGGTCCGGGGCCGTCGGCCGGGCACTGGACGCGGTGGGGTTGGATCGGTCGCTGGCCGCGCGGTCGATCGAGGAACTCAGTGGCGGGCAGGCGAAACGAGTGGTGCTCGCCGCGATCGTGGCCAGCCATCCGCAGGTGGTCGTGCTCGACGAGCCGCTGGCCGGGCTCGACCCCGAAGGGCGGGCGGACATCGTGGAACTGCTTGCGCGGCTGCGCGATTCCGGTTTGACGTTGATCGTCATCTCGCACGATGTGGAGGACATGTCCACGGTGTGCGACCGGACGGTGCACCTGCGGTCCGGCCGGATACTCGCCGACGGCGCGGTGCCCGACGCCGCACCCGCAGCCGATAACCCTGCGCCCGAGCGTGATTCCCGCACTGCGGCACCACCGCCCCGGCCGGGCGAACCCGCATGGCGGATCGAGCACGGAGGTCGATCATGAGTGAGCGAGTCGTGTCACCGCGTATTTCGGAGTCGAGCGTCAGCGAGGTGCAGGCATGAGTGTTGTGCTGTTCCGCCGGGTTCCGGTGCAGAGCCCCGTGCACGACCTGTGGGCCGGCACCAAGATGATCGGCGCGTTCCTGATCAGTCTGCTCATGTTTCTGCCGACCTGGCCGGTACTCGGCGTGATGGTCGCGTTTCTGGTGTTCATCGGTGTGCTGGCGCGCATTCCGCTCGGCACCCTGCCGCGCCTGCCCTGGTGGTTCTGGGGGTTGCTCGGGATCGGCGGGCTGGTCAACGCCGCGGTGGACGGCCAAGCGGTGCTGCGCTACGCGCAGACGGTGGTGCTCGGCCTGCTGCTGGTCGCCACGTCGTTCCTGGTCGCCTGGACGACGCCGATGAGCGATATCGCCCCCGCGCTGGCCAGACTCGGTGCGCCACTGCGCAAACTCAAGCTGCCCGTGGATGAATGGGCCGTGGTCGTCGCACTTACCCTGCGGGGCTTGCCGCTGCTGATGGAGGAGATCCGGGTGCTGCGCGCGGCCCGCAAACTTCGCCCCAAGAACACCCTGGTCGCCCTCGCCACGGAGAACCCGCTGATCGACATCCTCACCGCCGCCATGGCCGTATCCACCCGGCGCGCAGGCGAACTCGGCGAGGCGATCACCGCGCGCGGTGGCACCGGCGAACTCGCGGCCTACCCCAGCTCGCCCGGTCGCCGCGACGCCGTCGCATTGATCGTCGTCGTCGCAGTGTGCGCGGGTGCCTTCACGCTCGGCTTCGCGCTCCTGTAGCCGAACGCCGACGCTGCCAGGATCGGGCCGAGGCACGGTGCGGCTCTGACGGGCACGGTGTTGCCGGATGGATTCTTACCCGAATCTGAATGGTTGCTGCTCCGGGTTGCGGCACTGCTTTCGGTGCTCGATGACGGATGCCGACCCGGTGCGCGTCGAGCGGAACGAGACGCCGGTAGGCGCACGGCTCATCGTGCGCGTCGATCATGGTCCTGCACCGGAGGACATGAATAGCCAACGGCTATAACCTGTTTCGCGGTATTTAAAAGGATTGTTGCCCCCTATTTCATGGGCTGGAGCACCGTCGAGGCAGTAGAGTTATCTGCGGAGTAGCTGTCCGTTGAATCACGTGGCCGCGCACCGCAGTGGGGGAAAGGAAATCGGACGTGCGCGCCGTTCTCCGATGCTTGAAAACCTGATGAAGAATGGAACACCCGAATGATTTTCCGCAAGATCACCGCGGCCGCAGTGCCTCTCGTCGCCGCGGTCGCGGTCGGCGCGGGCACCGCCCATGCGCAGCCCACCGCCGCGCCGACTCCTGAGATCGGTTACTCGGCACAGCTGGTGGGCGACACGATCATCACCACGCTCACCGGCGGATCTTTCGAGCTGGCGGGCAATGTCGTCGACATCAAGGACCAGGCCGGGAACACGGTGGTCACCATGCCGCTGGCGTTCCGGCAGGACGGTCTGGAATTCCCGCTCCCGCACGCGGTGCGCGACGCGGGCCGCGTGCTGGAACTGACCGTGGTCAAGGACCTCACCCAGGCGCGGCCGGCGGCGACCCCGATCGCCTCGCCGTTCGAGAACCAGCGCGCCCAGGACGCCTTCCTGACCCAGTTCGGCATCGCCACCGCGGTCGGCGGTTTCATCGGCACCGTGATCGGTGCCGTGGTCGGGCTGACCGGCATCCTCGGCGGGCCGACGGTGATCGCCAGCGTGCTGGCGGGCGCGGCCATCGGCGGGGTCATCGGCACCATCGTGGCGGGCGGTCCCACGCTGATCGTCGCGGGCATCGACCTGATCAACACCCTCGCCGCGCCGCCGGGGACCACGAAGTGGATGGACGACACCGGTCGCGGCAAGAACTGACCCGGATCGACCGAGCGCGGCCCGCACCGAATCCTCGACGATTCGGTGCGGGCCGCGTCATTGTCTGCGTGACAAGGGACTTGGTCCCGGACTGCGCTACCTCGCGCGGCAGCCGGGCGCGACCGGCACACCCGCCACCCGGTCCGCGAGATAGGACATCGCGCCGAGCGCCTCGCCGACCGCGGCCGGGTTGTGGCCGGGCAACGCGGAATGCACGGAGGTGACCGTCGCGCCCTGGGCGCAGTAGCGGCCGAGGATGTCGGTGAAGCCCGCCACGGGGACCACATCGTCAGTGGTGCTGTGGTACAGGTACATCGGGACCGTCGGCGCCGGGTTGCCGAGTTCGTGCGGGTCGGTCGCCGCGCGGAATGCGGGGTGCGCCAGCAGGTTCGGCACCGCGGCGTAGTCGTCGACGCGCGCGTTCATGTATTTCGCCACCAGGTCGGGGCCGCAGGCGGCACCGTCGGCGGCGATCATCGCGCGGCCACGGTCGTTGAGCAGCTCCCTCAGGCCCGCGTTCGGATTGTCCCGGACCGCCGCGATCACGATGAGCATGGCCAGACCCGCCTGCATGGTGCCGTCCACATGCTGGGCGATGGCGGGCCAATTCGACGGGACGCCACCCGCGGCGATACCGGCGAATCGCACGTCCGGCGCGTAGTGCGGCTGCATCTGGGCGGCCCACAGGGTCGCGAAGGCGCCGCCCGAATAACCCCACGCGGTAACGGGAGTCGCCGGTCCGAGCCCCGCGGCGGGCAGGGCGCGGGCGGCCCGAATACCGTCCAGCACGCCGCGCCCGGAGTTGACGCCGTCGAGGAACCGGGACTGCGGACCCTCGTAGTCGCTGGTCACCACGGCCCAACCGCGGCGAAGCGCGTCCGCCATGAACGGGGTGTCGATCAATGCCTGCGCACCGCCGGGGTCGCCGCCGCCGCGCAGCGCGTAGGAGGGCGCGCATCGGGTGCCGAGGCTGTCTTCGGCGATCTGATAGGACAGCAGCGGGCGGGGGCCCGGGCCGAGCCACGGCAGCATCGGCACCATGACGGTGGCCACGTCGGCCACCGGGCTACCGCCCGCGTCGGTGCTCCGGTATTTCACCTGCCACGTCGAAATCGGTAACGGCAGACCGAACAGCGCACTCTGGCGCGACTCCACGATCGCGCCCTCGGGGTAGGCGGCGAGGTCGGCGGGCGCCGCGTAGAACGGGTCCGCGTCGGGCGGCAGCACCTGTGCCCGCGCGCTGCCCGGCGCCATGATCAACGTCGAAGCCAGCGCCAGCACCGACAGGATGATCGCCGACGAGCCGACCCGAGCCACTCTCCTGACCAGGCCCAGAGCCGGCGGACCGAAGTCCGTTGTGCTGAGGAGTGAAGTCCCCCTACCGATTCCATGCGGAGTCGCCATGGCAGGCAACCTACCTTGCGCGTGGCCGAACCGTTCGGCACTCGCACGACGTTTCCCCGACACCCCTAACTTGTTGCCGGAACGAAATACTCGGCCGACCAGTATCGATAGCGCGGGCACACCGGCTTCGGCCGGTTCATGGCTGCTGCGCATGGGGACCTCCCCTGTCCGGTGCGGCCACGACGCCGTGCGCCGGATACGGGTCCGCGCCGACGCACTCGGGCCTCGAGGCCATTCACGGTACTGACCGTTCCGGACCCCCGGCAACGGTCAACCCATGGTCAGACCCACCGCCGCGAATGTCCGGCGCGGCCGGTCCTGCGTGTCGAAAGTGCCTCAGGCGCAGGCGAGCCGGGTCACTTCTGCTCGCGCAGGGCCTTCTTGGCGGCTTCCTGGGCGGAGTCGACCTGGCCCGCGTACTTGCCGCCGGTCTTCTGATCGACCAGGTCGCCCGCCTTGTCGATGACGGTTTCCACCTTGTCCGCGTGCTGCTGGGCCAGGTCGACAGCCTTGTTCGCCAGGTTCTTGAAGTCCACTACGCACTCCTCGTTCGAGATGGGTCCACCAGCGGATCACTGTAATGGGCGCTGCCGACGGGAGTACGCGCCGATACACGTCAGTCCGTGGCGCCCAACCACGCCGGATGCCACAACCGGCCGGTCTCGGTCCAGTTCATGAAGCGCACCGTGCCATGGATTTTCGGGGTCACCCAGACCGCTTCCTTGCGCTCCTCGGCGGTCAGGTCGTTGTCGAACGGGCTGGTCTTCCGCTCCGACGGGCTCAGGCGGTTGGCCAGCTCCCGCATGTCGGTGTCGTTGAATCCGGTGCCGACCCGGCCGACGTAGATCAGCCTGCCCTCGTACGGGATGCCGACGAGCAGCGACTTGAAGTCCCGCGCGTCGCTGCGCCGCCAGCCGCCGATGACCACCTCCTGGGTGCGCCAATTGCGCTGCTTCACCCAGGAGTGACCGCGCTTGCCGGGCAGGTACACCGAGTCCTTGCGCTTGGCGACCACGCCTTCCATGCCTTGGTCCTGGCTGTAGCGCACCGCGTCGGCCCCGGAACCGTCCAGCCGCGGCGGCACGAGCAGCGAGGGCGCGGTACCGGCGAGCGCCTCCAGCACCCGGCGCCGATCCGAATACCGTTTGCGGACAAGCGAAGTGCCGTCCAGATACAGCACGTCGAAGCCGACGAACACGGCCCGCGCCGCATCCGCTTGGAGCAGGCCGAGATTGGCCACCCCGTGGTCGTCGAAGACCACCGCCTCGCCGTCCAGGACCACACTGTGCCCGGCCAGCTCTTCGCCGAGCACCGCCATCCCCGGGTAGCGGTTGTTCACCACGATGCCGTGCCTGCTGCGCAACGTGACTGCGCCGGACTCGATTTCAGCGATCAGCCGGAAGCCGTCCCACTTGGTCTCGAAGCACCACTCGTCGGCGGTGAGATCGGCGACGTCACCGGGGGTCGCCAGCATCGGCGCCAACCCTCTCGGGAAGGGCGAGGGCCCGCTCGACACCCGGATGATGCGGCCGGCCGGCTTGGCGGGCTCTTCGCCGAGACTGCTCGCAGCCTTGTCGCTCGGATCGGCACCGTCGGGATGCTGCTCGCGCATCAGATGCATCAGCCACTGGTTGCCGTTGGTCTGGATGAGCGCGTAGCGCCCGTTGAGCCGCTCACCGTGGAATCGGACGATCACCTCGTCGTCGCGCCACTTCTCGGTCTCGTAGGTGCCGGAATCCCAGATCGTCATCTCGCCGGCGCCGTACTGCCCCTTCGGGATGGCGCCGTGGAAGTCCAGGTACTCCAGCGGATGGTCCTCGGTGTGCACGGCGAGCCGGTTCTGATCCGAGGTGGTCGGCGGGCCCTTCGGTACCGCCCAGGACACCAGCACGCCGCCGCGTTCGAGCCGCACATCCCAATGCAGCCGCCGCGCATGATGTTCCTGCACGACGTAGCGGTTACCCTCGCCCGGTTCCGGCCGCTCGGCGGGCACCGGCTCGGGAGTTCGCGCCGGGTCGCGCATCGACCGATACTTGGCCAGCGCGTCGGCACCGGACTCCGGCGACGCGGTATTGCCCTGCGGCAGTGGCGGATCGAGCTCGGCGAGCAGGTCGCCGTCGGCCTGCCAGCGCGCGAGGACCTCGTCGAAGCGCAAGTGCCGCAGCTTCTTCCGGTGCTCGATTTCTTTCCAGGTGCGTGGGGCCGCCGCGGTGGGCTCCGCGCGGCCGCGCATGGAGTACGGCGCGATCGTGGTCTTGGCGGCGTTGTTCTGGCTCCAGTCGAGGAAGATCTTGCCGCCGCGGGCCGCCTTCGCCATCGTCGCGGTGACCAGATCCGGATGCAGCCGTTCGAGATTCGTGGCCACCTGTTTGGCCACCGTGGACGCGCCGCTCGAACTCACCTCGCGATCCAACGGGACGTAGATGTGAATTCCCTTGCTACCACTGGTGACCGGGAACGCGCGCAGGCCGATGTCCTCGATCATGTCGCGCACCGCGAGCGCCACCCGAGCGCAATCCGCCAGCTCCATATCGGGACCCGGATCGAGATCGAAGACGATGCGGGTCGCCGGCCCGACCGAGTCGCCGTCGAAACGCCATTGCTGTACATGCAATTCCAGCGCCGCCTGCTGCCCGAGCCAGGCCAGCCCGGCCTCGGAGTCGATCAGCGGATAGGTGACCTTGCGGTCGGAATGCTGGATGGTATGCCGTTCGATCCACGACGGCGCGTGCGCGGGAAGATTCTTCTCGAAAAAGGAAGGCTCGTCGACCCCGTTGGGCCAGCGCTTCCTGGTGACCGGACGACCGGCGATATGCGGCAGCATCGCAGGCGCGATCGCCGAATAGTAGGCGATGACTTCGCCTTTGGTGGTGCCGGTGGCCGGATACAGCACTTTGTCGAGGTTGCTGAGTTCAACCTCGATACCCCCGAATCGCCGGCGGGACGCCATGAGAACGATTTTAGAGGCGGGGACCGACAAAAAGCGGGCCCCCGCCGCTCGTCAGACCTGCGTGCCCGGCTGATCCGGGGTGCCGGGCTGATCCGGGGTGGTGCCCGGCGCGCCCGCACCGCCCGGCTGACCCGGCGCACCCGGCTGATCCTCCGGCGGGACCACCTTCTTGGCGGCCTCCTTACCCTTCGCGATCTTGTCCGAGTACTTGCCCTGGGTCTTCTGGTCGATGAAGTCGCCACCCTTGTCGATGGCGTCGTTGATCTTGTCCGCGTTCTTGGCCGCCGCGTCCTTGCCCTTGCCGACGAGGCCCTTCAAAGTATCTACCAAGCTCATAGCTTTCCGATCCTTCCTCTAGCCCACTAGCAGGATGTCAACCCACATCTTCCCACCATGAATCCCGTACTGGTACACCACCGGGGTCGACCCGCTGCCCGGGCATCGGAATCGCGATCGCGGTGCCCGCCGCCTCGGCCGCCGTCACCATCCGCCGTACCGGCTCGGACCACCCATGAAACGCCAGATTGAAGGTGGCCCAGTGGATCGGCACCAGCAGGCCATGGCCTGCGTCGCCCGCGCACAGATCGGCGTGCGCGCGCACCGCCTCCTCCGGATTCATGTGCACGTCGCGCCACCGCTCGTCGTAGGCGCCGATCGGCAGCAGCGTCAGATCGAACGGGCCAAGGGCCGCACCGGCTTCCGCGAACGCCTTGGTGTAGCCGGTGTCGCCGCCGAAGTACGCCCGCCTGGTCGGCCCGACGATCGACCAGGACGCCCACAGGGTGGTGTTGCGGATCAGCCCGCGACCGGAGAAGTGCCGCGCCTCGGTACAGGTGAGCACCAGATCGGAACCTTCGTCGGCCCGGCCCAGCGCGGACAGCGAAACCGAACCGCCCCAATCCAATTCGATGATCCGGTGCTCCGGCACACCCCAGTGCCGCAGGTGTGCGCCGATACCGATCGGCACCAGGAACGGCGCGGTTTGGCGCAGCACGAGCTCGCGGACGGTGTCCTTGTCCAGATGGTCGTAGTGGTCGTGCGAGATGAGCACCGCGTCGACGGCGGGCAGCTCCGCCAGCGGCGTCGGCACCGGATGCATCCGGGTCGGCCCGACCAGCGCGGACGGCGAAACCCGTTCGCTCCACACCGGATCGGTGAGCACCCGGTAGCCGTCGATCTCGATGAGCGCGGTGGCGTGGCCGTACCAGGTGACGGCCAGGTCGGCCGCCGACTCCGGCAGCTGCGGCGTCTGCAGCGGGATCACCCCGGTCGGACGGCCCACATTGCGCTTGGTGAACGCCGAAACCAACAGCGACGGCGCCGATCCCGCGGCCAGCTGACTACTCGGCTCGGTGTTGTGGAACTGGCGGTCGCGGTAGGTGGTCGCGCCCGCCGCGTACGGCTGGATGGCCGAGATCGAGGCGCCCATCGCGGACGGGATGCCCCACGCCGCCCGGACCACCCAGGTGAGGCCGAGCGCGCCCGCCGCGGCACCGGCGATGCTTCGAATGTTCATCATCGCCCCATGAATTTCGCGGCGCGCTTCTCTTGTCTGGCCAGCCTGCCCTCCTGCGCGTCGGCGCTGGACCACGCCGCCTCGAGCGCGTCGCGCTGCTGCGCGGTCTCCGGCTCGCGGGTGCCGTCGTCGTTGAGCACCAGCTTCATGTGCCGCAGCGACAGCGGGGCGAGCTCGGCGATCTGCTTGGCCCAGGCCTGTGCGTCGGCCAGTGTGCCGAGCCGGTTGGCGAAGCCGAAGGTGTAGGCGTCGGCCGCCGTCACCGACTCCGCGCCGATCAGAATTGTCCGGGCCGGGCCACCGCCGATCAGCGAGACCAGCCTGCGCATCGTCCACCGGTCGACCGAGATGCCCAGCTTGGCCGCGGGAATCGCGATGTAGGCGTCCGGCGCGATCACCCGCAGATCCGAGGCGATGGCCAGCTGCACGCCCGCGCCGAGCGCACCGCCGTTGATCGCCGAGATCACCGGCACCGGCACGGACTCGACGGTGTGCAGCATCTCCATCAGCCCGGCCAGGAACTCCTCGGAGTAGACACCGGACAGATCCGCGCCCGCACAGAAGATGGGGCCGCGGCCGGTTACCACGATCACCCGTGCGCCGTCCGCGACAGCGGCGATGACGGCTTCGCGCAGCAGCGTGATGAGCTCGAGGTTGAGCGCGTTGCGCCGCTCCTCCCGCTGAAGTTCGATGGTCACTACGTCACCGTCTCGGCTAACTCCGAGCATGCGACCTCCCCAACTGAGCGCTCCGTCTGGTTACATTCACTTTGCCACAGCCGACGGCGCAGACCGCTCAAGCGGATACGATCTCCGGCTGTGCCGACAGACTTCGAAATCCTGGTGATCGGCGCTGGTCAGGCCGGACTGTCGGCCGGGTATCACCTCCAGCGCCTCGGGCTACGCCCCGAACAGGACTTTCTCATCGTGGACCATGCACCCGGCCCCGGCGGGGCCTGGCAGTTCCGCTGGCCCTCGCTCACCCTGACCACCGTCAATCGGGTGCACGACCTCCCGGGCATGTCGTTCGCGGAAACATTGCCACCGGGCTCGGAATCGGCGCCCGCGGCGACCGCGGTGCCGCACTACTACGAGCTATACGAGAAGCGATTCGACCTGCGGGTGCGCAGGCAGGTGTCGGTCACCGTGGTCTGCGATCGGACCGAGGACGGTAGCCCCGCCGAGCACGGGCCGATCCTCAATGCCGAGACCGACGCGGCGGGCACGATCCGGGTGCGCGGCCTGATCAACGGGACCGGCACCTGGGAACACCCCTTCATCCCCCGCTATCGCGGCGCGGAGACCTTCGCCGGACGGCAGCTGCACACCCACGACTACCGCACCGCGGCGGAGTTCGCGGGCAAGCATGTGGTGGTGGTCGGCGGCGGTGTCTCGGCGGTGCAGTTGCTCGACGAGATCTCCCAGGTCACCGCCACCACCTGGGTGACGAGAACCGAACCGATCTTCCGCGACGACTCGTTCGGACCGGAGGACGGACGCGCGGCGGTGGCCAAGGTGGAAGACCGGGTGCGCCGGGGTTTGCCGCCCGGGTCGGTGGTCTCGGTGACCGGGCTGCGGCTCGACGATCGCCTGCGGGCCGCCAAGGCACGCGGCGCGCTGCACCGGCTGCCGATGTTCGACCACATCGAGCCGGACGGGGTGCGCTGGGCCGACGGTTCGTTCCAGCACGCGGAGGTGATCCTGTGGGCCACCGGATTCCGCAGCGCACTGGACCATTTGGCGCCGCTGCGCCTACGCGGGCCCGGCGGTGGCATCACCATGACCGGGCGACTCGCCACCCAGGTGGCCGCGGATCCGCGCATCCACCTGATCGGTTACGGACCGTCCGCGAGCACCATCGGCGCGAACCGCGCCGGGCGCGCGGCGGCCACGGAGCTCACCCGATATTTGAACGCGGGGTGACCCTCAGTCGTCCAGGCCCGCGTTGAACGTTTCCGGGTCGCCGCCGGTGCGGGAGCCGGTGTCCAGCGCGTTGATCGCGTCCATCTGGTCACGGGACAGTTCGAAGCTGAACACGTCGAAGTTCTCCGCGATCCGGGACGGGGTGACCGACTTCGGGATGACGATATTGCCGAGCTGCAGGTGCCAGCGGATGATCACCTGGGCCGGCGTGCGGCCGACCGCGGCGGCGACCGAGGTGATGGTCTGATCGTCGAGCAGGGTGCCCTGGCCGAGCGGGCTCCACGCCTCGGTGGCGATCGCGTGACCCGCGTGGAACTCGCGTAGCTCGCGCTGCGCGAGCCGCGGATGTAGCTCGATCTGGTTCACCGCGGGGATCTCACCGGTCTCGCCGATGACCCGCTCCAGGTGCGCGGGGTTGAAGTTGGAGACGCCGATCGACTTGACCCGGCCCTGGGTCTTGAGCGCCTGCAACGCGCGGAATGTGTCCACGTAGCGGTCGGCCCTGGGCACCGGCCAGTGGATCAGGTACAGGTCGAGGTAGTCCAGGCCCAGCCGCTGCATGCTGGCGTCGAACGCGCGCAGCGTCGAGTCGAAGCCCTGCTCGGAGTTCCAGACCTTGGTGGTGACGTAGATTTCGTCGCGCGGCAGCCCGAAATCGCGGATCGCGCGACCGGTCCCCTCTTCGTTGCCGTAGACCGCCGCGGTGTCGATACTGCGGTAGCCGACCTCCAGCGCGGTGGTGACAACCGAGGTCACATCCTCCTCGGGCACCTGGAACACACCGAAGCCGAGTTGCGGGATCACGTTCCCGTCGTTGAGGACGATCGAGGGGACGGCGGAGGTCTCGCTTCTGAAGGTCACCCTGCGACGGTAGAAGTGTGGCGGCGAGCCGTCAACGCTGCCCCTTGGCGTGTTGGCCCCCGGTTTACCGCTCGACCTGCACTTTCGTGCCGCCCGACAGTGATGGTGATGACTCGATGGCCGCTGCGGGCGCGGATCTAGCCGTCCGCCTGGTGGTCGACTGTGCCCGGCAAGCCGAGCCTGCGGTAACGCTGCTTGCGGAGCGCGCGTAGTTCGGCGGCGGGTTTGCTGCGCAGCCGGGCGAGCTCATCGGAGATAGCGGCGACCATGCGGCGGGCGAAGTCGACCGATTCGTCGGCGGCGTCGGGGAATTCGGGGACGATGCGGTCGACGACACCGTCGTCCAGCAGGTCGGCGGCGCGGATGCGCTGGGACTGCGCCAGTTCGGCGGCGTGCTCGGTGTCGCGGTAGACGATGGCGCTCGCGCCCTCCGGTGGCAGCGGGGCCAGCCAGGCGTGGGTGGCGGCCAGGACGCGGTCGGCGGGCAGCAGGGCCAGTGCGCCGCCGCCGGTGCCCTGACCGAGCAGCACCGAGATGGTCGGCGTGTTCAATGTCACCAAATCCGCGATGCAACGGGCAATTTCGGGGGCCAATCCGCGTTCCTCGGCCTCCTTCGACAGCGCGGCACCCACCGTGTCGATGACCAGAACGAGGGGCAGCCGCAACTCCTCAGCAAGCGCCATGCTGCGGCGCGCCTCGCGCAGTGCGGCGGGACCCATGGGGTATCCATCCTGCTGCCCGGAACGGTCGTGGCCGAACACCACGCACGGCTGGCCGCGCAAGCGCGCCAGCGCGTGCACCACGGTTCGGTCGGACTCACCCTGCCCGGTTCCGCTGAGCGGAACCCGTTGCGTCACATGACGTAGCAAGTCACGAATGCCCGGCCGGTCCCGGCGCCGGGAGATCTCCACGGATTCCCATGCCGAGACCGGCCCGGCGGCCGTCCGTCGGACAGGGATCGGATCTTGTTCACCCACAGTCGAATCCGGCACCGGGATACCACTGAAGACGCTGAGTGCGCGGTGCGCGATGCGGCGAAAAATGCGTACCGTGACGGCGCCGTCGATAACACCGCGGCGGTAGAGGTTTTCGGCGGTCTGCACGCCCTCGGGAAAGGGCTCGCCATACAGGGCCTGGTAGACGCGCGGGCCGAGGAAGCCGATCAACGCGCCGGGTTCGGCAAAAGTCATGTGCCCCAACGATCCCCACGACGCGAAGACGCCGCCCATGGTGGGGTTGCGCAGGTAGACCAGATAGGGATGGCCCGCGCTCTTGTGCGCGGCGACCGCACCGGCGATCTTCACCATCTGCACGAAGGCGACGGTGCCCTCCTGCATCCGGGTGCCGCCGGAGGTCGGCGAAGCGACCAGGGGCAGCCCGAGTTCGGTGGCGCGCTCGACCGCCGAGACGATCCGTTCCGCCGCGGCGACGCCGATCGAGCCCGCCAAAAAGCCGAACTCACAGGCGATTACGGCCACTCTGCGGCCGCGCAACAGTCCCTCGCCGGTGAGCACCGATTCATCGGTGCCCGCCGCGACCGCCGCCGTGCGTAACGTCTCGCGGTACCGCGGGGTCGCGGCCACCGTGATCGGTGACCGGTCCCAGCTGACATACGAGTCGGTGTCGAGCAGTTGCCCGAGCAGCTCGCGCGCCGAAATCTTCACCGAGGGAGCTTATCCACACGGCGAACCGGCGGGCGGGACGCTGACCGCTCCGAGCGACCGGCAAACAGTCGCTCCGTGCGCGAACGGTCAGTAGCCCTGCATCACCTTGCGCAGGGCGTACTCGGTGAGCGCGACCAAGGCCTGCTTGGCCGGCTCGCGACGCCGAGCGTCGATGGACAGGATCGGCACATCCGCGGGCACCGCGAGCGCCTGCCGGATGTCCTCGATCGGGTACCGCGGCGCGTCGTCGAATTCGTTGAGCGCCACCAGGAATGGTAGGCCGCGCGCTTCGAAGTAGTCGACAGCCGCGAAGCTGTCCTCCAGTCTGCGGGTGTCGACGAGCACCACGGCGCCGATGGCGCCGCGGATCAGGTCGTCCCACATGAACCAGAATCGGTACTGGCCCGGCGTACCGAAGAGGTACAGCACCAGATCGTCGGCGAGGCTGATCCGGCCGAAGTCCATCGCCACCGTGGTGGTCGACTTCATCGGAATGCCGGTCAAGTTGTCGATTCCGGTACTGGCATTGGTCACCAATGCCTCGGTGCGCAGCGGAACGATCTCCGAGACAGCACCGACCATCGTGGTCTTTCCGACACCGAAGCCACCCGCGACGACGATCTTCGCCGACGTCGGCTTGCTGGTGCGGGTGTCGACCTGCGCCGTCGAATCAAATACGCCGGAGTCCACTGAGAACCCTTTCGATCAGCTCGCGACGTTCATCGTCGCTGGAATCGTCTTTCAAAGTCGCCGAAACGCGTACATGCCCGGCCTCGATCAGGTCGGCGACCAGCACGCGTGCCACCCCGATGGGGATACCAAGTCGGGCTGCTACCTCGGCAACGGACGGCGATTCTCTGCACAACTCCACGATTGACGTCTCGATGTTGGTCAGTTCGAACTGCCGCTCCAGGGCGACCGGATGCGATGCGACGAGAGCCTCCAACGCCAACTCGACCGCGGGCCTCGTTCGGCCTGCGGTCAACGAGTATGGGCGGACGAGACTGGGCTCGGCGCTCCCCAAGCGGTGATCTTCTATGTCCATCCCACCATCAGGAACCCATCGTGACGCGTGGCGTGGCCTGAACTGTCTGGCCAACCCGCTCGACCAACAACGCCATCTCGTAACCGACCTGACCGATGTCGCACGACGTGTTGGTCAGCACGGCAAGGTACGAGCCGTCGCCGACCGCCATGAGTAGCAGGTAGCCGTGCTCCATCTCGACGACGGACTGCAGCACGGTGCCGCCCTCGAACAGGTTCGAGACACCGACCGAGAGGCTGGCCAGTCCGGCGGTGACGGCCGAGAGCTGCTCGGCACGGTCGACGGGCAGCTGAGCGCTCGCGGCCATGAGTAGGCCGTCAGCCGAGACCAGGACGGCATGGGCTACGCCAGGAACCTCGTTGGCGAAGTTCGAAACCAGCCAATCCAGCTGACGATTCGTACCACCTAGATCGGGGTTCATCGGTCTCCTTTATCTCCGGTTAAGTTCATTGCTCTCATTGCGCGGCCATCCCGGACGCCCTGCTGATGACGACTCAAGCTGGACCTGATCGTTTCTGGATCACGGCTCGGTGCCCGTTCCACCGCACCGTTGACGGCGCCCGGGACCAGCCTTCCGCCCGGATTGCGTTGCGGCAACCCAGCCGCCGTCCTCGTCTCGGATTGTGCCTCGCTGGCCCGGCGAGCCGCCTGCCAACCCTCGTCACCCGGTGACTCGAAGGACGCGGCCACTTGGGACCTGTCCATATTCGGGTCTGAGAGCCACGCCGACATCATTTCCGCGAAAATCGGTGTTCCGCCCATGACGGAGTCGCCGGTTTCGACCGCGGGCTGGAGCCTGGTCTGGAAGAACGACGCCGTCCTGGACGGGTTGGCCCGGTAGCTGTGCCTACCCGGGTCGGCGCCGGCTGCTTCGGTGTCCTTCGGCTGCTCGTCGCTGCCGGGCAGCGTACCGCGTCCCCGCTGCGAAAGACCAAGTCCCGGCGTGGAATCCCGCTGGGGCAGACCGTCACCCGGTTCCCGCTGCGGCAGATTCGGCGGCACCTGGCTGCCCGGCTGCCGCTGTGGCAACCCGGTCGGCGTCGCGTCCCGCTGCGGCAGGCTCGACGCCGCCGCGTGGCGCTGGGGCAGACCACCGGCGCTGGGATCCCGCTGGGGCAGACTCGAATCCCGCTGCGGCAAACCACTGGCACCCGGATCACGCTGCGGCAACCCACCGGACGCGGACTCCCGCTGCGGCAGACCGTTCTCGCCACGCTGACGCTGCGGCAGACCACCGGCACCCGGATCACGCTGGGGCAATCCACCCGCGGTCGGATCACGCTGCGGCAGACCACCTGCGCTGGGATCACGCTGCGGCAATCCACCCGCGGTCGGGTCGCGTTGCGGCAACCCACCGGACGCGGACTCCCGCTGCGGCAGACCGTTCTCGCCACGCTGACGCTGCGGCAGACCACCGGCACCCGGATCACGCTGCGGCAGACCACCCGCGCTCGGGTCACGCTGCGGCAATCCACCGGCGCTCGGATCTCGTTGCGGCACACCACCAGCGTTGGGATCCCGCTGCGGCATCCCGTTCTCGCCACGCTGACGCTGCGGCAGGCCGCTGGGTGGCTGGGCGAGGCCGCTGATGCTCGGCTGCGGCACGCCGTTGTTGCCCGGCTGCCGCTTCGGCAGTTCACCCGAGTTCGCGTCGCGCGGCGGCAGACCCGTCACGGTCGGCTCGGCCGGGGCACCCGGCTGCCGCGGCGGCGGACCGCCGGGAGCGAGGTTGCGCTTGGGTAGGTTCGCCGCGGCGAGCTTGCCGCGCTGCGGTCCGCTCGACTGCTGGCCCGGTGCGGGTCGCAGTGTCGGGCTCGCCTGCTGCGCGTTCGATTGCAGGCCGGACGCCATGGTGTTGCCCGGCTGCCGCTGCGGCAAGCCGCCACCGGCCGGAACGGGCCCGCTCGGATTCGCAGTGGGGTTGGTGATCGGAATCGGCCCGCTGACACCCGGATCGACGGTAACCATGACATTGCCGCCGGGGGTCCGGGTGATCGCCCGCATCTGCATCGAAGACGGGGCGGTCGGCCGCTGCCGCTCGGGGGCCTGCGGGGACGGGGTGACCGGCTGGGCCGTGATCGGCTTGCCCGCCACGATCAGATTGCCGGGCACGTGCACGGTCACCGTGACGCCGGGATCGCGCGCGGTGTCGAAGGTGGGGCGCAGCCGCACGGTGAGACCGTGCCGCTCGGCCAGCCTGCCGACCACGAACAGGCCCATGTGCCGGGCGGTGTCGGGGCCGGGCTCGGCGGTCTGTTCCAGCCGCCGGTTGATGTCGGCCATCTCACTGGGCGGCATACCGATGCCTCGGTCGGCCACCTCGATGAGCATGCCCTGGTCGTGCGCCTGCGCGAAGGTGAACTTCACGTCGGTCTCCGGCGGGGAGGCGCGCAGCGCGTTGTCCAGCAGCTCGGCGAACAGGTGCGCCATGTCGGAGGCGGCGGGCTCGACCAGCGAACCACGCGGTGTGGCACCCAGTTTCACCCGCTCGTAGTCCTCGACCTCGGAGATCGCGGCGCGCAGCACGTCGGCGATCTCGACCGGGGCGGACTTGGCGCGGCGCTGCCTGGTGCCTGCGAGGATCAGCAGGTTGTCACCGTTACGGCGCATGCGAGCGGCGAGATGGTCCAGCCGGAACAGGTTTTCCAGCAGACGCGGGTCCTTCTCGTCGTACTCCATCGCCTCGATCAGGCTGAGCTGATGGTCGACCAGGGACTTGGACCGCCGGGCCAGCGTCTCGAACATGTCGTTGACCTGAGAACGCATCTGCGCCTGGTCGCTCGCGAGGCGCAGGGCCTGGCCGTGGATGTCGTCGACGGCACGGGCCAGCTGGCCGATCTCCTCGGTGCTGCGCACCGGCATCGGTTCCAGCGGCACCTCTTCCGGCGAGGCGCCGTTACGGAGCTGGGCCACCTCGTGCGGCAGGTCGCTCTCGGCGACGCGCAGCGCGGCGAGGCGCAGCCGGTGCAGCGGCACGATCATCGAGCGCGCGACGAACACGGCGAGCAACAGCGCGGCGAGGATGGTCGCGACGACGACGCCGGTGTAGGTCCACGCATCCCGCTGGGCCCTGGACACCAGCGCGTTCATCGCGCTGTCGATGTCCTTGGTCGCCCGGGTTACCACGAGTTCGTAGACCGCGAGACTGTCGGTCAGCGACTTCTTCAGCTCGCCGACCGGAATTCGACCGGCCTGCGCCTCCGGGCTGTTCAGCAGCGTCACCCGAGTGTCGATGCCCGCACGGAGATCGGCGATCGAGGTGTCACCGTCGGAGAACCGGTGCGACAGCACGCCGAGCAGCGAGCGCTCGGTGTTGGCCGCGGTGAGGAAGCCCGGTGTGCCCGCCTTCGGGTCCTTCAATACGCCTGGGAACGCCGCGACTTCACCGACCAGCGTGGCTCGGGTGTTGAGCGAATCGACCAGGCGGAGCTTCGCCGTATCCACCGCGGTGTCGCTGACCTGGCCGACCGTCGTCTCGACGATCCGCACACTGTCGTTGCGTACCCGGTCGATCAGACCGATGGCATCCTCGCTCGACCCGGTGTTCACCGCTTTGCCTTGCTGGCGAACGGCTTTTGCCTGGTTGAGCATGCTGTCCAGCGACGCGCGGGCACCGGCGACACCACTGAGCTTGTCGGCTGCCTTCTCCGCGTTGGCGATCGCCTTGTCGAGATCGGCAAGGTTCTGATCCGTCACCACGGACACGTTCGGCGCGACGGCGATCATCTGCGAACCGACGGTCGTTGCCGTCTGCGCACTCAGCGCCGTGACCGCGGGGATGGCCCCCACGTTCTCGGCGACATCGGCGAGCCGACCCGAGTTGGTGAACTCCGATGAAATCCTGGACACGCCAAGGCCTACCGCGACCGCCAGCGGAACGGCCAGCACCGCCGTCACCTTCCAGCGCAGGTCCCAGTTGCCGAGCGCCCAGCGCCTTCTGCCGGACCTAGCGGCCTCACGCATCTCCCACTCACTTTCCAAACTGGCCCCAACCACGCGCCATCAGCGAACCTCCACACGCATACTGGCTCGACAGGCGGAGCTGGCCGAGAACTGCGGCTGGCCGAGAAATTGCGTCTACGACGGCCCAAATAAGTGACATCAGATTCTAACGGATCAATAACTTCTTGGGTGACTCCGAGTAAGCATGCGATCCTTGACCTGCCCGTTCCAGGCAAAACCAATGGTCACAACACCCACCCGGGCGTCGCGTGAAGTCTGCCACAATCAACCAGATCTATCGAGGCGGGCATCGAGGCGAGGCTAGGGAGTCACGGGTTTGAACGTGCGGCACGAGTACCGACCGGTCTATCAGACCAGCTTGGTCGACCCCGCCGAGTTCTGGGCCGGGGCGGCTGAAGCGATCGATTGGGAGGTACCGCCAACCCAGATCGTGGACCCGGCCGCTCGTCCGGTGGCCAGGTGGTTCACCGACGCTCGCCTCAACACCTCCTTCAACGCCCTCGACCGGCATGTGCACGGTGGCGCCGCGGCGGAGGGGGGCCTAGCGAATCAGCCCGCCTTAATATACGACTCCGCTATGACCGGCACCAGAGGCGTTTTCACCTACGCGGAGCTGCTGGAAAAGGTAGCCAGGTTCGCAGGCGCGATGAGCCGGCTCGGCGTCGTCGCGGGCGATCGCGTCGTCATCTACCTGCCGATGATCCCCGAAGCCGTCATCGCCATGCTGGCCTGCGCGCGGATCGGCGCGGTGCACTCGGTGGTGTTCGGCGGCTTCGCCGCGCCGGAGCTCGCCGCGCGCATCGACGACGCGAAGCCAGTGTTGATCATCACAGCATCCGGCGGCCTGGAACCGGGCAAACAGCTCGAATACCCCCCGATTGTGTTGCAGGCCTTGGATCTCGCCGAGACCACCGTGCCGCGCACCGTGATCGTCAAGCAGCGGCCGCAGTTCCCGACGATCCATTTCCCCGCGCCGCAGGCCGCGACCGAATCACTGCCGAGTTCGTCACAGACCATCGCGGCGCAATGGCTCGATTGGGACGACGCCGTCCGAGGAGCGCCACTGGCCGAGCCGGTCCCGGTCGCCGCAACCGATCCGCTCTACATCCTCTACACCTCGGGTACCACCGGGAAACCCAAAGGCGTGGTGCGGGACAACGGCGGACACGCGGTTGCCCTCGCCTGGTCCATGCGCAATATCTACGACGTAGGCCCCGGCCAGGTGATGTGGACGGCCTCCGACGTCGGCTGGGTCGTCGGGCACTCCTACATCGTCTACGCGCCGCTGCTGGTCGGCGCGACCACGCTGCTGTACGAAGGCAAACCGATCGGCACCCCTGATGCGGGCGCGTACTGGCGAGTGATCGCCGAACACAATGTTCGCGTGCTGTTCACGGCGCCGACCGCGCTGCGCGCCATCCGCAAGGCCGACCCGGACGCCGCGCTCGCGCACGGCCACGACCTCTCCTCGCTGCGCGCACTGTTCTGCGCGGGTGAGCGACTAGATCCGGCCACCTACGCCTGGGCCGACGAGATCCTGCTCGCCGATCGCACGGACTGCCCCGTCGTGGACCACTGGTGGCAGACCGAGACCGGCTGGCCGATCTGCGCGAATCCGCTCGGTCTGCAACAACTTCCGATCAAGGCGGGTTCGGCGTCGGTGCCGGTGCCCGGGTATCGCCTGCGAGTGCTCGACTCCGAGGGCAACCCGGTGCCGCCGAATACCGAGGGCAACATCGTGATCGGGCTGCCGCTGCCGCCCGGCACACTGACCGGGCTGTGGCACGACGACGAGCGCTACAAGCGTTCGTACCTGTCCGCCTACCCCGGCCACTACCTCACCGGCGACTCCGGGTACTTCGACGAGGACGGCTACCTCTACGTGCTCGGCCGCAGCGACGATGTGATCAATATGGCCGGGCACCGCTTGTCGGCGGGCAGCATCGAAGCGGCCATCGCCGGCCACGAGGCGGTCGCCGAGTGCGCGGTGATCGGGCTGCCCGACGAACTCAAGGGGCACCGGCCTCTGGCCTATGTGGTGCTCAAGTCGGGGGTCGAGGTCGACCCCGCGCAGTTGCGGGACGAGCTGATCGAGCGGGTGCGCAGCCAGATCGGCGCGATCGCCACACTGCACGACGCCGTCATCGTCACCGCGCTGCCGAAGACCAGGTCCGGCAAGATCCTGCGCAAGACGATCCGGCAGATCACCTCCGGCGATCCGTACGAGGTGCCGTCCACCATCGAGGATCCCGCGGTGCTCGAGGCGCTGGAGGAGCAGATCCATGCGGCACGCGATCTCCCGCCGCTGAGCGAATTCGGGCCGGATTCGGCGGCCACACCGGTGACCTCGGCGCCCGGCGGCGAGTAAGGCCAGCTCAGCCGGTACCCGTGTGCTGATGAGATCAGTTGTCCTGCTGGATATTCCGTGGTGGGTCCGGGCTCGGCAGCGTCGACTGCTCAGAGTTTCCTTAGGAAGCGTTCACACGCGTGCCAGTGCGGCGGCCTAGCGTCGAGGGCGCTAGTACCCCTCGATATTTGGAGTCACACCATGAAGCGTTCCGTTGGCCGTCCCGCTGTCGCCGCATTCGCCGCAGGCGGGCTGGCCACTGTCGCCATGTTCCTCAGCCCCGCCATCGCCTCCGCCGACCCGATGGAGCTCGCCGGTCCGCTGCTCACTTCCGACTGTTCGTTCGCCCAGGTCGACGCCGCCCTGCACGACAAGGCACCGCAGCTCGCCGCCATGCTCGACGCGAACCCGAAGCAGAAGGCCGAGCTGCAGCGCAAGTTCGATCAACCGGTCGAGCAGCGCCGCGCCGAACTCCAGCGGGCCATCGACCAGAACCCGGGCGCGGTCCAGGAAGCCCAGAACGACCCGCGCTACGCCCAACTGCGCGACACCATCCGCACGGTCGCCGATTCTTGCCACAACTACTGACGGGCGCCGTTTCCCGATGACGACAGGTCACCTGATCTCGTGAGGACATGGGTAACTCACCGGGTACCGGCTGACCTGCCCGCTATCTCACCGCCGGACGCCAACGCGACACTCGCGACACTCGCGACTGGCCTCGAGTCTCGGAGAGGCGGGGGAGCAGAATGAGTGATGTGACGCCCTCTACTCCGACCGTCCTCGTCGTCGATGACGACGAGGACGTGCTCGCCTCGGTCGAGCGGGGGCTGCGGCTGTCCGGGTTCCATGTGCTGGTCGCCAGGGACGGGGCGCAGGCGCTGCGCAGCGTGAACGAGCACGCGCCGGACGCGATCGTGCTCGATATGAACATGCCGGTGCTCGACGGTGCCGGGGTGGTCACTGCGTTGCGCGCAATGGGCAACGAGGTGCCGATCTGCGTGCTCAGTGCGCGCGCATCGGTGGACGACCGCATCTCCGGGCTGGAGTCCGGTGCCGACGATTACCTGGTCAAGCCGTTCGTGCTCGCCGAGTTGGTCGCCCGGATCCGGGCGCTGCTGCGCAGGCGGACCGACACCCAGTCCCCCGCGACGCCGGGCGCGATCACCGTCGGCCCGCTCGAAGTCGATGTCGCCGGGTATCGCGCGCTGCTGAACGGCGATGAAATCGAGCTCACCAAGCGGGAGTTCGAGCTGCTGTCCACGCTGGCGCGCAATGTCGGCGTGGTGCTCAGCCGGGAACGGTTGCTGGAACTGGTGTGGGGCTACGACTTCGCGGCCGACACCAATGTGGTGGACGTTTTCGTCGGCTACCTGCGGCGCAAGCTGGAGGTGGACGGCGCACCGCGGCTGCTGCACACGATCCGCGGCGTCGGGTTCGTGCTGCGGGCGCCCAAATGACGCAGGTCGCCGCGCCGAAATCCCGTCGGCGCCGGGCCTTTTCGCTGCGCACCAGGGTCGCGGGCGCGGCAGCGGCCGGTGCGATCGTGATCGTCTCGGTGATCAGCGTGATCAGTATTCACGCGATCGAGCGCAACAATGTGCAGCAATCCGATCAGCAGCTCGCGATCGCCGCGCGCATCGTGCTGATCGAACCGGTCATCGCGGTCCGGTTCGTCAGCTTGACGGGTCTGAACAACGACATGGCCGTCACGGTCCGCGACAACGGCACGGTTACCGCGAGCACGCCGACCCAATTGCCCGATCTGGCACCGGGTTCGCGCACCGTCCCGGTCGGTGGCACGCCCTATCGCATCCTGTCGACGACCGAGAACCAGCCTGCGGGACGGGTGGTTTCGATCGGCATCCCCGCCGCCTCGGCGGCCGCGGCCACCGCGGACCAGCAGCGCTGGGTACTCGGCGGCGCGTTGATCGCCATCGCCGCCGCAGCGGCGCTCGGCTGGCTGCTGGCCGGACGCGCGGTGCGCCCGATCGTGCGGCTCACCCGCCAGGTCGGCGCGCGCAGCGGCCTGCCCGATCCGCATAACCCGCAGACACCGGTCGACGGGTCGGGCGTACGGGAGGCGGAAAAGCTGGCGGACGCGGTGAATACGATGCTGCAACGGGTGGACCAGGCACAGTCCGCGACCGCGGCGGCCTTGGAGACCGCGCGCGATTTCGCCGCCGTCTCCGCGCACGAGTTGCGCACGCCGCTCACCGCCATGCGCACCGACCTCGAGGTATTGCGCACCCTGGACCTAGACGAGGCACAGCGCACCGAGATCCTCGCCGACCTGCAACGCAGTCAGGGCAGGGTGGAGACCACGCTGGCCGCGCTGGAGCGCCTCGCCACCGGCGATCTCACCAACGAACGCGACCACGTCGCCACCGATGTCGGCGACCTGTGTGATCAGGCCGCGCACGACGCCATGCGGCACTTCCCCGGTTTGAAGGTCCGCATCGACAGCGATACCGAGCTGGTCACCCGTGGGCTGCCCGCGGGTCTGCGGCTCGCGGTGGACAACGCGCTGGCCAACTCGGTCAAGCACGGGCGGGCCACCGAGGCGCTGGTGTCCGCGCACCGGGCGCCGAACGGGCACATCGTGATCAGTATCGATGACAACGGTCGCGGCATCCCGGTGCACGAGCGGCAGGCCGTGTTCGATCGGTTCTTCCGCGGTAGTCAGGCGAGTAAGGGCGGCTCCGGACTGGGCCTGGCCCTGGTCGCCCAGCAAGCCCAATTGCACGGTGGGCGCGCCTATTTCGATGACGGAACACTAGGCGGCATCCGCCTCGTGCTCGATCTGCCCGATCCGACCGCCGTGGGTCCTTAGCGAACTCTCATAGAAACGCCAGCGGTTGGGTCATGGGGCGGCTCTATCGTCTGGCTGTGATCGGAAAACGTGCCCGCTGGGCTCTTCTCGCCGTTGCTCTCGTCAGTGCTGGCGCGCTCGGTGCCGGCCTCACCGCGTGCAGCCGATCCGACGACCGCCCCACCGGTATCGCGCTGGTGAACGCCGATTCCGGGCCGACGGGCGCGCGGGTCGTCAAGGCGCTGACGGAAGCGGGTGGGTACGAATGGACCGCCGCAAAGCCAGGTGAGGCGAGCACCGACGACTACGCCGCGGTGATCACCCTGCCCGCCGACCTCACCGAATCCATGGGCACCCTGGCCGGTACCCAGCCGCGCCGGGCCAAGGTCACCGTCGCCACCCACCAGGGTGCCGACACCGACCTGGTGAACGGCGCGGTGTCCGAGGTGACGCACCGGGTCGGTGCGGCGGGAGTCGACGCCGCGCTCGCGGCCGTCGGGCAGGCCCGCAGTCAGATGTCGCAGGTGCAGTTCACTGCACAGTTGCTCAAAGCCGGGGTGAACACGGCTGCTTCGGGCACCGAGCAGTTCAGCGCAGGCGCCGACCAGCTGCTCGGCTTCCTGAGTTTCGCCAAAGCGGGCTCCGCACAGCTGACTTCGGCCATCGCACTGCTGAACTCGACCGTCGACGGCGCCGCCAAGCAGGCGAACGAGCTTGCCTCCGCGCTGGATTCGACCGGCATCACGATCGCTCAGGTCGAGCAGACAGCCGACACCGTGAACTCCGGCTTGGACCAAATCCTCCCGCTGCTGCGCGCCCTGCCCTTCGCCGATGATCCGGCGCTGGCCGACATCATCAAGAAACTCGAAGCGCTCCAGGGCATTTCGGGTCAAGCCGGCGCCCAGCTCACCGGCCTCGGCTCGCTGGTCGGCGGTGCGGTCGACCCGAACACCGACCTCGGCACGCTGCTTCGCACCGTGGTCGACCGATTGACCAGTGCCAGTGCGCAATTGAACGAGGGAGCGAAGCTGGCCGAGGGCCTGCCCAAGCTCGCCGACGAGGGCGGCGCCCAATTGGTCAGCGCCATCAGTCAACTCACCGGCGGCGTCACCCAACTGCAGACCATCGTCAACAACCTGAGCACCCAGACCGACAAAGCCGTAGACGCACTCCCCCAGCGCAGCTCGGCCCAGCAGTCCGCACTCGCCCTGGCCCTCACCGATCCGGTCGAGATCGTCCGCGAATAGCGCGACCGCGGCCCGTGCTCCACTCAGTGGAACACGGGCCGCGGTACGCGTCTCGGTTTAGTTGGCGTCCAGCAGGTCGATGACGAAGACCAGCGTCTTGCCTGCCAGCGGGTGTCCCGCACCGGCCGGGCCGTAGGCCAGCTCCGGCGGGATGGTGAGCTGGCGGCGGCCGCCGACCTTCATGCCGGGGATGCCGTCCTGCCAGCCCTGGATCAGGCCGCGCAGCGGGAAGTTGATGGATTCGCCGCGGTTCCAGGAGGAGTCGAATTCTTCGCCGGTGTCGAACTCAACGCCGACGTAGTGCACCTCGACGTTGCCGCCGGGCACGGCTTCTTTGCCTTCGCCCTCGATGATGTCCTTGATCACCAGCTCGGCGGGCGCGGGCCCACCCTGGAACTCGATCTCCGGCTTGGTCATTCGGCATATCCCCTTCGGTGGGTGATGGTGGTGATGGTGGAACTAACGGTTGGTGATCTCGCGGTAGTCGCGGGCGCCGTAGCCGGTGTAGATCTGCCGCGGGCGGCCGATCTTCAGTGGCTCGCTGTGCATTTCGCGCCAGTGCGCGATCCAGCCCGGCAGTCGGCCCATCGCGAACAGCACGGTGAACATGCGGGTGGGGAAGCCCATGGCCTTGTAGATGACGCCGGTGTAGAAGTCGACGTTCGGGTACAGGCGCCGCTCGACGAAGTAGTCGTCGGTGAGCGCGGCCTCTTCCAGCGCCTGGGCGATCTCGAACAGCTCGTCGTTGCCGAGCTTGTTGAGGATCGCGTCGGCGTGCTTCTTGGCGATGGCGGCGCGCGGGTCGTAATTGCGGTAGACGCGGTGCCCGAAGCCCATGAGCTTCACGCCGTCTTCCTTGTTCTTGACCTTACGGATGAATTCCTTGACGTCGCCGCCGTCGGACTTGATGCCGTCGAGCATCTCCAGCACCGCCTGGTTGGCGCCGCCGTGCAGCGGGCCCCAGAGGGCGTTGATGCCGCCGGACACCGAGGTGAACAGGTTGGCGTCGGAGGAGCCGACGAGCCGGACCGTCGAGGTGGAGCAGTTCTGCTCGTGGTCGGCGTGCAGGATGAGCAGCATGTCCAGCGCCGCGGCGACCTCGGGGTCGACCTCGTACGGCTCGGCCGGGAAGCCGAAGGTCATCCGCAGGAAGTTCTCCACCAGGCTCAGCGAGTTGTCCGGGTAGAGGAACGGCTGGCCGACCGACTTCTTGTAGGAGTAGGCCGCGATGGTGGGCAGCTTGGCCAGCAGCCGGATGGTGGACAGCTCGACCTGTTCGGGGTCGCGCGGGTCCAGCGAGTCCTGGTAGTAGGCCGACAGCGCGTTCACCGCGGAGGAGAGCACCGGCATGGGGTGCGCGTTGCGCGGGAAGCCGTCGAAGAAGCGCTTGAGATCCTCGTGCAGCAGCGTGTGCCTGCGGATCCGGTCGGTGAAGTCTTCCAGCTGGGCCTGCGAGGGGAGCTCGCCGTAGATCAGCAGGTAGCTGACCTCGATGAAGGTGGAAGAACCCGCGAGCTGGTCGATCGGGTACCCGCGGTAGCGCAGGATGCCTGCCTCACCGTCGATGTAGGTGATCGCCGACTTCGTCGGGGCGGTGTTCATGAAGCCCGGGTCGTAGGTGACGTAACCCGTGCTGGCCAGCAGCTTTCCCAGCTCGATTCCGTCGTTACCTTCGGCGGCCTTGGCGACCGTCATCGGGAACTCCCCGCCGGGGTAGGTAAGCACCGGCTTGGCGTCTTCGTCGACGTTGATGATGTTCTCAGCGGGCACGGAAGGATCCCTCTCAGGCTAGAACCGTAGGCATCGTCGCGGTCGGCGCACGATGCACTTGTCTCAACGCTAGACGTTCACCGACGCGGACAACCAGGAGGGTAGTCCTGTGCGACCTCACAAACATCTCGTGGCGGTGTGAGGTCCGAAGTACGCGCCGAACAGCGATTGCTGGATATTCGCAGGCTCATGGTGCCACTATTTCCGCATGTGCGCGCCCTACCCGGTATCGCACGAATGCCGGGAATGCGATAGCGGCGATCACCACGCCGATCACCACGAGAACACCGCCACCGGCCGCCGCGACGGCGGTACCCAGACTCGCCGCCGCAAAACCGTGGGCAACATCACCGATTCGCGGCCCACCTGCGACGACCACGATGAACACGCCCTGCAATCGTCCGCGCATCTCGTCGGTCGCGACCTGCTGCAGCATGGTGACCCGCAGCGCGGCCGAGACCATGTCCACCGCGCCGCCGAAGGCCGAGCAGAGCAGCGCGAGCGACAGCCCGAGGCCTACGCCGAGTCCGTGCCCGGTGAAGCCGACGGCCGCGCCGAAGCCGACCATGGCCAGGCCCCACAGCACGATGCAGACGAGTACGGCCAGGCCTTGGCGTTGAATGCGCGGTATCCAGCCGGAGAACACCCCGCCCAGCACCGCGCCCACCGACATGGACGCGAACAGCAGCCCGAGCGCGACCCCGCCGGTGGTCGGATCGCCGAAGGTCTCGTGCGCGATCTGCGGGAACAGCGCGCGCGGCATGCCGAACACCATGGCGATCACGTCCACCGCGAACGAGGCGAGCAAGATCCGCTGCGTGGCCAGGTAGCCGAAGCCGTCCAGCACCGTGCGGAATCCGGCCTTGCGCGCGGTTCCGGTCGGCGGCAGCGCGGGCAACTTCCACACCGCCCAGATCGTGGCGAGCAGGGCGATGGAGTCGATCAAGTACAGGGTGGACAGTCCGATCACCGGGATCAGCGCGCCCGCCAGCACTGGTCCGGCGATGGCGCCGAACTGCATCACCGTCATGCTGAGCGAATTCGCCGCGGCCAGTTGGTCTTCCGGCAGCAGGCGCGGGATGGCCGCGCTGCGCGTCGGCTGGTTCACCGCGTAGAACGCCTGCTGCACCGCGAACAGGCCGAGCACGACCCAGACGTTGTCGATGCCCGACGCGGCCTGCGCCCAGAACGCCACCGCGGTGAGCCCGGTGCCCGCGTTGGTGATGAGCATCAGCTTGCGCCGGTCCATCACATCCGCGAGCGCGCCGCCCCACAGCCCGAACACGATCAACGGCACCAGGCCGAACAGCCCGGCCAGGCCGACATACCCTGAGCTGCCGGTGATCTGGAAGATCTGCTGCGGCACCGCGACGATGGACAGCTGCGCGCCGATCATGGTGACGATGCCCGTGGTCCACAGACGCCGGAAGTCGGGATGTCGCAGCGGAGCGGTATCGGCCAGCAATCTCACCGGCGGGAGCGTAGCGAGTCGAACCCGACCGGCTCGATACGAGATTTCTCACCGGCCGGTCGGGAATAGTTCAGGGTTGTAGTCGCTCCACTTTCATGGCGCCGTTCTCGATGAGCACCCGAATCCGGTTGTGCAGCCTGCCCCGTCGGCCCTGCCAGAACTCCACCTCGTCCGGGCGCAGCAGAAAGCCGCCCCAGTGCGGCGGCACCGGAATCTCGTCGACATTCTCGAAGCGCGCGATCGTCTCGGCCATAGTGCGGTCCAACTCGGCCCGCGACCCGATCGGCTTCGACTGGCGCGAGGCCCACGCGCCCAGCTGCGAGTCGCGCGGCCGGGAGCGCCAGTAGACCTCGGTCGTCTCGGCGGGCACCCGCTCGATCGCGCCGCGCACATGCACCTGCCTGCCGAGTGCGGGCCAGACGAAGGTGGCGGCGGCGAACGGGACGGCCGCGAGCTGGCTGCCCTTGGCCGAGTCGTAGTTCGTGTAAAAAGTCACACCCTCGGGGGAGAGCCCTTTACACAGGACGGTTCTGGCGACCGGTCGCGGCGTGCCGTCGGCCAGCGAAACGGTGGCCAGCACCATGGCGTTCGGCTCCGCGACGCCGACCGCGGTCGCTTGCTCGATCCAGTGGCGCAGCAACGGCTCCCAGCCGCCGGCCAGCCATGTTTCGTCCAGATCGACGTCTTCGCCGCTGCCGAACGGGGGGCCACCGTACTCGGCGCGCATGCCCGCTAAATCGGTGCTCGGCAGGGTATCGGCCGTCTCCTGGCCGCCAGGTGAATTGTCCAGGTCACGCATGGGCCAGACGTTACTCCGGGGTAGCAAGGATCTAAGGTGTTGTTGATCGGCATGTGCTCGGCGAGCCTCGTTATATCCCGCATCGCCGAGGATCAGGCCTGTTCTAGCGAGCTGCGAGCAGTCGCTACGGAGCGCGTCCCGAAGTGCAAGGAGAAGTCCCGACATGACTACCAGCCCCGCGGTCCCCACCGGGCAGACCGCCGTACCCAGCGATTTCGTCAGCGGCCTCGAGGGTGTGGTGGCGTTCACCACCGACATCGCCGAGCCCGACAAGGACGGCGGCGCGCTGCGCTACCGCGGCGTCGACATCGAGAACCTGGTCGAGGGGCAGGTGACCTTCGGCGACGTGTGGGCCCTGCTGGTGGACGGCGAGTTCGGTCGCGGCCTGCCGCCCGCCGAACCCTTCCCGCTGCCGGTGCACACCGGTGACGTGCGCGTCGACGTGCAGGCCGGCCTGGCCATGCTCGCCCCGATCTGGGGCTACCAGCCGCTGCTGGACATCGATGACGAAACCGCGCGCGACAACCTGGCCCGCGCCTCGGTGATGGCGCTGTCCTACGTCGCGCAGTCCGCGCGCGGCATCTACCAGCCCGCGGTCCCGCAGAAGAAGATCGACGAGTGCAACACGGTCACCGAGCGGTTCATGACCCGCTGGAAGGGTGACCCGGACCCCAAGCACACCGAGGCGATCGACGCCTACTGGGTGTCGGCCGCCGAGCACGGCATGAACGCCTCCACCTTTACCGCACGCGTGATCGCCTCCACCGGCGCCGATGTCGCGGCCTCGCTGTCCGGCGCGATCGGCGCCATGTCGGGCCCACTGCACGGTGGCGCGCCCGCGCGCGTGCTGCCGATGATCGAAGAGGTCGAGAAGACCGGCGACGCACGGGCACTGGTCAAGGGCATCCTGGACCGCAAGGAAAAGCTGATGGGCTTCGGGCACCGGGTGTACCGGGCCGAGGACCCGCGCGCCCGCGTGCTGCGCGCCACCGCCAAGCGGCTCGCCGCGCCGCGCTACGAGGTGGCCGCCGCGCTGGAGCAGGCCGCGCTGGCCGAGCTGCGCGAGCGTCGCCCGGACCGGGCGATCGAGACCAACGTGGAGTTCTGGGCCGCGGTGATCCTCGACTTCGCCGAGGTGCCCGCGCACATGATGCCCGCCATGTTCACCTGTGGCCGGACCGCGGGCTGGTGTGCGCACATCCTCGAGCAGAAGCAGCTCGGCAAGCTGGTGCGCCCGGCGGCCATCTACACCGGACCGGCGCCGCGGCAGCCTGCCGACGTCGCGGGCTGGGCGAGCATCCAGCACGCCTAGCAATAGCCAGAGTGCATCACCGCGAGCCGAATGTCCTGCACCAACAGGACATTCGGCTCGCGTAGCATCCGGGTCCGGACGGATGGAGGAGGGCCGGGGTGCAGGAACGAGGAATGTCGCGGCGGATGTTCGGCGTCGCCGCCGCGCTGGCCGCCGGGTTCGCCGCCACTGGATGCGGGACCGCCCACAGCGATACCGCGGCCGCAGCACCGAGTTCGACCCGCGCCCGGACCTCGATCGGCGACGCCGCAGTGGCGTCCAAGACCGCGCCGCCACCGGACAACTCACCCGCCGCGGTGGCCGCCAGGCACGCCGCCGACCAGCCGCAACGGTGGGGCGTGCAAATGCAGGGCATCACAAGCACTTTCGCGGCCACCGGCAAGCAGCTGGCCCTGACCTTCGACGCGTGCGGCGGGCCTGGCAACAACGACATCGACGACTCGCTCATCAACTTCCTTGTCACCCAGCAGATTCCGGCCACGCTGTTCCTGAACAAACGCTGGATCGACGCGAACCCGGTGCGGGCCGGTCAGCTGGCGGTGAACCCGCTGTTCGAGCTGGCCAATCACGGTGTCGCGCACAAGCCGCTCTCGGTGAACGGCCGCGCCGCCTACGGCATCGCGGGCACCGGCTCGGCGCAGGAGGCGGCCGACGAGGTCTGGGCCAACCACGAGCGGCTGACCGGACTGGTCGGCAAGCCGCCCCGCTTCTTCCGCGCGGGCACCGCGCACTACGACGATGTCGCGGTCGCCATCGTGCACGAATTGGGCGAAACCCCGGTCGGTTTCAGCATCAACGCCGACTACGGCGCGACCGCGAGCGCCGCCAAGGTCCGCTCCGCGATGAATGCCGCTGCGCCGGGGGCGATTTCGCTCGCCCACATGCACCGACCGCAGTCCGGCACCGGCGCGGGCATGATCGCCGTCCTGCCCACCCTGCGCGAGCTGGGTTTCACCTTCGTCCACCTGTGAGGCCGGGTCAGTCCTCGCCGAGGGAGGCGGCCCAGTCGACGGCCACCGATTCGCCGTGGTCGACGGTGAAGAAGGCGACCTCCAGGTGCTGACCCAGATCGACCAGCCCGATCGCGGGCAGCGGAACCGGTTGGACGAGCCGGACCAGCCAGGGGGTCGGCTCGTCCCAGGCGCGCAGCTCCAGGTCGAGGCGCAGCACCGGATCATCGCGACCGACGTAGTCCGCGGCGACCGGGGCCGCGGCCAGCACCGTCGCGTCGGCGCGGCGGCCGTCGGCGAGAATCTTCGCGACGCTGACCCGGCCGGTCTCCGCGAACTCCGGCACGTACAGCACCAACCGTTCCCGGTCGCCCGGGTCGACCCGGCAGCACACGACATCGCCCGGCTGCATCCACTCCAGGTTCGCCGCGGACACCCGCTGCCGCACCCTGGCCTCGTACGGCGCCACCCCGTCGACCTCGACCCGCACCCAGAACACCTGGCACGGCGACGAGCCGTCCGCGTCGTGCTCGCCCGCGACCGCTTTGTTGCTCGGCCGCACGCCGAGAATTGTTGCCGAACCGAGGGTGCCGTGTAGCAGCAACTCACGGCGCGCGCTGTCGGACATCGCGCCGATGCGCAGCCCGAAGGTCCGTGGTCGTCGACCGAGCAATCGCCACCCCGAGTTAGCCGGCGCCATGTTCATGGGCGCAAAGGTTAGCTGGAGTGTGGTGCGCGACACAGTAATACCACCGCAACCGGAGTGGACCGTGACAATTCCGGCAGCGGGTGCCCGCGCGAGCGCCGGTGGCGGAGGGCACAGCTGCCGACCCGCACGAACCGAGCTGGTCCGACACGCTTTACCCTGTTCGGCATGACCACTGCGTTCCCGACGATTCCCGACGACCTCAAGCCCGCCGACGGACGGTTCGGCTGTGGCCCCTCCAAGGTGCGACCGGAGCAGTTGCAGTCTCTGGTGACGGTCGGCGCCTCGGTGTTCGGAACAAGTCACCGGCAGAAGCCGGTGAAAGATGTGGTCGCGCGGGTGCGCTCGGGCCTACGCGAACTGTTCGCCCTGCCCGACGGTTACGAGGTGGTGCTCGGTAACGGTGGCACGACGGCGTTCTGGGATGCCGCGGCCTTCGGCCTGATCCGCGAGCGTTCGCTGCACCTGACCAACGGTGAGTTCAGCTCCAAGTTCGCCGCCGTGGCCAAGGGCAACCCGTTCATCGGCGACCCGATCGTCATCTCGGCGGAGCCGGGCAGCGCGCCGGAGCCGGTGTCGGACCCCTCGGCCGACCTGATCGGCTGGGCACACAACGAAACCTCCACCGGTGTCGCCATTCCGGTGCAGCGCCCGGCGGGCTCGGAGAACGCGCTGATCGCCATCGACGCCACCTCGGGCGCGGGTGGTCTGCCGGTCAACATCGCCGACGCCGACGTCTACTACTTCGCGCCGCAGAAGTGCTTCGCCGCCGACGGTGGCCTGTGGGTCGCGCTGATGAGCCCGGCCGCGCTGGCCAGGGTCGACGAGATCAAGGCGAGCGGCCGGTGGACCCCGGAGTTCCTGTCGCTGCCGATCGCGATCGACAACAGCACCAAGGAGCAGACCTATAACACCCCGGCCCTGGCCACCCTGCTGCTGTTCGCCGACCAGATCGAGTGGCTCAACGGCAACGGCGGCCTGGACTGGGCGGTCAAGCGGACGCTGGATTCGTCGTCGCGCCTGTACAACTGGGCCGAGTCGAGCGAGTACGCCACGCCGTACGTCACCGATCCTGCGCACCGCTCGCAGGTGGTCGGCACCATCGACTTCGCCGACTCGGTCGACGCGGCCGCGGTGGCGAAGGTGCTGCGTGCCAATGGAATCGTGGACACCGAGCCGTACCGCAAGCTGGGCCGCAACCAGCTGCGCGTGGGCATGTTCCCGGCCATCGACCCGGAAGACATCAGCCAGTTGACCCGTAGCATCGACTGGGTCGTGCAGAATCTGGGCTGACAACAGCCGAATCCGAGCGCGACACGCCACAATCGACACGCCGCTTCCGGTGGTGCGCTAAGTCGAACAGAGCAGATTAGCGGGGTGCGGGAGTCTGCACAGAGATTTCCGCCCCGCGTGTCTCGCCCCACGGATCCCAGAAGTGCACTACTGTTTCGGAAAGTGGGCGGTGTCGCGAGTCGACGCGGTAAGGAGGTAACGGTGCGTGAACTTCGAGTGATCGGGGTGACGCCCGACTCCACGCACATCGTGTGTATCGACACCGAGTCCGGAGCGAAGTACCGGCTTCCCGCCGACGACAAGCTACGAGCCGCAGCACGCGGAGACCTTGCCCGATTCGGCCAGATAGAGATCGAAATGGAAGCAACTATGCGTCCTCGCGATATCCAGGCTCGAATCCGGGCCGGTGCCTCCGTCGACCAGGTCACCGAAGAATCCGGCATGCCGGCCAGCCGCGTCGAGCGGTTCGCCTACCCGGTGTTGCTGGAGCGTGCCCGCGCTGCCGAACTCGCGCAGAAGGCGCATCCCGTCCGCCCCGACGGCCCCGCCGTGGAAACCCTCATCGATGTCGTCACCGCCGCCTTCACCGAGCGCGGGCACAACATCGAAGGCGCCGAATGGGACGCCTGGAAAGACGAAAAAGGTTTCTGGGTCGCCCAATTGCAGTGGCAGAACGGGCGTTCCGAAATCGCCGCGCACTGGCGCTACCAGCCCGACGCGCACGGCGGCTCGGTCTCCCCGCTCGACGACCCCGCCTCGGACCTGATCGATCCCGACTTCGGCCGAGCGCTACGCGGTCTCGCGACGATCCTGCCCGCCGAGCCCGAGGTGGCCGCGCCCGCACCGCAGCCCGAGCCGGTGGTCGAGCCACGCCCCACCCCGGCGGCGCCGCCCGCGCGCCCCGCGGCCCGGCAGAGCCAGCCCACCCTGGACGAGTACTACGAGCAGCGTGCCGTCGCGGCCGGTGGCACCAGCACCCCCGCCATCACCGCGGGCGCGACCGCAACCCCCACTGCGGCAACTACGACGACGCCCGCTGCGGCGAGCCCGGCACCCGCGCCCACCGCGCCGGCACCGACTCCGCCTGCCGAGCCCCCCGCGGAAACCGCCCCGCCCGCGCCCGCCGCGTCGACGAAGCCCGCCGCCGAGGAACCGGCCAAGCCCGCCGCCAACGGCAAGACGGCAGCCAAGCCCGCACGCACCAAGCGCGGCAAGGCACCCATGCCGTCCTGGGAGGACGTCCTGCTCGGAGTGCGCAGCTCGGGCCACTGAGCGAGACCCCCAAAGCTGAACGACAAGAAGGCACGCCACCACGGTGGCGTGCCTTCGTCGGCTGCGCCACAGAATTGGGCGCGACCGGATAGCTGGGTTCCCCAGCGTGTTCAGAAGCTGAAGGTGCGCCTGGACGGGCTCGAGGCGAGTAGATTTTTTGGTGTGTTGTCGACTGCGCGCGACGGCGTCGGGTGGTTCACCGCAGCGGTGAATTGTTCGAAACCCCCGTGCGTTGCTCGAAGTTCGCGGAGCTGATTCGTGCAACCATCGGGAGGTGCCGGAAATGCTATCGAAAGCTTCGTCCCTCTGGTACGTCGACGCACCCGATCCGTTGACGGTACTGCGCGCCAACCATGATCCGGATCCCGATGCCGCACTGGCGCTTGCGAAACAGCTGCACAGCGACCGGGACGTGCTGCCGATCATGGTCGGTACTCTCGCGGGCTGCGCGGGTCCGGACCTCGACGAGGTGTACATCGGTTGCTACCCGGGCGTGACGGTGGTGTGTTCGGCGCAGGCCGCCCGCATCCACCCGACCGAGCTGCCGGAGTTGCTGGTTCGTCCTCTGGCCTCCGAGCACACCTATCTGGTGTCCTTCGACACCGCGCATGGCTGGGGTGCGTTCGCGCATTGGGAGCGAGGCGAATTCCGCAGGGCGTTCAGTTCCAGCCGGGTGAACATCCTGGAGGACGAGGGCCTGCCGCTGGTCTGGGAGCGCCCGTACTGGGCGGGCGAACATCCGGTGCGCTGGCAGGCGGGCGAGCTGCCCGACCCGCAGACGCTGCCGTTCGACCCACCCGACTTCGCCGACGCCGCCAACAACGAGTGGCTCGGCTTCCACTACCGCGCTCCGGCCGCCGAGGGCGCGCTGGTCCCCGGCGACGTCGCGGTGTGCGGGTTCACGCTGTACCCGAAAGGCCAAGCGCCCGACCCGGCCACCCTCGCCCCGCAACAGCACGAGCCGGCCACCGTGCGCCCCAGACGCGGTCTGTTCAGCTGGCTACGCGGGCACGATCGCGTGTCCTGACCGCGGTACGTCTCAGGCCGCCAGCCCGTTGATCAGCAACGCCACCCACCCCAGCAGCACGCCCGCCGCACCGCCGCCGACCACCCACCTCGTCACCGGCTCCCACCGCATCCGCCAGGCGGTCGGCGCGGCGCCGCCCGCCGCGACCAGGTTCACCGCCACCGCGAGCAGCGGATGCACCTCGGCGAGCGCGCGACCGAAGGAGAACACCGCGACCGCGGCCAGCAGCGCGACCATGATCGCGACGCCGACGCCGGCGCCCCACGGGGTCGGACCCTGATACGGCGGATAATTCACGACTCCGCCTCGCTGGCGCTCGGCTCCGTCGTGCGCTCCGGCACGCTGTATCTTCGGTTCGCTCGCTGACGCTCCCTCACGTTCGTACCCGCTCGTAGAAGGCCATCGCGGCCGCGGTGGCGACATTGAGCGAGTCGGTGCCGGGTGACATCGGGATGCGCGCGCGCACGTCGGTGGCTCGCATCGCGTCCTCGCTCAAACCCGGTCCTTCGGCACCGAGCAGCAGTGCCACCCGCTCCCCCGTCATCGCCGTGGCCAGATTCACCGCCGCCGGGTTCGGCGTGAGCGCGATGATCTGGAAGCCCTTGCGCCGCAGTATATCCAGACCGTGCGGCCAGTCGGGGACGGAAGCGAACGGAACGCGCAGCACGTGGCCCATGGACACCCGCACCGCGCGCCGGTACAGCGGGTCGGCGCACCGGTCGCCGAACAGGATGGCCGCCGCGCCGAGTCCGGCCGCGTTGCGGAACATCGAGCCGATGTTCTCGTGATCGTTGACGCCCTCCAGCACCGCGACCGTGCTCGCCTTGTCGAGCACCTCGTCCAGCTCCAGTTCCGCGGGCCTGCGCGCGACAGCGAGCACGCCGCGGTTGAGGTGGAAGCCGACCACCTCGGCCATCACCTCGGCCGAGGCGCGGTAGTACGGCACGTCGACGGCGACGAGATCGTCCGCGAGTTCTGCGCGACGCTTCTCCACGCCGAGCAGCGCAGTCGGCGCGAACCGGGAGTCCAGCATCCGCTGCACGACAACCACACCCTCCGCGATCACCAGGCCCTTCCGGCCGGGCAGATCGGGTCGGCGGTCGGCGGACTTCAGGTCGCGGAAGTCATCGACCCGCGGGTCGGCGGGGTCGTCGATATCGATCACTTCGGCCACGCGCTACATCCTGCCGGGTAATCCGGACAAACACCGGCACAGGTGTCATCTTCGCCGGTGGGGAGGCGCGTGGGGTCGCCTCCCCGGCGGTCGGCGACGATAGGTCGTAGGCCCGCCGAAATTGGAGTGCGGCGCGGTGTCGCGGCGTGGGAGGGTGCAACGATGACGCTGACGAACGGCATCACTATCCGATCCGCCACCCCTGATGACGCGACCGCGATCCGGACGCTGGTGGCCACCTCCTTCGGCGGTCGACCGGACGAGGCCGAGCTCGACCGCTACCGACAGCTGTTCCCACCGGAGGGCGCGATCGTGGCGGCGGACGGCGCGCGGATCGTCGGGCACGTGCAGTCCAGGACCATGACGGTGACCGTGCCGGGCGAACGGGCGGTCGACGCCTGCGGCATCGCGGCGGTCGGTGTGGCACCGACGCATCGGCGGCGCGGCATTCTGCGCGCGATGTACACCGAGCAGCATCGGCGCACCGAGGCGGCCGGGCTGCCGCTGACCATCTTCACCGCGAGCGAAGCCACCATCTACGGACGCTTCGGTTACGGACCGACGGTGCGCGAGAACGCGGTCACCATCGATCGCCGCTTCGCCGAATTCCGGCCGACCGCCCCGAATCCGGGCGGTGTCGACCTGGCGGCGCCGGACGAGGCCGCCGAGCACATCAAGGCCGTGTACGACCGGTGGCGCAGGCTCGTGCCCGGCGCGCAGGTGCGGCCGGACGCCTCCTGGGCCGGGCTGTTCGCCGACGCGGAACGTTCGCGGCGCGGCGGCACCAGCCTTTTCGTGTTCACCCACCCGGATGGCTATGCGCTGTACCGCTACCACTACCGCGAAACCGGCATGGACGTCGACGTGGTCGAGCTGCGCGCGGTGACCGCCGACGCCCATGCGGCGCTCTGGCGGGCGCTCCTGGGGCTCGATCTGGTCAAGCAGGTGTCGGTCACGCTCAGCGACAACGATCCGCTGCCCTATCTGCTGACCAACACCCGGCTGGTGCGGACCACCGGACGCTATGACGGACTGTGGTTGCGGCTCATGGACATTCCCGCGGCGCTCGCGGCACGCACCTATCAGCGGGACCTGGATCTCGTACTCGCGGTGACCGATCCGTTCCGCGACGCGGGCGGCACCTTCGCGCTCACCGTCCGCGACGGCCGCGCCGAGTGCGCGCCGACGACCCGGGCTGCCGATATCGAACTCGGCATCGACGTCCTTGGCAGCATGTACCTCGGTGCCTACCCCGCCCGGGTGTTCGCCGCCGCAAACCGCCTGCAGGCCAAGGACACCAACCACCTGCACGCCTTCGAAGAGGCCTTCGCCGCCGACCGGGACGCCGTACTTGGCTGGTTCTTCTGAGTCATGCCGTCGAGTGGCGACTGTGATCCAGGAGAAATGTCCGGATCCCCGCTCTGCTGGCATGCTGGTGGGCATGAAGCCGATTCAGCTCGTCCTCAACATCCTCTGGCTGGTGTTCGTCGGGTTGTGGATGGCACTGGGCTACATCCTGGCCGGGATCATCTGCTGCATTCTCATCATCACGATTCCGTGGGGCATCGCGTCGTTCCGGATCGCGGCGTACGCGCTGTGGCCGTTCGGCCGGACCACGGTGGAGAAGCCGGGCGCGGGCACGGGTTCGCTGATCGGCAACATCATCTGGGTCGTCGTCGCGGGCTGGTGGCTCGCGCTCGGCCACCTGCTCACCAGCATTCCGCTGTTCATCTCGATCATCGGAATCCCGTTCGGCTGGGCCAATTTGAAGCTGATCCCCCTGTCGCTGTTCCCGCTCGGACGCGACATCGTCGACAGCGATCAGCCGTTCGGCGCCCGGTAGCACCGGCGAAAGCACCGGCCGGGCAAGCTCACTCGGATTCGGCGACGATCTGCTTCATGATGGCGACGGCCTTGGTGAGCACGACGACCTGATCCTCGGTGAGGTTGGACAGCTGCTCGGTCATCCAGGCTTCGCGGGCGTGGGTCTCATCGGCGATGAGGGCACACCCCGCGTCGGACAGCGAGACGATGATCTGCCTGCCGTCGGTCGGATGCGGCTTGCGTTCGACCAAGCCGAGATCGGTGAGCGAGGCGATGACGCGCGTCATCGACGGCGGCTGGACGCGTTCTTTGGCGGCAAGCGCCCCGGGGGTCATCGCGCCGTCGCGAGACAGGGTCGCGAGAGCGGAGAGCTGCGTCAGCGAAATCTGCGAGTCGGCACGGCGGCCGCGCAGATGACGCGTCAGACGAACCACCGCCAGTGAGAGCTCACCAGCGAGGGCTCGAACATCGGATGGCGTTGTCACAGAGGTGAACGATACGGGACGGGTGCGCGTCCGACGTGTGTTCTCGCCGCTAGGCTATGACTGTGACGCAGAAAGTGCCCCAGATCCCGGCGCGGCTCACCGACCCGAGGCCGGTGCTCGCGGTCGGCAGCGCGCTGTGGTTGCTCGCCACCGTGGTGGTGTGGGCCACCGGCGACCGGTGGGCCTCGGTGCTGCCGGTCTGCCTGATGGGCATGGTGGTCGGCGTGCTCGCGCTGGGTATTTTCCTGATCCAGCGGCGCGGGGCACGCCGCGGCGACAAGGGTGCGCAGACGGGGCTGTGAGGCCGCTCAGCCGACCTGGAAGTCGTTGGTAGCTCCGGTGAACGGGTGCAGTGCGCCGTCGGGGCTCAGGCTGTCGGCGTAGTGCTGGAACCGATACCGCCCCGGCGCGGCGTCGGCGGGAATGTCCCAGGTGAACCGCGCCACGGATTCGGCCGTGCCGCGCTTGCTCCAGAAGAACTTCACCGCCCATTCGCCCTCGTTGGCCACCCGCACCCACTCCCCTGACGCCTGCTGGCGCTGCACTTCCAGGAAGGTGCCGTTGCGGCGGATGTTGTGTTTCGGGTGGGCGGAGACGAATTCGGCGGCGACCTGCGTGCCCGGGGGGTATGCCGGGGCGGGCTGGGTCAGCACGTCGCCGAAGGTGCGACCGGGCGGGACGGTGTCCGGTCCCGCGCCGGGCTGGAAGTTCGGCTGCAGGTTGGACACATCGCGCGGGGCCGGGCCGCGCGGCACCACCTGACGGGCGGCGAATGCCGTTGCCAGCCGGGCGAATTCCTGCTGGTACGCGCAGAGGGTGTAGCGGCCGAACAGGGTCGAGGCGCCCTCGTACTGCTGTGCGTCGTATTCCTCAGGGGTGGTGACGTATTCGTGGTAGGCGTTGGCGTAGCCCTGCAGGAGCACCTGCTCCAGCGGCACGCCGAGCGCGGCCGCGACGGCACGGCGCACGCGCAGGCCCGAGGCGATGGTGAACTCCCCGCCCGCGGCGGCCAGGTAGAGCTCGCCGACCCGAACGAGCTGGATCGGCAGCACATTCGGCACCCACGCGACCGGCGGCATCAGCCCGAACGGCACGGCAATCGCCTTGGGGGTTTGGGCATCCGCGAGCCACGCGGGCACGGGAGCATCCTGGCCACCGAGCGACTGGAGGAACGGATTGCGCACCCCCTCCGGGATGGGTGCGCCGGGGAGCCCCGGCCCGTCCTCGATGCTGCCCGCGATAAGCGAGACGCCTGCCGCCGCGGGGGCGGTGCGCCTGGGCTGTCCGTCCGGGGTGAACCGGCCGTCGACGGCGATGTCGGCCAGGTCGATGTAACAGAGCATCGAGTCGACCGGGCCGCTCATCGATCGCGCTTGGGCCAGTGCGGCTTTCGACGCGGCGTACTGGCGCTCGCCGATGATGCGAGTGTTCTCGAACTCGTCCTCGGTGGGGCCGGAGCCCGGGCGCAGATTCAGGTTCGGCGACATGTCGCCCGCGTTGGTCTGTGCGAAGGCGGCGACGAAATCCGGTGCGCCGTCGAGATAGCGCACGCCGTGCTCGATGTGCTCGTAGGCGAAGGACGCGTAACCCTTGTTGTCCGAGCTGATCAGGCGATTCTCGTTGGTCATCGAGGTGTTGTGGGTGGCGAACCAGGTGATGGCGCCGACCTGCCGACCGCCCTTGACAAGGGAGAGGGCGGTCACCGCCGGATCGATGGCTCCCGGGAAGTGTTCTTTGTCGGCAACCGGATTGAGCTCCCACGCCACCCGCGAACGGTTGACGCTCGCGTTGTGTAGCTCGCCGTGACCGAGGGCCAGCGAGCCGGGGCCGAGATCGGCGTCCGCGGCGGCGATGGCCGCCACGATGCCGTCGACCTCCGCGTCGTACACCTGCTGCTGAAAACCCAAGATGGACAGGTTGTATGCGTAATCGTTACTGGAGCCGCCGCAGGTCGCGTGCGAGTGCGTCGAGGTGAGCAGCACGTTCTGCTCGGTGTACCGATCGCCGAAGCGGCGGGCCAGCTCGGCGAGCACGCCGCGGTGCACGGACTGGAAGATCATGCCGTTCTCCGCGACGACGAACGCAATGCGCCGCCCGCCGTGGCCGATGATGAACGCCCGCGCCCGTGGGCGCAGGTGGATGCCCGCTGTCTGCTGCTCGAGCTGGGAATAACCCATCATTCCGCATTCCGCGGCCGGACCGGTGATGTCGGAAAGGCCGACACCGATCTCGTACCCGCCGGAGCCGGGAGCGGCCGCCGCCGTGGCGCCGAGCGGGCCGGACATGGCGGGCACCGCCGCCGCGGCGGCCAGCGTCGCCGAACCGACAACGCTTCGGGCAAGAACGGCTCTGCGCGACAGCGACATACGCGCCTCCTTCGATCTGATGGCACTGAACCACACAACTGGTCACTCGTCCAGTCGAGATTTTTCCACCGACGAATTGACTGCACGCTTCGCGAGCGCTTAACTCCCTGGGGTGTCCTCCCGATTGAGCGTCGAAGAAAGACGGGCCCACCTTATCGAGGCCGCGATCGGTCTTGCCGAAAAAAAGGGCGTTGCGGGCGTGACCACGCGCGATGTCGCCCAAGCGGCGGGCGTCTCGCTTGGTGTGGTCCATTACTGTTTCGAAAACAAGGACGCGCTGATGACCGAGCTGGTCAAGGCGCTGTCGATGGAATTACGCGATTCTGTCGACGCCAATGAAACGGTATGGCAGGACGTCGGAAGTGGAAAAGAAGCACTTCAAAAATTGATCCGCGCGGGACTGGAACTCATGTGGCTCAACATAGAAGCCACTCCGGAACGTCAACTGCTCACTTATGAAACGACGACTTACGCACTGCGCGAGGGTGAGCAAACTCCGGCGAAACTCGCGATTGCCCGCGAACAGTACAACTTCAACGACTCCACCGTCGCCGACATCCTGGAACACGCGCGCGACGCGACCGGGAATCAGTGGTCGGTCCCGCTCACCTCGCTCAGCCGATTCACCCTCAATGTGATCGACGGAGTGGTGCTGCGCTGGCTGGTGGACAACGACAGCGAGAGCGTGCGTGCGCAGCTCGATCTGCTCAGCCACATGATCTCCGAGTACGCGGCTTAGCCCGCTATCGCTGCGGCACAGCCGGATTCGCGGGGACTTACCGTGGCACCCGGAAGTGCACCGTGTCGCCCTCGCGCCACCAGGGCACCGAGGCGGTGACTTCGACCGCGCCGTGCAGACGTACAGTCAGGTCGTCGTGCAGCACCAGGTCGCCCGCCTGCGGCGGCAATGCGAAGAGTTGGCGCAGTACGACACCCAGCGGTTCGGCGGACCAGCTGGTACGGCGGCCCGCGCTCAGCACCTCGGCGGTGACGGACTCCGAAACCAGCGGCAGGTCGAGCAGCGTCGCCAGCGCGGGTGCGGTGTCGATGTCGCCGACTACCAGGCGATTCGGGGGCAGTGCGAGACCGAACCAGGGCTGGTCGAGGACGACGGCTTGCGCCGGATCGACGACAGCACCCGACAGTGCGCGCACCCGATCGGGCAGCTCGAGGTCGGCCAGATCGAGGTACTCCGCGGCGACAGCGGCGGCCAATCGCGCATGGGTTCGCGAAATGACCTCGGGGGTAGGCGTTTTCTCGGCATCCGCGAGAGCCTCTAGCAAGGCCGCGGCCAATTCCGGAGTGATCACCGAGGGGTCGGCGAGTACCGCGCGGACCGCGGCAGCGTCCTCCGTCAGGCCGGGCACGGCGAATGTCGGCAGTAGGCCGGCGAATTCGGTGTCCGTGGGGTGACGGAACAAACCCAGTGGGGTGCCATCGATGCGCGCGTTGGCGCGCAACCACCACGCCGTGTAGCCCTCGCGGTCGGTGAGCAGACGGCGGGTGCGCGGGGTGGAAGCCAACTGCCACAACGCTTCCGGCCACGCGGCCTCGTCCACCAGGTCCAGATCGCGGACGGCGGCCAGTTCCGGCGGATCCTCCGGCAGCGTCGACCACCAGGAATCCTCGTCATCGAGGTCGTGATCCGGGCCGGTGGGATCGGCCTCGACCACCACGCTGAAGTCCCAGCCGACGCCGATGGCCCGCAACGCTTGCGCGCCATAGCGTTCCACCATGGCTGGGTCGATCGAACTGAACGGTGAATCCTCGACCAGCAGCTCACGCAGTGGTGCGTCGGGCAGCAGCAGTTCGTCGGCGGGCCGCGATTCGCCCTCGGCATCGGGCAATTCCAGCAGCCCGAGCCAAGACGGGAGGGCGGCCGGATCGGCGTGCGCGGCCAGACGGAGCACGGCATCGGTGATGTCCGGGTCGTCCGGGTGATCTTCCAGCTCGGCGCGGAGATCCGGCTCGCTCAGCAGATCTTCGGCGGTCGCCGAACGCGCACCAAGCCGGGCCAGCAAAGGGTGCGCGGCCTCCGGGTGCACCAGCCTGGCCCAATGCACCGGGATCGCGACCTCGAGCTGGTCGTCGAGCACCGCCGTGCGCGGGCCGGTGACCAGGCGGCCGTCGGCCAGCGGAACAGCAAGCGCACCAAGCTCTTCGGCGGCCAGCGGATCCACCACGAACGGCTCCAGCGCCGCATACAGCGCGTACCACCAGTGCGGCGGGCGCTCCAGTCCGCTCGACAGCTCCGCCAAGCGCGCCAAACCGAGACGGTGCACATCCAGCACGCCGAGCGCCTCGGCCTGCCCGCGGCCGGACAACTCCGGGATCACCAGTGGGCCAACGACATCATCGAGCAGTCGCGCCAATTCCTCGGTCAAGCCGGTGAGCGCGCTTGCCCGGGTCGGCACGGCGACATCGATCTGCCTGTGCGGCGAATCGGTAAGCAGCCCACCGGTCGCATCGTTGAGCGGCCCGCCGAGCGAATCGTTCAGCGGCCCGCCGAGTGAATCGGTAAGCGGTGCGTCAACCGAATCAGCGGTCGGTACTTCGACGGATTCGGCGCTCGGTGCGTCGAACAAGGTGAAGCCGCCGGCTTCCGGGGTTCCGCCTGCGGGCGAACTCGATGCCGCCGTGCCGGCTGGGCTGAGTGTGCCGGGCGAACCGTGGTGCGGCGCGGGGTCGTACAGGCCGGTGGCTGCGTCGTCAGCGACTTCAGGGGCGGTGTGCCGGGTAGCGACGACCGGCAGCCAGGGATGGGTCTGGAGGTCGCGAACGAGAGCTTCGCGGAGCAAGCCGTCTGCCTCGCTGCGCGCGAAGGCGGGGGTGGGAACCAGCACGAGGCGATCGCGGGGCGGCAGGGCACGGGCGAAATCGGCGTAGCCGGTGGCCAATTCGGCGAGGCGAGCGCCGGGAAGCAGGCGGCGGCGGTCCGGCTGCATGGGGATGTCGGCGATCAGCAGGGCCGGGAGGGACAGTTCCTCGTCGGATCGGGTCGGGGCGCGCAGCACATCCGGGGCGGCGGGGATCGGCCTGCCGTTGCGGATGGGGAGCAGCCAGCGGGCGTGGGGCGCGCGATACTGCCACCAGACTCGATGGGTGTCACCAGGACCGGCGACGCGCACCTCCTGCAAGCCGTTCCCGAGATCCGCGGTCGTGCTGGTGAACTCCGCCGTATCGATCGTGATGCTCTGTAGCGCAGGCAGTTCCAGCAGCAGGTCGACCGCTTCGGCGTGCATACCCGCGAGCAGGGCGGCGGCGTCCACCGCCGGGCGCAGCCGCAACACGACCTCGGTATCGAAACCGGCCATCGGCGCGGCCTCGATCGGCCAGGTCATCCGCAGCACCGGTGGCGCGAAACCGTCGGCGTCCTCCGCTGAGCTCCCGGGGATGCGAATGCCGTGCTCTCGCAGGGCATCCCAGGTCAGCTCGCGCGAAAACCGCAGCGACCCGGTGGCAGAACGCAACTCGATCTCATCGCTGACCGACAGCACCGCGGTGAAACCGACACCGAACCGACCGACAGCGGCGACATCCGACTTGCCGGACGCCCGCAGCGCGGTCAGCGCGTGCACACCGGAGACATCCAGCGGCGCACCGGCATTGGCGACATGCAACGCGCCACCGTCCAGTCGCACCAGCAGCCGACCGGCGACACCCGCCTTGGCGGCCGCGTCCGCGGCGTTCTGCGCAAGCTCGGTCAGCAGCCGGTCCCGGTACCCGGCGCGCACCAGATCCGCCTCGGTCGCCGCGTCCTCGCGCAACCGGGTCGGCGAATCACGCCATGCGGCAAGCACACCCGCCCGCAACGCCGACGTGCCGAACGGATCGGCCGTCTCGGTCAGTTCTGCGGCGATGACTCGACCGCCCGGCCCTCAGCCACCTCGGCCGCACCATCGGCAGCCTGCTCGTCACCCGAAGACGCCTGCGCGACTTCGGCGTCGTCAGCCGGAGCCGCCGCGTCGGCAGCCGTCCCGCCCGAGTTATCCACGGCAGCCTCGGCATCCGCAGGGGCGACGCCACTTTCGTCGGCGGCCCGCGCAACCACAGCCTCGTCGGCAGCGCTACCGGCCGCACTCGGCTCCGCTGCGACGCTCGGCTCGCCTTCCGCCGCGGCATCGGCGGCCGCGGTGTCCGAGGCAGACTCGGTAACCACAGCGGCAGAGCCACCTTCGTCATCTGCTTGCACGCTGACACTGGGCGCGGAATCCGTAGCATCCGCGTCACCCGCAGCAGCACTGCCGGTCTCGGCGACCGCAGTCGGGGTCTCGGTGCCTGCGGCAACTGCCGCGTCGGCCTCCGCAACCGTGGTCTCAGCGTTCGGCACGGACTCGGCAGATCCGGACTCGGCACTGGGCGCTTCCCCAGTCGGTGTCGTCTCCGCGACAACAGCGACGTCCTCCGACACGGTCTCGACCTCCGACGCAACGGACGCGTCGGGCGTTTCCACCACCGGTGCGACCGCATCGGTGGCAGCCGCTTCGCCCTCGACCGCAGGCGTTTCCACCGCAGTGTCGGCGACCTGCGTCGCAGCCGCCGAATCCGCCTCGGCGGCAGGAGTTGCCGCCGGGTCGGTCACCGGCGTCGCAGCCGCATCGGCCGCGGCCGCAGCGGGGTCGGCCACCTCCGTGGCAGCCGCTTCGGCCGCAGGGGTTTCCTTGACCGGCGCGAGTTCCTCGGCGGGGATCAGCTCCACCGCGGCGTCGTCGAATGCCTCGTAGAGCGGCGAACCACCGCCGGTGGGGGCGACGGTGTCGGAGTGGGCGCCGCAGCCGTAGGCGGCGTGCACGACGTGGCCGTCGGCGCCCATGGCGTTGCCGCAGACACCGAAGGCGGCGCGCAGGGAACCGGCGAGCGGGAGGTAGAAGCCGCACAGGCCGCAGGTGGACGGTGCCGCCTTGGCCATCTCGGTGTCGGGGCCGAACTCGCCGTACCAGCGCTCGGCGGCCATTTCGCGGCCCTCGAGGCTCATCACCTGGGTGCGGCCGAGGCCGATCTCGGTGGCGACCTCGTCGACGGCCGGGTCGCCGTTGGCGACGTAACCGGGCACCAGGCGCGGGTCGTTCGGCGGCGGGGCGAGCAGGTCACCGGGCGCGAGATCGCCGGGCCTGATCCGCTGGTCCCACGGCACGAATTCGGGCGCGACCAGCGCGTCGGGGCCGGGCAGCAGCGCCGATTCGCTCACCGTCGCGTAGTCGGCCTCCGGTGGGGCCGCCACCACGACCGCCCACTGCCAGCCGCGATAGCCGGGCAGGGTGGCCTCGAAGCGGTGGGTCGCCGCGCTGTCGTCCTCGGCAGCCACGCCGAGATGCGCCCCGACTCCAGCTGGTTCCAACTCCAGGAGCGCACGGCGGGCCAGATCGACGGCGTCGGCCAAAATCGGCCTGACACCGGACTCAGAAACAGAAACTGCGCTCACGGCCTACATTTTGCCGTATGAAACGCAATCGGCGTTCGTTGGCCATAGGTGTGCTGGTCGGTCTGGTCATCTGGAGCGGGTGTGGCGCGGCCGAAGAACCGTCGCCCACGATGAATATCGAGGTCGTGGCCACCAGGTCGCACGATCCGCGCGCCTTCACGCAGGGCCTGGAGATCCACGGCGAGGTGCTCTACGAAGGCACCGGGCTGTCGGGCGCGTCGAGTGTGCGGGCGACGAACCTCGACACCGGAGTCGAGCTGGCCCGGGCCGACCTGCCCGCGCCCTTCTTCGGCGAGGGGATCACCATGGCCGGGACCATCCTGTGGCAGCTGACCTGGCAGAACCACATCGCTTTCGCCAGGGACCCGCACACCCTGGCCGAAGTCGGCCGCGCGTCCTACGAGGGCGAAGGCTGGGGACTGTGCACCAGGGCGGGGCGGCTGGTGATGAGCAACGGCACCGACACCCTCACCTTCCGCGATCCGGTCACCTTCGCGCCGACCGGCTCGATCCGGCTCACCAGCAACCACAACGCACGGCTCAACGAACTCGATTGCGCCGAGGACGGTTCGGTGTATGCCAACGACTGGCCCAGCGATCGCATCCTGCGCATCGATCCCGACTCCGGCCAGGTGCTCGCGGTCATCGACGCGGGCGCGCTGCTGCCGCATCGGACGCGGACGAGCGAGGACACGCTCAACGGAATCGCGCAGATCCCGGGCACCGACCGGTTCCTGCTCGCGGGCAAGAACTGGCCGACCACCTTCGAGGTCCGCTTCGTGCCCGCCTGAGCGCCGCGCCCGCGATTCGCTTGCGATTCGTGGCTGCGGGGAAGTCCTAGGGACATGCCCCGCCGTCCGCGACGCGACGAACGTCACCTTCCGCCGACACCTTCGAGAGCGAGTGAACGCCCAGTACCGAAGTACGACAGAATTGACGACGTGACTACTCCCCGCGAACCTTCCGGTCCCGACCGTGATCGGTGGGACGGCGAGGAGTACCCGCCGGTCGAGCGGCACCCCGGTTTCGACCGGTACCCGCCGCCCAACATGGCCACCGGCCGCAGGTCGCTGCCACCGCTGGACCCGGACCGACCGGACCCGCCGACCCGGCGCCACGATGTACCCGTCTCCCCGGATGCCGAGACCCGCAGGCACGCAGCACCCCGAGCAGATCCGCCGCCGTCGGCCCAGACGCCCCGGCGCGTCTTCCCCCATCGCCCGGAACCACCACGCCGCCCGGAGCACTCGGCCCCGCCGCCCACCGCACCGCTGCCCGAGCAACCGGACGCCGCAGCGGCCACCGAAGCCCCCACACCGCCCGGCGCGGCGCGCGTGCCACGCAAGCTCACGGTTACCCGCGTCGCCGCCATGCGCGGCCGCCAGTTGACCGAAAAAGGCATCGCCACTTTCCAGCGCGCGGCCAAGGCCGACGGCGCGGACAAGTCCGGCCTCACCGCGCTCACCTACGCGACGATGGCGAACTTCGCCCTCGACGCCGCGGTCGCCGTCTCGCTGGCCAACACGCTGTTCTTCGCCAGCGCCACCGCGGAGAGCAAGACGAAAGTCGCGCTGTACCTGCTGATCACGATCGCCCCCTTCGCGGTGATCGCCCCGCTGATCGGCCCCATGCTCGACCGGCTGCAGCACGGGCGCCGGGTGGCGCTGGCCACCTCGTTCGCGTTGCGCGCGGTGGTCGCGGTGGTGTTGATCCTCGAATTCGACAGCTGGGCACTGTATCCGCTCGCGCTGTGCATGCTGATCGGCAGTAAATCGTTCTCGGTGCTCAAGAGCGCGGTGACCCCACGCGTGCTGCCACCGGATATCGACTTGGTACGCACCAACTCTCGGCTCACCGTATTCGGTTTGGTCGGCGGCACCATCGGCGCGGGCGCGATCGCCGCACTCGCCGCGGCGATCGCCGACTCCAAGGGCGCGCTGATCTTCGCGATCGTGATCGCCTGCGCAGGCACCTATCTCAGCTTGCGGATCCCGTCCTGGGTCGAGGTCACCGAGGGTGAGGTGCCCGCGACACTGAGCTATCACGCGCCCACCGAGGTCCTCACCCCGGAGAAGGAGGCCACGACTCCGCCGCGCAAACGCAGGCAGCCACTGGGCCGTTCGGTGGTGACCGCGCTGTGGGGCAACAGCGCCATCCGGGTGCTGACCGGGTTCCTGACCTTCTACGTCGCGTTCGTCGCCAAGGCCACCGAGCACCGCCCGGCCCAGCAGGCCGCCATGCTCGGCGTGGTCGGCGCGGCGGCGGCGCTGGGCAACTTCACCGGCAATGCCACCGGCGCCCGGCTCAAGCTCGGCAAGCCGACGCTGATCGTGCTCGCCTGCACCGCCGCCTGTGCGCTGGTCGCGCTCTTCGCGACGTTCACCAACAATCTGCTGGGTGCGGCGATCGCCACCGTGGTCGCCTCGGGCACCAGCGCGCTGGCGAAGGTGTCGCTGGACGCCGCGATCCAGGACGATCTGCCGCCCGAGTCGATCGCCTCCGGTTTCGGCCGTTCGGAGACCGTGTTGCAGCTCAGCTGGGTGGTCGGCGGCTCGGCGGGCGTGCTGCTGCCGACCGACTACTGGAAGGGTTTCGCGGTGATCACCGCGGTCCTGGTGATCGGCCTCGTCCAGACCTTCGTCAGCTACCGCGGCCATTCGCTGCTGCCCGGCCTCGGCGGAAATCGTCCGCAACACGCGGAGCAGGAAGTACCCCCGACCCGGCCGATGCCACACACTGCGAACGCATACCGTAGGCCGGCGTCCAGTGGCGGCGAGACGACCCGTATCCAACCAGGAATAGGAGACCCCAGCCAGTGAGCGAGCGAATCTTCGACACAGCAGCTGTGCTCACGGCGCGGCCGTGGGTCAACGAGGTGGTGGCGTGAAGAACCCCCGCACCATCCTCGCGCTGGTCGTTGCCGCCCTACTCGTGTTCACGGTCGCCTTCGTCGGTGTCCTGGTCGTCCTGGTGCGCAACGCCGACGAGCACGACCCGGTGATCACCGCCTACGCCCACGGCAAAACCGTCGAGGTCGAGCCGTACGTCTACTGCTCGGTCAAAATGGAAGACTGCCGCTACGGCCGGACCGTCCAGCTCGACGTCCCCCCGGACTACCCCTTGCAGCTGTCGCTCCCGAAGCAGATCGCCGACGCCCCCTGGCTCGCCCAGCTCGTCTACGCCCTCCCCAACGGCGAGCGAATCGACCGGGTGATCAACCACACCAACTTCCCCGAGGGTGCCCTGGCCGTCACCATCGACTCCCACCCCGAACCCGACCTGCGCCTCGTCGGCCTGGAACTCCAGCTCCCGATCCTCGCCATGGACAAGGACACCGGCAAAGAGTTCTACCTCCCCCACGCAGCCTGGTCGATCAGCACCGCGTCGTAACACTCGCGCACAGCGCGAGTGTTACGACGGCACCAACAACTCAGTGGTCGAGTTCGCGCGCTACCGCGCGGACGACCTCTGAGATGCGTTGTGCGGTCTTACGATCGGGATAGCGGCCTTTGCGCAGGTCCGGCTGCACCGTCGCTTCGAGCAGGGTGATCATGTCTTCGACCATCCCGTGCAGTTCGTCCGGTGTGTGCCTGCGGGCGACGGGCTCCTTGCGGGCGCGCTCGCGTTCCTGGCGTTCTTGGCCCTGGCGGACCGACGGCGGCGCCTCGAGCAGTTTGAGGCTCAGCGCCTGCGGTCCGCGGCGGCCCGCGGCCATCCCGAATTCGACGCGCTGCCCCGGCTTGAGTCCTTCGACTCCGTCGGGCAGCGCGGACGAGCGGACATAGACGTCCTCACCCTCGTCTTGGGAAAGGAAGCCGAAGCCCTTTTCGACGTCGTACCACTTCACCCTGCCGGTCGGCACTGCGCTCACCCGTTCATCATCGAAAACTCGGACCCCACCGGCCCGAGCACATCTGTCCACGGAACCTGCTGCGGCACAACGCCACGAACAGGTCCTTCTTCTGTTTGCGAAAAGAACGCGCCCAGCAGTGATGCGGGACGCGCGTGCCTAAGAGTCTACCCCGGTGCCCATAACGCAAGCACATCAGTTTTACGGTCATGCGGTGACGAACCCTCCCGCTCCGCCACCGTCCAGCGACGCCGATCCCGCATCGAGCGGGGGCGGTGGGCGCAGGCCGGGTGATTGGTTGCTGCAAGTCGCGCTGGGGCTGTTCGCGCTGGGATTGCTGGCGATCATCGCCATCTTTCTGATCCCGGTGCTGTCGGACGGCACACCGGGGCTGTGGCTCTATTTCGCCGCGATGCTCGCCCCGCTCGGGTTTCTCGTCGCGATCGTGTTCACGCTGCGTTCGGGTCGGCGCTCGCGCTGATCGACCCGACTGTCGAGCGGTCGCGGCGACTCCGACCTGGGCGCCGTGCCGATCTGACAGAACGGCCACCAGCGGGCTGCGAACGGGTTACCCGGGTCTGTCGTTACCAAATCCCGACTGTGATCCTAGTCACATAACAGAGAGGTCACGGACCGGTGACGGCCCGGCACTGGTCTGAGCGCACCGCTTCTAGCTGCAAAGAAGGGTCTACGTCGGGGCCGAGACCGCACCGAGACCCGCTCGTACACGCCGGTTATCAAATGGTGATTTTTCTCGGCGATCGTCGTACCGTTCTTAGCGAGCCGGGACAACCGGCAACCACCGGCCCGCCGCACCGAACCTCGCCCCGCGGGACCCGGAAACCCGACGGAAACGTAGGGGCGAGGGCGGGCATGACGACCTCTCAGTCCAGCCCGACCGATGACCTCGCAGGTGCGTCGAGAGGAAGACGAACCCGATATGAGTGGACGCCATCGCAAGCCAAGCTCCACCGGGCGCACGGTTGCCAAGGTTGCCGTGACCGGCGCGATCATGGGCACCGCAGGTGTGGCCCTGGCAGGCAACGCCAGCGCGGCACCCGACTCCGACTGGGATCGCCTCGCACAGTGTGAGGCCGGCGGTAACTGGGGCATCAACACCGGCAACGGCTACCAGGGCGGGCTGCAGTTCTCGCCGAGCACCTGGAAGGCCCACGGCGGCGGCGAGTATGCCGCCACCGCCAACCAGGCCACCCGCGAACAGCAGATCGCCGTCGCCGAGAAGGTACTCGCCTCCCAGGGTTGGGGCGCCTGGCCGAGCTGCTCCTCCAACCTCGGTCTGAGCAGCGCACCCACCCCGCGTTCGGCTCCCGCCACCAACGAAACCCCCCGCTGGAACCCCGCGCCCGCGCCGCAGGCCCAAGCCCCGCAGGCCGCGCCGGACAGCACCCAGCAGGTCTTCTCGGCCGTCGACCGCGCTCTCGAGGTCGTGCAGAGCCAGGGCGTTCAGGTGCCCAAGGAAGCCTTCGACTTCTTCAACGCCGCCAAGGCGAGCAACACCAAGCTCGATCCCGCCATCGTGAACTTCTACGAGGCGAACAAGGGACTTCTCCCCTCCTGATCGACCACGAATAAGGCCCCGCATCCGAGGATGCGGGGCCTTATTCGTATCTACGGACTTTCCGTCCGGAAATCAGCGGTTGATCACCGTGTTCGGGTGCATGTAAGGCAGCTGATCCGCCGGGACCGGAAACTCGGTGTCCTCACCGTACGGCGAGAGCCCACCGGAACGGGTCGACGAGAGTTCGGTGACCGCGTGGTCACCTTCGGCGACCTTCGGCCAGCCGTTGTCGACATAAGGTTTCTTCGATTTGTTCACCACAAGCCTCATGCTAATGCCGCCGCCGCAAGTCTTCAGGCCGGACCCTGGTGTGGCGCTCGGCACGTCGACGACCAGCGGTAGGGACGCACTGGAGTCAGCCGAAATCCAATGAGTTACCCGCGTGCTACCGAAATCGGACGTGACGTGGGTATCCGATGTGCGCCCCGGCAGGCCACGGCCCGAGACCGTAGGCTGGATCGGATGACCGCGACCTCCCTTGCTGGGTGGCTCGGTGCGCGTACTGATGCTCAATTGGTAACGCTGCTCGAGCTCCGGCCCGATCTGGCTGTGCCGCTGCCCTCGTCGATGGCCGTGCTGGCCGCGCGGGCCGAGCAGCGCGCCTCGGTGCTGCGCGCCACCGATGACCTGGACACTCTCGATTTCGCGATCCTGGAAACCCTTGCCGTACACGGGGTGACGCGGACCGACAGCAATGGCGCTCCGCTGACGCGCGCCGAGTTGCACGTGCAGCTGAGCGATCGCGTGCCCGCCGCCGCGATCGACGCGGCCATCGAGCGATTGACCGCCCGCGCCCTGGTCTGGACCAGCGAGGACGAGCTGCATCTGATCACCGCGGCCGTCGAGGCGCTGCCCTGGCCGATCGGCAGCACCACCGAGATCCCCGATTCGCTGACCGAACCCGAAGTGCGCGAGGCGCTGCCGGAGCTCACCTCGGCGGCGCGGGCATTGCTGGACAAGCTGGCCAGCACCGGCCCGCGCGGGCGTACCAGGGACGCCGCGCCGGGCACGCCGGCCGACCGCCCGGTCCAGCAGCTACTGGCCCGCAGGCTGTTGAACCGGATCGATGACGAGACGGTGGAGTTGCCCGTCACGGTCGGGCAGGTGCTGCGCGACGAGCCGGTCACGCACCCGCACGCGCTGACGCCACCGGCCCCGAAACCGAAGAAACAGGCCGCCGCCGACGTGAACGCCGTCGCGGCAGGCGAAGTGGGCGAACTGCTGCGGCACTGCACCGCCGTCCTCGACATCCTCGGCCAAGCACCCGCCCCCGCGCTGCGCGCGGGCGGACTGGGCGTGCGGGAGCTACGTCGCATTGCCAAGCAAGCCGGCATCGACGAGCCGCGGGCGGGTTTGCTGGTCGAACTGCTGGCCGCCGCGCGACTGATCGAAAAGGGTTTGCCGGACCCGCCGCCGGAGGTCGATTCGGCCGACGATTTCTGGGCGCCGACACCCGCGGTCGACGCCTGGCTGGAGGCCCCGCTGGCCCGCCGCTGGGTCGCGCTGGCCATGGCCTGGCTCGAATTGGACCGGATGCCATGGATGATCGGCATGCGCGACGCCAACGACAAGCCCCTCGCGGCCCTCTCGCTGGAGCTGCGCAACCCGCACGCGCCGCGTGACCGGCACGCCATGCTCGGCCTGCTCGCCGAGTATCCGTCCGGCAGCGCCCTCACCCCCGCCGATATCGGCCGCGTGCTCGCCTGGCGGCAACCGCGCTGGCGCAGGCATTTTCGGCGGGAGTCGGTGGAGCAGACGCTCGCCGAGGCCGCCGCGCTCGGCTTCGTCGGCCGCGGCGCGCTCGGCTCGCCGGCCCGCGCGCTGCTGCACGGCGCGCCGACCAGCGCCGCCGATGCCGAGGCGGCGATGGAGGCGGCGCTGCCCGCGCCGGTCGATCATGTGCTGGTTCAGGCGGACCTGACGGTGATCGCGCCCGGCCCGCTCACCGCCGAACTACAGCATCGGGTCGAGCTGGTCGCCGACGTCGAATCCGCCGGGGCGGCAACGGTTTACCGCATCAGCGAAACGTCGGTCCGGCGCGCGCTCGATGCCGGGCTCACCGCGGCCGAACTGCATGCGCTGTTCACGAAGCATTCGCGGACCCCGATTCCGCAGGCGCTGACCTACCTGATCGACGACGTCGCCCGGCGGCACGGGCAGCTGCGCGCGGGCATGGCTCAGTCGTTCCTGCGCAGCGACGACCCGGCACTGCTGGCCCAGGTGCTGGCCGCGCCGGTGGCCGGGGCGCTGGCGCTGCGGGCCATCGCACCGACGGTGGCGATCGCCCAGGCGCCGCTCGGCGAGGTGCTCGAGCAGCTGCGCGCGGCCGGTTTCGCGCCGGCGGGCGAGGATTCCTCGGGCATCATCGTGGATCTGCGCCAGCGGGGCGCCCGGATCTCGGCGCGGCCCAATGCCAGGCCACCGTGGCGGCCGACGCCGCCGAGCACCGAACAGCTGGAACTGCTCGTCACCGAGCTGCGCGCGGCCGACCGCGCCACCAGCGCCCGCTCCGGACAGTCGGTGCGGATGGACGGCACCCGCACCAATACCGCGGCAACCCTGGCGCTGCTGCAATTGGCGGCGCGGGTGCGGCGGTCGGTGAACATCGGCTACGTCGACGCCTCCGGCGTGGCGACGCAGCGCGTGGTGGAACCGCTCAAGGTCGGCAACGGCCAGCTCGACGCGCTCGACCCGGTGACCGGCGCGGTCCGGCACTTCACGCTGCACCGGATCGCGTCGGTCGCCCTGCTCGAGTGATCAGGCCTTGGGCTTGGCCAGGCAGAAGGTGATCTTCGGGGTCTCCGAGATCAGGCGGAAGCTGTCCGCGTCGGCCCCGCACAGCAGCTCGTCGGCTTCGCCGTCGATCCGCTTCACCACCTTGAAGCTCGCCTCGGGGGTCGTGCAGTCCACGTGCTTGTAACCGGTGGCCGGGCTCTCGTTGTAGCAGCTGCCCTGCTTGAAGTTGGGCGCCAGGCACAGGAACGCGGTGGTGCCGCCCGCGAGGGTCTCCTCATACGAGGTGTAGTCCGTCGGGCACTCGGTCTTCTTGTCGAAGGTCTGCGCGATCTTGTAGACCGCCTTCTCCGACGAGCAGTCGACCGGCTCGGTCTTGGCGTCGGTCGACGAACTCTTGGTGACATTGATGCAGTCACCGACGTTGGCCTTGGCCGTGTCGGACTTGCTGGCATCCTTGGCCGCCGAACAACCGACCACCGTGACGACCACCGCCGCCACCGCTACGAGGGCAAGCACCACGCGTGCCAGCAGCCTCGCTCCTGGAAACTTCACCTGAAAACCTCTCTCACCGAACACATTCACGCCGCTCGCGAACGCGGTGAGGATACCCGGACGCCGAGTACGGCCGCATCAGCTCCTGGGGTGATATCGGCGGACGGGATGCGACGGGCCTAAAACATGTAGGACATGCCGAGCAACGCGTACCCGAGGATCCTCGGGAGCAGACTGCCGAGCACTTGCAATCCAAAGAAGTTCACTAGCAACGCCTTTCGCGTATCACCCATAACGTGGACGTTCGTCCAATACGTGGGTTCTTTCGCTTCGACGGACCGAGTCGTTACGCTTGGCCAGTATGACGCTGGACGACGTTGCCCGCGACTTGTACGGACTCGCTCCGAGTGAGTTCGTCGCTGCCCGCACGGCCCAGGTCAAACAGGCCAAGGAGGCCGGCGACAAGGAGCTCGCGACCGCCATCGGCAAACTACGCAAACCCACGGTCACCGCATGGACGGTGAACCTGCTGGCCCGCGAGGCGCCCACGGACGTGGAGGCACTGCTACAGCTGGGCGCGGCACTGCGCTCGGCGCAGCGGAAACTCTCCGGCGACGAGCTGCGCAGCCTCACCGGGCAGCGGCAGCAGGCGGTCAACGCGCTGGCGAAGAAGGCGGGAGCACTGGCCGAGCAACACGGGCACCCGGTGAACGAGGGCGTGCTGCGCGAGATCGGCCAGACCTTGACCGCGGCGCTGGCCGACCCGGACGTCGCCGAACAGGTGCACTCGGGAACATTGGCCACCGCGGCGACCTACGAGGGATTCGGCCCCGCCGGTCCCGGCTTGGTCGCGGTCGACGACGAAGCACCCGCGCCCGCCGCCGAGGAACCGGCCGAGGACAATCCCCGCCAGGAACTGGACGACGCGCTGGAGGCCCTCGAATCCGCCCAGGCGGCAAGGGATTCAGCGCACGAGGAGGTCGAGCAGGCAGCCGATCGACTGGGTGACATCGACGCCCGGATCACCGAGTTGAAGGAAGAGCTCGCCCGGGCGGAGCAGGAGCGGCAGTTCTGCCGCACGACCGAACGCACGGCCCAGGACCAGTTACGTTCGGCACAGCGACAGCTCGATCGAGTGGAGCGGTGGGTCGAGCGGGCGCGCGAGCGCGTCGACGGCGAGTAGCGAAATCCACTGGCCTACCGAGGATTCACGTTAAGGCCGGCTCAGCCGCGCAGGCCGCCCGGGAAGAGGTACTCCTCCGGTGGCGGCGCCGTCTGGTTCAGCCAGGCGTCGAAGAACCCGGTCAGGTCCGTAGGCGACTTCGACTGGACGAACGTGCGGAACTCCGGCATGGACGTGTTCCCGTATACGTGGCGCGCGTTGAACTCTCGCACCGCCGCGAAGAACACGTCGTCACCGAGCTGGTTGCGCAACGCGTGCAGGAACAGCGGACCGCGGTAGTAGACGGAGGTGAATTCCGTTCCGGCACCGGGGTTTCCCAGCGGTATCTGCCAGAACTCACTGTTGCCCAGGAACTTCTGAATGGTCTCGCGGTACTGCTGGTCGACGTTCTTGCCTTCCTTGTGCTCCGGCCACAGGTAGTCGGCGGTGTAACTGGCGAAGCATTCGTTCAGGCAGATATCGGACCACTGGCGCACCGATACCGAATCGCCCCACCACTGGTGCGCGACCTCGTGCACCACGGTCGGCAGGTCCGTCCACGGCGCGTAGATCGGGCGGGTCTGGGTCTCCAGCGAGAACATGATGTCGGCGTCGACGTAGATGCCGCCCGACGAGTCGAACGGGTAAGGGCCGTAGAGGCTTTCGATGAAGTCGAGGATCTCCGGCAGGCGCTGCTCGGTCTCCCGGTTGTGTTCGGCCCCCGGGGCGAAGGCGCTGATCAGCGGGGTGCCGTTGGCGCGCTGCTGATCCAGGAAACTGAACTTGTCGATCGCCACGGTGGTCAGGTAGCCGAGCACCGGCTGGCGCGCCTCCCAGCTGACGGTCCGCCGCTCGCCCTGCACCACGTCCTGGGTGCGCAGGCCATTGGAGACGACCTCCCATTCCGCGGGAACGGTCGCGTGCAGCGCGAAAGTGGCCTTGTCCAGCGGGGTGTCGTTGAGCGGGTACCAGGTGGCGGCCGAATGCGGCTCGCCCGCCGCGAAGGCGCCGCCGCTCGGCGCGAACGTCCAGCCCTCGCCCTCGGTGTTCACGGCGGGACCGGCGTAGTCCACGGTCACGGTGAAGGGCAGGCCGGGCAGCAGCGGCAGCATGGGCGTGACGGTGAGTTCGTGCGCGCCGTTGCGGTGGAACGCGGCGGGCAGGTTGTTCACCGACACCACCCGCACGTCCGGCCCGGCGAAGTCGAGGTTGAACGCGCGCAGCGCCTGGGTCGACACGGCGTCGATGCGGGTCGACCCGATGAGCTGGTGGCTCGGCGGGTCGTAGTCGATGGTGACGTCGTAGTGGCGGACGTCGTAGCCGCCGTTACCGTCCTCGGGGTAGTACGGGTCGCCGAGCCCGGACGACCCGGTGATCGGATCGGGCGGCGGTTCGGCGGCAGCGGGGACCGCGGCGGTGACCAGTGCGCCCACGACGGCGGCGCTTATCCAGCCGGACAACCTCATTCGACAACCACCCCTTTTCCGCCCCCCACTTTCGGTACGGCCGTACCGACCCCGATGGATGGTAGCCGGTTCAGTCCGTGCTGCCGCTGAGCGCCACCGACGCGCCGAGGCCGACGATCATCATCCCGCCTGCGCCGCCGACCGCTTCGAGCCTGCGCGGCGAGCGGGCGAACCAGGTCCGGGCCGACGCCGCGAGCAGGGCCCAGGCACTGTCGGAGACCACGGCCACCGCCAGGAAAACCGAGCCGAGGATCAGGAATTGCAGCGGCAGCGAGCCGGCGGCGGGCTCGGCGAAATGCGGCAGGATCGCCGCGAAGAAGACGATCGCCTTGGGGTTGGTCAACCCGACGATGATGCTCTGCCGCAGCACCTTCGCGTCCGGCACCGACTCGATCGTGGTGCCCAGCGCGGCACGCAGCGACTTGCGCTCACGAAACGCCTGGACGCCCAGGTACATCAGGTACAGCGCGCCCGCGAATTTGATTACGGTGAGCGCCAGCGACGATGCCATGAGCAAGGTGCCCAGCCCCACCGCGACCAGCAGCAGCACGAAGAAGACACCGATGCAGTGCCCGGCCACCGAGAGCAGCGCGGCGCGCCTGCCGAGCGTGAGTGCTCGCCCGATGGTGAACAGCACCCCGGGTCCGGGGACGATGATGAGAATGGTCGCCGCCGCGAGAAACGCCAGCAGGTTGGACATCGGAACCATTTACGGAGTCTAAGCGGGCGCGCAACCCGAAAAAGGGGAGATCGCCGGCGGGCTCAGGAGCCGAGATCGCCCGGCAACTGATCCGGATCGAGCAGCAGCCGCTTGGCAGGCGCGCGCCGCACCTTGTCGGTGAGCGCGAGATTGTCGGTGAGCAAACGCCATTCGATGTCACTGATCGCGGCGCGAGCGCGTTCGATGACCTCCGGGTCGGTGGTGCCCCAGGCGATCGGCATGGCGCTGACCGACTGCCAGCGCTCACCCACCTGCCGCGGCGCCCGGTCGGTGCGCACCGCGACCGCGGGCACCCGCTCCCCCGCCTCCGCCGCATGGCCGGGCAGCGCGCGGACCCGGCGGATCACCAGCGCGTAGCGAGACGCGGCGGCGCCCGGCTTGGCCACGTCGACCAGGGCGAGCAGCACCACGCTCGACGGGTAGGTCTCCGAGACCACCGCGGGCACGAGCTCACCGTCGGTGTACAGCTTGTCGATGCTGGCGTGCCGCGCGGTCCAGAAGGCCACCCACAGCGCCACCACCGCGCCGAGCACGAAGGCAACGGCCAGCAGATAGGCCCACGGGTGGTCCAGCCAGATCAGATACGCGGCGCACGCCGTCGCGACGACCGCGGCGGCCAGCGCCATGATCCGCAGGCGCCGCTGGTCGGCGAAGACTTCGTTGACCGCATGGGCATGCTTGCGGTCCACCGGAAATTCGAAGCGTCGCACGTCCCTATTCCTAGCACAGTTTGCGGAGGAAAAGCCTCCGCTTATCCGATGGCCGGACCGAGCAGGTCGTCGGCGTCCATGATGCGGTAGGCATACCCCTGTTCGGCCAGAAAACGCTGTCGGTGCGCGGCATATTCGGCATCGAGGGTGTCCCGGGCCACCACCGAGTAGAAATGGGCTTGGCCGCCATCGTGTTTCGGCCGCAGCAGCCTGCCGAGGCGCTGGGCCTCCTCCTGCCGGGAGCCGAAGGTGCCCGAAACCTGCACCGCGACCGACGCTTCCGGCAGATCGATGGAGAAGTTGGCCACCTTGCTCACCACCAGCACCGGGATCTCGCCCTGCCGGAACGCCTCGAAGAGCTCTTCGCGCTCTTTGGTTTTCGTCGAGCCCTGGATCACCGGCGCGTTGAGCGCCGCGCCGAGCTCGTCCAGCTGATCGAGGTAGGCGCCGATCACCAGGGTCGGCGCGTCCGTGTGCTTGGCCAGGATGGACTGCACCACGGGGATTTTCGTGCGCGCGGTGGAGCACAGCTTGTAGCGCTCCTCCGGCTCGGCGGTCGCGTAGGACATCCGCTCGGCGTCGGTGAGCGTCACCCGCACCTCGATGCACTCGGCGGGCGCGATCCAGCCCTGTGCCTCGATGTCCTTCCACGGCGCGTCGTAGCGCTTCGGGCCGATCAGCGAGAACACGTCGCCCTCGCGGCCGTCCTCGCGGACCAGCGTCGCGGTCAGACCGAGGCGGCGGCGCGACTGCAGGTCGGCGGTCATCCGGAAGACCGGCGCGGGCAGCAGATGCACCTCGTCGTAGATGACCAGGCCCCAGTCGCGGCTGTCGAACAGCTCGAGATGCTTGTACTCGCCCTTGGTGCGGCGGGTGATCACCTGGTAGGTCGCGATGGTGACCGGGCGGATCTCCTTGCGCTCGCCGGAGTATTCGCCGATCTCCTCCTCGGTCAGCGAGGTACGCGCCAGCAGCTCGCGGCGCCACTGCCTGCCCGCGACGGTGTTGGTGACCAGGATGAGCGTGGTCGCCTTCGCCTTGGCCATCGCCGCGGCGCCGACCATCGTCTTGCCCGCGCCACACGGCAGCACCACCACACCGGACCCGCCCGCCCAGAACGAGTCGGCGGCCATTTCCTGGTAGTCGCGCAGGTGCCACTTGTCGTCGGAGTAGTCCAGTTCGATCGGGTGCGCCTCGCCGTCGACGTACCCGGCCAGGTCCTCGGCGGGCCAGCCGATCTTCAGCAGCATCTGCTTGATCCGGCCGCGCTCGGAGCCGTGCACGATCACCGTGTCGTCGTCGAGGCGGGCTCCGAACATCGGCGCCAGCTTCTTGTGCCGCAGCACCTCCTCCAGCACCGCCCGGTCCAGGCTGACCAGCACCAGCCCGTGCGCCGGATGCTTGACCAGCTGCAATCGCCCGTAGCGCGCCATCGTGTCCACGATGTCCACGAGCAACGGCTGCGGCACCGCGTACCGGGAGAAACTGACCAGCGCGTCCACCACCTGCTCGGCGTCGTGCCCCGCCGCCCTGGCGTTCCACAGCGCCAACGGGGTCACCCGGTAGGTGTGCACATGCTCGGGCGCCCGCTCCAACTCGGCGAACGGCGCGATGGCCTGCCGCGCCGCGTCGGCCAACTCGTGATCGACCTCCAACAGCAGCGTCTTGTCGCTCTGCACAATCAGCGGACCGTCCGTCACAGCCCCTCCTCGCATCGATTCGCCGACCATTCTCCCTGAGACCTCCGACAGCCCGGCACAGCCGGTCCCCTGACCACGACAATCGCGGCGTCGGGACGGGGCGGCTCAGTGCGGTCGAGGGGCCTGTTCGAGGGTGCGGTGGAACTCCGCGGGCCAGTCGAGGGCGGGGCCCGGCGGGTCGGTGGGCAGGCGGGCGGCCAGCCAGTGGTCGCGGCGGCGGCCACGCTGCAGGCTGCCCTGGCGAGATAGGCCCTCGTAGTGGAAGCCGGCCCGCCGGGCGACCGCGGCGGAGGCGTAGTTGCCGACGAAGGCGCGCCAGCTGATGCGCTGCAAGGCCAGGCCTGCGGGGCGGAAGCCGTAGTCGCAGACCAGGTTCACGGCCTGGGTCATCAGGCCGCGCGACCGGGCGCCCGGGGCCAGCCAGTAGCCGATCTCGGCGGACGACTCGTCGCGTTCGCCGAGGCCGATCATGCCGACGACGGGTCCGCTCTCGTACAGGCGCAGCGCCCAGGTGGGGCTGTGGCCCGCCCAGCCGGGGCGGACGATGTCATCGATGAAGGTCTGGGCATTGTCGCGGGTATAGGGCACCGGGATGGTCACCCACTCGCCGATGGACGGGTCCTGACAGCACTCGGTGATGACGTCGATGTCCGCCTCGGTGGGGGTGGAGAGCCAGACGGTTCCGTTCGACAGCGCTTGTGCGTCCATCGAGTCATGTTGTCACGAATCGCCCGGTGGGATCATCGGGTTTACCGCGTGTTCGGTCGGCGGCGCCGCGGTAAATCGCACCGCTGGGAGCTCGTAGAATCCCCCTGATGGTTGCCGCTCTGCTTGCTGGACTGTTCGAATCACATCGAGCGCATCTGCTCTCGGTCGCGTATCGGCTGACGGGCAGCGTCGGCGACGCCGAAGACGCGGTGCAGGAAAGCTGGCTGCGCCTGGCCGGCGCCCGGCAATCCGAGATCGACGACCCGCGCGCCTGGCTCACAACGGTGGTGAGCCGCATCTGCCTGGACCGGCTGCGCAGCGCCGCGGTGCGCCGGGAAAGCTATGTGGGGCAATGGTTGCCGGAGCCGGTGGTGACCGGTCGCACGCCGTCGAGCACGCCGGACCCGTTGGAGACGGTGGTGCGCAAGCAGGAATACCGCCTCGCGGCCATGGTGGTGCTGGACAGCCTGACCCCGCCGCAGCGGGTGGCTTTCGTGCTGCACGACGGGCTTTCGGTGCCGTTCGACGAAATCGCCGAGATCCTCGAGGTATCCCCCGACGCGGCGAGGCAGCTCGCGGTGCGGGCGCGCAAGGCCGTGGCGCAGACACCGCCGCCGGTGCCCGATGCCGAGCACGAGGTCGCGGTGCAGCGGTTCCTGACGGCGCTGCGGTCCGGTGATGTCGGCGCGGTAACCGCTGCGCTGCACCCGGATTCGGTGGCGATCGGCGACGCCGACGGGACCACGTCGACCGCGGTGAACATCCTGCGCGGCGCGGATCGGATCGCGCGGTTCTACCTGGGGCTGGTGCGCAAGTACGGACTGGACGGCACCGACGTGGAGCCGGCGTACGACTACGAATTCGCTTCGGTCAATGGACAACTGGGATTGGTGGTCGCCGCGGGGAACGGGCATCCCGCTCGGGTCATGGGCTTCACGGTGTGCGACGGACTGGTTTGGGGCACTTACGATCTCGCGAACCCAGCCAAGCTCACCGGCATTCGACTGGGTTGAGCCCACCGGGCCGCAGCGCCTGGCCCGGCGGCACGCCATCACGGTGTCGGCCGGGTCGGGAGCAGTCTCCGAACCAGCACCAGAGCCGCCCAGGCCGGCAACCGGCGGCGATCCATGGCCTGAGATCGGCCGCGCGACCAGCTCGGGACCGACCTGCCGTAGCAGACCGGGTACGGATCCGTCGACCCCCGATGTGGCCGGATTCACACCACGAATGCTGAGCTAGTCTCCGAACATGCCTTCGCAACCCGCCACCGTTGCTCGACTGCGCCCGTTCGCCGCCACCATCTTCGCCGAGATGACAGAGCTCGCCGTCCGGTACGACGCGGTCAACCTGGGCCAGGGTTTTCCCGACACCGACGGGCCCGCCGGCATGCTCGAGGTCGCCAGGCAGGCCATTGCCGACGGTCTCAACCAGTACCCGCCGGGGCGCGGGATGCCGGTGCTGCGGCGGGCGATCGCCGACGACCGGGCCCGCCGCTACGGCACCCATTACGATCCCGACACCCAGGTGCTGGTGACCGTCGGGGCGACCGAGGCGATCAGCGCCGCCGTGCTGGGCCTGGTGGAACCCGGATCGGAGGTGGTGTTGATCGAGCCGTACTACGACTCCTACGCCGCCGCAGTCGCTTTGGCGGGCGCGCGACGACGCACCGCGCGGCTGGTCGCCGACGGCGATCGGTTCGTGCTCGACCTGGACAGCCTGCGCGCCGCGATTACCCCGGCGACCAGGATGCTGATCGTCAACTCCCCGCACAACCCGACCGGCACCGTGCTCGGCCGCGCCGATTTGCAAGCGATCGCCGAAATCGCCTGCGAGCACGACATCCTGGTGCTCACCGACGAGGTCTACGAACATCTCGTCTATGACGGCGTCGAGCACATCAGCCTGGCCACCTTGCCCGGCATGGCCGAGCGCACCATCGTGGTATCCAGTGCGGCAAAGACTTTCAACGTCACCGGCTGGAAGACCGGGTGGGCGTGTGGCCCGGCGGGGCTGATCGACGGTGTGCTCGCCGCCAAGCAGTTCATGACCTTCGTCGCGGGCGGGCCGTTCCAGCCCGCGGTCGCGCACGCGCTGAACCATGAGCTCGAGTGGGTCGCCGGACTGCGGGACACCCTGTCCGACCGGCGACTTCGCCTTTCCGCGGCGCTCGCCGACACCGGGTTCGGGGTGAAGTCCAGTGCGGGTGGTTATTTCGTGTGCGGCGACATCACGGCCCTCGGTGCGTCCGACGGTCTCGCCTTCTGCCGCGAGCTGCCCAAGCGGCTCGGCGTCGCCGCCGTCCCGGTCAGCGTCTTCGCCGACGATGCCGCGGCCTGGAGCCAGCTGGTGCGCTTCACCTTCTGCAAACGCGACGAGACGCTCGATGAGGGCGTGCGCCGCCTCCGTGCGGCCGGCTGAACCGCGCGCGGAGATCCGCCAGGAAAACCTGCCATACCCTGTCAAGGTTCGCTGACAGGGTATGGCGCATGGCAACTCAATACTTCACCGCGACCAGTCTCGACGGCTACATCGCCGACGAGCACAACTCGCTCGACTGGCTGTTCGAGATCGACGACGCCGACGGCTCCGCAGACCACAACATCACCGAGTTTTTCGGCCATGTCGGTGCGATGTGCATGGGCGCGACCACCTACGAGTGGATCGTGGCCAACGACCCGCCGGAGAACTGGGCGAAGACCTACGGCGACATCCCGTGCTGGGTCTTCACCCATCGCACACTGCCTGCCATCCCGGGCGCCAACCTGCGTTTCGTGTCCGGCACGGTCGAGTCGGTGCACAAGGAAATGGCGGAAGCCGCAGGCGAGCAGAATATCTGGGTCCTCGGCGGTGGCGACCTGGCCGGTCAGTTCGCCGACGCCGGGCTGCTCGACGAGATCATCGCGGGCATCGCACCGGTGACCTTGGGCGCGGGTGCGCCACTGCTGCCGCGTCGAATCCTGTCCGCGCGAATGAAACTCGTCGAGGTTACGCACATCGGGCAGTGGGCGGAACTGCGCTACCGCTTGGCGGGCTAACCGTGGTGCGGCACCCGTCCTGCATTCCGATCAGGACGGGTGCGGCAGCGTCGGATCGGCCGGTGGTCGGGTGCGCGGATACCGACGGGCTTGCGGCGCATGCCAGCCGAAGCGCAGCGCGAGCAAACGGAAGGCGATGGCGCCGAGCGCGGCCAGCGCCCCGGTCCACGCCTGATAGACGCCGAAGTGCAGCAGTGTCGCGGTGGTGGCGGCGCCGATCAGGGCGGGCACCGCGTAGATCTGGTCCGGCCGAAGCACATTCGGCGTCTGCCCGCCGAGCAGATCCCGGATCACGCCGCCGCCGATCGCGGTGACTAGGCCGAGCAGCGCCGCCGAGGGCGCACCGAGGCCGCGTGAGTAGGCGATGACCGTCCCGGTCACGCAGAACAAGCCGAGCCCGAAGGCGTCGGCGACCTCCAGCGGACCGCGGGTGAGCCGCCGCGACGGATGCCAGAAGAAGATCACCGCCGCGGCCAGTATCGCCGTGTACAGATAGCTGAGGTCGACGAACGCGGCTGGCGGTGTGCGGCCGATCAGCAGATCCCGGATGATGCCGCCGCCGAGCGCGGTCGCGCACGCGAGCACCAGGATGCCGAAGATGTCGAAATCGCGCCGGACGGCCAGCAGCGCACCCGAACTCGCGAACGCGAACACCCCGAACAACTCGCCGATGTGCTGCACCGCGTCGACCGACAGCCCGAAGTGAGCGGCCGACACCCCCGCACCGAAATCCACCATGCCGCTCACCGTGTCATATCCCGCCACACATACCGCACCGACAGGCGCGGATAAGACGGGTCGCGGCTCAGGCCGGAACGGGACGGGCGCGATCGGTGGCGACGAGGACCGCGATGGTGCCGAGCATGGTGCCCATGACGTACCGCTGGGTGCGGAGCCAGAGCGGTCGGCCGGTGAGGAAGGTCGAGATGCCGCCCGCGCCGAGCACGATCAGCGCGTTCACGGTCAACGCCACCGCGATCTGCACCAGTCCGAGGCACAGGCTCTGCAACCAGACCTGTCCCTGATCGGGCGACACGAACTGCGGGATCAGCGCCATGTACATGATCGCGATCTTCGGATTCAGCAGGTTCGTGACGAACCCCATCGTGAACAACCGCCGCGCCGGATCCGGAGCCAACGCCGAAGGCGCGAATACCGAAGTCCCGCCCGGCCGCAACGCCTGCCAGGCCAACCACAGCAGATAAGCCGCACCGGCCAGTTTCACCGCGAGATACAACCCGGGCACCACCGCGAACACGGCAGTGATCCCCACCGCGGCCGCGACCAGATACACCCCGAACCCCGCCGCGACACCGCCCAGCGACACCAACCCGGCGCGCCGCCCCTGCGACACCGTCCGAGAAACCAGATACATCATGTTCGGCCCCGGCGTCAGCACCAACCCCAACGCCACCACCGCTACCCCGAACACCGCCGCCATTTCGATCACACAGTCGATCGTCGCCCACCTGTGCCGACGCGTCTCGGTCCACTTCGAGGTTGCTGGCCCGGTGATCGACGGTGCGCTCCGGCTGTCAGCTTCCCGCCGGGGTGCCCGAGCGGGAAGCTGAAAACACCCGCGGCGGTCAGAGGTTACGGCGCTGCTGGATCGCGTCCGCGAGCCGGTCGAGCTGGCGGGCGGTGGTGTCCCAATCGAGGCAGGCGTCGGTGATCGACTGGCCGTAGGTGAGCTCGTCGGCGTGGCCGAGGGTCAGGTCCTGCCGACCTGCGACGAGGAAGCTCTCCAGCATCACGCCGACCACGCCGGGTTCGCCGGCGGCCAGTCGGGCCGCGATATCGGTGACCACGTCGACCTGCTTGTTGTGGTCCTTGTTGCTGTTGCCGTGGCTGGCGTCGACCACCAGTCGCTGCGGCAGCCCGGCCTTCTCCAGCAACATGCACGCCTCGGCGACGGACGCCGCGTCGTAGTTCGTGCCGGAGGTGCCGCCGCGCAGGATGACGTGGCAGTCGGGGTTGCCGGTGGTGCGGATGAGCGCGGCACGCCCGTCCAGGTCGGTGCCGGGGAACACGTGGCTGGCCGCGGCGGCGCGGACACCGTCGACCGCCACCTGCACATCGCCGTCGGTGCCGTTCTTGATGCCGACCGGCATGGACAGCGCGCTGCTCAGCTGGCGGTGCACCTGGCTGGCCGCGGTGCGGGCGCCGATCGCGCCGTAGGAGACCAGGTCCGCGATGTACTGCGGGGTGATCGGATCGAGGAACTCACAGGCCACCGGCAGGCCGAGCGCACTGATGTCGGCGAGCAGCTTGCGGCCGAAGCCGAGACCGGTGTTGACGTCGAAGGAGCCGTCCAGGTGCGGATCGTTGATCAGCCCCTTCCAGCCCAGGGTGGTGCGCGGCTTCTCGAAGTACACCCGCATCACCACATGCAGCCGGTCGTCCAGCTGGGCGGCCTTGGCGGCCAGGCGGCGCGCGTAGTCGAGGGCGGCGGCCGGGTCGTGCACCGAGCACGGTCCGACGATCACCATCAGGCGGTCGTCCACACCGTTGAGCACATCCACGGTGGCCGCGCGGCCGCGGCGGACCGTGTTCGCGAGTCCGTCGGTGATCGGGTGCACACTGCGTACCTCGGCGGGCGAGCGCAGCGGGCTCACGCTCAGGGTGCGTTGGTCGTCGAGATCAGAATGCCGCGCATCGATGTCGGCAGCGGTAGTCATGGTCGTGGGTTCCTTTTCTTCGGCCGACCCCACGGACGTGAAACCCCGTCGAGCCGGTCCATAATCCGGCTCGGGGTGGAATGTTGTCAGCGCAGCTGGTAGCCGCAGACCTGCCCACCCAGGGCCGGCTTGCTAAACCAGAAATACGCGCGCTGCACGTCAGGGACTGTACCAGGCAGGTACCGAGGGGAGCGGGGACCGTGCCGTATCGCACAGTGCGCGCCGGTCGCGCATATCGCGGTGCGCACCGAACGCCGGCCTGACGTTCGGTGCGCGGCGGCAGCGGAGCGCGGGACAAGCTCAGCCCCACTGACCGGGCACGTAGTCGCCGGCCGGGGTGCGGGCGATGACGTTCATCCGATTCCAGGCGTTGATCATAGCGATGGCGGCGATCAATGCGGCGATCTGGTCGTCGTCGTAGTGCTTGCGCACCTCCTGCCACACCGCGTCGCTGACCGCGCGGCCGTCGCCGATCCGGGTGGCTTCCTCGGTGAGCGCGAGCGCGGCCCGCTCGGCCTCGGTGAAAACGGTCGACTCGTGCCAGGCGGCAATTAGATTGAGCCGCAACGAGGTTTCACCGGCGTGCGCGGCGTCCTTGGTGTGCATGTCGGTGCAGTAGCCACAGCCGTTGATCTGGCTGGCGCGGATCTTCACCAGCTCGTAGGTGGCGGCGGGCAGGGTGGAGTCGTTGATGACCTTGGACGCCATGGTGAGTCGCTTGGTGAAGCTGGCGGCGACGGGGTTGGCGTAGAGGTTGATGCGGGGTTCCATGGGGTGCCTTCCTTCGTTGTTCTGCGTCTGCACAGAGAGGACGACGCGGGTCGGCGGAGTGTGACTCGGCGGCGCACGTGACTTGGGCCACTCCCGATTTCGATCGATCGTCGCAGCTCAGAGCGCGGCGTGTCCACGAGCGACCTCCCCAGACCCGAGTAATGTTCCATAGCTATGGATACGCTCATCTTCGGCGGCCTACTCGCGGTCCTGGTGATCCTGTGCGGGCAGCGCTCCCGGCGGATGGTGCTCGGCGCCTGGTGGGTGCTGCTGGTCGCCACGCTGCTGCTGATGGCGCATCACATCACCGGCGGACTCGGCCTCGGGTTGAACTACTGATGGCCACCGAGACCGTGCCCGCCCGGGCCACGGAAACCGTTGCAGGACAGCTCCAATACTGGCTGGCCGTGATCTTCGTGGTGGGCTGGACCGGTGTGATCTGCGGCGGGCTTGGCGTGCAGTTCGGCAGCTGGGACTATCCGTGCCCGCTGTGCATGGTGCAGCGCATGTTCATGGCGTTGGCCGCGCTTGGCGCCGCGGTCATCGTCCGCAAGGGCATGACCGGGGCAATTGCCGCCCGCGACTACGCGATGGGCTGGGGTCTGGCCATAGTCGGCTGTGTCGCAGGCGGATTCCCGTCCTGGCGGCAGACCATGCTGCACATCTTGCCCGGCGACCCCGGCTACGGTGCGCCGGTGCTGGGTCTGCACCTCTACGTCTGGGCCCTGATCCTTTTCGTCGCCGCGATCGCGACCGTCGGTGCGCTGCTGTCGTTTTCACACGGCACCGCGGCGCGGACCATCCCGGCGACCCCGCACCGTCTGATCGGACTGATCGCGCTGTGGTTCCTCGGCGTCGTGCTGGCGATCAACCTTGTTGTGGTCTTTGCTCTGGAAGGGTTCCACTGGTTCCTGCCCGACGATCCGAGTCGCTACCAGCTGTTCTACGACCTGCACATTCTCAGCTGACGCGGCGGGCGTTCACTTCGCGAAGTCGTAGGCGACGCCGGTCAGCTTCTCCGACAGTTCCCACAGTCCGCGGGCGACATCGGTGTCCCGCGACGCCTTCGACGAACCGGAGACACCGGGGTAGCCACGCAGACCGCGCAGGCCGGTCGGACCGTAGTAGCCGCCCGGTTCGACCTCCGCCGAGGCGGCGTACAGCGTTGGCAGCGCGCCCATTTCGGCACTCTGCGCGAGCACCAGGTTGCCGAGCCACATCACCGCGTCCAGGATCGACTCGGTGTGCGACTGCAACTCGGTCGAGGCGTACCCGGGATGGGCGGCGACGGAGATCTTCGACGAACCCGCCGCGGTCAGCTTGCGTTGCAGCTCATAGGCGAACATCAGGTTGGCCAGCTTCGCCTGCCCGTACGCGGCCCAGCGCTGGTATTTGCGGCGCTCCCAGTTGAGGTCGTCCAGATCGATCTTGCCGATGGTGTGCGCGCCGCTGGCGACGGTGACGATCCGCTCCGAGATCTTGTCCAACAGCAGCCCGGTCAACGCGAAGTGCCCGAGATGGTTGGTGCCGACCTGCATCTCGAAGCCGTCGGCGGTCCGCAGCTGGGGCAGCGCCATCACGCCGGCGTTGTTGATCAGCACATCGGCCGGCTCCGCCGCCGCGGCGAACTCCCGCACCGACGCCAGATCCGCGAGGTCCAGCTTGCGCACCACCGCGCGGTCGCCGAACGGCGCGGCCACCTGCTCCCCCTTGGCCACGTTCCGGCAGGCGAGCACCACCTGTGCACCGGCCCCGGCCAGCGCGCGCACCGTGGCCGCCCCCAGCCCGCTGTTCGCGCCGGTCACGATGAACCTGCGACCGGTCTGATCGGGCATCGACGAGGTATCCCACCTGCTCATACCGGCGAGTCTAAACCGGCTACCGGGTCAGGCCCGAGCAAGCACCTCGTCGTCGCTCATCGCCGCGACCTCCAGGTAAAGCGCGGCGACGCCGTGCAATCGGCCGGGGGTGCCGAGGGCGGTTTCCCTGGCGGTGAGCCGCTGGGCGAGGTCGGCGACGGTGCGGCCGATCAGCAGGTCGGCCACCAGCGCGTGGTCCACATCGAGCCATTCGCGCACGCGAGCGATGGCCGTGGTCGCCAGCACCGAATCGCCGCCCGCGGCGAAGAAGTCGTCGTGCACACCGATCCGGTCCAGGCCGAGTACTTCCGCGACGATCGCGGCCAGCGCCGCTTCCAGCGGACCGCTCGGCGCGGCGTCCCGCGCTTCGGCGCCTGCCGGTTCGAGAAGGGCGAGCACGGCGCGGCGATCCAGTTTTCCGTTGTCGGTCAACGGCATTCGGTCGAGGAGCTCGATCCTGGACGGGATCATGTAGCCGGGCAACAGGTCCGAGACCGCCGCGATGATCTCGGCGACGGTACCGGTCGCGCCTGCGACGGCGGCGACGAGTTTCGGTGCCGCGCCGCCCACCACGGCGGCCACCGCGTGCCGGACACCGGGTGCGCTGCGCAGTCCGCTCTCCACCTCACCGAGTTCCACGCGGTAGCCGCGGATCTGCACCTGATGGTCGGCGCGGCCGAGGAATTCGATGGTGCCGTCCGGCCAGTACCGCGCCAGGTCGCCGGTTCGGTACCAGCGGATGTCGTTGTGCAGGACGAAACGTTCGGCGGTCCGCTCCGGGTCGTTGCGGTAGCCCGCCGCGACATTCGCACCGCCGACCCAGAATTCGCCGGGCACCCAGTCGGGGCAGTCACGACCCGCCGCGTTGACGACCCGGCAGCGCACATTGCGCAGCGGCACCCCGAAGGGCACCGTCGCCCAGTGCTCGGGCGGGTCGGTCACCTCGCAAATGGTGTTGTGGATGGCGGTTTCGGTGGCACCGCCGAGGCCAGCGAAGCGGCAGCCGGGCACCTGGCGGGCGAGCCTGCGGGCCAGGTCGGCGCCGACCCAGTCGCCGCCGAGGGTTACCGCACGCAGCGAATCGCCGAGCTGGTCGCCGCCGACGTCCAGGATCATGTCCAGCATGCTTGGCACACAGTTGAGGATCGAAACCCGATGATGCCGAAGCAGTTCCACCCAGGTGGTGGCCTCCGCGCGCTGCTCGGCGTCCAGTGCGACCACGGCGCCGCCCACCGAGAACATGCCGAACATGTCGTAGACCGAGGCATCGAATTCCAGCGCGGAGAGTCCGAGTACCCGGTCGTGCGCGCCGACCTCGAACCAGCTGTTCACCGCGTCGATGGTGTTCATCGCGGCGCTGTGCGGCACGTCGACACCCTTCGGCACGCCGGTGGAGCCGGAGGTGAACAGCACGTAGGCGATCGCGTCCGTCTCGGGTATCACCGGTTCGGGCAGTGGGTTCGGATGATTGCGTGCCGTGGACAGTGGCAAACAGGTGATCTCGGTGCGGCCGACATCCGCGCCGTCGACAGTGAGTGCCGCGACCACGTCACCGGTGCGCAGGATCTCCGCGCGGCGCCCGACCGGCTGGTCGAACCCGATCGGGAGGTAGCAGGCGCCGGCGGCCAGCACGCCGAGCACGGCCAGAATTTGGTCGGGCCCCTTGGGCAGCTGTACCGCGACTGTCTGCCCCGGCCGAACTCCGTTGTCTCGCAACGCTCCTGCGACGGAGAGTGCCTGGGCGGCCAGTTCGCGATAGGTCCAGCCGCCGTCGACACCCCACAGCACCGCCGGAGAATCGGGGGCGGCAACGGCGTGCTGGAAGAAGCCCTCGTGCAGCGCGCGCCCGCTCACCGGTCCGTCCGTCGCGTTCACCGCGGCGCGCACCGAAGCCTGCGAGACCGGCAGTCGCACAGCGGCTTCGGCATCCCAGCCGGCGGCGCCAGCGAGCCTGCCGATGGCGTCGGTGTAGCTGGCGAACATCGCGTCGATCATTCCCCCGGGGAAGGCCGATTCCCGCACATCCCAGTTGAGCAGGAGTCCGCCACGCACCTCGGTGACCTGGGCGTCCAGCAAGACCTGCGGGCCCTGCGAGATGATCCAGACCGGTTCACCGAAGGTGTCGGTCACCGACTCGGCGAACAACTCGCCCAGGTTCAGCGCGCTGGTGTAGACGATGGGCGCGAGCACCGGCTCGCCGCGCTGACGCCCCAGATCGCGCAGCACCTCCAGGCCCGAATACGCGGTGTGCGCGCCACTTTCGTGCATGGCGCGCTGTAAAGCCTTGGCCCGCTCCGTGACCGTCACGTCCGCGCTGACGTCCACCTCGAGCATGATCGACGAGGTGAAATCGCCGATGACGCGATCCACGTCCGGATGCACCGGTTCCCGATGGAACAGCGGCACATTCAACAGGAACCGGCTCTGCGCCGACCAGCCGCCGATGGTCTCGGCGAACACCGCGGCCAACGCCATTGCCGGGGTGACGCCGCGGGCATGGGCGGCGGCGAGCAGGCGCTGCTTCGCCTCCGGTGCGAGCCAATGATCGTAGCGGACGGTGCGGTGCGGGTCGGTGCGTTCGCTGACCGGGATCGTCGGCAGCTCGGGTGCGCCGGGCAGCTCGGGTAGCCGCCGCTGCCACCACTGCCGATCCCGCTGCCACGCGGCGGTGTCGGTGGTGCGCTCGGTGCGGTAGCGCCGATAGCTGTAGCCCTGCGGCGGCAACGTCGCGCCGTGGTACAGCTCGGCGAGGTCGGCGATCAGCACCCGGTAGCTCATCGCGTCACCGGCCAGCATGTCGACATCGAGGTGCAGCCGGGTCCGGTCGTCGGCGAGCAGGCTCAGCGTCACATCCAGCACCTGGCCGTCCTCGATCGCCAGCCGCTGATGTGTTTTGGTGTCGCGCAGGCGAGCCAGTTCCGCCTCGGCCGCGCCGCCGGGGAGAGCGCGCAGATCGACCACGGAGAAGACCGGGCGCTCGGCCGCTGCCATCGTCTGCTGCGTGCCGTCCGGCAGAAACCTGGTGCGCAGCATCGGGTGTGCGGCAACGAGGTCACCGACCGCGCGCTCGAGCCGCACGGGATCAACTGCGGTGCCGTCGAATTCGACGTACAGATGGGCGGCGACACCCCCGAGATCCTGCTCGTCCGAGCGGCCGATCCAGTAGGCATGCTGCATCGTCGCCAGCGGGAAGGGGGCGAATTCATCCTCGGATGCCACCGAGAGAGTCGGCGCGGTGGCGCCGGCAGCGGTGGCCGCGGCGGCGGTGGCAGCGGCGACCTCGGCGGCGGCAGTGCTGGTGGCTGCAACTTCAGCGGCAGCAACGCCGACCACCTCCGCAGCGGCGGCGGCAGTGGCGGCGGCAACTTCAGCGGCAGCAACGCCAGCGACCTCAGCACCGGCAGCCTCGGATGGCGCAGCGGCGGCTTGGACCGCGATCTCGGTGGCGGCAATCTTGTCGCCGGCCCCGAGCAGGTGCGCCCATTGCGCGACCGTCGGCGCGGCGGCGAGCTGGGCGAAGTTGATCTCGGCGCCGCGCTTGCGCCAACCACCGGCCAGCTTCATGGTGCGGATGGAGTCCAGGCCGAGCTGGATGAGGTCGGCGTTGTCGTCGATCGCGTCGGCGGGCACGCCGAGGTGCTCGGCGAGGGCGGCGCGGATGTCGGCGCGTGCGATCACCGGTCCCCTGGCTGCGCTTTCCTTATGTTCCGCCCCGCCCCCCGGTCGCTGTGCTGGCTCCATCTGGCGCTGTCACTCCTTGGTCGCCGCCGTGTCCGGCGGATCGAGACTGCTCGATCGAGCGTATCGCATTGAGATAGGGTTGCCTTACCTACATTCGCCGGGAGCGGCGTGAGCTACCTGTGAGGCAGACCGTGACTTCGACATCCACCCCGCATCGCGATGGTTATGTGCCCTTCCCCACCGCGGCGGGCGAGGCGTATCGGGCGGCCGGGTACTGGCGCGGTCGCGCGCTGGGCGACCTGTTGCGGGAGACGGCACGGCGGCATCCGCACCGGCCCGCGCTGCTCGATGCCGAGGCCACGCGCAGTTATGCCTGGCTGGACGCCGAGGCCGACCGGATGGCGCACGGACTGCTGGCGCTGGGCATCGCGCCTGGGGACCGGGTGGTGGTGCAGCTGCCGAACATGCCGGAGTTCCTGACTGTGCTGTTCGGCTTACTGCGCGCCGGGATCATTCCCGTACTGACCCTGCCCGCGCACCGGCGGGCCGAAATCGAACATCTGGCAGCCCTTTCCGATGCCGTCGCGTACATCGTCATCGATCGGCTCGGCGACTTCGACTACCGCGAGCTGGCCGCCGCCGTGCGCGAGTCGGTGCCCTCGCTGCGGCACGTGCTGGTGCTCGGCGAGCCAGGGTTCGGCGTCGGTCTGAATGCGATACCGCGCGCGGGTGGTTCGCTGCCGGAGATCGACCCGGGCGATATCGCGTTGATGCTGGTTTCCGGCGGCACCACGGGTCTGCCGAAGCTGATCGCGCGCACGCACGACGACTACGCCTACAACGCCACGGCAAGCGCCGAGGTCTGCGCGCTCACCGAGAACGATGTCTATCTCGCGACTCTGCCCGCGGCGCACAACTTCCCGCTGGCCTGCCCGGGCATCCTCGGCACGGTGAGCGTCGGCGGCGCGGTCGCCTTCGTCACCGATCCCAGCCCGGAGAGCGCCTTCGCGACCATCGAACGGCACGGCGTCACGGTGACCGCCGTAGTGCCGCCGCTGGCTCAGCTGTGGTGTGCCGCAACCGAATGGGAGGCGGCCGACCTCAGCTCGCTGCGACTGCTCCAGGTCGGCGGTGCCAGGCTCGCCGAGGTCAATGCTCGTGCGGTCGGACCCGCGCTCGGTGCCACCCTGCAGCAGGTGTTCGGCATGGCCGAGGGACTACTCAACTTCACAAGGCTCGACGACCCCGACGAGCTGGTGCACACCACCCAGGGGCGGCCACTGTCCCCCGCCGACGAGATCCGGATCGTCGACGCGGCAGGCGACGATGTGGCACCTGGCGCGGAGGGTGAACTGCTCACCAAGGGTCCGTACACCATTCGCGGCTACTACCGCGCACCCGAGCACAACGCCCGCGCCTTCACCCCCGACGGTTACTACCGCAGCGGCGACCTGGTGCGCCGGTTGCCCAGCGGGCACCTGGTGGTCTCCGGCCGGATCAAGGACGTCATCAACCGCGGCGGCGAGAACATCTCGTGCGACGAGCTCGAGGAGCACCTGCTCACCCACCCGGCCGTCCGGCATGCCGCCGCCGTCGGGCTGCCCGATCCGGCCGTCGGTGAAAAGGTCTGCGCCGTACTGGTGGTCGACGGCGAGATGCCGACACTGGCCGAGATCAAGAACTTCCTCGCCGCGCGCGGCTTGGCGACGTACAAGCTGCCCGATGTGTTGCGCCGCTCGGCCCAGCTGCCGATCACGGCCGTCGGCAAGATCGACAAGAAAGCACTGCGCGGTGTCGAGAGCTGATGGGGCTGTCGAAACAGCGGCTCGCCGCTACGGGTGGCATTCCAGGGAACACAATGGGCAGCGCACCTTTCGATGCGCTGCCCGACGGCGGTACTACCCGGAGGAGTTCGCTACTGCGCCCGCACCACGTAGGGCGCGATGCTGCCGAGCTTCTCGCAGGTCTCCTCGAATTCCCGCTCCGGCTTGGACTGCGCGACGATGCCCGCCCCCGCGCGCAACCAGGCACCTTCGGTGGTCTGATAGATCGCCCGCAGCACCAGGGTCGCCTCCAGTGCGCCGTTCGGCGAAACCGTCACCACCGCACCGGAATACAACCCGCGCGGATCGTGATCGAGTCGGAACACCGAATCGATGCCCGCGTGCTTGGGGATCCCGGAGGCGGTGACCGAGGGGAACAGCACCTCGAGCGCTTCCCAACTGGACCGGTCGGCGGCCAGCCTGCCGCACACCGTGGAGGACAGGTGCTGCACGCTGCCGCGCTCGCGCACCGCCATGAAGTCGGAGACGGCGGTGCTACCCGGATCGGACACCGACGCCATCTCCGCGAACGAAGTCTGCACCGAAATCGCGTGCTCCACGATCTCTTTGGGATCAGTGAGCAGGTCGGCCCGCGCCGCCATATCGATCTCCGTGCCACGCCCGAAGGCACGGGTGCCCGCGACCGGTTCGGTGGTCACCAGACGATTCTCGTCGACGGATGCGACGAGCTCCGGGCTGAACCCGGCCGCTTCGAGCCCACCGAGCCGCAGCAGGAACGAACGCGCGGGCGTGTTGTGCGCGCGACCGAGCCGATAGGTCGCGGGGATGTCCACCACGAACGGCAGATCGACCTTCCGCGACAGGATGACCTTCTGATAGCGGTTCGCCTCGATCTCGCCGACCGCCTTGGCCACCCGGTCGGCATAAGCCGTCGGGTCCAGCCGGACATCCGTCGGATGCGGTTGCGGCAGTTCGGTTTCCTGTGATTCGGTGATCAGGTCGTGGATGTCGCCGGTCTCCGCCGGGGTGGCACCGGAGACCCGGATGCCGAACTCGCCGATCCGGACCTCGATGCGCGGAATCATCAACTGCACCAGCGTGGTCCGCGGGTCCAGATACTGCGTCGCGTCGAATGCCCATGCGCAGAACTCGAATCCGATCCAGCCGTAGGCATTGCGTCCGTCGAGCGGCAGCAAGCCGAGTGCCCGATCGACGACGCCGGCCGGGCGGCCCTCCCACGGGGTCACGGTGGTCTGCCCCGCCCAGGTGACCCGCAGTTCCTCGACATCCAGCTCGATACCGCCGATCGGATCGGCCGCGAACACCCACTCGCCCGGTCGCTCGTACATCACGTACTCGCCGAACCGATCCGCCCCCGCCAGCCGGGACATCGCTGCCGCCGGATCGGTCACATACTCAACCCGCAAGCGTTCGTCCGTGGTCGACAACGATCCTCCAAAGCTCTAGCTGGCCCATCTTTAGAGGTAAGGTTAGCATTACCTGATTACGCTCGTACTGTGCTAGCGAACACAACGACCGAGTGCGGCCCGGTCATTTCGGGGGCACAGCCAGCGCGGAGCGCTCGACGCTCAGCAAACTCTCCGCACTGTGTTCCGCGTGGTACGCGGCCGCGCCACCGCGCAGCCCGAACAGCCGCTTGGAGGACAGCAGCCACACCACCGCGGCGATATTGACCAGAAGCGCGCCGACCCGCAGCGCGGTGACCTTCTCGGTCAGTTCATAGATCTCCAGCGGCAGAAACAGACTCGTCGCGACGACGGCGAAGTACTCACCCCAGCGTTTCACCAGCCACAGCCCGAGCGCCTCGATGCCCTGCAACGTCGCGTAGACGAAGATGCCGACCGCCACCCACAACAGCGTCGTATTCGACAAGGAGAACGCCTCATCGATCAGATGCACGATCTTGGACCGATCGATATCCCAGCCGATCTGATCGGCGAACGGCCGCAGCAGCGGCAGATCCTGATCGAACGCGGCCCGCATGGTCTCCCGCGATGACCGGAACTTCAACACGCCCAGTGCGGCGACCACGAGCAGCAGCCCGCGCAGCAACCGCTCGATCGCCAAGGCCCGCATCAGCCAGCGATCCCGCAGCAGCCGCCCGCGCGGCACCTCGGGCGCGTGATCGGCAGGCCCCGACCCCACCGGCGCACCCGGCACGAAGGTCCCGCACCGCAGACAGCGCCACGCCACCCCGGCCACGGTGTCGACCCGTAGCCGTTCGGCCAGCTCCGCCTCGTCCGGCGCATAGGTGTAGTGACCGTGCCAACCGCACGCGCGTAAGGCCCAATCCATCAGCGCAGCGTAATTCGCCGCGCCGACGGAACGCGGGATCCTGGCCGCGCGTTCAACTTGCGCGCCCGAGTGCCTGCGCGAAACAGACCTCGGGGGATTCAATAGGGAGATCTTCAGTCGGAGGGAACCAGGCATGATCGAGCACCGTGGCGGAGCGCCCGCGGACATCGGGCGAGCGACGGCACCGGGGTCGGTGGTGGCGCTGGTGGACGCGGCATCCGGGGTGGAGCGCGAACTCATCGGCAGCTGGTTGGCCGAGGGCGGTATCGCCAAGGAATTCGGCACCGATGCCCCGATCACCCAGTTGGATCTGGACGCGGGGGCCATCGCTACCCGGCTGGTCGGCAGGCACGATGATCCGCTGGTGGTGCCGGTGCGCGTGCTCTGGCTGCCGCCGGAACGCGACGGCGTCCGCCGGATCACCTTCGCGGACATGGCGCTGCTGACCAACCCGCGCAAGCCGAACCGGCTGGCGCAGCGCAAGCTGGTCGGCCAACCGAACCGGCACGTGGTGCTGACCGGACAGCCCGCGCTGCTCAGCGAACTGCGCACGAACAACCCGGAAGCCGCCGCGCTGGTCACCAAGGGCACGGGCGAGCCGTTCGCCCGCGCCATCGTGCGCGCCGCGGTGGTGGCGCTGGAGCGCGCCGAACGCACCATCATCGGCGACCGGTACAAGGTGCCCCGGCTGGTGGCCGAGGAGATCATGGACTCCCCCGATTTCGTGCGCAGGCTCGAGCTCATCGCCGACCAGATCGGCGCGGCCCCGCACGAGGTGTATCGCCGCGCGGAGAAGGCGTTGAACGAACTCGTCGCCGCGCAAAGCAGATTGGTCTCCGACCTGTTCACCCAGGCGATGCGGCCGATCCACGCGTCGACCTGGAAGGTGGACTCCGACGATTCGGGGCTGGCCGCGCTGCGCGACCTCAACCGCCGCTACCCGCTGGTGTTCCTGCCCTCACATCGCTCCTACGTCGACGCGTTCGTGCTCGGTGATGTGCTGGCCCGCAACGACTTCCCGCCAAACCATGTGATCGGCGGAGCCAACCTCAGCTTCTGGCCGATGGGGCCGATCGCCCGGCGCACCGGAACCGTGTTCATCCGGCGCAGTTTCGGCGACGACGAGGTGTACAAGGCGGTCGTCGAGGAGTACTTCGCCTTCCTGCTGGCCAAGCGATTCAACCTGGAGTGGTACTTCGAAGGCGGCCGCACCCGCACCGGCAAGCTGCGCCCACCGCGCTACGGACTGCTGAATTACCTTGCGGCGGCGGTGCGTGCCGATCGGGTCGAGGACGTCATGCTGGTTCCGGTGTCGATCACCTACGAGCGGCTCAACGAACTCGGAGCCATCGCCACCGAACAGGTCGGCGGCCGGAAGAAGCCCGAGGGTCTCGCCTGGCTCGCGCGTTACATCCGGAGCCAACAGCATTCGGCTGGGCACGTGTATGTGCGGTTCGGCGAACCGCTTTCGGCCCGCGACCGACTCGCGGCACATGGTGACCCGCTCGTCACACCACCGTTGACCATCCCGCTGCACCGCACCGAGCCCGCGCCGGCCGGACTCACCGAGACCGGGCAGGGCGAGCCGGACACACCCGAGGTCGCCGAGCTGGAGCGTAAGGCCGTGCAGCGGTTGGCCTTCGAGATCGCCGTCGGGATCAACGCGGTCACGCCGGTGACGGTGAACGCGCTGGTTACGCTCGCGCTGCTCGGTGTGCACGAGCGCGCGCTCACCCTCGGCGAGGTGCGCACGGTGCTGGCTCCGGTGCTCGGCTACATCCGCAAGCGCGAGCTGCCGCACGGCGAGCTGGACACCTTGCAGGACGATCAGGGTCTGGCCGTTGTGCTGGAACAGCTTTCGCTGGCGAAGGTGGTGACGGTCTACCGCGGCGGGTTGGAGCCGGTGTACTCGATCGAGGCGGGCGCGCACCTCGAGGCCGCGTTCTACCGCAACAGCGCGGTGCACTGGTTCGTGCACCGCGCCATTCTCGAACTGTCCATCCTGGCCGCGCTCGACAGCGACGGCGCCGACCAGCTGAGCACCGGCTGGGACGAGGCGTTCCGGCTGCGCGACCTGTTGAAGTTCGAGTTCTTCTTCCCCGAGCGGGCCGAGTTCGCCGAGCAGATCACGGCGGAGATGCTGCTGCTGGATCCGCAGTGGCGCAGCCACACCCGCGACAACACCCTCGGCTCCGAGGTGATGGCCAAGCTCACCGACTCCGGCTTCATGATGGCGCACCGCGTGCTCCGCTCGTTCTTCGACGCGCAGCTGGTGGTGGCCGAACGACTGGCCGACCGCGACCCCGAGATCGAGCTCGATCGCAAGCAGTTCATCGCCGAATGCGTCGCGGTCGGCAAGCAGATGATGCTGCAACAGCGGCTGCACAGCCCAGAATCGGTCTCTACCGAATTGTTCACCAGCGCACTGAAACTCGCCGACAACTACGGCCTGCTCGAACCGGTGGCGAACGACTCGGCCAAGCGCAGAGCGGAATTGACCGAGCGCCGAGTGGAATTCGCGGATCGGCTGCGCACCATCGGCGCGCGCATCTCGCAGGCGGCCGCGCTCGATCCGTCCAACCGGGAGACTCGGTGAACAGTGAGCTGCACGCCGCGACCGAGGCGATCCGGTCCGGTCCGCAAGGCCCCGAGGTGGCCGCGATCTTCGACTTCGGCGGGACCGTCGTCAGCGGGTTCGCCCGCCCCAGGCTGTTTCACCGGCGTAGCGTCGAGGCCGTCCTGCTCAGCGGGATCCGCACCGGCACCACCGACGGTGAATACGGGCGTTACCTGCACCAGCTCACCGAGGCGCTGGCGGGCAAGCCGGAGGACGAACTGGCCGCGCTGGGCGAGCGGCTGTTCCGGCGCACCGTTTACGGCCACCTGTATCACGAAGCATGGCAACTGATTCGGACCCATCAGGCGGCCGGGCACACCGTGGTGCTGGCCAGCTCGCTGACCCGCTTCCAGGTCGCACCCACGGCGGCCGCGCTGGGCATCGAGCAGGTGCTGTACACCCCGATGGCGACCCAGGACGGCATACTCACCGGTTACGTCGACGGCAAGACGTTGTGGCGCAACGGCAAGGCCGAAGCCGTCCGCGAGTTCGCCGCCGACAACATAGATCTCGCGCGCAGCTACGCCTACACCGCCAACGCCGCCGATCTGCCGCTGCTGTCGCTGGTCGGCCATCCGACGGCGGTGAACCCCGACGAGCAGCTGACTGCTCTTGCCGCGAAGCACGATTGGCCGGCGCTGCACTTCCGGCCTCGGCGAGGCCCCCGCCCCACCGACTACGTGCGCACCACAGCGGGCTTCGCCGGACTGCTCGGCGGCGCGTTCTACGGTGTCGCGGCCAAGTCGCCCACCAGGGACCGTCGGCAGATGGCCGACGCGCTGCTCGAGCACGCTGCGGGAAACACCCTGAGCATCGCGGGCGTGCACCTGCGGGTGACCGGCGCCGCCAACGCCCGCGCGCGCCGGCCCGCAGTGTTCCTGTTCAACCACCAGAGCCAGTTCGACATCATCATCGTTCCCGAGGTGCTGTGCGGCGGCGTCACCGGAATCGGCAAGAAGGAGCTGACCCGCAACCCGGTCTTCGGCCCGCTGATGCGCTTCGTCGGCGTCACCTTCATCGATCGCTCCAGCACCGACAAGGCCAAGGCCGCCCTCGCGCCCGTCGTCGATACCTTGCGTAGCGGACTGTCGATCGCCGTCGCTCCCGAGGGAACCCGTTCGTACACACCGGATGTCGGGCCGTTCAAGAAAGGCGCGTTCCACATCGCCATCCAGGCCGGGGTGCCGATCATCCCGATCGTCATCCGCAATGCGGGCGAAATCTGCTGGCGCAACTCGATGGTCGCGCGCCCCGGCACGGTGGACGTCGCGATCCTCGACCCCATCGACGTCAGCGGCTGGGATCCGAACGACATGGACGACAAGGTCGCGGCGGTCCGGCAGCTGTACCTGGACACATTGCTGAACTGGCCGGAGCCCGACGCGGGCTGACCGGCGCTCGCGCGAACCCCGTTGCGCCACCCCGCATTCCACTGCCGCGGCGCCGCCCAGTGTGATTCACGCCACTCGACGTCCGGCTTGACCTAAATAATTGTTCAGGTTTCACCATTGTTCTCAGTACCAAGCACACAGCTTCGGATGAGGAGAACATCATGACCACCACGCAAACCATCGCCCCCACCCTGCGTATCCCGGCGGTCAACCGTCCGGTCGCCGTCCTCGGCAGCGTCGTCGTCGCGGTCGCCGTCAACCTGATCGTCTGGCTGATCGGCGAGGCGGCGGGCGGCTCGTTCGAGGTGGTCGACAAGGGCGTCACCACCTACGTCGGCGGCAGCGGGGTGGTCGTGTCGTCCGGGGTGCCGCTGCTCATCGGCATGACCCTGGCCGCGCTGCTGTCCTACCGCTGGGTCGGCGTGCTGCGGGTGGCTCAGATCGTCGGCAGCGTGCTCGCCGTGGCGACCATCGGCCTGACCGTCGCCGCCACGTTCGACACCGTCAGCACCATCGCGCTGTCGGTCATGCACCTGGTGCTGGCACCGGTCATCATCGTCGGACTGGAGGCGCTGCGTCGCGGACTCACCGCTTGATCCGCCACGAACCACTAAGGGCCCCATCTCCATAGCGGAGATGGGGCCCTGCTGGTTGTTTCGGTGGGTGCGCTCAGACCGACTTGCCGAAGAGCAGCTTCCACGGCATCAGCGCCGACTCCAGCTGCACCTTCAGGCTCATCTTGGAGGCGCCCAGGGTGCGCTCCTCGAAGCGGATCGGCACCTCGGCGATCTCGATGCCCCGCTTGACCGTCCGGTAGTTCATCTCGACCTGGAACGAATACCCGTTGCTGCGGATCGACGCGACGTCGATGGCGCGCAACGTGTCCGCCTTCCACGCCTTGAACCCGGCGGTGGCGTCCTTCACATGCAGCCGCAGGATCAGGTTCACGTAGAAGTTGGCCCACGCCGACAGCGCCTTGCGATGCCACTTCCATTCTTCGGCGGTGGAGCCGCCCGGCACGTAGCGCGAGCCGAGCACCACGCCGGCATCGGTGGTCGTCAGCCGCTCCAGCATGGCCGGAATCACCTCGGCCGGGTGCGACAGGTCGGCGTCCATCTGGATCACCACGTCGGCGCCTTCGTCCAGCGCCCGGGTGATCCCGGCGATGTAGGCCCGGCCCAGACCGTCCTTCTCGGTGCGGTGCAGCACGCCGACCACGTTCGGCAGCTCCGCGGCCAGCTTGTCGGCGACCTCACCGGTGCCGTCCGGTGAACTGTCGTCGACCACGAGTACGTGCAGGTCGGGCACCGGCAGCGCGGTGAGCCGCGCCACCGCAACCGGCAGATTTTCCCGCTCGTTGTAGGTCGGCACAACAACGGTAACCCTCAAGGGTCGCCCTCCCTGCTGATCCTGGTCCAGCCCGCAGCCCACGTCAGGACCACCGAGCATTCGTCTGAGTTCTGAGAAACCGTACTTGATAGACCTGAACAGGGCTCCCTCGCCTCTCCGGGCCTCAGGCCCGGCTCAGCATGCGACGGAGCGGCATCGGCGACGCGCGATAGTCAGCCGGTACCCGCCGAGTTACTCCTGTTCGGACGAAATCGGTTGCCACTCAGCACATGCGAGAAAGCGCCCGGTCACCGTCGCGTCAATCGGAGTCCGCGGCATCAGCCTGCGCATTGCGCGCCTTGACGATCTCCAATGCCCGCTCCGCGGTCGCCTGGTCCGGATACGGCCCCATCCGATCCTGGAACCAGCACTGCCGACCTTTCTCGGCGCGCTTGTGCTTCAAGCAGTAATACCAGCGCTCAGCCATGCCTCCAGCATTCCACCGTCAGCCGCCCCCACACTGCTTTTCCAAGATCACGATTGTCGTGCGTGGCACACCATCGAGTGAACTACTCGCGTTTTGCCGCAGCCATGTGCCACTCACGCGAGCTGACGGAAGTTGACGAGCGCGTCGATGAGCAGAATTGCGCCGAACGTCACGAACAGGACCCGTAATGCGGACGGGGCGTACCGAGTGAGCACACGCACGATCGTGCGGTACACCCGCCTGGCTCTAGTTGTTCGCCGGAGCGAAAGCAACAACACCAGCAACGGCGGCAACAAAGCAAGCGCACAGTAGGCGACCACGATCAACGGCCAGAACGCAGGCAACGGATCCTGCGCCGAGATCATCGCCAGCCCCGCCAGATACGGCACCGCCGTCGGCGCCTGCACCAGACCAATTGCCATCCCGACGAATCCGAACAACCACGGCCGCCGCCGCAACACCCCCGCCCACCCCGGCGTCCCCCGCTGCCGAACCACCGGCACCGCACTGACCGCGATCAACACCACCCCCAACACCAACTCCCCCCAATACCGCACCCCAGGCGTCAACTCGAACGCCACCAACTCGCTCAAAAAGTTCAGCCCCAGCACCGTACAGAGCCCAAACCCCGTGGTAACCGCGAAAACCCCCGCAATAAAACTCACCCCACCCGGCAACGGCGACCGCCGCCCCAGCCGACTGTCCGCCACCACCGCCGTAGTAACCCCCACCAACAACACATCCAAGGAATCCAGCACCGCAAACCCCGCGAGCGCCAGTAAGAGAGCCACCATGTCCCGCCCAGCCTACGGACGACTCCCCGCCGGGACATCACGCAGGCGCTACGCGCACTTCGCCGCCCGCAAGTCCCACTCGCGAACACCGACTGGCGCCGCCGGGCCATGATGGCGGACATCATCAGCCGCAGCACAAGCGCCAGGATGCAGAGCGACACCCAGGCGACCCGCGGGCCTGGGCCCGGCCGGATAGCTCGCCGCGGCGGCGGTCGGACCCGATCTGGCTCATGGTCGAGGCGGCGAAGGCCTTCCTCCGACAATGATGCCGACGACGAACCCACCCGGCACGTTCCAGTCAATTCCGCACCTGCCCACCAACGCAACCACGGTCCGGGGGTTCGGGGGGCGAAGCCCCGCCGAGCGGGGCGTGGGGGTTGCACCCCCACAAGACACGAACGAAACGAGCCCCGCACGCGCTGTCCGCGTGCAGGGCTCGCCTACGAGTGAAGTGGCCAGGGCCGGGATCGAACCGGCGACCTTCCGCTTTTCAGTCAGGCACAAAACCGCTGATCAGAGACCATTTGCGTACTGATGACTCCCCCGTGCCCTACCTGCTGTTAGTGCTGCACGAGGATGGTTCGGGGCAGTCCGGCCGCGTCACCTCGGGCTGCGAGCTTGCTCAGCTCGGCCGCGACCTCTTTGTCCCGCCCGTCGACGGCGTGCATGTAGCGCATCGCGGCCGCGCTGGAAGAATGGCCCAGTCTCTTTTTCAGGTCGGCAAGGGTCGCACCCGTGCTTGCGGCGAGGGTCTGGCCTGTATGCCGGAGGTCGTGAAAGGTCACCGCGACGCCGACACGATCCCGTGCCCGTACGAATGCTTGGTAGATCGCGTTTCCGCGCATCCGCTCGCCGTCGCGACCGACGAACAGCCAGGTCTTGCCCGACCACTTCTCCTGGTGTTCGACCAGGTACGGCCGGAGGTGCGGCGGGATCGACACGGGTCGTTTGCCTGCATCGGTCTTGGGGTCTGGTCCTTGTCGAACGCGTCGTGCTGAGCACGACATGAGCCGTACCCGACCTACCTCCGCAGCAGATCACGAATCCTCCGGCGCCGTACGAGGCGACTGGCTGTGGTCACGACAAGTCGACCACATCTCAGAGTGTCCGATCCGCACTGCAAGTCGCATCGAATACCAGGCGATACCGTGACCTGTTCAGCAGGTTTACCTCCACCGAAGGGAACTACTGTGCGCATCCACCGTCCACGAGCCGCGGTGCTATTGACAGCGTGCGTGATGTCAGCCAGCAGCTGGCTGATCGCCGCCCCCGCAGCCCACGCTGAAACAGAAACCACCTATGAATGCACCTTGCTGTTCAGAGCCCTCAACGACCCCAACGAGAGGGCGCAGGGCGGCCCTACATACGGCCACAACTGCAAATCTGTCAGCGGACCGGCGCACGACATGCTCAAGGGTGTCGTGAACCTGACCGGCAGTATCGACGGGCACAAGTTCAAGTGCTACACCGGCGCTGTCGATCTGCCGGACCTCTGGGCCTACCAATGCAAAGACGTGAGCGGAAGTTCTGAAAGCGTCGACGAAGGCGGCGAGTCGGGCGGCGAGTAGGGCGGCGAGTAGGGCGGCGAGTAGGGCGGCGAAGGCTAGAACTTGACCACAGGGGAGCGGGCCTGAACTGGTCTGATCCCCTGTGAGCATGACTGAGGGTCTACGGATCGCGGAAGCCCATTGAAGCCTGCTCCTCATGGCCCCAATTGTCTGACCTCACTCGGCCGAGTCAAGGGAAAGAGCGCCCTTGACACGACCTCCCTCCGCTCAGGGATGGCCAGTATGAGGAAGCAGGGGAAGGGAAGTCACCGGGAAGCCCGTGCACTCCGCGTGCATCAAGCCCCGGTTTTCTACGGTCAACCAGGGTAACGAATGTCACAGTGCCCCAACGGGGTATCGACGCGAAAATCCCCCGACCAGGTGATATGTCGAGGGGATTTGGTGGCCAGGGCCGGGATCGAACCGGCGACCTTCCGCTTTTCAGGCGGACGCTCGTACCAACTGAGCTACCTGGCCGCAGGCACCCGAGTTGAATGCCATACGCGAAACGCCGGATTGCTCCGGCGCCTCTTCTGCGACCCTGACGGGACTCGAACCCGCGACCTCCGCCGTGACAGGGCGGCGCGCTAACCAACTGCGCCACAGGGCCTTGCGTACTACCAACGGTCCGAAGACCGTACCCCCTACGGGATTCGAACCCGCGCTACCGCCTTGAAAGGGCGGCGTCCTAGGCCGCTAGACGAAGGGGGCTCGTCTCCGGATTTCTCCGGAACCGGCTTCAACGGCTGTCCGTTGGGAGCCCGGTTAGCTTATGACAGACCGGACTCGTTTCCCAAACCGGCTGGTCAAAGGCCCAAACTGAGCTCTTCGAGCCGTGCACGGGTGCGCCAGCCGTCGTTGCGGAACTTCTCGGTCCATTCCGGGGTGGCCATGGACTCGACGACGACCTCGAGTGCTTCCTCGAAGCGAGCGCGCAGGTCGATGCCGGAGCCTTGCGCGTCGACCAGGTAGCGCTGGCCGGCCAGGGCGGCGGTCAGCGTGCGGGTGAACCGGTCGGCGTCCGCGTCGGCGCGCAGCTGTCCCTGATCGATGGCGCGGACGGTGAGCGCACGGGTGGCGCGCCCGAGGATCCGTCCGCCACCGCTTTGCACGTCTCGATAGAAGTCCGGTTCGATGATCAACCGGTATTCGGCTTGCACGATGATGTCGTGTTCGAGCCGTAGTGCCATCTCGTCGACCATGCCGTGCATGATGTCCAGTGGTCCGAGATCCGTTCGGCCGAGCCAACGCTCGGCCGATGCGCGATAGCGTTCGACCGCCGTCTCCAGTACGGCGCGCGCGAGATCTTCCTTGGAATCGAAATGGAAGTACATGGCGCCCTTGGTGGCACGCGACCCTTCCAATATGCGGTTGAGCGATGCAGCGGCATAGCCGCTCTTCCCGAACTCAACGGCGGCGGACCTGATAATCGCCGCACGTGTCCGGCGGGCCCGCTCTTGCTGCCGTGCCATGCTCGAAACGCCTCCGAAGCCTACTCGCCGCCAAACAGCCACCCCCAAAGGAACGGGCCCTTGGCGCGAAGTTATGAGTTTTATCAATACTTCAAACCGGGTTTTCGCCCAGTTTCAAACTTTCGGTACGAAAACTTGCGAAAAACCTGAAACACACCAGCTGGTATAGTTTTCCTGCCCGGGTGCACCGCAGGGGGTGCGCACCCGGGTATTCCTTTGTCTCGGATCTGCCTCCCGCGGCGTTGTGTTCAGGGAAGCCGCGATCGGCCGGACCGGTCGCGACAAGTTCGGGCACATCAACGATAAGCCGAATTCCGAATCACCGGACCAGTCGGCGATTCTTTCGGAATTCATCAAGTCGTCACCGTACCCGGAAACCCCATCCGACACGCGGCAAACCGACGAGTCAGGTAACTGACCGGCTCGGTTTACTGTTACAGCAAACATCTCGCAACCAAACTTCGGCGCATACCAGTTCCCCCAATTCGACAGCGTCGCAGCAACGTTCACCCGAGCAGACCGGACCACCGGCCCGCCGATCCTCGGTCGGGCGCCTGCCCGCTCACCCCACCGGTGCACGCACCCGAGCTCAGACCCCTCGCCCCCCGCAAATCCAAAGACATTGCTAGCCAACATGATTGGATGGTAGCCAATTCTCGGCGCGATGAACAAAGTTGGGTACCAAATGTTTACCGACAAGATCGCGCGCCAGACGTCCCGCGTTACCAGGCGCCACAACAAGTCTCGGCGCCGGATTGCCGTCACTCGCCGGCGCCCGCGCACAGCGGCAGCGGCGAACCCGCGACGCGCCCGCTCCCCCATTTGGGCCATCGCGGCAGCGCCTACTACACTGGCCCACCGCGCCCCTATAGCTCAGTTGGTAGAGCTACGGACTTTTAATCCGCAGGTCGTAGGTTCGAGCCCTACTGGGGGCACTCGTCGGGCGCCCGGTTCCACCGGGCGCCCGCTCTCGTTTCCCAGCGGCCGTCATCGCGCCCCCGGCGCGCGGGATCGGAAAGCCCGCACTCGCTCCGAGCATTCCCCTACTGTGAGCGCGACAGGGGCAATCCTGGTCTTCCCTCGACAAGGCGGAGCTGATGACTTCCTTCGATGATTTGCTCGCTCAGGTACCCATCGCCCAGATCGCCGCGAAGCTCGGCGTAGACGAGAACACCGCGACCACCGCGGTCCAGGCGGCGCTGCCCACGCTGCTCGGCGGACTGCAGGCGAACGCGACCCAGCCCGAAGGCGCGGCCTCGCTGGTCGGCGCGCTGGACAACCACGGTGGCCTGGTCGAGGGCGCAGGCCAGGTGGACATCGACCAGGTCGACGTCGCCGACGGCTCGAAGATCGTCGAGAACGTTTTCGGCGACGAGAAGAACACGGTGATCAGCGCGCTCGGCGCGACCGAGGGCACCGGCGGCAACGACCTGATCGCCAAGCTGATGCCCATCCTCGCGCCGATCGTGCTCGCCTACCTGGCCAAGCAGCTGACCGGCGGCGGCGGAGACGCCGCGCCGCAGACCCAGCCGCAGGCAGGCAACGGCGGGATCGGCGACGTGCTCGGCGGTTTGCTCGGCGGCAGTAGCAAAAGCGGGGGCATCGGCGGCGCGATCGGCGAGGCGCTGGCCAAGAACGCCGGTGGCGCACTCGGAAACGTACTCGGCGGTCTGTTCGGCGGGAAACGCTGACCGGGGCGGACTATACGATTCACCCGCGCGTGTGGAGTACAGCACGCCGCGCTAACACTCCTCGGCCCGTGGCGATAATCCCCTCGCTGCGGGCCGAAGCCATACACTCGACAGTGGTCGCCGAACGCCAACGAGGGCGTATGACGTGTATCACGGGGCATCAACAGGCATTCGGATGCGTTTCGCATCACACCTACGGTGCCGTAAGGTATGGCCGCACGGCATCGGTCTACCTTGGGGGGATGACCTGCACGACCGGACGCACAGACTGAAGGGTTCATACATGGCAAGGGATCTGACTCAACTCGAGCTTCTTACGGAGTTGGAGCCGGTTGCCGCAGAAAACGTCAACCGGCACTTCTCCTTGGCAAAGGAATGGCATCCGCACGACTACGTCCCGTGGGATGAAGGCCGCAATTTCGCCGCACTCGGGGCATCGACTGGGATCCCGAGCAGTCCCGACTGGGCGAGGTCGCGAAAGCCGCCATGATCACCAACCTGCTCACCGAGGACAACCTCCCCTCCTACCACCGCGAGATCGCCGAGAACTTCTCACAGGACGGCGCGTGGGGTACCTGGGTCGGCCGTTGGACCGCCGAGGAAAACCGGCACGGCATCGTGATGCGGGACTACCTGGTGGTCACCCGCGGCGTCGACCCGGTCGCCCTCGAAGAGGCGCGGATGATCCACATGACCAACGGTTTCGCGTCGCCGACCGAGGCCGACGCGGGCTTCCTGCACTCCGTCGCATACGTGACGTTCCAGGAGCTGGCCACCCGAGTGAGCCACCGCAACACCGGCAAGGTCTGTGACGACCCGATCGCCGACCGCATGCTCCAGCGCGTCGCCGCGGACGAGAACCTGCACATGATCTTCTACCGCAACATGTGCGGCGCCGCGCTCGACCTGGCCCCGGACCAGACGATCGAGGCCATCACGCTGATCCTGGAGAACTTCCAGATGCCCGGCGCCGGTATGCCCAACTTCCGCCGCAACGGCGTACTGATGGCCAAGCACGGCATCTACGACCTGCGCCAGCACATGGAAGAGGTGGTGCAGCCGGTGCTCAAGAAGTGGAACATCTTCGACCGCACCGACTTCACCGGTCGCGGCGAGGCCTGCCGCGAGCGGCTCGCCGCGTACCTCGACAAGCTCGGCAAGGACGTGGTGAAGTTCGAGGAGCAGCGCGACCGCATGCTCGCCCGCGAGGCCGCCAAAGCCGAACGCCAGATGGCGAGCAGCACCGCGAGCTGAGCTCGCTTCCGATATACCTCGAGCCGCCGCCCGGACTTTCCGGGCGGCGGCTCGCGTATGTTCGGCTACCTCATCCTCAGCAATTACCAAGTTTTGAGGTTTATTGCGTCGAAGATCCCTTCGACGCAATAAACCTTCAAACATCGCGGCCGTCGCTGTTTACCGCGCAGGGCACGTCGTCGATTCCACCGGCATCGGCCATCTTCCAGGTGGAACCAGAAAATTTCGAACTCGGTCGCGTCGTTCGTCGACCGCCGGTTGTATTCGATTCGAACCCATTCGTCACACCATTGATGGGCCGCTAGTCGGAGCGCCGAATCGGTGATTATCCCGGCGCCCGTACGAGAGCGCTGCGGTCATGGGATTCGGGCGGCTCGGTCCTACCCGTACGCTCCGGCGGTTTCTACCGTGAGGACACGACGACGGCGTCGGATGCGCGAAGGGACGGGCGAACATGGCAAGGCACCGCTCACGGTGGATGGATGCGGAGATGGACGCGCTGGCCGAACTGTCGCGCGATTTCTTCGGCAAGGAGTGCGCGCCGCACGAGGAGCGGTGGGCCCAGCAGCAACATATCGATCGCGAGGTGTGGTTGCGCGCGGGCGAGCTCGGCCTGCTGTGCCCCAGCATCCCGGAGGAGTACGGCGGCGGGGGCGGCGACTTCCGCCACGACGCGGTGATCGCCATCGAGCAGGTGCGTGCGCTGGCACCCAGCTTCGGCGGGCCGGTACACAGCACGATCATCGCGCACTACATCGCCGGCTACGGCACCGACGAGCAGAAGAAGACCTGGCTGCCGAAGCTGGCCTCCGGGGAGATCGTCGCGGCCATCGCGATGACCGAGCCCGGCACCGGATCGGACCTGCAGGCGATCCGCACCACCGCGACCGTGCAGGGCGAGGAGTACGTCGTCAATGGCGCGAAGACGTTCATCTCCAACGGTTTCCTGGCCGACCTGGTACTGGTGGTCGCCAAGACCAACGAGGCGGGCGGCGCGGGCGGTCTGTCCTTGATCGCGGTCGAGACGAACCGGGCGGGTTTCCGGCGCGGGCGCAATCTGCACAAGATCGGCCAGCACGGGCAGGACACCTGCGAGCTGTTCTTCGACGAGGTACGGGTGCCGCGCACCAACCTCATCGGCGCGGCCGAGAACATGGGCTTCATCCAGCTGATGCAGCAGCTCGCGCAAGAACGGCTGATCATCGCCGTCACCGCGATGGCGACGATGGAGAAGACGGTCGAGCTGACCCTGGAGTACACCAAGGAACGCAGCGCCTTCGGCAAGCCGATCTTCGCGTTCCAGAACACCAAATTCACGCTGGCCGAATGCGATACGGCGGTCACCGTCGGCTGGAGCTTCCTCGACGAGTGCATCGAGAAGCACGTCACCGGCGATTTGGACATCCCGACCGCGGCCAAGGCCAAGCTGTGGCTGTCCGAGCAGCAGAACATCCTGGCCGACCGCTGCCTGCAGCTGTTCGGCGGCTACGGCTATATGGCCGAGTATCCGATCGCGCGGATCTTCACCGATTCGCGGATCCAGAAGATCTACGGCGGCACCAACGAGATCATGAAGGAGATCATCGCGCGCGGGCTCTGAGCGCCAATTTTTCTCCGCCGCATCGTGATTGCCGAATCCCGCAATCAATTCTTCGCCGAGCGTCGACACTGGATACAGCGCCGAGGTGGCTGGGATCGACGGGCCAGGCCGCCCCCGCCGAACCCCACGGGCCACAGGAGGCCGAGACCATGACCAGTGCACCGAATGGCAACGCCCCGCTCAGCGGGAAGGTCGTCGCGATCACCGGCGGAGCGCGCGGGATCGGCCGAGCCACCGCCGAGGCGTTTCTCGGGGCGGGCGCCGCGGTCGCGATCGGCGACATCGATGTGGAGCTGGTCGACAAGACCGCGGTGGAGCTCGGCGCCGACCCGGCGGCCAGGATCATCGGCCTGCCGCTGAACGTGACCGACCGCGCATCGTTCGCCGCGTTTCTCGACACCCTCGAAAAGGAGCTCGGCCCGCTGGACGTGCTGGTCAACAACGCGGGCATCATGCCGACCGGACTGTTCGCGGACGAGGACGAGGCGATGACAGATCGGATCGTCGACATCAACCTGCGCGCCGTGATCCACGGATCGCGGCTGGCCACCCAGCGCTTCCTGGCGCGCGGCAGCGGGCACCTCATCAACATCGCGTCACTGGCTGGGACGCAAGGCTTTCCGGGGCTGGCCACCTACTGTGCGACCAAGCACGCGGTGGTCGGCTTCACCTCCGCGCTGCATCTGGAACTGAAGGAGCACGGCGTGCAGGTCTCGGCGGTACTGCCGGGCATCGTGCGCACCGAGCTGTCCGCCGGTGCGAACATGCCGGGGTGGATCGAGCCGATGACGACCGTGGATCCCGAGGATGTCGCGCAGGCGATCGTGCGGACGGTGGTCAAGGGCAAGCCGTTGGTGACGGTGCCGCGCAGGCTGGCCGCGATCATCAAGTCCGCGCAGTTGCTGCCGTACCGGGCGCAGCTCGTCGTCGCGCGAATCACCGGGGCGACAACGGCTTACGCGCAGCCCGATCCGGAGATCCGGGAGAAGTATCACCGTCGTTTGCGCGGAGAGTGAGCAGCGCCTGCCCCGAGCCGAATTCGGCCTCCGGCAGACGGAGTTCGCTCACCGTGACCCGCCGACCTCCACTTCGCTCGCCGATCGCTCGCACGGCACTGCCTCCCGCGGCTGGTTTCAGCTCTCCGCCGGCGGTGCACCGCGGTAGGAACCGGGCGGACTCCCGGTCCAGCGCCGGAACGCGCGCCGGAACGCGCTGGGTTCGGAGAAGCCGAGCCGGGCCGACAACGCCTCCACCGTCTCGTCGCCGCGCACCAGGCTGGCCACCGCGGCGTCCCGCAGGATGTCCTCGCGGATCTGGGTGATCGAGGTGCTCTCCTCGCCGAGCTTGCGGCGCACCGTCTGTGGGCTCATGGCGAGCCGCTTGGCCACCTCGTCCGCGGTAGGCCAGTGGTCACCCGCCCGGCCGGCTGCCGTTGCCCGACCCCCGTGCAGGCCCCGCGCGAGGATCTTGCGCACCTGCTCGGCGAGCGAGGTCCCGTAGTCGCGCCGGGACAGCACGTCTATCGGGGCGTTGCGGGCCCAGTCGATGAGGTCTTCCTCGGTCTTGGTCAGCGGGGCGGCGAGTAGCTCGCTGTCGAAGGTGATCGCCGCCGTGGCGGCCTCGAAGACGAGCGGGGCGCCGAAGACGAGGTCGTAGTCGGCGACATTGCGTGGCCGCGGATAAGGAAACTCGACCTGGCGCAAGGGAACTCGGCGGCCGATGCCCCAGGAGATCATCCGGTGGATCGCCGCGAGCAGGAACACGGTGAGCAGCTCTTCGGCCGCGGCGAGCACGCTGGTGTCGAGCGTGCACCGGGTGCGCCCGCCTGCCGTGGTCACCACCATCGGCGGCAATCCGGGCAGGAGTCGCTGGTATTCGCCGAACCGCGCGATCGCCGCACCGAGATCGGGGCAGCCGACCAGGCCGAAGCCGACCAGCCGGGTCGACCCGCGCGGCACCGGCGCCGGACCGAGGCCGAACAGTTCGTCGTCGGTGATCCGCCACAGTTGACGCATGGTCGCGGCCATCTGCTCGACCGTCACCCGCGCGCGATCCTGAGCGAGCAGCTCGGGCGCGACCCCGACGCTGCTGAGCAGCCTGCCGATGTCGACGCCCTGTCGCTCGGCGGTGGCGACGGCGGAGCGCACGAAGTCGATCGGCACCGTCCTCGCCGTCACCAATACCTCCTGCGTCCCTGGTCGAGGCGAACCTACCAGGCCGGATGCGGTGAGCGCGGCGGTCACCGAACGTGCGCCGCGCGGTCATCCCGAGCGCGGCTGCCGATTCCTAGCGTTGGGTTATGGGCAACGACGCGACGGCTGAGCGGCCGGACGAGACACCGGGTGCGGCGCTCGTCTGCATGCCGGAGCGCGGGAACTCCCGCAGCGCAACGGGGGCGGCAGCGGCGCCGGACGGGACGACCTTCAACCTGGACCGGTTGGGCAGGTGGGGCGCGCGGGACCGGTTCGAGGTGGATCGGGCGCGCACGATCGCCTACGCCGCGGCGACCAACGATCCGATCCGGCAGCATCTCGACGGGGTATACGCGCCACCGGTTTTCGCGGTCGTGCCGATCACGGTGATGATGGCCGACGCCGCGATGTCGGTGGTGCCCGACGATTTGATGCTGCGGATCCTGCACGGCGAGCACGACTTCCGGTTCCATCGGCCGATCGAGCCCGGCGAGCTGCTGGAGGTGCGGGCGCGGCCGGTCGGGATCGAGGGTAAATCCTCGGGCGTGGTCGTCACCTCGCACATCGAGACCTACAGCGTGCGCGGCGGCGACCTCGTCAACGAGCAGTACTTCGTCGGCTTCTTCCGCGGTGGCCGATTCGACGGCGCCCGCGGCGAGCCGAGCCCGGCGCACTCCTTCGAGGAGAGCCTGCGGGACCGCGAGCCGGATTTCAGCACCGCCCAGACCTTCGACGCGGATCAGACCTTCCGATACGCCCGGGCCGCAGGCGATCCGATGCCGATTCACCTCGTCGACGAGTTCGCCAAGGCGATGGGGCTGCCCGGGATCATCATCCACGGCCTGTGCACGATCGCGTTCGTCTCGCACGCGCTGATCACCCGGATCAGCCCGGACGACCCGACCCGGCTGAAAAGGCTTGCCGTGCGGCTGAGTTCGCCCGCATTCCCGGGACAGACCATCACCACCGCGACGTGGGCGGCTGGCCACCGGGACGGGCGGGACCGCTACGCCTTCGAAACCTACTCGGACAGCGACCGATTCGTCATCCAGGACGGGCTCGCGGAGTTCGAGCCCGCAATCGACAAGGACTCAGCATGACCAACAGAGTTTTCGTGATCGGTGTCGGCATGACGAAGTTCGAGAAGCCGGGCCGCCGCGAAGGCTGGGACTACCCGGCCATGGCGAAGGAATCCGGCGGCAAGGCACTCGCAGATGCAGGCATTCGCTACGACCAGGTGCAGGAGGCGTATGTCGGTTACGTCTACGGCGATTCGACCAGCGGCCAGCGGGCCATCTACGAGCTCGGACTGACCGGGCTGCCGGTGGTCAATGTGAACAACAACTGCTCCACCGGGTCGTCGGCGCTGTACCTGGCCGCCAGGGCGATTCGCGGCGGCCTCGCCGACTGCGCCTTGGCGCTCGGGTTCGAGAAGATGCAATCGGGTTCACTGGAGGCCGGGTACACCGATCGGGAGCAGCCGCTGCTGCGCCACATCGAGGCGCTGGCCCAGCTCCGAGACTTCGCGATGCCCGTGGCGCCCTGGATGTTCGGCGCGGCAGGTGTCGAGCACATGGAGCAGTACGGCTCCACCCCAGCGCATTTCGCCAAGATCGCCGAGAAGAACCACCGGCATTCGGCCGACAATCCGTACGCGCAGTTCCAGGACGTGTACTCACTCGACGAGATCACCAGTGCCAAAATGGTTTACGAGCCGCTCGGCCTGACCCGGCTGCAATGCTCGCCGACCTCCGACGGTTCCGGCGCGGCGGTGCTGGCCAGCGAACGCTTCGTCGACGAGCACGGCCTCGGCGACCGAGCCGTGGAGATCGTCGGCCAGGCCATGGTGACCGACCTCGAATCCACCTTCGCCACCAAGACGGCGCGCTCGCTCGTCGGTGTCGACATGAGCGCCGCGGCCGCGCGAAAGGTGTACGAGCAGGCCGGCATCGGCCCCGCCGACCTCGATGTAATCGAACTGCACGACTGCTTCTCCCCCAACGAACTGCTCACCTACGAGGCGCTCGGCCTGTGCGGTACCGGCGAGGGACACAAACTGATCGACGCCGGGGACACCACCTACGGCGGGCGGTGGGTGGTCAACCCGTCCGGCGGCCTGATCTCCAAGGGGCATCCGCTCGGCGCCACCGGCCTCGCTCAGTGCGCCGAGCTGACCTGGCAGTTGCGCGGCGAGGCCGCGGCCCGCCAGGTCGGTGCCGCGAAAGTCGCGCTGGCCCACAACATCGGGCTGGGCGGTGCGGCGATCGTCACCGCGTACCGGCCGGCCGATCGCTGAATTCGGTCCTACGCCAATCGCTTTACCGAAGTGAGGAGAACACCCATGGCGCAAGCCAAGGTTTCCAAGGAGTTTCCGGCCGCCCAGGAGAAGGTGTGGGCGGTGCTGTCCGACCCGAACCGCTTCGCGGAATGGCTGACAGTGCACACCAAGTGGAAGGAGCCGCCGCCTGCCCAGCTGTCCACCGGGGCCACCATGACCGAGGTGCTCACCATCATGGGGATGGCGAACACCATCACCTTCACTGTGGACGACTACGACGCGCCGAACTCGACGAAGTTCTCCGGTACCGGCCTCGCGGGCGCGCGAATCACCTTCACGCTCACCGTTGCGGCCAAGGGCGACCACGCTTCCGAGGTCGGCATCGACGCGGAGTTCGTCAGTCAGATGATGGTCGGCGCCATCGGCGGCGCGATCGAACGCGCCAGCACCAAGGAACTCGACGCCTCCCTCACCAACCTCGCCGGTCTGCTCGCCTGACCGCGCTCACCTCGAAAGGAACGACATGGGTTCGCTGGACGGACGCGTCGCGATTGTCACCGGCGCAGGCCGCGGCATCGGCCGCGCACACGCGCTGCTGCTGGCCGCCGAAGGAGCCGCCGTCGTGGTCAACGACCTCGGCGGGAACAACGAAGGCGCCGGCGCCGACGCCGGACCGGCCCAGCAGGTGGTCGACGAGATCACCGCGGCGGGCGGGCGCGCGATCGCCGACACCGCGAACATCGCCGACTGGGCGGGTGCGAAAGCCCTTGTCGAGCAGGCGATCACCGCCTTCGGTGGACTGGACATCCTGGTGAACAACGCGGGCATCCTGCGCGACGCGTTCATCGCCGCGATGGACGAGACGCAGTGGGACGCGGTGATCGCGGTGCACCTCAAAGGCCACTTCGCGGTACTGCACCATGCCGCCGCCTACTGGAAAGCGCAGTCGAAGGCGGGACAGCCGGTCGCCGCTTCGGTGATCAACACCGCCTCCGCGTCGGGCACCTTCCTGCCGAACCCCGGTCAAGCAAACTACGGTGCCGCCAAGGCGGGCATCGCCGCACTCACCCAGGTCGCCGCGCTGGAACTGGAGCGATACGGCGTGCGAGCCAACGCCATCGCCCCCATCGCCCGCACCCGCCTCACCCTCGCCACCCCCGGCATGGGCGCTATGTTCGCCGCAGAGGTCCCCGCCGGCGAATTCGACGCCTTCGCCCCCGACAACATCGCCCCCATCGTCGCCTACCTCGCCCAGGAGAAATGCCCCATCACCGGCCAGGTCTTCGCCGTCCAGGGCGGCGCCATCTCCACCCTCACCGGCTGGACCGCCACCGCAACCATCGAAACCGACGGACCGTGGCAGCTGACCGACTTGGCCGACAGGCTCCCCGCCAACGTCTGAATCTGTGTAGCTAGGCCGCTCCCGTCGTGAAGCACGCCACACTCGCGTGACACCCCCACAGCCTCCTTACGTGCGGAAATGAGAGACTGGACGGCGTGACGATGACTACCGGAGTGTCGAGTGCGCTGCGGATCGGGCCGTATCCGGTCGATCCGGCGGTGGTGCTCGCGCCGATGGCGGGCATCACGAATCTGGCGTTTCGCAAGCTGTGCCGCGAATTCGGTAGCCCGACCTCGATCTATGTCTGCGAGATGATCACGGCGCGGGCGGTGGTCGAGCGCAATGAGAAGACGCTGGAGATGATGTCGTTCGACGCCGACGAGTCGCCGCGGTCGATGCAGCTCTACGGCGTCGACCCGGCCACGCTCGCCGAGGCGGTGCGGATCATCGTCGGTGAGGGCTGGGCCGATCACATCGATATGAACTTCGGCTGCCCGGTGCCCAAGGTCACCCGGCTCGGCGGCGGTGCCGCGCTGCCGTACAAGCGGGCGCTGTTCAGCCGGATCGTGCGCGCCATGGTGGCGGCCGCCGAACCGGCGGGCGTCCCGGTGACGGTGAAGTTCCGGATCGGCATCGACGACGAGCACCTGACCTACCTCGACGCGGGGCGCATCGCGGAAGCCGAAGGCGCGCAAGCGGTTGCGCTGCACGCCAGGACCGCCGCCCAGCGTTACTCCGGGCAGGCCGACTGGACCGCCATCGCCCGGCTCAAGGAGGCCGTCGCCACCATTCCGGTGCTCGGCAACGGCGATATCTTCTCCGCCGCCGACGCGGTCCGGATGATGGCCGAAACCGGCTGCGACGGGGTCGTGGTCGGTCGTGGCTGCCTCGGCCGACCGTGGCTGTTCGCCGAGCTCCAGGCCGCGCTGCGCGGCGAAGAGCTGCCCGAGCCACCGAACCTCGGCCGGGTCGGCGAGGTGCTGTACCGGCACGGCGCCCTGCTGTCCGAGCACGTCGGCGAGGACAAGGCCATGCGCGACCTGCGCAAGCACATGGCCTGGTATCTGATGGGCTTCCCGGTCGGCGCCGGGCTGCGCCGCTCGTTCGCGACGGTATCCAGCCTCGTAGAGCTGGAAGATCTTGTCGGGCAGCTCGATCCGACGGCTCCGTTCCCCAGGGACGCCGAGGGTCCGCGTGGAAGACAAGGCTCCCCAGGCAAAGTCGCGCTTCCCCATGGTTGGCTCGACGACCCACAGGACCCGGCGGTCCCGCACGGCGCCGACGTAATGCACAGCGGCGGCTGAGAACCGAGCGACATCGACCGGGTTGATGCCCAGGCGAAGCGACGGCGAATCGGGTATCCAAACGACACTGTGGCCAATTCGATTTCGTACTCGAGTGGCCCGCCGTGGCGGAATCGTTATCATTGCGGAATCGGTCATGCCGGTCGAGTACGGCCCGAGGTGGCGACGTAGACGAAAAGCGAGGTTCGTTGGTGGGTGACGATCGGCACGGGCGTTCGCCACGGCCCGGAGATCGCGCCCCGTGGGAGCGCTATCCCACGGAGGACAACACCGAGCGAGACGGTGGCCGGACATCCCGGCGATCCCGTCATACCGATGCCACGGCAGACCCGGGCGCCGCCCCGCTGACCGTGCAGGATCTGGTGCAGAAGGTGGACAACGAGCGGTCCGGCCGCCGCGGCCGCCGCGCCGCGGCCACGCCCGAGGCCGCCGCACCCGCGCCGCACCGCGGTCCGCGCCGCGGTGAGCCCGAGGCCGCCGCTCCGAGCCGGGGCGCCCGACGCGGCGAACCGGAGACCCCCGCCCCGAACCGAGGCGTCCGGCGCGGTGAACCGCCTGCCGGATCCGACCCGGCTTATCAACGACCTGCCGAACCCGCCCAGCGTCGTCCTGCGGAGCCGACGCGACGCCAAGGCGAGCCACCCCGTCAGCCGGACCAGGCGGCCCGCCGCCAAGGCGACCCGGCCGCCCGGCGCCCGGCAGCCCCGGGACGCCCGACCGAGCAGACCCCGCGCCGCTCCGCCGAGGGCCCACCCCCGCGCACCGCAGGTTCCCCGGTCGTGCAGGACATCACCGGCACCCCCGCCGCACGAACCCCGAATCGTCGCGGCCCGAGCGCCGACGACGGCAGGAACGCCCCGGCACCGACCCGAGGGAAGCCGGAGACGGCCGAAGAGGTCACCGACATCCTGCCGCCGCTCGCCGAGACCACCCGCGCCAAGCGCAAGAAGACCGACGACGAATCCGGTGCCGCACAACCCAAGTCCGTCGGCGCCGCACCGCTGTCCCGGCTGGCCGCCAGCAAGCAGCGGCGCAACAAGCGGCTCCGCCTCGCAGGTCGCAGCGCCCTCGCCATGTTCGCGGTGCTCTGCTTGCTCACCACCGGCGGCGGCTGGAGCTATCTACGCTCCACCGGCAACAACTTCACCCAGATCTCCGCGATCGACAACAACACCGACGACGTCGTCGACTCCAATGCCCAGCTCGGCGACGAGAACTATCTGCTCGTCGGCACCGATACCCGGGCAGGCGTGAACAGTCAGGTCGGCGCGGGCACCCTCGACGATGCCGAAGGTTCCCGCGCGGACACCGTCATGCTGGTGAACATCCCGAAGAACCGTTCGCGGGTGGTGGTCGTCTCCTTCCCGCGCGACCTCGACGTCACCAGGCCGCAGTGCAACGGCTGGGACAACGAGAAGGTCCAGTACACCGCCGAGACCTTCCCCTCGGCCATCGGCGACAAGCTCAACGCCGTCTACGCGCTCGGCGGGCCCAAGTGCCTGTTCACCACCATCCAGCGCATGACCGGTAGCGCGATCAACCACTTCATCGCGGTCGACTTCGCCGGCTTCGAGGCCATGGTCGACCAGATCGGCGGCGTCGAGGTGTGCGCGCCGAAGCCGATCACCGACGAGGTGCTCGGCACCGTGCTCGAGCACCCGGGCAAGCAGAAGGTGGACGGCTCGACCGCGCTGAACTACGTGCGGGCCCGGCACGTCTACGGCGAGGAGCGCAGCGACTACGACCGGATCAACCGGCAGCAACGCTTCATGGCCTCGCTGCTGCGCGGCGCGCTCTCCAGCAAGGTGCTCTTCGATCCCGGCAAGCTGAACGGCTTCATCGGCGAGTTCACCAAGCACACCTGGGTCGACAAGGTGCAGCCGTCGGACCTGCTGACGCTGGGGCGTTCGCTGCAGAAGCTGGACGCGGGCACGGTTACCTTCCTGACCATCCCGACCGCGGGCACCACCTCCTACGGCAACGAGATCCCGCGCGAGCAGGACATCAAGGCGATCTTCAAGGCGATCCGCGACGATCAGCCGCTGCCCGGCGAGAAGAAGGTGACCCCGGCCCCCGGCTCCATCCCGTCGGCGCCGCCTGCCCCGCCCAAGTTGAATGCGGTCGATCCGAGCACGGTGTCGCTGCTGGTCTCCAACGCCTCGGGCACCTCAGGTCTGGCGCAGCGGGCGGCGACCAAGCTCGGCAACCAGGGTTTCCAGATCTTCAACATCGGCAACTATTCGGGCGGCAGCGAGGTCACCTCCAAGGTGCGCTACGGCCCGGGGCAGGAGGCCGCCGCGGCGACGGTGGCCAGCTCGATACCCGGTGCGCTGATGGAATCGGCGAGTGATCTCGGCGGCATCGTCGAGGTCGTCATCGGCGGCGATTTCACCGGTACGGTGCGCGCGCCGACCCCGGTCGGCGACGTCATCTCGAACGTGCCCGCGACGACCGCGCCTGCGACGCCGGTCACGTTGCCGTCCGATCTGGAGCACGTCAACGCCGCGGACGAGACCTGCAAGTGAGCGGAGCCGCGACCTGCGGCAACTCCAGCGCTAACGTTCGGCACCGGTCATTCACCCTCCGTTCGTGACTTGGTCAGCGCCGCCAACTAATGTCTGGTTTCATGCGTGTCATCTACAACGAGCAAATGGCGGATCTCGCCCACCTGTTGGGCGAGATGGCCGGGCTGGCCGGATCGGCCATGGACCGGGCGACCCAGTCATTGCTCCAGGCCGACCTCGCTCTGGCAGAGCAGGTGATCACCGAGTCGGACCGGATCGCCGAGCTGATCCAGGACGCCGAGGAGCGTGCGTTCGCGCTGCTCGCCCTGCAGGCGCCGGTCGCGGGCGATCTGCGGCAGGTGGTGAGCGCGATCCAGATCGTGGCCGACGTGAACCGGATGGGCGCGCTCGCGCTGCACGTGGCCAAGGTGGCCCGGCGGCGCCACCCCAACCATGCGCTGCCCGAGGCGGTCAACGGCTACTTCGCCGAGATGGGCCGCATCGCGGTCAACATGGGCGCGGGCGCCAAAGAGGTGCTGGAGACCCGCGACCCGGAGCGCGCCGCGCAGCTCAACGAGGACGATGAAGCGATGGACGACCTGCACCGTCACCTCTTCACGCTGCTGATGGATCGCGACTGGAAGTACGGCGTCGCCGCCGCCGTGGACGTCACCCTGCTCGGCCGCTACTACGAGCGCTTCGCCGACCACGCCGTCGAAATCGGCCGCCGCGTCATCTTCCTCGTCACCGGCGTGTTGCCGCCGGACACCGACGTCGAGTCGTGAGCCGCGACTGCCTGCCAGCCGACGCAGGATGGCAGGCAGTTTTGCGCCGGGGGGCTTGACGTCTCATAGTCGAGAGATGAAAGATTGACCGCGCAGTAGAGCGATGCATGACTCGCTGCGCGGATGCCGTTATGGGAGTTACGGCACGAAGGGGCGGAAATGAAGGTCGATCCAACAGAGTTGCGCGCGTTGGCCACATCGATGGACACCATCAGTGGCGAAATCGCCGCGCTGAAAGCGCGTGCCAAGACGGATGCGCTGAGTGCGGCGCTGCCCGGCTCCACGATCACCGCGGCGTGCACCACCGCCGGTGACCAGATCGAAGCAGGCTGGCTGCGAATGGCGGAGCGCTGCAAGGCGATAGCCAATATCGCCAAAGGTGGTGCGTCCAATTATGAAGTGACGGACCAGGATTTCCGCGACAGCCTCAAAGCACTCGGCGGCGGACAATGAGGAGCGGCGACCAGACCGCCGCCGCGATTCCGACGCTCAGCCAGGTGCAGACACAGTGGCAGCCTTGGAAACTCAATGAGGCCGGCGAGGAAATCAAGGCACGCAACACCGATTTCGTCACGATGATCGACAAGACCGTCACCCAGATCAGGGAGGCGGGCTCGCACTGGAGCGGCGACGCCTACTACGCCGCCTACGACCGCATCGCCGGCGACCGGGACACCGCCAACAAGATGGCGCAGGAGACGACCGAACTCGCCAACGCGCTGATCAACGGCGGCAACACGCTCACCGGTTACCGGCAAGCATTGCTGGACAAGGTCACCGAGGCCACCGCCGCCGGATACCAGGTCTCCGAGGACTGGCAGGTCACCGCGTCGGGCGAAGGCTCGGGCGACGACCTGCACACCTATCAGACGGCGATCACCACCGCCCTCAACGAAATGGTGGGCACCCAATCCGGCATCGCCACCGCCATCGAGCAGGCGAACACCGCGGTGCAGACGCAGAGCACCGCGCTGGGCACCGGCGATCCGCTCGATACCCTGACCGGACAACCGAAGTCGACGCTCACCGCGGAGCAGATCAGCGCCGAACAGCCGGCCGCCACGGTCCCCGCCGGGACCGAGGAGAAGTCCAAGGAGAACCCGCAGACGCCGGCGGCGGGGACTCCGAAAAACATTGCGGAAGAGGGCAAGCCCACCACGGAACAGCCCAAGGTCACCGAGCAATCCAAAGACAACCCGGTGGCCAAGCCCGTCACCGAACCGACCACCCCGGTCACTCCAGCCACTGCGGCCCCTGCGACGTCCGGCCCTGCCAGTAACCCGGACTCCTGGAAGCCGGAGAACGTCATCAATCTGATCAGCACGATCGGCACCATTACCGGCAACGTGCCCACCTTGATCGAGTCGGTCGCCAAATTCGACGACGATTGGGATGACCTCATCAAGGCGGGAGGCGAGGCGGGCAAGGGTCTCCTCGACTCCGCGGGCACCGCGGCCGAAAAGGTGATCGACAGCGTCGACAAGGCGGTCGACAGCGTGCCTGGCGAGGCACCGAAGAAGGACGAGCCAGCTGCCGCGCCGCAGCCCGGCACACCGGACTCCGGCACACCCGCAACGCCCCAGTCCGGCACACCCGCGACACCGCCGTCCGGCACACCCGCGACACCGCCGTCCGGCACACCCGCGACACCGCCGTCCGGCACACCCGCGACACCGCCATCCGGCACACCCGCAACGCCGCCGTCCGGCACACCCGCGACACCCCCCGCGGCTACCTACACCCAACCGAGCTCACTCGTGGAGCAGACCCCTGCTGCCACCGGCGTTCCCGCATCCACGGCGAGTCCCGCTGCCACAGCACCCGCGAGCAGCAGCCTTTTCGGACTGCCATCACCCACCCGTGGCTCCGAATCCGACAGCGAGCATCGCCCGAACAATTACGTGGCGCAGACCGCCGACGCAGTGACACCCGAAGAATAAGGCGCGCGAAGCAAAGCCTTCCTCCGCCACGCACCTACAAGATCATCCCAAGGCAATATTAAGCGTGGCACAGCACAATTATCAGCACGGGGGAAGACAGCAATATCCCACCGCGGGAAGCGTTTTGAACAATGGAGGGGAACCATGTCACGCACCAAGAAGAGCCTGCTCACCGGAGCCACCGTGGGGGCGGCCGCATTCGCCATGATGGTGGGCGGCACCGGATTTGCGAGCGCGAGTCCGGTCGTCAGCCAATCGCACGGCAGCTGCGTATGGTCGGCCGACGTTGTCCATATCGGCGGACTTCCGCGTGATGGTTACGGAACTTCCTGGTATATCAAGACCGGCCGGAACGACAACACCAATGCCAAATGCAGTTTCGAGGTACAGGCCAAATTCAAACTGCAGTCGGGCCAAATCGAAACCGTGCAGTACGGCAGCAGCCGACCGGCCCACGACCAAGCATTCGCGAAGGGTGCGGCACGGGTCTGGAGTGTCGGCCTGAAGGTGTGCGCCGAGGGCCAGGGGTGCAGCGCCTGGAACATCCAGAACAGCACCTGGAATAGGTAGACATCGCCGAAGCCCCCGTGCCCGACCGCTCGGTCCGGCACAGGGGCTTTTTCGACGAGACTGTCGCGACTATTACCCGAAGCGGCCGGAGATGTAGTCTTCCGTCGCCTTCTTGCCGGGGTTGGAGAAGATCTTCTCGGTGTCGTCGATCTCGACCAGGCGGCCCGGCTTGCCCTGGGCTTCCAGGTTGAAGAACCCGGTCTGGTCACTCACGCGGGCAGCCTGCTGCATGTTGTGGGTGACGATGACGATGGTGAATTCCTTCTTCAGCTCGGTGATCAGGTCCTCGATCGCGAGCGTGGAGATCGGGTCGAGCGCCGAACAGGGCTCATCCATCAGCAGTACGTCCGGGGAGACCGCGATCGCGCGGGCGATGCACAGGCGCTGCTGCTGACCACCGGACAGGCCGCCGCCCGGCTTGTCGAGGCGGTCCTTGACCTCGTTCCAGAGGTTCGCGCCGCGCAGCGAGCGCTCGGCGACCTCGTCGAGTTCCTTCTTGCTCCGCACGCCCTGCAGCTTCAGCCCGGCCACCACGTTGTCGCGAATCGACATGGTGGGGAACGGGTTCGGGCGCTGGAACACCATGCCGATGGTGCGGCGCACGCCCACCGGGTCGATCTGCGAGCCGTAGATGTCCTCGCCGTCCAGCAGCACCGCACCCTCGACCCGGGCGTTCGGCGTCACCTCGTGCATGCGGTTGAGCGAGCGCAGCACGGTGGACTTACCGCAACCGGACGGGCCGATGAAGGCGGTGACACTGCGGGGCAGCACGGTCAGGTCCACGTCGGCGACCGCGTGGAACTTCCCGTAGAAGATGTTCAGGTCTTTGACGTCGATCCGCTTGGCCATCTGAGTTTCCTATCGATTCCGCGTGAGCAGCTTGTTGACGACCGCGGCCGCCGCGTACAGCAGCGCGATGAGCAGGATCAGCGTCAGCGCCGCGCCCCAGACCCTGGCCCGGCCCTCGGGCTCCGGGTTCGCCAGCTCCTGGTAGATCATCAGCGGCAGCGAGGCCATGTTGCCGTCGAAGACGTTGCTGTTGATCGACTTGCTGTAGCCGACGAGCACCAGCACCGGCGCGGTCTCGCCCATCACTCGGGCGAGGGCGAGCAGGATGCCGCTGATCATGCCGGGCAGCGCGGTCGGTATCACGATCCGCGCGATGGTCTTCCATTTCGGAACGCCGAGCGCGTACGCGGCCTCGCGCAGTTCGTCCGGTACCAGCTTCAGCATTTCCTCGGTGCTGCGCACCACCACCGGCAGCATCAGTAGCACCATCGCCAGTGCGACCGCGAAGGCGCTCTGCGGTGCGCCGAAGGTGGCGATCCACAGCGCGAAGATGAACAGCGCCGCGACGATGGACGGCACGCCCGCGAGGATGTCCACCATGAACGTGGTGGTCTTGGCCAGCCAGCCGCGACCGTATTCGACCAGGTAGACGGCGGCCATGATGCCGATCGGCACCGCGATCACCGCGGCGATCGCGGACTGCACGATGGTGCCGTAGATGGCGTGGTACACGCCGCCACCGGACTGGTCGGGCAGGATGCCCTTCTGCGACTTCTGCCACCAGTCGATGGAGATGACCGATTCGAAGCCCTTGCTCACCACCATGATGAGCACCCAGGCCAGCGGGATCAGCGCGATGGCGAAGCACAGCCAGACCAGGCCGGTCGCAATGTGATTGCGAATCCGACGGCTCGTGCTGACGTCACGGAAGGTCGGCGCCTTGATCGGCTTGTCGAGCGTTGTCGTGGTCATTACCCGTTCACCCTTCCGCCCGCAGCGAGCCGGGCCAGCGCGTTGACGACGAAGGTCAGCGCGAACAACACGAAGCCGGCCGCGATGTAGGCGCCGGTCGGCAACGGCGAACTGAATTCCGAGGCCGAGGCCGCGATCCTGGAGGCGAAGGTGTACCCACCGTCGAACAGCGACCAGCCGCCGGCCTGCGCGGAGGTCTTCAACACGACCAGTACCGCGATGGTTTCGCCGAGCGCGCGCCCGAGTCCGAGCATGGAGCCCGCGATGACACCGCTACGGCCGTAGGGCAGCACGGTCATCCGCACCATCTCCCACTTCGTCGCGCCGAGGGCGTGCGCCGCCTCGACGTGAGCGGGCGGCGTCAGCGCGAAGACCTCGCGCGACACGGAGGTGATGATCGGCAGAATCATGACCGCGAGCACCACACCCGCGGTGAAGATCGTGCCGCCACCGGAGATCGTCACGTTGCCGTCGGAGAAGAGGAACAACCAGCCGAGATTGTCGTTCAGGAACTCCTGCACCGGCTTCAGGTGTGGCGCGAGGACCAGAAAACCCCACAGGCCGAACACGATCGACGGCACCGCGGCAAGCAGATCGACGAGCATCGCGAAGGGCCGCGCCAATGGCTTCGGCGAGTAGTGCGTCAGGAACAGGGCGATGCCAACCCCGATCGGCACCGCGATCACCAGCGCGAAGATCGAGCTCAGCACCGTCACCATGAACAGATCACGGATACCGAACCGGAGATTGTCCGCGTTCGAGGTGTTGAACTCGCTGCTGGTGAAGAAGTTCGCGTCGTTCGCCATGACCGAGGGCACCGCGCGGATCAGCAGGAACAGCGCGATCAGCGCGATAACGGCGACGATGGTCGCGCCCGATGCCGTGGCCAGAGACCGGAAAATGATCTCGGCCCGGTGGTTATGGGCGGGGCGAGCCTTTTTGGCCGGCTCGGTGCTCGGTTCACTGGACATGGGGTCGATGTCTCCGGCCGCCCGCCGGCCCGTCGAATCCGACGAGCCGGCGGCGGTCACCTCAGGGTGCACGGTCATGGCTTTCGGCGTGCGATCAGGAGATGGCGTTGATCGCGGTGGTCAGGCGGGTCTTGAACTTCTCCGGGATCGGGACGTACCCGGCCTCGTCGAGACCCTTCTGGCCGTTGCTGATCGCCGAGTTCAGGAACGCCTTGACGGCCGTGGCGGTGTCGGCGTCCTTGTACTTCGAGCAGACGATCTCGTAGGTGGGCAGGATGATCGGGTAGGCGCCCGCTTCGGTCGGCTTGTAGAACGAGCTGGTGTCGAGCACCAGGTCGTTGCCCTCGCCCTTGATCTTCGCGCTGTCGATGGCCTTGCCCGCGGAGGCGGTGTCCAGCTTCACCGGGGTCTTGGAGGCCGAGGTGATGATCTGCGCGATGGACAGGTTCTGCGCCTTGGCGAACGACCACTCGTTGTAGGTGATCGCGTTCTTGGTGCTCTTGACCGCGGCCGAGGAGCCTTCGTTGCCCTTCGCGCCCTCACCGACACCGCCGGTGAACGCCTTGCCCGCGCCCTTGCCCCAGGCGCCTTCGGAGGCGGCGTCGAGGTAGAGCTGGAAGTTGTCGGTGGTGCCCGACTCGTCGCTGCGGAAGATCACCGCGATCTTGTCGGAGGGGAGCTTGGCGTTCGGGTTGAGCGCCTTGATCTCCGGGGCGTCCCAGGTGGTGACGGTGCCGTTGAACACCTTGGCGGCGGTCGGGCCGTCGAGCACCAGGTCGGTGACGCCGTCGATGTTGTAGGTGATGGCGATCGGGCCGAACACGGTCGGCAGGTTCCAGGCGGGGGAACCGCAACGCTCCTGAGCCTTGGCCGGCTCTTCCTTCTTGGAGCTGAGCGGCGAGTCGGAGCCGGCGAAATCGGTCTGGCCGCCGAGGAACTCGTTGACGCCTGCGCCCGAGCCGCTCGAGGTGTAGTTCAGCGTGTTGCCGTCGCAGTTGGTTTCGTAGGCGGCGACGAAGCGGTCCATCGCGTTCTTCTGCGCCGACGAACCGCTGGACTTCAGCGCCTTCTTGCCACCACAGGCAATCTCCGAATTGGCGTTGTTGCCTGCGGTGCCGGCCGTGTTGTCGTCACTGCCACACCCGACGAGGGTCATGGCACCAACGGCCAGCACACCAACGAGGGCGCTGCTGCGCTTGAAATTCACTGATTCCTCCGGAAAGGCGTCCTACTCGTCCGGTCCCTCACCGGCCCGGACGGGTGATGTGGTGCTGTTCGCGGGGAACTTGCGCACCAGGCAGCCGTGGGCTGCCCACCACTCAACGTAAAGTCACGTGGTTTACAGTTGGACCGAACTGAGTGAACGGCGAGTGAACAGGCAAGCGCGATTAGGGCGTTATGTGTGACATTAGCCGCAGTTTTACTCGGCAGCCCCCGGCACGGCCCCTGCTATTCAGTCGAGCCCGCCGAATAGGCGACATCGATGTGCGCCGGCGTGAACCCCAGCCGGGTGTAGGTATGCACCGCCGAAGCGTTGTCGGCCTCGGTGTAAAGCAACACCTCGGCGAGGCCGCGATCGCGCAGATAGTGCAGGCCGACCAGGGTCAACAGGCGGCCGAGTCCGCGCCCCTGCGCGGCCGGATCGATGCCGACGACGTAGACCTCGCCGACGGCCGGCGTCTCGTCGTAATGCACCTTGGTCCAATGGAATCCGAGCACTCGGTCGGGGTGGGCGGTGTCGGTCGCGAGGAACAGGCCCTTCGGGTCGAACCACGGCTCGGCGCGGCGGGCCTCGATGTCGCGTTCGGTCCAGCCACCCTGCTCCGGATGCCAGGCGAAGGCGGCGTTGTTCACCCGCAGCAATTCGGCATCGTCGGCGGCACCCGCGTAGGTCCGGATCGTCACTCCGCCGCGCGCGGCAACCTGCGGTAGCTCTGGTGTTGCCAGCGGTCGGCGCATCTGCCACAGCTCGCGTGCGGTGACCAGGCCGAGCCGGGCCGAGACAGCCTTCGCCGCGGGCAGATCTCCGTGCGCCCAGACCCGGGTGCCCGGACCGCCCTCGGCCAGCGCGGCCGCGACCAGATCGGTGCCGATACCGTGGCCACGCGCCGGCGGATCGACCGCGACCTCGGCCATCGCCGGATGTTCGCCGTGTGCCGGTACGAGATTCGCGTATCCGGCGACGACGTCGTCGCGTACCGCCAGCAGGTGCCGCACCGAGGGATCATCGCCCGCGCTCAGCGACAGCACCGCCTGCTCGGAAACGGGGGCGACACCGTCGGTGGCGGTGGCGCGTTCGAGTAGTTGCCGGACGGCGGCTGCGGCGGCCGAATCCAGCCGCTCGGTCCACTGTGCTGCCACGCCGTTCATCGGGCTCCATTCCTCGTTTTCCGCGGCAGCCCGACCGGGCTGCCCACTCGGACAACGTCATTGCGCGGCGCGGCATTTCGCATCCGTCCGGGCCGGTGCGCGGCTGCGGTGTGACGCGGCGAATACCGGGCTGAACACAGCGCGAACACATAATGACGCGACGATGTTTCGGATTGGGCGGCCGCGCCCGCCGAGCTCACTGCACAGAGCCGTTGACCGGAGCGAGCGGCGCGTCGTCCGTGCCCTCCGCCTCGTCCTCCGCAGCGGGGGGCTGGTCGTTCTTGCTCGCCGTCCTGGACGGCCGCACCGCCTTGTAGCCGACATTGCGCACGGTACCGATGAGCGACTCGTACTCGCTGCCGAGCTTCGCGCGCAGCCGCCGGACGTGCACGTCGACCGTGCGGGTGCCGCCGAAGAAGTCGTAGCCCCACACCTCTTGCAGCAGCTGGGCCCTGGTGAACACCCGGCCCGCGTGCTGGGCGAGGTATTTGAGCAGCTCGAATTCCTTGTAGGTGAGATCGAGCGGGCGCCCGCGCAGGCGGGCGGTGTAGGTGCCCTCGTCGATCACCAGCTCGCCGAGGGTGATCTTGCCGGAGTTCTCCGGGCTCGCCACCCCGCCGTTGCGGCCGACCAGCAGCCGCAGCCTGGCGTCCAGCTCGGCCGGGCCGGTGCCGGGCAGCAGGATGTCGTCGAGTCCCCAGTCGGCGTTGACCGCGACCAGGCCACCCTCGGTGAGCACGGCGACCACCGGCACCGACGACCCGGTGCTGCCGAGCAGGCGGCACAGACCGCGCGCGGCGGCCAGGTCGGTCCGTGCGTCGACCAGCGCGACATCCGCGCTCCCCGCCTCCAGCAGCGAGGAGACCTCGGTGGGCGCCGGACGCACGTGATGCGCCAGCAACGCCAGTGAGGGCAGCACCGCTTCGGGGTTGGGGTCGGAGGTCAGCAGGAGTAGCTCCACAAGCTCTCCTCCCATCTCGTAGCTCCGAGGACAACAGCCGCACTGCCGGGGGCCACGTCGCTGATCACAGGTAATTCGATGCAAGATTAGCGTGTCGACCCCGATGACCTCGTCATCCGGGTGGCCGAGTCATCGCGAGTGATATGTCTGATACCAGAAATGCACCGTCGCGCCGGGGATGGCTAAGGTGCACCAATGCGCAAGCTCATCATCGGGCTGCTGATTCTCGCGGGACTCGCAGTAGTCACTGATTTCAGCGTCGCGGCCTATTCGGAATACCGCGTCTCGCGCGCGCTCCGTAAGGGCGCCGATCTGCCCGCCGATCCGGCGGTGGCCATCCGCGGCGTTTCCTTCCTCGTGCAGGCGTTCGACGGCCGCTACGACAATGTCTGGATCAGGGCGGGTGGAAACCAGCCGCACACACCGGGCGAATACGAGTTCGAAGCGACGCTGACCGGCGTGCGGCTGCCGCTGCGCGAGCTGGTCGACGGCAGCCTGCGCAACGTGCCGGTGGAGCGGGTCGAGAGTTCCTTGCGCATCGGGCCGACCGAGCTCGGCAGGCTGTTCAACATTCCCGACCTGCAGGTGAAGGGCCCGCCCGCGGACAAATCCGACGGCACCGGCGGATCGGGCGGCTCCGGGATGACCGCGACCGACGGCGTGCTGTGCCTTACCGGCAGCCTGCCGGAGGGGACGGACAAGCAGTTCGCCGGAAAGAAGGTCGCCGTGCGGGCCGAGCTGGTGGTCGACGGTGGCGAGGTGAAGATCACCGCGACCGGTTCCTGCCCGGCCGAGACCGACACCATCCCGCTGGCGCTGCTCCCGCAGTCCGATCAGCCCGCGGTGCTCGCGCGGTTCACCCGTACTATCGACATCAAAGAATTGCCGTTCGGTGTCCAGCCCGCCAAGGTGCGTGCAGACGGTGGGTGGATCGTGGCGGAGGGCAAGGGTGTGAATGTGACGATCGACCTCGACCGATTGCAGCAATCATGATTGAAATCACAATTCTGGCAGCGGTGTTGCTCGCCGCGTTGGCGGTGGGCATTTTCCTGCGCAGGCGCGAAGGCAAGGTCCGTGCCGCCGATGTCCTCGAAATCGGGTCGGCGCGTGCCGATCTGCTCGCCGCCGTCGGCGTGACCGGCACCGGCCCCGCCGTGCTGCACTTCTCCGCCGACTGGTGTGGCCCCTGCGTCGCGGTGCGCCGCGTCGTCGCCGACGTCACCGGCCAGCTGGCCGAGTCGGCGCAGCCGCCGCTGGACATCGAGATCGATATCGACGCCGACCCCGTGCTCGCCAAGGAGCTGAATGTGCTGTCCTTGCCGACCACGTTCGTCTTCGATAGTGAAGGCCGCGAACGCTTTCGGATCTCCGGCGTGCCGAAGGTGACCGATCTGCGCTCCGCGCTGGAGCCGCTGACTGTTGCCGCCTAGCGGCCTTGACGAGGTCCCCGGACGGCTGTGATCAACCCGGGGTCCAATTCTCCCGCCTGATTAGGTAAACTGCATTCGTGCTTTACAACCACGAGCTGATGCTCACCCGACGCCGCACAGTTGACCTGTGCCGCCTCGGTGGTTGTTGCTGCCTGTGCCGCTGAGCGGTCGGCTCTCCTCAGAATTCCTGACGCCGACCTTTGTCCGCCGTGCGAGTGATCTCGTTGATCCCCCGGCGAACTGGCAATTTTCCAGCCATCAGTCGCATCCAGCGCAGGAGTACGCACAATGTCCACCGAAATCGGTAACACTTCGCAGAATCAGCCAATTCCCCAGGGACAGGTAGACGTTCGCGGACCTCGGTTCGCCGCGTGGGTCACCACCGCCGTCCTGGCCCTGGTGCTGATCGCCGCCATCTTCTCCCCCGTCGCCGCCGCGGTGCTCATCGCCGCGCAAGCCGTCGTCTTCGCGATCGGCGCCGCCTACGGTCCGCGCAAGCATCCGTACGGCCGCGTCTACGCGAAGGTCGTCGCGCCGCGGGTGGCCCCGACCACCGAGACCGAGCCCGTGCCGCCGCTGAAGTTCGCGCAGCTGCTCGGCCTGGTCTTCGCGGTGGTCAGCCTGCTGGGCTTCGCGCTCGGCTCCACAGTTGTCGGCGCGGTCTTCGCCGGCTTTGCCCTGTTCGCCGCGTTCTTGAACGCGGCGTTCGGGATTTGCCTGGGTTGCCAGATCTATCCCCTGGTCGCCCGCTTCCGCCGGATTACCCCGTCCCCGGCACCGAACTGATCCGCTGTTTCATCTCTGAAAGGAACAACATGGCTCGCTCCGATGTCCTGGTCTCCGTGGACTGGGCCGAAGAGAACCTCAACGCCCCCGGCGTCGTCTTCGTCGAGGTCGACGAGGACACCTCCGCCTACGACAACGGCCACATCGAGGGCGCCGTCCGGCTCGACTGGAAGAAGGACCTGCAGGATCAGGTTCGTCGTGACTTCGTGAACCAGGAGCAGTTCTCCGACCTGCTCTCGGCGCGCGGCATCTCGAACGACGACGAGGTAATCCTGTACGGCGGCAACAACAACTGGTTCGCCGCGTACGCCTACTGGTACTTCAAGCTGTACGGCCACACCAACGTCAAGCTGCTCGACGGTGGCCGCAAGAAGTGGGAGCTCGACGGCCGCCCGCTGTCCACCGACGGCGTCAACCGCCCGGCCACCCAGTACAAGGCCGCCGCCCCCGACGTGACCATCCGCGCGTTCCGCGACGAGGTCATCGCCGCCATCGGCACCAAGAACCTGGTCGATGTCCGCTCGCCCGACGAGTTCTCCGGCAAGATCCTGGCCCCGGCGCACCTGCCGCAGGAGCAGAGCCAGCGTCCCGGCCACATCCCCGGCGCCATCAACGTGCCGTGGAGCAAGGCCGCGAACGAGGACGGCACCTTCAAGTCCGACGCCGAGCTCGCCGAGATCTACAAGGAAGCGGGCCTGGACGGCGAGAAGGAGACCATCGCCTACTGCCGGATCGGCGAGCGTTCCTCGCACACCTGGTTCGTGCTGCAGGAGCTGCTCGGCCACAGCAATGTCAAGAACTACGACGGGAGCTGGACCGAGTACGGCTCCCTCGTCGGTGCACCGATCGAGTTGGGAGCGTAATCAACATGTGTGCAGCACCTACCCAGGGTCAGGCCATCCCGGCAGGCGTCGACGTGGAGAAGGAAACGGTCATCACCGGCCGCGTCCTGAGCACCGACGGCCAGCCGGTCGGCGGCGCGTTCGTGCGCCTGCTCGACGGCAACGGTGATTTCACGGCCGAGGTCGTCGCCTCCGGCACCGGCGACTTCCGCTTCTTCGCGGCGCCGGGCGCGTGGACCTTGCGCGCGCTCTCCTCGGCCGGTAACGGTTCCGCCGAGGTTCGTCCGGAAGGCGCGGGAATCCATCCCGTGGACGTCGCGGTCGCCAAGTAAGAGACCGTACGCAGCTAACGACCCCGGACTTCCCGCACCGTGACGGGAAGCACCGGGGTCGTCTGCATATGCGGCGGTGGTTGTCGATAGACTCCAGACGTGGTCCTCTTCTTCGAGATTCTGCTGGTGGCCGTCGCCATCCTCATCGGCTGGTTCGGCCTGTACGTCTTCTACCGGCTGTTCACCGAGTCATGAGCGATCTCGCGAGCGAAGGTTCCAATCCGGCCGAGCAAGCGAGTGAACAACTGAACGGCAACGGCTCCCCCGAGTCGGCTGGTCGCCGCAGCGGCGATCAAGCCGTGTCGGAGGCCGTCGAGCGGGCCAAGATGACCGGCGCCCGCAACATACCGGTGCTGCCCGATCTGCCGCTGCCCGAGGACACCGCGAACCTGCGGCTCGGGCCGGACCTGAGCTCCTCCATGCTTGCGCTGCTGCCGATGGTCGGCGTGTGGCGCGGCGAGGGTGAGGGCAACAACCCGGAGCGTGGCGATTACCGCTTCGGTCAGCAGATCATCGTCGCGCACGACGGCGGCGACTACCTGTCCTGGGAGTCGCGGTCCTGGGCGCTGGACACCGAGGGCAACTACTCGGGTCCCGATCTGCGCGAGAGCGGTTTCTGGCGGGTCGGCATCGACGGTAACGACGAGGTCATCGAGCTGCTGCTGACGCACAGCACCGGCATCGTCGAACTCTTCTACGGCCAGGCGCTCACCCAGTCCTCCTGGGAGCTCGCCACCGACGTGGTCATCCGCAGCCAGTCCGGCATCGTGGTCGGCGGCGCGAAGCGCCTCTACGGCATCGTCGAAGGCGGCGACCTGGCCTACGTCGAGGAACGCGTCGTAGCCGACGGCCCCCTCGAGCCTCGTCTCTCGGCCCGGCTCCAGCGCTACATCGGCTGACGCCCACGGCGACTACTGATTTCGCGGGTACATGGGTAACTCACCGAGTACCGGCTCACTCACCCAAGCACCTCACCGCCGGTCGCCAACGCTACCGAGCGCGCGCCTGATTCTGGCCTGAATCACGGGGAGGCGGAACAGAACGACCCCCGAGCCCTACCCAAGCGGGGTTAGTCGCTCAGGTCCTGGTCGGACTCAACCAGGGGCTCGGGGGCCGGGTGACTGCGTGGTATTCGCTAGCGCTCGCGCGGCGAAAACACTGCAGCGGTGGCGCTAGCGCGCAGCCACCTCACGCGTCCTTTGAATAACCATTCTTCGAACCACCTCCTTCCTGTGTACTGACGAATTTAGCCACGGATCAGCGGGTCGGCAACGGAATTTCTCCGAGGGCGGAAGCAGGCGTCGCACGATCGAGAAAATCCGCTTTCACCTGGGCTGATGCTTCGACTCGGACGACAACATCGGCACTGTGGTGCGGCGGCAACTGATGTGTGACGACCACCACAATTCGATCGGGTTCCACCAAACCACTGTCAGCGTCCAACAGTTCGCGCAGCAGCTCGGCACCGGCCGCCGCCTCGAGGTGTTCGGTCGGTTCGTCGAGCAGCAATACCCGGGCCGGCGACACGAGCGCTCGCGCGAGCAGAATACGGCGGCGCTGCCCACCCGAGACTGCGGCCGCGCCACCGACCAGATCGGTGTGCACGCCCTTCGGCAGAGAGTCGAGCCAGTCGCCGAGACCCACGCCGGCCAAGGCTTTCTCGGCTTCGGCCGCGGTGAGATCGCCGCGGGCAACGCGCAGGTTCTCCAGTACGGACGTGCCGAAGAGATGCGCGTCTTCGGCGAAGAAGGTGACGCCGGGTCGAGGAGTGTCGAAGAGCCCCGCCCACGCCATCAACAGCGTGGTCTTTCCGGCCCCGCTCGGCCCGACGACGGCGATCCGGCGGCCTTCGGGCAGCTCCGGAAGTTGTTGCGACAAAACGTCTTCGAGGACGCGGTCGGTAGCCGCGGGTTCGGCCGCATCGAGCTCGGTCAGCCGACGCAGGGCCGCGCGTGCCGTCGTCAACGCCTGCGCGGCGGCGGGCAGCGGCCCTACCGCCTCGAAGGCCGACAGCGGAAGCAGGACGAGCACGGTGAGCGCCATCGGCGTCATCGCACCCGGCGCACCGCCCGACGGACCGTAGATACTGATGCCGATCAGCAAGGCCCCCAGCACACTCACGCCGATCGAGAGCGGTGTCGCCGCCGCCGACCATGCGCTGCGGGCAGCCGCCGCATCCTCTGCCGCGACCGCCCGGTGCGAGGCCGCGGTGGCGGCGCCGAGGGCCGCGTCCAGCCGACCCGCGACGCGCAGTTCGGCCGCGTGGTCCAGCACCGTCAGTGCCTGCGCGGTGAACTCGGCCCGGTCCGCGCGCACGGCCCGTTCGGCTTCCCGCGCGGCCCTTGCCGACAGCCACGGGGCGACGACCCCCGAAAGAGCCAGTGCCCCGGCCAGAATCGCGGCCGCGGCCAGCGAAATCGTGGCGAGCAGGCCGATCGCGACCGCGGAAAGCACGACGGCGACCGCGACGGGGACGAACACCCGCACGACGACAGCGCCGAGATCGTCTATGTCGCTACCGATTCGGACGAGCAGGTCGCCGCGGCGCAGCTGCCCGCCCGACCGGCCTGCACCGACGGCGGCCGATCGCTGACCGCTCGACGGCCTGCGCAGCCAGAAGTCGGATCCGGCCAGTGTGCGATAGACCGTGGTGCGGGCGGTCGCCATCGCACGGAGCGCGACGTCGTGGGTGGCCAGCCTTTCCAGGTATCGGCACAGCCCTCGTGAAATACCGAGCGCCCGCACGGTCACCACGGCGATGCTCAGATCGAGCACCGGCGGCATCTGCCACGCGCGGGCGATCAGCCACGCGGCCAGCGCCGCCAGCCCGAGCCCACTGCCGAGCGCGAGCACACCCCAGGCAACGGCTACCACGACCCGCCACCGGGACAGTTCGAGCAATGCCCACATGCGCCGCAGGTCACCCAGCAGCGTCACGCTCTCGGTTGCCGGGCTGCCCGGCAGCACGCTGGGCGCTTTCCTTGCGACGCCGTCCGCTACCGCACTCATCAGACACCCACCTCTGCCTGCTCATCGATCGAGGCGCGTACTCGAACCACCTGATCGGCCGCTGCGAGAACCGTTGGGCGATGGCCGATCACGATGACCGTCGCGCCGTCCCGGGCGCGCTGCCTCAGCGCCGCGAGGACGGCGGTCTCGCTCTCGGCGTCGAGGTGGGCCGTCGGCTCGTCCAGCAGCAGGATCGGCCGGTCCGCGGCGAGCACCCTGGTCAACGCCAGTCGCTGGCGCTGGCCGAGCGACAGCCCGACACCACCCGGACCGACCACGGTGTCCCACCGATCGGGTAGTTCATCCAGCACCGTGTCGAATCCGGTAGCCACACAAGCGGCTTCGAGGTCGTTGACGACGCGGGCCGGGCCGTGCGCAGGCGACGGCTCGGCCCGCGCGCCGAACAGTTCGAGGTTTTCGCGCAGCGTGCCCGGCACCAGGACGGGACGCTGCGGCAGCCACGCGACGCGGGCCCACCATGCGTCCTGATCCAGCTCGCGCACATCGACGCCGTCGACGGTCACCGCGCCGTGGTCCGGCTCGATCAATCCCAGAATCGCATGCACCGCTGTCGATTTCCCGCTGCCGTTGGGCCCGGCGAGGACCGTGACGGCGCCTGGGCGCAGCAGCGCAGACAGCCCGGCGGGCGCGAACCCCCCACGCGCCCGAACGGACAGCTCGTGCAGTTCGACTACCCCACCTACCCGTACCGGCGCTACGCCGCCTGCACCCGCCGCGCTACCCCTGTCCGGCCCGTCGGATTCCGGCGCACCGGGTACCGACTCGAACACCGCGAAGGCCTTGTCCGCAGCCGCCATTCCGTCCTGTGCGGCATGAAACCGCTCCCCCACCATCCGCAGTGGCAGATAAACCTCCGGGGCCAGCACCAGGGCAACCAGGCCCGCGTACAAGCTCATCTCACCGAACACCAGCCGCAGTCCGATGGACACCGCGATCAGCGCGACGCTCAACGTCGCGAGCAGCTCGAGCACCACCGAGGACAGGAAGGCGATCCGCAGCGCGCGCATCGTCCGCTGCCGCAACGCATCGCCGAGCGCACGCACACGATCGGCCATCGTGCCCGGGCGAACCGCCGACGAATCGGCCGCGCCGTAGTCCTGTTCCGCGGCAACCACTCCACCGCGCTCCCGCCCGAGCGCACGCAATGTCGGCATCCCCGCGAACAGGTCGAGCAGTTGATCCGACAGCCGGGTGGTCGCGGCAAGGGTTGCCTCGGCCCGCCCCTGCGTCAGCAGCCCGATCAGGATCATGAAGACCGGAATCAGCGGCAGCGTGATCACCACGATGAGACCGGAGAGCGGATCGTGGATCGCGATGACCGCCAACACGATCGGCGGCACCAGCACCGCGAGCAGCAGGGCCGGAACGTAACCGATGAGATAGCCGCGCAACCCGGACAGTCCGGTGCCGACCACGACCGCGAGTTCGGTTCTGCGGGTTTCGAGTTCCCGCGGTGGCAACCGGGCCCCGGCGGTGAGCACCGCGGTTTCCAGCTCGGCCACCACACCCGCGCCTGCCCGGTGCGCCAGCCGCGATTGCAGCCAGGTGGCCAGCGCCCGGCAGGCAATCGTGAGTGTGAGCACCAGCAGCTCGGTCGTCCACGCGCCGAGGCTGCGCTGCCCGGGATCGGTGACGACCCCGGACAGCACCCGGGCCAGCATGACCGCGGCGACCACGATCGATCCGGTGATCACCACGGACAGTGCGACACTCAGCACCAGGTAGCGGCGAGCCGAGCGGGCATACCGCCACAGGCGCGGGTCGACGGGCGGGCGGGCCATGGCTCAGTCCTTCAGCGGGAGCCCGACCGGGGCCGGGATCTGCTCGACCGTGATCCGCTTGCGGAACACCCAGTACGTCCAGCCCTGGTAGAGCAGCACGACCGGAGTGACGATCACCGCCGCCCAGCTCATCACCTTCAGCGTGTACGGGGTGGACGACGCGTTGTGGATGGTCAGGTCGAACGCCGCATCGATGGTGGAGGGCAACACATTCGGGAACAGCGACCCGAACAGCAGCGTGGTTGCCGCCGCAACGGTGACGGTGGTGCCGGTGAACGCCCACCCGTCGCGATCGGCGAGCACCGCGACGCAGGCGGCGACGAGCCCGAGTACCGCGAGCCCCAACGGAATCCACGTCCACCCGGTGCCGTAGGCGAGCTGGGTCCAGAGTCCGAACACGCCCACGACCACGGCGGTCGGCGCCAGCAGCAACCTGGCCGTGCGCTGGGCGTCGTCGCGCACCTCGCCACCGGTCTTCAGTCCGAGGAACACCGCGCCGTGCAGCGCGAACAACAGCGCGGTGGTCAATCCGCCGAGTAAAGCGTAGGGGCCCAGCAGATCCCACACCGAGCCGGCGAACTGCTTCTTCTCGTTCAGCGGTACCCCGCGCACGATATTGGCGAAGACCCAGCCCCAGGCGAGCGCCGGGATCCAGGAACCGATGCCGATCCCGAGATCGCAGCGGGCCCGCCAGCGCGGATCGTTGATCTTGCCGCGATATTCGATCGCGCAGATGCGCAGGATCAGCGCGACGAGCAGCAACAGCAGCGCCAGGTAGAAACCGGAGAACATGCTGGCGTACCACTCCGGGAAGGCGGCGAACATGGCGCCGCCCGCGGTGATCACCCAGACCTCGTTGCCGTCCCACACCGGCCCGATCGTGTTGAGCACCACCCGCCTTCGCGTGTCGGAGCCGCGGCCGAGGATCGGCATCAGCATGCCGACCCCGAAGTCGAAGCCCTCCAGCACGAAGTAACCGGTGAACAGCACTCCGATCAGCACGAACCAGAACTCTTGCAAACTCATCGTCGGCTCCTAGTAGGCGAACGAAAGTTGTTCGACGGCAGGCTCTTCGGTCTGCGGCCTGCCCGGCCCGCCGGTATCGCCCCGCTTGTCGTCGCCGGCGACCACCGGCGCCGGATCGGGACCGTGCACCACGTAGCGCCGCATCAGGTAGAACCAGACCACCGCCAGCGCGCCGTACAGCAGCGTGAAGACGATCAGCGAGAACAGCACCACCCCGGCCGAATGGTTCGAGACACCCTGCTGCACCATCAGCCGCACGTTCGGGTCACCGGTCGGGTTCGGCACGACAACCCAAGGCTGGCGGCCCATTTCGGTGAACACCCAGCCCGCACTGTTGGCCAGGAACGGTGTCGGAATCATCAGCAGGCTGAGCCAGGAGAACCAGCGCTGGTTCGGCACCCGGCCGCGGCGGGTGAGCCACAGCCCGGCCAGCGCCAGCAACGCCGAGCCCGCCGCGAGGCCGATCATCGCGCGGAAGGACCAGTAGGTGACGAACAGGTTCGGCCGGTAGTCGCCGACGCCGTACTTCTCGTTGTATTCCTTCTGCAGGTCCACCACGCCGGGCAGGGTGACGCCGCTGAACTCGCCCTTGGCCAGGAACGGCAGCACGAACGGCACCTCGAGAACATGGACGACGCTGTCGCAGTTGTTGTGTGTGCCGACCGTGAGGATGGAGAAGTCAGGATCGGTTTCGGTGTGGCACAACGACTCCGCCGAGGCCATCTTCATCGGCTGCTGCTCGAACATCAGCTTGCCCTGGGTGTCGCCGGTGAAGAACAACGCCACCAGCGACACCAGCATCACCCAGGTGCCGACCAGCGCCGCGGGCCGCCACATGGTGCGCGCCTCCGCCAACTGGGCGCTGTCCCCGCTGCGCGCCTTGCGCACCATCCACCAGCCAGCGATACCCGCCACGAAAGTGCCTGCCGTGACGAAGGATCCGGCGACCACGTGCGGAAAGGCCGCCAGCAGTGTGTTGTTCGTGAGCACCGCGACGATGCTCTCCAACTCCGCCCGGCCCGTCTCCGGATTGAACCGCGCGCCGACGGGGTGCTGCATGAACGAGTTCGCAGCGACGATGAAGTACGCCGACGCGTTCACCCCGATGGCCACCATCCAAATCGCGGCCAAGTGCGCGAGTTTCGGCAATCGGGACCAGCCGAAGATCCACAGCCCCAGGAAGGTCGACTCCATGAAGAAGGCGACCAGTCCCTCCAGCGCGAGCGGCGCGCCGAACACGTCACCGACGAAGCGGGAGTACTCGCTCCAGTTCATCCCGAACTGGAACTCCTGCACGATGCCGGTGGCGACACCGAGCGCGAAGTTGATCAGGAACAGCTTGCCGAAGAACTTGGTCAGCCGAAGCCAGTGATCCTTACCGGTGATCACCCACGCGGTCTGCATGGCGGCGACCAGAGGTGCGAGTCCAATGGTCAGCGGCACCAACAGAAAGTGGTAGACCGTGGTGATCCCGAACTGCCACCGCGAGATATCCAGCGCGTTCATGACTGCGCCTCGCTGACGCTGGGCTCCGTCATGACCGCCGGGGCGGCTCCGTCATCGGTTCGCTCGCTCACGGTGCCACGACCTCCTCGTCGTCTACGACATGACGTAGTAATACTACGTCGGAGGAGGGTCGAAAGGAGTGAGTCCTACGCCACGACACACAGGGACTTTCGGCCTTCAACAGCGCTTTTGCGAGCTCCTACCGCCCCGCGGCCGGGCGAGTAGGACGCACATCACGTCGATGGCAACCATCGGCGGCCGGTGCGGGCAGTCACCGGTCGCCGCGGACAGTTACCAGTCGCCGATCGCGCCTGCTCGTTCCACGCCACGGTCGACCAAGTCGATGATTTCCTGCGCGTTATCGGGTGCCGACATCCGCAAGCCGTCCAGCGAGTTCACCCGCGCGGCCAGCGAGATGCTCGACATCATCCACACGCTGTCGCACGTGAGCAGATCAGCGGTGAACAGCGACTTGTAGATACATTCCCACCCCGCCTTCTCCGCCTCGGCGAACAGCGCGCGCTGGGTGACCCCTGGCAGCACACCGTTCTTGGCGGGCGGGGTGATCAGCTGCTTGTCCCGCGCGATCACCACGGACGAGCGCGGACCCTCCAGCACCCGGTTCTCGGTGCTGGTGAAGATCACGTCGTCGGCACCCATCCGCGCCGCGAACCGCAGCGCCGCCATATTGGACGCGTAGGACAGCGTCTTGGCGCCGAGCAGCTGCCACGGCGCGGCCTGCGCCAGGTCGATCGAGATACCGCGGGACAGCGTCACCACCGCGACACCGTCGGTCCGTGCCTTCTGCACGCGATCCGGCACGGGTAGCACGAGCACGTACGCGGTGGGCACCGGAACGGCGGCCGCGAGATCACCGGTCGTCACCTTCTCGGTCACGCCCGATAGCTCCGAGTCACGCCCCCGCGTGAGCACCAGCCGCATCACCCCTTCGCGGTCTGCACCCCACTCCTTCGCGGCCCGCTCGACCGCTTCCCGCCACCGCCCCAGTTCGGGCTCGGGCAGATCCAGCGCCTGCGCCGACCGGCGCAGCCTGCCTAGATGAAACTCGATCGCACACGCGTTGCCCGCGCGCACCAGAACTGTTTCGAAAATACCGTCGCCCCGCAATACGCCGATATCGTCCGCATACAACAACGGCGCGTCCGGATCCCGGACAGCGCCGTCGAGTGAGACAAGAACCCGATCTACCATGCGTCGAGAGTAGGCGGTGTTGCTATGTCTCGCCTATGTCACGGCAGACTTCGCGGCATCTTTTACAAGCTGCCGCCCGAGGTTCACCCGGACGCCGCGCACGCGCCGTCATGAACGTCTCCGAACGGCCGCACGAGGACGCCCCCGCAGCCCCGGTTCGGGCACCCGACTCCGGCCCCGCCTACAGTGGAAACGTGTCCGTGGTCGTTGCGCCCAGCCCCATCCTCGCTGTTTCGGGAGCCGTCGCGGGAGCGCCGGGTTCACCCGATGCCGCCGTCGCGTGGCACTACGGTGACCCGCTCGGCGAACAACGCGCCGCGGTCCAACGCGCGGCAGTCGTCGATCGTTCGCACCGTTTCGTCCTGACCATCACCGGCGCCGAGCGGCTGACCTGGCTGCATACCATCAGCAGCCAGCACATCGCCGCCCTGAGCGACGGGCAGTCGGCGGAGAACCTGGACCTCGATCTCAACGGCCGGGTGCTCAACCATTTCGTGCTCACCGAGCTGGACAACACGGTCTGGATCGATACCGAGGGCGACCGCGGCCCCGCGCTGCTGGAGTTCCTGCGGAAGATGGTCTTCTGGGCCGACGCCAAGCCGGCCGAGTCCGAGTACACGGTGCTGAGCCTGCTCGGACCGAAGGCCGCCGAGGTGATCGCGGCCGTCGGCGTCGCGACCCTGCCCGGCACCTACGAGGCCGTGTCACTGCCCGACGGCGGTTTCCTGCGGCGCATGCCGTGGCCGACCGCCGACTCCTTCGATCTGCTGATCCCGCGCGACCGGCTCGCCGAGTGGTGGACCCGCCTGACCGAGGCCGGCGCCGAACCGGCGGGCATGTGGGCGTTCGAGGCGCTGCGAGTCGCCGCCGTGCGGCCGCGGATCGGCCTGGACACCGACGAGCGGACCATCCCGCACGAGGCCCGCTGGATCGGCGGGGTCACCGAGTACGGGGCCGTGCACCTGGACAAGGGCTGCTATCGCGGCCAGGAGACCGTGGCGCGGGTACACAATCTCGGCAAGCCGCCGCGGCACCTGGTGCTGCTGCACCTGGACGGTTCGGCCGACGAGCGCCCCGCGATCGGCGACGACATCACCGCGGGCGGCCGCACCATCGGTCGCCTCGGCACCGTCGTCGACCACTACGAGCTCGGACCGATCGCGCTCGCGCTGATCAAACGCACCGTCCCGGCCGATACCGCGCTGACGGCCGGAACGACCGCCGCGGCCATCGACCCGGACTCCGTCCCCACGGACGACGAACCGCAGGCGGGCAGGCTCGCCGTCGATCGGCTCCGCGGCCGCTGACCGCCATGGCCATCGAATACCGCAGGGGCACCAGCCCCGCGTCGCCCGCTGGGCACCAGCCGAGCGGGCGCATCCCGCCATTGCGGCGCATCGCAGGCACCCGACCACGTGACGAGAGGAAGTGACTGTGCGACCAGGTGATACCGGCCAGGTGCTGGCCGTCTGCGTGGTGCACGCCGACCTCGACGTGCCGGGTCGCGTCGGCAAATCCGCGATCGACAAGCGGCCGAGGACTGGCCGGGTGCCGGTGCGCGCGCTCGGGCTCGACGGAGATCACGTCTGCAACGTCGAGCATCACGGCGGTGTGCACCAGGCCGTCTATGCCTATGCCGAGGAAGACGCCCGACGCTGGAGCAGCGAGTTGGATCGGGACTTGCCCGCAGGCTGGTTCGGCGAGAACCTGCGCATCGCCGGGCTCGCGGTCAGCGACGCGGTGGTCGGCGCCCGCTGGACGATCGGCGACACGCTGCTCGAGGTGAGCGCGCCGCGGGTGCCGTGCGCCACCTTCCAGCACTGGGCCGGGGAAGCCAAGTGGGTCAAGCGATTCGCGCTGCGCAGCGACACCGGCGCCTATCTGCGGGTGCTGACCGAGGGCACGATCGGCGCGGGCGACACCGTGTCGGTGGTGCACGTGCCGGACCACGGCATCACCGTCCGCGACGTCTTCACCGGCGCCGACCCGGACCGTCTCGCATTCCTCGCGGCCGCGGAGCCGACCCTCTCCGACGACATCCGCATGCAGATCGAGCGCCATGCCCGCAGGCAGGCCAACGCCGACCGCGCGGCCCGGCAGCGCGCCGACCAACCAGCAGATCCGGCCACCCGACGTGGCGCCGAACTCGACACGGGAGCACAACTGTGAGTGTGGAACTGGTCGAAGTAGTCCGCTCCGGATTCCGCGAGTGCGTACACCGCGGCTCGGCGGTGATCCTCGATCCCGACGGCGAGCCGACGCTCACCCTCGGCGAGGTGCATCTGCCGATCTTCCCGCGCTCCACCAACAAGCCCATGCAGGCGATCACCTTGCTGCGCCACGGGTTCGAGCCCGTCGACGATGCCGAGCTCGCCATCGCGACCGCCTCGCACTACGGCGAACCCGATCACGTCGCGCTGGTGCGCAGGCTGCTCGACCGCTTCGGCTTCGACGAGAAGTCGCTGGAGTGCCCGCCGGATCTGCCGGTCGACGACAAGGCGCGCGCGGCCGTACTTTCGGGTTCGCAGGGATCTCGGCGCATCTACATGAACTGTTCGGGCAAGCACGCCGCGATGCTGGCGACCTGTGCGATCAACGGCTGGCCGACCGAGGGCTATCTCGACGAGGGCCATCCGCTGCAGCAGGCGGTGATCGCCACCGTCGCCGATCTCACCGGCGAACCCGAGACCGATCTCGGCATCGATGGCTGTGGCCTGCCGATCATTCCGGTGTCGCTGGTGAACCTGGCCCGGGTGTTCGCGACCATGGCGACCGCCGCGCCCGACGCGCCGGAGCGCCGCGTCGCCGACGCCATCCGCGCCCATCCGCGAGTGATTTCCGGCACCAACGCACCCGATTTGTTGACCATGCAGGCCACCCCGGGACTGGTCTGCAAGATCGGCGCGGACGGTGTGCACGCGGGTGCGCTGCCCGACGGCACCGCGTTCGCATACAAGATCGACGACGGTAGCGACCGCGCTCGAATGCCCCTGACGCTGGCCATTTTGCACCGGATCGGGATCGACTGGACCGACGCGCACGCCGAGCTCGCGGCACCCCCGGTGCTCGGCGGCGGGGCCAGGGTCGGCGTGATCCGGGCGATCCCCGGGGTGCTCTAGCCGGACGGACCGAGGGCGACAACCGGGCAAACGGAACCACTTCGGAGGTTCTTCACCCACTCCTGGAAGCGGGACGGCCGGACACACGCTAAAGTGTCTGTCAGGAAGAGTATTAATTCGAACGGGGCCGCCAACCAAACCCCAGGCCGCCCCGCAGTGACGCGAGGGGGTCAGCCATGGGCCGTGGCCGGGCTAAGGCAAAGCAGACCAAGGTCGCACGCGAGCTGAAGTACAGCAGCCCGCCGAGCGACTTCGCGAGCCTTCAGCGCGAGCTTTCGGGAAGCCCCAACTCCCAACGGAGTGGTGTGCTGTCCGATGAGCACGACGCGGACAAGTCCTCATCCAAGTGGGAAGAGGACGACTACGACGACTGGCGCCGCTGACTCGGAGCAACGTCTGAAGGGGGAGGACAGCGTTCCTCCCCCTTCAGGCGTTGCCGCGCGTTGACGGGTTACCGCCGAAAAGGCTTACAACACACCAGCGTCCCGCATCTGAGCGATGCGGGACGCTGGTTTGTTGTGTTTGGGAAGCTCAGAAGCGCGGGTGTTCGCCGACCAGGACGGCGCGCAGGGCGTCGGAGTCCTTGGCCTTCTTGACGGTGCCCAGGGTCCAGCACTCGATGTGCCGGGCGGTCAGCACGGCCAGGGCGCGGTCGACGTCCTCGGGGGCGACGATGGCGACCATGCCGACGCCCATGTTGAAGGTCTTCTCCATCTCGACCCGCTCGACCCGGCCGCGCTGCGCGATCATCTTGAACACCGGCGCCGGGTTCCAGGTGCCGCGATCGAGCTCGGCCACCATGCCCGCGGGCAGCACCCGGCCCAGGTTGGCGGCCAGGCCGCCGCCGGTGACGTGGGCGAAGGTGCGCACGTCGGTCTCGGCGATCAGCGCGAGGCAGTCCTTGGCGTAGATCCGGGTCGGCTCGAGCAGTTCCTCGCCGAGCGTGCGGCCGAACTCCTCGACGTGCCCGGTGAGCGACATCCGGTCGATGTCGAGCAGCACCTTGCGGGCCAGGCTGTAGCCGTTGGAGTGCAGGCCGGAGGAGCCCATCGCGATCACCACGTCACCGGGGCGCACCCGGTCCGGGCCGAGCACCGCGTCGGCCTCGACCACGCCGACGCCGGTCGCGGACAGGTCGTAGTCGTCGGGGTCCATCAGACCCGGATGCTCGGCGGTCTCGCCGCCCAGCAGCGCACAGCCGGCCCGTACACAGCCCTCGGCGATACCGGAGACCAGTTCGGCTACCTTCTCCGGCACGACCTTGCCGATGGCGATGTAGTCCTGCAGGAACAGCGGCTCGGCACCGCACACGACGAGGTCGTCGACGACCATCGCGACCAGGTCGAGGCCGACGGTGTCGTGCTTGTCCATCGCCTGCGCTACCGCGATCTTGGTGCCGACCCCGTCGGTGGACGCGGCGAGCAGCGGTTCACGGTAGCCGCCCTTGAGCGCGAACAGCCCGGCGAACCCGCCGAGGCCACCCTGCACCTCGGGTCGGCTCGCCTTCTTCGCCAATGGCCCGAACAACTCGACTGCGCGGTCACCTGCCTCGATATCCACGCCTGCCGCGGCGTAAGAGGCACCACCACTGGGGGTCTGTTCAGTCATTTTCGGGGAAAGCTCCAAACCGAATCGGCGGATAGATGCCTGCTCACGCTACCGGAACCGGATAACGACCTCGCAGCTGTCCCGCCGCTGATCCGCCTCTGGCGCGTATTTTGCCGGTCGACAGCGTCGCGGGACTTGACAACCGCACCGGCGGGAGGTCGCTCGTCGGGTCCTGGACGTACCCGACGAGCTACCCCGGTACCTACGAGACCACTTGTCGCGTCACGTAATTTCGGTCGCGAACAATGCCGCGCTCTCCGCCCGGCGTCTGCGCTGCTCCACCGGATCGGGTACCGGCACCGCGGCGACCAGGCGCTGGGTGTACTCCTCGGTCGGTGCGCGCAGGATGCGATCGCGATCGCCCTGCTCCACCACCGCGCCGTTGCGCAGCACCACGATTCGGTCGGCCAGCTGATCGACCACCGCGAGATCGTGGCTGATGAACAGGCAGGCCCACCCGCATTCGCGCTGCAGCTGACCGAACAGCTCCAGCACCGCGGCCTGCACCGAGACGTCGAGCGCACTGGTCGGCTCGTCGGCGACCAGCAGATCCGGATCCAGGACCAGCGCCCTGGCCAGGCTGGCGCGCTGGCGCTGACCGCCGGACAGCTCGTGCGGGTACCGGCGCTCGGTGCCCGCGGGCAGCTGCACATCGTCGAGCAGTTTGCGCACTCGCGCCTTGATCTCCGCGGCGCTGCCCATCTTGTGCACGAGCAGCGGCTCGGCGACGCACTCGCCGACGGTGAGCCGCGGATTCAGCGAGCTGGCCGGATCCTGGAAGACGAAGCCGAAGCGCCGCCGGATCGGCCGCAGCTTGCGCCCGGACAGGCCCGCGATGTCCTGCCCGCGCACCTTCACCATGCCCGAGGTCGGGCGCTGCAACGCGGCGACACAGCGGCCGATGGTCGACTTGCCCGAGCCGGATTCGCCAACCAGGCCCAAGGTTTCGCCGGGGCCGATGCACAGATTCACCTCGTCGACCGCGCGGAACGGCGGCCGCCCGAACGAGCCGGGGAACTCGACGACCAGATCGCACACCTCGAGCACCGGCTCGGCGGTCGCGGCCACCTCTTCGGCCGGACCGTGCGCCAGCTGCTCGGTGCCCAGGTGCGGGACGGCCGCGAGCAGCGCCCGGGTGTAATCCTCTTTCGGGCTCGCGAACAGCTCGTCCACCGGAGCCTGCTCGACCACCCGGCCGTTGCGCATCACCACGACGCGGTCGGCCAGGTCGGCCACCACACCCATGTTGTGGGTGATCAGCACGATGGCGCTGCCGATCCGGTCGCGCAGGTCGCGCAGCAGCTCGAGGATCTCCGCCTGCACCGTCACGTCGAGTGCCGTGGTCGGCTCGTCGGCGATGATCACCTTCGGCTCGCAGGCGATCGCGATGGCGATCACCACGCGCTGCTTCTGCCCGCCGGAGAGCTGGTGCGGGTAGAAGTTGACCCGGTGCTCCGGGTCGGGCAGCCCGACCAGCCGGAGCAGCTCGATGGCGCGGGCCTTCGCGTCCTTCTTGCTCATCTGCGAGTGCGCGCGCAGCGCCTCGCCGATCTGGAAGCCGACGGTGAACAGCGGGTCGAGCGCGAGGCCCGGCTCCTGGAACACCATCGAGATCGCACCACCGCGCAGCGCGGTGAGCTGCCGCTCGTTCATCGAGGTGATGGTCTGGGTGCCGAGGGTGACCAGGCCGCGCACCCGCGCGGTCTGCGGCAGCAGACCCATCGCGGTGCGCGAACTGACCGACTTGCCCGAACCGGACTCCCCGACGATGGCGAGCACCTCGCCGGGGAACACCTCGTAGGAGACGTCGGAGACCGCGTAGACGGGTCCGGCGTCGGTGGCGAAGGTGACCGAGAGCGATTCGATGGACAGCGCAGGCTGCCCGCGATCGACGGCCACCGCTGGGGTGGTCATGATGTCTCCTTCCCGGCAGTGCCGTCCTTGACCAAATCGACGTTCTCACCGTCGATTTCGGTGTCGGCGGCACGGTCGAGTTCGGCCGGGTCGGCGACTTCGATGCCCGCGACGGTGATGGCGTCGCCCGGCGCCGAGGCGACCGAGCGCCGGGTACGCAGGATCGGGTTGAGCACTTCGTTGAGGCTCTCGCCGACCAGGGTCATCCCGAGCACCACGAGCACGATGGCGAAACCGGGGAAGATACCGGTCCACCAGATGCCGTTGGAGACGTCGGACAGCGCCTTGTTCAGGTCGTAACCCCACTCGGCGGCCTGGGTCGGCTCGATGCCGAAACCCAGGAAGCCGAGTCCGGCCAGCGTGAGGATGGCCTCGGACCCGTTGAGGGTGACGATCACCGGCAGCGACTGCGTGACGTTGGCGAAGATGTGCCGGAACAGAATTCGCGTGGTGGACGCGCCGGTGACCCGGGCCGCATCCACGTACGGTTCGTTCTTCACCGCGATGGTCGCGTTGCGCACAACCCGAAAGTATTGCGGCACAAAGACGGCCGTGATGGCCACCGCCGCGGACAGCACGCCGCCCAAACTGGTGGACCGGCCGCCCGCGACCACGATGGACACCACGATCGCCAGCAGCAGCGTCGGGAAGGCGTACATCGCGTCCATGAACAGCACCAGCACGCGGTCCAGCCAGCGCCCGACATAGCCGGACAGCAGGCCGAGCGGCACCCCGACGAACAGCGAGAGCACCAGCGAGATCGCGATGACGAACAGTGCGGTGCGGGCACCGAAGATCACCCGGGAGAACACGTCCTCGCCGCGGACCGAGGTACCGAACCAGTGCTCGGCCGACGGCGCCTGCTGCCGCGCGAAATCGACACCGTCCGCGGCGCTTTGGGCGAAGCCGTAGGGCGCGATGAGCGGAGCGAAGATGGCCGCGAGCACGAAGAACCCGACCAGGCTCAGCCCGAAGATCAGCGTCACCCGCTGCAAGCCCGCGGTCATCGAGAACAAGCGCAGACCGGGTATCCCCCGGCGCGCCTTCACGGGCACCGGCGGCGCGATCACCGGTTCGTTCAGCAATTCCGGTGCGGTCATCAGAACCTCACCCTCGGATCAATCAGTGCCACAAGGGCATCCACCAGGAAGCTCATCACCGCGACAACCAGCGCGATGAACGCGACGATGCCCTGCACGGCGATGAAGTCACGCGCCGACAGATACGTCGCGAGCTGATAACCAAGGCCCTTCCATTCGAAGGTGGTCTCGGTCAGCACGGCACCGCCGAGCATCATGGCGATCTGCATGCCCATCACCGTGACGATCGGAATCATCGCGTTGCGGAAGGCATGTCGTCCGGTGACCACCCGCTGCGACAGACCACGCGCCCGCGCGGCGTCCACGTAGTCGGCTCGCAGAGTCTGGATCAGGTTGATCCGCACCAGCCGCAGGAAGATGCCCGCGGTGAGCAGCCCGAGCGCGATCGCGGGCAGCACAGCGTGTTTCAGCACGTCGAGCAGGTAACCCGTGTCGCCGTAGAGGATTCCGTCGATCAACATGATGTTGGTCTTCGGCGAGACATGCTGCAGCTGCAGCTCGACATTGGTGCTGGCCCGGCCCGCCACCGGCAGCCAGCCCAGCTGCACCGCGAAGACCAGCTTCAGCAGCAGGCCGACGAAGAACACCGGCGCCGCGTAGGCCAGGATCGCGAACAGCCGCAGGCCGGTGTCGGTCGGCGAATCACGCCGGGTCGCCGCGTATCTACCGAGCGGAATGCCGACCGCGAAGGCCACGATCAGCGCCCAGAACATCAGCTCCAGCGAGGCGGCGCCGTAGGTCATCACCACTTCGCTGATCTGCCGATTGTCCTGCGACTTACCGAAATCCCCGCTCAGCAGACCGGTGATGTACTCCCAGTACTGCGACAGGATGGGCCGGTTCAGCCCGGCCGCCTCCTTGCGAACCTCGATCTGCTCCTGGGTCATCCGCCCACCCATGGCCGCACTGATCGGGTCACCGGCCACGCGCATCAGGAAGAACACGACAGTGACCAGGATCCACGCGGTCACCGGGATCAGCATCAATCGCACACCCAAGTAGCGCAGCAGGGCGAGCTGGCGCGAATCGCCGCCGCCCTTCCGTGCTCGTGGCACGCCGAAGCGCCGGGCCCGGGCCGGCGCTGGCTTCGTTTCTGGAGCAGCTGTCGTCCCGGGCCCGGCTTCGCCGGATGTCACTTGCTCAGCACCGTGTAACGGAACTTGAACGACGCGTCGAGAGTCTGCTCCACTCCCTGCACGTTCTTACCCGAGACGGCGATCTGCTTGCCGGACAACAGCGGAACGATCGGCAGGTGGTTCTGTGCCAGATCCTGCTGCACGTTCTTGAGGATCTCCATCCGCTTGGTCTTGTCGCGTTCGGTGATCTGGGCGATCAGCTGCGCGGTGACGCCGGGATTCTCGAAGTGCGACTGCAGGAAGTTGTTCGGACCGAAGAACGGGGTCAGGTAGTTGTCCGGGTCCGGAAAGTCCGGGAACCAGCCGAAGTGGTAGAGCGGGTACGAATCGCGCGCCCGTTCCCGCTGGTAGCTCACCCATTCGGTGGACTGCAGGTTCACCCGGAACAGCCCGCTGGCTTCCAGCTGCGACTTGATCGAGGCGTACTCCTCGGAGCTGCTCGAACCGTAGTGGTCCGGGTTGTACTGCAGGTTCAGCTCGACCGGCGTCGCGACGCCCGCGTCGGCGAGGAACTTGGCGGCCTTCTCCTTGCTCGGATCGGCGCCGTAGATCTCCTTGAACGGCTCCGTCGCGCCCGGAACACCCTGCGGCACCGACGAATACGCCGGGGTGTAGGTGTTCTTGTAGATGTTCTTGGCCAGCGCGGCCCGGTCCACCGTGGCGGCGAGCGCCTTGCGCACCGCCAGCTTCTGCTCCGGAGTGCCGCCCGGCATGGTGTTCATGTTGAACACGATGTAGCGCAGCTCGCCACCCGGGCCCTCGTGCACGGTGACCTTGCTGTCGCCGCGCAGGGACTCGATGTCGGTCGGCGTCAGCGACCGGTAGGCAACGTCGAGCGACCCGTTCTGCAGGTCGAGCTTCATGTTGTCGGTGGTGGCGTAGTACTTCGTCGAGACGGTCTTGGTCTTCGGGGTGCCGAGGATCCCGTTGTAATCCGGGTTCGCCTTGTACTCGACCAGCTTGTTCTTGTCGTAGCTCGCGATGGTGTACGGGCCGGAGTAGCCCTTGTTCTTCACCACGTCCTCGTCGGCCATCACCTTGTCCGGCGAGTACACCTTCTCGTCGACGATCGGACCGGCCTGGGTCGGCAGGATCGCCGGGAAGGTCTGATCGTTGGCGACCTTCAGCGTGAAGTTCACGGTGCGGTCGTCCGGGGCCTCGGTCTTCTCGAGGTTGCCGAGCAGCGAGGCGGGCCCGTTCGGGTCATTGATCTTGACCATGCGGTCGAAGGAGAACTTGACGCTCTTGGCGGTCAACGGGTTTCCGTTGGCGAACTTCAGGCCCGGCTTCATGGTGCAGCTGTACACCGTCGGGGTGGTGAACTCGCACTTCTCCGCGGCGTCCGGCTTCGGCGTCGCGTCGCCGGGCGCGAAGTTCAGCACGTACTGGTAGAACTGCGTCTCCGCGACCAGCGAGCCGTTGTCGTAGGCGGCTACCGGGTCGAGCGAGAAGATTTTGTCTGTGGTGCCGGCCAGCAAGCCGCCACCGTCACCACCATCACCGGTCCGGCCGGAACCGCAGCCTGCCAACGACGACGCCACCAGCGTCGCCAGGCCGACGGCCGCGATAGTTCGCGTCCGGGTCCGGCCCCCAGGTGTTCTAGAAACCAACATCAGGGCCCCACTTCTCGAGCGCCGCACCGCGCTGTCCTGGATCGCAGGACAGGTGCGGACGCAATGAACTTCCGATCTGACGGGCACCGTACCCACGAACCATTTCCGGCACGTTGCGTTTTCACAGAAAAAATCACCGGGTCGTTAGCAGGCGTTGCAAATAGTGCACCGAGGGGGCCAGATCACCGGACGAATGTCCAGGAACGCACTGGATCGCCGGTGTGGGCGTCTCGAAGACGCCACGGCACGCAGCCGGACAAGTGCGGTCGTTTACCGCGACGCGCGAAATCGACTCGCCGTGTGCGCTGGGCGAAATCGGCGCGTTTCGATGCACCGGATGGTGGTTCGTACCAAGGGGGAAGAGACCGGGCCGAGATAGGCGGCTGGGTGTCGCAGATACCGACAACGGGGCAGTGCGAGGGCTACAGGAAGAGTCATCCGGGGTCGTACGGACCGACGACGGACGCCTGATGACGGGCGACGCATACGGGGGGGCGGGCCCACGCTGCAATGTCCGTCGGCAATGGTGTGCCATGAGGAGGACGGCCGTCCCGCCCGGCGATGGACACGGTTCCGGACGACCCAAGGACCGACTACGACGGCACAGCCTGAATCACCAGCATGAAAGTAAAGCTTCATCCGCAAGGCGCAGGCCCGGACTTTTCCGGGCCGCCCAAGACCTACGGACGACTCAGCGCACTCGCATTCGCGTTCTCGCCCAGCAGCAGCGCCTCCGGTTGCCCGGTGAGCATGCCTTCGAGCACGTTCTTACCGATGGCCGCCTCGGTGGGCAGGGCGATCGGATAGTTGCCGTCGAAGCAGGCGCAGCACAGCCGCGAGCGGGGCTGCTCGGTGGCGGCGATCATGCCCTCGGTGGAGATGTAGCCGAGGGTGTCGGCGCCGATGGAACGGCGCACGCCCTCCACCATCTCGTCGAAGCTGCCTTCGGCACCCGACCCGTTGGCGATCAGTTCGGCGGGCGAGGCGAAGTCGATGCCGTAGAAGCACGGCCACTTGACCGGCGGCGAGGCGATCCGGACATGGATCTCCAGCGCGCCTGCTTCGCGCAGCATGCGGATGAGCGCGCGCTGGGTGTTGCCGCGGACGATCGAGTCGTCCACCACGATGAGCCGCTTGCCGCGGATGACCTCGCGCAGCGGGTTGAGCTTTAGTCGGATGCCGAGCTGACGGATGGTCTGGCTCGGCTGGATGAAGGTGCGCCCGACGTAAGCGTTCTTCATCAGGCCTTGGCCATAGGGCACGCCGGAACCTTGGGCGTAGCCGACCGCGGCCGGGGTGCCGGATTCGGGCACCGGGATCACCAGATCCGCGTCGACCGGATGCTCTTTGGCGAGCAGACGCCCGATCTCGACGCGGGTGGCGTGCACCGAGCGGCCCGAGATGGTGCTGTCCGGCCTGGCCAGGTAGACGAACTCGAAGACGCAGCCCTTGGGTTCGGGATTGGCGAAGCGCATCGAGCGCACGCCGTCGGCGTCGATCGCCAGCAGTTCGCCGGGCTCGATCTCCCGGACGAACGCTGCCCCGACGATGTCGAGTGCTGCGGTTTCGCTGGCAACAACCCAGCCACGGTCCAGCCTGCCCAGGCACAGCGGGCGGACGCCGTGCGGGTCCCGCGCGGCGTAGAGCGTGTGCTCGTCCATGAAGGTCAGGCAGAACGCGCCCTTCAAGGTCGGCAGCAGCTCCATCGCCGCCTGCTCGATGCTGGAGTCGGCGGAGGCGTGCGCCAGCAGCGCGGTGATCACATCGGAGTCCGACGTCGCGGCGATCGGCTGCGGGCGGCCGTTGGCCACCGTCGCACCGATGAGCCCCAGTTCCCTTGCGCGGCCTGCCAATTCGGCGGTGTTGACGAGATTGCCGTTGTGGCCCAAGGCAAGTCCGGAACCCACCGAGGTGGTCCGGAAGATCGGCTGGGCATTTTCCCAGGTCACGCCGCCGGTGGTGGAGTAGCGGCAGTGCCCGACGGCGATGTGGCCCGGCATGGCGGCCAGCGTCTGCTCGTCGAACACCTGGCTGACCAAGCCGAGATCCTTGAAGACCAAGATCTGCGAACCGTCGGATACCGCGATGCCCGCCGCCTCCTGCCCGCGGTGTTGCAGCGCGTACAAGCCGTAGTACGTGAGCTTCGCCACGTCCTCGCTCGGCGCCCAGACTCCGAACACGCCACACTCTTCGCGTGGCTCGTTCTCGTCCTGATCGGGGGTGGCGGAAGTAGCGTCAACCGGCAGTTCGGCGTTGGTCACCGTTTGCTCCCTGTTCGGGCGGGCTGGGGGCACGTTTCATTCTACGGGTGAAACTTCGATCGCGATCACCGCCACCGCATACCAGTAGCAATCCGGCGTGGCGCAGCGGCCGGGGAATCCGGCGACGGTAGCTGTTACGGTGCGATCCGTGACGACTACCGACAGCGCGGATTCAGGCAGCGGGGCGGGATCGAACACCGGGGGCACCGCGCCGCAGCGCAGGCCATGGGCGCGGCTGGTGCTGTTTCCCATCGGCGTGCTGACGCTGCTGACGGCGTTGCTCGGCATCATGTATCTGGATTACGTCGTCGATCCGGAGAAGAATCTGCACGATTTCCCCATCGCCCTGGTGAATCAAGATGTGGGCGATGTCATCAAAAAAGCCGACAGTCAGCAGCAGGTGAATTTCGGGAACCAGATCACCGAGGCGCTGGAGAAGGGCGTGCCCGCCGACAAGGTCGACCTGCGGGTGATCAGCATCAGCGAGGCCGAGCGGCAGATGCAGTCCGGCGAGGTCTACGGCGCGCTGGTCATCCCGAGCGATTTCAGCAAGCGCCTCGGCATCCTCGGTGTCGGCAGCGTGATTCCCGGTGACATGGAACGCCCGATCATCACCCTGCAGACCAACCCGCGCACCGGCGCGTTCGGCACCCAGATCGTGCTGCGGGTGGGCAACCAGGCGCTGACCGAGGTGAACAAGCAGGTCGGCAAGCAGCTCACCGATCAGGTGACCGAGCAGCTGAAGCCGCAGGCCGATGCACCGCCCGGGCCCGAGCTGTCCGGCGCGGCGCGGGTCGCGCTCGCCGATCCGGTGAAAGTGGTTGTCCAGCAGTACCATCCGCTGCCCGACGGCACCGGCCAAGGATTGAGCGCGTTCTTCTACGCATTGCTGTTGCTGCTCGCCGGGGTGGTCGGCGCGATGGTCATCCACACCATGATCGACGCCCAGCTCGGCTTCATCCCGACCGAGTACGGGCCGTGGTACGTGCACTATCCGCCGACGCCCATCTCCCGTTTCCGCACCTTGTTGATCAAGTGGGGCGTGATGGTCGTGACCGCGAACATCGTCTCGGCGGTCTTCCTGATCGTCGGCAAGATCCTGGACATGCCGATCGATCATCCGCTGGCGCTGTTCCTCTACAGCGCGCTCGCCATGATCGCCGTCGGCGTCACCGGCCTGTCCACGCTGGCCGCGATCGGTTCGGCGGGCCTGCTGGTGAACCTGATCCTGTTCATCATCCTGGGCCTGCCCTCCTCCGGCGGCACCGTGCCGATCGAGGCGACGCCGCAGTACTTCGGCTGGCTGGCCTCCTTCGAACCGATGCACCAGGTGTTCCTCGGCATCCGCGCCATCCTCTACTTCGACGCCAACTTCGAATCGGGCCTGGCCCGTGGCGTCTGGATGGCCGTGGCGGGCCTCGCGATCGGCTTGGCCTTCGGTGCCGTCATCACCCGCTTCTACGACCGCAAGGGCCTGCACCGCAGCAACCGCGTCGCGGCCTGATCAGGGGGATCCGCACTCGCTCGCCAGGTCCGCACTCGCTGCGGGCTTTAGAGCGGGTGCGGATCCCGCGAAAGCGTGCTGGGTCAGTCTTCGGCTGGGCGGGCGATGGGGAGCCAACGGGCAACTTCGGTCGCGCGGCTGCCCGAGGCGGTGAGGGTTCCGGAGTCGAGGGCGGTGGTGAAGTCCAGCAGACCGGTCGCCAGCAGCAGCCAGGTGCGCGGGTCGGTTTCGACGACATTCGGCGGCGTGCCCCTGGTGTGCCGAGGACCTTCGATGCACTGCACCGCGACGAACGGCGGGACCCGCACCTCCACTGAATGCCCGGGAGCCGCAGCCGCCAAAGTGCGCGCGGTCGTGCGGACCGCCGCCGCGAGTTCGGTGCGCGCGGGCGCGTCCACCGAGTCGTCGCGCAGCCACGCACGCACCGCATCCACCGCCGACCGCAGCTCGGCCGGACTCACCGATTGTCGAGCCACGTAGCCGAGATTACCGGTCGAGTCCGCGGCGGATGGCCCGCTCCACCGGCGAGTACGCCCCGTCCGGCCGATCCAGTACGCAGGGGCCGCGCGACAGCAGCGGCGGCTGCGCCAGGAAACGCGCCGACGTGCCCCGATGTCGTTGCGCGGCGTGCACCAGGAAGGGGTGGCAGAGGTAGACGTCGCCGGCCCGGCCGGTGGCCACCGCCTCGGGCAGGTCGGCGGTCGCCTGCACGTACGGGATCTGCCCCAGTTCCGCGCCCGCCGCTCCGAACGGTGCCAGCAGGGCGGGCACCCGACGGTGCGACCCGACCCGGATGCGGGTCGGCGCGTCGTCGACGCCGATGTCGGAGAACAGGAACAGCATCAGCAGTGCGCGGCCTTGCGACCACAGATTCACCCGCCAGGTGAAGTAGTCGGTGGGGTCGTCACCGGGGAAACTGACGTCGATATGCCAGCCGTCGTCGCCGGGCGGGCCGCCGACCGGAAAGCGAACCGGGAAGGTGCCGAGGCTGTTTCGCGGCAGCCAGCGGCCTCGGCCGACGAGCTGATCGAACGCCTCCGTCAAGGCCGGTGCGGTGGCAGCGCGCGCGAAAGGTTCGTCGGCGAAGTCGCCGAGCCGGATCACCGGTTGCGTCCAGGTCGAGCGATCGCCGGGGTCGCAGCCGGTCGCGCGCCACAAAATCGCCCGGCCCGCAGCCGCCACTTCACTCGGAAACGCCTGCTCCACTTTGACGAAGCCATCGGCGATGAAGGATTCGATCTGGGTGTCGTCGAGCATGAGGTCCTTTCGTCGCCCCAACGATGGCCGAGCGCGGGCACGTATCGCCACCGAATTTCGCCCCGCCGCAGCGGCACCCAACCGGACCGAACCACACGCGGAGACCAGGCGAAACGTGGAAAGTCTTGCGCGGCTGCACTGCTCCCTATCGTCGATGTCTCGGCAATGCCGCATGTGGCGAATACGCTGCGACGGTGACTGTGCAGGAAGTCCAGTTCGCCGCAGCCTTGGCTCGGGCTATCGCCGAAGACCTCAGAGCGCATCCGCCCGCGGGTGCGCTCGTGCGCGTCGTGATCCGCTGGTTCGAGGAGGACGACCCGCTGAACTTCGGCGTCCATGCGCTCGGCTCCGCGCAACGAGCCGACGTTGCGCCGGAAGACGCGTGGTATCCCCTGGAGTGGGCGAACCTCGAAGACGAAGATGCGCGATTCGAGCGCCTATCCGAACATCCCGACGTGCAGCGGACCGGAGCAGCATTCGCCGCCGCGTATCAGGCGGGCACCTTGGAGCCGGTCGGAGACGACGCATGGCTGCCTGCACCGGCCATCCTCGACGCCATCCGCCGTCTCCCCGCGGAACTACAGGCGGTGGGACTACCGCTCGACGACGACTTCGCGGCGGCGGCAGCACATTTCGAGGGCATGGGACCACTCGCTGTACTCCAGCAGCTCGCCGCCCCGCACGTTCTTGCCGCTTTGGCGGCACGCGGCGAGATGCCGACCGAGTAGCACTCTGGGTGCCCGAGCCGCTATCCACCGGTTTCGAGACGACCCGCCGCAGTGCGCGAATCGCGCAAAAGGCTTGCGCGGCCGCGCTGCTCGCTCCTACCGTAAGTAAGTAATTACTTACAGGAGTGCGGATGGCTGACTCGACGCGGGAACGGGTCATGGCGGCGGCGTTGCGGCTGTTCGGGGAGCAGGGGTTCGCCCGGACCACCGTGACGCAGATCGAGCGGGCCGCGGGACTCTCGGGTGGGTCCGGGGCGATGTACCGGCATTTCCGGTCCAAGGACGAGTTGCTGGTCGAGGCGGTGCGGTCGCGGCTGACCGAGCGGGGCGAATGGGCGTCGTTCCTCGACCCGGATTTCTCCGTGCTGGCCTGGCTGGAGACGCTCGAGCCGCAGGGGTCGACGGTCGACAAGCTGACCATGCTGTTCCGGATCGGCCTGGCCAGGCTCGAGCACGACCGCGATGTGAACCGAATCCTGATGCGCGACAATTCGATCGGGACCGACGTGCTCGAGGTGTTCCGCCGCGAGGAGTACCTGGTGTTCGTCTCGGCGGTACTGCGCGGACTGGTCGAACTCACGGGTCCGCAACGGCAGGAACAGGATTGGGAGGCCGCAGCGGCGGTGCTCGTCGGCGCGGTCGCGCACTACTGGCTCATCAGCGACACCTTCGGCGGCGACCATCCCACCGCGGTCGACCCGGACCGCTATCTGCGCTCCATCGCCGAGATGGTCGTCGCCCGGCTGGGGTGGGCAGGCACACAGGGAGAGGGAACAGCATGAAAACACACGTCACGGTGATCGGCGGCGGACTGGCCGGCCTGACCGCGGCCATCGCACTGGCCGAGGCGGGCGCGGCTGTGCGCCTGTACGAGGCACACCACACCCTCGGCGGCCGCGGCCGGGCCACCGCGCCACCGTATGTCGCACACGACGGCGCGCATGTCTTCTACGCCGACGGCCCGCACTACACCTGGCTGAAGGACCATGGATTCGTCAGCGATCTGGGTTGGCCCCGCGTCGGGGACTGGGCGCGGGCGGGCTTCCGGGTCGACGGCCGGGTGCGCGCGCTACCGCCGATCGGGATGCTGCGTGCCCAGGCACGTGGCAGGCTGCGGGCCCCGGTCGATCAGGACTTCCGCGGCTGGGCCTCGGCCCGCTGGGGCGAGGTCACCGCCGAGCAACTGGCCAACGCGATCAGCGTGGTGACCTATGACGCCGACACCGGCCGTCTGTCCGCGGCCTTCGTATGGGAGCTGTGCCAGCGCGTCTTCGGGCCGAATGTTCCCGCGGTGCGCTGGGTACGCGGCGGCTGGCAACGCGTCATCGGCCGAATGGCCGAGCGCGCAACGGAACTCGGTGTCACCATCGAGACCGGCGCGCGGGTCGACCAGCTGCCGACCGACGGGCCGGTGCTGGTCGCCACCGAATTGAGCTCCGCCAGAATGCTGCTCGGCGACGACAGCCTCCAGTGGACCAGCGGTCAGTGCGCACTGCTCGACATCGCCGTCACCGCGTCGCGCGGCGACCGGACCCTGGTGTTCGATCTGGACGAGGGCGGGTTCCACGAGAGCTACACCATGCAGGACGACACCATCGCGCCGCCGGGTGAATCGCTGTTCCAACTCCAAATGCCCACCCGTACCGGCGAATCCCCCGGCGACACGCAACTGCGGCTCGGCAAGTTCGCCGACACCGTCCTGCCCGGTTGGCGTGACCGCACCACATTCCACCGCACCGGGGCCGCGAAGGGCCGCACCGGCGCACTCGACCTCCCCGGTCAGACCTGGCGCGATCGGCCCGCCATCGACCGCGGCAACGACGTCTACCTGATCGGCGACCAAGTCGCCGCCCCGGGGATGCGTGGCGAAATCGCGATCAACAGCGCGCTGCAAGCGGCCCACCGAGCGGCGATATCGGCCACGAAGACCGGAGCTTGACCACTCGGGGCATGCCGAAAAGGCCGGGTTATGGCCCGGCCCTTCGGTTTCGGATCGATCAGACGGATTGCTTCGGGGTGGCACGCATACCGACGTAGCAGACCTCGGTGCCGTCGGCGAGGGTGGCGAAGACGACGGGCATGTAGTCCTCGCTGAACGACGGGCCCGCACCGGAGGCGGCGAACACCGTCTCGGCGACCGGGGTGAGCTCCATGCTCAGCGGCGGGGACATGTCCTTCATCTCGTCCACGAATTCGTACAGCATGTGCGCCGAGCCGTCGTCGCGCTTGCTGACCGTGACGACGACGCCCGCGCGGCGATAGGTGCCGACGAACGGTGCGATATCCACCTGGACCGGCGGATCCGCGGGCGCGAAGGCCGCCGGCATCCGCACCCCGGCCAGCTCGGCGAGCAGTTCCCGGAACAGCGCGGCGTAGAGCTGGCGTGCGCCACCACCATTGGTGAGCAGCGCGACGGCGACACCCGCCTCGGGGATGGCTCGCAGGTAGGCGTACTGGCCGATCGCGGCGCCGTCGTGACCGAAGCCCTTGATGCCGTCCCAGTCGTACAGGGTCCAGCCCAGGCCCCAGCCGTCCGCGCTGACGGTCCACTTGTCCGGCACGTCGACCTCCCGCTGCTGCATCGCCGCAACGATTTCCGGCGACATCACCACGGTGCCGTCGGCGGCGCGGCCACCCTCGAGGTGCATCCTGGCGAACCGCACCATGTCGCCCGCGGAGCTGATGATCCGGGCCGCGGGAGCGACCGAGCGCGGCATGATGTCCCACTGCGGCGCGGGATCCGGGTATTGCCCCGGCTCGCCCAGGTGGCTCATCGCGACACGGAACCGCAGTGCCTGCTCCGGCAGCGTCATCAGATGGTCGAGACCCAGTGGGGTGGCGAGCAGGTCCTGCACGGCCTCGTCGAAAGTCTTGCCGGTCAGTACCTCGATGACCCGGCCGAGCACCACGAAACCGAGTCCGCCGTAGGACGTCCCGGAACCCGGCTTGCAGTCGAGCGCCACTTCCCTTGCGGCCCGGACGTATTCGGCGAGGCAGTTGTCACCGCGGCCGCCGTCGTAGTTGAAGTCGTTGGTCACGCCGCCGGTGTGGCTGAGCAACTGCCGGACGGTGATGGTCTCGGTGGCTTCCGCGTCCGGCGTGGCGAACTCGGGCAGCACGTCGACGACGGGTGCGTCGAGATCGAGTTTGCCCTGGTCGACCAGTCGCATGATCATCGTGGCGGTGTAGACCTTGGCGACCGAGCCGCAGAGGAACACCGAGTCGGGGGTGACCTGCACCCCCGTACCGCGATGCAGGACGCCACTGGCGAGTTCGTAGACCTTGCCGTCGACCAGGATCGCCAGCGCCGCACCCGGCACGTGGTGGGTGGCCCGGAGTTCGTCGAGCCGCCGCTGCCAGCGTGCAACGGAGAAATCCCGCCCTGTCGAATCGGTGCTGCCCCAGTCCCCCTGCGCCTTCCAGTCACCCTCGGCGCCCCAGCTCACGGTGTTCGACATTGTGCTCTCCTGCTCTGAATCCAGTCGGCGTGTACGCCGTTCTCCTGTTGCGAACACTGTACGCATGAAGGAACGTTGTGCGCAACTGCGCATAATGTTCGCCCGTTCCAGCAGCAAGAGGGGCCATGCAGAAGTCGCATCATGGTGTGGAAGGAGCCGGCCTGCCGAACGACTTCCCGCAGCCACCCGAATGGCGTTGAGCCGGTCTACTTTTCGGCAGTTCCGAGCAGCCGGGCCAGGCGAGGCGCGACAGCGCCACCCGCATTGGTGGCCAGGTGCAGCATGGCCGGTGCCGTGATACTTCCGGTACGGCGGCGCAACCAGCCGAGCGCGAAACCACCCGCAGCCGTGGCAGCCACGGCGACCGGGACACTGTCACCCGCGGCACGGGCCGGGTGCACATGCCAGAGTCCGAAGATCAACGCACCGAATACCGATCCGACACGAGAACCGAAGACGTTGTCCAGCAACGGTTCCAAGGTGGCTCGAAAGATCATCTCTTCGCCGTAGACGGTGCCGATCGGGATATGCACGACGATCCATTCGGCGGCGTCGACCTCCGGCCCGCGATCGATGAACTCGCGCAACCCTTTCCGCAGCGATGGAATCGCCAGTGCCACCCCGTAACCGGCGGCGACCAGCGCGGCGGACACCGCTCCGTACCGAAAGCCCTTCGCAGACCACCACTTCGGCTCACCGCGAAAGGCGACGGCATAGGCGGTAGCGAACCCGGCATTGGCGGCGGTCCGGCCGCGCACACCGAGCCCGAGCCCGGGCAGCACCCAGTTGCTCCACGCCAGGGGCATTGCCACGGCGACAACGGTTTCCGGAACTCTACTCACTTGATCTTCCGCTCGAAGTCCTCGGTGGCCTCGATCTCGGCCCTGATCCGGTCGGACAGGCCCGCGTTCCAATCCGGCGGCGCGGCGATGGCCGCCCACCCGTCGAGCACCAGGCTGCCGTAGCGATGCCCATGCCCGTCGGTGACGCCCTGCGCATTGGTGAGGTCGGCGGCGACCTGCCAGAAGGTGACGAACGGCCACCAGCGCATCTGCGAGGATACGTCCGCGCCGCGCGGCTCGGACAGCCAATCCGGTTGGGAGAAGATCAGATCCGTGGACCACCAGACGATCGGATCCGACGCGTGCTGCAGATAGGCGATCCGCGGTGGCCGCCACTCGGTGGACGGTCGCGCGAGATCGGCACTGTCGGAGGCGAATCGCACCACCAACCCGTCTGCGTACACCGGCTGGACCTCCCGCGAGCCTGGATCGCGCCGCGAAACGAACTGCTGCCATAGTCGATTCGAGTTCGGCGGGCCCACCCACAGCGCGCCGTCCACCTTCGTCCGCAGATCGGCCAGCCCGTCGAAGGCCGCCTCGGAGCCCTGCGAGCCCAGGCTCTCCCCGTACACCAGCAGCTTGGGGCGCTGCTCCCGTGGCCGCGCGCTCCAGTGCCGGTAGATCGCGTCGAACATGGCCCGGCCCGCGGTCATCGCTTTGCCTCGGTCCGCCAGGAACGACAGCACGCTGGGCAGGTACGAATACTGCGAGGCGACGATCGCACTGTCCCCGCCGTACATGTACTCGATCGCGCCCGCCGCCATGGCGTTCACCCAGCCGGTGCCGGTGGTCGTCATCACCACGAGCACCTTCCGATCGAACGCGCCGGTGCGCTCGAGCTCCGCGGCGGCCAGTTCCGCCGGATCCTCGTCTCCCTTGGCCGATTCCAGCCCCACGTAGGCGCGGATCGGTTCGCGGGCCGGCTTGCCGGTCACCTCGCCGATCTTGCTCGCGGTCGGCCCGTGCGAGACGAACCACCGCCCCTCGTACCCGAGGGTCTCCCATTTCGCCAGCGAGGCGGGGCTGCCCGAGCGTTCGGGCTGCACCGGCTGGATCGCGTTCGCCGAGGTGTGATCGTTGCGCACGCTGAACGCGGAGTTGGCCACGGCGAAGAACGCGCGCGAGGCCACACCGTTGAAGATGGTCACGGCCAGCAGGACGAGCACGAGGAATCCGGCGGCGGGCGCGAGCTCGCGCGGCACCCGCACCCACTGGTTGAGCAGCCGGGCGAAGAACCGGATGATCTCGCGCACCGTCCGATACACCGAGACCACCGCCACACCGACCGCCAGACTCAGCAGACCCGTGCGCAGGTAGGCGGGCGTCGTGGTGCCTTCCATGCCCATCAACGCGGTGATCTCGCGCTGCCAGCGCGCCGACTGCACCAGCATCAGCGCCGCACTCAGCGCGGCGGTGAACAGGATCGCGGACTTCACCGCGTAGCGGACCCAGGTCGGCGGCGGCGGAATCCTGGTCAGCCGCGGCCGCACCCAGAGGCGGAACAGCCACTCCAGCACACAGCCGACGCCGTACCCGAGCGCTGCGTTGATCCCGCTGATCAGCCCCTGGAACAGCCAGTCACGCGGCAGCAGCGACGGCGTCACCGACAGGGCGAAGAACACCGTCGCGACGACCAGCCCGACATAGTTCAGATCGATGATGTCTTCCGCGCGCCGCACGATGACGACGCCGCGCGCACGCAGCTTCGTCATGGTGGAGGCGGGCACGAGCACGAGACTCAGCGCGCGCCGAGTTCGGGCGCGGGCGGGTCCGTTGCGATCATCACCGCAACAGTATGGCGGGCGACCCACGGATATTTCTGACACGGTAGGCCGACGCGGCGTCGACCAGGGCGGCCTGGTCGTCCGACTCCGAAGATCGGGCGCGCAACGCGACGCCGGCACGGCGTCACCCACCGCGATCGGCAACTACCCAGACCGCTCGAGTAGTTGTACGCGGTTGCGCGCGTGCGCGTGTCGGCAGACTTCGTAGCTATGAGCACTCCCAACGCACAGTCGAAGACCACCTCGGCCTTCATCGCGCAAGCGGCGATCGCGTTCGGTGTCAGCTTTCTCGGGGCGGGCATCGGAATCTGTTATCTCCCACTGGACATGTGGCAGCGCGGCTTCCTCGCGATGTCGCTGCTGTTCCTGGTGACCAGCACCTTCACCTTGGCGAAGGTGGTGCGTGACCAGCACGAGGCCGCGACCGTTCACGGTCGCATCGATCAGGCACGGTTGGAAAAGCTGCTCGCAGAGCACGATCCGTTCAACACCGTGACCTGACGACGCACCTGGGCGGGCCTTGTGCACGAGGGGTCCCGGCCCGCCCAGGTCCGCGTCCTATTTCAGCGAGCGTTCGCGAACCGCCGACGCTTCCAAGTAGTTTCGGATCCGATCCGAGAGCTCCGCCGACCAGTCCGGCGGCTCGGCGAGCGCGGCCCAGGCATCGAGCACCAGCGTGCCGTAGCGATGCCCGTGCCCATCGTTGACGCCCTGCGCGTTCGGCAGATCCGCGGCCACCTGCCAGAAGGTGACGATCGGATACCACGCCATGGTCGGCGACACGTCCGCGCCGCGCGGTTCGCGCAGCCAATCCGGTTCGGTGAACAGCAGATCCGGCGACCACCAGACCACCGGGTCCGAGGCGTGTTGCAGGTAGGCGATGCGCGGGGTGAGCCAGGTGCTCGACGGCCGCCACAGGTCGCCGCGGCCGTCGGCGAACCGCACCACCAGACCGTCGGCGTAGGTCGGCAACACCTCGGGTGAGCCGGGGTCGCGGCGGGCCACGAACTCGCCCCACAGCCGGTTCGAGTTGGGCGGCCCGACCCACAGCACCCCGTCGGATTTGGTCCGCAGGTCGGACAGGCCGGTGAACGCGCCCTCCGAACCCTGCGAGCCGAGGCTCTCGCCGTAGACGAGCAGTTTCGGACGCGCCTGCGCCGGACGGGCCGACCAGTGCTCATACACCTTGTCGAACACCAGCTTTCCCATCCGGGTCGCCTTCTCCTTGTCCGAGAGGAACGACAGCACGCTGGGCAGGTACGAGTACTGGGTGGCGACGATCGCGGTGTCGCCGCCGTACATCAGCTCGACGGATTCGGCGCTGGTCGAGTCGACCCAGCCGGTGCCCGTCGTGGTCACTACAACCAGCGCCTTGCGGTCGAAGGCGCCGGTGCGCTCCAGCTCGGCGGCGGCCAGCTCGGCCTGCGCCTCCGGCCCGTCCGCCGATTCCAGGCCGGTGTACACCCGGATGGGTTCGCGCGCGGGTTTGCCGGTGACCCTGGCGATGTCGTCGGCGCTCGGCACGTAGGAGACGAACCAGCGGCCCTCCGAGCCGAGGGTCTCCCACTTGGCCAGCGAACTCGGACTGCCGGACCGTTCCGGCAGCTGCGGCTGGGTGGCATTGGGCGAGGTGTGGCTGTTGCGCACGCTGAACGCCGAATTGGCCGCCGCGAAAAAGGCTTTGGCCAGCACGCCGTTGAACAGCGTGACGGCGAGGATGGTGACGATCAGGGCACCGATCGGCAGCGCGAACTGGCGCGGAATGTGCACCCGCGCGGTCAATTCGCCCGCGACCCACCTGATCAGCCACCGGACTGCGCGGAACACCCCGATCACGAGCGCGATTACGGCAGCACTCAGCGCGCCGGTGCGCAGAAAGCCTGTGGTCGTGATGTCGTCCATGCCCATCAGCGCGGTGATCTCGCGCTGCCACCGGGCCGACTGCACCAGCATCACGATCGCGACGACCACGCAGCCGAGCAGCACGGCCACCTTGATCGCACTGGGCAACCAGGTGGGCAGGTCGGCCACTACCTTTGTCACGGAAGCGGGTAGCTGCACCCGCGGCCGAATCCACCTGCGGTAAGCCCACTCCAGCAGACACCCGACGCCGTAGCCGATGGCCGCGTTGACCCCGCCGATGAGCCCTTCGAACAGCCAATCCCGCGGCAGCAGCGACGGCGTCAGCGACAGCGAGAAGAACAGCGTGGCAACGACCACCCCGAACAGCGAAAACGACAACTGATTTCGCACGAACATGGGTAACTCGCCGGGTACCAGCTGACCCGGCCGGATCCCGACCGCCGGACGCCGACGCTCCGGGCCCCGCACCTAGGCCTGGCCTGAATACGCGGAGAGGCGGGGGAGCATCAGATGGCGCTTGCCCCGAACAACTTCGGCAGCGTGCCTTCGTGCGCGGCCCGCAGCTCGTCCATGGGGACGGTGAACTGTCCTTGCACCTCAACCGAGTCCGTACCCTGATCGACCACGCCGATGCGCACCCACGGCAATTCGCGGGCGGTGCACATCTTGGTGAACCGGGTCTCCTCCGAGCGCGGCACCGCGACGAGCACGCGGCCCGCCGACTCGGAGAACAGCGTCACGAACGGATCGGCGTTTTCGGGAAGCAGGATGCGGCAACCGGTTTCGCCGGCCAGCGCGGCCTCGACGACGGTCTGGATGAGCCCGCCCTCCGAAAGGTCGTGTGCGGCACTGATCATGCCATCGCGCGATCCCGCGGTGAGCACCTCGGCCAGCAACTGCTCGCGGGCGAAGTCGACCGTGGGCGGCACGCCGCCGAGGTGGTCGTGCACGACCTGAGACCAGATGGAGCCGCCGAATTCGTCGCGGGTGTCGCCGAGCAGGATCAGCGTCTCTCCCGGCTCCAGGCCCAGCCCGGTCGGGATGCGCCGGTGCACGTCGTCGATGACGCCGAGCACGCCGACCACCGGGGTCGGCAGGATGGCGGTCTGCCCGGTCTGGTTGTAGAAGCTCACGTTGCCGCCGGTGACCGGAATGCCCAGCGCCACACAACCGTCCGCGAGACCGCGGACCGCCTGCTGGAACTGCCACATCACGCCGGGATCCTCGGGCGAACCGAAGTTGAGGCAGTTGGTGACGGCCTTCGGGGTGGCGCCGGTGGTGGCGACATTGCGGTAGGCCTCGGCCAGCGCGAGCTGCGCGCCGGTGTACGGGTCCAGCTTGGTGTAGCGGCCGGACGCGTCGGTGGCCAGCGCGATGCCGCGGCCGGTCTGCTCATCGATCCGGATGACACCGGCGTCGGCGTGCTCGGCGAGCACGGTGTTGCCGCGCACGTACCGGTCGTACTGCTCGGTGATCCACTTGCGGCTGCACAGCTGCGGGCTGGCCAGCATCTGCAGCAGCGTCGCGCGCAGTTCGTCGCCGGTCTTCGGGCGGGTCAGCTTGTCGGTGCTGTCGGCGATCAGCGCGTCCTGCTCGTCCGGGCGCCGCACCGGGCGCTCGTAGACCGGGCCCTCGTGCGCGACGGTGCGCGGCGGCACGTCGACCACGGTCTCGCCGTGCCAGGTGACGATCAGCCGGTCACCGTCGGTGACCTCGCCGATCACCGTGGCCAGGGTGTCCCACTTGCGGCACACCGCCATGAACGCGTCCACGTTCTCGGGGGTGACCACCGCGCACATGCGCTCCTGCGATTCGCTGGAGAGCACCTCGGCGGGGGTCATCCCGGTGGCCCGCATCGGCACCCGGTCCAGCTCGATGCGCATGCCGCCGTCGCCCGCGGCGGCCAGTTCGGAAGTGGCACAGGACAGTCCGGCACCGCCGAGGTCCTGGATGCCGACCACCAGCTTGGCCGCGTACAGCTCGAGACAGCACTCGATGAGCACCTTCTCGGTGAACGGATCGCCGACCTGCACGCTGGGCAACTTCTTGCGGCCGGTGCCCGACTCGTCGCCGGAGAAGGTGTCCGAGGCGAGCACGGAGACACCGCCGATGCCGTCGAGGCCGGTGCGCGCGCCGAACAGAATGATCTTGTTACCGGTGCCGGAGGCGAAGGCCAGGTGCAGGTCCTCGACCCGCATCACGCCCGCGCACAGCGCGTTCACCAGCGGATTGCCTTGGTAGGACGGGTCGAACACGGTCTCGCCGCCGACGTTGGGCAGGCCGAGCGAGTTGCCGTAACCACCGACGCCGCGCACCACGCCGTCGACCACGCGCCTGGTATCGGCAGCGTCCGCCGCGCCGAAGCGCAGCTGATCCATCACCGCGATCGGGCGGGCGCCCATCGCCATGATGTCGCGCACGATGCCGCCGACGCCGGTCGCGGCGCCCTGATACGGCTCGACATAGGACGGGTGGTTGTGGCTCTCGACCTTGAAGGTGACCGCCCAGCCGTCGCCGACGTCGACGACGCCGGCGTTCTCCCCGATGCCCGCGAGCATCGACGCGCGCATCTGCTCGGTGGTGGTCTCGCCGAAGTAGCGCAGATGCACCTTCGACGACTTGTAGGAGCAGTGCTCGCTCCACATCACCGAGTACATCGCCAGTTCGGCGTCGGTCGGCCGACGGCCGAGGATTTCCTTGATGCGCGCGTACTCGTCGTCCTTCAAACCCAGCTCTTTATAGGGTTGCGGCACATCAGGAGTTGCTGCGGCTGCGCTGACGGTGTCGACCTGCGAAGTCACGGGGTGCAGCGTCCTTTCGACATGATCGGGCGCGCTGCGCGGTTACGCTGCGCTACCTCCTCCGCGCCTGACCCGACCATGTCAGGGGTCCTTTCGGGCCGGGAGCGCGAAGCTGGGGATTCGCCTGGAAGTTTAGCCGTGACCGTTGACGGGCACCGGGCCGCATGGGCCCCACGCCCGGTTCGCCGGAATCTTGTGCGCCGGGTCACAGGCCGCAGGGGCCACCGTGCGCGCCGACGAGGGTCACACACCGGCCACGGATACGCTGGGCCCCGTGAACGAACGATCGGGGGTTGCGGATTCCGCTGAGCCGGTTGCCTCGAAGAACCCGAACGCCACCTCGACGGCGCGCGTCCCGTTGTCGCGTGCGCAGCTGCGCTGGCTGCTGATCGCGGTCGGCCTGTTCGCCGCGTCCGCGGCGCTGTCGCTACTGGCGCACTGGTGGTCCGGCTACATCGATCTACAGGTGTACCGCAACGGTGCCCGGGTCTGGCTCGACGACGGCGAACTGTACGGGCCGATGCCGCCGGTCGCCGGTATCGGCTTGCCGTTCACCTATCCCCCGCTGGCCGCGCTGTTCTTCGCACCGCTGGCGCTGATTCCGCTGCCGGTGGCCGAGGTGCTCGTCCTGGTGACCTCGCTGGCGAGCCTGGCCGTCACGCTGCGGGTGGTGCTCGCGCGGATCCGGCCCGAGCTGTCCCGGGTCACCGCATGGACGATCGTCATCGGCGCGGTCGCCCTGCTGCAGACGTTCGAACCGCTGCGCCAGACCTTCGGCTTCGGCCAGATCAACCTGGTGCTGATGGCCGCGATCACGCTGGACTGCCTGGTGCGCAAGCCGTTCTGGCCGCGCGGCATGCTGATCGGCATCGCGGTGTCGGTGAAGCTGATTCCCGGCGGATACCTGCTGTACTTCCTGCTGCGCAAGGACTGGAAGGCGGCGGGCACGCTGGTCGTCTCCGCGATCGGCGCGGTGGGGCTGGGTTTCCTGCTGTTCCCGAGTGATTCGGCCGAGTACTGGTTCCACACGCTCGCCGACACCGGCCGGATCGGCCCGCCGTATTTCGCGGGCAACCAGTCGATCAAGGGCATGGTGTTCCGGCTCGGCGTCGCCGACTCGGTGGCCACCATGCTGTGGATCACGCTGTCACTGGTGGCGGTCGCGCTGGCCGCCGTCTGGATGCGCAGGCTGATCGACACGGGTGCGACAGTGGCCGCGCTGATGGTGAATGCCGCGGTGGTGCTGCTGGTTTCGCCGGTCTCCTGGTCGCACCACTGGGTGTGGATCGCGCCCGCGCTGGTAGTGACGGCGGACGCGATCGCGCGCGGCAGGCGCGACGGATCCGCGCGCGAGCGCGGCGCCTGGAACACGCGCAGCCCACTGTTCCTCGGCTCCGTCGGCGCCATGAGCATCATGTTCCTCATCGGACCGCAGTGGCTGCTGCCGCACTCCGCGGACAAGGAACTCGGCTGGGCCTGGTGGCAGCAGCTCATCGGCAGCAGCTATGTGCTCGCCACCCTCGCGGTGTTCGTGGTCGCGGTGGCGACCTATCACCCCGTGACGGCGGGTGTCAGGAAGGCGGCCAGCGCCGCGGCGTAGGCCGGAACATCGGCGGCGCCCATTATTTCGCGCGCCGAATGCATGGCCAGCTGAGCCGCGCCGACGTCGACCGTCGTCATGCCGGTGCCCGCGGCCGTCATCGGGCCGATGGTCGATCCGCACGGCAGATCGGCGCGATGTACGTAGCGCTGCAACGGAACTCCCGCCTGTTCGCAGGCCAGCGCGAACGCGCCCGCACCCGCCGCGTCGGTGGCGTAGCGCAGGTTCTGGTTGACCTTGAGCACCGGCCCACCGTTCACCTGGATGCGGTGCGCGGGCTCGTGCCGCTCCGGGTAGTTGGGGTGCGTCGCGTGCGCCATGTCGCCGGAGGCGCAGATCGACCCGGCCAGGGCGGCGAAGAATTCGCCTCGATCGCCGCCGCGGGACAGCACGATCCGCTCCAGCACCGTCGGCAGCAGGTCAGACTGCGCGCCGCGATCGGACTGGCTGCCGACCTCCTCGTGGTCGAAGGTGGCGAACACGGGAATGGCCGCGCCGGGCTCGGCGACCGCGGCGAGGAAGGCCTGCAGGCCCGCGTAACAGGTGCCCTGGTTGTCCAGCCGCGGCGCGCTGACCAGGTCCTGGTCGCGGCCGACGAGCCGGCTCGGTGTCAGGTCGTGGGTCATCAGTTCCCAGCCGAGCACCGCGTCCGGGTCGAGCTCGGCCTGCTCCGCGACGAACGCCAGGAAGGAGCGTGGTTCGCGGCCGACACCCCACACCGCGTTCACGTGCCGCTGCGGGTCCAGCGTGACGCCCTTGCGGTCGTCGGAGAGATGGATGGCCAGCTGGGGCACCCGCAGGATCGGTTCGTCGATGCGAACCAGCTGCTCGCGCACGGTGTTTCCGTCGCGCACGCTGAGCCGCCCGGACAGGCCGAGCTCGCGATCCAGCCAGGAATTGAGCCAGGCGCCGCCGTAGGGTTCCAGGCCGACCAGCTGCCAGCCCGCCGACGTCAGATCGGGGTGCTGCTTTACCCGCAGGTTCGGGCTGTCGGTGTGCGCGCCGACCACCCGGAACGGTGTCACCCCCGCGGCGTCGGCCGTCGCCCAAGCGATCAACGAGCCGCCGCGCACCACGTAATGCTTGCTCGAGCCGTCTGCGGGCCACGGCGCCGACTCGTCCAGCCGGGTGAAGCCGTTGGCGTCCAGCTCGTCGGCCACCGTGACGCAGACGTGGAAGGGCGAGGGCGACGCGTCGATGAACGCGCACAATCCGGTGGCCGAAGCGGCGGTCGTGGAAACGGGCATGCTCGCGATCTTAGGGGGCGCCGCCGGATCAGCTGGTGCGGACTTTCAAGCCGGGATGGTCGCGCAGCACCGTGCTCAGCGGCTGACCGAGCAGCACCGGGAGATGACCGCAGGTGCCGTCGAACAGGGTGGCGGTGGTGACGATGGAGCTGGTGATGCCGACCGCCTTGGTACCCGCCATGATCGGTCCGCCGCTGTCACCCTGATGACCACACAGGGTCGTGATGAACATGTCCTCGAACTGGACCGGGTCACTGTGGCCCGGCACGCCTTTCAGCCGGGCGACCTGACCGGACGCGAGCACCACACCGCAGGAGTAGCCGGACCGGAATCCGGCCTTGCACACCACGGCGCCGTCGATCGGATCCGCCGTGCCGTCGATGGGCACGACCCCGCTCTCGCGCATCGACGAGTCCGGCACCTGGCTGGTGTTGCTGCCGGTATCCAGCGTGGGCGGCACCACCGACTGGGTCGGCGGCGAGAGCTCGCCCGCCGAGACCAGGTTGTTCCGGAACCGAGGCGCGGCCGCCTCGTTGATCCGCAGGATCCCGTAGTCGTACGGGCTGAAGCTGGACACGTCGAAGTAGCCGAGTTCGGTACCCAGCTTCGGCTTCTCGCCGGGCACATACTCCTTGTCCGACGTGCCACGCACGGTGAAGACGCGCTGGGGTTCGCGCTTGCGCTTCGCCTGCACGACAAGGTTGTTGGGATCGCAGTGGCCCGCGGTGATGTTGACCGCGCGACCTTTCGCGTCGGTGGCGTGGAAGCCGAACGAGCACCGATGGACCTCGCCGTCGACCTCGAAGGCGTAGGACTGGCCGCCGACGATGGTGCCGTCTGGTCCCTCGGCCGCGATGGGCCGCACCTCGTCCACGGTGTTGTTCGGCCAGGCCTCCGGCATCGTCGCGGCGATCGTTCGCACCGGGCCCGCCTCGACGGGTAGCTGCGTGTCCTTGGCGACCCGCACCGCGAAACTGTTGTCCGCCATGTCGATTCCGTACCCGAAGATCGACTCGGCGACCGCGCCGGTCTGCGCGGCCAGCCAGCGTTCGAACGCGGCGCGCCGCTCCCGCAGGGTCGCCTCGCTGGCGGACACCGTTTCCACGGTGAATCCCGCCGCCTCGGCGGCCGCCCGTGCGTGCCGGGAACTCACCCCGTCGGTGAGCGAGACGATCGGGCGACCGCCGTCCATCCGGACGCCGGCGAAGGCGGCCGGATGGGCGATCCGGGCCGACCTGGCGTACTCGGACAATCGATTCGTCAGCGCGACCCGGCGTGCGTATTCCGCGGCGTCGATGCCGAGGTCGCGTCCCAACGCGTCGATCAGGCTCGGCGGCAAGGAGATTGCCCCGGACGGCGGGGCGGCCGAGACAGGGACGGCCGCCGATCCCGCGGCCAGGGCGACACAGCACATCAGCGCCGCCTGTCGGCAACGACGTAGTGCTGTGCCGCGACCTAGCGCCTTGTCGCGTAGACGGGGACCGAACGACATCGATGAGCCTCCTACCAGAACTGACAGTGGGTGTCGCCCGATGCTATTAGTCACACCAGTCACAAAACGGACTATCCGGTCCAGTCGCGTGTCATTGCCGTTTCACTATGCGTGCGCGCGGAGCGCGGTGCGCAGCGACACCCGGCTGCCGGTGAGCAGGACGGCGTTGCCGTAGATCCGGCCTGCCAACCGAGCCACCAGCGCGATGGTCAGCACCATAGCCACCAGCGCGCCGGTCATCTGCCAGCCGGGGACGTCGTAGGCCGCCCGCATGGGCATCACCACCGGCGACAGCAGCGGGATCATCGACAGCACGGTCGCGGAGGTCCCGTGCGGATCCGCGGGCACGATGGACTGCCCGATCAGATACGCCGCGATCAACACCACCGACACCGGAACCGCCACCGAGGCGAGATCCTCCTGCCGCGACACCAGCGACGCGGCCGCCGCGACGACGAGGGCATAGAGGAAGTAGCCGAGCAGGTACCACACCACCGCCCAGCCGACCACGCTGCCGACCATCGCCGTCGAAAGCTCCAGTACCCCGGTGGCGAAGGCGGTGGCCATCCCGACCGCGGCGATCAACGCCACCTGGATGATCGTCACGATGCCGATGCCGATCACCTTGCCCGCCAACAGCTCCCACGGGCGGATCGTCGCAAGGAGCAGTTCGACAATGCGATTGGCCTTCTCCTCGACGACTCCCTGCCCGGTCAGCTGAATACTGATCAGCAGCATCACGTAGGTGAGCACACCGATCACCGCCGCCATGCCGATGCGCGCGCCACGATGATCGTCGGCCGGTTGCAGCGGCTGCACGGCGATCTTCGCCGCGGCGATCGCGCTCTCGACGGTGGCCGGATCCCCGCCGAGCCAACTGATTTCCTGATGCAGCGCGGCCTGCCTGGCCACCAGACCGAACGCCGTGCGCAGCCCGTCCGGCAGCGTCGATTTCACCACTACCTGCAGTTGCCCGTCCCCGGCGCCGACCAGCAAGGCCGCGAGATCGTCCGCACGGATCTGCTCTTCACCGGCGGTCCGGTCGACCACGGTGGTCTCGATCGACTGCCCGGCCGCCGCGCCCGCGGCGACCAGCAACGGCTGGAACTGCGCCGTATCCGCCGTCAGGCCAACCTTTTCCACGGCGGCGGTGGTGCCCCGATCGATGAAGTGGAACAGCAGCACCGTGCCCGCGACGGCGAGCACGAGGATGGCGGTGATCGCGACGAAGGCTTTCGAGCGCACCCGCACGTTGATCTCGCGGCCCGCGACGATGCGAATCGCCTGTGTCGGAGAAAGCTTCGGGTCATTCATCTGCTCACTCATGCCGCCACCTCAGCCGAGTCGACCGTCGCATCCCGGAACAAATCGGTCAAAGTGGGCTGCACCCGGCCGAATTCGCGCACCGGCCCGGCGGCCAGCGCGGTGGTCAGCACCAGATGGTCGTCCACGTGGTCCTCCAGGCGCAGGATCCATCGGGACGCTTCGCGCCCGCTCACCGACACCCCAGGCATTCGGGTGATCCAGTCGTCGTCCAGACCCGGCGCATCGATCGCGACCAACGCCGGTGCGCGACCGCGCAATTCATCAACCGTCCCACAGGCCACCATGGTCCCGTTCCGGACGATTCCGACACGGTCACACAGTCGCTCGACCAGATCGAGCTGGTGCGAGGAGAACAGCACCGGGCTGCCCTTCTCCGCGCTGCGTTCGCGCAAGACGGAGCTCATCACCTCGACCGCAACGGGATCCAGCCCGGAGAACGGCTCGTCCAGCACCAGAACATCGGGATTGTGCACCAGCGCGGTCGCCAACTGCACCCGCTGCTGATTGCCGAGACTGAGCTTCAACACGTCGTCCTCGGCGCGCTGCTCGATCCCGAGGCGCAACATCCACAGCTGCGCGGCGGTGGACGCCTCGAAATCCGAAAGCCCGTGCAGCCGAGCAAAGTACTGCAACTGCGCGCCCACCTTCATCCGCGGATACAGCCCGCGCTCCTCCGGCATGTAGCCGATGCGCCGCCGCGTCGCCAGATCCACCGGCCTGCCGTTCCATCGGACTTCACCGGCGTCGGCGGCCATCACGCCCATGATGATCCGCATCGTGGTCGTCTTGCCCGCACCATTGGATCCGACGAACCCGAACAACTCACCGGGCCGCACGTCGAACGTCATGTCGGACAACGCGACAACGTCTCCGTAGCGCTTGACCAAGCTCGAAATTTCCAACACGTAGAATTCGCACCTTCCACTCGTCGCACGATCGACTTCGCGTCCACGAGGCGGCTCGATTCGCCGCACCGTTCCGCAGGCGGACGCCGCTAGCGGCACGGCGCCACCATGCCAGGAAACAACCTGCCCCGCCGCATAACACACCGAATAGGCCGGTTTTCTCGTGACGGCACAGCACATCCGCTTATACCGCACGCTCTTCCGATTAATTATGACCACGCCCGGTCGGTCCATGGATACGACAATCGGCCGTTTCCCCGATCTACCATTCTTTCGTCACGGTGACGCCTTCGGTTCGCGCATGGCGCAAGAACTTTCGGGCGCGATGCGCGCGTTGCCCGCTCGTACCACCGACTTTGTTGAGTACCATCACCGCCGGGTCACCGACCCGACAGTCAGATGAACTCTACGAAGGGTGACTACATGACGATGCGCAAAGCCCGATACACGATCGCCGCACTTGCCTTCAGCGGATTCTCCGCCGCCACTGCATTGTTCGGATCAGGAGCGGCGTCCGCCGATCTGGCCACCGACTTGGCGCCCCTGATGACGACGAAATGCTCGTTCAGCCAGTTCGATGCGGCTATGCGCGACATGGAACCCGCTGTCGCGGCCAAGTTCGATGCGGACCCGATCCAGAAGGCCGTTCTGCAAACCACACTCTCGCAGCCGGTTTCCCAGCGCCAAGCGGCATTCGAGATGTTCAACAAGAGCTTCGGCCAGATGACGGCAATGCACGCGAACAACACCACGACAACCGATGCGAGCGCCGATGCCAACGCCGACGCGCGTGCGGCAATCCGCAAAGTCACGGCCTCCTGCGACCGGTACTGAGGCATAGCGCCGACAGCTGACCCCGGGTCGGATCGACGACCACTTCCGCAGACCGAACGCCGCTCGAGCGCGAATATTTCAGACCTTTTGTTCGGATTATTCATTCGGACACACAGCGCGAAAAAAGCTGCTATAGGCCATTGGTCCAGGTAGATAGGTCGGCGCGAACTTTCCGACACGCCGGGGCAGTTCAGCATTAACAACGCCACACTTGGCATGATCTCTTCTGCTACACCCCAATAAACCGTCCAACGAAGGAGTAACTCGTGCTGTTGTCTGTTACCGTCCCGCTCGGTCTCGGTGTCGCTGCTGCTCTCGGCCTGGTTGTGGCCGCTCTCGGGCTGCTCTGAGCAAAAGCAGCTAATTGAGAAGGCGGGGCCGGGTGCTTCCAGAGGGAAGCCTCGGTCCTGCTCCCAATTTTCGAGATCTGTTCGAGTCGGAACCAGAATCTCGCGCGTCAGACCCACACTCATCTGCCAATGAAGGAGTTACTCATGCTGTTGTCTGTTACCGTCCCGCTGGGCCTCGGTGTCGCTGCTGCTGTCGGCCTGGTGGTCGCCGCTCTGGGCTTGATCTGAGAATCTCGGCCTATCGAGCACAGTGGATCCAGAAAAGCTAGATCCACTTTAATTCCCGAGTCTTAAGGAGTTACTCATGCTGTTGTCTGTTACCGTCCCGCTCGGCCTCGGTGTCGCTGCTGCCGTCGGCCTGGTGGTCGCCGCTCTGGGCTTGATCTGAGAATCTCGGCCTATCGAGCACAGTGGATCCAGAAAAGCTAGATCCACTCTAATTCCCGAGCCTTGTCGAACCGCATCGAGAATCACTGGGTCGACCGCTCACCTGAACCGAGAAGGAGCACACTCATGCTGCTGTCCGTGACCGTTCCCCTGGGCCTGGGCCTCGCCGGCGTCGTCGCGATCGCCGTGTCTGCGCTGGGCCTGCTCTAAACCATCTCTGAGCTAAACCTAAATGCGGGGCCGAGCGACTGCAGACGCTCGGCCCCGCATTTTGTTGTTTCCAGGTGCCCCGCTGCTACCTCATGCGGGAGACATGCGCAGTACACCGGCCCACGGCCGCCCGCCGGTATTGCGCGGGTCCGATTCCAGCAGTGAAGAAAGCAGACGCATCTTCAGCGGAAGACGACCGGCCCGACGCGCGTGGGTGTACACCGATTCCAGATCCGTTGCGTTCCAGCCGCGTTCTTCCAGGTAGGCGATCGGATCGTCGGAGGCGAATCGGAACGGCGCGTTCTCGAACATGGTTCCGTACGACTTCTCCATGCCGTTCTGCATCGTCGTATTCATGACGTCCACGATCCACCACTGGATGTTCGCGGCGCGCAGCGCGCTCGCCAGCTCGCTCACCTGCTCGTCCTCCAGGTACTGGATGAGACCCTCGGTGATGACCAGGGTCTTGGCCGGGTCCACCACCGCGGACTGCAGGAACGAACGCAGGGTCGCCGCATCCGAAAGGTCCACCTGATGCCGTTCCAACCGGCACTTGGGGGTTTCGTCGGCCAGCAATTGCGTCTTCTCGGTGACCAGTCGGGGCAGATCGGCTTCGATCCAGGTCAGTTCGGCGGGCAGGTCGAGGCGGTACGGGCGCGTGTCGAGGCCCGCCGCGAGATTCAGCACCCTGGTGCAGCCATGTGCCAGCGAATCCTGAATCAGGTCATCGATAATTTTGGTCCGCACGACGACGCCCAGCCCGCTGCGCACTTTCTTCGGCGCCGCCTGGATGATCTCGTAGCCACTGGTTCCTGCCATGCGATCGGCGAATGGATCACAGATTAGTGCGTCTTTTCGGGAAGATTCAATGGCCCGATATGCAGCTGCCCATCGCGCCGTGTCCGAAACATCGTTGATCAGGGTCTCTGTAGATACCATGCAGGCAGGATATACGGCCGATACCGCCGGTCCACGAGCTGCGCGGCGTGTCCTACCGGGCGAATAGCGGCGAGTTGTAGCTCCCCTTCGAAGTACGACGAGCCGCACATTTCGGGCAGGCCGATCGACAAATAGCAGCGGTACTGCCGGTTGAATACCGAACGGGGCCGCGGGCTATCGGATGACAGCCCTCGGCCCCGCTGTGAACTTCCTCGAATTCAACTCACTCTAGCGTCGGTACTACGACAGACCCATCCCGCGGGACAGGAACGGCCAGGAGTGCTTGAACTCGTCCTGCCAGTAACCCCACGAATGCGTACCCGAGGCGTAGCGGAAGGTCGCCGGAATTCCGAGCGACTCCAGCCGCTGCTGCATATTGCGCGTACAGAAGTTGGTGACGGCCTCGATCGCGCCGCCGACCGCGATCTGATTGATCAGCGTCTCGACGCCGAGCTGATTGTCGTCCCCATCGATTTGGGTCCGGCCGCCACCGAGCTGTTCGGCCCGCCCGTCGACCGTGTCATATTTGCCCGGGCTGCCGTCGCCCGACGACAGGTACAGATCGAGTCCGCGCAACTTCTCGGCGTTGATGTAAGCATCGTTTTCCAGCCATTCGGGCGAGCCGGGCGGGCCCCACATGTTCTCCACATCGCCGCCGCCCATGCCGACCACGGATTTGACAAAAGCCGTGCCGAGTTTGTCGCTGGTCTGCGCGCAGCCACTGTAGGCGGCGACCGCTTTGTAGAGACCGGGCTTCGCCATGGGCATCGTGAGCACGGTGGTGCCCGCGGTGGAGATTCCCGCGATGGCATTGACACCATTGGTGCCCAGCGCCGCGTCGATCAGCGGCGGCAGCTCTTCGGTCAAATAGGTCTTCCACTTGTTGCGGCCGAGTGCCGGATCATCCTTGATCCAGTCCGCGTAATAGCTGAACGGTCCGCCCACCGGGATCACCAGGTTGGCATTCTTGTCCGCCATGAACTTCGGAATGTCGGTCTGCGCCTGCCACGAGGCCAGGCCTTCGCCGCCGTCGGCGCCGTTCAGCAGATAGAGCACCGGCCGCGGCCGCGACGTATCCGCCGGCCGGACGACATCGACCGGAAACGTCTTGTCCATCGCCGCGGAGTGCACCTGCAGCCGGATGCTGTGGTCATCGATTTTTTCGACACCGGTAATACGCGAGCCATCCGGGGATACCGCGCCGGTGGGAATCCCGGCGACACTCGGATCTGCTGAAGCCGACACCGCGCCGAATCCGGTCATAACACCGACAAGCAGTCCTGCTACTGCGGTACCGGCCACGAAGGCGCACCGGGACCGACGCCTTTCTACGCCTGGGAAAGTCGATTTCATGGGCACCAGCATCGACCATAGCGGTTGCTTATCGGAGCAACGACACACCTTCTTGTCGCACTGACCATGCATAACCGGAACCCTTCTGTTTCTACAGGTTTCGCCGATTCAGCGCGCACCCGGCTCCGCGCGTTCGGCCGACATCTCGTTTGCACACACAGGGTTGTCGCAAAGAAACTCGGCGGTGCGCAGCACATCTCGCACCACCGTGTGGAAACGCTAGTTCTGACCCGCCGTAACGGGTTGGATCCGAGCAAGAAAGGCATCGATGGCCGCGTGCATCTCCCGATTGATCTGGAGGTGTCGGCCCGTACCGACCACCATCTTATAGTCCACTCGATTCACGGAGAATCGGGCTGCCAATGCCGCGTGCAGCGGTGAGGGGACCGAGATGTCGGTCGCGTTGATCAACAACAGGATCGGCGCATCGTAACCACTGGTCGGCACACCGAGGTAATCGGCGAGCACGCCCTGAAAGTGCTTGTTGGTCAACGGCTTCGACAGCAGCTGACTGATTCCGATATCGCCGATCCCCTCGACCATCCGGTCCTGGCACAGCCGGCCGACAGTGTCGAGCACCTCCCGGCCGCGCGGGGTCAGGTAGCTGTCCAGGTTCGCATCCGGCCGCGCGGTGCGCAGTCCGGCGAGCACGCTGGAGACGAACACGGTGAGGGCTTGACCGACCTCACTGGGCAGGTCGGGGCCCCACGGCCCGGCCATCGGCAGCAGGCTCTCCGCGTCGGAGGCGGGGTCGATCGCGATCGCGCCGCGGAAGTCGAGCTCCGGGGCGTAGGTCCGGTGCAGATGCGCGGTCCCCAGCGCGGCATGCCCGCCCTGCGAACCACCGAGAACCACCCAGGTACGTGACAGCTCGGCGAAGTGCGACCTGGCCGCCTTGATCAGGCCGATGGTCGCGGTGGCCTCGGTCTTCAGCTCGAGGTACGGGTGCGGGCCGGTGTCGAACCGGCCTAGCCCGAGGTAGTCCGGCGCCACCACGGCGAATCCTTTGGCCAGGAAGCTCGCCACGAATTTGTCCTCGGCGACGCGCAACTCGGGCCAGGGACCGCGGGCCGGCTCGGACTGGGCGCCACAGCCCGGACCGAGGCCGAAGCTGCCGTGCGTGAAGGCGAGGATCGGCCAGCCGCCTGCCGGTGCCGGACCGGGCGGAACGAGTACCGCACCGCTGGCGGGTTTCGGGGTGCCGTCCGAACCGGTCATCCAGTATTCGACGATCGAGCCATTGCTGACGTTGCGCCAACCCTCGGGCTGGGGCAGCACGGAGATGACCGTTCCCGCGGTCGCCGCGTGTGCGGGTACCGAGACCACCCCGGCGGCGAAACAGACCGACACAGCGGCAGCCAGGGCCCCGCGTTGCCATGAACCGAACAACCGCATCGGACACCACTTTCCGTTTCGGCGGAGAGAACGTACGCGATGGTGCAGATCGAGATCTTGGTCCGAGTGAAACGGTAGTACGCGGCAGAAGTCGCCGGCGCTCGCCGCGCGGCGTGTCGAGCAAGGGGATCGCAACCTCGGCAGGCGAGCAGTTACCCGGCTGCCGGTAGGTGTCCGCGGCAGGCAAACTTCAGGATTGCCGCTACTTCAAATTTTGCTATGACGAGCGGCCACATTAATTCCATTCGGCACGGCCCAAAGATGGCCGCGCGCGGATGACCGCGCGTGCGCCCGAGGACGGATCAGACCGCGCGGAAATCGTCGGACGAATTCGCCCTACTCGGGGTTCGCGGAAACAAGTTCCAATAAACGCATGAGTTCGGCATAGCGCCGCGCACCCATTCGCGTCCGCAGTTCTTGCTCGGCCCGCGACTCCTCGGCCCGCACCGACGCGACCAGCTCCGCACCGAGTCGGCTCAGCCCGATCAGGATCCGCCTGCGGTCGTCCTGGGCCGCCAGCCGGAAGATCAGACCGCGCTCGGCCAGGTAGTCCGCGTGCCGGGTCGCCGAGGACGGCGCCAGCTGTGACCTGGCCGCAAGCTCGCTCATAGTGATGCCGGTCTCACTGGAGAGATTCGACAACATCGACCACTGATCGGCCGTGAGCTGCCTAGCACACAGTGCGGCGTCCAAGTGACGCAGCCAACCGCGTTCTGCGGCACGCAGCGCACCATGCAGCGTCGAATATCCGCTTACAATGGTCGTCATTGTTATTTCCTGCCTGCCATGAATTTCGCTCGAACGAGAAGAAGAGTACCGAATGTCAGCGTTCGGCGAGAGCCCAGAGGGCACTATCGAGATCCTGAACATAGTCCCCATGCAGGGACCGGGCGGGATCGTGGCACCCTCCTGCGATGCGGCGATTTCCCTTGCCGTCGACGAAATCAACCGGGGCACAGGAATTCTCGGCCGAGAAATTCGTACTACGAATATCGATGGCGGGCGGGCGCCGCACGAGGTGGCCAGCGAAGTTTCCGCACTGCTGGCGACCGGCATGGTGGACGCGATCACCGGCTGGCACACCTCCGCGGTGCGCCGGGTGGTGGCCCGTGCGACCGCCAGCCGGGTGCCCTATTTATTCGCCACCGGGCACGAGGGGCTGCCGGACGAGCTGCCCGGGGTGTTGATGCTCGGCGAGCACCCGGCGGGGCAGACGCTGCCCGCTCTGCAGTGGCTCGAGCGCGAGCACGGCGTGCGCCGCTGGGCCATCATCGGCAACGACTACATCTGGCCGCGTGAGTCCGCGAAGGCGATCCGTAACAGCCTGACCGACCCCGGCGCCATCGTGCTGGAGCGTTTCGTGCCGCTCGGTGCGCCCGACTTCGGCGACTTCCTCGGCCATCCGGCGCTGGACCGGGCCGACGGCGTGGTGATTCTGATGGTGGGCGCGGACGTGTCCCGATTCAACCGGCAGTTCGCTTCGACCGGACGCGCGGCGACCCAGTTGCGGATCAGCCCCGCCGCGGACGAGAACGTGTTGCTGGCGGGCGGTCCGGGCGCCAACCAGAACTTCTATGCCGCGTCCAGTTTCTTCATCGATGAGCGCACCGCGGACGGGCGGGAGCGGGTCGGCCGCTACCGCAAATTGCACGGTGAGTTCGCGCCGGCGCTCACCAGTTTCAGCAATATGACCTACGAGGCCATCCACACCCTGGCCGGACTCGCGCACGCGGTGGGTTCGCTGCGGGTGCCCGACGTGCTCGGCGCGATCGATCACGGTGTGCTGCTGGAAACCCCCGGCGGGCTGCGCGCTTTCCAGGGCAACCAGGCCATCCAGCACGGTTATATCGCCCGTGCGAACGGTGTCGAGTTCGATATCGTCGCCAGAATCACCTGAGCCGCATACCTTTCGAGCCCCACACACTCGCGGAGTGCGTGGGGCTCGAAAGGTATGCGGCTCTGGGTGTTACGCGGAGACCAGGGTGTCCAGCACCGAGAGGAACAGGCCGAGGCCGTCGTCGCTCGGGCCGGTCAGAGCCTCGGTCGCGTGTTCCGGGTGCGGCATCAGGCCGACGATGCGACCGTCGGCCGAGGCGATGCCCGCGATGCCGCGCTGCGAACCGTTCGGGTTGTCGCCCGCGTAGCGGAAGACCACCCGGCCCTCGCCCTCCAGCTCGTCGAGCACGGCGGGAGCGGCCTGGAAACGCCCCTCACCGGACTTCAGCGGGATCAGGATCTGCGCGCCGACCTCGTAGCGCGAAGTCCACACCGTGGCCGCCGACTCCACCCGCAACCACTCGTCTCGGCAGATGAAGTGCAGCCCCTCGTTGCGGGTCAGCGCGCCGGGCAGCAGGCCCGCTTCGCACAGCACCTGGAAGCCGTTGCAGATGCCGAGCACCGGCAGGCCGGCCTTGGCGGCGCGCACGACCTCGCCCATCACCGGCGCGAACCGGGCGATGGCGCCCGCGCGCAGGTAGTCACCGTAGGAGAAACCGCCGGGCACGACCACCGCGTCGACCTGCTTCAGGTCGGCGTCGGCGTGCCACAGGCTGACCGCCTCGGCGCCGGCCAGGCGCACCGCCCGAGCCGCGTCGACATCATCGAGCGTGCCCGGAAAAGTGATGACTCCGATGCGCGCGGTCATGACAGGCGAGTGACCTTCCACTCCTCGATCACGGTGTTGCACAGCAGCGACTCCGCGATCTGCTCGAGCTCGGCGTCACCGACATTGTCGTCGACGTCGAGTTCGAATCGCTTGCCCTGCCGTACATCCGAGATGCCCTCGAATCCCAGGCGCGGGAGCGCACCGACGATGGCCTGTCCCTGGGGGTCCAGGATCTCGGCCTTCGGCATCACCTCGACCACGACTCGTGCCACGCGTTGCTCCTCATGTGGTGGTGGGGGGTTACCTGAGCAGCGTAGTTGTGCTGGTCGACCGCGGCATCCTCGGGGTCGGTGAAAATTCGCCGGGTGCCGCGGTTGCGGTCCGGCAATAGCATGGCGGGATGCGCATAGCTCACTTCGGCCACTCCTGCCTGCTCGTCGAGCTACACGGCAAGAAGGTGCTGTTCGATCCCGGCACCTTCTCGCACGGTTTCGAGGGGCTCACCGGTCTGGACGCCATCGCGATCACCCATCAGCACCCCGACCACATCGATCCGAACCGGATCGAGGCCCTGGTCGACGCCAATCCCGGCGCCCGGTTGCTGGCCGATCCGCAGACCGCTCAGCAGCGCGGCGAGCGGTGGGAGGCGGTGCACGCGGGCAACGTGCTCACCCTCGGCGACCTGCGGATCACCGGCGGTGGCGGCAGGCACGCGGTGATCCACCCGGAGATCCCGGTCGTCGACAACACCGTGTTCCAGCTGGGCACCCCGGAGGATCCGGCACAGCTGGTGCACCCCGGCGACTCGCTGTGGGTGCCGCCGGTACCGGTCGGCGTGCTCGCGGTCCCTGCGGCCGCGCCGTGGATGAAACTCAGTGAGGCGGTGGACTATCTGCGGGCCGTCGCACCGCGCACCGCGCTGCCCATCCACTACGGCATCATCGCACCGGAGGCACAGGGTATCTACTTCGGCAGGTTGTCCGAGATGGGTCCTGCCGGTACGGAATTCACGGTGGTGGAGCCGGAAGACCAGCGCGAGTTCTAGCACTTCCGGTGCGCCACCTGCCATCTCGGCCGCCGCCGGGACGACAGGTGGCCGCCGCTGCTAGCCGGATCGATCGGCGTAGTTCAGCAGGAACAGCGCCTCGGCCAGCGCCATGTGCTCGATCTCGGACGGGTCAACGCTCTCGTTGGGCGCGTGGATCAGGCACTTCGGTTCCTCGACCCCGAGCAGCATGATCTCGGCCTCGGGGTAGGTGTCGGCGAAGACGTTGCACAGCGGAATCGAGCCACCCTGCCCCTGCGTGGTGGCGGCGCGGCCGTACGAGGCGGCCAACGCCGCCTCCATCGCCTCGCGAGCCGGACCGCCGTTCCCGGAACGGAACGGGGCGCCGATGCCGTCCAGCTCGATGGTGAGTTCGGCGTTCCACGGCGTGTTCGCCTCGAGGTGCGCGAACAGTGCCTTGCGCGCCTCTTCCGGGTCGGTGCCCGGTGGGATGCGCAGACTGAGCCGAGCACGCGCCGAGGGCTGAATGGCCGCGGTCGAACCGACCACCGGCGGGACGTCGATCCCGAGCACCGTCAAAGCCGGTCGCGCCCACAGCATGTCGGAGACGGAGCCGTCACCGATCAGCTCCACGCCGCGCAGCACACCGGCATCGGTGCGGAACTGGTCCTCTCCGTACTGCACGCCGGACCAGCGTTGATCGTTCTGCAGCCCGGCGACCGTGGTGTTGCCGTGCGCGTCGCGCAGCGAGGCGAGCAGGTGGATCAGCGCGGCGAGCGCGTCCGGGGCGGCGCCGCCGAACATGCCGGAATGCAAAGGGCCCGCCATGGTTCGGACGGTGACGACCACACTCACGCCGCCGCGCAACGTTTCGGTCAGCGTCGGCACGCCTGCGGCGAAGTTGCCGCAGTCGCCGATCAGAATCGTGTCGGCCCGCAACAGGTCCGGGTTGGCCTCGACGAACCGCTCCAGCCCGCCCGTGCCCTGCTCCTCGGAGCCCTCGGCGACCATCATGACGCCGAGCGGCAGGTCGGGCCCCAGTGCGCGCAGCGCGGTGAGGTGCATGACGATGTTGCCCTTGCAGTCGGCGGCGCCGCGGCCGTACCAGCGGCCGTTCTTCTCGGTCAGCTCCCACACCGGCGTGCGCCATGCGGCGGTGTCCAGCGGCGGTTGGACGTCGTAATGGCAGTACAGCAGTACCGTCGGCGCGCCGGGCGGCCCGGGGCGGGCGGCGATGACGGCCTTGCTGCCGTCCGGTGTCTCGTGCAACCCCACTCTGGTCAGCCCCGCGGCGGCGAACGCGTCGGCCACCCACTGCGCGGCGCGCTCACACTCCTCCGGCGGGAACTGGCGCGGATCCGCCACCGACTTGAACGAAACAAGTTGCGTCAGATCGGTTTTCGCCTGCGGCATGAGCGCGGCCACCTTGCTGCGCAGCTCGGCGGTGCGGGAATCGTCGGTCATGGCCAGCGCCTCACTTCTTCGTGTCGTCGCGTTCTTGTCGCGCACCCGGATACGGAACCGGTCCGGCAGCAGCGCCGCTTGCGCACTGTGACACGAACCGCTCAGCTCGAAGATTGAAGGTAGTCGACCGAGCAGTCCGTGTCGTCCGACTTACCGGCGCCGACAGCGGCCGCCGGGCCGACCATGTGTGAGGGTGGTGAGCGACTGCAGTTCGGTACCAGCCCGCCGACCCTCCGGAGGCCATCCGATGCCCTACAGCGCAGACTCCGACGACCTGTTCGCCCTGCCCGGCATGAGCCGCGTCGCCCCCAAGGCCGGCTTCCCGCAGCACGAACTATTCGCCGAGGTCGCCTACGAAATCGTGCACGACGAACTCATGCTCGACGGCGTCTCCCGGATGAATCTGGCGACCTTCTGCAGCACCTGGGTGGACGACCAGGCGCGCAGGCTGATGGCCGAGTCGCTGGACAAGAACATCGTCGACAAGGACGAATACCCGCAGACCGCCGAGCTCGAGCGCCGCTGCGTCCGGATGATCGCCGACCTCTGGCACTGCCCCGACCCGGCCGGCACGCACGGCACCTCCACCACCGGCTCCAGCGAGGCCGCGATGCTCGGCGGGCTCGCGGCCAAGTTCCGCTGGCGGCAGCGCGGCGGCACCGGCACACCCAATTTCGTGTGCGGACCGGTGCAGGTCTGCTGGGAGAAGTTCGCGCGCTATTTCGACGTCGAGATCCGCCGCATTCCGCTACGCGGGGATCGCCTGACCATGCATCCGGACGACGTGGCCGCCTACTGCGACGAGCGAACCATCATGGTGGTACCGACCTTCGGGCAGACCTTCACCGGGCTGTTCGAGGACGTCGCCGGGATCAGCCGCGCACTGGACCGGCTCCAAGAGGTGAGCGGACTGGACATCCCGATCCACGTGGACGCGGCCAGCGGCGGCTTCCTCGCCCCGTTCACCGCACCGGACCTGGTGTGGGACTTCCGATTGCCGCGGGTGAAATCGATCAACGCCTCCGGCCACAAGACCGGGCTCGCGCCGCTCGGTGTCGGCTGGGCGATCTGGCGTGCGGCCGCCGATCTGCCCGCCGAACTGATCTTCGACGTGGACTATCTCGGCGGCAGTGTCGGCACGTTCAATCTCAATTTCTCCCGGCCCGGTGGGCAGGAGATCGCGCAGTACTACGAGTTCATCCGGCTCGGCCGGGCCGGTTACGCCCGCGTGCAGTCCGCCATTTACCGCGCGGCCCGGCACCTGGCCGCGGGTCTGCGCGGCCTCGGGGTGTTCGAGCTGATCCACGACGGCGATCCACACCGGGGCATCACCGCCGTGGCGTGGCGGGCCAGCGATGATCCCGGGTTCAACCTGTACGACCTGTCGGATCGGTTACGCAGCAGGGGCTGGCTGATCGCCGCCTATCCGCTGCCCGCGGACCGGGAGCACGAGACGATCATGCGCGCGGTGATCCGGCACGGCTTCACCGTCGACATGGCCGATCTGCTGGTGGCCGACTTCGACCGATGCCTGAAACAGCTGGCGCGCCATCCGTTCTCGACCTCACTCACCCGGCAGGAAGCGGGTGGCTTCACCCACACCGCTACGCCCGCAGTGCCGGATGAGCAGATCGAACCCGCCTGATCGTGCCGACGCGCGACGTTGTCGGTGCGCAATCTCGCATGCCCGCGACGTCCCTGCCCGCAACATCGCTGCCTGCGATGCCGGAGCGCCGCCGCCCGCTTTACGCCATGCACGAGCGGCGGCGCCGATCGGCCCCTCGCGCGGTGCCGATCACTACGCCGCGGTGCCCGACCACACCACGCCGCACCATCTTTCAGGCCGCACGCGCGATGGCGGGCGGCTCCCAGCGGTAGACCGCGCCGGCTGCGCCATGGAACAAGGCGAGGTCGACGGCGTCGAGCATGGCCTGGCGCGGCCCGGAGCGTTGCAGCTGGGCGGCCGAAACCGCAAGGCGCAGTAGGCCGCCGCGGCGCGCGATCCGCGCGGCACCCATCACCATGGCCCGACACCACCACGGTTCGGCGCGGAAACCCTCGCCGATGCCGTACACCCGAACCTTCTGCGCCACATTGTGTTCCAGGTCCAAGATCGAGGTGAGCCCGAGCGCGACCCGGAAGCCGACCTCGGGCAGTGCCTCGATGGCGCCCGCGGAGGCGTCCCAGCGCGGCGCGGCGAACAGGCGGGTGCGCAGTTCCACCCGCTCCATCACCCGGTCCGCAGCGGTGAGCCGCAGCCGCGCCTCGTGCCGTGGCAGCGTGGCGAACTCGGCCCGGCGGCGCTTGGTCGCCGCCTGGTCGTAGCCGTGCAGCACGATCGCGTCGCCGCGCGCCCGGCGCCCGCGCAGCCACGCCTGCGTCGCGGGGTCCTCGACCAGCTTGTATTTGCCCTTCAACCGGGGCGCCACCAGCAGCGACAGTGGCACCCCTCGCTGATCCATCTCGGCGGCGAACTCGATCGCCGCGTCCCGAGTGGTGTCCCTGATTCCGGAGATCGAGACGATCAGCTCAGCGTTCATGAACCTACGGTGCCAGGGGCAGATGTACTGAACGTGCAGGCCGGATGACCGTGCGACGAACTCCCTGACACACGTTCTCTTCGATCAGGCCTACGCGTCGGCCAAACCGACCCGGTCCAGCACCCAGGCGTACTCGAAGGCGACTTCCTTCCACTTCTCGTAGCGCCCGCTCACACCGCCGTGCCCCGCACTCATCTCGGTCTTGAGCAGCAGCGGTGCGTCGCCGGTCTTGGTGGCGCGCAGCTTCGCGACCCACTTGGCCGGTTCGACGTAGAGCACCCGGGTGTCGTTGAGACTGGTGATCGCCAGGATGGCGGGGTAGTCCTTGGCCTCGACGTTCTCGTACGGGGCGTAGGACTTCATGTAGTCGTAGACATCCTTGTCCGCCAACGGGTTACCCCACTCGTCCCATTCGATGACGGTCAGCGGCAGCGACGGGTCGAGGATGGAGGTGAGCGGGTCGACGAACGGAACATTGGCCAGGATGCCGGTGAACAGCTCCGGCGCCAGGTTCGCCACCGCGCCCATCAGCAGCCCGCCCGCACTACCACCGTCGGCGATCATCCGGTCCGCCGCGGTGACGCCGGTGTCGATCAAATGCCGTGCGCACGCGACGAAGTCGGTGAAGGTGTTCTTCTTGGTGAGGGTCTTGCCATGCTCGTACCAGAGCCGGCCCATCTCGCCGCCGCCGCGCACGTGCGCGACCGCGAACACCATGCCACGATCCAGCAGCGACAAGCGCGAGACGGAGAACGACGGATCCATGCTCGCCTCGTAGGAGCCGTATCCGTAGAGCAGCAAGGGCTTCGGTGCATCCACCGGCAGGCCCTTCTTCCACACCAGCGAGATCGGGACCCGAGTGCCGTCCTCGGCGACCGCCCAATCCCGGTGCTGCTCATAGTCGTTCGCGTCGTAACCGCCCAGCACTGGCTGCTCCTTGCGCAGCAGCAGATCGCCGGTGGCCGGAACGTAGTCGAACACCTGCACCGGCGTGATGAACGAGGTCAGCCCGATGCGCAAGGTCGGCTGCGCCCACTCCGGGTTCGCGCCGGCACCTACCGCGAACAGTTCCAGGTCGAATTCGAGCTCACGCCGCTCGCCGTACCCGCTCTCGGTCAACGGCCAGACCGCGACCCGGGTCAGCGCCTCGCGCCGATAGCTGAGCACCAGGTGATCGGCGTAGGCGTCGATATCCTCGAGCCGCACGTCGTCGCGGTGCTCGATCAGCAGCCGCAGGTTCGCCGGGTCGGCGACCGGGGCGTCGGCGAGCACGAAGTTCTCCGCCTTCACCCCGTCGACCACGTCGTTGTGCAGGATCAGGAAGCGGTCCTCACCGCCGACCACCGCATGCTCGGCGGAGTACTCGACACCCTCGCGGCGCGGCAGGATGACCCGAAATTCGCCCTCGGGGTCATCGGATTCGAGCACCCAGCCCTCGGTGGTGATCTTGGAGCCGACCCAGATCATCAGGTACTTCTCCGAGCGGGTCGAGGTGATGCTCACCCAGTAGCGCTCGTCGGGCTCGTGGAACACCTTCACGTCGGCGGCGGTCGGGCTGCCGAGGCGGTGCCGCCACACGGTGTCGGGGCGCCAGGACTCGTCGACGGTTTGGTAGAAGACGTGCGTGCCGTCCAGCGACCAGGTCGCGCCGGGCGCCGTCTCGGCGATCGCGTCGGGCAACATCTCGCCGGTGCGCAGGTCCTTGAAGCGCAGCACGTAGCGCTCGTCGCCGACGGTGTCCACCGAGTAGGCCAGCAGATTGCCGTCGTGGCTGAGCGAGAACGCGCCGAGTGCGAAGAAGTCGTGGCCCTCGGCGACCACATTGCTGTCCAGCAGCACCTCTTCGCCGGGCACCTCGGTGCCCGCCTCCAGTTGCGGCGGCGTCCAGGCGTCGATGCCCTCGGCGTCGGCCGCGATCGGGCACCGGCAGTGCACGCCGTACTGCTTGCCCTCGAAGCTGCGCGAGTAGTACCAGTAGTCGCCCATCCTGGTCGGCACGGACAGGTCCGTCTCCTGGGTGCGCCCCTTGATCTCGTCGAAGATCGAGTCACGCAACTGGGCCAGGTGCGCGGTCTGCGCCTCGGTGTAGGCGTTCTCCGCCTCGAGGTGCGCGATGACCTCCGGGTTCTCCTTGTCTCGCAGCCACTCGTACTCGTCGATGAACACATCGCCGTGATGCACGCGTTCGGTGGGCACCGTCTTGGCGATCGGCGGCGCCGCCCCGTCGAGGTCTGAGATCGTTCCGGTACCGCTGTCGAGAGCCATGCGCTCCACCGTAGCGGCGCGTCCACCGCCCGTCCCGCCAGGACCCGGCAACACCGCTGCTCGAGCCGGTCGCGGCGGTGTCCTACCGGTCGATGCCCCCCGAAAAATCCGGTGCGCCCCGGTCCTCGAAATGATCATGATGGGCCCATGAACGTGTCCGTCGATGCCCCGACTCGGCTCGGTACGACCAGGCTGCCCGATGGGCGGTCGCTCGGATGGTCGGAGTGGGGACCGCCCGACGGTGTGCCGGTGCTGTTGTGCCCGGGTGCGGCGACGAGCCGCTGGCTCGGGTTCGGCACCGATCTGCTCGCACCGCTCGGGGTTCGTCTCATCTCGGTCGACCGTCCGGGGCTCGGGGTCTCGACGCCGGCGCCGGGGCGGACGTTGCACGATTTCGCCGAGGACGTGCGCGACTTCACCGCGGCGCGGCAGCTGGGTCGCCCGGCGGTGGTGGGGAATTCGCAGGGGGCACCGTTCGCGCTGGCGTGCGCGGAGGCGGGCGTTGCGACCGCGTTGGCCGTGGTGTCCGGTGCGGACGACATCGCCGCACCGGAGTTCGCGACCGCCCTACCGGAAACGCTGCGCGACCTCGTCGACCTGGCTGCCCGCGACGCAGCCGAGGCCGAGCGGTTCTTCACCGGGTTCACCGCAGAAGCCATGTGGGACATGGTGATCGAAACCAGCGCGCCGTCCGACGTTGCCGTGTACCGGCATCCGACGTTCGCGGCGGCCTATCGCCGTGCCCTGGCCGAGGCGTTCGCGCCGGGTGCCGACGGGTATGCCCGCGACACCGTGCTCGCCATGCGCAGGTGGCCGTTGCGGCTCGACCGCATCGCGGTACCGGTCGACATTTGGTACGGCGCGCTGGACACCGGCCACTCCCCTGACCAGGGTGCCTTCCTGACCACTCGAATCACCGGCGCACACCGTCACCTGGTGCCCGACGCGGGCGGCGCGCTGCTGTGGACGCATGCCGAAGCGGTTGTGACCACCCTGCTGGCGCGGATGCGCGACTGACCTCGTCGGAAGCCCGTTCGATCCTGCGAGGTCAGGCTTCGAGCAGCTTCACCTTGCGGTTCGCGCGGTCGGCGAGCAGCGCGCCTGCGGCGGCAAGGACGACGAGTACGGCGAGTTGACCGCCCCAGCCGCCGGGGACCCAGTCGAGCAGGCCCCACACCTGGGATTTGCTGTGGTCGATCAGGAGGCGGATCACGGCCTGGGCGGACGCGACCATCACCACGATGCCGACGATCTGCAGTCCGACCCATGCGTTCTTGCCCATCATGTTCTCCGTTTCTCGGTTGGCTGGCAGTGCGTCTCATGGTGGTGGCGGGGTCGGTCAGCGCACATCGGTCGGCGGTCGACGGGTGATTCATCCTTTGGTCGATCCGAATTCGCCCTGCAGGGCGATGCGCGGGCGTTCGGCCGCCGCCTACAGTCACGGCATGTCCACCGCACCCCCGTCGTCGGCGCCGCCGCTGCGGTTCTGGTCGCACGTCTGGCGGACGACGGCGGTCGTGGCCATCGGCCTGGTGGCGTGGTCCGGGACCAGGACGGAGACGGCGCCACTCGAAGGGGCGCTGCTCACCTGGTTCCAGATCGGCGATCCGCTGCTCGGCGTGGTTTGTCTGCTGCTCACTTTTTTGCGGCGCAGATATCCGGTGGCGATCGCGGCGATCGTGCTGGTGCTGTCCACCGCCTCGGTGAGTTCCAATGGCGCGGCGGCACTGGTGCTGTGTTCACTGGCCACCCGGCGGCGCTACCCCGAGACGATCGCGCTGTCCATCGTCTGCATCGGCACCGGCTTGCTCACCGACAGCCTGATCTACCCGAAAAATCCTGACGTGCAGCCGGATTGGTATGGCCCGTCAGTGCTCACGGCCGGTGTCGCGGCCATTGTCGCGGTCGGCTTCGCGGTCGGTGCGCGGCGAGATCTGGTGTGGTCGTTGCGTTCTCGCGCCGAGACCGCCGAGCGGGAACAGCACGCACGGGCCGCCGAGGCACGCCTGCTCGAGCGCCACCGCATCGCCCGCGAGATGCATGATGTGCTGGCACACCGGATTTCGGTGGTGGCGATGCACGCCGGTGCGCTCGGCTTCCGCACCGATCTGACCAAAGAGCAGACGACCGCTACCGCGAAAACCATTGCCGAGAACGCGCATCTCGCGTTGCAGGAGTTGCGTGAAGTGCTCGGCGTGCTGCGCACCAGCGACGACGCGCTCACCGGCACCCCCGAACCGCCACAGCCGACGCTCGCCGATCTCACCCGCCTGGTCGACGAGGCGCGCTCCGCGGGCATGGACGTGTCGATCATCGATACCACCACGGCCGATCTCCCGGCGACCAGTGCGCGCACCGCGTATCGCATCGCCCAGGAGGGACTGACCAACGCGCGCAAACACTCCCCCGGTGCGTCGGTTCGAGTGCGCATCGACGGCGGACCCGGCCAGGACTTGACCGTCGATGTCGGCAACTCCGCGCCGCTGCATCCCGGCTTCGCGCTGCCCTCGTCCGGCTACGGTCTGCTCGGGCTGGCCGAACGGGCCGAATTGGTCGGGGGCACCTTGGATTACGGTCATGACGCGACCGGCGGCTTTCATCTGCGGGCGGTACTGCCGTGGCCTGCGGCTGTCGCGACGAGCGACCGGTGAGTGCGCGCATCCGAGTGGTCGTCGTCGATGACGAGCCGCTGGCGCGCTCGGCGCTGACGCTGATCCTCGGCGGCGATCCGGAGCTGGAACTGGTCGGCGAGGCCGCTGACGGTGCACAGGCGGTCGCGCTGGTCCGCGCGCAGTCACCCGACCTCGTGCTGATGGATATCCGGATGCCGGTGCGGGACGGGCTCGACGCCACCCGCGAACTGCTGCGCCTGGCCGACCCGCCGCGGGTGGTCGTGCTGACCACCTTCGACGCCGACGACATGGTGTTGCGGGCGTTGCGGATCGGGGCGCACGGGTTCCTGCTCAAGGACACGCCGCCCGCTGAGATCGTCGCTGCGGTCAAACAGGTGGCGGCGGGCCGGCCGATGCTGTCGCCGAGCGTCACCGCGCAACTGATCTCGGTCGCCACCGCCGGGCCGAGCGCCGAGGAGACGGCGCGCCGACAGGCCCGCGACACGCTCAGCTCGCTGACCGAGCGGGAACGCGACGTCGCCGAGGCGATCGGTCGCGGCCTGTCGAACTCCGATATCGCCAAGGAGTTGCGGCTGAGCGTGGCGACCGTGAAGTCGTACACCAGCAGGCTGCTCGCCAAGCTCGGTGCCGAGAACCGGGTGCAGATCGCGATTGTCGTGCTCAATGCGGGCGGGCGCGGCTAGGGCCGGTAGCGAACTCCGGCCGGATGCCTCCGGGGGCTGCATCGCCGCGTGGCTAGGGCGTCAAGCTCCGATCGCCGGCGCGATGGTGGGCCAGGACGCGTGCAGCGTGTCCTGCCAGTAGGACCAGGAGTGAGTTCCGGTGGCGCTGTAGTCGATTCGGGCGGGGATGCCGAGACCGCGCAGCCGTTGCTCGAACGCCACCACGCAGGTGTTGATGCCGACCTCGACGGGGCCGCCGAGGAAAATGTTCTCGGCCAGTTGGGGTTTGATCTCCAGCTCGTGTTGACCGGGAATACCGGTGCCGCTGGACAGGTAGATCGTCTTGCCGCGCAAGCGTTCTGCCAGCAGCGCCGGATCGTGTTCGGCCCAGGCCGGACTGCCGGGGGCGCCCCACATATTGAGCGGGTTGCCGCCGCGGTTCGCGATCGAGAACATCACGCCGCCCGTGGCCAGGCCGGTGTCGGGGCAGGCGCTGTAACCCGCGACGGCGCGATACAGCCAGGGCTTGCGGGCGGCCAGGATGAAAGCCGCGTTGCCGCCCATCGACAGTCCACCGATCGCGTTCACGCCGTTGCCGTTGAACCAGCCATCGATCAGCGGTGGCAGTTCCTCGGTCAGGAACGTCTCCCACTGGTAGCGACCGAATCGGGGATCGTCGGCGGCCCAGTCGGTGTAGTAACTGGCCTGGCCGCCGACCGGCAGGACCACGTTGACGTTCGAGCCTGCGAAGAATCGCTCCGCGTCGGTGGCGTTGGTCCAGGTGCTCTGGGTGAGGCCCGGATCGAGGCCGTCGAGCAGGTAGTACGCGGGGCGTGGGCCACCGCCCGCCGGGTGCAGCACCTGCACCTGCACCGTGCGCCCCATCGCGGGCGAGTTGATGAACACCGCGGCGCGCGTCGGGCTCAGGTTGTCGACCCGTTCGATCTGTGCGGCCGAGGCCGTCGCAGGCCCGATGGCGGCGGGGCCGAGTAACGCTAGAGCCAAGATCAGCACTGCCACAGCAACCGGTGTTCGACGCATGCTCACACCTCCATCACCGCATACCAACGGCTTTTAACGGTAACTCACCGCAGGTTGTCGGGGAAGAGAAGGCGCGTGCTGGCGTTCATACAGCAATCATCGGATCGAGTGCCGGCTCGTGGCAGTCCGGGTGCACCGCTCAGCGGCTCAGCGCACCGCGAATCGACCCGGCCAGATAATCCAGATCGGCCCGCCGCGGACTGGTCGGCCGCCCCCGCAACCCGAACCCGTCCCCCGGCGTCCGCGGGATGACATGCAGATGCACATGAAACACCTCCTGCCCCGCCGTCACCCCGTCCGCCAGAAAGAAATTCACCCCATCACACCCCACCTCACTGGCCCGCAACGCCGCCGCCACCCGCTGCCCCACCTGAAACAACTTCCCCCCGACCACCGGATCCAACTCCGCCAGACTCCGCGCCACCACCTTCGGCACCACCAGCACATGCCCCGGCGTCATCGGCCGAATATCCATGAACGCCAACACATCATCGTCCTCATACACCCGGCTGGCCTCGGCCCGCCCAGCAATGATGTCCCCAAAAACTGTGTACGGATTCACCCCGAAACCCTAACGCCCCACCCCACCCCAGCCCTCGACAAATTCGCTACCCCGCCCGCCCAGCGAGGCCCCTTCTGGCAGCCAGCTCCTGGCACTAGCTGGGAGAAGTGGACCCGGCTCGTCACCGGACGATGGGAAGTCGGATTGCGCGGGCGGCTACACAATTGCGTAGCCGCCAAGCACCGGATGCAGTAGCATTGAGCCAGCTCCTGGCACTAGCTGGGAGAAGTGGACCCGGCTCCTCTCCGGACGGTGAGCAGTCGGGTTTCGCGCTATTTGCGGGCAGTCGCCTCATCGAAGACGGCCCGCACCAGCGGCGCAACCATCGTCTCCCACTTCCCACCCGCGCCGAAGGCCCAGGCCACGGCATCCGGCCACCACAGCCCCGGCTCGGTATGCGGCGGGAGATGGGCGTACGGCAAATCGACCGATGCTTTGCGGAGCACTGCGGCGATGCAGTGCCGATCACGGTGGTCCAAGCCTTCCCGCGACTCGATCACCAGCCGAGCAGCCGGCAAATCCACCAGGTATGTCACCAGCCGACCCATGCAGTCCGCGCGAGCGTGCATCTCGATCCCCCGCCCGACGAAGACCGCGACCTGCACCCCCTCCCATCGCGCCATCGCGGTAAGAATGTGCCGACGTCGGGAGTCCGGCTCCTTGGCGAAGTGCCACCGCCGCTGACCGGGCAGGCAGAGGCCGCGGACAAGGGCGCGTGCGGCAACCAGCCGGTCGGCGGGGATCAGGACAGCACAAAGGATGTACCTGTCCCGGCGAATCGATTCGTCCACGAACGCGTGAATGGCCACCGAGGGACGATACCGGTCGGCTATGACACCTGCTGGCGAATTCGCGGCGAAAACACCGCTCCCGCTAGAGGATTGGAGAAGGGGTGTAGTTGGCGGCTGCGGGGTGCTGGTCGACCAGTTTCTGCACGGCGGCGATGACGTCGGAGACCTGGGCTTCGGCGGCGCCGATGAAGGCGGACTTGTCGGCCAGGGCGGCATCGAGGGCGGGGCGGTCGAGGGGGAGGCGGGGGTCAGCGGCGAGGCGGTCGAGGAGGTCGGGTTCGCGGCCCTGTTCGCGCATGGCGAGGGCCACGGCCACCGCGTGTTCCTTGATGACCTCGTGGGCGGTTTCGCGGCCGACGCCGGCGCGCACGGCGGCCATCAGGATGCGGGTGGTGGCCAGGAAGGGCAGGTAGCGGTCCAGTTCGCGGGCGATGACAGCAGGGTAGGCGCCGAATTCGGCGAGCACGGTGAGGAAGGTTTCCATCATGCCGTCGATGGCGAAGAAGGCGTCCGGCAGCGCGACGCGGCGCACCACCGAGCAGAAGACGTCACCCTCGTTCCACTGCGCACCGGCCAGCTCGGCGGCCATCGACGCGTAACCGCGCAGCACCACCTGGAGCCCGTTGACGCGCTCACACGAGCGGGTGTTCATCTTGTGCGGCATCGCCGAGCTGCCCACCTGGCCGGGCTGGAAACCCTCGGTGACCAGCTCGTGCCCGGCCATCAGCCGGATGGTGTGCGCGAACGACGAGGGACCCGCACCGACCTGGACCAGCGCGGACAGCACGTCGTGGTCGAGCGAGCGCGGGTACACCTGGCCGACGCTGGTGAGCACGGTCGCGAACCCGAGATGCCGGGCGACCTGCTGCTCCAGCTTCGACAGCTTGGCCGGATCGCCACCGAGCAGATCGAGCATGTCCTGCGCGGTGCCCATCGGACCCTTGATGCCGCGCAGCGGATACCGGTCGATCAGCTCACGCACCCGGCTGAGCGCGATCAGCAACTCATCGGCGGCCGAGGCGAACCGCTTGCCGAGCGTGGTGGCCTGCGCGGCGACATTGTGCGAGCGACCCGCCATCACCAGCGTCTGATACTCCGCGGCCCGCTCGGTGAGCCGGGCCGCGATCGCGATGCCGTGCGCGTGCACGTGCTCGAGCGAGAGCCGGATCTGCAACTGCTCCACGTTCTCGGTGAGGTCGCGGCTGGTCATGCCCTTGTGCACATGCTCGTGCCCGGCCAGCGCGTTGAACTCCTCGATGCGTGCCTTCACGTCGTGCCGGGTGACCCGCTCGCGCTCGGCGATCGAAGCCAGATCGACCTGGTCGATCACCCGCTCGTAATCGGCGAGCACCCCCGGGGGCAGATCGATGCCGAGTTCCGACTGAGCCCGCAGCACCTCCAGCCAGAGTCGCCGCTCGAGCACGATTTTGTGCTCGGGCGACCACAGCTGAACCAGTTCAGGACTGGCGTATCGGGTGGCAAGAACGTTCGGGACAAGGCTCACGACTGCGCCTCGCTGACGCTCGGCTCCGTCGCGCCCCTGGGCACTGTGTCTATGGTTCTCTCGCTGCGCTCGCTCACGTTCAATCAGTCTAATGCGCGGAAACGGTCCGCTTGCTGGGGCGTCGGCGGTGCGACGATGTCGATCACCTCGAGCAGCGCCCCACGGGCCATTCGCCGCGGTTCGGGCTCCTGTTCGGTGAGTGCCGCGACCACCGCGCCGTCGACCACCGCGACCAGTCTGCGCAGTTGCTCGGGCCGCACCAACCGGTCGGAGCGGCGCAGCACATCGGCGAGCAACTCGTCGAGCTGCGCACGGAGCCGTAACTGCACCTCCCGTAACTCGGGATGCCGCGCGGACGCCACCGACCGCTCGTACCGTGCGATCAACTGCCCGCGCGCGCCCTCGTCGTGCCACTGCCCGTCGACCCCGACCAGCAGGTCGAGGACCAGATCGACGGTCGCCTCGGCGCCGCGGCGGCGGTGACTCACCTCGCCGACCCGGCGGCGCATCGCGTCGAGTTCCACATTGCCGCTGAACTCGACCGCCCGCGCGATCAAATCTTCCAGTGATTCGAAGTAGTAGGTGGTCGACGCGAGCGGAAGGTCGGCGCGGGTTGCGACCGAACGGTGTCGCACCGCCTCGAACCCACCTTCGAGCAACAACTCGGCGGCAGCAGCTACCAGAGCCTGGCGACGCCGTTCGCCTTTCGGGGTCGTCGCGGTGATCACCGTGCCATCGTGCCAGTCGTCATCAGTTCTTCCAGGGGAAATCAGCGAGGAAAAGCAACCATCGATGTTCTACCGTATCCGCGCCGCTACGGTGCCGAACTGCGGAAAGTTGTTGCGGTACACGACTATCTGTTACCGAGATAGTGCCCTAGACGAACCACCGCTTCCTCGATGTCGGCGGTGGCCCCGGCGAAGGAGAAGCGAACTGTCCGATTTCCGTGCACGGTGTCGAAGTCGATACCGGGCGCGAGCGCGACACCGGTGTGGTCGAGCACGTCGGCACACCACGTGCGCGCGTCGGTGGTGAGATGGCTGATATCGGCGTAAGCGTAGAACGCGCCGTCCGCCGGAGCCAGGTCGGTGATGCCGATTTTCGGCAGGCCCTCCAGCAGTATCCGCCGGTTGATCGCGTAGCGGCGCACGTGGCCGTCGAGCTCGGCCTTGGCCTCGGCGCCGAACGCGTGCAGCGCCGCGTACTGCGAGATCGCGGGCGGGCACACGGTGAGGTTGGAGGCCAGCCGCTGCAAGGCGGGGCGTAGGCCGCTCGGCGCGAGCATCCAGCCGAGCCGCCAGCCGGTCATCGAGAAGTACTTGGACACCGAGCCGATGACGACCGATTCCCGCGAGGTTTCCCAAGCCGACGAGGTGCCGGTGTCGCCGCTGTCGTAGGTGATGCCGTGGTAGATCTCGTCGGAGATGAGCAGGGTGCCGTGCGCCTCGCACCAGCGCGCCAGCGCGGCCAGTTCGGCGGGCGCGATCATCGTGCCGGTCGGATTGGCCGGGCTCGCGACCACCAGCCCCGCCGGGGGTTCGGGCAGCGCCTCCAGCATTGCGACGGTCGGCTGGAACCTGGTTTCCGCACCGCAATCCAGTTCCACCACGCGGCAGCCGAGCGCCGTGAGCGTGTTGCGGTAGGCGGGATAGCCGGGGCGGGCCACCACCACGGTGTCCCCTGGGTCGAAAGCGGCCAGGAAGATCAGCGAGAACGCGCCGGACGAACCAGTCGTGATCACCACGTCGTCCGGGTCGACGGCGTAGCCGTAGGTGACGGTGTGATGCGCGGCGATCACCTCACGCAACGGCAGGATGCCGAAAGTCTCGGTGTAGCCGAGCAATTCGGCCTCGATCGCGGATTTCGTCGCGCGCAGCACCGGGGCGGGCGCGGGAGTCGACGGCTGCCCGGCGGCCAGCACGAGCACATCTCCGTGGGTTCGGGCCCGTTGCGCAGCAGCTTTCCAGACATCCATCACGTAGAAAGGTGGAATGGTCGACCGGCGAGATTCTCTGCACACCCGTCAGACGGTAGCCGGTGCGCAGCGCCGGTCGTGCGCTCCCCTGCTACCGGGGTTATGGTCGGCGTGATGCTCGAGAATGCTCGACGAGCTGGGCTCGACCGGGTGCGCGGAGTGGGTGGCATCGGGGTCATTCCGCCGGACTGGCGCGCCCGGCTCCGGGAACGACCGGCGCGCGGCGCGCGGGCCCTGCTCGATCGGCGCAATGTCCAGGAAATCCTGCGACGGCGCCCCGATCCGCGGGAACTGTGGCGGCGGCGATCCGAGCTGCGTACCAAGTGGGACGACAAACGCCCCGACCGCGACGAACTCCTCGCGCTGCTGCGCAAGCATCGAGTACTGCTGGCCGGTCTCGCCGCGACCGCCGTATTCGCCGCAGGCGACACCTACTACACCGGCGTGATCAGCGATCGCATCCCGGACCAGGCCCACGCGCAGCGCGTCGCCGTGGCCTACCCGCTCCAGGTGCAATCCACCCCGCCCTCGGTGCGCCGATACCTGAACGCCATCGCCAACGGCGAACGCCTGCGCGAACAGGCCGTGGTCGCGGCCGCCGCACGCGCCACCTTGGAACGCGCCAAAGCGGAGGCCGCCGCGGCGGCGGCAGGCGAATGGCAGCCGTGGATGGGTGGCGGCTCGACGACGATGCCGGGTGCGGTGCTGCCGGGCATCGGCGGTTTCGTCATGCCCGCCCGCGGCGCTTTCACCTCCGGATTCGGTTCCCGCTGGGGCACTTTCCACAACGGCATCGACATCGCGGGCCCGATCGGCACCCCGATCTACGCCGTAGCCAACGGCACCGTCATCGACGCGGGCCCGGCCGAGGGCTTCGGACTGTGGGTGCGCATCCGCCACGACGACGGCAGCATCACCGTGTACGGCCACATGTACGACTTCTTCGTCTCGCGCGGCGAACGCGTCCCGGCCGGCATGCAGATCGCCCGCATGGGCAACCGCGGCGACTCCACCGGCCCGCACCTGCACTTCGAGGTGATCGTCGGCGGCCAGCACGTAGATCCGCGCCAGTGGCTGGCCCTGCACGGGCTCAACTTCAGCTAGGGACAGCGATCCGATCTTCTACGGCGGCGAGGCCGATGTCGGTGCGGTAATGACTGCCCGGCAGTTTGATGGAGGCGATCCGCTCGTAAGCGTGCGTGCGGGCCTCGGCGAGATCGGCGCCGACGCCGACCACATTGAGCACGCGCCCGCCCGCGGAGACCAGCGTGCCGTCCTCACGCAGTGCGGTTCCGGCATGCAGCACCGCGGCGGACTCGTCGAGGGCACCCTCGCCCGCCCCGGAGATGACGTCGCCGATGCGCGGTCGGCCCGGGTAGTTCTCGGCCGCGACCACGACAGTGATCGCGGCGCCGTCGCGCCAGCGCGGCGGCTCGACCTGGGCGAGCGTGCCCGTGGCGGTGGCGTTCAGTAGCTCGGCCAGCGGGCTTTCCAGCAGGGCGAGCACGGCCTGGGTTTCGGGATCGCCGAAGCGGCAATTGAATTCGACCACCGCTGGTCCGGCGACACCCATCGCAAGACCGGCGTAGAGCAGCCCGGAGAATCCGCAGCCACGGCGAACCATCTCCGCCGCAACAGGTTTCACCACATCGTCGACGATCGCGGTGACCGCCTCCTCGGGCAGCCAGGGCAGCGGCGTGTACGCGCCCATGCCGCCGGTGTTCGGGCCGGTGTCGCCGTCACCGACCCGCTTGTGATCCTGGGCGGGCAACAGCGGAACCACCGTCTCCCCGTCGACCAGGCAGAACAGCGAAACCTCCGGTCCGTCCAGGAACGATTCCAGCAGCACCGGGTGCCCCTGTTCGAGCAGCTCGGCGCCGTGATCGCGGGCCGCGGACCGATCCGCGGTGACCACCACACCCTTGCCCGCGGCGAGACCGTCGTCCTTCACCACCCAGGTGGGGCCGAAGCGGCTCAGCGCGGCGTCCAGGTCGGCCGGGGTGTCCACGATCTCGCTGTGCGCGGTCCGCACCCCCGCCGCCGCCATCACATCCTTGGCGAAGGCCTTCGAGCCCTCGATCCGCGCGGCCGCGGCCGACGGCCCGAAACAGGCGATCCCGGCCGCGCGTACGGCATCGGCGACACCGAGCACGAGCGGTACCTCGGGCCCGATCACCACGAGATCGGCCGCCGACTCGGTGGCCAGCGCCACCACCGCCTCCGCCGAGCACGGATCGACCGGCCTGGTTTGCGCGTGCTGGGCGATACCCGCGTTGCCCGGAGCAGCGACGATCCCGCTCACCGCCGGGTCGCGGCGCAGCGCCAGGACGAGGGCATGTTCACGGGCTCCGGAACCGATGACGAGTACGCGCACGGCAGACAGCTTAGGTGAAGGCCCCCGGCGAGCTGCGCTCACTCATGAACAGCAGTCGACCATCGAATATCGGTCTCGCGACATGGATGATGGAAAGGGATGGTTCGGGCATACCGCGACCGGACCACATCACCCACACCGCGCGAAGGATGTGCACACGATGGGTCTGATCGACGGACTGATGGGCAATGCCGGGCGGATCGATCCCGCCAGGGCGCAACAGGAATACGCGAAACTGATGGGCGAAGGTGAACAGATCTACGCCGCATATCTCTTGGTGCGCGACGCGATCCTGTTCACGAACCGACGCCTGATCCTGGTCGACAAGCAGGGCATGACCGGCCGCAAGGTGAGCTACCACAGCGTCCCCTATCGCGCGATCACCCACTTCTCAGTGGAAACCGCGGGCACCTTCGACCTGGATGCCGAACTCTGCATCTGGATCTCCGGCAGCAGCGAGCCGCTACAGAAGAGGTTCAATCGCCAGGTCGACATCTACGAGGTGCAGGGCATCCTGTCGCATTTCGCGGCGGTGTAGTCGCGCCGAGCGCCGCCCGGATCCGCGGCGCGTAGCCTGCGAATCATGGCTTCTGTCTTCAGCGCGATCATCGCCGGTCAGCTTCCAGGTCGATTCGTCTGGGAGGACGACGAATTCGTCGGTTTCCTCACCATCGCACCGGTCACCCCCGGCCACACCCTGGTGGTGCCCCGCAAGGAAATCGACCAGTGGCAGGACGTCGACGCCGACACCTTCGCCCGCCTGAACCTCGTCGCCCAGAAGATCGGCCAAGCCGTGCGCGCCGCCTGGGACGCCCCCCGAGCCGGCCTGCTCATCGCCGGCCTCGAGGTCCCCCACCTGCACGTCCACGTCTTCCCCGCCTTCACCATGGGCAACTTCGACATCTCCGGCGCCGACCCCAACCCCACCCCCGAATCCCTGGACGAGGCCCAAACCAAGATCAAGCAAGCACTGCGCGATCTCGGCCACGGAGCCAACGTCCCCGACTGAACCCTGTTCTGGCACAACGCAAAGGGTGGCCGGACCGAAACCTCGGTCCGACCACCCTTTTTGGATGAGCCCTACAACGTGAACGAGCGCGCCCGATGTGGGCGCGCTCGACCGGAGCCCCCTGTCAGGATTGAACTGACGACCTTTCGCTTACAAGGCGAGTGCTCTACCACTGAGCTAAGGAGGCGGGTGCCTTCTGGAAAGCGGTTGCCATCATAGCCGGGCAGGCCGACTGCGTGACACCGGCTTACGGTGTCACGCAGTCGGGTTGTCCCGGCGCGGTATTCAGCTACCGAGGGTCAGGACTGGGCGCCCTGACGGGCCGCGTCGTCGGCGGCCATCGCGTCGCGCAGGCTCTTCGGACGCATGTCGGTCCAGTTCTTCTCGACGTATTCGACGCAGGCAGCGCGGCTGTCCTCGCCGAACACGACGCGCCATCCGGCCGGGACCTCTGCGAAAGCAGGCCACAGGGAGTGCTGCTCTTCGTCGTTGACCAGGACGAAGAAGCGGCCGTCCTCGTCATCGAAGGGGTTGGTGCTCAATTTCACCTCACTGGATACTCGCGCTATGTACGGGATCGCTCTTGGATCGCCCGGCGCCGGGTCCGACGAACCGAGGGGTCCACGGACTTGCGCGCCGTTGGAGTCCCGAGCGTTGTTTCGACCCTAGCAAGGGAGACGTTACGCCCAGGCGGTTACCTCGGGCCGGGAAATTCAGCTCGCGAAAAAATCGAGCAGGATCTTGTTCACCGTCTCCGGGCGTTCCAGGTAACCGAAGTGGCCGGCGTCGGGCACTTCCTGGTAGCGCGCACCGGGGATGACCTCGGCGATCTCCCTGGTCAGGTAGGGCGGGATCATGCGGTCGTCGGCGAATCCGACGGCCAGGCATGGCACGGCGATCGCGCGGTAGGCCTGCACTCGCTCGAAATCGTGATCCATCCGACGCTGCGCGCGGATGCCCGGCGTCACCGGCCCGCCGGTGAACTCGAACAGGTCGAGCCAGTCGCGGGCCGCGTTGGCATCGGCCATCGTCGCGGGCGAGAGGTTCATCACCGCGGTGATCGCGGCCTCGTACTTTTCCGGCAGTCGCACCCCGCTCGCGTCGAGCTGGTGTTCGCCGAGCGAGAGCGTCTTCTGGAACTGGTCGAGGCGTCCGTGCCCGGCCATGAAGACGGCTTTGCGCACCAGTTCGGGCCGGGCGAGCGCCAATTCCTGCGCGACCCGCGCGCCCATCGAGGTGCCGACCACCAGCGCGGGCCCCTCGTCGAGCAGCTCGATCAGCCCGGCGGTGTCGGCGACCAACTGGTCGATGGTCATGCCCGAGGCGGCCTCGAAGGATGGCGCGATCCCGCGGTTGTCGAAGGTGCACACCCGGTAGCCCGCGGCGACCAGCGCGGGGACCTGGTGCAACTCCCACACCCGGCCCGGACTACCGGTGCCCATGATCATGACCACAAGCGGCCCCGACCCCTTGACATCGGTACCCCGCGCGCGGTCACCTTTGACCTGGTAGTTGAGGGAAATTCCGTTCACCGTGGCCAGCGGCATATCGACCCTTTCGTGGAGTTGATGCTCAGTCCCACGGTATAGGGGCGGACGGGGTCGGCACACCGGCCGGGGGCTGGTGTGACGCGGGTGCCACCCGCGCCTGGCGGCGCCAGATACCATTGACTATTCGCACGTACGAGCGTAGTGAACCGGGAGGACTTGAAGATGGCCGCGAAGGGCAGCGCGAACGACATCGCGGACGACGATCTGGAACCACTTGCCGATGAAACCGCACGTCAGGCCCAGCGCGTCGTCGCAGCTTACGCGGAAGACGCCGACGAGTGCCGGATGCTGTTGTCGATGCTCGGCATCGGCCCGAGCACCCGAGTCGACTAGAGCCCAACCCCTTTCGACGCCAACGGCGACGTCGACCTACCCGATTCCCCGGGGGACCCAGCGACGCGCAAAGGATGCGTGAGTGGACCAGATGACTTCGTCCGACGACTCCGAGCCCGCCCTAGAACCAGCACCTGACGAGACAACGACCGCACGTACCGGTCCGGCCGAGTCCGGCTCCGGTTTCGTCGTGGTGGCCAACCGGCTGCCGGTCGACCTGGAACGCCTGCCCGACGGCACGACCCGATGGAAACGCAGCCCGGGCGGCCTGGTCACCGCGCTGGAACCGGTGTTGCGCAACAACAAAGGCGCCTGGGTCGGCTGGGCGGGGGTGCCCGACGCGGACGTCGATCCGATCATCGAGGACGGCCTGGAGCTGCATCCGGTGCCGCTGACGGCCCAGGAAGTGGCCGACTACTACGAGGGCTTCTCCAACGGCACATTGTGGCCGCTCTACCACGACGTGATCGTGCGCCCGGTGTACGACCGCAAGTGGTGGGCCGCCTACGTCACGGTGAACCGGCGCTTCGCCGAGGCGACCGCGAAGGTGGCCGCCGAGGGCGCCACCGTGTGGGTGCAGGACTACCAGCTGCAGCTGGTGCCGAAGATGCTGCGGATGCTGCGGCCCGACCTGACCATCGGCTTCTTCCTGCACATCCCGTTTCCCCCGGTCGAGCTGTTCATGCAGATGCCGTGGCGCACCGAGATCGTGGAGGGTCTGCTCGGCGCCGATCTGATCGGCTTCCACCTGCCCGGCGGCGCGCAGAACTTCCTGTACCTGGCGCGCAGGCTGGCCGGTCAGCCGACCTCACGCGGCACCGTCGGTGTGCGCTCCAAGCTCGGCGTCGTCCAGGTCGGCTTCCGAACGGTTCGGGTCGGCGCGTTCCCGATCTCGATCTCCTCGGCCGAGCTCGACGAGCATTCCCGGCGCCGCTCCATCCGCGAGCGGGCCACGAAAATCCGTGCGGAACTGGGCAATCCGAAGAATATCCTGCTCGGCGTCGACCGCTTGGACTACACCAAAGGCATCGACATCCGGCTCAACGCGCTCGAAGAGCTGCTGCTCGAGGAGCGAATAGATCCGGCCGAGACCGTGATGATCCAGCTGGCCACGCCGAGTCGCGAGCGGGTGGAGAGCTACATCCAGATGCGCGGCGACATCGAGCGTCAGGTCGGCCGGATCAACGGTGAGTTCGCCCAGGTCGGGCACCCGGTGGTGCACTATCTGCACCGGCCGATCCCGCGCGACGAGCTGATCGCCTTCTTCGTCGCCGCCGACGTGATGCTGGTGACGCCGCTGCGCGACGGCATGAACCTGGTCGCCAAGGAGTACGTCGCCTGCCACAGCGGCCTCAACGGCGCCTTGGTGCTGAGCGAGTTCACCGGCGCCGCAGCCGAATTGCGTCAGTCCTACCTGTGCAACCCGCACGACCTGGACAGCGTCAAGGACGCGATCGTCTCCGCGCTGGAGGACGATCGCGACACCAAGCGGCGCCGCATGCGCTCGCTGCGCCGCCAGGTGCTCGCCCACGACGTGGACCGCTGGGCGCGCGCCTTCCTCGAGGCGCTTGCGCAGGACCAGGTCGCGGGCAGCGCCCTGCTCACCGACGACGACGTTTATCCGGAGGAACGGCAACCATCCAGGTAGATCGTTCACAGGAATCACCCAGATAAGGTCCAGCAAGTTCGCAGGTGGATAGCGGACCATGAAGCCATGAGTGGTGCGCCTGCGGAGCAGGCACCCGAGGCGCGGGTGCTGGTGGTCGACGACGAGCCGATGATCGTGGAGTTGCTCGCGGTCAGCCTGCGGTACCAGGGCTTCGCCGTCGACACGGCCGCGGACGGGGCGCAGGCGCTGGACAAGGCGCGCAGCTTCCGGCCGCAGGCGCTGATCGTCGATGTGATGATGCCGGGCATGGACGGCTTCGGCCTGCTGCGCAGGCTGCGCGCCGACGGCATCGACGCGCCGGTGCTGTTCCTGACCGCGCGGGACGAGGTGCAGGACAAGATCACCGGGCTCACCCTCGGCGCGGACGACTACGTCACCAAGCCGTTCAGCCTGGAGGAGGTGGTGGCCCGGCTGCGGGTGATCCTGCGCCGCGCGGGGCACGCCGCACCGCAGCGGGAGAGTTCCCGGCTCCGGTTCGAGGACATCGAGCTCGACGACGACACCCACGAGGTGTGGAAGGCGGGCGAGCCGGTCGCGCTGTCGCCCACCGAGTTCACCCTGCTGCGCTATTTCATGGTCAACGCGGGCACCGTGCTGAGCAAGCCGCGCATCCTGGATCACGTGTGGCGCTACGACTTCGGCGGCGAGGTGGGGGTGGTCGAGACCTACGTGTCGTATCTGCGAAAGAAGGTCGACACCGGCGAGGAGCGCCTCATCCACACCCTGCGCGGGGTCGGCTATGTCATGCGCGCGCCGAGCCGAACCCGGTCGGCCAAATGATCGACACACTGCCACGCGGCTGGGAGGTGGGGTCATAAGCGAGGGCAGGATCGCGGCGATCCGCGCCAAGGCTGCCGGCGCGCTCTCGGCGATCCCGCTGCGCGTGACGCTGATGCTGATTCTCGTCGCCACCGCGGGACTCGGCCTGCTGATCTCCGGCATGGTGGTCACCTCGGGCCTGGAACGCTCGCTGACCGACCGCACCGACCAGCAGCTGCGCAACGGCGCTATCGAGTGGTCCCGCCGCCGGGTGCCCCCGCCGCCAAGCTTGCCCGGCGATCCGCGCCACACCAGCCAGTTCTACGTCCGCTCGGTGCAGGACGACGGCCGGATCTACTTCATCAAGGCCTTCGGTGTCGATGCCGAACCCGCGCTGCCCGAGTCTCCGCCGATCGGTCCGATGACGGTGGGTTCGTTCGGCGGCGGGCCGACCGAGTGGCGGATCTTGACGGTCCGCGTGCCGGACGGCACCACCACGGTGGCGCTGCCGCTCAACCAGAACTACGACATCGTGCAACGCCTCGTCATGCTGGAGCTGGTCGTCGGGTTGATCGTGCTGAGCGCGCTGGCCGTCGCCGCGTATTTCGTGATCCGGCGCAGCCTGCGGCCGCTGCTTCGGGTGGAGAACACCGCCGCCGCCATCGCCCGCGGCGACCTGTATCGCCGAGTTCCGGTGCGCGGCAACAATACCGAGGTAGACCGGCTGTCCAGGTCGCTCAACGGCATGCTCGCCCAGATCCAGCAGGCGTTTGCGAAGACCGAGGCGTCGGAGGCCGCAGCCAAGCATTCGGAGGCGAAGATGCGCCAGTTCATCGCCGACGCCAGCCACGAACTGCGCACCCCGCTCACCACCATCCGCGGCTTCGCCGAGCTCTACCGGCAGGGTGCGACCACCGATCCCGACCTCTTCATGGACCGTATCGAACGCGAATCCCAGCGCATGGGCATCCTCGTCGAGGACCTGCTGATGCTGGCCCGGCTCGACGCGCAGCGCCCACTGGAGCGGGGCCAGGTCGACCTGCTCGCCGTGGCCAGCGATGCCGTGCACAGTGCGCGCGCCATGGCCGCCGCCGCGGATCCGGACGCGCCCCGGCGCGCGATCGAACTCGAAATCCATTCCGGCGAGGGCACTTTGGAAGTGATCGGCGACGAGACCCGACTCCGGCAGGTGCTGAGCAACCTGCTCAACAACGCGCTCACGCACACCCCGCCGGACGCCGCGGTGGCCGTCCGCCTCACGCCTACCGCCGACGAGGTCTTGCTCGAGGTCGCCGACACCGGCCCCGGCTTACCCGTCGACGAGGCCGATCGCATCTTCGAACGCTTCTACCGCACCGACAGTTCGCGCACCCGCACCAGCGGCGGCACGGGCCTCGGGCTGTCCATCGTGCAGGCGCTGGTCACCGCGCACGGCGGCACCGTCGACGTGCGCAGCGTCGAGGGCGAAGGCAGCACCTTCACCGTGCGGTTGCCGCGCGAACCCACTGCGTGACAACCGATTTCGCTCAGACCGGCGTGACCTGATCGACCAGCCAGCGGTCGCCGTCCTTGTTCACCGTGGCCCGGACCCGGCTGCCGCTGGTGGTGCCCTGCGGCGAATCCTTGCTTGTGGTCACCTGATTCAGGAACAGCAGGACCTCGACGCGGGACTTGTCGGCCGAAACCACGCCTGCCGCCTGAGTCGTCGCCTTCACCGAGAGCTGCTTGTCCTTGGCGCCGGGGGCGATGGCCTGCGTGATCAGCTTCAAATAGTCTTCGCGGAACTTCGGCGAGAGGTTGTCGGCCGCCTTGGGCAGTTCCCGGTCCACCGTCTGATAGTCGTAGGTGAACATGGCGGTGACCGTCCGGTCGGCGGCGGTCACCGCGTCCTTGCGCGCCTGCTCGGCCTGCTGGTCGTTCCAGATCCGTAATCCGTTGACGCTCAGCACGATCAGCGCCGCGACCGCGACAACGCTCGCGGCCGCCAGGAAGATCTTGTTACGTGTTGTCATGCCACGAACTCCACCTTGGAGACGGTCAGACCGGAGTCGCCGTCGCTCACGGTGACCCGGAAGCGGTAGAACCGCGTCTGCGGCCCCTCCTGCCCCGCGTTGGTCAGCGTCTGTTTGGCCGCGACCAGGATCTTCGCGGAGTCCTCCTCGTCGCTCTCGATCGCCGCCTCCACGATCTCGCCGTTGGAGACGACCTTGGCCTGCTGCACGATGTTCATGAACGGATCGACCCGGCCGTCGAATTCGTTCTTGAACTGGCCGGAGGCCAGCGACAGGATCCGGTCGATGTCTTCCTTCGCGGAATCGGCGCGGATGGTGGTGAGGTTCAAGACGGCCTGCCGGGCGGTCTGCACATACTCGGCGCGGCGCGCGTCGCGAGCGTCGAGCGAGTGGGCCTGCACCACTGTGGACAGGGCTGCTGCGATCAGCAGTGCGAGCACCAAGGCGGCGGCCGCGGCCAGGGTGGTCAGGCGGCGGGAGCGTTTCTTCGGCTTCTCGTCGTTCTGGGCGTCGGCGGGTGCCTTGTCGAGATCGACGGGCTGACTACCCGCAGAAGCGGCTGCTCCGTCAGCGGTGGACACACCAGTGACCGAGTCAGCCGCAGCATCGACCGCATCGGTGCGATTGTCGGCCACGGCGGTCACCGCCGCGCTCCTCGCCCGCTCGACCGGAACCGACGTCACGCCGGCGCTCGCCGTCTCCTCGGCGGGTGGGCCCACCGAGCGCACCGCGCGTCGCCGCGTACGGTGCCGATCTCCGTTGTTCTCAGTCATCGTTGCTGCTCCTCGAGCATCGCCTGCCAGCTCGACGGTACCGTGCCCGAACCGCCCGGTCCGATATCGCCCTGTCGGTAGGTGCGGCCGTCCGGGCCGATGTACTGGCCGGTGGACGGGTCATAGGATCTCGCGGCAGCCGGCGTTCCGGTGCCGTACGCGGCGGGTGCCACCGGTGCCGTGCCCGGGTCGACCGGCGCGGACGCCGACGGTACCGGTTGCGACGGGCCGAACGGGGGGTTGTTGCCCTGTGGGACAAAGCCGGTCCGGCAGAGCTCGGGTGTCGGCGCTCGCACGCCGGGGAACTCCGCGCACGGCGTGTTGCGGATGCCGCGTACCGCGATCGGTGAATCCTGCGGCACCTTGCAGTACAGGCCGGGCGGCGACGGGATCGAGTCCAGCTCGCTGGGTGAGCGCCGCTCGTTGGCAGGCAGGAAGCCGGTCGTGCAGGCGGGCGGGTCGTTGACCACCACCATGAAGTCGACCATCGCGCCGTACTCCGCGGGACCGCGGATGATCGTCTTCAGCGCCGCGATCAGCGGCGGGAAGACCACCAGAAGTTGTTCCAGCCCAGCGTGATAGGTGACGCCGACCTGCCCGACGCTGACCAGGTTGGTCAGCAGCAGCGGCAGCGTCGGTCGCAGCGATTCGAACTGCGTGGTGACTCGCTGCATCGCGGCGGGCCCGTCGCGCAGCACGTTGCGCAGCGACGGGTCGTGTTCGCGCAGTTGGTCGGTCACCGTGGCCAGATCGCTGGTCCACGAGCGGATCGCCGCGTCGGACTCGAGCTGCGTGTCGAGCAACGGCCCGATCTGGTCGATCAACTTCTTCGTCGGTTCCGCGCTGTTCTGCGCCTCCTGCACCAGCAGTGAGGCCGAGTCGATGAACCGCTGCAGATCCGGTCCGGCACCGTTGAAGGCCTGGAACGCCTCGTCGATCACCTGGCGCAGCCGGGTGTCGGCGACGCTGGACAGCAGCCGGTCGGACTGATCGAGCAGCGAGCCGACGTCCTGCGGAAGTTTGGTGCGCCCCACCGGAATCACCGCGCCGTCGGCCAGATTTCCGCCGGCGGGGCGCTCGGGCGGGATCAGGTCGACGTACTGCTCACCCACCGCGGAGACGCTGCGCACCCACGCGGTGACATCGGCGGGGATCTTGTAGTCGCTGTCGATCGACAGTTCCGCCTCGACACCACCGGAGGTGAGCCGGACATCCTGCACCACACCGATATTCGTGCCGCGGTAGGCGACGTTGGCGGTCGGGTAGAGCCCGCCGGTCGCCTCGAGTTGCACCGTGACGTCGTAGCGGCCGATGCCGAGCATCGCGGGCACCTTCACATACACCCCGCCCATCACCACCAGGCCGATCACCGTAAGCACGGCGAAGATCGACAGCTGGACGCGGACGAATCGGGTGAGCGTCATCGGCCCGGACCCCCTTGTGGCGCAGTGGCTCCGGGCAACGGCACGGTCAGGCCGGGGATGGCGGGCAGACCGGGAATCGGCGGCAGGCCGGGAATGGTCGGCGCCGGCTGGGCACCGGCGTCCGGTCCCGGCTGTAGCGGTCCGGTGGCCGGGTTGCCGCTCTGCGTCGCGGTATCGGGCGCGAAACTGCCGATCACGCCCTCCACGCCACCGAATCGTCCGCCGAGCGGCGTGCCGGTCAACCAGTTGCTGTCCAACCGCTTGCCGGTCAGGTCGACCGTGATGAACAAGTTCAAGTAGTCGCCCATGATCGCTTTGTCGAGGTTCTTCATCGGGAACGGGAAGGTCGGAATGATCTTCATCGCCTCGATGAGGTTCACCCCGGTGTCGGCCAGCGTCTCCAGCACCGGCGCGAGGCTGCGCAGGTTGGCCTTCAGGTTGTCGCCGCTGCTGGCGATGAGCCGGTCGGTGACATCGCTGAGGTCGCCGAGGGCGCTGATCGTCGCGGTGATGTTCGCGGTCCGGTCGGCGAGCACGGTGAGCGCGGGATGAATCCGCTCGATCGCGGCCGCGACCACATCGCGCTGCTGGGCCAGTTGGCCGCCGAGCCGGTCCAGTCCGCTCATCGCCGCGATGATGTCGTTGCGCTGCTTGTCCAGATTGGTGGTGAGCTCGTTGAGCTGCGGCAGCAGGTCGCGGATGTCGTTCTCCCGCCCGCTCAACGCCGAATTCAGTTCGCGGGTAATGGTTTCCAGCTGCGAGATGCCGCCGCCGTTGAGCACCACCGACAGCGACGACAGCACCTGCTCCGTCGTCGGGAAGGCACCGGCCCGCTCCAGCGGGATGACGTCGCCGCCCTTCAACTGTCCTTGCGGCGCAGTGTCGTTCGGCGCGGCGAGTTCGACGTGGTTGCTGCCGAGCAGACTGGTCTGCCCGATCTTGGCGACGGCGTTGGCGGGCAGCCGCACGCTCGGATTCAGGGTGACGGTGACCAGCGCGTGCCAGCCCTCCACCTCGATGTTCGACACCGTCCCGACGGTCACGTCGTCGACCCGGACCGGTGAATTCCTGGTCAGCGTGGTCACATTCGGCATCTGGATGCGCACCTGGTACGCGCCGTCCATGGTGCCCTCGGTGCCCGGCATCGGCAGCGAGTTCAAACCGTCCCACTCACAGCCGGATACGCCGAGCGCCAGTGCGAGACCCACCACGACCGTTGCCATCCGGCGCGGTCGCACAGCGGTCTCCCGAGCCATGAATGCGCGAGGCCGCTTCATCGCCCTCCTCCTGGGATAGCAAGTCCGGCAATGCCGTCCGGCACGGTGACCGGCGGCGGCCCCGGCGGCGCCACCTGCCCGGCCAGGCTCGGCGGGCTGTACTTCAGCTGATCCGGGAAGGCGTGCACCCCGGTGGCCGGATTGAGCATGATCGGCGCGTAGTTCATGGCGAGCGAGCTGATCACCGGCGCGAGATACTGCGCGCACAGATCGGCGGAGCGGTCGGAATCATTGGCCTCCAGCGCCCGCACCGAACCGCACAGGAAGCTGAGCGGGTCGGCGGTGTTGTTGAGCGCTACCGCACCGGCCAGCGTTCCCTGGGCGGGCTTGTAGATCTGATAGAAGTTCACCAGTGCCGTCGGCCCCGAGTGCAGCACCCGCTCCAGTTCGGGGCGCTTGTCCACCAGCTGCTGGGTGACGTCGGCCAGTCGCTGCACGCCCTCGGTGAGTTCGGCGCCGCTGCCCTCCAGGAAACGCTGCACATCACCGAGCGCGGTATCCAGATTGTCCAGTCCCGCACCGAGTTCCGCGGAGGTGCCGGCCAGCACCGAGGATACCGACGCGAGCCTGCCGCCGAACTGCACGATCTGCTCGTTGCTCGCCGACAGCACGTCGACGAACTTCTGCAGATTGCGGATGGTGCCGAACAGATCGGTGCGCCCGTCCGACAGCGTGTTCAGCGTGGCGGACAGTTCGCGCAGCGTATCGCGCAGTTTCTGGCCGTTGCCGTCCATGTTGTCGGCGGCGGTATTGACGAAGCGGCCGAAGGAGCCCTGGGTGTCGTCGCCGACCGGCCCGAGAGTCGTTGCCAGCTTGGACAGTTCGGCCTTGATGTCGTCCCATTCCACCGGCACGGCCGTGTGCTCGAGCGGAATCTCCGCGCCGTCAGCCATTTTCGGGCCGCCGACGTAGGCGGGCGCCACCTGGATGAACCGCGCCGAGACCAGCGACGGCGAAATGATCACCGCGCGGGCATCGACCGGGATGTCGATCCCGCGATCCACGGTCATCCGCACCGTGACGCGGTCCTTGCCCGGCTCGATCGAGTCGATGCGGCCGACATCGACGCCGAGCACCCGGACCTCGTCGCCCTCGTACAGGCCGGAGGTCGACGGGAAATACGCGGTGATCGTGGTCTTTCCGATCCGGGTGACGCCGGTGTACGCACCGGCCAGCACCAGCGCGGCGACCAGCACACCTGCGGCGACCAGCACCCATCGCGGCAGCTTGCGGGCTCTGTCCAGCATGTTCATCGCGGTGGCTCCTGGAGGGCGGGCCCGATCGACGGCGGTGCCGGGTTGGTGAAGATATTGCGGAGGTCTTCGGGCAGATGCTCCGGCCACACCAGCGCATCGACCAGCGGCTGCAGTTCCGCGCTGGAGGCGTTGACGACGTAGGCGTTGAACCACGGGCCGTTGCCGACCTGTTCGCCCAACGCCGCGGCGTACGGGCCGAGGCCGTCGAGCGCGTCGTTCAGGTTCTGCCGGTTGCGCTGCAGCAGGCCGAGCACCGAATTCAGTTTGTCCAGCGCGGGTTTCAGCAGCGGCTCGTTGTCGGAGACCAGGCCGGACAGCTGCTTGGCCACCTCGTTCACATAGACGATCAGCTGCCCGATCGCGGCACGGCGCCGGTCCAGCTCGCCGAGCAGGTCGTTGCCGTCCAGCAGCAGCGCGTTGATCTGGTTGCTCCGGTCGGCCAGGATCTTGGTGACGTTCTGCGCCCTGCCCAGCAGCTCGGTCAGGGCTTGATCCCGGGCATTGATGCTGCGCGACAACGCGGTAACGCCGTCCAGCGCCGCCCGCAGCGGTGCCGGGGTGTCGGCGAAGGTCGCCGAGAGGGTGTCCAGCGTCTTGTCCACCTGCGCCAGGTCCAGGTCCTGCACCGTGCGGCCGAGGTCGCCGAGCGCGTCGTTGAGCGAGTACGGCGACGTGGTGCGGTCCAGCGGGATCGTGTCGCTGCGCCGCAGCGCGCCCGAACCGATCGGGGTCACCTCGAGCGACTTACGGCCGAGCACGGTATTGGTCTTGATCGCGGCGGACGACTTCTGGCCCAGCACGATCGTCTCGTCGAGGGTGAACCGGACCAGCACCTTGGCGCCGTCCAACTGCACGTCGTCCACCCGGCCCGTGCGCACGCCGGCCACCTGGACCGGGTCACCGGGCACCAGCCCGCCCGCGTCGGCGAAGTACGCGGTGTAGGTCGCGCCGCCGCGAACGAACGGCAGCCGGTCGAACTGCAAGGCCGACAAGGCAACACACGCCGCGACAACCAGGCCGACGATGCCGATGGTGACGACACGTGATCGCTCGTTCATCAGGGCGTGCACCTTCCGGTCGTCTGCTTACCCGGCAGGTTCACTTGCATCGGCTGCCCATCCGGACCGTCCACGACCAGGTTGGTCCCGCAGATGTAGAGCTGCAGGAACGAACCGTAGGCGCCGATGCGGATCAGCTTCTTGTAGGTCTCGGGCAGCTTGTCGAACACCCACTGCAGCGTGTCCGAGCCCTCGTCGAGGTTGGTGGCCAGCCGCCCGGTGTGCTCGATGGTGGAGCGCAGGTCCGGCCGCGCCTGCTGGAGCAGACCGGTCAGGTCGCGGGTGGCGCCCGCGATGCGCGGCAGCGCGTCGCCGATCGGATCGCGCTCGGCGGCCAGACCGCTGATCAGGCGCTGCAATTCGTCGAGCGTGGTGGCGAACTGGTCGCCACGCTGATCGATGGTCTGCAGCACCGTGTTCAGGTTGTTGATCACGTTGCCGATCAGCTCGTCACGGTCGGCCAGCGTCTTGGCGAACGAGCCGCCGCTGTTGAGCAGCGAGACCAGCGTGCCGCCCTGGCCCTGGAAGATCTGCAACAGCGCGCTGGTCAGATCGTTCACCTGCGCCGGATCCAGCCCGCGCAGCAGCGGCCGGAACCCGCCGAGCAGCATGTCCAGGTCGAGCGCGGGCGCCGTCTTGTCCGGGCCGATGGTGCCGCCGTCGCGCAGCACCTCGGTCGAGCCGGGACCCTCCAGCAGCTCCAGATACCGGTCACCGACCAGGTTTTCGTACCTGATCGTGGCGCGGGTGCTGGTGAGCAGCCGGTACTTACGGTCGACATCGAACTCGACGTGCGCGAGGTGGTCCTTGCCCACCTTCACCGAGGAGACCGAACCGACCGGCACACCGGCGATGCGCACCTTCGAGCCGGGCAGCATGCCCGACGAACTGGTGAACACGGCGTGGTAGCCGTACTCCCTGGCGAAGCGCATCTGGCTGAAAACAACCACCAGTCCGGCGAAGACGAGTGCCATCACCAACGTGAAGATGAGCAGTTTGACGGTCGTCGCGGTGTTCTTCACAGCCTGCCCACCCCCGGCAGCCCGGCGAACAGCAACTGGAACACCTTCGGCGCCTCGTTGGGCTTCGTGAAACCCGTGTTCGGCACGTACGGAGCTCCCTGGTTCGTATCGGTGACGACGTAGTCGGCATGGCTGCCCGGCACCCGATCCAGCACGCCCGCGCACTGCGGGCCGCCGGTCGCGTTCACCTTCGGCAGGTCGTCCGGGTACTTGTAGGGCTGCGCGCCGAACATGAAGTTGGTGTTCATCCCGATACCGGGCAGCTTGCCGCCGAACACGTCTTCGGCGAGCGGCATCATCGGGCCGAGGCCGTTGATGATGCAGCCGAGGGCCGGGGCGTACTCGAACAGCAGGCTGGTGGTGGGGCGCAGCAGATCCAGCGCGGTGCTGAAATTGCCTTCGTTCTCCCGCAAGACCGATCCGGTGGTGTCGGCGAGGCCGGTCAGGTTGGCGAGCATGTTGTCCAGGCTCTGCTGCTCGTCGACCAGCGTCTGGCTGGTGCCGGTGGCGTTGTCGACGGTGCGCAGCAGGTCGGGGACGGTATCGGCGTACAGGTCGGTGACCGCGCCGGTGCGCACCAGATCCTCTTGCAGCGTAGGCAGATACGGGTTGATGTCGCGCAGATAGGCGTCGCTGCGGGCCAGCAGGTCGCCCAGCTTCTCGCCGCGCCCCTGCAGCGCGGTACCGAGCGCGGACAGGGTCGCGTTCAGCTTCTCCGGCTCCACCTTGGCCAGCACGTCGGACAGATGCTGGAACAGCGTGTTGAACTCGACGGTCACGTGCTGCACCGCCACCCGCGCTCCGGGTTGCAGCGAGGCCGACGAAGGCTGTTCCGGCACAGTGAAGTTCACATACTTCGCGCCGAACACGGTGGTGGAACGGATATCCACGCCCGCGTTGGCCGGAACCAGCTTCAGCTGATCAGGATTGAGCGCGAGCTTCAGGCTGGCGCCGTCGGCGGTCTGATCGATCGCGACCACCCGGCCGATCTCCACCCCGCGCACCTTCACCTTGGCGTCGGGATCGAGCACCAGCCCGCTGCGCGGTGCGTCGACCGTGACGGTGGCCGTGGGGGTGAACCCGCCTACGAACATCACCAGTGCGACGGCCACGATCGCGACGAGCACGAGCACCATCGCGGCACCGGCCACCTTGTAACCCGCTGCAGCGCGCAATTGCTTCGAATCCGCCATATCGCTTTACCCGGAGAGATGAAAGTTGCCGGAGGTGCCGTAGATGGCCAGCGAGATCAGCAGGGTCACCGTGACCACCGCGACCAGCGAGGCCCGCACCGCATTGCCGACCGCGACGCCGACGCCGACCGGTCCGCCCGCGGCATTGAAGCCGTAATAGGTGTGGATCAGCATGACCGCCAACGCCATGAAGATCGCCTGGGCGAACGACCAGAGAATGTCGCTCGGGATCAGGAAGGTGGAGAAGTAGTGGTCGTACACGCCGGCCGACTGCCCGTAGATGACCACCGTCGCGAACCGGCTGGCCAGAAACGACGCGATCACCGCCAGCGCGTACAGCGGCACGATCGCGATCATCCCGGCGAGCACCCTGGTGCCGACCAGATACGGCACCGGCCGGATCGCCATCGACTCCAGCGCGTCGATCTCCTCGGCCACCCGCATCGCGCCCAGCTGCGCGGTCGAGCCGGCGCCGATGGTGGCGGCCAGGCCGATGCCGGAGATCACCGGCGCCGCGATGCGGACATTGATGAAGGCCGCGAAGAAGCCGGTGAGTGCCTCGACGCCGATATTGCCGAGCGAGCTGTAACCCTGCACGGCGATGGTGCCGCCGGCGAACAGCGTGAGGAAGCCGACGATCACCACGGTGCCGCCGATCACCGCCAAAGCGCCGCTGCCCATACTGATTTCGGCGATGAGCCGAATGGTTTCGGTCCGATAGTGCGTCATGGCACGCGGAATTGCCCCCAGGGCCTGTGCGAAGAACACGGCCTGTTTACCGACTGAATCGAGCGAGTCCGACATCCGACGCACTCGTCGCACGGTACGCGGGAAGCGGGATTCGATCACGAAGGCCATGCGGTCACCGCGCCGTGAACTTGATACCAACGGCGGTGACCACCACGTTCACTACGAACAAGGCCATAAAGGCGAAGACGACGGTCTGATTCACCGCATCACCGACACTCTTGGGACCACCTTTGACATTCAGACCCAGATAACAGGCCACCAGCCCGGCGATCAGCCCGAACAATCCGGCCTTCACCTCGGAGATGACCAATTCGGGCAAATGGGTCAGCAGCGTGATGCCGTTGACGAACGCGCCCGGGTTCACGTCCTGCAGAAAGACCGAGAACAGAAATCCGCCGACGATACCGATGGTGCACACCAAACTGTTGAGCATCAGCGCGACGAACATCGACGCGAGCACCCTGGGCACCACCAGTCGTTGCACCGGATTGATACCGAGCACCCGCATCGCGTCGATTTCCTCGCGAATAGTGCGGGCGCCCAGGTCAGCACAGATGGCGGTGGCGCCCGCACCCGCGACGATCAGTACGGTGACGATCGGCCCGACCTGAGTGACCGCGCCGAAGGCCGCGCCGGCGCCGCTGAGATCGGCCGCGCCGATCTCACGCAACAAGATGTTCAGCGTGAAGCTGACCAATACGGTGAATGGAATCGCGACCAACAGCGTGGGCACGATCGAGACGCGGGCAATGAACCAGGACTGGTCGATGAACTCGCGCCATTGAAATGGCCTGCGCACACTGGCTCGCGCTACTTCGGCCGTCAGTTCGAAGAACCCGCCGACTGCCCGCAATGGCACAGCAAGGACCTCGTTCATCTATGAACCTCCTTGCTCAGAACCTGCGTACGCCCTCACGGCACGATTCTTCACCGAGGCCGCACCGCCTCCACGATTAGAACACGTTCACTACGCTGCCGGTAGATGTTTGCCACTTTTGAACTGCACTTTTTCTTTGCATCGGCATATGAATTTGGAACGAGTGTCAGAGATTGATCCCACCTTTGTGCGGTGGCACACGTCTCGACCCCCAATATCTACCAACTGCCCGACCGCCGATCAACAGTTGGACGGCTGATCAGCAGTTTATTGTCAGCGGGGCTTGCAGATGCCGATCCTCGCTGCGCTTGTTTCACCGTGTCGGATCCACCGCACGGAACTCAGTCGAGATCCAACAGGGTCGAGGCCGAGAAAGTCTGCCCCACAGGGCGTTCGGCGAAATAACCGCCGAGTGCCCCGGCCAGGTCGCCGACCGACCACGCGCCACCGGCCGCGTCGAACCGCTGCTCGACCACGGGGGCCGCCATGAGCGCCACCATGGCGCCGTAGACCACGAACAGTTGCCCGTTCACCGGGTCGGCGGCGGGCGAGGCGAGGTAGGCGACCAGCCTGGCCACATGATCGGGCGAGAGCGGGTCCACTTCGCCTTCCGGTGCCGCACTGAACACGGCCTCGGTCATCGCGGTCCGCGCACGGGGCGCGATCGCGTTGGCGCGCACGCCATATCGGGACAGCGCCCGCGCGGCCGAGAGGGTCAGCGCGGTGATGCCCGCCTTGGCGGCGCCGTAGTTGGCCTGCCCCTCGGGGCCGAGCAGGCCCGCCTCGGAGGAGGTGTTGATCAGCCGGCCGTAGACCGGCGCGCCCGCCGCCTTGGACTTGCCGCGCCAGTACGTTGCGGCGTTGCGGGACAACAGGAAATGACCGCGCAGGTGGACCGCGACGACGGCGTCGAAGTCCTCGTCGGTCATGTTGAACAGCATCCGGTCCCTGGTGATGCCCGCGTTGTTCACCACGATGTCGACGCTGCCGAATGCCTCGTCAGCGGTACGCATCAAGGCGTCGGCGGTCGCGCGTTCGGCGATGCTGCCTGCGACGAACTCGGCCTTGGCGCCGAGCGCGCGGATCTCGGCGAGGGTGTCGGACACCGCGTCCGATTCCGACAGATCGTTGACCACTACCGAGGCACCTGCCCCGGCCAGCGCGAGCGCTTCAGCCCGCCCCAACCCCGCACCCGCACCGGTGACAATCGCCACCCGGCCCGCAAGACTCACATCATCAACCACGAGCCCGACCCTAGAACGTGTTCCATTCTATGGCAAGGGTCGGCCTCACTGGAGCCGCAAGGCCGCTTTCGGGCATTGCGCCACCGCATCCTCGACGTCGGCCAGCCGGTCCGCCGGAACGTCGGCTTGCAGGATGTGCAACTGGTCCTCGTCATCGAGTTCGAACACGTCGGGGGCGATTCCGACACAGATTCCGTTCGCCTCACACTGATCCAGATCGACGCTGACCTTCATGGGAACTCCTTTACCGCGATCCTTGCCGAAGCCTAACAAGCCGACGCCGCCGCAGGTGGCGCCATCGACCGGATTCACCCCCAATACTGGAACATGTTTCAGTGCATATGCAATGATCGGTGCAACCCACATCGACGAAGGCCTGAGGTATTTGCCATGCGCATTGCGTACACGCCGCAGCAGGAGGAGCTACGCGCGGAGCTGCGCGACTACTTCGCGCGACTCATCACCCCCGAGCGCCGGGCAGCGCTCAGCGCGCAGACCGGCGAGTACGGCCAGGGCAACGTGTACCGCGAGGTCGTGCAGGAGATGGGCCGCGACGGCTGGCTCACCCTGGCCTGGCCGAAGGAGTTCGGCGGCCAGGACCGGCCGACGATGGACCAGCTGATCTTCACCGACGAGGCGGCCATCGCGGGCGCGCCGGTGCCGTTCCTGACCATCAACTCGGTCGCGCCGACGATCATGCACTACGGCAGCGAGGAGCAGAAGCGCTTCTTCCTGCCCAAGATCGCGGCGGGCGAGTTGCACTTCGCCATCGGCTACTCCGAACCGGGCGCGGGCACCGACCTGGCCAGCCTGCGCACCAGCGCGGTGCGCGACGGCGACGACTACGTGATCAACGGCCAGAAGATGTGGACCAGTCTGATCGCGTACGCCGACTACGTCTGGCTCGCGGTGCGCACCGATCCGAATGTCAAGAAGCACAAGGGCATCAGCATGCTCATCGTGCCGACCAGCGCCGAGGGCTTCTCCTGGACCCCCGTGCACACCATGGCCGGGCCGGACACCAGCGCGACCTACTACCAGGACGTGCGAGTGCCCGCGAGCGCCCTGGTCGGTCAGGAGAACGGCGGCTGGGCGCTGATCACCAACCAGCTCAACCACGAGCGCGTCGCGCTCACCTCGGCGGGCCCGCTGGGGCTCGCGGTGAGCCAGACCGTCGAGTGGGCCCGCAACACCAAGGCCGCCAACGGTTCCCGCATCATCGACCAGGAATGGGTGCAGCTCAACCTCGCGCGCGTGCACGCCAAGGTCGAGTATCTGAAGCTGCTGAACTGGGAGATCGCCAGCCGGGCCGACGCGGGCGGTGACGCCGCGCCACGGCCGTGGGACGCCTCCACCTGCAAGGTGTACGGCACCGAACTGGCCACCGAGGCGTACCGGTTGCTGATGGAAGTCCTCGGGCCGCAGGCTTATCTGCGCCAGGACTCCCCCGGCGCCGAGCTGCGCGGTCGCCTGGAGCGGATGCACCGGGCCGCGCTGATCCTCACCTTCGGCGGCGGCACCAACGAGGTGCAGCGCGACATCATCGCGATGACCGCCCTCAAGCAGCCCGCCGCGGCGCGCTGAGTCGGAAAGCAGGTAGCAGACATGGATTTCACTCCCACCGAAGCCCAGCTCGACCTGGCCCGGTTGACCGGCGAGGTGTGCGGCAAACTCGTCACCGCCGACCGGCTGCGCGAACTCGACACCGCGGCGGAACGATTCGACGAGGCGCTGTGGGGCTCGCTGGCCGAGACCGGCGTGCTCGCCGCGGCACTGCCCGAGGCCGTCGGCGGCAACGACTTCGGCGTGCTCGAGCAGACCGCCGTGCTGCGTGAGCTCGGCAAGCACGTCGCGGCGGTGCCGTATCTGTGGTCGATCGTGGTCGGCGCGGGTGCGCTGGCCCGATTCGGCGACGCGGCGCAGCAAGATCGGGCGACCCAGGCGGGTGCCGGTCGGGTCATCCTGACGGCCGCGCTCGCGGAGGAACACAACTGGGAGCCCGCCAAGCCCACCACCACCGCCGTCGAGGCGGACGGCGGCTGGCGACTCACCGGCGCCAAGACCACTGTGCCCTTCGCCGACCGGGCCGATCGAATCCTGGTTCCCGCCACGGTGTCCGGTGCGCCCGCGGTGTTCCTGGTCGATCCGTCGGCGGCGACGGTCACCGCACAGCAGGTGGTCGACCGATCCCCCGAGTACTCGGTCGAATTGACCGACACCCCAGCCGAATTGGTCGGCACCGCCGAGAACGGCGCGGAGATCCTGGACTGGATGCTCATTCGCGCCTGGCTCGGCCTCAGTGCCCTGCAACTCGGCACCCTGGAACGCGCACTCGACCTGGTCGCCGAATACGCCCGCGAGCGGGAACAATTCGGCAAGGCCGTCGGTAGCTTCCAAGCCGTGGCCCAGCGCCTCGCCGACGCCTACATCGACGTCCAGGGGCTGCGCCTCGCCGTGACCCAGGCCGCCTGGCAGCTCTCCGAGGATCTGCCAAGCGCCGAAGCCGTGCACACCGCCAAGTTCTGGGCCGCCGACGCGGGACACCGGGTGGCGCACACCGTCGTGCACGTGCACGGTGGCGTCGGTATCGACCGCGACCACATCGTGCACAACTACTTCACGGCCGCCAAGCACAATGAGTTCGCATTGGGCGGGGGCACCGATCACCTGCGCGCCCTCGGTGCGCACCTGGCTGCCTCCTGATCGAACGCACCACTCATTCGGCCCGCCGGTGTCATCGGCGGGCCGAATTCTGTACCCATCCAGATCAGGTATTGCGCCGAATGCCGGTGAGGTGTCGGCGTGGCGGATCTCCGCCGCGAGCGCCGGCACCGCTCATCCACATCGGCACCCGAAGTCCTGGAGGGCTACTTGGCGGCACGACGATCGACACTCGCGGTTTTGGCCGCGGCGTTATTCCTTAGCTGCGTGGGCGGGATAGGTGAGGCCCACGGGGATGCGAAGCCGAACGGCCAACCGGTGGGTAGAACGGCCGCACTCATCGCCCAGGCCGAGGCACGCACCGCCAGCGCCAACGCGCGCGGCGCCTCCGCTTTCGAAGCGGTAGCGATCACCACCGCCAACGAGCCGGTGACGTACACGCAGGAGGTTCGGCCGGTAGCCGTCGAAGAAATCCAGTTCCGGCCCTCGTTGCCGGGCGCGGTGAAGGCCGCCGCGATTGCCGCACAGGCCGCCGCAGCCGCCCTCGCGACCATCGACGAGCTCCCGAACCCGCCGAAGGACGTCCGGCTCACCGCGGCAGCGGCCAAGCAAGCCGCGGTGAAAGCCGCGGCGGCACCAGCAGATGTCAGGCTGGCGAACCTCGCCGCGTCGGCTGAGAACGCGGCTCTCGAAGCGAGTTCTGCCGCCTTCGGCACGACCGCGACCAAGGTCGAGTGGATCGCTACCGACTAGGCCCTGTGCCGGCCGGAATCGAAAGCCGCCCAACCGAATCGGCCTGTCGGGCGCTCCGACGGGTCGATTCGCTCGTTCGGCCGCCTATCGGTCGCTCGTCGACGTGAGGTAGCGCTGGAGCGTGGGGGCGATTTCGGCGATCAGTTCGTCTCGGGTGAAGGCGACGACCGGCGGGATGCGCAGGACATAGCGGCACAGGGCCAGGCCGAGGAGCTGAGTGACGACGAGGCCGCCGCGGCGGGGGGCGTCGGCGGGGTCGCCGAAGCGCAGGACGGCGGGGAGTACCTGCTTGGCGAAGACATCACGGAAGCGTTCGGTCACTACGTCGTCGGTGACGGCCGAGCGCAACAGAGTCAGCAGAACTTCGTTGCCGGGCGGCTCTTCCCAAAGAGCGAGGAAGCGGCGCACCAGTAGTTCGCCGAGCGAGTCCGGGTCTGCGGCGGCCAGGTCCGGCAGGGCCAGATCGATGTCGACGGCGGCGGCGAACAGGCCGTCCTTGCTGCCGAAGTAGCGCATGACCATGGACGGGTCGATGGCGGCGTCCGCGGCGATGGCACGGATGGTCGCCTTGCCGTAGCCCTCGGCGGCGAATCGGGCGCGGGCGGCATCGAGGATGGCCGCGCGGGTCGCGTCGGAGCGGCGTGCAGGCGGTTGATCAGGCACGGTCGTCATGCCAACAAGTGTAGGCCAACAACTGTTGACTTACGAAACGCTGCGGCTTACGGTTATGCCAACAAGCGTTGGCCCACAGATGTTGACTTCAGGAGTTCCCATGATCACTACCCCGCTACCGGACACCACCTCCGTCCTGATCGTCGGTGCGGGGCCCGCCGGGCTCACCGCCGCGATAACGCTGGCCGACGCGGGCGTCGATTTCGTCCTGCTCGATCGGCTCGCCGAGGGCGCCAACACTTCTCGCGCCGCCGTCGTGCACGCCAGGACACTCGAGGTGCTGCACGAGCTCGGCATCGCCGAGGAGCTCATCGCGAAAGGCATTGTGGTGCCGCGGTTCACCGTGCACGACGGCGCCCGCACGCTGGCGACCATCCAGTTCGGCGGGCTCCCCACGCCGTACCCCTACACCCTGATGACGCCGCAGGACACCACCGAGGCGGTGCTGCTCGCCCGGCTGCGCAAGGCGGGCGGCGACGTGCGGCGGCCGTACCAGGTCACCGGTCTGGTCGACGAGAAGGGCGGCGTGACTGTCGAATACACCGGTGGCGAGGGGGCCGCCGGCACCCTGCGCGCCGACTACGTCATCGGCGCCGACGGCATGCACAGTGTCGTCCGCGAGCAGGCGGGCATCGAATTCGCCGGCGACACCTATCCGGCCTCCTTCGTGCTGGCCGACGTCCGGATGGACTGGCCGATCGCCCGAGACGAAGTAGCGCTTCATCTTTCGCCCGAGGGCGTCACGGTCGTCGCACCGTTGCCCGACTCAGCCGAACAAAACCGCTACCGCGTGGTCGCCACCGTCGATGATGCACCCGAGCACCCGACCCGCGACGACATCCAGACCGTGCTCGACACCCGAGGCCCCGGCGGCGACATCGCAGTCAGCGAGGTGCTGTGGAGCTCACGCTTCCGTGTGCACCACCGCGTCGCCGCCCACTACCGCGCCGGCCGAATCCTGCTCGCAGGCGACGCCGCCCACGTACACAGCCCCGCAGGCGGCCAGGGCATGAACACCGGCATCCAAGACGCCGCCACCCTCGGCCCCCTACTGGCCCGAGTCCTCGCCGGCGAACCCGACACCCTCCTCCTCGACACCTACGAAACCACCCGCCGCCCAATAGCCCTCGGCGTCGTAGCCTTCACCGACCGGATGACCCGCATGGCCACCCTCCGTCCCCGCCCCGCCCGCACCCTCCGCAACCTCGCCATCGCCACCCTCACCCGCATCCCCACCTTCCGCACCGCCCTGGCCCACCGCCTCGCCGAACTCCCCCACCGCTGAACTCCAGCCGCCCCGCCAGGCAGTTAACTGAACTACTTCAGATCTTCCCGTAGGGTGGATGTATGAGCTCCAAGACGTTCCCGTTCAGCGACCTGATTCGTAAACAGACCTCGGTCTTTCCCGCGCTCGACGACGCCGACGTGATCCTGGAGCGCCGCGACGCCGAGAATCTGGTGCTGTCGCGGTCCGAGCGGTTCGAGGCGAAAGAAACCGCCATCCGGCTGCTCGCCAGGACCATCGCGATCATCGCGAAGACGAACCGCAGCCTGGCCGAGGAAGTGTTCTCCGAAGAGCTGCCCTGGTTGAAGTGGCTACCCGACACCGGGCGCACCGAGGCCATCAGGGAACTCCTCGATCACCTGATCGCCGGGGCCGACACCGGCCTGTTCACGCCGTTCGCCCGCGATCTGGTCGCATGGCAGCACACCGCCGAGATCTACGCCCAGCCAGAATTGGCGCGCCGCCTCGCCGGCCCCTTCGAACCCAACGAGTTCACCGAGGTGGCCCGCCCCGGCGGTGCCGAATGAAGCTGCGCAAGGGAGACGAGGTTCCCCGTCCGCGACCATGGCGGGTAGTAGTGCACAACCTCAATGCCGCAAAGGGCTGGGCCGAACTGCTGGCGCAGGCTCCCGGCAATCTCGATCGCGCCTGGGTCGAAATCACCAGCGACCCACGCAGCGTCGCTAACCCGTCCAGGCAGCATCGGCTCAAATTCGAGTTGAAGTCGATCAAAATGGGCGGCGCCGAACTGGAGCAATGGCAGTACGAGATCACCGGCGGTGGCCGGATCTGGTACGCGATCGCCGACGAGGAACGAACCCTGTACCTGACACTCGCAGGTACCGGACACCCCCGCCAGACCGACCGTCGACGCTAGCTTCAGCGAAGGAGCACTCGACTACCGAAGGGCCGCTGCATGATTCACAGCGGCCAGTCAGTCCTACTTGCTGCTCGCCTCGGCGTGCTCGTCGGCTGGGCGGGGTTCGACTCTCGTCGCTCGATACCTCGAGTGGATCGAAGGTCGTTACCGGATACCGGCTCTCGCCTGGATGATGTCGCCGTTGGTGAAGTCGACCTGGCGTTGGGCGTTGGACAGGGCGGTCACTACACAGGTGCCGAAGGGGCCGGTTCTGTCGAACAAGGTTGCGCTGCCGACTGCTACACCGGCGGTGCTGAGGTGGCTGTCGGCCTCTACGCCGACCTCGGAACCCCCGGGCAGACGGGCCAGCGCCAGCGTCATGTCGGTGTTGATGAAGCCGACGCCGGCGCTGCCCCAGTTGGTCATCAGGCTGGTGGCCTCGCCGATGACCACGGCACCGACGAAGGGGGAGGGTGGTTCGCCCTCGATCACCCGCATCGGCGCCTGCCACATGCGCTTTCGGCTGTCGTTCTGGTGCTCGCCGATCTCGGCCGACCAACCCTGGGCATGAGCGTCACTGCCCCACAGCGGACGCGTGGGTTCGGTGGCCACCGGCACCGACGGCGGCCGGGGCACCTCCGCCCGCGTCCACAACTGCCCCGGCGGCTGGGCGGACCGCTCGAGGAAGACGACCGTCGCCCGTGCGACGTCCACACCGTCCTGCATCAACGCGGCATCGGCGACGCGGATCCGCCGCCCGTCCCGAACCAGCTCCGTGACCACGGTCAGCGGTTTGGCGAGCGTGGGCCGGAACAGATCCACGGTCAATCTGGCGGGCAGGAAGCCCGCCGAACCATGCTGCTGCTCCAGCGTTCTGGCCAGCAGCCCACAGACGGCGGGTCCATTGACCATCGTCGGTGACCAGGCGCTCGCGGCGAACGGCAACGGCTCGAAGCCGCGCGCGGTCTCCTCGAAGAACCCGTAACGGACAGCCACGTCGATCCCCCTGCTCCCGGCGGTCCTACTTGCTGCTTGCCTCGGCGTGCTCGTCGGCGGGGCGGGACTCGGTTTGGGACTTGGCCCAGCGGTAGTCGGGTTTGCCTGCGGGGGAACGCTTGATTTCGTCTACGAACCAGAGGCTGCGCGGGAGTTTGTAGGGAGCTATTTCTTTGGTCAGGAAGGGGCGGAGTTCTTCGATGGTCGGGTGGTTTTCGCCGCGGCATTGCACGACGGCGACTACCCGTTGGCCCCAGCGCTGGTCTTCTACGCCGACGACGAGGGCGTCGAAGATTTCCGGGTGGGTTTTGAGGGCACCTTCGACTTCTTCGGGGTAGATCTTCTCGCCGCCGCTGTTGATGCTGACCGAGCCGCGGCCGAGCATGGTGACCGTGCCGTCTTCCTCGACCCTGGCGTAGTCGCCGGGGATGGCGTACCGAATCCCGTTGAACACCTTGAAGGTTGCCGCGCTCTTGGCTTCGTCCTTGTAGTAGCCGAGCGGGATGTGCCCACTGCGGGCGAGGAGTCCGACCTGGCCGGAGCCGGGCTCCACCGGGTTGCCCTGCTCGTCGAGCACCTGGGTGGAGGCATCGATCTTCACTCGTGGTCCGCCGGTGTGGTTCACACCCTTGGCGACGATCGACAGACCGCCGAAACCCGTCTCGGAGGAACCGATGGAGTCCGAGATCAACCGGTTCGGCAGCAGCTCGACGAACTGGTCCTTGAGCGCGGGCGAGAACAGCGCGGCGCTGCTCGCCATCACGTAGAGGCTCGAAAGGTCGTAGGGCTGACCGGTTTCCGGGTTGCCCTCGATCAGCGCGTCCAGCATCGGCCGCGCCATGGCGTCGCCGGTGATGAAGATGAGGTTGATCTTGTGGCGGTCGATCGCCTGCCACACACCGTGCCCGCTGAACTCGGGCAGCATCACGGCTTTACCGCCGTCGAACAGGCTGTGGAAGGTGGCGGTCTGCGAGCCACCGTGGATCATCGGCGGAATCGGGAACCGCACCATCTGCGGGTTGTTGGCGGCACCGGTCTTGGACTGCTGCCATTCGTCCTCGATAGGTTCGCCGGTGATGAAGTTGATGCCGCCGCCGAGCACCCGCCACCAGTCCTCGTGCCGCCACATCACGCCTTTGGGCAGCCCGGTGGTGCCACCGGTGTAGAGCATGAAGATGTCGTCGGGCGAGCGCGGACCGAAGTCCCGCGCACCGGACGAGGCGGCCAGCGCGGTCTCGTATTCGACTGAATCCGCTGCGGTCGCAATGGTGCCGGTCGTATCGTCGTCGACGACGAGAACCGTCTTCAGCTGCGGGGTGTTCGGCCGGACCCCGGCCACCCGATCGCTGTAGCGGCGCTCGTGGATCAGCGCGACCATGTCCGAATTGTCGAAGATGTATTGCAACTCGTTCTCGACGTACCGGAAGTTCACATTGATCATCACCGCCCGCGCCTTGAACACCGCGACCATCGCCTCGACGGCCTCGATCGTGTTGCGCGAGTAGATGCCGACCTTGTCCCCCGGCTGCACACCGTGTTCGAGCAGGTAGTGAGCCAACTTGTTGGCGCGCTCCTCCAGCTGTGCGTAGGTCACCTCGCGGCCGTCGTCAGCGAGCGCGACGCGGTCGGGCATCAGGTCGATGGCGTGTTCGACAAGGTCCGCTATGTTGTAGCTCACAGGCTAAAAATAGAACGTGTTACTGTTCCTGGCAAGGCTTGAAAGTCAGGAGATTCGCCAATGCCGCACTGTCTTGTCGAGAAACGCGACCATGTCCTCATCGTCACGATGAATCGCCCCGAAGCGCGCAACGCGCTCTCGGCGGAGATGATGGCGATCATGCGCGACGCCTGGGATCAGGTGGACAGCGATCCGGACATCAGGGTGGCCATTCTGACCGGCGCGGGCGGCGCGTTCTGCGCGGGCGCGGACCTCAAGGCGATGACCGCGCAGCACCCCGGCGATTCGTTCGCGGGCGGCGGCTGGGACCTGTCGAAGATCGAGGCGCTGCTCAAGGGCCGCAGGCTCACCAAGCCGCTGATCGCCGCGGTCGAGGGCCCGGCCATCGCGGGCGGCACCGAGATCCTGCAGGGCACCGATATCCGAGTGGCCGGTGAGAGCGCGAAATTCGGTGTGTCCGAGGCACGCTGGGGCCTGTTCCCGCTCGGCGGCTCCGCAGTGCGCCTGGTGCGCCAGATTCCGTACACCGTCGCCGCGGACATCCTGCTGACCGGCAGGCACGTCACCGCCGCCGAGGCCAAGGAGATCGGGCTGATCGGACACGTGGTGCCCGACGGCAGCGCGCTGGACAAGGCCCTCGAACTCGCCGCGCAGATCGCCGCCAACGGCCCGCTGGCCGTGCAGGCCATCCTGCGGACCATCCGGGAGACCGAGGGCATGCACGAGGAAGAGGCGTTCCAGATCGACGCGAAGCTCGGCATGGCCGTGTTCCGCTCGACCGATGCCAAGGAGGGCCCGAAGGCCTTCGCGGAGAAGCGCAAACCGACCTTCACCGGCAGCTGAGACCACGCCGCCCCCGGCACCTTCGGGTACCGGGGGCGGCTCATGCCGGCTCAATTGCTTGGGTAGTCCATCCAGAACGGCTCCCACTGGTGGCCGTCCGGATCGAGGAAGGTGCGGCTGTACATGCCGACCTGCGCCTCCTGCGCGCGCTTGTCCTCGCTGATCTCCTCGGTGCCACCCGCGGTGAGCGCCGCGGCCGCGAGCGCGTCCACCTCGGCGCTGCTGGTCAGCGCCAATCCGTAAGTGGCGCCGATCTTCTCGGTGGTGTCCGCGACCTGGCGCTTGCTGAAGTTGGTGAAGAACTGTCTGGTCAGCAGCATGAGGCAGATATTGTCGTCGATCACGACGCAGGCCGCGTTGTCGTCGCTGAACTCTTGATTGACCTTCCAGCCGAGCGCCTCATAGAAGTTCTTCGACCGGTTCAGCTCGGCGACGGGTAGGTTGAGAAAAATCATCCGGCTGGTCATGTCACGACACCTTTTCGTAGTCCGCCTGTTTAGTTGCGCAGAAATAAGGACGAGGCGCGGCCGCCGAACTCATCGCTCGCCCCCACAGCTGTGACCACCGCACCCGGCACCGCGCGCGTTGATCTTGCTTGCGCTGGTAGCAAGCTTTCGGGTCTGGGATGTGTCGGTGGGCTGTGGCATGGTGACATCCATGAACGACCCGTCCGGCCACTCCGCCGGCCTTGCTCCCGACGTGCTCGAGTCTTTCGAGAAACACCGGCGGGAATTGTGCGCCTACGCCTACCGCATGCTCGGTTCGTCTTTCGAAGCCGAGGACGCCGTCCAGGAAACCTTCACCCGCGCGTGGAAGTCCTACGACTCGTTCGAGGGACGCGCGAGCCTGCGCTCCTGGCTGTACCGAATCGCCACCAATGTCTGCCTGGACATGCTCGACGGCCCGCAGCGGCGAGCCAGGCCGATGGACCTGTCCGGTCCGTCGCGGCCGGATTCACCACTACCCGCGCCGCAGCCGGACTACGTCTGGATCGAGCCGATCCCGAACGCCCTGGCCTTCGGCGCCGACCCGGCCGACCACGCCTCGGCCAAGGACACGCTGCGCCTGGCGTTCGTCGCGGCCTGCCAGCACCTACCCGCCACCCAGCGCGCGATCCTGATCATGCGCGAGGTGCTGCGGTTCTCCGCCAACGAGACCGCCGAAGCCCTGACCATGTCCCCCGCATCGGTGAACAGCGCGCTGCAACGCGCCAGGGCCACCATGTCGAAGGTGCAGCCGACCACCGCGGACAACTACGACGAGTCCAACGAAGACCAGCGCAAGCTGGTCGACAACTTCGTCAAGGCGTTCGAGGCCTACGACATGGACACCCTCACCACGCTGCTCAAAACCGATGTGGCGCTGTCCATGCCGCCGATCGAGTTCTGGGTGTCCGGTCCGGCGAACGTGGCCGCGTTCATGCTCGGCCACGGCGCAGGCTGCCGCGACTCCCGCCTGGTCCGCCTGGACGGCGCCAACGGCAACCCCGCCTTCGGTCACTACAAGCCCAGCGGCGAGCCGGGCGTGTGGCTCCCGTGGTCGATCACCGTGCTGGAGCTCGACGGCAACGAGGTTGCGGGCATGAGCTTCTTCCTCGACACGGAGAAGCTGTTCCCGCTGTTCGGGCTGGCACCGGAGTTGCGCGAGGCGGTCTGATCGAAACGCAGGCGACCTCCAAGTCCGTAGCACGGACTTGGAGGTCGCCTGTGTTCGTACTAGGACGCGGGGACGTACCGCTCGCGCAGTTTGCGCTTGTACAACTTCCCGTTGGGGTCGCGGGGCAGCTCAGGGAGATAGTCGACCGACTTGGGCATCTTGTACTTCGCCAATTGGGTTGCGGCGAAGGCGAGTAGCTCGCTCGTGAGCTCGTCGGTGCCCTCGATGCCCTCGGCGGGCTGGACGACGGCCTTGACCTCGGCGCCCCAATCCGGGTGCGGGATACCGAAGACCGCGACGTCGGCGACCTTGGGGTGGGTGATCAGGACGTTCTCGATCTCGGCGGGGTAGATGTTCACCCCGCCGGACAGGATCAGGTCGGAGCGGCGGTCGTGCAGGTAGAGGTAGCCGTCCTCGTCGAGGTGGCCGATGTCGCCGACGGTGAACAGGTCGCCGACGCGCGAATCCTCGGTCTTGGCCTTGTCGTGGTGGTATTCGAAACTCGAAGCGCCCATCCGCATGTAGACCAGGCCGGGCTCACCGGCGGGTACCTCCGAGCCGTCCTCCTCGCTGAGCACCTTGATCACCGACCACGGCCACGCCTTGCCGACCGAGCCCGGCTTCTGCAGCCACTCGGTCCCGTTGATCACCGTGCCGCCGCCCTCGGTGGCCGCGTAGTACTCGGTGACCGTCGGGCCCCACCACTCGAGCATCTTCCGCTTGGTCTCCTGCGGGCAGGGTGCGGCACCGTGCACCATGCTGCGCAGCGAGGACACGTCGTACTTGGCGCGCACCTCCGCGGGCAGCGCCAGCAGCCGATGGAACTGGGTGGGCACCATGTGGCTGTGCGTCACCCGGTACTTGTCGATCAGCCGCAGCATTTCCTCGGCGTCCCAGCGATCCATCAGAACGAGCTTGTGCCCCAGCTGAATCGAGATGGTCGCGAAGTTCAGCACCGCGGTGTGATAGAGCGGCGACCCGCAGATGTGCACGTGATCGTCGTACGGCGCGAGCCCGAACAGGCCGAAGAACGCATTGGTGTGCGGCGGAACGACATCCGGGTCGGCGCCGGTGAGCGGGCGGCGAACGCCCTTGGGGCGCCCGGTGGTTCCGGAGGTGTAGAGCATCGGCGCCCCGGTGCTGCGGTCGGCAGGCCGCCCGGTGTCCGCGGCGCCCAGCCAGGCCACCGATTTGAAGCCGTCGATCTCGCCTACCGAAAAGCGCGCCGTAGCAGGCAATCCCGCCTCATCGGCGGCGGCTTTGGCGGTGGCGGCGAAACGATCGCTGGCCAGGAACGCCTTGGCCTCGCTGTCCTGCAGGATGTAGGCGACCTCCGGGCCGGTGAGGTGCCAGTTCACCGCGACGATGTACAGCCCGGCCTGGTACGCCGCGAAGTAGGCGGCGATCGCCTCGACGCAGTTGTGCACCATGCTCACCAGCACATCGCCGGTTTCCAGGCCGAGGCCGCGCAGGCCGGTGGCGTAGCGGTTGGCGAGGGTGGCCAATTCGCGATACGTCACCTCCCGGCCGGCCGGATCGACCATGGCGATCCGATCGGGTTCGGCTTCGGCGATGTTCCACAGACCGAGAATTTTCACTGACTCCTGCGTCGTCATCTTACTGAATCTAGAACGTGTTCTACATATCGACAAGGGGTGCGAGGCGACGTAATTGCGCGACATCGGAGACCGACACCAACATCATGGTGACCCCGGCCGCCGACCAGACCCCGAGTTGCTTACGGACATGCTCCTCGTCGCCGATGATCGCGGTGTCCAGAATCAGCTCGTCCGGCACCGCGGCCGCCGCCTCGGCCTTCTTGCCCGCCTGGAACAGGCTGCCGATCTCGTCGACCTCCCGCTCGTAGCCCATCCGCCGATAGACCTGGGCGTGAAAATTCTGCTCCGGCGCGCCCATGCCGCCGATGTAGAGCGCCATGATCCAGCGCATCCGCTCGAGCTCGCTCGCCGCGTCGTCGGTGATCACCACCTGACAGCTCGCGGCGATCTCGAAGTCCGCGCGCGACCGGCGCGCACCCGCCCTGGCGAAACCCTCGTCGAGCCAGTCGTTGTACATGTTCGCCAGCCGCGGCGCGTAGTAGATGGCGAGCCAGCCGTCCGCGATCTCGGCGGTCAGCGCCACATTCTTGGGGCCCTCCGCGCCGAGCCAGATCGGCAAATCCGCACGTAGCGGGTGCACGATCGGCTTGAGCGGCTTGCCGAGCCCGGTCGATCCCGGCCCGCCGTAGGGCAGCGGGTAGTGCGGCCCGTCGTTGGTGACCGGCGCCTGTCGCGCCAGAATCCGCCGGATGATCCCGACGTACTCCCGAGTGCGCTGCAACGGCTTGGCGAACGGCTGCCCGTACCAGCCCTCCACCACCTGCGGCCCGGAAACCCCCAGCCCGAGAATCGCGCGGCCGCCGCTCAGATGATCGAGCGTGAGCGCGTGCATCGCGGTCGCGGCGGGCGTGCGGGCCGACATCTGCACGACCGACGTGCCGAGCCGCACCCGCTCCGTGGACGAACCCCACCAGGTCAGGGGCCCGAAGGCGTCAGATCCCCACGATTCGGCGGCGAATACCGCATCGAACCCGGCATCCTCGGCCGCCACCACCAACTCCCCCGCATTCTCCGGCGGCTGCGCCATCCAGTACCCGAGTTGCAATCCGAATTTCATGCTCCAACCTTCCTACCTCGGAGCCGCTCGCACAGCCCGTCACCGACACCGCATCTTGCCAGCAGAATAAGAACCTGTTCTACTCGACATTGTGACTCAGGGGAATACCGCATCCGGCGTAATCGCGGATGAGAGAGGGTCGGAATTGAACGCCGCACCTGATGTGCTCAGCGCGCCACTACGGGTGCGATTCGACTACACGCGGTCCGTGGGACCGACAATCGGCACCTTCTTGACCAAACTGCGCGACCGCAAGATCGTGGGCGTGCGCGGGTCGGACGGCCGGGTGCTGGTGCCGCCGCCGGAATACGATCCGATCACCGCGGCTCCACTCAGCGAGTTCGTCGACGTCGCCGCGGTCGGCACCGTCGAATCCTGGACCTGGGTGCGCGAACCGCTGCCCGGGCAGCCGTTCGACCGGCCGTTCGCCTGGGCACTGATCCGGCTGGACGGCGCGGACACCGCGCTGCTGCACGCGGTCGACGTCGCCGCGCCCGAGGACATGCGGACCGGCATGCGGGTGGCCGCCCGCTGGGCCGCCGAGACCACCGGAACCATCCACGACATCGCCTGCTTCGAGCCCGGCGAAAAGTCCGACGCCACGGCGGCGGCCACCGCCGACGGCGAGCCGATCACGATGCTCACCACCCCGGTCGACCTGGCCTACAAGCACACCGCCTCCCCGCAGGAGACCGTCTACCTGCGCGGACTGGCCGAGGGCAAGCTGCTCGGCGGGCGCACCGACGCCGCGGGCAAGGTGTACTTCCCGCCGCGCGGCGCGAACCCGACCGACGGCAGGCCCACCGACGAGGTCGTCGAGCTGCCCGACCGCGGCACGGTCACCACGTTCTGCATCGTGAACGTGCCGTTCCTCGGCCAGCGGATCAAGCCGCCGTACGTCGCGGCCTACGTGCTGCTCGACGGCGCCGATATCCCGGTGCTGCATCTCGTACTCGGTTGCGAGGCAAGCGAAGTGCGGATGGGCATGCGCGTGGAGGCGGTATGGAAGCCGCGCGAGGAGTGGGGCTACGGGCTGGAGAACGTGGACCATTTCCGCCCCACCGGCGAGCCGGATGCCGACTACGAGACCTACAAGCACCACCTCTGAGAGAGGCGCACGTTGACTGACAACGGAACCGACATCGCGGTCGTGGGTTTCGCCCACGCGCCGCACGTGCCGGAGACCTTCGGCACCACCAATGGCGTGGAGATGCTGGTGCCCTGCTTCCAGCAGCTCTACCGCCAGCTCGGCATCACCAAGTCCGACATCGACTTCTGGTGCTCGGGCTCCTCGGATTACCTTGCCGGGCGCGCTTTTTCGTTTATCTCCGCGATCGACGCGATCGGTGCGGTACCGCCGATCAACGAATCGCACGTGGAGATGGACGCGGCGTGGGCGCTGTACGAGGCGTGGGTGAAACTGCGCTCGGGACAGGCGGAGACGGCGCTGGTGTACGGCTTCGGTAAATCATCGGCGGGCACGCTACGCCAGGTGCTCACCATGCAGCTCGATCCGTACCTGGTGACACCGCTGTGGCCGGATGCCTGGTCCATCGCCGGCTTGCAGGCCAGGGCCGGACTGGACGCGGGCCGCTGGACCGAACGCGACATGGCCGCAGTGGCCGCGGACGCATTGGCGGCTGGCGGCCGGGCGACACCGGCCGAAAGCCTGCTCGACGCGCCGTATATCGCCGACCCACTGCGCGCCCACGACGTCGCCCCGATCACCGACGGCGCCGCCGCGATCGTGCTCGCCATCGGCGACCGGGCCCGCGAACTCTGCGAGCGCCCCGCGTGGATCACCGGCATGGCGCACCGGGTGGATACGCCGATGCTCGGCGCGCGCGACCTCACCGTCTCCCCCTCCACTTCCGCTGCCGCACAGGCGGTTACCGGTGGCGACACTCGATTCGACGTGGCCGAGTTGCACGCGCCGTTCAGTCATCAGCAGCTGATCCTCGCCGAGGCCATCGGCCTGAAGAATGGCACCAAGGTGAACCCGTCGGGTGGTGCGCTCGCCGCGAACCCGATGTTCGCCGCCGGGCTGGAGCGGATCGGCTTCGCGGCCAACGCGATCATGGACGGCTCGGCGAATCGTGCACTCGCGCACGCCACCAGTGGGCCCGCGTTGCAGCAAAACCTTGTGACAGTTCTGGATTCGGAGGCGAGCCGATGAGCTTTCCCGCTGCGGTGCTCGGCACCGGTCAAACCCATCACGTGACGAAAAGAACCGATGTATCGATGGCGGGCATGTGCCGTGAAGCCATTGATCGTGCGCTCGTCGATGCCGGTCTCACCATCGCCGACATCGACGCGGTGGTGGTCGGCAAAGCACCGGACCTGTTCGAGGGCGTCATGATGCCCGAGCTGTATCTCGCGGATGCGTTGGGCGCCAACGGAAAACCGCTGCTGCGCGTGCACACCGCAGGTTCGGTCGGCGGCTCCACCGGCGTGGTCGCCGCCAATCTGGTGCAGGCGGGCGTGCACAAGCGCGTCCTCGCGATCGCCTGGGAGAAGCAGTCGGAGTCGAATGCCATGTGGGCGTTGTCGATTCCGGTGCCGTTCACCATGCCGGTCGGCGCGGGCGCGGGTGGCTACTTCGCCCCGCACGTGCGTTCCTACATCCGGCGCTCCAACGCGCCGAGCCACATCGGCGCGATGGTCGCGGTCAAGGATCGGCGCAACGGCGCCAAGAACCCGCTGGCGCACCTGAAACAGCCGGACATCACGCTGGAATCGGTGCTGTCCTCGCAAATGCTGTGGGACCCTATCCGTTTCGACGAGACCTGCCCGTCCTCGGACGGCGCGTGCGCGATCGTGCTCGGCGACGAAGAGGCGGCGACCGCCGTCGAGGCCACCGGCAAGAAGGTCGCGTGGGTGCACGGCACCGCGATGCGCACCGAGCCGACCACCTTCGCCGGACGCGATCAGGTGAACCCGCAGGCCGGCCAGGATGCCGCGGCCGCGCTGTGGAAGGCCGCCGGGATCACCGACCCGCTCAGCGAGATCGACGTGGCGGAGATCTACGTGCCGTTCTCCTGGTTCGAGCCGATGTGGCTGGAAAACCTCGGCTTCGTGCCGCAGGGCGACGGGTGGAAACTCACCGACAAGGGCGAGACCGAGATCGGCGGCATTCTGCCGGTCAACCCGTCCGGCGGGGTGCTCTCCTCCAATCCGATCGGCGCGTCGGGGCTCATCCGATTCGCCGAGGCGGCCAAGCAGGTGATGGGCCGGGCCGGCGCCTACCAGGTCGAGGGTGCGCGTAAAGCCTTCGGCCACGCCTACGGTGGCGGGTCCCAATACTTCTCGATGTGGGTGGTCGGGGCTGATAAGCGATGACCCCGCTGAAGTTCACCCTCGGCATCGCGCTGAGTCCGCTGGACCAGCTGCCCGAGCTGGCGAAAACCGCTGAGGAGTGCGGGTTCTCGTCGATCGCGCTGCCGGACTCGCTGTTCTACATGAAGTCCGCGGCGGCGAAGTACCCGTATACCGCCGACGGCAGCCGGTTCTGGGGTCCGGAGACCCCCTGGGCCGACCCGCTCATCGGGGCGACCGCGATGGCGATGGTGACCAGTCGGATCCGGTTCTACACCAACGTGCTCAAGCTCGGGTCGCGTAACCCGCTGCTGCTGGCTCGTCAGGTCGGATCGGTGGCCAATCTGTCCGGCAACCGCTTCGGCTTCGGCGTGGGAATCGGCTGGGCGCCGGAGGAATTCGAGTGGTGCGGGGTGCCCTACGCCCGCCGCGGCGCCCGGGTCGACGAGATGATCGAGGTCATCAAGCTGGTGCTGGGCGGTGGCATGGTCGAATTCCACGGCGAGTTCTTCGATTTCGATCAGCTGCAGGTCAGCCCGGCCCCGACCGAGCCGGTGCCGTTCTACGTCGGCGGCCACACCGAGGCGGCGCTGCGGCGGGCGGCCCGGGTGGGTGACGGCTGGACCTCGGCGATGATGACCTACGACGAGCTGTGCCGCACCATCGGCAAGCTCGACGCGCTGCGCGCCGAATTCGGGCGCGAGGACCAGCCGTTCGAGCTCCAGGCGGTGTGCGTCGACCGGTTCGGCCGGTCCGGCTATCAGGATCTCGCGAACGCGGGCGTGACCGACGCGATCGTGGTGCCCTGGCTCTTCGACGGCATCGGCTTCGACGGCGAACTCGCCGCCAAACAGGACTCGCTGCGCCGATTCGCCGCGGCGAACATCGAAGCACCGATCGTCGCGGAGGTATCGGCATGAGCGAGCGAAGCGAAACATCCAACGCAGCGACCGACCATCCGGCCCGGATCGCCGGGCTCGCATCCCAGGCCGCGGTGCGGGCCAGGGACAAGGCGGCGTGGGTCGCACTGTTCGCCGAGGACGGCATTGTCGAAGATCCCATCGGCCCTTCGGGTTTCGATCCGGAGGGCAAGGGGCACCGAGGCAAGGCGGCGATCGAGGCGTTCTGGGACAAGGCGATCGCGCAGACGGAGTCCATCGAGTTCCTGTTCGGCGACTCGTTCGCGTGCGGGAACGAGATCGCGTTCACCGGGACCATCCGCAGCACCCTCGGCGGTCATCAGATCGACGCCGACGGTGTCTTCACCTACCGGGTCGACGACTCCGGCAAAATTGCTGCGCTGCGGGCATTTTGGGAGGTCGACCGCGCGATGGCCACCGCGAAGAAGGTCGGCTGAGCGCACCGCAACGGGCGAAGGACCCTCGCACCGGATGGAATCTCCGGTGCGAGGGCCCTTTTCGAGGTACCGGCCTCAGTGCGTGACCGGACAGCCCTTGAAGTCGACCGGGAATTCCTTGATCCCGTTGAGCCAGCCCGAGCGCAGCCGCTTCGGCTCACCCAGCTTGCTGATATCGGGCAGGTGATCGGCGATGGCGTTGAAGATCAGGTCGACCTCCAGCCTGGCCAGGTTCGCGCCGACGCAGAAGTGTGCGCCGGTGCCGCCGAAGGACAAGTGCTGGTTGTCCTTTCGCAGGATGTCGAACCGCTCCGGGTTCTCGAAGACGTCCTCATCGAAGTTGGCCGAGCGGTACAGCATGACCAGCCGCTGGCCCTTCTTGATCTGCACGCCGCCGAGCTCGGTGTCTTCCAGCGCGGTCCGCTGGAACGAGGTGACCGGCGTGGCCCACCGGATGATCTCGTCGGCGGCGGTGGCCGGGCGTTCCTTCTTGAACAGTTCCCACTGGTCCGGGTTCTCCATGAAGGCGTTCATGCCGTGGGTGATGGCGTTGCGCGTGGTCTCGTTGCCCGCCACGGCCAGCATGATCACGAAGAAGCCGAACTCCTCCTCGCTGAGCTTGTCGCCGTCGACATCCGCCTCGATCAGCGTGGTGACCAGATCGTTGGCCGGGCATTCCTTGCGGGCCGCGGCCATTTGGTATGCGTAGCCCAGGATTTCGGCGGAGGCCATGACCGGATCGGCGTCGTTGTCCGGGTCGTCGTAGCCGGTCATGTCGTTCGACCAGGTGAACACCTTCATCCGGTCTTCCTGCGGGACGCCGATCAGTTCGGCGATCGCCTGCAGCGGCAGTTCGCAGGCGATCTGGGTGACGAAGTCGCCGGTCCCCGAGGCGGCGGCCGCCTTGACGATCGATTCCGCGCGCGCCGAGAGTTCGGCGCGCAGGCCGTTGATGGCGCGCGGGGTGAAGCCGCGCGAGATGATCTTGCGCAGCTTGGTGTGCTCCGGGGCGTCCTTGTTGATCAGGACGAACCGCTGCAGTTCGATCTGCTCGCGGGTGATGTCGTCGTTGAAGCGCGGGATGGCGGTGTTCTCGAAAGTCGAGAACACGTCGCTGCGCCGTGATACCTCTTTGACATCGGCGTGCTTGCTGACCACCCAGAAGCCCTCGTCCCGGAAGCCACTGACCTCCACCGGCTGCGGATTCCACCAGACCGGTGCGGTGCGACGCAGCTCGGCGAACTCCTCGACGGGAACCCGCTCGGCGTAGATGTCGGGGTCTGTGACGTCGAATCCGTCCGGCAGATTCGGCCGGACATTCCGAGGGTCTACCACCAGATGTCTCCTTCGACAAACTGAAACACGTTCTATAATCATTGAAGCATAGGTGGCTGTATCAGGAAAGAAACCGGACAGAACCACCTCAAATCTTTGGAGAACTTGTTTCAGTTTTCCGCCCCATAGAAAGGTTGGACATGGGCACACCCGTCATCGTCGAGGCCGCTCGCACCCCCATCGGCAAGCGCGGCGGCTGGCTGTCCGGCCTGCACGCCGCCGAACTACTCGGTCTCGCGCAGCGCGGACTGCTCGAGCGCGCCCACCTGGATCCGGCGCAGGTCGAGCAGGTGATCGGCGGCTGCGTCACCCAGGCGGGTGAGCAGTCCAACAATGTGACGCGCGTCGCGTGGCTGCACGCCGGGCTGCCCTGGCAGGTCGGCGCGACCACCATCGACGCGCAGTGCGGCTCGGCCCAGCAGGCCAACCACCTCGTCGCCGGCCTCATCGCGACCGGTGCGATCGACATCGGCGTCGCCTGCGGCATCGAGGCGATGAGCCGAGTTCCGTTGGGCGCCAATGTCGGCGAGCACGCCGGACCGCGCAGGCCGGCGTCCTGGAACATCGACCTGCCCAACCAGTTCGAGGCGGCCGAGCGGATTGCCAAGCGGCGCGGCATCACTCGCGCCGACGTCGACGCGTTCGGCGCCCGCTCGCAGCGGCTGGCCGGACAGGCCTGGGCCGAGGGGCGTTTCGACCGCGAGGTGCTCACCGTCACCGCGCCCGCCGTGGACAAGGCGGGAAACCCGACCGGCGAGAAGCTGGACGTGTCCCGCGATCAAGGCCTGCGCGAGACGACCGTCGACGGCCTGGCCAAGCTGAAGCCGGTGCTGGAGGGCGGCATCCATACCGCGGGCAGCTCGTCGCAGATCTCCGACGGCGCCGCCGCGGTGCTGCTGATGGACGAAAAGGCCGCGCAGCGAGCCGGATTGCGCCCCAGGGCACGGATCGTCAGCCAGGCGCTGGTCGGCGCCGAGCCGGAGTTCCATCTCGACGGACCGGTACAGGCCTGCTCGCGCCTGCTGGAACGGTCCGGGATGAGCATCGGGGACATCGATCTGTTCGAAATCAACGAGGCCTTCGCCTCGGTGGCGCTGTCCTGGGCGTCGGTGCATCAGCCGGACATGGACCGGGTCAACGTGAACGGTGGCGCCATCGCGCTCGGCCATCCAGTGGGCTCGACCGGATCCCGGCTCATCACAACGGCTTTGCACGAGCTGGAGCGAACCGGCCGCAGCACCGCCATGGTGCTGATGTGTGCCGGTGGCGCATTGGCGACAGGGACGATCATCGAGCGGTTTTAGGGCCGTCGACCCGTCCAAACCGGTTTGTTGAACGTTCATCTCCCAGGCCCGGAAACGTGTCGTACGCCACACATCTGGCTCGACTTGCAACTAGATGAGACGTCAGCTATCTTTCCGCTATCAGGATCGCGTCGGGGAAGACCTCCACGACGGGCCAGAACCGGTCCGTACCTCGGCTTCTCGAGAGCCGTTGGGGTGACCCGCAAACGCAACGGTCGCAGTACCTTCGCCGGACCGGCACCTAGAAGCTTCAAGGAAATCCGGAATCAGGCGTAGGTTTTCAGTTACTGAGCCGCTAATATCAATGATACGTATCCGAGATAACGACTGTTAGTACAGCGAAGGGAATTGGGCGGCTCACAATGGCTGATTTCGCGGCGCGGCTGAACAAGCTGTTCGAAACCGTGCATCCCCCGGGGCGTAAGCCGCACACCAACGCGGAGGTTGCGGCTGCGCTGACGGCCTCCGGACATCCGATCTCGAAACCGTACCTGTCGCAGTTGCGGTCGGGACAACGGACGAACCCGTCCGATGAGACGGTGGCCGCCCTGGCGAAGTTCTTCAAGGTCAAGCCGGACTACTTCTTCAACGACATCTATGCCGCCAAGATCGATCACGATCTTGAGTTGCTGTCCCAGCTGCAGGGCTACGGACTGCGACGGCTGTCGAGTAGAGCGTTCGACCTGTCCGAAGAATCTCAGAACCTCCTCACGTCCATGGCGGAGAAGTTGCGGGCAAGCGAAGGCTTGCCCGAAATTCCTCCGGATGGCACCGAATAGGTTCTCTTGCACGGAAGCACAGTGCGACCCTCCGGGTCGCACTGTGCTGTGTTATGTGTGCGTCCAATACGGGAAGCAAGTGGGCATGCCCGAGAAAATAGGGGCATGCCCTGTCAAGGCCTCTGGCGATGCTCGATCATCAGTAGATGCACGCACATTCGACAATTCTCGAACTTGTGCGCCCGCAAGTTTTCCTCGGACAACTGATTTCGTGTGAACGCGGGTAACTCATCGAGTCCAGCGCAGAACTCAGCACGGTGCACGACACCGGCGGGCAACCACACTCAGCGGTACGCGGAATACGCGCCAGCGGCGCGTGTGCTCAATTTCGAACGGGTTCCAGGGTTGTCGCGTCATAGGCCCGAGCGATGGCCTGGACCCAGCCGCGGGGACTAATCCCCTCGGGCGGAGCAATCCACCGTGCGTCCAGCGCCACATCGCCCAACGGGTTTCGCGCCCACTGCGCCACCGTCTCCGCGCGCTCGGCGACCGACCGCGGCGGCGGTGCCACCGCGGCGAGCACCACCCCACCGCCGGACTGGAGGTAGAGGGCGTCCATGATCTGCGCCACCTGGTCGGACGCGCGCAGCTGAGTGGACGTACCGGTCTGATCGTGCGCGACCACCTCGGGGAACCGGCCGACCATGATGCGGTGCAGCAGTTTGATCTGGCGCAACAGCATCCGCGCGCGCACCCACAGCTCAACCACGATCCACACCGCGCCGAACGCGATGAGCAGACTCGCCACTTCCCACGCCTGCCACGCCCAATTGGGCTCGCCCGGCGGCACCGGCGGCGCATCGGTGAATGCGCGCTGAATCTCCAGCACCGCAAGGCCCGCGACGACCGCGGTTCCGGTGGTGTAGATCGCAATACCCCGGCCGAGCGTGGTCCAGTCGAGGTTGCGCAGGCCGGTGATGACGATGAACAGCGCGCCGAGGGTGACGACCTCCCAGCCGAAGGTGAACGACCAGACGATGGTGATGATCACCGAGACGATGCCGATGCTGTAGATCGCCATGGCGACCTGACGCAGGTTCTGCCGGGAACAGATCGGCCAGGCGGCGAAGGCGACCACCGAGGTGGCGGCGATGAAGACGATCCAGGCCGACACCACGACACCGTCGGAGAGCCAGCCCGCACGCACGCCCTGCGGCCGCAGATTGTCGATGGCCACGGCGATCTCGGGGACCGCAACGGTGGCGGCCAGCGCGACGGCGGCGACCGCGACCACGATGGCCACCCGGGCCGTCGTCGCCGGCTTGACCAGCACCCGTCCTACCCGGGCTCCCGCCGCCATCCACACCAGCAGTGCCGTCAACCAGAGGGTCATCCCAGCGCCTCATCGAATCGAAGGACCGAGACGCCTGCGCCACGGCTGTTGAACACGCGGAGTCTGGTCATCAACATGGCGGCGAAAGTCTCTGCCTCCCACTCGGCGAGCTCGTCCGCGCCGTCGTCGACGATCTGCTGGTGCGCCCGCTGGCTCAGCATGTACGCGATCAGATCATCGCTGGCCTCGAGCGTCACCTCGGGCGCTGGTGCGCCCTCGTGGTTGAACACGATGTGCCCCAACTCATGTGCGAGAGTGTGCTCCCGGCTCGGCAGCGACTGGGCGAGCACGATCACGTCGCGATCGGGGTAGAGCCTGCGCTGACCGCACACGCCGGGGCCCAATTGCGCACTGGCGATTTCGATTTCGCGGCGTCGCTCGCTCGCGATGGCGAGCACCACCTCGTCGAGGGTGGTGGCGTCGGAGTCCGCCGCCACGGCGCAGACGGCATCCACGGCGGCGGCCACCCGCCGGTAAGACCGCGAAGTGTTTTGAGTCTTGCTCTCACTCATGCCTGCACCTCGCTGACGCTCGGCTCCGGCATGCGCGAGGCACGCTGTGACACGATTCGTTCGCTCCGCTCACTCATGCCAGCACCCCTCACGGCCTCGGGAAGAACATGGCACGGGCGGCGTCGACTCGGGCCTGCGCGGCCGAGGCACCCTGGAAACTGACTGCGCCGGAACCGGCTCCGGCCAACCCGAGTGCGAGCAGGCCGCCGATCACCGACAGCAGTTTGGGTTTGGGGAGCCCGTCGTCGGCGCTCGTCGGGCGCACGTCGGGGTTCGGCTTGGCGGGGGCCGCCTGCGCCGCCGGTGGGGCGGGCGGGGGCGGTGGGGGCGCGGCCGGTGCGGGCGCGGCCGCCGGGGCAGGCACGAGTGCGGGCAGTGCCGGGATGCCCGGCAGCGCAGGCGCGGGCACCGGCGGGATGGCGACGGGCGGCAGCGCGGGCGGGACGGGCGGGGTGGGGATCGGGATCAAGAGCAGCAGCAGCGGAGCGGCCGAACCGACGGCCGCAGAGCCGACGGCGGCGGAACCGACTGCGGCCGAACCGGTTGCCGCAGAGCCGACGCCCGCGGAACCTACTCCGGCGGAGCCAACCCCCGCGGAGCCAACCGCCGCCGAACCAACTCCTGCCGAGCCGACCGCGGCCGAACCTGTTCCGCCGACACCGATTCCGGCGGAGCCCACCGCGGCGGAGCCTGTCGCCAAGGCACCTACCCCCGCGGAGCCGGTGACACCGAGCGCGGCCGAGCCGGTGCCGAGGACGACGCCGAGACCGGCCGAGCCCGAACCGAGCGTCAGGGCGAGTCCGGCGGAGCCGGTACCGAGCAGCGCGCCGAGACCGGCCGAGCCTGCGGCGCCCGCCGAACCTGCCGCGGCCGAGCCACCGGCCGCAGCGGAGCCCGCCGCGGCCGAACCGGCGGCTGCCGAGCCCGACCCGATGGCGGGATTGGTGGGCACCGCACTGACGTCTGTCGGCTGACCGGGCACCGACAGCGGCAACCAGGTCTCCCCGGTGTCATACGGCGGCGGAGCGGGGTCGGCAGCGCACTGCGGGCACTGACCGGAGGGCTGGGCTACCGCCGCAACCGGGCCGAGTAGCGCAAAGCCGGCCACAGCTCCAGCTACTGCAACCACACGGAACGTGCGACCAACGGCCATGCGCCGAGCCTTCCCCTCATTCGTAAAGCGCAGATCTCACCCGGTCGCGACTCTCACACGGGACTTTTAACGGATGGGGGCCATAGTAAACCCCTATCGTTACGTGCGCAGGAAGAAGGTCGGAAGCCCGCTCAGGCCCCGTACACCGGTTCGGGCGGCATCCCCTTGGCAATCAGGTCAGCTACCACCGGGCCGAGCTCGGCAGGCGACCACCTGGCGCCGCGATCCACCGCCACACCGTGGCGCCACCCGTCCGCAAGTGCGATTTTCCCGCCCTCGACCTCGAACATGCGCCCGGTGACCGATGCGGATTCTGGGCTGCCGAGCCAGACGACCAGCGGCGAAATGTTCTCCGGAGCCATCGCGTCGAAGCCGTCTTCCGGCCGCGCCATGGTCTCGGCAAACACCGTTTCGGTCATCCTGGTTCGGGCCGCAGGTGCGATGGAATTCACAGTGACGCCGTAGCGAGCGAACTCCGCAGCGGCCGTCAGCGTAAGTCCCGCAATGCCGGCTTTGGCCGCGCCGTAGTTGCCCTGGCCGACGCTGCCCTGCAGGCCCGCGCCGGAGCTGGTGTTGATGATGCGGCCATCGACCGGGCGACCGGCTTTGGACTCGCCGCGCCAGTACTCGATCGCGTGCCGCATGGTGACGAAATGGCCTTTGAGGTGCACGCGGATCACCGCGTCCCACTCGTCCTCGCCGAGGTTGACCAACATCCGGTCACGAACGAATCCGGCGTTGTTGACGAGCACGTCGAGGCCGCCGAACGTGTCCACCGCCTGGCGGATAAGCCGTTGGCCGCCTTGCCAATCCGCGACGTCGTCGCCGTTGGCCACCGCGGTGCCGCCGCGCGCGGTGATCTCCGCCACCACCTGCTCGGCCGGGGTCTCGGCGGTCACGGCGCCGTCGAGGGCCGAGCCGAGATCGTTGACCACCACCTTCGCCCCGGCCGCGGCGAAGGCGAGCGCGTGCGCGCGGCCGATGCCGCGGCCCGCGCCGGTGACGATGACGGTGCGGCCTGCGCAGATCTGCTCGGTGTCCATACCTGTGTCCTCTTCGTGGGGGTCCGTTGTCTTCAGGACTGCTGACCGGAGGCCGCGGTGGACGCGGCCAGGAAGGCGGGGCGCTCGCCACCGCCGTGCACCAGCAGGGCGGCGCCGCTGACGTAGCAGGCCAGCGGGGAGGCGAGGAAGACGGCGCAGCGGCCGACATCCTCCGGCGCGGCCATCCGGCCGAGCGGGATGGTCTGGCCCACCGCGTCGATGCCGTCCTGGTCGCCGTAGTGCAGCCGGCTGAGCTCGGTGTCGACCGGGCCGACGACGAGGGAGTTCACCCGCACCTTGGGCGCCCACTCCACGGCCAGCGAGGCGGTCAGGCTGTCCATGCCCGCCTTCGCTGCGCCGTAGGCGGCGGTGCCCGGTGACGGGCGGTGCCCGCTGACGCTGGAGATGTTGACGATCGTGCCGCCGTCCGGCTGCTGCTGCATCACCGCGTTCGCCGCCTGCGAAACCAGCAGCGGCGCAAGCAGGTTCAGCTCGACGATCTTGGCGTGGAAGTTCTTGCTAGCGGTGGCGGCGAGTGCGAACGGGGCGCCGCCCGCGTTGTTGACCAGGTGATCGAGGCGGCCGTGTCGCGCGACGACGGTGTCGACCAGCTCACGCACCGCGTCGGCGTCGCGAATGTCACAGGCCAGGAACTCGATCGCGCGGCCGTCGGACTCGACCGGTGCGTCGGCGGGACGGCGGGCACAGGCGATCACCGTCGCACCCGCCGCGAGGAAGGCCCTGCTCACACCGGCACCCACGCCGCGGACGCCGCCGGTCACCAGAACGACGCGGTCGGCCAGATCGATTTCGAGTGCCACCGTGCTAACCTACCAAGCAACTGCTTGCTTTGCCAACGCTGGGCCGCGGCCGAGCCGGGTCTCACGATGGGCTGGGGCCTTCACGAAGGGATAGGCGATGGGGATCAACCGTCACTCCGAATCAACCGGCATCACCGTGGTCACGGTGGACTATCCACCGGTCAACGCCATACCGACGGCAGGCTGGTTCGACATCGCCGATGCGATCAGGGAGGCGGGGCGGGACAAGGAGACGCGAGTCGTGGTGCTGCGCGCCGAGAATCGCGGTTTCAACGCCGGTGTCGACATCAAGGAGATCCAGAGCAAGCCCGGTCATCAGGCGCTGATCGACGCGAATCACGGTTGCTTCGAGGCGTTCGCGGCGGTCTACGACTGCCCGGTGCCGGTGATCGCGGTGGTGCAGGGCTTCTGCCTCGGCGGCGGGATCGGGCTGGTCGGCAATGCGGACGTCGTGATCGCCTCGGAAGACGCCACTTTCGGCCTGCCCGAGGTGGACCGTGGTGCGCTCGGCGCGGCCACCCACCTGTCCAGGCTGGTGCCGCAGCATCTGATGCGAGCGCTGTTCTACACCGCGAGCACCATCACCGCGCAGCAGCTGCACCACTTCGGGTCGGTGTACCAGGTGGTGCCGCGCGCCGAACTCGACGCCGCGGCAATGGAAGTCGCCAAGAACATCGCAGCCAAGGACGGGCGGGTGATCCGCGCGGCGAAGCGGGCGCTCAACGGCATCGATACCCAGGACGTGCACCGCAGTTACCGGTACGAGCAGGGATTCACCTTCGAACTCAACCTCGCCGGCGTCGCCGACGAGATCCGCGCCCGGTTCGACGACGATCTGGCCGCGCGCAAGGCCGAGCAGTAGGAGATCGGAAAGTCATGCGAGACAAGCGAATGTCGCTCGACGAGGTCGTCGGCGAGTTGCGCAGCGGAATGACCATCGGCCTCGGCGGCTGGGGGTCGCGGCGCAAACCGATGGCGCTGGTGCGGGCCATCCTGCGGTCGGATCTGACCGACCTGACGGTGGTCAGCTATGGCGGGCCGGACCTCGGTCTGCTGTGTTCGGCGGGCAAGGTGCGCAAGGCGTACTACGGCTTCGTGTCACTTGATTCGGCGCCGTTCTACGACCCATGGTTCGCGCACGCCCGGACCTCGGGCGCGCTGGTGGCGCGCGAGATGGACGAGGGCATGCTCAAATGCGGACTGGAGGCGGCCGCGGCCCGGTTGCCGTTCCTGCCGATCCGGGCCGGGCTCGGCTCGGATGTGCCGAACTTCTGGGACGGCGAAATGCGCACGGTCGCATCCCCCTACCCCGACGCTGACGGCCGGACCGAGATCCTGATGGCGATGCCCGCCCTGAATCTCGATGCGGCGCTGGTGCATCTGAACATCGGTGACCGGCACGGCAATGCCGCCTACACCGGAGTCGATCCGTACTTCGACGACCTGTACTGCCTGGCGGCTGAGCGCCGGTATGTGTCGGTCGAGCGGATCGTGGAGACCGACGAGCTGGTGAAAACCGTGCCGCTGCAATCATTGCTGCTCAACCGGATGATGGTGGACGGCGTGGTCGAGGCGCCCAACGGCGCGCACTTCACCCTGGCCGGTGACAGCTACGGCCGCGACGAGAAGTTCCAGAAGCATTACGTGCAGTCGGCCAAGACGCCCGAGGCGTGGCAGCAGTTCGTCGACAGGTATCTGGCCGTCTCCGAGGACGAGTACCAGGCCGCCGTCCGCGAGTTCGCACAGGAGGCGAAGAAATGACAGCATCGCGAAGCGATTCAGTGAGGGGTGGTGGCCGGGTGACGGGCGGGCCTACCGAGACGATCACCCGCGCCGAGGTCTGCGCGGTCGCTTGCGCGGAGATCTTCAGCGGCGCAGGGGAAATCATGGCGAGCCCGATGTCGCCGATGTCGATCATCGGTGCACGGCTGGCCAAGCTGACCTCCGAGCCCGATCTGCTGCTCTCCGACGGCGAGGCGCTGCTGTTCGCCGACACTCCCCCGCTGGGCGGCAAGGCGCCGATCGAGGGTTGGATCCCGTTTCGCCGGGTGTTCGACGTGGTGGCCTCCGGGCGGCGGCACGTGGTGATGGGCGCCAACCAGATCGACCGTTTCGGCAATCAGAACCTGTCCGCGTTCGGTCCGCTGCAGCGGCCGACCCGGCAGATGTTCGGCGTTCGTGGCGCACCGGGCAACACGATCAATCACGCCACCAGCTACTGGGTTTCGCGGCACACGAGCCGAGTCTTCACCGATCAGGTCGATATCGTGGCCGGCGTCGGCTACGACAAGGTGGACCAGGACAACCCGGCCTTCCGGTTCCATCACCTGCACCGGGTGGTCAGCAACCTGGGCGTCTTCGATTTCGCCGGCCCCGGCCACACCATGCGGGCGCGCAGCCTGCACCCCGGCGTCACCGCCGCCGAGGTCGCCGAGAACACCTCGTTCGAGATCCACGGACTGGCCGAGGCCGAGGAGACTCGGCTGCCCACCGCCGAGGAACTGCGCCTGATCCGGGATGTGCTCGATCCCAAGAACATTCGAGACACCGAGGTGCCGTCGTGACCGGCCGGTTGCGCACCGCGCTGACCGACCTGGTCGGCGTCGAACATCCCATCGTGCAGACCGGCATGGGCTGGGTCGCGGGCCCGAGCCTGGTCGCGGCCACCGCCGAGGCGGGCGGCCTCGGCATCCTCGCCTCGGCCACCATGACCTACCCGGAGCTCGAAGCGGCGGTCGCGAAGACCAAGGCGCACACCGGGAAACCGTTCGGCGTGAACATCCGCGCCGATGCCACGGACGCACCCGAGCGGATCGATCTGCTGATCCGCGAAAAGGTGGCCGTCGCCTCGTTCGCGCTCGCACCCAAGCAGGATCTCATCGCCAAGCTGAAAGACGCGGGCGTGGTGGTGATTCCGTCGATCGGCGCGGCCAAGCACGCGGTGAAGGTCGCGTCCTGGGGCGCCGACGCGGTGATCGTGCAGGGCGGCGAGGGCGGCGGGCACACCGGCCCGGTGGCCACCACACTGCTGCTGCCGTCGGTGCTGGACGCGGTCGACATCCCGGTGGTCGCCGCGGGCGGGTTCTTCGACGGCCGCGGCTTGGCCGCCGCGCTGGCCTACGGCGCGGCGGGCGTCGCGATGGGCACCCGCTTCCTGCTGACGCAGGAGAGCACCGTGCCCGAGGCGGTCAAGCAGGAGTACCTGCGCAGGCAGCTGCCGGACACCGTGGTCTCCACCAAGGTCGACGGCATGCCGCACCGGGTCCTGAACACCGAACTGGTGCAGCGCCTGGAGCATTCGGGCCGCACCCGCGGCCTGGCCGCCGCGGTGGCCAATGCCGCCAAGTTCAAGAGCATGACCGGCATGAAATGGTCCACCCTGGTGCGGGACGGGCTCGCCATGCGAAAGACCAAAGACCTCACCTGGTCTCAGGTTGTCATGGCGGCCAATACGCCGATGTTGTTGCGCGCCGGTCTGGTCGAGGGCAATACCCAGGCGGGGGTGCTCGCCGCCGGGCAGGTCACCGGCATCATCGAGGACCTGCCGACCTGTCAGGAGCTGATCGACCGCATCGTCGCCGACGCGATCGCCCGGATCGAAGGGTTGCAGAAGAACCTCTGAGTTGACGACGCGCATGCCCCGCCCTGCGCAGGGGCGGGGCATTTCGCGGTTTCGCGGCAGCCGACCTACCGCAAGGGCGGACAACGCGACGCCACTTCGGGGCTTGCCGTCCACTCGAGCCGGTCGACGCGTTAGCTGGTCAATCGACCAGCTAACTCAGCTCTTCTCGCTTAGTCGCGATCAAAAATACCATCTACCTGCGAGATCAACGCACAATTCGCTTTGCTGTAAATGTCCGACACAGTCAAGTGGAGCACCACCTAGTCACATAGCTACCATGTCGCAAATGGAGATCTTTCACCTACGCTGCTTCCTGGCAGTCGCCGGCGAGCTCGACTTCACCAAGGCCGCGCAGGCGTTGCAGATGTCCGTCCCTGCGCTGAGTGAGCGCATCGAAGTACTCGAAACCGAAGTCGGGGCATCGCTTTTCGACCGCTCCATTCATCACGTCCGGCTGACCCCGGCCGGCGAACGGCTTGTGCCGCAGGCGTTCTCGATCGTCAACGACGTGGACGCACTGCGTGCGCAACTCGCCGACGATCAGCCGATCGCCGTCCGCGTCGCCATCCCGGAGCTGCTCGGTTCCGACATCGATGACCGGCTCACCGCCGCGCTGGCCGATCTCGCGTCCGACTACACCTGCACTCTCGAGCACCTGCGTTCGGCCGACATGGCGGCGAGCCTGCGCGGCAACCACATCGACCTGGCGCTCTCGCACATCCGTCCGCCGGTACGGGAATCGACTCCGTCGTCGTCGCCACCGAACCGATGGGCGTACTCGTCGACGCCACCCTGTTCACCGGACGTACTTCGATCCGACTAGCGGACCTCGATGGCTTTACCCACATTCGAGGCCCCGAACACTGGGAACTGACCCACGACACCCGAACCGCCTTGTCCAGCAAGGGCATCAATGAAAGCACCGACCGCTTCAAAACCATCGACGGCCTGCTCATGATGCTGCGCCGAACCCGCGCCTTCCTGCTCGCCCCCGTCGACTCCGAGGGCCTGTCCGCCGTCGACCGCGCCGAATTCCGTTTCCTGCCGGTCGAAGACCTGAATCTCGAGGTCAGCACCGCATTACTCTGGCGCGCCGACGACGCGCGGTTCGACCGGCTCGCCGCCGACCTCGCCGCACGCCTGGCTGTCTAGCCGCGACTCAGCCGCCGAGCCGCTCGATGATGGTGACGTTGGCGGTGCCGCCGCCCTCGCAGATGGTGAGCAGGCCGTAGCGGCCGCCGACGCGCTCGAGTTCGTTGAGCAGCGAGGCGAAAAGCTTTGCGCCGGTGGCGCCGAGCGGGTGGCCGAGCGCGATGGCGCCACCGTTGACGTTGACCCGCTCCGGGTCGGCGCCGGTCTCCTTCAACCAAGCGAGTACCACCGGGGCGAAGGCTTCGTTGATCTCCACCACGTCGATGTCATCGATGGTCAAGCCGGTCTTCTCCAGCGCCCACTTGGTCGCCGGGATCGGCGCGGTGAGCATGAAGATCGGGTCGGCACCGCGCGCGCTGACGTGGTGGATGCGCGCCCGCGGCGTCAATCCATAGGCCTCGACGGCCCATTCGGAGGCGAGCAGGGTGGCGCTCGCGCCGTCGGAGATCTGGCTGGCGACGGCCGCCGTCAGCGGGCTGCCCTCGGCCAGCGGCGGCAGCGAGGCCATCTTCTCCAGGCTGGTCTCGCGCGGCCCCTGATCGATCCAGAAGTCGCCGACCGGCACGATCTCCCGATCGAAGCGGCCGTTCTTGATGGCGTCGCGGGCCCGCTCGTGGCTGCGCAAAGCCCAGCGCTCCATGTCTTCTCGGCTGATGTTCCACTTCTCGGCGATCAGCTGCGCGGCCCGGAACTGGGTGACCTCGGCGGTGCCGTAGCGGTGGTCCCAGCCTGCCGAGCCGACGAACGGCGAGTCGAAGCCGTACTCCTTGCCCGCGTACATCGCCGCCGAGATCGGGATGGCACTCATGTTCTGCAGCCCGCCCGCGACGATCACCTCAGCGGTGCCGCTCATGATGGCCTGCGCACCGAAATTGATGGCCTGCTGGCTGGACCCGCACTGCCGGTCGACGGTGACGCCGGGCACCTCCTCCGGATAGCCCGCGGCCAACCATGCGGTGCGGCCGACGTTTCCGGCCTGCGGGCCGACGTTGTCGACACAGCCGACGATCACGTCGTCGACGTTGCCCGGGTCGATCGGGCTGCGGTCCAGCAGCCCGCGCAGCGCGGCCGCGCCGAGGTCGGCGGGGTGCACGGCGGCCAGCGCGCCGCCGCGCTTGCCGACCGGGGTGCGCACCGCATCGATCACGTAGGCGTCCCGCAGCGGGGTATAGGGGCGGCGGGGTGCGGATGGTGCTGACATCAGAGAACTCCTACGTGGTGTGCTGATCGGAGACGGTGAGCCCGTCGAGCACGATGGTCAGGTACTGCTTGGCGAGGTTGTCGACGGTGATGGCGCCGCCCGGCTGATACCAGCGCACCGCGACCCACACGGTGTCGCGCAGGAATCGGTAGGCCAGTTCGACGTCGATCTCGGGCCGGAAGCTGCCGTCGGTCACGCCGTTGGTGAGTACGCGATGCCAGAGCTCGCGGAACTCGCGGTTGTAGTCGGCGATGTAGGTGAACCGCTCGGCGGTGCGCAGGCGCTTGGCCTCGGCCTGGTAGATCGCGACCGCGGCATGGTGCCGGTCGAAGGACTGGTAGGACGCGATCACCAAGGCTTCCAAGGTGTCTCGCGAGCTGAGCCCGGCGCCGACGATCTCGCGGTAGTGCCCGAACAGATCGTCGAGGAAGCCGCGCAGGATCTCGTCCACCATGGACTCTTTGGAGTCGAAGTGGTGGTAAAGGCTCCCCGATAGAATTCCGGCCGCGTCGGCGATGTCGCGCACGGTGGTGGCGCGCAGTCCGCGCTCGGCGAACAGTTCGGCCGCCAGCGCGAGCAGTTCATTGCGCCGTGCTGATTTCGAAGCGTCGGGTGCGGTCACATCGGCCATAATACAACCAAGCATTTGCTTGGTACAGGGCGGCGCGCGATTGATCTATCCAGCGGTGGGGAGATGTGTCGCAGCCCTGCTCAACGCACCGAATAGCGCAGCGGCGAGGACACCGATAGGTCCGCGAGCAGCCGATCGCAGATGACCACGGGCGCGATGCCCGCCCTGGCCAGCCTGGCGACCAGCGCGAGTCTGCGTTCGCAACTGTCCCACTCCACGGTGAGCTGCCCGCGCCCCGGCCCGGCGTCCACCGTCGCCATCACCCGCGGCGGGCCGTAGGCCATCGGCTCTTCGATCAGCTTGAGCACCATGCCGCGCTGCCAGGCCTGATAGGTATCCATGTCGGCGCCGATCACCAGCTTGTCGGTGGCGTTGCAGAGACCCTGCGCGATCTCCTCGTCGAAGGCGACCCGGTCGAACCGGAACTTCCGGCACTTCGCCACCACGTCGAGCAGGTCCGCCCGCACCTCGCACAGCAGCGCGGACTGCCGATGTCTGCGCCGGTCCTGCTCGGTCTCCGCGTGATCGGTGCCGAGCCCGATCTGCTTGGCCCGCTCCCTATCTCGGGCCATATCGGCGCGTAGCGCGCCGCGCGGGTCGCGGGTGACCGCCCGCTCGTCGACGGCGTACTGCTCGAGAATCTGGGCGGCGCGCATGGCGGTCGCGTACTCGGACGTGTGCTCGATCAGCTCGGCGCCGAGAGTTAGCGCGGCGAGTACCATGCTGTCCAGTCTGCGCCTGGCTAGCACCACCTCGCGCACCAATTCGAGTTCCAGTTGTTCGCGGGCAGCTGGGCTATCCAGGCCCATAGCCATCGCCCCTTTGGAGAGTGCGGGATCCGATGTAATCCAGCATCGCACACCCCGGCCGCATCTGGCTTGGGCTTTTCTACCTGATCAGCCGCCCATTTGCTCGATGTACGCGGAGCGCTGGAAGGCGAACGCACTCTGGCGCGTCCGTGCACATACGGATTACCCGGCCCACCCGCCCGTCCAGTCCGTGCGGCTCGCCGCCACGAACCACCGGTTACCGGACAGCGATTGGATAGCTCGATAGCGAAAGATGTTGGGAAACTACGGTGGATCGCCGAATTCCCGGGGTGCCGTTGTCCCGATGCACGAAAATATTGCCTGCCGCTCAGGCGCGCTGACTGCTGACCGAAACGACCTCACCGGTCAGATACGAGGTGTAGTCACTGGCCAGCATGGCGATGGTGGCCGCGACCTCCCACGGCTCGGCGGCCCGGCCGAAAGCTTCTCGCTCGGAGAGCCGGTCGAGCAGTTCGGTCGAACTGACTTTGTCCAGAAAAGCGTGTCTGGCGATGCTCGGCGCGACCGCGTTGATCCGCACGCCGAGCTCGGCAGCCTCGACGGCACTGCACCGAGTCAGCGCCATCACACCGGCTTTGGCCGCGGCGTAATGGGCCTGACCGTGTTGCGCGCGCCAGCCGAGCACGCTGGCGTTGTTGACGATCACGCCGCCGTGGCCCGCGGCACGGAAGTAGCCCAGCGCCGCACGGGTGCAGCGGAAGGTGCCGTTGAGAGTGATGTCGAGGACGCGATCCCACTGCTCGTCGGTCATGTCGACCACCGGGGTCTCGCCGCCGAGCCCGGCGTTGTTCACCATGATGTCGATCCGGCCGATCGCCTCGGCCGCACCCTGAACCAGCGCGTTGACCTGCTCGGTGCTCTGCACGTCGCAGGCGATCGAGGCGACTTTGCGGTCCGGGAACTCGGCCGCGAGTTCGGTGGCCGTCTCGGCCAAACGCCGCTCGTGCCAATCGGAGACAACCACATCCGCGCCCTCGGCGAGCAGCCTGCGCGCGGTGGCCGAGCCGATGCCGGTGCCCGCCGCGGCGGTGATGACGGCGGCGCGGCCGGCCAGCAGACCGTGCCCGGGGATGGGAGCAGGCGCTACCGATAGGCCGCTCATGACTGCACCTCGCCGACGCTCGCCCTTGTCACAGACCTCATGGACGCGCCTCTCGCGGCAGGCCGAGCACGCGCTCGGCAATGATGTTGCGCTGCACTTCGTTCGAACCTCCGTAGATGGTGTCGGCGCGGGTGAACAGATACAGCCGCTGCCATTCGTTCAAGTCGTTCTCCTCGGCCACCAGGCCTGCGGGGCCGAGCACGGCCATGGCGAGTTCGCCGAGGCCGCGATGCCAGTTGGCCCACAACAGTTTCGCGACCGAGGCCTGTCCCCCGTCGTCCACGCCCGCGCCCTCCATCGTGCGGATGGCGTGCGCGCGCAGCACCCGCAGGCCGACCCAGGCCCGGTCGATCCGATCGGCGATGAGCGGATCGTCGGCGGCCCCGGTGCGGCGGGCCAGCGCCTCGACGTCGGCCAGCTCCCTGGCGAACCTGATCTGCTGGCCGAGGGTGGAGATGCCGCGCTCGAAGGTCAGGGTGCCCATGGCGATGCGCCAGCCCTCGCCCGGCGCGCCGACCACCAGGTCCGCGGCGGTGCGCGCGTCGTCGAAGAAGACCTCGTTGAACTCCGAGGTGCCGGTCAGCTGGATGATCGGGCGCACGTCGATGCCGGGCTGGCGCATCGGAACCAGCAGGTAGGACAGGCCCTGGTGGCGGACCGAACCGCGCTCGGTGCGGGCGATCACGAAGCACCAGTCGGCGACGTGGGCCAGCGAGGTCCAGATCTTCTGGCCGTTGATCGACCATTCGTCGCCGTCCAGCCGCGCCGTGGTGGTGATCGCGGCCAGGTCCGAGCCCGCGCCCGGTTCCGAATAGCCCTGGCACCACAGCTCGCTGACGGTGCGGATGCCGGGCAGGAAGCGGTCCTTCTGCGCCTGGGTGCCGAAGGCGAGCACGGTCGGTCCGAGCAGTTCCTCGCCGACGTGCGAAACCCGGGCGGGCGCGTTCGCTTTCGCGTACTCCTCGTGGAAGATCACCTGCTGGCGCACGGTCGCCTCGCGGCCGCCGTACTCCTTCGGCCAGCCCAGGCAGGTCCAGCCCGCGGCGGCCAGGTGCCGGTCCCAGGCCAGGCGCTCATCGAAGGCTTCGTGTTCCCGGCCGGGCCCGCCGAGCCCGCGCAACTCGCGGAATTCGCCGTTCAGGTTCTCCGCCAGCCACTCGCGCACCTCGGCGGCGAATCGCGCGTCTTGCGTCGCGGAAAACCGCCCGCCCGACGCGGCGGTGTCGGATTCTGAGGTCTGGATCGCACCCACGCCGGTAGGATAACCTACCAAGCACTTGCTTTGTAGGGCGCTCGCATAAGTGCCCGACACGGACGTAAGGACCACCGTGACAACCCCTGCTCTGACGACTCCGCTGGCGCTGCGGCATGCCGCGGCCACGTTCGGCACCGCCCCCGCCCTCGCCGACGGCGCGGTCCGGCTGGACTGGACGCAGCTGCTCGCGGCGGTCCAGGAGGTGGCGCGGGCGCTCATCGCGCGCGGCGTACAGGACGGTGATCGGGTGGCCATGTGGGCGCCCAACACCCACCACTGGGTCGTCGCGGCGCTGGCCGCCCACTACGTCGGCGCGTCGCTGGTGCCGTTGAACACCCGCTACGTCGCCGACGAGGCCGCCGACGTGCTGCGCCGGGTCGACGCCAGGGCGTTGTTCATCGCGGGCACCTTCCTCGGCCGCGATCGGCTCGCCGAATTGCGCGCGAGCGCACCGGAACTCGATATCGAAACCGTCATCGTCATCCCGGTCGAACCGGGCACCCGGACCAGCGACGAGACTGCGTTCGACTGGTCCGAGCTCGCCGGGGTCGCCGAGAAGGCCACGCCTGCCGAGGCAGAAGAGCGGGCATCGGCGGTCAGCCCCGAGGACACCTCCGACATCCTGTTCACCTCGGGCACCACCGGCCGCAGCAAGGGCACCGTGGTCGCCCATCGGCAGGCACTGTCGGTGGTGCGGGCCTGGGCGGAGTGCGCGACATTGCGCCGCGACGACCGGTATCTGGTGGTGAGCCCGTTCTTCCACAACTTCGGTTACAAGGCGGGCATCCTCGCCTGCCTGGTCACCGGGGCCGCGATCATCCCGCAGGCGGTGTTCGACGTGCCGGCCACCATGCGATTGGTGAGCGAGGAGGAGGTGACGGTGCTACCCGGGCCGCCGACCATCTATCAGACGATTCTCGACTACCCCGACCGCGACAAGTTCGACCTCAGCACGCTGCGGGTGGCCGTCACCGGGGCGGCGACCGTCCCGGTGGTGCTGATCGAGCGAATGCGCGCGGAGCTCGACTTCGATGTCGTCATCACGGCTTACGGCCTGTCCGAGGCGGCGGGATTCGGCACCATGTGCCGCGCGGACGACGACGCGGCGACCATCGCGGGCACCTGCGGCCGTCCGATCGCCGACTTCGAACTGCGCCTCGCGCCCAACGGCGAGGTGCTGCTGCGCGGGCCGAACGTGATGCTCGGCTACCTCGACGATCCCGCAGCCACCGCGGAAACCATCGATGCCGAGGGCTGGCTGCACACCGGCGACATCGGCACGCTGGACGAACGCGGATACCTGAAGATCACCGACCGGCTCAAGGACATGTACATCTCCGGCGGGTTCAACGTGTACCCGGCCGAGATCGAGCAGGCGCTCGCACGGTTGGACGGCATCGCCGAATCCGCCGTGATCGGGGTGCCGGACACCCGAATGGGTGAGGTGGGCAAGGCTTTCGTGGTCCGCAAGCCGGGCGCGACGCTCACCGAGGACCAGGTGCTCGCCCACGCCACCACCGTGCTGGCCAACTTCAAGGTGCCGCGGTTCATCGAGTTCCGCGACCAGCTGCCCTACAGCGCCGCCGGGAAAGTGCTCAAGCGTCAACTACGTGAGGAGATTTCGTAATGTCGGAACCGATCCCGGACGAGGGTGACGTCGTCACCTACGAGGTGCGCGGTCGCACGGCGATCGTCACGCTGAACCGGCCGGATTACCGCAACGCGCAGAACTCGGTGATGACCTACGCCCTCGACGCCGCGTTCGAGCGCGCGGTGGAAGACCCCGAGGTCGGCGTGATCGTATTGGCGGGCAACGGCAAACACTTCAGCGCCGGGCACGACATCGGCACCCCGGGACGCGATCACCACATCCGCTATCCGAACAAAGCGGCGCTGTGGTGGGACCACGTCGACAAGGTCGGCGGCGATCAGCGTTTCGCGCGTGAACTCGAGGTGTACCTCGGCATGTGCAGGCGCTGGCGGGAGATCCCCAAGCCGACCATCGCCATGGTGCAGGGCGCCTGCATCGCCGGCGGGCTCATGCTGGCCTGGGTGTGCGATCTGATCATCGCCTCCGACGACGCGTTCTTCTCCGATCCCGTTGTCCGGATGGGCATTCCGGGCGTCGAGTACTTCGCGCACCCGTGGGTGATGGGGCCGCGCGCGGCGAAGGAGTTCCTGTTCACCGGTGACCGGTTCGGTGCCGCGCAGGCCAAGGAATGGGGCATGGTCAACCGGGTCGTGCCGCGCGCCGAGCTCGAGGGCGAGACGCTCGCGCTGGCCGAAAAGATCGCCACCATGCCGCAATTCGGGCTCGCGCTGACCAAGAAGGCGGTGAACCAGGCGGAGGATCTGATGGGCATGCGCACCGGGATGGACTCGGTGTTCGGGCTGCACCACTTCGCGCACGCGCACAACGCGGAGGTCGGCGCCGACTCGCTGGGCGGTATGAACGCCAAAACGATGAAGGCGCAGGCGACCTCGACCGAGAACGGGGCGACGTAGTGGATCTCGATATTGATCAGGCGACCCAAGAATTCCAGGCCGAGGTCCGCGAGTTCCTCGCCGCCAACAAGCCTGCCCAGCCGCTGCCCTCGATGGACACCCAGGCCGGATTCGAGGCGCACCGGGCCTGGGAGCACACCCTCGCCGACGCCCGCCTCTCGGTGGTCGCCTGGCCCGAGGCGTACGGCGGCCGCGATGCCTCCCTGCTGCAATGGGTGCTGTTCGAGCAGGAGTATTACGCCGCGGGCGCGCCAGGTCGGGTGAGCCAGAACGGCATCTTTCTTTTGGCGCCAACGCTGTTCGAGCACGGCACCCCCGAGCAGCTCGACCGGATCATGCCGAGAATGGCCCGCGCCGACGACATCTGGGCGCAGGCCTGGTCCGAGCCGGAGGCGGGCAGCGACCTCGCGGGCATTCGTTCCACCGCCCGCCGCACCAACGGCGGCTGGCTGCTGAGTGGTCAGAAGACCTGGAGTTCCCGAGCGGCCTACGCGGACTGGGCCTTCGGCCTGTTCCGCAGCGACCCCGCCGCCGAGCGGCACAAGGGACTGACCTACGTCATGTTCCCGCTGTCCGCCGATGGTGTTACGGTGCGCCCGATTCCGCAGCTGGACGGTGAGCCCGGCTTCGCCGAGATCTTCCTCGACGAGGTGTTCGTGCCCGACCGAGATGTGATCGGCGAGCCCGGCGAGGGCTGGCGGGTGGCGATGAGCACGTCGAGCAACGAGCGCGGCCTGTCACTGCGCAGCCCCGGCCGGTTCAGCGCGACGGCCCAGCGGTTGATCGACCTGTGGCTCGACACCGGCGACCCGGCCAACACCGCGCAGCGCGACGCGGTGGTGGACGCCTGGATCGGCAGCGAGGCCTACCGGCTGCACACCTTCGGCACGGTGACCCGGCTCAACGAGGGCGGCAAGCTCGGCGCCGAATCATCGATCACCAAGGTGTTCTGGTCGGAGCTCGATATCGCCATGCACGAGACCGCGCTGGAGGTGCTCGGCGCGACCGCCGAGCGGTCCGGGCCGTGGACCGACGGCTATCTGTTCGCGCTGTCCGGCCCGATCTACGCGGGCACCAACGAGATTCAGCGCAACATCATCGCCGAGCGGCTGCTCGGACTACCGAGAGGGAGCAGCCGATGAGGTTCGCGCTCAGCCCCGAACAACTCGACTTCGGCACCAGCGTGCGCAAGCTGCTCGACGCGGGCCGCACGCCCGCCGCGGTCCGCAACTGGGCGTCCGGCGATCCGCGCCCCGGTCGCGCGCTGATCGGCCAGTTGGCCGGTGCGGGTGTGCTCGGGCTGGCCATCGCCGACGAGCACGGCGGTGTCGGTGCGGAGCCGATCGATCTGGTGGTGGCGTTCGTGGAACTCGGCCGCGCCGCCGCGCCGGGCCCGCTGCTGGAGACCGCCGCCGCGATACCCGCACTGCTGCAAGCACTTCCGGACAAGAGTCCGGCGCAACGCTGGCTGCCCGGCTTCGCCGAAGGTACCGCGCTGGGCACCGTCGCCTTCGCGTCGCCGGAGCAGGGCAGGGTGGCGTTGGACGCCGACAGCGCCGAGGTGGTGCTGATCGCCGACGGTGCTCAGGTGCACACCGCGCATCGGACGGGGCTGGTGCGGTCGATCGATCCGGCGCGCCGCCTGTTCAGTGTCGCGGCCGACGAGTCGATCGCCGAGGGTGACGCGGTGCGCGACGCCGTTGCCGTTGCCTTCGACACCGGTGCACTGGCCTGCGCGGCACAGTTGCTCGGCGCGGGTCGCGCGCTGCTGGACGCCGCCACCGGGTATGCCAAGCAGCGCAAGCAGTTCGGCAAGCCGATCGGTGAGTTCCAGGCCGTCAAGCAGAAGCTCGCGGATGTGCTGATCGGGTTGGATCTGGCCGAACCGCTGCTGTACCGCGCCGCGCTCACCATGGGCGAGGAAACGCGCGGCCGCGACGTCTCGGCCGCCGTGCTCGCCTGTGGCGACGCGGCGCACCAGGCCGCCAGGGCTGCCTTGCAGGTACACGGCGCGATCGGCTACACCGCCGAATACGACCTGTCGTTGTGGTTGACCAAGGTCACCGCGCTCCGTTCCGCCTGGGGCACACCGGATCTGCACCGGGCACGGATCGCCGATGCGCTGCGCGAGGCAGCCGTGCCGCAGCGAGGGACCGCATGACCAATACCGAACTGCAGGAGTTCACCGCCTCGGTGCGGGCGTTGCTCACCAAGCACGCCGGATCCGCCGCGGTGCGCGCGGCAATGGACACCGACCTCGGTTACGACCCGACGCTGTGGCGGCTGCTGTGTGAACAGATCGGGGTCGCGGCGCTGGCCATCCCCGAGGAACACGGCGGTATCGGTGCGAGCCTGGTCGAATCCCTGGTGGTGGTAGGCGAACTGGGCCGTGTCCTGGCCGGGGTGCCGATGCTCGGCTCCGCCGTCCTCGGCGTCCAGGCCGTGCTGCTGTCCGGCGACACGGCGGCGTGCGATCGGCTGCTGCCCGAGGTGGCGGAGGGTACCCGCACGCTCGCGGTGTGCTGGGCAGGCGAAAGCGGTTGGGACGAAACAGGAGTAAAGGAGTCCGGTGGAACCCTCACCGGCACCGCTCGCTATGTGCTCGACGGCCATACCGCCGACACCTTGATCGTGCTCACCTCGACGGGCTTCTTCGAAGTCGCCGCGACCGCGGCCGGGGTCGCACGGCGCGTCGTGCCCACCATGGACCCGACCCGCAAGCTGTCCGAAATCACCTTCACCGCAGCCGAAGCCCACCGCCTCGGTTCCGGTGATCCCGCGCCCGCCATTGCGCGGCTGCGCGAAATCGCTTGGGCCGCAGTGGCCGCCGAACAGGTCGGTGCCGCGGCACGCTGCCTGGAGATGACGGTCGAGTACACCAAGTCCCGGGTTCAGTTCGGTCGCCCGATCGGCAGCTTCCAGGCCCTCAAGCACCGCATGGCCGACATGTACGTGCTGCTGGAATCGGCCGAGTCCGCCTCGGCCGCGGCCGCCCTGGCCGTCTCGGAGAATGCCGCCACCGCCGCCGAAGACGTCTGGGTCGCTCGGCTGCACTGTTCGGCGGCGCTCAGCACGATCGTCGCCGAAACCGTGCAACTGCACGGCGGCATCGCCATCACCTGGGAACACGACGCGCAACTTTTCTTCAAGCGCGCGCACGGCACCGCCCAGTTGTTCGGCACACCCCGCCGCCCGGTCGCCCTCACCTCCTGAACACCCAGGTCACAGCCCCGGTACGTGCCGCGCACCGGGGCTGTGCCATGTCCGTGATCGAGTTCACGGGACATATATAGTTAGCTTATGTAATAATATTCTGGTGCAGCAGGCTCAGGTGAACACAGCGGATGACATCGTCGTCGATCTACTCGTTACCGCGGGCAGGCTCACTCGGCTGGCCGGGGTGATCAGCGGCGACGACCTGCCGCGGGCGGTGTTGCGGGCACTGGCGGTGCTCGACGAACACGGCGCCGTGCGGGTCAGCGAATTCGCCAGGATCGACCGCTGTTCGCAGCCGGCGGCAACGACGCTGATCGGCAGGCTGGTCGCGGATGGCTTCGCGACCCGGCGCAAGGACTCGGCGGATTCCCGGGCCGTCGTCGTCGAACTCACCCCGGCCGGGCGCAACCGGCTCACCCAGGCGCGACAGGCGTTCGCCGCCGCGCTCACCACGCGATTGGCCGGCTTCGACACCGAACGCCTCGCCCGCATGGACACCGATCTGAACGAACTGCTGGAGGCCCTGAAAAAGGCTACGTCACAGCACAATCCGATATAGAGGGAACATAGATGAGCACCTTGGCTCCCGCCCGCGCCGACGGCACGGACACCAGTGCGGCCACCCGCCAACCGAAAGCCGTGTGGGCCGTTGCGTTCGCGAGCGTGATCGCGTTCATGGGGATCGGGCTGGTAGACCCCATCCTGAAACCGATCGGCGAACAACTGCACGCCTCGCCGTCGCAGGTCTCGCTGCTGTTCACCAGCTACATGCTGGTCACGGGCGTGGCCATGCTGATCACGGGCGTGGTGTCCAGCCGGTTCGGTGCGAAGAAGACCCTGGTGGCCGGTCTGGCCATCATCATCGTGTTCGCGGCGCTGGCGGGCTTGTCGGACACCGTCACTCAGATCGTCGGCTTCCGCGCAGGCTGGGGTCTGGGCAACGCCCTGTTCATCGCCACCGCGCTGGCCACCATCGTCGGCGCGGCCAGCGGCGGCGTCGCCCGCGCGATCATCCTCTACGAGGCCGCGCTCGGCATCGGCATCGCGACCGGTCCGCTGCTCGGCGGCGTGCTCGGCGGAATCAGCTGGCGTGGACCGTTTTTCGGCGTCTCGGTCTTGATGGCCGTCGCGTTGGTCAGCATCGTCGTGCTGCTGCCCGAAGGCCCGAAACCGGCGCACCGCACCTCGATCGCCGCACCCTTCCTCGCGCTGCGGCATCGCGGCCTGCTGACCGTCAGCCTCACCGCGCTGCTCTACAACTTCGGCTTCTTCACCCTGCTCGCCTACACACCGTTCCCCCTGGACATGGGCACCTATGCGATCGGCTTCATCTTCTGCGGCTGGGGCGTGCTGCTCGCGCTGGCGTCGGTGTTCCTGGCGCCGCGGTTGCAGCGGCGGTTCGGTTCGCTGCCGATGATGGGGCTCGCGCTGGCGCTGTTCGCCGCGGACCTCGCGGTGATGGCCGCGTTCGCCGAGCACAAGCCGGTGCTGATCATCGGAACCGTGCTGGCCGGACTGTTCCTCGGGGTGAACAACACCCTGATCACCGAGGCCGTGATGATCTCCGCGCCGGTCGAGCGGTCGACCGCCTCGGCGGCCTACAGCTTCGTCCGCTTCGCCGGTGGCGCGGCCGCGCCGTATCTCGCGGGCAAGCTCGGCGAGCACAGCATCGCGCTGCCGTTCTGGGTCGGCGCCGCCTGCACCGCGGGCGCGGTGCTCGTCCTGCTGGCCGGTCGCGCGGCTCTCGCGCACATCGACGACCACGATCCGGCGCCGCACAGCGTCGCCGAGGCGCAGGCGATCACCGTCGGCGACTGAGTTTTCACCACACGGCTGCCTGAACCCGCGCACCGGGTTCAGGCAGCTGCTGTCTGTGCAGGCGGTCGCTCGCACCCTTGCTCGAGCCCGCTGCGGGAGTACCGTCGAATACTATGGGCGATGCGCAGCGAGGCCGGGTCAAGATCGAAACCAGCCAGAAGCGAGTGCGAGTATTTCTCGGCGGCCACCTGGTGGCCGACACTGCTCGGCCGGTACTGGTGTGGGAGGGCCCGCACTATCCGACCTACTACCTCCCGGTCGCGGATCTGCACGCGAAGCTCGAGCCGACCGGTAAGTCCCACCACTCCCCCAGCCGCGGCGACGCGACCGAGTACGACGTGGTCGTGGACGGCACCACCGCCACCGCAGCCGCGCTGCGCTACCACGATTCACCGCTGACCGAACTGAACGAGCTGGTGCGGCTCGAGTGGAGCAAGATGGACGACTGGTTCGAGGAAGACGAGCCGGTCTACGTCCACCCCCGCGACCCCTACTCTCGGGTCGACATCCTCGCCAGCTCCCGGCACGTACGCGTGGAGATCGACGGCGTCACCGTCGCCGACTCGCACTCCCCGCGCATCCTCTTCGAAACCGGTCTTCCCGCAAGGTATTACCTGCCGATGACCGATGTCCGGATGGATCTACTCCATCCGTCGGACACGCACACCAGCTGCCCGTACAAGGGCACCGCCGACTACTGGACCGTACGGGTCGGCGACAACGAATACCAGGACTATGTGTGGGGATACCGCACGCCGCTACCGGAGAGCCAGAAGGTCGCGGGTTTGGTCTGCTTCTACAACGAGAAGGTCGACACCTACGTCGACGGGGAACTCCAGGAACGCCCGCACTCGCCATTCAGCTGAGCCGGTCAACGGTAGCCGGTCAGGCCGTCCGCCAGTTCTTCGTCGTCGCCGTCGCGGTAGGCGTCGAGGGCCTGCTGTAGGGCGAAAGTTCCTTGGATGGTGGCTATTCGGGCGCCGAGATCGCTGTCCGACGAGTCGGTCAGTGCCAGCACGCCGCGCAGGACGTCCGCGCCGTAACCGCCGATCGCTGCGAAGTCCTCGGCCGGGTCACCGAGGCACACACCGTCCCAGTCGACGACGCCGCGCAGGACGGGCAAGCCGTCGACGTTGTCCCACAACAGGTTGTCGCCGCCGAGATCGCCGTGGACCACCGCGCTGGTCAGGTGTGGCAGCGAGCCGAGTGCGGACAACTCCCGCTCGGCACGCTCGCGACCCGAGCCGTGCATGAGTGGGTACAGCTCAGTGCGCACACCATCGGCGAACGCACGCCACCGGTCGAGGGATGCGGCCGGAAGCGACGCCCGGATCCGCGGATCGGTTCCCGCAGCGGCCAGTTTGCCGAGCAGGTCATGGCAGTGTCGTGCGACGGATTCCGCGACCGCCGAGTCGCGCAACGACTCCACGTCCAGAGGCGCACCCGCCACCTTCGTCATCACCAGGTAGGTGGCCGTGGCCAGGCCTGCCGCCGCCGGTGTCGCCGGTGTCGCCGCATCCCGCGGCGTGCCGACCGTCAGGCACTCCGGCACGGCCCCTCCGAGGTCGATGTGCGCCAGCGCCCGCAGCGCCGCGGCACACGCCGGAAGTCGGTGCGCGGCAGCGTCGGTCCGTGCGAATCGGACTACCCGCTCGGATCCGACGACCACGTAGTGGAACTGCCCCTCGCGAATCGTCACCTCGGACAGCCGATCTCCGGGCAACAATCGCTCCAACAGTTCCCCGTGCGCCTCGATAAGCCCCGTCATCGCCACCCGTCGACCTAACCATCTCGCGCCGGTCGGCGGCCATTGGTTATCGCTCGGCCTCGCATACCGGCACGCCGCTCATCGCACGGCTTTCGACGTCGCGCATACCGACTCGCAAGAGGTGTGCGGCGGCATCAGACCGCGACGAGTGGCGGCTTGTCCTCGGCGCGCCGGTATTGGCCCGGGGCGAGGCCGTATTCGCGCTTGAATGCCTTGGCGAAGGCGAATTCGGAGGTGTAGCCGACCTTTCGGGCCACCGTGCCCAGGGGGGCGTCGGTGTCGCGGAGCAGGCGGGCGGCGGTGAGCATGCGCCAGCGGGTGACGTAGGCCAGCGGCGGTTCGCCGACGGTGGCGGTGAAGCGGCGTGCGAGGGTGGCTCGGGAGACGCCCGCGACGCCGCTGAGATCGGGGACGGTCCAGGACCGGGCGGGCTCCTCGTGCACGGCACGCAATGCTGCGGCTACCGCCGGGTCGGCGAAAGCGCCTGCCCAGCCGGTGGATCGGTCGTTGGACTGTTCGTCCAGCCAAGCACGCAGGATGAAGAGCAGCAGTGTTTCGAGTAGCGCCGGAACGGCGGCGTCGCTGCCCGGGCGCGGTTCAGCGATCTCGGCAGCGAGCAGATCGACGGCGCCGCGTAGGGCCGGATGCCTGCCGGGGCGGGCAGGCAGGTGGATGAACTCGGGCAGTTCGTCGAGCAGGGGGTGGCTGCGCTTCTTGCCGAGTTCGTATGCGCCGCACAGCAATGCGGTGCGCACCCCAGGCCCGGTGAGCTCCCTCGGCTCGCCCACCTGTGCCAGCTCGGTGACCGGACTGTCGAGACTGTCCACCAGGTCGTGGTCGGCACCGCGGGGCATGAACACGACGTCGCCGACGCCGAGTGCCAGCGGCGCGCCGGTCGGCGGCACCAGCCAGCACGAACCTTGCAGCACGACATGGAAACCGGCGCCGGGCACCACGGGGTAGCGGCGGCCCCACGGGGCGTGCCGGATGAACAGCCCGGAGGTCGGGCTGCCGGTGCGGATGGCCGCGATGGTTTCGCTGAGGATGTCCACTCGAACACCATAGCGCTTCTTGTGTGAGCGTTTGAGATATATCAGCGAGCAATACGGCCATTGGTTTACTCATCGCTGGATCATAAGTTTGTGTCATGACATCGACGAACAGCACCGAGACCATCGCCGTCTACGGCGCCACCGGCACCACCGGCGGCTACGTCCTCACCGAGCTGCGCAGGCGCGGCCTCACCCCGATCCTGGTGGGCCGCAACGCGGCTCGGATCCAGGCCGCCGCGGCGGCGGCGGACCTGCCGGACGCGCAGATCCGGGTCGCCGAGCTCACCGACCACGACGCGCTGGTGACCGCGTTCACCGGGGCCGACGTGGTGATCAGCAGCCTGCCCGCCTACGTGACACACGGGCCCGCGGTGCTGGCGGCGGCGATCGACGCCGGGGCGCACTACACCGATATGTCCGGCGAGCAGCTGTTCCTGAAGCAGGTGTTCGACGAGTTCGGACCGCGGGCCGAAGCAGCCGGGGTGACCCTGGTTTCCGGCGTCACCGACAGCAATCTGCCCGGCGACCTGCTCGGTTACCTGACCACCCGCCGGGTGGCAGGCCCGGCCGAGGTGGTGCTCAGCCATCTGAGCAAGAGCGGCGGCAACGGCTCCAAGGGCAGCGCGAAGACGGTGTTCGCCAGCCTGGACTGGTTCCGCAGCGGCGGCTGGAACTACGCGGACGGCGAATTGCGCACCGGCGCAACGGCTCGGCACGCCGAGATGACCTTCCCGGGTGACACCCAGCCGACCGCCGTCGCGAAATTCCCGCAGCCGCCGGTACTTACGATCCCGCGCCATTCGGATGTCTCCTACGTCGAGGGCGTGCTCGCCACCTCGATTCTGGACACGCTGAGCGGGTTCACCGAGGAGATCATCGACACGCTGCCCGACGCACCCAGCGCGAATCTGCGCTACGACCTGGTGGTCGACGCGTTCGGCGCGGACGGTCGCACGGCCCGCGGCGTGGTGAGTGGTGTGCACTCCTACCGTGATTCGGCGCTGATGGCGGTGGAGGTCGCCGTCCGGCTGGCCGACGGCACCGCAAAGCCGGGAGCGCTGGCGGTGGCCGAGGCCTTCGATGCCGCCGAATTCCTCGACACGCTCGCGCCTTTCGGCATCACCTGGCGCATCGAGGAGCGCTGATCCCGCTGTACGGAAGGTGCCGCAAGGGCGCCTTTTTCGGGCGAGTGACGGGGCTTGAACGCGGGACCTCCTGGACCACAACCAGGCGCTCTGCCGACTGAGCTACACCCACCGTGGTGTTCGGCTACGGTAGCGCGGCGGTCCGCCTCCGGTCACCTGATTTTCACCGCGGCCGTCCGGCGCCATCGGCTACAAATCAGGCATAGTCGAACGATGACCGACAATCGTCCCCCGCTCGCCGCAGCCCTCGATCTGGCGCCACACCCGGAGGGTGGTTGGTTCCGCGAAACCTGGCGCAGCGCCGTGGAATTCGAGCCGAAGGGCTATGAGGGTGCGCGCGCCAGCGCCACCGCGATCCACTTCCTGCTGATGCCGGGCGAGCAATCGGCGCCGCACACGGTCCGCTCCGACGAGCTGTGGCTCTGGCACCGCGGCGGACCGCTGGTGCTGAATATCGGCGGCGAGGAGGTCGTGCTCGGGCCCGATGTGGAGCACGGTCAGGTGCTACAGGCGGTGGTGCCGGGCGGGGTCAGCCAAGCCGCCCGACCGGCCGGCGACGAATACGTGCTGGTGAGCTGCTTCGTCTCCCCGGGTTTCGACTTTGCCGACTTCCAGATGGACTGAACGCCGCACGAGTTCGGCGACGCGGGCGGTCCGTGAGTTCAGCGACGCCGAACACGTCGGTGCCGTCGGACGCGGCGTGCCCGCCCGCTCGAAATCTGCGACTAGTCGGGAACCGGGACGACACCCTCGTCCACAGCCCACTTGATCGTCTTCTCCAGCTGCGGGCACGAGTCCGGCCGACCCGGACCGTGCCCCTTCTCGCTGAGCTCCGCGAACACCGGGCAGTGCGTCTGCGGCGGCTCGGTCCACTGCACCGAGGTCTGGTGCGAGCTGCTCTTGCGCACCAGCACCTGACTCTGGCAGGCCTGACACCGCAGCGGTGTCAGGCCCTGCTCCAGATACCGTTCCTTGTCGACCACGGTCTGGGCGCGCACTTCGGCCTGCCGCGCAGGCTGGTCGGCAAAGTCGGGTGCTTTCGCCCAGGTAGCCATCAGACTCCGGCCTCCGCTTGGTCGGTGGCGGCCTCGTCGGCCTCCCGCTTGCGCCGCAGGTTCTCGGCGACCTCGGCCTCCCACACCTCGTTGGCCTTGGTGGTGTCCACCTCGAACTCGAAGCGCTGGGTCATCTTCTCGGTGACGTCGGCGAGGTCGACGTAGAACTGGTCGTACCAGCGACGCAGCTGATAGACCGGGCCGTCTTCTTCACACAGCAGCGGGTTCTCGACTTTGGACTTGTGCTTCCAGATCTCGACGTCCTGCAGGAAGCCGACGCTGATGCCCTCGGTCATCTTCGCGGCCAGCTTGTCCGCCATCTCGCCGTCGACGCCCTGCGGCTTCTCCAAGGTGATGCCCCACTGCAGCACGAAGGAGTCCTGGGTCACCGGGTAGTGGCAGTTGATCAGGACGCTCTTGACCTCGTGGCCGCTGTAGATGTTGACCAGCGGATTGATCATGTAGGACGGCCCGAAGTAGGACGCCTCCGAGCTCAGCGTGGTGTCGCCGCCGTACTTGGACGCCATCCCGATATCCGGCCTGCCCTTGGTCTCCAGGAACTGGGTGGCGATATGCCCCTCGAAGACGTTCTTGAAGTAGGTCGGGAAGGCGAAGTGGATGTAGAAGAAGTGCGCCATGTCGACCACGTTGTCGATGATCTCGCGGCAGTTCGCGCCCTCGATCAGCATGGAGTTCCAGGTCCAGTCGGTCCAGCCGCTGTCGAGCTGCTCGCTCGGGTTGCCGTCCGCGTCGGTGTAAGGCCCCTTGATGTGCGGAATGGTCACTTCGGGCGGGGGCTGACTGCCCTCGACGTCGTGCCAGACGAACAGCTGACCGTTGCGCTCGAGCGTGGTCCACTTCCGGGTACGCGCCAGCGGCGGCACCCGCCGGCCATAGGGAATCGCGGTGCATTTACCGCTCGTGCCGGACCAGCGCCAGTCGTGGAACGGGCAGGCGATGTCGTCACCCTTGACCTCACCCATACTGAGATCGCCACCCATGTGCCTGCAGTAGGCGTCGAGTACGCGCAGCTCGTCGTTGCTATCGGCCCAGATCACGAGTTTGGTGCCGAACACATTCACCGCGTGCGGCTTGCCGTCGCGGAACGACTTGGCCAGACCGAGGCAATGCCATCCCCTCGCATAGCGGGTGGGTACGGTGCCGACGTCTAGCTCCCGGACCTTCGCACCGCTCCCCTGTGGGGTAACTGCCATCGCGAATCCTCCTCCTTCTGTACTAGAACACGTTACAAAAATGTCGCGTTCCACGCCAGCGATTCACGCCACTTCCTGCACATGTCCGTCTATGGCCACGGATAGACACCCGTTCTCGACAGAAATAGGAACCTGTTCTAGTCTCAGAGGCAAATGACTACCGGTTATCCAATTGACCAGGCAGGAGCAGGTCCCGAGATGACGCAAGAAGTGACCGAACGGGTCGACGCGCTGTTGCCGATGCTGCGCGAGCGCGCGCAGGAGGCCGAGGACCTGCGGCGCATCCCCGACGAAACCATGAAGGCCTTGCAGGAGACCGGATTCTTCCGGCTCCTACAGCCCAAGCAGTGGGGCGGCCACGCGGGTGACCCGGTCGTCTTCTACGACACCGTGCGCAAGCTGGCCAGCGCCTGCGGATCTACCGGCTGGGTGGCAGGCATTGTCGGCGTACACAATTGGCACCTGGCGCTGTTCGCGCAGCAGGCCCAGGAAGACGTCTGGGGCGAGGACACCGAGGTGCGGATCTCCTCGTCCTACGCGCCGATGGGCGCGGGCACGGTGGTCGAGGGCGGTTACCTCGTCAACGGCGCCTGGGCCTGGTCCTCGGGTTGCGACCACGCCACCTGGGCGGTGCTCGGCGGTCCGGTGATCAAGGACGGCAAGCCGGTCGACTTCGGCAGCTTCCTCATTCCGCGCGACGACTACCGCATCGACGACGTCTGGAACGTCGTCGGCCTGCGCGGGACCGGGTCCAACACCGTTGCGGTGAAAGACGTTTTCGTGCCGTCGCACCGGTTCCTGAGCTTCCGCAAGATGAGCGAGCAGAAATCACCCGGCCTCGAGCAGAACACCGATCCGGTGTACAAGATGCCGTGGGGCACTATCCATCCCACCACCATCGCGACGCCCATCGTCGGCATGGCCTACGGCGCATACGCGGCGCACGTCGAGCATCAGGGCAAGCGGGTGCGCGCGGCCTACGCGGGCGAGAAGGCGAAGGACGATCCGTTCGCCAAGGTGCGCATCGCGGAGGCGTCCAGCGATATCGACGCGGGCTGGCGTCAGCTTTCGGGCAATGTCGCCGAGGAATACGCATTGCTGGCCGCGGGCAAAGAGATCCCGTTCGACCTGCGGGTGCGGGCCCGGCGCGATCAGGTGCGCGCCACCGGACGGTCGATCGCCGCCATCGACAAGCTGTTCGAGAGCTCCGGCGCCACCGCGTTGGCGAACGGCACACCGCTGCAACGCTTCTGGCGCGACGCCCACGCCGGCCGGGTGCACGCGGCGAACGATCCCGAACGGGCATACCAGATGTACGGCCAGCACGAGTTCGGGCTGCCCGTCACCGACGCGATGGTGTAGGAGCTGCTGTGAGTGAGCGTCAGCGAATGAACCGAAATCACAGCGCCCCGGAGGGCACGGCGGAGCCGAGCGTCAGCGAGGTGGAGCTGTGAGTGAGCGTCAGCGAATGAACCGAAATCTCAGCGCCCCGGAGGGCACGGCGGAGCCGAGCGTCAGCGAGGTGGAGCTGTGAGTGAGCGTCAGCGAATGAACCGAAATCACAGCGCCCCGGAGGGCACGGCGGAGCCGAGCGTCAGCGAGGTGGAGCTGTGACCTCTACGGTGGAGATCACCGCCGAATCGACCTCCCGCTACGCGCAGGTGCGCCCGGATCTGCGGCTGCACTACCACGAGGCGGGTGTCGGCAACGGGCCGACGATCGTGCTGCTGCACGGCGGCGGGCCCGGCGCGTCCTCCTGGTCGAACTTCGGCCGCAATATCCCGGTGCTGGCGCAGAACTTTCACGTGCTCGCCGTGGATCAGCCCGGCTACGGACAGTCGGACAAGCCGACCGAGCATCCGCAGTACTTCGTGCACAGCTCCTCGGCGCTGCACGACCTGCTCGCGCACCTGGAGATCAGCGGTCGGGTGCACCTGCTCGGCAACTCGCTCGGCGGCGGCGCGGCCGTCCGGTTCGCGCTGGACTACCCGGATCGGGCCGGGAAGCTGGTGCTGATGGGTCCGGGCGGATTGAGCACCAACCTGTTCGCGCCCGACCCGACCGAGGGCGTGAAGCTGCTCGGCAAGTTCAACTACCAGCCGACCAGGGAAAACCTGGAGGCGTTCCTGCGGATCATGGTCTTCGACCAGTCGCTGATCACCGACGAGCTGATCGACAAGCGGTTCGCCGCAGCCAGTACGCCGGAGTCGCTCGCCGCGGCGCGGGCGATGGGGAAGTCCTTCGCCAGTGCGGATTTCGAGAAGGGCATGCTCTGGCGCGACGCCTATAAGCTGCGTCAGCCGGTGCTGCTGATCTGGGGGCGGGAAGACCGCGTCAACCCGCTCGACGGCGCACTGGTCGCGACCAAGCTGATCCCGCGCGCACAATTGCATGTGTTCGGCGGCTGCGGACACTGGGCGCAGCTGGAGAAGTTCCACGAATTCAACCGGCTGGCAATTGATTTCCTCGCCGGTTCCAAGGAGAAGTGATGGGAATTCGATCACTGGCGTACCTGCGCATCGAGGCGACCGACATGGCTGCCTGGCGCGAGTACGGGCTCAAGGTGCTCGGCATGATCGAAGGCAAGGGCGGGAATCCGGACGCGCTGTATCTGCGGATGGACGAATTCCCGGCCCGGCTGGTGATCTCGCCCGGCGAGCAGGACCGGCTGCAGATCTCGGGCTGGGAGACCGCCAATGCCCAAGAGCTGCAAGACATCCGGAGTCGGCTGGAAGCCGCGGGCGTGCCCTACAAGGAGGGCACCGCCGCGGAACTGGCCGATCGGCGGGTACACGAACTGATCCGTTTCGACGATCCCTCCGGCAACACCCTGGAGGCGTTTCACGGTGCGGCACTGGAACATCGGCGGGTGGTGAGCCCGTACGGGCATCGCTTCGTCACCGAGGAGCAGGGGCTCGGGCACGTCGTGCTCAGCACCAAGGACGACCAGGCCGCGCTGGAGTTCTACCGGGATGTGCTCGGCTTCCGGCTGCGTGACTCGATGCGGCTGCCGCCACAGATGGTCGGGCGCCCGGCCGACGGTGAACCCGCCTGGCTGCGCTTCTTCGGCTGCAACCCGCGGCATCACTCGCTGGCCTTCCTGCCCATGCCGACCCCGAGCGGCATCGTGCACTTGATGCTCGAGGTGGAGGCGGCCGACGATGTCGGGTTGTGCCTGGATCGCGCGCTGCGCAAGAAGGTGCCCATGTCGGCGACGCTCGGCAGGCATGTCAACGACAAGATGCTCTCCTTCTACATGAAGACGCCGGGCGGGTTCGATGTCGAATTCGGCTGCGAGGGGCTCGAAGTCGACGACAATGATTGGATTGCGCGCGAGTCGACCGCCGTGAGCCTGTGGGGTCACGACTTCAGCATCGGGCAGCGCCGGCAGTGAGTGAGAGGGCGAGCGAAACGATGACCCACCCTGAGATCGATGCGCGGGCCTTCCGTAACGTGCTCGGCCAGTTCTGCACCGGCATCACCGTCATCACCACCTTCGACGATGCCGCGGCGCCGGTCGGTTTCGCCTGCCAGTCTTTCGCCGCCCTCTCCCTCGACCCACCCTTGATCCTGTTCTGCCCCACCAAGACCTCTCGTTCCTGGGCGGCCATCGAGCAATCCGGCCGCTTCTGCGTCAACGTCCTCGCCGAAGAGCAGCGAGAACTCTGCGCCCGCTTCGGTTCCCGCGAACCCGACAAATTCGCGGGCGCCCCCTGGCACACCTCTCCGCTCACCCTCCCCGTCCTCGACGACGCTCTGGCCACCATCGAATGCACGGTGGACAGCGTCGTAGACGGCGGCGACCACTACATAGTCATCGGCCGAGTCCAGGCCCTCACCGAATCCACCACCACCGGCCGCCCCCTCCTCTTCTACCGCGGCCAATACACCGCCATAGAACCCGACAAAACCACCCCCGCCCCCTGGCGCGCCGACCTCGACCACTTCCTCACCACCACCACCCTCGACACCTGGCTGTAGCCATCCCCTACGGGCCTTGCCCTGCGGTGAACCGCAGGTCAGGGCCCGCTGGCGTCCCGCCCACGCTCCCGTATCCGAGTGCGTCTCGACCCGTCCGGTTTCGGATGGGGGGATGGGGGAATCGCGGTGGAGGGGCGATTTGTAGGAGGTGTCTGTGGCTGAGGACAAGAGGGCTGGGCCGGAGCGGGTCGTGATTGTCGGTAGCGGGTTTGCCGGGTTCACCTGTGCCAAGCGGTTGTGCAAGGTGTTGGGGCGGGCGGGGCGGGACGTGGAGGTCCTGCTGGTTACGCCCAACGACTACATGCTGTACACGCCGTTGTTGCCGGATGTGGCCGGCGGGGTGATCGATCCGCGGTTCGTCGCTGTTTCGCTGGCCGACGCGCTGCCGCGGGTGCGGTTGGTGATCGGTAAGGCCGAGACCGTCGATCTGGACAACAAGACGGTCAGGGTGCGCAGTGAGCATCAGCCCGATCGCGAATTGTCCTGGGATCGCCTGGTTCTGACGCCGGGTTCGGTGACGCGGCTGTTCGATGTGCCGGGCGTCGCCGAGCATGCGCACGGACTCAAGACGGTGGCCGAAGCGCTGTATCTGCGCGAGCAGTTGTTGCGGCAACTGGAGTTGGCCGACTTCGAGGATGATCCGGAGATGCGTAAGGCGCGCCGGACCGTGGTGGTCGTCGGCGCTTCCTATGCGGGAACCGAGCTGATCGCGCAGTTGCGGGCGTTGGCCGATGCGTATGCGGCCCGGCGCGGGTTCGATCCGGCCGAGGTTCGCTTCGTCCTGCTGGACACGGCCGAGCGGGTGATGCCGGAGGTCGGCGACCGGCTCAGCGACAAGGTGCTGGGCGTGCTTCGCGAACGGGGCATCGACATTCGGTTGCAGACCTCGCTGAAGGAACTCACGCAACGGCAGGCGGTGCTCACCGACGGGACCGTGGTGCCGACCCACACGGTCGCCTGGGTGACCGGTGTGACCGGCGCACCCATGTTGGAGTCGTTGGGCTTGCCGATGGAACGCGGACGCTTGGTGGTCGACGCGAACCTGACCGTGCCCGGTCATCCCGATGTTTTCGCCGGTGGTGACGCGGCGGCGGTGCCGGATCTCACCAAACCCGGCAAGATCACCCCGCCGACCGCCCAGCATGCCTCCCGGCAGGGTAAGGCGCTGGCCCGGAATGTGGCCGCCAGTCTCGGCATCGGCGGCGCCGCGCCGTACAAGCACCGCGATATGGGTTTGGTGGTCGACCTCGGACCGCACTTCGCGGTGGCGAATCCGTTGGGCGTCAACCTGTCCGGCTTCCCGGCCAAGGCCGTCACACGGGCATATCACACCATCGCCGTGCCACGACCGGTCAACCGCTGGGCGATCACGCTGGGCTATCTGACCAATTCGATTACCCCACGGCCGCTTTCGCTACTGGGGCTGGTGAGTCCCGAGGAAGCGAGCTTCGACAGCAGCGAAGGGATCCCGGCCCGGCGATAGGTAGCGGGCCGCGAACGGTATCCGTTCGCGGCCCGACCTACTCAGACGGAGACTGCCGCCTGCTCCCGCTGCAATTCCAGGGCGATGTCGATGAGCTGATCTTCCTGCCCGCCGACGAGTTTGCGCTTACCCGCGCGGACCAGCATCTCGGCGGCGGACACGCCGTACCGTTCGGCCTGCCGCTCTGCATGCTTGAGGAAGCTGGAGTAGACCCCCGCGTAACCCATCATCAGCGACGACCGGTCGAGCAGGCACTCCTGCGGCATCGCGGGACGGACCACGTCCTCGGCGGCATCGGCGATGGCGTAGAAGTCGATGCCCGTGGTGATGTCGAGCTTGTCGCAGACACCGACCAAAGCCTCGACCGGCGTATTGCCCGCACCCGCACCGAACCGGCGTGCGCTGCCGTCGATTTGGGTGGCCCCGGCACGGATGGCGTAGACGGAGTTGGCGACCGCCAGGTCGAGGTTTTCGTGACCGTGGAAGCCGACCTGGGCATCGGCGCCCAGCTCGGCGACGAGGGCGGCGACCCGATCGGTGACCTGGTCCAGCACGAGCGCACCGGCCGAGTCGACGACATAGACGCACTGGCAGCCCGCATCGGCCATGATCCGAGCCTGCTTGGCCAGCACCTCCGGCGGCTGCGAGTGCGACATCATCAGGAAGCCAACGGTTTCCAGCCCGAGTTCGCGGGCCAGGCCGAAGTGCTGGATGGAGACGTCGGCCTCGGTGCAGTGGGTGGCGATGCGGCAGATCGAGGCGCCGTTGTCCTGGGAGATCTTGATGTCTTCCTTGACGCCGACACCCGGCAGCATCAGCACCGCGATCTTGGCCTGGGTCGCCGTCTCCGCGGCGATCTTGATCAGTTCCTGCTCAGGGGTTTTGGAGAAGCCGTAGTTGAACGACGACCCGCCGAGGCCGTCACCGTGGGTGACCTCGATGACCGGCACCTTCGCGCCGTCGAGGGCGGCGACGATATCGCGGACCTCGGTGGCGGTGAACTGGTGGCGCTTGTGATGGGATCCGTCGCGCAACGAGGTGTCGGTGACGCGGATGTCGAGTTCTGCTGAGTAAGCCATGTTGTCGCTCCCTTACACCCGTGCCGCTGTGTCTGTTTGGTCGCCTCGCTGGGCTCCGCTCCGGATTTGCCCGGCGATGACCTCGCCGACTTGCGTTGCGGCAGCGGTCATGATGTCGAGGTTGCCCGCGTACGGCGGCAGGAAGTCGCCCGCCCCTTCGACCTCGACGAACACCGAAACCTTCGCCATCCCACCGGCGATCACCGACGGCGGGTCGAACTGCGGGTCGTTGAGCAGGCGATAGCCGGGCACGTACTGCTGGATGTCGGCCACCATCCGGTGGATGGAGTCGGTGATCGCCGCGGTGTCGGCGTCCTCGGGGATCGCACAGAAGATGGTGTCGCGCATGATCATCGGCGGCTCGGCCGGGTTCAGGATGATGATCGCCTTGCCACGCTGCGCACCGCCGATGGTTTCGACGCCGCGGCTGGTGGTCTTGGTGAACTCGTCGATGTTCGCCCTGGTACCGGGGCCGGCCGAGACCGAGGACACCGAGGCGACGATCTCCGCGTAAGCGACCGGCACCACCCGGGATACGGCGGCCACGATCGGGATGGTGGCCTGCCCACCGCAGGTGATCATGTTGACGTTCGGCGCATCGAGATTCGCGCCGAGGTTGACCGGCGGCACCACGGCGGGGCCGACGGCGGCGGGCGTGAGGTCGACCGCGCGGATGCCCGCTTCGGCGTACTTCGGCGCGGCCGCACGATGCACGTACGCCGAGGTCGCCTCGAAAACCAGTTCGGGCAACTCGGATTGGGCCAGCAGCCAGTCCACCCCTTCGGCGGAGGTCTCCAGCCCGAGCCCGCGGGCGCGCTTCAAACCCTCACTGTCGGGGTCGATCCCGATCATCCACCTGGGCTCGATACTCGCCGAGCGCAGCAGTTTGTAGAGCAGATCGGTACTGATATTGCCGGACCCGACGATCGCGGCGGTGACGGTCCCGTTGTCGGACACCACATGCCTCCTAGATGAATTGCAAACGGACAGAACCGAGCCCGGCGAACTCGGCATGGAACGCGTCGCCCGGACGGGCGTCGATGGCGCGGGTGCACGAGCCGGGCAGCACGATGTCGCCCGCCTTCAGCCGCACGCCGAAACTCGCGACCTTGCGGGCCAGCCAAGCCACCGCGATCACCGGATCGCCGAGCACGGCGTCGCTGCGCCCCTCGGCAACCACCTCGCCGTTGCGGGTGAGCACCGCGTCGATCGCCTTGATGTCGATGTCCTTCGGCGCCACCCGCTCCGGGCCGAGCACGAAGCCGGCGGAGGACGCGTTGTCGGAGATGGTGTCGGTCAGCCCGATCTTCCAGTCCTTGATCCGCGAGTCGATCAGCTCGATGGCGGGGGCGAAAGCGACTGTCGCGGCGAGCACGTCGTCCTCGGTGCAGTCCGCGCCGGGTAGGTCGGCGCCGAGCACGAAGCCGACTTCCACCTCGACACGGGGAAACAGATAGCGACCCGCCTCGACCGGGACGTCCTCGTAGACCTCCATTTCCGCGAGCAGATGCCCGTAATCGGGTTCGTCCACGCCCATCATCTGCTGCATGGCCTTGGATGACAGGCCGACCTTGTGCCCGACCACCCTGGCGCCGCTGTCGAGCCTGCGCCGGATATTGATCAGCTGGATCTCGTAGGCATCGACCACATCGATGTCCGGATACCGGGCCACCAGCGGATCGATCGCCACCCGATCCCGTTCGGCGAGCTCGAGCTCGTCGGCCAATTCGATTCGTACCGCGTCGGACAGCACGCTAGTTTCCTTCCACTTTTGCTTGATCGAGCGCCCCGAGCTGTTCGGACAGCACCGGCACCGTGCCCGCCGCGGCCCGACCGGCCCGGCGGCCGGAGAAGATGCAGTCCGACAGCGAGAGCCCGCTGACGTAGGACTCCGAGCAGATACCGACGGCCGTCCTGCCTGCGGCGAACAGCCCCGGAATGTCGCTCCCAGCAGTCGATTTCACCGCGCCGGTATCCTCGTCCACCACCACGCCGCCGAGGGTGAGCATCGGGCACGGGTTGGCCAGGCTCGGTCTGATGCCGACATCCAACAGCCAGAACGGCCCGGTATGCAGCAGTCTGGTGAACTCGGCCGGCTTGCCGACCGGGTCCGGCGTGCCGTGCTCGATCGCGGCGTTGTGCGCGTCCACCGTCGCCCGCAGCCCGGCCACGTCGATGCCGGCCCGTGCCGCGACGGCTTCGAGGGTGGCGCCGCGAATCGCGGAGCGCCGCATCGCCTCGAACTGGCCGCGCTGGAACCAGGCGCCCTGTTTGCCGATCTGGTCGATCGCGGTGCGCATCAGCTCGTCGTCGGCGAGCAGCCAGCCCTTGCCGCCGTGCTCGGTGATCAGCGCGTGCCCGACGGCCGCGCCGTACCTGGTCTCGTCGATGACCCGGCGGCCCGCCGCGTCGACCAGCACCGCGCCGGTAAACGCGCTGGGCGGCAACAGGAAACGCCACGCGGAGACATTGCCCATCCGGTCGGTGACCGCACCGGCCCGCTGCGCGAGCAGGATGCCGCTGCCGTCGTCGCCGGTGGTGCCGAGCGCGAGGCCGCCGCGATAGTCCGGCGCGTATTCGCGCAGCATCGCGCGGTTGGCGATGAAGCCGCCGGCGCTCAACACCACCCCGCGGCGGGATAGTACGCGAATTGTCTTGCCGTACTGGCGATCCAGCCGAACGAGGCGCTTCTCCAGCGCGGCGCGCAGCGGCGGATAGTAGATGCCGGGTTTGGCGGCGACCTTCGCCAAGCGGGTGTATCTATCTCGGACCCGGCCCGGTGCGTCGCGCAGCGTCCGGCACTCGACACCGATCACCGTGCCCGTCTCGTCGGTGATGAGTTCGGTTGCCTGCGTGAGCGTTTCGACCCATACGCCGAGCCGGGAAGCTGCGGCCGCGAGCGGGCCGGTCAGCTGCTTGCCGGAGGTACCCTTGCCCTTGACCCGATGCCCTCGCTGCGCCGCCGGAATATCCCGGAACGCACCGGAGATCTCGCTGCCCGAGTAGTACAGGTAGTAGCTGTCGTTCGGGTACGACGTCTTGTACGGGCACAGCGACGCCTCGAACGGAACGCCATGGCCCTTCAGCCACTCGATCATCGCCGGGCTGCCGTCCACGAAACGGCGCAGCGTCGCGGGCGACACCGCGCCGCCGACCTCGCGCTCCAGATACGCGAGCATCGCCTCGGGCGTATCCGCGACGCCGGCCTCCTGCTGCACCGACGTCCCGCCACCGGCGTAGATGATGCCGCCAGACAGCGCCGATGCCCCGCCACCGGCGAACCGCTCCAACGCGAGCACCTGCGCGCCGTCGGCCGCCGCTTCCAGCGCGGCGGCGGCACCGGCCGCGCCGAAACCGACAACGACCACGTCGGCGACCAGGTCCCAATCGAACCCCATGTAGTTCACTCCGGTCTGAAACTGAAACGAGTTTCTCGGTAGATGAGAAGCCGAGTAAGTCTTCTGCCACACAACATAGACCAATGGCCGCATCATTCTATAACGTGTTCTACATGATTGATCGGGAATACGATGTGGTGGTGGTCGGCAGCGGCGCTGCGGGCATGACCGCCGCCCTCACCGCCGCCCATCACGGGCTCAGCGTGGTGCTCATCGAGAAGGCCGCGCACTACGGCGGGTCCACCGCCCGCTCCGGCGGTGGTGTCTGGATCCCCGGCAACAAGGCGCTGCGCGCCTCCGGCCGACCGGACGACCGCGAGGCAGCGCGCACCTACCTGCACAGCATCATCGGCGACGTGGTGCCCAAGGACCGGATCGATACCTACATCGACCGGGGTGCGGAAGCCTTCGACTTCGTGCTCGACCACACCCCGCTGAAGATGAAATGGGTGCCGGGCTACTCCGACTACTACCCCGAGGCGCCCGGCGGTCTCGGCGCGGGCCGTTCCTGCGAGCCCACCCCGTTCAACGCCAAGGTGCTCGGCGCGGAGCTGGCCAACCTGGAGCCGCCGTACGCCAAGGCGCCGCTGAACGTGGTGGTCATGCAGGCCGATTTCGTCCGGCTCAACCTGATCCGCAGGCACCCGAAGGGCATCATGCGCGCGCTGCGGGTCGGGGCGCGCACCTACTGGGCCAAGCTCACCGGCAAACACATCCTCGGCATGGGCCAGGCGATCATCGCCGCGATGCGCAAGGGGCTGCTCGACGCGAATGTGCCGGTCCTGCTGAACACTGCGCTGACCGGCCTGGTGGTGCAGAACGGCGTGGTCACCGGGGTCGAGGCGGAGCACGAGGGCGAGCAGGTCACCTTCACGGCACGCTACGGCGTGGTGCTTGGCAGCGGCGGTTTCGAGCACAACGCCGAGCTGCGCACCAAGTACCAGCGCCAGCCCATCACCACCGAGTGGACCACCGGCGCGGCCGCCAATACCGGCGACGGCATCTTGGCGGGCATGGCAGCGGGCGGCGACGTCGGCTTCATGGAGGACGCCTGGTGGGGACCGACGGTGTTCAAGGGCGGGCGGCCGTGGTTCGCGCTGGCCGAGCGCAACCTGCCGGGCACCATCATGGTCAACGCCGAGGGCAAGCGGTTCGGCAACGAGTCCGCGCCCTACGTCGAGGCCGTGCACACCATGTACGGCGGCGAGTACGGCCAGGGCGAGGGACCGGGCGCCAACATTCCGGCCTGGCTGGTCTTCGACCAGCGCTACCGCAACCGCTACATCTTCGCCGGATTGCAGCCGGGCCAGCGCTTTCCCAAGCGCTGGATGGAGAACGACAACATCGTGCAGACCGACACCCTGGACGAGCTGGCCGACAAGATCGGCGTCCCGGCGGCCAACCTCGCCGCCACCGTCGCCAGGTTCAACACCTTCGCCGAGACCGGCAAGGACGCGGACTTCGGCCGCGGCGACAGCCATTACGACCGGTACTACGGCGATCCGACGGTGAAGCCGAACCCGTGCCTGGCCGCGCTGGTGCAAGGCCCGTTCTATGCCGCGAAGATCGTGCCCGGCGATCTCGGCACCAAGGGCGGTCTGGTCGCCGACACGGCGGGCCGGGTGCTGCGCGAGGACGGCAGCCCGATCGAGGGCCTGTACGCCTCGGGCAACTGCTCTACCCCGGTGATGGGTCACACCTACGCGGGCCCCGGCGCCACCATCGGACCCGCGCTCACCTTCGGATACCTGGCCGTGCTCGATATCGTCGAGAAGAAGGCCGCGCAGCCGACCCGCCCGCTGCCGAGCAAGGAGTCCTGATGCCGATCGATCCGAAAATCGCACTCTGGGCCGAACTTCCGAGCCGCGAGTTCTCCTGGACGCCCTCCGACGTCCAGCTGTACCAGCTGGGACTCGGTGCGGGCACGCGCTGGACCGAGCCCGCCGAGCTGCGGTACCTCGACGACCGCATACCCCAGGTGCTACCGACGTTCGCGACCGTGGCGCCGACCCTGCACGAGACCGAGCCGCCGCGAGTCAGCTTCCCCGGCATCGACATCGACCTGGCGAAGGTGGTGCACGGCCATCAGGAGGTCGAGGTGCACCGCCCGATTCCCGCCGCGGGTAAGGCCACGAGCACCGGCCGGATCAGCGAGCTGTGGGACAAGGGCTCCGCGGCGGTGGTGGTCCAGGAGCAGACCGTCACCGGTTCCGACGGCGCACCGCTGTGGACCGCGCGTTCCTCGATCTTCGCCCGTGGCGAGGGCGGCTTCGGCGGTGAGCGCGGACCGAGCACCAAAACCGAACTGCCGGATCGGGCCCCGGATTTCGACGTGACCACGCCGACCCTGCCGCAGCAGGCGCTGCTCTACCGCATGTGCGGCGACCGCAATCCGCTGCACTCGGATCCCGAATTCGCCCGCGCCGCCGGGTTTCCCGCACCCATCCTGCACGGGCTGTGCACGTACGGCATCGTCTGCAAGACGGCTACCGACACGGTGCTCGGCTCGGATGCGAGCCGGGTCACCGGTTTCCGTGCTCGCTTCGCCGGTGTGCTCTACCCGGGCGAGACGATCCGGACCCGGATCTGGCGGCAGGACGACGAATTGACCATCGCCGCAACGGTGGTCGAACGCGCGGACGCTCCGGTGCTCGGCGACGTCACCCTACGGTTCAGCGCCGCCTGACGCTCCTTCGGTCTGCCGCAGGTGGTTCGCTATGCGGCAGATCCGGGGGTGTTCGGCTGCGTTTGTGTGGCACCCGACGGGCCGGGCCCGGTGCGGCCCCGACGGACGGCGGCGCCCTGGACTATCAACGCGTACAACACCAGCACCAGAATCGGGGCGGCGAGCGGCGCCCAGGCCAGGCGCAGCGGGAGCAGCGCGGCCCCGACGGCCACGGCGGCGAAGCCGACCGCACCCGCCACCGAGGGGACGGTGGTGGGTACGACGCCGTGCGGCGCGGTGACGGTGGCGGCGTTCAGCAGGTAGGTGGTGGCGACCAAACCCATTGCCGCGGCGGCGAGTACGCCGGGATTCGCGACGGCGAGCACCCCGACGGCCAGTAGGACGGCGAGCACCGCGCACGGGCGGAACCACCAGCCGAGGGCGACCACGACCAGCGCGGGGACGGCGGCCCACGGTTCCAGCAGCGCGACCGAGGTCACCAGGAGTACGCCCGAGAGGACGGCCAGGAATCGGGTCATCGGCGCACCCGGACGGTGCGGCGGTGTTCGGGCAGCACGCGCATGATCTGGTCGAGCCGGGTTTCCGCGGGCCAGGCCACGATGTCGACGCCGACGGTGCCCATGTCGCGATACATCGAGGCACGCTCCAGCTGCCACATCTTGGCCAGCGTCGGATCGAGATCGTCGCGGAACGGCGTGCCGCGCAGAACATCCACCACCACCACGACGTGTCCGCGCTTGCGCAGATCGATCAGCGCGAGCGCGAACTGAGTGTCCAGCAGCGTGGAGAAGGCGACCACGATGGCGCCGAGCGGGACCGCCGAGTGCGGCGCCAGGGTCCCGGTGGTCGGGATGTACTCGTCGCCGACGTCGAGCACCGTGTCGACGATCCGATAGAACTGACGGCGGCCGATATCCGGGCGCAGCCAGCGCGGCTGCTGCCCGAGGCAGACGACGGCGGTGCGGTCGCCTGCTTGCAGGGTGGACTGCACCACCTGCGCCGCGCCGCGCACGGACAGTTCCAGGGAGTCGGTGGCGGGCCCCGGCGCCTGCTGCGAGGTATCCACCAGCACAACGACGTCCGCGGAACGGTTGGTCAGCCGCTCGGTGACGTAGAGCCTGCCGCGGCGCGCACTCACCGGCCAGTTCACGATGCGCAGCTGATCGCCCGGCGCGTAGGCGCGGATGTCGGCGTATTCGACGCCGGGGCCGTGTCTACGGGTCAGATGGGTGCCGAGCCGTTCGGGTAGTTCGGTGCGCGGCAACCGCATTCGCTGTGGATCGGTGATCGGGTAGACGAACAGTTGCCCGGCGGGCAGTACCGCGGTGGCGACGGCGAGCCCCGCCGGACTGAGCGCGGAAACCCGCACCGACACCGGGTAGCGACCCCACCGATCCGCGGACAAGGCCAGCCGCAGACCGGCGGGTGCGCTGCCGGAATCGTTGGCCTCCTCGACCTCGATAGCCAGTGCCGCAACCGGTTCCGGCGTCAACCGCAGCAGCGCGTGCCCCTGCTCGACGAAGGCGGCGACGGTCAGCACCACCTCTTCGGACTCGAAACACCGCAGCGTGCCGCCGCCGTCGACCTGGATCTTGGTCGCGGACTGCTGCCACCGCGCGGTCGCCAGCACGCCGAGCAGTGGTGCGGCGAAGACCACCAGCTGCCACCGCCCGAGCACGATCGCGACCACCAGCGCCACCCCGGCGCAGATCGCCAGCATGAAGACCAACGGAGCAGGGCGCCACCGCAGTTCGGCCTCGACCGCGGTGCTCGCGTCGCGGTGTCTCATGATTTCGCCTCGCCGGTGCTCGGCTCCGTCATGGACACGGCCCGCCGGCACCCGATTCGCTCGCCGCGTTCATTCATGTCACGGTGGCGCGCGGCACGGGCAGGCGGCGCAGCAGTTCGGTGATCACGTCCTCACCGCGGATCCGGCGCACCCACATCTCCGGGCGCAGCGTGATCCGGTGCGCCATGGCCGGAATCGCCAGGGCCTTCACGTCTTCCGGAATCACGTAGTCGCGCCCGAGCAGCAGCGCCCTGGCCCGCGACATCTGCACCAGGTCCAGCTCCGCGCGCGGACTCGCGCCGACCTCCACCTGCGGGTGCGCCCGGGTGGCCGAGGCGAGCGCGACCACGTAGCTCACGACATCCGGATGCACCGTGACGTACTCGACCGATTGGCGCATCTCCAGCAGTCCGTTCGCGTCCACCACCTGGTTGACCTGCGGGGTCGTCGAACCGCGCTCCAGCCTGCGCCGGATCATCTGCTTCTCGTCGTGTTCGGACAGGTAGCCGAGCCTGAGCTGGATCGCGAACCGGTCCAGCTGCGCCTCCGGCAGCGGGTAGGTGCCCTCGTACTCGATCGGGTTGTCGGTCGCGAGCACGATGAAAGGCTGTGGCAGCTGGAAGGTTTCGCCGTCGATGCTGACCTGGCCCTCGGCCATCGACTCCAGCAGCGCGGCCTGCGTTTTCGGCGGTGTCCGATTGATCTCGTCGGCGAGCAGCACATTGGTGAAGACCGGGCCGCGACGGAAAGTGAAGCGGCCCGAGGACATGTCGTAGATGGTGGACCCGAGTAGATCGGCGGGTAGCAGGTCGGGCGTGAACTGCACGCGGGTGAACTGCAAGCCAAGCGCCGCGGCGAACGATCGGGCGATCAACGTCTTACCCAGGCCGGGGAGATCCTCGATCAGCACGTGTCCGCCGGCCAGCACCGCGATCATGATCAATCGCATCTCTTCCTGCTTGCCGACGATCACCCGGGATAGCTCCCTGAGCACGGCGTCGCTGCGCTGGACCGTGACATCCATCGGCATCGTCATGTATGTACCCGCACTTGCCTCAACCCATTTCACATTCTCTGCAGGCGGCTCAGGATTTCGTCCAGCGCCGCCCGTCCCGGTGCCCTAGTGGTCTGATCACGCAATGCCGAGTTGGCCGGGTCCACCCAGCGCCACAGTTCCGGCCCGAACAGATGAATACCGGCGGCCTCGGTCGCCTTGCGGTTCTTCGCGACCCGCTGCCCGCTGGACAGCTCGAACTCCTTGGCCAGCAAGGGGCGCAGGTGCCGGTCCCAGTCGGCGCGGGTGCCCTCGGCGCGGTCGGCGAGCATCTGCGCCCTGGCGTGCCAGCGGCGCAGCATCTCGGCGGGGCCGTTCTCGATCTCGTCGATATCCTGGTAGGCCCTCGGTTCGGCGCGGTCGCGCAGCGACCAGACCAGCCAGGCCAGGGCCACCGCCACCGGGACCGCCGCGACGAGCAACAGCACCCCGCGCGCCCGGTCGAGGGTGACGAGCTCGATCAGCGCGACGACGGTCGCGGCGCCGAGGACGATGGCCGTTCGGTTCAAGCCGCCGCCTCTCCCTGCAGGTCCGCCAGGACGATCCGCAGCAGCTGCTCGGCCCGCATCCGCTGCCACGCGAGCATCGCGTGCGGGCTGAACCTGGCCTCCTCGAACAGCGCGACCAGCTCCCTGGCGGACGCGTCGTGCAGCGCGCCGCGTTCGAAGGCGCGCGCGAGCACCTCCATCGGGGTGTCCGAAATCAGCGGTGCGGCAGCGCGATCGAAGGCGAGTCCGCGTTCCATCGCGACATAGCAGGCGATGATCGCGGTGCGCGGGTCCTGACCGGGCACATTCATTGCCGCCAAACCCATTTCGGCCGCCCTGGCGAGTGAGTCCACCGCGGTCGGTGGGACCGGGACCAGCGGCGCCTGCGCCGGTGCAGGCTTGCGGCGGGCGGCCACCGCGACCACGACGAGGCCGGCGATGGCCACCGCGATCAGCGCGAGCGCGGCGATGGCGGTCAACAGTAAGGCGGTGCCGGTCAATTCGGCCGGGGTGGTGCCGGGATCAGGCGTCGCGGTGGCGAAGTCGTCGACCGGCTGGCCGGTGGCGGGCGCAGATGCCGGTGGCGGAGGCGCACTTTCGCGTCCGACACCGACGAAGAACACCGCCGAGGCGGCCGCCAGCACCAGGGCGAGCACCGCGAGCCCGGCCAGCACCAGCAGGCCGACGCGGCCGAGGCGCCACTGCTGCCGGTCGGTGTCGCGGTCGGGTTCGGGCATGGCCAGCGGGAGGCGGTGCTGGCTGGCGATCACGCCCGCGATGAGGATGACCATGGACACCATGAGCAGCACCGGCATGAGCGCCACCGACAGCGCCGACGGCGCCGGGCGGCTGTCCCCTCGCGATTCGGTCACGCCGGGCAGGTAGCCGCGCAACGCGATCGCGGCAGCGGCGAGCAGCGTGATCAGCACGATCACGCGCAATATCGGCGCTCGCGCCCCAGCCACTGATTACCACCAAATCTGAGTACTGCACAAAACAGCCACATAGTTACATGCCGGATGGTCCGCTCGGGAGGGAATCGAATACTTCGGAATACATCCTCTTTAACAGCGTGCGGTGCCGCTTCGGTGCAGGTCGCCGACTTGTTGCACAACTATCCGATGCGCGACGGTACCAATTGGGATAGTTCACAAAGGCGGCTGGCGAGTCGCGCAATATCGAGGACGCCGCGGACGCCGTCGACCAAGTCCGCCAACGGGACCCGGGCGCGCACGGTGAGTTCGCGATCGGCGTCGTAGAGCACATCGACCACGTTGACGAAACGCATCGCCCAGTCCGGTGGCACATCGCGTAACGGCGGGACGTCGCAGATGATCCAGCGCCGGAAGCGTCGGGAAAGTTCGACATAGTCGGCGGCGGCGGTGGATGTGCCGCAGAGTGCGGCGAATTCGATGGTGAGTGTGGTGTCGTCGGCGGATAGGGCGGTCAGCCGACGGGTGCCGATTTGCACCGATACCGAGTCGGCAGTCAATTTTTCGCTGCTCGGATGTTCGACCGGTAGCGGTGGGGTGTCGTGCGGCAGTTCCGTGGAAACAATTCGGTATGCACCGGCGGCGAAACCCGTACTGCGGGTGATTGTTCGGTCTGCCCGAGTGCGATAGTCCACCGGACCGTCCACCGAGACGACCGCCAGGTTGGCGGCGATACGGGCGATCGTCGGCAGGAACCTATCGTGAAACAGCGGATTCGGCAGTAGCTGCTCCGGTGGATAATTCGACGTCACCACCAGCGTCACCCGGCGCGCGAACAATGCGTCGAGCATTCGCGCGATCAGCATCGCATCGCCGATGTCGTGCACATGGAATTCGTCGAAGCAGACCAGCCGAGCATCACCGAGCAACGCCGCGACAGCCGCGTCGATCGAACCGGTCGCATGCGCGGCTTCGTGCAACCGGACAAAGAACTGATGAAAGTGAAAGCGCCGCTTACGATCCGACCCCACCCCGGCGAAGAACCGATCCATCACCATCGTCTTCCCCCGCCCCGGCCGCCCCCACAGATAAACCCCCCGCCGCCCCTTGACCGGCCGCCCCCGCCGATCCACCAACTCCCCCAACCGCCCCACTGCCCGCACCTGCTCCGCGTCCAGGACGACCTTCGATGCCGCGTCGCTGTCCATGAGACCTCCTTGTCCTCTACATTTGTAGAGGACAAGGTCAGGCCGAGCCAGGAAAGGTGAGCATGTCCACAACCGACCGGCGCGAACTCATCGTCGATGCCGCCATCGAACTGATTGCCACCCAGGGGATCCGATCACTGACCCACCGCGGCATCGATGCCGCGCTCGGTCTACCCGCAGGTTCTGCCTCGTACTACTTCCGCACGAAACGCGCCCTCATCGAGGCCATCGTGGACCGGATCACCGACCGCTCCCGCGCGGACTTCATCGCGGCCCAGCTCGGCCCGCCCGGACCCGCGGATCCCGAGGGCACCGCGCGCGGAATCGCCAGCTGGTTGGATCGCCTACTCAGTGAACGCCGCAGTCACCTGATCGCTCGGCACACCCTGATCCTCGAATTGTTGTCGGACCCCGACCTGCACGCCCGCCTGGCCCGCAGCCTTTTCTCCACCGAACGCGCCCGAGACTTGTTCCACGCCATGGACTGCGCCGACCCCGCGACCACAGCCGCCGACTTCGTCGCCCTCCTCGAAGGCGCGGTCTTCGATCGATTCGCGGGCGGCCGGGCCGATCTCGCGCCGGGCACCCCCGACAGCGTCCGCCAGCTCAGCACCCTGCTGGGGAGCTTCCTCCGCGGCGTCAGTCCTCAGGCAGGCCAACCGCGTTCGCTGTAGGGGGCGCCGGTGAAGTGGGCTCGGATGCCTGCGGCGGAGTAGGGGATGATGTCGGTGGGGAGGGCGTCGAGGGGGAACCAGCGGAGTTCGTGGGATTTGTCGGGTTCGCGGTTGGTGGGGGTGCCGGTCCAGTGCTGGGTTTCGAAGAAGAGGCCGAGGCGGGGGTCGCGGCCGGAGCCGACTACGTGAGCGGTGTGGATGTGGCGCAGGTCGGCGGGGTCGATGTGCACGCCGGTTTCTTCGTTCGCCTCGCGGGTCGCGGCGGCGGTGGCGGATTCGCCCGCTTCCAGTTTGCCCGCGGGCAGGTGCCAGCGGCCGTCGAATTCGTCGTCGCTGCGGCGCTTGCTGAGCAGCAGTCGGCCGTCGCGGATGAGCAGGATGTGCACATCGACCAGGTGCCGGGCGGTCATGCGGCCGCTCCCGTGCCGAGCTCGCGAGCGACTGCGCCGCTGACCAATTCGCGGGCACGCGCTAGTTCGAGCGTGCCGCTGAGCCAACGCATGCTCACGCCTTCGATGAGCGCGGTGAGGCGTTCGGCGGCGTCGGCGGGTGCGACATCGGCGGGCACGGTGCCCTGCTCCTGGGCACCGCGGATGAGCCAACTCAAATAGTCGGTCCAGCGGACGGTGGCCTCGCGAAGTTGTTCGCGCAGCTCCGGCTGGAAGATCGCGGACGCGCAGAACTCGCCCCACGCGATGCTGTTCTCGATGACCAGCGGGGTGTCCTGGAGTTCGAGCAGCAGCAGTTGCTCGAGGTGGGCGACCGGGTCGACGGCGGGGTCGATCTCGGTTTCGGTGTAGCGCTCGGCCCGGGTGCTGATGAAGTCCAGCGTCTGCTCGAGCAGGCCGGCGCGGTCCTTGAAGTGGTAGTAGATCAGCGAGGTGGACACACCGGCCGCCTCGGCCAGCTCCTCCACCCGCAGACCACGGACACCGCGCTGGGCGACCACGCGGGCGGCCGACTCCAGGATCGAATCACGACGAGACATGCGGTCAATGGTACCGTGAAATCCTGACTGAAATTTCAGTCAGGATCATTCAGCAGAATCATCGACTCCCGGAGCCCGTGATGGAGACCCACTTGTCCCGCCGATCCGCCTTCAGCGTCCTCGCCGGCCTGCTCGCCGCGGGCGTCTCGGCATGCGGGTCAGCCGACCCGTCCCGACCCGGGCAAACGGGGCCCGGCGGCCGGTTCGGCGCCGAGTGGGAGAGCCATGCGCGTACCTACATGGCGTGGCCCGCGCAGGATGCGGTCTGGGGGCCGTACCTCGACGACGTGCGTAAGGACATCGCCGGGCTGGCCCGGGCGATCGCCGAGTACGAGCAGGTGGTGCTGCTCGCACGGGACAGTCAGCGCGACGCGGCGCAGCGGGCGTGCGGCAGCGGTGTCGAGGTGATTTCGCTTGCGGTGGACGACCTTTGGGCCCGGGACACCATCCCCGTCTTCGTGGAACAGCACGGCAAGGTCGTCGGCGTCGACCTGAACTTCAGCGGTTGGGGCAACAAGCAACCGCACGACAATGACGGTCCACTAGGCCGGAAACTGCTGTCGCGCTACGGCATTCCCCGTTACCAAGCCCCTTTCGTGGCCGAGGGCGGCGCCCTGGAGACCGACGGCCAGGGCACCCTGCTGGTCACCGAGAGCTCGATCGTCAACGACAACCGCAATCCCGGCAAGAGCCGCGACCAGCTCGAAGCCGAACTGCGGCAGACCCTCGGCGTCGAGAAGGTGATCTGGTGCGCGGGCGTGCGCGGCGAGGACATCACCGATGCCCACATCGACTGCCTGGCCCGCTATGTCGCGCCCGGAGTCGTCTTGCTGGACACCGCGTTTCCCGGATCGCCCGCCGACTCGTGGTCGCGGTCGAGCGAGCAGGCCCGCCGGGTGCTCGCCGAGGCCACCGACGCGCGCGGTCGCAAGCTGGAGGTCGTCGACCTGCCGCAGCCCGACCCCGATCGGATCACCGGCTACGGCGACCAGTTCGTGTCCAGCTACGCGAACTTCTACATCGCCAACGGCGCGGTGATCGTGCCGGAGTTCGGCGACCGGCAGGCCGATGACCGCGCGCAGGGCATCCTGCGGGACCACCTGCCCGGCCGCGACGTGGTCCCGGTGCCGATCGATGAGATCGCCGCGGGCGGCGGTGGCATCCACTGCGCGACGCACGATCAGCCGGGCACACCGCCGCGTTAGCCCACCGGTTCAGTTGGCGCTGAGCACCAAGCCCGAGGTCGGTACGCCGGTACCCGCCGTGACCACGATGTTCTCCAGGCCGTCCACCGGGTTCACCGAGGTGCCGCGAATCTGGCGGACCGCCTCGGCGATGCCGTTCATGCCGTGGATGTACGCCTCGCCGAGCTGCCCGCCGTGGGTGTTCAGCGGGAGCCTGCCACCGACCTCGATGGCACCGTCTGCGATGAAGTCCTTGGCCTCGCCACGACCACAGAAGCCGAGCTCCTCCAGCTGCATGAGGACGAACGGAGTGAAGTGGTCGTAGAGGATGGCGGCCTGCATATCCTCGGGCCGCAAACCACTCTGCGCCCAGAGCTGGTCGCCGACCAGGCCCATCTCCGGCAGGCCGGACATCGCGTCGCGGTAGTAGCTGGTCATCACGTACTGGTCGGCGCCGGACCCCTGTGCGGCGGCGGTAATCACCGCCGGACGCTGCGGTAGGTCCCGCGCCCGTTCGGCACTGGTGACCACGATGGCGACACCGCCGTCGGACTCCTGGCAGCAGTCGAGCAGGTGCAGCGGTTCGGCGATCCACCGCGAATTCTGGTGATCCTCCAGCGTGATCGGCTTGCCGTAGAAAAAAGCGTCCGGGTTCACCGCCGCGTGCTTGCGGTCGGCCACCGCTACCGCGCCGAAATCCGCACTGGTGGCGCCGTATACGTGCATGTAGCGCCTGGCCACCATGGCAACCTGCGCGGCCGGGGTACCCAGACCCTGCGGGTAGGACCAGCCCGCGTCGATCCCCGACGAGGTGGGCGCGGACGCCAAAGCCGTGGAGAACTGGCCGAATCGGGACACCGAGCGCTCGTTGAAGGCGCGGTAGGCCACCACCACATCGGCGACGCCGGTGGCCACCGCCATCGCGGCCTGCTGGATGGTGGCGCAGGCCGCGCCGCCGCCGTAACCGATGTGGCTGAAGAACTTCAGCTGCGGAATACCCACGGCGCGGGCCACGGCGGCCTGGGTATTGGTGTCCATGGTGAAGGTGGTCAGGCCGTCGACGTCGGCCGGCGTCAAACCCGCGTCGGCCAGCGCAGCGGTGACCGCCTCGGCGGCCAGGCGCAGTTCGCTGCGGCCGGAATCCTTGGAGAAGTCCGTCGCGCCGATGCCGACGATGGCCGCCCGGCCCGAGATACTCGGCATCGCGGAGCGATTCGCTGAGGGGTGGTGGCCGAGGGACGGGTGGGCTCTCTCACTCATGCGAACTCCGGTAAGCGATAACGGCTTTCGCCGTGATGTGGTCGCCGAGGCTGTCCTTGCCGACCACGTCGATGTGGATGTCGTCGCCGTCGATGGCGGCCACGGTGCCGGTCAACGTCAGGGTGTCCCCGGCGTACAGCGGCACCCCGAGGCGCAGCGCGATCGACTTCACCACCGCGCGCGGCCCGGCCCAGTCGGTGACGAAACGCTGCACCAGCCCGGTGTCGGTGAGGATATTGACGAAGATGTCTTTGGAACCGCGGGCCACCGCCTTGTCCCTGTCGTGGTGCACATCTTGAAAGTCCCTGGTGGCCAACGCGGTACTGATCACGAAGGTCGGATCGGCGGTGATCACCAGCTCGGGCAGCACGGTACCGACCTGCACCGACGTCGGCTCGACGGTCGCAGTCATGCCATCACCTGCCAGTACGGCAGCGTCGCTTCGTCATCGAGCTTCTCGAACGCCACCTGGACGGGCAGACCTACCTGCACCTCGGCGGGTTCGATGCCGCGTAGTTCGCCGAGCATCCGCACCCCTTCCTCCAATTCGACCAGCGCGACGACGAAGGGCAGTTGCCGCCCCGGCACTTTCGGCGCGTGGTGCACGACATAGCTGAATACGGTGCCGCGCCCCGCGGCGACGACGTAGTCGGTCTGCTCCGACTTGTCCTTCCACAGGGCCGGGATCGGCGGATGGCGCAGCGAACCGTCGGGCAGCTTTTGGATGCGCAGCTCGCCCGCTTTGGCGCCCTCCCAGAAGAATTCGGTATCCCAGGAGACCAACGGCTTGACCCGTTCTCCCGCAGGAGCTTTCGGCGCGGCACCGGTGCCGGGCGCGAATTTCAGCAATCGGAACAGCATTTCGGCGACCAGTTCGTCGCCGACGTGCCAGCTGGTCTGGAAGGTGACGAACCAGCCCTCCCCCAGCGCCGTCCGCTTCGGACCGCGAATCTCGGACAACCTGCTGGTCACCGACACCTGCTCGCCGACATTCAGATACCGGTGATAGGTCTGCTGGCAATCGGTGGCGACGACCGAGGTGTACCCCGCCGCATCGAGCAGCTCGGTCGCCTTGCCCAGCGGATCGTCGGACGGCCGGAAGCCGTTGAGCCCGAACATGGTCCACACCTGAGCCATGGCGGGCGGGGCGACGATGCCCGGGTGCCCCGCCGCCTTGGCGGCCGCCTCGTCGACGTAGATGGGATTGGTGTCGCCCAGCGCCTCGACCCAGTTGTTGATCATCGGCTGGTTCACCGGATCCCGCCCGAGGCGGGGCGCGCAATCACCGGCCGCCTTGATCTGTTCGGCCTCGGCGACTATCGCCTCCGGACTCATGGTTTCCGGCACGCGCGGCTCCTTCTCGACTAGCAATGTCTGGGGCTATCTGGGTACTCGCGGCAGCTTCAGCCCGGCCGTGGCGACCAGCTCGCGCATCACCTCGTTGACGCCGCCGCCGAAGGTCACCACCAGGTTCTGCTTGGTCCGCCGGTCCAGCCAGGTGAGCAGCTCCGCGGTGCCGGGCTCGGCGGGATCGCCGTAGCGGCCGACGATCTCCTCCGCCAATCTGCCCGCCTCCTGCAATGATTCGGTGGAGAACACCTTGGTGGCCGACGCGTCGGCGATCACCCCGGCCTGGTCGCCGTCCACGGTGGCGGCAACCTGCCAGTTCAACAGCTCGTTCAACCGGACCATGGCGTGGATGCGGCCGAGCGAGCGCCGCACATCGGTCTCGCCGAGCACACCGCGCGGCTGCGCCCAATCGCGCACCCGGTCGTAGAGCTGCTCGATCTTGCCGGACGGACCGAGGCTGACCCGCTCGTGGTTGAGCTGGGTGGTGATCAGTCGCCAGCCCGCGTTCTCCTCGCCGACCAGCATGTCCGCGGGCACCCGCACGTCGTCGAAGTAGGTCGCGTTGGTGTGATGCGCACCGTCGCAGGTGATGATCGGCGTCCAGGAGTAGCCGGGATCGGTGGTGTCCACGATCAGGATGGTGATACCCCGGTGCCGCGACTCGACCGAGCCGGTGCGGCAGGCCAGCCAGACGAAGTCGGCTTCGTGTGCGCCGGTGGTGAAGATCTTCTGCCCATTGACAACCCAGTCACCGGAGTCGTCCCGCACGGCCGAGGTACGCAGCGACGCGAGGTCCGTGCCCGCCTCGGGCTCGGAGTAGCCGATGGCGAAATGGATGTCGCCGGACAGGATTCCGGGGAGGAACTTCTTCTTCTGCGCGTCGGTGCCGAACTGTTGCAGCGTCGGGCCGACCGTCAGCAGGGTGACCAGCGGCAGCGGCACATCCGCCCGCACCGCCTCATTGAAGAAGATCTGCTGTTCGACGGGGCCGAAACCCTGCCCGCCGTACTGCTTGGGCCAGCCGACGCCGAGCCAGCCGTCGCGGCCCATCCGGCGCACCACATCGCGGTAGGCGTCGCCGTGCCGGTTCACCGCCATCGCGGCTTCCTCGTCGGGCGTCACGAGACTTGCGAAGTACGAACGTAATTCGTCGCGCAGCCGGCGTTGCTCGGTGGTCAGGTCGATGAACATCTGGCCCCCAATCGATCGAGTCGGAACGATGCGCCGCCGAGCCAGCGTGCGATGTCCTTGGCCTGTGAGTAGTAGCGGTGCATCGGGTGGGTGATGTCCACGCCGAGACCGCCGTGCAGGTGGTGACACTTCTGCATGGCGGCGGGGAGGTCGGCGGCCACGCTGTAGGCGAGGACGTCGAGATCGTCGTCGATCCGGGCCTGATGTTGCGGGCTGGAATCGTCTTGCGCCAGCGCCCAATTCGCCGAGACCGCGGCCACGTGCAGGGTGCGCGAGACCACGTACAGGTCGGCGATCTGCTGGGCGACGGCCTGGAACTCGGCCAGCGGCCTGCCGAATTGGCGCCGGGTACGCAGGTGTTCGGCGGTGAGCACGAGTGCGCCCTTCAGCAGTCCGTCCGCGACGGCGCCGATCGACGCGAGGGCTAGTCGGTGCAGCTCCGCGAGCCCGCCGGGCAACAGTTGCTCGGCCGGAATCAAGACCCGGTCCAGCCGCACGGTGCACTCGGGGATGCCGCCGGAGACCGGCGACGGTACCCGGATCAGCCCCTTGGCATCCGAATCGATCAGCGCGATACCGGAATTCGTCGGGACCAGCAGCCAGCGGGCCTCCTCGCCGTAGGGCACGGCGACCTTGTGGCCGGTGACCCGCACCGAGTCGCCGTCGACAACGGCGGCCGTCTCCGGCTTGACCGCGAACGGGGCGGCCGGCTCGCTGAGCGCCGCGGTGAGCACCGCGCCCTTGGCCACCTCCGGGTACACCCGCTCGGCGAGACTGTCCGGCAGCAGCGACAACAGCGGCAGCAGGCCGAAGCCGAGCGTGGGCAGGGCGGGCACCGCCACCGCGTCCATCGCCAGCTCGGTCAGCAGCACCGATACCTCGGGCAGGCCCATACCGTCGCCGCCGAATCGCTCCGGCAGTGCGACCGAGAGTAGACCGCTCTCCACCAGGCTCGGCCACAACGCGTAGTCACGGGCCGGTTCCCGCTCCAATAAACTCACGACGACCTCGGCCACCGCGTCCTGGCCTTCGTCTCTGGTGAAATCCACAATTACTCCAGTCGATTCAGTATCGCTCCGCGATTCGATGGGGGGCGGCGGGCGGGCTAGTCGCTAGCTGTCTGTGTCGCGGGGTAGTCCGAGAATTCGCTCACCGGCCACGGTCAGCAAGATCTGTTCGGTACCACCGGCGATCGATAAACAGCGTGTGAGCAGGAATTCTTTTACCACTTCGGAGTCCTGCGCACCGGCGGGACCTGCCGTCTCCGCGGCGAATTCCGCGACCGCCTGGCGATGCCGCACGCCGACCAGTTTGCGCACGCTGCTCTGCGCGCCGGGGTCGGCGCCCGCCAGCATCTTGACGGCGGCGCGCTGCTCCAGCAACAGGCCCCCGATCGCCTCCGCGACGAATCCGCCCAACCGGTCGTTCACCAGTTCCGCGCCAGGCCCGGTGGCGGGCGACTTCGCGATCAGCTCTTCGAGCACCGGACCGATCCCGTTGCCGCCCATCGCCACTCGCTCGGTCGACAGCGTCGAACGGGCGATCTTCCAGCCGTTGTTCAGCGCGCCGACCACGTGGTCGTCCGGGACGAAGACGTCATCGAGGAACACCTCGCTGAACCGCGCCTCGCCGGTGATCTGCACCAGCGGACGCACCTGCAGGCCAGCGCCGGCCATGTCGACAAGGAAGTAGCCGATGCCGCGATGCTTCGGCGCGTCAGGATCGGTGCGGGCCAGGCAGATCCCCCAGTTCGCCCGATCACCGAGCGAGGTCCACACCTTCTGCCCGCGCAGCACCCAGCCGCCGTCCACCTTCTTGGCGGTGGTGCGCAACGCGGCCAGATCCGACCCGGCCTCCGGCTCGCTGAACAGCTGACACCAGACCACCTCGCCGCGCAGCGTCGGCCAGGCGAAGCGATCGATCTGCTCCTGGGTGCCGTGCTGCAACAGCGTGGGGACGGCCCAGCCGCCGATCGCCAAGTCGGGCGCGGCGAGTCCGGCCCGCCGCAGTTCTTCCGAGATCAACAGGCCCGTCATCGGATCCGCGCCGCGACCGTACGGGCGCGGCCAGTGCGGCATGACCAGGCCCGCCTCGACCATGGCACCGCGCTGCTGGTCGGCGGGCAGCGCGGCGATCCGAGCCACCTCCGCCGCCAACTCGCCTGCGCTGTCGCCGTCCACCGCCGCAACGCCTTCGGCCGCGAAGACCCGGTCGGCGCCGGTGGTGCGCCGCTGACCCGCGCGGGTCAGCTCGGTGACCCTGGCCCGCCAGCGCGCCGCCCCACCGAGCAACTGGCGCAACGCCACCGCCCGGCGCAGGTACAGATGCGCGTCGTGCTCCCAGGTGAAGCCGATGCCACCCAGCACCTGGATGCAGTCCTTCGCGGTATCGACCGCGGCGTCCAGCGCGGTGGCCGCGGCGATCGCGGCGGCGATGGGCAGCTCCGCGCCGCCCTCGTCCACGGCGGCCGCGGCGTCGGCCGCGACGGCTCGGATCAGTTCGGTCCGGCAGAGCATCCAGGCGCAGATGTGCTTGACGGCCTGGAACGAGCCGATCTTGCGACCGAATTGCTGACGGACCTTCGCGTATTCGACCGCGGTCGTCAGGCACCAGCCGGCCAGGCCGGCCAGTTCGGCGGCCGCCAGGACCACGAGCAGATCCTGCACCGCGTGCGGTGACACGAACACCTGATCGGCCGGTACCCGCACGTCGGCGCAGTGCACCCGGGCCAGCGGCGTGCTCAAGTCGAGCGGCGAAAGCGGTTCCACCCGAAGCCCTTCGGCCTCCGGCGGCAGCAGCACCCAGCGCTGCCCGTCCGGCGTGGAAACCGGAAGCAGCACGGCGGTTTCCGGCGCCGCACCGAGCACCGAATCCCAGGAACCCGTGAGCAACAGTTCATCGGCTGCGGCGGGTACGCTGACCTCCGCGCCGACAACGAAGTCGAGCGCAACCCCGCACGGCATCTGCTCGTCGAGCCGCCCGGCGGTGATCACATTGGCCAATGCTGTTGCCAGCACGGGCCCGCCGACCAGATCGTGCGCGGCCTGCTCGACCAGCACGGCGAGATCGGCCACCGAACCGCCCGCGCCGCCGGAATCCTCGGCGACGGCGACCCGGAAGATGCCGAGATCGGCAAGGCCCGGCCAGTATGCGCGCCAGAAGGTGCTCGGATCGGTTCGCATTGTTGCAATTGGACGCACCGAACCGGCCCATCCGCGCATCGACTCCTGGACGGCTTTATGCTCGTCAGTGGTGGCGATGGTCACACTCCGTACCGCCTTCCCGGCGTGACTCCCACACCTAGAACATGTTCTAATATCCTAGCTGTGCGGAAGTCAAGAGACGACCGCCGAGCCGATACTCGGGCCAGATCCACGAACGACGTTTCCGGAAAGGACTCTCACCAATGGCCAGTCCCTCCCGATCGCAGCCGGCCGATTCCAACGCGGCACCGGCTACCGCGACGGTCACGACACTCAGCGAGGACGAGCTGAGTTCGGCCGCGCAGCGGGAACGGCGTAAGCGCATCCTGGACGCGACGCTGGCGCTGGCCTCGAAGGGCGGATACGACGCGGTGCAGATGCGCGCCGTGGCCGAACGCGCCGATGTCGCAGTCGGGACGCTATATCGGTATTTCCCCTCGAAGGTGCACCTTTTGGTGTCGGCGCTGTCCCGCGAATTCGAGCAGATCGAGGGCAAGCGCAAGCCGCTTGCCGGCCAGTCGCCGCAGGAGCGCATGCACCTGCTGCTCACCCAGATCACCCGGATGATGCAGCGCGACCCGTTGCTCACCGAGGCGATGACGCGTGCGTTCATGTTCGCCGACGCGTCCGCGGCCGCCGAGGTCGATCGGGTCGGCAAGGTGATGGATCGGGTCTTCGCCCGCGCCATGAACGACGGCGAACCCACCGAGCGTCAGTTGGCCATCGCGAGGGTGATAAGCGATGTGTGGCTGTCGAACCTGGTCGCCTGGCTGACCCGGCGCGCCTCCGCGACCGACGTGACCGAGCGCCTCGAACTGACCGTCGACCTTCTGCTCGGCGACCGCAGCTAGCACTCGGACAGCCAGCGCATTCCCGGCAAATCGGGGTCGCGCGCCGCATTCGTGCGGAAAATCACATTCACGTCGAGAGTCGGGCGGGCGCACCGAATTCGCGCCCGCCCGGTCTGCTCGGCCAGGGCGGGTAGCGCGGGTTTTGCGCGCACCACCGGGGACCCGTAGCGCTTCGGCATGATCGCAGCGCACGCGTCGAACCGAGCTCTCCGGGCCGCTCGGACCCGAGTTCGCGTGCTCGGCACCCACGCCGGGTCGATGTCGCGGAAAATCGGATACAGCGCACGCACAGCGGCGGGCGTCGGTGCGGCAAATTAAACCCAGTATTGTTCTGCCCGCCCATGAAAAAACTCCTCCGATCACTAGGTTGGATGCGTGAGCGCACAGGATCTGCCACTGGAACTTCGTCGTGCACTGTCGACGGTCGCGCGAGTGCCAAGACTGTTGGTCGCATCGGACTATGACGGGACGCTTGCGCCCATCGTGTCCGACCCGGCGAAGGCCTTTCCGCACCGGGAATCGGTGAGCGCATTACGCGCGCTCGCCGGGCTGACCGGCACTACCGCCGCGGTCATCTCCGGCCGCGCGCTGCGAGACCTCGCCGCGTTGTCGAGACTTCCGGTCGAGGTGCAACTGATCGGTAGCCACGGCTCGGAATTCGACGTCGGCTTCGTGCACGCCATCGACAACGACGCCAAACAACTGCTCCAAGAGGTGCAGACCGCGCTGACCCAGGTCGCCGCGGAGAACCCGGGCGTCACCGTCGAGATCAAACCGGCCAGCGTCGCGCTGCACGTGCGCAACGCCAGCCCGGAGATCGGGCACCGGGCCTTGATGCAGGTCCGGCAGGGCCCGGCGTGCTGGTTCGGCGTGCAGGTGACCGAGGGCAAGGCCGTCATCGAACTGGCCGTGGTGCAGACCGACAAGGGCACCGCGCTCGACACCATCCGGCATCAGGCCGCCGCCTCGGCCGCGGTGTTCTTCGGTGACGACGTGACCGACGAGAAGGCCTTCCGCGTGCTGTCGGGCCCCGACCTCGGCATCAAGGTCGGCGACGGCGAGAGCCAGGCCAAGCACCGGGTCGACAGCACCGAGGACGTGTCCTGCGCGCTGGCCTACCTGCTCGAAGAGCGGCGCACCTGGCTGGCCGGCGCGAGCGCGCCCCGGATCGAGCGGCTGACCATGCTGGCCAGCCCGCGCTCGGTGGCGCTGCTGACCCCCGACGCGACGGTCACCTGGTTCTGTCATCCGGAACCGGATTCGGCCGCGGTGTTCGCGCATCTGCTCGGCGGACCGCAGGCCGGGCACTTCACCATCGAGCCGGAGCGCCCCGGCCTGCCGCTCTCGCAGCGCTACATCGACAGCACCATGACGGTCGAAACCCGTTGGGCCAAGCTGCAAGTGGTGGACTACCTGCCCCACGATGTGGCCGCCACCCGCACCGACCTGACCCGGGTGATCACCGGTGACGCCAAGGCCGTCGTGACCTTCGCACCGCGCCCGGAATTCGGTCAGGTGCCGGTGAGCATCGAGGCCTCGGAGAACGGCCTGCGGGTGCTGGGCACCAACGATCCGATGGTGCTGCGCTCCCCCGGCCTGACCTGGGAGATCCTCAGCGACGGCACACACGACTCGGCGCGCGCCGTGGTGGACCCGTCGAAGGGTCCGATCGTGCTGGAAATGCGTTGCGGCACCTCCGATCTCACGCCGGCCAAGACCGACGAGCTGGAGCGGCGGCGGGCGGCGGAGAGCTACTGGTCGCAGTGGGCCGGTACGTTGCAGCTGCCGTCGCTGAAGCCGGACCTGATGAAGCGCTCGGCGCTGACCCTGCGCGGGCTGGTGCACGCGCCGTCCGGCTCCATCCTGGCCGCGGCCACCACGTCGCTGCCGGAAGACATCGGCGGCGTGCGTAACTGGGACTACCGGTACTGCTGGTTGCGCGACGCGTCGCTGACCGCGCAGGCGCTGGTGTCGCTCGGCTCGCTCGGTGAGGCCGAGGACTTCCTCGGCTGGGTGCACCGGGTGCTGGAGACGCTGCCCGGCCCCGAGCGCCTGCACCCGCTGTACACGCTGTACGGCGAGACACTGCCGCCGGAAGCCGTGATCGACCAGCTGCCCGGTTACGCGGGTTCGCGCCCGGTCCGGGTCGGCAACGCGGCCAACATGCAGGTGCAGCTGGACGTGTTCGGCCCGATCGTCGATCTCATCGCGAGCCTGTCGCACGCGCGGGAGGTGCAGGGCATCACCGATCCGGCCCAGGCCCTGCCGGACGCGGACTGGGAACTGGTGCGCGCCATGGTCTCCGCGGTGCAGCGGCGCTGGCAGGAACCCGACCACGGCATCTGGGAGATCCGCGGCAACCCGCGCCACCACGTGTACTCGAAGGTGATGGGCTGGCTGACCGTCGACCGGGCGCTCACGCTGGCGCAGAAGTTCGCCCGCGAGGTCGACCCGGCCTGGACGGTGCTGCGCGACACCATCGCCGAGGAGGTGAAGTCCAAGGGCTGGAACGACGAGGTCCAGTCGTTCACCGCGGCCTACGACGGCACCGATCTGGACGCGGCGACCCTGCACATCGGGTTGAGCGGGCTGATCGATCCGTCCGATCCGCGCTTCGCCGCGACCGTCGTCGCGACCGAGGCCGAATTGCGCAGTGGCTCAACGGTCTACCGGTACCACCACGACGACGGCCTGCCCGGCGGCGAGGGTGGTTTCCACCTCTGCGCGGCCTGGCTGGTCGAGGCGTACCTGCTGATCGGTAAGCGTTCGGACGCCGAGGCGCTGTTCGCTCAGCTGGTCGACGTGGCGGGGCCGACCGGTCTGCTCAGCGAGGAGTACGACCCGGTTGCCGAGCGCTCGCTCGGCAACCACCCGCAGGCCTACAGCCACCTCGGCCTGCTGCGCTGCGCCCAGTTGCTCGGCCAGCCGGTGGAGGCGCTCGTCTGAGCCGATTTCCACCCGTTTTTCCCGGACCGGGCCCGCCGACGATCGACGTGTCGGCGGGTCCGGCTCGTGTCGGCGGCGCGCGGTTGCTAAAGTGAAACAGAAACCATTTCCATTAAGCTGCGTCGTGTCACCGCTCGAGTGCGTCACCAGCTGTTGAGCGTCACAGGAGTACCCCAGCATGCAGACAAGCCTTGCCAGACGGTTCGCCGTCGTCGCTGTCGGGGTAACCGCCACGCTCGCGCTCACCGCCTGCGGCAGCGACGCGAAGGATTCGGGTAAGCCGACCGTCATCGCCTCCACCGACGTCTGGGGCAATATCGCGGCCACCATCGCCGGACCGGACGCCTCGGTCGAGTCGATCATCACCGACCCCGCCGCCGACCCGCACTCGCACGAGACCTCCGCCGTCGAGTCCGCCAAGCTGCGCGACGCCGACCTGGTCGTCTACAACGGCGGCGGCTACGACGAGTTCGCCGAGAAGGCGGTAGCCGGTCGCGACAAGCGCACCGTCGACGCGTTCGCATCCCGGCCGAACAAGGCCGATGAGAACGAGCACGTCTTCTACGACCTGAACACGGTCGCCGCGGTCGCCGACCAGATCGCCACCAGCCTCGGCGAACTGGCCCCCGGTGCCGCGAGCGCGTTCACCGAGCGCGCGGCCACCTTCAAGAGCGGACTGGCCGGGATCACCGCCCTCGCGACCAAGTTCGCCGCCGAACACCCGCAGACGCCGGTACTGCAGACCGAGCCGCTCGCGCACTACCTGCTGCTCGCCGCCGGTGTGACGGATCGGACGCCGCACGAGTTCCAGGAGGCGATCGAGCAGGAGACCGATCCCGCCCCCGCCGCGGTCGCCGCGACCCGGGAGCTGTTGACCGGCAAGCAGGTTCGCGCGCTGGTCTACAACGTGCAAACGCAGGACAAGATCACCAAGGAGCTGCGCTCGGTCGCGCAGTCGAACGGTCTGCCGATCGTCGAGGTGACCGAAACCCTGCCCGCAGGCACCGATTACCTGCAATGGCAGACCAAGAACGCTCAGGCACTGACCGCGGCATTGAGTTGAGCGGTAACGGACCGACCAAGGGGGCCGCGCTGACCGAATACACGCAACGGCAGGCACTGTCGAACGGCGCCTCGGCGGTCCGGCTCGACGGTGCCCGGTTGTCCTTCGGCGACCGCACACTCTGGCAGGACCTGGCGCTCGACGTGGCGCCCGGGGAATTCGTCGCGGTCCTCGGACCCAACGGATCCGGCAAGACCTCGCTGCTGAAGGTGCTGCTCGGCCAGCTCGGGCTCAGCGCGGGCACCGCCGAGATCGCGGGCGCGCCCGCACGCACCGGCAATCCCGATATCGGCTATGTGCCGCAACAGAAGACGATCGACGCCGGGGTGCAGCTGCGCGGCGTCGACCTGGTCGGCCTCGGCTACGACGGTCACCGCTGGGGGCTCGGGCTGCGGGCGCGGGCCGACCGCAAGCGCGCGGTCGCGGCCGCCATCGCCGATGTCGGCGCGCAGCGGTTCGCGCACGCGCCGCTGGAGACCATGTCCGGCGGTGAACAGCAGCGACTGCGGGTGGCGCAGGCGCTGGTCGGCGATCCGAAGGTGCTGCTCTGCGACGAACCGCTGCTCAGCCTGGATCTGGCCAACCAGCGTCTGGTGGCGGATCTGATCGACCAGCGCAGGCGGACGCATGACACCGCAGTGCTTTTCGTGACGCACGAGATCAATCCGATTCTGCCGCTGGTGGATCGGGTGCTGTACCTGGTGGACGGCAAGTTCCGGATCGGCACGCCAGATGAGGTGATGACCTCGGCCGTGCTGTCGGAGCTGTACCAGACCGAGGTCGATGTGCTGCGGGTGCGCGGCCGACTTGTGGTCGTCGGAACCGGCGACACGATGGATGCGCTCGGCACGGCGGGGGCGCACTGCCACGGTGCCGCAGGCGACGGCTTCCGTGCCGAAGCGCCGGAAATCGTCGGCGCCGAACGGGATTCGCGTGAGGTCCGCTCGTGATCGACAAGCTGTCCGGTGTGCTCGGCAAGATGTTCGACTTCAGTACCACCGCGAACCTGCTCTCCTACGACTTCGTACAGCAGGCTGTCCTCGCCGCCGCGCTGCTCGGGCTGCTGTCCGGGGTGATCGGCCCGCTGATCATCAGCAGGCAGATGTCGTTCGCCGTGCACGGCACCAGCGAGCTGTCGCTGACCGGTGCGGCCGCGGCGCTGCTCGCCGGCATCGGGGTGGGCGTCGGCGCCATCGCCGGGTCGGTGGTCGCGGCGGTGTTGTTCGGCCTGCTGGGAACGCGTGCCCGCGAACGTGATTCGGTGATCGCGGTGGTGCTGTCGTTCGGGCTCGGTTTGTCCGTGCTGTTCCTGTGGCTCGGGCCGGACCGGGCGGGATCGAAGTTCTCACTGCTGACCGGGCAGGTCGTCAGCGTGGGCAACGGCGGGATCACCCTGCTCGCCGCCTGCACCGTCGGCGTGCTGGCCGTGCTCGCGATCGTCTACCGGCCGTTGCTGTTCGCCAGCTCGGACCCGGAAGTGGCGGTGGCGCGCGGCGTTCCGGTGCGCGCCCTCTCGATCGTGTTCGCGGTGCTGCTCGGCATCACGGCCGCCTTCGGCGTGCAGATCGTCGGAGCGCTGCTCGTGCTCGCCCTGCTGATCACGCCCGCCGCGGCGGCCGCGCAACTGACGGCGGATCCGGTGCGGGCCACCGTGCTCGCCGTGGTCTTCGCCGAGATCGCCGCGGTAGGCGGCATTCTGCTGTCGCTGGCGCCCGGCGTCCCGGTGTCGACGTTCGTCACCACGATCTCGTTCCTGCTCTACCTCGGCTGCCGGGTAGTGGGTACCCGGCGTCGTCAGGCCGCCCGCGCCCGCTGAGCGTGCGCCGCCAACGGCATCCGCCCCGTTCGTAACGCCTCTCGGGATCCACACCCCCTCGGAGGTCCCCGAGGAGTGCAGGTCCAGAGAGCCGGTGCGGGTCTCGGCTGGGTGGCGCGCAGACAGGCCGAAACATGGCCGCAGATCTCTACGCATCTGCGGCACGGGGTGCATAACGTTCGGGTAACGGGCCGGGCGAGCGGCTGCCGTTCCATTGAGGGCGGGTGCCTTCAGTCGCTCGACCGGGGTTTCGTATGCTCGACCCAAGCACCCCCGAACGATTGGTGACCAACGATGATCGACTTCTCGATACCCGCCGAGCTCGCCGCCGAACGCGATCGAGTGCGCCGGTTCGTCATCGACAAGATCGTGCCGTTCGAGCGGGATCCCCGGCTCACCGCGCACGGGCCGACCGATGAGCTGCGGCAGGAACTGGTGGAGCTGGCGCGCGAGGAGAAGCTGCTCACCGTGCAGGCGCCGGAAGCGCTCGGCGGGCGCGGGCTCTCGCACCTCGAGCAGGCGGTGCTCTACGAGGCGGCGGGCTGGTCCACCCTCGGGCCGATCGCGATGAACTGCGCGGCGCCCGACGAGGGCAACATGTTCCTGCTGTCGAAGGTGGCGAACCCGGAACAGATCGAGCGCCACCTCGCGCCGATGATCGCCGGACAGCACCGCTCGGTGTTCGCCATGACCGAACCCGACGGCGCGGGCTCGGACCCGGCGCAGCTGGCCACCACCGCCACCTTCGACGGCGAGAACTTCACCGTCAACGGCCGCAAGTGGCTGATCACCGGGGCCAACGGCGCCAAGACGTGGATCATCATGGCGCGCCTCGGGGAGAACCCGCACCTGCCCGCGGGGCCGACGCTGTTCCTCACCGACGGCGATCAGCCGGGCATCGTCATCGAACGCACCATGAACACCATGGACCGCAATTACGTTGCCGGACACGGCGTTGTCCGCTTCGACAACCTCACCCTGCCGCAGTCCGCGCTGCTCGGCGACGCCGGTCAGGCGTTGCGCTACGCCCAGCTGCGGCTGGCCCCGGCCCGGCTCACCCACTGCATGCGCTGGCTCGGTGCGGCCGAGCGCGCGCAGAGCATCGCCGTCGAGCACGCACGCACCCGCACCGCCTTCGGCAAGCCGATCGGCGAGCACGAGGGCGTGTCGTTCATGTTGGCGGACAACGAGATCGCGCTGCATCAGTGCAGGCTCACCATCTGGCACGCCTGCTGGCTGATGGATCAGGGCGAGAAGGCGCGGCACGAGAGCTCGATCGCGAAGTCCTACGTCTCCGAGGAGCTGTTCAAGGTGGCCGACCGGTGCGTGCAGGTGCTCGGCGGCATCGGCATCAGCGACGAGACGGTGGTCGAGATGATCTTCCGCGACATCCGCGCCTTCCGCCTGTACGACGGCCCGACCGAGGTGCACAAGTACGCCATCGGCCGCAAAGTACTGCGTGGCTGAGTGAGGTTTTTCCGGGCCGGGTCGGTCCGGGCCAGGCTCGACTAACATCGCTGGCATGAGTTCGGAACTGCACGTCGATGTCTCCGCGGGCATCGCCGTGCTCACGCTCAATCGGCCCGCTCAGCAGAACGCCTTCACCCCGACGATGGCCGCCGAACTGGGTGCCGCACTGCGCCGCTGCGATGCGGAAGACGCCATCCGGGCCGTCGTCATCACCGGCACACCGCCCGCGTTCTGCGCGGGCGCGGATCTATCGAGCCGGGTCGGCGATGTCAGCGCCACCATCGAGCCAGCGCCGTGGCGGGTGCGCAAACCGGTGATCGCCGCGGTGAACGGGCACGCGGTGGGCATCGGGCTCGCCCTCGCACTGCAGTGCGACCTGCGGTACATGGCGCGCGACGCGGTCTACGGACTCAATCAGATTCGCCGTGGCGTGCTCGCCGACGGCTACTCGCACTGGACGCTGCCCCGGTTGGTCGGCATGGCCAACGCCGCCGACATCATGCTCACCGGCCGCACCTTCGACGGTGACGAGGCCAAGGCGATGGGCCTGGCCAACGGCTGCCTGCCCGGCGGCGAGGTACTGCCGATGGCACTGGCCGTCGCGCACGACATCGCCAACGGGTCCGCGCCGCTGCCGGTGGCGATGTCCAAGCGCCTGCTGTGGGAGGGGCTCGGCATGAGCCCGACCATGGTCGGGCAGTTGGAGACCGACCTGAACGAGCACGTCGGCAAGAGCATCGACGGCGGCGAGGCGATGGCGGCGTTCAAGGAACGCAGGCAACCCCAGTGGACCGGCAGCGTCAGCGAGGAATGGCCGGCCTGGGACGACAAGGACGAACGGCCGAGCCTCGATTAGGCGTTGCCGCCCAGCAGGATCATCAGATAGAGCAGCGCGAAGATGATCATGAAGACGGTGCCGATGATGCCGAGGATGTACCCGACCACCACCTGAACGCGGCCACCGTAGGCGCCGTTGGATTCCTCGATCTGATCCAGCGCGCGTTTGCCCATCGCCCATGCCACCGGCCCGAGCACGCCACAGCAGAGCACACTCGCGACGCCGAGCCACAGCACCGCCGTCGCGTTCGGGTGCTCGACCGGACTCCCGATGGGCTGATTGGGTATGACCACACGCCGAATTCTACGGGGGTGTAGTCCATTTGCCGCCCAATGCCGTGGCCCGACTTCGCGTCGACCGGCCGACGTCCATGACGCGACCGATCGGCCCGACTGCGGATTTCGAGCGGAGCGGGACCGGGCGTCGCCGTTCCCGCGGCGGATCAGACCCTGCGCTGCCGGGCGATCTCGGCGAGGACGACGCCCGCGGCGACCGAGGCGTTGAGGGATTCGACCGGGCCTGCCATCGGGATGCCGAGGATCGAGTCGCAGTTCTCGCGCACCAGACGGGACAGGCCCTTGCCCTCCGAACCGACCACGATGACGGTGGGTTCGCGGCCGTCGAAGTCGTCGAGGGTGGTGTCGCCGCCGGCGTCGAGGCCGACGATCTGGATGCCCTGCGAGGCCCAATCCTTCAGCGTGCGAGTCAGATTCGTGGCCCGCGCGACGGGCAGCCTGGCGGCGGCACCGGCGCTGGTGCGCCAGGCGACCGCGCTGACACTGGCGCTGCGGCGCTGCGGGATCAGCACGCCATGGCCACCGAAGGCGGCCACCGAGCGGATCACGGCACCGAGGTTGCGCGGATCGGTGATGTTGTCCAGCGCCACCAGCAGGGCGGGCTCCGGCGTATTGCGGACCTCGGCGAGCAGGTCGTCCGGGTGGGCGTAGCGGTACGGCGGCACCTGCAGGGCGACGCCCTGGTGCAAACCGTTGGCGCTCAACCGATCCAGGTCACCGCGCGGCACCTCGAGAATGGAGATGCCCGTGTCGGCGGCCAACTTCACGCTCTCGGTCAGCCGCTCGTCGTTCTCGGCGCCCAGGGCCACGTACAGAGCCGAGGCGGGCACGCCGGCGCGCAAGCATTCGACCACCGGGTTGCGACCGAGCACCATCTCCGGGCTGTCGTCGTCCTTGCGACCGGCCGCCCGACCCGCGCTACCCCGGGGACCACCGCCACCTTTGGCCGCGGCCTTGGCGGCAGCGGCGGCCCGCTTGGCGGCGGGATGCTTGGTGCGCGCCTCGGCAGGCGGGGTCGCGCCGCGGCCTTCGAGCCCGCGCCTGCGCTTACCGCCGGAGCCGACGACGGCACCCTTCTTGGTGCCGCCCTTACGAATCGCACCACGACGCTGCGAATTGCCTGCCATTACCCGGCCTTTCCAGATTGTGACGCGTCCGGCCCCGTGTGCGGCGCAGCGCCAAGGGCCCATTCCGGCCCATTTTGCGTGTCGGTGACCTCGATTCCGGCTGCCTGCAATCGATCGCGGGCGGCGTCGGCGCTCGCCCAATCCTTGTCTGCTCGCGCCTGTTGACGGCGGTCGAGCTCGGCGCGCACCAGCACGTCGAGCGCGCCGAGTGCCGCCGACGAGTCGCGTGGGGTGAACCAGTGCGGATCCAGCGGGTCGACACCGAGGATACCGAGCATGGCGCGGACCTGTCCGGCCAGGCCCCGTGCGCTGTCGATCGCGCCCGCTTCGAGCGCCTTGTTGCCCTCGTGCACGACGCGATGGATCTCGGCCAGCGCCTTCGGCACGGCGAGGTCGTCGTCGATGGCCGCGGCGAACGCGTCGGTCCACTTGCCGACCGGCACCTCGCCCGCGCGATCCACGGTGCGGTGCACGAACGCCTCGATACGCTGATAGGACTGGGCGGCATCGTGCAGCGCCTTGTCCGAGTACTCCAGCTTCGAGCGGTAGTGCGCGCTGCCGAGGTAGAACCGAAGTTCCACGGCGCGAACGTGTTTGAGCACGTTGGGTACCGAGAGCACGTTGCCGAGCGACTTGGACATCTTCTCGCCGCCCATGGTCACCCAGCCGTTGTGCAGCCAGTAGCCGGCGAAACCGTCACCGGCGCACTTGGATTGGGCGATCTCGTTCTCGTGGTGCGGGAACACCAGATCCATACCGCCGCAATGGATATCGAATTCGGGGCCGAGATAGAACTCGGCCATCGCGGAGCATTCCAGGTGCCAGCCCGGCCTGCCCGGCCCCCACGGCGACGGCCAGATGGGCTCGCCCGGCTTGGCGGCCTTCCACAGGGTGAAGTCGCGCGGGTCGCGCTTGCCTTCGCCCGCGCTCTCGCCCTGGGCCACGTCCTCGAGCCGATGCCCGGACAACCTGCCGTAGTCGGGGTAGCTCAGCACGTCGAAGTAGACGTTGCCCTCGGACGGGTATGCGTGCCCGCGGTCGATCAGCCGCTGCATCATCTCGATCATCTGGGTGATGTGGCCGGTGGCCCGCGGTTGCGCGGACGGCGGCAGCACACCGAGCGTCTCGTAGGCGTTGTCGAAGGCGCGCTCGAAGGTGGCCGCCCACTCCCACCACGGCCTGCCCGCCTCGGCGGCCTTGATCAGGATCTTGTCTTCGATGTCGGTGACATTGCGGATGAACCACACGTCGTAGTCGTGCGCGAGCAGCCAGCGGCGCAGCACGTCGAAGGCGACGCCGCTGCGCACATGGCCGATGTGCGGCGCGCCCTGCACGGTGGCGCCACACAGGTACACCGACGCGCGGCCGGGGACCAGGGGCGCGAAGTCGCGCATGGTCCGCGTATCGGTGTCAAAGAGGCGCAATGTCACGGCGTTCGATCCTAGCTGGTAGATAGGCCTGTATCCGGACCCGGTTCAGATCCGTCGGAGCTGGGTCAGCGACAGGCTTGGAGAAGGGCGGTCGCTATCGCGGCGACGCCCTCGCCGCGGCCGGTGAGGCCGAGGCCGTCGGTGGTGGTGCCGGAGACCGAGACCGGCGCGTCGAGCAGTTCGCCGAGCACCTGCTGGGCTTCGCCGCGGCGCGGTCCGATCTTGGGGCGGTTGCCGATCACCTGGACCGCCGCGTTGACGATCTCGAAACCGGCCTCGTCGAGCAGCCTGCGCACTTCCTTCAGCATGGCGGCGCCGGAGACGCCCGCCCACTCCGGACGGCCGGTGCCGAACACCGCGCCGACGTCGCCGAGCCCGGCCGCCGACAGCAGCGCGTCGCAGAGGGCGTGCGCGGCGACGTCGCCGTCGGAGTGTCCGGCGCAGCCGTCGTCACCGTCGAAGAGCAGGCCCGCCATCCAGCAGGGGCGGCCCGCTTCGATCGGGTGCACATCGCTGCCGATGCCGACTCGCATGGTCACGACTCCGCCTCGCTGACGCTCGGCTCCGTCGTGGCCATGGCCAGGCTGGGTCTCTTGTTCGCTCGCTGACGCTCGCTCACTGGGCCACCGCCCGCCGGGAGTCGGCGCCGTCGAGCACCGCGTGCGCGAGCACCAGGTCGAGCGGGGTGGTGATCTTGAAAGCCAGGGGGTCGCCCGGAATGGTGTGCACCTGGGTGCCGAGCAGTTCGACGAGCCCGGCGTCGTCGGTGGCCTGGACGCCCTCGGACAGATAGGCCGAGCGCAGCAGTTCGGCGGCGAAGCCCTGCGGAGTCTGGATGGCGCGCAGTTGCGCGCGGTCCGGGGTGCCGGTGACCGCGCCTGCCGCGTCGACGGACTTGATGGTGTCGGTGACCGGCAGCGCGGGGACCACGGCGAGATGTCCGGCGCGCAGCTCGGCGGCGACCCGGGCGATGAGCTCGGGTGGCGTCAGGGCGCGCGCCGCATCGTGTACGAGGTAGAAGGCGGCCTCGGGTGCGGCGGCGATGCCTGCCCGCACCGAGTCGATGCGTTCGGCGCCGCCGACGACCACGTGTACCGAATCCGAGGGCGGCAGCAGGGCAACGGCGCTCTCGACGAATTCGGCGGGAACCATAACGATGATCCGGTCGACCGCGCCGGAGGCGATCAAGCCTTCGACGGCGAGCCGGACCATAGGGCTGCCGCCGACCGGGACGAACGCCTTGGGTGTGGCTTCACCCAGGCGCACGCCACGACCGGCGGCAGGCACCAAAGCAACGACGGTTCCGTCGGTGAGACGAGCACCGTTGTCGAGTTTGTTCACGGTCAGGAAGCCGCGGCGAGGACCTCGTCCAGCAGCGTCTCGGCCTTGCCGTCATCGGTGCCTTCGGCGAGCGCGAGCTCACCGACGAGGATCTGACGGGCCTTGGCGAGCATCCGCTTCTCGCCGGCGGACAGGCCGCGATCCTGCTCACGACGCCACAGGTCGCGGACGACCTCAGCCACCTTGTTCACATCGCCGGAGGCGAGCTTCTCCAGGTTGGCCTTGTAACGGCGGGACCAGTTGGTCGGCTCCTCCGTGTGCGGCGCGCGCAGGACCTGGAAGACTCGATCGAGACCCTCCTGGCCGACGACGTCACGTACGCCGACGTATTCGGCGTTCTCAGCGGGAACCCGAACAGTCAGATCGCCCTGGGCGACCTTCAGGACCAGATACTCTTTTTGCTCACCCTTGATGGTGCGAGTCTCGATAGCTTCGATCAGCGCCGCTCCGTGGTGGGGGTAAACGACGGTGTCTCCGACCTTAAAAATCATGTGTCCCGTGCCCCTTTCGATGTTCACAGTTTAACATGCGACTCGGTAACGGCGCGATCAACTGTGCAGGTCAGGGCCACAACGAGGCAGCCGTGGGGCTTGACAGAACCCGCCTGGTGTGCATTACGTTGTGCCAGAACAGGTTAACTCCCCGCACTGTCCCCGTCCCGGCCCCCCACCTGAGCTGGCAGTGCGTCCGCGATCCCGGCGGCGCTCGTCCGATCTGTTATCAACGACCCGCGCGTCGCGAGCCCCGGCTCCCGGTCCGCAACGGGAACTACTACGCTCCCTAGTTATTACTCTCCCTTGCGGAGTGAGCCCGGTCGACATGGAGGGACAACCCGTGACTGCCCTGAAAGCTGTGACCGCCCTGAAAAAGGTGCGACGTCGCATGGTGCCGGTTGCCGCACTCGCCGCAGGCGCGGCGATCGCGCTCACCGGCTGTAGCTCGGGCCAGATCTCGCAGACCGCCGACCAGGTGGCCGCGATCAACGGCAACAACGCCGACGTCGGCAAGATCGCGCTGCGCAACGTGCACATCGTCTATCCCGCCGGTGGCACCGAGTACACCAACACCAAGGGCGGCAAGGCGGTCATCGCCCTGTCGATCATCAACAACAGCCCGTCCGTGCCCGACGAGTTGACCAGCCTCACCTCCGACCTCGGCACGGTGAAGATCACCCCGGCCGTGGGCAAGTCGAAGGTCGAGCTGGCCCCGCAGCAGACCGTGGTCGCGGCCACCAAGCCGGTCAAGCCCGCGACGCAGGCGGGCGACTCGCACAGCGCGGCGCCGACCTCGGCCAAGCCAGGCACGCCGGACGCGCACGGCGACGACCACGCCACCGCCCCCGTGGCCACCGACGATCCGGCGGCCCAGCCGATCCTGATCGAGATCACCGGACTGACCAGGGACATCACCCCTGGCCTCACCTACAACGTGGCGTTCAACTTCAAGCAGAACGGCACCGTCCAGGTCCAGGTGCCGGTCGACGCGGGCACGCACACCGAGCGGCACGAGTCGGACCTTTCCGGCCCGGCCGAGGTCGAGCACAAGGGCGGACACTGACCGTCTAGCCCCCTTTACGAAAACGGCTGCCGCACCGCTCGGGTGTGGCAGCCGTTCGTTCATACCGCCACGCGGGTCCGACGGCGGCCTTGTTGTCGGATGCGGTACGTAAGGTGCGCGTGTGGCAAAGACCAAGTCGATCTTCCGGTGCTCCGCCTGCACGCACGAGGTCGCCAAGTGGGTGGGTAAGTGCCCCGACTGCGGGGCGTGGGGCACCGTCGACGAGGTCGCCGTCGCGGCTACGGGGGCAGGCTCCCCCGCGCGGCGCGCGATGCTGCCGAGTACCGCCGCCGCCCCGATCTCCACCATCGACTCCAAGATCACCCAGGCGCGGTCGACGGGGGTCAGCGAGCTCGACCGGGTGCTCGGCGGCGGTGTCGTGCCCGGCTCGGTGGTGCTGCTGTCCGGCGAGCCCGGCGTGGGCAAGTCGACGCTGCTGCTCGAGGTCGCGCACCGCTGGGCAAGACAGAACGACGCGAAGGCGCTCTACGTCACCGCCGAGGAATCGGCGGGCCAGGTGCGGCTGCGGGCCGACCGGACCGGCGCGGTGCACGAGCGGGTGTATCTGGCCGCGGAGTCCGATCTGTCGATCGTGCTCGGGCATGTCGAGCAGGTGCAGCCGACGCTGCTGGTGGTCGACTCGGTGCAGACCATGCTCGCGCCCGAGGTGGACGGCGTGATCGGCGGCGTCACCCAGGTGCGCGCGGTCACCGCAGCGCTGACCTCGCTGGCCAAGGCGACCGGGATCGCGGTGCTGCTGGTGGGCCATGTCACCAAGGACGGCAATGTCGCGGGCCCGCGCACGCTGGAACACCTCGTCGACGTGGTGCTGCAGTTCGAGGGCGACAAGAACTCGACGCTGCGCATGGTGCGCGGCATCAAGAACCGCTTCGGCAGCGCCGACGAGGTCGGCTGTTTCGAACTACACGAGGACGGCATCGCCTGCGTCGACGACCCGTCCGGGTTGTTCCTGCACCACCGCACCGATTCGGTGCCTGGCACCGCGGTCACCGTGGCAATGGACGGCAAGCGGCCGCTGGTCGCCGAGGTGCAGGGCCTGACGGTGGAGACCGAGATCCCGAATCCGCGCCGCGCGGTCAGCGGCCTCGACTACAACCGGGTCGCGATGGTGCTCGCCGTGCTGCAGAGCCGGGGCAAGGTGTTCATCGGCAAGTCCGATGTGTACGCCGCGACGGTCGGCGGCATGCGCCTGCTGGAGCCCGCCGCCGACCTGGCCATCACGCTCGCCATCGCCAGCGCCAATTCGGAGGTGGCGATTCCGGCGGGCTGGGTGATCCTCGGCGAGGTCGGGCTGGCCGGCGAGGTACGCAAGGTGACCGGACTGGAACGCAGGCTGGCCGAGGCCGAGCGACTCGGCTTCACCACCGCGCTGGTGCCGCCGGGTTATGCCCCGCTCAAGCGCGGCGGCATGAAGATCCACGAGGTCGCCGACGTGCGCGCGGCCATCCGCATCACCGGCACCCGCAAGCGGCGCGCGACGAAGGAGGCGACCGATGTGGCACCCGATTTCTAACGGGGCCAACCGAATTCGCGGCGGCTCAGGTGGTGGTCAGGTTGAACGGCTCCGGCGAACTGTGCAGCGAACCGAACTGCGCGATGACCTGATAGGCGCCCGCGGGCACCGGCACTCGCTCGCCGACGCAGCCCTGCTGCGACGTGGTGCCCGACCAGCGCACCGTGAACAGCGCCTGCTCACCGGGTTTCAGGTTGCGCGCGTTCGACTCGTCCACGGGCGAACAGTCCGAACTCGTCCAGAACCGGCGCTGGCCGTCCAGCGAGAGCACCGAGGCCTGGATCTGCGCCAGGTTCATGTCCCGCTGGCACTGCACGCTGGAGATGTTGGTGATGACGATCCGGAAGTTCGGCTGCTCGCCGACCCGGTAGGTCGGCTGATCCACGCTGATCTTGATGGCCAGCGACTGATCGGGGCACTGACCCGTCCCCGCGGCGGGCTCGTTCGACGCGGACGAGGCGACACTCGACGGTGCGGGCGTGCCGGATTCGCTCGGCTCCGCGGCCTTCGTCGTCGAGGCATCCGCGGGCTTGCTCGCCGTGCTGGACGACGAGCTCGCCGCGACGGGCTTCGAGTCACCGGGCGAGTCGCCGCCGCGGGAGACCGTCAGTACCAGCCAGATGACCAGCGCCAGCGCGACGACCAGGGCGCCGATCGCCAATGCGCGACGACGCCAATAGATCTCCGGTGGCAGCGGTCCATTCGGTTCCAGCACGCCTCAACGGTAAGGGCACCATCGGGCGCAGCGACTCATGCCTGCGGCGTGTCGGTCCGGAATAGGTGATCGTGGCGAGTAAATTCCGGCCCGCACGCAGGGGAAACTCCGGCGACCCCGGCTCAGGCGAGCTCGCCGATGTTGCCGACGACACGCTGCAACTTCACCTGGCCGTCGGCGAGCTTGTATGTGACACAGGCGATCGCGAGCTCACCGGTCGCCACCCGCTGCGAGATGATCATCGATCGCTGCATGAGCAGCCTGCTCGTCTCCACCACGTGCCTGGCCTCCATCTCGTCGACGGTGGACAGGCCCTCCCTGCGGCCGATCAGAATGGACGGCGTGACCTTCTCGACCACGCTGCGGATGAATCCGCCGGGCACCTCGCCGCCGTCGAGCGCGTCGATGGTGGCCTTCACCGCGCCGCAGCTGTCGTGACCGAGCACCACGATGAGCGGTACGTCGAGCACCTGCACCCCGTACTCGATCGAGCCGAGCACCGAACTGTCGACGACATGGCCCGCGGTGCGCACCACGAACATGTCACCGAGTCCCTGATCGAAGATCAGCTCGGCGGCGACTCGGGAGTCGCCGCAACCGAACAGGATTGCGGACGGGTGCTGGCCGCTGACGAGCTTGGCTCGGTCGTTGGCGCCCTGGCTAGGATGCAGCAGCGCACCGGAGACGAAACGGTCGTTGCCTTCACGCAAGGACTTCCAGGCACTGACCGGATTGGAATCAGGCATACCGATCATTGTGCACAAGGCTCGTGTTACCAGCCAGTTCGTTTGGTTACAGGTCGGCAAATACCGACCGGCAGCAGTAGGACAGGAACAGTGAGGAAAGCTCCGAACAGCATCGATGCGGACGTGTTGCTCGACTGGTACGCCGAGACCGCGCGCGACCTGCCGTGGCGTCGGGCCGAGGTCACCGCGTGGCAGATCCTGATGAGCGAGATCATGCTGCAGCAGACGCCGGTGGTCCGGGTCGAGCCGATCTGGCGCGAGTGGGTGGCGCGCTGGCCGGTGCCGTCGGCGATGGCGGCCTCCTCGCAGGCCGAGGTGCTGCGGGCCTGGGGCAAACTCGGCTATCCGCGCCGCGCGCTGCGGCTGCACGAGTGCGCCAGGGTGCTCGCGGCCGAGCACGGCGACGAGGTGCCCGCCGATGTCGAGGTGTTGCTGAGCCTGCCCGGCATCGGGGCGTACACCGCGCGCGCGGTCGCGTGTTTCGCCTACGGGCAACGGGTTCCGGTGGTCGACACCAACGTGCGCCGGGTGGTCGCCCGCGCCGTGCACGGGCGAGCCGAGGCCGGAAACCCGTCCTCGCGCGACCTGCCGGAGACCGAAGCCCTACTGCCGCAACAGATCGACCGCGCCGCGGTGTTCTCGGCCGCGCTGATGGAGCTGGGCGCGACCGTGTGCACCGCCCGCACACCGGACTGCACCCGCTGCCCGCTGCCGACCTGCGCGTGGGTCACCGCGGGCCGCCCGGCCTCCGAAATCGTCCGCCGCACACAGAAATACGAGGGCACCGACCGCCAAGCCCGCGGCCGCCTGCTCGACGTACTGCGCGGCGCGACCGGCCCGGTGGAACGGGTACGGCTGGATCTGGCGTGGCCCCGCGACCCCGGCCAGCGGGCCCGCGCGCTGGACTCGCTGCTGGTCGACGGGCTGATCGAGCAGACCGTCGACGGCCTGTTCGCCCTCGCCGGCGAAGGGGGCGCCGGCGCCTGACCGTGTGCGGCGGTGCCGAGCGTTATGGGTTCAGGACGCGGCGGAGGAAACGTTCGACCTCGGCGCGGTAGTGGTCGGGTTGATCGTCGTGCACGAGATGCGCTGCGCCGGTGACGAGTACGTGCTCGGCATCGGGATGAACCTCGGCCATCCGACGCATCTGGCCCGGCGGGGTGATGGTGTGCTCGCCCTCCAGCAGCAGGGCGGGCACGCGGATGGCATGCCACTGCGGCCAGAAGTCGCGACTGCCCCATTCCTCGGAGATATCGCGGAAAGTCGCGACCGAGCCGTGCAGCCGGTAACCGTCCGGACCGTGCTCGAACGAGTTCAGGAAGTACCGCCCGGCGACCGGCCCGAAGAACTTCAGCACCGCCGCCGCGTCCGGAAACGGTTGCGGCCACGCCTCGATCATCGCCGCCCAGTCCGCCGCCGTGCGGCCGGTGAAATCCGGGGCGATGTCCTCGATCACCAGCGCGCGCACCCGACCGGGGTGCGTCGCGGCGAAGACCCAGCCGTGCAGCGCGCCCATCGAATGCCCGATCACCACCATCGGCTCGGTGATGCCTGCGGTGGCGGCGGCCAGATCGGCGACGAAGGCCTCGGTGGTCAGCTCGGCAGGCGCCGGTCTGCCGTGCCCGGCGGCATCGAAGGTGTAGACGTGGCCGTAGTCGCGCAGCCAGTCCAGTTGGTCGTGCCAGGTCCGGGCGCTGCCCATCAGTCCGTGCAGCAGCAGGATCGGCACCCCCGCTCCGCCTTCGTCGTGCAACACCCCGCCGATTCTGCCGGGCTCGCGCGTGGCGTGCGCACTGCCCCCGGATACGGCCCATACCGAGTGGCCGCTCGCGGGTCGTATTGTCGAGGCCATGGCTGTTGTGAAGATCAACGCGATCGAGGTTCCCGAGGGCGCAGGCCCCGAGTTGGAGAAGCGGTTCGCCCACCGTGCGCACGCGGTCGAGGGTTCGCCCGGCTTCCTCGGCTTCCAGTTGCTCCGGCCGGTCGCCGGGGATAACCGGTACTTCGTTGTCACCCAGTGGGATTCGGAAGAGTCGTTCGCGGCCTGGCGGGACGGGCCCGCGCGCGAGGCGCACGCGGGTGAGCGGCAGAAGCCGGTCTCCACGGGTGCTTCGCTGCTCGAATTCGAGGTGGTTCTCGACGTGGCCGCGAAGCCGGCGAGCTGACGTAGTTCAGGGATGGCCGGGTGGGCCGGCCTGCCCGGCGACTCGCCCGACGGCGGGGCGCGGTCCGCGCTGGTCATATTGACGTCGGGTGCCTCCAGGTGTCACAGTTCGAAGGACAAAACGCGAGGGTGATGCGGTAATCCGGTGTGATTCCGGAGCGGTCGCGCCACTGTGTTCCATGCATCGAGCCCCTGGGTGCCGGACAGCCAGACACCGGCACCCTCGCCCCCATTCGACGGGACGCGCATCCCTAGGAGGACTCGCATGGCTATCGCGCATTCGCCGAGCCGGGCAACCGATTCACTCGCCACTGTGCTCGTCACGGTAGGTGTCGTTCTTCTCGCATTGCTCACGCTGTACCTGGTCGGCTTCGACCAGGGCGTCATCTCGCGCAGCGGGATGTACCTGCACGAGCTGATGCACGACGGACGTCACCTGCTGGGGCTTCCGTGCCACTGATTGGTTCGCTCAAAACCCTTCTACTGCGCGGACTATTGGCAGGCTTGATCGCGGGCCTGCTGGCCGCATCGGTCGGCTACTTCGTCGGCGAGCCGAAGGTCGACGCCGCCATCGCCATCGAGGAAGCCGGTTCCGCCGCGGATCATCCGCACGGCGCGGAACCGGAGGCGAGCGGCGGACATTCGCACGGCGGCGAGGAAGAACCACTGGTCAGCCGCGCGGGGCAGAAGGCGGGACAGTTCCTCGCCCTCGGCCTGGCCGGCCTGGCGCTCGGCGCGATCTTCGCCTCGGTCGCGCACTTCGCGCGGCGCTACACGACGTTCTCCGGGCCAAAACTCGCACTCGCGCTCGGCCTCGGCGGCTGGGCCGCGATCGTCGCGGTGCCGTTCTTCAAATATCCGGCGAACCCGCCCGCGGTCGGTGATCCGGACACGATCAACCAGCGCACCCTGCTGTGGTTGGCGGCGGTACTGCTCGGCCTCGTGGCGGTCGGTGTCGGCGTGTACGTCTACAAGGTGCTGCGCGGGCGGTTGAGCATGCTGCGGCTGATCGCCGGAGTCGCCGCGTTCGTCCTCGTCACGGCGGTGGGCTACATCCTGCTGCCCGGCGTGGACGAGGTGAAGGCGGACTTCCCGGCCAGCCTGCTGTGGCAGTTCCGGGTGGCGTCGCTGGCCCAGACCGCGACACTGTGGGCCTGCCTGGCCCTCGGCTTCGCCGCACTCACCGAATTCGCCACGCGCACTGATACTCCGGTACGAGAGTCGATCGCTACCGCGGGCTGATCCGCATCCGGAAGACGAGGGGCAGTGTCGGTGTCATGACCGACACCGCCCTTTCTCTTTGGCCCGCACCGCTTCGTTCGGGTGCGCCCGTCGAGCCGCCACGCGCCATCCGCATCGCCTACCTCGGCTTGGTCGCCGCACTGCTCGCCGGGGTCGCCGAGGCTATTGTTCAGATCGCCGCACTGCTCGAACGTGAAGAGGTCGACGTGGCGGGCCTGGCGACGGGTCTCGCCATGCGGCTGGGCATCTACCTGGTCGTGCTGCTGGTCGCCATCCGGATGACGCACGGCGCCCGCTGGGCCCGGCTGGTACTGACCTTCGGCATCGGCGTGATCGGCCTGCTGTCACTGGTCATCGAGCCGCTGGCCGCGCTGCTGTCCGCCGACAAGATCGGGGACCTGTTCGCGAATATCACGGTCGAATCCGCGACGATCGGCCTGTTCCGCGCGATCCATATAGTCGCGGTCCTGGTCGCCATCCCTGCCATGTACCACCCGGAAGCCCGTCGCTTTTTCTCCCCCGCCTCTCCGAGTCTTCAGGCCAGGCTCACGCACAACGGCAGTGACGTTGGCGGCCGGCGGTAATCCGGCAGGTGGGTTAGCTGGTACCCGACGAGTTACCCATGTAGTCACGAAATCTGTTGTCACCTAATGCGACTGCCCGGCTCGCGCACGAGGATGCGCAGGCCGGGCAGTTGTGCGCGCTGAACTCAGGCCAGGGCCGCGTCGAGCAGGATGTGGTCGACGCCCGCGAGCGCCTTGCTGACCGGGCAGCCCGCCTTGGCGGCCTCCGCGGCGGCGGCGAAGGCATCGGCGTCGATACCGGAGACCTTGCCGCGGACGGTCAGCTTGATACCGGAGATCCGGAAGCCGCCGGCCGGGTCGGGGCCGAGGGTCACGTCAGCGGTGACGTCCAGGCTCTCCGGGGTGCCGCCCGCATTGCCGATCTGCGCCGAGAGCGCCATCGCGTAGCAGGACGAGTGCGCGGCCGCGATGAGCTCCTCGGGGCTGGTGGTCCCGTCGGCCTCGTCGGCGGAACGCTTGGGGAACGACACGTCGTACTTGCCGACCCCGGAACTGGCCAGCTCGACCTGCCCCGACCCCTCCTGAAGAGAGCCGGTCCAAGCGGTACGCGCGGTACGTGTAGGCATTAAAATCCTTTCGCTGGTAAGCAATTTCCGATGCAGCCCCCGAGCTTAGCCAGCCCGCCGCCCCACGTCTCGGGGTCAGACTAGAGCGCCGCATTAGCAACCTAAGCGACGCGGCGCAGGCGTGATCTGTCCCCGATAAGTGGCCTCGCAGCACGAAACATGTTGCCGCGTCGACGCTTCGGAGTCCTGCCTATTCCGGATTGGTGACCCGCGCCAGCACGATTCCGCCGAGGATCAGCGAGAGCGCTAGCACCCGCCCCGCACTGAGCGGGTCCTTGTGGACCACGATCCCGAGGCCGATGGCCCCGATCGCGCCGATTCCGGTGAAGACCGCGTACGCGGTACCGACGGGCAGCGTCTGCATGGCCCTGGACAGCAGGTACACCGCGGTGACGCCGAGCACGAAGCAGATCACCGTCGGCACCAGCCGGGTGAAGTTCTCCGTCGGTTTGATGCTCTGCGACCAGACGATCTCCACCAGGCCCGCGATACCGAGCAGCACCCAGTTCATGTCAGTACTCCTTCGCGAGGGCGCGAGCGGTCTCCATCGCCAGCGCGTAGGACTCGTCGTGCTTGCCGCGCAGGTGTGCCAGCGCGGGATCCTGCCTGGCATTGGCCAGCTCCGCATTCACGAAAACGGTGTCCTGGACGGCGAAGTGGCCCGCGAAGAAGTCCCGCAGGAAACGCTCCTGATAGTCGAAGGCGGCCTTCGGAGCGCCGGGTGAGTACGCGCCGCCCCGGGCGGTCATCACGACGAAACGACGGTGCCCCAGCGACATTCGCGGGAAGGTCACCTGGTCCAGCCAGGCCTTGAGCGAGGCCGGAATCGAGTAGTTGTACATCGGGGTGCCGATCAGGATGACGTCCGCGGCCAGCACCTCGGCCAGCAGCGGCTCGACGATCGCCCAGGCCGCGGCCTGCTCCGGTGTGCGCACCAACTCGGCGAGCCGGTCCAGGTCGGTGCGGTCCTGCGCGAGCACCGCATCGCACAACTCGGTCCACGCCGCGTCGATGAACGGCACCGGTTCGGCCGCCAGGTCCCGGTAGCGATAGCCGCCGTCGGGGTTCTCGGCGCGCCAGGCTTCGGCGAACGCCGTGCTCAGCTCCCGGCTGATCGAACGGGTGCGGGCGCTCGCATCCAGGTGCAGCAGATTGCTCATGGTCAGACCTCACTCTGTGGTTCATGTCGTCGATGCGGGCATCGACCTTTGCCGACGCCTCGAACTACTCGGCATCAAATGGACAACATGTCCACTTGATGCCGGAACCGACCATAGCCACAAGCGGACATGCTGTCCACTTATCTGAGAAATCCGGTACAGTCAGCGGCATGACCAGCCACAAGGATCTGCTCACCGGGCAAGCGGCACCTCGCGCCGCCGTCCCCGAGCGCGCGGACGCGGCACGCAACCGGGCCAAGGTGCTGGCCGCGGCCGCCGAGCTGTTCGCCACCCGCGACCCGCGCACCGTCACCATGGACGACATCGCCAAGGCGGCGGGCGTCGGCCGGGGCACCCTGTACCGCCGCTACCCGGACACGAGTTCGATCGCCGTCGCCCTGCTCGACGAACACGAGCGGGCACTGCAAGAGCAGTTGCTCGGCGGCCCGCCACCGCTCGGCCCCGGCGCGCCGCCCGCCGAACGACTGGCCGCCTTCTACGCCGCGATGGTCGAATTGCTGGACGCGCACGCGGATTTGGTGCTCGGAGCGGAAACCGGCGGCGTGCGGTTCGCGACGGGCGCTTACGGGTTCTGGTACGCCCATGTGCGAGCACTGTTGGTGGCAGGCAAGATTCGCGAACCCGACGCCCTCGTCGATCCACTCCTCGCACCCTTGGCGGCGGAGGTGTACCAGCAGCAACGCAGCCGAGGCCTGGCCTCCGCGCAAATCGCCGACGCACTGGGTCGACTCGCCCGCTCGGTGCTGGGCTGACAGCCGAAAGCCGACGGTGGTTGCCCACCAACGGCTTTCGATCCAGGGTCGGTCACGCGAGATCGCGGCTGCGCATCAGCCACAAGGTCCCCGCCACGAAGACCACGATGTAGCACCCGAGCACGACCAGCGCTTCGGTCCGCGACAAGATGTCGAGCACACCGGGCGTCCCGGCACCCACCGTCCGCATCGCGCCGGCCAGGGAACCGGCGGCGGTGCCGGGCAGGTGATCGGTGATCACCGCGATCGGCGCGAAGATGGCCGCGACACCGCGCAGCAGGTTCTCCACCACCAGCACCCAGACCAGTCCGAGCCCGACGGCCAGCGCGGGCCCGCGCGCGACCACACCGATCAGTGCGCCCGCCAACGTCCACATGCCCAGAATCGCGGTGCCCGTGAGAATTCCGAGCGCCGATTGGTTGAGCGACGGCAGCGCGAGCGACTGCGACTGGGTCGCGCCGATCAGCGCCGCCACCCCGATGTCCACCACGAACGCGGTGAGCACCAGCCCGACCACCACGAACACCAGGCTCACCACCACACCGCCGACCGCGCTGATCCGCGACGGCCCCTGGGTGAACACGGTTTTCCAAGTGCCCCAGCCGAATCCGCTGCCGGTGGTCAGCGCGCCGAGCACCAGCATCAGCGCACCGCCGAACATCGCCATGCCCTGGGTGAACACCGCGGGCACCGCGGCGGGCAGCATCTGTTGCAGCAGCGCCTCTTTCGGCAGGCCGTTCGACATGCGGGTCGACTCGCCCGAGGTGTAGGCGAGATAGTTGAACAGGTAGGAAAACGTCAGGTTCAGCAGTATCCAGGTGCCAAGAACGATCCAGAACGCGGGCCACTTCCGCAGCCGCAGCGCCTCGGCCCTGGTGCTCGCCAACAGGTCTTGCACAGTCATTTCGCCACTTCCAGCTGGGTCATCTCGAAAAACACTTCTTCCAGGGACTTTTCGTCGATCCGCAGTTCGAGCAGGTCCGCGCCGGCTTCGACGACCGCCCGCGCGACGGCGGGCGCGGTGCCCGTCCCCGCCTCGATCCGGATGCCGCTCGCGGTCAGCATCGCGGCGCGTTCACCGACCACCGCCCGCACCGCGGGGAACGCCACTTCCAGCGGGTCGGCCCGCAGCAGCAGCGAGGAGCCGCCGCGCAGTTCGGCCACGGTCGACTCGACGAGCAGCTTGCCCTGCGCGATCACGCCCACCCGGTCGCAGATCTCCTGCACCTCGCTGAGCATGTGACTCGACAGCAGCACCGTGTGCCCGTCGCCGGCGAGAGTGGTGATCAGCTCCCGCATTTCGGCCATGCCCTGCGGGTCCAGACCGTTCGTCGGCTCGTCCAGGATCAGCAGGTCGGGCATGCCGAGCAGCGCCGCACCGACCCCGAGCCGCTGCTTCATGCCGAGTGAGTAGGTCCGGAACTTGTCGTCGGCACGATCGGCGAGGCCGACCCGGACCAGCGCGTCCGTCACCGCCGGGTTGCCGATGCCCCGGTATTTCGCGAGTACCCGCAGGTTGTCCCGCCCGGATAGGTACGGGTAGAAGCCGGGCCCCTCGATGAGCACGCCGATCCGGCGGACCACCGCGGGGTCACCCGGCGCATGCCCGGCCACCGTCGCGGCACCCTCGCTCGGGCGGATCAGCCCGACCAGCATGCGCAGCGTGGTCGTCTTGCCCGCACCGTTCGGACCGAGGAACCCGTAGATCTCCCCGGCCGCGACGCTCATGCTCACGCCATCCACCGCGGTATGTGCGCCATAGCGTTTGGTCAACCCTCGGGTGACCACGATCGAATCTGTCATGCACCGAGAATCCGCCGCAGGCCGTCCCGCCACATCCGCCGCGCGGCGACGTTCGGTGTACGTAAAGCGCACTACGCTCCAGCGTTACCTGAGTAATACGTAGCGAGGCGGACGCCGAACCGCGGGTAAGCCGAATAGGCTGCTGTAAGTGAGGGCAGGGATGATGAATCGAAGCTCGCTTGGCTGGGATTGGGGCGTGGCACTGGTCGTGGCCGCGCTCCAAATCGTGGGCGGCACGTTCGCGAACATGAGAATGGGCGCGAACTCCCTCGACTTCGTCGGGTACCTGCTGCTACTCGCCGGTCCGGTCGCGCTGATCTGGCGGCGGGCCCGGCCGCTGCCGGTGCTGCTCGTCGCCTTCGGCGCCTGCCTGCTCTATTCGACGCTCGGCTACGGGTACGGGCCGATCTTCTTGTCGTTGATCATCGCCTTCCTGACGGCGGCAAGCACCGGATCACGGTGGTGGACTTACCCGCTCGTGCCGATCGGCTACGCCGTGCTGATCTGGCCATTGCCCGCACTGCTCGGGCGCGCAGCGAACCTCTGGCAGATCTTCGCGCTGATGGCCTGGCTCGTCGTGCTGCTGTGCGTCGTGGAGGGCATCCGGCAGCGCAAGACCGTGCTGGTCGCGCGCAGGCAGCGGGCCGAGGCCGCGCGCCGGGACGAGGAGGCGCAGCGGGAGCGGCGGGCCAGCGAGGAGCGCCTCGCCATCGCGCGCGAGCTGCACGACGTACTGGCGCACAGCCTCTCGCTGATCAACGTGCAGTCCTCGGTCGCGCTCGAGCTGTTCGACAAGAAGCCCGAGCAGGCCGCCTCCGCCCTGGACGCGATCAAGACGGCCAGCCGTGACGCGCTCACCGAGGTGCACACACTGCTGCACTCGATCCGCACCGGCGGCACGGTCGCGGACGAATCAGCCGACGCCGAGGACGAATTCGCCGAGGTCGAACGCGACGCACCGAGCCGACGCCGTCCGCGCGGCTGGGCCGGGCGCAATACTCCTGGGGCCGAGCGTGTTTCGGCGGCGGACGAGCAATCGGGCAGGGCCGGTGGCGAATCCGCCGAACCCGAGCCGCGCCCGGCGGCGCCACGCGCGCCCGCGCCGAGCATCGCCGAGCTGGACACCCTGCTGCAGCGCGCCCGCGCGGCCGGATTGACGGTGAGCACCAAGATAATCGGCGAACCACAGCAGCTGCCCAGCGTGATCGACGTGGCGGCCGCGCGCATCATCCAGGAGTCGCTGACCAACGTGGTGCGGCACGCGCCGGGTGCGCAAGCAACGGTGACGGTGCGCTACGCCGCGCAATCGGTCGACCTCACCGTCGACAACTCCCGCCCGACCGCCCCCGCGACGAGGTCGGGAACCAGCGGCGGCAACGGCATCATCGGCATGCGCGAGCGGACCCACGCCCTCGGCGGCGCGCTCACCGCCGGGCCACGCCCGAGCGGCGGATTCCGGGTCGCGGCGCGACTGCCGTTGCGGCCGATGGCGCCGAGCGCACACCGCCCCCTGCCCAGCCGCGCCGATAACGCAACGTCGCCCAGCCGCGCCGACGACGCGGCCCGGCCCGACAATGTGCGGCCGATCCGGCCGGACGACAAGGCGCAGCAGCACAGCGCACCCGGGCCTGCACTGTAGGAGACACAATGGCTATTCGGGTCCTGGTGGCCGATGATCAGGCGCTGGTGCGCGGCGGTTTCGTCGCGCTGCTGGCGGCGCAGGACGGCATCGAGGTGGTCGGCGAGGCGGACAACGGCGAACAGGCCGTGCGGATGACCCGCAGTCTCACCCCGGACGTGGTGCTGATGGACATCAGGATGCCCATCCTGGACGGCCTCGCCGCCACCAGGATGATCGCCGAGGACGCCAAGCTGGCCGAGGTGAAGGTGGTCGTGCTGACCACCTTCGAGCTCGATGAGTACGTCTTCGAGGCGATGCGTTCCGGCGCAACGGGTTTCCTGGTCAAGCACACCGAGCCGGCCGATCTGGTGCGCGCCGTGCGGGTGGTCGCGGCCGGTGACGCGCTGCTCTCCCCCGGTGTCACCCGTCGCCTGATCGCCGAATTCTCCGCCCACGCCAAAACCCCGCCACCGGCGACGCTTTCCGAGCTCACCGACCGCGAGCGCGAGGTGCTGGTCCTGGTCGCCGAGGGGCTCACCAACGCGGAGATCGGCGAGCGGCTCTTCATGAGCCCGGCCACCGCCCGCACGCACGTCAGCCGCATCCTGATGAAGCTCGGCGCCCGCGACCGCACCCAATTGGTCGTGCTGGCTTATGAATCCGGCGTGGTGCGGCCGGGGTGGCAGTGACAGGCCCTAGGCGCTACCGGGATTCGACTGTTCGCGCTCGGCGGCGGTGAATCCGCCGCGTGGCGCGCCGGGCGGTGCGGTCTGCAGCCGGGCCGAGCTGGCCGACGCGGCGCGGAAAACTCCCGAGACTCCCTGCGGTGCGGCGGCATAGGTGATCGAGTTGCCCGGATCGAAACCCATTCCGGTGCCGATCGCGACGGCGTCCATATTCGCGCCGAGGAACAGGAAATTCCAGTTGTAGACGTCCTGCTGCTGGGTGATCAGCGATTTCACCGCGGTATGGGTCCACTCCTTGCTCGAATTCTCGTGACCGTCGGTGAGCACCACGACGATCACCGTGCCCGGGCGTTCGTGTTCGGGCCGTTTCGCCAGTTCCGCGCCGACGTCGGTGACCAGTCTGCCGACCGCGTCGTACAGCGCGGTCATCCCGCGCGGCTGTAGGTCGAGCGGCGGTACCTGCGCGACCGGGCGGTTCGCGTAGACGCATTCGTACTCGGTGTCGAACTGCGCCAGCGTCACCTCGATCGTCTTGGGCAGCTTGCGCTGTTCCTCGATGAAGGCGCTGAAGCCGCCCTCGGTATCGGATTTGATGGACTGCATCGACCCCGAGCGGTCGAGTAGTACGGCGATCAGTGTCAGGTCTGGATTTGTCATGCGCACCCCCGGATCGGTTCCACGAACCCCCTCCAAAGTACGCCCGTATACGCACCGAGGCGTACGACGAGTGCCGACGCGCGCCCGATGTCCGGCGGCAGGTACCCGGCGCAGGCTTTTGCCATGAATATTTCGTCACTGCCCCAAGTCTCGAGCTGCCTTGCGGACCTTTACCGCGATTGGGACCCCTGGCCGTTGTTCTGGATTGTCCCGCTGCTGTTCTGGATCGTCGTCCTCACCGTGGCGCTGCTCGCTCGGCGCCTGTTCAGCGGGCTCGGCGGCGGGGTCGGCATGCTGCGCACCGCTTTCGCCCGCGGCGAGATCACCGAGGACGAGTACCGCAGCAGGCTTGCCGTAGTGCGTGAACCCGACCGGCCCGCCAAGAGCTGACCATGCCCGCAGACAGCGAAAAGGCCCGCCCCCCAGAGGGAGCGGGCCTTTCGCGTAGTGCTTTTACTCGCCCGCGGCTTCCGCGGTGCCTTCAGCGGCACCGGTCAGCACGACCTCGGGCTTGTCCTCGTCCTTGTCCGCCTTGGTCAGCTTCGTCTTGCCGACAAAGGTGAACTTGGCGTCCTCGCCGGAGCCTTCGCCGTCCCAGCCTTCGACGTCGACGTAGACGGTTTGGCCGGGGCCGATCTCGCCGAAGAGGATCTTCTCCGAGAGCTGGTCTTCGATCTCGCGTTGGATGGTCCGGCGCAGGGGCCGGGCACCGAGCACGGGGTCGAAGCCACGCTTGGCCAGCAAGGCTTTGCCTTGCTCGGACAGCTCCATCGACATGTCCTTGTTCTTCAACTGGACCCCGACCCGGCCGATCATCAAATCCACCATCTGCACGATCTGATCGGTGGTCAGCTGGTGGAAGACGATGACATCGTCGATCCGGTTGAGGAACTCGGGCCGGAAATGCTTCTTCAGCTCGTCGTTGACCTTGAGCTTCATCCGCTCGTAGTTCGAACCCTGGATGTTGGACTGGGTGAACCCGAGCCCGACCGCCTTGGAGATATCCGAGGTACCCAGGTTCGAGGTGAAGATCAGCACCGTGTTCTTGAAATCCACGGTCCGGCCCTGGCCGTCGGTGAGACGACCGTCCTCGAGGACCTGCAACAGGGTGTTGTAGATCTCCTGATGCGCCTTCTCGATCTCGTCGAAGAGCACCACCGAGAACGGCTTACGCCGCACCTTCTCGGTCAGCTGCCCGCCCTCCTCATACCCGACATAGCCGGGCGGAGCACCGAACAACCGCGACGCGGTGAACCGGTCATGGAACTCGCCCATGTCGATCTGGATCAGCGCGTCATCATCACCGAACAAGAAGTTCGCCAGCGACTTGGCCAGCTCGGTCTTACCCACACCCGAAGGCCCGGCGAAGATGAACGACCCCGACGGACGCTTGGGATCCTTCAACCCCGCACGCGTGCGGCGGATCGCCTTGGACACGGCCTTGACCGCGTCCTCCTGGCCGATGATCCGCTTGTGCAGCTCATCCTCCATCCGCAACAACCGGGTGGTCTCCTCCTCGGTCAGCTTGAACACCGGGATACCGGTCCAGTTGGCCAGCACCTCCGCGATCTGCTCATCATCGACCTCGGCCACCACGTCCAGATCACCGGAACGCCACTGCTTCTCCCGCTCGGCACGCTTGGCGACGAGCTGCTTTTCCTTGTCCCGCAACCGCGCGGCCTTCTCGAAGTCCTGCGCATCGATCGCGCTCTCCTTCTCCCGGCGCGCATCAGCGATCTTGTCATCGAACTCACGCAGATCCGGCGGAGCGGTCATCCGGCGGATCCGCATCCGCGCACCCGCCTCGTCGATCAAATCGATCGCCTTGTCCGGCAAGAACCGATCATTGATATACCGGTCAGCCAACGTCGCCGCCGCCACCAACGCGCCATCGGTGATCGAGACCCGATGATGAGCCTCGTAACGATCCCGCAGACCCTTCAAAATGTTGATGGTGTGCTCGACCGTCGGCTCACCGACCTGCACCGGCTGGAACCGGCGCTCCAACGCCGCGTCCTTCTCGATGTACTTACGGTACTCATCCAAAGTCGTCGCGCCGATGGTCTGCAACTCACCACGAGCCAGCTTCGGCTTCAAAATCGAGGCCGCGTCGATCGCACCCTCGGCGGCACCCGCACCCACCAGAGTGTGCAGCTCATCGATGAACAAAATGATGTCACCGCGAGTATTGATCTCCTTGAGGACCTTCTTCAGACGCTCCTCGAAATCACCACGGTAACGACTACCCGCGACCAGCGAACCCAGATCCAGGGTGTAGAGCTGCTTGTCCTTGAGCGTCTCGGGGACCTCACCATTGACAATCGCCTGCGCGAGGCCCTCGACCACGGCGGTCTTACCCACACCGGGCTCACCGATCAGCACCGGGTTGTTCTTGGTGCGCCGGCTCAGCACCTGCATCACCCGCTCGATCTCCTTCGAGCGCCCGATCACCGGATCCAGCTTGCCCTCCAGCGCGGCCTGGGTCAGATTCCGGCCGAACTGATCGAGCACCAGCGAGGTCGACGGAGTACCCGCCTCACCACGCGAACCCGACTCCACCGGCTCCTTGCCCTGATACCCCGACAACAACTGGATGACCTGCTGCCGCACCCGGTTCAAATCAGCACCCAGCTTGACCAGCACCTGCGCGGCCACACCCTCACCCTCACGGATGAGACCCAGCAGGATGTGCTCGGTACCGATGTAGTTATGGCCCAGCTGCAACGCCTCGCGCAGACTCAGCTCCAGCACCTTCTTGGCCCGCGGGGTGAACGGAATATGACCCGACGGAGCCTGCTGGCCCTGCCCGATGATCTCCTCCACCTGGCTACGCACGCCCTCCAACGAAATACCGAGCGACTCCAGCGACTTCGCCGCGACACCCTCACCCTCATGAATCAGCCCCAGCAGGATGTGCTCGGTACCGATGTAGTTGTGGTTGAGCATCCGGGCCTCTTCCTGGGCCAGGACAACGACACGCCTCGCGCGGTCGGTGAACCTCTCGAACATCGCTCCCTCACTCTCCTGCTCCGACATTCTGGCAACAGACGCCGCAGTGTGCTGTGTAACAACCGTGGGCGTCAGCCTGCCATGAAGCCCGGGGGTTGCGGCCCCCGCCTCCACTCTAGTTGGCGGGGGATACTGCCGCCGCCAGTCCACCCTATTGGCGACCAGCGTCAGCACGGTCATTCACTCATAACGTGAGCGTTGCACTATTCGTTTCCGAATCGGGTTTTGCCCTCAGCGAACAACATTGTCCGGATCGGGCGCTCGCCGGGGTGCTACCCGGTGAACGGCGGGATGAAACCGCACGGCACGTCCTGCGGATGGGCCGGGTCGAGGGCGTTGAGCACATACGCCGCGGCGCGTGGGCTGCCCGCGATGCCCGCGTGCTCGGAGAAGTCCTCGGCGCAGCCGTCCTGGACCACAATATTCGTCACGTTCGGCCCCGGCACCAGCCCCGACGTGTAGGGCACGACGAGTTCGTCCAGGCGGGTGGCGATATTGGTGTAGGTGACCGCCGGGTGGTAGACGCCGTCCGCGTTCAGTGCCCGCACGAAGTCCGAGCCGGCAAAGACCTGGCGACAGGCCTGGCACAGCGAGCCGACCAGCGCGTCGAAGGCCGGTCCGGCGCCGAGGCGCTGACTGAAGGCCGCGATCTCGGCGACGCCCGCGACGTTCGAGCCGAGCCACGGCGGTGCGATGGCGACCAGTTTGTCCACCTTCGCCGCGCCGCCGAGCCGTTTGACGAAGTAGTTGCCGATGAAATTGCCCTGTGAGTGACCGACGATGTCGACTTTCCGCGCGCCGGTCGCGGCGAGCACCCGGTCCACGAAGGCGGCGAACTGGGGAGCGCTCTGCTCCATTGGCAACATGCCGCCGATGGCCGAGATGGGCCAGGGCAGGTCGTAGGCGCCGTAGGTCATCGCGTACACGCAGTAGCCCTGATTGGCCAGCAGCGGCGCGTATACACCCCAATTCGTCTGCGCCCCACCGCCGGTACCGTGCGCGAGCACCACCGGGTTCGGATGCGCGGCGCTGGGTCGGCAGCTCCAGTCGTTGGCGCCGGGCAGCGAGCCGCCCGGCTGCGCCAGTTCGTTCGGGATTCCTGCGAAGAAGTTGTAGTCGACCGGATACCGCTCGGCCTGCGCGGGGCTCGCCGCGGTGATCCACAGCGCGGCCAGTACGAACAGGAGCAACGAAAAGCCTGGGATACGCCGCACGGGGCCTCCAAATCTGGAACGTGTTCCAGAAAGTTACCGTGCAGCGTGTCCCAGGCGGGGTCGAGTCGCGAAAATGGTTGTGGCGGTTGATATCCAGCGCTACCGATAGGTCGGGGCACCCGACTGGCCGGGAAACTGACCCGACTGGCCCGGGAAGTGACCCTGCGCCACCTGCTGACCGGACGCGGGCGCCGCCGCGGCGTTCGCCTTGCCCTGCTGCATACCGGACACGAAAAGCGCACCGCAGAGCACCAGGAAGGCCAGCGTGTGCAGCACCGCGCGGACGATGTTCCACCGGACCCAGGTGGCCTCGAAGTCGGCGCGGACCGCCGCCAGGTCGGCGATCTGAGACGGATCGCCTGCGGCCATCAGCCGGTCGTTCAACGGCACATTCAGACCGGAGGTGACCGCGAACGCAATGATGTTGATGGCCAAGCCGACCCCGATCCAGATCAACGTGGTGCGCTGATCCTTACCCAGGTGCAGCGCCGCGGCCAGGATGGAGAAGCCGACGGTGCCGAGGAACCCGATCATGAAGACCGGATTGATGATGACCACGTTGATCTTCTGCATCACCTCGATCATCGTGCGGTCGTCGGTCTGGTTCAGCGCAGGCATCACCGAGTTCGCGTAGCCGTAGAAAAGGCCCGCGATCAATCCGGTGGCCAGGATGGCCGCGACCAAGGTGATCAGGCGTGCGGCGGTCATAATTCCTCCTGAGGACAATCCCCGACCGGAGCCCTCATCGCTCCGGTTCGCTGGGTATCAGTCAAGCCGGTGTCGGCACGGCTCTCCATGGCCGAGACACTCGGCCGCCTAAGCGATCGTCTACCGGAACGTCACAGGTCCCGGTCGGAGATGAGTCCGCTTTGGATTGCCAGGAACGCCAGCCGGACCCGCTTCGCGTTTTGCGGCAGGTCCTCGACGCCGAACTTGGCGAACAGCGCGCGCAGGTGCGTCTTGATCGCGTCGACACTGAGGAAAAGTTCCTCGGCGATCTGCTGATTGGACGCGGGCGTCGCGAAGGCCGCGCCGTTCTTGTACGGACGGCACAGCGCGATCAGCACCGAACGCTGGGTTTCGGTGAGCTGACGGAAGTTGGGCGGCACCGTCCCGCTGGAGACGCGGGTGATGTCGTCGGCCACGCCGCCGAAATCGTGAAAGGACACCCGCGAGGTGCCGACCCGGATGACGTCGCCCGCCATCAGCCTGCGCCTGCCGACCAGACGGTCGCCGTTGACGAAAGTGCCGTTGCGCGAAAGCCCGTCGTCCACGATCGTCCACTGGGCACCGAGATATTCGATCGCCGCGTGCAGCCTGGACACCTCGGCGTCCCACGGCAGCGCGAGGTCGGCCTGCGGGGAGCGCCCGATCGTCACCCGCTCGCGCTCGGCGGAGAGCATGAGTTCCTGCTGGCGACCCGTGTCATCTTGGAATCGCAAAAATGATCCGACGAATCCAGTCACTGCGCTGATACCTCGCCTCTCCATACCGTCAGTGACCGTCGCACGTTTCCATGGTGCCGCGTCCCCGAACCACGAGCAAGATCGATCCGCGCGCCACTTCTCCCTGCGTGTCATCGCGCGGCGCGGTTATATCAGCAGCCTATGAGCCACCGGAGAAAGAGAAAACCGCCGCCCCGGCGTCGCACGATTCGCTGGGACGGCGGCTGAAAAATATGAAACTAACCCTTCGCGGCCTTGTTGTACGCATCGGTGATGTCGGCGGAGATACGCCCCCGCGCGGACACCTTGTGTCCATTCCGACGAGCCCACTCGCGAATTGCTGCACTTTGTTCCCGGTCGATCGAGACCCGACTCTTCGGGGCACCCGTCGCGGTCGCAGCGGCCTTGGTCCGGCGGCGGCCACTCACGCGACGCGCGCTCGAAACCCACTCCTCCAGCCCGTCACGCAGCTTCGCGGCATTCGCCGACGACAGGTCGATCTCGTACGAAACACCGTCGATCGCAAACTCGATGGTCTCGTCCGCGATGGACTCACCATCGACATCGTCGATCAGGCTAACGGTGACCTTCTTTGCCATGAGATGAACGTCCTCTCGAAATCGTGCGACCCGCATACTAGGCCGATTACCCGAGGCAAGAATACCTCGAATTCCAAATTTTCCAAGACGAGGCCGAGATTTTGCAATCAGCCGGTCAGCGAGTGACCGGCCGCACAATTGGGAACAGTATTGTTTCCCGGATTCCGAGACCCGTCAACGCCATCAACAGACGATCGATTCCCATACCCGTGCCGGTGGTCGGCGGCATGCCATGCTCCATCGCGGCAAGGAAGTCCTCGTCCAGCGCCATCGCTTCGTCGTCGCCTTGCGCGGCCAGTCGCGCCTGATCCACGAAGCGCTCGCGCTGGATCACCGGATCGACCAACTCCGAATAGCCAGTAGCCAACTCGAAGCCACGGACATAGAGGTCCCACTTCTCGGTGACCCCGGCCTTGGTGCGATGTTGCCTGGTGAGCGGTGAGGTCTCCACCGGGAAGTCACGCACGAAAGTCGGTGCGTACAGCTTGTCGCCGTACTGGTGTTCCCAGAGTTCCTCAACGAGTTTGCCGTGGCCGTAGCCCTTGTCCTCGGGAATTTCCAGACCGACCCGATCGGCGAGGGCACGCAATTCGGCTATCGACGTTTCCGGTGTCACGGACACGCCGAGGGCGTCGGAGAGCGACGGGTACATCTCGACGGTCGCCCACTCGCCACGCAGGTCGTATTCGGTGCCGTCGGCCAGCGTCACCACCTGGGTGCCGAACACCTCCTGGGCCACTTCCTGGACCAATTCCCGGGTCATCCGGGCCGAGTCGTCGTAGGTGCCGTACGCCTCATAGGTTTCCAGCATCGCGAACTCCGGAGAATGCGTGGAGTCCGAACCCTCGTTGCGGAAGTTCCGGTTGATCTCGAAGACCTGCTCCAGCCCGCCGACCACGCAGCGCTTCAGGAACAGCTCCGGCGCGATGCGCAGGTAGAGATCGATATCCAGGGCATTGGAATGGGTGACGAACGGCCGGGCCGCCGCGCCGCCGTGCAGCGTCTGCAGCATCGGCGTCTCCACCTCGAGGAAACCGCGGCGCTCGAGCGCATTGCGCATCGCGCGCACCACCGCGATCCGGGTGCGCGCCATTTCCCTGGCTTCCGGGCGCACGATCAGATCGACATAGCGCTGCCGGACCCGCGACTCCTCGTTCATCTCCTTGTGCGCCACCGGCAGCGGCCGCAGCGACTTGGCCGCCATGAACCAGGAATCGGCCATGACGCTCAATTCTCCGGTCCGCGACGAGATCACCTCGCCGTGCACGAAAACGAAGTCACCGAGGTCGACATCGGCCTTCCAGGCCGCGAGCGCCTCGGCGCCGACACCGTTCAAGCTGATCATCGCCTGCAGCTTGGTGCCGTCGCCCTCCTGCAGCGTGGCGAAACACAGCTTGCCGGTATTACGCATGAATATGACGCGACCAGCGACACCGGCCTGCAGCCCGGTCTGGGTGTCCGGAGCAAGATCCGGATATGCGGCGCGAATTTCGGCGAGGGTATGCGTGCGCGGCACGACCACGGGATACGCATCGCCGCCGTCCGCGAGCAGCCGCTCCCGCTTCTCCTTGCGAATCCGTATCTGTTCGGGTGCGTCGTCGGCGTCGGACGCCACGGCAGGCCGCGAATCCGATGCGGGATCGCTGGACGAGGGAGTGTTGGTGGTGCTCACATCCAACAACCCTAGCGTGCACCGGAAATCGTTTTGCGGCCCGCCCGGCCTAGCTCACGGAGTAACGAATCGGTCTCGGCACGAGACCGCTTTGCCCGCCGGATTTGCGCGCACCGTAATCACCAGGAATAGCGAGCATGCATCGATGGGCGCACGAAACCTACTGTGCGACCTGATGATTCGAGATGGAAGCGTTGCCGCCAATTACAGCGAGGCGAGCGCGTCCACCTCACGCGCGAAGTGCGGCGCCCGGATTCCGATGTGCAGTAGACCCGCCGCCTTCAATGCGTGATAGCCGCCAACCAGATCGGTCGCCCGGTGCAGCCCGAGTTGCTGCAGCGCGGCCGCGGCAAGGCTGGAGGTATAGCCCTCGGAGCAGGCGATGATCCATTCCACATCATGATCGGTGGCCAGCGCCAAACGAGCCGAACTGGTCGGATCGAGCCGCCATTCCAGCACATTCCGCTCGATCACCAGCGCACCCGGCAACGCGCCTTCACGCACCCGCTGGGCCTGCGGCCGGATGTCCACCAGAATCGCGCCCCTGGCGAGCGCCTTCGGCAATTCGAAGGCATAGATCCGGTTCAGCTGGGCGCGCGCGTTGTCGAGCATCTGGTCGATGGTCAAACGTTCGCTCATTACATATCACCTTCGGGCTGGTCGGTGAGAACGGTTCGGGTGCGCCGCAGGGTGCCGTGGCCGGTGACCTCGTAATAGGACATGGCGGTGAGCGGCGGAGAATAGGCGTGCACGCTGAGCGTGGGTTCGAGCAGTGCGGGATCCAATGGCGCATCGGTGGCGCTGTCGGCCACCGAATGCGCCGGGGCACGCATCACGTCGTGCACCCAGCCGATCGGGAACGACGCTTGATCGCCCGCGCCGAGTACCCGCCGGCGCAGTTCGGTTCCGTTCCAGCGGAATTCGGAAAGGGCGCCGCTGAGTACGGTCAGGGCGCCGAGCGAGCCCGCATGGTCGTGCAGTTCGGTCGATTTCCCCGGTGTCCAGCTGATCAGCCAGACATCCACTTCGTCGTCGGTGAGCAGGCGGGCCGCCCAGCGTTCATCGGAGGGCCAAATGCCATCGGTGGGGAGGAGGTGGTCGTAGCGTCCGGCCAGCACGTCCTCGGCGCCTTCATCGGTCAGCCGCAATAAATCGGCGGGACGCAGACGCGTCGGCAATGCGGAGGCCACGGCACGGTCCAGCGGCGGGCTGGCCGAAAAGGCATCCCGGGCCGAGGAAAGGGAGAGAACGGAAGAACGCATGAGCGAATCTCCAGGAGGTTGCGAACGGTCGAGGGCGATAGTCAGCCTCGATCGGTCGAGGCCAGGTCAGCCTCGACAACACTCCTGAGTGCGCACGCGGAAATACACAGCGGCGAGTGTAGCAGCATCCCGCGCGGTACCGGCAAGCACCGCGCGGTGCGACAAATCCGACACCGCGAGAATCAGACACCACCCTTGCGGCGCTGGTTTCGCTCGTATACGAGACGCAGGCCGGTGAGCGTGAGATAGGGGTCGTGATCGTCGATGGTCTCCGATTCCGGGACGATCAGCGCCGCGCTCGGGCCCGTTGCGACCACCGCGACGTCACTGCCGGCAAACGCCTCGAATTCGTCGCGAATCCGGTCGATCAGCCCGTCCACCATGCCGGCGAAACCGAACACCGCGCCGGACTGCATGGCCTCCATACTGTTCTTACCGAGCACCGAACGCGGCCTTGCCAGCTCGACGCGGCGCAGCGCACTGCGCTCCACCAGGGCTTCGGTCGATATCTCCACACCTGGGGCGATGATGCCGCCGAGGAACTCGCCTTTGGCCGAAACCAGGTCGACACAGATCGCGGTACCGAAATCGATAACGATCGCAGGCGAAGAATAGTGCTGATAGGCGGCGAGACAGTTCACGATCCGGTCCGCGCCCACCTCTTTCGGGTTGTCCACCAGCAGCGGAATACCCGTGCGCACGCCCGGCTCCACCAGTACGTGCGGCACATTGCCCCAATACTGGGTCAGCATCGTGCGCAGTTCCCGCAGCACCGGCGGCACCGTGGCCAGCGCGGAAACTCCGATCACCTCGTCGAGTTGCGCGCCGATCAGGCCACGCACCTGCATGGCGAATTCGTCGGCGGTCAGCAGCGGATTGGTGTGGATCCGCCAGTGCCGCACCAGTTTCGAATGCGCGCCGCTGCCCGAGAACAGGCCGAGCACAATACTGGTATTGCGGACGTCGATGGTCAGCAGCATGTCCGGCGCGGCCCGATCAGGCCAGCGACAGGGAGCGCGGCGAGGTCAGCCCGGAGCCTTCGGGAGCGTGCGCCGGATCGGAGCCGAGTTCGATCGGGCGATTGCGCTCGTCCACGAAAACGACCTTCGGGTCGTATTCGGCGATTTCCTGCTCGTTCAGCTGGCCGTAGGCGATCAGGATGACCAGATCACCGGGGTGGACCAAATGGGCGGCGGCGCCGTTGATGCCGATCACGCCGGATCCGCGTTCGCCTGCGATGACATAGGTCTCCAGGCGGGCGCCGTTGTCGATGTCGACGATGCAGACCTGCTCGCCTTCGAGCAGATCCGCGGCGTCGAGCAGATCCTGGTCCACCGTCACCGAGCCGACGTAGTGCAGGTCGGCGTGGGTCACCGTGGCACGGTGGATCTTCGACTTCATCATGGTGCGCAGCATTGCGTCGGCCTTTCGTTGGTGAGTCGCCTAGGCAGGCTGGGAGATCCGCTCGGCGGAGACGTTGGGGTGGCCGTCGATCGGCGCGCCGAGGGTGACGGCGACATTGTCGATCAGCCGGGTCGGGCCGACCCTGGCGGCGACGAGCAGCCGGGCATTTCCGGTCGCCGGGGCGGGTTCGAGTGTGGTGGAACGCAATTCGAGGTAGTCGACCTCGATGCCCGGCACCGCGTCGAGCACCTGGCTGGCCGCGGCGAGCACCGCGTCCGGACCGAGGCCGCCCGCATGCCTGCCCGCGGCCAGCGCCGCCGACAGGCCGAGCGCCGATTCACGCTGTGCCGCATCGAGAAACCGGTTGCGCGAGGACATGGCCAGGCCGTCGTGCTCGCGCACGGTGGCCACCGCCTTGATCTTCACGTCGAAGTTCAGGTCACGGACCATCTGCCGGATCAGCGTGAGCTGCTGGTAATCCTTCTCGCCGAAGTACACCTCGGTCGGCCGCGCGATCTGCAGCAGCTTCGCGACCACGGTCAGCATGCCCGCGAAATGCGTCGGCCTGCTGGCGCCTTCGAGCTCGGCGCCGATCGGGCCCGGCTGCACGGTGGTGCGCGGGCCGTCCGGATACATCTCGGCCACGCTCGGCGCGAACACCAGCCCGACCCCCTCCGCGCGCAGCAACTCGACGTCGGCGTCGAGGGTGCGCGGGTATTTGTCGAGGTCCTCGTTCGCGCCGAACTGCAAGGGATTCACGAAGATCGAGACGATGACGACCTGATTGTTCTTCTTGGCCAGCCGCACGATCTCCAGATGGCCCTCGTGCAGCGCACCCATCGTCGGCACCAGCGCGACGGTGCGGCCGACGCTGCGCAGTGCGGTGGACACCTGGGTGAGCACGGCGGGATCGTGGTGCACGGTCAACTCGCCGGGCTTATAAGCGCCGCGCAATTTCGGGTCGAACATCAGCGCCCTTTCAACAGTTCGATGACGGCGGGATTGGTGCCCGCCCGTTCGGCGGTCCGCAGCGACAGCGCGCGATAGCCCTCGGCCAGGCGCGGGTCGACGGATTCCAGTGCGGTCAGATGGGCGGCGACGGCGTCCGCGTCGCCGCGGGCCACCGGGCCGGTGAGCGCGGACTGCCCGCGCCGCAGCGCGTTGTCCAGCGCGGCCGAGGCGAGCGGCGCGAGCAGTCGCTCGGCCAGCCCGTTCGGCTGATCGTCGACGAGCTGCTGCCCGAGCAGTCCGGGCCCGTCCAGCGCGACCCGCAGTGCGGCAACGGCATCCACGATCAGCGTGACCAGGTGATTGCTGCCGTGCGCGAGCGCGGCGTGATAGAGCGCGCGGTTGTGCTCCTGCACCCGCACCGGCTCGCCGCCCATCTCGATCACCAGCGCCTGCGCGATGGCATAGCCGATCTCGTCGGCCGCGGTGATGCCGAAGCAGGCGTTGCTCAAGCGGGTGATGTCTTCGTCGTGACCGGTGAAGGTCATCGCCGGATGAATGGCCAACGGCATGGCACCGATGTCGGCCAGCGGGGCGAGCACGCCGACGCCGTTGGCGCCGGAGGTGTGCGCGACGATCGTGCCGGGCCGGACCACCTTCGCGCCGGCCAGGCCGCGGGCCAGACCGGCCAGCTCGGTGTCGGGCACGGCGAGCACCAGCAGCTCGCTGCGCGCGGCCACGTCCTCGACCGGCAGGATCTCCGAGTCGGGCAGGCGGTTCTGCGCGCGCCGCACCGAGGCATCGGAGATCGCGGCGACACCGAACACCACGTGTCCGGCGCGCTCGAGTGCCGCACCGAGGGCGGAGCCGACGCGTCCCGCCGAGACGATGCCCACCGTCAGGCGGGCGGGCGCGGGGTCGCCGTTCGCCACCGATTGCGGGTCGCTCGACACGGGAAAGCCCGAAGGCGCGTCGTCAGGATTCACGCTTCTCGAGGTCAACAGTGTCCTCTCGATTTCGTTCCAGTCCCGCCTTGCGGGTACCGGACGTACGTCATCGAGAATATCGGCCCGATGTTTGCCAGTGCCACGGCCCTGGGCAGTGATTTACAAGACACCCATCAGCGCCGGTCGCGGCTCTGCTCCTCGGATTGCAGGTTCGCCATGATCTCGGCCACCGACAACCTGCGCTCGGGCATGTCGGAGTTCGCCTCGGTCTCGGCGCGCCGCCGCCTGCGCGAGCTGGCGGTGCCGACGGTCGGGCCCTCGGTCGTCGGCCAAGCCGAGGGCCGGGTCGTCTGATAGGACGGGGCGGGCCTGGGGGCGGGCTTCGGCGCGGGAGTCGGCTGGATGACCGGGCCCTCGGTGAAGGCGTCCGACCATCCGGACTGCTCCGCCTCATCGGTGCGCTTTTCGGGGCCGGGCGCGTCGGTGTCCGCGACTTCGGCGACGTCGGCATCGTTCGCCGTCGCGTCTTCGATGGAGACCGCGGAGGTCTCGGCGGTGACCGGATCGTCGAAGGGGCTGGCGAACTGCGGCGGCTCCGGATGATCGGGGACGAAGACCGGGGTGACACTGCTGCGCGGTTGCTGGTTCGCCGGCCCGGACCAGGGTCCGGCATTCGCGGAGCTATTGTTCGCCGGGTCGCCGACCGTGCTGGTCAGCTCCTGAATCCGGGTCGCGTCGGCCCGCAATGCGGGGCGATCCATCGGCAGATCGCCGTCGAACAGCCGCTGCAGACTCGTCCGGAGCACGGTGAGTTCGGCGCGCAGCGCGGCCAGCTCGGTGGCGTCGGCGCCGACTTCCTCGCGCACCCTGGCCTCGATACCGAGCTCGAATTCGCGTCTGGCGGTGACCTCACGCTCGAGCTGCAACTCGTAAACCGTTTGAAGATCGCGAACCTTAGCCTTGTCGATCGTCGCTTCCTTGCGATATCTCGTCGCAGCTAATGCGCCGATGACCGCCGCCCACAGGGCCGCGACAAGACCGATCCGGACGAACTGCAAGCTGTTGCTGAAGACCAGGAAAACGCTGGCAACCAGACCGAGCACAATCAATACGCCGATGAACAATTTTCCCGCGTCGTCCCGCCGTCGACGGGAAGTGCTGGTACGGGAGGGTGAAACCATGCAAGCCAGGGTAGCTTGATCGACTCGTCGCGCCCACAACTCGGTGCGGCAATTCCGAACCAATAATTTGCTAAGTGGTTGCCGGATCATCGGTTGGGTCGTCGGGAGCCCGGCAGCAATACTCGAGCCACAGGGCCGCAGCAACCAAAGCGACCCCCGCCAGCATCCCGACGATCGCGCCGGGGCTGTCCGCCGCGGCCGCACCCGAGGTGCCCCGCTGCGGGTACACCCAGCAGAGGAATCCGAGCCACACCCCAGCGGCGATCGAACCGACTTGCAGCGACGCCTTGGCCAGCGCGACCGCCCGCGCCGCAGTGATCGGATGCAGCTGATGCCTGCCGTTGCCGAGCTGGTTGTCGTTCACCCTGGCCCGGATCACGAACGCCAGCACCGCCTCGATGGCCGCGACCGGATACAGCGACGCGCCCGCGAAGGTCGAGATCGGCGGAAAACTGTCGTAAGCCATCCGCGTCGCGACCCACGCGACCAGAGCGGCGATGATCACGTTCGCCGCCAAGTCCAGAATCCGGGTGGGTTTCAACTGCACGAGGCCGATCCTCCGGCGCCGGGCAATAGGGAAAGCTCGGTGCGCCGCACGCCGGTGCGCTCGGCGACCGGCAGCTCATCGAGCAGGTCCGTGACCGCCTGAGCGCTGCCGTCGACCTCGAGCACCGCGTCCGGCGCCACATCCAGCCACGGGACCAAGACGAACGCGCGACGATGCGCCTGCGGATGGGGCAACGTCAGCTCCGGGTCGGTGCTGCGGACCACGACGAACTCGCCGTCCACCCGCTCCGCGCACCAGATCACGTCGACGTCGAGTGTCCGTGCGCCCCAGCGCACTTCGCGGACCCGATCGGCGGCCTGCTCGAGCCGCTGGCCGCGGCGCAGCCACTCGGTGCAGTCGAGCTCCGGATCATCCACCACGACAATGGCATTGAGGTAGTCGTCCTGTTCGACGCCGCCCCACGGCGGGGTCGAGTACACCGGCGACACCGCGACCACCCGCTCGCCGAAACCCTCGACCACACTGCGCAGATGGGCGAGCCGGTCCCCCATGTTGGAACCGATGGAGAGGACGGCGCGAGTCACGACTGCGCCTCGCTGACGCTCGGCTCCGCCGTGCCTCGAGGCACTGTGCCCATGGTTCGCTGGCTCACGACTGCGCCTCGCCCATAATTCGCCCGTTCACGCGATCTCCCCACGATGCCGCGAGGCGACCACGCGCACGTCGGCGAAGGTGTGTGGGATCGGGGCGGACGGCTTGTGCACGACCACCTCGACCGAGCTGATGCGCGGGTCGGTCATCACGTCGTCGGCGATCTCGGAGACCACGGTCTCGATGAGATTGCGCGGCGGGCCCTCGATGATCCGCACGGCGTTCCCGGCGAGCAGGCCGTAATCCACGGTGGCGACCAGGTCGTCGGAGGCGGCGGCGACCGAAAAGTCCACCCAGACGGTCAGATCGACGATGAACTCCTGGCCGTCGCGGCGTTCGTGGTCGAACACGCCGTGGTGGCCGAACGCCCGCAGGCCGCGTAACTCGATGCGGTCGGCGCCGCGCCGGATCTCCTGCGCCGCATCGGGCGCGACGTCGGCGGGAGTCGGATTCATCGGTGTGCTCCTTGCGAGCTGTGGTGGGTGGTGGCGGTGCGGGCGGCGGCCTGCCAGGCGTCGGTGACGGCGATGGCATCCAGCGAGGCGCGCACATCGTGTACGCGCACACCCCAGGCACCGTGCAAGGCGGCCAGCGCCGAGACGGTCGCGGTGGCGGTCTCCCGGCCGTCGGGCGGGCGCGGGCCTGCATCGTCGGCGAGCAGCGCGCCGAGGAAACGTTTACGGGAGGCGCCGATGAGGATCGGCAGGCCGTTGCCGACCAGCTCGGGCAGCGCGCCGAGCAACGCCCAGTTGTGCTCGGCGTTCTTGGCGAAGCCGAGCCCGGGGTCCAGAATCAGCCGCGCCGGGTCGACGCCCGCGGCGACGGCCAGGTCCACCTGGGCGGTCAGTTCGGCGAGGACCTCGGCGACCACGTCGTCGTAGTGGTCGGCCGGGCCGGTGTGGCGGTAGTCCGCGCCCGCGCGCCAGTGCATCAGGATCCACGGGACCCCGGCGGCGGCAACGACTTTCACCATGTCGGGATCGGCGCGGCCGCCGGAGACGTCGTTCACCACGGAGACGCCCGCCGCGAGTGCGGCCTCGGCGACGGTGGCCCGCATGGTGTCGACGCTGGTCGGCACGCCCGCCGCGACCAAGCCGCGGATCACCGGGACGACCCTGGCCGCCTCGGTGTCGGAGTCGATCCGCACCGCGCCCGGCCTGGTCGATTCGCCGCCGACGTCGATGATGTCGGCGCCGGTGGCATACAACTCGATGCCGTGCGCGACGGCGACCTCGGGATCGAGGTAGCGACCGCCGTCGGAGAACGAATCACTGGTGACGTTGACGACGCCCATCACCACACAGGAGCGACCGCCGCGCGCGAAGCTGCTCCCACCTGCGGTCATCGGATCCTCGTTCACTTCCGCAGAATGAGATCGAGGGCCTCGGAGCGCGAGGACGGGCTGGACTGGAGCAGACCGCGCACGGCCGAGGTGGTGGTGCTCGCGCCCGGCTTGCGGATGCCGCGCATCGCCATGCACAGGTGCTCGGCCTCGATCACCACGATGGCGCCGCGCGGGTCCAGCTTGCGCATCACCGCGTCGGCGACCTGGCTGGTCAGTCGTTCCTGCACCTGGGGGCGCTTGGCGTACAGGTCGACCAGGCGGGCCAGTTTGGACAGCCCCGTGACCCGGCCGTGCTTGCCGGGAATGTAGCCGACGTGCGCGACCCCGTGGAACGACACCAGGTGATGTTCACAGGTGGAGTACATGGGGATGTCGCGGACCAGCACCAGTTCCTGGTGGCCCTCGTCGAACGTGGTGTTCAGCACCGCGTCCGGTTCGACGTAGAGCCCGGCGAACATTTCGCGGTAGGCGCGGGCGACGCGCGCGGGGGTGTCGATCAAACCGGGGCGGTCGGGATTCTCACCGACAGCGAGAAGCAATTCCCGGATCGCGGCTTCGGCTCTGTCCTGGTCGAACGGTCGCCCGGTTTCCAGAGCGATGAGCTCCGGCCTGGTCACGCCGTTGCCGGAACCGTCTTCGTCAACACCGTCCGGATCGGCGAGCACGTGGCCGCCGAGGTGATTGTTGGCCGACAATCGAGGACACCTCCAAAATCTCGGGTCCCGGCAATTACTCGGCACCCCGATGGTCGAGCCTAATCGTCACTGCGCACGGCGCGAGCAATAGGCCCGGAGGCGGCGACCCGCGCGACCGCTGAGGTCACGCGAGCGCCGCCCTACTTCAGTGCCGGCCGTTGTTGGGTCCATCCCATTCGTTCTTGTCACCCTCGCCGTTCGGGTTCGGGTGCCCCGGCTCTTCGTAACCGGGGTGCTCGCCGTAGTTGCCACGGTCGTATCCGCCGTCCGGAGTGCCACCTTGCGGACCCCAGGCCGGCTGGTAACCCTGGCGCTGCTGCGGCTCGGTCCAGCCGGTGGGCTGGCCGGGCTGCTGCTCGTCCCGCGGCGGCCAGCCGGGGGCCGACCAACCGGCGGGAGCGCCGTAGTCCGGGCGCGAGCCGTGCGTGCCGCCGCGCTGCGGGTAGCCGCCCTGCGCGGGGTCGTGCGGCGTCGGGTAGCCGGTCGCGGGCGGCGCCGGGTAGCCGTACTGCGGCTGCGGGTGATAGCCGCTGTCTCCCGGATAACCGTTGGCGGGCTGGTTCTCCCTGGCCGCGCCCGCGGGCAGCGGTGCGGGGATCTGCTCCGGCGGCGGCCACGGCTCGCCACGCTCCAGCGCCAGCTCGCCCGGCGTCTTCACTGGCGGCTTGGTCGACGGAACGCGGTCACCGAAGTCGTTGAACGCGGTGATCCTCGGCCGCTTCTGCACCGAGGCCAGCAGACCTTCGAGCTCCTTGCGGTGCAACGTCTCCCGCTCGAGCAGCGCCGTCGCCAGCACGTCGAGCACGTCGCGGTACTCGTTGAGGATGGCCCACGCCTCGGTGTGCGCGGCCTCGATGAGGTTGCGCACCTCCTCGTCGATGGCACCGGCGACCTCGTGCGAGTAGTCCGAAGCCTGGCCCATCGAGCGGCCGAGGAACGGATCGCCGGCTTCTTGGCCGTAGCGCACCGCGCCGAGGCGCGAGCTCATGCCGTACTCGGTCACCATCGCGCGAGCGATCTTGGTGGCCTGGTCGATATCGGAGGACGCGCCGGTGGTCGGCTCGTGGAACACCAGCTCCTCGGCCGCGCGGCCGCCCATCGCCATCACCAGGCGGGCGATCATCTCCGAGCGGGTCATCAGACCCTTGTCGTCCTCGGGCACCGTCATGGCGTGGCCGCCGGTGCGGCCGCGGGCCAGGATGGTCACCTTGTAGATCGGCTCGATATCCGGCATCGCCCAGGCGGCCAGGGTGTGGCCGCCCTCATGGTAAGCGGTGATCTTCTTCTCGTGCTCGCTGATGATGCGGCTCTTGCGGCGCGGTCCACCGACCACCCGGTCCACCGACTCCTCGAGCGCGTCGCCGGTGATGACGGCGCCGTTCTCCCGGGCGGTGAGCAGGGCGGCCTCGTTGATCACGTTGGCCAGGTCGGCGCCGGACATGCCGACGGTGCGCTTGGCCAGACCGTCGAGGTCGGCCTCGGGCGAGATCGGCTTGCCCTGCGAGTGCACCCGCAGGATGGCGCGGCGACCGGCCAGGTCGGGGTTGCCGACCGGGATCTGCCGGTCGAAGCGGCCGGGGCGCAGCAGCGCGGGGTCCAGGATGTCGGGGCGGTTGGTGGCCGCGATCAGGATGACGCCGGTGCGGTCACCGAAGCCGTCCATCTCGACGAGCAGCTGGTTCAGCGTCTGTTCACGCTCGTCGTGGCCACCGCCGAGGCCTGCGCCGCGCTGGCGGCCGACCGCGTCGATCTCGTCAACGAAGATGATGCACGGGCTGTTCTGTTTGGCCTGTTCGAACAGGTCACGCACGCGCGACGCGCCGACGCCGACGAACATCTCGACGAAGTCCGAGCCGGAGATGGTGAAGAACGGCACGCCCGCCTCGCCTGCCACGGCGCGCGCGAGCAGCGTCTTACCGGTGCCGGGCGGGCCGTACAGCAGCACGCCCTTCGGGATCTTGGCGCCGAGAGCCTGGTAGCGGACCGGGTTCTGCAGGAAGTCCTTGATCTCGTAGAGCTCTTCGACGGCCTCGTCGGCGCCGGCCACATCGGCGAAGGTGGTCTTGGGCATGTCCTTGGACAGCTGCTTGGCCTTGGACTTGCCGAAGCCCATCATGCCGCCGCGACCACCGCCCTGCATGCGGGCCATGACGAAGACGAACAAGCCGAGCAGGATGATCATCGGCAACACGAACAGCAGGATCTGGGTGAGCCAGCTCTCCTGCTTGACCACGGTGTTGTACTTGGCGCCGGAGTTCTTCACGGCGTCGAAGACCTGCCCGGCGCTCGCGCTGCCGCCGGGGTATTTGGCGATGATCTTCTTCTGGCCACTGGTCGCGTCGTTGCCGTTCTTCAGCTCGATGCGCAGTTGCTGTTCACGATCATCGATCTGAACGTTCTCGACGTTGCTCTTGTCGTTCAGCTGGCTCAATGCGACAGACGTGTCGACGCTCTTCCAGCCGCGCGTGTCATCTCCGAAATAGCTGAACGCATAGATCACGAGCAAGATGCCCGAGACTATGGCCAGGGTGCGAAACACAGTCTTGCGGTTCATAGAGCGTCGGCCGGTCCGGCCAGTCCTTTCCGGTGTCTCCGGTTCGTGCTAGCAATGCATCGGGCGCGTCCGGCTCCGGGAGGGTTCGGATGCGGACATGCCACGTTACCGCGTACGGTCTAGTCGATACATCGCGCAGTTCGGCTGCTGGTGCAGTTAAAGAGGTAAACGGTGGAGGGACCTCGGTGGTTCCCGAAGACCCCGGTCCGGGTTACTCCAACTGGTCACAATCATGGCATGTTCGGCCTATCGTGAGCGACGACACAACACCGCAGGGCGAGTAACAGGCACGAAGGCGGTCGCTAACCTAACCACCGGAGTGCCCCGCGAGCACTGTGAATCCGAAAGCGCGGGGCGAGCAACGGGCCCGGAGGAGGCAGCGAAGCGTCACCCCGCACAGCACGGCGAGGACCCGCGAACGCAACCCCGCGGTGTGCCCGACGAGCTGGAGGAGGCAGCAAGCGTAACCACGGAAGGCGCCGTGAATACCGCAAATCCAACAGAGCGCAGGGGGTATGGACATAGTTGAGCTACGGACACCCACAGCGATAGTGCGTCACGGGCGCGGGCGATTGATCGTCCTGCGGCCTGGCTCCGATGGCGAGCGGGTGCTCGACGTACCGATCACCGACCTGTTGAAGGTCCGGTTGAATCGACGCGCCGACGACGCCGTTGTCATCGAGATCTACCTGCGATACCCCACACCCGTGCTGACCGGCGTGCCCGCCGACCGCACCCCACTGCCCGTGCTGATCGCCGAGCACGACGTACCCGCGGCGACCGAGATCGTGGACCGGATCAACGGCCAGATCCTGGCGACCCAGCGCATCGACGTAGCCGCCCCCGACTTGAATCCGCCCGCCCCCACCTGGGGCAAGTCCGGCCCGACCCGGGCCGACGTGGACCGGGCCGTGCGCAGAATGGCCCCGCACCGCGAGGCGAAACCCGCCATCGCCGCGCTGCACCGCTACGTCACGCCCGACGAGTACGTGCTGGAGACCGCGATCGCGACCGCACGTCCGCCTGCGGGCACCGGACCCGGCCTGCTCGCCGCGACGACCGGGCGGCTGCTGTTCATCTCCATCGGCACCGGGGAGCGCTACGCGCACGAGTTACCCATTCCCGCCGTGCTGTGGGCCCGCAATACCGACGGCACTCCCCCGATGGCGGGCGAGATCGGTGCGGCGCGCAGTGAGACGGGGATGGATGTGCACGACGGCAACATCACCCTGCATTTCACCGGTACCGATCGAGCCGACACCGAACGCGTCACCCTCGCGGTGAACTTCGCCGTCCGGCGCGACTCCGCCGACGGTGGCGCGGGTCCCGCCGATCCCGGTGTGGCCCAGCTGTACTCGGAGTGGGAACTGCTCGTCGAGCGGCACTCGCTCGGCATGGTCGACGACGCGCAGTTCCAACGCTACGGCCGCGGCATTCTCCGTTCGCTGCCCGACGGGCTCTGACGCCTCAGGGTTGCACCACCGGCGGCACGGTCAGACTGATCCGCCGCCACGGGCTGGTCGGACGGATCCACAGCCGCAGCAGCTCCATTCGGCGGTCGACCCCGCCGTTTTTCAGTTCGGCGAGGTCTTCGCACGCCTGCCAGTAGGTCCAGCCGGTCAGGTAGGCGTCGCCGAACTGGCGCCAGTTGCGGTACTTGGCCTGCGCGATGGGCAGCGCGCGGGCCAGGTAGTCCCAGGCCAGATCGGCGTCGAGGTAGCCGGCGGTGAAAGCCATCCTGGCGACCGCGACGACTCGGGCCAGGTCCCACGCGTGGATGTCGCTGGGCAACGGGCGGGCGAGGTGATCGGTGAAGCCGATCTTGATGGCCTGGGACCAGATGTCGTAGTCGCGGACCAGCGCCTCCGGATTGTCCATGCCGCGGAACGAGCCGACCTGGCGCAGGAACGCCCGGTGCCGATCGGCGCGCTCGCCGAACCGGTCCCGCTCGCTGGCGTTGATCGAGGCCATCACCAGCGGGTGGACCAGCGCGTACAGCGGCGCGTGCATGCCGTCCAGCAACTGCTCCATGGAGGCCTGGGCCTCGGTGGCGTCGGTGATGCCCCAGGCGCCGGTGAGCGTGTCGATGGCGAGCTCGCGGCGGTCGCCGAGCGGATGCTCGCGCTCGGGGCCGAGCAGCAGCGCGTCGTGGAACGCGTCCCAGCGCGCGGAGTAGAACGCGCCGAGCGCCAGCGCGCGCAATTCGTCGTCGGCTACGGCGGCGCCGGACCAGTGGTCCTCTTCGCGCTGATCCAGCTCCTCGTACGGGAAGGTCGTCAACGTGGGTACACCGCGGGCAGGCATGATCCCGATTGTTCCCCATAGATCTTGGAAGAGCCTGTGTAATGGGACGAATTCTGCGTGTCTGTGCTGGCGCGCCGGAGTTTGCCCGTCCCTGCCCGAGCACCGGAGGCGGTGCCGCGCACCTGGGCGGGCCGCGCGAATTTCGGTCCGGGTGTTTTCTTGCTCTGCCGCACAGCGTGTGCGAGAGCTACTGTGCTCGCATGAGTAGTAACATCACCCTCCTTCGCGGCCTGGAACCTGCCCCGACCGAGCAGGAAATCTATGCTGCCGCACTGCAGTACGTGCGCACGGTCGGTGGTGTGTCCGGCCTGAGCTCGACCACCAAGGCGGCCGTCGACAAGGCCGTCACGGCCATCGCCGCGGCCACCACCCAACTGCTTGCCGACCTACCCGATCGCCCGGCCGTAGCGCCGGCCGATCCGCCGCTGCGCCGGGTGGCCGCGGGCGAAGCGACGGCCGACTGATCGCTGATTCAGGGCAGCGCGGCCACCCCGTACGCGGCGACGCAGGCGAGGGCGAGCTCCAACGGCAGGCTGCGCTGCTCGATCGGATAGCCCAGCAGTTCCTCGATGCGCTGGATCCGGTAGCGAACCGTGTTCTTGTGCACTCCGAGCAGTTTCGCCGTGGCCTCCGGGCTGCGATGGCTTTTCAGGTAAGCGTGCAGCGTCTCGCGTAGCCGCGCCGCGTTCGGGTCGGTACCGGACAGCGTGCGCAATTCCCGCCCGATCAGACCGCGCATCGCCGCGTCGTCGGCGCCGGCCAGATAGGCCACCTCCACCTCGCGATAGCCGATCACCCGTGGCGTGCCCGCCGGACCACGCTCGGCCACCTGCCTGGCGGCCACCGCCTCGCGATGGCTCTGCCGGAATCCGGCGACCTGCCCGGCGGGCACGCCGAAGGCGACCCGGACCGGGGCTTCGACCAGCCCGGCGGCGATGCGCTCCAGCGCGCCGGGTTCACCGGGTCCCTGTTCGTTGCGGCTCGAATCCGCGCCGGGCAGGTCGTCCAGCCCGGCCCACGCCCACATCCCGCTGGCCCCGGAGGCCACGGTGAGCACCCGGCCGTTGCCGATCCCGGCGGCCACCCTGGCCGCGACCCGTTCCAGCACACCGATGACCTCGCCGTCCCCGCTGCCGGATTCGCTCTCGTCGGTCCACAGCACGAAGGCGACATGCCGCTGGGTGAGCCGATAACCGAGCCGGACCGAGGCCTGGTCCACGTCCAGCTCGTCACCGGCCAGCAGCGCGCGGATGGTCTCGGTGCGCCGGTTGAGCGCGGCCCGCAGGACGCGCTCGCGCTCCTCCATGTAGGTGTCGGTGAGCAACTCGACCGACAGGCTGACCCACTTGGTCGCGCGCTCGAACATCCGCAGCATCACCGCGCGCTCGATCTCCGGCGGCGCCTGCCGCTGATCGACGGCCTCGCTCATGTAGTCGAGCACCGCCTCCATCCCGACGTGATAGGTGCGCAGCAGCATGCGCAGCTCGAAACCGCGCCGGGCGATCGTGCGCGCGAAGGCGTGCGCCTCCTCGGGCAGCGCGTATTCGAAAGTGTCACTGGTGATTCCGCTCAGCACGGCCCTGGCGTGTGCGCGGGTGCTCGCGGCGAGGTCGCGGCGCACATCGCGGTCGGCGAGTTCCGGGACGCGCGCGATGATGGCGCTGTCGAGGCGGGCCACGATCTGCTCGAGGGTCTCGGTGCGCATCGTCTCGAAGACGTACTCCGCCAGCCAGTCGCGGACCACTGCACTGTTCGGTCCGATGCGATCGGGTGATGCGGCCGTCACGACGCCTCCATTTGTTCGCAGAGCACAAATCCACTCGACTCTGTTGACAAACTGAGCCAAGAATCTCCCCTCGAATTGTGCCACTCTCATAGTTCAGTGGCCTGACTCACATAAGTCAGCCCACGCGGTTCACAGCACAACGTCAGTGGGAGAACAGCGTGACCAACACCGAACCAGCGCCCGGCGCGGCCAAAAAGGCACCGGCGCTTAAGACAACTGCGCAGAAGGCGGCGGACCAGGCAGCCGCCGTCATCGAGGTGCGCAATCCCGGCACCGGCGCGGTGGTCGGGACGGTGCCCGCGATGAGCGCCGACGAAGTGGCGGCCAAGGTCCGCGAGCTGCGGCTGTTCCAGCCGGAATGGGAAGCCATCGGCCCGAACGGCCGCAAGGAATGGCTGCTCAAATTGCAGGACTGGCTGATCGACAACACCGACACGATCGCCGATGTGGTGCAGTCCGAGACGGGCAAGCCGCGCGTCGACTCACTGATCGATCCCGCGTTCGCCACCGATCTGCTCGGTTACTACGCGCGTCGCGCCGCCAAGTTCCTCGCCGACGATCATCCGTCCCCGCACAGCCCGCTGGCGCGGGTGAAGAAGCTGACGACCGCGTACAAGCCGTATCCGGTCGTCGGCGTCATTACACCGTGGAACTTCCCGCTCGCCATGCCCGCGCTCGACGTGTTCCCCGCGCTGGCCGCGGGCGCCGCCGTGATCCTGAAGCCGTCGGAGGTGACACCGCTTTCCGCGCTCGAAATGGCAAGGGGCTGGGCCGAAATCGGCGCTCCGCCGGTGTTCGCCGTGGTCACCGGCGCGGCCGCGACCGGCGCCGCCGTCATCGAGAACGCGGACTATATCCAGTTCACCGGCTCGACCGCGACGGGTCGCAAGATCGCCGTGGCCTGCGCCGAGCGGATGGTCCCGTACAGCCTGGAACTCGGCGGCAAGGACCCGGCCATCGTGCTGTCCGACGCGGATGTGGACCGGGCCGCGCACGGCATCGCGTTCGGCGGCATGTTCAACTCCGGCCAGGTGTGTATCTCGGTGGAGCGGGTGTACGTCGAGGCGCCGGTCTACGACGAGTTCGTGGCCAAGCTGACCGCGAACGTCAAGGCGCTGCGCCAGGGCATCGACGGCCGCGAGTCCAAGCACGACGTCGGCGCGCTGGCCAACGAGAACCAGACCTCCATCGTGCAGCGCCATGTCGACGAGGCCGTCGCGGCCGGGGCCAAGGTGCTCACCGGCGGCAAGCGAGCCGGGTTCGGCACCGCGTTCGAGCCGACAGTGCTCGTCGATGTCGACCACACCATGTCCTGCGTCACCGAGGAGACCTTCGGCCCGACCCTGCCGGTGATGAAGGTGGCCGACGAGGCGGAAGCCGTTCGGCTGGCCAATGATTCGATCTACGGGCTGTCCGCGTCGGTGTGGACCGGCGACAAGGAGCGCGGCGAGCGGATCGCCCGACAGCTCAACGCGGGCGCGGTGAACATCAACGACGTGTTCGTGAACCTGTTCAGCTTCGCTCTGCCGATGGGCGGCTGGGGCCAGTCCGGCGTCGGCGCGCGCTGGGGCGGCGCCAACGGCGTCCGCAAGTACTGCCGTCAGCAGGCGATCACCACCCCGCTGCTGCCGACCCAGGAAAAGGAACTGTTCTGGTTCCCCTATCAGATGCCCAAACTGCTGTTCGCCGTCGCCGCGATGCGGGCCGCCGGGGCGCGCGGGCTGCGCCGGATCGACATTCCTGCTGTGCTGAAACTCAAGGGAGACAACAAGTGACCGACACTTCGAAGATTCGCGGCAAGGTCGTCGTCATCACCGGCGGCGCCCGCGGCATCGGGCTGGCCACCGCGACCGCGCTGCAGGCGCTCGGCGCCAAGGTCGCGATCGGCGATATCGACGAAGCCACCGTCAAGGAGTCCGGCACCGCCCGCGGCTTCGAGCTGTACGGCAAGCTCGATGTCACCGACGCCACCTCGTTCGAGAGCTTCCTGGACGAGGTCGAGCGCACCGTCGGCCCGATCGACGTGCTGGTCAACAACGCGGGCATCATGCCGACCGGCAAGCTGGTGGACGAGCCGGATCAGATCACCCGGCGGATCCTGGACATCAATGTCTACGGCGTAATCCTGGGCTCCAAGCTGGGTCTGGCCCGGATGCTGCCGCGCGGCAGCGGCCACGTCATCAATATCGCCTCGCTCGCCGGCGAGACGCACATCCCCGGCCTGGCCACCTACAACGCGAGCAAGCACGCGGTGCTCGGCTTCACCGACACGCTGCGCGAGGAGTACCGGGAATCCGGTGTGCGCTTCTCCTCGGTGCTGCCGACGCTGACCAACACCGAGCTGGGTGCGGGCGTCACCGCGCCGAAGTTGCTGCGCCCGGCCGAGCCGGAGGAGATCGCCGACGCCATCGTCGGGCTGATCGTCGCGCCGAAGTCGAAGGTCAGGGTGACCGCGGTGGCGGGCTTCATCTCGCAGGTGGTCGGCCTGCTGCCGGACGCGGTCGGCGACGGCATCGCCAGGGCGCTCGGCGCTGGTCACGCCTTCCTCGACGACGTCGACGCGGAGAAGCGCAAGGCTTACGAGGATCGCGCCCGCAGCGTCTGATCCCGGTACGGCAGCGGCGCCGCGGTCCCGGATTCGGCCGGGCCGCGGCGCTTTTGCGTGCGTAGCGAAGGTCCGAATTGCGAGACTTGCAGCAATACAAACCAAATTGTGATGAAAGTCACTATAGAGGGGGCAAATCACCGCTGGTCGGCCAGATGGGGGTGTCCAGCGGACGAACGGCAACCATACAGACCGCCAGTTCGGGCTTGCTCGACACACTCCGAGCGAACATCATTGCTGGTCAAGCGCCCAGATGCGGTTCACCGCCTAGGCGAGCGGCTGCATGCCCAACATTCGCGGAGTCGATGGTGCGTCACACCATCACAAGCAATATGCTGTCCCTAACAAACCTGTCGAATGTTTTGGTACCCGTATCCGAACTTTCTGGCCTGATAAGGCTGGAAATTCAGGACTGATTCTGATAGCAAGGGGCTATGGACCCGCATTTGCGCGACCTGCGGTATTTCGTCGCCGTCGCTGAGGAACTGCACTTCACCAACGCCGCTCAGCGGCTGCACATCGCTCAACCCACCCTGTCGCGTCAGATCCGGCAGCTGGAACGCCAGCTCGACGTGGTCCTGTTCGACCGCAACCAGCGCAGCGTCGCCCTGACCGTGGCGGGCAAGGAACTGCTCGAGGGCGCGCGCAAGATCCTGGAGCTCTGGGAGGTCACCAACGTCTCGCTGCAGGAGGCGGGCGAGGTGCTGCGCGTCGGCATCCAATCCGCGCTCGGGCGTGGACTGTTGAACGACCTGGAGAGCGCCAGCGGCCACCGGCTCGCACTGCACGCGGCCTCGTGGACCGACCCGTCCAGCGGCCTGGCCGGCCGGCAAGCCGACCTGTCGCTGGTGTGGCTGCCGCTGCCCGACCCGAACCGTTACCGCTGGCAGGTGCTGCGCACCGAGCCGCGCTGGGTGCTACTCCCGGAGAACCACCCGCTGGCCGATCGGGAAACCATCGAGTTCACCGACCTGCTCGACGAGCCGTTCATCGCGCTGCCCACCGAAGCCGGTGCGGTGCGCGACTTCTGGCTCGGCAACGACGCGCGCAACGGACGCCAGCCCAAGATCGGCGCCGAGGCGGCGACCCCCGAGGACAAGCTGGAGGCCGTGAGCCTCGGCCTCGGCGTCTGCCTGCTCGCCGAGAACAACGTGCCGATGTACCGCTGGCCCGGCCTCACCGCGCGACCGGTGGCCGGCCTCGCGCCGTGCGAGCTTGCCGTGGCGTGGCGCGCCGACGACCAGCGCCCGACCATTCTGGAGTTCGCCGGACGCGCCGTCGACGGCGGGTTCTCGGTGCAGCAGCCGCAACCCGCCGTCAGCGCTTGATCAGTTGATGGTGCGCCGCCAGGGGTGCAGCGATTCCAGTTGCGCGGACAACCGCAGCAGGGTGGATTCGCTCCCCGGCGGACCGGCCAGCTGAGCGGCCACCGGCGTGCCGACGTCGGCGTGCATGCCCATCGGGATGGACGCGGCGGGCCAGCCGACCAGGTTCCAGAGCGGGGTGAAGGGGGAAAACCGCGAGCTGGCAAGCACATTGGCCAGCCAACCGCGGTGGTGCCAGGCCCGCGCCTTGGGCGGCGGACCGGCGAGCGTGGGTGTGATCACCACGTCGTAGCGTTCGAAGTATTCGAGTAGCCGGGCCTCGACCCGGTCGACCTGCGCCGGGCGCACCAGGCGTAGTCGCTGGACCAGGCGGCCGAGCGCCAGGTGCCTGCGCGTACGGGGTTGCAGCCGTTCGGGATTCGGTAGCACGGCGGCGTCGCGGGAACCGAAGGCCAACCAGCGCAAGAAGATCGAGATCAGCGCGTCGCCGTAGGGCAGCGTGGTCGGCTCGACGAGATGGCCTGCCGCCGCGGCCACCGAGGCGGCGGTGCGGGCGGCATTGGTCCACTGCCGGTCGACGCGGAAGAAGCGGTACGGCGGAGCCACGGCTAGGCCGATGCGTAGTCGGCCCGGTGGATCCACCTCGGCTAGGTCCGGACGGGCGGCCAGCACCGATAGCGCGAGCGCCGCGTCGCCGACTGTCGTTGCGAGCACACCGTTTTCGATCATGCCGGACCAGGAGTCCACGCCGATCTCCGCGGGCACCGTGTAGCGCCCCGGCTTGATGCCGAACACGCCGCAGCACGCCGCGGGGATGCGTAGCGAGCCGAGCCCGTCGTTGCCGTGCGCGATCGGCACCAGCCCGGCGGCGACCGCGGCGGCCGCACCGCCGGACGAGCCGCCCGCGCTGCGCGCGACATTCCATGGATTGCCGGTGATCCGGTCCGGGGTATCGGTGGTGCCCCACAGCCCGAGCTCCGGCACGGTGGTGAGCCCGACGATCACCGCGCCCGCGGCGCGCAGCCTGCGCACCACCGCATGATCATCGGCGACCGGGCGGGCATCGGTGGCCGCCGAACCCGAACGCATCGTCTCGCCCGCCACCGCGATGTTGTGCTTGATCGCGATCGGCACACCGGCCAGCGGCAGCACGTCCAGATCCGCGCGCTGCTCCAGCGCCGCCGCCTCGGAGCGGGCCTTCTCGGTCCGAATGACGCTGAACGCATTGGTGTTCCGGTGTTCGGCGACGATCCGGGCAACGGTGGCCTCGACCACCTCCGTCGCGGTCAGCGAGCCGTCGCGGACACCGGCCGCGATGGCCGTCGCCGGGCCGCGGGTGAGGTCCTGGCCGACCGCGATTTGGTCGCAGGCACCCAGCGGACTATCTTGAGCGGGCGCGCTCGCCTCGACGTCGGATCGGGGAGCCGGTGACTGTGCGACGGCCACCTGGGTGAGCGTCGATTGTTTCGGATTGATCTGCGCGACCGCCGGGTGATCGGCGGCTGTTTCCGTGCCGGAAGTTTCGGTGTCCGCCGAACCATCCGCCACCGCTGTGGCCTTGATCTGCATGTGCTGGTCGTCCCCCGTCGCATCGTTGTCGAATTCGGGTGATCGCTCTCAAGCCGCAAGTTATCATTCCGAATACTGCTCGGGGGATGATGGCGGCGGGTGTGGCGGAATTTCTCCGCGATATCTAACCGACCGACCAGTGCGGATTCTCCGGTATCCGCCGAGCCACTAGGTCCGAGAATGAGTGCCAACGCCGATAGAAGTTCCGATTCCACCGCGGGTTTCGCGGCGAGCGCTGGTTTCGGTAACCACCCACTGCGCACCGAATTCAACGCCGTCGCCGCCTTCGCCGCGGCCTGGGAAGATTCCGCCGCTGCCCACCCGCCCGACATCGCCGAGTACCTGCCGGACGCGCGGACGCTGCGCACCGAGGCGCTGCTCGAGCTGATCCGCGTCGACCTGCGGCACCGCTGGCTGCGCAAGTCCGGGCAAGACTCCGCCCTGCCGGAACAGCCACGTCCGCAGACCCGCAAACGTCTCGCCGAATACTGCGCCGAATTTCCCGAACTCGTACCGGGCAGTATCCCGGCCGGGCTGGTGTACGAGGAGTTCGTCATCCGCCGCCACAGCGGCGAACGAGTGGATCCGCGCGAATGTCTGCGCGAATATCCGCACCAGGCTAGCGAACTGCGCGCCATGTTGAACGCCGATGACGACGATCAGAGCACCCGGCGGGCGGCGGTCGAGGATTCCACCCGGACCGCGCTCGCCCGGACCAGAGCCGCCTTTCTCGACAGCGAATTGAACCGAACCACCGAGTCCGTCCGTAGTTCAGAAGTGACCCGAGCAACCACCGGCCTGACCGGAACGGCGACAGCCGTGCCGACCACGGTCGGCGCCGGGGCCGGCCACCTCGACGCGCTCGACCGGATCGAAATCGGCCAGCGGATCGATGATTTCGACCTGCTGACCGGGCTGGGCAGCGGCGCGTTCGCCCGCGTCTTCCTGGCCAGGCAGCGGTCCCTGCAGCGGCTGGTCGCGGTCAAGATCTCCGCCGACCACGGCACCGAGCCGCAGACGCTGGCCCAGCTCGACCACGACTACATCGTGCGCGTGTTCGACCAGCGGCTGCTCGACGACGCCGAGGCCGGTGCCGCGCGCAGGCTGCGGCTGCTCTACATGCAGTTCCTGCCGGGCGGCACGCTGCTCGGCGTGCTGCGCTGGGTGCGCGCCACCCCGCCCGCCGAGCGCAGCGGTCAGCTGCTGCTCGACGCCGTGGACGCGGCCATGGAGGAGAAGGGCGAGATCCGGCCGACCGACTCCAGCGTGCGCGCCGAGATCGCCTCGCTCAGTTGGCCGGAGACGGTGGCGTGGCTGGGGCGCAGGCTGGCCGAGGCGCTCGACTACGCCTCGGCGCACGGCGTGCTGCACCGTGACGTGAAGCCGGCCAATGTGCTGCTGACCGCCGAGGCGGTGCCGAAGCTGGCCGACTTCAACATCAGCTTCAGCCGCAATGTCGAGGGCACCAGTCCGGTGGCCTATTTCGGCGGTTCGCTGGCGTACATGTCGCCCGAGCAGCTGGAGGCCTGCCATCCCGGGTTCGGCCGCAGCGCGGCGGATCTGGATACCCGGGCCGACATCTACTCCCTCGGTGTGGTGCTGTGGGAATTGCTCACCGGGGCAAAGCCGTTCGACGACAGCACCGCGGGCGCCGACGGCTACGGCGACGACACGACGCTGGAGGCCATGCTCGAGCGGCGCACCGCGGGCGTGGACGCGGCCGCGCTGCAACGGGTACCGGCCGACTGCCCGGCGGCGCTGCGCCGGGTGCTGCTGAGCTGTCTTTCGCCCGATCGGTCCATGCGCTGGGCCAACGGATGCGTCCTGGCCAGGCAGCTGGAACTCTGTCTCGACGCGCGCGCCCGTGAGCTCGTCGACCCGGCGCCCAACAGCTGGCGGCTGCGGTTGCGGCCGTGGATGGTGCTGGTCACGCTGCTGTCGGTCGGGCTGCCGAATGTGCTTGCCTCGCTGTACAACATCCAGCACAACCAGCATCTGATCATCAGCAGGCTGACCGAGGAGGCGCAGCACAGCTTCGTGATCATCACCGGTGTGGTGAACGCGGTGTTCTTTCCGGTGGGCATCGCGATCGTGGTGTACATGTCCAGGTCGCTGCTGACGGTGCCGCGCGGGCTACGCAAAGGCAGGCGCTACGACCCGGACACCCTCTGTCATGCCAGACGCGACGCACTACTGCTCGGCGATCGCGCGGTGGCCGTGGCGTTTTCGCTGTGGGTGCTGTCCGGCTTCACCTTTCCGCTCACGCTGCAACTGGTGACCGGCGACCTGCCCGCGCGGGCGATCGTGCACTTCCTCGCCTCGCTGGTGGTGTGCGGCGCCATCGCGGTGGCCTATCCGTTCTTCCTGCTGACCTTCTACATGGTGCGCTGCATCTATCCCCTGTTCCTCCGGCACGGTGACATCAGTCCGGCGGACGCGGTGTGGCTGCGCGGGCTGGACCGGCGATGCAACGGATACCTGGCGGTGGCGGCGTCGGTGCCGTTGCTCGCGGTGGCCGGGGTGACGTTCCTGCCGCCGTCCGACATTCCGATGGTGATCTTCGCGGTGCGCGTGCTGTGCGCGGGCGGCATCATCGCCTTCGTGGTGTCCTACCTGCTGTTCCGTGCGTTGGAAGCCGACCTGCGCGCGCTGGAGCGGGTGGTTTCGCCTGCGTCGGCCGGCGGGCAGGCCGGTACGGCCGAGCGCGCGGCGGATGCGGCTGCCGTGGAGACTCGCACGTGACGTCGTCGCGCGCCGACGCCGTCGCGCGGTTCGCCGCCGATTGGCAGCGCTGCCTGCGGGCTGAGCGCGTCACGCCGCCGCTGATCGCGGATTACGTGCCCGACGGCACCCAGGTGCGGCTCGCGGTGCTGACCGATCTGCTGCGCATCGATCTGCGCGAGCGCTGGGGCCGCGACGCCGACCTCGGCAAGCGGATCGCGGAGTACCGCAAGGAGTTTCCGGAGGTCGAGCACAGCCCCGAGCTGGCCGACCTGGTCTGCGAGGAGTTCCTGGCCCGACGCCGCCACGCACCGCTGGCGGTCGAGGAATTCCTCACCGAGTATCCGGAGCTCGCCGACGCGGTCCTCGAACGGCTGGCCGACTTCGATATCGACGACTTCGGCACCGCGGAAACCACCGAAGCCGTTGCCGCGCTGGCCGAGCTGAACCCCGGTCGGCGCATCGACGACTTCGACCTGATCACCGACCTCGGCAGCGGCCTGCTCGGACGCGTCTTCCTGGCCAGGCAGCGATCCATGCAACGCCTTGTCGCGGTGCGTCTTTCGGCGGGTCGCGCCGCCGCACCGCACACGATGGCGCAGCTCGACCACGCGCACGTCGTCCGAGTCTTCGATCAGCGAGTGCTGAGCACCGACAGCACCCGGCTCGGCGCCGACGCACCCCGGCTCGTCTATATGCAGTACCTGCCCGGCGGCACTGCGGTCGGCGTGCTCGATCAGCGGCGCACCGGCCCCGAGTCCGATGGTGGCGCGTTGTTGCTGCGCGCCATCGACACGGCGATGGCGGCGAAAGGTGAGATCCGGCCGTCGGATTCGAGTGTGCGGGCCGAGATCACGGCGTTGAGCTGGCCGGAGACGGTGGCCTGGGTGGGCAGGCGGCTGGCCGACGCGCTGGATTACGCGGAGCACCACGGCGTGCAGCATCACGACATCAAACCGGCGAACGTCCTGTTCACCGCCGAGGGTATTCCGAAGTTGGCCGATTTCGCGTTGCGCGAGTCGGGTCCACGGCCGATGACGAATCCTGCTGCGCAAGTCGATGATTCGCTGCCATACCAGTCGCCGGAGCAGCTGGCCCGGCTGCTCGACCCGGCCGCACCCGCACCGGGCACCCGCAGCGATCTCTACGCGTTGGGTGTGTTGCTGTGGGAAATGCTCTCGGGCGCTAGCCCATTCGATGACGCCCCACGGGCAGGCGAATCAGCCGCCGAGACCTACGCGCGCATGCTCGCCGTACGCCGCGCCGGTGTCACCGAGGCGGCGCTGTCCCGGCTGCCCGCGGACACCCCGGCGGCGCTGCGCCGCGTGCTGCTGGACTGCCTGCACGCCGACCCGGAACAGCGCTGGCGCAACGGCTTCGAGCTGGCCGGTCAGCTCGACCTGTGCCTCGACGCCCGCGCGCGCAACCTGACCGATCCGCCGCCGGCCAGCCTGGCCTACCGGGGCCGCGGCTGGCTGATCCCGTTCGCGGCCGTCTGCATCGGCGTGCCGAACGCGCTCGCCAGCTGGTACAACATCCAGCTGAACCAGTCGCTGATCGTCGACCGGATGTCGGCGGCCGACCAGGACCGGTTCGCCACGGTCGGCTTGCTCAACAATCTGATCGCCTTCCCGGTCGCGGCACTGCTGTTGATCTTCCTGACCCGCAGGCCGCTGACCATCGGCTTCCGGTTGGCGCGCGGCCGTGCGTATTCCGCGCAGACGCTGGCCAAGGCCCGCCGCGACACCTTGCTGATGGCCGACTGGGCGGTGCTGGTGCCGTTCGGCTTCTGGCTCGTCGCCGGCGTGATCTGGCCGCTCGGCCTGGCCCTGTCCGGTGTCGAGCTACCACCGAAGACGTTCCTGCATTTCTTTGCCGCACAGGTGGTTTGCGCCGCCATCGCGCTGGCGTATCCGTTCTTCCCGATCGCGGTCTACGCGGTCCGCTCGGTGTATCCACAGTTGCTGGTGCGCGGCGGGATCGGGCCCGGCGACGAGCGCCAGCTGCGAAAGCTGGCCCGGCGCGGCAACTTCTACCTCGGCGTCGCCGCGTCGGTGCCGCTGCTCGGGGTGGCGGGTGCGACCTTCGTCGACGCCGAAGATCTGGAGTTGGTGATCGTTCCGGTCCGCATGCTCAGCGTGGGTGGCATCCTGGCTTTCGTGGTTACCTACCGGTTGTTCCGCTGGCTAGAGGCCGATCTGCTCGCGCTGGCGCGGGCCATCCCGCAGCGGAAGCGATGACCTCGCCGCGGCCGCTCGGGCGGCTGGTCAGCCTGTCGCATGTGCACGATCCGGCCACCACCCCGCTGTATCCGGACGATCCGGAGTTCCGCACCGACATCGTGGCGACGGTCGCCAACGACGGCTACTACCTGCGCTACATCCAGCAGGGCGAGCACACCGGAACCCATTGGGGCGCACCGATTCACTTCCACTCCGACGGTCTCGGCGCCGACGAACTGGACCTGGACGATCTGCTGCTGCCCGCGGTGAAGGTCGACGTCCGGGAGCGGTGCGCCCGCGACCGGGATTACGCGATCACCGTCGCGGATCTGAAGCAGTGGGAGGGGCGGCACGGGCGCATTCCGAACGGCGCGGCGGTGATCGCCTGGACGGGCTGGGATGCCAAGTGGGGCACTGCGGAATTCCTCGGCACGGCCGAATCCGCGCACCATCAACCGGGTTTCGCGGTGGAGGCCATCGAATGGCTGCTGCGCACCGGCCGGCTCGGCCATCGCGGCGCGCTCGGCATCGACACCTTCGGTCCCGACCTGGGCACCGACGACACCTACACCGTCTCCAAGCTGCTCTACGGCGACCACCGCATCAGCCTGGAATGCCTGGCCAACCTGGCGGCCATCCCGGCGACGGGGGCCTGGATCCTGGTCGGCGGGCCGCTCTATCGTCGCGGCTCCGGCTCGCCCGCAACGATTTTCGGAATACTCCCCGACCGCTGACGGGGCTAGGAGTAGACCTTCGGGTCGAGGGTGCCGATGTAGGGCAGGTCGCGGTAGCGCTCCGCGTAGTCGAGGCCGTAGCCGACGACGAATTCATTCGGGATGTCGAAGCCGACGTGGGCGACGTCGACGTGGGTGCGTAACGCGTCCGGCTTGCGTAACAGCGTGACCACCTCGAGCGAGGCCGGATTGCGGGTGGATAGGTTGCGCTTGAGCCAGGACAGCGTCAGGCCCGAGTCGATGATGTCCTCGACGATCAGCACATTGCGGCCCGCGATGTCCTTGTCCAGATCCTTCATGATGCGGACCACGCCGGAGGAGGAGGTGGACGACCCGTACGACGAGACGGCCATGAACTCCATCTGGGTCGGGATCGGCAACGCCTTGGCGAGGTCGGTCATGAAGAAGATCGCGCCCTTGAGCACGCCCACCAGCAGCAGGTCACCCTCGGGGGCGTCCGCGGGATAGCGCTTGGCGATCAGCTCGGCCAGCTCTTTCGTCTTGCCTGCGATCTCTTCCTGGGTGATCAGAACAGACGCGATGTCGTCCCCGTACACGTCAGCTGTTCCCTTCTGGTTTTCGCTCCCGGACGGCCGACCCATTATGTGTCATCAGCCGCTGCGCAGACGCAGTAAACATTGGCGGCGTTCCCTGGCCCTGCGTGGTCACGCTTCGCTACCGCCTCCGGGCCTGACGCTCACGCCGCAGTGTCAGCCTGCCATGTTCGCGCGCCGCGACCAACCTGCTACCTGCCGAGCCGCCGCCGACGGCGACGCCGCCCTGCCCGCGCCAATCGGTGATCAGCTCCTCCACCGCGCGTAAATGCTTGCCGGTCAGCGCTTTCGCCCCGCCCGCGAGCAGCCAGGCCCGGATCGCCCGGCGGCGCAGGGCCGCGGGGGCAGTGGCGAGCGTCTCGATCGACAGCGTCGCGCCATCACCGGCGGTGTGCAGCAGCTCACCGGCAAGCGCGTCGAGCACGGCGCCGTCGGCGCGCAACTGTTCGGCGGTGCGCGCGAGCGCGGCGGCGACGCCACCGCCGAGCACGTCCTCCAGTAAAGGCAGCACCTCGGTGCGCAGGCGCACCCTGGTGAACTCGGACGACGTGTTGTGCGGATCCTCGTGCGGGGTGAGCGCCGCGTCGACGCACAGCTGCCGGGTCATCGCGCGCCGCACCCCGAGTAGCGGCCTGCCCCACGGCTCGGCCCAGGCGGCCATGCCTTGGATCGAGCGACCGCCGGACCCGCGTGCCAATCCGAGCAGCACGGTTTCCGCCTGATCGTCCAGAGTGTGTCCGAGCAGCACGGGCAGCCCGTGCCGGGCTTCGTCCAGCGCCGCGTACCGCGCTCGCCGCGCCGCGGCTTCCATGCCGCCGGCACCGACGACGTCGACCGCGAGCACCCGCGCTGATCGGCAGCCGAGCGCGAGCGCCGTCGCCGCGGCATCGGCCGCGACCACGTCGGAGCCCGGCTGCAATTGATGGTCGACCACGAGGGCATCGACTGCGTCCGCCTCGACAACCGCAGCCGCAGTGAGCGCTAACGAGTCCGCCCCACCGGACAGCGCAACGGCGACACCGCCCGACGCGTACTCCCCCAGCCAACCTCGAACAGCCCGCCGAACCTCCAGCACCGCCGCCGTCTCGGGCAGTCGTGCCCGTGAACCAGGCACCGGACGCTCAACCCCTGCGGGTTGCCCGGGCACACGACTCATATCCGGAGCGTACCGACCCGCCGCACGTCCAGCGGGGGCCCACCGTCCGCCTCCGCACGGCCTCGGTGCTGGACGGCACGCCTCTGTTCATAGGCCGCGCACCACGTGCACCGCTACCGGACCGGCCGGTCGTCAGCCGAGGACGCGGCTGACCCAGCGTTCCGGGTGCTCGATTTCGTCTGTGCGCGGCAGGGTTTCGCCGTCGGTCCAGATGGTGTTGAAGCGTTCCATGCCGACCCGGCCGACCACGTCGTCCACGAACGCCTTGCCGCGCACGTACTGCGCGACCTTGGCGTCCACCCCGAGCAGCGCGCGCATGATGCGCTGCAGCGGGTTGGTCGGGCGCTTGCGGCGCTGGTCGAAGGCGGAACGGATCTGTTCGACCGAGGGCACGACGGCGGGGCCGACGGCGTCCATCACGTGATCGGCGTGGCCTTCCAGCAGGGTGCCGAGCATGAGCAGGCGGTCGAGGGCCTCGCGTTGCGGCGGCGCCTGGGTGGCGCGCAGCAGGCCGACGATGCCGCGGGCGGCGGGATCGTCGGGGGTGCCGCCGCGGCGGCGGTCGCGCACCTCCTCGACCAGTCGCGACAGCATCTGGTTGAGCGGCTCGTCGCCGACCTCGCCGAGCACCTCGACATTGGCGCGCATGTAGTCGGCCAGCCAGGGCGCGGAGGAGAACTGCACCCGGTGAGTCACCTCGTGCAGGCAGACCCAGAGCCGGAAGTCGCTGGGCGAGACGCCGAGTGCGCGCTCGACCGCCATGATGTTCGGCGCGACCAGCAGCAGCGTGCCGTCCGGCCCGGTGAACGGGTCGTACTGGCCGAGGATCGCGGTGGACAGGAAGGCAAGCATCGCGCCTGCCTGCACGCCCGCCGGTTTGCCTTGCAGCAGTCCGCGCTCGCCGGTGTCGGCACCGGCGCCGGTGAGCTGGGACATCGAGTCGGCGGCCGCGCTGATCCAGCCCGGCCGGTCGACGATCCGGGCGGCGGGCACCGGCTGGTCGTCGAGCAACCCGCTCACTTCCCGGACCGGTCCCTCGGCGCGCACCGAGGCGGTGGCCAGTTCGGCGACGACCTGCTCGGCCGAGTAGCGCGAGGTGCGCGGGCCGGACGGCACCAGCGCGGCGCCGGTCTTCGCGGCCAGCTTCCAGTCGACGGCACCGGAGAACCCCGACCGGCCCGTGGACCGGTCGACCGCGCCCTCGGCGGCAGGCAGCACGGAACTGCCCGTGCCTGCGTCAGCTGGGTCGGTATTTTCTCCGTGCATTGTCAACCACCCGTCACGAACATCCACAGTTGCGTAGCGTGCCTGCGATCGCGTCCAAGGCGGGCCTGCTCACCTCCGGCGGTCGATCGTTCGACATCAACGCGAAGGTCAGCACCCGCCCGTCGGCGTCCAGCACATACCCGACCAACGCGCTGGACACCGACAGAGTTCCGGTCTTGGCTCGCACCCAGCCCGCGGCGTTGCGGTCGCGCACGACGTAGCGGCTGGTCAGCGAGCCGGTCGCGCCGGCGATCGGCAGTGCGTCCAGCAGCGGTGCCAAAGTCGTGGCGAGCTGGTCGTTTTCGGGCCTGGCCATGGTGTTCGACGGTTGGATCGCGGTGGCCGCGGTCGGCTTGGCCGCGGTGGCCACGATCCGGTCGAGCAGTCGCGCCGGAATCCGGTCGTCGACCGACAAGCCGCTGTTGTCGTGCATGACCACGCCGGACACGTCGAATCCCGCCTTGCTCAGCGCGGCGTTCACCGCGTTGACCGCGCCGGTGAACGACGCCTCGCCGCCGGTGGCGACCGAGATCTCCCGCCCGACCGTCTCGGCGAGCACGTTGTCGGAGTAGACCATCAGGTCGCGCAGCCGGTCGCGCAGCGGCGCCGAGCGCACGCTCGCCACCTCGGCCGCACCCGGCGCCGCGGTGCCGAGCCGCACCTTGGCCGGGTCGAGGCCCAGGTCGGTGGCCAGTCGGCGCCCGGCATCCAAGCCCGGTGTCGGGGTGCGCGGCGAGTATTCGACCAGCGGGCGGAGCCTGCCGCCGTCGATCATTACCGGATCGATCGGCGCGATCGAGCCGTCGCCGATATCGATCGGATCCCAGCCCTGGGCCATGGACGGCCCGGTGTAGGCGGAGGTGTCCACCAGGATCGTGTCGACGGCCCGGCCGGAGCTCTTGATCTGGCTCACCAGGTCGGACAGGCGCGGCCCGTTCGGGTAGTAGCCCTTGCCCTCCGGCTCCGCGGTCAGCGTCGGATCACCGCCGCCCACGAGCACCAGCTCGTTGGGCGCGGTCCCGGCCACCACCTTGGTGGTCACCCGGTGGTCCGCGGGCAGGGTGAGCAGCGCGGCGGCGGTGAGCAGGATCTTCGCCGTGGACGATGGGATCATCGCCCGGTTCGGGTCGCCGCTCCACAGCACCGTCGCGCTGTCGGCGTCGGTGACCTGCCCGGCGAAGGCGCCAAGGTCGGGATTGCCGATGACCGGCGCGAGCGCGGCGGCCACCCCGGCCGGGCTCGGCGCGGGCGCGTTCGACGGCGCGGGGGCGACCTGTGGAAAGGGGCGGACCGGCGCGGGCGGGGCGGCCGTGGTCAGCCCGCCGTGCCGGAATTCGTCGGTCCACGGCTTGACCGTGAGCAGCACCCCGCCGCCCGCCGCGAGCACCACGGCCAGCGTGAGACCGAACCCGATCCAGAGATTGCGGCGCCGCCGGGCAGCCAAGCCACCGATGTTCTTACCAACCACAGCCCGCAGCTCTCCTCGACTGATTTCCGCAGCAGCCGCCTGCCGCACCCATGTCCCCGCCGACCACACTATCCTCGTTGCGCAACCGTTCCCCCGAACAACCTGGCGAGTCGGCAGTCGTTACTGCTCATGCTCATAGATGCACCGAAGGAGATGGCGTGGAGTTCGACGTCACCATCGAGATCCCCAAGGGCTCTCGGAACAAGTACGAGGTCGATCACGAGACCGGACGGGTCCGGCTCGACCGGCACCTCTACACCTCCATGGTCTACCCCGCCGACTACGGCTACATCGAGAACACCCTGGGCGAGGACGGTGACCCGCTGGACGCGCTGGTCCTGCTGCCCGAGTCGGTGTTCCCCGGCTGCCTCATCGAGGTGCGCCCGGTGGCGATGTACAAGATGGTCGACGAGGCAGGCGGCGACGACAAGGTGCTGTGCGTACCGGCCGGCGATCCGCGCTGGGACCACATCCAGGACCTGAAGGATGTGCCGGAGTTCGAGCTGGCCGCGATCAAGCACTTTTTCGAGCGCTACAAGGATCTCGAGCCGGGCAAGTACGTGAAGGGCTCGGAGTGGGTCGGCCGCGCCGAGGCCGAGACCGAGGTTGCCGCCTCGATCCAGCGGCTGAAGGACAACGGCGGGCACTGACGCCGGCACGACAAAGCGGGAAGTCCGTTCGGGCTTCCCGCTTTTTCTGTCCAGGCCCTACCCGGCGGCGCGATTGCGCCGCTGCTTGCGTTCGGCGATCACCTCGTCCAGGTGTTCGCGGAGCAATTGCAGGATCGGCGCCTCCACCTCGCTGTCGAGCCGCTCGTGGGTGAAGTGCGCGTCCTCCATCGGCGCGAAAGCCTCTGCCGCCGAACGGTATGCGCAGTACGCCTGATGGGTCCGGCCGAGGGATTGCAGGATGAGCCCGTGCATCACCAGCACCCTGGCCCTGGTCAGTGGCCCGATCGCGCGGTTGAGCATCCGGATCGCCGCGTCCGCGATCGGCTCGGCCTGGGCCGGCTGACCGGCCATCATGTGTACATGCGCCAGCCGCGCCAGCGCCCAGCCTTCGCGCAGTTCCACCCCGCTGAGCCGGGCCAGCTGGACCGCCTCGCGGCACAGCTCGATCGCGTGGGCGTGGTCGCCCTGGAAGGCCCGACTGACGCCGAGTTCGTGCGTCGCCATCGCCTCCAGCGCGGCATTGCCGATCTTGGCGGCGAGCGTCTTCGCCTCCGTCGCCCTGGCCTCGGCGGCGACGAATTGCCCACCGTCGGAGAGGGTTTTGGCGATGTGTACCAGGCTGGCGCACTCGACCGCCGGATCCTCGACCCGGCGAGCCAGCCGGATCGCGCGCTCGGCGTGCGCGAGCGAGGCCGCCGTCTCGGTGCCCATCCTGGTCGACGAGGCGAGCAGCTGCCCGGCGAACGCGATCAGCCGCACGTCGCTGGCCGAGGCCGGGTTCAGCGAGAGCGCGATGCGCTGGTGGTCGCGGCCCCGGCGCAGCGTGCCGAGCGAGTAGCTGTAGTTCGCACCGAGGGTCACCCTGATCCGGCATTCGACGCGGCGGTCACCCGCCCGCAACGCCGCGGCGAGCAATTTGTCGAGCGCACGGGACAGCTCCTGGCAGTGCGGGCCGCCGTCGATCAATTCCGCGGTGGCCCAGGCGATGTCGGCCGCGAGCACGAGCGCGGGACCACCCACCCGCGCGGTCTGCTCGTACAGCGAGATCAGATTCGGTCGCTCGACATCGAGCCAGTATTGCGCGGCGATGCTGTCGGTGAACGTCAGTCCGCCGGCCACGGTGTCGCCCAAGTGTTCCGGCAAGCGCGATCCCGGATTGCACACCACCATCAGGTTTTTCATGGTGGCCAGGTAGAAGTCCAGTAGCCGGGCCAGCGCACCGGAGGTGGGGTCGTCGGCCTCGGGAACGAGGTGGAGTTCGCGCGCGAACAAGCGCGGCAGATCGTGATAGGTGTAGCGCCCGGACGAACTGGTCTCCATCAGGTTCAGGTCGACGAGCGATTCACATAGCTCCTCGACCAGCATCCGGTCCGCGCCGAGGATGGCGGCCGCGCCGTCGAGCGAGATCTCCGCGACCTCCGGCGCAGCCAGCATCCGAAAGGCCCTGGCCTGCGCGCGATCGAGCTGGTCGTAGCTGAGCCGGAACGCCGCCTCGACCGCGAGATCGCCGCTGCGCAGCGTGCCGAGCCGCTGCTGCTCGTCGGCCAGCCGCTCGGCCAGGCTGCCGATGGTCCAGCTCGGCCTGGCCGCCAGCCGCGCGCCGACGATCCGGACGGCCAGCGGTAATCCGCCGCAGGCCTCGAGCACGCTGTGCACCGCGGCGGGCTCGGCGGCGACCCGCCGCAGGCCGGCGATCCCGGCGAGCAGGGTGTGCGCCTCGACCGGGGCGAGCACATCGAGCCGCACGCTGAGAACGCCCACTACACAAGGCAATTCGGGCATCGAGGAACGACTCGTGATCAACACTGCGGAGCCGGGCGTGCCCGGAATCAGCGGGGCCACCTGGTCCACGTCGCGCGCGTTGTCCAGCACGACGAGCACCCGTTTGCCGTCGAGGATGCTGCGGAACTGCGCCGAGCGCTCGGCGAGCGTCGGCGCGATCTCACCCTCCGCGACGCCGAGGGCACGCAGGAAATCGCCGAGGGTGTCCGCCGCCGGGGTACCTGCTCGGTCGCGACCGCGGGCCTGCGCGAAACCGTGCAGATCGACGTGCAGCTGCCCGTCCGGGAATCGGTCCCGGACGCGATGGCCGACATGCACCGCCAGCGCGCTCTTGCCGATACCGCCCATACCGTTGATCACACACACCGGCACCGCGAAACCGTCTGCGCGGGTGAGCCATTCGCTGATCCGCCGGACCGTCTCGGTGCGACCGGTGAAGTCGACGACGTCGGCGGGCAGCTGCGCGACCCGCGCCACCGTGCGGCGCGGCGGCCGCACGATCATCGCCGCACTGCCGGTATCGCGTTGTGGCGCACGCAGATCCCCGCGCAGGATGCGCTGGTGCAGCTCGGCGAGCGGCTGGCCGGGTTCGATGCCGAGCCGCTCGATGAGCACCTTGCGGGTGTCGGCGTACACCGCGAGCGCCTCGGCCTGCCTTCCCGCGTGATACAGCGCGGTCATCAGCAGGCCGCGCAGTTGCTCGCGCATCGGGTGCTCGGCCGACAGCGGCGTGAGCTCCGCGATCACCTCCGGATAGCGACCCAGGCGCAGGTCCAGCTCGATGCGCTGCTCCAGCAGCGCGACCCGGCGTTCGATCAGCTGGGTGCGCTGCCGATCGGCGTAGGGGCCGGGCAACCCGGCCAGCGGGGTACCCGACCAGAGCCGCAGCGCGGTGTCGAGCCGATCGCGCACCAGCTCGACCGTGTGCTGCGGATCGGTGCCGATCCGCTCCGGTTGCACCTCGACCAGCAGGTCGTCGACCAGCTCCACATCCACCGCGCCGGGGGCCAGCCGCAGCGCGTAGCCGCCGCCGAACCCGACGAGCACCGTGGCAGGCGCGCCGGACGGGCGCTCCGGCTCCAAGGCTCGGCGCAGATGCAGGATGTGATTGCGGAGCGCACCGATCGCGCTCGGCGTCGGATGCTCGCCCCAGACGCCGTCGATGAGTTCCGGCACCGTTGCCGAACGTCCGCTGCGCAGCAACAGGGCTGCCAGCAAGGCTCGGCGCTGTTTGGAGCCGAGATCGAGCTCCAGCTCGTCGCGCCACGCACGAACCTCGCCGAGCACAGCGAACTTCAGCATTCGGTCCCCTCTCTCACCATCGGACCTCCAGCTATGAACGTAGACAATCGTCCGACGTCTTCGTCGGCCAAGCTCGGCGACGTCACCGATGAGCCACTGTTGATCTGACGTCATCGTTACAGACATCCAACCAATGAATCGCTGAGATTTCCGTGACGACCAACTGACGTGGTGGTGCTAGCACCACCACGGCACGCCAGCAGACAGTACCCAGCATTCGGGTGCGCGCGGCATGGGCGCGAGGGCTCCCGGTTCCTAGGCTCGAAATCGTCGGGGACGCACCCATGCCTTCCGGCTCGAACAGGAGGAAGACACTGCTCATGAACCCATTTCGGCGCAACTCCGGTAAAGCGGCCCTCTCGGTCGTAGTGGCGGGCGCGGTGCTCGCCGCGGCCGCGTGCGGTGGTGAGACGTCGGTGGGCGCACCGGACGAGGCGGCGAAGACGACGCCGCCCACCGTGGCCGCCGCGATGGACAAGGTGGTGCGCCAGGGATTTCCCGGCGTGCAGGTGGTGATCGACGGGCCGGCCGGACATCGGACGTTCACCGCGGGGGTCGGCGACCTGAACACCCGCGCACCGTTCCCGGACGACGCGCGCGTCCGGATCGGCAGCAACACCAAGACCTACGTGGCGACGGTGATCATGCAGCTGGTGGCCGAGGGCAAGGTCGACCTGGACGCGTCGATCGAGCGCTACCTGCCCGGCATGGTGCAGGGCAACGGCAACGACGGTAACCGGATCTCGGTGCGCCAGGTGTTGCAGCACACCAGCGGCGTGCCGGACTACCTCGGTCGTGGTGCGGGCGACGGCATCACGACGCAGAATTCCGAACAGATCGACCCGGACGAGGAAACGCTGCGGTGGCAGCACTTCGAGATGACCGAGCTGGTCCGCCGGGCGATGACGGCCCCGCCCCAATTCGAGCCGGGCGCGAAGTCCGTCTACACCAACACCAACTACCTGCTGGCCGGCCTGCTGATCGAGCGGGTGACCGGCAATCCGGCCGCCGACGAGATCGGGCGCCGGATCCTCGAGCCGCTCGGCCTGCGCGACACCTATGTGCCTGCCGCCCGCGAGACCGGTATCCGCGGCCCGCACGCCCGCGGCTACCACCGGATCGACGGTAAGCCAGTCGATTTCACCGACTTCGACCCGTCCTGGGGTGCCACCGCGGGCGACATGATCGCTACTGCCACCGACATGAACCGGTTCTTCACCGCGCTGCTGGCCGGAAAGATCTTGCCGCCTGCGCAATTGGCCGAGATGAAGCGCACCGTCCCGTTCGACCGCATGCCGGGCGCGGACTACGGCCTCGCCCTGATCCACCGGACCGCGCCGTGCGGCAAAGAGGTCTGGGGCCACGGCGGCAGCATTCCCGGCTTCGAGACGCGCAACGGCGTGACGGCCGACGGCACCGCGGTGACCGTCACGGTCAACCAGCTGCCGGCCACCGAGGAGGAGGCCGACGCGGTCAACGGCGTGCTGGACGCCGCCCTGTGCGCCTCGTGATCACCTCATCCACCAGTAACCACGGCCCCCATATCGGGTGCGGCCGAACAACTTCCGAGGAGCAACAGTGAAACGCGCGAAAGGGCTGACGGTCGCCTTGGCCGGCCTGGCGGCCTGTACCGGACTGATCGGCTGTGCCGGTCCGAAGGCCGAGGCGAAGCCGCAAACCCCGGTGCCGGAACGGTTCACCAGTCAGCAGTTGGAGTGGAAATCCTGCGGGGTTCCGAAACTGGACGAGGCCGGGGCGCAGTGCGCCGATGTCACCGTGCCGGTGAATTACGCTGATCCACAAGGGCCCACGCTCACCGTTGCGATCTCCCGGATCGCGGGCACCGACCCCGCACCGCAACGCGGCGTCATGCTGTCCAACTCCGGCGGACCCGGCGGCGAGGGTCTGGACTTCATGGTCGATGTCGGCAAGGCGATGACGCCCGAGGTGCGCGCCCGCTACGACCTGATCGGCATGGACCCGCGTGGCGTCGGACGCTCGTCCGCCGTCCACTGCGGGTGGCCGATCGGCTTCGGGTTGCACTCGGCGGGCCTCGACGCGGCGGGTTTCGCGGAATCCGTTGCGATACATGGCGATCTGGCCGCCCGCTGCGCCGCCGCCGAAGGAGCTCGCCTGCCGTACATCACCACGCGCAACACCGCGCGGGACATGGACGTCATCCGCGGCATTCTCGGCGCGGAGAAAATCAGCTACTACGGCACCTCGTACGGCACCTACCTCGGCGCGGTGTACATGCAGATGTTCCCCGAACGCAGCGACCGGATGGTGCTGGACAGCGCGGCCGACCCGGACGCCTACGGGACGGTCGGCATGATGCAGGCCATGGGTCCGGCCAACGAGGCCGCGCTCGACCTGTGGGCGGATTGGGTCGCGGCCCGCGACGGTGAGTACCACTTCGGCACCAGCCGGGCCCAAGTCCGCGGCGCTGTCCAGGATCTGATCGAACAGGCCGCGGAAAAGCCGATCCGGTTGGGCGAGTACGAGATCGACGAACATTGGCTGCCGGTGGTGCTGTTCGTCGGATTGGACAGCCCGGACCAGTACGGGATGCTCGCAGGCCAAATCCGTACCATCGCCGACGCCGCCGCGGGCAAGCCCGCCCAGCCCGACGAAACATTGAACGCCACACTGGGATTCGCGTTGAAGGCCCGTCCGAACGACAATTCGTCGCAGATGGCCATCATGTGCGGTGACGTCGCCGCGCCCAGGGATCCGGGATTCTACTGGCGCAACATCGAGGCCGCCCGCGCCGCCCAACCGGTGTTCGCCGGGTTCACCAACAACATCACCCCGTGCGCATTCTGGGCCCCGCCCGCCGAACCGGCCACGGTGGTGCGCAATGCGGTGCCCGCCATGATCGTGCAGTCCACCGGTGACACCAGGACCGCGTACGACGGAGCGCTCGCCATGCACAACGACCTGAGCGCGTCCCGCATGGTCACCCTGCAGGATGTGCCGATCCACTGGATCTTCGGGCGCTACCAGAACTCCTGCGTGTACTCGGCGGTGAACACCTACTTCCACGACGGCACCCTGCCGGCCGACGACATGACCTGTCGGGTCGACTGACGGGAGCCGTGCAGCCCTGAACCCCAACGGGTTCAGGGCTTCACGCGTTCAAGTAGGCCAGTACGGCGAGTACGCGCCGGTGGCCGACATCCTCGGTGGAGAGGCCGAGCTTCGCGAAAATGCTCCGAATGTGTTTGTGCACAGCGCCTTCGCTGACCACCAGCCGCTCGGCGATGGTCGCGTTGTTGTGCCCCTCGGCCATCAGTGCCAGCACCTCACGCTCACGGACGGTCAGCGCGGCCATCGGGTCATCGGCCTTGCGCCGCACCAGCAGTTGCGAGATCACCTCGGGGTCCATCGCGGTGCCGCCCGCGGCGACCCGGCGCAGCGAATCAAGGAAGCGGTCCACCTTGCCGACCCGCTCCTTGAGCAGATAGCCGACACCACCCATGCCGTCGCCGAGCAATTCCGCGGCGTAGCTGTCCTCGACCCAGGACGACAGCACCAGCACCGGCAGGCCGGGGTGCAGCTTGCGCGCGCTGACGGCCGCGCGTAAACCGTCGTCGGTGAACGTCGGCGGCAGGCGCACATCGACGACGACCGCGTCCGGCCGATCCGCGGCCACCGCCGCGAGGAAGTCGTCCGCGTTGTCCACGGCGGCCACCACCTCGATGCCCGCCGTACTCAGCAACAGCACCAGACCCTCCCGCAGCAGGGCATTGTCCTCGGCGATCATGACCCGCACGGCAACTCCACCCGCAATACAGTAGGGCCACCGGGTGGACTGGTCAGCGTCATCCGGCCGTCGAGCGCCTCGGCCCTGCGCCGGATACCGGCCAGCCCGCCGCCGTAGGTCTCCACGGCACCGCCCACCCCGTCGTCGCGGACCTCGATCGTCAACAGCTCCGGCGCACCGCCGAGCACCAGGGAGATGCCCGCGGCGCCGGAGTGCTTGGTGGCGTTGGTGAGTGCCTCGGTGATCACGAAGTACGCCGCCGCCTCCACCGCGGCGGGACGCCTGCCCACCTCGCGCAGATCCAGCACACAGGGAATCGGATTGCGGGCGGCCACCGCCGAAATGGCACTCGCCAGGCCACGATCGGTGAGCACCGGCGGATACACGTTGCGCACCACGTCACGCAGTTCGGCCAGCGCGGCCGTCGCGGTGTCCTGCGCTTTGCGCACGAGACCCTGCGCCGTCTCCGGATCCTGTTCGCGCAGTTGGTCGGCCAGCCCGAGCTGCATGATCACCGCCGCGAGCCGGGCCTGCGCGCCGTCGTGCAGGTCACGCTCGATCCGGCGCAGCTCGGCACCGTGCGCGTCCAGCGCGGCCGCCCTGGTCGCGGTGAGTGCCGCGACGCGGTCGGCCAGCATGGTGCCCTCGGTCGGTTTCAGCAGGGCGTGGGTGGCCATCGCCTGCCAGCGCGCGGCCACCGGAAGTTGCAAGGTCACCAGGGCGACCGGGAACGCAAGGAAGAAGCTGAGAATCGCCTTGGGCCACGAGTCGACCACGAAACCGAAACTGGCGAACTCCTGCCCCGGCGGCAACAGCTGCCAGAATTCCGGGACCGCCAGCTGAGCGAGGGTGCTCAGCGGCAGCGCGATGGCGAAGACCGCGAGATAGATGCCGGTCAGCGCGTGCGCCACCAGCCAACCGAAGTCCCGGCGGTTCGCCGGATCGGTGAACACCGTCGCGACCCGCTGCCGTAGCCCACCGGTGAACGGCTGATAGGCATCCGCCGCCGCTGCACCGAGATACCGTGCCGCCCTGCGCCGATCGAACGACACCAACGGCCGGACCAACCGGATCGCCTCGGGCAGCGCCGGTATCCCTACGCCGATCAGGCAGAACGCGCCGACGATCAGCAAGCCGACCACCGCGAACAGTGCGAGCATCGAGGTGACACCGCCGACCGCCAGGTACCAGACCGCACCCGGCAGCCGCCGTGCTTTGTCCAGCGCGGACCGCAGTGCGTTGATCACGCTCGTCATGCTGTCAGAACAGGACGCGACCGCGCCCGGCCGGTGCCCGCCGTGCCCGAGGCGCGCATCGCCCCGGGCACGGCTTCGCTCACGCCGATCCGGACCCGCCCTCGGGTCTGCCCGCGCCACGATCGCCCGGGTCGCTGCCGTCGCGCGGGTGCACCGCGCCGCCACCGCCGAGCACCAGCCCCGCCTGATCGACCACGCGCGACTCGGTCGCGAGTACCGAATCCTCGGCCTCCTCGGCCTCGGCACGCGCCGCCTGCAACCCGCCGACCATCCGCAGCGGCACCTCCCGCCAGAACAGCACGAGGATCAGCGCGAGCAACGCGACGCCGGTCGCCGACAGGAACACCATCGACATGGAGTCCGCGAAGCCGACCTTGAACGGCCGGGCCAGCTCCGGGCTCAGCTGCTGAATGATCGAGCTGTCCTTCAACACCTCGCCCGCGGCCGAAGTATCTTGCGCCAGCAAGCCTTTCGCCAATGCGGCGTCGACGGGGTTGCTGCTGCGCGCACCCTCCACCACCGCCTGCTGGAACTGCGGATCCGCAGCGGCACTGCGCATCTCGTCGGAGATGTTCGGCGTCAGCTGCGCGAACAGGATGGACAGGAACACTGCGACACCGAGCGTGCCACCGATCTGCCGGAAGAAGGTCGCGGCCGCGGTGGACACGCCCATGTCCTTGGGCGGCAACGCGTTCTGCAGCGCCAGGGTGAGCGGCTGCATCAGGTTGCCGAGGCCGAATCCGGTGCACGCCATGAAGATCATCGCCAGCCACAGCGGGCTGTCGGCGGTCAGGAAGTGCAGCAGGAACAGGCCGAGCGTCAGCATGGTCGCGCCGATGATGGTGAAGGTGCGGTAGCGGCCGGTCCGCGAGATCAGTTGACCCGACACCACCGAACCGGTCATCAAGCCGAGCACCATCGGCAGCATCTGCAGGCCCGCCAGCGTCGGGCTCGCACCGCGTACCACCTGCAGGTACTGCGGCAGCAGCGAGATACCGCCGAACATGCCCGCGCCGACCACGAACGAGATCACTACGCCCAGTGCGAAAGTCCGGTTCTTGAAGATGCGCAGCGGGATCAGCGCGGCGTCGCGCAGCGCCTTCTCCACGAAGACGAACCCGATGATGCCGGCCACCCCGATCACGTAGCAGGCGATGGCACGCCCACTGCCCCAACCCCATTCGCGGCCCTGCTCGGCGACGATGAGCAGCGGGACGAGACCGATCGCCAGCGCGAGCACGCCCCACCAGTCCACCCGATCGGTGGAGTGCGGCCGCTTCGGCAGCTTCAGCACCCGGTACACCACGGCGAGCGCGATCAAGCCGATCGGCACGTTCACCAGGAACACCCAGCGCCAGCCGCTGACCCCGAGGATCGTGTCCTGTCCGGCGAGCACGCCGCCGAGCACCGGGCCGATCACGCTGGAGGTACCGAATACGGCCAGGAAGTACCCCTGGTATTTGGCGCGTTCGCGCGGTCCGACGATATCGCCCAGAATCGTCAACGCCAGCGACATCAGCCCGCCGGCGCCGACGCCCTGCACGGCGCGGAAGGCCGCCAGCTGGTACATCGACTGCGACATCGTGCACAGCAGCGAGCCGACGATGAAGATCGCGATCGCGAGCATGAAGAACTGCTTGCGGCCGAACATGTCGGACAACTTGCCGTACAGCGGCGTCGCCAGCGTCGCGGTGATCAGATAGGCGGTGGTCGCCCACGCCTGCATCGAGTAGCCGTTGAGGTCGTCGGCGATGGTGCGGATCGCGGTGGACACGATCGTCTGGTCCAGTGCGGCCAGCAGCATCCCGAGCATCAAGCCGCTCAGGATCACCAGGATCTGGCGATGGGTGAACTCGGGCGGCGATTCCACCTTCTCAGCTGTTGTCACGTGTGTCGTTCTCCGTCCCGGTAAAGGTCTCGTCCCAGTTGCGGCGCATCGCGGCGATCATGTCGGGCCTGGTGCGCTCGAAGTCGTCCACGAACTGTTCGAGCAGTCCGGCGAAGTCGGCCCTGGCCTGTGGCGTCCATTCGGCCATCACCCTGGTCAGGTTCTCGTTGCGACGCCTGCGGATCTCTTCGGCGACGGCCCGGCCGCGCTCGGTGACGACGAGCACCGTGGCTCTGCCGTCCGCCGGGTCGGCCTGCCGCTCGACCAATTTCTTGCCGACGAGCTGGGCGACCTGACGGCTGACCGTCGAGGCGTCCGAGTGCAGCGCGCCGGCGAGCGCGCCCGATCGCATCGGTCCGTCACAGCACAACCGGATCAGCGCGCCGAAGGCGGCCGGGTCCAGTCCATCCTTGGTCCACGTGCTCAGCTGGGCCGCGGTGCGGTCGCGAATTCGCTGCAATCGGGTGAGTTGCATCGCGATCGTGTCGATCGTCCGGTCGTCCACACCTCATCCTTGCTTGCATCAATCAATTAGTTGCGCAATGCAAGTATGCGGACGACCCTCCTACTGGGGCAAGCGATATACGGCGCTTTACTCGCCCTTGAACTCCGGTGCCCGCTTCTCGAACACCGCCTTGATCGCCTCGGTGAGGTCCTGCGACGGCAGGAACGCGGAGTTCCACGCGGACACATAGCGCAGCCCGGCGGCCACCTCGTCCTTGCGCCGCTGATCCAGCACGTCCTTCACACCCTGCACCACCAGTGGCGGGTTCACCGCGATCTCGCGTGCCGTGGCGTGTGCGGCGTCCAGTGCCGCGTCCTGATCCGCGAATACCTCGTTGACCAGGCCGATCTTCTCCGCCCGCGCCGCGTCGATGTCCTTGCCGGTGTAGGCGAGCTCGCGCAGCTGGCCCTCGCCGATGATGCCCGGCAGCCGTTGCAGCGAACCGATGTCGGCGACGATGGCGACCTTCGCCTCGCGCAGACTGAACTTCGCGTCCGCGCTCGCGTAGCGGATGTCCACCGCGGCGATCAGGTCCAGTCCGCCGCCGATGCACCAGCCGGAGATGGCCGCGATCACCGGCTTGCGGCAGTCCGCCACCGCGGTCACCGCACCCTGCATCTTGCGCAGCTCCACCAGGAACTCGGTGCGCGGGGCGGCCAGCGCCCGATCGGCCATCAGCGGGCCGAACATGCCGCTCATCGCGGGCAGGTCGAGGCCGTAGGAGAAGTGCTTGCCCGAACCGGTGAGCACGATCGCGCGCACCTCCGGGTCGGCGTCGAGCGCCTGGAAGATCTCCGGCAGCTCCCGCCAGAAATCCGGGCCCATCGCATTGCCCTTGCCGGGACCCGTCAACGTCACCTGCGCGACGTGGTCCTTCGTTTCAACGGTGAAAGCCTGCCAGTCAGTCATTTGTACAGCGTATCGAGGAGAGTGCGACCGAGTACTTCGCATCCCGGAAATGGCGTGGACCAGTGCCTTGCCTGTCCGCACGCCGCGCTGTCCACAGCGCGCGTTCGGCAAGCGCCGTTTCGCGGCCCGCGCAGCCGGCGGTTGTGTAAAACCTGCGCAAAATTGGTGCGGCGCACTGATTCCCCGTTCGCCGTCGGGCGGATCATGAATCGTGTCAGCAAACCTCATTACTGGATTCGGAGGCCATCATGCTGATGCATCAGGGAATCGGCCTCGAGCGGTTCAACCAAATCTCGCGTGCCCGTGCGATACACGCGCTGTTCGACTGCTGCTGCAACGTCACCTGGGCCGCCACCCTCGCCGATGCGCGGCCCTATCCGAACAGGGACGCGCTGCTGGCCATGGCCGATGTGGAGTTACTCGCGCTGTCCCAGGACGATCTGGATCGGGCACTCGAAGCAGTTGTGCACGAACAGGTCTCGGGCGGCAGTATGGCCGAGCTCGCGCAGATCACCCAGGCGCGCATCACCCGGATGCTCGGGCCGAGCGAGGGCTATCCGGAATACTGACGCATTCGCCGAGTAGCCCGGCGCACCACCCGCAATCGCTCTACTCTGGTGGCATGCGCAGGTCGACATTGCCACCGATCGCCTGCCGAGTCGCGGACACCCTCATCGCCCGAGGCCATCACGGTGTCATCGTGACCCAGCCGGCCCCCACCCCCACCGTTGCGGATGCCGCGCGCACGCTCGGCGTCGACGTGGGCGCCATCACCAGCTCGCTGGTCTTCCTGCTGGACGAGGATCCGGTGCTGCTCCTGGTTTCCGGCGCGCACGAGGTAGACCTCGAGTCCACCGGAAAACGCCTGGAGGGCACCCTGACTCACGCCCCCGCCGACATGATCCGCCAGGTAACCGGCCAGCCGATCGGCGGCGTAGCCCCGGTAGGCCACCCCACCAACCTGCCCACCTGGGTAGACACCGCCCTCTCGAACCACCGCGAGGTCTGGGCCGCGGGCGGCCACCCGAACACGGTGTTCCGCACCTCTTTCCACGAACTGGTCCGGATAACCGCAGGCCTACCGATAGACGTCGATTAACGAAGCCCCGGAGTCAACCAGCCTTTCACCCCCGATCCCACTGATCTCGCAAGTACATGGGCAACTCACCGGGCACGGGCTAACTCCCACACCTCGATCCCGCCGGTTGCCAACGTCACTTGCGTCGGCACCTAGCTCTGGCCTGAATACGCGGAGAGGCGGACAGCGTAGGTTCGAGGGGTGACCGAAGCTGAACGGCCCGCCACGGATTTCCAGATCCCTGATGATCTGAGCGGGATTACTGCCGAGCAATTCCGCGCATCCATGCGCCACTATCCGGCGGGTGTCACCGTCGTCACACTGAACTCGCCGAAGGGCCCGATCGGTTTCACCGCGACCTCCTTCGCCTCGCTGTCGCTGGCACCGCCGCTGGTTTCCTTCAATATCGCGCACACCTCGTCGAGCCTCGCCGCGCTGCTCGACGCCGACTCGGTCGTCATCCATTTCCTCGGCGAACACCAGCACCACCTGGCCCAGCGTTTCGCCCGCACCGCCGAGGACCGCTTCAGCGACCGCTCCCTCTGGACCACCCTCGACACCGGCGAACCGGTCCTGCACGGCACCCCCATCTGGCTGCGCGCGACCATCCACCAGCTCATCCCGCTGGGTGACCACACCCTCGTCGTGGGTCTGGTGACCCGGGTGCACGACAACACCAACGAAACCCCCGCCGCCGCTCCCCTGCTCTACTACAACGGCCGCTACCACCGGCCCACCAAACTCGGCGACTGAGCTAAGTTTTCGACCATGGCCATCCGGCGTAGTGCCGGGCGGCCACTTTGCACGACTACCCGGTAAGGCAGGGAGCGGCGCCGGTCGGGGCCTGGGACGTGAACGGGCGGGTCTCCGGAGTGGGGTTCCAGAGGTTGTTGGTGGTGGCGTAGTTCCAGCTCGGGCCTTGTTGGACGAGCGTGGCTACGGCTTCGATGAGGCGGTCGACGTGGGCCGCCGTGGTGCCGAGGCCGATGCTGGCGCGGAGGGCGCCGTCGAGGTCGAGGCGGGCGAGCAGCGGGTGCGCGCAGAAGCGGCCGTCGCGGACGCCGATGCCGTGTTCGGCGGACAGATAAGCGGCGACGTGGCCCGGGACGAAACCGTCCAGGGTGAAGGCGACGATGCCGACGGTGTCGGGGGCGTCGGTCCAGATGCGCAGCAGGTTGACGCCGGGGATCGCGGCGAGACCGTCGCGCAGCCGGTCGGCGAGGTGGTGTTCGTGGGCGGCGAGGGTTTCCGCATCGATCTCACAGAGCGCGTCACAGGCGGCGGCGAGGGCGGCGGCCCCGAGCACGTTGGGCGAACCGCCCTCGTGGCGCTGCGGCGCGTGCGCCCATTCGGTGCCCGCGGTGGTGACCTCGCGGACCGCGCCACCACCGGCGAGGTACGGCTCGGCGTTGTCGAGCCAGTCGCGGCGGCCGACGAGCACGCCCGCGCCGAACGGCGCGTACAGCTTGTGGCCGGAGCAGGCGAGGTAGTCGATGCCGGTGTCACGCAAACTGATTCGCCGGTGCGGCGCGAGCTGGGCGGCATCGACGAGGATGCGGGCGCCGCACTGGTGGGCGACGGTGGCCAGCCGCTCCAGCGGCAGCACCTCGCCGGTGACATTGGACGCGCCGGTCACCGCGAGCAGCGCGGCGGGCTTGCTGCACAGCTCGGCGACCAGCCTGCCGATGGTCTCCTCGACGGTGGCCCCGGCCTGCACGACGCGGCGGCCGTGCTTGGTCCAGGGCAGGAAGTTCGCGTGGTGCTCGATATCGAGCACCACAGTGTCGCCGGGCACGCAGGACGCGAGCAGGTTCAGCGAGTCGGTGGTGTTGCGGGTGAAGACCACCACCTGGTCGTCGGCCGCGTCGAGGAACCGGGTGACCGAACCGCGGGCCGCCTCGTAGCACTCGGTGGAGATCCGCGACGCGTAGCCCGCGCCGCGGTGCACGCTCGCGTAGAACGGCAGCAGCTGCTGCACCCGGTCGGTGACCTGCGCCAATGCGGGCGCGCTCGCGGCGTAGTCGAAGTTGGCGTAGGTGGTCGTCCCGCCTTGGACGAGCGGCACCTGGAGATCGTCGCCGGAAACCCGGGCAAGGGGGGCACAGTTCTGGGTTACCACAGCAGTCATCACGAAAATCCCATCGGCTCCGGGACCCGCAATCAGGAGATTCGTCGAGTCCGCGCTTGCCGCGCCCGGTCGGGCGTCGGCCTGGTCGTCACCCGGAGCACCCCACCGCGGAGGAGGGTTGCCGACCAGCAAGCCGGGGCTGAACGCTGGTACTCATGACCTGACCAGAGATTGGCAGATGAGAACCCGAGCTGTCAAGACCAACGGCCGGGTGGGCGCGGCGGCGGAAATGCGTTGCCAATCCGGCGGCATTGGGGTCACATCATTGGGTGTCGCTTTCCCTGCTGCTGAGCTTTATCGGTCTGTGCGTGCTGCTGTCGATCACGCCGGGCCCGGACTCGTTCCTGGTGCTGCGGTTTTCGCTGGTGGACGCGCGACCCGGGATCGCCGCGGCGATCGGGTCGGCACTCGGCGGGATCTTGTGGGCGGTCGTGGTCGCGGCCGGCGTCGCGGCGCTGCTGGAGCAGTCGGCGACCGCGTATCGAGCGCTCAAGGTGATCGGCGGAATCTACTTGGTGTACTTGGGGATTCGCGCGTTGATCGATCAGCGGCGGCAGCGCAGGGCCGCGCGGGCAGCCGACGGCGTCGGGGTTCTGGCGGACAATGCGGCGGGCACCCGGACATCGGTTCGCTCAGCGTTCACCGCGGGGGTCGTCTCGTGCATGTTCAACCCGAAGGTCGGCCTGTTCTATCTCGCGGTGCTGCCTCAGTTCCTCACCGAGGTCACCTTCGTCAACACCCTCGCCCTCGGTGCCATCGAATCGGTGATCGCCGCGGTAGAGATGGTGCTCTTGGCCTTGGTCGCCTCCCGCGCGGTCGCGCTGCTGCGCCGCCCGAAGATCCGGGAGCGGCTCGAACAGGCCAGCGCCGCCATTCTCACCGCCCTCGGCGTGGGTACCGCCGCCTCCGCGGCCTGACCGCTGCGGCGCGAAACGCGCTGAGCTGCAAGATCACCAGCGGGATGAGGGGAATCACAGCGGCGCGTGCGGGGCGGCCCAGCGACCGCCCGGCGAACCCACCGGGTAACCCGCCCACCAGGCGTTGCTTCGGCGCGTCCGACGGAAATCGCCACGACCTGCAACAACCTCGCCCACTACCGCCAGCGCGGCAACCGCGGCGGTGAACAACAAACGTCGACAACCCCGAGTACCGTGGACAACTGGTCACCATGGTGTTTGCCCATTGGTAACCCAGCTATGACACAACAACACCAGGGAAGTGCGAGGCAGGTCGAATGGGAGGTGGGCAGGGCGTCATGCTCCAGCCACAGGTTGACGCGACGGTACACCCGCTACTACGGACCGCGCACACGCCACCGGCCCGCACCCTCGTCGACATCCTGACCGCTACCGCACTGACCCATCCCGACGCACCCGCCATCGATGACGGCGACACGGTGCTCACCTATCTCGAACTCGTGGTGGAGATCGAGAAGACGATGGCCCGCCTCGCCACCGCGGGCGTGCGCCCGGGCGACCGGGTCGGCGTGCGGATGCCGTCGGGCTCGCGCGAGCTCTACCTCACCATCCTCGCCGTCCTGTACGCGGGCGCCGCCTACGTGCCGGTCGACGCCGACGACCCGGACGAGCGCGCCCAGCTGGTCTTCGGCGAGGCACAGGTCACCGCGATCGTCACCGCGGCGGGTATCGAGACGACACCGGCGGGAATCCGTGCGGCAGCGGACAATCCGGCCGACGCCGCCACGAGCACCCTGCCCACCCCCGCCGACGACGCCTGGATCATCTTCACCTCCGGCTCCACCGGAACACCGAAAGGTGTTGCGGTGACCCACCGTAACGCCGCCGCGTTCGTGGACGCCGAGGCCAGGCTCTTCCTGCCGGACGCCCCGATCGGCCCCGGCGACCGCGTGCTCGCCGGACTCTCGGTCGCCTTCGACGCCTCCTGTGAGGAGATGTGGCTGGCCTGGCGCAACGGCGCCTGCCTCGTCCCCGCCCCGCGCGACCTGGTCCGCACCGGCGCCGATCTCGGACCGTGGTTGGTGCGCCGGGAGATCAGCATCGTCTCCACCGTGCCGACGCTGGCCGCGACCTGGCCCGCCGAGGCGCTGGACGCGGTGCGGTTGTTGATCTTCGGCGGTGAGGCCGTACCGCCCGAACTCGCCGAACGCCTTGCCGGCAATGGCGATACGGAGCGCGAGGTCTGGAATACCTACGGCCCCACCGAGGCCACGGTGGTCGCCTGCGCCGCGCTGCTCGACGGCGAGTGGCCCATCCGGATCGGGCTGCCGCTCGACGGCTGGGATCTCGTGGTGATCGACGCGGCCGGAAACCCGGTGGGCGAGGGCGAGTCCGGCGAACTGGTGATCGGCGGCGTCGGCCTGGCCCGCTACCTCGATCCCGCGAAGGACGCCGAGAAGTACGCGCCGCTGCCCTCGGTCGGCTGGGATCGCGCCTACCGCAGCGGCGACCTGGTCCGCAACGACAGCGCGGGCCTGGTCTTCCTCGGCCGCGCCGACGATCAGATCAAGCTCGGTGGCCGCCGTATCGAGCTCGGCGAGATCGACAACGCGCTGCAACACCTGCCCGGTGTCACCGGTGCCGCCGCCGCGATCCGGACAACCAAGGCGGGCAACAAGATCCTGGTCGGTTACCTCACCGGCCCTGGTCCTGATTTCGATCTCAAAGCGGCCAGAACTCAACTGGCCGAACACCTTCCGGCTCCCCTGGTGCCGCGGCTCGCGGTCGTCGACGAACTGCCGACCCGCACCTCGGGCAAGGTCGACCGCAACGCGCTGCCCTGGCCGCTGCCCAACAGCGCCGACGACGAGTCGGACAACGATCTCACCGGTACCGCGCAGTGGGTTGCCGGACTGTGGGATTCGATCCTCGGCGGCGAGGTGCTCGACCTCGACGCCGACTTCTTCGACCTCGGCGGCGGCTCGCTGGCCGCGGCCCAGCTGGTGACCGCGCTGCGTGCCCGTTATCCCCAGATCACCGTCGCCGACCTGTACGACCATCCGCGCCTCGGCGCGCTGGTGGAACTGCTTGAGCAGAGCACCCCGGCCGTCGCCGTCGAGGAACGCGTGGTGCGCCCGACACCGCGGCGCGCGCAGTGGACCCAGGTGCTGGCCACCATCCCGCTCACCACGCTCACCGGCCTGCAGTGGCTCACCTGGCTGGCCATCGTCGGCAATATCGCGGCCTGGTCCGGCTCGCTGCCGTGGCTGCCGCAGCTGTCCTGGTGGTGGACGCTGGTGGCGTTCCTGCTCTTCATCTCCCCGCCCGGCCGGATGGGGATCTGCGTGGTCGGCGCCCGCCTGCTGCTGCGCGGGGTCGAACCCGGACGGCATCCGCGCGGCGGCTCAGTGCACCTGCGGCTGTGGGCCGCGGTACGCCTGTCCGAGGCCAGCGGCGCCGAAAACCTTTCCGGCGCACCGTGGATGGTGCCGTTCGCGCGGGCGCTCGGCGCCAAGATCGGCAAGGGCGTCGACCTGCACACGCTGCCGCCGGTGACCGGCATGCTCGAACTCGGCGACGGGTGCAGCGTGGAACCCGAGGTCGACCTGTCCGGCTATTGGATCGACGGCGACGTCGTCCACATCGGCCCGGTGACCGTCGGCGCGGGCGCGGTGGTCGGCTCGCGATCGATTTTGTTGCCCGGCACCAGGATCGGTAAGAACGCCGAAGTCGCGCCTGGCTCCGCCGTTTCCGGCAAGGTCAAGGCCGAGCAGGAGTGGGCGGGCTCGCCCGCCGCGAAAATCGGTAAGGCACATCATCGCTGGCCCGCGCACACGCCCGATCGCGCGGCGCACTGGGTGGCAATCTTCGGCGTCACCTCGATGGCGCTGGCCGCGGTGCCCATCCTCGGCCTCGGCGCCGGTGGCCTGTTCATCGCCTGGTTCATCCGCGACACCCGCACCCTCGCGGGCGGTTTGGGTCGCGCCTTCGCGATCCTGCCGGTCGCGACGCTGCTCAGCCTGGCGGTGTACGCGGCGATCACCATCATCGCGGTGCGGCTGCTCAGCTTCCGGCTGCGCGAGGGCTATCACCCGGTGCGCAGCCGCACCGGCTGGCAGGTGTGGTCCACCGAGCGCCTGCTCGATTCGGCGCGCACCTTCCTGTTCCCGCTGTACGCGAGCCTGCTCACGCCGATCTGGCTGCGGCTGCTCGGCGCGAACATCGGCAAGGGCGTCGAGGCGTCGACGGTGCTGCTGCTGCCCAAATTCACCACGGTCGCCGACGGCGCGTTCCTGGCCGATGACACCATGATCGCCAGCTACGAGCTCGGCGGCGGCTGGCTGCGCATCGGCGAGGCGAAGGTCGGCAAGCGCGCGTTCCTCGGCAACTCCGGCATGACCGCGCCGGGGCGGCGAGTACCGAAAAACGGTCTGGTCGCGGTCCTTTCGGCCGCGCCGTCCAAGTCGAAGGCGGGCTCCTCCTGGCTGGGCAGTCCGCCGGTGCGGCTGCGCCGCGCCCCGGAGAGCTCCGACACCGCACGCACCTTCGATCCGCCGCCGAAGCTGCGGATCGCCCGCGCCATCGTCGAAACCTGCCGCCTGTTCCCGGTACTGGTGACCTTCGCGATCGGACTCGGCGTGCTGTTCACCCTCGCCTGGCTCGCCCGCACCCTCGGTCATCTGCCGACCGCCCTGCTCAGCGGGCTGGTGCTACTGGCCGCGGGCGCGGTGGCCGGGGCCAGCTCGGTGGCCGCGAAGTGGCTGCTGATCGGGCGGATTCGTGCCGAGGAGCATCCGCTGTGGAGTTCGTTCGTGTGGCGCAACGAGGTGTCCGACACCTTCGTGGAAACCGTTGCGGCGCCGTGGTTCGCGCGCGCCGCGACGGGTACCCCGGTGCTGAACCTGTGGCTTCGTGGGCTCGGTGCCCGGATCGGCCGCGGGGTATGGTGCGAGTCCTATTGGCTACCGGAGGCGGACCTGGTGACACTCGGTGACGGCGCGACCGTGGAACGCGGCTGCGTCGTGCAGACCCACCTGTTCCACGACCGCATCATGTCCATGGACACGGTCACCCTCGGCGCGGGCGCCACCCTCGGCCCGCACTGCGTCGCACTGCCCGCCTCGACCATCGGCGAGGGCGCGACGATCGGCCCCGCCTCGCTGGTCATGCGCGGCGACACCGTTCCCCCGTCCACTCGCTGGTGGGGCAACCCGATCGCGCCTTGGTTCGGAGGCGACCCGGGGGCGGCCCGCTGATGCCGGGCAAGTTCTACGAGGCGCCGATCGACGAATACCTGCCGCAGAACGGAAATCGGGGCTACCGGGTATCGCGGTACGAGCTGGACCTCGTCTACAAGGTGGCCAGCAACCGGCTGGCGGGCCGCGCCGAGATCACCGCGGTGACCACCGTTGTGCAGCCGCGGTTCTCGCTGGATCTGTCCCAGGCGCTGACCGTGTCCAAGGTGTTCGTCAACGGCGCGAAGGCCGCCAGATACGCCCACCAGCGCGGCAAATTGGTGATCACGCCGCAGCAGCGTATTCCGGCGGGCGGTGCGCTCTCGCTGGTCGTCCAGTACAGCGGCGTGCCGCGGCCGGTGCGCGGACCGTGGGGTGCGGTCGGCTGGGAGGAGCTCACCGAGGGCGCGCTGGTGGCCAGCCAGCCGAACGGCGCCGCGTCCTGGTTCCCCTGCGACGATCATCCGAGTTCCAAAGCCAGCTACCGGATTTCGATCACCACCGACAGTCCGTACTACGCGCTGGCCAACGGCACGCTGCTGCGTAAGCAGGTCAAGGCGAGTCAGACCACCTGGGTGTACGAGCAGGCCGAACCGATGGCCACCTACCTGGCGACCATCCAGATCGGGCCGTACCAGAAGCACCGCATCGTTTCCCCGCCCAGCTCGGTGCCCATGCACGCGGTGGCTCCGCCCCGGCTGCGCGCCAACTTCGAGCACGACTTCGCGCGGCAGCCACAGATGATGGAGCTCTTCACCGAACGGTTCGGGCCCTACCCGTTCGAGGTCTACACGGTGGTCGTCACCGACGACGACCTGGAGATTCCGATCGAGGCCCAGGGCATCTCCATCTTCGGCGCCAACCACTGCGACGGCAGGCGCGGCGCCGAACGGCTGGTCGCGCACGAGCTGGCGCACCAGTGGTTCGGCAACAGCCTCACCATCCGGCAGTGGCGCGACATCTGGCTACACGAGGGCTTCGCCTGCTACGCCGAGTGGATCTGGTCCGAGGCGGCAGGCGGCCCGACGGCGGACCAGCTCGCCCGCGCGGCCAGGCACAATCTGTCCAGGCAGCCGCAGGACATCGCGGTCGGTGATCCCGGACCGCAGCACATGTTCGACGATCGCGTCTACAAGCGCGGCGCGCTCACCCTGCACGCGTTGCGGCTGGAACTGGGCGATCAGGCCTTCTTCGATCTGGTGCGGGAGTGGACGATTCGCTACCGCCACGGGTCGGTGAGTACCGAGGAGTTCACCGATCTGGCCGGGCATTACAGCCGGGTTCCGCTGCGGCCGCTGTGGGACAGCTGGTTGGCCGGGAAGTCGCTGCCGCAACTGCCGCCCTCGGCTGCGTAGGTCAGAACACCAGGTATCGGGAGGCGAGTTCCTCCACCAGCGGGTCGTCGTCGGGGACGCTGTTGAGGGCCTCGAGGTCGGCCTCGACCGAGACCTGGCGGGGGTCGTCGTGTTCGGCGTCGGGGCCGCCGTCTTCGGCGAGTTGACGCAGTAGCTTCGCCCTGATGCGGTCTTTCAACGAATCACTCATGGTGCCAGCTTGCCCGGTTCGCGGCGCGGGAATCGCCCCGGGCGCGCCGGACGGGTCTAGACCGGGGCGAACCAGGTGCCCCATGGTGTATTGCGCAGCACGGTGTACACCGCGAGGAATGCGAAGAAGGTCCACATCGTCACGGAGCCGATCGAGGGTAAGCGCATGCGTTGACCACGCCAGGCGCGCAGACCCCAATCGGTTGTCCACAGCAAGAAGGCGAGCACCAGCGGAATCGCAAGCAGGTTGCTGTGCAACGAATCCAGCACCTGGCCGTCGGTGAGGTTGTGAATGGCCCGCATGCCGCCGCAGCCCGGACACCACCAGCCGGTCAGCGCGTAGACCGGGCACACACCGTAGGAACCCTCGACGTGCGGGTCTCGGACGTGCAGCAGCACGCCGATCCCGATGCCGACGCCCGCCACCAGCAGCGGAACCCCCACGCCGCGCCAACCGGATCTGGCCGGATCCTGCTGCGCCGCCGATTCCGGTGCCACGTGCGTGCTCTCCACAGCACCAACGGTAACTGTGGCGCGCCCGTCGCCGCCACCGGATGGACGGGGCGCTATTCGGGCTGAGCGAAGCGCAGGGTGTTGCCGAACGGGTCGGCCAGCTCGAATCCGGGTCCACCGGGCCCGTCCTCGGGGCAGCCCGGTTTTGCGTAGCGGTACTCCTTGCCTGCCAGCTCGGTGTGCCACGCCTGGATGTCGTCCACCGCGATCCACACGACGGTGCCCGGTGTCCCGTCACCGTGGTGCTCGCTGAGGTGCAGTTGCGCCGAGCCGCGCGAGACCTGCGCGTACAGCGGGAAGTCGTCGCCGAATCGGTGTTCCCAGTCGACGGTGAAACCCAAATAGTCGCAATAGAACTCGTACGCTTTGGCGACGTCGAACATGCGGAGAACCGGGATGGGTGCTGCGAAGCCGATCTCATCGGAAGCCACACCGACGATCATCGCACCGGGGTACGACATTTCGTGGATCGTCCACCTATGACGCCTACCCGGACGACCAGGTGCGCGCCTGCCGCCTGATCTGTGTGTCCGCAGTACCGAACCGGGGCATCGCGGTCCGACGTGATCACGCAAAACCGTTACTGGATCGCCACTTTCGCGCGCTAACGCAACCAGCCTGGACGGGCGATGAAGTCAGCAGAGCTAGCTCCACCATGATTTTTTTGTGAACAGAGACAGTGTCACTGCACCGAATTACGGGTATTCCTCCCTTCGAGCCAGAAGATCCGTTGCGGTGCGCTTGCACTAGCAAGCACCCAGCTTGCACTGTACTGTGGCGGCAGACACAAAGGAGTGCCCGATGCTGGTGAAGTCGATGAAGACTTTGGCGGACGCGCGTAATGGCGCCCTGACCGCCGCTTATCGTGCCGGACTGCGATCACGCACCTTCCGGACCGCGTCGTTGAACGCTCCTACCGCTCCCCTCGAGGTCATCCCGGTCACCACCGTGGACGGCGCCCGCCTGCGGGTGCACGCCTACGGCCCCGCCGACGGCGAGGTCATCGTGCTGATCCACGGCTGGAGCTGCAGCATCGAGTACTGGAACCCGCAGATCAACGCCTTCGCCGACCGGTACCGCGTGGTCTGCTACGACCAGCGCGGCCACGGCGAGAGCCAGCTCGGCCGCCTACTGCCCAGCCGGGAAACCCTCGCCGACGACCTGTCCGCCGTGCTCGACGCGACCCTGCGACCCGGTCAGCGCGCCGTGCTCGCCGGCCACAGCATGGGTGGGATCACCCTGCAGGCGTGGGCGGCGCGCTATCCCGAGCAGGTCCGGCGCCGGGCCGCCGCGGCCATCCTGCTCAACACCACGTCGGGCAATATCCGCTACGACACCGACCTGCTGCCGCTGCTGAACAAGCAGCTCACGGTGCAGAACAAGCCGATCACCCTGCTCGGCGCCCCCGTCCGGCTGCCGAACTTCGTCTCCGAAACAGTGCTGACCACCCCGGTTCCGCTGCCCGGCGGCTGGCTGGTCGGCGCGGTCCTGAAGGACCGGGTGATGAACAAGCGAGCGACCGTCGACGAGGTGAACTTCGCCCTCGGCATCGTCCGCTCCTGCCGCCCACTGACCCGCGGCCGCCACGCCGCCGCCCTGGCCGACCTCGACGTCACCGACGGCGCGGCGCACTTGACCGTGCCAACCACGGTCATCGCAGGCCGCCACGACCGGCTGCTGCCGGAGCGGATGGCCCGCCGGATCGCCGACACCCTGTCGCGCACCGGCCACCTCGCCGCGTACCACTGCTGGCCGACCGGCCACCTCGGCAATATCGAGGCCGCCGAGCGCTTCAACGCCGAACTCGCGCACGTCGCCGAGCAGGCGACGCTGCGGACAGCCGCCGCGGGCTGACCCCTCAACTGTTCTCCCGGGCCGGTCAACGGCGCCCGGCCCGGGAGCAACATCCGACCGCACCGGTGAGTTCACCGGGCGCGCCTCGTCCTTACTGCTGAGAACGCAATCGTCCTTCGGCAGAAGAGGTTCCGCCTGTGTTGATCATCGCCGGTTACGCGGAAGTCGACCCCGGCCAGCGCGACGCCTACGTCAGCGCCTTCCACGACTTGCTGCGCCGCTGCCGAACAGCTCCCGGTTGCCTCGACTGCGCCATCACCGCCGACCCCGTCGACCCGGCGCGGGTGAACGTCTTCGAGCTCTGGGATACCGCCGCGAACATGGAAGCCTGGCGATCCGTCGCCGACGCGCCGGACCCCGGCATCGCCATCAAGAACAACTCCGTGCTGAAGTACACCGTCACAGATGCGCGCCCACCCTTCGACTGACGGGTTGTGGCCCAACACTTTTCGTGCACATACGGCGTATCGATAGTGCACTGCCGTGCCCGGATCCGCTGTGCCGCCGGGATGCTGTCCACTGAACAGCGGATATTCGGCAACCGCTCCCGGTGGCATCGTGTTCAACGGACGTTCCCCAACCATTTGTGAAGGAAATACGTTGAGCACTAACAGAATTCGGCATTTTGGTGTGCGCAGTGCGACAGCAGCGGTACTGGCAGGCGCGGCGACCCTCGCAGTTGCCGCAGGCGTTTCCGCAGCACCTCCCTCAGGAAGCAGCGGAAGCGGTAGTGGCAGCAGCGGAAGTGGGAGCGGCAGCGGACCGGCCGCACCGCCCACCCAGCAGTGCAATCAGTCGACCAAGTCCGGCGGCGCGGGCGTCACCGAGACCACGCATCACCTCGGCCGACCCGGCCCCGCCTCCTTCGTCCTGTCCTACGAAACCTTCGCCATCCCCGACCAGATCGAGGTCTTCTACCAGGGCAGCCGAGTCCACAACACCGGTTACATCGGCGACAACATCAACGAAGGCACCGGCTCCGCAGTAATCAACATCCCCGCAGGCACCGCGACCACCGTATCGGTCCGCGTCACCGGCCCAGGCGGCACCGACTGGAACTACACAGTCCACTGCCCCCGCTGACCCGGCCGACCGACCGTTCGGTCGACCAGGGAATTCGTGGAGCCGCCTGCGAGAATCGAACTCGCGACCTTTTCATTACGAGTGAAGCGCTCTACCGACTGAGCTAAGGCGGCGTGCCTTTCGGCGTGGCGAGTCTATCGTCTCGGGGGGTGGAACGCGAAAACGGGTGGTCACCGGGCCGATCGGTCGGCGTCAGGTGGTTTGGGCGGCCATCAGGGCGGCGGCCAGGGCGGCCAGGGCGAAGCGGGGTTTGACATTGAGGTCGAGGGCTTCGCGGCAGGCCAGGACGGCGTCGATGGATTTCAACAGACCCTCGGGGCGGACGCGTTGGGCCAGGTCGTGGATCTGGTCGGACATGTCGGGGTGGGTGAGGGCGACGCCGGAGCCGTTGCGGGCGGCGCCGAAGCGGACGGCGAGGGCGTCGCGGTAGACGCCGGCCACGTCGATGAGGGCGCGGTCGAGGGAGTCGCGGCCGGTGCGGGTGGCGCGCGACTTCTGCCGTCGCTCCAGGTCTTTCAGTACGCCTGCGGAACCGCGAGTGGCGCCCGCGGCACCTTTACCGGTTCCGCCCGCGCCCATCGCGGTGGCGAGTTCTTCGCGTTCGCGGTCGTCGCGGGTGGCGCTCATCTGCTTGGCTTCGTCGTCGGCCGCCTTGACCAGCTCGTCGGCCGCGGCATAGGCGGCGCCGGGCTTCGAGGCGGCGCCGACCAGGGCCAGCGCCCGCTGGCGACGGGCCCGCGCCTCTTCGTCGGTGGCCAGGCGCCGGGCCCGGCCGACGTGTCCGCCGCTGATCGAGGCGGCCCAGTTCGCGGTTTTCTCGTCGAGTTTGTCGCGGTCGCGCAGCACCTGTGCGATGGCGGGCACCGACGGCGTGACCAGGTGCACGTGCCTGCAACGGGAGCGCAGGGTCACCGAGATGTCTTCGGGATCGACCGACGGCGCGCACAGCAGGAACACCGTCCGGTCCGGCGGCTCCTCGACCACCTTCAGCAGCACGTTGCCCGCGGCCTCGGTCAGTCGGTCGGCATCCTCGATGACGACCACCTGCCAGCGCCCGGTGCTCGGCCTGCGCGAGGCGATCTGCACGATCTCGCGCATCTCCTTGGTGCTGATGCTCAGCCCCTCCGGGATCACCCGGCGCACGTCACCGTGCGTGCCCGCCATGGTGGTGGTGCAGGCATGGCAGCGGCCGCAGCCCGGCGAGCCGGGGTCGGTGCATTGCAGCGCCGCCGCGAAGCACAGTGCCGCAACGGATCTGCCCGATCCGGGCGGCCCGGTGAACAACCACGAGTGCGTCATCGCGCCCTGCACCACCTCGGCGCGAGCCGCGACCGAGGCGGCCGTCAGCGCGGACTCGACCGCATCCTGGCCGACCAACCGATCGAAGACACCTGCCACGCCGTACACCCTAGCCGCCCGTACCGACACCGATCGCGGGGTCGGCTCGGTGCGACGCGCGGACCGGTATTGACCCGTTCGCGGGCCGGGCGGATCCTCGAGAGGGAGGTGTAATGACCGTGAAAATTCTGTTGATCACCGGCGATGCGGCCGAAGACCTCGAGGTCATGTATCCGTATCAGCGCCTGCTCGAAGAGGGCCACGAGGTGGACATCGCGGCCCCCGCCGTCAAGAAACTCCAGTTCGTGGTGCACGACTTCGTAGACGGCTTCGACACCTACACCGAAAAGCTCGGGCACAGTTGGCCTGCCGACGTCGCGTTCGCCGACGTCGACCCGGCCGGTTACGACGCGTTGGTCGTGCCGGGTGGCCGGGCACCGGAGTATCTGCGCAACAACCCCGACTGCCAGCGCCTCGCGCGGCACTTCGCGGAGGCGGGCAAGCCCATCGCCGCGCTCTGCCACGGACCGCTGATCCTCGCTGCCGCAGGGGTTTTGGTCGGCCGCTCGTGCAGCGCCTACCCGGCCTTGGCCCCGGATATCGAGGCAGCCGGGGCCAAGTTCGTGGACAGCGCGGCTTATGTGGACGAGAACATCGTCACCGGCCGCGCCTGGCCCGATCACCCCGCGTGGATGCGTGAATTCCTCAGGGTGCTCGGCACATAGCGCCGGCTGAGCACAGAGCTCAGGAGATCCGTGCGTAGGTGGTGTTCGCGCCGTCGAGTTCCTCGCGGATGATGTCGGCGTGCCCGGAGTGGTGCGAGATCTCGCGCAGGATGTGCAGCAGCGTGTAGCGCACCGTCCACCACTCGCGCTCCGGCGACCACGGGGCGGTCGGGGTCGGGACCGAGGTGTCCAGGCTGTCCACCGTACGGATCAGCTCCGCTGTGGCCGCCGCGACCTCGTCCCATTCGGCGAGCAGATCTTCGACGGTCTCGCCCTCGGCCATCAGGTACTCGCCCTGCATTCGCGAGACGTCGAGCTGGGCGTTCTCGTCACGCTCGGTGAGCACGGTGACCCAGTGGCGTTCGCAGCTGATCAGGTGGTGCAGCAGCCCGCCGAGGGTCAGTTCGCTGGCGGTGGTGCGCCTGCGTGCCTGTTCATCGTCGATGCCGCGCACCGTGATGCGGAACAGTTCTCGCTGGTTGGCGAGGATGCTGATCAGCTCTTCGCGTTCCTGGTCGGCCATGGGCAATCCTTTCGCGGGTCGTGCACTTCGGACCGTAGGTTACGGCCCGGCACGACCCGCGAGCTCAGGAATTACCGACGCCGGTCTTCTTCGCCGCCGCCTTCTTGGCAGCGGTCTTCTTGGCGACCGTCTTGGTGGTCGTCGATTTGGCTGCCGTTGCCTTCTTGGCGGCGGTCTTCTTGGCAGCGGACTTCTTCGCAGGCGCCTTCTTGGCCGCAGCCTTCTTCTTCACCGGCCCACGGGCCCGGCGGTCCGCGAGCAACTCCATCGCCCGCTCCGGGGTGATCGACTCGATCTCGTCGCCCTTGCGCAGCGTCGCGTTGGTCTCACCGTCGGTGACGTACGGGCCGAAACGACCGTCCTTGATCACCATCGGCTGACCGGAGGCCGAGTCGTTGCCCAGTTCACGCAGCGGTGCCGCGGCGGAGGCCTGCCTGCCGCGCCGCTTCGGCTCGGCGTAGATCTTCAGCGCCTCCTCGAGCGTCACGTCGAAGATCTGATCCTCGCTGGTGAGCGAACGAGAGTCGGTGCCCTTCTTCAGATATGGGCCGTAGCGACCGTTCTGCGCGGTGATCTCCTCGCCGGAGGCCGGGTCCTTGCCGACCACCCTCGGCAACGACAGCAGCTTGAGCGCGTCGTCGAGGGTGACCGTCGCCAGGTCCATCGACTTGAACAGCGAACCGGTGCGCGGCTTGGGCGCGGTCGCCTTCTTCGCCGTTTTCTTGGCGGGTGCCGTCGTCTCCGCCGCGGCGGGTTCGGGCAGCACCTCGGTGACGTACGGGCCGAAACGTCCTTCCTTGGCGACGATTTCGTGTCCGGTAGCCGGATCCGTGCCCAGCGAGCGCCCCTCCTGCGGGGTCGAGAACAACTTCTCGGCGACCTCGCGGGTCAGCTCGTCCGGCGGCAGATCGTCGGGCAGATTGGCCCGCTGCGAGATCGAATCACCTTCGGGGTCATCGGGATTGGTGACCATCCGCTCCAGGTACGGCCCGTACCGGCCGACCCGGACCACGACGTCGCGGCCCTCGTCGTCGGCGAACAGCTTGATGGAGTTGATCTCTCGCGCGTCGATGTCGTCGAGCCGCTCGCCGACCATCTTCTTCAGCCCGCCGGAGCGCGCGACCGAGCCCTCGACGCCGGTCTCGCCGCCGAAATAGAAGCTGGACAACCAACTTCCGCGCTGTTCGCGCCCGCCGGCGATCGCATCGAGGTCGTCCTCCATGCCCGCGGTGAAGTCGAAATCGACCAGCCTGCCGAAATGCTCTTCCAGCAGCCCGATTACGGCGAACGCCACCCACGACGGCACCAGCGCGCTACCGCGCTTGTACACATAGCCGCGGTCGAGAATCGTCTTGATGATCGACGCGTAGGTCGACGGGCGGCCGATGCCCAGCTCTTCGAGCGTCTTGATGAGCGAGGCTTCGGTGTATCTGGCGGGCGGATTCGTGCTGTGCCCATCGGGATTCAGCTCGACCGCGGTGACGCCTTGGCCCTCGTCCAGCGCGGGCAGCCTGGACTCGGCGTCGTCGGATTGACCGCCCGCCTCCTCGTCCACGCTCTCCACGTAGGCCTTGAGGAAGCCGGCGAAGGTGATGGTGCGACCGGAGGCCGAGAACACACATTCCTCGCCGGTGGTCGCGACGCCGGTGATGCGCAGCGTCAGCGTGGTGCCCCTGGCGTCGGCCATCTGCGAGGCGACCGTGCGCTGCCAGATCATCTCGTAGAGGCGGAACTCGTCGTTGTCCAGCCGCGCGTGCAACTGGCCGGGGGTGGCGAAAGTGTCGCCGGCCGGGCGGATCGCCTCGTGTGCTTCCTGCGCGTTCTTCACCTTGCGGGTGTATTGCCGCGGCGTGGGATGCACGTACTCGGCGCCGTACAGCTGAGTCGCCTGCGACCTGGCCGCGGCGATCGCCGACTCCGACAGCGTGGTCGAGTCGGTACGCATGTAGGTGATGTAGCCGTTTTCGTACAGTCGCTGCGCGACCCGCATCGTGCGCTCGGAGTTGAAGCGCAGCTTGCGCCCGGCCTCCTGCTGCAGCGTCGAGGTCATGAACGGTGGATACGGCTTGCGGCTGTACGGCTTGGCCTCGGCGGAGGAGACGACCAGGTCGGCGCCGTCGAGGGCCTGCGCCAGGCGGCGCGCGTAACCCTCGTCCAGCACGACGACACCGGAGGCGGTCTTGAGCTGACCGTCCGAGCCGAAGTCACGGCCGCTCGCGACGCGCGCACCGGCGACACTGACCAGCCGCGCCCCGAAGGTCCGCGGATTGCTGGTGTCGCCGTCTTCACCCGGGCCCGCGTCGAGTTTCGCGGCGATGTCCCAGTATTCGGCGGAACGGAAAGCCATCCGCTCGCGCTCGCGCTGGACGATCACCCTGGTGGCGACGGACTGCACCCGGCCTGCCGACAGTCGCGGCATCACCTTTTTCCACAGCACCGGGCTGACCTCGTAGCCGTACAGCCGGTCCAGGATGCGGCGGGTCTCCTGCGCGTCGACCAGGTCGTTGTCCAGGTCGCGGGTGTCGGCGGCGGCCGCCTGGATGGCGGGCTCGGTGATCTCGTGGAACACCATGCGCCGGACCGGGACCTTGGGCTTGAGCGTTTCCAGCAGGTGCCAGGCGATGGCCTCGCCCTCGCGGTCGGGGTCGGTCGCGAGGTAGAGCTCGTCGGCGTCCTTCAGCAGGTTCTTGAGCTCGGCGACCTTGGCCTTCTTATCGGGGCTCACCACATAGATGGCCTCGAAGTCGTGGTCCACGTCGACGCCGAGCCGGGCCCAGGACTCGCCCTTGTATTTGGCGGGAACGTCCGCCGCACCACGCGGCAGGTCCCGGATATGTCCGACCGAGGCCTCGACCGTGTAGTTACGGCCTAGATAGGGCGCTATCTTGCGGGCCTTGGTTGGGGACTCGACGATCACGAGACGACGCAGGGGACGGCCCTGGTCGGCTGCACCGCGGTCTCGTGTTGCCACCGGCGAATACACCTTTCCTGTCGACCCGCGCGGGCGCTTTTCGGCGCTGTGCGCGGCTGGGGCAAGCGGGGACGACGGCTGGGCGTCGCCACCAGACACGTTTATACCTTGACGCTACGTGTGGCCGAGTGCTTGCGACTTGAACCACAGAGCGTACGCGCGTCACTGCGACTCAGTATGCCTTGTGTTCAGGCCCAGGCTGTGCCACGGCGTGTTCACAGGCTCCTGACCTCAGTCGCCGGGTGTGTCTTTGCCCCGGATATAGCTCGTCCCCCACCTCCGGCTGACCGGCGGTGAGGGACGAGTGTGTTGGATTGCGTCGCTCAGCTGAGCGCGCGAACTCCGGTGGCCTGCGGGCCCTTGGTGCCCTGGCCGACCTCGAACTCGACCTTCTGGTTCTCTTCGAGGGTGCGGAAGCCCGACCCCTGAATTTCGGAGTAGTGGACGAAGACGTCAGCGGAGCCGTCCTCGGGCGCGATGAAGCCGAACCCCTTCTCCGCGTTGAACCACTTCACAGTTCCCTGTGCCATTCTGTTCCTTCTCTTTTCTTACCGGAACGGCGGACAACTGGGTTCGTCCACCGGGCCCGTTCCGACCGCTGTACTGTTGGTTCCCCCTGCAGGAAAGCACCAAGCACACCGTTCGCAACATCGATCCTGCTGACGGTTTGGACTTTGGATCCGACCCTCGAACACAGAAGCTTGCGACCAGGAACCAGTGAACCATGTCTTCGAGCAATTCAACAGTCGAGTTACCGACAATTTGCAAAAAAGTTGATCTTGCGAATGCGCAGGTGAGGGACACAATGCCGGAATCCAGACTTGAGGTTCGTTTGCCTCCCGATAACCGAGTGCGCGTATGGCAAAGGGCCTGTGACCCAGGTCGCTATTTGGTATCGAATTGGCAGGTAGACGTTCCTAACCGTCCACGTTTCACACTTTCTGAGCGTGTCGTGGCGCGCGCCGCATGAATCCGACCAACTCGACCGCTCGCCCGGCACCCCCTAACGGCATCGGCTACGGGACATCGTTGCTGAATCGTGTCCTAGTCGGAGTGCCCGCCGACGAGCCCCGGTTGACCCACGTCGTCGAGCTACCCGCCCGCGCCGCCGAGCTCACCACCTGGCCCGATTGGACATCGCCGGAGGTGATCTCGGCATTACGGGACACGGGCGTCGACGCGCCGTGGAGTCATCAGACCCGCACCGCCGACCTCGCGCACGGCGGCGCCCACGTGGTGGTCAGCACCGGCACAGCATCCGGCAAGTCGATGGGATATCAGCTACCGGTATTGAGCGCGCTGCGTGAAGACCCGCGCGCCACTGCCATTTATCTGGCACCCACCAAAGCGCTCGGCGCGGATCAGCTGCGGGCCGTCGGCGCGCTGACGCACGAGGGACCGCTGCGCGATATTCATCCAGCAACCTATGACGGCGATACTCCTGCCGAGATCAGGCAGTGGGTGCGGGCGAACGCACGCTGGGTTTTCACCAATCCCGACATGCTGCATCTCGGCATCTTGCGCTCGCATCAGCGCTGGGCGCGGGTGCTGCGCAGGCTGCGGTACATCGTGGTCGACGAATGCCATGCCTACCGGGGCGTTTTCGGCTCGCACGTGGCGCTGGTGCTGCGCAGGCTGCGGCGGATCGCCGCACGCTACGGCGCGGATCCGGTGTTCGTGTTGTGCTCGGCCACCACCGCGGAGCCCGCGGCCGCCGCCTCCCGGTTGATCGGGGCGCCGTGTGTCGCGGTCACCGAGGACGGGTCACCGCAGGGGCCACGCACCGTCGCGCTGTGGGAGCCGCCGCTGCTCACCACCGTGACCGGCGAAAACGGCGCGCCGGTGCGGCGGGCGGCCACCACGGAGGCCGCGCGGATCATGGCCGACCTGGTGGTCGAGGGCGCGCGGACGCTGACCTTCGTGCGGTCCCGCCGGGCCGCCGAGCTCACGGCGATGGACGCGCGGCGGTTGCTGAGCGAGGTCGATCCGGACCTCGCCGAGCGCGTCGCCGCGTATCGGGCCGGGTACCTCGCGGAGGATCGGCGCGAGCTGGAGACGGCGTTGTCGGACGGTTCACTGCTCGGTGCGGCCACCACCAACGCACTCGAACTCGGGGTCGATATCGCCGGGCTCGACGCCGTGGTGATCTGCGGTTTTCCGGGCACTGTCGCCTCGTTCTGGCAGCAGGCGGGCCGGGCGGGCCGGCGCACCCAGGGGTCCTTGGTCCTGCTGGTGGCCAGGGACGATCCGCTGGATACCTACCTCGTGCATCACCCGGAGGCGCTGCTGGACAAGCCCGTCGAGGCCACCATCACCGACCCGCGCAATCCCTATGTACTGGGTCCCCAGTTGCTTTGCGCGGCGTTGGAGCTGCCGCTCACCGACGCCGAGGTGGACGAGCTCGGCGCGCGGGAAGTGCTGGCCGGTCTCGCCGAGAAGGGATTGATCAGGCGTCGCGTGGTCACGGGCGCCGAGGAGCGGGGGCGCTGGTACGTCACCGCGGAGACGCAGCCGCACGACGCCGTCGATGTGCGCGGCGGGATCGGTACGCCGGTGGCCATCGTCGACGGCGAGACCGGGCGATTGCTCGGCACGGCCGATGCCGGGCGTGCGCCGGCGACGCTGCATCAGGGCGCTGTTCACCTGCATCAGGGCGAGACCTTCGTGGTCGACGAGCTGGATCTGGAGGGTGGCGTCGCGTTCGTGCACGCCGCCGAACCGGGGTGGACCACCAGCGCTCGCTCGGTCACCTCGATCGCCATCGACGAGCTGACCGACGAGCGGCGCTACGGCCGGGTGACCACCGCATTGGCACAGGTCAGGGTGACCAGTCAGGTGGTCGGGTATCTGCGCACCCTGGTCACCGGCGAGGTGCTCGACCTGGTCGAACTCGACATGCCCGAACACACCCTGCCCACCAGGGCGGTGCTTTATACGGTGTGCCCGGAGTTGTTGGCGCTGGCCGGCATCGACCCGGCGGACGTGCCCGGCGCGCTGCACGCCGCCGAGCACGCGGCGATCGGGCTATTGCCCCTGGTGGCGACCTGCGACCGGTGGGATATCGGCGGCGTCTCCATCGCCGAGCATCCCGATACCGGGCTGCCGACGGTGTTCGTCTACGACGGTCAGCCGGGTGGGGCGGGCTTCGCTGAGCGCGGGTACGCCCAGTTGCAGCGCTGGCTGTCGGCCACCCTCGCCGTGATCGAGTCCTGCGCCTGCGCCGCGGGCTGCCCGTCGTGCGTCCAGTCGCCCAAGTGCGGGAACGGGAACCATCCGCTCGACAAGGCCGGTGCGGCGCGCCTACTCACCGCAGTGCTGGCCGAGCTGTCGGCCCGGTGACGACGCCGAGCTCGGTTCGTGACGGCGCCGAGCTCCGCGTGTGATCGAATGTCTACCTGACCTGGGGCGATCTGCCTGGATCCGGACGCGGTGCGGGCAGACCGCGCTCCGGGCTCCCCGGTCGAATAAAGAGGAATGCATTCAGGTTAACTGTGCTATTGCCCAGTTGTCGCCTGCGCACATGCGCATTCGTTCGTTTCTTTATCCGCGTCCCTGCGGACAATTGTGCCGTCTGAAATTATTTGGCCAGGCTATTTACCGATTTCCGCTACTCGCGACAACGTCCGGGTGCGAGTCCACACTTAGGTTTCTCTCAGTTTTCAACAGGCCCGGCTCGTGCGACAGCGCGCACCGTGTGGGTTCCTAACAGACCCATTGGTACATTCCTGTTAACAATCACAGTCGCATCCCACTCGGCGACTTCGCACTGTTCCATCCAGGCCGCCATCCGCCGCACCACCGCTGCCGCCGCAGCGCATCCCGCGTCGGCCCCCTCGGCTAATGCCGCAGCTGCCGCCAGCGCCGCCAAGTCGGCTGCTGCCTGCGCCCGATGCCGGGTGACAACCACCACACCGACCTGCCCGATCATCAGCGTCGCCGCGATGAGCGCGGTGAGGGCGAGACACGCGAAGACCGTCGCCGCGCCGTCATCGGCCCGAAGCTTGCCCCTCATCCCCTCCCCCGCCGCTCGGTGACTGCTTCTCTGTTCACGCGCTCTCATGGTGTCGTTCCCGGCTCGCGGACCGCGACGGCGTCCGCGTGCAGCGTCAGCAGCGGTAGCAGGGGCGCGCGGGTGGTGACTCGGGCGATCACGTGGTTGCCCTCGCTGCGCAGCGAGATGTCCGCGGCCGGAGGTGCGACGCGGCGGGCCGCGGCGATCGCGTTCGCTTCGTCGCCGCGGGCGGACAGGCGGGCCGCCTCGCGGGCGGCGTCGACACAGCGCACCTGCGTCGACGCCGCCAGCAATGCTCCGATACACAGCACGACCGCGACGACCAGGGTGGTGAGCGCGATCGCCGCCTCGACCGTCACCGAACCCCGATCATCACCGAGAGTCTTTGCGCTCCACTGTTTTACCCGAAACGGCCAGGCTGCTACACGGTGGTGTTGAGGGCGCGGTCGATGATCTTCGTCAGCGCGTTCACAATGCTGTCGCCGGTCACCACCCCGTACAGCACGGCACCGAACGCCGCGGCGGCGATGGTCCCGATCGCATACTCGGCCGTGCTCATCCCGTCGTCGGCGGTCGCCGCGTGCAGGATTCGCGAACGCAGCTCCATATATACAGCCCTCGAACCGTGGATCGCGTTGCTCGTCACTCGCTCGATCAGCACCTGATTCCCCTCTCACTGCGGCCCGCGCGGCCGATCCGCGCGGACACGTTCCGGTAGGCCGAGCAAGCGGTGCGGGCACGGATCCAAGCACGCCGACGACACCCTTCGTGACGTAGTCGCCTGCGTGCGGGCTCAGCAGGCCCGCAGGCGCACAGCGCCTTCGACGCACGCGGCGGCGCTCGCCCATGTCCCTAACCGCACTGGCACCGAGTCCCGCAGCACACGAGGCCATCCCGATCCTGCTGCCCAGCGGCTGGTGCTCGTTCGCAACGCCACCTGGCTGAGGCGGAGCCCCGCCGTGCACGAGAGCACTTGGTCTGCAGCCCACCCGCCAGCGCTCGCTCACAGCAGCCCACCGCCGAGCACCCGGCCAGCGAGACCGATCACCACCGGCACGATGCCGAGGCAGACGAACGCGGGGAGGAAGCAGAGGCCGAGGGGGCCGCCGATCAGTACGCCGGCCCGCTCGGCCTTCGCTGCGGCGGCATCCTCGACCGCACCCCGTCGCTGTTCGGCCAGTTCGCCGACCGCGACCGCCAGCGAGGCGCCCGATCGCGCGGACCGGCGCGCCATCCGCGCCAACGACTCCACCTCTTCGGCGCCCGCCCGGCCGGTCTCGGCTGCCGCCGCGCGCTCCCAGGCCGTCGCAGGATCGGCACCGAGGGCGAGCAGATCCGCGGCTCGTCGCAGCGCCTCCCCCAGCGGTTCCGGCGCACCGGGTGCCACCGCCCGCGCCGCGCCCGCCATCGGCAGTCCCGCTCGCAGGCACGCGGCCAGCAGATCGAAGACCGAGGCCGTGGCCAGCGGGTCGAGCTGCTGGTTCGACGCGGGCACGACGGCGCGCACCACCGCGGGGCGCCGGAGTGCCTGCAGGCGACGACTCACCGCCACCCGGCCGGGCAACAGGAGCAGCGCGACCGCGAGCAACACCACCGGCAGAGCCGGATACATGGCCGGCTCCATCCAGCACCTCATCCCACCAATTCGACTCGAACACAGCACAATTCGCATAGCCAGGGCCGAATGGGCCCGGACGGTCCGAGGGATTTCTCGAATTCGTTTGCCACACAGGGGATCGGCCGCGCTTACGGCAACGCTCTCGATTCATACGAGCACCTTTCGGGTGATGGCATCGGTCCACAGCAGGCCCGCGCAGGCGAGAGCGGCACCGAGTGGGAGCAGCACAGCCCCTGCCGACGAAGCGAAAAGCACGTGCAACGGAGCGGCGCCCATCAGTTGACCGAGACCGAGCCCGAGCAGTGGCAGGGCGGCCAGCACGGTGGCGGTGGCGCGAGCACCGGCGAGAGCGGCGGTGGTGCGGCCGTGGAAACGGATGCGGCCCACCAGGTCCGTGCGCGCGGCGGACAGCAACTCCGCCAGCGCCAGACCGTGCTGCTCGGCCACCTGCCACGCGTCGGCGATGCGGGACAGCTCCACCGCGACGATGGAATCCGGCTGACGCAGCCCCGCGGCCGCGGAACCCCCCAGCCTGCTGCGCCCGGCGCTCACCGCGAACGCCTCGGCGGCTTCGCCGCGCGCCTCGCAAGCCGCGACCTCGGCCGCCGCACTCGGATGGGCACCGACCCGCAGCTCCCCGATCACCGCCTCCAATGCGTCCAGCAGGTAGGTACATTCGGCGCTTCTGCGCCGATCCACGCTCGCCCGGCGAACTCGGAACCCGACCGTTCCCGCCACCATCGCCGTCGCAAGCAGTGGACCGATCCCGAAGACCGACACCACAGCCACGCCGACGCAGACTCCGAGCCGGAGCACCCTGCCGCGCTGCATCTTTCGCGCCACCACCGGTACGGCGAACAACCCGCCGAACCGACGACGAGACGGCGATGTCGGTGCCGCCAGCAGTGCGAGCGCGAGACACACCAACGCTGCGCTCATCGGTCGAGCCGCTCATCGAGCAACCGATTCAGTTCGCCCGCCGCAGGAGCCGGGGCGCACGCGTGCCATGCGGGAGCGATGTGGACGCGGCCGTTGTCGTCGCGGCGGACGAGACCGATCTCGCGCAGGCCCCGCGAACCGTCTGTCCGACGGTGGACGTGCAGCACGACCTGGACGGCGGCGGCGAGTTGGCTGTGCAGTGCGGCGCGGTCCATTCCACCGAGTGCCGCAAGGGCTTCCAGCCGGGCGGGCACCTCCTGTGGCGAGTTCGCATGGACAGTTCCGGCACCGCCGTCGTGGCCGGTGTTCAGCGCGGTCAGCAGGTCGACCACCTCGGCACCTCTGACCTCGCCGACCACGATCCGGTCGGGACGCATGCGTAGCGCCTGCCGTACCAGGTCGCGAACGGTCACCGCACCGACGCCCTCGACGTTCGCGGTGCGCGCGACGAGTCGCACCACATGCGGATGCGGCGGCGCCAGTTCGGCGGCGTCCTCCACACACACGATGCGTTCGCGCGGACCGACCTTGGCCAGCAGACCGGAGAGCAGCGTCGTCTTACCCGCACCGGTACCGCCGACCACCAGAAACGCCAGTCGGGCTCGAATGATCCGCTCCAACAGCCGCTTTGCGTCGGCTGGTACCGCGCCCGCGGCCGCCAGTGCGTCCAGGCCCTGGGTGGCGGGCCGCAGCACACGCAGCGACAGACAGGTGCCGCCGTGCGCGACCGGAGCGAGCACGGCGTGCAGTCGCACACCGAACGAATCCCCCAGCGCCGCTCCGGTTCCAGACAACCTGCCGTCGACCCACGGCTGCGCGTCGTCCAGTCGCCGACCGGCCGAGAGAGCCAGCCGCTGGGCCAGCCTGCGCACCGCGGCCTCGTCGGGGAAGGTGATCGCGGTCTTCTCCAGACCGTGCCCGCGATCTATCCACACCGCGTCCGGCGCGGTCACCAGCACATCGGCGACCTGTGGATCGTGCAGCAGCGGCTCGAGCACTCCGGCGCCGGTCATCTCGGTCTGCAACAACCGCAGCGCCCGCAGCAGATCCGTATCGCCGAGTACCGCACCAGCCTCGGCCCGAATAGCGGCGGCCACCTGGGCCGGGTCCGGATCACCCGAACCACCGGACAGCCGTTCCCGCACCCGATCCAGTAGCTCGGAGGTCACCAGCGCACTCATCGCCATCCCCGTTCAGCCGTGCTTGCCGCCGATGATCGAGGGCCCGCAGGCGACGCGGATCGAAGACGATCCGGCGGGCATGCTGTCGCAGGGATACATCTGCCCGGGCACCCACGAGATGTCCCGTCCGCCTGTCGCACTCGCCAACCACCCACCGCCCCCGATCGACGATCGATCGTTCGAGCGCACCGCTCGCTGAGCCGACCCACCTGCTCGACTCTCATCGCCGCTGCCCAGCAGGCGCACTCAGCACCGCGAGCACCGCATCGGCCGCGTCGCGCAGCGGCCCGCGCCGGTGCACGGTGAGACCGCCTCGTTCCAGCCGGGCAGCCAAACCTGCTTGGGCGCGCACGGCGGCGAGCAGTGGCAGGTCGAGGACCTCGGCGACCTCGGAGCCACGCAGACCGCCGGGGGCAGGCCCGCGAACGATCAAGCCCTGATTGGGGTTTCGGCGCCCGATGTGCGCGGCGACCGCCTCGGCGGCGGCTACGGCGCGCAACCGCGCGGGTACCACCAGCACGACCAGGTCGGCGGAGTCGAGCATTTGATCGGCGTGCGGGCCGCGTTCGCCGGAAATGTCGCAAACCACCAAATCGCCTGCGGCACGGCCTGCTTCGATGACCGCGCGGACAGCCGCGGAACCGATCTCGCGTGGCAACCGGCCCGCACCGCAGCGTCCACAGGCGAGCACGGCCAGGCCGGGCGCCGCAGTGGGCAACGCGGAGTGCAGCGCCGCCGCGGAGACCCTGCCGTCCTCGACGACCAGGTCCGGCCAGCGCGGTCCGGTGCTTGTTTCGATGCCGAGCAGCAGGTCGAGGCCGCCGCCGAGGGGCGCGCCGTCGACCAATACGGTGTCGCGGCGGAACCCCTCCGCTGCGGCTCGCAGCGCGACGGCGGCGGCCAGGGTTGACGCGCCTGCCCCGCCTGCCGCGCCTGCGACGGCGACGACCACACCGTCTCCGGTGCGGTGCTCGCCGTACTCAGCAAACATCTCGATAAGTCCTTCGGCGGCACCGGGCAGCGCGATGACCCGCTCGGCGCCGACGGCCGCGGCGGCTTGCCAATCGGGCAGTCCCGGTTCGCCGTCGGTGGCCAGGACGACGCCGACCCGGCGCAGATATCCGGCGTCGGCGGCCGCCCGCGCGGCGGTTGTGTCCAGGATCACCAGTGGCGCCGCGGTCCATGCATGCCGTCCGACGGGTAGCGGGCGTTCGTCGAGTCCGCGTTCGGCCGCGGCGGCCACACGCCGCACTTCGTCGCGAAGCCGGGGGTCGTGCAGGAGCACGAGGGCCGGTGGCGGGCTGCTGTTGTCCGGCGCCACTTCAAGATTCATGCGGCTGAGCGTGGCCGAAATCGGCGGACGGCAGAAGAGGCGATGTGCCGATTGTGGATAACTCGGGGGTGTGTAGAACTTTCGAGTTCCGCGACGAGGGGATTCGGCACCGGCGAAGGGGGAGGTGAACCGTCCTCGGAATAGAGGACGGCCCCAGCCGGGGGGGGAGGAGGCTGGGGCCGTCGGGTTCAGCCCCGGGGGGTCGGGCTGAACGCGCCTGGACCATGTCCAGGTGCCAGCAATACTACACCCAAGCCCCGCCCACAACGCAAGTCTGTTGCGACAGAACTTTCCGGCGATTACGGGCTCCGCAGGGGTGCGGCAAACTCCCCGCTCGCGGCCGTGGATACCGCCGTGTGGGCCGCCGCAGCCCCCGTCGCACCGCCCGCGCTCGATCCCCAGTCGGATCCCCAGTTCCGCGCCGCCCGGCGGCCACTGCGGGCCCGCGCGTGCCGGAAGGGTGGGGGCGGTACGCCTATGCTGGTCGGGTGGACTCACCCACCGCGGACGGACGCGTCGCCGCCTTCTTCGATCTGGACAAGACCGTGATCGCCAAGTCGAGCACGTTCGTCTTCAGCAAGCCCTTTTACGCGCAAGGCCTGTTGAATCGCCGCGATGTGCTCGAAAGCAGCTACGCGCACTTCCTGTTCATGCTGTCCGGCGCCGACCACGACCAAATGGAGCGGATGCGCGCCCATCTCACGAACATGTGTGCCGGGTGGGACGTCGAGCAGGTGAAAACCATTGTGGCCGAGACGCTTCACGAACTGGTGGATCCGCTGATCTACGCCGAGGCGGCCGATCTCATTGCCGACCACAAGATCCGGGGCCACGATGTGGTGATCGTGTCGGCTTCGGGCGAGGAGATCGTCGGCCCGATCGCGGAAGTGCTCGGCGCCTCGCACACCGCGGCGACGCGGATGGTCGTCGCGGACGGCAAGTACACCGGCGACGTCGAGTTCTACTGCTACGGCGAGGGCAAGGTCGCCGCGATCGAAAAGCTCGCCGCCAGTGAGGGTTACGATCTCTCGCGCTGTTACGCGTACTCCGATTCGGTCACCGATCTGCCGCTGCTGCACGCGGTGGGCCATCCGACTGCGGTCAATCCGGATCGCGGCCTGCGCCGCGAGGCACTCGCCGAGGGCTGGCCGATTTTGGCCTTCTCGAATCCGGTGTCGCTGTGGGCTCGGTTCCAGGCACCGTCGTCCACCACCCTTGCCGCCACCGCGGTGGTCGGCCTGAGCGCCTTGCTCGCCGGCGCGATCAGCTATCGATTGCTGCGCCGGCGCAGCTGAGCTTTAGCCACCACCGGCACAGGCGCGACCGCCGCTGCTCGAGCGGAAGCCTGGTGCTTGCCGGAGAGGTTTGCTGAGCGCACGCGCAAGAAGTTGCGACCAGGCATTGAACCACGAAACGCCGATCGACACGCCGCAAATCGAATGTCTGAGCAGCTCTTGATGTGAAGGCTGTCACAGAGTAGAAAGGTAACTACGGAAGGTCGGAAGGCCAAGGCAGGACCGGAAGAGAAGGTTCCGTCTCCCGTCCATCCTTCCCAGCACGGGCACCAGGCACCCACGCGGAGCGCGCCGCGACAAGGGCAGAAGCGTTGTGGGCCTGCGAAATCCGGGTCTTCGTCGGCGATGGCCTCGCACAGGTTGCGGGGATGAACCGCCGGAGGTCGGACTCTCGCCGAGGCCGTAGAACACAACCCACCCAGCACGCTTGGTAACCGGGTAGTCCGTGCTACGCGGGCGGTGAAGTCGGCAACGACGCGCCGCCCGCTTTGACGTGTAGCGCTTACCCCGATGCCGAATCGGCGATCGACGTGGCCTCCCGCGCACCGTCCTCCAGCGCGCCGCAGCACAGCAGCACCCAGCTGCCGACAGCGTCCGCCGCACCGGTCCCGAAAGCGGCTGCGGCCTCGAGATACGCCTGCCTGCGCCGCAGCCAGAAAACCTCGGGCACTCCCAAACTGTGCGGGTCCAGCCCGCTCGACACCGCGACCAATCGCGAGGCCGCGCGTGCGACCACCCCGTCCGCGGTCCCGAACGGCCGCAATGCGAGCAGCTCGCCGTGCACCACGGCGGCGATCACCGGAGCGGGCGCACGCGACCCGAGCACCGTCTGCACCAGCAGATCGAGCCGCTCCGCCACTCCGGCATCCGACCGTGGCCTGCCGAGCGCCGCCTCGTCGGCAACCAGATCGGCCGCGGCGAGCAGATGCAATCGAGCCAGCGCCTGCAATGGCGCCCGCTGCCAGGTGCCCACCAGATTGCGCAGCGCGTCACCGTCCAAGGCCTGGCCAACGCGCAGCGACCCGGCCAGAATCGGGTCGCCGACCTGACCGTCGGCGGGCAATTCGGTGCTACCGCCGTCGATGGCGGCCGACGATCGGGCGGCCCGCACCGCGGCTTCGGCGGCGGTGGTCGGCCAGCCACGCCGATTCGCCTTGTGCCGATGCACCTCGGCGAGCGCATCGCGGGCGCGGTCGGCCGCGGCACGGACACCGGGGAGATCGACGAGAGGCTGCAGCGGATCGGTCACGGTTTACGAGGCTACTTGCGCCCGCCCCGCCCCCGGATCCAAGCCCACCCCGCTGCGGCCGGACCCCACCCGACCCCAGCTCGTGCCCGCCCCGGTCGGCCGCGCGGTGCAGCGCGGTCCGGGGCAGCGCGATGCCATGCCGTGCCGTGCACTGCTGTCCGTGCCCGCAGTGCTGTGCGATGCAGTTCAGTTCCGGGCATCCCTGGCACCGGACAACGCCCCAGAACTGCGCGAGCAGGTCCGTGCACAGCCGCCGCTGACTGACCCCATACTCGGCGCTGCACAGCGAGCGGCCACCCCAACCCAACGGGCCGGGGTGGCCGCCGAACTTCGAGTGTGCCGCCGATCTCGACGAGCCGATTGTTCAGCTCACCAACAGATCTCGGCCCGGGATGGCGTCGAGCAGCCGCCGGGTGTACTCCTCCCGAGGATTGTCGAAGACCTCCTGTGTGGACGCCGCCTCGACCACCTTGCCGGTCTGCATGACCAGCACGTCATCCGCGATCTGCCGGACAACAGCCAGGTCGTGGGTGATGAACACATACGACAGACCCAACTCGGCCTGCAGATCATTCAGCAGTCGCAGAATCTGCGCCTGCACCAGCACGTCGAGCGCGGACACCGCCTCGTCACAGACCACGACCTCGGGCGAGAGCGCGAGGGCGCGGGCCACAGCGACGCGCTGACGCTGACCACCCGACAACTCGTTCGGGTACCGGCGCATCACAGTGGACGGCAGCGACACCTTGTCGAGCAGCTCGCGCACCGTGGCCTCGCGCTCCTTCGGGGTGCCGATGTCGTGCGTGCGCAACGGCTCCTCGATGGTGCGGTAGATCGAGTACATCGGGTCCAGCGAGCCGTACGGGTCCTGGAAGATCGGCTGCACCCGGCGCCGGAACGCGAAGGCGCTCTTGCGATCCAGCTTCGCCACCTCTTGACCGTCGAAGGTGACCTTGCCCGACGTCGGCTCGAGCAGACCGAGGATCATCTGCGCGACCGTCGATTTACCCGAGCCGGATTCGCCGACGATGGCGGTGGTCGTGCCGCGCCGAAGCCGGAACGAAACATCCTGCACCGCAAGGAAGTCAGTCGACTTCCACGGGACGCTGCCGCGGATCTTGAACGCCTTGGTGAGGTTCTCGACCACCACTACGTCGTCGGGCACTACGGACAGCTCGGTGTCGGCCGCCGCGATCTGCTCGGCCACCTGCACCGCCTGCTCGCGGATCTCGATGCGCTGCTTCACCGAGGACAACCGCTGCGACGCGAGCGAGGGCGCCGAGTTCACCAGCCGCTTGGTGTACAGGTGCTGCGGTTCGCGCAGAATCTGCAGGGCCGGACCGGATTCCACGACGCGACCGCGATACATCACCACCAGATGCTCCGCGCGTTCGGCGGCGAGGCCGAGGTCGTGCGTGATCAGCAGTACCGCGGTACCGAGCTCGTTGGTGAGGCCTTCGAGGTGATCGAGGATCTGCCGCTGCACGGTGACGTCGAGCGCCGACGTCGGCTCGTCCGCGATCAGCAGCTTGGGCCGGCACGCCAGACCGATGGCGATGAGCGCGCGCTGGCGCATGCCGCCGGAGAACTCGTGTGGGTACTGGTTCACCCGGCGTTCCCCGTCGGACATGCCCGCTTCGTGCAGCAGTTCGATGGCTCGCTGTTTGGCCGCCTTACCCTTGGCGATGCCGTTGGCCTCCAACGTCTCCCGGATCTGGAAGCCGACCTTCCACACCGGGTTCAGGTTCGACATCGGGTCCTGCGGGACCAGCCCGATCCCGCTACCACGAACCGCGATGACGTCTTTCTTCGACGCCTTCGCGAGATCCTTGCCGTCGAACAGGATCGAGCCGGAGGTCACCTGCCCGGTGCCGGGCAGCAGATCGATGATCGCGTGCGCGGTGGTGGACTTGCCCGAGCCGGATTCGCCGACGATCGCGACGGTCTGGCCCGGGTACACCGACAGGTTCACATCGCGGACGGCGGGTATTTTCTTGCCGTCGGAGGTGAAACAGACGTTCAGGTCCTTGATTTCGAGCAGGGGCGACTGTGCGCTGCGGGACTCACTCATCGCTTCCTAGCCTTCGGGTCGAGGGCTTCGCGCAGTGCGTCGCCCAGCAAGATGAAGCTCAGCACCGTGAGCGCGAGTGCCGTTGCCGGATAGAACAGGATCGCGGAGGTGCGAATCTCCTTCTGCCCCGACGAGATATCGGCGCCCCACGACACAATCGTGCGCGGCAGGCCGACACCGAGGTAGGACAACGTCGCCTCGGTGACGATGAACACGCCGAGCCAGATCGTGGTGACGACGATCAACGGGCCAGCCGCGTTCGGCACCACATGGCGCAGCAGTGTGCGTATTCGAGAGACGCCCAAAGCCTTTGCCGCCGTGACGTAATCGCTGTTCTTCGCCTGGATCACCGCACTGCGTGCGATCCTGGCCGCCTGTGGCCAGGTGAACGAGGCGAGGACCAGGACCACGGTCCAGATGGTCCGCGCATCGAGCAGCTGCATGATCACGATCGCGGCCAGCATCAGCGGGATCGCGAAGAAGACTTCCGCGATACGCGACACGATCGAGTCGAGTAGCCCGCCGTAGAACCCGGACAGTGCGCCGAGGACGCCGCCGATCAGCACGAACAGGACGGTCGAGCCGACGCCTGCCAGCACCGAAGCCCGTGCGCCGTAAACGGTTCGGGCGTAGATGTCACAGCCCTGTTTGTCGAAGCCGAACGGATGACCAGGACCGCGCGGATCCATGCTGAAGTCGCCGTTGCAGTAGCGCGGATCCTGGCTGGTGAACAGGCCGGGCCAGAGGACGACGATGAGCACGAACAGGATCATCAGCATGGCGACGATGAAGATCGGGTTGCGCCGCAGTTGTCGCCAGGCGTCCTGCCAGATGCTGGTCGGCGAGCCCGCGTCGACGACCATGTCGGTGGCGAGCACCTCGACCTCGTCGGGCGGGGCGACGAAGTAGGTCTGCCTGCCGCGGGCCGCACTCTCCGCGAGGTCGATTCCTTTTCCTTTGTCGAGGTCAGGCATAGCGAATCCTCGGATCGAGTGCGGCGTAGAGCAGGTCGACGACCAGGTTGGAGATCAGGAAGATGATGATCAGGACCGTCACGAACGACACCACGGTGGGCGGTTCGCCGCGGGTGATCGCCTGGAACAACGTGCCGCCGACGCCGGGAATGTTGAAGATGCCCTCGGTGACGATCGCGCCGCCCATCAGCGAGCCGAGTTCGGCGCCGAGGAAGGTGATCACCGGGATCATCGAGTTACGCAGGATGTGCACCGTCACCACCCGGGGCCTGCTCAGCCCCTTGGCGGTCGCGGTGCGGACGAAGTCGGCGGACATGTTCTCCGCCACCGAGTTCCGGGTCAGCCGCAGCACATAGGCGAACGACAACGACCCGAGCACGAAAGCGGGGACCAGCAATTCGGTGAAACTCGCCTTGCCGGTGACGGTCACCGGTGCGATCCCCCACTTCACCCCGAGCAGGAACTGCGCGAGGAAGCCGATGACGAAGATCGGGACCGCGATCACGACCAGGCTGACGACCAGCATGGTCGAGTCGAACAGCTTGCCCTTGCGCAGCCCGGCCACCAGGCCGAAGATGACGCCGAACACGGCCTCGATGCACACCGCCATGGCGGCGAGTTTGATGGTGATCGGGAAGGCCCGCGCCAGCTCGTCGCGCACCGGCCTGCCGGAGAAGGCGGTGCCGAAGTCGAACGTGACAATGCCCTTCAGATACAGCAGATACTGCATGATGAAGGGCTGGTCGAGGTGGTACCGCGCGCGGAGCTGGGCTTCCACCGCGGGGGTCATGGGTTTGTCGCCGGCGAGGGCCTGAATCGGATCGCCGGGAATGAGGAATACCAGGGCATAGATGAGCAGCGTCGCCCCGAGGAACACGGGGATCATCTGAAGCAGACGCCGCACGACATACCAGGCCATTTCGTCTCCTGGGTCAGTGGTGAGCCGCGCCGTCGGGTTCGACGGCGCGGCTCATCAGCGGCTACTTCTCGATGTTTTCGAAGTCGAACAGACCGTTCCAGGCGAGCTCGGCCTTCTTCACCTTGTCCGAGCGACCGGCGTTGGCGATGTAGTCGAGCACCGGGATGTCGGCCATGTCCCTGAGCATCAGGGTCTGCGCCTGCGCGACGATCTTGTAGGACTCTTCCTGGGTCGGCGCGGCGAGCGCGGCGTCGAGCAGCTTGTCGAACTCCAGGTTCTTCCAGTCGACGTTGTTGGTCTCGGAGTAGCTGTAGTACTGCGAGGTCAGGAACTGCAGCATGGTCGGGTAGTCACCCTGCCAGCCGTAGCGGAACGCCTTGCCGATGCTCTTGGCGTTCACCTCGTCGCGGATGTTCTTGAAGGTCGGGTACGGCGCGCCGACGGCCTCGATGCCGAGGGTGTTCTTGATGCTGTTGGCCACGGCTTCGATCCAGGCCTGGTGGCCGCCGTCGGAGTTGTAGGCGATCTCGTAGCGACCCGACCACGGGGAGATGGCGTTGGCCTGGGCCCACACCTTCTTGGCCTCTTCGGGGTTGAAGTTCAGCGCCTCGGAGCCGGGCAGGTTCGGATTGAAGCCGGGCAGCGAGGCCGAGGTGAAGTCGCGCGCGGGCAGCCGGGAGCCGTGGAAGATGTTCTGGCAGATCTGCTCGCGGTTGATCGCCATCGACAGGGCCTTGCGGCGCAGGACGCCTTCCTCGCCACTGAAGTGCGGGACGTTGGCCTGGATGCCGATGTGCTGGTTCTGCGCGGTGGGCTTGGTGATCGCCCGATCGCCGAGGTCCTGCTTGTAGGACGCGAGCGCGCTGTCGGGAATCGTGTCGAGCGTGTCGAGGTTGCCTGCGAGCAGATCGGCATAGGCCGTGTCGAAGGACTGGTACATCACGAACCGCAAGCCCTTGTTCTTCGGCGCGCGGCCGCCCTTGTAGTCCGGGTTGGGCACCAGGTCGATCTGGACGTTGTGCTGCCACGCACCGTTACTGGCGAACTTGTACGGGCCGTTGCCGATCGGGTTCTCGCCGAAGGCCTTGATGTCCTTGAACGCGGCTTCGGGCAGCGGGTAGAACGGCGCGTAGCCGAGTTCGGTCTCGAAATCGATGGAGGGCGACTTGAGCTCGACAGTGAAGGTGCGGTCATCGACCACCTTCAAGCCCCGGAGCGTCTGGGCCGTCGGCTTCTCCGCGGACACCTCCTCGAACCCGACGATCGGGGTGAACACGTAGCTCTGCAACTGTGCGTTGGTGCCGAGCGCGCCGTAGTTCCACGCGTCGACGAACGACTTCGCCTTGACCGGGGTGCCGTCACTGAACTTCCAGTCCGGCTTGAGGGTGATCTTGTAGTTCTTCCGGTCGGACGACTCGATCGACTCAGCCATCTCGTTGTGCGCCACACCGTTGGCGTCGTAGTACTTCAGGCCGGCGAACAGCCGGTCGACTACGCGGCCGCCCATGTTCTCGTTGGTGTTGGTGGGCACCAACGGGTTCTGCGGCTCACCACCACCGGTGGTGACGATGCCCTCGTCGGCACTGCTGTCCGACGAACACCCGGCCAGGCCGAGGCTGGTAGCCAGCAGCGCGGCCGCGGTCAGCGCCATTGCTCTGTTGAATCTCAACGCGTTCTCCCGTTTTCGAGAAGGGCGGAATCCGTGGCATGCGCATGAGGTCACCAGGCGCATGCCAGCACAATCCGCCTTGGGTGTCTCGGAGGGTAGCCACCGAAACGGACTCTGTCATCGGATTGACCAAGGTTCATTCCACTTGTTCCCAATCCGGCAACACGGTCGAAACACCAAAAACATCGCGCGAAAACGACCTATCCACCGGAACATTGCCTCCGTAGAGGTCGCCCGGCATCTCTCGGGTCGGACCCTTCCGTTGCGGATTGCGCGACGGCGTGACGGGACCGAAACCCGGTGGACACACCGGACGCGGCGTAGGTCACAGTTGATTACTGTCGAACGTGCTGCGTTTGAATTGTGCGCTCAGGCTACGTGGAAAGAAGAACCGAGATGACCGAAACCGCCGACCACAAGGACTCGTACTCGCCGATCGCGGAGTTCGCGGCCGCGGCGAACGCCGGTGCCGAGCTCTACGAGCAGGCGTCGGCCGATCGCGACGCGTTCTGGGCCGAGCAGGCGAGTCGGTTGCACTGGCATCAGCCGTGGGGTCAGGTACTGGACTGGAGCGACGCGCCGGTGGCGAAATGGTTCGCCGACGGCAAGCTCAACGTCGCCTACAACTGCGTGGACCGGCACGTGCTGGACGGCCACGGTGACCAGGTCGCCATCCACTGGGAGGGCGAACCGGGCGACTCGCGCGCCGTCACCTACCGCGAGTTGCTCGCCGAAGTCAGCCGTGCCGCAAACTACTTCACCGAGCTCGGCCTCGAAGCCGGCGACCGTGTCGCCATCTACATGCCGATGGTGCCCGAGGCCATCGTCGCGATGCTGGCCTGCGCCCGGCTCGGCCTCACCCACTCGGTGGTGTTCGCCGGCTTCTCCCCCACCGCGCTGCGCCAGCGGGTCGACGACGCGAGCGCCCGGCTGATCGTCACCACCGACGGGCAGTGGCGCCGCGGCAAGGCCGCCCCGCTCAAGGAGGCGGTGGACGAGGCGTTGTCCGCGAACGGCGATGTGCCGCGCCCGGGGACGGCAGGCGGCGGAGCCGACGGGGTGGGTAAGCACAGTGTTGAGCATGTCTTGGTCGTCCGGCGCACCGAAATCGAGGTGCCGTGGACCGAAGGCCGCGACCTGTGGTGGCACGAGACCGTCGCCGAAGCTTCACCGGAACACGAGGCACAGCCGTTCGATGCCGAGCACCCGCTGTTCATCCTCTATACATCCGGCACCACCGGAAAGCCGAAGGGGATCCTGCACACCTCCGGTGGCTATCTGACCCAGGCGTCCTACACCCACCACAACGTCTTCGATCACAAAGCGGGACAAGACGTCTACTGGTGCACCGCCGACATCGGCTGGGTCACCGGGCACAGCTACATCGTCTACGGACCACTGTCCAACCGCGCCACCCAGGTGGTCTACGAGGGCACGCCGAACTTTCCGGACGAGCACCGGCACTGGCAGATCGTGGAAAAGTACGGCGTCAGCATCTATTACACGGCGCCGACGCTGGTGCGCACGTTCATGAAGTGGGGCCGCGAGATCCCCGCCGCGCACGATCTGTCCAGCATCCGGCTGCTCGGCTCGGTCGGCGAGCCGATCAACCCGGAGGCCTGGCGCTGGTACCGCGACGTGATCGGCGCGGGCACGGCGCCCGTGGTGGACACCTGGTGGCAGACCGAGACCGGCGCCATCATGATCTCGCCGCTGCCCGGCGTCACCGCGACCAAGCCCGGCGCGGCGATGGCGCCGCTGCCCGGTATCTCGGCGCTCGTGGTGGACGAGGAGGGCAAGCCGGTGCAGCGCGGCGAGACCGAGGCCAACGGCTACCTCGTGCTCGACCAGCCGTGGCCGTCGATGCTGCGCGGCATCTGGGGCGACATGGAGCGGTACCGGGCCACCTACTGGGAGCGCTACGCCGCGCAGGGCTGGTACTTCGCCGGCGACGGCGCCAAGCTCGACGCCGACGGCGACCTCTGGGTGCTCGGCCGGGTGGACGACGTGATGAACGTGTCCGGCCACCGGATCTCCACCGCCGAGGTGGAGTCGGCGCTGGTCGGGCACTCCGGCGTGGCGGAGGCCGCGGTGGTCGGGGCCAGCGACGAGACCACCGGGCAGGGCATCGTCGCGTTCGTCATCCTGACCGCCGAGGCCAAGGACACCGGCGCCGCGCTGGTCGACGAGCTCAAGGCCGAGGTGTCGCGCGAGATCAGCCCGATCGCACGGCCGAGGGAGATCCACGTGGTGCCCGAGCTGCCCAAGACGCGCAGCGGCAAGATCATGCGCCGGTTGCTGCGCGACGTCGCCGAGGGCAGGGAACTCGGCGACACCTCCACACTGGTCGATCCCAACGTCTTCGAGGCGATCAGGGCGACCAAGGCGTAAGCCGTTCAGCGGGGCACACATAGTAGGGCCGGTGGCGGTGTTCCGTCACCGGCCCTACCCGTTAGGATTGCGTAAGGTGTGCCGGGAAGTCTGGTCGGCCTGCGAGCGTGCCCGACTGCCGAGTCGGTGGATGGCGTGGTCGCAGCGTTGACCGACCGACGCCGAAAGGTTCTCCGTGATCACGCAGGTGCGCTCGGAACTATCCCGCTATCTCCGCACCGAAACAGTCGGCGGCGCAATCCTTCTCATCGCGGCCGCCGTGGCGTTGCTGTGGGTGAACTCGCCGTGGGGCGACAGCTACGTGACGATGACCGAGACGCCGCTGGCCATCGCGCCGCTGCACCTCGACCTCACGCTGGCGGACTGGACCAAGGACGGTCTGCTCGCCATCTTCTTCTTCGTCGCCGGGCTGGAACTCAAACGCGAGCTCGTGGTCGGCGAGCTGGCCGATCCGAAACGGGCGGCGCTGCCGATCATCGCCGCGCTCGGCGGCGTGGTCACCCCCGCATTGATCGCCCTGGCGGTCGGCTTCGGCGAGCCAGGGATGGATCGCGGCTGGGCCATTCCGGTGGCCACCGACATCGCGTTCGCGCTGGCCGTGCTCGCCATGACCGGTTCGCGCATCCCGGCGAGCGCGCGGGTGTTCCTGCTCAGCCTCGCGGTGGTCGACGACCTGGTGGCCATCATCCTCATCGCCGTCTTGTTCACCACCACGCTGTCGCTGCTGTGGCTGCTGGCCGCCGCGGCCTGCTTCGCCGGCTGGGCGCTGGCCCAGCACAAGCGGGTCAGCACGCCGTTGCTCTATGTTCCGCTGGCGCTGGTGTCCTGGTACGCGCTGCACGAGGCGGGTATCCATCCGACGCTGGCCGGCGTGGCCCTCGGCCTGCTCACCAGGGTGCGCCTGGACCCCGGCGAGGAGCAGGCGCCCGCCACCCGGTTGGAGCATCTCGTCCAGCCGATCTCGGCCGGGCTGTGTGTGCCGCTGTTCGCGTTGTTCGCCTCCGGAGTTCCGTTGGACGGCAAGGTGTTCGGCGAGCTGTTCAGCGACAGGCTGGCGCTGGCCGTGATTCTCGGCTTGCTGCTCGGCAAGACGGTGGGAATCTTCGGGATCAGCTGGCTCGCAATCCGGTTGGGCGTGGCGAAGCGCCCGGCCGGATTGGGCTATCGCGACATGTTCGCCCTGTCGGTGCTCGGCGCGATCGGGTTCACCGTTAGCCTTCTGGTGGCAGAACTCGCGCTTGCCGACGTCGACGACGGCTCCGCGGTCGAATTGGCGAAGGCGGCTGTGTTGGTCACATCAATGGCGGCGTCGCTCGCCGGTTCGGCGCTACTGTTGCGACGTGGGCGTGTCCACCAGGCGCGGCGGGACGCCCGTGCGCTACAACGAAAGAGTGAGGCCGAAGCAGTGCCTGGACAGGGAGAAGGGTCTACCAAGTGAGTTTCACAAACGGCGGTAACGGAAACGACGCACAGCGCGGTCGTACGGTGACCTCCATTCCCCTGTCCGACGCCAACCCCAGCGGCAGCGCCAGCTTCGGCACGCTGGTGCGCGACGCGACCGAGCAGATGTCCACCCTGGTCCGCGCGGAGGTCGCCCTGGCCAAGGCCGAGGTGACCGGCGAGATCAAGAAGGGCCTGCAGGGCAGCGTCTACTTCATCCTCGCGCTGACCGTCCTGCTGTTCAGCACATTCTTCTTTTTCTTCTTCCTCGGTGAGCTGCTCGACGTGTGGCTGGCCCGCTGGGCCGCCTTCCTGATCGTGTTCGCGCTGATGATCGTCGCGACCGCGCTACTCGCCTTCCTCGGCTATCTGCGGGTGAAGAAACTGCGGGCGCCGGAGAAGACGATCGACTCGCTCAAGCAGGCCAAGGCGGTGCTGCCGCACGGCTTCGGCGCGGCCGCGCACGACGACTACCGTTCGCTGGAAAAACCCGCTTCGTAACCGCTCGCTCGCGCGCGGATACCCCGAACTACTAGGCTGCCTCGGCGTGTCGTCGCACTTCATTCCGGATCCGTCCAGCGTCCGTTTCGACGGGCCGTGGGCGCATCGGGACGTTCATGCCAACGGCATTCGATTCCACGTGGTGGATGCCGCCCCCGAGCGCACCGACGCGCCGCTGGTCGTGCTGTTGCACGGCTTCGCCGACTTCTGGTGGTCCTGGCGACATCAGCTGACCGGGCTCGCCGAGCTCGGATATCGCGTGGTGGCGGTCGACCTGCGCGGGTACGGCGACAGCGACAAACCGCCGCGCGGCTACGACGGCTGGACCCTGGCAGGCGATATCGCCGGGCTCATCCGCGCGCTCGGCTACACCGACGCGACCCTGGTCGGGCATGCCGACGGCGGACTGGTGTGCTGGGCGACCGCGGTGCTGCACCCCCGGCTGGTTCGGTCCATCGCGGTGGTGAGCTCACCGCATCCCGCGGCCCTCAAGAGCGCGGTGCTGCGCAACCGGCACCAGCGCGCGACCTGGCTGCCGAACTTTCTGCGCTACCAGCTGCCCCGCTACGGCGAACGGCTGCTGACCACCGGTGACGGCTTCGAGGTCGAGCGCATGCTGCGCGCGAGGGTGAGCGGATCCTGGTCCGGCACCACCGAATTCGTCGACACGGCGCGGCGCATGCGCTCGGCCATCCAGATTCCCGGCGCGGCGCACTGTGCGCTGGAGTATCAGCGCTGGGCCTTCCGCAGCCAGTGGCGGCCTGACGGCCGCCGGTTCATGGCCACCATGCGCGAGCCGATCCGCATCCCGGTTCTCGCCATGCGCGGTGACCTGGACCCCTATGTGCTCGGCAGCACCTTCCGGCGCGGCAGCCACCTCTCCCCGGACCGCCGCCTGGCCACCATTCCCGCTGCGGGGCACTTTGCGCACCAGGAGAATCCGGATGTGGTGACCGCGGAGCTGGCGAAGCTGCTGGCATAGTGCGGCGGTGACCCCGGCGGCTCTCGGGTCGAATCCGCGAGTGCTGAACGCGACATCAGCCGGGTCCTGGTCGAATTCCGACAGATGCCAGACGCGACATGAGCCGGGTCCCGGTTGAATTCGACGCTGCAAGCCAACCCAGCCGGGGCCCGGGTCGAGTACGGCGACGCCGAACCAGACCCGGGAGTAGCGCTCAGCTCAGTACGCAGGCACCGGTGCCCACCGGGATGTTCGACCCGGTCGCGGCGTCGAGCTGGGCGCGGACCTCGGCCAACGTGAGCACGTAACCCGTGTCGTCGTCGGTCACGGCGGCGCCGAAGACGACTCCGAGCACCTCACCCTCCGTGTCCACCAGCGGCCCACCGGAGTTGCCCGCGCGGACGCGGCCACGCACGGTGTAGACCTCACGTTCCACGGTGCCGTCCCGGTAGATCGTCGGACCGGTGAGGTCCAACGTCTCGCGGATACGGGCCGCGCTCGCCGTGTACGGACCACCGCCGGGGTAGCCGAGCACGATGGCACTGTCGCCGGGCCGCGCGGCGGCGGGCGCCTGCGGCACCACCGGGGCGGTGAGCCCGGGCACCGCGAGCACCGCGACGTCCTTGGACGGGTCGAACAGCACCACGTTCGCGTCCAGCGGCCCACGCACCGTGTCCACCACGACGCTGGTGGTGCCGGCGACCACGTGAGCGTTGGTCATGATCCGCTCGGGGGCGATCACGAAACCCGAACCCTCCAGTGCCCGCTGGCAGCTCGGCGCGACGCCGCGGATGCGCAGCACGCTCTGCTGCAGTGCGGCGGCGACCGGGCTGGACAGCACGCTCGGGTCCGGCGCGTCGACGGCGGCGATCGGGGCGCGGCCGAAGGGGCCGATCACGTCCGGCAGGCCGGAGGTGTTGAGCAGCTTGGAGAACTCGTTGGGCAGGCGGCGCAGCCAGTTCGGCGCGACCTCGTTGACGTCGGTGAGCACCCGCGAACCGTTGATCGCGGTGGCGATCGACGGCTGCGACGAGGTGGCCAGCGGCAGCGCGAGCAGCCACGCGGTGACCAGCACGGCCACCGCCTGCAGCACGGCACCGACCACGCTGTCCACACTGCGGGTGAACGGATGCCGCATGCCGCTGCGCGCGGCGCGCCCGAGCACCATGCCCGCGACCTCACCGATGATCACCAGCACCACGATCAGCAGCACGCCGGTGAGCACCCGGGTGCGGCCCTCGTCGACATGGACCAGGATGTGCGGCGCGATGAGGATGCCTGCGACCGCACCGAGCACCACGCCGAGGAAAGCGAGGGCAGACGCGACCGCGCCTTGCCGCCAGCCCGAGGAGGCGGCCAGCAGCGCGAGCAGCACCACCGCGATATCGAGCCAGGCCGAGGAGGTCATAACGTCATGCCCACGTCGGCGAGGGCGGACTCTAGGTCACGAACGTCCTTGTGGTCCCAATCGCGTTCCCAGCCTGCGGCTTTGAAGATGCCCGCCAGGATGCCGCCGGTGAGACCCCAGACCAGCATGCCGTCCACCTGGAAGGCGGGGCTCTGGTAGCCGAGGCTGCCGCGCACCAGGAAACGGTTCGCCGGATCGAGCAACGCGGACAACGGCACTCGCACCACCCGTTCGGTCTCGCTCTCGTCGACCACGCCGACCTCGCTCGGCGTGCGCCAGTAGGCCACCACCGGTGTCACATCGAAACGCGACGGCGGCACGAACAGCTTCGGCAGCACCGCAAGGGGTTCCACGCCGGAACGTTCGAGTCCGGTCTCTTCGCAGGCCTCGCGCAACGCGGTGTCGATCGGTCCGGTGTCACCGGGATCCACCGCGCCGCCGGGGAACGCGACCTGGCCGCGATGCTGGCGCATGGTGGCGGCGCGCTGGGTGAGCAACACCTCCGCGTCGGCGGGCAGTCCGCCCGGCGCGGCCGGATCGACCTCGGGCGAGCCGCCGAACAGCACCAGGACCGCCGCTTGCCGCGGGGTCGCGGTGAGCGACATGGCGCGACGCAGCGTGCGCGCGAGGGTGAGCGTGTCCGAGGCATCCGCCGCGGGCTCGGTGGCTTTGCTCAGCCACTTCGGGATGTCTTCGGGTACCGGGATGGTCATGCGGCCACTCCCAGTTCCCGCGCGACGGTGTCGCTGATGTCGTCCACTCCGCTGAACGCGCGCACCACGACCTGCGCGACCGAACCGTCCGCGCGCAGCAGCACTGAAATGGGCAGCACCGCGGGAGCGCCGACGGCCGTGCGCACGCGTGCGTCGGCATCGAGGACACCAGGGAGTTTCACGTTCAATCCGGTCAATCGTGAAATCGCCTTGGCCTCATCGGGGTCGCTGTGCACGGTCAGCACGGTAATCGCGTTTCCGGCACGTTGGGCGAACTGCTGCAAATACGGCAATTCTTGCGCACACGGTCCGCACCAGTATGCCCAGAGATTCAGCAGCGCAGGCTTACCCGCGAGCGCGGCGGAAAGCTCGACGGTCCCGCCGTCGGCCAGGCAGCCGACGGTGAGGCCGGCCAGCGGGCCGGAACCGGTGGCGCCCGCGGCGGGTCGCGGGCAGGCCGCGAGGTTCGCGGCGAGACGTTGCTGCTCGGATACCCCGGCACCGGCGCGGGCCGGCCGGCCGTTGTCCGCCGCGTTATCGGCAGCACGGTCCCGCGGCCACAGTGCAACCGCCAGCGCGATCACCGCGATCAATCCGGCCAGCGCCCATCGCCAGGCGACCGGGAGTTGTCTCACCGGCCCACCAGCTCGAGCAGATGCTCCTTCTCCGGACCCTTGACCAGCTCGGCGGCGGTGTCCGGGTCGGTGGGGCCGGTCCCGAACGAGGGGCAGTCCTTGGCGAGCACGCACACACCGCAGGCCGGCTTGCGGGCATGACACACCCGGCGGCCGTGAAAGATCACCCGGTGCGAGAGCATCGTCCAGTCTTTGCGCTCGATGAGCTCGCCGATGATGTGTTCGACCTTCACCGGGTCTTCCTCGGCGGTCCACTGCCAGCGCCGCACCAGCCGGCCGAAATGGGTGTCGACGGTGATGCCGGGCACACCGAACGCATTGCCGAGAATCACGTTGGCGGTCTTGCGGCCGATCCCGGGCAATTGCACGAGTTCGTCCATGGTGTGAGGCAATTCACCATCATGTCGCTCCAGCAGTGCCTGACCGAGGCCGATGAGCGAGTTGGCCTTGTTGCGAAAGAAACCCGTCGAGCGGATGTATTCCTCCAGCTCGGCCCGGTTGGCCTCGGCATAGGCGCGCGCGTCGGGGTACTTGGCGAACAGCGCGGGCGTGGTGAGATTCACCCGCACATCCGTGGACTGCGCGGAAAGTATTGTCGCGACCGCTAATTCGAGCGGCGTGGTGAAGTCCAGCTCACAATGCGCATCCGGGAAAGCGGCGGCCAGTGTGCGATTCATCCGGCGCGCCCGGCGGACGAGTCCGAGCTGGGTTTCCGCCTGTCGCGCCCGGGATTTCCGTTTCGGGGCTGCGACCGCGGCGGGTTGCGCATCGGTCGCCTCGGGGGCGGACGCACGCCCGTTTCCGGCGGCTGTGGAGGGGGTGACACGCACCTGTCCACCATACGGAACCGTCGGCCAACGTTGCCCGTCCAGTTCGGTTGCCGTGTTCCATCTGAGACCTAGACCGTGTTTACTCCTCCGTATGCAAGGACTCGCTGTGGTGCTCTTCCCAGTGCTGTTGATGCTGTTCGCACTGGGTATGGAGCGGGTCGAGAACCGGCTCCGCAAACTTCTCGAACCCGACGAAGAGGTTCAGCAGTACCTGGACAAAGCAAGCAACGCAGAAGTGAAAGAGCTGACGAGGCTCGGCCTGCCGGCGGCCGTGGCACGGATGCGCAAGCGCCGTACCCGCGGCGAAGAGCTGGATGTGGCCCGGGCGAGTTAGCGCTCGCCTGAGGCGGGAACCGCGCACCGGCCACCGGGGCCGCGACGGGCCCGGCGGCGGCAGCGCGGGTAATCACGCAGGGACCTGCGAACACCGCCGACAAACACTGGTACGGTTCTTCGCTGCGCCACGCAATCCACTCGTTACGTGGTGTCTGTCACTACGCTGTCATCATGCCGCGTAGACTGCGCTGTTGGCCGAGTCGCTTTCGGTCCAGTACGGAGCCATTTCCCATAAGGAGCACATAAGTGGACGAGGCCCTCGCCAGAGCAGGCATCTTCCAGGGCGTCGAGCCCACTGCGGTGGCCGCCCTCGCCAAGCAATTGCAGCCGGTGGATTTTCCGCGCGGCCACGTCATCTTCAACGAGGGTGAGCCAGGAGACCGGCTCTACATCATCACCTCGGGCAAGGTGAAGATCGGCCGCAGATCACCGGATGGCCGGGAGAACCTGCTGACCATCATGGGCCCGTCGGACATGTTCGGCGAGCTGTCGATCTTCGATCCGGGCCCGCGTACCTCCACCGCCACCACGGTGACCGAGGTCCGCGCCGTCACCATGGATCGCGACGCGCTGAAGTCCTGGATCGACCAGCGACCCGAGATCGCCGAGCAGCTGCTCCGCGTGCTCGCGCGCCGCCTGCGCCGGACCAACAACAACCTGGCCGACCTGATCTTCACCGACGTCCCCGGCCGGGTCGCCAAGGCGCTGCTGCAGCTCGCGCAGCGGTTCGGCACCCAGGAGGCAGGCGCGCTGCGGGTCACGCACGACCTGACCCAGGAGGAGATCGCCCAGCTGGTCGGCGCCTCCCGCGAAACCGTGAACAAGGCGCTCGCCGACTTCGCGCACCGCGGTTGGCTGCGGCTGGAGGGCAAGAGCGTGCTCATCTCCGACTCGGAGCGACTGGCGCGCCGCGCGCGCTGACGCGAGCTCGCGACGACCGGACAACGCGCTGGGTTCAGAGCTCCTGGAGCCCAGCGTGTTGTCGTGCGCTCAGCCTTCGGCGGGTTTCAACTGCTCAGCCTTCGGCGCGTAGGTACTCCAGCTGCGCCTGCACCGAGCTGCGGGCGGCCAGCCAGAGTCGCTTGTCGACATCGGCGTAGACACGACGGACCACGGCCATCGCGCTCGCCTTCGGGCCGAGCACCCGCAACGCCTCACGCACCTGCTCGAGGCGTTCCTGCCGGTGCGTGATGTAGTACCGGGCGACCGGCGCCAGATCGGGATGGTCCGGTCCGTGCGCGGGCAACAGCGCCTTCCCGGCACCGATCTCGACCAGACGGTCCAGTGAGGCCAGATAGTCGGCCAGGGTGCCGTCGCTGGAATCGAGCACGGTGGTGCCGCTGCCCAGAATCGTGTCACCGGTGAGCACCGCGTCGTCGAGCAGGAAACTCGTCGAATCCCCGGTGTGGCCCGGCGTCGCCACCACGGTGAGGCGCAGGCCGGCGGCCTCGATCACCTCACCGTCGACCAGCGGCGCGTCCGAACCGCGCAGAAAACCGGTGTCCTTGGCGCGCACGGGCGTTCCGGTCAGTTTCACCAAATGATCGATGCCGCCGGTGTGATCGTGGTGCCGATGCGTGATCAGCGTGAGTGCGATATTGCCCCCGGTGACCTCGGCGATCCGGGCGCCGTGCGCCTTGTCCTTCGGACCGGGATCGACCACCACACAGTCCGACCGCCCCGGCGCCCGCAGGATCCAGGTGTTGGTGCCGTCCAGCGTCATCTGGCCGGGGTTGTCCGCCAGCAGCACCGCTGCCGTCGGGGTCACCTGCCGTAGTTGTCCGTACGCGGGATGAGTCAGCGTCATCGATGTACCCCAGTCGATCGAATCCCAGTCCGGGACTTTTCAGTTGTTACCGCACCTCGGCGATGAGTTCTACCTCTACGGGAGTGTTCTTGGGCAGCTCGGACACGCCGACCGCAGAGCGCGCGTGCACGCCCGCGTCACCGAAGACCTCCGCCAGGAACTCCGACGCGCCGTTGATCACGACCGGCTGGTCGTTGTAGCCCGGTGCGGAGGCGACGAACCCGACCACCTTCACGATGCGCACCACCGCGTCCAGGCCGACCAGGCTGTGCACCGCCGCCAGCGCGTTCAGCGCGCACAGCCGCGCGGCTTCCTTCGCCTGCTCGGTGGTTACCTCGGCGCCGACCTTGCCGACCGCCGACAGCTCGCCGTCCACGAACGGCAACTGGCCGGAGGTGTAGACCAGCGAACCGGTCCGGATCGCCGGAATGTAGGCGGCCACGGGCGCGGCCACCGGAGGCAGGGTCAGGCCGAGGCGGGTGAGGTTGGTCTCCCATTCGGTCACTGCGGTCATCCCCTTCTCCTTTACTTCGGGCGCTTGAGATAGGCGACGTGCTGCTCGCCGGTCGGCCCGGGCAGCACGGTCACCAGCTCCCAGCCGTCGGCGCCCCACTGATCGAGAATCTGCTTGGTCGCGTGCGTCAACAACGGCACGGTCGCGTACTCCCACAAGCTCGCTTCACTCATGGAGGTGAGCGTAGCTGTGTCTAATTGGCGGCGCCTGCGGCGGCGCGTGTTCGGTCTCGCTTCGCTCGGAAGCCTGGTCTGCCGACGAGAATGCCTTGCGTTGCTTACCACGCAATCATCCGCTGTCTGGTACAGATACACGCCCTGGACCAGGCACTAGGCGGATCCCTCGGGCGCGATCTCAGAACGGGTTATAGGCTCGCGAGCGTGGGAGTACCAACAGCAGTGCCTGTTTCGGCGGAGCCGGGACTGGAAACAGGGTGGCCGAAGCGGGCCGAGAAGGCGCGTCTGCACTATGTCTCCGGGAAGGGCGGCACGGGCAAGTCCACGGTGGCCGCGGCGCTCGCCTTGGCGTTGGCCGCGGGTGGACGCCGGGTGTTGTTGGTGGAGGTGGAGAGCAGACAGTCGATTGCGCAGCTGTTCGATCTGCCGCCGCTGCCGCCGACCGAGACCAGGATCGCCACTGCCGACGGTGGCGGCGAGGTGGTCGCGCTCGCGCTCGACATCGAGCATGCGTTCCTCGAGTACCTGGACATGTTCTACAACCTCGGCTTCGCGGGCCGGGCGATGCGCCGGATGGGCGCCATCGAATTCGTCACCACCATCGCGCCCGGTCTGCGGGACGTCATCCTGACCGGCAAGATCAAGGAGACTGCGGTCCGGGTGGACAAGGCGGGCAAGCGGGTCTACGACGAGATCGTGGTGGACGCCCCGCCGACCGGCCGGATCGCCAGCTTCCTCGATGTCACCCAGGCCATGCTGGAGGTGGCCAAGGGCGGGCCGATCGCCTCGCAGGCCGAGGGCGTTTCCAAGCTGCTGCACTCCGATCAGACGATGATCCATCTGGTCACCCTGCTGGAGGCGCTGCCGGTGCAGGAGACGGCCGACGCGGTCGCGGAGTTGAAGGCGGCGGATCTGCGCATCGGCACGGTGATCGTGAATCGCGCCACCGAGGGCCAGCTGCCCACCGAGCTGCGCGCCAAGGCCGCACAGGGACATGTCGACACCGACGCTGTCCGGGCCGGACTCGCTTCGGCGGGAATCACCCTTTCCGACAACGACTTCCAGGGCTTGATCACCGAAACCGTCGAGCACGCAGCCACTTTGCAGGCGCAGGACGACAGCGCAGCCGACCTCGCCAAGGTCGATGTGTCCCGCATGTACCTACCCGCCCTGCCGGACGGCATGGACTTGGGTGGCCTGTACGAACTAGCCGAACACCTGAGCAAACAAGGGGTCCGATAGTCATGACGACGCCGACTGTGGCCGCGCCACTGGATGTTTCGGACATCATCGACGACCGCACGGCGCGGGTGATCGTCTGCTGCGGCTCCGGCGGCGTCGGTAAGACGACCACCGCGGCCGCGATCGCATTGCGCGCCGCCGAGCAGGGTCGCAAAGTGGTGGTTCTCACCATTGATCCGGCGCGTAGGCTGGCCCAGTCACTCGGCGTCGCCGATCTCGGCAACACCCCGCAGCGGGTGCCGCTCGGCCCCGAGGCCAAGGGCGAGCTGCACGCGATGATGCTGAACATGCGGCGCACCTTCGACGACATGGTGCTCGAGCACACCAGCCCGGACAAGGCCGAGCAGATCTTCGCCAACCCCTTCTACCAAACGGTCGCCTCCTCGTTCGGCGGCACGCAGGAGTACATGGCGATGGAGAAGCTCGGCCAGTTGGCCGGGCGCAAGGAGTGGGACCTGATCGTGGTCGACACTCCCCCGTCGCGCAACGCGCTGGACTTCCTCGACGCGCCGAAGCGGCTCGGAAACTTCTTGAACGGCAGGATGATCCGGGTGATCATGGCGCCGGGCCGCGGCGTCACCCGGCTGGTCACCGGCGCGATGAGCCTGGCGGTGCGCGGGGTGTCCACCATCGTCGGCGGCCAGATGCTCAAGGATGCGTCGAACTTCCTGCAGTCGCTGGACTCGCTGTTCGGCGGCTTCCAGGATCGGGCGGACCGCACCTACGCGATGCTCTCGAAGCCGGGCACGCACTTCCTGGTGGTCGCCGCCGCCGAGCCGGACGCGCTGCGCGAGGCGTCGTTCTTCGTCGACCGGCTCTCCACCGAGCGGATGCCGCTGGCCGGGCTGGTGCTCAACCGCACGCATCCGGCGCTCAGCTCGCTGTCCGCGGACCACGCGCTGACGGCGGCAGAGCAGCTCGGCGACACCGATCCGCTCACCGCATCGGTGTTGCGTATCCACGCGCGCCGGGTGGCCACCGACAAGCGCGAACAGCATCTGCTGCACCGGTTTACCGGCGCGCATCCCCGGGTACCGATCGTCGCGGTGACCGCGCTGCCGTTCGAAGTGTCGGATCTTGCGGCACTGCGCGCGGTCGGTGATCAGCTCACCGGCCACCGAGCATCTGCTTGATACATAGACGCATCGGCTATTGGTCCAAACGGAAGTATTTGCCCCCAAACGGAACTGAGCCCGCTTTCGCAGGCTCAGTTCCGAATGTCGGTCGGGGCTACATGGCCACCTGATGTTGGCGTTGGGCCTGGAAGAAATCGGCCCACGAGGTGACCTCGGGATGCTGCTTGAGGAGCGCGCGACGCTGCCGCTCGGTCATACCGCCCCACACGCCGAACTCCACTCGATTGTCGAGGGCGTCGGCACCACACTGCATCAGCACCGGGCAGTGCCTGCAGATCGTCGCGGCTTTGCGCTGCGCAGCGCCGCGCACGAACAACTGATCGGGATCCACTTCCTTGCATCGGGCCTGGGCTACCCAGGCGATCCTTGCTTCGGCCTGCTCCACGTCCAATCGAGCGATGGGGGTTGTCATGTGCATTTGGTGTGCCCCTTTGCAGTCCGAACACCGGGTCAACGGCGCTCCAGAATCGCGTGTCAGCGTCGCAGCAACCCAAACCCCGCTGCGAACTGCACCACATTCCACTTTGAGTGTTAGCTCTATCACACTGGGTTCTCAATCTAGGTAAAGGTATGGGCCTAGCGCAAGACCGCCCTCGGAATTTTTGGTACGTCCGTCCCTGCAAAATGCCGGGAGCGGCGGCGGGTCCGGCACATTCGCGGCGCGCCGTCCCGCGACACGCCAGACTCGCGGCCGCGACACGCCCAATCGTCCGCACGAATCGCCTTCCGGTAAACGCCCGGAAGAACCCTCGGACCCCACCCCGTAGGCTGGGGATCGTGCCGATCACACAAACGCTAGCGAGGCTGGCCGGCAGCTGCGCGCTGGCCGCCGTGCTCGTCGCCGGGTTGCTGTTCCCGCTCGCCGGTGGCTTCGGGTTCGTCTCGAACCGAGCCGCCGACGCCGTCGACAACGTGTCCTCGGAACTGGTCGAGGGTACGGTCCCCGCCGTCTCGACCATGGTCGACGCGAGTGGAGCACCGATCGCCTGGCTGTACGAGCAACGCCGCTTCGAAGTCCCCAGCGACAAGATCTCCAACAACATGAAGCTGGCGATCGTCTCCATCGAGGACCGGCGCTTCGCCGAGCACGAGGGTGTCGACTGGCAGGGCACGTTGCGCGCGTTCCTGACCAACACCTCCAGCGGTGAGGTCCAGCAGGGCGCGTCCACCCTCGACCAGCAGTACGTGAAGAACTTCCAGCTGCTCGTCGTGGCCAAGACCGACGCTGAGCGCCGCGCCGCCATCGAGACCACGCCCGCGCGCAAGATCCGGGAGATCCGGATGGCGCTCACCCTGGACCGCGAGCTGACCAAGGACGAGATCCTCACCAGGTACCTGAACCTGGTGCCGTTCGGAAACTCCTCCTACGGCATCCAGGATGCGGCGCAGACCTACTTCGGCGTCGACGCCTCCGAGCTGAACGTGCCGCAGTCGGCGATGCTCGCGGGCATGGTGCAGAGCTCGTCCAAGCTGAACCCGTACACCAATTCCGAGGGCGTGCTGGCCCGCCGCAACACGGTGCTGGACACGATGATCCAGAACATCCCCAGCCGCGCCGACGAATTCCGCGAGGCCAAGACCATGCCGCTCGGCGTGCTGCCGGAGCCGAAGGGCCTGCCGCGTGGCTGCATCGCCGCCCACGACCGCGGCTTCTTCTGCGACTACGCCATCCAGTACCTGGCCAACGCGGGCATCAGCAGGGAGCAGATCGACAAGGGCGGCTACCTGATCAAGACGACGCTCGACCCGGTCGTGCAGGACTCGGTGAAGCGGTCGGTGACCGAGGCGGCCAACCCGAACCTCGACAACATCGCGCAGGTGATGTCGGTCGTCGCGCCGGGCCAGGACTCGCACCCGCTGATCGCGATGGCGAGCAGCCGCACCTACGGCCTGAACCGCGACGCCAACGAGACCGTGCAGCCACAGCCGTACTCGATGGTCGGCGACGGCGCCGGCTCGATCTTCAAGCTGTTCACCACCGCCGCCGCCATGGAGAAGGGCCTGGGCATCAACGCCCAGCTCGACGTGCCGAGCCGGTTCGAGGCCAGGGGCATGGGTAACGGTGGCGCCCGCGGCTGCCCGCCGGCCACCTACTGCGTCGAGAACGCGGGCAAGTACAAGTCACCGATGTCGGTGACCGAGGCGCTGGCGACCTCGCCGAACACCGCGTTCGTCAAGCTCATTCAGGCCGTCGGCGTCACGCCGACCGTCGACATGGCGGTCCGGCTCGGCATGCGCTCCTACACCGAGCCGGGCAGCTCGGGCCACGGCAACCAGAGCCTCGCCGACATGATCAAGGAACAGAACCTCGGTTCGTTCACCCTCGGCCCGGTCGCGATCAACCCGCTGGAACTGTCGAACGTCGCCGCGACGATCGCCTCCGGCGGCAAGTGGTGCCCGCCGAACCCGATCAAGGAGGTCGTCGACCGCCAGGGCAAGCAGGTGCCGCTCACCCAGCAGGCCTGCGAGCAGGTCGTCGAGCCCGGCCTGGCCAACACCCTGGCCAACGCGATGAGCAAGGACGACATCAGCGGCACCGCGGCGGGCGCCGCCAAGTCCGTCGGCTGGAACGCACCGATGTCGGGCAAGACCGGAACCACCGAGAGCCACCGCTCGTCGGCCTTCGTCGGCTTCACCAACGCGCTGGCCTCGGCCACCTACGTCTACGGCGACAGCCCGACGCCCGGTGAGATCTGCTCGTTCCCGCTGCGCAACTGCGGCGACGGAAACCTGTTCGGCGGTAACGAACCCGCGCGGACCTGGTTCAACTCCGTCAAGCCGATCCTCGACCGGTTCCCGGCGCCCGCGCTGCCGCCGCTGGACGACAAGTACGTCCGCGGCTCGAACAACGCGCAGGTGCCCGATGTGGTCGGGATGACCCAGGGTCAGGCGACCGCGGCGCTGGTCGGCGCGGGCTTCCAGGTGACCCCGGTGACCGGTCCCGGTGCGCAGGCCAAGGGCACCGTGATGGGCACCGCGCCGAACGGTTCGGCGATCCCCGGTTCGGTGATCACCCTCTACATCAGTGACGGCACCCAGCGCGCCGCACCGCCGCCCGGCCCGCCACCAGGGCCACCGGGGATCCCCGGGCTGCCACCGCCACCGCTGTTGCCGCCCATCCCGATCCCCATTCCCATCCCGCGTTAGCCGCAAAGGACCGCCGACCCCAACAGGGTCGGCGGTCCTTTTTCCTGGCCAACTGATTTCGCGCGCACATGGGTAACTCGTCGGGTACCGGCGAACTCAACCCACTACGCCGCCGCCGGTCGCCCGCGCGACAGCCATGACACTCGAGTCCGGCCTGAATACGCGGAGAGGCGGGACAGCTACAGCCGGGCTTTCACGGCCGCCGACAGCCGGGAGCCATCGGCCTTGCCCTCCGCCAACGCGGTGGCGACCTTCATGACCTGGCCCATCTGCCGCATACCCGGCCGCTCACCGAGTTCCTCGGCGACCTGCGCGATCGCGGTGTCGGCGACGTCGGCCACCTCCGCCTCGCTCAGCTGGGTGGGCAGGTACTCGTCGATGATCCGCGCCTCGGCGTGCTCGTTGGCGGCCAGCTCACCGCGACCGTTCTGGGTGTAGATCTCGGCCGACTCGCTGCGCTTCTTCGCCTCTTTCTGCAGCACCGCGATCACGTCGGCATCGGAGAGTTCGCGCGCCTCGGTGCCTGCGGTCTCGGCCGTCTGGATGGCGGAGAGCAGCATCCGCAGCGTGGCGAGGCGCAGCGTGTCCTTGGCTTTCATCGCGGCGGTCATGTCCGTCCGCAGTTGCGCTTTGAGTTCCGACATGAGGCTCACGGTAGCTGGTCCTTCGCAACCCGCCCACCACATTTGCGCTGCTGCGGCGAATCCCGACGCTGTTTTCCGGGGCATGCGCAAGCACTTGTGCGTAAACACACTCGGCGTTCCACAACGGGGTCACCTATGCTGGGCAAATGCCCGTAATCTCGACCTCTGCTGTCCGCACGACCGCGTTGGGAGCCGCCGGGGCGGCCGTGGCCGGAATCGGCTATGCCTCGCTGGTCGAACGCAACGCCTTCGTTCTGCGGGAGGCCACGATGCCGGTCCTCGCGCCGGGGTCGTCGTCGCTGCGGGTGCTCCACATCAGCGATCTGCACATGACCCCCGGTCAGCAGCGCAAGCAGCAGTGGCTGCGGGAACTGGATCGGCTGGAGCCGGACCTGGTCATCAACACCGGCGACAACCTCTCGCATCAGAAGTCGGTACCCGCGGTAGTCCAGGCCCTCGGCGGATTGCTTTCCCGCCCGGGGCTTTTCGTTTTCGGGAGCAACGACTACTTCGCGCCGGTGCCGAAGAACCCGATGAAGTACTTCAAGAAGGACCACCGCCGCGTCTACGGCGCCCCGCTGCCGTGGAAAGACCTGCGCGCGGCCTTCACCGAGCGCGGCTGGCTGGATCTGACGCACATCCGCCGCGACCTCGAGGTCGCAGGCATCCGGATCGCCACCGCCGGCGTCGACGACCCGCATCTGCACCGCGACCGCTACGACACGATCGCGGGCGCCCCGAACCCGTTGGCCGACTTGCGCATCGGCCTGACCCACTCGCCCGAGCCGCGCGTGCTCGACCGCTTCGCCGAGGACGGCTACGACCTGGTCATGGCCGGGCACACGCACGGCGGTCAGCTGTGCCTGCCCGGCTACGGCGCGCTCGTCACCAACTGCGGTATCGACCGGTCCCGGGTCAAGGGCGCGTCCAAGTGGGGTGAGCACACCCAGCTGCACGTCTCCGCGGGTGTCGGCACCTCGCCGTGGGCGCCGTACCGTTTCTGCTGCCGCCCAGAGGCCACCCTGTTGACGCTGGTCGCCGCGCCGCCGAAGCGGCCCTCGGCCGACACCGGCCAGGGCGTGTCCACATCGGAGGCCGTCGCCCGCTAAGGTCGCGTGCCGAGACGTGTGTCAGGCAGGGGACAACTGTGAGTGGATTCGACGACCGGCGCAACGACCCGACGGTTCTGGGCCGCCCCGGTGCGGCCCACCCAAATCAGCAACAGCCATCCGGCGCTGACCAATTCGACCAGGCAGGCGCGCAGGACGAGGCCGCGCGGCAGGCGCCCGCGCGGCCGTGGAAGCGGGATTCGGGCTTCCACGAGCAGGTGCAGTGGCCGCCTGCCGACCCGGGTGCGCAGTGGCAGCAGGGTGCGGCGGGTTCGAGCGGGTCGCCCACTCCTGATCCCACCGTGCAGTGGCAGCCGAGTCAGACGCCGGCGGCCGACTATCAATGGCAGCCCGGCCCCAGCGGGCAATCTCAACCGGCACAGCAGTGGCAGGCCGGCGGCTCACCCGCGGCCAACGCCCAGTGGCAGCCGACCGGCTCGACCCCCGACGCCAACGCCCAATGGCAGCGCAGCGGCAGTTCGGCGCCCGACGCGCAATGGCAGCCCGGCGGGAGCGGCCAGGCACCGTCGGCGCCGCAATGGCAGGCCCCCGCAGCGGGATCCGGTCGCGCCGACCCAACGCAACTGGCACAGCCCGTATCCGGCGGGCAAGCGCAGTGGCAGCCATCGACCGCCACGCCAGGGCAGGCTGACCCGACCCTGTTGGCACAGCCGCTTTCCGGTGGACAAGCCCAGCCCGCGCCGTGGCAACCGCCGACCGCCACGCCGGGGCAAGCCGACCCAACCCTGTTGGCACAGCCGCTTTCCGGTGGACAAGCCCAGCCCGCGCCGTGGCAACCGCCGACCGCCGCACCGGGGCAAGCCGACCCAACCCTGTTGGGACAGCCACAGTCCCGCGATTTCGGTGAACCCGTCGGCTTGTGGCAGCCCAGCCTCGGCACGCCCGAGCCGAGTCAGCAGGCGCCGAGCGAGGCGGCACCGACCATGCTCGGCTACCCCAACGCCACTCGACTAGGCCAGCCCGACCCCGCCCTCCAATGGCAGCCTGCGCCATCGGCACCCACCTATGCCGCGCCGCAGTACGGACAGCCGGTAGCGGGTGCGTACGCGCCGCAGAGCGGGTTCGGCGGACCGCCGGGGCAGCAGCCACCCGGCTACGGTGCGGGCGGTCCACCGCCCAGCGGGCGCGGGAAAGCGGTACTGCTGGTCGGACTGGTGGTGCTGCTGGTCGCGGCGGGCGCGGTGACCGCGGTGACGCTCGCGAAGCGCGGCTCGGACAACTCCGATTCGCAACGCAACTCGCCCTCGATGGTCAGCGCACTGACCACCAGCGCGGAGGCTTCCTCGACCCCGTCGAAGTCCAGCGCCCCGCCCACGCCGGCCAACGGCCGCAACGAGCCTCCCCTGATCCCCGGCTACCAGGTGGTCGTCGCCCCCGACCGGGGTGCGGCCTACGACGTGCCCGCAGGCTGGACGATCGCACCGGAGACCGCCATCGGCGGGTTCGGTGAGCCGCCGAACGCGGTGGCGGGCAAGGGCTACGCCAGCGATGGCAAGGGCTACTGCCCGGGCTCGACCCGCACCGCGTCGTTCCTCACCGGCTCGAAGGACCCCGATTCCGGCGCCGCCGCAACCGAACTCGGCACCAGAACGGCCAAACTCGCCTACACCGCCTCCGCCGACGCCCACCCGTCCCCGCCCGTCCCGATCGACTCGCTCGACGGGACGCAGCACGGCATGTTCGTGGAAACCAAGGGCACCGTCACCCAGGCCAAGCCCGGCTGCGCCACCGCGTACTCCGTCTACACCGCCGCGTTCCCCACCGAGAACGGCAGCTTCGTCATGGTGATCGCCGCCGACACCGGCGTCCCCAACGCGCTGGACGCCGAGACCGCCAAGCGCATCTTCACCAGCATCCGCCCGCACGACAACTGACGGCCTACCCCGAATCGCTCCGCGATAACCCCCTCTGAGCTGGGGGTTTAACGTCTACACCGACCTTGTTGTAAGGTAGTCCAGGTTCGATTCACGGGGTGTGGCGCAGCTTGGTAGCGCGCTTCGTTCGGGACGAAGAGGTCGCAGGTTCAAATCCTGTCACCCCGACTCGTGGTTGAGACGAACACTTTGCCCCCGGCCTGCCAAGGCCGGGGGCAAAGTGGTTTCCGGGGGTGCTATCGGCGCGGACCCGTTGAGACGCAAGCCATTCAGCTGAGTAAAGCCGATCGTGGTCGAGCAGTATCCGAATTAGTATCTATCATATAGTATCTGCCACATACTTATTACCCGCACGATCGACGGAAGCCGGAAACCATGACCGATCAGCTGGTCGCCCCCCGCGCCCGCATCTACGACGTAGACGCCCTGCGCGGGTTCGCGCTGCTGGGGATCTTCATCGTCAACATCACCTTCATGTCCTCCGGATACCCCGGCAACCTGGCGATCGACCCCGCCTACACCGCGCCACTCGACGACCTGGTCCGCGCGCTCTCGTCGGTCTTCGTCGACATGAAGTTCTACCTGCTGTTCTCATTCCTGTTCGGCTACAGCTTCACGCTGCAGACGATCGCCGCGGCCCGGGCGGGCGCCGCCTTCGAACCACGCATGCTGCGCCGCATCGCAGGCCTGTTCGTGCTCGGCGTGCTGCACATCGTGTTCCTCTACGGCGGTGACGTTCTCACCACGTACGCGCTGGCCTGCCTCGTCCTGTTCTGGCTGCGCGGGGTCACCGACCGCACGGCGCTGCGGGTGGTCGCCGCGATGTACGCCTTCGTGCTGGCGAGCCTGCTGCTGAGTGGCCTGCTGCTGGACACCTCGGCAATGCTGCCCTCGGCCGCCGAGGCGCAAGCCAACGGCAGGCAGGCCACCGAGGCGCTGCTCGGCGGATGGGGCGACATCATCGGCGAGCATCTCGCCGGACTGCCGCTGCTCGTCCTGCAGGCAGTCACCCTGCAAGGACCGACGGCGCTGGCGATGTTCCTGCTCGGCCTGATCGCCGGGCGCCGGAAACTGCTGGCGCAGGTGCGCGGCGACGAACCGATCCTGCGGCGCGTCCAGTGGATCGGCTTCCCGGTGGGCCTGGCAGGCAGCGTGCTCTACACGCTGGGCGGCGGCACCGGCACCGCGCTGCCCGTCGCGGTCAGCGTCGCCACCGCACCGCTACTCGCCGCCGCGTACGTCGCGACCCTGCTGCGCCTGATGCACAGCCCACGCACTGCCTGGCTGCGCACCGCTCTCGCGCCCGCCGGACGGATCGCGCTGACCAACTACCTAGGCCAGTCGCTGATCGGGTTGCTCCTGTTCACCGGCGTCGGGCTCGGTGCGGCGGGCAGCCTGTCTCCGTTGGCCACGCTCGCGGTGGCGCTGCTGGTGTTCGCGGCCCAATTGGCGGTCAGCGCAGCGTGGTTGCGCCACTATCGATACGGGCCCGCGGAGTGGCTGCTGCGCTGGATCACGAATGGCAGTCGCCCCGCCTGGCGAGCGGTCGAAAGCAGCAGGGGGTAACGGACGGGGTCGATTCGGTCGCCCCCGGAATGCATACTGGCTCTGCCGGTCACCCAGCGGCGAATGTGTCTCTGCGGTGGTGGTTTCCGCACAACGGAAAGGCGAAGTCATGAACGCGACCGGCCCGCTCGCCGGCAAGACGGCCCTGATCACCGGTGCGGACGCTGGGATCGGCAGGGCTATCGCCGGCACCCTCGCCAGACAAGGGGCGCAGGTGGTGATCCAGCATCCGCACAGCCCGGAATCCGCCGCCGACGTGGTCAAGGAGATCACCGCAGCCGACGGCTCGGCGCTCGCCCTCGCGGCCGACCTCGGCGATCGCGCCGAGTACGACGAGCTGATCCAGGTCCTGCTCGAGGATTGCGGACATTGGGATTTCCTGGTGCACACCGGGTCCACGGCCCTCACCACGCCGCTGCGGGAGCTCTCCGAGGAAGAGTTCGAGCTCGGTTTCGCGGCGCCTGCCAAAGCCCTCGTCAACGGCGTACGGCTCGCCGCCGCGCATCTCGCCGACGGCGGGCGCATCATCACCGTCGCTGCGGCCACCGCGCCGGGCAACGCCGTCGACAACGCCGCCACCGGAGCCATCGCGGAGTTCACCCGCCTGCTCGCCACCGATTTCGCGGCGCGGGGCATCACTGTCAACGCGGTCACCTCGGCCGCGAATTCGGACGCCCGCGCGGAGAGCGACGACCAGGACAAGCGCGAGCACGAGCCGAGTTACGCACCGGGGGCCGGCGTGCTCGATCGACTCGGCGCGGCGACCGAGATCACCGATGTGGTGGCCTTACTGGCGAGCGCGGACGCCGCAGCGGTGACGGCACAGCACATTCGGGTCGGCGCCGGGACCGCGGGCAGCTGACCCGCAGGTGAGGCAAATTATTCGCAAATGTGCGGCAACTGGAGTGCACGTACGATGGGAAGTAGCAGTATCGCAGGATGGCGCGGCGGCGCGGCGCGGGGAGGCCTAAACTACCTCGATGCGGATCGCGCGAGCCGGGTTCACCTCGACCGGCCGAGCAAACGCCTACGCTGTGGTTTATGACCCGTGTTACCGCGCAAGGGAGCACATTGGACATCGCGACGACGAAAATCGCGACGACGTCACCGACGCCCGTGTATCGGATTGCCGCGCTGTCCGATCTGGACGGCGTCGCCGCGATCGAGACCGAACGCTTCGGCGATCAGTCATACCCGTACTTCGCGCTGCGTCAGCTCTTCGACCTGCACGGGGCCAACTGGCTGATCGTCGAGGTCGACGGCATCGTCCTCGGCCATGTGCTGGTGGCCCTGCTGCCGGATCGGCGCGCGTGGCTGCTCAGCCTCGCGGTTACTCAGGAAAGCTGCGGACGCGGCTACGGGTCGACCCTGCTGACCGAAGCGATCAAGCTGTGCCGCAAGCAGAAGATGCGCAGCGTGCTCATCACCGTGCGCCCGACCAACCAGTCGGCATACAACCTCTACCGCCGCATCGGCTTTCAATGGACCGGACACCATGAAGAGCGCTATTTCGGTGCAGGCGAGCCACGGGACGTGTTGGAGTACAAGCTGTCCAACGCCTGATCAAGGGCTCCAGAAACTCCCTCGAACTCGGTAATCTGGATCAGGCGCGTCCCAGGCGGGTGCCCGAGCCCCCGGGGGAGCTGAATGACCGAGCAGGAACCGCGTTCGGAGTTCGTCGAATCGACCACGACTCGAATCCTGCGCCGGGCAGCCAAATACGCCGACGAGAACTACCGCGACAGCGCACCCGGCGAGTACGCGCTGCTCGACGGGCTCAATGCCGACGTCGAAGCGGTGCTCGGCAGGTACCACCCGCCGAGTCCGTGGCGGCGCGGCGACAGCCTGGTGTTCGCACACCTCTACGCCGACGTCCCGGACACCACGGTCTCGACCGACGAGGACGGACGCGGAGTCGTGGACGTGATCGCCGCGCTGCTCGCCGCCGAGGTCGAGTTCCGCGGGCCGCTGCGGCTCAGCCATACCCAGAACACCCTTCTCGCCCAGGTATACGAGCGACTCGGCGCCCGACTGCGCCCGCTCGGGCTGCCCGCGCACGCCGTCCAGTCCTTCGGCCGGGCGGCCACCCTGCACCGCCTGAACGAGGACATGGACGCGGTGGACCGGTGCGGACTGCAGCAGGCGCGGGCGCGGTGCCAGACGAAGCCACGCGGCTTGCCGCGCGTGGGTTCGCTGCTGTCGGACCTGCTGTGCGGCTACGGATACAAGCCGTTCCGGCTGCTCGGCTGGATCGCGGTGCAGCTGGCCGTGTTCAGTGTCGCGCTGCTGCTGCTGAGTCAGGAGCCGCTCGGTGACACGCTGTATCTGAGTATGACCAGTTATCTGAATCCGATGGGGCTCGGGGATACCAGCACGCTGGCCGATGGTGGACGGGCGTTGCTGGCCACCGAGTCCTGGGTGGGCACGGTGTCGCTGTCGGTGTTCTTCGCGCTGCTGGTTCGCCGCTGGTTCCGTCTATAAAACTGTGCTGCAACGGAATTCGATGTTGCGCCGGAAGCATTCTTGTGAATGCTCCTGTGCACGATCACCACTCGGTGGTGCTCACCTGGATACGACGGGAAAGGTTGTTCCACTGCGCCACTCGCAGCCGATCCCGTACCTGCCCGATCAGCGCGGTCCACTGGCGGGAGAATCCCGGATCGGATTGCAGATCCTTCCACAGGCTGCGCAGGGTGGGCGGGGTATGCGCGCCAGGCATCCACAGGTGCGCGAGGTGCTCCAGCACCGCGGCCAGGATCTCCATCTGTTCCCTACTGGACGGGGGGAACCGATCGGCCTCCTCGATCGCGGTGTCACCGACCGTCAGCAACCAGTCGTGCGCCGCCAGATCCTCGCAGAACCGCTGTGCCGCATCGAGATCCGACTCGCTCCGGACGATGATCCAGGCCGAGCGCACCGAGTCGTCGTCCAGCCGCAGCCGCACCTTCGGCCCCACCGAGCCGCCCACCTTCGCCGTCCAGCGCAGCCGCGTGGTCGCCGCTTGCAGCGGCGCCTGCTGGTCCAGCCTCGGGTCGGCGCGTAATCGGGCGAGCAGGCGTTCGCTGATCGAGGCGAGGTCGAGGGTGTCCGGTGCGGGGCGGCCGTCCAGATAGCCGTCCGCCAGTGCGTCGCAGGCCGTCTCCCGGTCGCCGATCCGGTCGATCACCTCGGTCACGCCGACCCGGCTCAGGTAGTGCGACCAGGTCTGGCGCCGCCGCTCCCCCGCCCGGATCACCTGGGTGCGCACCGAACTCTGCAGCACCCGCCCGCCCGTCACGACCGCCCGACCCGCGACCGTGCCGACCACGCGCACCGGCGCGGCGTCGGGCAGCAACAGCTTGCAGTCCACCCCGACCGGTGTGGTCGGCGAAACGGCCAGCGTGCAGGGCCGTTGCCGCCACAACACCCGCCGACCCGGCACCAGGGCGAGCAGCTCGCCGGCTTCGGCACGATGCAGAGTGGCGGACGCGGGGACCAGGCAGGTGCGCACCTCGCCGAGGGCGATCAACGGAGTGGTCGACGGCCCCATCACTCAGGATCCGTCGAGTAATAGGTGGGATAGACGTTCGGTGACCTTGCGCGACACCGTCACCGGCACCTCGTCGTAGACGCCGCACCGGATGATCTGATCGACCACATCGCCGTCCAGGTCGATGTGGTCGAGGATGAGCCGTACCGAATGTTCTATGGCCAGATAGCGTTTCGGCAACATCGACAGCGCCTTGTAGGCCGCGAACGGGGTGGCGTCCGGATTCAGCTGCACCACAGCGGGAATCTCGCGCCACCGGCCCGGCCAGCCGTCGCCTGCCCGCCACGGCTGCGGCACCACGACCGCCGCGCCGTCATAGCGCAGCATGCCGAGCCGCAGCAGATGCCACACCGAGGCGAGGAACGCGCACGACCATTTGGTGTGAATCTCGTTGCGCCCGTTGACCACCTCCGGTCGCTTACTCCACAACTGCACGTCCAGGAAGATCGAGTGCTCGCGCCTGCCGAACTCCTCCGGCGGCCGATACGGCTGTACCCGCATGGCCTGCGCCGGTTCGTCCAGCGAGGACCGCCGCCCGTTGCACAGCCAGCCGGATTCGGCGGTCGGCGGCCGACGACCGGTCGATGACGAAATCTCCGGCTCGGCCACGATTCTGGCCGCGACCATCTCGGCCAGCCGGATCGGCTCGTCCAACGGCACTCCGTCGACGAACGGATCCGCCTCCCAGCAGCCGGACTCGCGCGCCAGATAGTCGATGCGCAAACCGGTTTCGTCCGCGGCGGTGAGCAGCTTGCCGAGGATCTCGCGCGGATCGGTGTCCGGCTGGAAGTAGTCGTCGATCAGATAGCAGGTACTCACCCGGGCCCGCGGGCCGAACTGCACCCTGGCCGAGGCGATGAAGGCCTCGACCAGCGGCACGATCCGGCGGAACTCGCGGACCACCTGATCCATGTCGTTGGCGATCTCGTTCATGTAGAAGTGCCCGACCTCGATCGACAGATGCGACAGCGGCACCCGATCGATCCGCGCCCGTTCGGTCTCTTCGCTGTACCCCACGGAGTCCCGCACGGCGGATCAGAACCTTTCCCAGGTCGCGGCGTCCAGCAGGCGCCTGGCCAGGTCGGCATACGCCGCCGTGGTCGACGGGTTGGCGATCTTCGCGTCCACGTCCATATCCATGATCACCTGCTCACGCCACTGCAATACCGGCTCCATCGGTGTCTCGCCGAGCAGCGCGCTCGCGCCGAGCTGATTCGCCGACGCCAGCCGCTTGAGCGCGGCATTCTGCTCCATCAACCAGGCCGTCTGGGCGGGCCTGCGGTCCACCGAGCCGGGCAGCGTCGGCGCGGGCACCGCGGTGCGCACGTAGCGGACCGACTCGAGCAGCTCCACCGGATCGTGCCCGCACTCCTTGCCCGTCTGCTTCAATCCGTGCGGCCCGTGCACCAGCCCGCTCGCCGCCAGAATGTGCTGGCGGGTCCACCGGTGAAAGATCAACCAGCGGGCGGTGAACGAACGCAGCTGCGGCAGCGCGGTGGCCTTCAACACCAACTCCAGCGCGACCGAGCGGCCCGCGCTCAGATCGACCAGCACCACCTTGAACTCCTGCTCCAGCGCGAGCAGCAGTTCCGCGCACCGCGCGACGACCGCGTCGTCGGCCGTGAGGAATTCGGCGCCGCCCTCGTCACCCGGCAACAGCAGCAGCTTGCCCGCCCGCGGCCCCAACCGGCGCAACGCGGGCCGGTCCGACGCGGTGCGCACATCGATCCTGGCGGCAACGCCCGTCTCCCCAAGCAGGAACGAGTGCACGCCGTCCTGATGGGGCGTACCGCGTTCCACCGCACTGATTTCGAACAACGCGCCCGCGGTCGGTGACCCGAAATCGAAGTCGACGTAGGCGACATTGCGACCGCTCGTACACAGTCGATACGCGAGGTTGCAGCTGGTCACCGAGCGACCGGTGCCACCCTTGTCCGAAGTCGAGAACACCAGCATGGGTCAGGCCCTCGTCGCATCGCGGCGCGCGTAGGCCAACTCGTACAACTGCTGCAGCGCCTGCCCGGCCAGGATGAATGCGGTCGCAGGCTGCTCGTTCGACAGCCGCCGCGCCTCGTCGAGCTGCTGCTCGATCCGCGAGAGCATGACCTGCGAGACGTCCGGATCGCCGACCTCCAGCATTTCCTGATTGAGCAGATGCTCGGCCTCACTGCGCATTTCGACGGCGCGCGTGATCATCGACCGCATGGCCAGCGGTGGCTCACGGAAATTACGATCGGCCGAGACCAAGCATTCGACGACACGTTCGGTCAGGTACCAGGAGGGTTGCACCGCAACGTCTTCGGACTCCGACTCGAACTCGGGCTCGACCGCCGTCTTCGCCAGACCGGGCCGCTGGCTACCCGCCACCCGCTCGGCGTCGTCCCAGAGGCCCGTCGCCGGGCCGGTCGAGATCTGGCGCCTGCCGAGGTGATCCATGGTGAGTTCGGCCAGCGACATCAGCCGGTCGCGCATGGCCACGTCGCCGGACAGCTGCCAGGCCTGCAGGGACCGTTTCAGCAACAGCGTCGCGAAGTCCGGCACCACCCACACCAGCGGCGGACCGCCACCGATGCCCTCGCTGCCCGGCAGCGCCATCTGCACGCCGGGGTAGTGCAGCGCCGCGGCCGGATCGCCCGCGGTGAGCCTGCTGATGATGCGCCCGCGCCTGGCGAGCTGGTCGAAAACGGCCACCAGCACCGGTAATTCCTCGGTGGTCTGCCGGTTGGCGAAGTCTTTCAGCACCATGGTCGCGACGGCGAGGGTGTAGTAGTCGGACTCCTCGCCATCGGAGGTGCGCCAGGGAATGTCCTCGAGCGGCCAGCGGCCGGGGCCGTAGCGCGCGGCGGTGGACCAGTAGCGCTGGGTCAGATCCCAGCGCAGCTCCAGTGCGTCCGCGAGTTGGCGTTGCTCGTCGTTGAGCAGGTCCATTTCCCGGGTGCGGCGCCAGGTGAGATCGTCGATGCCGTCCAGCGCGACGATGGTGAAATACAAGTCGGGGCGCGAGACGGCGTAACCCGGCTGGTTGCCGATCCGGCCCGACACGAAGTCGATCGGCGAGGCCTTCTGATCGATGCCCCAGCTCCAGCCGCACTCGAACAGCAGCAGATCGTCCTCGAGATCGATGTCGGGGGTCTGCCCCAGTTTGACGTCGTTGGCCATCTGCACGCGGACCCGGTCGAGCCGGCGCGCAATACCCGCTATCACCGCGTCCTCCGGCGCGCCGGTCTGGTTGAGCATGCCCAGGATCGCTTGTCCCTGATCGGATTTCGGGCTCGGGGTGTGCACGACGAAGCTGCGCACCAGACCCGTCATCGCGGCGGTGAGGCGGGTGCTGACCCGCGGCATCAATACCCGGATCCGGGCCGAGAGTTCCCTGGCCTCGCGCCGCACCTCTTTGTCCACGAACCGCTGGAAGACCCGCAGGAAGCGCAACGACGAGATGCACAGGGTGAGCGACATCGAGTATGCGTCGACCACTTCCAGGCCGTGCTGCTCGGCGCTCGGTTCGCGTTCGTCGGTGGTGCGCAGATAGCTGCCCGCCGCGAAGATCGGTTCCCCGTCGGGCGCGGTGTAGCGGGTGAAATAGTCCTCGAGCACCCCGACCAGCGCGCCGCCGATCCGCGTTTCCTCCCCCAGCGGAATAAGCACCGAACGAATGTCGTCGGACATATCGTCGGGTTGATCCAGTGCGAATGCCTGGATCTCGGTGGCCGGATACAACAAACAAAGCAACTGCTCGGTATCGCTGATCGAGTTCGCCCCGTCGCGCCCACCCCAATGCCACGCCCCTTTGTCGTAGCAAGCGGAAAGCAACGACCGCCACACTTCCAAAAGCTGCTGCCGCGGCTGGATCCTCATCAGCCCCCCGTTCTCGCTACGAACACTGACTGCCTAAAGTGTCCCCCCGTTCCGAGTATTTACCAAGGGTATTGACCGACAACACGATCTACGCACGGTGTAGTAATCGGATATTCGGCGAGGTCACCGCAGTGTTGAAAACCGTTCGAGAGCACCTAGGCACTCATCTCAGCAAGGCAGAACACTGATTCAACAGCCTTCCCTCACGCCGCTCCCGTACCTTCCGGCCCATTTCTCCCCTCCATTCTCGAGCTGGTTCCCATTGCGAAAGACGAAGCATGGTTCAGCCGAGTGAATGTCCCGATGTCTCCAATCCGGAGACAAAAGTCGTGTGCTGGCCCAAGTTTGGTGACATCAGGCCATCGCGGCGACCAAGAGGCAACTAAACGGCAACGCCGAGTTCGGTGAGTAGGTGTTCCACTCGGGTGCGGATGGTGTTGCGGATGGGGCGGATTTGGTGGAGGGGGAGGCCGGCGGGGTCGTCGATGAACCATTCTTCGTAGCGGGGGCCGGGGACGAGGGGGCAGGTGTCGCCGCAGCCCATGGTGACGATGACGTCGGCGGCGCGGATGATTTCGTCGGTCCAGGGTTTGGGGTATTCGTCGGCGATGTCGACGCCTATCTCGGCCATGGCGGCCACCGCGGCGGGGTTGAGGGTCTGCCCGGGGTCGGAGCCGCCGGACCAGGCGACGGCGCGGCCCTTGGCGAGGTGGGCGAAGAAGCCGAGGGCCATCTGGGAGCGGCCCGCGTTGTGCGTGCAGAGGAACAGCACGGTGGGGCGCGGGCGGGCGACCTTGCCCTGAATCTTGGCCAGTGCCTGCAGCCGCTGCCTGCCGAAGCGCTCGGCGAGCAGCGGGAGGTAGCGCGTTACCGTTGCGCGCGAAGCGAATTCGTCGTATGACGAATGCAGGTAGTGGTGGATGGTGGCGAGGTCGAACATGGTCGCGAACTCTTCGCGCAGCCGAGCTTCGGCATGCTCGAGCGCCGTCTCGTGATCGAGGGAGAGCAGGCGGTATGCGGGTGTCGCGGAGCTTTCGGTCGTACCCGACTTTTCAGGCTGAGACACCCACCCAGGGTCTCAGGCGGGCACTGACCTGGGCAAACGAACACCCTGTAAACCACGTCACACCGAGGTGAACGCGGCACCGCGACGAGACGATCCGGCGGTCGGTGAGCAGGCCCTTACACCTCGCTAACCTGTCGTCATCTCGCCGAAACGCAAGGTCCATAGCGTATACATCCATGTCGACACGGTTGGCCACACTCGAAGATGCCGCGGGCCGACCGCTGCGCGATGTGGTGTACGCGGCGCTGCGCCGCGAGTTGATGAACGGGGACATCAAGTTCGGCGAGCGACTCACCGAACCGAAACTGTCGGCGCGCTTCGGGATTTCCCGCACGCCGATCCGCGAAGCGTTGACGGTGCTGTGCGCCGACGGGCTGCTGCAACGCGAAGACTACGGTTTCAGCCCGGTACGCCCGAGCGTGCCGTTGATCCGTGACCTCTACGAACTGCGAATCACGTTGGAGCTCGGCGGAATCCAGCGTGCGATGACCAATCCGGCGGTGTCCCACGACCGCGCGCTGCTCGAGGTCGAGCGCGCCGCCTGGCTGGCATTGCGCGCCGACCCACCCGCGCAGGAACCGGGATTCGTGGTGCGCGACGAGGAATTTCACGTCACCTTGCTCACCGCCGCGGGCAACGCCGAAATGGTGCGGGCGCTGCGCGCGGTGAACTCGCGGATCAGGCACGTCCGCATGTACGACTTCATGGTCAACAACCGCATCGAGACCACCATCGCCGAACACCTCGGCATCCTGGAAGCCGTACTGGCCGAGAACCTTCCGCTCGCCTATCGGTTGCTGCACACCCACATCGGCGAATCCCTCGATGTCGTGCTCGACCGGGTCACCCGCGCCATCGCCGCGATGGCCGCCGAATAACGCCCACCGCAAGAAGCCGGAATTCGCAGCTCCGGGTCGCGCGAATGCCAAGGTAGAACTGCGAACCGTCAAGCAATGATCGGAGTCGACCCATGTCTGCCGACAGCTCAGGCAACAGCCCATCACCCACCGAGCGAGTGCGGGCCGCGTATCGGCGGATCGCCGAGGTGGATCGGCCCGAAGTGTGGATCACTCTGCGACCCGAGCACGAGGTCGCCGCCGACGCGGCGGCGGTCGAGCAGCAACTCGCCGGAGGTGCGTCGCTCGCGCTGGCCGGCGTGCTGCTGGCGGTCAAGGACAACATCGACGTCGCCGGGCTGCCGACCACCGCGGCCTGCCCGGAATTCGCCTACACCCCCGACGTCACCGCGTCCGCGATCGAGCGACTGGTCGCGGCGGGCGCGATCGTGCTCGGCAAGACCAACCTCGACCAGTTCGCCACCGGCCTGGTCGGCGCCCGCAGTCCGTACGGCGCCGTGCGCAACGCGCACGATCCCACGCTGATTTCCGGCGGTTCCAGCTCCGGTTCGGCGGCGGCGGTGGCGCTGGGCATCGCCGATATCGGAATCGGCACCGACACAGCGGGTTCCGGCCGAATCCCGGCGGCGTTGCACGGAATCATCGGTCTCAAAGCCACTTTGGGCATCATCCCGGCCCACGGTGTCGTGCCCGCCTGCGCGGACTACGACGCGGTCACCGTATTCGCCACCGACCTCGCCGACGCGGTGACGGCCGCCGCGATCATGTCCGGACCGGAACCGCGTGATCCGCGCAGCCGCGGCTGGCCCGCCGATGTCCGGTTGGCGGCACCGCAGGCACCGCGCATCGCGATCCCCCGCGCCGCGGACCTCACCGCGTTGAGCGGGCCGTACCGGGACGCCTTCGCTCGAACTGCCGCTGCCGCAGCGGCATCCGGCGCGAAGCTCGACGAGATCGACATCTCCGGCCTGCTCGACGCCGCACTGCTGCTCTACGACGGCGCGATCGTCGCCGAGCGGCACGCCTCGGTCGGCGCTTTCCTGGCTACGGCACCCGCAGGCGCCGATCCCACGGTGGCCGCCATCATCGAAGCGGCGGGGAGGACAACGGGTCCCGAGTTCGCCGCCGATCTCGACGCACTGGCCCGTGCCCGGGCCGCAGCGGCGGTCCTCCTCGCGGGATTCGACGCGCTCTTGTTGCCGACGACCACCGAGCATCCGAGTATCGCTGCGGTACAGGCGGATCCGCTAGGTATCAACAAGAGGCTCGGTACCTACACCAACTTCGGCAACCTGCTCGACCTGGCGGCGATCGCGATCCCCGGCCGACCCACCGCCGACGGTGCGCCGTTCGGCGTCATGCTGGTGACGCCGGCCTTCGCCGATCAGGTCGGCGTCGATCTCGCCGCCCGCCTGCTCGGTGCCGAGTCCACGCCGCTGCTGGTCGAGCGCGGTGTCGAGCTGGCCGTTTTCGGCGCGCACCTGCGTGGCCAGCCCTTGCACTGGCAGCTCGAACAGCTCGGCGCCCGCTTCGCCGGAGACATCCACACCACCGACGCCTACCGCCTGATCGCCCTGGCCACCACGCCGCCGAAACCGGGACTCGTGCGCCACGGCGACGGCCTCGGCGCCCCCATCGCCGGTGAGTTGTTCCGCGTCGCCGAGGCAGGACTCGGCGGGTTTCTCGCCGCCCTGCCCGCCCCCATGGCGCTGACCAGCATCGAATTGTCCGACGGCCGTTCGGTCATCGGCTTCGCCTGCACCTACGAGGCCGCGGCCACCGCGACCGACATCACCGCCTTCGGCGGCTGGAAGGCCTATCTCGAACAGCGCCCGTAGGTAGCACATCAGCGTCGGCCGAGCAGTCTCGCTGCGTCTCGACCTTGGCTACACATTCGTCTTACACATATGTACTAGACATTTGTGCAAGAAGTCTGTAGACATACGTCCAAGACATTCGAGTCGAGCAAGGGAACAGATCATGAGCGCCACCAACACCCAGCCCCGCGTCCTCATCGCCGGCGGCGGCATCGGCGGCAATGCGGTTGCGCTGCAACTACTTCGGGCGGGCATCCGGGCCACCGTGGTGGAGCGCGCCGCGGCGCCGCGGCCGGGCGGCCAGGCGGTCGACCTGAGGGGCCCCAGTGGTGCGGTCGCGGAGCGGATGGGGCTGATGCCCGGGATCCGCAAGTACCAGCTCGACGAGCGTGGCTTGAAGTTCGTGGACGCCGCGGGCCGCGACCTGGTGCGCATGCCCACCGAGCTGTTCGACGGCAAGGGCGGCGTCGCCGAAATCGAGATCACACGAGGCGATCTCAACCAGGTGCTACTCGACGCGCTAGCCGAGGCGGGCGGCGCGGACTACCGCTACAACGAGTGGATCACCGCTATCGGGCAGGACGAGACCGACGTCGAGGTCACCTTCGCCTCCGGCGCGCAGCAGCGCTTCGACCTCGTCATCGGCGCCGACGGCCTGCACTCCGGTACCCGCCGCATGGTGTTCGGCCCGGAAGAGCAGTTCTCCACCTACCTCGGCGGTTACATGTCCTTCTTCACGCTGCCGTCCCCCGACGACGTGGAGCACCACTGGTTCACCATGCACTCGCTGGTCGGCGCGACCAGTATCGGGCTGCGCCCCGACGCCGACCCGGCGACCGCCAAGGCCCTGATCACCATCCGTACCGACGCCGACCCGGCACTTCGCCGCGATGTCGCGGCCCAGCAGGACCTGATCCGGCAGCGGCTGGCCGGTGGCGGCTGGGAGTCGGCCAGGATCGCAGCCGCGATGGGCGAGGCGACCGACTTCTACTTCGACGAGCTGGCCAGGATCGACATGCCGAGCTGGTCGAAGGGCCGGGTCGTGCTGCTGGGCGACGCCGGGTACTGCGGTTCACCACTCACCGGCAACGGCACCGCGATGGCAATGATCGGGGCGTACGTGCTCGCCGGTGAAATCGCCGGGCACGCAGACGATCTCGCGCAGGCGCTGGTCCGCTACGAGGAAGTGCTGCGCCCGTTCATCGCCGCGGCGCAGGAACTCCCGCCGGGCGGGCTGAAGGCCATGACCCCCAAGACCAGCTTCGGCATCCGCGCGGGCCAGACGCTCAGCAGGCTGATGACCACGAAGGCGCTGCGGCCGCTCATGCTGAAGATGCTCGCCAAGACCGAGTCCTATGAACTGCCCGACTACACCACTCAGACCGTCGGCCGGTAGCTCGAAACGCGACGACCGCAGCCGCTCCCGGGCTTCGGTCGTCGCGCACAGCCGTTACTCGATCGTCGTCCGCTGGTCGAGCAGGAACGGCAGCGCGAAGTTGCGAAGCATTGCTCGCTCGTCGTCTTCGGTCGCACCGGGCAAGGTCAGCAGCGACACCATCACGCGCACGAACCATTGGCCGAGTCGGCGGGCCGCCCGCGCGGGGAGGTCCGGCCGGAAGCCGCTGACGAAATCGGTCGCGAGGGCGTCCACCACGTCCGACGAATTCGACAGCTGCGCAACGATTCCCGCGTTGGCCGGCGCGAACCATACGGCCAGATGTGGGGTTTTGCGTACCTCGGCGAGCAGCGCGGTGAGACCGTCGAGCAGTTGCTCACCCGGGTCGGTGGCGGCGGAGACGGCCGGATCGCGCCATACCCGCTCGACCACCTGGCGGGCCTCGCGTCCGGCGAAGGCGACGTACAGTGCCTGCCGGTTGTCGAAGTAGCGGTAGAGCGTCGCCCTGGAACAGCCTGCAGCCTGGGCGACTTCGGCCATGCCGACGCCGCTGACCCCCTTGTCGAGGAACAGCGCGCGGACCGCATCCAGGATGCGCTCGCTCGCCAGCTCGGCGCGGCCGTCCGCCAACCAGTCGCCGGTCATCCGGCACACCGGAACGGAACCGTGGTCGGCCTGCGCACGTACGGCCCGGGTGCGTATTCGACGGCGTCGATATCCACCGCGAAGTTCGGGAAACGATCGAGCAGCTCCGCCAAGGCCACCCTGGCTTGCATCCGGGCCGCGGCCGCGCCGAGGCAATGGTGCGGTCCGTGCCCGAAAGTGAGGATTCGCTGCGGGTTCCGGTCGATGTCCAGCGCTGCCGCGTCGGCACCGAAGGCGCGTTCGTCACGATTGGCGGAGCCGAACACGAGCAGGACCTTGCGCCCCGCGGGAATCGTCTTGCCGCCCAACTCGACCGTGCGCGTCGTCGTGCGCGCCAGACACTGCACCGGCGCCGTCAGCCGCGCGAATTCCTCTACGGCCGTGCGGATCCGGTCCTTGTCGGCGACCAACGCGGCGCGCTGCTCCGGATGTTGTTGCAGCAGTTGCACCGCACCACCGAGCAGGCCCGTCGTTGTGTCGTTGCCGCCGGCGACCATCGTCCAGGTGTAGGCCAGAATCTGCACCAGGCCCCGCACATCCGCGTCGTCCGCCGCCAGGCCGGCCTGCACCAGCAGCGACACCGTGTCCGTCCCCGGGTCGGTGCGCCGCCGCTTGATGAGTTCGGCGAAGTAGCCCATCATCGCCATCGAGGCGGGCAAGGCTTCGGTGCTCGCGCGATCAGTACTGCCCGCGACGACCGCGTCGGTCCACCCGTCGAACCGATCTCGATCCTCGGCGGGTACCCCGAGGTAGTAGGCCACCACCATGCTCGGCAGCGGCTTGAACAGCTGCTTGACGATGTCGCCGCCGCCGTCCGCGGCGATCCGGTCGAGGCGTTCGCGGACGAAGGCGCGCACCACCGGTTCCACCTCGGCGACCTGCCGTGGCGTGAACCCGCGGGCGACGAGCTTGCGAAAGTCGGTGTGCTCCGGCGGATCCTGCATGACCAGCGGCGGATTGTCGGCCAGCCCGATCTGTTCCAGCTCGCCGTACTCCACGGTCAGTCCGTCGCGCGAGGAGAAGGTCTCGCTGTCCCTGGCCGCCGCGTACACGTCCTCGTGCCGGGTGAGCACCCAGTAGTCGTGGTCGGGACGGGTCGGCGGCACCACGTGCTGCACCGGATCGTGTTCGCGCAGTGCGGCATACATCTCCCACGGCGAGGTCCAAGTGGCGCCCGAGCGGAGCTCGAAGACGGGAGCGGGCCGATACGCATCGATCACCATGTAGTGACGGTAAGACAGATACCAGATTATGTCTAGAACGAGTTCTACTTCGGTGGCGCCGGGCCGATCACCCTCCGAAACCGGTCCGGCTGCCCTCCCGAGTCGGGACCGTGCCGCGCACCCGCGGTTACCTTCGGCAGTGGCAACACGGTGATCGTTGCCGGTCAGCTCCCGGAAGAGCCTGCGAAAACGTGTCCGGTACCCGAGTGGCCTGCCAGGCCGGTCACCCCTCGAAGACCGGCCCGGCAAGCACTCTCCCCGAGGCCCGACCTGTCAACCCCTCGAAGACAGGTCGGGCCCCGTTCCCCACCCCCGGCGGTGGATCCAACACCGCCACCGGGCTCCCCCACCCGGCTCCCCGTCCGGGTTTCCCACCCCCGGTGGCGGTGTTGACACAAACAATGCACGGGCGGGCTTAGCACGCACTTAAGAACACCTTGCAGGCGGAAAGTCGCTGATGATGCGGCCATCTGGGCGGCGGATGTGCCGAGCCTGTAGCACCGAGCCTCGGATGGCGGATGATAGAGACGAGTGGCCGAGGAGATTGGGAGCGACGATGGAAACCGCAGTGGTCTGGGTGCTGGCCTGCCTGCTTTATTGGTGGGGCCTGCTGTAGTCATGCTCGACAGCCTGGCCGTAACCGGCCAGGTCTACTACACTCGGTCGTAGAGCTGTCGGCGTCGTAGTCGCCTTCGTCTCTCCTCCGATGGGAGTTACCATGGCTCACCCCGCCGCAGCCACGCCGGATCGCGGCATCGGTCCCGAATTCACCCGATTACGTTGGGCCACCGCCCTGTTCGCGGTCGCCTTACTCACTCACGGCGCTGATCACCTGCGCCGGGGCATGGACACCATTTCCAGCACCATCATGGTGCTCGGTACGGTGCAATTCGTCCTGGCCGTCGGCACCATCGCGCTGGTGTTCGCCGGTCATCGATGGGCGGCGCTCGCGGCCGTCGCCATCGGCTTCGTCAGCGCGGCCGGGTTCGTCCTCGTGCACCTTTTCCCGGACTGGTTCGGCCCGTTCAGCGACAGCTTCATCAATCCGCCCGCCTCGGCGAAGGTCAACGGATTCTCCTGGTTCGCAGCGATTTTCGAGATCATCGCCGACCTGCTCATCGGTGTGGCCGGACTGCGCGCCCGGCGTGCGGTGGCCTGATCGCTCCGGTTGCGTCAGCACCGGATGTCGACGACGGCCGGCAGGCTAACGATTCGCGGGCAAACGGACTGCGGTACATCGCAACAGCAGGTGCGCACCCGAACGGGTGCGCACCTGCTGATTACCTATATAACGTCGGTCAGCCCTGCGAAGGCGGCGGCGTCGGGGCACCGTCGAGCCCGGCGCGGACGCCTTCCTCGACGCGCTTGCCCAGGTCGGGATCCACGTTCGTCCAGTACTCGAAGACGCGGCTCAGCACCGGCTCCCGCACACCGCCGAGCACGTGCCCGACGATATTGCTCACCAGCCGGTCGCGCTGATCATCGTTGAGCACCTCGCGGACCAGCGTGCCCGCCTGGGTGAAGTCGCCGTCCTCGGCGTGCTCGACGTAGCCGGCCCGCACCATCGTCGGGTCGAACTCCCAGAGTCCGCCGTCGGGCGCCAGCGCCGGATCGGCGTGCGGACCGCCGAAGGAGTTGGGCGCGTACACCGGCACGCTCGCGTCGTTGTAGAAGTACCGCATAGCGCCCTCCTTGGAGTAGGAGTTCACCTCAGCGGCCCGCGGCAGGTTCGGCGGCAGCTGCGCGTAGTTGGTGCCGATCCGGTAGCGGTGCGCGTCGGCGTAGGCGAAGACGCGTCCGAGCAGCATCTTGTCCGGCGAGAAGCCGATGCCGGGAACCACATTCGAGGGCTCGAAGGCGGCCTGCTCGATGTCGACGAAGTAGTTGGCGGGGTTGCGGTTCAGCGTCCACTTGCCGACCTCGATCAGCGGGTAGTCCTTGTGCGACCACACCTTGGTCAGGTCGAACGGGTTGAACCGGTAGCCCTCGGCCTCGGCGACCGGCATCACCTGCACGTGCACCGTCCAGCTCGGGAACTCGCCGCGCTCGATCGCGTCCCACAGATCCTTGCGGTGGTAGTCGGCGTTCTCGCCCGCGATCCGATCCGCGTCGGCCTGGGTGAGGTAGTCGACGCCCTGATCGGTCTTGAAGTGGTACTTCACCCAGAAGCGCTCGCCCGCCGCGTTGATCCACTGGTAGGTGTGCGATCCGTAACCGTTCATGTGCCGGTAGGTCTTCGGGATGCCGCGATCACCCATCAGCCAGGTCACCTGGTGCGCCGTCTCCGGGCGCAGGGTCCAGAAATCCCACTGCATGTTGTGGTCGCGAAGTCCGTTGCCGGGCAGGCGTTTCTGCGACCGGATGAAGTCGGGGAACTTGATCGGGTCCTTGATGAAGAAGACCGGGGTGTTGTTGCCGACGAGGTCGTAGTTGCCGTCCTCGGTGTAGAACTTCACCGCGAAACCCCGTGGGTCACGCCAGGTGTCGGGGCTGCCCTGCTCACCGGCGACGGTGGAGAACCGAACCAGCGACTCGGTCCGCGCACCCGGCTGGAACAGCTTGGCCTTGGTATAGCGGCTGACGTCGTTGGTCACCACCAGCTCGCCGTAGGCGCCCGCGCCCTTGGCGTGCACGATCCGCTCCGGCACCCGCTCCCGGTTGAACTGCGCGAGCTTCTCGATGAGGTAGTGGTCGTGTAGCAGGATCGGGCCCTGAGTGCCCGCGGTGAGCGATTCGTTGTCGCTCTCCACCGGCGTTCCGGTGTTGGTGGTTGTCGGCTTGGTCATCGTCGAAGCCTCCTCGGCTGGTGAACAACGTCCCGGGTGGGCTGACCCGGGCTGGTCAGAGATGGCTGCCGCTACGCCGAACGGCAGGTCGGGCACAGCCCCCAGAAGACGACCTCGGCCTCGTCGACCGAGAACCCGTGCGCGTCATCGGGTTCCAAGCAGGGGGCGCTGCCCACGACACAGTCGACATCGACGACCGTGCCGCAGTTCCGGCACACCAGGTGGTGATGGTTGTCCCCGGTCCTGGCCTCGTACCGCGCGGCCGAACCGGCGGGCTCGATGCGCCGCAGCAGGCCGGCGTGCACGCAGGCGTGCAACACGTCGTACACGGCCTGGGTGGACACCGAACCCAACGCTTCGCGCACGGTGGCGGCCACCCGATCCGCATCGGCGTGCGGGGTGGCGGCGACCGCCTCCAGCACCGCGACCCGCGGGGCGGTGACCCGCAGACCGGCCGCGCGCAGCTGCGCCTTGGCGTCGGTGTGGTTGGTGTGCATGCCTCCGATACTCCTCCTTTTCTGGAATTAGTCAAGAAAAGGCGGGCGGCCACCCGCATGGCGCAGATCACATTCGATCGCGCGGAATACATCCGGGCGGATGGTCGTTGATGCTCACTGTCGGCGTCCGGACAGCCCCGGGCCTCACCCCTTTGTCGCTACGAGCGACCACCCGCCGAGAGGCGCTTGTGGGACGTCGACCTCGAGTCGTGACGCTGGCGTGGCGTCCGGCGACTCAGCGCCGCCAGGTTTTGCGACCTGGCGGCGTTTGTGATTTCCGGCCCGGCTCGCCGCTCGGTGGCCGGGGTTGGCCGAGCGACCGCGATAGCCTCGTGCGCATGGGGCGATTCGGTGGGTTTCTCGTCGTGCTCGCTGCGTTATCGCTGGTGGCGGGCAATATGTCCACCAGTAAGGCGCAGGCGGTACCCCATCGCGCACCCGATGAGGTGCGCTGCACGCCGCAGTCCGGGCGCGAGTTCGCGCGGGCGAAGCCGGAGCAGGTCGGCCTCGACAGCGAGCGCCTCGCGGCGGCGTTGGCCTTCGCCAGCACCCGCAACCGGCTGAATGTGCAGGTATTCCGGCACAACTGCCTGATCGGCGAGGGCCCGACGAACGACCAGACCGGCAACGTCGCCTGGAACATCTGGAGTTCCACCAAGAGTGTCGTCTCGCTGGTCGCCGGTATCGCCTGGGACCAGGGCAAGCTCGACCTCGCCGCACCGATCGACCGGTACCTGCCCGCCGAGCTCGGCGACGCCGAGCATCGCTCGATTACCGTGCAGAACCTGCTCACCGAGTCCTCGGGACTGAAGATCGGCGCCCTCACCGAGGGCATCACCGGGGTGGTCCCGATCGATCCGAACAGTGCCGTGCAAGCGCTGGGCATGCCGCTGGAGAATCCACCGGGTATCGAGTTCAGCTACAGCCAGCGCAACGTCGACCTGCTCACCTATGTACTCGAATTGGCCGTCGGTGAGCCGCTGCAACAATTCGCGCAGCGCGAGCTGTTCGACCCGCTCGGTATCCAGCGCGACGACTACTACTGGGCCCGCGATCGGGCCGGGCACACCTACGGTTACGCCCATCTGATGATCCCGCCGAACGATTTCGCCAAACTCGGGCTCCTCGTCAGCAATGCCGGCCGCTGGGGCACGGAGCAAGTCATCTCGGCGCAGTATCTGCGGCAAGCACTGACGCCCTCCTCCGCCAACGACTGCTACGGGTATCTGTTCTGGGTCGGACCCGAGTGCGCGGCAACCCTGTACAACGTGCCGCCCGACCTGTTCATGATGGACGGCCTCGGCATGCAGAACGTCTTCGGCATTCCGAGCCTGGACCTCACGGTGGTGTGGACCGGATTCTTCGGCAATCGCAGCAGCAAGGGCCTGACCGGCACCCTGCAGAACCAGGCCGAGCTGCCGTATGAGTTCTTCCGCAAATTGTTCGCCGCATTCCACCAGCGGCCGCTGCCCGATCCGGGCCCGTTCGTCGAACCGCAGGTGGAATTGGACCCGAACCAGTTCGTCGACCCGAACATCCTGCTCGCCGTATTCGGTATCGGGCCGGATACCTATCCCGGCTGCAATGTCTTCTCCTGCCTGGATTACCCGCTGGCCCCGCCCTTTTGGGATACGGCGCCGGGTTGCGCGATCCTGGTGTGCCTCGGCCCCGGCGCCCCGGGCATCCACTGATCCCCGGCGCACCACAACACGCCATTCGCCGGTCCACGGCGACCTCGCGCGATAGCCTCGTGCACATGGGGCGATTCAGTGGGTTCCTGGTCGGGTTCGCTGCGTTATCGCTGGTGGCGGGCAACGTCTTCATTGGGAGTGCGCAGGCCGCCACCGACCCGGTGTCCTGCGAAGTGCGCTCCGACCGCGAATTCGCCCGCGCGCTGCCTGAGCAGGTGGGCATCGACAGCGCGGGGCTCGCGGACGCGCTAGCTTTCGCCGCCACCCGAAATCGGATCAATGCCCAGGTATTTCGGCACAACTGCCTGATCGGCGAGGGCCCGACGAACGCGCAGACCGGCAATGTGGCGTGGAATATCTGGAGTGCCACCAAGAGTGTCGTCTCCCTGCTCGCAGGGATAGCTTGGGATCAGGGCAAACTCGATATCGCCGCGCCGATCGACCAGTACCTGCCGCCGGGACTCGGTGACTCCGTGCATCGGTCGATCACCGTGCAGAATCTGCTTACCGAAACCTCGGGCATGAAGGTCGGTGTCTTGACCGAGGGCGCCACCGCGGTCGTGCCGATCGATCCGAACAGCGCGGTGCAGGCACTCGGTGTGCCGCTGGACAATCCGCCGGGCACGGTATTCAGCTATAGCCAGCGCAATGTCGACCTGCTCAGCTATGTGCTCGAATTGGCGGTCGGCGAACCCCTTCAGCAATTCGCACAACGGGAACTGTTCGATCCGCTCGGTATCGAACGCGGCGACTACTACTGGGCGCGCGACCGGGCCGGGCACACCTACGGTTATGCGCATCTGCTGATCCCGCCGAACGATTTCGCCAAACTGGGGCTGCTGGTCAGCAATGAAGGGCGTTGGAGCACACAGCAAATCGTGTCGACCCGTTACCTGCGGCAGGCACGTCAACCCTCGCAGGCCAACCGGTGCTACGGATATCTGTTCTGGCTCGGGCCGGGCTGCGCGGAATCCGCGACCAACCTGCCGCCCGACACCTACATGATGGCCGGGCTCGGCTTGCAGAACGTCTTCGTCATGCCGAGCCTGGATCTGACGGTGGTGTGGACCGGGTTCTACGGCAATGTCAGCCGGTACGGACTGACCGGCACCATCCAGAACATCGCGGAGCTGCCGTACGAGTTCTTCCGCAAGCTCTTCGCGGCGTTCCACGAGCAGCCCGTTCCCGATCCCGGCCCGTACGTCGAACCACCGGTGCGACTGAACCCGAGCCAGTTCGTCGACCTGAACTTCGTGCTCGCGGTATTCGGCGCCGGACCGTACGCCTACCCGGGCTGTGATGTGCTGTCCTGCTTGCACTATCCCCTCGCGCCGCCCTTCGCGGATACCGCGCCGGGGTGCACGATCGTGATCTGTCTCGGCCCCGGCGCACCCGGCATCCGCTGAATCACACGCCGAGGAAAGGCAATTCGCCGTCTTCGGCGCCGTGGGCGCGGAAATGATCCGGCGAGACCACGATGAACAGCGCGTCGGCCTCGGCGATGAGCTCGCCGTCGAGTTCGAGCCGGGCGTAGATGTGCAGCTTGCGGGTGCCCTCGCGGCGATCCAGGTGCGCGGACACCGTCATCGGGCGGTGCAGCGGAGCGGGTTTGACGTAGTTCACCGTGATTTTCGCGGTCACCGCAGGGATTCCGGCGCCGGTCGGGACGCTGCCGCAGGCCTCGTCCAGCACTGCGGCGACTACTCCGCCGTGTGCCAGACCTGGTGCGCCCTGATGCTTTCGGTCGAAGGTGCAGCTACCGGTGAGGCGGCCGTCCACCAGCGTGGACACCATCGCGACACCGGCTCGATTGCGCGGACCGCAGCCGAAGCAGTGGTCGCCGTGCGGGGACAACGCATCGCCTGCGGCGCGCGGTGCGTCGTGCAGGCCGCGATCGGACGCTTCGGCAAGTCCGGTCATCCGCACTCCTCAATCGGGAATCAACTGTCTCCGGATTGAAGCTAGATTTAGGAAACATCCGTGTCAAGATGGCGTTGTGGCGAAGCAAGCACGAACCTACGGCGGTGTATCCGCCGATCAGCGCCGCGCCACCCGGCGTGAGCAGCTGCTGGAGGCGGCGTTCGAGGTGCTGGCGCTGGACGGGCCGGGCGGGCTGACCATCCGGGCCGTCGCGAAGCAGGCGGGGCTGTCCACCCGATTCGTCTACGAGAGTTTCACCGATCTCGACGACCTGGTGGTTGCGGCGTTCGAGCTGGCGTTCCGGCAGATGGCGGCGGCGGTCGACGCGGCGGTCGCGGCCGCGGGACCGGACCGCCGTGCTCAGGTCACGGCGCTGGTCGAGGCGCTGGCCGACTTCTTCCTGAGCGCGCCCGCCAAGGGAAAGCTGCTGTCCACCAAGGCTTATGGGCATCCGGCCGTGGCGGCGCGCCGACTCGCGCGGTCCGAGGACGTGTCGCGGACCTACGGAGCGCTGCTGCACGGGCTGCTGCCGGACCGCCCGGCCGACGATCCTGCCATCGATCTCACCGCACGATTCCTGGTCGGCGGCTTCGGCGAAACCAGCACCGCGTGGATCCAGCAGTCGCTGCCCTACCCGCGGGACGAATTCGTGCACGACAATGTCGAGCTCTTCCTCGCGGCCATTGCCGCCCTGGAACGGTTGTAGGGCCGAGCACCTCGTCGGCGATGACCTGAGCCGGTCCGAGAACACACGCAACTACGCTCGACCCGTGACGCAGGAACAACGCGGTGGGCGTGCGGGGCAGGCGGATCGGCGCCGAGCGGAGATCCTCGATGCCGCGCGGGAGGTGATCGCGGAGCGCGGGTATCGGGGGGCGTCACTGGGGGCGGTTGCCGAGCGAGTGGGGCTGACGCAGCCTGGGTTGTTGCACTACTTTCCGAGCAAAGAGCACCTGCTGGTCGCGGTGCTCGAGGAGCGGGATCGGTGGGATACCGCGGCATTTCTGGCTGGGCCGTCGGAAAGTTGGCGGTTGTCGCATCTCGAGCAGCTGGTCGAGTACAACGCGATGCGGCCGGGGGTCGTGCAGACGTTCACCGCGTTGGCGGGGGAAAGCGTGACCGGCGGGCATCCGGCTCGGGAGTATTTCATCGAGCGGTACGCGCAGGCCAGGGCGCGGCTGGCCGAGCTGCTGCGAGCGGAGTTCGGGGAGCGCTTGGCCGGTGGACGGACGCCGGAACAGGTGGCGCCGTTGCTGATCGCGGTGCTGGATGGTTTGCAGACGCAGTGGTTGCTCGACCCGGAGGCGGTCGATATGAGTGCGGCGTTCCGGGACTTCGTTGCCCTGCTCGAACCGAGTGCCGACGCCTAACAAAATAACGAGCCGATAACGACACCTACCATTGATTAGGTGAGTGCGGTGGAAGCTGCGGACACCCGCCCGGACTCATGGCACGCGTCAACCCGGTCCGCAACGACATCGGCCGAAAAGGAGTTCTCATGAGTCCAGGCGACGTAACCCGCGAAGCAGCGGTGACGGCGGCCCTCGGCAAGCTCGACCTGACCGCCAAAGCTCGACTGCTGATGGGCCAGGACATGTGGTCACTGCCCGCGCTGCCCGAAATCGGGTTGCGATCGCTGGTGATGTCCGACGGTCCGATCGGGGTGCGCGGGGTGCGGTGGACCGCCGACGACCCGTCCATCGCGCTGCCCTCGCCGACCGCGCTGGCCGCGACGTGGGATCCGGAACTGGCCAGGCGGGCCGGACGGCTGCTCGCACAGGAAGCGCGGCGCAAAGGCGTGCACGTACTGCTCGCGCCGACCGTCAATCTGCATCGATCACCGCTGGGCGGCAGGCATTTCGAGAGCTACTCCGAAGATCCGTACCTGACCGGCCGCATCGGCACCGGCTATGTGAGCGGCGTGCAAGACGGCGGAATCGGCACCACCGTCAAGCATTTCGTCGCAAACGACGCCGAGACCGAACGCTTCACCGTGAACAATGTGGTCTCCGCACGCGCGCTGCGCGAGCTGTATCTCGCGCCCTTCGAGGCAATGGTGCGCGACGCCCGGCCGTGGGGCGTGATGGCCGCCTACAACCAGGTCAACGGCGCCACGATGACCGAGCACGGCGAGCTGCTGAACGGAGTACTGCGCGGGGAATGGGGTTTCGACGGCATCGTGGTCTCCGACTGGATGGCCGCGAGGTCGACGGTCGCGGCGATCACCGCCGGGCTGGATGTCGCGATGCCGGGGCCGCGCGGCGTCTACGGCGACGCACTCGTCGCGGCGGTGCGCAACGGCGAGGTCGACGAGTCCGTGGTCGACGCGGCGGTGCGCAATGTGCTGCGGCTCGCGGCGCGCGCCGGCCTGCTGGAAGGTGCCGAACCCACGGTGACCACGCCGCCGGAACAGCTCGACGGAGTCGCGTTGGCGCGCGAGATCGCCTCGCGCGCTTTCGTTCTGGTGCGCAACGAGACGATCGGCGAACGCCCCGCCCTCCCCCTCGACGGGAAACGAACGAAGGTGGCGCTCAGCGGTCTGGCCGCCCGGGATGCCCGCATTCTCGGCGGCGGTTCGGCCACCGTCTTCCCCGAATCCGTGGTGTCACCGCTCGACGGTCTCACCGCCGCGCTGCCGGAGGGCGCACTGAGCTACGCCATCGGCGCCGCCCCGAGTGACGTCCTCGGCGCCGCGGACCGCGGATTCGACCTGCACGCCCGCGTTTTCGACGCCGGCGGCTCCCTGCTGGGCGAGAGCTCACTGCCCAACGGCATGGTCAACTGGCTCGGCGAACTACCCGAAGGCATCGACTACGACGCACTGCACACCGTCGAGGTGCGCGGCACCTTCACTCCGGTGGAGACCGGCGCGCACGCGTTCGGCACCAAGGGGGTCGGTGATTTCCGGCTCGTCGTCGACGGCACCGTACTGTTCGAGGGCGCCGAAACCCTCACCGGCACAGACCCGTTCGAGGCTTTCTTCGGTACACCGACCGAACGTGGCACGGTCGAGCTGACCGCGGGCACGACGGTCGAGGTGGCGATGACGCATACGCCGATGAAGTTCGCGGACATGCCGATCCAGGCGATCCTGTTCACCCTCGCCCACGGCGACCCCCGCCGTGATCCGGACGAGCTGATCGACGAGGCGGTCGAAGCGGCGCGCGCCGCCGACGTGGCGGTGGTCGTCGTCGCCACCACCGAACAGGTGGAGTCCGAGGGCTTCGATCGCACGAGCCTGAAACTGCCCGGTCGCCAGGACGAACTGGTCAGCCGGGTGGCCGCGGCCAATCCGAACACTGTTGTGGTCGTGAATGCCGGTTCGCCGGTGGAGATGCCCTGGCGGGACGAGGTGGCCGCGATCCTGTTGAGCTGGTTCCCCGGCCAGCAGGGCGGCGCAGCTCTCGCCGAGGTACTGCTAGGCGACGCGGAGCCCGGCGGCCGATTGCCGACCACCTGGCCGGTCGCGCTGGCCGACTGCCCGGTCTCGGAGGTGACCCCGACCGACGGCGAACTGGTCTACCAGGAAGATCTGTTCATCGGCTATCGCGCGTGGGAGCGGGCGGGCACCGCGCCGGCCTTCCCGTTCGGGCATGGATTCGGTTACACCACTTGGGATTACGAGTCGATCGAGCGCACCGGGACAACGGTGACCGTACGGCTGCGCAACACCGGCTCGCGCCGAGGCGCCGAAGTCGTGCAGATCTACCTTGCCCCCGTAGCGGATTCGGTGCTCCGCCCGGCCCGCTGGCTGGCCGGCTTCGCGCGCGTCGCGGCCGATCCGGGTGAGCTGGTCACCGCCGAGATCCGAATCCCGCAGCGCGCCTTCGAGATCTGGGACGACAACGCTTGGCGCTCGGTGCCCGGCTCCTACGAGATCCAGGCCGGATCTTCCTACGCCGACCGCCCATTGACCATCGGGTACGAAGCGGAATAGACGACGACGGCCGTGGATCCGCTCGGGATCCACGGCCGTGTCGACGACGGCTCAGCGATTGCTGAGCAGCACCTCGGCGATTTGAATGGTGTTGAGGGCGGCACCTTTTCGCAGGTTGTCACCGGAGATGAAGAGCGCGAGCCCCCGGCCGTCCGGCACGCCCGGATCCTGGCGGATCCGGCCGACGAGCGAATCGTCGGCACCGGCCGCCTGCAGCGGCGTCGGCACGTCGACCAGCTTGACACCGGGCGCCTTGGCCAGGATCTCCTTGGCCTGCTCGACCGACAGCGGCTCGTCGAACTCGGCGTTCACCGACAGCGAGTGACCGGTGAACACCGGAACGCGCACGCAGGTGCCGCTGACCAGCAGGTCGGGCAAGCCGAGAATCTTGCGGCTCTCGTTGCGCAGCTTCTGATCCTCGTCGGTCTCGCCGGAGCCGTCGTCGACCAGCGAACCGGCCAGCGGCAGCACGTTGAACGCGATCGGCGCGACGTACTTGTTCGGCGCGGGGAAGTCGACGGCGCTGCCGTCGTGGGTGAGCTTCTCCACCTCGTCGATCACCGCACGCGCCTGTGTCGCAAGCTCTTCCACACCGGCCAGGCCGCTACCGGACACCGCCTGGTAGCTGGACACGATGAGGCGGCGCAGCCCGGCGAGGTCGTGCAGCGGCTGCAGCACCGGCATGGCGGCCATGGTGGTGCAGTTCGGGTTGGCGATGATGCCCTTGACCAGGTTGCGGGTCTGCTCGGGATTGACCTCGCTGACCACCAGCGGGACATCGGGGTCCTTGCGCCAGGCCGAGGAGTTGTCGATCACCGTGACGCCCGCCGCGGCGAAGCGCGGGGCCTGCACCCGGGACATGGTGGCACCGGCCGAGAACAGGGCGATGTCCAGGCCGGCCGGGTCGGCGAGCTCGGTGTCCTCCACGACGATCTCGCCGCCGCGCCACGGCAGCGTTGTGCCCGCCGAGCGCGACGAGGCGAAGAAACGCACCTCGTCGGCCGGGAAGTTGCGCTCCTCCAGCAGTTTCCGCATGACGGCGCCGACCTGTCCGGTCGCGCCGACGACGCCTACTCGAATGCCCATGGTTTAACGCCCCGTTCCCGCGTGCACCACGGCGACCTCGTCGCCGCCCAGCTCGAAGGCCCGGTGCAGCACCTTGACGGCCTCGTCGAGCTCGGTGTCCTTGACCAGCACCGAGATCCGGATCTCGGAGGTGGAGATGAGATCGATGTTGACGCCCGCCTCGGCCAGCGCCTCACAGAACTTGGCGGTCACTCCGGGATGGCTCTTCATGCCCGCGCCCACCAGCGACACCTTGCCGATGTGGTCGTCGTAGAGCACCTGGGAGAAGCCGATCTCGTCCTGCTGCTTGGTCAGCATCTCGACGGCGCGCGCGCCGTCGGTCTTGGGCAGGGTGAAGGTGATGTCGGTCTTGCCGGTATCGATCTTGGAGATGTTCTGCAGCACCATGTCGATATTGATCTCGGCATCGGCGACCGCGCGGAACACCTTGGCGGCGTAGCCGGGCACGTCGGGCAGCCCGACCACGGTCACCTTGGCCTCGCTGCGGTCGTGCGCGACGCCCGTGAGGATTGCTTGCTCCAAGGGGATGTCCTCCATCGATCCGTAAACGTAGGTGCCCGGCTTGTCGGTATAGGACGAGCGCACATGCACAGGCACGTTGTACCGGCGCGCGTATTCGACGCAGCGCAGCATCAGCACCTTCGCGCCGCAGGCCGCCAGTTCCAGCATCTCCTCGTAGGAGACCTGCTCGAGCCGCTGCGCGTCCGGCACGATCCGCGGGTCGGCGGTGAAGACGCCGTCCACGTCGGTGTAGATCTCGCAGACGTCGGCCTCCAGCGCCGCGGCCAGCGCGACCGCGGTGGTGTCGGAGCCGCCGCGCCCGAGCGTGGTGACGTCCTTGCTGTCCTGGCTGACGCCCTGGAAGCCGGCGACCAGCACGATCTGCCCGTCGTCGAGCGCCTGACGCAGCCGGCCCGGGGTGACGTCGATGATCTTGGCGTTGCCGTGTGCACCGGTGGTGATCACCCCGGCCTGCGAACCGGTGAACGAGCGGGCCTCGGCGCCGAGCGAGTGGATGGCCATGGCGACCAGCGCGTTGGAGATGCGCTCACCCGAGGTGAGCAGCATGTCCATTTCCCGCGCGGGCGGCGCGGGCGCTACCTGCTGGGCCAGGTCGAGCAGTTCGTCGGTGGTGTCGCCCATGGCCGAGCAGACGACCACCACGTCGTGGCCCGCCTTCTTGGTCTCGACGATCCGTTCAGCGACGCGCCGGATGCGCTCGGCGGTAGCCACCGAGGATCCTCCGTACTTCTGAACAACGAGAGCCACGACAGGGTCCTCCAAGATCGACTACCAGCTGCTAACAGCCACCCAGCGTACCGGCCGTGGTCCAGCGGATTCCCCCTGCCTCCTCAGGCGACCGGTGCCGAGGACCTGCCGCGCAGGTCGGACTTGGTGGCGAACTTCGCGAAGAGCCAGTGGTACTTGGTGTTCTGGAACGCCGAGATCTGCCACTCGCCGTTGGTGCGAACAACCACGGTGGTCTGCACTTTGGTGTTGCGGCGGTTACGGCGACGCTTGCCCTTGAGTACCGCGCCCTCGGCGTGCACCAATGCCACGTCGGGGGTGAGGAAGCGGAGGCCGGTGATCTCGCCGTCGAGGCGGGTGTTCTTCAGGTACTTCCCGAGGAGCGGGAGGTGGGTCTCGTAGATCTGCCGGCGCCCCCTGGTGTGGGTGCCGAACCAGGTGACGTAGTCGGCGTCCTCGGTGAACAGTGCGGCGAAGGCAGCTGCGTCACCTGCGTTCCACGCCTGGGCTTGGCGCTCGAACAGATCGCGGATGGCGGCTTCGTCGACGTGCTGGGCGGTGGTCATGGTTACCCCTCGGTGAAAGTTGACTCGATCATCAACTGCATCAGTAAATAGTTGATTGAGTAAAATATTGTCCGAGTGAGGCTAAGGTGTCAAGTCATGTCGAAGAAGGGCGAATCCCGGCGGGTGGAGTTGGGTGCGGCGCTGACGCTCGCAGCGCAGCGCAGCGCCACCGACGCGGTGATGATGCACCAGGCCGTGGCGGATCGCCTGGACCTGCACGTGACCGATCTGCGCTGCTTGAACATGCTGCGCCTGGGCGGGCCCGCCACCGCGGGCGAACTGGCCGCGGCCGCCGGGCTGACCACCGGCGCCATCACCCGGATGATCGACCGGCTACTGAAGGCCGGTTACGTGCGCCGCGAACACGACGGGCAGGACCGGCGGCGGGTGATCATCTCCCCAGTGCAGGAGCGGATCGACGAGATCGCGCCGCACTACGAGCTGCTGGCACAGGAATTCGGCACGGTAGCCGCCGACTACACCGAGGATCAGCTGGAGCTGATCCTGGAGTTGTTCAACCGGCTGCACGAGACATCACTTCGGGTGACCCGGGCATTGCGCGCCGACGAAACCGAGTGAATGACGCACCATGGGGTCATGAAGAGCACGGTAATCACGGTGACCACCGGACGGACCGAGGTCGTGCAGGACATCACCGGGCAGTGCGCGTCCTTCGTGCGCGAGGCCTCCGGTGGCGGTGACGGACTACTGAACGTCTTCGTCCCGCACGCGACGGCCGGCCTGGCGGTGATGGAACTGGGCGCGCGCAGCGACGACGATCTGCTCGCCGCACTGCGGGACCTGCTGCCCGCCGACGATCGCTGGCGGCACGCGCACGGGTCGCGCGGGCACGGGCGCTCCCATGTGATGCCCGCGATGATCGCTCCGTACGCGACGATCCCGGTGATCGGCGGCGAGCTGGCGCTGGGGACTTGGCAGTCCGTCGCCTTCGTCGATCTCAATGTGGACAACCCCGATCGCCAGGTGCGGTTGTCGTTTCTGCGCGAGGACTGAGTTACCCGCGACTGTCGCGCCGAAGCCGACTCGGTGAGACGGCGACAGCCCAGCGGCGAGTACCGCTGGGCCGTCTGTGGATTCGGGTCAGGCGCGGGTGAGCCAGGTGACCTGGTTGCCGTTGCTGAATTCCCGGCGCTCGGTCAGGGTGAACAGGGTCGGGCGGAACTCCCCGGCGAAAGCGGGGATACCGGTGCCCGCGACGACCGGGTAGCTCTTGATCACCAGCTCGTCGATCTCACTCAGCAGGGCGGCGGCCAGCTTTCCGCCGCCTGCCAGCCAGATATCCAGGCCCTCTTCCTTTTTCAGCTGTTGCACCAGGGCAAGCGGGTCTCGCTCGACCAGCTCGACGGCCGGGTCATCGATCCGGCCGAGCGTGGTCGACACCACGTACTGGCGCATATGCGCGTACGGGCTGGTCACCCCGATGGCCAGGCCGGGTTCGTAAGTCCCCCGGCCCATTACCAAAGTGTCGAACTTCTGATTCGGCGCGTCCGCCGCGACGCCGAAATATGAACGAGCGTGGGTGGGCAGGTTTCCGGGTAATCCTGTCCGATCCAGCCCGTGAAATCTTCGGGCAGCGGATAGAAATCGATCCCGCCGTCGGGTCCGGCGATGTAACCGTCGAGCGACATACCGACGAAGTAAACGAGTTTTCGCATAGCAGAGCCTCTTTCGTACGGGGTTTGATCAGGCGCGGGTGAACCAGGTGACCTGTGCACCGTTGTCGAATTCTTTGCGCCGAGTGGGGGTGAACATGGTCGGCCGGAACTCTCCGGCGAAGGCGGAGATGCCGCTGCCCGCGACGACGGGGTAGCTCTTGATGATCATCTCGTCGATCTCGCCGAGCAGCGCGGCGGCCAAGGTGCCGCCGCCGCACAACCAGATGTCGAGGCCCTCTTCCTGCTTCAGCCGCTGCACCAGGCCGACCGGGTCGGACTGCACCAGTTCGACGGCCGGGTCATCGACGCTGCCGAGCGTGCTGGACACCACGTACTGGCGCATGTGCGCGTACGGGTTGCTCACGCCGACGGCGTAGGTCGCGCGGCCCATGAGCACCGTGTCGCAGCGCGTGTTCGGCGTATCCAGGGCCATTCCCACCTGCGGCCGGAACTCCGTCGGGACGAAGTCCGGGTACTGCGCGTTCAGCCAAGTAAGCATCTTTTCGTCGTAGGGGTAGAAGTCGAACTCGCCCGCCGGACCTGCGATGTATCCGTCGAGTGATACGGCGACGTAGTAGACAAGCTTTCGCATTCCGGGACCGCCCAACCTGTTGTACTCTGATCGAAGTGGTTGAAATGTAGTACTACGGATGGAGTGGTGTCAAGTGCGGACCAACCCTGAACGTCGACAGGCGCTGCTCGACGCCGCGATCGAGGTCCTGGCCAGCGACGGAGCCCGCGGACTGACCTTTCGCGCGGTGGACAAAGAGGCGGGCGTGCCCGCGGGGACGGCGTCGAACTACTTCGCGAACCGCGACGACCTGCTGACCCAGGCGGGCGGCCGCTTCTACGAGCGGTTGCGGCCGAGCGAGGCGACCATGGCCAAGTTGGCCGAGGGCCCGCAGACCAGGGCGCACATCCTCGAACTGATGAAGGAGACCGTCGGCCGCATCGAGGCGTTCCGCACGGGCTACCTCGCGCTGCTGGAACTGCGCCTGGAGGCGACCCGGCGACCGGAACTGCGGGCGGTGCTGACCGATCGGGTGCGCGCCGACATCGACTTCAATGTGCGCAACCATCTCGACGCGGGCCTGCCCGGCGACGAAAAATCCGTACTCCTGCTCTATCTGGCGTTGAACTGGCTGATCGTCGACCGGCTCACGCTGCCGGATGTGTTCACCGAACAGCAGAGTCAGGAACTGATCGAGGCGGCGGTCGATCGCGTGATCGGCCGGGAAGACCGGGCGGTCTCCACACCGGAAACCTTGTGACCCCTGTCACTCCCGTCCGATAATGGGTCGATGATGGCGAATGTCGGAGATCGACTGCTCGTGCACGGACACGTTGTGGGCCAAGGTGATCGCCAAGCAGAGATCATCGAGGTCCGCGGACCGGAAGGATCGCCGCCCTACCTCGTGCGCTACGCCGACGGACACGAGTCGCTGGTGTACCCGGGGCCGGACGCGATCGTCGAACCGGCGGGCTGACAGCCAGCCTGCCGGCCCGACCAGGCCCGCCGGGGGCGGAATGGCAGTGCCCGCACGGCAACGTGCCAGTGCCCGCGGTACCACGCGGCGGCGTCCGCACGGCGATTCAGCAAGGGACGCCGCACACCTGGCTTTTCGATGACAACTCGCCCGAACACCACCACGATGTTGTCCCAAACCATTCCACCTGCAAGTTGTTCACCGTTCTCCCGAGCTACGTTCTGGACACATACGTCCATGTCGGCCCCTCGACCGACCATTGACCAGGACGTCGAGGTTGACGAATCAGATAACCGATAGAGAGAATCGGGCTGAGTTGTCCATCGGGGGTCGGAAGGTTTTACATGCGCACGAGAACCGATATTCGATTCGTCGTCGACGCCGATTCCGCGCAGGTGATGGATGCGTTGGCAGCTGTCGAAATGCTCCCGGAATGGTCGCCCGGATATACCGATGCCCGCGTCGCCTCCCGCGACAACCAAGGAAGGCCCGTTCGCGTTTTCGTCAAGGCCGAACTGATGAACGGCTCGGATCTGCAAGTGCTGGAATACGATTGGACCGACGTCCGCTCGTCCTGGCAGGTCACCGACAGCACCAGGGGCGTCAAGGGCGGCGGCTGGTTCGAGGTCTCCGAGGGCCGGGAAGGCACCGACGTCTGGTTCCACACCGAGATCTACCTACCCATCCCGGTGCCCGGGCTACTACTCAAGCGCACCGTGCGGAAGCAGAACGAGATCGCGGTGCAGAATTTCATCGAGTTCGCCGAGGGATTTCCCGACCCGGAAACAATCAAGCCGTATAGCTATAACGAATAACAAACGGTAGGCCTACGCGCAGCGCGAAATCGGGCGACGCGGGGCGCGGCTGCCACGCGCCGGGCCGGTCGGGGTGCGACTATGTGCACCATGATGGGTTCCAAACGGGTTCGGCTCCAGCCGGTGGCCGAAGGCGCGTCGGTGACGCAGCTCGAGCTGTTCTTCGACCTCGTCCTCGTTTTCGCGTTCACCATGGTCACCGACCTGGCGGCGGAAGAGACCAGCGCCAAGAACATGCTGCGTGCGGTCCTCGTGCTCGCCCTGATGTGGTGGCTGTGGATCGCCTACTCCTGGCTCGGCAACGTGATCCGCGCCGACGAGGGCTTCGCCAGGGTGGCGATGTTCACCGCGATGGGTGGCGCTTTTCTGGCCGCCCTCACCATTCCCGAAGCGTTCCACGACCTGCCCGGCGGCTGGTACGGGCCGCTGGTCTTCGCGATCGCCTACCTGGTGGTCCGGCTGGTCCACGTCATCATGTTCTGGCTCGCCAGCACGGAGGACGCCCAGTTACGCAACCAGGTGCTGCGCTGGGCCCTCGGGTCGATCACCATCGGCACCACCCTGCTGGTGATCGCCGCGATGACCTCCGGCACGCTGCAGATCGGCTTGTGGATCGCCGCGATCGCAGGCGACTACCTGTGGACCCTGCTCGCGGGCACCGATTGGCGGCTGAATTCGGCGACCCATTTCGCCGAACGCTACGGGCTGATCATCATTGTGGCGCTGGGCGAGTCGATCGTCTCGATCGGTATCGGCGTGGCCGGACTGCCGATTTCGTGGCCGATCACCGTCGGCGCCCTGCTCGGGCTCGCGGTCTCCGGACTGCTGTGGTGGACCTATTTCGATGTCGCCGCGCTGTCGATCGAGCACGAGCTGAAACACGCCGACGGCGCGAAGCAGATCAAGATCGCGCGGGGCGCGTATACCTTTTGGCATTTTCCGATGATCGTCGGGATCATCGGGCTCTCACTGGGTTTGAAAAAAGTTCTCTACTACGTCGGTGACTCTTCCCATCACACGTTGAACGACGCGCTGTACGGAATTCCGTTGTTCGCGTTGTACGGCGGGGTCGTGCTGTATCTGATCGCGTTGGTCGGTGCGAAACACTATGCGACAGGGATGATCAGCGTGCCCCGCGTGGTCACGATCGTGCTGCTGCTCGCCTTGATCCCCCTGGCGGCCGCGCTGCCCGCGCTGGCGTCACTTGCCCTGCTGTGCGCCGTGCTCGGCGCGCTGATCGTCTGGGAGACAATCAAATTGGCGCAGCCGCGCGACGAGATCAGGCACGGGGTATCCGGCTGAGGTGATGGCGCACGCCGTGTTCGTCGGCCGTCGGCCCGTACGCGGACGGCGGCACCCGAATGTCGTGCTGCACCGCCAGCCGGATCTGATCGATGTTCTCCCGCAACACATCCGAGACCAGTTCGTCGGTGCGCGGATCCTCCAGCACCTGGAACAGGATCCGGAAGGTGGTGTCGGCGATCAGCCGGATGATGTCGTCGTGGAACGGGATGTAGCGCACCCGGCCCGCCTGCGGGTCCTTCTTGATCAGCTCCAGGATCATCTCGTCGAGCTCGGACCGGTTCTCCTGCAGCGCCGCCGCGATATTGCGGGTGTAGTGGCCGGTGCGCATCACCTTGGCGACCTCGTCCATCACCGCGATGGTCATCGGCCGCTTGATCGTCTCGACGATCGTCGAGACGAACCGGTTGACCAGCGCGGCGGTCACCCGATCGCCGAAGACGCGGTCGGCGACGCGGCCGAGCCGGACCACGATCACCACGATCCGCAGCAGCCGGAACCCGCGGAAGAACGGGCTGGTCACCGGGATCATGCCGAGGACCTCGTACCAGTAGACGAACGGGAACGTCCACGGCCAGCCCGCCCGGCGCCAGCGCCAGAGGAACTCGACGGCGAACACCGCGCACACCGCCCAGTCGACGATCACGATCGTGCGATAGGTCTGGTCGGACACCGTGAAGAAGGTGATCCAGCCGACCAGCACCACCGAAACGATCGCCAGCGCCAACATCACGAAATCGGTCCACAGGGTGGGCGGCTTACGCGGGTAATCGCCCTCCGGGAGTTCATCGCTCACCGCAGTGGTGCTCGCAGCCATCACCTGGGTTCCCTTCAACGCCGAACGGTCAGGCCGAGGGTAGTCGGCACAACCCCACAGCGGCTGGAGGTCTACTTTCCGGTGCGGATGATCGCCTCGATATTGCGCTCGGCGAGTGCGGCGATGGTCAGCGACGGGTTCACGGTTCCGGTGCTACCCGGAATGGCGGCTCCGTCCATCACATACAGCCCCGGATGTCCGTGCACCCGCCCGTAGCCGTCGGTCGCTTTGCCGAGCACCGCGCCGCCCAGCGGGTGTGCGGTGAACAAGGCGTTCGCGTCGTAGCCGAGGGCGCCGTAATCGAGGACGGCATCGGCGCGTTCGGCGATCCGGTGGTCGACCGCGCGGGCCGCGGCCACCATCTCGTCCCGGTTCTTGCTCGGCCAGGACAGCCCGACCCGGTTGGCCGCCGCGTCGTAGCCGAACCGGGTGCGGGCGGGGTCGAGCACCATGCCGAGCGAGGCCAGCGCACCCGTCTCGAACGGGATGCCGGGGATGTACCAGCTTTCCAGGCTGAGCGGCAGCCCGGACTCGTCGAAGATCCGGCTGGCGCTGGGCACGCCCTGGCCGAGGCCGGCCAGCGCGCTCGCACCGCGGCCGAGGACCACATCACCGTTGGTGCCCCAGCCGTCGCCGATGTGCTCGTTCAGGTTCGGCAGCGCGCCGGTCGCCTGGGCCCGGACCAGCAGCTCCGAGGTGCCCACCGAGCCTGCGCCGAGGAAGAGCCGGTCGCAGGTGAGGGTGCGGGTGCCGAGCACCTCGCCGGTCGGCGCCAGCTTCGTCACCCGGACCGAATACCGGCCGCCCGGCTCCTGGGCGATGGACTCGACCTGGTGACCCGGGAAGATCGCGGACCGGCCGGTGCCCTCCGCGTACTTCAGATAGTTCTGGTTCAGGTCGAACTTGGCGCCGTTGGAGTTGCCGAGGTTGCTGCGGGCGGCGGTGGCCGAGGCCCTGGTGGTGCCCGCCAGCTCGCCGCGCAGGATGTCCCAGTTGAAGATCGAGTCGTTGGGCATCGGCTGGTAGCCGGCCTTGCGGACCTGATCGTCCCAGGCTCGGGAGTGGGTGAACGGCTTGGCGGCGTAGATGTCGCCGGGCATCGAGCTGAGCCGCAGCATCTCCCGCACCCGCGGGTAGTAGACGCGGTCCAGCTCGCCGTACTCGACGGTGCCGCCGAAGAGGTGGTCGAAGAAGCGCCGCTCCGGGGCGACCATCGCGCCGGTGAAGATCACCGAGCCGCCGCCGACCGCGGCCGCGCGCCACACGTCGATGCCGGGGTATTCGGTGCAGTCCAGGACGCCGCCGAAGCTGGCGAACCGCATCGGCACCTTGCTGACACCGGTGAAGCTGGTGCGATGCCAGAAGCCGCGGCCGTCCGGCAGGTCGTCGCCGGTGAAGATCTCCCGCCACGGATCGTTGGGCCAGCGCGACCCGCGCTCCAGCACCGTGTTGGCGATGCCCGCCTCGGCCAGTCGCAACGCGGTGACCGCGGCGCCGAAGCCGGAGCCGATCACGATCGCGGGCGAGTGTTCGGGCGGATCGGGCAGTGGCGCAAAGATTTCCGGCACCCACGACTGGAACAGCAGGTTCCAGGCCGGATCGGCGGACGCCGGTCGGGCGGGCAGCGACGTGCTCGCGGCAGCACCGAACAGCGCGGCTGCACCAACAGCTTTGAAGAAGGCGCGTCTACGCACCCAGCCACCTCCCTCATCACGCATGGCCGAGCGCAGATTACCGGTATTCCTGGCGGCTGAACAGTCGTCGCCCGCCCGTCATCCGTTGTCCCCCTTCCGTTGTCCCGCCGGATGAGCCCGCGGGACCGCCGGGCGGCGGGAACGGCAGGGTGACGAGCAGGCCACGAAACGCCGCGGCAAGTGGACGCCAGGGGCCGGCGGCTCAGTCCGCGAACGGCGGTCGATCGGCTTCGCAGGTCGCGCCGGGGGCGGGAAGTTGCTGGTCGATGAGGTAACGCTCCTGCAGCCGCCGGGTGCAGTCGACGGTGGTGTCGTGCCCGTAGCCGCCGTCGACGACCACCAAGCGCGCGTTGACCAGGGCCTGCTGGGCCTTGCGCGCGGCGGTCAGCGGCGTCGCCGGATCGAACCGGTTGTTGAACAGCAGCGCGGGTACGTCCGAGCGCAGGATCCACGGACCGGCGTAGCGCTGCGGGTAGCCACCCGGCGGGGACGGCCACGCGGCGCACGGTTGCCGCAGGTACAGCCAGAACGCGGCGAACGTGGGCCCCTCCGCGCCCAATTCCGCTGCCAGCGCGGGCCACTGCTCCGGGTCGCGGGGAACGGTGTTGTCCGCGCACGAGATCGCGGTGAACGAGTCGAGGAATGCGGGCGGCAGCGTGCTCTCGCCGAGGATCGCGCGCACGACATCGGGGTTGCCTGCGGCTCCGCGCTCCAGTTCGGCCAGCAGCTGGGCCAAGGCGGGCCAGCCGTCCGCTGCGTCATACAGCAGCAGCGCGTGCGCGGGCATGACCTCGGCGTAGGTGACAGGCCAGGCCCGCTCTCCTTCGCCGACCACTACCGCCCCCTGCCGCAACCGCTCCAGCAGAGCGGTGTCGCGGGCCCGCAAATCCTCACCGCCCCTGGGCTTCTGGTCGCTGCGAATCTGCTCGATCGGGTCAGCGGACGCTTTACCGCCCGCCGCGAAAGCACAGCGCGGCTGGCCGGCCTGAGCGCAGAGCCGGAAGAATTCGGACAGCACCTCCTCGGTGCCCGCCGCCGCGTCGGCGATTTCGGTGCGGGTGTCGGAGGTATACGCATCCGGGTCGATCATCGAGCTGAGGCTCAGCGCGCGCACCCGGTCACCGAACACGGCGCCGTACACCTCGCCGAGATAACTGGCGTAGGAACCACCTTCGTAGGTCAACCGCTTGTCGCCGACGGCACGGCGCAGCAGATCCAGATCGCGCGCGGCATCCACGGTGGTGAGATGCGGCAGCAAGGCGGGACTGTGCGCGGCGCACCCGGCCGCCAGGTCCCGGCTGGCGCGTGCCTGTGCGGCTGCCTGCTCGGCTCCCACCGGCGGCAACCGCACGTCAGACCAGAATCGTTGCGCCGCTTCGCTATCGGCGAAGCAGCGGACCGGCGAGCTGCGGCCGAGACCGCGCTGATCGAAGGTCACCACGTCGAACCGGCGCGCGATCTCCCCCGGGAACATCTCGCCTTTGCTCGCCCAGTCGATGCCGGAGGCGCCGGGTCCGCCCGCCGCAGTGAAGAGAGTGCCGATGCGGCGCGACTGATCGGTCGCGGGTTGACGGACCAGCGCGAGCCCGAGTGTCGGGCCCGCGGGCTGCGCGTAGTCGACCGGCACCGCCGCCGTCGCGCATTGCAGCTTGCTCAGGGCCTTCTCCTGGCACGGCACCCAGTCCAGCCGCGGGGTCGGCGCGGCATCGGCCTGGGCGACCAGGTCGGCCACGGCCTGTTCGTGTTTGGCGGGCGTGCCGCAACCGCTCACTGCCAGCGCCGCGGCCAGTGCGGCAACGACGACGATCCTCCACCCACGCATACCGATCATCTTGTGCCGCAACGGCGCGGCAGTCGTCCGTCGTAGGGATGAATTGCACCCTGAGAATGCCGGTGCCCCCGGCCCTGAGCCCACCACTGCGCCGCAGCCTTGCCCAGACCGCGGTTCCTCGACCCCACGCGCCACCTCCTAAGTCATCAACAATCGGACCACCGCGATGAGGCCGACCACGACGATGACCGCGCGCAACGCGGTCGGCGGCATCCGCCTGCCCATCTTCGCACCGAGTTGGCCACCGATGATCGAGCCGAGCGCGATCAGCAGCACCGCCCGCCAGTCCACGTCGGCGATCACGATGAAGATGACCGCGGCCACCCCGTTGACCAGCATCGCGAGCACATTCTTGATGCCGTTGAGGCGCTGCATGTCCTCGTGCACGAACACCCCGAGCAGCCCCATCAGCAACACGCCCTGCGCCGCGCCGAAGTAACCGCCGTAGATACCGGTGGCGAAGATCGCCACGAACAGAATCGGACCGCCGTGCTTCGGCGCCGGGCTGTCGCCGTTCTCCCGCCGCAGCTTCACCCAGCGCGAGAGCCGCGGCTGCACCACGACCAGCACCAGCGCCGCGATGATCAGCACCGGCACGATCGCCTTGAACGCGCCGGGGGGCAGGGTGAGCAGCAGTATCGCACCGGTGATGCCGCCGAGCAGCGACGCGGTGCCGAAGCGGAGCAGCCGCTCACGCTGCCCGGCGAGTTCCCGGCGATAGCCGTGCACGCCGCTGATCGAGCCGGGGACGAGGCCGATCGTGTTCGACACATTCGCGGTCACCGGCGGCAGCCCGAAGGCGAGCAGTACCGGGAAGGTGATCAGGGTGCCCGACCCCACGATCGTGTTGATGCCGCCCGCGGCGATGCCCGCACCGAAGACCGCCAGTTGTTCTAACCAAGTCATGCCCGAGTCCGTTCGACGTCCCGTCGGATCGCCAGATCCGTACAAGCGTTTGCTTCCGGCGCGAACGCTAGCCGCAACGTCGGATTACCCGACGACGGGACCGGGGTTCCGCAGGTGTATTGCCACACGGTAAACTCGCCGCATCATGCAGCGGGCACTTCTTCTCAGCCGCCGCGACGGGGTCTGATCGGACCGGCTCCCGCCGCGGGGTTTTGCCGCGCCGGTCGACCCACCCTTTGGGAAACACCACACCCTCGGAGAAATCGCCATGTCCCCTGCTGACGCTTTCGTATCCGGCGCGCGCACCATCACGCCGCCGTCCAAGCCTGCCCCCGGCGACCAGCCCGCCTGGAACACGCAGAAGAACTCCTCGATGCCGACCTTCCGGTACCGGCCCTTCGCCGAGGAGGTCGAGCCGATCACGCTGCCCGACCGCAGCTGGCCCGACAAGATCATCGACGTCGCGCCGGGCTGGTGCGCCGTCGACCTGCGCGACGGCAACCAGGCCCTGATCGACCCGATGAGCCCGGCCCGCAAGCGCCGCATGTTCGACCTGCTGGTGCGGATGGGCTACAAGGAGATCGAGGTCGGCTTCCCGTCGGCCAGCCAGACCGACTTCGACTTCGTCCGCGAGATCATCGAGGACGGCGCGATCCCCGACGACGTCACCATCCAGGTGCTGACCCAGTGTCGCGCCGAGCTGATCGAGCGCACCTTCGAGGCCTGCGCGGGCGCCCAGAACGTGATCGTCCACTTCTACAACTCCACCTCGATCCTGCAGCGGAAAGTGGTATTCCGCGCGGACCGGGCCGCGGTCAAGAAGATCGCCACCGACGCCGCGACGCTGTGCCTGGAGATCGAGCAGCGCTACCCCGACACCAACTGGCGCTATGAATACAGCCCGGAGTCCTACACCGGCACCGAGCTGGCGTACGCCAAGGAGGTCTGCGACGCGGTCTCGGAGATCATCGCGCCGACCCCGGCCAAGCCGCTGATCATCAACCTGCCCGCGACCGTCGAGATGGCCACGCCGAACGTCTACGCCGACTCGATCGAGTGGATGAGCCGCAACTTGGCCCGCCGCGACTCGATCGTGCTGTCGCTGCACCCGCACAACGACCGCGGCACCGCCGTGGCCGCCGCCGAACTGGGCTACCAGGCCGGCGCGGACCGGATCGAGGGCTGTCTGTTCGGCAACGGTGAGCGCACCGGCAACGTCTGCCTGGTCACCCTGGGCATGAATCTGTTCTCCCGCGGCGTCGACCCGCAGATCAACTTCTCCGACATCGACGAGATCCGCCGCACCGTCGAGTACTGCAACCAGCTGCCGGTCGCCGAGCGCCACCCGTACGGCGGCGACCTGGTCTACACCGCGTTCTCCGGCAGCCACCAGGACGCCATCAACAAGGGCTTGGACGCGATGAAGGTCGCCGCCGACGACGCGGACGCCGACGTGGACGACATCACCTGGGCGGTGCCGTACCTGCCGATCGACCCGAAGGACGTCGGCCGCACCTATGAAGCCGTCATCCGGGTCAACTCGCAGTCCGGCAAGGGCGGCGTCGCCTACATCATGAAGACCGATCACGGCCTGGCGCTGCCGCGCAGGTTGCAGATCGAGTTCTCCCAGGCGGTCCAGCGGATCACCGACGGCGAGGGTGGCGAGGTCACTCCCAAGGAGATGTGGGACGTCTTCGCCGACGAGTACCTGAGCCCGATCCGGCCGCTGGAGCGGATCCGGCAGAAGGTCACCGCGTCCGAAACCGACGGCGGCACCGACACCATCGCGGCGGTGGTGAAGGTCGACGGCGCCGAGCAGGAGATCACCGGCACCGGTAACGGCCCGCTCGCCGCGTTCGTGGACGCGATCGCGACCGTCGGCTTCGACGTCCGCGTGCTGGACTACTCCGAGCACGCCATGTCCGCCGGTGACGACGCGCAAGCGGCCGCGTACGTGGAGTGCGCGATCGGCGACAAGGTGGTGTGGGGCGTCGGCATCGCCACCTCCATCACCACGGCGTCGTTGCGCGCGGTGGTCTCCGCGGTGAACCGCGCACACCGGTAGCAACCGCATCGGCGCGCGGTGGGCCTCCTCGGTCAACCGCGCCCGCCGATAGCGCAGGTCGAGTACGGTAGAGCCGGATGCGGAGGTCGTTGATCGGCCCGGCATCCGGCTCTCGATCTTGCTGTCGGAGACCAGAAATCGGCGGTGTGTCATCCGGGGCGGCCTCGCGCATTCGCGCTCGCGAGCGCTCCTGCGCCCGCTCTGCATACCGTGACGCGAGCCCGCGAACCCCGTGCTAGCGTTGGTTTCGCACTCAAGCGCCGAGCTCTCTGCTCGTAGTCCCGAGCAGATGGGGGAACTGTGACAACAAACGACCACAACCCGACCTCACCGCCCTGGCTGCAGAGTCAAGCGGTGGACACGGCCGACGCGAAAGAGTCGGAGCCCGCCGCCGATCCGTCGGCGGAGCAGTCCGGCGACGTGGAAGTGACCGAGTCCGAGCCGGCCGAGGCGTCGGCGCAGCCGGAGCAGGAGCCGGCCGAGCCCGACTTCAGCGGCTCGACCGACCAGACGGTGTCCTACCCGCACGCGATGTCGCAGCAGTCCTACGGCCCGCCCGAGGGATTCGCGCCGCCTGCCCAGGCCGAGCAGCAGTACGGCGGCTACGCACCGCCGAACGCCGGACCGTTCGCGCCACCCGGCGCATATGAGCCGTACCAGACCGGCCAGTACCAGCCGGCCGCCGCGCACAGCGGTAGTCACCAGATCGCGCCCGAGCCACAGAACCCGGGCTACGGCGAATACCGCCAGGAGATCGGCCCCGACGGGCTGGTCCGGCGGGTGCCGCAGGAACACTCCGAAGCCGCTGCGCCGCAAGCCGAACAACCGGCCGCGCCCATCTACAGCTGGGCGCCGCCGCCACCGCCGGTGACCCACCAGCCGCCGCCGCAGCCCACCTACCAGCAGCCGCCCGCGCCGATGGGTCAGCAGCAGCCGCCGGCGATGGGACAGGTGCCCCCGCCGAGCTGGCAGGGCGGACCGAACCCGCACCAGCCCGCGCAGCCGTTCCAGCCGCAGCATGTGCCCGCGCCGGGGCAGCCCGGTCATTCGGTCAACGACCTGAACCTGCTCAAGCGGGCCCGCCGGGCACCGCGCAGCGGGTGGCGGCGCGCGGTGCACAAGGCCACCGGTGGTGTGCTCAATCCGGGCGAGTCCGCGGCCGACGTCGTCTACCGCGACCTCGTCGACCGGGTGAATCAGCCGGTGCGTGGCGACTACCGGATCGCGATCCTGTCGCTCAAGGGTGGCGTCGGCAAGACCACCACCACGGTCGGCCTCGGCTCCACGTTCGCGTCGCTGCGCGGTGACCGTGTCATCGCGATCGACGCCAACCCCGACCTCGGCACACTGGCGCACCGGGTGCCCCGGCAGACCCGGTCCACCGTGCGCAACCTGCTCGAAGATCAGCACATCAGCAGGTACTCGGACGTGCGCGCGCACACCTCACAGGCGCCGAGCCGCCTGGAAGTGCTTGCCAGCGAACAGGATCCGGCGGTCTCCGAGGCGTTCAGCGAGGCCGATTACCGCAAGGCCATCGGCATCCTGCAGTCGTTCTACAACATCATCCTGACCGACTGCGGCACCGGCCTGATGCACTCGGCCATGGCAGGCGTGCTGGACATGGCCAGCTCCCTCGTGCTGGTCACCTCGCCCGCCATCGACGGCGCGCGCAGCGCCTCGGCCACGCTGGACTGGCTGGACCACCACGGCTACGGCAAGCTCGTCGAGCGCACCGTCGTCGTGGTCAACGCCTCCCGCCGCGGCGCCTCCACCGTCGACCTGGACCAGCTGCGCAAGCTCTTCCTGGACCGCACCCGCGCGGTCCAGGTGGTGCCCTTCGACGACCACCTCGCCGAAGGCGCGGAGATCGACCTGGAACTGGTGAGCAAGCCGACCCGGCGCGCCCTGCTGGAACTGGCCGCGATGGTCGCCGACGACTTCGGTTACGTCGGCGCGCAGCAGTACCACCACCCCGGACCGATGGGTCACTGAACGACCGAAAGATGCTGCGGCCCCGATGTATTCACATCGGGGCCGCACTCTTTTCGCTAGTACTTCCCGAACAACACGGCGGCATTGTGGCCGCCGAAGCCGTACGAGTTGTTCATCACGTACCGGATGTCGGCGTAACGCGCTGCGCCGCTGACGATGTCGAGATCGATGTCGGCGTCCTGGTTTTCCAGGTTCAGGGTCGGCGGTATCACCCCGTCGCGCAGGGTCAGCACCGAGATGGCCGCCTCCAGCGCACCGACCGCGCCTGCCGAGTGGCCGAGCGCCGATTTGGGCGCGTAGACGGCGGGATGCTTGCCGATCGCGGCGGCGATTCCCTTGGCCTCGGCCAGATCTCCGAACGGCGTTCCGGTGGCGTGCGCGTTGACATGGTCGACCTCGGCGCCGTCGACGCCCGCGGTCTGCAGCGCACGGCGCATGGCGCGGGCGTTGCCGCGGCCCTCGGGATCCGGGGCGACCAGGTGGTATCCGTCGGCGGTCAAGCCCGCCCCGAGCAACCTGGCCAGCGGCCGGGCACCACGCGCCAGGGCGTGCTCCTCGGACTCCAGCACGAGCAGGGCCGCGGATTCACCGAAGACGAAACCGTCCCGGTCGCGGTCGAACGGGCGCGACGCGCGCTCCGGCTCGGCCACCCGCGAACTCAGGGCGCGCATATTCGTAAAGCCCGCCAGCGCAAGGGCATCGATCCGACCCTCGACGCCACCGGCGACAATGATGTCGGCCTCACCGAGGATGATCGACCGCCACGCGTGCACCAGCGCTTCACAGCCCGACGAGCAGGCCGACACCGGCGTGACCACACTCGCTCGCGCGCCGAGTTCCAGCCCGACCACCGCGGCGGGACCGTTCGGCATGGCCATCGGGATGGCGAACGGTGAGACCTTGCGATAACTCTGGTCCCGCAGCAGGTCGTTCGAGTCGACGATGACTTCGGCGCCGCCGATACCGGTGCCGATCGAGATGCCGAGCCGATCCTGGTCCACCTCGGGCGCGCCCAGGGTTTCCCAGACGCGCTTGCCCATCACGTAGGCGACCTGCTGGACATAGGACATGCGCCGCTTCTTGATCCGATCGAGCTCGGCGGTCGGATCGCTCTTGAACTGCGCGCCGATAGTGATCGGCAGTTGCCTGCTCTCGATCTCCGCGTCGTCGAGCCCCCGGACACCACTTTCCCCTGCCACCAACCCCTTCCAGGTGGACTCCGCATCGGCGCCGAGGGCGGAGGACACCTCGACCGCGGTCACCACCACGCTTCGGAATCCGCCGTTGCGGGTGGAGAACTCGGAGATATCACGCATCGTGTCGAAAATCCTTCATCGGTTCGGCTGGACTGTCCTGCAATCTATTTGGCCGTCGCGCGGTCGGGGCATGTGCGGAACTCTCACAGAGCGGGCTCGGATGTTGTGAGAATGTGCCAACGACGCAACGGGATTCAGACCCTAAGCTCTACGACCGACGGCCGTACCAGTGCTTTCGTGCGCCGGCCCGTCGGGTGTCGCAAGTCCGACTGTAGATACTCGACAATGACCTCGGCGGCGAATTATTGCCCGTTCGGCCCGGATTCGGCAGTAACGCCGGCCGCAGCGTTACGGAAGGCCGCGATCACCGCGGCGATGGCGGGGCTGCTTTCGGCGCGGGGGCGGATCGCCAGCTCGAACAGGCGGGCTGCACGGACGCCGGTGAGCAGCAGCACCGAGAGCTCGGGGTGGGCCACCGAATAGCGGGGCATCAACGCGACACCGTACCCACTGGCGACCAGGTTTTCGATGACGCGGAAGTCGTTGAGTCGCTGAGCTATTCGTGGTTGCACCCCGGTCAGGGTGGCGATCGAGCGCTGCACGTCGTCGATCGGGAAGCCGCCACGAACGCTCAGCCAGGTCTCGTCGGCCAGCTCCTCGGGGGTCACCGCGGTACGACCCGCCAGCCGATGGGTCGGCGCGACAACCACATCGATGGGTTCGCGCATGAGCAGGTGCACGGTGACCCGGGGGTCGGCGATCGGCGCGGCGCGCTCGTCCCGATGGGTCAGCACCACGTCGTAATCGGCGAGCAGCCGCGGCACCTCGCTCGGCGGCAGGTCGACATCGCTCGCGACGAGGTCGACACCGCTGTCCGCCATGGCGGACAGCACCGTGGGCAGCAGCAGCGCGCCACCGGAGGGGAAGACCGCGACGCGCACGCGGCCGCGCGGCGAACCGCGGTAGTGCGCCATCTCGGCCACCGCGCGATCCAGCGCGGCCAGCACCTCGTCGGCGCGCACCACCAGCGCGCGGCCCGCATCGGTCAGGCGGACCCGGCGGCCGTCGCGTTCCAGCAGTGCCACGCCCGCCTCCATGGCCAGCACCTTGAGCTGCTGGGAGACGGCCGAGGGCGTCATGGACAGCGCGGCGGCCACCGCGGCGATGGTGCCGCGATCGGCGAATTCGCGCAGCACGCGCAGCCGATCCACCGACAGTGACGGTGCCACGTCAATGCCGGACATCACGCGCTGCGATCATGAAGCAAAACTACCGCAATACTCCACTTCAATTCGATTGTCCTGAACGTTCGTGACGCTAACGATGGACCGCGTGAACACTCGTGACCGCCTGCTCGGGCTGACCGTCGTCCTGCTCTGGGGACTGAACTTCCTCGCCATCCGAGTGGGGCTCGATCACTTCCCGCCCTTCTTCTTCGCCGCGCTGCGCTTCGCGGTCATCGCGGTGCCGGTCCTGCTGTTCGTCCCGCGCCCGAAGGTGCGGATGCGCTGGATCCTGCTGTACGGCACCGGCTTCGGCATCCTGCAGTTCGCCTTCCTGTTCACCGCGATGCGGATCGGCATGCCGACCGGGCTCGCCTCCCTGGTGCTGCAGTCGTCGGCACCGTTCACCGTGCTGCTCGGCACGCTGTTCCTGCGCGAGCGGATCCGGCCGGTGCAGGTCGCAGGCATCGTGGTCGCGATGGCGGGCATGGCGGTGATCGGCTGGGACCGCCTCGAACACGCCAGCTTGCTGCCGGTGCTGCTGACGCTGGCGGGCGGCCTGGGCTGGGCCTTCGGCAATATCGGTGCGCGCCGGGCCACCCTCGAATCGCCGGGGCTGAACACTCTGCACCTGACGCTGTGGATCGCCGTGATTCCGCCGCTGCCGCTGTTCGCACTGTCCGCTGCCACCGAAGGGCCGACCGTCGGACTGCGCGCCGTGGCCGACTCGTTCTCCGCGGCAGGCTGGCCCGCCCTGGTGGCGCTGGCCTACATCGCGGTGCTGGCGACCGTGGTGGGCAGCAGCCTGTGGACCTACCTGATGAGCCGCTACCCCGCGGGCATCGTCGCGCCGTTGACGCTGCTGGTTCCGGTCGTCGGGATCGCCGCGGCCTGGATGTTCCTCGACGAGACACCGACACCGCTGGCACTGGCCGGTGGCGTCATCGTCATCGCGGGTGCATTCGCCGCAACCTCGGGCAACCGTCCGGCGGTGGCCGCCGATCAAGCGGTAGAGCTCGATGCCGCCGCCGGGCGCCGCCCTCCCACAACGCAACTCGTGCAGACCTGAGACTCCCGTCGACAACGTCGCGCGCCTTGTCCACGCGGGGCCGGCCCGGCGACTACCCGCCATGCCGAACACCAAAACAGCGCAGATATTTATGTGTGCCAACGGGTTCGAGAAACCGTCATCACAGGTTCGCCTATCCGAACCCGAATATCGCTATGCTCACATCCGCCGTCCGAATCAGCCTTCACCTCGGGCCAGGCACGGGGCGGGTACGCCGGTGCGGACCTGCCGCTTTACAGTAGTGACAACGTGTAACAAAGGTCCCGAGGCTAGGCACAGTGCGGCGCATGGCAGATGATCGGTGGACCGTATCGCGGAGGACAGTGCTTCGCGGAACGGCTACAGCGGGGGTAGCGACAGCGGGGGCACTGCTGACCGGTGCGCTGAGATCGGGGCCTGCCGCCGGTAGTCCGAGCGGTCGGCGAGTCGCGGTACTCGGCGGTGGCGTAGCGGGCTTGACCGCGGCGCACGAATTGATCGAACGCGGTTTCCAGGTAACGATTTTCGAGCGCCGCGCCTGGGGCGGCAAGGCGCGCAGCGTGCCGGTGCCGGGCACCGCCTCCGGCGGCAGGCCGGAGTTGCCCGGCGAGCACGGTTTCCGGTTCTTCCCCGGCTTCTATCAACACGTGCCGGACACCATGCGCCGGATCCCGTTCGCGGACAACCCCGATGGCGTGTGGAACAACCTGGTCGCGGTGCCGGAGGCGCGCTTCGCCCGGCGCGACGGCGACGATTTCCGGCTGCCGCTGGGCCCACGAGCCCGAATGGCGTTCAACCCGGACAGTTTCCGGGAAACCCTCGGCGCCGCCCTCGCCACCACCCTCAAAATGCCTGGCAGCGAAGGTGTCTACTTCGCCAATCGGCTGCTGGTGTTCAACAGCAGCTGCGATGCCCGCCGCCTCGGCCAGTGGGAACACACCTCCTGGCGCGACTATGTCGGCGGCCACGTGCGCTCCCACGAATTCCGCGCGCTGCTCTCGCGCACGCTGACCAGCATCATGGTCGCCGCGAAGGAGGACGTCGCCAGCGTCCGCACCATCGGCAACATGGGCGAACAGTTCCTGGGCAATCCGGCCGAGATCGGCAACGACGGCGGACTCGACCGAGTGCTGAACGGGCCGACCAACGCCGTCTGGATCGACCCGTGGCTGCAGCGGATGCGCGAGCTCGGCGTGCAGTTCGAGCTCGGCGCCGAGGTGCGCGGGCTCGAGGTGCGCGACCGCCGGATCGCCGCGGCCCGCATCGTGGACCGCACCGGCACCCAGCGCACCATCGACGCCGACTATTTCGTGGTCGCCGTGCCCGCCGAGCAGGCCCGCGCCCTCTGGTCGCCCGACGTGCTGGCCGTGCGGCCCGAATTGGCCGCGATGGACCGGCTTTTCAGCGACTGGATGAACGGCATCCAGTTCTATCTGCGCACCCCCGCCGACATCTCCCGCGGCCACACCGCCTACATCGACGCACCGTGGGCGCTCACCTCGATCAACCAGAACCAGGTGTGGGCCCGCAAATTCAGCGAGTTCGGCGACGGCACGGTGCAGGACTGCCTGTCGGTCGACATCTCCGACTGGAACACACCGGGCATCCTTTTCGGCAAGCCCGCCAAGGAGTGCACGCACGAGGAGATAGCCCGCGAGGTCTGGGCGCAGCTGACCGCACACCTGGACGACCGCGGCGACCTGCTGCGCGAGGCCGACCTGCACTCGTGGTTCCTCGACCCCGGCATCACCTGGCTGCCGGACCAGCGGCGCAACACCAACGCCGACCCGCTGCTGATCAATACCGCAGGCTCGTGGGAGTTCCGGCCGGAACCACACGGCGCGCTCGAAAACCTGTTCCTCGCCGGCGATTACGTGCGCACCAATGTTGACCTGGCCACCATGGAGGGTGCCAACGAGTCCGCCCGAGCGGCGGTGAACGCGCTGCTGGACGTGGCGGGCTCGAACGCGCAGCGTTGCCGGATGTTCACGCTCTACCGGGCAACCGAACTCGAACCGCTGCGCCGCATGGACGCCGACCGCTACGCCGCGGGCCAGCCCAACATGTTCGACCTCCAGCTCTGAGGCGACCGATCGACCCACCGCAGCACCGGATTCGGCACGACGATGCTTGAATCGGGTATGCGTGCGATCACCGACCCGGCCGAACTGCGACAACTGCTCGGCGAGGTGCCACCCCGCGCCGCGAACAAGGAGCGGGTCGCGCTGCACCCCAGGGACCGCGACTGGATCGCCGCCAGCCCGTTCCTGGTGATGAGCACCAGCGACGCAGCGGGCAACTGCGACGCCTCACCGAAGGGCGATCCGGCCGGCTTCGTGCGGGTGCTCGACGACCGCACCCTCGCGATTCCCGAGCGTCCGGGCAACCGGCGGGCCGACGGGTACCTCAACATCCTCAGCAATCCACACGTCGGCCTGATGTTCGTCATTCCGGGCCGCAGCCAGACCCTGCGGATCAACGGCCGCGCCGAGCTCGTCGGTGACGCCCCCTACTTCGACGACATGGTGGTGCGCGGCCACCGCCCGATTCTCGCCGTGCAGGTCGAGATCGAGCAGATTTTCTTCCACTGCGCGAAGGCCTTCCTGCGCAGCCACCTCTGGGAACCGAAGCAGTGGCCCGAGGACGGGTTGCCCTCGTGGGCCCACCTGGTCAAGGAAGTCCAGACCGACACCACCGAGAGCATCGAGGAGCTCGAACACCACTACGCGCCCGCCAACTACAACGCCAAGCTCTACCAGGGCTGAGCGGCCCGGGTGGGCTACGCCACTGGACCGGGCCGCGCCGGGAACCGGCGCCGAACATAGACTCGCGGCGTGGCAGACATTTCGGTGCGTGGGCGTATTGCACTGCGGGCGGCGGCGGCAGCGTCGTGGGCCTCGCAGAAGGCGGGGCGCGGCAAGGGATCGATGATCGGCGGGCTCATCGCCCTGCAGATCGACAAGACGATCATGGGCCAGCTCGGCCGTGGCAAGCGCACGGTGCTGATCACCGGCACCAACGGCAAGTCGACCACGACCAGGATGACCACCGCGGCGCTGAGCACGCTCGGCGTGGTCGCCACCCAGGCCGACGGCGCCAATATGGACGCGGGCATCGTGGCCGCGCTCAGCGTGCATCGGGACGCGCCGCTCGCGGCGATCGAGGTGGACGAGCTGCACCTGCCGCACGTCACCGACGCGCTCGACCCGGCCGCCGTCGTGCTGCTGAACCTGAGCCGCGACCAGCTGGACCGGGTCGGCGAGATCAACATGATCGAGCGCAAGCTGCGCGCGGGCCTGGCTCGGCACCCGAACACCGTGGTGATCGCCAACTGCGACGACGTGCTGGTGACCTCGATCGCCTACGACCACCCGAACGTGGTGTGGGTGGCCGCGGGCAGCGGCTGGTCGATGGACGCGACCAGCTGCCCGCGCAGTGGTGAGCCGATCCTCTGGGAAGGCGCACACTGGCGCAGTACGGGTGCGGATTTCGAACGGCCCGAACCTGATTGGTGGCTGGACGGGGACGACCTGGTCGGCCCCGACGGCCAGCGGTTCCCGCTGAAGCTGGCGCTGCCCGGCCGGGCCAACCGGGGCAATGCCGCACAGGCGGTGGCCGCGGCGATCGCGCTCGGCGCCGATCCGGCGGCCGCGGTCACCGCGACCGGCACGGTGCGCGAGATCGCGGGACGGTATCGGACGGTGCAGGTCGGCGAGCATGCGGCACGGCTGCTGCTGGCGAAGAACCCGGCGGGCTGGCAGGAGGCGCTGTCGATGATCGAGCCCGCCTCGGCCGGGCTGGTGATCGCGGTGAACGGGCAGGTGCCCGACGGCGAGGACCTGTCCTGGCTGTGGGACGTGCGGTTCGAGCACTTCGAGGGCGTGCAGGTGGTCGCCTCCGGTGAGCGGGCCACCGATCTCGCGGTGCGCCTCACCTACGCCGGCGTCGAGCACACCACGGTGCCGAACCCGTTGCGCGCCATCGCCTCCTGCCCGGCGGGCCACGTCGAGGTGCTGGCAAACTACACCGCATTCCGGGATCTCAATCGCGACCTCGAGGCGAAGTAATGACTGAATCGACCGTCCGCATCGGTCTCGTACTGCCCGATGTGATGGGCACCTACGGTGACGGCGGAAACGCGCTGGTGCTGCGGCAGCGGTTGCGGCTGCGCGGCTACGACGCCGAGGTCGTCGAGATCACGCTGGCCGACCCGGTTCCCGACTCGCTGGACATCTACACCCTTGGCGGTGCGGAAGATTCGGCGCAGCGGCTGGCGACCCGGCACCTGCAGCGCTACCCGGGCCTGCAGCAGGCGGCCGCGAAAGGCACTCCGGTGCTGGCCATCTGCGCCGCCATCCAGGTGCTCGGCCAGTGGTACGAGACGTCCACCGGCGAGCGGGTCGACGGCGTCGGCATGATCGACGTCACCACCGCGCCGCAGGCCAAGCGCGCGATCGGCGAGGTGACCACCGCTCCCCTGCTCACCGGGCTCAGCGCGGCGCTGACCGGTTTCGAAAACCACCGGGGTGGCACGAAACTCGGCGGTGACGCGACCGGGCTGGCCCGGGTGACCCGCGGGGTCGGCAACGGCGTCGGTGACGGGCTCGAAGGCGTGGTGCAGGGTTCGGTGATCGGCACCTACATGCACGGCCCCGCATTGGCCCGCAATCCCGAACTCGCCGACTTGTTGCTGGCGCGTGCGCTCGGCGTCGCGGAATTGGCGCCGCTGCCGATGCCGGAGGTCGAGCAATTGCGCCGCGAACGCTTGCGCGCGTAGGTTACTCCGCCCGCGGGCAGCACAATGCCAGGTCGCGTCGTGATTGATCGACAAACGCGACTCGACCGATAGGCTCCGGTGTCTGCGGCTATTTGCACGCTACGCTCCCCGCTATGACGACGATCACGCCGGGGTCACCTGCCGAATCAATGACGCAGCCGGTAATGCCACGCCGTCCACCGATTTGGGTCCGCTGGCGCAGCCTGCTATGGCCGCGTCCGTTGTATCTGTCGCTGATCGTTTCCTCGGTAGTGGCGCTCAAGGCGTTCGAGATGTCTTTTGCCGCACTGCACCATCTGGCCGTTCGCAACCTGGTGGAACCCGAACTGGCGGCGAATGTGCCGATCGCCATCGACGGTCTCGTTGTCGGCTCCATCGTCGCCACCGCGTCATTTCCCAAACGCAGCGCGGGATGGTGGTATGCGACGGGGCTTTTCGTGGTCTCGACGCTGGTTTCGGTCGCCGGAAATATCGAATACGCGCGGGAAATCGGCGGCGGGCCGGTGTCGTTGATCATCTATGCCGGAATGCCACTGACCCTGCTCTTCGCAGTGCACCTGACCCTCATCCTGCTGGCACGCAACAGTGCGACACGACGCGCCACCGTCGTCGCGGAATCCGAGCAACTCGCGGTTGACGATGCACCGGAGCTGGTGACGTCGCCGCAGCTCAACGGCCATACCCCGAGCAACGGGCAGGCAACGGCCAACGGGCACGCGCAGAGCAACGGACACGCACAGAGCAACGGCAACGACCATCCGCAGACCGGGCCCGCGGCGCCCTTCGCCACCGGGCCGAACACCCCGATGCGTTTCAACACCTTCGACGCCGACGGCCGAAAGCTGGTCAACCACCGATAATCACGCCGCGACGTCCGGGTAGTTATTCACTCACGCTCGACTACTTCGATGGAGAAAACAATGTCTCTAACAGTCTGGCAGGACCAGGACGTCGATCAGTTCCGTGAAGTAGCAAGCAGACTCGCCTCGGTGATCCAGAGCAGCGTGGATCGTTCGGGTGCGCTGAGCCAGCTCACCGAGGCGGTGGAAAGCGGGGACGCGTTCACCGACCTGTTGATCGAATTCGCCGGTCGCTGGTTCCACGAGACCGGCGGGCAGTCGGTGTTGATCGGGCCGGAATTGTTCTGGCTGCTGTCGGAACCGAACCTCCGCAAAGGCATCAGCAGTGCGCTGCGCGGCCCGGAAGCCGCGCCCGATCTGGAGTACTCGGTGAGCAGGCGCAGTCGAAAACTGTTGCTCATCTGCGTTTTCGAGACATTGGCGCAGAACCAGTGGCTGGCGGGCAACATCGGCGAGCACGTCGGCATGAATGGCAGCGTCAACGGAATAGGGTGATCGGCACCTCGCGGACCCGCCGCGACCCATTAAGTTCACGGCGTTTCTAACTCTCCCCTCGGCACCCTCGCCACCGATAGCGTCGAGGTTTGCCGAGTGTTGAGGAGAGTGCCGTGTCCGAGGTGGGCCTGTGTCGGCGTGGACCGTCACCGAGCGCCGCATGACCGCGATCAGCACCCCGGACACCCAGCCGGTCCAGGCGGACAAGCCTGCCGTCGCACCGCGGCGAGCGCGCGACTATCGCCGTCTGCTGGCTCCGGCGCTGACGCGGGTCGCGGCGCTGGCGCTCGTGCTCGGGCTGTGGGCGGCGATCACCGCGGCTGGATTGGTCGATCCGCTGTATCTGCCGTCGCCGCGGGCGGTGTGGGACGCGTTCATACGGGCCAACTCTCGGCATCCGATCGCGCCGGGCGTGGACCGCACGGTGATCGGCGAGCAGAACTACTACCTGTGGGAGCATCTGCTCGCCAGCTTGCAGCGGATCGCCGCCGGTGTCGGTATCGCGATCGTGGTCGGGCCGCCGGTCGGCTTCGTGATGGGGATGCTCACCCCGGTGCGGCTGGTCACCGAGCCGATCCTGAACTTCCTGCGTTCGCTGCCGCCGCTGGGCTATATCGGGCTGTTGATCGTCTGGTTCGGCATCGGTGATCTGTCGAAGGTCTGGCTGCTGTTCCTCGCCGCGTTCCCGCCGATCGCCATCGCGACGCTGAGCGGGGTCACGGGGGTCAAGCAGGACTATCTCCATGCCGCCCGCTCGCTGGGTGCCGGTCGCGCCCAGGTCATCTCGCGCGTGGTGCTGCCCGCGACGCTGCCCGAGGTGATCGGCGGCATCCGGATCGCCACCGCGTTCGCCTGGACCACCGTGGTCGCCGCGGAGCTCAACAACGGCATACCCGGCATCGGCAGCCTCGCGTATATCGCGGGCACACAGCTGAATACACCGCTGACCATCGCCTGCATCATCGTGATCGGCTGCGCGGCGCTCGTCCTCGACTCGGTCATCAAATTTCTTGGTACCAAAGCAGTTCCGTGGAAAGGCATAGCATGAATGCCGCAGTCCGTCGCATGGTCACGACCGGCCTCGCCGTGGCCGCCGTCGTTGCGACGACCGCCGGGTGCGTCGAGTCCGGCCGCGGCGACACCGGAGTCGACGGGGCGCAGGCGAGTTGTCCGTTCGCCGCGGATGCCAGCGTTACCACGCAGGCGCGGATCGGATTCCAAGCCATCCCCAATGCCGATCTGCTCGTGAAAGATCGCGGCCTGCTGGCCGCCTGCCTGCCGAACGCGAAAGTCACCTGGAGCCAGTTCTCCTCCGGGGCCGACGTGGTCCAGGCGTTCGGTGCAGGCAGCCTCGACATCGGCACCATGGGGTCGAGCCCGGCGACCAAGGCGCTGTCCGCGCCGTTGCGGCTACCGGTGCGGGTGCTGTGGATCCACGATGTGATCGGCAAGTCGGAATCGCTGGTCGCCAAGGACAAGTCGGTCAGTACGCTGGCCGGACTGCGCGGCAAGCGCATCGCGACACCGTTCGGCAGCACCGCGCACTACAGTCTGCTGGCCGCGCTCGGCAAGGCCGGTCTGGCCGCTGACGTGCAGGTGATCAACATGGCGCCCGATGCGATTCCCGGTGCCTGGAACGGCGATCAGATCGACGCGGCCTGGGTGTGGGATCCGACGCTGTCGAAGCTCATCGAGGCAGGCGGTCATCTCGTCACGTCCAGCGCCGATACCGCGGCCGCGGGCGCGCCGACCTTCGATCTGGCGGTCGCGAGCACGAAGTTCCTCGACGAGAACGCGCGCTTCGCGGTGGTGTGGGCGAAACTGCAGGACTACGCGGTGACCCAGTTGCGGAGCAAACCGGAGGAAGCGACCGTGTCGATCGGCGCACAGCTCGGCATCGCGCCCACGCTGGTCGGGCCACAACTGGCCGGATATACCTACCTCGGCGCGGCCGAGCAGGCCGACGCGAAATACCTGGGCGGCGGATTCGCCGCCGATCTGCGCAAGACGGCCGAATTCCTGCTGACCCAGGGCGGCATCGACTCGGTCGGCGACGAAAATGCCTACCGCAGTGGTATTTACGCTGACGCGGCCAAGGGTGCGTCCGCGTGACCGCGCCGGATGCGCACCGGGTCGTCCTCACCGGCGTGAGCAAGAGCTACCGAGGTGCCGACGGTCCGACGCAGGTGCTCGCGCCGACCGACCTGACCATCGAGAGCGGCGAATTCGTCTGCGTCGTAGGGCCTTCCGGCTGCGGCAAGTCGACCCTGCTGAACCTTCTCGCCGGATTCCTGGAGCCGACCGAAGGCACGGTACGGGTCGGCGGCCGCCCGGTCACCGGCCCCTCGCCCGACCGCGGCGTCGTCTTCCAGCAGCCCAACCTCTACCCCTGGCTGTCGGTCCGGCAAAACGTCGAGTTCGGCCCCAAAGTCCGTGGCGTACCGCGCGATGAGCGCCGCACCGAAGCCGAACGCATGCTCGCCCTGGTCGGCCTCGACCACCTCGGCAACCGCCGCCCCTACGAACTCTCCGGCGGCCAGCAACAACGCGCCCAAATCGCCCGCGTACTCGTCAACGATCCCCAAATCATCCTGATGGACGAACCTTTCGGCGCCCTGGACGCCCTGACCCGCGAAAACCTCCAGGACGAACTCCGCACCCTCTGGCGCGACCGCAGAAAAACCGTCCTCTTCGTCACCCACAGCATCGACGAGGCCCTCCTGCTCGGCACCCGAGTCCTCGTCATGGGCACCCGCCCCGGCCGCATCATCTACGACAACCCCACCCCCACCCAAACCCGCACCCACCCCGCCTTCACCCACATGCGCGACGAAGTCTCCGCCCACATCTACGCCGCCCACGCGTAGCAGGGCACTGCGTCACGCGGCGAGAATCGGGACCTCGTACTTCTGGCACCACGTGTCATGGGTGACCAGCGTCAGACCTTCACATTGCGCCTGCGCCACCAACATTCGGTCGAATGGATCGCGGTGGATCAACGGCAGCCGACCGGCCAGCGTCGCATGCTCGGCGCTGATGGGCAGCGGAAGGAACCCGCTGCCCATGACGTGCTCGGGCAGGTCGATCGGCCCGGTCAGTTTCCCCAGGGCTTGTTTGATGGCGACTTCCCACACCGTCGCCGCGCTGACGTAGATATCCGGATCGTGTTCGATCCGCTCCTTGAGATCATCGGACAGCGCGGGATCGTCGGTCAGCCACCACACGATCACGTGGGTGTCCAGCAGGAGTCTCATACCGTCGTGCCGAAGTCGTCGGCGATCTGTGCGTTGGTCGCGTCGGAGTCCCAGTCGGCAGCGAGCACGAGTCGCCCGCGCAGTGAGCCGCGGCCGACCCGGTTGACTCGCCGGACCAACGGGACCACTTTCGCGACGGGGTGACCGGCGCGGCTGATGACGATCTCCTCACCGTGTTCGACCCGCTCGATGATGCGCGACAGATTCGTCTTCGCCTCGTGGATATTGAACTGCTCAGCTGCGCTGCCCGACATGATCCACCTCCTTAGCTAAGAGGTTAGTCCGGCAAGGTCCTGAGTGCAACGGACTTGCCCGTAACCATGGCCTGACCGGGGGCTCGGCGGCGCAACGGTCGTGGGCGACGAGCGCACGCGGATCAACTCGGTACCGGGGAGACGTCTACCGAGACGGTGATGGTGCTGTGTTTGGCGTCGGTGTAGATGATGCCGCGTAGCGGGGGGACGTCGGCGTAGTCGCGGCCCCAGGCGACGGTGACGTAGCGCTCGTCGCCGAATTGGTTGTTGGTGGGGTCGAAGTCGATCCAGTGGCCGGTTCGGTCGTGCTCGTCGGTGCCGGGGACCCAGACGGCGGCCCAGGCGTGGGTGGCGTCGGCGCCGATCATGCGGTCGCGGCCGGGGGGTGGGTCGGTGGCGAGGTAGCCGGAGACATAGCGGCCGGCCAGGCCGTGGGAACGCAAGCAGGCCAGGGCTGTTCGGGCGAAGTCCTGGCAGACTCCCGCGCGGGCGGCGAAGACGTCGGCGACTTTGGTGGAGACGGTGGTCGAGCCGGACTGATAGGTGAAGTCGGCGTGGATGCGGCTGGTGAGTTCGGCCACCGCGTCGAGCAGCGGGCGGCCGGGGGTCAGTGATTCGGCCGCGTATGCCCTTACCTCGGTGGTGATTTCGGGCGGGTGCAGATCGAGGGTGAACTCCACGGCGAGCGGGCCCGTCGCACCGGTCGGGCGGGCCAGTTCCCACGGGCGGCCCGCCGGACCGTCCGCGGCGTGGTCGCGGTGATCGACCTCGACCAGCGAGTCGCCGGTGACCACCAGCGTGCGATGGGGTGCGGTCACGTGGAAGTAGGAGGTGGTGTTGCCGTACACATCTGGGCCGATCGACTGGTCCGAGGGTGCCGGGTCGATCGAGATATCGTGCGAAAGCAGCTGCTGCCCGGGGAATTCGCGCGGCGTCAGGTAGGCACGCCCGTAGGAACTGGCGACCTCGTCGGAGTAGCAGTACGTGGTGCGGTGTGCGACCCGGTAGCGCCGGACCGAACCGACGCGGTCGGTCATCCGACCACCCGCGTGCTACCCCACAGCGGCTGGAAGCCCGCGGGCAGCGACAGTGTCGAGGTCTCGAACGAGTCGGACAGCTTGCGCAGCCGCAGATGCACACCCTCGAGCAGCTCGAGCAGCTCGGTGCGGGTGCCGTCCTCGTCGGTGACGTCGAGGTCGTCCGGGTCGACCCGGCGCAGCATGCGTTGCGCGTCGGCCAGCAGGCGTTGCGGCCGAGACGATCCCGAGGCACCGGGCAGGGTTTGCAGGTCGGCCTCGAGCCGATCCAGCTGGTAGGCCAGCGAACGTGGATTGGCGGTATCGAAGAGCAGCAGTCCGGCGACCGCGGAGATACGTACCGAATCACCGTGGCGCCGACGGTAACTCACCTGCGACTCGGCGGCCCGCAGCACCGACGTGGTGACCACCCGTTCGGCCTCGTCCGGGAACTCCTGCGTCAGTGCGGCCGACATCAGCGCGGTGAGCGCGAGCCCGCGCTCGATCCGTTTGCCGATATCCATGACGTACCAACCGGAGTCGCGCACCAGCGATTCGGCGCCGATGCCGGACAGCGACAGCAGCGCGGCCAGGGTCAGCGAATGCACCGCCGACAACGCGGCCTCGCGGTCGCCCTGGGTGCTCCGGTACTCCGTGAGCGCCCGATCCACGGCGCTCAGAATCATCCACGTGTCGGCGGACAGCTGATCGCGCACGGCCCGCGCGGCGTTCTCGTACCGATCGATGGCGAAGGCCAGCGAACCGGGCAGCTCACGGTCGATTGTCAACGCCGCCAGGTATTCGTAACCCTCCCGGGAGGCACCGGCCGTCGGCGGCGGGCCCAGCGACCCTGGCGCCGGAATACCCTGCTCCTGCGCCGCATTCGCCGCGGCAACGATCGCTCGCTGCAACACTCCCGGCCGGATCGGCACATGCGTTTCGTCGGCGGTATCCGCGTCCGCGACATCCGCCGCGTCGGATTCCGCCGAAACCGGTTTGCTCCCAACCGAATTCGGCGCACCCTCGTCGTCTGCGGGCAGCGGGCGGTCCGAAGACTGCGCCGCAACACCCGGCGAATCCTTTTCTACCGCACCACTATCAGCGTCCTCTTCGGCATCGCCCACCACCGCCGCCGGAGCAACGGTCGAGGTGGCGCGACCCAGCGCAGCCATCAACACCGGCATCGCCTCGGCCCCCTCCAACCACGGCCGGTAGCGGAAGTCCTGATACCGGTCGTGCGTGGCCATGAGCAGCCGGGCGGCCGACTCGGCCCGCTCCCCGTACCGCCCCATCCAGAACAGATCGTTGAGCACACGCGGAGAACTGACGGCCGCCACCACCGGGGCAGCACGCCGCTCGCGTTCCTCGTGCGGCGCCTCCGTACCGACCGCGGGCACCGGACTCGGCGCCGCCCTGACCCAAATGTCTTTGGCGGCAACCCTGATCACCGCGCGATCGGGCAACGTGCGCTGATGCAGCCGCCCCAGGCCGCCCGCCATCGCGGTGTACCCGCTGCGGCGCGCCATCGAGAACAGCCGCATGCCGACCGGCGCAGGCGCCAAGCCACCGTAACCCTCGACCGCGGGCGCCACCGAGAACTGCGCGGGTTCCTGCCCGACCCACTGCCAGCCGGTCTCCTCGATCCGGTCCCGCAGATCAGCACGCTGCCGGATCGACAATTCCGGCCCGAAGAGGGTGGCACCGTCGACCGCGGACCGAATGATCAACCGGTGCAGATTCTTGATCAGCTGCGCGCGTTCCTTATCGTCACCGCCCCAATAGGTCGGCGCGCTCTCCAATTGCAGGTCTTCCCCCAGCAGCGCCCGGGACAGGCGCGGCAGGAATCCGGTGAGCGCCGGATTCTCCAGCAGTCCACTGCCCAGCGTGTTCACCACGGTGACTGCGCCCCTGCGCAACACCTCGACCAGCCCGACCACGCCGAGCCGCGAATCCGGCCGCAGATCAAGCGGATCGGCGAACTCGGCGTCCACCCGGCGCAGCACCACATCGACCCGGCGCAGCGTGCCGAGCGAGCGCATCCACAGCGCGCCGTCGCGCACCACCAGATCCGCGCTCTCCACCAAGGCGAAGCCGAGCATCGAGGCGAGGTTGGCCTGATCGAACGCCGTCGCGGAGTGCACGCCGGGGCTCAGCACCACCACGAACGGATCGTCGGCCTCCCCCTGCGCCGATTCGATCAGCATCAACCGCATCGCCCGGGCGAACGGCGTCAGCGGGCGCGGATTGGAATGCTCGAACGCCTCCGGGATCGCGGTGGACACCACCCGCCGATCGGCCAGCGCGTACCCGGCGCCGGACGGGGCCTGCGCCCAGTCGGCGCTCACCCGGAACTGCCCGTCGCTCCACCGGCTGATATCGCAGGCGTGCAGGAACAGCTGGTGCCGACCCGGCACCGTAATGCCATGGGCGGCACGGACATAGCCGCGGTAGCCGAAGATCACCTCGGGCGGCAGCAGCCCGCCGGTGAGCGTGCGGCGCGGTCCGTAGACATCGGTGAGCACCTCGTCGAGCACCCGCGAGCGCTGCACCAAGCCCGCCTCCAACCGGGTCCAGTCGTCCGCGGAGATCAGCAGCGGGATCGGATCGAGCCGCCACGGCGTGGCCACCGCCTGCTCGCCCGGACCGAGCACCTCGGTGTAGGTGATGCCGTCGTCCTCGATCAGCCTGCGCACCCGGTTGTCCAGCCTGCCGAGGCCGGTGGTGCCGAGCTCGACGAAGTCGGCGGACAGCTCCGACCACATCCGGCGCACCTTGCCGTCCGCGTCGACCAGCTCGTCGTAGTAGCCCGCGGTGGGCCTGCCGCATTCGTCGTAGGGAGCGGTCTCGACGCCGCCGGTGCGGTACCGCGCGAACTGCTCGGCCACTTGCTCGCGCAGACCGGTCGCCGCGTCCGTCTCCCGCAGAGCGTCCTCGCGCATCGTCACCGCGCCGACCTCACTTCCGCTGCCAGACGTGCCTAACGGTTCGCTGACCGATCCCTGGACGGTCCACGCCCGCGCAGACCGAGCATGCCTTGTGCGCCGCCGACCCAACGATCTTGTTGTCATTTTTGCACGTAGCTCACCGCGATCCAGCCGTATCGCGATGAGCCCGGTCGCCTCGGAGCGCCGGTTGCGCGATGATTGCGCGACCACCGCACCGAACGGGGGCCGGCGCACCCGGTTGCGCCACGCGATAGTCGCGGTCGCCGCATCGACCGGAGGCTCGACATAGGCGTGCAGCCCGGGGTGCGCCACGCCCGGCCCGCAACACACATCGCCGACTTCCCCCGGCGTGGCTCCCGGAAGTGGTAGACAAAGATAACGAACCGATCACGTCTGGAGGTCACATGCGTGCGCCGGATTGTTCGTCCTGCGAATCCGCCGTCGACCACTGCCACGGCACCCTCATCGTCCATGCGGGCAGGCTCACCGAATGCACCGAAAACGACTGTGTCGACCTGGATTACGTCCGGCACACCTTCGTCGTGGACTGCGCCGACGTAGCGGGCGGCTGCGCCTGTGCCGAGCCCGGCACGGCCCGTCGCCTGGCCTGAACCGCGCCGTACGTACCCTGTGCGGGTGAGCTATGACCACGTCTTGCTGCCATCAGGTGTCGCGTCATCGATCGCCGAGGTGGACGCTTACCTCAGCACCCAGCAGGGACTCCCGGAGGCGGGCATGGTCGCGCAGATCGCGGCCGAACTGAACAAGGCCAATGCCGAGGTTCCCGAGGACGACAGCTTCCTCAGCGTGCACCCCATCGGCGGCGTCGCGACCGGCGCGGCGCTACAGGTGCCGTGCCCGTACGACGCGATCGGCTTCGTCCGCCAGCTGCTGTTCGCGATCGCGACGCCGCTGAACTACGCGGTCTACGATCCGCAGTTGGCCTGGCTGATCGATCCGGCCGGGCACGTGCCCGCGACGGTCACCCACGGCGGCGCAGGCGAGTTCCCCTACCTGACCAAGCCACTTGCCGATCAATGGGTTGCCGAGCTGGCCCCGCCGAATCCGTATCTGGTGGTGGAACGCGACGATCAGGTCTACATGCAGACCTATCGAGAGAAGACCGGCGCGTTCACCCTCGAGTATCGAGATGGCTCCCCGGACAAGCACTTCGGCACCACCGTGCTCGATGCGCCGACGGTGTCCGCGGTCATCTGGGACTGGGCCACCGACGACCGCAGCCGCATGCAGACGCTGCCGTGGTCGCGCGTCGAACTCTGAGTCGCGTTGCCGCCTACTGGTTTTGCAGCGCGAGGCGCCCGGCCAGCGCGATGAAGGAGACGCCGAACACCCGGCGCATCCAGGTCACCACCGTGGGCCGCGAGATGACGTGGCTGCGGACGGCCGCCGCGCACACGCCGTAGATCGCGAACACCACGAAGGTGGCGAGCATGAAGATCGCGCTCAGTTCGAGCATGCGCGCCAACGCGTTCGGTGAACCGGTGGGCACGAACTGCGGCAAAAACGCGAAGAAGAAGATGGTCAGCTTCGGGTTGAGGATATTGAGCAGCACCGCCGAGGTGATCACCTTGCGGGCCGAATAGGTGCTCTGCTCGCTGCCCTCCGGCACGGTCAGCGCGCCCTTGTCCCGGAAGGTGCTCCACGCCATGTAGATCAGGTAGGCGACACCGAGATACTTGAGGGTCTGGAAGGCGACCGCGCTGGTGTGCAGCAGCGCGGCAAGGCCGGTGATCGCCGCGAGCATGTGCGGGACGGTGCCCAGTGTGCAGCCGAACGCCGCGATCACGCTGGCCTTCGTCCCCCTGGAAAGACCGGCCGCCAGGGTGAACAGCGCGCCGGTGCCGGGGGTGGCGACGATGACGAGCGTGGTCAGCATGAATTCGATGCTCATCCCCGACACAGTAACCAGCGCGGGAGGCCCCGCAACCCCCCGAGATCAGGGGCAGGAGTCAGAGCGCGCGGCGGCCGGACAGCGCGCGACCCAACGTCAACTCGTCCGCGAATTCCAGATCGCCGCCCATCGGCAGCCCCGAGGCCAGCCTGGTCACGCTGAGGCCGGGGAAATCGCGCAGCATCCGGACCAGGTAGGTGGCCGTCGCCTCGCCCTCGGTGTTCGGGTCGGTCGCGATGATCACCTCGGTGACATCGATGCCGTCGGACTGATTTCCGATGCGCGCCAGCAATTCCCGGATCCGCAGCTGGTCCGGCCCGACGCCGCTGAGCGGGTCGAGCGCGCCGCCGAGCACGTGGTAGCGACCACGGAACTCCCTGGTGCGCTCGATCGCCTGCACGTCCTTGGGCTCCTCGACCACACAGATCATGGTGCGGTCGCGGCGCGCGTCGGCACAGATCCGGCACATCTCACCGTCGGAGACGGTGCCGCAGACCACGCAGAACTGCACGCCGTCGCGCACCTTCTGCAGCGCGGCCTGCAACCGGTCGATCTCCGGCGGCTCCACCTGGAGGAGATGAAAAGCGATGCGCTGCGCGCTCTTCGGACCGACGCCGGGCAGCTTGCCCAGCTCGTCGATCAGATCCTGAACCGGACCCTCGTACAACGGCTATGTCCCCGTGGCTCTCAGAAGCCCGGCAGCCCGGGCAGCGAACCGCCGCCGAGCCCACCCGAGAGCGGGCCGAGCCGCTCGGCCGCCACCTGCTGTGCGTTGGCCATCGCGTCGTTGACCGCGCCGATCACCAGGTCCTGCAGCGTCTCCACGTCCTCCGGGTCGACCGCCTTGGGATCGATGGTCAGCGAAACAACCTCACCGGACGCCTTGATGGTGACCTTGACCAGCCCGCCGCCGGCCTGGCCCTCCACCTCGGCCGCGGCGATCTCGGCCTGGGCCTCCATCACCGCCTGTTGCATCTGCTGGGCTTGGGCGAGCAATTGCTGCATGTCGAACTGACCACCGGGCTGCACGGCATATTCCTCTCTGGGGAAAGTGTCAACGATCAGCCTAGTCCTCGAGCTGGGGGCGGAACGCTTGGCCGGTAACAGGTTGGGTAAGTCCAGCTTCAGAACATCAAGATCGACCTAACATCAGTAGATAGGTCGGGAGACCGTGCGGCAGTTCTGGAGTACCGATATGAGCACGATGAGGGCACGTTTCCTGAGCACCATGGTGCTTTCCCTGGGGGTTCCCGGCATTTTTCTCGGCGTGGCCGCCCCGGCGGCGACCGCCGATGCGGGTGTCACCAACGCGGCCGCCGATTACGGCGGCGGCTGCCTCCTCGACCCGGACAACCGAGCGGTCACGATCGACTCGCTGCGGTTCCGATGCGGACCCGAGCAGCAGGACGCGATCTTCCGCGACGCCGAACGCGGCGCGGTACCGATGGGCGTGAAGAACGGCTGGGTGACCAGGCCGCCGACGATGCAGGGCGTCGCGCCCGCCTTCTGGATCGGCAAGACCTTCTATACCGGGCCCGACGGTGGCTATCTGATGAACCGGGTCACCGGCGCCGGCTACGAGGCCTGGCCCGCGAACGTCTACACCGCGCCCGCGCTGCTCGACGGCAGGCCGACCTGGGCACTGAACTACGACCCGTCCCCGACACCGCCGGTCTACGACGAGATCAGGGAGATCACCCCGGGTGTCTGGTTCGGCTACTCGTGGTGGCGGGGCGCGTTCCAGCACACCATGCTGCTGACCTTCGTGCTCGCCTGATCGACTTCGCCGAAAGTTGACTCTCCCCTGGCTGGAGGGTGTTCGCTGGATGGCATGACCGCGACTGTCTCCATCGGGGAGTTCGCCAGGCTGACCTACCTGACCGTGAAAACGCTCCGGTACTACCACGACATCGAACTGCTCGAACCGGTCGAGGTCGACGTCGGCTCCGGTTACCGGCGGTACTCGACCGATCAAGTGGCGCAGGCGCATCTGATCCGGCGCCTGCGTCAGCTCGATATGCCGCTGCCCGAGATCAAGGCCGTGCTCGCCGCGCCCGACGACGACGTTCGCAACGCCGCCTTGCGCGCCCACCTGGAGCGGATGGAGGCGGAGCTGGCCCGAACCCGAGCGGTCGTGGCCTCGCTGCGGTCGCTGCTCACCCAGGCCGCGCCGATCGCCGTCGAATACCGCTCGATGCCGTCCTTCCCCGCACTGGCGCTGGCCGAGGTGGTCAGCAGGGCCGATATCGGACCATGGTGCGCGGCGGCGTTTCCGCTGCTGCACTGGACGCTGGGCGCCGCAGGCCTGGAACCCGCAGGCGTCGACGGCGCCACCTACGCCATGGAGTTCTTCGAGAACGACATCGGCGAGGTGGTCGCCTACGTGCCGATCCCACCGGCCGCTCGAATCGAACCCGTCGGCCGGGCCTCGGTCATCGAACTACCGGCGCGCCGCTTCGCCATCGCGCTGCACGAGGGGGATTTCGAGGATTTCGACCGCACCTACGGCGCGCTCGGCAGCCACGTCGCCGAGCATGGCGGCGCGCTCGCCGAACCGGTCCGGGAGCGCTATCTGCTCAGCCCCGGCGACACCGACGACCCGAACACCTACCGCACCGAAGTCTGCTGGCCGATCGGCCTGCTCTGAGAAAGGGGAGAACCCCATGCCACTGTCGCTCGCGCACGTCACCGTCGACTGCCACGACGCCGCCGCCCTCGCCGGATTCTGGTCCGAATTCCTGGATCTGGCGGTAGATGAGGGCGCGTCCGAACACTTCGCCACCGTCGGCCACGCGGCCGGGGCCTCGCCGGTGCTGATGTTCATCCAGGTACCCGACAAGAATCCGGGGAAGAACGTGATCCACCTCGACTTCCACGCCGAGGAGTGGCATCAGTACGTCGAGCGCGCGATCAGCTTGGGTGCCAAGCGGATCGGCGACTTCAGCGAGTACGGCGGGCAGTGGACCACGCTGGCCGACCCGGAAGGCAACCTCTTCGACATCGGCGCGAAGTAGCCCACCGTGCGGCCCGGCACCTGGTGCCGGGCCGCACGCTGCGTCATGACCTGCGGGTCAGGCGAGTTCGCGCTGCAGGTTGCCGAGCACCTCGGCCTGGATCTTCTTCAGGCCGAGCGGCGCGAAGATGCCCTCGAAGATGCCGGCGACACCGCCCGCACCCTGCCAGGTGGTGCGCAGGGTGACCTGCGAGCCCGCGCCGTCCGGCGTGACGGTCCAGGTGTTCACCATGGTGGAGTTCGAATCACGCTCGGTGACAACCGAATCCGACACGGTGACGACGGCGTGCACGTTGCGCGAGCGCTTCTCGGTGGCCTGCAGCGTCCACTCCGCCACGGTGCCCGCACCCTTGCCGCCCTCGACCACCTTGTAGTCGCGGTAGTGCGCGGAGAGAATGCGCGGCCGCACCGTCTGGTAGTCCGCGATGGCGTCGAGGGTGCGCTGCGGATCCGCCGCCACGGCGATCGAACTGCTGGCGCTGACCTGTCCCACAATGAGCTCCTTGTCCGGGTACGGTATGTCGACCGGTGTCCATCCTGCCCTGCGGCGGGCGCCATACCGCATACCGGTCGAGTCGTGTGGCGAACTTCTCCGAGTCGGCCGATATTCCGGTTCGCAACATCTGCGTGACATTTCTCCCGAGACCCCGCCCTCGTGGTGGTCTCCGAATGCGGTGCGTACTAGCGTCGAAGGGTGGCAGTGAGTCTGTTGGGGAAGGCCGGACGCGCACCGGCCGCACAGGAATCCGGATTCGCCGCGCATCGGGCCGGTGTGGACCGACTGCTGGCGAGTTATCGCGCTATTCCCGCGAGCGCCAATGTGCGGCTGGCGAAGAAGACCTCGAACTTGTTCCGGGCCAGGGCGAAAAACCCCGCGCCCGGCCTCGACGTCTCCGGGCTGACCCAGGTGATCGCGGTGGACCCGGTGGCCAAGACCGCCGACGTGGCCGGGATGACCACCTACGAGAACCTGGTCGCCGCCACCCTGCCCTACGGCCTCGCGCCGCTGGTGGTGCCGCAGCTCAAGACGATCACCCTGGGCGGCGCGGTGACCGGTCTCGGCATCGAGTCGACCTCGTTCCGCAACGGCCTGCCGCACGAGTCGGTGCTGGAGATGGACCTCCTGACCGGCGCGGGCGAGATCATCACCGCCACCCCGGACAACGAGCACGCCGATCTGTTCCGCGGCTTCCCGAACTCCTACGGCACCCTCGGCTACTCGGTCCGGCTGAAGATCGAGCTGGAGACCGTGCAGCCCTACGTGGCCATGCGCCACCTGCGCTTCCACGACCTGCGCGAGCTGGAGCGGACCCTCGCCACCATCGTCGACGAGAAGACCTACGACGGTGAGCGAGTGGATTATCTCGACGGCGTGGTCTTCACCGCCGACGAGAGCTATCTGACCCTCGGCAGGCAGACCGACGAGCCCGGCCCGGTCAGCGACTACACCGGCATGGACATCTTCTACCGGTCCATCCAGCACGACGCCGACCGGCCCAAGCGCGACCGGCTCACCATCCACGACTACCTGTGGCGCTGGGACACCGACTGGTTCTGGTGCTCACGCGCGTTCGGCACGCAGAACCCGAAGATCCGCCGGTTCTGGCCGAAGCGGTACCGGCGCAGCAGCTTCTACTGGAAGCTCATCGCGCTGGACCACAAATACAACATCGCCGACAAGCTGGAGGCCAGGCAGGGCAACCCGCCGCGCGAGCGGGTGGTGCAGGACATCGAGGTGCCGGTGGAGCGCACCGCCGACTTCGTCGAATGGTTCCTGCGCGAGATCCCGATCGAACCGATCTGGCTGTGCCCGCTGCGGTTGCGCGAGACCGGCGCGCCCGCGACGACCGAGCGCACCTGGCCGCTGTACCCCCTCGAGCCGACCCGGACCTACGTCAATGTCGGGTTCTGGTCGGCCGTCCCTACTGTGCCAGGACAGCAGGAAGGAGCGGCCAACCGGGCGATCGAGCGCACCGTGACCGACTTCGACGGGCATAAGTCGCTGTACTCGGATTCCTACTACGACGAAGATGAGTTCGCGGCGCTGTACGGCGGCAATACCTACACCGATTTGAAGAAACGCTACGACCCAGACCAGCGGCTGCTGGATTTGTATTCGAAGGCGGTGCAACGCAAATGACGACATTCAAGGACCGTTCCGACGTCTTAGCTGACCTCGGAACCAAACTCAGCATTGCCGAGATCTTCGAGACGCTGATCGACGGCGAGGTACCGATCCGGCTGACCGCCTACGACGGCAGCACGACCGGTCCCGAGGACTCGAAGTACGGGCTGGAGATCAAGACGCCGCGTGGCATCAACTACCTGGCGACCGCCCCCGGCGACCTCGGCATGGCGCGTGCCTACATCGCGGGCGACATGACCGCCAGCGGCGTCCACCCCGGCGACCCCTACGACATCTTGAAGGCGATGGAAGGGTTGAAGTTCCATCGCCCGTCCGCGCTCGCACTGGTCACCATCGCCCGCTCGCTGGGCTGGGAGCGGCTCAAGCCGGTCGCACCGCCGCCGCAGGAGACACTGCCGCGCTGGCGCCGGATCGCGCTGGAAGGCTTGCGGCACTCCAAGACCCGTGACGCCGAGGCGATCCATCATCACTACGACGTCTCCAACAAGTTCTACGAGTACGTGCTCGGCCCGTCGATGACCTACACCTGTGCGTGTTACGGCGACGAGAACTGGACGCTGGAGCAGGCGCAGGAGAACAAGTACCGGCTGGTCTTCGAGAAGCTGCGGCTGAAAGAAGGCGACCGGCTGCTCGACATCGGCTGCGGCTGGGGCGGCATGGTCCGCTACGCGGCCAAGCGCGGCGTCAAGGTGATCGGCGCGACGCTGTCGGCCGAGCAGGCCGAGTGGGCCCAGCAGAAGATCGCCGAGCAGGGCCTGTCCGAGCTGGCCGAGGTGCGCCACTCCGACTACCGCGACATCCCCGAGGGCAACTTCGACGCGGTGTCCTCGATCGGGCTGACCGAGCACATCGGCGTGCACAACTACCCCTACTACTTCGAGTTCATGAAGGGCAAGCTGCGCGACGGCGGCCTGTTCCTGAACCACTGCATCACCCGCCCGGACAACACCAGGACCACCAAGGCCGGTGACTTCATCGACCGCTACGTGTTCCCCGACGGCGAGCTGATCGGGTCCGGCCGGATCATCTCCGAGATCCAGAACGTCGGACTCGAGGTGCTGCACGAGGAGAACCTGCGCGAGCACTACGCGCTCACCCTGCACGAATGGTGCAAGAACCTGGTGGAGAACTGGGACGCGTGCGTCGCCGAGGTCGGCGAGGGCACCGCGAAGGTGTGGGGCCTGTACATGGCGGGCTGCCGGCTCGGCTTCCAGCGCAACGTGGTTCAGCTGCACCAGGTGCTCGGCGTGAAGCTCCCGGAGGACGGTGACTGGACGGTGCCGCTGCGTCCGTGGTGGCAGCCGTAGTTGTCGCTTACTGCCCGTCCTGATCCAGGAGCTCCTCCAGGAACAGGGCGGGCAGTTCTATGTCTCCGGTATGCGCGGCGGCCGAGGGCATTTCGGCGCGCAGCACGCGCAGGATGGAGACGACGCCGGGGCCCGCGTCGAGCAGTGGCCTGGTCCAGCCGAGCCGGGCGCAGGTCGCGGCCGACGGCAACAGCAGGCCGGTGGCCTCGCCGACCCAGCCCGAGGCGGCCAGGCATTCGGCGAGCAGCAGCGAGGCGTCCAATTGTGCCCGGGGGCGGCGCTTTTCCAGCATCCGGCCGTGTAATGCGCGGGACCGGCGGACCGCCCGGTCGTCGGAGCCGAGCCTGCCGTGGGCCAGCAGCTCCCGGATCGCGGCGACCTCCTCGGCCTCCGCGGCCAGCACGGCGGCGCCGGTCATCCGATGCCCCGCGTGCAGCGGCGCCGACGGCGACTCGGGGCCGGCGAACTGATCGTCCGACTCGTCCAGCGGCAAGCCGAGCCGCAGCCGTTCGGCGCGGATGTGCGCGGCCAGCCGGAACAGCCGGTTGTCGTTCGCGATGCGCGCGCCCTCGGCGAGCCTGGTTGCGGCCGTGAACAAGTCGCCGCGTACCGCTTTGACCCGCGCACCGATGACGAATGTCGAGATCAGGAAGTCCACCGGGCCGACCCGGGCGGCCAGCTGATGGCTCTCGTCGAGCAGCCGGTCGGCGGTGTCGAGATCGCCGCGGCGGTAGTTCAATTCGCCGAGCATCGCCGAGGCCACCCGGACGGCATGCGAGCGTGGACCCGATCGCGACTTGGCGACCTCCCACGCCTGCTGGAAACACGCTGTCGCGGTAGGGATGTCGAGCTGTTCATAGGCGGCGGCACCACGGCCACACAACCCGAAGACCTCGCCGAGCGGATCCTTGGACCGGGCATGATATTCCGCCGCCCAGTCCTGGATCTCGCGAGCGCCGTCGAAGTCGAACTCGCACAGCCGCACGAACGAGGTCAGGTTCGCCGCCGTGGACACGGTCCAGGCGGGCAGCTCGTCCGGCTTCTGCAGGCAGTCCGCAACCCGATCCAGCACGCCTTCGGTGTGGTCGCGGGCGATCTGGTCGGCGGCGCCGAGCACGGCGGCCTGGCAGCGTTGCTGATCGACGTCCTCGTCGGTGGACGAGCCGCGGGCCAGGATGTTGGAGAGCCTGCCGAGTGCCGTGCGTGCCGCGCCGGATTGCTGCAGGTTCACGTTGGCCCTGGCCACCGCCATCAGCAGCTTGGATCGCGAAGCCACCTGCTGCATCGGCAGTTTCGATACCGTGCCGAGCAGCGTCGCCAGCCGGGACCGGTCGATCAGGTCCATGCCGCCGGTCTCCAGCAGATCCAGCGCCATCTTGAAGTCGGTGGCCGCCAGCGCGTGGTCGACCGATTTGCGCAGCAGCTGATGTTCGGCGTACCAGCGGGCAGCCTTGCGGTGCAGCGACTTCAACCGACCAGGCTGGGCACGTTCGAGCCGGGCCCGCAGGTGTTCGGCGAACAGTGGCTGCATCCGGAACCACTCCGGGTCGTGCACGATCCGGCGCACGAACAGCTCGCGCTGCTCGGCCTGCTCCAGCAGTTGCTCGGCGTCCGCGTCCTCGGACAGCGCCGCGGCCAGCGAACCGCACACCCGCTCGGTCACCGAGATCGACATCAGGAAGTCGAGCATCCTGGGTTCCAGTGTGTCCAAGACGTTTTCGGCGAGATACTCGCGGATGCCGTGGTTGCCCTCCGACAGATTCGCGATCAGCTGGGCGGGATCGGCATTGCCGCGCAGCGACAGGCTGACCAGCTGGATGGCGGCCGGCCAGCCGTCGGTCGCCGTGTGGATCTGCTCCACCTGGATGTCGGTGAGCGGAAATCCGTGGTGGCGCACCAGGATCTCTTTGGTCTCCTCGGTGGTCAGGCGCAGTGCCGACGAGCCGATCTCGACCAGTTCGTCGTGCACCCGCATCCGGCTGGTCGGCAGGCCGGCCTGCTCCCGGCTGGTCACCACGAAGCGCAGGTGGTGACATCCGTTGTCCAGCAATGATTCCATCGCATGCTGCGCACCCGGGTCGGTGACCCGATGCCAGTCGTCCACGACCACCACGATGGTGCTGCCGCTCGCGTGGATCTCATCGATGAGCGTGGAGATCACGAAGGCCGCCGCATCGGCGGGTCGTTCCTCGAGCGCCTGATCCAACCCGGTGCCCACGTCCGGGCGCACCCGGCGGATCGCCTGGATCAGATGGGCGAGGAACCAGATCTCGTTGTCGTCGTCGTGGTCCACGCCGATCCAGGCGACGGGGATGCCGCGCTCGGTCAGGTCGGTCCGCCACTGGGCGGCCAGGGTGCTCTTGCCGAAACCGGCGGGGCCGTGGATGACGGCGAGTCTGCGCCGCCCGCCCGCGCGAAGGATGTCCAGCAGGCGGGGGCGCGAAACCGGTTCCCTGGCCGGGGTCGGCGGCCGGAACTTGGTGGCCGCGGTCGGCGGCAGCGTGGTCGCCGAGCCGCCGGCGCCGGTGTGCTGGGATACCGCGGGGCGCAGCGTCAGCGGCCAGCTGCGCCGGGCCGTCACCGCGGGCCGGGACTGGGTCGGCGTCGCGGAGTCGCTGGGGTGGGCCACCGGCTCGGGCGCGGCGATGGTCTCCAGCAGCGCCATCTCGTCGGGCATCTGGTCGTGGTCGCGTTGCACCGCGCGCAACATCTGACCGAAGTCGTAAGCCGACACCGGGCGATCGTCGGGGTCGGTGGCCATGGCCTGCTGGATCACGTCGGCCACATCCGGCGGAATATCGTGCTCGCGCAGATCCGGTACCGGCTGGGTAGTGATCCGCAGGAACTGCGCGACCACCTTCTCCCCCGCCTGCCGCTCGAACGCGGCGTGCCCGGTGAGCAGCGCGAACAGCGTCGCACCGAGGCCGTACACATCGGAGCGGATGGTCGGGTCGTCGCCCTTGAGCACCTCGGGCGCGGTGAAGGCGGGCGAACCGGTGATCATGCTGCTCGAGGTCTGGAAGCCGCCGGGAATTCTGGCGATGCCGAAGTCGGTGAGCTGCGGCTCGCCGTAGCCGCTGAGCAGGACGTTCGCCGGTTTCACGTCGCGGTGCAGGATCTGGGCGCGGTGCGCGCTCTCGATCGCACCCGCCAGCTTCACCCCGGCGCGCAGCGAGTCGCTCCAGGTGAGCGGGCCCTGATCACGGATCACCTGTTCCAGCGAGCCACGGGTGCAGTAGGGCATCACGATGAACGGCAGACCGCTCATCGTCACGTCGACCTGCAGGATGTCCACGATATTCGGATGGCCGGACAGCCTGCCCATGGCCTGTTCCTCGCGCAGGAAGCGTTCGCGGCTCTCCACCTCGATCTCCGAGGAGAGCACCTTCACCGCGACAACCCGGTCCAGGGTCCGCTGGATGCAGCGATAGACCACGCCGAAGCCACCCCGGCCGATTTCCTTCGCCTCGGACAGCCCCATCGCGTCCAGCTCATCGGCGATCCCGATGAGCGGGTGGCGCTGGGTGTCCGAGTCGGCCGGGGTCGAGTCGGGACCGACCTTGCCCGACCGCGTCCGTGGATTCACGTGACCACCTCGAACTCACATCGAATCGGCGTCACCGGCAACCAACAAGCACGCTGACATGCGGACATCATCGAAATCCCCGCGCGATGTCCGATATGTCTGCGCATACTCCAACGTAGCGCGGGCACGGCACCTGGTGGTAAAAGTTTCGAAAGAGGATGTTTTCCACCTCGACCACCCCCTCATTGTCCCTGCTCAGCGCGCCGCCGCCGGCCTGGTCGCCGGTGCGCCCAGGAACGAGATTCGCTCTATTCCATTCTGACGCGTGGCGGGGCGGAAGGACGCAATTTCCCAGCGACCGGAAATTGTGGATCTTGTCCAGTGACCGGGACGCGCGGCGGGGCGAGCGGGCGACATTCCACATTCCGCACTGCGGAGGGTGCGCGACATGTGCAGGTCTTGCCCAGCAATGGGTAGGCGCCGCCGAGCTGGATGGCCGAGGTGACGTACCGGGAGTCTATCGGTGCTGTCTGCGCATGGTCAGTTCGTGCCTGGCGGCTAGCGGACCGCGAGGGCAATGAACTGGGTGATCTGGTTGGCGGCGAAGTTGTTGTCGCTCACCAAGATCAGCGTGCGTTCACCGGAAGGCAGGCGTGGGCCCCAGGTCATGCCTTCGACGTTGTCGATCTTCGCGAGGCCGACATCGTCCAGATCGACCAGCAGGCGCTTGGTAGCGGGGCGGGCGTTGCCGAGCGGGGCGTCCAGCACGTTGGTGGCGCCGCTCAGATCCGCCTGATAGATCCTGATCTTGTTACCCACGCCGACGACGAAAGAGCGTTCCAGGACAAGGACTTTCGTCGGGTCGACCGGGTCGGCGGCCAGGATCGAGGCGATGCCGTTCCCGCCGAGACCGGGCTGCGGGCGCGACTCGGCGAACACCGGCTCCAACGGGTACGCATACTGGGCGAACACCGGGCCGAATCGGGCCTGGACGGTGATCCGCGCGGTCGCGCCCGCCGTTGTCGTCGCGACCGGGCCATCCTGCAGCAGTGGATCTTCCACCGACGTCATGAACAACGAGCCGCCGGCGGCGAACGTCGCGCCCTCCAGGGCCGCATTCTGCCGTGGACCCGAATCCGGGCGCATCCGTTCGTTGTTCGGAATAGGCAGCTCACCCGCGAACGTGCCGTCGGGGCGGGTGACGCGGACCGAGGGGTCGGCGAGCACCGTCTCGGTGCGCTCACCCTCCTGCGTCCAGAAGTAGTTGCCGGACCACGGGTCGACCCGAATCTCCTCCGGGTCCACCGACTTCGGGCCGTAGGCAGTGCCCGCGGCGGTCAGCAACGGCCGGGATCCGGTGAAAGTCACCGGGCCCGCGCCACTTTCGCCGACCGGGAAGCGCGCGGTGTAGAACCGCGCCGGGTTGCGTTCCGAGCGGTCGTCGCTGATGAGCACGTAATCGCCGGTGCGGGAATCGAAGTCGATCCCGGACAGCCCGCCGACCGTGGTGCCCTGGAATTCCTGCGCATGCGGCACGATCTGCTCGCCGAGCAGCCGGACCGCGGGGCCCGATTCCGGCGCCGCGGCGGCGGGTGCGACACCCAGCGCCACCGCGATGGTCGCGACCAACAGGGCTTGTCCACAGCGCGGGTATCCACGTCTCACCGGAACCACGTTATCCACAATGCGGTACCGGCGGGTGAACATCACCCAAATCACCCACGCTGAAAACGGCGAAAGCCCGCCACCGCGAAACGCGATGGCGGGCTTTACCGTTGGTGACTACTTACGCAGCGAGGCCGGAACCTCGAAGCGATCGCCGTAGGTCTTGGCAAGGTAGTCGGCGCGCTCGACGAACGCCGCCTGCCCGCCCGGGTAACCGACGATGAACTGGTGCACACCACCGGTCCAGGCCGGGAAGCCGATGCCGAAGATCGAGCCGATGTTGGCGTCGGCGGTGGTCTCCAGCACACCCTCGTCGAAACACTTCTGGGTCTCGATCGCCTCCGCGAACAGCATGCGGTCGATCAGATCCTGCAGCGGCACCGTGAAATCCGCTGTGGTCTTGAAGTGCTCACGCAGGCCGGGCCACAGACCGGTGCGCTTGCCGTTCTCGTCGTACTCGTAGAAGCCCGCCTTCTCGAGGCGACCCGGACGACCCTCACCGACCATGTAGTCGATGACGTCCTGCGCCGGGTGGCGCTTCTTGCCCATCGTGGTGTCGCCCGCCTGGGCGGCCTCGATGGTCTCCTTGGCGATCTTCTGCATGAGCTTCATGTTCAGCTCATCGGAGAGCTGCAGCGGCGCGGCCGGGTAGCCCGCCTGCAGACCGGCCTGCTCGATGGTCGCGGGCTCGATGCCCTCGGTGAGCATGGCGATCGCCTCGTTGACGAAGGTGCCGATCACGCGCGAGGTGAAGAAGCCACGGCTGTCGTTGACGACGATCGGGGTCTTCTTGATCGCGAGGGTGTAGTCGAACACCCGAGCCAGCGCCTCGGGCGAGGTCTTCTCACCCTTGATGATCTCCACCAGCGGCATCTTGTCGACCGGCGAGAAGAAGTGGATGCCGATGAAGTCTTCCTGGCGCTTCACCCCGGCGGCGAGGCCGGTGATCGGCAGGGTGGAGGTGTTGGAGCCGAGCAGCGCGTCCGGGGTGACGATGTCCTCGATCTCCTGGAACACCTTGTGCTTGAGCTCGGTGTTCTCGAAGACCGCCTCGATCACGAAGTCCACGCCGTCGAAATCCTTGGCGTCGGCGGACGGAGTGATCCGGTCCAGCAGCGCCTTGGACTTCTCCTCGGTGGTCTTGCCCCGGGACAGGGCCTTGGCCTCGATCTTCTCGGAGTAGTTCTTGCCGCGCTCGGCCGCCTCGATGGTGACGTCCTTGAGCACGACCTGGTAGCCCGCCTTGGCGGAGACGTACGCGATGCCCGCGCCCATCATGCCCGCGCCGAGCACGCCGATCTTCTTGATGTCCTTCTTCGGCACGTCCTTCGGCCGCGAGCCACCGTTGTTGATGGCCTGCAGGTCGAAGAAGAACGCCTGGATCATGTTCTTCGCGACCGGCCCGGTGAGCAGGTGCACGAAGTAGCGCGACTCGATCAGCGACGCGTTGTCGATGTCGACCTGCGAGCCCTCGACCGCGGCGGCCATGATGGCCCGCGGGGCAGGCATGTTGGTGCCCTTGAGCTGCTTACGCAGGTTGGCCGGGAACGCGGGCAGGTTCGCCGCGAAGGCCGGGGTGGACGGGGTGCCACCGGGGATCTTGTAGCCCTTCTTGTCCCACGGCTGCACGCCACCCTCGGGGTTGGCCTTGATCCACGCCTTGGCGGCGGGCACCAGTTCCTCGACCGAGCCGACGACCTCGTTGATCAGGCCGATCTCCTTGGCCTTCGCGGGGCGGTACTTGTTGCCCTGCAGCAGCACCTGCATGAGCGCGTTCTGCAGGCCGAGCATGCGCACGGTGCGGGTGACACCGCCACCGGCGGGCAGCAGGCCCAGGCTCACCTCGGGCAGACCGAGCTGCACGCCCGGTACGTCGGCGGCGATCCGGTAGTGGGTCGCCAGGGTGATCTCCAGGCCACCGCCGAGCGCGGCGCCGTTGATGGCGGAGACGACCGGCTTGCCCAGGGTCTCCAGGCGACGCAGCGCGTCCTTGATGGCGAAGAGCTCATCCATCAGGCCCTGGCCGTCTTCCGGGCCGACCTTCATCATGTTCTTCAGGTCGCCACCGGCGAAGAAGGTCTTCTTCGCCGAGGTCAGCACCACGCCGGTGATGCTGTCCTTCTCGGCCTCGAGCCGCTCGACCGTCGCGGTCATCGACGCCTTGTACAGCTCGTTCATCGTGTTGGCGCCCTGGTTCGGGTCGTCCATCGTCAGCGTGACGATGCCGTCCGAATCCTGCTCCCAACCGATCATGTTGGTTTCGCTCACAGCTCTGTGTCTCCTTGAATTCTCAGCTGCCGGTTGGGGTTTAGACGCGCTCGATGATGGTCGCCACGCCCATGCCGCCGCCGATGCACAGGGTGATCAGCGCGTAGCGGCCGTTGCGGCGCTCCAGCTCGTCGACCATGGTGCCGGTGATCATCGCGCCGGTGGCACCCAGCGGGTGGCCCATGGCGATCGCGCCACCGTTGACGTTCAGCTTCTCGTCCGGGATGTTCAGGTCCTTCTGGAACTTGAGCACCACCGAGGCGAACGCCTCGTTGATCTCGACGAGGTCCATGTCCTCGATCGACAGGCCCGCCTTGGCCAGCGCCTTCTTGGCGGCCGGGGTGGGACCGGTCAGCATGATGGTGGAGTCGGCGCCGCTGGTGGCGGTCGCGACGACGCGCGCACGCGGGGTCAGGCCGGACGCCTTGCCCGCCTCTTCGGTGCCGACGAGCACCAGCGCGGCACCGTCGACGATGCCCGAGCTGTTGCCACCGTGGTGCACGTGGTTGATCTTCTCGACGAAGTAGTACTTCTGCAGCGCCACGGCGTCGAAGCCGCCCATCTCACCGATCACGGCGAAGGACGGGTTGAGCTTGGCCAGGTCCTCGGCGGTGGTGCCGGGACGCATGTGCTCGTCCTTGTCCAGCACGACGATGCCGTTCTGGTCCTTGACCGGGACGACCGACTTGGCGAAGTAGCCGCCGGTGGTGGCCTTGGCGGCCAGCTCCTGCGAGCGCACCGCGTAGGCGTCGACGTCATCGCGGCTGAAGCCCTCGATGGTGGCGATCAGGTCGGCCGAAACACCCTGCGGCACAAAGTAGGTGTCGTAGTTGGTCGCCGGGTCGAGCGCCCACGCGCCGCCGTCGGAGCCCATCGCCACGCGGGACATGGACTCGACGCCACCGGCGATGACCAGGTCGTCGAAGCCGGAGCGCACCTTCTGCGCGGCCAGGTTGACGGCCTCGAGGCCGGAGGCACAGAATCGGTTGAGCTGGAAGCCGCCGACGGTGTCGGGCAGGCCCGCCACGGTCACCGCGGTGCGGGCGATATCCATGCCCTGGTCGCCGACGGGGCTGACGACACCGAGGATCAGATCCGAGATCCGGTCTTCGTCGAGGTTCGGGAAGCGGCCGCGCAGCTCCTGGATCAGACCAACAGTCAAGTCGATCGGCTTGACCGAATGCAGCGAGCCGTTCTTCTTGCCGCGGCCGCGCGGAGTGCGGATGGCCTCGTAAATGTAGGCCTCTGTGGTCATATCGGAGTGTTCCTTCCTTAAAGGTGCGGCGGCCGGACGTCGTCCGTCCGAGCGCTCTGTGCGGCTACTCCACGCGATGCGGAACAGCTGCGGGTAACCTCGCCGACCGGTCCTGCGACCGACCGTGCCGTATTGAATTTGCACAACTCTCTGGGCCTACGTGGTTACGCAAGCTTGCTCCTTCGGCCCTGACGCTCGCCGTGCATACGCTGTACAAAACGCGGCATGCGATGGCGGACGCAGGTTCCGATCGCCCGTACGCCTGGGCATACCATAGAACCTCGTCGTACCGGAGCTCACGGCCACCCGTTCATACTACCGTGGTGTGCGAACTCCGGTTAACTTAACGTCGTGACGGCGGTGGTTGTCAACCACTCAGCTGTGTGGCCCCCAGCTCACTCTTCAGCAATTCGAGGGCGACCTCGTCGGGGTCGCGCCGATCCTCCGGCGCCACCGGGACGGCCGCGGCGCGGATCATCTCCTCCTCGTCCTCCGCGGTGGAGGCGGGCACCACCCCGTCGGCGGGCAGGCCGCCGCCGTTGACCTCACTACCGACCTGGGGCTGCGCCGACTCGGGCGGCGCTGCGTCAAAAGGGCCGGGATCATCCGGTAGATCCGGGAAATCGGGCGGGGGAATGTCGTCGTCGCCCCACGCGCGCGGTTTGTTCGCGGCGGGCTTATCCGCTGCGGCGCTCTTGGCTTGGCTCGGCCGCGAGAAACGCGGCGGGGCAGGGGCATCCGTACCGCTCCCGGCCGCGTTGCCGGATTCACGCCCCGCAGGCTGTCCGGCACCGCGCTGCGGTTTCGCCTGCGCGCCGGCCCGCGCCGCCGCGGGTCGCTGCGCCGCGCCGCCCGCCTCCCACCGCACGTCGTGCTCACGCCCGAGCACGGCACGAACCGCCGAACGCACTGCGTCCAGGTTGCGCGGGTCGGAGAGCCGCTGCGCCAACGGCGCGTGCTGATGGGCGAACACGATCGTGTTGCCGTCGATACGCGAGACCGAGGCACCGGCCAGCATCGCCTGCACGGCCGCGCCGAACTCCCGCACCTTGGTGCGGATATCCGCCCAGGCGCCCTCGACCTCACGCAGCAGGTCCGCATTCGACCCGGCCTGAGCCGGCTCTGGTTGCGCGGCTACGGCGGCCTCCACAGTTGACGCAGTCGCGGCAGTCGGCGCGGTCGCGGCGTCGGGCGCTGCGCCAGTGTTCGGCGCGGTCGCCGCGGTTGGCGCTGCGCCAGCGTTCGGTGCGGTCGCCGCGGTTGGCGCTGCCGCAGTGTTCGACGCTGCCGCAGTGTTCGACGCTGCGGCGGTGGTTGGCGCTGCGGCGGTGGTTGGCGCTGCGGCGGTGGTTGGCGCTGCGGCGGTGGTTGGCGCGGTTGCTGCGTTCGGCGTGATCGCGGCGTCCGGCGCTGCTGCGGCGTCCGGCGCTGCTGCGATGTTCGACGCTGCTGCGATGTTCGACGCTGCGTCGGTGTTCGTTGCTGCGTCGGCGACCAACGCGGTCGCGGCAGTTGGCGCGGCTTCGGCGGTCATCGGCGCAGACTGCGACGGCGCGGGTTGCCCTGCGGCGGGCACCTGTCCGCCACCGGCATCCGTCGGCGAGACCGCCTGTTCGCCTTGGTGTTGCGCTGGGGACGAGAGCTGTCCATCCGGATCCACCGGCCCGGCCTCCGCACCGACAGCCGTGTTGTCCACAGGACCTTCCCCGCCGGTCTCCTGACCACGGGCAGCTGAACTCGCACCCAGCCCGGCCCCGGACCTGGCGGACACATCTCGGTCCGGCCCCGGCGCGGCGCTCGCGCTGTCCGACGCGGGCGCACCCGCCGTCTCGCGGCGAATGGCGGCGAGCGCCTCGGCACCGCGTCGGCGGTTCGATTCGGCAGGGGAAGCATTGACGGGCGCCGGTCGCGCAGCGGGGGCAGCGGTCGCCGAACTCGGTGCGGCGGGCGCGGCGGGAACCGCGCCACCGGCGAACCCGCGTTCGAGGCGTTCCAAGCGCTGCAGCGTGGCGGACTCCGCATCGGACACCGACGGCAGCAGCATGCGCGCGCAGACCACTTCCAGCAGCAGGCGTGGCGACGTGGCGCCACGCATCTCGCCGAGTGCCGCGTGCAGCAGTTCGGCGTAGCGAGCCAAGGTGGCCGGGCCGATGCGCCCGGCTTGGTCGCGCATGCGGTCGAGGACGTCGCCGGGGCCGGACACCAGGCCGCGGTCGATGGCGTCGGGGACCGCGCGCATCAGGATCAGGTCACGCAACCGCTCGAGCAGGTCGACGGCGAAGCGGCGCGGATCGTGACCCGCCTCCATCACGCGGTCGACGGTGCCGAACAGGGCGGCGCCGTCGTTGTCGGCCAGCGCGAGGACCGCGTCATCGATCAACGCGACATCGGTGACACCGAGCAGCGAGACCGCTCGGGAGTAGGTAACGCCCTCCGGACCGGCACCGGCCAGCAGCTGGTCGAGCACGCTGAGGCTGTCGCGCGGCGAACCACCGCCCGCGCGAATCACCAAGGGGTACACCGCCTCTTCGACGGTCACCTGCTCCTGGTCGCAGATCTTGCCGAGCAGTCCGCGCATAGTGGCGGGCGGCAGCAGCCGGAACGGGTAGTGGTGGGTGCGCGAACGGATGGTCGGCAGCACCTTGTCCGGCTCGGTAGTGGCGAAGATGAAGATCAGGTGCGCCGGCGGCTCCTCGACGATCTTCAGCAGCGCGTTGAAGCCCGCCGTGGTGACCATGTGCGCCTCGTCGACGATGAACACCCGGTAGCGGGATTCGGCGGGGGCGTAGAAGGCGCGGTCGCGCAGTTCGCGAGTGTCGTCGACGCCGCCGTGACTCGCGGCGTCGAGCTCGATCACGTCTAGATTGCCCGGCCCGCCCGGGCCGAGCGCGATACAGGAGGGGCACACACCACACGGCGTCGAGGTCGGCCCCTGCACACAGTTCAGCGACCGCGCGAGGATGCGCGCCGAGGAGGTCTTGCCGCAGCCACGCGGGCCGGAGAACAGGTAGGCATGACTGATCCGGCCGGTGTCCAGGGCGATGCTCAGTGGGTCGGTGACGTGCTCCTGACCCACTACCTCAGCGAACGTTGCCGGTCGGTACTTCCGGTACAGAGCCACGGCCAGAGGTTACCGGCGCGCACCGACAAAGAACACTCGCGCTGACCGCCGGGCCAGGCGCGGCGAAACCCCGCCGCCGACGGTCATCGTTATGTGATCCAAATCACAGGATTCCACAGGCCTTCTTAACGCCCGCTGACCGATAACAACAGCGGCAACGCATGAGCTATCGCTGACGAGGCACCGGTCGAACGCGGGAAAATACCGCTCAATTCCCCCTTGTAGACCGGAAAATATGTACTCACGCCCCGATTTACCGCAGGTTTGTGGAGATAACGAAAGCGTCAACGCACGTGACACCGACGCAATCCGCTGGCTACCGTGGCAAACGGCAACTTCGGTAGCCAAACCTTCATCAGGTTGGTTGCCCCGGCCGGTCCCTCATCCCGACCGGGGCACAACCAAAGTTCCCGCACAACCAAAGTTCCAGCGCAGCCGAGTGCCACTTCCATCGGAGGAACTTCTCACCGTGCCGTCGCCTGATGACATCGCCACCGCGTTGCTTTCCAGCACCGACTTCGCCGGCGACCGCTCTGCGGTCGATCTGCTGAGCCGCGCGATCAGCCCCCAGGACTTCGCGATCAAACGCGACTCGCTCCCGGTGGCCGCCGCGGCCGACCCCGCTACCTCCGCCGCCATCCTCGAGCTGCTCGAGCGCGGCCAGGTGCCCACTATGGCCGCGATCCGCACCCTCACCGCGCAGAACGAGATGCGCCGCGAGGCCGAACGCATCGAGCGCCTCGGCCGCCGCGCCCAACGCAGCATCGACGACTTCGGCCGCGCGCTCGCCACCCTCGCCGACGCGCACTGGACCGCACACGGCATCGGCCCGACCCGGCGCGACGTGCTGTCCTCCGACGAGGTCATGTCCCTGATCCGGACCCGCATCGGCGACATCGCCCCGTCCGCGGTGAAGCACCTCTGGCTGATCGAACGCGCCCAGCGCGCGGGCTGGATCGCCTCCAACGCCAACGCCGGATCGCTGTGCGCCGGACGGCGGTTCTACTCCGACCAGTACGGCAACCGCGTCTCGCTGCGTCCGGTGAACACGATCGGCACCGCGGTGGCGGCCTACCTCGCCGACTACCAGGCCGAGCACGGCCGCGCCCCGCGCTGGTCCACCGTCGCCCAAGAGCTGCGTGACGATCGCGGCCGCCGGGTCTTCCACAACACCGCCGACGCCCGCGTCCAGGAACGGTGGCTGACCACCGCCGAATGGGTCGCCATCCAGGACGATCTCCCGGTGCCCGGCAAGCGCGGTCAGCGCGCGATAGCCCGCAAATCCCGCGTCTGATCGCACCCGATTTCACGGCTCCCGAGGGCAAACATCCCATGTCCGAAGTGGCGCGCAACTCCTAGACCAGCGCAAATCCGGGAATGAGCATTCGGTAATTTCCTTGCAACGCACCCCGCGTGGAAGGAGTTACCTTGTCCACAACCCTGGATCCCGCGGCCACCGCCTGGCTGCTCATCAGCACAGCCCTGGTGCTGCTGATGACCCCGGCGCTCGCGCTGTTCTACGGCGGGATGGTGCGCTCGACCGGCGTGCTCAACATGCTGATGATGAACTTCATCGCGATCCCGCTGGTGACCGTCGCCTGGCTGCTGTTCGGCTACAGCCTGGCCTTCAGCGACGACGCGGGCGGCGGGTTGATCGGCAACCTCGACCATGTCGGCATGGCCGGCATCGATCCGACCACGCTGCGCGGCGCGGTACCGGAGCTACTGTTCGCCACCTTCCAGCTGACCTTCGCGATCCTGACCGCGGCCCTGGTCAGCGGCGCCATCGCGGACCGCGCGAAATTCGCCGCCTGGATGATCTTCGTGCCGCTCTGGGCGCTGGCGGTCTACGCGCCGATCGCGCACTGGGTCTGGGGGCCGGACGGCTGGCTCGCCTCGTTCGGCGCGCTGGACTATGCGGGTGGCCTCGTCGTCGAGATCGCTTCCGGCGCTTCGGCACTCGCGCTCGCGCTGGTACTCGGCCCGCGCATCGGATTCAAGATCGACGCGATGCGCCCGCACAATCTCCCCTTCGTGCTGCTCGGTGCGGGCCTGCTGTGGTTCGGCTGGTTCGGCTTCAATGCCGGATCCGCGTTGTCCGCGAATGGTGTTGCGGCGGCGGTCTTTCTGAACACGCTGGTGGCAGGCTGCCTCGGCATGCTCGGCTGGCTCGCGGTCGAGCAGATCCGCGACGGCAGGCCGACCACCTTCGGTGCGGCGTCCGGCGTGGTGGCCGGCCTGGTGGCGATCACGCCGTCCTGCGGGTCGGTGAATACGTTCGGCGCGCTGATCGTCGGGCTCGCGGCCGGCGTGGTGTGCTCGTTCGCGGTGGGCTGGAAATTCAAAGCGGGCTATGACGACTCGCTCGACGTGGTCGGCGTGCACTTCGTCGGCGGCATCGTCGGGACGGTCTTGATCGGGCTGCTCGCCACCCAGGTGATGACCGGTGGCGTCGAAGGATTGTTCTTCGGCGGCGGATTGGCGCAGCTCGGCAAGCAGGTGGTCGGTGTGCTCGTCGTCGCGGCGTACGCATTCGCGGTGAGCTTCGCGCTCGGCAAGCTGATCGATCGCACCATCGGCTTCCGGGTGAGCCCCGAGGACGAGACGGCGGGCATCGACTTCGCACTGCACGCCGAGACCGCCTACGCCGAGGGTGTGCACGGACACTCGCCGCGCCGGTTCGGTGAAGGCCACTTCGGCCAGGGAAGCGCCGGTGATCGGGATCACTGAACGAGCGAAAGTGCGCTCTATCGTTGGGTCGTTAACGGCGTTACGCTAACGCCGTTAACCTACTGCGCCGAGCAAGGGAGCCGCGCGTGCTGATTCGGATTGCTCAGATCGCCACCCGATATCCACGGGCGATCCTGCTCGCCGCGGCCGCCCTGGCGATCCTGTGCGGGGTGTTCGGCGCGACGGCGGCGTCGCATCTGAAGTCGGCGGGCTTCACCTCGCCCGATGCGGAGTCGTCCGAGGTCGCGCGGCTACTCGCGGACAATTTCGAGGGTGCCTCGCCCAACTACGTGCTGCTGGTCAGCTCGGCGGCGGGTGCCGACGCACCGGCCACCCGCGCGGCGGGCATCCACCTGGTGGACACGCTGCGCGCCCGCGCCGACGTCAAGGGCGTGCAGTCGTATTGGACCGCCCAGCCCGCGGTGGCCTCCGCGCTGCGCAGCACCAGCGGTAAGGATGCGCTGGTGCTGGCGTACCTGACCGGCGACGAGACCGACGCGCAGCGGACCGCGGGCGAGCTCACCGAGCAACTCACCGGGACCACCGACGGCGTCACCGTCCGGCAGAGCGGCATCGCCGCCGTCTATCACGATGTGAACGAACAGATCACCCACGACCTCGCCCTCGCGGAGGGCGTGGCGATACCGATCTCACTGCTCGTGCTCGTGCTGGTGTTCGGCAGTCTGATCGCGGCCGCGCTGCCGCTGACCGTCGGCATCTTCGCCATCCTGGTCACGCTGGCCATTCTGCGGATGTTCACGCTGATCACCGACGTGTCCATCTACGCGCTGAACATGACCACCGCGCTAGGACTCGCGTTGGCGATCGACTACAGCCTGTTCATCGTCAGCCGGTACCGCGAGGAACTCGCCAACGGCCTCGATCCGGTGCCCGCCACCATTCGCGCGGTGCAGACCGCGGGCCGCACGGTGCTGTATTCCGCACTGACCGTGGCGCTTTCGCTGGCCGTGCTGAGCATCTTCGACATCTACTTCCTGCGCTCGTTCGCCTACGCCGGCGTCGCGGTGGTCGCCACGGCCGCTGCGGCGGCGATCGTGATCCTGCCCGCCGCGCTGGCGCTGCTCGGGCACCGGGTGAACGCGCTCGACATCCGAGTTCCGTTGCGCCGCATGTTCGGCCGGTCCGCTCCCGATCCGATGACACCGCTGGTGCCGGAACAGAGCCGCTGGTATCGCACAGTGACCTGGGTGATGGGGCACTCCGTACCGGTCGCGCTGATCCTCGTCGCGGTGTTCCTCGCGCTCGGATCACCGTTCCTCTCGGTGAAATTCGGCTACCCCGACGACCGGGTGCTGCCGACGAGTGCCGCCAGCCGCCAGGTCGGTGACGTGCTGCGGGCCGAGTTCCCGGCGGCCAACTCGGGCAACAACACCACCGTCGTCCTGGACGGCTATCAAGGCGGGCCCGGGCCGGTCGGCGAATACGCCAAGGGACTGTCCCGCACCGACGGGGTGTCGGCGGTGCTGTCCAGCGCCGGTGTCTTCGTCAAGGGTGCGCGAGTGGCAGGCGGTCCGCCCGGAATGGCCAACGACACCGGCGAATACCTCAATGTCGCCACCCGCGTCGACCCGTTCTCGCCTACCGGCGAGGCACAGTTGCGGGATCTGCGGGCGGTGCCCGCACCCTCGTCCGCGCTGTTCGGCGGGGCCGCGGCGGTCAACGCCGATGCCCTCGACTCGCTCGGCAAGCGCATGCCGCTGGCCATCGCGCTGATCGCGCTCGCCACCTTCGTGGTGCTGTTCCTGTTCACCGGCAGTCTGTTGTTGCCGCTCAAAGCCATTGTGCTCAATACTCTTTCGCTGACCGCAGCGTTCGGTGCGATGGTGTGGATATTCCAGGACGGCCACCTGTCCGGACTGCTCGGCTTCACCGCGGTGGGTTACATGACGCCGACGATGCCGATTCTGATGTTCTGCCTCGCGTTCGGGATGTCGATGGACTACGAGGTGTTCCTGCTCTCCCGGGTGCGTGAGGAATGGCTCGCCTCCGGCCGGGTGGTGGACGGCGTCGTGGTGCGCACCGCGAAGGACAACGAGCACGCGCTGGCGGTCGGCGTCGCCAGAACCGGCCGAATCTTCACCGCCGCAGCCATTCTCATGGCAATCGTGATCGGCGCGATGGTGACCTCCAAAGTGTCGTTCATTCAGCTGATGGGCCTCGGCCTCACGCTGACCGTGCTCGCCGACGCCACCCTCGTCCGCACCCTGCTCGCGCCCGCCCTGATGAAGCTGATGGGCACCGCGAACTGGTGGGCGCCCGCTCCGCTGGCCCGCCTGCATGCCCGAATCGGGTTGCGCGAGCACGCCGATGCCGTTCCCGCCGAGCGCATGCCGGCCGGTCGCGAATGATCCGTACCGGCCGATCCCGCTCGGCGCGCGGCAGCGGCGCCCAGCTGCGCACCGAAATCCTCGAGGTGGCAAGGGAATTGCTGGCCCGCACCGGCCATGCCGACGCGGTGTCGATCCGGGAGATCGGCAAGCGGGTCGGGGTGAGCGCGCCCTCGATCTATCGGCACTTCGCCGATAAGGACGAGCTCATCGAGGCGGTGGTCGTGCAGGTCTTCGAGGACCTGGACGCCGCGATAGCGGCCGAGACCGATCTGACGGTGTCCCCGATCACCCGGCTGTATCAGCAGGGGCTGGCGTATGTCCGGTTCGCCAGGGCGCATCCCGAACAGTATCGGCTGGCGACCACGCCGACCGTGGCGGGCGGTGCGGTGGATCAGGTGCTCGGTAGCGGTGCGTTCCAGCGGTTTTCGCAGACGGTGCAGCAATGCATGGACGCGGGCGTGATCACCCCTGGTGACCCGATGCCGGTTGTGCTCGACCTATGGGCGGCCGCGCACGGCATCGCGTCGCTGCTGATCGCCAAGCCGTTCATCCCGTGGGGCGATACCGAGGTGGCGGCGGGCCGGGTGCTGCGCGCGGCGTGCGTCGGCCACGCGATAATCGACATGATCGGCAGCGATGCGGCGCCGGACGAGGCCGCGGACTGGCTCGGCGAGTTGCGCCGCAAGCTCTGAACTTTCGCGCCTCGCATTGGAATCTGGCTGCGTTTTTCCCTCGTTCTCCTGGGCTTTCTCCTCGATGCTTTGCCTCGACAGCACCGTCTAACGAGGGATCGCAGTACATGAGGATGAGGAAGCTTGCCGTGGTCGCGGCGCTGGTGACCATGGCGACCGGAGTCGCCGCCGGCACTTCTGTCGCCACACCACAGACCACCGAGGGCCCGGTGAACTTCACCGCGCGCGCCACCGACAAGTCGTCGATCATCACGACCGATTCCGGGTCGCTGGTCGTCGAGGACGACGCCTTCAAGATCAAGGCGGCCGACGGCACCGTGATCGCCGCGACGCCGTTGCGGCTGCGCATCGATGACTTCGAATTCCCGATCGCGGCCCAGATTTCCCAGCGCACGGCCACGCTCACCCCGCAGATCGACGAGCAGCACGCCACCTACAAGCCGGTCGCGCTGCCCTTCGAGGACAAGGCGCCGTGGAAGTCCGAGTACGACCGTGAGCAGGCCGCGTGGAGTCGGCTGACCAGCACGATCAGTGCGGGCGCGACCATCGGCACACTCGTCGGCGGGCTGGGCGGCGCGGCCGTCGGTTGCGTGCTCGGCGGCATCCTCGGCGCCACCGCCGCCTCGGCCACCATCATCGGCCTGTTCGGCCCGTTCCTCCCCGCCGCTGCGATCGGTTGCCTCGGCGGCATCATCGCCGTGGGTGCCCTCGGCACTGTGGCAGGCCAGATCTTCATCACCGCTCCGGTCGCGATCGGTGCGGCGATCCAGTACTTCACCACGATCAACCAGCCGTTCAACCCGCCGAAGTAGCTCGCGGTCGCCACTGCCGCGACTTGGGCCTGTCGCAACGTCCCCGAAGGCGCCGGACGGGACTTCGCGACAGGCCCCAAGGGACCCGCCCAGCATCCGCTCGCTGGGCGGGACCCTTCGTTTTCGACTGCTTTCCTCGCTCGACCGGCACCTGAAGCCGCCGACATGGCTGCCGCGGCTCGGCGGCGACCTGCGAGAACGGTGTGTGCGACAACACAGCCGCGGATTGAGGCTTGGTGAGTCGTGGGCAGCGGTGTTAATTTCATCTACATGTCTGCCAACCGATCGAGCGCCCTGCGCGTCACCTATGTGACCGCTGCGCTGGGTCTGCGGCTGCCATTGACCCGCGAACTGTGTTGTCGCCCTTGCTGCAGCTGAGCTGCTTTTCCGGCTCGTTTGCTGCCTAGTCGCCCATGTAGGCACGTCCCGCCAGTCGCGGGACCTCGGCAAGGAATCTGCACTATGTCCCTCCCTACCCTCGAACGATCCGTCGCCAGGGTTGGCGGCGGTCGCGTTCGCGTCCAGCGTCCCGTGGTCGCCCCGGAACTGCGCATCGCCGACAACCCGGCGGCCGCGGTGCTCCGCTCCGCCACCGGCGGCCCCGTCTCGCGCGACAACGCCGCGCGCTCAACGGGTTTGAGCATCGCGACGGTCAACCGCCAGGTCTCCGCGCTGCTGGCCGCCGGCCTGCTGCGCGAACGGCCCGACCTGACGGCCTCCGGTGCGGTCGGGCGACCCCGGGTGCCCTTCGAGATCGATCACGAGGCGTACCTGACCCTCGGCATCCACATCGGGGCGGCGGTCACCAAGATCGTGGCGGCCGACCTGCGCGGCCGCATCCTCGGCGGCCTGGCCATCGCCACCCCGCAAACCGGCCAGGAATTCGCCACCACCACCGTCGCACGCAGCGCCAAGGCGTTCCTGCAGCGCTGGCACCGGCGCAAGCCGCTGTGGGCCGGCGTCGCCATCGGCGGGCGGGTCGATCCACTCACCGGCGTGGTCGACCATCCCAAGCTGGACTGGCAGGGCGCGCAGATCGGCGCCGTGCTCGGCGAGGTGCTGGAGCTGCCCGTCTCGGTGGCCCCGCACGTCGAGGCGATGGCGGCCTCGGAGTTGTTGCTGCCGACCATCGAAGCGCGCGACACCGCCAACGGACGCGTCACCGGTCCAGAACGCGGCAGCAGCCTGTACTTCTACGTCCGCGAAACCGCCGGCGTCGCAGTCACTTTGGATGGCCGCGTACACACACCGAGCAACGGACCAGGCTCGATCGCGCACTTGCCGACCGGCTCGGATGTCGAATGCACCTGCGGCAGACGGGGTTGCCTGGAGGTAACCGTCGGCGACCGTTCGTTGCACTCGCGGGCCGTCGGGCGCGGCATCATCCCGGCGTACCACGGCAGCGCGGGCTCCACCATCGTCGACCTCTACCGGGCGGCCGAATCCGGTTCGGAACCGGCCAGGGAACTGCTCGCCGAGCGCGCCACCATCCTCGGCCACACCGTGGCCATGGTCCGGGACATGCTCAACCCCGACCGGGTGATCCTCGGCGGCCAAGCCTTCACCGGCTACCGCCCCGCCGTCGCCCACGTGGCCCGCGCCTTCAACCAGGGCTCCACCCTCCCGCCCACCGACATCCGGATCAGCGGATTCGGCGGCAAGGTCCAGGAATTCGCCGCGGTGGTCACCTCGCTGAGCGTGCTCTACGCGGACCCGCTCGCCGCCATCCGCCGGACCACCCTCGGCGACTGAGCTATAGACCCCGGAGTCGGCCTGAGCGGACAGTTTTCAGGCCGATCCGGGCGAATTCGGTTCTCTTGCATCAATAGTGGGCGCGCAGGCCGCCTCGCATCGCTACCGGCGCGGACCGCAACCCGCCTGCCGACGCGGGGCGCCGTGTATCGCTACCGGGCGGTCGCCCCATACCGCGCCTGTGTGGCGCCATGGGAGCGGTGCCCCGCTCGCCGCCATCTGCCGGACGCCCCTCGGCGACTGAGCGGTACCTCCGGGAGCGGTCTGAGCGGACACTTTTCGTGTCGGTCAGGCCGGACTCGGTTCTCGTGCATCGATAGTGGGCGCGTAGGCCGCCGTACTACCGGTGCGGGTCGCCCGCCGCGGCGAACAGTCCTTCCAATGCCGTGATGAAGAACGGGAAGTGGCCTGCGAAGCGCTGGAGGTTGCGGTCGCGGTCGAAGCTGCCGAACCAGTAGAGGCCGGGTTGGGAGTCGGCGGAGGGGTTCAGGTCGCGGAAGGCGCGGATCCAGTTGTCGGCGCGGCCGCCGATCACCATGAAGGGCAGGGCGCGGGAGAACACGGTCTCCTGGTCGAGCGGCGGAACCTGTTCGCGCCGGGTCGATTCCAGGCCGCGCTGGAGTGCGCGGATCTGTCTGGTCAAGGTGAGTCCGTGCGCGGTGCGCACCGGCAGGTACTTCGGCAGCAGCAGGGTGGCGACACCGGCGAGGGCGATCGCGACGCCGACCAGCGCGTGACCCGAGGTCAACGCAAGCGCGATCGTCGCGGCGACACCGCCGACGAGCAAGGCACCGCCTAGCCAGGTCGCCGGGCCCAGGCCACGGCGATTGCTGAAGGTGCCGCGGGTGACCGCGTCGGCGACGAGGGCGGCGCGCACCGGTCCGGACTGCACCCGGCCCGGCGCACGCAGGTCGGTGATGGTGACGGCGTCGGTGCCATCGGGCAGCAACGCGGCGTAGACGGCCTTCTCATACGCACGCAACTGGTCGTCGGGGGCGTTGACCCGGGTGATCCGCCAATCCGTCTCACCGAGCGGCGTGATCCAGATGTACCGGCGCACAGCGAGATCCACCACGGTGGCGGCGATATCGACCGGGTCGACATGCTCATCGAGCAGCAGCCCCGCCTCGCCGGGCAATACCCCGTCCGGCGAGGTGAACTGCACCCGTTCGCCGTCGCGCACCAGCGGGTCCAGCGTCTCCGATCCCGTTCCGGCAGCGGCATTCTCGCGCCGCGCACGAAGGACGAAGGCGGCCATCCCGGCCAGCGCCAGCAACAGCACGCCGAACGCGATGAGCACCGGTGTGGAGATCGCGAACGGGCCGGAGTCGCTGGTGCCGCGCACGTCGGCGTTGCTCGGCACACTGCCCGGCGGCAGTTGCAGGGTGAGGTCGATCGCCTCGCCCTTCTTCAAATCGGTCTGCTCCAGATGGAGGACGCCGTCGACCTCGGTCATCACATCGGCACACGGCCTGGTGTTGCCGGGCTGGCCGAGTTTGCAGTCCACGATGCCCATTTCGAAGCTCGGGCTGATCAAGGTGGCGCTGATCGAGGCGATATCGGTGCCCATCACGCCGAGCCAGTTGAACACCTGACTGCCGGGCGCATCGTTGACGAGGTTGTGCACCGAGTAGGTGAAGGTCGACTCGCCCGGTTTCGCCTCGATGGTGAATTGATCGTTCGCCACCGTCGCGGTGCCCGCGCCCTTGGTATCCACATCGGTGACCTTGAAATGGCGCTCGACATCGTCGCTCACCTTCAGCCGCAAGGGCAGCGACATCCGGAATGTGCTGTCCTGCGGCACCGTCACCTGCTCGACCACCTCGAGCACACCCTCGCGGCTGAGCTTCAGATCGGCAATGATGGACACACCGGTCGGCGCGGGCTGGGTGTGGGCAATCGGGGCGGTCGCGAGCAATCCCGCGGTGGCGAGCAGCAGCGCGCCCAGGGCGCCCCACCGAAAAGTCAGCATGGCTGCCTACTTTAGACAGCTTGCTATTCTGCGTCATCGGCTGTCGGTGATCATTGAGACGAGGGGGTACGGGGGCGTGACACAACCACCGTACGGAAACGGACCGGTTCCGCCTGGTGGGCGACCTGTTCCGCCTTCGCCCGGATACGGTCAGCCGGGGGGCTCGGGGTACGGACCCCCGCCGACGCACGGCGAACCGGGTCACGGTCAGCAGCCGGCGCAAGGTCAGCCGCTGGCGCACGGCGCGCAGGGGCACGGTCAACAACCCGGTTATGGCCAGCAACCGGGACAAGGCCAGCCGGGCTACGGCCAGCCGCCGAATCAGCAACCCGGATACGGTCAACAGCCGAGTCAGCAGCCGGGCTACGGCCAGCAGCCGGGTTATGGCCAGCCTCCTGGCTACGGTCAACCACCGGGTTACGGCCAACCCCCCGGCTACGGTCAACAACCAGGCTATGGCCAGCCCCCTGGCTACGGCCAGCAACCGGGCTACGGCCAACTCCCCGGCTACGGTCAGCAGCCGAATTACGGCCAACAGCCGGGATACGGTCCGCCACCTGGCTATTCGCCCGGCTACGGCCCCCCGCCCGGTCATCGCGCACCCCCGCCGATGCCGTACGGCCCACCCGGACGCCCCCCACACCAGCCACGCCGCAGGTCCGGTGGCGGCGGCTGGATCGCCATCCTGGTCGTCGTCGTATTCCTGGTCGCAGGCGGCCTGGTCCGCAACGCGATAACAACCGGCAAGGGCGACGCCGACGCATCCGGCCCCGCACCCAGCCTCACCTTCGCCCCCGACGGCAAGACGGGTCCCGCCGAGACCGGCGCCAATCCGCTCCTCGCCGACCCGAACGCGACGCTGATCCCCGCGCGCTGCGCGTACTCGCCGTGGGGCACCCAGGTGGACGCCGCACGCAAGTTCTTCGAGAGCGCCGCCGACTGCCTCGAGGCGGCGTGGAAACCGGTGATGCAGAAGGCGAATCTGCCGTTCCAGAAGCCCGCGCTCAACATCAGTGCGACCACCACCGGCATCACCACCCCGTGCACCGGCTCCACCAGCAACTTCGCCGCCTTCTACTGCCCGGCCAACAAAACCATCTACATGCCGATCAGCCAGTTGCAGACCGACTTCTTCAAAGACAACTGGGTCGTCTACCTGTCCGTCTTCGCCCACGAGTACGGCCACCACATCCAAGCCATGTCCGGCATCCTGCGCAAAGCCAACAGCGACCGTGCCGACGCGGGCCCGCGCAGCGCCCGCGGCCTCGAGCTGTCCCGCCGAGTCGAGTTGCAGGCCAACTGTTTCGACGGCATGTACCTCAACTCCGCCTCCGGCGGCGGCTCGCTGTCGGACTCCCAGCTCAACCTCGCCCGCAAAGACGCCTACGGGCGCGGCGACCAGGCGGGCGACATGCGCGACCACGGCACCTCCGAGAACGGCGGCCAGTGGTTCGAGATCGGGTTGGACAAAAACCGTGCCGCCCAGTGCAACACCTTCACGGCCTCATCCAGCGCCGTGAGTTAGGGCCTGTCGCATAGTCCCTGCGGAGGCGCCGGATAGGACTTTGCGAACGGCCCTAGTCGTCTGCGCACAATGCCGGTCCGCTGCACACACCGGCGCACGAGTCGTCGAATGTGTGCCGCGCCGATCAGTTCCGCGAAGTTCAACGGGGCGGGCGGCTTCACGCCCCGTCGGCAAAAGGGGAGCTCGCGCGGCGCGCGTAGGTGTTCTCCGGCGACACGGTGATCACATCGCACACCTGCACCAGCTCGTCCGGCACATCCCCGCCGAAATGCGCTGTGCTGGGCACGATCACGGCGTCCGTCTCGAGCCGCCGGGCCACCGTGGTCAGCCTGCCGATGACGTCCTCGGTTTCCGCGCCGAACACCACCGTCTTGGCTAGGTCGTACCCGAACCGCTGGGCCAAACTCCGGATCAGCACCTCATCCCACTGCTGCCGAGCCCCGGAAACATCTCGACGCAAATACCCGACTGCCGCTGGACGTCGCCTCATCAGACCACTCCCTTCCGAGACAACGATCCCGGTACAGAGCCGTCCGCAACAACGCCCACCCGCTGCCAGTCCCCCGCCACTTCGCCGAAATCTGTCAGCTCTGTTTCGCCGCCGCCTTCGCCTGCTTCTTGAATTCCCGCACCTGCGCGAGCGATTCGGCGTCGGTCACGTCGGCGACCGAGCGGCGTGAGCCTTCGTCACCGTAGGCGCCCGCGACTTCGCGCCAACCCGCGGGTTGCACGCCGCGCTGCTTACCGAGCAGCGACAGGAAGATCTTGGCCTTCTGTTCGCCGAAACCGGGCAGGGCTTTCAATCGGCGCAGGACTTCTTTTCCATCGGGTTTGTCCTGCTTCCACAGGTTTTCGGTTTTCCCGTCGTAATTCTCGATGATGTAGCGGGCGAGTTCCTGCGCACGCCGGGCCATCGAGCGGCCGTAGCGGTGGATGGCCGGTGGGGTGGAGCAGAGGTCTTCGAATTCTTGTGGGTCGGCCTCGGCGATGCGATGGATATCGAAGCCGCCCATGCGGTCGGCGATCTTCTTCGGGCCGCGAAAAGCGTGCTCCATCGGATACTGCTGGTCGAGCAGCATGCCGAGCAGGGTGGCGAAGTGGTCCTCGGTCAATAGCTCGTCCGCCTCGACGTCCTGCGCCAGGCAAAGCTTGCGACTCATCGCCATTCCTTCCCACCGTGACAAACATGCTCGGACGGATTCGATCATCTCACTTGTCAACACACCATGATGGCGTCCTGGTCATCGCATATTCGGCCGCGTCGTGCCCGCGCTGTGAGCTGTCCCAGTAGGCGCTGCGGCGGCTGGGCGTGGCGCGACGTCGCGTGGTTGGATGGCGGCATGCAAGGGGGGTATGCGGTCGGTCCCGCGGTCGATCGCGTCTTCGCCATGGCGACCGCCGAGGAGTCGCTGTCCCTCGACGGGCTGCTGCAAGCGGTAGCACGGGATCGGGGCCGCCCGTTGACGGTGACCGAGGATCCGCACATGCCGGCCGGGGTGTTCGGGCATTGGATTCGCTTCACCGATCGAGACGAGGTGTCCTACGCGTCCTGGACGCAGACCAGGGACCGGACCATCGCGCACGAGCTCGGCCATATCGTGCTCGGTCATCAGGGTCGACCGGTGCTGGAGGTGGCGCAGGCGGTGCTGCCGACGGACATGCACGACCTGGCGGCGCTGATCCTGCGCCGGGACTGCGCGGACGCGGCCGCCGCCGCGGAGGAGCTGGCCGCGGAGCAATTCGCCAGTCTGCTGCTGAATCGGCTGCGTAGCATCGGCGGCCGGGAGCCGCGACTGCGGTCGCGCTGGGGTGAGGCGCTCGGATGATCGCGATGGTGCTGGCGCCGCTGATGTGGGTAGCGGTGCTGACCCGGGCGTGGCGCTGGTGGTGGTCGCGCGGCTGGGTGCTGGGTTGTATCACCGTCGCGCTGGGTGTTGTGGCTGTGCACTTGAGTCTGAATATCCCTGCGGCGGAACGTCTTCTGCAGACCGTCGCGCCGATGCCGAACTTCTCGACCGGGCTGCGCATGGTGCTGTTCAACCTGATCGCGGCATCGACCGGCGCGCTCACCCTGGCCGTGACGATCGACCCGGCGCGGCTGGCCCGCGGCGTGCGCATCCTCGTGGTGATCGCGGTGGCCGGGTCGGTGGTCGCGTTGGCGATCTTCGTCGGCACACCGCCGGTGCCGCAGGCGGCCGGTGGATTCGAGTTCGATCAGGCCTACAGTCACCTGCCCGGCTATGCCGAGGCGGGGATCGCGGGCGCGTTGTTCCCAGCCCTGCTGTGCCCGGCGTTGATGGTGATGGCCGCCCGGCCCGCGGATTTGCGGACAGTGACCGGTTGGAGTCTCGCGCTGCTGTCGGCGGGTCTGGCGGCGGCGACCGTCTGGGCATGGATCCGGCTGGTGTACTTCGTGGCGGTGCGCTACGGCGGGGCCGCGCCGATGCCCGCGGTGTTCGAGGTGACCCGTGCGGTCTCCGCGGCCGGGGTGTTGGTCATCTTCGTCGGAATGATGCTGTCGCCCATGGTGTCCTGGGTCCGTGCCCGGCGTGTACTGCGCGCGATCGGGCCGATGCACGACGAGTTGGTCGGGCGCTGGCCGGGTGTCCGGCGCCCGTCCCGGCGCGGCAGCAGCGCCGACGAAAAGGCCAGCGACCGGGTGACCGAGCTGCTCGACGCGCTGAGCCTGGAGATCGAGCAGGCAGGCGGATCCGACGGCTCGGTCGCCGAGCAACGGGAAGTGGCTGCGGCGGTGGCGGATTGGTTGATCAGTGGGCACCGCTGCGCGGCACTGAATGGGGAAAGCGTCCGATCGGCGGCGCTGGCGGCGGGCCTGGACCGCCGCTGGGCCGTCACGTTGGCGCAGGCGTATCGGACAAGGCAACGAGAGGTTGTGGCGTGACGGAGACAGCTGTGGTGCAGGCGCGGGCCGCGCGGGTGATCACCGAGCTCGGGGCACCGTGGATGATCAATATCGTCACCTCGGTGATCGCCGGATTCCTGGTGGGCGCGCCCGGCTGGGGGCTGTTCATCGCGACGATCTCGGGAGTGATTCCGATGATGGTCATCCTGCTGGGGGTGCGGCGCGGGATCGCCAGCGATCATCACGTGACCGAGATCGGTGACCGCCACTGGGTGATTCCGGCGATTCTGGCGATCGTGTGCGTGGGACTCATCGTCGAGATCGTGCAGGGTGCGCCGCGCGAGCTGATCGCCTGGACGGTCGCCGCGCTGGTCGTGCTGATCGGGATCGGCGTCGTGACCATGCTCGGCGGCTGGAAGGTCAGCGTGCACACGGCCGTCGGCGCGGGCACCACGGTGCTGTTGGCGATCATCGGTTCCCCGTGGTTCCTGCTCGCACTGCCGCTGACCGGGGTGATCGGCTGGTCGCGCGTCTGGCTCGGCGATCACACCCGCGGTCAGGTGGTCGTCGGGGCGCTGCTCGGCGCGGCACTGGCCGCCGGGGCGTATCTGCTCGCCTCCTGACCTGCCGCACACCCGGTGACCCGCCTCACAGACCTGACGTGCGTGGCTATGACGCCGCGCGTAGGCTCCTGCGCATGCCTCAGCAGACGGCAGTACCTACATCGGCACCCCACGAGGTGGCCACGGCTAGGGATGGACACGGGCCCATGGACACCTACACTTTGCGCCCCGATCGGTTCGATCGAGCAGGTCAGGATCAACTCGTCGACGTGCGCGACTTGCAAGCCGCGCTGCCCGGTATCCGCAGGTTGCGGGACTGGGCACACGACGCGCTCGCGCTGCGCCCCGGCGAACGCGCGGTCGACATCGGCTCCGGCACCGGCACGGAGGTCATGGCCTTCGCCGACGTGGTCGGACCCGACGGCGTGGCGGTCGGGGTCGAACCCGACCCGAACCTGCTCGCCTCCGCGGAACGCCGGGCCGCACAGTCCGGTTCGACGGCCAAGTTCCACTCCGGCGACGCCTACGGCCTGCCGTTCGGCGCGGGCAGTTTCGATGCCGCGCTGTGCGAGCGGGTCTTCCAGCATCTGACCGCGCCCGCCCGCGCCGCCAACGAGATCGCGCGCGTGCTGCGCCCCGGCGGCCGGGTCGTGGTGGTGGACAGCGACTGGGGCACCGCGATTGTGCATCCCGGCGAGCGCCGGGTGGTCCGCGAGGTGGTCGACACATTGATCTCCGCGACCACCAACCCGTTCTCCGGCCGTAAGCTGCCCGGCCAACTGACCAAGGCGGGCCTGGTGATCGACGACATCGGCTCGCACGCGCTGGTGCAGGATCGCACCGTCGGCGTCGGCTCGCTGGTCACCCGCATCTCGGCGATGGCGGTGGCGCGCGGGGTGATCACCGAGCAGGAGCGCGCGCAGCTGGTCGACGACCTCGAGGCGGGCGCGGCCAGCGGCGACATCCACCTCTCGGTGACGATGTTCGCCGTGCTGGCGCACAAGCCGAACTGATCCCTACGCAACACAGCGGGCGCGTACCTTCGGGTACGCGCCCGCTGTCGCGTTACGACGTGCCGAGCAGCTTCTCGGTGGCCGCGAGCAGCACGCAGGTGGCCAAGCCGTCCATCGCCTTCTCCAACTCGGGCAGCTTCGGAAAGCTCGGCGCGATCCGAATGTTCTTGTCCTCCGGGTCATTCCGATACGGGAAGGCCGAGCCGGCCGCGGTGAGCGCGATGCCCGCGTCCTTGGCCAGAGCGATCACCCGTCCCGCGGTGCCCTCCAGGACGTCCAGGCTGATGAAGTAGCCACCCTTCGGCTCCGTCCAGGACGCGACCTTGGACGCACCCAGCCGGTCCTCCAGGATCCGCAGCACGAGCGCGAATTTCGGCTCCAGGATGGCGCGGTGCTTCTGCATGTGTGCGCGCACACCGTCGGCGTCCTTGAAGAACCGCAGATGGCGCAGCTGGTTGATCTTGTCCGGGCCGATGCTCTTCTTGCCCGCGTGGCCCAGGTACCAGTTCAGGTTCTCGGTGGAACCGCCGAGGAAAGAGACGCCCGAACCCGCGAAGGTGATCTTCGAGGTGGAGGCGAACACCAAGGGACGGTTGGGGTTTCCGGCCGCGGCGGCCATCCCCAGCACGTCGTACACCGGGGCGGCGGTGTCGGTCAGCGGGTGCACGGCGTAGGCGTTGTCCCAGATGAGGCGGAAGTCCGGTGCGGCTGCGGGCATCGAAACCAGTTCCCGCACAACCTCTTCGGAGAAGGTGACACCGGACGGGTTGGAGTAGTTCGGCACCACCCACATGCCCTTGATCTGCGGGTCGTTCGCCACCAGCTCGGCGATGGCATGGGTGTCCGGGCCGTCGTGGTGCATCGGCACCGGGATCATCTCGAAGCCGAGCACCTCGGTGATGGAGAAGTGCCGGTCGTAGCCGGGGCTCGGGCACAGGAACTTCAACTTCTCCTCGGCGGCCCATCGGCGCGGGGAGTCGTTGGTGCCGTACAGCATCGCGAAGGCGAGCACGTCGTGCATCAGCTCGAGGCTGGCGTTGTTGCCCGCGATCAGGTTGTCCACCGGAATGCCGAGCAGCTCGCCGAAGATCGCGCGCAGCTCCGGAAGTCCGTGCTGGCCACCGTAATTGCGGCAGTCGGTGCCGGTGCCGTCGCGGTAGTCGCCGTCGCCGGGCAGCGAGAGCAGGCCAAGGGACAGGTCGAGTTGTTCCGGCGAGGGTTTCCCCCGCGTCAGGTCCAGCGTGAGCTTCTCGGTCTTGAGCGTCGCATAGTTCGCGTGCTGAGTCTCGTGTTCGGACACGAGTTCCTCGTGGCTCATCAAACCGATCTGCGTTTGCCGGGGCATCCTGGGCAGCCTTTCGAAGCAGCGGGGACGTGGGTTGTGGCCAGACCGATGTGCGGCGGCCGGACGTTCAGCCCACCGAGCGCATCGGGCGTCGACGGACCATAGTTCACGTTACCCGTGTGTTGCTCGGATTTGGAGGCGTTATTCGACAGCCGGACTTCGGTCCGTGCGGGCCCCTCGAAAATTTAAGGGGACCCCGCGCACCCGGCAGAGCCCATTGACCCTTGCTGCCTTCCGGCCCTGGGGGAGTTCACAGGATGCGCGCCGCGCGGGATCCGTCAGCAAGTGTAGCCGCTCCCCCGCCGATCCCCCTCCTCCGGGTACCCACACCGGGCCCGAAACCGGGCCGAACAGGGACTTTCCTGCTCCGAACGGACCCGTTTGGCGTCCACCCTCCCCCACCCGGTATGCTGCTCCACGGAGGATTCGCCTAGTGGCCTATGGCGCTCGCCTGGAACGCGGGTTGGGTTAACGCCCTCAGGGGTTCAAATCCCCTATCCTCCGCCACGAAAAGGCCCTGATCTCTTGATCAGGGCCTTTTCTGTGTCATGCGGTCCTCGGGTTCGGTGAGCGCGACCCAGGGTGCTGCCGCCTCCGGCGCCATCCGTGAGCCGTGCAACAGATCGCTGCGCCAACTGGAAGCAGGTTGCGACCGGCTCGCGAACACCCCCGCCGCAACGGGGTTCCCTATCATCGCGGCAGGATGGGGATCGGGCTCGGCTCGGCTACGGTCACGAGTACAACAACATCGGCGTAGGGTGCGTCGCCGTGGCCCAAGCGATGAGCGAACCGCGCCACGGGGATTCGCCACTTGTACTTGGCGGCGATCTCCGACTCCACATAGGGCAGGAGCGTGCCTGCGGTCACCAACTGGGCTTGGCCTTGCCGCTGGTGGGAGCCGAGCGCGGGGGTGCCCCGCCGGTCGCCCGGCTGGACGAGCACCCGGCCGTCGCGCGCCAGCTGTTCGGCCTCCTCCGACTGGGACGACACGCGGAAGGCGAGTTGAGTCTCGCCGATCGGGATCACCAGCCGCGGCACCGTCGTCAACTGGCGCGGACCGGTAACCCGGGTCACCAGAACCGTTTTGGCGTCACGCCAGACCTTCGCGTTGTCCGTGCGTCCACCACTCCACCTCTGCGGGCGGACATCCGGGCGCGCAACCTGCCTGCTGTCGACCGTTAGGTCGACGAGGGTATCTGTCATCGCGTTCGATCCTTTCCCCTGAGGAATCCACTGCTCGATCGGGTTCGGGCTGCGGCGAATCGCACGGCCCGCATTCAACGGCCGTACCCCGGCAGCCGTTGCCCAACCCTGTTCGATCACTTCCGATTGTCCGGGTGGTGGCTCAGTGCGCAACAATGAGCAAAGCAGCCAATACCTGCCTGGACTCAGCGAGATATACTGCGGCTCAACGGATCCGCTCGCGCTGATCACCTGATCTACGGAACTCGGTTGAGTTCCAGATCACTTGTACTGGAACTCTGCCGTGCATGGCAGCGTGCGGCTGCCCGGGTTCAGGGGCGCCTTGGTGGCGCTGCGGTTGTTGATCGTCTTGAGCTGTTACAACGGATCGAGCGAGCGATCAATCCTTCAACATGCGAATCATGTCGACGAGTGCTTGCCCACCCGCTCGTATCGTCAGATCATCTCGAGTCGTCTGGTTTTCGGCTGCTCTGAAGTGGAGCTTCCCATCCCAACCGTCGATCGTGGCGGTGAGGATGACGTCAAGCAGGGTGCGGGCGGGATCACCATCATTGAGCGGCGGTTCAGTAGCCGCCTTGACGGTCACACCGTCCACCGTCAATTCCTTGACCGGGTAGTCATCTGTCGGCAAAGGGATTGCGGACAAAGTGTTTCCACTGATGACGCAAAACAGAGATACGTAGCCAGGGTGCGACGGCCATCCGGATCCGTCTGCCGTGTCATAGAAGCACCCGTTGCCTGTGCCGATCTTGTCGGTCAAAGCTGACCCACTGCGTCCAGGACTGAGCTTCAGGTTATCGACACCAGCCCAGGCGGCGAAGAACTGCTTTGTCGAGTCACACAACTCCTGGACAGTATGATTGCTGGTCGGTATCCCATATTTGTCAGTAGGAGCGCTTGGAAACAGGTCGCAGCCCGAAAGCAGCATCGCCAGTGAAGAAATGGACAACAAGGTACGCAACTTCATGTCGCCTGCCATTCGAGCTCGTCGTGATTCAGGTGCAGGGCAGCGACGGGTGGGTCACTTCCATGGGACGCGGGCGAGGATGTCGCGCAGGATCGTCTGGTTACGCGAGCAGAGGTTGTCCGTATCGGTGGGAAGCTGGGTAGCGGGAGTGGTCGGCAAGGTGAGCAGGACGCCGGCGGCGCGCCTTTCGCTGTAACCGACATATGCGGCGCAGTCTTCTACGCCCAGATCGGCCGGATTCTTGCCGTGGCTCAGGTTCGCCCGGCGACCGAGTTGTTCAGCCATCCACAACGACACAGGATCCTGGCCCTGCTCAACTTCGCCGAGGGCTTCGTCTCTGATCTGCAAAGACACACCTACCGGGGAGGTTTCACCAACCATCCAGCTGCAGATGTCGTACTTGCCGACTATCGACATGTCTGGCCGCAGACCTTCGTTGCGTGCTGTGCGCAGATCCGGGCGACCAGCCAATGCGGACGCTTCGGCGGGTGTGATGATCGAGCAAGGGTCGAGGCCTTCGAAGGCGGCGGGTGGCTTGTACCAGTCGGCCGTCGTCGTACCGCTTGCCACGGAAGCAGCGGTGGAGGTGGCGTCGGCCGGCGGGGCTGAGCGGTTGCCGTCGGAGCACCCGGCGGCTGCCGCACCAGCCAGGGCGGTGAGCATCACCACCGACGCCGAAATCCGCCATTGTGGTCGAAACATATTGCGCGTCAACTGATATCACTCCTCGTAGTCGTCAGACGAGAGAGCCGATCACAGAGTTCGGCAGAAATATCCCCTCGTCTGAACACTAGCCGAACGGGTTCGCGAAGGCATTCGCTCAACCCGCCGATGATCGGCAATTGGCGCGACGACCGAACCGATACCCCCGCCGCCGGTCAGATACTTTGACAGACGCAGACGCCCGCCCTATGGTCGTTGCTCGTGAGCGTCGATGCGTGGGGGGCCCAGGACCAGGCTTCCGGTTCGCCGTCCCGATGAGATTTCTCAGGCTTTTCTACCGCCATGGGGTCCTGACCCAATTAGGCAAGATCGTGGCACTGCTGGCCGCGCTCATCATTTTCTTCTGGGTGATCGTCTGGATCGGTAATCCGTATCTCGACGATAAGAAATCCCCGAACAGTGCCGCGCCCGACTGGACAGCTCCGGCGCCGGTCCGGCCGAGCACCACGTTTGTGCCGCCGCCACCAGGATTTCCGTCGATGGAATTCCCGCCACCACTGCCCGAAGTGCGCAAAGGTCAACCCCAGCCCGTTCCCACCCGATTCGGGCTCAGTTATTCCGTGCCATCCGACACCAACTGGCAGCCGAGTAACAGCACGGCCTTGGGGTGGACCGAGGCCAGCTACGGTGCAGGCAGCGTGTATGGGTACCGCTACTGCGACGAAGACAAGAGCTCGAGACTCGCCGTCGTCGGCGTTACCAGTATCAACGGTGTGGACATCGATACGGCCGCCCGTACCGAAGTAAGCCTGGCGGAACAGATCTTTACCGATAAAGCGGGACGTAAGCCGAAGGTAGAGATCCGCGGGCCGTTCGCACTCGACGTGTCCGGCCGACCGGCGGTCCGTTACACCGCAGTCGTCACCGATATCCCTGCGGATGACCGCTGCGACCCGCCGCGCGCACAATTCGACATCGTCGCTACCCCTGCCTATGCGACCGCGGAAGTGATGCTCCTCATGGTCGAACACCACGCGGGGCTGCCGAAATCCTTGTCCGACAACGATGTCGACACCATCATCACGTCGCTGCGAAAAACCGATCAGTAGATAACGGGGAGAAGCAATTGGGCGAGGTATTCCTGGCACGCTCTGACCAGATCGCGGGTCTTGGCAAGCTAGTTGACGATATCGGTGTCGACAGCACAAATATTGCGAAGTTCATCGGCGAACACGGTCAACCGAAGGGCGAGCTGTTCACGGGCCCGATCATCAGGGATCTATTGCAGCCCGTCCGCACCGCCGCCGACATGACTCGCGGGCGGATGCAGGACATGGCGGACCGCACGAGCAGCACCGGCATCGAGTTGAACAAAGCCGCCTGGATGTATCACAACCAGGACCAGAAGAACTATTCGGCGCTCAACGCTCATACCACTGACGTGCCGAGCGCCGCCCCGGCTCAATACGGCCCAGATACCGAGCAGCCCGGGCAAACCGAGGCGTACGGCAATGCAGTCCCCTATCCGAAACCGGAGTCGTTCAAGCTCGATCCGCCGACGGTGAACCAGGAGGACACCGCTGGGCTCATAGGAGAGGTTGCGCCATGGCTGCGCGACGTCAACGAATCCATCAAGAGCGTCACCCGAGCAATCGGCAAGGAAGTGGATCCGCTCGTGTTGGTGCTGCAGCCGATCGAGGGCAACTGGAACGAAGTGCGGCGGATCGGCGAGTCATACAAAGTCGCCGGTAATGCGATGGAGGCGTCCGGGAAGAATCTGGAGAACGGCGTCAAGCTGGTCGGCGGACACTGGGACGGCAAGGCCGCCATCGCTTTCGAAGAGAACTGGGCGCGCCGGCAGATCGCGGCGATGAAATGGGAGGGACCAGTCGGCCGCGTCGTTGCCGACGTCATGGGGATCGTGGCCGATGAGATCCGGCAAGGCATCAAGGACGCCCTCACCAAGCTCAAAGACATGCTCCTCGACTACATAGACGTCAAGAGCGCCAAAGGGATTTTCAAGCAGGCGATCAAGAAAGTCCCCGGAGTGGGCTGGTGTATCGAGGCTGCCGATCTTGCCAACAAAATCTACACAATCGTCACCAAGGTGAAGGAAATCGTAGACAAGATCGAGGAACTGAAGAACAAGCTGAAGGAGCTACTGGCTGCCATCTCGAATCCGGTGGGGACGGCGACGGAGAAGGTGAAGCAGCGCCTGGAGCCCGTGGTCAAACGCGCCGGTGTCGCGGTAGACCTGTCAGAGCTCGTGCAGGTCAACCACACGCTCGAACGACCGAGGGAAGGTTACGAGGTCGGCAGCGGCGGACAACCCTGGGAGAACGGATGATTCACGAACCGAACCTCGACCCCGAGATCGAGGCGGTCGCTCGTCGGGTCATGAACGGTGTCGACGAGTTGAAAACCGTTCGGCTCGAGGTCGAACGCATGGATGTCTCCGCGATCCTGAGCCGGCCCACTGTCGTCACGACCGAGTTCATGTTCGAACTGGCTGCGGCACCGGCTGCGTCGCCCGAACTCCAGGCATACGGCGCGCGCGTCCGCAGCGGCGAATGCTTCTGGCCCGCAATCGAACTGCTTGCCCACCCGCTGCCGCCGGAAGTAATCGACCTGAAGAACTCGCCGCAATTCATCTGGGAGTGGACTCCAGAGCCGCCACCGCCGCCCCAGCCGCCACCGCCGCCGCGGACGAGGCGTGGCGACAACACAGTCGGCCCGAGCGACTGGCCCGACGACTTCGACGAATACCCCGGCCACAAATCCTGGCTCTCCTGAGCAGGAAAACGGCGTAAGGACGTCGGTCACTAACCGGTCTGAGCGACGGCGAACATCAAGCCCGCTACGACGTCCTGCGGCTGGTCGACACGGCGTTCGGCGTGGCCGTCGCATGCATCCCTCAGTTCAGAAGGTGTAAGCCTCGACCTCACCCAGGTAGCGGGCACGGGTGTGCTCGTCGATGAACGAGGCTTCGAAGGAGTTGCGGGCCAGGGTGCGGAGGTGGTCGGGGGTGAGGTTCAGGGCTTCTCGGATGCCGTCGAAGTTCTCTTGGACGTAGCCACCGAAATAGGCTGGGTCGTCGGAGTTCACGGTGGCGACCAGGCCGAGTTCGAGCATTCGGCGCAGGGGGTGGTCGGTCAGTTTGTCGATTACGCGCAAGCGCACGTTGGAGAACGGGCACACGGTCAGGGGGATTCGCTCTCGCACGAGGCGTTGCACGAGCGCGGGATCGTCGAGCACGCGGATGCCGTGGTCGATGCGTTCGACATGCAGCACGTCGAGGGCCTCGGCCACATATGCGGCCGGCCCCTCTTCACCGGCGTGTGCCACGGCGCGCAGCCCGAGCTCGCGAGCGCGCTGGTAGACGGCGGCGAACTTGGCGGGCGGGTGACCGACCTCGGCCGAATCGAGTCCGACCGCGACGATCCGGTCCAGGTAAGGCTCGGCGGCGGTGAGGGTGTCGAGGGCGGATTCGACCGAGAGGTCGCGCAAGAAGCACAGGATGAGCTTGGTGGTGATGCCGTAGCGCCGCTCGCTGTCGTGCAGCGCCTTCCACAGGCCGTCGATGACGGTGGCGAAGGGCACGCCGCGGGCGGTGTGTGCCTGGGGGTCGAAGAAGATCTCCGCGTGCCGGACTCCCGCCGCGGCGGCGCGGGCCAGGTAGGCCTCGGCCAGGTCGGTGAAGTCCTGCTCGACTCGCAGCACGTCGGTGAGCCGGTAGTACAGGTCGAGGAACGACTGCAGGTCCTCGAATCGGTAGGCGTGGTGCAGCTCGTCCACCGAGGCGAACGGCAGTTGGGCGCCGTTGCGTTCGGCCAGCGCGAACGCCAGTTCGGGTTCCAGCGTGCCTTCGATATGCAGATGTAGTTCGGCTTTCGGTACGGGCATTCCGCGGATCCTAGCCGCGGGGCGCTCGAGGCCTGCGTCACTGCCAGGGGGTGCGGGCGAAGATGTCCCGCAGCGTGGTCTGGTTTCGGGAGCAAAGGTTGTCGGTGTCGGTGGGTGCCGCGGTGGCTGCGGTGGCGCGCAGCCGCAGCAGCACGGTGACGGCCCGGTTGCCGCTGTAGCCGACGAAGGCGGCGCAGTCTTCCACGCCCGCTTCGCCGGGATTCTTGCCGAAGCTCAGGTGGGCTGGGTGACCGAGCTGCTCGGCCATCCACTTCGAGGTGGCGTCCTGCCCCTGCTCGACGCCGCCCAGTTGGTCCCGGAGCTGGAACGACACGGCCAGCGGATCGAAGCCGTCGACCAGCCAGCTGCAGGTGTCGATCGTCGCGGCGGCCGACATGTCCGGGTGCATTCCCCCATTGCGGGTGGGGCGCGGGTCGGGTTTGCCGGACAGGGCGGCGGCTTCGGCGGGGGTGGTGATCGAACAGGGGTCGAGGCCTTCGAAGGCGGCGGGTGGCTGGTAGCCGCCTGCGGCGTCGTGGTGATGATCATGATGGTCGCCGGTGTGGGCTGCCGAGCCGTCGTCGCCTGCGCATCCGGTGGCAGCCAGCGCGGCAACGGTGATCAGCAAGCACCCGGTGGTGATGACTCGGTTCATGACTAAATCCGTTCCAGGAGTTGATGTTCGGGGTCAGCTGATGGTGTAGATCCAGATTCCGGGGGTGGTCAGTTGACCGTTGTCCGACCAGCGGTAGGTGCGGGCGAGGCCGGTGCCCTCGTAGCCGCGCAAGTAGGTCAGCAGGTCGGCACGGGTGCGGTGACCTGCGGCGATACCGTTCAACGCGATGGTGGTCAGATCGTAGGCTTCCACCGCGTTCCAGCCTGCCCCTTGGCCGTTCAAGGCGCGAAAGTCGAAGTAGAACTTTCCGGCGACCGGACCGCACGTGCACGTCAGCATCGCGCCTTGCGCCGAATTTCCCGACTGGGCAACGAAATCCACGCTGAGCGCGCCTTCGGTGGCGACGAAAGCGGCGTTGACGCCGCCCTGCTTCAATTGCTGGGCGAAGGCGGCCGCTTCGGCGCTGTAACCGGAGTAGAGCACCGCGTCCGGCGCGGCGGCGGCGACTTTGCCCACCACCCCGGCGAAGTCACGCGCACCCTGCTTGACCTCCACCCGGCAGCCGGGGTCGGCCGCGGCCCCGAGGATGGCGACGACGTCGTGCGCCATGCCCTTGCCGAACCCGCTGTCATCGCGGACGACGCAGATCTTGCGGAAGTGGGCCGTGTCGAGCAGGTACTTCGCCACCGCACGGCGGTAGACGTCGTCGGTGGCCACACCGCGGAAGAAGGTGCGCCAGGCGGTGCTGGTCGGGTCGACGGGAGTGACACCCGGAAAGAGGAACGGTAACCCCGCGTCGCTGAAAACCCCACCGGTGGAACGAACTTCGGACGACAACGGACCGACCAAGGCGATGATCGACGAGTCGTCCACGATCTGCCGTGCGACATCGGCCGCGGTCCGCGGGAACCCACCGGTGTCGAACTCACGCACAGCGACCCGGCAGCCGGGGTTCGCCCTGGTGAACTGGTCGACGGCCAGCTTCACCCCACCGAGCAGGCCGCGGGCGGTCCCGGCATTGTTCCCGGTGAGCGGCGCGGTGGACGCGATGGTCATCGGTGCACAGGTGGCCTTGCCGTCGCCGGCCGGACTCGCCGCGGCACTCGGCCGGGCCACCTCCCGGCCTTCGGCATCGATCTGCCTCATCGCCCGCAAGGGTGCGGGCCCGGTGGTCGTCCCTGGCGCGACGGCACCGGACCAGTCGATCGGCTGCTGCGCAATAGGTCCGGTGCGGACGGCGGTGGTCTTCGTCGTCGCACGGTCGGACTTCACCCACAGCAAGCCGGCCACCAGCGCGATCACCACCCCGAGTACCAGCCCACCGATACGCAGTGACCGCTTCGTGGCAGACCGTGCGTCTTGCTCTTGTGAAATCGCTTGCGGCAGAGTAGATATCAGCGGCACCATCAAAGCTTGCTGCGCCGCGCACGCGAATTCCGTACAGGACGCGAATCTTTCGTCGGGTTGCTTGGCCAGCGCCTTCGCCAGCACGGTGTCCACCTCGGCCGGTAGTTCCGCCCGCAGGCTGCGCACCGACGGCGGTGCGTGCTGCAGATGACCCGCGATGATCGCGGCGGGACTGCCCGCCGCGAACGGCGACGAGCCCGTCAACAACCAGAACAGGCTGCACGCCAACGAGTACTGATCGGAGCGGTGGTCCACCGGAGTGAACGACAACTGCTCCGGCGACGCGTACGCCAGCGTCGCGGCGAGCGCTCCGGTTTCGGTCAACTGGCGGGACTCGTCACGCAGACGGGCAATACCGAAGTCGGTCAGCAGCACCCGCGCACCCTGCCCGGCGGTGGTGCGGGCCAGCAGAATGTTGGCAGGCTTCACATCACGGTGCAGCACTCCGATGGCGTGGGCGTAGTCGAGTGCCTTCGCCGTCTCGACGATGATCTCCGCCGCCCGCTCCGGCGGCACCGTGCGCGGATCGATGTCTGCGGCATCCACACCGTCGACGTATTGCATGGATATCCACAGCAGGCCCTCGTCGAAGCCGCGGTCGTAGACCTGCACGATGTTCGGGTGGTCCAGCCGCGCCACCAGCGCCGCCTCACGCTCGAACCGGGCTCGAATCTCGTTGTCGGCATACAGTTCCGGGTCGAGCAGTTTCAACGCGGTCAGTCGCGGTAAACGCGGGTGCTGCGCCAGGTACACCGCGCCCATGCCGCCGCGACCCAGCCGACGCTTGATCACATATCCGGCGAATACCTCACCAGAGCGCAGCATCCAGCCCCCTCAGGCTTCGAGTCCGCCGAACCGCTCGACCGAGTTCGATGCCGACCGCGGGTCGCACCGACGGGCGGCCGACCGCCGTATCGGTACGGATGCGTCGTCGCCCGTCGCACCAATACTAGCTTCGAGATCATCTGCCGGACTGGGGAATCGACTGTGGCTCTGGTGTAAGGTATGCGTCCGACAAGTTCCGAAACAGCCTGAAGTGCAAGCGAACTCGCTGAACAGTGGCGTTCGGCCACATGTTCGGGTCGCGGTCTTCCACCACCGACAAGGCCACGGTCATCGCAGGTGATCCGGGACTGTCGGGCAGCCCTGACCGCAGGGCTGGCGGATCCATGGGAGGGGATCGCATGCTGGTCGAGTTGGCCGTGGGGGACGCGTACGGCGCCGGGTTCGAGTACGCGGATCCGGGGCTCGTCACCGAACACAACACGCTGGCGGGGTACATCCAACATCCAACACATCTCGGCGTCCGCCCAGGCGCTTACACCGATGACACCCAAATGACCTTGGCGGTAGCGGAACTGCTGGTGTCGGACGAGCCGTGGGAACCGGCACGGCTGGCCGAGCATTTCGTGCAGGCGTATCACCGCGATCCACGCGACGGATACGCCACCCGGTTCCAGCAGTTCCTCGACACCGTGCACACCGGCGCCGACCTGCTGCGCCGCATCGACCCGGCCAGCGACAAGAGCGGCGCCGCGATGCGGGCCGGGCCGATCGGACTGCTGCCGACCGTTCGCGAGGTGATGCAGTACGCGGACGTGCAGGCGCGCGTCACCCACGACACTCCCGCCGGAGTAGCGGCGGCCCAGGCCGCCGCGCTCGCCGTGCACTACTGCCACCGGCAACTCGGGCCGGTGGCCGAACTCCCCCGCTGGATCGGCGATCGGCTCGACCCGAGCTGGACCCAACCGTGGCACGGCGAAGTCGGATCCAAGGGCTGGATGAGTGTGCGTGCCGCGCTCACCGCACTCACCTCGAGCCGAAGTCTCAGCCAAATCCTGCGCACCGCAGTGGCTTTCACCGGCGACGTGGACACCGTCGCGACCATCGCCCTGGCCGCCGGATCCTGTTCGCCGCAGATCGAACAGGATCTACCGAACGAATTGGTGATCGGTCTCGAGAACGGCCCATTCGGCCGCGACTATCTGCGCACGCTGGACGCGCAGTTGCTCGCTACCTTCTCCTGATCCTGAGTGCACGTGGGGTGTCGTCGGACGGCACCCCACCCACAGCGACCTACTTCGTCAAATACACCGGAAGCCGGCGGTGCCCGTTGGAGACGAAGCTGCCGACCGGCTGCAACTCTGCCGGATCCACTGCCAACCTGAGATCCGGAAAACGCGCGAAGAGGGCGGGCAGCGCGATCGCCGCTTCGAGCCGGGCGAGCGGGGCGCCGATGCAGTGGTGCGCGCCGTGGCCGAAGGAGAGATGGTCCTTGTTGGTGCGGTGCACGTCGAACTGGTCGGCGGTCGGACCGTGCAGCTTCGGATCCCGTCCGGCACCGGCGTAGGAGGCAAGAATGGCCGCCCCCTTCGGAATTCGGATATCGCCGACCTCGATGTCGTCGACGGCGTAGCGCAACGGCAGATGCGCGACCGGCGCCTCGTAGCGCAGCGTCTCCTCCACCACATCCGACCAGGGCACCCGGCCCTCGACCACGTCGGCGCGTTGTTCATGGTGGGTCAACAGCGCGAAGATCGCCTGGTCGAGCAGGTTGACCGTGGTCTCGTGGCCCGCGTTGATGACCAGCATCAAGGTGTCGACGAGCTCCTTCTCGGCCAGCTGCGCGCCGTCCTCGTCCCGGGTGGCGATCAGCACGCTGGCGACGTCGTCACCGGGCGTTTCGGTGCGGTAGGCGACGAGCTCGCTGATCAGCCGGTACATCTCGAGATAGTTGGCTTGCGCCTGCTCGGGCGTGAACGAGGTGTCGAAGAATCCGTCTACGCATTTGTGTATGGCGGCGCCCAGATGTTCCGGCACGCCCATCATCTCGGTGATCACCTGGATCGGCACCGGATAGGCGAAACCCGCACGCAGGTCTACCGTTTCGCCAGGCAGGGTGCCCGCCAGCGCGTTCAGCAGATTCTCGGTGATCGCCTCGATCCGCGGCCGCAGCGCCGTGGTGCGGCGGTGCGTGAAGGCGGGCGAGACCAGCTTACGGAGTCGTCGATGGTCGGCACCGTAGGCGGTGAACATATTGTCCACCGCGACCCAGGGCAGCAACGGCCAGGCTTCGGTGATCTCACCGTCGATGAACGCGGACCAGTGCTGCCGTGGATCCTTGGACACACGCGGGTCGGCAAGGAGGCTCTTGAGCACTGCGGCATCGGTGGCCGACCACGCGGGCACGCCGCCGGGTAACTCCACCAGGGCGACGGGCCCGCGCGCACGGATGCGCGCGGACTCACCTTGGATGTCGGCACCGGTCGGGTCCAGCACTATCGGTTGATGCTCCATCGGACGCTCCTTTTACACCATGTTCAACGGAGGGGACTTGGGGAAGACGACCGGCAGTGCCGCGACCGCGCGGTGGAACGGCCCTGGCCGCCAGACCAATTCGTCCACGTCCACGGCCAGTTCCATCTCGGGGAGCGCGTCGAGCAGCTGATCGATGGCGTCCTGCACGACCAGGTAGGCGACGGACTTGGCCGGGCAGGCATGCGGCCCGGCGGCCCACGCCAGGTGCGAGCGGTTGCCGGTGCGATCCCCGCCGCGGATCTCGGGATCGTTGTTGCAGCCCGCGAGGCTGATGAGCACCGGCTGATGCGCGGGCAGCCAGTTGTTGTCGATCAGGATCGGCTGGCGCGGGTAGGAGGTGCAGAAGTTCGCCATCGGCGGGTCGTTGAACAGGACCTCGTCGAGCGCGTCGCGGGTGGACATGCTGCCGCCGAGGACATCGCCGCCGAAGCGGTCGTCGGTGACCATCAGCAACAGGGTGTTGATGATCAGGTTCTGCTGCGGTTCGATGCCCGCGCCGTAGAAGCTGATCAGCTGGCAAAGCATTTCGGTGTCGTCCAGGCCGGCCGGGTGGTGCGCTAGTCGGGAGGTGACGTCGTCGCCGGGGTCCGCGCGCCGCAGGCCGATCAGCTCGAGCAGGGCCTCGCTCAGCATCTGCATGCCCTGGGCTGCGTTGACGGTGTCGAACAGCGCGGCCATACCGGTGGCGACCCGCTGCCCCAGTTCGGCCGAGCAGCCGACCATTTGGTTCAGCACCTCGAACACCAGCGGGAACGCGTACTGGGTCACCAGGTCGGCGGAGCCTTCTTCGCAGAAACTGTTGATCAGCGGGACGGCGATCTTCTCGACGGTGGAATGCAGGGCATGCAGGTCGATTCCGTCGATGGCGGCGGTGTAGGCCTGCCGATAGCGCGCGTGTGCGGCACCGCTGTTGCGCAAGGCGTTCGGGTACCACTCCATCATCGGCTTGACGGGTGAGTCGTCGGGGATCTGCTGCTGCCAGGTCCGTGGGTCAGCCGGAAAGTGCTCGGGGTCGTTGAGGATGCGCAGCGCCGCCTGATAGCCGACGACCAGGGTGGCGGGCACGCCGGGGGCCAGCTCGATCGGCACCAGCGAGCCGTACTTCCGGCGCATGTCGGCGTAGGCGCGATGCGGATCGGCGGCGAACTCCGCGGTGTGCAGCCGCACGCGCGGGCCATCGGTATCGATCGGTGAGCCGTGCTGGACCGGGCAGACCCCGGGTGCGGCGGTATCGGACGCGGTGAAGGGTGGCGTGGTCAAAGACGAGACTCCAGACAATGTGAGCGCGGGCACGTGCCTCGGTCACGTGCATCAGGAAAGGTCGGAGGTGTATCGGGTGCCAACCGACCATAGGTGACCACGGTGACGGGATGCACGTCGAGGACCGGAACGCTATGCGGCGACCGTAGATTCACCGTGTCCCCCTCACAGTCCCTGCAGGACGCGTGATTTCGGCGCGCCAATCCGGCCGTCCTGGCAGCCGTCCGGAACATGACGGCGCACTCACGGTAGCAGCATTGCGACAAAGTCTCTCTCGATGTGGCAAGACGCTACGGCGCGCAAATATGCTGGGCCATCAGGGAATAGACCGGCGCAGTCCGGTGTTTGCGCAGGGCTCCGGTTACCCGCGGCGGGCCGTCTCCGCCCACCGAGGGTTGCGGCCGGTGATCGCGACTATCCGATCGATCGGCGAGGCATTGTCGGATGTCTCGACGGCGGGGCCCCACAGTTCGGGGACGGGAGCGTTCGGCACGAAGTCGGCGACGTGGTCGAAACAGGCGTGCAGTGTCGCCGCGGGCAGGGCGAAGAGGCGGCCGGTGGCCACGGCGAGATCCCAGCCGTGCACCACCATCTCGGTCAGCGCAATCTTGCCCCACAGTTCGTTCGGCAGTTCCAGTCCCGCCCTGAGTTCGGTGGCACCTTGCCAGGCCGCCGGGTCGTCCCACGCTCGGCCGAGCAGGCGGACCGAGTCGGCACCGGTGTGGCGGTGGTCGGCACCGTGATCTGGTGCCGCGGCTTCGCCGGTGTCCTTACGTGCGATGGCGGCGAACGCCTGCGCTACCTCGTCGATGTGGTCGATGAGTTGGGCGACGTTGTACTCGCTGCACGGGGTGGGGCGGGCGAGCTGATCATCGGAGGTGCCGAGCAACAGCTCGATCATGGTGTCGCAAGCCGGCTTCAGGTCGATCATGACGGTCTCCTCTGGTCGCGCACGCATCGTGCGCCTCTCTTATCGAGACGGGGAAGCGGACCCGAATTCATCGGCGCGCCGATATCGGAAATCATTACCTCGTAGGTAATCGCTTCTGGTTGGCGAAGTTTCGATACTTGACGGACTGAGATCGGCTCGGTGCGGAACCAGGAGGCTTCCCGACATGCCCTACATCACCACCGGCGACGATGTTCAGTTGTTCTATATGGATTGGGGTTCAGGTGCGCCGGTGGTGTTCACGCACAGCTGGTCGTTGAGTTCCGCGATGTGGCAGTACCAGATGATTCCGCTCGCCGAGCAGGGGTTGCGGTGCGTGGCATACGACCGGCGCGGGCACGGGCGATCCGATCAGCCCTGGGATGGATACGATTTCGACACACTGGCCGATGACCTCGCGGCCGTGCTGGAACGGCTCGACCTGCACGGTGTCACCCTGGTCGGGCATTCCACCGGGACGCCGGAGATCGTGCGTTACCTGGCGCGGCACGGGTCGGCACGGATCGCCAAGATCGTGCTCGTTTCTTCGGCGCTCCCCTTGCTGATGAAGACGCCGGACAACCCGGACGGTTTCGAGGCCGCCGAGCTCGAGCAGATGCACGCGTTGTGGCCCATCGACTTTCCGCGGTGGGTGCGTGAGGTAGCCGAGCCGTTCTTCGGAGTGGGGCTGCCGGGCAACGAGATCTCCCGTGACCTGCTCGAATGGAGTGTTGCAGACACGCATTCAGTGTCGGTACGAGCCATGATGTGCCTGGCGCACCCGGTGACCGAGACCGATCATCGCGACGATATGCGGCGAATCGATGTGCCGGCGTTGGTGATCCACGGTGCAGCGGATGCGTTCAACCCGGTGGGGTTGTGCGGGCGGCAGACGGCGGCGCTCATTCCGGACAGTCGTTTGAAGGTGTACGACAACGGTCCGCACGGGCTGCACCTGACGCATCGCGATCAGCTCACCGGCGATCTGCTCGAGTTCATCAAGCAGTAAGCCGATTCGCGAAGTCACCCGACTGGTTAATTGACCTTGTAGAGCCAGGTATGGGGAGCGGCGAGTTCGCCGGTGGTGGACCAGCGGTAGGTGCGGGCGAGGCCGGTGCCGTCGTAATCGCGCAGGTAGTCGACCAGGTCGGCGCGGCTCGTGCGACCACCGGCGATTCCCTTCAAGACGATTGTCGTCAGGTCGTAGGCTTCGGCGGAGCTCGGGCCTGGAGTGTGGCCGTTGAGAGCCTGGTAGTCACTGGCGAACTGGGCGACGACCGGGCCGCACGAGCAGGACAGAATCGCGCCTGCCGCCGAATCCCCTGCCTGGGCAACGAAATCCGGGGTGACCGTGCTTTCCGCGGAGACGAAGGGGGCCGTAACGCCTGCTCGCCTCAGCTGCTGGAGAAGCGCGGCCGCCTCTTCGGAGAAGCCGGAGTAGAAGATCGCGTCCGGTTCAGCGGCGATGACATCGGCTGCCACCGTGGTGAAGTCACGGTCTCCCTGTGCGATGTCCGCGGCGCAGTTCGGCGAGGCCGCGGAACCGAGGCTGGATACGGCGCTGCCCGCCAGGCTCCTGCCGTAACCGTTCTTGTCCTGGATGACACAGATCTTGCGAAAGCGAGCCGTGTTGACCAGGTACTTCGCCAGGGCGGTGCCTTGAGCATCGTCGGCGGCCAAACCACGGAAAAACGTGCGCCACCCGTTGGTGGACAAAGCGGGATCGGTGGCCGACGGGGTCAGAAACGGTAGGCCCGCATCGTTGAAAATCTGTCCGGCGGCTTGGGTTTCGGCGGAGAAGACCGGACCGATCAACGCGACGATCGATGGGTCGTTCACGATTTGTGCGGCCACCCCCGCAGCCGCCTGCGCGCCGCCCGCGATATCGAATTCACGCAGTGCGACAGGACATCCCGGGTTCGCCTTCGTGAACTGATCGATGGCCAGCTTCACGCCACCATCAGCACTGCGCCCTGCGCCCGCGTTCGGACCAGTGAAAACGGCTGTCGTGGCGATGGTTACGGGCGCACACCTGGCCTTCCCATCCCCGGCTGGCGTACTGGCGGCACCAGGTTTACCCACCTCCTTCCCGAGCGCATCGATCTGCGTCAGCGGCTCGACGCCTCGCGGAGCACCTGCGGTCCCCGGAGCAATGGCACCTGCCCAGTCGATCGTCTGCGGCACGCCCGGCCCGAACGACGCCGGCGAATTCGACGACGATCCCGCGTTCGCCCAAAGGATCCCCGCCACAATCGCTGCCACGGTAACCACCGCCGCCCCCGCGATCCCGGCATTGCGCGCGGTCCGATCAGGACGCCGGTCAGCGTCGGTGCCCGGCGCGTCCTCGGCCGTTCCCGCCCGCTGGTCGCGGTGGTCCACCGCCGGTGAGATGCGCTCGCCGTACGCCGATTCCGGTCGGGTCTCGGTTCGCTCCTGCTGCCGAGTCCGCTCGCCCTCCGCGAGCCCCGAGGCAAGACCGCTCGACTGTTCTCGCTGGCTGGGCTCGCCCGGCACCGGTTCCTGCGCACCCTCGCTCGGCTTCGCTCGCCGCCCACCCGGCGGTACCCACGGCTGCGGCACGGTAGGTGGGGCGTGGCGGGTCGACGGTTCGCTTTCCGGGCTGGGTTTCGCGCCGGCCACCCCGGTTGCGCCGGTCAACGCTCGGCGCGCTGCGGTGGCGAGTTCCGAACAGGAGCCGAATCGGTCCGCGGGTTGCTTGGCCATGGCCTTTGTCAGTACCGCGGCCATGGCGGGCGGCAAGTTGGGGTTGCGGGTGTGTATCGAGGGCGGGGGTTGATGGAGGTGGCCGGCGATTATTGCCGCCGGGTTGTCGGCGGCGAAGGGTGCGGTGCCGGACAGCAGCCAGAAGAGGGTGCAGGCCAAGGCGTACTGGTCGGAGCGGGGGTCGACAGGAGTGGCGGACAGCTGTTCGGGCGAGGCGTAGGCCAGGGTGGCGGCGAACATTCCGGTTCGGGTGAGCTGGTGTGCGTCGTCGCGCAGACGGGCGATGCCGAAGTCTGTCAACAGGACTCGCTCGTCCTGGCCTGCGGTCGGGTGGGCCAGCAGGATGTTGGCCGGTTTCACGTCACGGTGCAGGACGCCGACGGCGTGCGCGTAGTCGAGGGCTTTGGCCGTCTCGGCGATGATGTCCACCGCGCGTTGCGGATTGACCGAGCGCGGATCGAGGGCTCCGGCGTCGATGCCGTCGACGTACTGCATCGAGATCCACCGGATACCGTCGTCGACCCCGCGGTCGTACACCGCGACGATGTTCGGGTGGTCCAATCGCGCGACCAGTTCTGCCTCCCGTTCGAACCGGGCTCGCATCTCGTCGTTGGTATGCAGTTCCGTGCTGAGCAGCTTCAACGCGATCCGTCGAGGCAAGCGCGGGTGCCGCGCCAGATACACCGATCCCATCCCGCCGCGACCCAGCTGGCGCTCGATCACGTATCCGGCGAAAACCTCACCAGCGCGCAGCATCCCGTCCTCTCAGACGTCGAGTCACCGAGCGCATTCCGCTCGATAGATGCGCTGCCGAGCTGAATCGCGCACCTCGCGGTCAAGTTGACCACCCCGGTTCGACCGTGCCGGTCGTTCGGCCATCGTAACCTGCGCATTTGCCATACAGGATGGCCGGAATGTGCTGGGCTGGGACGCGCTGGAAGCGGGCAGTCACGGCGAGTTCCTGCTACGGCACCGGTATTCCGTTGACCAACGCGTGGCTGGTCGACCAGGCTCGATGCTGTGCACAGGAATACGGAACCGGTCCGGCTCGAGCCGCTGACGGAAGGCAACCTAACGTTGCTGCTCGACGCGGCGGTTGCCGATGCCGATCCGCTGGACGTGATGCCACCGGTGGACGGCGAACCGGGCTGGAATACGGCCCGGCGGCAGGCGTTTCTCGACTTTCATCGCGGGCGGGCGCTGCGGGCGGAAAGCCCCGTGGAGTACACGTACCTGATCGCGGTGGGTGATCGGATCGTGGGCGCCGCCCGGTTGCAGCCCGGCGAAGACGGACTCGAGGCGGGGGTTTGGATCGGTCGCTCGGATCGTGGGCAGGGTGTGGGCCGCGCCGTTGCCGACCAGCTACGGGCGGTCGCCGCGACATTCGGCGCACACCAAGTCGTGGCCACCACCACCGTCGACAATTCGGCAGCGCGCAAGCTGCTCGGTTCGGCGACATCGACTGTCGACGGCGGCACAGTCACGGCGAAGCTGGCGCTCGACTGATGCGCGGAAATCCTGTGGCAGAGTGGGATTGATGGCCGGACTCGATTGGAATCACAACAGCTTCTACCACCGGTTTCTCGTGCGGCAGCTGCCGAAACCGTGCGCGCGAGTGCTGGATGTCGGCTGTGGGGCGGGCGCGTTCGCGGTCGAACTGGCGCGGCATGCCGACCAGGTGGATGCCCTCGATCGGTCGCCGGTGATGATCGACGCCGCGAAGCAGGCGACGCCCGGCAACGTGACCTGCCTCTTGGGTGACGTCCTCGAGCACCCGCTGCCCGCGAACGCCTATGACGCGATCGTGTCGATCAGCACGCTGCACCATATGCCGCTCGACGAGGCGTTGCCGGTGTTGGCCGCGGCGCTGCGGCCCGGCGGGGTACTCGCGGTCATCGCGCTGCCGCGCGCCGATCTCCCTCGGGAGCTCCCGGTCGAACTCTTGGCGGCGGTCGGTCAGCGGGTGTTCGCGGTCGGCTTCGCGGCACTCCGCACACTAGGTCGCGGCGACTGGTATGCGAAAGGACCGAACCACGGTGACATGCCGGTGGTGCTGGATCCGCCGTTGACAACTCGTCAGGTGCGGGAGCATGCGGCCGCGCTGCTGCCCGGCGCACGAGTCCGGCGGCTCGTCTACTGGCGGTACGCACTGGTGTGGCACAAGCCGGACAACTAGAACTGCTGGCCACGCGAGTTATCCACAGGTCGAATTATGCTGTGGTGCAATCACTTCAAGCTGTGCACTGTTTCCGCCAACGCGGCGCGCAGCAGCTCGGCGTAAGCGTCGATATCCGGCAGAATTTCGGCATCGGCATGGAGCGAGATCGTGACGGTCTCGCCGAGTCCGTGGACGCCGTGGGTCAGCCGCATGACCGCACCCACGGCGGGAAAGCCACCGGTGAAACGGACCGGACCGCCGCCGAAGGTGAGGTCCGCCGGACCGCGGTGGACGCTGGAGACCACGGTGTGACCGGCGATGGAATCGGGCACCGTATCCAGCGGATAGCGGGCGATGTCGCGGCGGAGCAGCGGCGCGGGAACGACAGCGGTGACCTGATCCTGAGCCGTCAGCAGCGGGTGCTGTGCCCGTCGGCGACGGTCGGCCAGCGCGGCAGCGATCTTGTCGGCGCGGCGACGGAGCTCGGGTTCCTCGATGAACAGGTCGACACTGAGGCTGCGATAGTTGTTGCGCGCGTGCGATACCTCGGCATCCAGCGCCATCGGGACCTGCGCGCCGAGCCGCTCGACCGGCGCGTCCCGCCCTTCCAGGTAGCGGGCGAGCGCGAGCGACACCGCGGTCAGCGCGACAACCGTCACGGTCCGGCCCGGGACACGCAATGCCGTTGCCGCACACACGATCATCCGCACCTGGTGGGCCGAGTCCGTGGTTGGACCGGCACGGTTGATCAGGCTGGATGGAAAGTCGGGGCCGGGAGGCGGCAGCTCCCCCGCCGCGGTGAGCTCGGCGAGTTCCCGCTGCGCCCGAAGCGCCTGATACCCGCGAATTACCGTCCTGGCCAGGCGAATCGGCAGCTGCGGCAAGGCGAGCGCCACGGCAAGCGGTGACTGCTCGATCATCCTTCCCACCGACCGTGCCCGCAGCACCATCGCGGCAACAGGGACCGTTGAACCCCACAGCTCGGACCCCGGCTTCGCGTCGACCGGCCGCCGCCTCGTCACCACATCGGCGTCGGACTGCCGATCCGCTGCAGACACTCCCCCAACAGCGGCTTCGTCCTCGCTGAACAACGCCCGCGCAATCCGAGCAGCACGCCGACCGTCGGCCAGCGCGTGCGACATCTGCAACACCGCGACAAGCGCCGGGCCTGACTGGCTCCCAGGCGCATCGGCGATGCCGCGAAACACATGTAACCGCCACGGCCGCACCGCGGCATCCACACCGGTCCCGACCACCGCACCGACCGCCGCCTGCACATGCGCCCAATTCGGTTCCGCCAGCACATGTTCGACGAACTGATCGTCGGCGAACGCACACGGCACCCACGACGGGTAGTCGAGATCCCCCGGCACGGCACGCGCCCGGACCCGCAGATCGGGGATGCGCGCGCTGCGCTCGGCCACATGGGCACGCAATTCAGCAGACGGCCGCCCACTGTCCGCGAAGCAGTACAGCAGGAACAAATCGTTGCGGGTGCGGCCCGACAGCCAATACATCGTCGCATCCTGCGCCGCCATCGAGCTCACCCTCCGACAGTATCGAACCTGGCTAGCACACCCGTCCCCGGCGCCGAAGGGGGCGTGGACGGCGCCAGATCACGCCCCATGTCCCGGCCGCCGCCAACCGTGAATGATCTTGATCTGCAAGTAGATCCGCGAAAATCTATCGATTACGACCGGAGTTACTGCTACCGTCTGTAGTAGAACGCATACCACTCTCCAGGGGCGGGGTGTCGGCCATGGCAACTCAACTCGGTCGCAAGGTCAGCGCGCAGGCGAACTCCGCCGACGAGCGATATCAGGCCGCCAATTTCCTCAAGCGCTCGATCAACAAGGTCTTCCCGACACACTGGTCGTTTCTGCTCGGCGAGATCGCGCTGTACAGCTTCATCATCCTGTTGCTCTCCGGTGTGTACCTGACTTTGTACTTCGACCCGTCGATGACCGAGGTCGTCTACAACGGGTCCTATCAGCCATTACGCGGCGTGACCATGTCGCGGGCCTACGAGACGGCGCTGAACATCTCGTTCGAGGTGCGCGGCGGACTCTTCGTGCGGCAGGTACACCACTGGGCCGCACTGCTTTTCGCGGCGTCGATCATCGTGCACCTGTTCCGGGTGTTCTTCACCGGCGCGTTCCGCAAGCCGCGCGAGGCGAACTGGGTGATCGGTTCGCTGCTGCTGATCCTGGCCATGTTCGAGGGCTACTTCGGCTACTCGCTGCCCGACGATCTGCTGTCGGGCACCGGCCTGCGGGCGGCGTTCTCCTCCATCACCCTCGGCATGCCGATCATCGGCACCTGGCTGCACTGGCTGATGTTCGGCGGCGACTATCCGGGCACCATCATCATTCCGCGCCTGTTCATCGCGCATGTGCTGCTGTTCCCCGGCATCATGCTCGCGCTGATCGCGGCCCACATCGCGCTGGTCTGGTATCAGAAGCACACTCAGTTCCCCGGACCGGGCCGGACCGAGAAGAACGTGATCGGCGCGCGCATCGTGCCGGTGTTCTCGCTGGACCAGGGCGCGTTCTTCGCGTTCACCCTCGGCATCGTCGCGATCATGAGCGGCCTGTTGCAGATCAACCCGATCTGGAACATGGGTCCCTACAACCCCTCGCAGATCTCCGCGGGTTCGCAGCCGGACTTCTACATGATGTGGACCGACGGCATGATGCGCCTCATCCCACCGTGGGAGCTGTATCTGGGCCGCTACACAGTGCCCGCCCCGGTGTGGGGCGCGCTGATCATGGGCTTGGTGTTCACGGTGTTGATCGCCTATCCGTGGATCGAGAAACGGCTCACCGGCGACATCGTCCAGCACAACCTGCTGCAACGGCCGCGGGATGTACCGGTGCGCACCGCGATCGGCGCGATGTCGATCGCGTTCTATGTCGTGCTCACGCTGTCCTGCGTGAACGACATCGTTGCCTACAAGTTCGACATCTCGTTGAACGCGACGACCTGGATCGGCCGGATCGGCATCCTGCTCGTGCCGCCGCTGGCCTACTTCGCGGCCTACCGGATCTGCCTGGGCCTGCAACGCTCCGATCGGGAGGTGCTGGCACACGGCGTGGAGACCGGGGTGGTCAGACGGCTACCGCACGGCGAGTACATCGAGATCCACCAGCCGCTCGGCCCCGTGGACGAGCACGGCCACCCGGTCCCGCTGCCGTACCAGGGCGCGCCGGTGCCGAAGAAGATGAGCAAGCTAGGTGCGGCGGGTAAGCCGGGCACCGGCAGCTTCTTCCGGCCCGATCCGTGGCAGGAGTCCGAGCGCAATCACGAGGCCGACCACGAGGAGGAGCGCAGGCAGCTCGCGGTGCTCCGGAAATATCAGGAGCGCGGCAACGGCTCGCACGGTAATGGCTCGCCGCCTACGTCTGCCTAATCAGCAGATGGCGATGTTTGCTTGGCTTTCCAATGCGCAAGCTGTTCCTCAGTAGCAAGGACGTCGGGATGATCCGGCCCTACCAACCGCAACCGGTCCGCCAGTAAGTCCGAAAAACCGGTGACTGCCGCCGCCACATCTCCACTGAGTCCACACCACGATGCAAGGTTGTGACGTGCACGGAGTGTGTCGGGATGGTCGGGTCCCTGGACCCGCAGCCGATCTGCAAGTAGCTCCTTATAGCCAGCCACCGCTCCGGCCAGATCCCCACCTGCGCCGCGCCATGCGGCGAGGTTGCCCCGTGCTGCGAGAGTATCGAGGTGGTCCGGTCCGATCAGACGCGGAAGATCACTCAACAGTGACTCGAATTCACGCACAGCCTCCTCGAGATGCCCTTCGTGCGCACGCAGGTTCGCGAGGTTCTGACGAGTGTTCAAAGTAAGTGTGGCGTCAGGTCCAAGTACCCGAACGCAGTCGGCGAGTGCCAGTTCCAATCCTTGAATTGCTCCAGCCCGGTCCCCGCTCGCCCCCCGCCAGTACGACAGGTTGCGCCGAGTTGCGAGAGTATCCAGATCATCCGGCCCTAACACCCTCAAACTGTCCACCAGCAATTCCTCGTACTCAGCGACCGCCGCGACGGCGTCCCCACTCTCGCCTCGCCAGTCCGCCAGGTCGTCACGGACGTCGAGCGTATCCGGGTGGTCGGGCCCCAACACCCTTACGCAATCCTCAAGAAGTCGCTCGAATTCTCGAACCGCTTCACCGGGATCGCCGCTACTGCCACGCCAATGCGCCAAGCTGCCTCGAATGAGGAAGACCTCGACGTCATCGGGCCCGTTCACCCTTACGCTGTCGTCAAGCAGGTGCCCAAAACTTGTCACTGCAGCGTTCAGTTCGCCGGTTTCACCTAACCAGTGGGCGAGATGGAACCGTGCTGTGCGGCAATCGGGATGTACCGAGCCAAGGGTTTCCACGAAGAGAGGAAGCCACGCGGCCCACATATCTCGGTTGTCTGCTGCCCGGACAGTCTCGGAAGTCGCAAGCAATTGCACGGCGGCCGCAGAGTCTCCACAGGCCAAATGATGGCGTACGCCAGCTGCCCGGGCATATTCGACCGCGCGGTCTCCATCCGCTCTCGAGATCGCGGTGGAGATCGCGCGATGCGCCTCAACAACGGGCACTCCGATTCGGTCGGCTTCATCCTGCGTTGGGGACACGAAATCTTGGTGCGTCATCCCCAACATCTCTTGCCGAGTCCCTGGGTTGCCCCGACTGATCAGCGCCCCAAGCGCCACCACAACGTCGCGAACTTCCCTGATGGACAGCTGGTGACCAAGCACCACTACAGCGTCACGCACCAGCTCGAGGGGCATGACCGGACCTGACCCCGCCACCGCCAGAATAGCTAGCACTGCCGCCATCGAATCGTGCGGTGCAGGGGCGGCTGTGCCGAGCGCACACCGGATCCGCTCCTTAACCAGCGCGCCCAGATCGCCGTCAGCCGCGGCCTTGCAGGCTCGGTCGTCAGTTATCTCTGTCAACAATCGGGCGTGCAGCCAACCTCCTGCTTCTGTTTGTCGCAGCAACTGGAGGACAGATTGCTCCCACGCTGAATCACTCGCTAGTCCACGATTTGCAACTGCCCTGGCGAGCTCTCCAACAGTGGGCGGAGGCAGCTCGATGCGATGCATCCCTGCGAAAGCGGGGAGATCATCGATACCTGTCCCTGAACGAATGCCGACAATGACTCTGACATGTGTTAGATCAGAACGATCCGCGAGGTCCGCGATCGCACTTACGATCAGCTGTCTGACACCAGGCTCAGCCTGATCAATACCGTCGACCACGAGATTGATTGGTTCCCATGCTGATTCGAGTCGGGCCAGCGGCGTGAGCACCAATCGATCGAACAGATCAGCAGCGGAGTTGTCTCCACCGGCATCGGCGATGGCCGTAGCGATGGGCGCGAAGCCGTCCACTCGACGACACAGTTGGTCGGACAACTCTCGGGCGAGCGATTCGATCGAGCTGGCTGCTGAGACAAACGCCGCTGCAGCGATGTACTCGGACGTGAACCTTGCTCGCGCGAGTAGGTTGGGCCGGATCAGCAACGACATCAGCGTGGACTTGCCGGAACCGGCCGGTCCGACTACCCCGCGCAGCCGGCTGGAATTGTCGTTCAAGACCTCCGCGAGCCGCCGACGCAAAGTTTCGGTGATCAGTAAGCCGTTCGTGAGTTGGTCTACGAAACCCGCTGTGGGCCTGCCCCACACCGCATCGTTGCGCCGCGCCGCGTTAGGGACCAACCACAGGCCTGGATCGCCGCCATGCGCGATGCCCAGATGCCCAGGCACCTGACGCGCACACTCGACTTCCAATGGATCGAGCAAATCTACAGGCATGAGATTCTCCCCACGCAGAGGCAGGCCTTGGTCGAAGACGGCCAACGTGGTCCGGGTGAAGCAACCCCCGTACGCAGCATCGCTACCGGTCGCTATCAGTAATTCGATCCGTCGCGCGGCCAACTCGATTCGATCGGTTAAATGCCGGGCGGCACCACTCAGACTCTCCTGCGTCTCACAGGCATCGATCAGCACGATCAACCCATCAAGGGCATGCCTGTCCAGCTGCTCGCTGATCACTTGGATGACGTGGAGGGCAGTATCCGACTCCGGCTGTTGAGGGGAGTCGTGAGCAAGCAGAAAAAAGTTGCCACCCCCCGTCGCTACCCCGTGGCCGACAAAGCTGAGTAGCAGCGCGGCCTGCCGCCGGGCGGCCAGGGCGAACGCGGCTTTAACTTCCGCTACTAACTCTCGCGTCGTCGGATTCAGGAGCGGTCCGTCATCCAAGCGAGCAGAGTCCCAGCCACCCAACGTAGTCAACCGCGAATGAAGATCAGTGGCCAACTGCAACGGAAAGCCCAACTCACCAAGCACTTTGCACTCGGAACCGACAACGAGCGCAAGTCTCCCACCCATACTGGGAAGATACCGGATACGTGCCCGGCCCAGTTCCGGATCGAGCCGAATCAGTGCTCGAAACATGAACAAAGCGGCTACCTCGAGTCGCAACCGACCCGAGGTATGCGGCCGAAAGTTCAGACGTGCCTGAAGTTTCCTGCCAATATCCCGCCAAGGAACGCGTCCCACTCGTGTGGAGTGAAGGCAAGTACCGGGCCGCGCTTCTGCGCCTTGGTATCCCGAACAGCCACATTGCCTTCCTTGAGGAAGGCTACTTCTACACAGGCTCCGTCGGGTCCGCTAAAGGTACTCTTACGCCAAACAGCGTCCGTCAGATCAACTTTCACGGCACTAGCTCCTTTGCCTGCGTCGAGAACGAGAATTTACCTGACATGGTTCCGCTCGCACCGAACACCTGCAGGGGCCACCGCATGCGTTCTATGCATTGCGTTAGCACGCGGTTTCTACGGTGCGACATCATCACCCTTGCACCACTAGGTACAAACACCACTTTTGAGGGCTGCCCCCGCAACTCAGACCTTAGCAGGTCTATTGAAAGTTTGCCCAGCTCTTGGCTATTAGGCCATCGCAAATGCCAAGTTTGCGAAGAAAAAATGTTGCGGAAACATTGCCGAAAGGTATAGACCATTCCCCTGATCGGTCATCCGCAAACGTTATGGCCTATGTGATTGCTCTGTGATCCGTCATCATTTCCGTCTTCGGACACTGGCACATCGACGCCATCGCCGGGGCAGTGCATGATGGAAGTCATGGTTGACCGCGATCGCGACGACGCAGGTCGCGCCCTCAACTCACGTCCGCGTGATCGACTGGGCCGCCCGCTTCCGCCCGGCAGTGCCGGAGTTGCCCGAATTCCCGACGATCTGGACCTGCCACCGCAGCAAACCCTCACCTTCGCTCAGCAACTGCTGGACGATGGTTTGGCATTCAACGCGCACGAGGTATTAGAGGCGGCGTGGAAGAACGGCCCGTTCGCCGAACGGATGCTGTGGCAGGCGCTGGCCCAGCTCGCTGTCGGTGTCACACACATCCAGCGTGGTAATGCGAAGGGCGCGCGCACGCTGCTCACCCGCGCGATCACCCGGCTCACCGAGTTTCACCCGGCGGACGATGCGGACGTGCCCTACGGCATCGACCGCGCGGGTCTGATCGCGCACGCGCAAGCACTGCTCGCCGCCTTGGACGCGGGCACCCCGATCTCGCCGACGGAGCTGACGCCGCGCCTGCGCGGCTGATATCTACGATGGGCATCGTGTCCACGTCATCCCGTTCCAGCCGGGCCCGTGCCTGAGCCGGGTGCGGGCCGGTACGCGCCGAGCCCCTCCGGGGACCTGCACGTCGGGAATCTGCGCACGGCCCTGCTCGCGTGGGCGTTCGCCCGCTCGACCGGCCGGCGCTTCCTGATCCGGGTCGAGGATCTCGATCGCGTCCGCCCCGGCGCCGAGCAGCGACAGCTGGACGATCTGGCCGCGATCGGGCTCGACTGGGATGGTCCAGTGGTCCGGCAGTCCGAGCGGTTGCCGTATTACCAGGCCGCCATCGACCGGCTCACCGCCGCCGGGCTCACCTACGAATGCTTCTGCACGCGAAGGGAAATCCAGCAGGCGGCGACGGCACCGCACGGTCCGCTGGGCGCCTACCCCGGCACCTGCCGCACCCTGACCGAGCAGGCGCGCACCAGATTTCGCGACGAAGGTCGCCAGGCCGCGCTGCGCTTACGTGCGGCGGCAACCGAATTCGAGATCGTCGACGACCTGCACGGACGCTATCGCGCCCCGGTGGACGACGTGGTGCTGCGGCGCGGGGACGGCATTCCCGCCTACAACCTCGCGGTGGTGGTCGACGACGCGGCGCAGGGCATCGACCAGGTGGTGCGCGGCGACGATCTGTTGCCGTCCACGCCACGGCAGGCCTACCTCGCGACATTGCTCGACCTGCCGGTGCCGCACTACGCCCACGTTCCGCTGGTACTCAACACCGAAGGGCAACGCCTGGCCAAGCGCGACGGCGCGGTCACGCTGTCCGATCAACTCGCGCTCGGCAACACGCCCGACCAGGTAGTGGCCGCGCTGGCCCGATCACTGGGCTACGCGGCAACCTCGTCGGCGGAGCTCCTCGACAGTTTCGACCCGGCACATCTGCCACACGAACCGTGGATACTCGACGGGAATGGGTTGTTGCAACGCAGTCGATGTCCGTAACGTACGCATTCGTCCAACTACTGATCACTCGACGAGGACAAACAACTATGACAAGCGGTGGGTACGACCCCAACCAATATCCGCAGGGCGGGCAGCCGTATGGGCAGCCGTACCCGCAAGGCGGCCAGCAACATCCGCAAGGCGGTCAGCAGTATCCGCAGGGCGGCCAACAGTTCCCCCAGGGCGGCCAGCAGTACGGCCAGCAGCCCCAGTACGGTCAGCAGCCGCCGCAGTACGGGCAGCAGCCGCAGTACGGCCAGGCGCCGCAGTACGGGCAGCCGCAGGACGCCTACGGTCAGTACCCGCAGCAGCCGGGCGGTTTCAACAACTACGGTGGGCAGCCGGGTGACCTGCTGTCCCGGTTCGGTGCGCGTGTCATTGATGGCATCATCAGCGGCATCCCGGCGGGCATCGTGTACTGGCTGATCGCCTTCAGCATCGGCGGCATCGCCGGCACCATCCTCGCTACCGCGCTTGCCTATGTCCTGGTAACCGCCTACTACGTGCTGATGGAAACATCGCAGGGCGCGACCTTGGGCAAGAAGATCCTCGGCCTCAAGGTGCTCGCACCAGGTGGCGCGGCAAAGATCGACGTACAGACGTCGCTCAAGCGCAACCTGTTCGTTGCGTTCAACATCGTCTACTGCCTCGGCTCGCTTCTTTCGTTGGGTCTGGCAATCTACATCGCCGTCACCATCGAGCAGGACCAGAACAAGCAGGGCTGGCATGACAAGTTCGCCGGCGGGACCCAGGTCGTCAAGGCCTGAACTTCGTCGTACGAACCGACAGCTACGTCAGGGGCGCACCCGATTCGGGTGCGCCCCTGACGTTTCGTGCGCTCGGCGAGCTGGCCGCTGGCCCCGCCGCCGACGACCCAGGCGCAGCACTTCGTCAGGCCGGCTCCCACGCATAGTCGCGGACTGTCCCGCAGGCGTTGACCGCTGAGATAGAGAGCTTTATCGGCCTGCGTCAACACACACCATTGTTCAATGTCACTCAATCATAGCCTTTCGCTATGTTGATTCAAAGCTGTTGAATCGCTTGCTGTTCGAGAATCGACCAGGTAGCGTTTTGCGAAAGTTAGATCTTGCTCGTCACCCAAAGCAAGTACGATCTACTCACCCGGGGGGGCTCATTGTTGTCACAGTGCTTTCATCCACTGCTGCAGCGAAGTCGGCGCCAACTCACGACAATGCGTTCGCCGATGATCAAGTCGTCCGCAACGGCCTCGTTTGGCCCGAGCGTGCGCGGCCCGAAATCCAACTCGCCCTGATCAGCGATACCGGTGGCATCTCTGCCAACTATCCACCGTCACAGCATCGTTGATGCCCCACGCATCACCGACGCGTCCGATGCTTAATGCCGGATCCCGCCCGCGATGGCCCGGGCTCAAGAACCTCGGTTCGGGGAGCTGCCACTCACCAAACCAGGAACTGCACTCCGGTGCAGTTAGCCGCAATACACAACTCACGATTGGAACAAGATGAAAATCCGTAAGCAGATCGCAGCCGCTGGAATCTTGCTCGCAGCGATGGCGGGTGCGGGCGCCGCGCTATCACCTGCCCTCGCTACTGCTGCGCCGAACAGCGCGGGGATCAACCAAAAAGCCCCGCAGTGGCGCGTCGGCGCGGGAGTGGGTAGCTACCTTTACCTGACACCAGCAGAGCAGCAGATGGTCGCCGCGGGTGGTGCTGCGGCCCTCGGCGCAACCATCTGCGGGGCTACCGTAGGACTAGCATGCCCCGCGGTAGCAGGTGCTCTGGCCGCTTCGGCGGCGTGGATCAGCGCAAATGGCGGGGTGTGCCCCGGCGAGTTGGAGATCCGGCAAATCATCGGAAACCCCATGTTCAAATGCGTGTAGCGAGCAAGCTGCGCCAGTAGGACTGTCGCCACTGTTCGGCGCGAGCCCGAATTAACGTGGTCAACTGCTGCACAACCAGGGGGCATCCGAGACCGGGTGCCCCCTGTTCGTTCATACCGGCTACATGCCGCTGAACCCGGCTACGAACGCGACGACGAACCACAGGATGCCGAGCACGATGGAGCCGACGCCGATCCAGACGCCCGCGAGCGCCATGCCGCGGCCTTCCTGGCCGGACTGCTTGACCTGGTTCAAGGCGATGACGCCGAGGATGATGCCGATGATCGAGCCGAGGCCACAGGTGACGAACCCGGCCAGCGAGGAGATCAGCGCGCCGATCGCCATGCCGTTGGTGCCCTGCTGCGGCGGCATGCCGTAGGGCTGGTAGGCGGGCTGGTAGCCGTAGTTCGGCTGCTGACCGTAGGGCTGCTGCGGTTGGCCATACGGTTGCTGCTGGTAGCCCGGGTACTGCTGTTGCGGCGGGGGCGTCATGGGCTGAGCGGACTGTTGCGGGTATTGCGGCGTCGACGGGTACCCCGAGGGCTGGTCAGCGTTCGGGTGTTGCGGAACAGAGCTTTGCGCACCGGATTCCGGCGATACGCCTTGGCCGCCGTACTGCTTCCACCATTCGTCGGAATCGCCGGGATTCGTCATTGCTACAGGGTATTCCACAACCTGGTTGGATGATGCGGGTGAGTGAGCCGAATAAACCCGAAGCCCCGGAACCTGGGCACCCCGCGCCGGCACATGCGGCATTCGCCCAGGTGGCGCGGGGGTACTACACACCGATCGTGGCGTTGTTCACGGCGACGCTGATCATCTCCAATATCTGCGCGACCAAGGGCGTGCAGTTCTTCACCGATCAGTCGGTGAAGATCGGACCGGTGGAGCTGCTGCCGATCAGCACCGACGGCGCCTTCTTCCTCTTTCCCCTCGCCTACATCCTCGGCGATGTGCTGAGCGAGATCTACGGCTTCCGGTCCGCGCGCCGGGCCATCTACTACGGCTTCGCCGTCCTGCTGCTGACGGTGGTGTGCTTCAAGATCGCGATCGAGTTGCCGGCCGCGGCGTTCTACGAGAATCAGGACGCGTTCCGCTCCGTCATCGGCAGCACGCCGCAGCTGGTGGCCGCGGGCCTGGCCGGCTACTTCGTCGGCGAGATGCTGAACTCCGCGACGCTGGTGCTGATCAAGGAGCGGACCAAGGAAAAGCACCTGTGGGCGCGGCTGATCGGCTCCACCGTGGTCGGCGAGTTCGGTGACACGCTGATTTTCTGCTCGATCGCGGCCACCGCCATCGGCATCGACTCGTGGAGCCAGTTCGTGAACTACGTGATCGTCGGCTTCCTGTGGAAGACGCTCGCGGAGATCCTGGTGCTGCCGATCACCTATCGGGTGATCGCCTGGCTCAAGAAGAACGAGCCGACCTACGCACCCCGCAAAGAACCCGCACTACAGAGCTGAAAGACGTTGGCGGCCACCGGACTGCACACCGTGGAGTCCGGGGCCGCCGGTCTACGGCGTCGGGATGCGGCCCTTCCAGCGACCGAGCGTCTCGGCCTTGTGCTCGTCGAAGTAGCCGCCCTCGATGCTCTCGCGGATCCGGTCGACCAGCCGAATCGTGTAGCGCTCGTTGTGAATGGTGCACAGGGTGGCGGCCAGGATCTCCTTGGCCTTGAACAGATGGTGCAGGTAGGCGCGGGTGTAATTGGCGCAGGTGTAGCAGTCGCACGTCTCGTCGATGGGCGTGAAGTCGCGCCGGAAACGACTGGTGTTGATGTTGAATCGGCCCTCGGCGACATAGATGGCGGCATTGCGCGCGACCCGCGACGGGTTCACGCAGTCGAAGGTGTCCGCGCCGTTCTCCACGGCGGTGAAGATGTCCTCCGGCTCACTGATGCCGAGCATGTGCCTCGGCTTGTCCTCGGGCAGTTCGTCGCTGCACCAGCCGACGATGGTGCCGAGATTGTGCTTCTCCAGCGCGCCGCCGATGCCGTAACCGTCGAAACCCGTTCCCTCACTGCCGCGCAATGATTCCAGGCCGCGACAAGCCTTGCGCCGCAGGTCTTCGTACTGCGCGCCCTGGATCACGCCGAACAGCGCCTGGTACGGACGGTGGGTGCGGGCCGCGGTCAGTCGCTCGTGCTCGTCCAGGCAACGCTGCGCCCACTCGTGTGTGCGCTGCAACGACTTCTCTTGATAACCACGGGTATTGAGCAGGGTGGTGAGCTCGTCGAAGGCGAACATGATGTCGGCGCCGAGCTGGTGCTGGATGCCCATCGACACCTCGGGGGTGAACCGATGCTTCGAGCCGTCGAGGTGCGAGCGGAAGGTGACGCCGTCGTCATCGACCGTCGCCAGCCGCTCCTTGCCCTTCGCGATCACGTCGTCGCTGCGGACATCCACCGCTTCCATCGCGAGCACCTTCTTGAAACCGACGCCCAGCGACATCACCTGGAAGCCGCCGCTGTCGGTGAAGGTGGGACCGGGCCAGTTCATGAACTTGCCGAGCCCGCCCGCCTCGTCCACGATGTCGGACCCCGGCTGTAGATAGAGGTGGTAGGCGTTGGCGAGCAGAGCCTGCGCGCCGATCTCTTTCATCGTCTCCGGCAGCACCGCCTTCACCGTCGCCTTGGTGCCGACCGGGATGAACGCGGGGGTGGCGATATCGCCGTGCGGCGTGCTGATCACGCCCGATCGGCCGTGCCGCGCTTCCAGGCGCTTACGAACAGCGAACGAAAAAGATCCGGGTCCAACCACTCGGCCATCCTCCCAGGTCCGCGACTCGGTTCTCACCGAGGCAACCGATAGTCGGTGAACTGAGCGTTCTCGACCTGGGCCACACCGCCGCGGCCGCCGCCGCGAGCCGGACATTCTCGCTCAGCTACACCTCGGCCGCCGCGGCCGCGAACTGCGCGTTGTAGAGGCGGTAATAGGCGCCACGTTCGGCCAGCAGGCGTTCGTGGGTGCCGTGCTCGACGATGCGGCCTGCCTCCATGACGACGATCAGATCGGCGTCGCGGATGGTGGACAGACGGTGCGCGATGACGAAGCTGGTGCGGTCGCGGCGCAGGGCCGCGGTCGCGTGCTGCACCAGCAGTTCGGTGCGGGTGTCCACCGAGCTGGTCGCCTCGTCCAGGATCAAGATGGACGGCTTCGCCAGGAACGCCCTGGCGATGGTGATCAGCTGCTTCTCACCGGCGCTGACGCCGGAGCCCTCCTCGTCGATGACGGTGTCGTAGCCATCGGGCAGCGCGTGCACGAAACGGTCCACGTACGCGGCCCGCGCGGCGGCGAGGATGTCGGCTTCACCGGCGTTCGGGTTGCCGTAGGCGATGTTCTCCCGGATGGTCCCCTTGAACAGCCAGGTGTCCTGCAGCACCATGCCGATGCGGGAACGCAGGTGATCGCGGCTGATCCGGGTGATGTCGACGCCGTCGATGGTGATCGCGCCGGAGTCCAGTTCGTAGAACCGCATCAGCAGATTCACCAGCGTGGTCTTGCCCGCGCCGGTCGGGCCGACGATGGCGACCACGTGGCCGGGTTCGGCGAGCAGCGACAGCCGTTCGATCACCGGCTGCTCCGGTTCGTAGCGGAACGAGATGCCTTCGAACTCGACCTGCCCGCGGTCGACCGGGCGGGTGTCGGCCACCTCCGGGTCGGGGCTCTGCTCCTCGGCGTCGAGGATCTCGAAGATCCGCTCGGCCGAGGCGACGCCGGACTGCAGCAGGTTAGCCATCGCGCCGATCTGGGTGAGCGGCTGGCTGAACTGACGCGAGTACTGGATGAAGGCCTGCACATCGCCGAGCGAGAGCTGGCCCGTCGCGACCCGCAGGCCGCCGACCAGCGCCACCAGCACGAAGTTCACATTCCCGAGGAACATGATCGCGGGCATGATCAGCCCGGAGATGAACTGCGCCTTGAAACTCGACTGGTAGAGCTCCTCGTTGCGCTTGTCGAACTCCGCGCCGACCTCCCGGTTGCGGCCGAACGCGGTGACGATCTCGTGCCCGGTGTAGGCCTCCTCGACCTGTGCGTTCACCAGACCGGTGTTCTTCCACTGGGCCACGAAGTGCGGCTTGGAACGCTTGGCGATCAGCGCGGTGACGTACACCGCGGCGGGCACGGTGAGCAGGGCGATCAGCGCCAGCAGCGGCGAGATCCAGAACATCATCACCAGGATGCCGAGCACCGTGAACACCGAGACGATCAACTGGCTCATCGTCTGCTGCAGGCTCTGCGCGACGTTGTCGACGTCGTTGGTGACCCGGCTCAGCACATCGCCGCGCGGTTGAGAATCGAAGTAGCGCAACGGAAGTCGATGGATCTTGTCCTCGATGTCGCTGCGCAGCCGCTTGACCGTCCGGTTGATCACCAGGTTGAGCAGATAGGCCTGCAACCAACCGAACACCGACGCGCCGAGGTAGAGGGCGAGCACCAGCAGCAGCACCCGGCCGACCGCGTCGAAGTCGACGCCGACTCCGGGCACCACGTGCATGGCGCTGAGCATGTCGGCAAAGGTGTTGTCGCCCTTGGCCCGCAGGTACTCGACCGCCTGCTCCTTGGTGGTCCCCGCAGGCACATCCAGCTGCTTGCCGACCACACCGTCGAAGACGATGTTGGTCGCCTTACCGAGCAGGTACGGACCGAGCGTGTTCAGCACCACCGAGACGATGGCGAGCGCCACGACGAGCCAGACGAACATGCGTTCCGGCGCGAGCCTGCGCAGCAGTCGCTTGAGCGACGGCCCGAACGACTTCGGCTTGGCGTCCGGCGCACCGGGGGCCGGCATTCCCGGCCTCATCGCACCTCCTCCGCGCTCAGCTGGGACGACACGATCTCTTGGTACTCCTTGCAGTCGCGCATCAATTGCTCGTGCGTACCGACACCGGCCATCTCGCCGTCCTCGAGCACCACGATCTGATCCGCATCGCGAATCGTGGTAATCCGTTGCGCCACAATGATGACCGCGCAATCCTTGGTCACCGGCCGCAGTGCGTCCCGCAATCGAGCGTCGGTCGCCACGTCGAGCGCGGAGAAGGAGTCGTCGAACAGATAGACCCGGGGTTTCTTGACCAGGGCGCGCGCGATGGCGAGCCGCTGGCGCTGACCACCCGAGACCGTCGTGCCACCCTGTGCGACCGGAGTGTCCAAGCCCTGCGGCATGTCTCGCACGAAGTCGGCGGCCTGCGCGATCTCCAGGCAGCGCCACAGGTCCGCGTCGGTGGCGTCCGGATTGCCGTAGCGCAGGTTGCTGGCCACCGTCCCGGAGAATAAATAGGCCTTCTGCGGGATCAGGCCGATCTGCGCGCGCAGCAGTTCGAGGTCGATGTGCCGGACATCGGTGCCGCCGAGGTAGACCGCGCCGTCGGTGACGTCCATCAGCCGCGGAATGAGGTTGAGCAGCGTGGTCTTGCCCGAACCGGTGGCACCGACGATCGCGGTGGTGGTGCCCGGCTTCACCTGGAACCGAATGGCTTTCAGCACCGGCTTCTCGGCACCGGGGAACGCGAACTCGGCGAACTGGAAGTCGACGTCGGCGGGGTTGCCCTGGAACGGTTGCGGCAGCGGCGGCGGGACGACCGAGGACTCGGTCTCGAGCACCTCGCCGATCCGGTCGGCGGAGACCGCGGCGCGCGGCGCCATCATGGCCAGGAACGAGGCCATCATCACCGCCATCAGGATCTGCATGATGTAGGAGAGCAACGCGGTGAGCGAGCCGATCTGCATGGTGCCCGCGTCGACGGCGTGCCCGCCGAACCAGATCACCGCGACGGCGGTGACATTGCTGATCAGCATGACCAGCGGGAACATCAGCGCCATCAGCCTGCCGACGCGCAGCGCGGTGTCGGTCAGCTCGGAGTTGGCGACGCCGAAGCGCCAGGTCTCCTGGCGTTCCCGGACGAAGGCCCGCACGACGCGGATGCCGGTGATCTGCTCGCGCAGTACCCGGTTCACCTCGTCGATTCTGGTCTGCATGTCCCGGAAGCCGGGCACCATCTTGCTGATGATGAAAGCCATCGACAGGCCAAGCGCGGGCACCGCGATCAACAACAACCAGGACAGGCCGAGGTCTTCGCGCAGCGCCATGACGATGCCGCCGACGCACATGATCGGCGCCATCACCAGGATGGTCGCCGACATCGCGATGAGCAGCTGCACCTGCTGAATGTCATTGGTATTGCGGGTGATCAGCGAGGGTGCGCCGAACATGCCGACCTCGCGCGCGGAGAAGGTGCCGACCCGGTGCAGCAGTGCGCCGCGCATATCGCGGCCCGCGCCCATGGCCGCCTGCGCCCCTAGGTACACCGAGCAGCCCGAGGCGACGATCTGCACGCCGGTGACCGCGAGCATCCACAGGCCGGTGCTCCAGATGTATCCGATATCGCCCTTGGTGACACCGTTGTCGATGAGATCGGCGTTGAGACTCGGCAGATACAACATCGCGATCACCGAGATCAACTGCAGCACAACGACCCCGGCCAGCTGGGCGCGGTAGGGGTACAGATAGGTGCGCAGTAGTCGAATCAGCATGATGGATCGCAGGCTACCGGCAACCGGTGACGGCCGTCGTAAACATTTCTGACCAGCATCAATACCCTCCAGTCGAGGCGCTTACCCACCAATCGCGCGGCCCTGGCTGCTGATTCATCCGATGCATGTGCCGATCGCCGACCTAATTCAGCGGATGCTCTCTGCGCGCCCACGCACCCGGATCGTTGGTGAGCGCGTCGACGAACTCGGGCAGCCGATTGTCGGCGACCTCATCGATCGACACGTTCTCCAGTACCGCACGAATATTCACCCGCAAGGCGATCCAGACCCGTTGCAGCGATTCGGCCGCACCCGAATACGTCACGTCCTCGGGCCGCTCGCCGCGCACCGAGGCGAGTGGACCCTCCATCGCCCTGATCACATCGGCGACGGAGATCTCCGACGCCGGGCGGGCCAGCCAGTAACCGCCGTCGGGGCCGCGCCTGCTGATCACCAGATCGGCGCGGCGCAGATCGCCGAGCACGGTCTCGAGCACCTTCGGCGGAATGCGCTGAGCGGTCGCGATGGCGTCGGCCTTGACGACCGGCGCCGCCTGCACGACCGGGCCGCTCGGGACCTGATTCAACCGCGGTGCGCGGGCGATTTCGAGCAGCGTCCGCACCGCGTAGTCGACCTTCGCGGTGATGTGCACAGCGTCTCCTGGCGTTTGCGGTGGTCCGACGAGTAGCTGCAATCTACGCGCTACGCAGCGGAGTCAGCACGCAGGTCGCCGCATCGAGCAGCGTGGCCTCCACCAGCGCGTCGTCCGCGCCGGGTGCGAACTCCTTGGACATCAGCGCGACGCCGAGCATCGCGAGCGCGGCACTGGCGCGCAGCTTGGCTTCATCGGTGGCGTCCGGGCCGGCCAGCCATTCGCGCAGGGTCTGATCGTCGTCGACGAGATCGGGGTGTCGGTCGGCCACCGCGTTGACGATCGTCACGGTGTCGCGCAGCACCAGCGCCCCCGCGTCGCGGTGGTGCACCATGCCGCGCAGGTAGCTGCGCAACACGTAGCGAATGCCGTCCGCGTCGTGCGGCGTCCGGTCCAGATCGACGACCACCGAACGCAGGTGATCGATGATCGGATCGATGATCGCGTGCAGTAGATCGAGCTTCGAGGCGTAGTGATAGTAGAGCGACGCCTTTGTGATTCCCACCGCATCGGCGACCTCGCGCAGGCTGGTCTGCTCGAATCCTTTGTCACCGAACAGCTTCACCGCGGCGTCGCGTATCGCGGATTTAGTGCCCCGACCAGCGGCAACGGTGGCGGGGACGGAACGAGCGGCCATCAAGTGATCCTCTCACCATTCGTGCGCCGAGCTAACGATGCCCGCGAAATTGAGGTTGTGCCTCCGCTTAGACCTCGATAGTCTACCTACCGCACGGTAGGCAGAAAGCGCCAGTGGAGGCGGGGACAGGCAGGGCGCCCCGCGAGTGCTGTCTCCGGCTTGATCAGCACGCACCCAGCTATCGCTAGGAGATTCCTTCGTGTCCGTTTATCTGTACCGATGGGGAAAGTTCGCTTTCCGAAGAAAGTGGATAGTACTTCCCGCCTGGCTCGTTCTGTTCCTGCTCCTCGGCGGCCTCGGCGCACAGCTCAGCAAGCCGATGACCAACGACTTCAGCATGCCGGACCTGCCGTCGGCCCGCGCCAACGACATTCTCGACCAGCACTTTCCCGGCGCCTCCGAGGCGTTCAAGTTCGACGCTGTCACCGGCACCTATGTGATCGGCGCGCCGGCCGGCCAGAAGCTCACCGACCAGGTGAACCGGACGGCCCTGGACGCCTTCATCGCCAAGCTCGGCGCGCTCGACATCGTCGACCACAGCAAGCCGATTGTTAACCCGGTCGAAGCGGCCGACAAGATGGGCTGTCTGGCCAACCCTGATCCGGCCCAGTGCAGTGGCGCGCCGCTGAACGTGCTGAGCAAGACCGTGCCCAACTCGGTCGCGGTGCTGAACGTGCCGTTCGCCATCAAGAAGTTCACCGACGTCACCGACGAGCAGCGCGACGCGGCCTACGCGGTCGCCGCCGACGCGCGCAACGCCGGGCTGACCGTCGAGATGAGCGGCTCGATCGCGATGAAGCAGGAGGCGCCGAGCGGCAAGTCCGAGCTGATCGGCATGGGCGTGGCGCTGGTCGTGATGATCGTGGCGTTCGGCGCGATCGTCGCTGCCTTCGTGCCGATCGTCACCGCGATCGTCGGCCTCGGTGCGGCCACCTCGCTGATCATGCTGGGTACCTCGGTGATCGAGGTGCCGAGCTTCACCACCTTCCTCGCCTCGATGATCGGCATCGCGTTGTCCATCGACTACGCGCTGTTCATCGTCTCGCGCTACAAACATGAACTGGCAGTACAGGATTCGCCAGAGGAAGCAGCCGGTACCGCGCTCGGTACCGCCGGGTCCGCAGTGGTGTTCGCCGGTCTCACCGTGATCATCGCGCTCGGCGGGCTCAGCATCGTCGGCGTGCAGTTCATGACCTTCATGGGTCTGGGCGGCGCGATCGCCGCCGGGTTCGCGGTGCTCACCGCGATCACCCTCATGCCCGCGCTGCTCGGCGCGTTCGGCCGCTTCCTGTTCAAGCCGAAACTGCCGCTCGTCGCCAAGCACGACCCCGAGGACGACAACTCGGTCACCAACGGCATGCGCTTCGGCAAGCTGATCGGCAAGGCGCCGTGGGTCGCGCTGGTCCTCAGCGTCGTGGTGCTCGGCGCGCTGGCCGCGCCCGCGGCCGGACTGAACCTCGGCCTGCCCGGCGACGACAGCCAGCCGAAGACCTCCACCATTCGCAAGGCCTACGAGCTGCGCACCGAGGGGTTCGGTGAAGGCAGCAACGGCGTGCTGAACGTGGTGGCCGACCTGTCGAAGGTGCCCGAGGAGAACCGGGACAACGCGGTCAAGGCCTTGCGCGACAAGCTCTCCGCCTACCCCGGCATGGACTACGTGACCGAGCCGCAGTGGAGCAAGGACAAGCAGGGCGTGCTGCTCGACGGCGTGCCGAAGTCGGGTCCGAACAACCAGGCCACCAAGGACCTGGTGAGCGACGCCCGTGACGCGGAAGGCCAGTTGAAGGCCGAGTTCGGCATGGAGTACGGCATCACCGGCACCACCGCCATCTATGCCGATGTGGACAACGTGCTGCTCGGCAAGATCGTGCCGTACCTGGCGATCGTCGCCGGCGCCGCGTTCGTGCTGCTGATCCTGGTGTTCCGCTCGATCCTGGTGCCGCTGACCGCGGCCTTGGGCTTCCTGCTCTCCATGGCGGCGACGTTCGGCGCGACCGTGCTGATCTTCCAGGAGGGCAAGTTCGGGCTCATCGAGGACCCGCACCCGCTGGTCAGCTTCCTGCCGATCATGTTGATCGGCTTGGTGTTCGGCCTCGCGATGGACTACCAGGTGTTCCTGGTGACCCGGATGCGCGAGGAGTTCGTCAACGGCAAATCGCCCAAGGACGCGGTCGTCGCCGGTTATCACCACGGCGCCCGCGTGGTGACCTCCGCGGCCATCATCATGATCTCGGTGTTCGGCTCGTTCCTGATGGAGACCGACGTGACGGCGAAGTCGTTCGGCTTCGCGCTGGCGGCCGGTGTGCTGTTCGACGCGTTCATCGTCCGGATGGTGCTGATCCCGTCGCTGCTGATCCTGATGGGCAAGTGGTCGTGGTGGATTCCGCAGTGGCTGGACCGGGTCCTGCCCGACATCGACGTCGAGGGTGCGAAGCTGCGTGAACTGCAGCAGCGCTCGGCCGACACGGTGCAGGAGCCGGTCGGCGTCGGCTGATCCCCGGTACTACCTCTCGGCCCCGCCCCCGTTCTCGGGTGCGGGGCCGAGTCGTATCCGGGGTCGGTTCTTGATCTTGTGCGCTGTCCACAGCAGACTCAGTAGCAGTTCGGCCTCCAGCTCGGTAGTTCCCCGGCGGGTGCAGTCGGCCCGCGCGCGTTTTGTCGCTCGATCCGGCACGACTCGATCACCGCGAGGAGAACCCTGTGTCCGTGTACCTGTACCGATGGGGAAAATTCGCCTTCCGCCACAAGTGGATAGTGCTGCCCATCTGGATTGTCGGCTTCCTGGTTCTCGGTGCGCTGGGGACACAGCTGAAGGAGCCGATGAGCGACGACTTCAGCATGCCCAACCTGCCGTCGGAGCGCGCGACGCAGATTCTGGACAAGCACTTCCCAGGCATGTCCGAGGCGTTCAAATTCGACGCCGTGACCGGGACCTACGTGCTCGGCGCGCCCGCTGGGCAGAAGCTCACCGATCCGGTCAACCGGCAGGCGATCGACGCGCTGATCGCGAAGCTGAACCAGCTCGACATCGTCGACCACAGCAAGCCGATCCCCAACCCGATCACCGCGACCGAGGAGATGGGCTGCCTCGTCCCCGACCCGGACGCCTCGAAATGCAGCGGCGCACCGTTGAACGTGCTCAACAAGACCGAGCGTGACACTGTCGCGTTCTTCTCCGTGCCGTTCGGGATCAAGAACTTCACCGACGTCACCGCCGACAACCGCAAGGCCGCCTACGACGCGGCCGACCAGGCGCGCGGCGCGGGATTGTCGGTCGAGCTCAGCGGCACCATCGCGATGGAGCAGCAGGCGCCAAGCGGTAAGTCCGAGCTGATCGGCATGGCCGTCGCGCTGATCGTGATGATCGTGGCGTTCGGCGCGATCGTCGCCGCGTTCGTGCCGATCATCACCGCGATCGTCGGACTGAGTGCGGCCACCTCGCTGATCTTCCTCGGTACGTCGTTCCTTTCCATCCCCAGCTTCACCACCTTCCTCGCCTCGATGATCGGCATCGCGTTGTCCATCGACTACGCGCTGTTCATCGTCTCGCGCTACAAACATGAACTGGCAGTACAGGATTCGCCCGAAGAGGCGGCCGGTACCGCGCTCGGCACGGCCGGGTCCGCAGTGGTGTTCGCCGGTCTCACCGTGATCATCGCGCTGGTCGGGCTCAGCATCGTCGGCGTTCGATTCCTCACCTTCATGGGTCTCGGTGGCGCGGTCGCCGCGGCGTTCGCGGTGCTCACCGCGATCACCCTCATGCCCGCGCTGCTCGGCGCGTTCGGCCGCTTCCTGTTCAAGCCGAAACTGCCGGTCATCGCCCAGCACGATCCGGAGGACGACAGCTCGGTCACCAATGGCATGCGGGTCGCCCAGGCCATCGGCAAGGCGCCTGCTGTCGCGCTGATCCTCAGCGTTGTCGTGCTCGGTTTGCTCGCCCTGCCCGCGGTCAATATGAACCTCGGGCTGCCCGGCGAAGACAGCATGCCCAAGACCTCCACCGTCCGGAAGGCCTATGAACTGCGCACGGCCGGGTTCGGCGAGGGCAGCAACGGCGTCCTGCAAGTAGCGGTGGATCTCACCGCCGTACCGGCTGAGAAACGCACAGCGGCGCTCAGCTCCCTGCGGGACGAGCTGGCGTCCTACCCGGACATGGACTACGTGACCGAGCCTCGCCTGAGCCAGGACGGGCTCGGCGCCGTCATCAACGGTGTGCCGAAGTCAGGCCCGAACGATCAATCCACCAAGGATCTGGTCCGCGACGCCCGCGACGCCGAGGGGCGGCTCGAAGCGGAGTACGGGATGGAATACGGCATCACCGGCACCACCGCCATCTACGCCGACATCGACCATGTGCTGCTCAGCAAGATCGTGCCGTACATGGCCATCGTCGCGGGCGCCGCGTTCATCCTGCTGATCCTGGTCTTCCGGTCCATCCTGGTGCCGCTCACCGGCGCGCTCGGGTTCCTGCTCTCCATGGCGGCGACGTTCGGCGCGACCGTGCTGATCTTCCAGGAGGGCAAGCTCGGGTTGATCCAGGATCCGCGGGCGATCGTCAGCTTCCTGCCGATCATGTTGATCGGCTTGGTGTTCGGCCTCGCGATGGACTATCAGGTGTTCCTGGTGACCCGGATGCGCGAGGAATACGTGCACGGCAAACCGCCGAAGGAGGCGATGATCAGCGGTTATCACCACGGCGCCCGGGTGGTGACCTCCGCGGCGATCATCATGATCTCGGTGTTCGGCTCGTTCCTGCTGGAGTCCGATGTCACCGCGAAGATGATGGGTTTCGCGCTGGCGGCCGGCGTGCTGTTCGACGCCTTCCTGGTGCGCATGCTGTTGATCCCGTCGCTGCTCGCGCTGATGGGCAAGTGGGCATGGTGGATGCCGCGGTGGCTGGACAAGATCGTGCCCGATATCGATGTGGAGGGTGCCAAGTTGTTCGCGTTGCGTGGACAGCCGACGCCGGGAGCGGCGCGGCAATCCGCTGACGTCGGTTGATGACACTCGCCCCGCACCGCGCGGTGCGGGGCGAGGTCGTTTACTGGCTCGGCTGCGGCAACGTGCAGTCGTCGACCTTCGGGTTCACACCCATGTAGTTGAGCGGGCCCGCGATCGCCGTGACGGCTATCGTGCCCCAGCCCGCACAATTGGTCGGACTGCTGTCGAAATAGTGACGCTGACCGGCGGCGAGCAAGCCGACGGCCAACCAGATCAGCAACAGAAAGCTGAAGAACCGAGTACCTGTACGGTGCACTGCTCGACCGCGCATACCGCGGTCGCGAATCTCGTGGTCGCGCATGTCGTCGCTCCCTTTCCGTGCTCCCCACCTGGGAATACCCGTCTGAGCACGGTTTATCCCCTACGGGCTCGGCTGCGGCACGTTGCAGTCGGCGACCTTCGGGTTCACGCCCACGTAGTTGAGCGGGCCGGCGAGGACAGTAAGCGCGGTATTGCCGAATCCGGCGCAATTGATCGGACCGCTGTCGAAGTAGTCGCGCTGGCCCGCGGCGATCACGCCGACCACCAGCCAGAGCACGACAATCAAGCTGCCAAGTCGCATCGCTGCCTCGTTCGTCGGCGTCTTTTGAGCAAGCTCATTATGTGGCGCGGAACGCGACGCGCCGAACGCGACGAGGACCCTGCGCGCCGCCGACGATTGCGGAGGCTCCTGCGTGCAGCCGACGATGCGGCGAAGCTCCTGCGCCTCGCAAACGCGGCGGAACCTCTGCGCGCCCGCACGCGGCGGGCCTCGCGCCCGCTGCCGGGCGCGAGGTCACCGAATGGGTTGGGCCGGTGCGCTATCCGCGATCACCGGGTCTGGCGACTACGGACTGGGTTGCGGGACATTGCAATCGTCGACCTTGGGGTTCACACCCATGTAGTTGAGCGGGCCTGCGATCACGGTGACCACGATGGTGCCGGTACCGGCACAGTTCACCGGGCCACTGTCGAAGTAGTCGCGCTGGGCTGCGGCGATAACGCCGATCAGCAGCCAGACCAGGACAATAATGCTTCCGATTCTCATGTTTCTCTCGCTCATCGGTCTCGAGCGGACTGTTCGACGGCGCATGGGCCACCACGTCCTTCCCGCATTTAGCTATCCGGCGTATACCCCGGTTCGGGCGAAATATCCGTTGCGGGTGAACTATTGCTCGCCGGCTGGATCATGGGCGTGTCGTCGCAGGTCAGGCAGTTGTGGACGGTGGCGCTGCTACCCGACCGCACGGGTGGAGCCGGCCCACCGCGAATCGGTGTCGATGCTGCGCGACGAAGACGCGGGAGGCGCACCGCCCTCCGGTGCCGAGCTGGACCGGCGCACCGCAATACTGCGAGCCGAAGGGCGAATGAGCTTGGCCCACCTAGCCTTCCGATAGTGGACCGACGGCACGCCGAGCAAGGGATGATGGGTCGATGGAGCGGTCGATGGATGAGCAGTGGCAGCGGTTAGGTGAACATCTCGAGTCCGCGCCCGGACGGCTACCGGGCGAGGTGCGTCGGCAGATCCGCAGGCGCGCAACCGATTCGGCGGAGGGTGACGGCATTTCCGCCGAGCTCGCCGCCTTCACCGATCTGGTCGCGCAGCGTTCCTCCCGGGTTACCGCGGCGACCGTCGCCGAGCTGACGGCGGCGGGCCATAGCGACGACGAGATCTTCGAGGCGGCCGCCGTCGCGGCGTACGGGGCGGCCGACCGGCGCCTGCGGGCTGCCCGCCGCGCGTGGGAAGGACGCTGAAATGTGGCTCACAGCAGTCGAATCCGGACATGATCGGCCGACCCGGTTGATGTTCGCCATGATGCGGCGATTCACCAAGGGGGAAGTGCCCGCGGTGCTGAAGGTGATGTGCTATCGGCATCGCTATCTCGGGACACCGCTGTCCGACCTCACCCACCAGGCCATGCGCGGACCCTCGTTCTGGACCGAGGGCGAACGCGAGATCTTCGCCACCGGCACGGCGCAGACGAACGAATGCCCCTTCTGCGCGTCGGCCCATCACGCGATCGCCAGCGCGTACGCGGACAGCAACGTCGTGCGCCTGGCCTTGGCCGCCGGCGACGACTCGCCGCTGCGCCCCGAGGCACGGGCGATGCTCGAATTCCTCGAGAAGCTGGCCCGCGACCCCGACGGACTCACCCCGGGCGACGCGGACAAAGTCCGGCAAACAGGCGTTTCCGCGGCAGCGTTCGAGGAGGCCGTATGGGTGGGTGTCACCTTCGGCGTGACCACCCGCATGATGAACATGGTCGGCGCCGGCCCGCTGGAGCCCGAAGAGGCCAAGGTCGGCGCACGATTCATCAAGAGTTTCGGTTACCGGATGCCGCCACCGATTACGCTCTTGTCACGCGGCACTTGACCCTCGCAGCTCGCCCGCATACCCACCTGTCCAGGAGGTAGCACGATGAGCAGGTCCTTCCCCCGAACCATCGTGAGCGCCGCGGCCTTCGCAGCCCTCACCGTCACCGTCGGTCCGCCGGCCAACGCCGACGTGGAGTCCGTCAGCGCCGCCGTCGGGGCCGAGGGGCTGCTGACCGGCTGTCGCTACACCGTGACGGCCACCGTCACCGACTCGGTGATCCCACCCGGCTCCGTGTTCTTCATGCTCGCCGGCGGGGTGATCCCCGGTAACGGTGAACGGATCCCCGGCGAGGTCGTGCACCATCCGGAGAACAACACCGTCACCGCCACCTGGACGCCGACCAGGGTCGGTTCGCAGAATTTGATCGGCATCCAGAGTGAACCGGGCAAGTACACCTCGACGAAGTTCATCACCGTCGAGGTCGTCGGCAGCGGGCTCGACACCGGTAGTTCCTGCGTGCGGATCGGTTAACCGCTCGTCAGGCGAAGTCCGCGGCGTGGTCGGCGGCCCACTGCCGGTAGCTGCGGGCGGGTGAGCCGGTGACCTCCTGAACCGTCGATGTCGGTTGCCCGGGTACGTCGACCATCGCGGCGAGCCCGGCCAGCACGAAGTCCGCGTATTCCGGTGGGAGCCAGGTCATGTGCTGTGCGGCCTGCTCCGGCGGGAGTTCCTCCCATTCCAATGGGCGGCCCAGTGCCGCTCCGATGGCGGCTACCTGTTCGACTCTGCTCAGCGAAATCGGCCCCGTCAGTTCGTATTTCGCCCCGGCGTGCCCGTCGGTGGTCAGCGCGCGGACGGCGACCGCGGCGATATCCGCCTCGTGCAGCAGCGTCATCGATGCCGCACCGTACGCGCCGCGTACGACATTGCCCGCGCGGATCTGCGGGGCCCATTCCAGGGTGTTCGTCGCGAAACCGTGTGGGCGCAGGAAGGTCCATTCCAGTCCGGACTCGACGATCGGTCGTTCGACCGCCGCGTGCGCCGCGCCGATCGGGTTGTCCTGCTCGTCGACGTCGTCCCGGACCGCCCCGGAGGACAGCAGGACAAGACGATCCGCGTGCTCGGCGATCACCTGAACCGCCGAGTTCGCCACGGCGGCAGGCAAAGTCGGCCAAGTCAGGTACACCGCGTCCACGCCGTCGAGTGCGCGAGCCAGCGTCTCCGGTGCGGCCAGATCGCCGGGCGCGAGCTCGACATCGGCAGGCAACGACGCTGCTTCAGGTCGGCGAACCAGTGCGCGCACCGCCACCCCCGTCTCCGCCAGCTGCGAAACAACTTGCCCGCCAACGTGACCGGTCGCGCCGATCACCAGAATTCTGTTCGGTTGAGCCATGCGCTCACGATACGAAGCAAGCTAACTTCAGGTAAGTCCCTACCTCAAAGTAAGCTCATTCCGTGGACGTAGGTTTCCAGAACAGCAAGCTGCCACCCGCTCCCCAGCGTGACGTATTCGACAGCGACTGCCCCGCCCGCACCGTCCTCGACAAACTGACCAGCCGCTGGGGAGTCCTCATCCTCTCGGCTTTACGCTGCGGACCCCTGCGCTTCCACGCCCTGCGCGACAACATCGGTGGCATCAGCGAAAAGATGCTCTCCCAAAACCTGCGCACCTTCACCAATTACGGCCTCGTAGACCGCACCGTAGAACCCACCACCCCACCCCAGGTCACCTACACCCTCACCCCGATGGGCGAGGAAGTCGCCGAACAATTACACGGCCTACTGTCCTGGGTCAGCGTCAACGCCGAGGCCATAGTGCAGTTCCAGTCGGAGTCGTTGACTCCGTAGATCACCGCGATTCACGTTCACCGCGGCGAATAGTGGCAGTTGCGAGCAACTCATATCATCACATGCGTGTGATAATATGAGGTAGTGGACCTGTTCGAGATCTACCTTGACGATGAAGTACTCGAATTTCTCGATGCACTGGCGATCGTCGACCTCGCCCGCGCCGACACCGCCGCCGGGTACCTCGCCGAACACGGTCCAACCCTCGGCGAACCCCACTGCCGCCACCTCGGCGAGGGCGTACGCGAACTCAGGTTTCGGCTCACCGGTGACCGGCCAACCCGCATCACCTACTGGTTTCCACCGAAAACAGGACCGCTGGCGATCCTGCTCACCGCTTTCCGCAAGACCAAGCAGGTGGAGATCAAACAAGTCGCGCGGGCAAAGCAGGCCCGCAAAGTCTGCGAGACCGAGCACGAAACCACGTATCACACGATGTTCGAAACGGAGTGACCATGACCGCCACAAAAGTGACCAGTGCAAAGAAGCCCACGAAGAAAACCCGAGGCGAGATGGCCGCCAGCCTCACCGCCAAGCGCGCCACCCCCGAATACCGGGCCGCCGCAGCGGCATTCCGGCTGGCCACCGAAATCGGTAACGCAGTCCGGGCCGCCCGCGAGGCGCGCGGCTGGTCGCAATCGGACCTTGCCGAGCGGTCCGGGCTGAAGCAGCACGCGGTGTCGCGGCTGGAGTCCGGCGATGTGGTGCCCACGTTGAAAACCCTGCTGCGGGTGTCCGACGCCCTCGACGTGGAGATCGTCACCGTCAAGCATGTCGCCTGAACAGCAATGGTGCAGTGCCAATCGCACTCGTCGCCACAAGTCGAAGCCCGCCCCAAATAAAAGCCCTTCACCCGCTCGCGCAGATGAAGGGCTTTTTGGCGGTGGCGGAGGGATTTGAACCCTCGGAGGGGGGTTACCCCTCACACGCTTTCGAGGCGTGCTCCTTAGGCCGCTCGGACACGCCACCGCCGACAACCATACCGGAATGGGTCCGGATCGCTAAATCGCCAGCGCAGGTACGGAGGCGGTGTGACGTGACGCACGGAAGGTCCGCATGAGGCAAGCGGCAGCCTGCGTCGAGAGCGCGGACCGTGCGTCAGGTGGGTTCAGCGCTGGGTGTGGAAGAAGGTGTTGAGGAGAGCGGCGCAGTCGGGCTCGAGGATGCCGCCGTGGACTTGGGGGCGGTGGTTGAGGCGGCGGTCGCGGACTACGTCCCAGAGGGAGCCTACGGCGCCGGTTTTGGGTTCCCAGGCGCCGAAGACGAGGCGGGCGACGCGGGCCAGGACGAGGGCGCCTGCGCACATGGTGCAGGGCTCGAGGGTGACGGCCAGGGTGGCACCCTCGAGGCGCCAGCCGTCGCCGTGGAGTTCGGCGGCGCGGCGCAGGGCGAGGATCTCGGCGTGGGCGGTGGGGTCACCGAGGGCCTCGCGCGCGTTCGCCGCGCGCGCGAGTTCCCTTCCGGTGGAGTCGAATACGACGGCGCCGACGGGGACGTCGCGTGGGTCGGCCGCGGCGGCCGCGGCGATCGCGGCGCGCACCATGTCGGCGTCCGACGGGGCGGTCATGTCAGCGGGGGAGCTTGTCCAGCACCGCCGCGAGTTCGTCGGCGAAGCCGAGGCGTTGGGCGATCATGCCGAGCTGCTCGTCGGGGTAGAGGTCGGTCTCGGCGAGGATGACGCTCAGTACCGGCTCGGGCAGACCCAGATCGGCGAGCACGCCGAGGTCGCCCTCTTCCCACGGCTCGATGTCGTCGAGTTCGTCGGGGTCGATGTCCGGAATTTCCACGTTGAGGGCGTCGAGGACGTCCGCGGCGATGTCGTAATCAATGGCGGCGGTCGCATCCGAAACCAGCATCCGGGTGCCGCTCGGCGCGGGCCGGACGACGATGAAGAACTCGTCATCGATGTCCAGCAGACCGAACACGGCTCCCGAGCTACGCAAGGCCTTCAGTTCGTTTTCCGCGGCGGACAAATCCGTGAGCGCGGCCTGGCTCAACGGGCTGCACCGCCATTTGCCTTCTTCGCGGACAACCGCCACTGCGAACCCTTCTACGTCGTCGTAATCATCCGACGCCGCCCTATTCGTGCCCGAGCGCTGTGCTGCCATGGGCGCAACGGTAGTCTGCCCGAGCCGAAATGTTGAAGTCGTATGCGAATCTGTTCCGGTGACTTCGACTGGGAAAGCGTCCGTGTGCGTCCTCGGCACCGGCTTGATCGGCGGTTCCCTGCTGCGCGCGGCCGTCGGCGCCGGGTACGACGCCTGGGGGTACAACCGATCGCCGGTCGGCGCACAGGCCGCGCGGGCCGACGGCTTCGACGTCACCGAGCAGCTGCCCTCCGCGCTCACCCGGGCCGCGGCGGCGAACGCGCTGATCGTCATCGCCGTGCCGATGCCTGCGGTCGAGCACATGCTCTCCGCCATCGCCACCTACGCGCCGGATTGCGGGCTGACGGATGTGGTCAGCGTGAAGGCACCGGTCGCCGAGGCGGTGCGCAAGGAGGGTTTGTCGGCCCGCTACGTCGGCGGGCACCCGATGGCGGGTACCGCCGAATCCGGGTGGGCAGCCACCGATTCCGGCTTGTTCCGGGACGCCGTGTGGGCGGTCGGCGTCGACGAGGGCACCCACGTCGAGCCGTGGACCAGGGTCGTGCGGCTGGCGCTGGACTGCGGTTCGGTGGTCGTCCCGACCGTCGCCGACGAGCACGACCGCGCGGTGGCCCGGATCTCGCATCTGCCGCATGTGCTCGCCGAGGCGCTGGCGCTGGCCGGGGCGGCGGGCGGCGGACTGGCCCTCGGGCTGGCGGCGGGCTCTTTCCGCGACGGCACCCGCGTCGCAGGCACCGCACCTGATCTAGTGCGCGCCATTTGCGAACCGAATTCCGGCGCACTGTTGACCGTCCTCGAGGAAACGCTCACCGTGCTCGGCGCCGCACGCGACAGCCTGCGCGCCGACAATTCCCTGGCCGATCTCGTCGAAGCCGGACACGATGCCCGGGAACGCTACGAAACCGCGCGCCGATGGGAAATCACCGACATCCACCCCGGCGACCACAATTGGCTCGCGAACCTTCGGGATGCCGGACAACGCGGCGGAGTAATCACTCGACTGCCCTGATCCCGAAGCACCGCCGAGAAAACGCGACGCGATGAAAACTCAGATGCGTTCGGCCAGACCCGGGTAGTCGAGCAGGAAGCCGTCCGCGTCGACGGTGACCGTCGCGCTGGAAACCGGCGACAGCACGCTGATGCCGTCGGCGGCGCTGCTGTAGGTGAGGCTCGCCTCCTGCACCAGCAGGTCGGGCAGGCGCACGTAGACGACCGGGACCTGGACGTCGTGCACCGCGTGCTGCAGGTCGAAGCGGCGGATCGGCAGCGTGTTGAAGAACGGGCTGAGCACCACGTCCACATCGAGCGCACCGGCGAAGGTGGAGCGCACGTGGCTGCCGCCCGCGTCGACCAGCCAGTAGTTCTCCTCGTCCCTGGCGATGGACGCGTGCCGCTCACCGGCGGCCGTGGTGGTACGCAGCGAGAGCCGCTTGGTGGCGCCGCTCTCGTCGGTGACCAGGTCGTAGGACGCGCTGAACGCCGGGTGGTCGTCGCACGCGCCGCCGATCATGCGACCGGCGGCGCGGATGCGATTGCCGTTCAAGGTCACGCGCACCGACTCCATCCGCGACGCGTTGTGGGCGCGCCAGGTGAGAATCGCCGGCCAACGGGAGGCCGGGGGCGTCTCGGGGCCGGAGGCCTGGCTCTCGGGGGCTGGAGTCGTCACGTATCTACCGTAAGCGACACCGAGCTGTAGTCCGCACCACACCAGCTCGCATCACACGAGGGATTCGCGCCATGCCGCGTGCAGGCTGGCGAACCGGCCGGTGCCCGCGATCAGCTCGGCCGGGGTGCCGTCCTCCACGATGCGCCCGGATTCCAGCACCAGCACCCGGTCGGCGATGGCCACTGTGGACAGCCGGTGAGCGATGATCACCGCGGTGCGCTCGCGCAGCACCGTTTCCAGTGCCCGCTGCACCAGCCGCTCGCTCGGGATGTCCAGACTGGACGTGGCTTCGTCCAGCACGATCACCGCCGGATCCGCCAGGAACACCCGGGCGAACGCGACCAGCTGACGCTGCCCCGCGGAGAGCCTGCCGCCGCGCTTGCGCACGTCGGTGTCGAAGCCCTCCGGCAGCGCCTGCACGAAGTCGTACAGGCCGACGGCGCGGGCCGCCGCGAACACCTCCTCGTCGGACGCGTCCGGCCTGCCGAGCCGGATGTTGTCGGCCACCGAGCCGGAGAACAGATAGGACTCCTGCGTGACCATCACGACATTGCGGCGCAGGTCGGCGTCGGAGATCCGGCGCAGATCGATGCCGTCCAGGGTGACCACACCGTCGGACGGGTCGTAGAACCGCGTCAGCAGCTTGGCCAGCGTCGACTTGCCCGCGCCGGTGGCACCGACCAGCGCGACGACCTGTCCGGCGGGGATGTCCAGGGAGAACTCCGGCAGCACCTGACGTTCGGTGCCGTAGCCGAACGACACCCGATCCATCAGGACCGCCCCGTGGGCCTTCGCCAGCGGTGTCGGATCGGTCGGCTCCACCACCGAGGGCTCTTCCTCGAGCACACCGGAGATCTTCTCCAGCGCCGCGGCCGCGGACTGATACGAGTTGAACACCTGGGCGAGTTCGTCGAGCGGACCGTAGAACTCGTTGAGGTACAACAGGTATGCCGCGAGCACGCCCACCGCGAGATTGCCCTCGATCACCTGCCAGGCGCCGACCAGGATGATGATCACCGTGGTCAGGTTGCCGAGCAGCCTGGTCAAGCCCGCGTAGTCGCCCATGCCGCGCATGGCCGTGGTGGTCGCCTGCTGATATTCACCGTCCTCGTAGGCCAGCACCGACTCGTTGCGCTGCTCGCGGCGGAAGGTCTGCACCGCGCGCATGCCGCCCATCGACTCGACGAACTGCACGACCACCTTGGCGATGGCGCCACGGGTGCGGCGGTAGCCCGCCCGCTGCCTGCGCTGCGCCCACCGGGTGACGAACACCAGTGGCACGAAACCGATCAGCACGATCGCGGCCAGCATCAGATCCAGGTAGATCAGCAGCGCCGCGATGGTCACCACCGAGAGGATCGCGCTCAACGCCTGGTTCAGCGCGCTCTCCAGCAGTTCCTGCAGCGTCTCGATGTCACCGGTGAGGCGCGCGACGACCTTGCCGGAGGTGTACTTCTCGTGGAAGGCGACGCTGAGCCGCTGCATGTGCGTGAACGAGCGCACCCGCAGGTCGAACAGCACGCTCTGGCTGAGCCTGCCGGACACCCGCAGGAACAGGAAGGTGGTCGCGATGCCGAGCAGCACCGCGCCGAGGTACCCGCTGACCGTCCAGGTCAGCGGGGCCCAATTCCCTTGGCGGCCTTCGGCTATGCCTTTGTCGAGCCCATACGCGACGAACAGCGGCGCCGAGACCATCGCGGCGTTGTCGACCACGATGAGCACCAGCGCGAACGCCGCCAGCTTGCGGTAGGGCCGGACCAGGTCGAGCAGCAGTCGGCGAGATCGCTCGGCCAGCACCAGGTTTCCGGCCTGGGTGACCTCCTTGTCCTCGCTGGCGATGCCGCGCCAATCGGCGGCTTCGTCGCGTGGCTTGTCCAGTACCGTCGAGTTCTCGGTGGTAATACCGTCTTTCGACGTGACCGTTTCCGTGCTCACCGCTGTTCACCTCCCATCAGGTCGCGGTATCGGCTGCTGGTGCGCAGCAGGTTGTCGTGGGTGCCTTCGGCGACGATCCGGCCGTCGGCCAGCACCGCCACCCGGTCGGCCAGCGCGGCCGTCGAGGGCCGGTGCGCGACCAGCAACGTCGTCGCGCCGGCCAGCACGGTGCGCAGTCGCTCCTGCACCCGTTCCTCGGTCTCCACGTCGAGCGCGGACAGCGGGTCGTCGAGCACCATGATCCGGCTGCGACTGCCCGGGCCCGCCCCGCTCAGCACGGCGCGAGCCAGCGCGAGCCGCTGCCGCTGGCCGCCGGACAGGCTGAGTCCCTGCTCGCCGATCCTGGTGTCGAGTCCCCACGGCAGGTTGTCCACGAACTCGGTGGCCTGCGCGACCTCCAGTGCGCGACGCACATCGGCGTCGGTGGCCGTCGGGTCGCCGAGCGCGACGTTCTCCCGCACACTCGCCGAGAACAGCACCGGATCCTCGAACGCGACCGAGACGAGCGAACGCAGGTCGCTCAGCCGCATGGACGCGATGTCGATGCCGTCGATGGTGATCACACCGCCGGACAGGTCGTAGAGCCGTGGAATCAGGTTGAGCAGCGCGGTCTTTCCGCTGCCGGTCGCACCGACCAGCGCGACCGTTTCGCCGGGCCGGATCTTGATCGAGACATCACGCAGCACTGGCGATTCCGCGTCGGGGAAAGCGAATTGCACGCCTTCCAAACGCAATTCGCCGACAATTGTCTCCGGCAACTCGACCGGATCGGCCGGGTCGGTGATGTCGACGGGCGTGTCGATGATCTCCCAGTACCGGTCCCCCGCCGTGCGGGCGTCGTTCAGCTCGGCCAGCAGGAAACCGGTCCAGATGATCGGCCACTGCAGGAAGTTCGCCAGCGTGATCGCCGCGACCAAGGTGCCCAGCGTCATCGAGCCCTGCACCACCGCATAGCCGCCGAAACCGAGCGCGAACGCGATCGCCAGCTGCGGCAGACCGGTCATCGCCGACCACAGCCGCGCATCCAGCCGCACCTTGTGCAGTTCGGTCTGCTGGAGTTCGCGCGACTGGGCGAGGAAGCGCCCACCGAAGAACACACCGCGCCCGAACGCCTTCAGCACCCGCACACCCTGCGCCGACTCCTCGGCGATGGTGGCCAGGTCACCCGACTGGTCCTGGGACTTCCGCGACGCCAGCGAGTACTCGCGCTCGAAGCGAATGCAGATGTAGGTCAACGGAATCGAGATGATCACGAAGATCAGCCCGACCTGCCAGCTCAACCACACCAGCACCAGCAGGCCGACCGGGATCAGGATGATGTGGATGATCAGGAACGGGCCGGCGAACGCGACGAAGCGGCGCAGGGTGGCCATGTCGTCGACCGCACGGGACAGCAGCTGACCCGACTCCCAGGCCTCGTGCCTGCCGATCGCCAGCGACTGGAGTTTGCGAAAGATCTTGGCGCGCATGGTGATCTCGACCATGGACGCCGGCTTGGACACCAGCCAGCGGCGGCCCCACACGCCGAGGGCTTCCAGGAGGCCGAGCACCAATACCAGCAGCACCGGCGCGACGGCCGCACCGAGATCGCGCTGGGCAATCGGCCCGTCGATGATCCTGGCGATCACCAGCGGGATCACGATCGCGGTCAGCGAGGCGAGGATCGCGAGCGTGGTGGCACCGAGCAGCGCGCGCCGATACGGGCGCACATAGGGCCAGAAACGCCGCAGCGAATGCAGGCGACCCGGCACGGACGCACCGGGCCGCTCCGGTCTGTCGGCCTCCAAATCCACCGTCGCGACATCAAGTGCAACCGACATAGTTCCCCCTCGAGGTCTGTGGATGGCAGTGTCGAGAACCCGGACACTCGGTGATGTTCGCATCGAGGTCCGACATCTCAGAGTGGCAGCATCACCTGGGTCAGCCAACTGGTTTTCTGCGTCGGCCGATACCGCAGCATCGGTATCCGTGCTGGATATCACGGTCGGACCGCAGGTGGCGACAACCTTCATGAGCCGAGTCAACAACCTCGAGCAACCTCGAGGTCAAGGGTCGATCCGCCGAATAGACTCCGCGGCATGCTGATCGTCGCCGGATATCTGAAGGTCACCGACCGGGACCACTATCTCGCCGCCTGCCGCGAGGTGGTCGAGCTCGCCCGCGGCGCCGACGGCTGCCTGGACTTCACGCTCGGCGCCGACCTGGTCGAGCCCGACCGCGTGAATATCTACGAGCGCTGGGCGACCAGGGACGCGGTGGACAAGTTCCGTGGCACCGGGACCACAAACGACCTCGGCGCCCACATTGTGGGCGCCGAGGTCAGTGAATTCGACTGCACGAACGAGGTGCGGCTCTAGCGAACGCCCGCGCTCTCCCGCTCCTCCGCGGGAGCATCCGGGAAAGCTTGCTGCTGGTATCCGCCGCGCAGCGTGCCGTCCAGGTACGCGGCTCGGCAGGCCCGTCGGGCGATCTTGCCGCTGGAGGTCCGCGGGATCGAGCCGGCTGGCACGAGCAGCACATCGCGCACGGTGACGCCGTGCCGCTGCGAGACGGCCGCCCGCACCGTGTCCGCGACCGGTTCGGTCTCCAGCTTGCCCGCGCCGGTGTTGCGTTCGGCGACGATCACCAACTGCTCGGAGTTGTCGTCGGCGTCGAACTTCAGCCCGGAGTGACTGCCCTTCTCGAACACCAGTGCAGGCAGTTCGTTGGCGGGCACGGAGAAGGCCGCGACGAAACCGGGTCGCAGTGCGGTGCTGGATTCCTGTGCCGAGAACTCCAGGTCCTGCGGGTAGTGATTGCGGCCGTCGACAATCACCAGATCCTTCACTCGGCCCGTGATGTACAACTCGCCGTCGAGATAGGCGCCGTAATCGCCGGTCCGCATCCAGTGGGCGTCCTCCGGTGTGCCCTCCGCATGGCTGCCCGTCGGCTGGCGGGCTGCCAGCTTGGCTTGGAAGGTGGCCACGGTTTCCTCGGGACGCCCCCAGTAACCGATGCCCATGTTCTCGCCGTGCAACCAGATCTCGCCGACCTCACCGTCGGCCCGCTCGACGCCGGTCTCCGGATCGACGATCGTCGCCCACTGCGACAACGCCACATAGCCGCAGGACACCTGCGCGATCGAGTTCTCCGCGCCCTCCTCGACCTGGACCATACGGCCCGAATTGAGCTGGGCGCGATCGACATACACGACCCGCGCCTCGTCCTCGGCCTTGGTCGCGGACACGAACAGCGTCGCCTCCGCCATGCCGTAGCACGGCTTGATCGTCGTCTTCGGCAACCCGTACGGCGCGAACGCCTCGTTGAATTTCCGCATCGACGACACCGACACCGGTTCGCTGCCGTTGATCAACCCGATCACATTCGACAGGTCGAGCTCTTCGCCCGGTTTCGGCTTACCGCGCGCCGCGGCGTGTTCGAAGGCGAAATTCGGTGCCGCCGCGAAAGTTCCGGCACCGTCGGAGGCGGCGGCCAGCTCTTTGATCCAGCGGTACGGACGGCGCACGAACGCGCTCGGCGACATGATGGTGATGAATCCGCCACCGACGGTCGGCAGAATCACACACAGCAGACCCATGTCGTGGAACAGCGGCAGCCAGGTGACGCCGCGCGAATTCTCTTTCACACCAATCGCATCGATCATCTGCAGCAGATTCGTGCCGACGGCCCGGTGCGTGATCTCCACGCCCGCAGGCGTTCTGGTGGAGCCGGAGGTGTATTGCAGGTAAGCGACGCTGTCGATATTGATATCCGGGCGCACCCACGTCGCGCCGACGCTGTCCGGAATCGCTTCCACCGCAATAATCCGCGGCCGCTGTACCGCGGGCAGATGGCGGAAGAAGTTCCGCACACCGCCCGCCGCGGAGCCGACCGTGAGAATCGCGGCGGGCGTGCAGTCGCTGAGCACCGCGGTGAGCCGGTCGGTGTGCCCCTGCTCCTCCGGGTCGAACAGCGGCACCGCGATATTGCCCGCGTAGACGGCGGCGAAAATGGAGACGACATAGTCGAGCCCCTGCGGTGCCAGAATCGCTACCCGGTCACCGGGTTTGGTCACCTGCTGTAGCCGGGCCGCGACGGCCCGCAGCCGGACACCGAACTGTCGCCAGGTCAGCTCGTGGTACTCACCGTCGCGTTCCCGCGAATAGTCGATATAGCGGTAGGCGAGGTCGTCGCCGTTCTCCGCGCTGTGCTTGTCGACGAAGTCGATCAGGGTCTTGTCGCCGCGGATTTTGATATTGCCCTGGTCGTCCAAATAGTCGTCGAAGGTCTCGTCGATCATCGCCTTATCCTTTTGCCAAAGCACGCACACAGGCCGTGCAGTTACACCGAACACAGGTCGATAACGAAGCGTCGGGAAGGCTAGCAGGTGCGCAGCCTTCCGACGCTCAGTACCGCCCGAAGGCGATCGCCACGTTGTGTCCGCCGAAACCGAACGAGTTGTTCACGGCGTAATCGATCCGACCCGGCCTGCTCTGCCCCTTGACCACATCGAGGTCGATGGCGGGGTCCTGATTGTCCAAATTCAGGGTCGGCGGGACGATTCCGTCCCGAATGGACAGCACGGTGATGACCGACTCCAGCGCACCGACCGCGCCGATCGAGTGCCCGAGTGCCGATTTCGGCGCGTAGACCGAGGTGTGACTCCCGATCGCGGACGAAATCGCTTGTGCCTCAGCGGTATCGCCGATCGGGGTGGCGGTGGCGTGCGCATTCACGTGGGTGACGTCCTTCTTCGACAGCCCGGCCTTCTCGATCGCCCTGGTCATCGCGCGCGCGGCGCCCTTGCCCTCGAGATCGGGCGCGACCAGATGGAAGGCGTCGGAGGTGATGCCCGCCCCCATGATCCGCGCGTGGATGGTCGCGCCGCGCGCCTTGGCGTGCTCCTCGGTCTCGATGATCATCATCGCCCCGGCCTCACCGAACACGAAGCCGTCCCGGTCCTTGTCGAACGGGCGCGACGCACTCTTCGGATCATCGTTGCGGGTGCTCATCGCGCGCATCATGGTGAACGCCGCGATCGGCACCGCCTGGATGGAGCCCTCGACACCGCCGGTGACGACCATGTCCGCGTCGCCCATCACGATCATCTGCCACGCGTTGGCGATCGCCTCCGAGCCGGACGAGCAGGCCGACACCGGCGTGACGACGCCCGCGCCCGCGCCGAGCTCGATGCCGACGCAGGCGGCCGAACCGTTGGGCATGATCCGCTGCACGGTCAGCGGTGAAATCTTGCGGTAGCCACCATTTTTGATCCGGTCCCGCGCGTCGATGATGTACTCGCCGCCGCCGAGCCCGGTGCCGATGGCGACCCCGAGCCGGGTCTTGTCGACCTCCGGGCTGCCTGCGTTGCGCCATACCTCGCGACACAGGACCGTGGCCATCTGCTCGACGTAGGACATGTTGGTCGCCTCGACCCTGGTGAGGCTCTCGGCCGGTGAGACCTTCAGGTGCCCGCCGATGCGGACCGGCAGTTCGAACTGGTCGATGAAGCTGTCCTCCAGGACGTCGATCCCGCTCTCCCCGTTGAGCAGGCCTTTCCACGTCGAGTCGATATCGCCCGCAATCGAGGTGGTCGCCGCGAGGCTGGTGACCACGACGTTGGGAAAGCTCCTGTTTTTCGAAGGTATCTGCATGTTCGCTCACTTTCCCTAGCGTGACGACTAAGAAATTTGTCGAGCCCAAAACCTTGTGGAGCACAGACGCTGTGTGGAGCAAATGCGTTTCGCATGCGGACGCGCCGCCGAGCACGTGGGGCGGCGTCCGCGCGGATAGCGCTGGAGCGCAGGCAGATCAGCCTGCCGAGCCTGTCATCAGGGCCGCACACATGATCGGCCGATGAGCATTATCGAGCAGCAGCAGACCGATCATGTTGCTGACACGCGGACGGTACCAGGCCACCATCGGGTTTGCTCCGTCGCGCCGTCATGGCGGTGTTCGCGGACGGCAACCGGCAACTCGAGTAACCTCTGCCGGGCACAGGGGAACCGAGGACGCGAAGAAGGGACAGTCGGTGACGGGCGCGCGGATGGTCGGGCTGTTCGCCGGGATCGGCGGGCTCGAGCTCGGTCTCGCCCGCAATGGCTGGCAGTCCGAGCTGTTGTGCGAGATCGACGCGGGCGCACAGGGCGTGCTGGCCGCCCGCTTTCCCGATGTGCCACTGCATTCCGACATCACTACCCTGCGCGCGCTACCGGCGGGCACCGAACTGGTCGCGGCAGGCTTCCCCTGCCAGGACCTCTCGCAGGCCGGGCGCACCGCCGGCATCACCGGCAAGCGCTCGGGTCTGGTCGACGAGGTGTTCCGGTTGGTGCGCCGTAAGCGCGGGCCGCGCTGGCTGCTGATCGAGAACGTGCCGTTCATGCTGCAGCTCGGTCGCGGCGCCGCGATGCGCCACATCACCACCGCCCTGGAGGAGCTCGGCTACACGTGGGCCTATCGGGTGGTGGACGCACGCGCGTTCGGCTTGCCACAGCGGCGGCAGCGGGTGCTGATGCTGGCCTCCCGGACCGAGGACCCGCGTGGGGTGTTGTTCGGCGAGGACGCGGGGCCGCGGATCGTCGGCGACGCGGACCGCGATCCGTGCGGCTTCTACTGGACCGAGGGTGTGCGCGGGCTGGGGTGGGCGGTGAACGCGGTGCCGACGCTGAAGGGTGGGTCCGCGCTGGGTATCGCGAGCCCGCCTGCGGTGCGGCTGCCGTCCGGCGAGATCGTCACGCCCGGCCTGGTGGATGTGGAACGGCTGCAAGGCTTCGAGCCGGATTGGACCGCACCCGCGGGTGACGTGCCGGGTATCCGGCAGGGGCATCGGTGGAAGCTGGTCGGCAACGCCGTGAGTGTGCGGATGGCCGGTTGGGTCGGGTCCCGGCTGGCCGCGCCGCTGACTCCGTTGCCCGGCGACCAGCCACTACCGCCGGGCACACCGTGGCCGGTGGCGGCATGGGGACACAACGGGGTGGCCCATCGGGTGGCGGTGTCGACCTGGCCGGTGCACGAGCCGTACGAGGACCTGCGGTACTTCCTGACCGACTCGCGACTGTTATCCGCGCGGGCGACCGCGGGGTTCTTGCGCCGGACCGGCATGGGCAGCCTGCGGTTTCCACCGGGCTTCCTCGATGATGTGGAGAGTCATCTCGATCGGATGGGCGGCTGGGCGGCATGAGCGACTCGCGGGACGGTCTGGACGACGCGCCCGGCGATGCGCAACAACGACCGAGTGAGCTGCGGCCGGTCGGGCGCGCACCCCGTCCAACAACCGATGCGGCGACGAGCGCGCGGATGGCGCGGCAGCGGCGCAGCGGGACCAAGCCGGAGCTGGCGTTGCGCAGGGAGCTGCACCGGCGGGGGCTGCGGTACTTCGTCGATCGAGCGCCACTGCGTGGGCAGCGGCGGCGGGCCGATCTGGTGTTTCCGCGACTACGGGTCGCGGTGTACGTCGACGGCTGCTTCTGGCATCGCTGCCCGCAGCATGCGACTGATCCGCGCAACAACGCGCAGTGGTGGGCCGACAAGCTGGCCGGGAACGTGGCGCGGGACCGGGCGACCGATGCGGCGCTGATGGCGGCCGGCTGGCACGTCGTTCGCGTGTGGGAGCACGAAGACGCGGTGGCCGCCGCCGATCGGGTGCAGGCCGCGCTGGGACACCGGCCTAGCGGGACCTGACCCGGACCAGGGTGCGCGGTGCGTGGGCGGCGAGGTAGCTCGACGCCACCATCACCGACATCACGGCTATTCCGGCGGCGGCTGTTGCGAAGCCGATCATGTGGGACCTCCTTGGGAACGCTTCCCTGTCAGCCTGTCGGTCGAACCTGACAGGAGCCTGTGTGCTGGTTGTCAATGGCGTGTGTTTGCCGACGCGCTGACCTACCGTTCGAGCATCGGCCCGGCGGCAGGGAGGAGAATGGATCCGTGACGAATAGCCAGGAGGTCGCCGAGCGGCGCGCACGAGTGGCGTCCCTGGCGATCGCAGCGGCGATCCTGGTCGCGGGCGTCTGCTACTCGTCCTGGGTGCTCGAGTTCTTCCTGAAGGTCGACGTCGACCCGGTCAACTCGTTCCTCAGCGAGTTGGATGCCGAAGGTAAGCCCTATCGTGCGGTGTTCGCCACCGCGGACAAGATCGTCGGCGCGCTGCTGATCCCCGCGGCGATCGGCGGACTGCTGGTGTTTCCGCGGCGCCGGTTCACCACGATCGGCTGGGTCGCGCTGCTCTGCTTCGGTGCCGCGACGATCGCCGATGTGTTGCTGCCACTGAAGGATTGCACGGCGAGCGACAGTGGCTGCGGCGGTGAAAGCGAGCTTTTCCCGCAGTTGCACCAACCGCACGCCCTGTCGAGCACCATCGCGGTCACCTCGATCGCCATCGCCACCTTCGCGTTCAGCCTGGCCGCGTTCCGCTATCACCGCTGGCGGATCCTGCGCGAAGCCGGGCTGGTCGTGCTGGTGGTCGGGTCGGCGGCGACCGTGTGGATGCTGATCGCCGACAACCTTTCCGGCAATTACGCGCTGGGCATCGCCCAGCGGATCCAGGTCGGTTCGATGTCGCTGTGGCTGATCACGTTGGCCGTCGCGGTGATTCTGGAGGGGCGTGAGTGGACCGATCGCGGCGATTAGCTACTCCACTGTCAGCTTGACGGTATGTTCCGCGGTCTTCGCGGGCAGCTTGGTGGTGTCGACGAAGAGGATCTCGCCGCTGTCCTGCACGCCATTCGGCAGCGTCTTGGGCTTCAGCGCGAACGGCGGCTGCTCGCCCTTGCTGCCGGCCAGACCGAAGTCGCTGTCGTTGGCGATGTAGAGCGTCTTGCCGCCGTCCAGGGTCGCGACGCCCTCGATCTTGTCGTGGCCGAAGAACTTTCCGTCGGCGTCGAGCTCCCTGACCAGCGCGGCGAAGTCGAGGTTCGCGGTCTTGGCGGCCGGGGTGACGCCCGCCTTGGTCAGCACGGCGACACCGTCGGAGGTCGAGACCGAGCCGACCAGTGCCTCGAGCGACTTGCCGTCGATCTGCAGGCCGAGTTCCGGAATGTACTGCGCGCCAGGCACCTTCGCGTCGGGACCGACGTCGGTGGCATTGGCGATGTCGACGGTCCACAGCTTCTTGTCCGCCTTCGGCGCCAAGCTGCCGTCACGTTCGTCGATCAGGAAGGTGGTCGCGCTGAGCGCGGTGATCTCCGAGTCGGCGACCTTGCTGCTCTTCGGGTTCTCCAGCGGGACCACGAACTCCTTCAGCGCCTTCGTCTTCAGGTCGACGGTGACGATGCGGGTCAGCGGGGTCTCCTTGGCGGATCCACTGAGCCCGGGCGTGTTCAGGCCGCTTTGCATCAGGCCGACGAGGGTGCTGCCGTCCGGGGTGATGGTCAGGCCTTCCATGCCCTGGTTCGGTGTGCGCAGCGAAAGTTCTTTCGGCAGCCCGGATCCCGGTGCGAGCCGCTCGATCTCGGCACCCTTGGCGTCGAAATGCACCAGGAACGGGCCGTATTCGTCGGAGACCCAGAAGGTGCCGTCAGGCAACGCGACCAGACCCTCTGGATCGAGGCCGTGATCGGTGGGCGGCAACACGTTTCCGGCCAGGTCCTTGATGGTTTCGCCGGTGTTCGCGGCGATGTCGACCTGGCCGTTGAACGGCACGCCTGCCGCGGTGTGCAAGTCGATGCTCGATTGCAGCACCGCACGGGTGCCGACCAGCTTGAACCGGCCGATCTTGGGCACGAAACTCGCTATCGGCGCGAGCTTCTCGTTCTTGCCGGGGCCGTCCACGTTCGGGCCGCGGTCGGTGAGCCCGTAGAACTCGTCCGTGCTGCCCGGCACCGGCGTCCACGCGGAGCCGAAACCGCTGCCCTGCACCGTGGTTCCGCCGAACTCACCCAGCGACGGAATGTCGGTGGTGTACAGGCGCACCGCGTCGGTGGTGGTCACCTTGAAGGTGTCGGAGCCGCGGTAGCCGGCGTCGGGGGTGTAGACCAGCGCACCGTCCACCCGGCGGCTCAGCTTGCCGTGCGCCGGGTCGGCGATGCGGACGGCGGCGCTGCCACCCGTCTCGGCGAGCAGGTCATCCAGGGAGATCACCAACGGCTGGTCCGCAGTCGCGGTGAAGGCCGCGGCCGAATCCGAGGTGGAACAGCCGGTAGCCAGCGCGCCGACACAGAGGACGGCGGCGGCGGTGACGCGAGGACGAGAATGAGCTTTCACCGGGACTGCGTACCCTGCCGATCCGACTTCCGGCCGACGCGCAGGTGACATCTCGGTGTCGAACCTCGGCGTTGCTGGCCGTTGACTGCCCGATCGACGCCGCATGCGATGCTGTCGCCATGACCGCACGCGTGAACATTTCCTCCGGCTCCGAGTTCGAAGACATCGTCGGTTACAGCCGCGCCGTCCGAGTCGGCAACCACGTCGCGGTCAGCGGCACCACCGCCTCGATCCCCGGCGGCGACGCGGTCGGCGGCGACGACATCGGCGAGCAGACCAGGGAAACGCTGCGGCGCATCGGCAGCGCCCTCACCGAGGCGGGCGCGAGCCTCGCCGACGTTGTCCGCACCCGCATCTTCGTCACCGATATCGCCCGCTGGCCCGAGGTCGCCAAGGCGCACGCCGAGGTCTTCGGGGACATCCGGCCTGCCACCGCCATGTACGAGATCAGCGCGCTCATCACCCCCGCGCTGCTGGTCGAGATCGAAGCGGACGCGATCGTCGCCGAGTAGTCCGCATGATCGACGGGACATGATGATCACTCCTGCCGTCCTGTCCCGTTGATCATGAAGAAGCCCGGCGGGGCCCGCCCGGGATCGCTAGGGTCGCAACTGTGACCAGTGCTGCTTTGGAAGGCCCCGTCTCACTCGACATTCTCGCCGAGGCGACCGATCGTTTCCTCGACACCGCGCGCAAGCTGAGCAACGACGACGTACCCGAACCGTCGCTGCTGCCCGGCTGGACCCGCGGACATGTGTTGGCGCACACCGCGCGCAACGCCGACAGCTTGCTCAACCTGCTGCTGTGGGCGCACACCGGGGTGGAGATCCCCCAGTACGCGAGCATGTTCCTGCGCGATTTCGACATCGACGCCGGTGCGCCCCGCCCCGCCACCGAACAACTCCTCGACAACGAAGCAGCCGCCAAACGCTGGTTTGCCCTGGCCAATTCGTTTACCGAGGACGCCTGGCACGCGGAAGTCCGTACCCGCCAAGGGCGGCCGATCCCCGCCAGCGAAGTGCGATGGATGCGCTTGCAGGAGGTGGAGATTCACCACGTCGACCTGAACGCCGGGTACACCCCCGCCGATTGGCCCGCCCCGTTCGTGGCTCGCGTGCTGCATCAGGCGACCGTCGACATGAACCGAATCACCGCCGCCGCAACCGAACCGGTCGCCGGCTTCGAACTCAACGCCACCGATACCGACTTCCACGGCGTCGTCGGCGCCGATGCCCCCACCCGCTCCGTGGCCGGTCCCGCGTCGTCCATCGCCGCCTGGCTCATCGGGCGCTCCGATGGTTCCGATCTCACCGGTGAGCTTCCCGAGCTGCCCGCCTGGAAGTAGCGCCGTCCGGTATCCGAATGAGCCGGTCGCGCAATGGGTCTCTTTCGCTGGAGCTCAGCGGAAGGTCTCGTACAGGCGAGCGTCGGTGGCGATGCCGAAGTGGCCTGTGATGAACTCGTTGCACTCGGCCCTGGGATGGGTTTGCGTCGCATCCATCTCAGGGTGCGGGCCCGCGTAGGCGTGGCGCTGACTCGACTGCCGGTACGGGCCGAACCCCACGCCGCCACGGGTGACGAACACACCGAAGCAGTCGGCTTCCACGGTGAAATACCCGTCTCCGCCGGGGCAGAAGCCCGTCGCCCCGGTCACCGACCGATCGAGGACACAATCCCTCGGCTCGGCCACCGCCGAACCGGCGGTGGCGATGGTCGCGGCCGCCGCGACGCCGAAGAGGGTCGAACCAGTGATGATGCGGCGCCAGGTAGCTGCCATGTCGATCTCCGTTCGTTGAGCCTTCGGTGCAATGTAGCGCCCGAGTCCACACCGCGGTCGCACCTTCGCCGACCCCACTTTCAGTGGGTGTGCGCGTCCGGATCACCCGCGCGACCGTTCTGGTCAGCCTGCGCCGCGCTCGTCGGCTCGAACCGCCAGTCGCGCCCGATCATCCGGATCAACGACGGCCACACGATCAGGCGCCGCACCGGCGCGATCAACGCCAAATAGAGCACCCCGAGTACGCCGTTGGGCCGCACCAACACGGCCATCTGGCCACGGTAGCCACCGGTCACCCCGTCCGGTACCCAGCCGATATGCAGTATCGCGTGCACCGTCCGGTTGGCACTCTCCGATACCCATTCCTCATGCGTCGAGTACACCGAGGTGAACGGCACCGCGCGCAGATCCGGGCCGACGGGTCCGTCGCGCAAATCGGGCGGCAATCTGTCACGCAGCGAAGGCACCCGGGAACCGAGGCCGAAATCAGTTCTGTCCCAACCGAACACCGCGCCGAGCGTCCAGCGAATCGCAAACAGCGCGCGGACCAGCCGCGACCGGTGCTCGCCGTTGCCTTCGGCCAGCTGTCGCACCAATCGCGGGAAGTCGGATGGCCCGCCGGGGGTCGGCAATGCCCACACATCCGCGAGGCGGAAGTCGCCTGCCAACTCATGGATCCGCCAGGGACGGTCGGTGTGCGCGGTTTTCGGAAGCTTCACCACCAGGCCTTCCATCCGGCGACCAGATCATCGAATCTCGGTGACAAGCGCTCGTCGCGTGCGTGATCAAGATAGCCCGCCAGGGTCGCAATCCGGCCTGACCTGCACCTACCTCGGCTCCCGCGCCCTGCTCTCGCCATGCGCGCAATCACCACCTGCTAATATAGAACGAACCTTCTAATAAGAGCCAGGAGGCAGCGATGGCCGTCTACAACGTGCACGAACGACTACTGGCCGCCAAGCCCAGCGAGGCGGGAGCGCTGATCGACACGTTGTCGAGCGGCAACGACCTACTGTGGCCGCGCGAGGCGTGGCCGCCGATGGAGTTCGATCGCCCCCTCCAGGTCGGGGCGGTCGGCGGGCACGGCGTGATCCGCTACACCGTCGCCGCCTACGTCCCCGCCACCTGGGTGCGTTTCACCTTCACCGGGCCACGCGGCTTCCACGGCTTCCACGAATACGCCGCCCTGACCGTCGACGAGAACCACACGCTGCTCCGGCACACCGTCGCCATGAAAACCCACGGCATGGCCCGCCTCATCTGGCCACTCGCCATCGGGCCACTCCACGACGCATGTCTGGAAGACAGCCTGGACCGCGCCGAGCTGGCCTGCACCGCCACCGTGGCACACCCGGCGCACTGGAGCCCCTACGTCCGGCTACTACGCAAACTCCTGGGCTCACCAGAACCGCGGAACAACGTAAGCCACGACAGCCGCCCGGCTGCATAGCCGACCAGGTCGGCAAGCGTGCCGATCGAGCATCCACCGGTACCGAGATCCCCTGCGGGCGGCGGCAGCCGGTCCAGCTCATCGAACCGCGACCGAGACGGTCACCACCGATGTCGATGCCCTCTGACAGAACGGCATTGACGGAGAACGCGATTCGACGCCTGTCAGCCACGCCGCAGTGTCTCGGATATGTGAGAAGCCCCCTTCCGGATCTCCGAAAGGGGGCTTCTACTGTGTGCGGCTGAAGGGATTCGAACCCCTAACCTTCTGATCCGTAGTCAGATGCTCTATCCGTTGAGCTACAGCCGCATGGGTATTCAGTTGTGTACCGGTTGCCCGGGTTGTGGCGGAGGCGAGAGGATTTGAACCTCCGGTCCCCGTGAAGGGACAACTCATTAGCAGTGAGTCCCATTCGGCCGCTCTGGCACGCCTCCTGGAGCCTTCTCTTCGAGGGCACCGGTCCTTTCGAACCGCCGAGCATGAAGATTACAGGAGCCGTTGTCCAGATCGCAAAACGGCTGGTTATCAGCGTAAGTTGCTGTCGAACCAGTCGAAAATACGGGTCTGGGAGTCGACCAGACCGTTGTCGTCCTCGGTGGCGGGATGATCGGCGCGGTGGCGCAGGCCGGGGTAGCTGACGACCAGGCTGGCCACCGCGGCTCGGCCGGTCGCGTCGCGTAGTCGTTCGACCTCCGCGGGCGGGGTGGCCGGGTCGTCGGTGCCGAACAGTCCGAGCCACGGCGCCTGCAGGTGCGGGGCGACGCGGACGAGGGCGTCGGCCTGTTCGGTGAGCGGTTCGACGATGCCGGGTGCGGCGACGCTGACCGCCGCGCCGACCGGGCGGTTGGTGGCGACCAGGAACGCGGCGGTGCCCGCGGAGTCGAAGCCGAGCACGCCGATGGTGTCGGGGAATACCCCGTGCCGGGTCAGCCAGTCGAAGCAGGCGTCGAAGTCGTCGAAGAGCTCGTCGCCGAACACCTCAGCGACCGACTCGCGGCTGGACCGGTGGAACAGGTTGGGCGCGACCACGGTCCAGCCCTCGGAGGCCAGCGAGTTCATCAGCGCGAGCAGCGAGCCGGTGAACTCGCGGGATTCGTGCAGCATCACGATGCCGCCGCGGGCATTGCCCTCGGGCTCCACCACGATGATGGGCACCTGGGTGTCGGCGGCCTGAGGTTTCGAGCCGGTCTCGGGTTCGGGCGACGGGTCGTCGCGGCGCAGGGGGGCGAGGTCGTTGTAAGTGCCCGACATGAAACCAGCGTAGGGCGACTTCTTGATCTTCGGTAGAAATTGCTGTTGGGAGCCTATCGACCACAGATTTTCCGGTACGCGGGCCATGCTTTGCGCTGCGCCACCTATGGTTGGTATGTGACAGCGTCAACCCGGCCGGATCTCGATTCGATTCCGGCGTATGTTCCCGGCCGCAACCACCCCGGCGCGGTAAAGCTCGCCAGCAACGAGACCACCTTCGGCCCGCTGCCCGCCGCGGCCAAGGCGATCGCCGAGGCCGCCGAGCTGGCCAACCGGTATCCGGACAATCTGGCCCTGGAGTTGCGTGCCGCATTGGCCGAGTTCCTCGGCGTCGCGCAGGACAACGTCGCGGTCGGGTGCGGCAGCGTCGCGCTGTGCCAGGAGCTGGTGCAGATCACCTGCGACGCACCGACCGACGAGGTGCTGTTCGCCTGGCGCTCGTTCGAGGCCTACCCGATCGTCACCAAGGTGGGTAACGCGACCGCCGTCCAGGTGCCGCTCACCCCGGACCACGTGCACGACCTGGACGCGCTGGCCGCCGCGGTGACCGAGCGAACCAAGCTGATCTTCGTCTGCAACCCGAACAACCCGACCGGCACCGCGGTCGGCAAGGCCGAGCTGACCCGCTTCCTCGACACGGTGCCCAAGCGGGTGCTGATCGTGCTGGACGAGGCGTACTTCGAGTACCTGCGGCTGGCCGAGGAGGACTACCCGAACGGTATCGAGCTGGGTCGCACCCGCCCCAATGTGGTTGTGCTGCGCACCTTCTCGAAGGCGTACGGCCTGGCCGGCCTGCGCGCGGGCTACGCGGTCGGCGATCCGGCCGTGATCACGGCGCTGACGAAGGTGCACATCCCGTTCAGCGTCAACCGGGTCGCGCAGGCCGCGGCGATCGCCTCACTGGAGGCGCGGCACGAATTGCTGGACCGCACCCACGCTCTGGTGCTCGAACGCGACCGTGTGCGCGACGCACTGCTGGCCGCGGGCTATCAGGTGCCGCCCAGTGAGGCCAACTTCGTCTGGCTGCCGCTTGGCGCGCGCAGCGTCGAGTTCGGCGAGGCCAGTGCCGAGGCAGGCGTGCTCGTCCGGCCCTACGGCGGCGACGGCGTGCGGATCACCACCGGCGATCCGCATGAGAACGACCTGTTCCTGAGCTTCGCCACCGATCCCGCAGTGCTCGAACGCTTCTCGATCTAGACCGCAACCGGGTCAGACGCCGAGGGCACCCGCCACGACCGGCCACGACCGGACCAATTCGTCGGCCCAGTACGGCCACGAGTGGGTTCCGGTCGGCCGGAAGTGCGCGGTGACCGGGATGCCGAGTACGCGGAGCCGATCGGTGAGCCGGTGCGTGCAGATATTGGTCGCGGCCTCGAGCGGACCGCCGAAGCTGATGGCGGTGGCCACGTCGACGTCCGGGTTGCCGGGCACGTCGTGGATGCCCGGTATGCCGCTGCCGACGGACATGTAGATCGTCTTGCCGCGCAACGCTTCCGCGTGCAGCGTCACGTCGTGGTCCAGCCAGGCGGGATCGTCCTGCGGGCCGAACATGTTGTCCGGCTCGCCCTGATAGGTGGCGATCACCGTCCTGGCTTGCGCCTGGCCGAGGTCGGTGCCCATGGAGAAGCATCCGCTGTGCGCCGCGATCGCGGTGTACAGCTGCGGGTTCCGGAACGACAGCATCATCGCGGCCTCGGCGCCCATCGAGACACCCATCACGGCGTTGCGTCCGTTGCCGTTGAACTTCGCGTCGATCAGCGGCGGCAGTTCGCGGGCCAGAAAGGTCTCCCACATGTTGGTGCCGAGCACCGGATCGGGCTTCTTCCAGTCGGTGTAGAAGCTGGCCGGGCCGCCGACGGTGAGCACGACATTGACGTCTTTGTCCTCGAAGAACCGATCGGCATGGCCCATTTCGGTCCAGTTGTTGCTGTCGGGGCTCGCGCTGCGGCCGTCGAGCATGTAGACGGTCGGACGGGGTTTCGACGTGTCCCGCGGCAGCAGCACCTGCACCTCCACGGCGCGGCGCATGGCGGGCGATTCAACGAAGACCCGCAGCCACCGATCGTTGATCGGTTCGATGCGGTCGATCGCCGGTTTCGCGGCCCGGCCCGTGGTCGGCTCGGCCGGGGCCGGGCCGTCCGAGGAGCCGGTGCTTGGTTTGGGTGCATCCGAAGGGGCTGCCGACGACTGGGGAGCGCCGAACACCGCGGCACCGGAAACCAGTGCCGCACTGACCAAGACGCTGGAAACCCAGCGCCGCATCCTGCGCCGAGACAGCATGCGACCCATCCTGCCAGAAATGTGTAGTTAGATCGGTCGGCCATAGCGAGTCGCAATAATGTGTGACCAGGGCCACGTTTGACTCGTGCGGCGCCGGTATTCGAGCCCTGCCAGCAACATTCCGGGTCCCGCCGACCGGCCGATGGCCAAGTGGCGACCCGGCAGCACACAACGCATCCGGCAATGCTGTTGCAGAGATCACGTGGATCCGTCCACAGACCGCGTTGCCCGCCCGCACAACCGACAGCATCCGCGTGCCGAGGCTTACGTCGGCGGCACCCCAGCCGCGCGGGAAGTCGGCCATGCTGCACCCGCGCGGACATGCGGGTCGGGCAGCTGCACGAACGGTTCCCCTCGACCTTATGAATCACCACCGCAAAATGGCTGTCCTGCCCACGCAGCAAACTCCTGGTGTGCGAACGCACCGCGCCGTCAATGGGACTCGACGCCACCCGATTTCGATCCGCTACTCGGTCCGACCCAGCAAATCCAGCAAATCCAGGCACACCGCCAGCACACCCGCCGTAGGCTACTCTCCGGGCCTCTCCCGGGCATGAACAAGGACGCACATGATCGTGGATCCGCACTATCGGCACCGAGCTCGCCGCGCTGCGCTTATGCCCAGCAAGCGGACCGGCCGCTCGGTACGAAGTCGCGACAGCCCACGGCGGCGCGCACTCGCCTTCGAGCCGAAGCTAATTCACGGCATCGCCCTGGGTGCCTCTACGCGCGGACCACCGGCGGGCAACGGTGTCGGCCACGCGCCCGTACGAATTCTCCCGCTCGAACTTGTCTGTTTCACCGCAGTACCGATGCCCGACCGGAGAAAACCGTGAATCCTGTGTTACCCGTGCCACCGTTCGAAAGCTCCCCTGACACACAGCCTTTCAGTACCGATCTGAAACGCCGGCTACGTGAGTGCGACGAATTCTTCCGCATGCCCGAACTGGCCCATCTGTCGTCCCAGCGCCGCCGTACCGCGCTGGAGCAGCTCGAACAGACCGGCGGCTACCTGCAGACCGCCGAGGAGATCCTGGTCGGCGCCAAGCTCGCGTGGCGCAATCACGCGCGCTGTGTCGGCCGAAAGCATTGGCGCTCATTGAAATTGCTCGACGCACGGCGCGTGCGGTCCGCGCGTGATCTGGCCGAGGTCTGCTGGCAACATCTGCAGATGGCCACCAATGGTGGTGCTATTCAATCGATGATCACCGTCGGCCCGCCGCGGCAGCCGGACGGGCGCGAGTTCCGGATAGTCAGCCCGCAGCTCATCCGCTACGCCGGCTACCGCAACGGCGACGGCACCGTCACCGGCGATGCGGCGAATGTGACGCTCACCGAGTTCGCCATGAAACTCGGCTGGCGCGGCGCGGGAACCCCTTTCGACATTCTGCCGCTACTGATCAGCACGCCGGACGAGCCGATCCGCTGGTTCGACATTCCGCCCGAGCTGGCCCGCGAGGTGGAACTCGAGCACCCGGAGTTCGAGTGGTTCGCGGGGCTGGGCCTGCGCTGGCACGCGCTGCCCGCCGTCTCCAACATGAACCTCGAGGTCGGCGGTGTCACTTACCCATTCGCGCCGTTCAACGGCTGGTACCTGGGCGCGGAGATCGGCGCACGCAACCTGAGCGACACCAACCGCTACAACATGCTGCCGCTCATCGCCGAAATGATGTGCCTGGACACCCGTTCCGAGCGCACGCTGTGGCGGGACTCGGCGCTGGTCGAACTCAATCGCGCGGTGCTGTACAGCTTCCGCAAGGCGGGGGTGTACATCGTCGATCACCACACGGTGGCCAAGCAGTTCTGCGATCACGTCAAGCGGGAGGAGGCCGCGGGCCGGACCTGCCCGACCGACTGGAGTTGGATCAACCCGCCGATCTCGTCGGGCCTGACCCCGACGTTCCACCGGTATTACGATCCGCCGGACCCCGACATCCGCCCCAATTTCGTCCGCCGGGATTTCAGCGGAGACGAATGACCCGGCTCGGTTACTCGGGCCAGGTGCCGGTCAACGACTTGTAGCCGGTCGCGCCTGCCCGGTCGATGGCGGCTTTGACGAGGCCGAATATGGCGCCCTGGAGCGCGGCGGCGATCAAGATCTCGCTCCAGGTGTAGTTCCGGGCCGTGGCGCTGGGGGCTTCGTCCTCACCGCTGACGGTGCGCCACACCCGGGTGAACGCCGCGTTGGCCGCGAGGCCGCCCACCACGCTGACCAGCATGCCCAGCGGCTTGTACAGCGTCTTCATGCCTGCCGCCTGCGCAGGATCCACCAGACGATGAGCGCCGCGAGCACCGCGGCACCGGCCACGGCGGCGGGTTGCCGACGCGCCACGTCCGCGGCCTGCCTGCCGCGTTCGACCACCGGCTCGGGGGTGGCGGCTTCGGCTTTATCGACCAGGTCGCGCGCCTGCGCTTTGGCCTGCTGTGCCTTCTCCTCGGCGGCCTGCTTGACCTGCGCGGCCTTCTCGGCGGTCGCCGCCTCCACCTCGGCGGCCTTCCTGCTGGTGGCTTCCTTGGCCTCCGTGGCCTTTTTGTTCGCGGCCTGCTTGGTCGCGGCAGCCTTTTTGGCCGCCGCTTCCTTGGTTTCGGCTGCCTTGCGGCTGGCCGCGGACTTGGCCTGCGCGGTCTTCTCGGCGGCGGCTTCGGTTGCCTCCGTTGCCTTTTCGCGCACGGTGTCGGCGGTGTCGTGCAGTTTGTCCTGCGCTCGACCCTTGACGTCCAGTTTGTCGGTCAGCTCCGAAACCGTTTGCCCGAGTTCTTCTCTGGTCGCGTCACGGTCCGCGCGCAGTGCTTCCTCGTCGATCGGACCGCTCACGATCGGCGTGTCGACCTCGGTGGTGTCGTCGGCGGCCCGGCGTCCCTGGTCGCTCATCGGTGTCTCCCGTCCTTGATGGTTTCGATGTCGCGTTTGACGCCCGCGGCCGCTTCATGCGGCACCGGCGGGACCGCCTCCTGGACGTCCTTCTTGCCGAGGAGGGCGAGTACGGCACCGACGACCACCAGCACTCCACCGACGATCAGCGCCGCGGCCCACGCGGGTAGCGGTATCGCCAAGGCGAATATCGCCGCGGCGATCAAGGCCGCTCCGCCGTAGAGAGCCAAGAGGGCGCCGACTCCGGCAAGCCCGGCACCGCGGCCGATGAGCTTGCCCTTTTTCTGTACCTCTAGCCTGGCCAGCTGCAGCTCGTCCCGAATCAGCCTGCTGATCTGCTCGGTAGCGTCGTTGACCAGTTCGCCGACCGACCGAGTCTCCGCCGGTGGCCCGCTCCGCGCTTCTGTCATTTGGCACCTCCCAGTCGACGGCCGGTTACCCGGCGTCGCGGGCGACAAACACGCGTTCTGGGCGGCGATCGGCAGGGCCGGTACCTATCGCCCCTGCCCTGGACACCAAACGTGGTGTCGGTCAACCACTCAGGAGCCGACCGGCGCCGCGGGCTGCTGTAGCTCGATCGCCACCAGCAACTCGATCAGGTCGTTGACGCTGCGGACACTGCGGCCGGTGAGGTCTTGGATGCGGCGCAGGCGGTATTTGGCGGTGTTGTGGTGGATGCGCAGGGTGTCGGCGGCTTCGCGCAGGTTCATGTCGGCGGCGGCGAAGGCGCGGATGGTGTCGGCGAGCACGCCGCCGCGGGTTCGGTCGTCGGACAGCACGGCCGCGATGCCGGGGTCGATGAGATGGCGGGCGGTGTCGTCGGCGCGCAGCATGAGGTAGCGGAACGGGGTGATGTGCGGCAGCGCCAGCACGCCGCCCGCCTCGAGCAGCAGACCGAGGGCGTTGCGGCTCTGCTGATACGCCTTCGGCAGCTGCGCGATGCCGGCGACGACGGTGCTGACGCCGACGGCGAGGGTGATGCCTGCCGCGCTCAGCTTGCGCTGCATCGCCTGTAGTCGCTCGCAGAGTTCGCCCGTGCTCGCGCTGCGGTTCAGCGCGGGTACGGCGATGATCTCGGTGCCGCGCACCGCCGCGAGGGTGCGCAGGCCGTTGACGCCGACGCCTGCCATCGCCGCGGCGGCGAGTTGTCTTGCCTCGGTGTCGGTTCCGTCCTGCGCCTCGCGCAGCTGACTGTCGAGCACGGTAGCGGTGACGACCACCATAGCGGCGGTGCTCTCCGCGCCGATGCCGTGTGCGCTTGCCTTGGCGAGCAGCGGTCCACGCTCGGGCAGTGCGCCGGCGAGCAGCCGTTCCAGCAGGTCCTGTCCTTCGCGACAGAAGTCGGCCGAGCACGCCTGCTGGAACTCGAGGTAGGCGTTGGCGGCCTCGGTGCTGACCAGATCGTTGTAGCGAGCCAGCGGGGCGACCATCGACAGCGCGGCTTGCCGCCCGGCCTCGGATTCACCGGCGAAGGCCAGCAGCGACTTCCACGTCGCCTGCTGGCCGAGCCGGAAGGCGGTGATGTAGTCGACCAGGGTGAGCCCGGCCCTGGCTCGGCGCACCGCGGCACGGCGGGTGTAGGCGAGTTCCTCGACGGTCACCTTGCGGTGCTCCAGGAACGCGCTGAGCCCGGACCGGCACAGCCTGGTCAGTTGATCATGCACATCGGCGTGGAAGGTGCTGTCGCGCGCCGCGTAGCTGGGAATCTGGGCGAGGATCGCCGAGAGTCCGGCGTCGGCGATCTCCTCCGCGTGGGCATAGGCGTTGCCGATTATTCGAATGCGCTCGGCCTGCACTTCGTCCGGATACACCGTGCTGTCCGAATGTGACCCAGCTGACATATGCGGATACTCCATCGCTGTATCGGGGGTGTCAACACGACTAGAGCCGGGCCGTCCATGTCCGGCGAGGACAACATCGCGGGACGGCTTTGGCCTCCACGGCCGATGTGCCCGCTGACCAGCGCACTTACGCTGACCATCTGCACTCCTGGCGAGCAGCGGAAGTCGTTGCCGCGCAGGGATTTTTTCCCACGTCTCAAACGTGGGCTGGGAGGCCGAATGCTGGAAATATCCGACCTGACCGTCCGCTTCGGCGGCATCACCGCACTGCACGAGGTCGGATTCCGGGTGGAGCCGGGACAGATGGTCGGCCTGATCGGACCCAACGGCGCGGGAAAGACCACGCTGTTCAACTGCCTGACCCGCCGCCACCTGCCGGATTCGGGTGCTGTGCGCTATCTGGACACCGATCTGCTGACCGTGCGACCGGATGCGCTCGCCGCGCTCGGGATCGCCAGAACCTTTCAGAATCTCGGGCTGTTCCCTCGGATGTCGGTGCGCGACAACGTCCTGGTTGGCGCACACCACCGGGCCGGTGCCGGATTCACCAGCGCGGCATTGCGGTTACCGCGGGTGCGGCGCGAGGAACGCGCCTTACGCATCGAGATCGACACGCTGCTCGACCGTTTGGAGTTGGCCGACGTGGCCGATCATCCGGCTGCCGGGCTGCCGTTCGGTACGCTCAAACGGATCGAGCTGGCCCGGGCGCTGGCCGTCCAGCCGCGGTTGCTGCTGCTGGACGAGCCGGTCAACGGGCTCAACCACAGTGAGGTCGGCGAATTCGCCGATCGCCTGCGGGCGCTGCGGGACGAGTCGGATCTGACGGTGATAGTCGTCGAGCATCACATGGGGTTCGTCATGGGCACCTGCGATCGGGTGGTCTGCCTCGACTTCGGGCGGCTGATCGCCGAGGGCGATCCCGACGCGGTACAACGTGATCCGGCCGTCATCGCGGCGTACCTGGGGACGGCGGCATGACCGAGGAACCCTTCCTGTCCGTCACCGAGCTGCGGGCCGGATACGGCGGCGCCCAGATCTTGCACGGGGTGAGTTTCACGGTCCGCCGCGGCGAGGTCTGCGCGATCCTCGGCGCCAACGGTGCGGGAAAATCGACCTTGCTGCGCGCCATCTGCGGCATGATCCGGCCGCGCGGCGCGGTCCGGCTCGACGGGGCCGAGGTCACCGGACGCGCACCGGAGGCGATGGCCCGCCTCGGCGTCGCCCACGTGCCGGAGGGCCGCGGCACCTTCATGCCGCTGACCGTCGAGGAGAACCTGCGGCTCGGTGCGTATCCACGTCGCGATCGCGATCGCGTCGAGACGGACCTACAGCGGGTGTTCGGTTACTTCCCGGTGCTCGCGGACAACCTGCGCAAGCCGGCCGGCGGCCTGTCCGGCGGCCAGCAACAGATGCTGGCCATCGGCCGGGCGCTCATGCTGGCGCCCCGGCTGTTGCTGCTGGACGAGCCGTCGCTCGGGCTTTCGCCGCTGGTCACCCAGGAGCTCTTTCGCATCGTGCACACCATCAACGAAGAGGAAAAGACCACGGTGATCGTTGTCGAGCAGAACGCTCATCTGGCACTGGAGAACGCGCATCAGGCGCATGTGCTCGAGACCGGCCGAATCGTGTTGTCCGGCAACGCCGCCGAGATCAAGGCCGACGAGCAGGTCGCCAGGTCGTACCTCGGATATCGGGTGTGATCGTGGCCGGATTTCTACAGCAAGTCTTCGAAGGCATCAGTTCCGGTGCGTTGTACGCCGGGCTGGCGCTGGCCCTGGTGCTGATCTACCGGTTCACCGGGATCGTGAATTTCGCCCAGGGTGAGCTGGCCATGTTCTCGGCCTTTCTCGCGTGGCAGTTCATGCAGCACGGCTTTCCCTTTTGGTTGTCGCTCATCGCGACACTGATCGTCTCGTTCATCGGCGGCATGCTCATCGAACGGGTGATCATCCGGCCGGTCGAGGGTGCCCCGGAATTGACGCTGGTCATCGTGACGGTGGGGTTGTTCTTCTTCATCAACGCCGCAGCGGGCTGGATCTGGTCTTTTCAGGTCAAGTCGTTCCCGAATCCGTTCCCGGAAGGCGCAATACGAGCCGGCGGTGTGACCGCGGGATACGGGAACCTCGGTGTGCTCGCGGTGGTCGGCGTCGTGATGGCACTGCTCTATCTTCTTTTCCGCTACACCAAGATCGGGTTGGCGATGCGGGCGGTCGCGTGTAATCCGCAGTCCGCCAGGCTCGTCGGGATCCGCGTCGGCACCGTCCTGTCGCTCGGCTGGGGGCTGGCCGCACTGGTCGGCGCGGTGTCGGGTGTGCTGTCCGCCCCGATGCTCTTCCTCGAACCCACCATGATGGGCGGGGTTCTCATCTACGCCTTCGCGGCGGCGACCCTCGGCGGTTTCGACAGTCCGGGCGGCGCGGTGGCAGGCGGTTTGATCGTCGGCATCGCCGAAACCCTCACCGGCGCATACGTCGACGTGATCGGGACCGAACTCAAGATCGGTGTGCCACTGGTGATCATCCTCGGCGTGCTACTGGTCCGGCCGCAAGGCCTGTTCGGCCGGGCGGTGGTGGAGCGGGTATGAGCGACACCACCAAGCCGGTCACCGAGACGGTGACCGCCGAACCTGCTCCGCAACAGACTGTGCCACAACGGAACACATCGCTGCGCGGACTAGCGGCGCAACACTGGCGATGGCTCGCGCTTGCCGCGGTGATCGTCTTCGCCTGCTATGCGCCGTTCCAGTTGGTGCCGTTTCGCACCTTCCAGCTCGCGATGGCGATGATCTACGCGATCGCCCTGGTGGGACTCAACCTGCTGGTGGGACATACCGGTCAGATCTCGCTCGGACACGGCGCGTTCTTCGCCATCGGCGCCTACACCACCGCGGTACTGATGAACCGTTGGGACACACCGTATCTCGCGACGCTGCCGGTGGCTGCGCTGGTGGCGTTCGTGCTCGGCTTCGCGCTCGGCGTGCCCGCGCTGCGGCTGCGCGGGCTCTATCTGGCCTTGGTCACGCTGTCCATCGCGATCTTCCTGGTACCGCTGCTCAAGCGATTCGAAACACTGACCGGCGGGTCGATGGGGCTGACCCTGACCAAACCCGTGCCACCGCAATGGACCGGGCTGGCCGAGGACCAGTGGCTGTACTTCCTGGCCTTGGTCACCACCGGGCTGTGCTTCCTGCTCGTCGCGGGACTGCTCAGATCTCGGGTCGGCCGCGCACTACACGCCATCCGGGACAACGAGATCGCCGCGGAGATGCTCGGCGTGCGCACGGCGTTCTACAAGACGCTCGCCTTCGCCTGGAGCGCGATGCTCGCCGGCGTCGCGGGCTGTGTCTACACCTGGGTGATCGCCTTCGTCTCCCCCGACTCGTTCGCCGTCGGGCTGTCGATCACGCTGCTGGCCGGACTGGTCGTCGGCGGGCTCGGCGCCCAGTGGGGACCGCTGCTCGGCGGGTTGTTCGTGCTGTACGTGCCGAGCTTCGCCCAGGACATCAACCAGGCCGCGCCGGGCGTCATCTTCGGACTGCTGATCATCGCGGTCATGTACCTCGCGCCGAACGGATTGGCCGGGCTCATCGGCCGGGCGGCGCGCTGGATCGAAAACCTCCTTCGGAAAGGGAAAACCCATGCGCACTAAGGCGATCCGAGCCGTGGGAGCGGCGGTGGCCGTGCTGCTCACGGCGACCGCCTGCGGAGGCCGCGGCGAAGACGGCGGCACCGTGGGACAGGGCGACTGCAAGGGGCAGCAGACCACCGGCATCACCGAGACGAGCATCAAACTCGGCGGCGTCTACCCGCTGTCCGGGCCCGCCTCCGCCTACGGCGAACTGCCCAAGGGCGTGCGCGCGTACTTCGACTACGTCAATGCCGAGCAAGGCGGGGTGGATGGGCGCAAGGTCGAGTTCCTGATCCGTGACGACGGTTACCAGCCACCGAAAACGGTGGAGGAAACCCGGCGGCTCGTCGAACAGGATCAGGTGTTCGCCGTCTTCTCCACCCTGGGCACGGCGACCTCGGCGGCGGTGTGGGACTACCTCAATCAGCGGAAGGTGCCGCAGGCGTTCATCGCGGGCGGTGCGACCAAATGGGGCAGCGACACCGAACACCCCTGGACCATCGGCTGGCAACCCAGCTATCGGGCCGAGGGGCAGGCGTTCGCGCGCTACGTCCGCGAACAGCGGCCGAATGCGACCGTCGCGGTGCTCTATCAGAACGACGACTTCGGCAAGGACCTGCTGACCAGCTTCACCGAAGCCGTCGCGGGCAGCGGCATCAAGATCGTCGGTGAGCAGAGCTACGAGGTCACCGACCCGACCGTGGAACCGCAGCTGCGCAATCTGGCCAACTCGAAAGCCGATGTGCTGCTGAACTTCTCGACACCGAAGTTCGCTTCACAGGCCTTGGCCGCCGACGCACGCAACACCGACTGGAATCCGCTGCACATCCTCGCGCAGGTAGCCAACAGCGTCACCATGCTCAAGCAGGTCGGCTTCCAGAACGTGCAGAACGTGGTGTCGGTGGCGTTCATGAAGGACCCCGCCGACGCGCAGTGGGACACCGACGCAGGCATGCGCACCTACCGGGACAAAGTGGCCCAGTACACCCGCGACGCCGACCCCACCAACCAGTACACGGCCGTCGGCTGGGCGATGGCGCAGACCTTCCACAAGACCATGGAAGCGGCGAAATGCCCCACCCGCGAAGGACTCCGCGACGCCATGCGGGCCCTCGACAACATCGACATCGGCCTGCTGCTGCCCGGTATCACCGTCAAGACCGGCCCCGGCGACGCGTTCCCGCTCGAAGCCATGCGGATCCAGCGGTTCGAAGGTGACCACTGGACCCTCATCGGCGACCTGATCAACACCAGCAAATAACCGCACACGACCTTGACCTGCTGGTTCAGGTCAAGGTCTGTTGCGGAGACGGAGGGATTTGAACCCCCGGTCGATCTCTCGACGCTCGCTTTCAAGGCGAGTGCATTCGGCCGCTCTGCCACGTCTCCAGGACCACGATGGTAGCGGACGGGTCAGAGGGGGCGCGTTCCGATTTCCTGATCGATGCGGGCGAAGACCTCGCCGATGACCTCTAGCTGGTGCGGGGTGAGCAGGTCGACGAAGTCGCGGCGGACGGCTTCGACGTGGCCGGGAGCGGCGGCTTCGAGGCGGCGCATGCCCTCGTCGGTGAGCTCGGCGAGGACGCCGCGGCCATCTTCGAGGCAGGTGTTGCGGCGCACCATGCGCTCGCCTTCCAGGCGCCGGATCTGGTGGGTGAGGCGGCTGCGCGAGGAGAGCACGCCGTCGGCGAGTTCGCTCATCCGTAAGGCGCGGCCCGGCGCTTCCGACAGCAGGACCAGGATGCGGTATTCGGCGACGCTGAGGTCGCTGTCGCGCTGCAACTGGCGATTCAGCGCGGTCATCAGCCGCTGGTGGCCATCCATATAGGCCCGCCAGGCCCGTTGCTGCGCCGGGGTGAGCCACCTCGGTTCGGCCACGGGACTACTCGGTTCTGGATGCACGGTGCTCATTCTATGCCGCCCTCAACTGCGGAAATTCCCTGTGGGGAAAGATGTATCGCTCAGTGGACAGTCTCGCTCAGTGATCTCTGCAGCTCGGCGGGGTTCGCGAAACCGCGAGAATGCGCTGGTGGCTGCGCCTGAGCCGACCGCTCGCAAGGGGCCCGCCGTTCGGGACGGTACAGACGGGGGCACTATGGAACCCGTGCGTGCTATCGAGCTGAACGGATTCGGCGGCCCCGAGGTAATGACGTGGGCCGAGGCGGCAGATCCGGTACCTGGCCACGGTGAGGTGCTGATCCAAGTGGCGGCAGCAGGGGTGAACCGCGCCGACCTGATGCAGCGCCAGGGGCATTACCCGCCACCGCCGGGTGCCAGCGAGGTGCTCGGTCTCGAATGCTCCGGCGTCATCGCCGAGCTCGGTGACGGCGTGCACGACTGGCAGGTCGGCGATCGGGTGTGCGCGCTGCTGTCCGGCGGCGGGTACGCCGAAAAGGTGGTCGCCCCGGCCGCCCAACTGCTGCCGGTGCCCGACGGACTGGATCTCGGCGCGGCGGCCGGGCTGCCCGAGGTGGCGGCGACGGTGTGGTCGAACCTGGTCATGACGGCCGGACTGCAAGCGGGTCAGCTGGTGTTGATCCACGGTGGCGGCAGCGGGATCGGCACGCACGCCATCCAGGTGGCGCGCAGCCTCGGCGCGCGGGTCGCGGTCACCGCGGGCTCGGCCGACAAGCTGCAGCGGTGCAAGGAACTCGGCGCGAGCGTGCTGATCAATTACCGGGACGACGATTTCGTCGCCGCGGTGCGGGCCGACGGTGCGGGCGCCGACGTCATCCTGGACAACATGGGCGCGGCCTATCTGGCCCGCAATGTCGAGGCCCTGGCGAATTTCGGGCACCTGGTGGTGATCGGCATGCAGGGCGGGGTCGGCGGCGAGCTGAATCTCGGTGCGCTGCTGCGGAAATGGGGCACGGTGCACGCCACCAATGTGCGCAACCGGCCGGCCACCGGCCACGGCAGCAAGGCTGAGATCATCGCCGAGGTGCGCAGGCAGCTGTGGCCGTTGGTCGCCGACGGCACCGTGGCGCCGGTGATCCACGCGGAATTGCCGATCAATGAAGCGGGCGAGGCGCATCGGCTGCTGGAATCCGGCGATGCCTTCGGCAAGGTTGTGCTGCAAGTACAGGAGCTCTGAGCTGGTAAACCCAAGGGAGAGTTACCACCCCGCGGGAAGGACGTGGCTCGACTACTCCATCGCGGCGAGCGCGCGGCCGAGCTGGTCGATCTCGAACTTGGTGGTGTAGGGCGCCAGGCCGATGGTGACCGCGCCGCCTTCGTCGTTCACGCCGAGGGCGTCGAGCAGCCGACTGCCGCCGTGCACGCCGCTGAGGGTGCCGATGCGGTTGTCGGCGAGCTTGGCGGCGACCTTCTCGGCCTGCATGCCCGCGAGAGTGAAACTGACGGTGGGGATTCGGGTGGAGGCCCGGCCGATCACGGTCAGGTTCGGGATCTTGTCCAGCACATCCATCAGGTGCTCGAACAGCTGATCGTGGTAGTCCTGCAGCGAGGTGATCGACATTTCCAGGCGCTGGCGGCGACTGCCGCGGGCCCGCTCGTCGAGGCCGGCCAGGAAGTCGATCGAGGTGGTCAGCCCGGCGAGCAGGGCGTATTGGTGGCCGCCGACCTCGAGCCGCTCGGCGCCCTTCGCGTAGGGGTTCAACGACATCGACGGGATTCGGTCCAGGAAGGCCGGATCGCGGAACACCAGCGCGCCGATCTGCGGGCCGCCCCAGGCGGGTGCGCTGAGCGCGACCACGTCGGCATTGAGTTCGTCGATGTCGATGAGCGCGTAGGGCGCCGCGCCGAACGCGTCCGCGACGAGCAGTCCGCCCACCTCGTGCACCCGGTCCGCGGCCACCCGGACCGCGGGGGCGGAGCCGACGATCGGCGAGGCGGCGGTGAGTGCGACCAAGCGTGCGGTGGGCCCGATCAACTCCTCGAACTGCCAGGACGGCATCTCGCAGGTCTCGATCTCCACCTCGGCCCAGCGCACGTGCGCGCCGTAGCGATTGGCGATGCGCAACCACGGCGCGACGTTCGCCTCGTCGTCCAGCCGGGACAACACGATGCCGGTGCCGAGCCCGAGCCGCGAGCTCAAGGACTCGGCCAACCAGGCGAGCAGCACGGCCCGATCCGGGCCGAGCACAACGCCCGCCGGATCGCCGCCCACCAGATCCGCCACCGCCTCGCGGGCCGCGTCCAGAATGGCGGCGCTACGCACCGCCGCACCATTGCGACCGATATGCGAAAAAGAAGAAGTTCGGAATCCTGTTGAGACGGCGCGAGATACCGCATCGGGCACCAGCATGCCCGCCTGCGGGTCGAGATGGATCCAGCCGTCGCCGAGGGACGGTATCAGGCCCCGAACCCTCGCGACGTCGTAAGTCATGTTGGCCACTCTAAGGGCAGCGGGCGAGCCTGTGTAACCGTGTTCCCCTCCGCTTCACAGCGGGGGCACAGCGACCTGGGACTCAGCATGGCGACCGACTTTCAGCAAATCCGAACCACACGACCCGAACAGAATAGAACGCCGCCCCGCGCCTATGACGAGGACCGGGCAACCTGGTCGCAGCCGGTTATCCGCAGGCGGCGTGAACACCGGCTTAGCGCGTTCGGGAGCGACGCGACATGATAGGGACCATGACGCAATCGGATGAGGCCCCGGACCACATCGTCGTAGTCGGGCCCGACGGCCGCCCGTTGATCATCCCAGCGGAGGCCGCGGACGACGCGCCCTTCACCGCGCAGGTGGTGACCGACGAGGATAAGAAGGGCAAGTCGGACGACCGGGACGATACCGGCGAATCGCTCGCCGACATGGTCGAGCAGCCCGCGAAGGTCATGCGCATCGGCACCATGATCAAGCAGCTGCTGGAAGAGGTGCGCGCGGCTCCGCTCGACGACGCCAGCCGCAGCAGGCTGAAGGAGATCCACAAGTCGTCGGTGCGCGAACTGGAACAGGGCCTGGCCCCGGAACTGCGCGACGAACTCGAGCGGCTCACGCTGCCGTTCACCGACGACGCCATTCCGTCCGACGCCGAACTGCGGATCGCGCAGGCCCAGCTGGTCGGCTGGCTGGAGGGCCTGTTCCACGGCATCCAGACCGCGCTGTTCGCGCAGCAGATGGCCGCACGGGCGCAACTCGAGCAAATGCGCCAGGGCGCGCTACCGCCCGGCATCCACGCGAGCGACCCCCGCGGCGGCCCGGCCAATCACGTGACCGGCGGTTCCGGGCAGTATCTGTGAGGCGCTGACCCGCGTGTGCCACGCGGGTCGGTAGGAATGTCCAAGGGTAGTGTCGAGCACCGTGCCCGCCGCTGCCGCTCGCCCCGACTCGGAACAGAGTCCGGGGCGTCCTGAAGAGAGCTCAGTGCGTTCAGATGACAGCCAAGTGCGTTCAGATGACTCCGTGCGTTCGGAGGAGGATTCCTCCGGCGACCGCATGGTGCGCTCCGATGACGGCGCGGCGGAAGAGGATCCGGTGAGTCCCGCGGAGACCCCGGCCGCGCCCGGACAGACGACCGAGGTCGCCGAGCCGGTGGACACCGAGCCGATCGCCTCGGATTCGCAGACCCTGCAGCGGGCGTTCAAGGATTTCCGCGTCGGTTTCGGCCAGCGGGAACTGTGGTTGTCGCTCGGCTGGCAGGACATCAAGCAGCGGTACCGGCGCTCGGTGCTCGGCCCGTTCTGGATCACCATCGCGACCGGTGTCCAGGCGGCCGCGATCGGCCTGCTGTACGCGGCGCTGCTCAATCAGCCGATCAAGGACTACCTGCCCTACGTGGCGGTGGGCATCATCGTCTGGAATGTGATCAACGCGAGCATCCTCGAGGGCTCCGATGTCTTCATCGCCAACGAGGGACTGATCAAACAGCTGCCCTCGGCGTTGAGCGTGCATGTCTACCGGCTGGTCTGGCGGCAGTTGCTGTTCTTCGCGCACAACATGCTGATCTATCTCGTGGTGCTCGTCGCGTTCGGTGTGTGGGAGAAACTGCACTGGACCGCGCTGTTCGCTATTCCCGCGCTCGGGCTGCTGTTCCTGAACGCGATGTGGGTGTCGATCGTGTTCGGCATCTTCAGCACCCGCTACCGCGATATCGCGCCGATCCTCGGCAGCCTCACGCTGATGCTGTTCGTGCTGACGCCGGTGATGTGGAATACCAAGAGCCTCGAGGCGCAGGGCGGTCAGGTCAGCGAGCGCGCGAAATTGGCCGAGCTGGTCCCGACGTTCCACTACTTGGAGATCATCCGCGCGCCGTTGCTCGGCGACGATCAGCATCTGTATCACTGGGGCATCGTCGGCGCCATCACCGTGGTCGGCTGGCTCGTCGCCATCTACGCGATGAAGCAGTTCCGCTCGCGCGTGCCGTACTGGGTTTAGGAGGGCATCGATGACCGACCATGTGAGTATCGAAACCCGCCAGGCCTGGGTCGAATTCCCGATCTTCGACGCCAAATCGCGGTCGCTGAAGAAGGCGTTCCTCGGCAAGGCGGGCGGCGCGATCGGCCGCAACCAATCCGACGTGGTGGTGGTCGAGGCGTTGCGCGACATCACCCTGTCGCTGAAGGAAGGCGACAAGGTCGGCCTGGTCGGGCACAACGGCGCGGGTAAATCCACGCTGCTGCGGCTGCTTTCGGGCATCTACGAACCGTCGCGCGGCAGTGCGCGCATCCGCGGCCGAGTGGCGCCGGTGTTCGACCTCGGCGTCGGCATGGATCCGGAGATCTCCGGCTACGAGAACATCATCATCCGCGGGCTCTTCCTCGGGCAGACGCGAAAGTCGATGCTGGCCAAGATCGATGAGATCGCCGATTTCACCGAGCTCGGCGAATACCTGTCCATGCCGCTGCGCACCTACTCCACCGGTATGCGGGTTCGCCTGGCCATGGGCGTGGTGACCTCGATCGACCCGGAGATCCTGCTGCTGGACGAGGGCATCGGCGCGGTGGACGCCGAATTCATGAAGAAAGCCCGGCTGCGTCTGCAGAAATTGGTGGCCCGATCGGGCATCCTGGTATTCGCCAGCCATTCCAACGAATTTCTCGCGCAACTCTGCGATTCCGCGTTGTGGATCGATCACGGACAGATCCGCCTGCGTGGCGGTATCGAAGAAGTGGTGCGAGCCTACGAGGGTCCGGACGCGGGAAACCACGTCGCGACCGTGCTGCGCGAATTGGAAGCCGAAAAGACCATGGACACCGAACGAGAACTGGAGCGGAACCAGGCATGAGTGAGCCGACCGGGCAGGACACCCCGATCGAGAAAGGGGCATCTGCTCCGGTCGACGCCACCACAGCGCCGGTGAGTGCGAGCGGCGCCGTCGGCGCGGCCGTCGGCACCGGCCCCGATGCGCGGATCGTGGCGATCGTGGTCACGCACAAGCGTCGCGAACTGCTCGCCGAGTCGCTCAAAGTGATTGCCTCCCAGTCACGCCCGGTCGACCACCTGATCGTGGTCGACAATGCCAACGAGCCCGAGGTCGCGGACCTGGTCCGGGACCAGCCGATCGAGACCACCTACCTCGGTTCGGCACACAACCTCGGCGGCGCGGGCGGTTTCGCGCTCGGCATGCTGCACGCGCTGAGCCTCGGCGCGGACTGGGTCTGGCTGGCCGACGACGACGGACGGCCCGAAGGCCCGGAAGTCCTTGCCATCCTGCTGGATTGCGCGCAACGGCACGGCCTGGTCGAGGTGTCGCCGGTGGTTTGCGACATCGACGAGCCCGACCAGCTCGCCTTCCCGCTGCGCCGCGGCGTGGTGTGGCGGCGGCTGCGTTCCGAACTCGGCGACGAGGACTTTTTGCCCGGCATCGCCTCACTGTTCAACGGCGCCCTGATCTCCGCCAAGGCCGTCGACGTGATCGGCGTGCCCGATCTGCGCCTGTTCGTGCGTGGCGACGAGGTCGAGGTGCACCGCAGGCTGGTCCGCTCCGGGCTGCCCTTCGGCACCTGTCTGCAGACTGCGTACCTGCATCCCAACGGTGCCGCCGAGTTCAAGCCGATCCTCGGCGGCCGGATGCACACCCAGTACCCCGACGACCCGGTGAAGCGTTATTTCACCTATCGGAACCGGGGCTACCTGATGTCGCAGCCCGGCATGCGGAAGCTGCTGCCGCAGGAATGGATTCGCTTCTCCTGGTTCTTCCTGGTCACCCGCCGCGACCCGGCCGGCCTGCGCGAATGGTTCCAGCTGCGCTCGCTGGGCCGCCACGAGCAGTTCGGCAAACCCGACGAGCGTCCCTGAACCTGCGCACCGCCGTCAGGCGGTCGTGCAGGCTGCGCACGCGGGTAGTCGCGCCCCGGCAATAAATGAGTTGCGTGGGGTGTCGAGCCATGTCAATGTTGGGCAACTGCGAGTGAGGCGAGGAGGTGTGGACCGTGGCTAGGAGCCTGCGGATTGTCGTGTTCGGACGAGCTGTGCCTGCGCACGCCGCCACACGAAACGCCCCCTCATTCTTCAGTCACTGAGTCCGCGTTGGGCTCGGTGCCCAACGAAAGATTCCTTCCATCATGGTCGAGAACGACCTCCTTGTCCCTTACGGCTGGACCGAAGCCGTAGCCGATGAATACGCCTCGCTGATCGAGGAAGGCTGTGTGCCCGCCCGGGTGATCCGGATGGACCGCAGCGAATGTGATGTCGCCACACCCACCGGGCCGGCGCGGGCCAAGTGTCCGCGCGCCGATGCCGAGGTCAGCGGGCTCTGCACCGGTGACTGGGTGACGATCGACGCCGAATCAGTTGTGCGGCAGCTGCTGCCACGACGGTCGGCGATCATGCGATCGTCGGTATCCGGACGCTCGCAAGGACAGGTGCTCGCCACCAATGTCGACACGGTGCTGATCTGCACCGCCGCCGACGGGGACGTCGACCTCGGGCGAATCGAGCGGATGCTCGCGCTGGCCTGGGATAGCAACGCCCAGCCCATCGTGGTGCTCACCAAAGCCGATGCCGCAGCAGATATTCCGCTCGACGACGTGCGGGCGGTCGCACCCGGTGCCGCAGTGGCCGCGGTGAGCGCGAACAGCGGTGCCGGCCTGGATGTGCTCGCCGCCATGCTCGACGGCACGGTCGCGCTGATCGGACCTTCCGGCGCGGGGAAATCCACCCTCGCCAATGCCCTGCTCGGGCAGGAAGTGTTCGCTACCAACGCCGTTCGCGCCGCGGACAAGAAGGGCAGACACACGACGGTGCATCGGGAACTGCGGCCGCTGCCCAACGGCGGCACGCTGATCGATACCCCGGGGCTGCGCGGGATCGGGCTGTGGGATGCCGCCGAAGGCCTCGAGAAGACCTTCAGCGACATCGAATCCCTCGCCGCCCGATGCCGATTCGGCGACTGCGCGCACAACGGCGAACCCGGCTGTGCCGTGCTCGAAGCCATCGACAACGGCGAGCTCCCCCAGCGGCGCTTCGACAGCTACCGCAAGCTGGCCAAGGAGAACGCCTGGATGGCGGCGCGCACCGACAAACGCCTGCAGGCCGAACGCGACCGCCAATGGCGAAGCGTCATCAAACAGCAGCGGCAGGGTTATCGGGAGCGAGGTTCCCGCCGCTAGCAGGCCGCCGGGGTGAGTGGTGCAGTCGGCGATCAGCACCCCACCCCGGTACACCGCCGCCCGGCGGGGCACCGGTCGACCCGCTCAGCATGCTATGCAACTGGTTGCATATGACGAGGGTTTACGCTTAGTGTGCACACGGTGGACGGCTGCGGGGTCTCCCCTGCGGCGCTGACGACAGGAGCAGGTCAATGACGGAACCGGGATCCAAGCCGCTCGCGGGTAGAACGCTGATCATGTCGGGCGGCAGCCGCGGCATCGGTCTGGAGATCGCCAAGCGGGCAGCGGCCGACGGCGCGAACATCACCCTGATCGCCAAGACCGATCTGCCGCACCCGAAGCTCCCCGGCACTATCCATACCGCAGCGGCCGAACTCGAGGCGGCCGGCGCTCAGGTGCTGGCGTTCGTCGGCGATGTGCGCATCGATGACTCGGTGGCCGAGGCCGTGCGGCAGACGGTCGAGCGGTTCGGCGGCATCGACATCGTGGTGAACAACGCCTCGGCCATCGATCTGTCGCCCACCGACGCGCTGCCGATGAAGAAATACGACCTGATGCAGGACATCAACACCCGGGGCAGCTTCCTGCTGTCCAAGCTGAGCATCCCGCATCTGCGCGCCTCGGCCGCGGCCGACCGCAATCCGCACATCCTCACCCTGTCCCCGCCGCTCAATCTCGACCCGAGGTGGGCGGGTATGGCGCTGGGTTACACCATCGCCAAGTACGGAATGTCGCTCACCACACTGGGTTTGGCGGAGGAGCTGAAGGGCGACGGGATCGGCGTGAACTCGCTGTGGCCGCGCACCACCATCGCCACCGCCGCAGTGAAGAATCTACTCGGCGGCGAGGAGATGATCGCCACCTCGCGCACCCCCGACATCTACGCCGACGCCGCCTACCTGGTGCTCACCTCGCCGGCCAAGTCGACCTCCGGCAACTTCTTCATCGATGACGATGTCCTTGCCGCGCACGGCATCACGGATCTGGAGAAATACCGCGTGATCCCCGGCGACGGCCCGCTCACCACCGACCTGTTCTTGACCGACTCCCCGTTGGGTAGGTAGCGCGGAAGCAGGGGACGGGCGCGGCCCGTCCCCTGCTCATGTTCGTGCGAGATCACTTGTCTTGCTTGGCATTCGCGATGCCGTACAGCCGCTCCCAGTTGGCGCGGCTGGTCAGCTCGGGCACCGCGGCGCGGTATTCCCGCTGCAGGGCAGGCAGTTCGTTGCGGAGCCTGCGCAGCACATGAATGGTGCGGCGCAGCAGCTGACGGGCCCGCGCCTTGTCCCGCTGACGGACGCGAACGCCGGACTGCGAGGCGTCGGTGACCACCACGTGGTCGAACAGCGAGACATGCCACCAGTACGCGTCTTCGCGGGTGACGCCGATGACGCCGTGCTGGGTGCGGCCGAACCACTGGTTGACGGCGCGCTTGATCAGCACGAGCAGCGGGCGGCTCGGTTCGCCGGTGGCACGGCGCAACTGGATGTCACCGGAGCGAACCGGCGGCGTCGAGGCCGGATGCTTGATCGTCTCCGGGTAGTCGGCCCGGCTGCCGCGCGCGGCGGCCAGCGCGGCGATACCGCCGTCCTGCAGCACCTTCGGACCCTTCAGGAAGTCCTCGATGCCCTGCAGGGTGGTGTGCACCAGGCCGTACTGCATCGCGACCAGCTGTTCGGCCAGCTCACGGAACAGCTTGCGGGTGATCGCCTTTCCGTCGAGATCGGTGTGCAGCGAGCCGACGATCAACGAGTTGCGCGTACTGAAGTAGCGCGCCCAGTCGTCGTAGTCCTTCCAGTAGAAGTCCGCGTGCCACACCGCCGCGTTCGGCAGGGTGACCGTGACGAAACCGTTCTCGCGGGCGCGGATGCCGTATTCGACATCGTCCCACTGGAAGAAGATCGGCACGGGCAACCCGATCTTGGCGACCACCTCGGCCGGGATAAGGCAGGTCCACCACGCGTTGTACCCGGCGTCGACGCGACGCTCCTGGTTGCGCTTGAGCATGCTGGTGTTGCGCAACGCCTTCGGCACCTTCTGGCCGTGCCGCAGCTGCTGTAGATGCACCTCTTCGGCGCCGACATTGAGGTAGTCGGGGTTGAGCAGGAACAGCATCTGCGCGCCGACCAGGGTCGGCTCCACCGTCATGTTGGCGAAGGCGTTGAGCCGCAACACCGTTTCCGGTTCGCACAGGATGTCGTCATCCATCAGGATGACGTCGGCGTGCTCGTTCGCCGCGGACACCTCGTAGAGCCCGCGTGTGAAGCCGCCCGCCCCACCGAGATTCGGCTGGCGCAGGTAGCGCAGTTTGTCGCCGAACACCGGCACGACCTCTTGGTACAGCGGGCGGTCCTGCACCAGGTCGGTGCCCTGGTCCACCACGTACACCGCGTCGATCGCGCCGAGCACGACCTCGTCGGAGGCCAGCGCCGCGACGGTGTGCGCGCAGTCCTCGGCGCGGTTGAAGGTGCAGATGGCGATCGCGACGGGCCGGATGTGGTCCGGCGCCGCCGTGGTCCAGCTGACCTCGGTGATCCCGAGGTCGCCGCCGATGGCGTCGAATTCGAGCCAGATCGCCCCGCCGTCGACGTACTGATCCAGCGGCGCGGTGAGCGTCAGCGGGCCGCTCTCGGTGACCTGCGCGGTGTCGATGATCCGGCGGTGCCCCGCGATATCGGAGGCGACCAGCCGGATCCTGGCCTTCTTGGTCACGTCGAGCACCATGGCCACCCGCACCTCGGTGACGGTGGTCCAGCGCTGCCAGTAGCTCGCGGCGAATCGGCCGAAGTAGGTGTTGGTGTGCGCGGCCGCGCCCTTCTCCAGCCGCAGCACCTGGCGTTCCCGATGCGCGCGACCCTTGACGACGGCATACAGCTCGTCGCTCACCTTCGCCGAGGGACCGGTGAAGATGCCGCGCTGCAACACCAGCCGATCCGGCGCCCGGTGGTCGGAGCGCAGCGAGGCAGGCGCGACAACGGCCGGCGCTCGATCGTTCGTTTCGGTAACGGCCTGGGTAGCCGACTGATCCATGAAGTCCTCGAAATCGTTATCGTGCCGGACGGGACAGACTGCCCCTGGATGCCGTTCGCGGCGGGGGTGAGGATATCAACCACCGTAGCGAGCTGCCTGCTCAGCCGTGGTGCCGCCGTGTCCTATTTCGATTGCTGAGCGTTCGCTGCTCCGTCGCTGCCTGCCTCGTCACCGCGCTCGCCCGCGCCCGTGAAGACGAATTTGTCGTAGGCCCAGTAGCGGAAGATCACCGCCACCATCTGGCCGATGAGCGTGCCGGAGATGTTGTCCGAGAGCGGCGAGGACAGGTCGAGCACGTACCGGGAGAAACCGAGGCACCCCAGTTGCAGGCCGATCGCGACGACATTGAAGACGGCATAGAGAAGGTATTCGCGGCCCGGGTTGTCGGTCTTCTTGTGCGCGAAGGTCCACCACTTGTTGCCGAAATAGGTGACCACCGTGGCCACCGCGATCGCAATGATCTTGGCGGGCAGCGGGTAGTGATAGAGCATGCCCTCGCCGCCCCAGAACACCAGGAGGTTGTAGGTGCCCGCGTCGACGAGGAAGCCGATCGCCCCGACCACCAGGAACGCGCTGCCCTGCCGCAGCGCGGCGAGCACCTTCCCGACGATCGATCCCTGGGCAGGTGGCACGGTCTCGCCCGCCCGCGCGGTCGATTCACTGGTTGGCACGGCCCGACGGTACCGCAGCCCCGGCGCGGCATGGCGCGACCGAAAATTCCCCCGTCGGCGCGCTGAGGTCGGCCACACGTCCGCAGTGAGTTCCCTGTACCCTCCCGGTGTTCCCACATTCACCACCGATCGCGAGGATTGACCCGGGTGGACTCCACCGAGCTTCGAATTGCCGCCGTGGTGCCGTGCCACAACGAGGAGGCGTCCGTCGCCAAGGTCGTGGCCGACCTGCTGGCCGCCGTGCCGGGAATCGTCGTCTATGTCTACGACAACCTGAGTACGGACAAGACGGCCGAGCGCGCCCGCGAGGCCGGTGCGATCGTGCGCCACGAATACACCAAGGGCAAGGGCAATGTGGTGCGCCGCGCCTTCGCCGACATCGAGGCCGATGTCTATCTGATGATCGACGGCGACGACACCTACGAGGCGTCGGCCGCGCCGCTGATGATCAAGACCCTGCTCGACGGTCCGTACGACCACGTGCTCGGCGTCCGCAGGCAGGACGAGAGCGGGTCGGCGTACCGCACGGGCCACGAGACCGGCAACAAGGTGCTCAACGGCGTGGTCGGCAAGGTGTTCGGCGAGAACGTCGAAGACATGCTGAGCGGCTTCCGGGTGTTCTCCCGCCGATTCGTGAAGAGCTTCCCCGCCGTGTCGCGCGAGTTCGAGATCGAGACCGAGCTGACGGTGCACTCGCTGCACCTGCGGGTGCCGCGGACCGCGGTGCCGGTCGGTTTCCGCGACCGCCCCGCGGGCAGCGAGAGCAAGCTGCGCACCTATCACGACGGTTTCAAGATCCTGGCGCTGATCATCGGCCTGGCCAGGCACGAGCGCCCGGTCGCGTTCTACGGCCTGTTCGGCACGCTGAGCTGGCTGGTTTCCATCATTCTGAGCGTCCCGATCGTGGTCGAGTTCTACAACACCGGTGAGGTGCCCCGGTTCCCGACGTTGTTCCTCGCCTTCACATTGCTGCTGCTCGGCAGCCTGGCGTGGACCGCGGGTCTGATCCTGGACGGCATCCGGCGCTCGCGGCACGAGGCCGCGCGACTGGTGTACCTGCGCTATTCCGCGGTGAGCGCGGACGAGCACCAGCCCAACGGCAACGGCGGTGACGCCCGCACCGGCGGAGCAGGACTGTGACCACCGCGGCGGAGGACACCGAATCGAGTTCGGCACGGGCGCTGGACGAATCGGCTGCTGAATCGGCCAACGGGTCGATGAAGACCACCTCGGTCGAGGCTCCGGCCAAGTCCGGGTCGGCTCGTGACTTCGGCGCGCGGATCGTGACGCGGCTCGGCGGGGCAACGGTCGCGTTCACCGTGCTCGTCGCGATCTTCGGCGGGCTGTTCACCGTTCTCACGCCGCCCTTCTGGGGCCACGACGAGATCACCCAGTTCGGCCGCGCCTACCAGGTCGCGCACGGCGGGCTGTTGCCGCAGCAGATTCACGACACGCGCGGCGTCGCCTACGGCGGCGATGTGCCGAAAAGCATCACCGCCGTAATGGGTTACGCGCTGCGCGACTACACGACCAACCCCGAAGAGCCGGGCTCGATGGTCGAGGACCCGGGCGCCTACGACCGGCTCGGCGGGGCCGCGGTCTCCGACGCCACCGAACCGGTCTGGTTCACCAACACCGCCGCCTACTCGCCGGTGCCGTATATCCCTGCCGCCGTGGGTATTCGACTGGCCGAGCTGTTCGGGCTCGACGTCGGCGGGATGATCGCGCTGACCAGGCTCGCCGGGCTGCTCGCCTACCTGACGGTGGTCGGCTTCGGTCTGTACGCGCTGCGCAGGCATCGGGTGCAGTGGCTGGCGTTCACCGTCGCGGTGCTGCCGATCGCGGTGTTCCAAGCGGGCACCGTCACCGCGGACACCATGACCAACGCGTTGGCCATCATGGTGTCGGCGCTGCTGGTGAAGTCGCTGTTCCTCGGCGACCGGCTCGGTCGCGTGGAAACCGGTGCGCTGCTTGCCGCGACGATCCTGCTGCCGGTGAGCAAGCCGACCTATGTACTGCTCGCAATGCTGGTGGTGCTGGTGCCCGCGGACCGGCTGGGCTTCGCCGGTTGGCGGCGCTGGATCCCGTGGGCCTTCGCGGCCGCGGGCGGCCTGGTCTTCGCCGCGTGGATGAAGATCGCGGCACCCACCGGCGACGGCATGGGGCTGATGCGGCCCGAGCACCAGTGGCGCTCGGTGCAGCCGGGCGAGCAGCTGCGCGGAATTCTCACCGATCCAGGGCATTTCATCTCCGTGTTCGGCGAGAGCATCGCACTGCGCGACCAACGGTGGTTCAGCCAGTTCTTCGGTGAGCTCGGTTTCGCCTACATCGATGTCCCCGCGCTGACGATGCTGGCCTGCCTGTTCGCCTTCGCGGTGAGCATCGGTGTCGCGGATCGGCTGAGCGCGGCCACCTTCCGGCGCACCCTGCTCGTCGCACTGACCGTGGCGGCCAGCGTGGCGATGATCTACGTGACGCTGTACATGTCGTTCACGCCGGTCGGCTACTACATCATCGACGGTGTGCAGGGCCGCTACTTCGTGCCGCTGGCCATCATCGCCTTCGCGGTACTGCTGCGCTGGATGCCGTTGCGGCTCACCAACATCGCGGGCCGCACCCCGACCGTCGGCCCCGCGGTCACCGTCATCGTCGCCACCGTGATCGCCCTCATCGGCGCGGTCTGGAAGTACTACGACATCGTTTGGGGCTGAGCCGGATCGTTCTTGATTTCCCGCACCTGGAATCGCAGGCGAATCTCGGTGCGGGAAAACGGAAAGTGTGCGGCTAGTCGGTTGGGGTGAGGGTCTGTTCGCCCGCCGCCACGTACGCGCGCTCGGTGATGGCTTTGTAGGGGCGCCACCAGGATTCGTTGTCGCGGTACCACTGGACGGTCGCCGCGAGGCCCGCGCGGAAGTCGGCGTAGCGCGGGGCCCAGCCGAGTTCGGTGCGCAGCAGCGTCGCGTCGATGGCGTAGCGCTGGTCGTGGCCCGGTCGATCGGTGACGTGGTCGAAGTCGTCCGGGTCGCGGTCGAAGGCCTGCAGGATCATCCGCACCACGGACTTGTTGTCCAGTTCGCCGTCGGCGCCGATCAGATAGGTCTGCCCGATCCGGCCGCGCTCCAGGATGTCCCACACGGCGCGGTTGTGGTCGTCGACGTGGATCCAGTCGCGCACCTGATGGCCGGCGCCGTAGAGCCGCGGCCGGACGCCATCGATCAAATTGGTGATCTGGCGCGGGATGAACTTCTCCACATGCTGATACGGGCCGTAGTTGTTGCTGCAGTTCGACAGCGTGGCGCGGACACCGAACGAGCGGGTCCAGGCGCGCACCAGCAGATCACTCGAGGCCTTGGTGGCCGAGTACGGGCTCGACGGGTTGTACGGGGTGCGTTCGGTGAACGCGGGCTCGTCAGGGGTGAGATCGCCGTAGACCTCGTCGGTGGAGACGTGGTGGTAGCGCACGTCGTAGCGGCGCACGGCCTGCAGCAGTGAATAGGTGCCGATGATATTGGTCTGCACGAACGGCCACGGCTCGGCCAGCGAGTTGTCGTTGTGCGATTCGGCGGCGAAATGCACCACCGCGTCGACGCCACTGACCAGCTCGTCGACCAGATCGAGGTCGGCGATATCGCCGTGCACGAAATCGATCCGGTCGGCCACCGGGTCCAGCGAGGCGCGATTTCCCGCGTAGGTCAGTGCGTCGAGCACCGTTACGGTGGTTTCGGGACGGTCGGCAACGGTCTGCTTGACGAAGTTGGCTCCGATGAATCCGGCTCCGCCGGTGACAAGCAAGCGCACCCCATGACTCTACTTCGGTGGGTGCACGACAGCGGGATCGGCGCAACAGCAGGAGATCTCAGCCGATCCGCCAGAGTTGCGCTCTGTGACCTTCGTCTCATACCCTCCGGTAGATATAGGACGGCCAGTCCGGTTCGCCGCCCAAAACCACGGCAGGCGTGCATATTTCCGCAACCCCACCATGCCATGGGTCTCTTTGGTGAACAAAATTTGAATAAAAGGTCACAACCGGTTCACCACTCGTTAGCTGGTCTAGATTTCGATCGTCTAGTCCCCTCCGAACGCTTCACATCGAGGTTTTCAACACAATGCTGATGAGGAAATTCGCCGCGACGTCGGCGCTGCTGATCGCCGCCCTCGGCGTGACGGCAGGCACCGTCAACGCCGCTCCGGCCCCCGAGGCAGAAAGCGGAGCCGTCAACTTCACGGCGAGCTCTACCGCCACCCAGTCCATCATCACGACCGATGCCGGTTCCATGGTCGTCGAAGACGGTATTTTCAAGATCAAGGCCGCCAACGGCACCACCATCGCGGGTACCGACCTGAAGTTCCGCGTGGATGAGTTCGAGTTCCCGATCGCGGCCGACATCTCCGACCGCACTGCGACGCTGACCCCGCAAATCGACATGGACAAGGCGACCTACAAGCCGGTCGCCCTGCCCTTCGAGGACAAGGCACCGTGGAAGTCCGAGTACGACCGTGAGCAGGCCGCCTGGAGCCGACTGACCAGCACCATCTCGATGGGTGCCACCGTCGGCACGCTCGTCGGTGGTCTCGGCGGCGCGGCCGTCGGCTGCGTGCTCGGCGGCATCCTCGGTGCCACCGCCGCCTCGGCCACCATCATCGGCCTGTTCGGCCCCTTCCTTCCGGCCGCTGCCATCGGCTGCCTCGGCGGCATCATCGCCGTCGGCGCCCTCGGCACCGTGGCCGGCCAGATCCTGGTGACCGCCCCGGTCGCCATCGGCGCGGCGATCCAGTACTTCACCACGATCAACCAGCCGTTCAACGCGCCCCCCGCGCCGCCGAAGTAGAGCCGAGAAGCTCTCTTATCCAACTGAATCGATCCACAACTGAGTTCGCATAACTGAAGAAGCGAGCCAGAGGAACCCCCGCTCGACAGCCCCGTGGGGCGGGGGTTCCACCGGCCCGGCCGTGTTACTGAAGTGTGCGATCAGTTTCCGGCCCCCACCCCCTGCCACAAGCACCTGGATGAGGACCACGATCATGCTTATCAAGAAATTTGCCGCTACCTCGGCACTGCTCATCGCCGCGCTCGGCGTCACCGCAGGCACTGTGAACGCTGCCCCCGAGGCGGGCGCAGACGCAGTCAACTTCACCGCCGAGGCGGTGAACCAGACCTCCATCATCAAGACCGATGCCGGCTCGATGGTCGTCGAGGACGGCGTGTTCAAGATCAAGGCCGCCAACGGCGACGTGGTCGCGGGCACCCCGCTGAAGTTCCGGGTCGACGAGTTCGAGTTCCCGATCGCGGCGAACATCTCCGATCGCACCGCGACGCTGACCCCGCAGTTCGAGATGGACAAGGCGACCTACAAGCCGGTCGCGCTGCCGTTCGAGGACAAGGCGCCGTGGAAGAACGACTACGACCGTGAGCAGGCGGCCTGGAGCCGGATGACCAGCACCATCTCGATGGGTGCCACCATCGGCACCCTGGTCGGTGGCCTGGGCGGCGCGGCGGTCGGTTGTGTGCTCGGCGGCATCCTCGGTGCTGCTGCGGCCTCGGCCACCATCATCGGCCTGTTCGGCCCGTTCCTGCCTGCCGCTGCCATCGGCTGCCTCGGCGGCATCATCGCCGTCGGCGCCCTCGGCGTCGTCGCAGGCCAGATCCTGGTGACCGCCCCGGTCGCCATCGGCGCGGCGATCCAGTACTTCACAACGATCAACCAGCCGCCGGTGCCCGCGCCTGCCAAGTAGGCAACGCGCACAACCGAATACGAAGCAGAACCCCGCTCGGCCATTGCCGGGCGGGGTTTTTCGTTGTCCCGGCATGCGCGAGCCCCGTCCCGGCCACAGCGGAACGGGGCTCGCCTGGACAGGCCGGCCGGCTTACGCCGTCCGCGCCTGTTGGCCTTCCTCGATCCGAGCCCGGACGAAGCGCGACACCCTGGCCAGGGCCGCCCTGCTCTCCGGCAGGCTCGGTGCGATGCTCATGAACGCGTGCACCTGGCCGCGCCAGAGCTCCACCGCGTTCGGCACGCCTGCCGCGGTGAGCCGCTGCGCCATCAACTCGCAGTCGTAGCGGAGCACCTCGTCTTCGGCGGCGATCAGCAGCACCGGCGGCAGGCCCGCCAGGAGCCCGTTGACCGGGGACAGCAGCGGGTCGAGCTTGCCGTCGATCTCCGCGCCGATGCGGACCACGGCTTCCAGTGCGAGCAGCGGGATGTACGGATCTTTCCGCACATTCATGTGAGTTCGCTTCGCGGCGTAGTCCAGGTCGAGCAGCGGACTCAGTCCGACCAGTCCGGCGGGGGCGGGCAGGCCCACCTCGATCGCGCGCAGTGCGGTGGCGAAGGCCAGGTAACCGCCCGCCGAGTCACCGGCGAAGACGATCCGGCGGGCGTCCGCGCCGTGGCGCAACAGCCAGCGGTAGGCGGTGAGACAGTCGTCGACCGAGTTGGTGATGCGCCTGCTCGGCAACTGCCGATAGTCGACGTTCACCACGGGCAGGCCCGTGCGCCGCGCCAGGCTCGCCGCGACCGGCCGGTGGGTACGCAACCCGCAGACCGCGAATCCGCCGCCGTGCATGTATAGCAGGGCGCCGTGGCGCAGTGCCCTGGCCGCGCCAGCGGGCCGCACGATCTCCATCCGGAAACCGTTGAGCGACACCTGCTCCCGATCGATGCCCTGCGGCTCCGGCCGCAACCTGGCGAGTGTGTCGATCGCCAGCGCGCCGATCGGGATGGTCGCGCGGGTGATCGGTGCGGCGCGCAACGCGGGGCGGACCACGCCGAGGCAGGCCGCCAGGACCAGACGCGCGGGGGCACTCAGATTCTCCGGATTCATGACAGTGGCTGACTCGCCGACCCTGGTCGCTGCCATCGCGCACCTACCTCACCAACTGGCGCGCCGAGCCACGACCGAGCGGTCCCAGGCGAGCTGTCGGCGCTGACATCTCACACAGTGTTGTTTCAGAACACCATGCTTGTGTGACCTAAGCAACAGAATCGCTGAACCGACCGCTCCGGAAACCGTGAACGCCGATTCCGTAATCAATTCGACGAACACTCGGAACCTCGCCGACGCTTGGCGCAGGCCGAACTGGCAGACTCCTGGTCATGCGGGGAATTATCTTGGCGGGTGGTACCGGCTCCCGGTTACACCCGATTACACGCGGGGTCAGCAAGCAGCTGGTCCCGGTCTACGACAAGCCCATGGTCTACTACCCGCTGTCCACACTGATGCTCGCGGGCATCCGCGACATCCTCGTCATCACCACGCCCGAGGACGCCGACGCGTTCGGCAGGCTGCTCGGCGACGGCGCGCAGTTCGGCCTCTCGATCAGCTACGTGGTGCAGCCCGAGCCGGACGGTCTGGCCCGCGCCTTCGTGCTCGGCGCCGACCACATCGGCACCGACAACGCGGCGCTGGTGCTCGGCGACAACATCTTTCACGGCCCCGGGCTCGGCACCAGCCTGAACCGCTTCGCCGGGATCGATGGCGGTGCGGTGTTCGCCTACTGGGTATCGGACCCGACGGCATACGGCGTGGTCGAGTTCACCGAGGGACGCGCGGTGTCCATCGAGGAGAAGCCCAAGACCCCGCGCTCGAACTACGCCATCCCCGGGCTGTACTTCTACGACAACGACGTGGTCGAGATCGCGCGCACGCTACGGCCTTCCGCGCGTGGCGAATACGAGATCACCGACATCAATCGGGCCTACCTGGAACAGGATCGGCTGCGGGTCGACGTGCTCGCGCGCGGCACGGCCTGGCTCGACACCGGCACCTTCGACTCCCTGCTCGACGCCGCCAACTACGTGCGCACCATCGAGGAGCGGCAGGGCCTCAAGATCGGCGTGCCGGAGGAGGTGGCCTGGCGGATGGGCTATATCGACGACGAACAGCTGTGCAAGCTGGCCGAACCGCTGACCCGCTCCGGTTACGGCAGCTACCTGCTCGACATCCTCGAACGCGGCCGGGACTGGTGAGCATGGAGTTCCGGGAGCTCGACGTCCCCGGCGCCTGGGTGATCACCCCGCGCCAGCTCGGCGACGGCCGCGGCATGTTTCTCGAGGGATTCAAGGCCTCGGAGTTCGAGAAGGTGACGGGCCGGCCGTTCGATCTGCGGCAGGTGAACTGCTCGGTCTCGGCCGCCGGGGTGCTGCGCGGCATCCACTACACCGAGGATCCGCCGGGCCAGGCGAAGTACGTAACCTGTGTGCGCGGTGCGTTTCTCGACGTGGTCGTCGACCTGCGCCCCGGTTCACCCACCTACGGACGCTGGGACAGCGTGCTGCTCGACGATGTCGACCGGCGCTCGATGTTCCTGTCCGAGGGGCTCGGTCACGCGATCCTCTCGCTGGAGGACAACTCCACCGTCACCTATCTGTGCTCGCTGGAGTACACGCCCGAATTCGACAGGGACATCGATGCTTTCGATCCGCAGCTCGGCATCGACTGGCCGACGGTCGGCCGCGACGGTAGCCCGCTGACCTTCATCCGCTCGGCCAAAGACACTGCCGCACCGCCCTTTTCCTGAGTAGCACGAAACAGGCCGGCACCACCTCGCGGTGGCACCGGCCTTTTTCGTGTCGGCTGTCGGAGGTCAGCCGACGAGCTCGAGCTCCGGTTCCGGAGCACGCTCGGCCTGCTTGGCGCGCTTGCCGAAGAAGGCCGAAAGGGCAACCAGCGCACCGACGATGGAGACGGCCGCGGCGAAGATCAGGCCGGGACGGTAGGTGTCCAGCATCGCCGTCGGCGAGGTGTCACCGTGGCTGCCCGACGCGATGATCGCGGTGGTCACCGCGAGCACGATGGCCGCACCCACCTGCATCGAGGTCTGCAGCACGCCTGCCGCGAGACCCTGCTCGTCGTCGTCGATTCCGTTGGTCGCCTGAATGTTGATGGCGGGGAAGCCGACCCAGCCGATGCCGATCAGCATGATCGCGGGCAGCAGCATCGTCCAGTACGACGGCGCGGTGTCCAGTCGCAGGAACATCAGGTAGCCGACGGCCATCACGGCCATGGTGACGCCGATGATCGGGCCGGTGCCGAACCGGTCGACCAGCTTGTCGGAGAACACCGCGGACAGCGCGACCATCAGGCCGACCGGCAGCAGCGCCATCGACAGCTTCAGCGGCGACCAGCCCAGAGTGTCCTGCATGTACAGGGTCACGATGAACTGCCAGCTGAAGTAGGAACCGGCCACCGCGACGATCGCCAAGCTGGCGCGGACCAGCGAGACCTTGCGCAAGATGCCGAGCCGGACCAGCGGGTGCTTGACCCGCTTCTCCACCGCGACGAAGCCGGCGAACAAGACCAGCACCGCGGCGAACGAACCGAGGGTGCGCGCGGACGCCCAGCCCGCTTCCGGCGCCGTGACGACGGTGTAGACCAGCAGCAGCATCGCGGAGGTGGACAGCAGCGCGCCGAACAGGTCGTGGCCGCCTTCCTCGGCGGGCTTGTCCTTGGGCACCAGCACCCACGCCGCGGCCAGCGCGGCCAGCGCGATCGGGACCGGCAGCAGGAAGGTCCAGCGCCAGCCGACCCCGGTCATCAGGCCACCGAACAGCAGGCCGGACGAGTACCCGCCCGCGCCGAACACGGTGTAGATGGACAGCGCCTTGTTACGGGCCGGGCCCTCGGCGAAGTTGGTGGTGATGATCGACAGGCCGGTCGGCGCGGTGAACGCGGCCGCCAGGCCCTTGATGAATCGGGTGAGGATGAGCAGCGGCCCGGAGCTGACCAGGCCACCGGCCAGCGAGGCGACGGCGAAGACGGCCAGTGCGATCAGGAAGACCTTGCGGCGCCCGAACAGGTCGGCGGTGCGTCCGCCGAGCAGCAGCAGGCCGCCGTAGCCGAGGATGTAGCCGCTGACCAGCCACTGCAGGGTGGAGGTCGAGAGATCCAATTCATTGCCGATGGACGGCAGCGCTACGCCGATCATCGAGACGTCGAGGCCATCGAGGAACAGCACGATGCACAACGTGATCAGCATGCCCCAAAGCCGGGTTGTCCATACGTTCGCGTCGGTCGCGGAGGCGGCCGCCGGGGTTGCCGGTGAAGTCATGCGGGGTACGTTACATGCGCACGCATTAAATGCCAACACATTTAATGCAGTTGCATAGACCTCCGGCGGCCACTAGGATGGGGCCATGTCGAACCCGTCGGCAATCGAGACAGCCCGGCGCACCGTCGCGCCGACCGGGCTGGTTGGCGAGTGGCGTGAGCTGCTCGACCGGCATGCGACGGTGAGTTGCGCACTGGAAAAAGCGCTACAGGGACAGCATCGGATCGGACTCAGCGAGTTCGAGACGCTGGACCGGCTGGTCGACGCCAACTGTGGCGACTATCGGATGAGCGATCTGGCCAACGACATCTACCTCAGCCAAAGCGCGCTCTCGCGTGCGGTGGCCCGGCTCGAACGCGACGGCCTCGTCTCGCGCACCATGTGCCCCGAGGACCGTCGCGCCGTGTTCGTCTGCCTCACCGAGAAGGGCCGCGAGGTCTACCAGCAGGCACTGCCCACCCACCGTGCGGTGCTGAGCGACACGTGGCCCTCGCCCGGTCGAAAGTGCTGAGGCCCAGCCGAAACTGCTGAGGCACAACAGACTTCAGACGGCGCAGCTCTCGCGCGCTGCTTCGATGCGTTCGCGTGCGTCCACCGCCACCGCACCCAGGCTCGCGAAAGCCCTTCGGTACCGGTCGATGTCGTTCTCCTTGTCCAGGTAGACCGGTCCGGTGAACGCCTCGACGTAGACCACCGGCGGCTCGGGCTGCTCACCGACCCGCAACTCGGGGAATTCGAGCATGACGAACCGGCCCGAGTCCATGCCCTCGTGGTAGCCGGAATCCGGTGGCACCACCTGGATTCCGACGTTGGGCAGGTCGCACATCTGCCGCAGGTGCGCCAGCTGCCCGGCGGCCACCTCGGCCCCGCCGATGCGGCGCCACAGCACGCTTTCGCTGATCACCGCGTCGAGCTGCAGCGGCGCGTCGGCCCGGGTGACGAGTGCCTGCCGGGCCATTCGCAGCTGCACCCGGCGATCGATCTCGCTCGCGGACATATCGGGGCGCGCGGCCGCCAGCAGCGCCCGCGTGTACGCCTCGGTCTGCAACAGGCCGGGCACCAGTTCGTTCTCGTAGGTCGACAGCCGGGACGCGGCCTCCTCGAGGCCGATGTACACCTCGAAACCCTCGGCGATGACGTCACCGTAGGCGGTCCACCACCCCCGCGCCTTGGTCTCCCGCGCCAAGGCGGTGAGCGGACCGATCAGATCGGACGGCGCGCCGTAGACCTTGCACATCGCCTCGACATCGAGGCTGCGCAAGGAGGTTTGGCCCGTCTCGATCCGCCAGATCTTGGCCTCCGACCATTCCAGCTGCTGAGCCGCCGTCCTGGTGGTCATCCGGGCGCGATTGCGCAGATCACGCAAATGACGCCCCAGCTGGCGCCGGGGCATCGTCGATCCAGTGGTCCCCTGCGGTAAAGCCATAAGTTTGTTCCCCCCTCGTTGCCGTGCGCCGGTCGCACTGCCGAACCCCTCACGAGTTCGTCATTGTGACCATCCCTACCAGATGCTGTCGTCGGTATACCGGCATCCAAACAGCATTGTTTCACAGCAAAACGGACATAGGTCACGATGGATGTCACAGCTAGGCCGGTGGCAAAACAACGCCAAATGCCCTGTGCCTGGCGAGATTCGATGCGTCTACCTGCGCGAGCCGCCCTTGCGGAAGCGCCAGAACTGCACGGCGCGAACGTCTTCGGAGAGCTGATTGACCGGTTCGGCGACATCGGACAGCGCCTGGAACAAATCGTCGGCCAGCTCGCTGATGTGCTCCACCCTGGTCGCCAACCGGGACGCGTTCACCAGGAATTCCAGCATCAGGCGCACCGCGGCCGCGATGGTCAGCCCCAACGGAATTCCGATCACCGCGGCAAGCACCCCCAGCACCGCGGAGACCCGCCACATGAGTACTGTCAGCGCGATCGGAACGGCGCAGGCGAACACCAGACCGAGGATGTAGGCCAGCGGCAGCAGCGTTCGGGTGGCGGGCCGCCGGAACTGCACATCGAGCAAGCCGCGCGCCGCCTCGACACTCCACTGGCCGAAGGCGCGCGGACTCTCGAACGGCTCGGCCGGTTGCTCCTCCTCGATGACAGCGGCGCGGGAGAACCGGCGGGTCGCTGATTCTTTCCAGGTGATCCACCGCGATTCGGCTTCGTACCCCGCCGGGTCGGGTAGCTCGGTCCCCTTGCCCGCACCGGTGGACTCATCGCTCATGGTCGAAATCCTCCCCGCAATCCCACATCCGAGCCAGCCGGAGAAGTAGCGCAGACCACATCAGTCCCATCATCCTCAGCGGTCGCGCAGTAATGACGCAGCGAAAGGACAGGTCAGCGACTCGAAGTAGCCGGGGGACAACACAATTTGCGAAGCTCGAGCAACGTCATAGCAATTTGCTTTCAAGGGTGCCTGAAAGAGACGTAGCCAACACTGACGAAGAAGTTTCGAAGATCGCGTAACGCTGCGGACAGCTGGCACCGATACGACCCATGAATGCAGGACCCAGATCTACCGGGGAATGGAGAGAACAGTGCGCACCACGTTTCCGACTTCCGTCTCGGCGGCCGCTATGACCGCCGCTGCGCAGGACTACACCCAGCGCGGATGGACGGTCGCAGAAACGGCCAACGGTCTCTGCCTGATCACCGATGACGACCTTTCGGCCATCGAGGTCAGCGGCGAGCTGGCCGGCGAGGTTCGCCGCTTTCTGCGGGCGAACAATCTTTCCGGCCCGGTCATCGAACTGCCCGGCGCGGAGCGTCGCGAGATCCACCTGGTCACCGGCGTCCGCAAGGCCGCTATGGCGCTCGAGGCGCTGACCGCCGCGGGTGCCATCGTGCACACCGACGGCGCGACCGTCCCGCTGCCGCCCACCCACCTGCTGGCCGGTTCGGCCTGCTGGGGTGTCGCACCGGGCGAGGCCCGCTGGGTTCCGCCGGTGGTCGCGATCAGCGCCGCCGTCCGGGCCGCGACCGCGCAGAAGCGCGACCAGCTCACCAGCGTCGCCTGCTAGAGGTTTTGCACGACGGCCGGGTGACCCCCGGCCACTACGACCGATATCCGATTCGCGTCGACAGCCCCGGCGCTCCGGTATCGGTCGTTCTGCTTCCAGCAGTCGCTCGGTCGATATGAGGGGCGCCGCAGCCGCCCTGGACACCCGCACCCCGTACTTCGATGTACCGAAGTAGAGGTAGCGGGTATCGGTCGTCGTAGCCTGCACCTGCCTCGCATATCCCGTGTGCTCTTTCCAGACCGGCCATAGCGCGGGAGGATGTGCCATGGCCTCGATCACGGATTCACGCAACCTGTTGCGCACCTGCCCGCTCTGCGAGGCGGTGTGCGGACTCGAGCTCACCCTCGATTCCGATGACCATGTGACCTCGGTCCGCGGCGACAAGCAGGACCCCTTCAGCAAGGGATTCATCTGTCCCAAGGGGGCGAGCTTCGGTCATCTCGACGAAGACCCCGATCGGGTGACCGAGCCGATGATTCGCGACCGGGCCACCGATACCTGGCGGACCGCCTCGTGGAACGAGGCGTTCGATCTGATCGCGGAACGCTTTCCCGCGGTGCTCGCCGAACATGGAAAACAGGCGGCGGCAGCCTATCTGGGCAACCCGAACGCACACACCGTGGCTGGGGCGCTCTATGTTCCTGTGCTGCTGCGCGCGTTGAGCACCAAGAACCTTTTCTCGGCGAGTACCGCCGACCAGATGCCCAAGCAGGTGGCCAGCGGGCTGATGTTCGGCGATCCGCTCACGGTGCCGGTCCCGGATCTGGATCGCACCGATTACCTGCTGATGCTCGGCGCGAATCCGCTGGAGTCGAATGGGTCGCTGTGCACCGCACCGGATTTCCCCGGGCGATTGAAGGCGTTGCAGCGCCGCGGCGGCCGGTTCGTGGTGGTGGACCCGCGCGTCACCCGGACCGCGAAGCTGGCCGACGAGCACCTGTTCATCCGACCAGGCAGCGACGCGTACCTGCTGTTCGGCATCGTGCACACGCTGTTCGCCGAGCAGCTCACCGACCTGCGGGTCGAGGTCGCCGGGCTCGACGAACTGCGCACGGCCGCAGCGGCCTTCAGCCCCGACTCGGTGGCGGTACGCACCGGGGTGCCCGCAGCGACGGTGATCCGCCTCGCCCGCGAGCTCGCGGCCGCGCCGACCGCGGCGGTGTACGCCAGGATCGGCACCTGCACAGCGGAGTTCGGCACCATCACCCAGTGGCTCGTCGATGCGATCAACGCGTTGACCGGCAACCTGGACGCGCCGGGCGGGGCGATGTTCGCCACCGCGGCGGCGGGCGGGATCACGCGCAGCAGGCCGTTCCGGCTCGGCCGCTGGACCAGCCGGGTGCGGGGACTGCCCGAGGCGATGGGTGAACTGCCGGTCGCGACGCTGGCCGACGAGATCCTCACCCCGGGCGAGGGGCAGATCCGCGCGCTGGTGACGGTCGCGGGCAACCCGGTGCTGTCCGCGCCGAGCGGTGCCCGGCTCGACGCCGCCTTCGCCCAGCTCGACTTCATGGTCAGCGTGGACCGCTACCGCAACGAAACCACCAGGCACGCCGACGTGATCCTGCCGCCGCCGCGACCGGTGCAGTCACCGCACTACGACTTCGCCCTGCTGCAGTTCGCGGTGCACAACTACGCCCACTACTCCCGGCCGTTGGTGCCGCTCGGCGATCGCCCGTCGGAGTCGGGGGTGCTGGCGCGCCTGGCCGCGGCGGTCTCGGGCATGCCGCACGAGGGTGCGGACGGGGTGGACCCGCTCACCGGAGTGGACGAACTGATCATCGCGGGCATGCTGCAGAAAGCCGGAATGGCGGACCGGCGCGGTGAATTGATCGGGACCGACACCACCGAACAGCGCCTCGACCTGATGCTTCGCCTCGGGCCGTACGGCGAATGGAACGGCGGCACGCTGAATCTGCAAGTGCTGCTCGACAATCCGCACGGTATCGACCTCGGGCCGTTGCAGCCGAAGCTGCCCGGCGCGCTGCGCACCGAGTCGAAGAAGGTGGAACTCGCACCGCGGCAGCTGCTCGACGATGTGGCCAGGATGCGGGCCCGGCTGGCCGACACCGCGCCGGACGTGGTGCTGATCGGGCGGCGTCAGCTGCGGTCCAACAACAGCTGGATGCACAACATCGGCCAGCTGGTGAGCGGGTCGAATCGGTGCACGCTGCATATCAATCCGGCCGATGTGGCGCGGCTCGGGCTAGGCGAGCACGCGGTGGTGAAGTCGGCGGCGGGCACGCTGACGGTGCCGCTGGAGCCGACCGAGACGATCATGCCCGGCGTGGTGAGCCTGCCGCACGGCTGGGGCCACACCGACAGCACGCAGACGGTGGCGCGGGCGCACGCGGGCGTCAATGCCAATGTGCTGACCGATGATTCGGTGGTCGACGTGCCCTCGGGCAACGCGGTCTTCAACGGTGTCCCGGTGACCCTGAACCCGGCGTGACGCGCGTGGGGGAACCCCTCGCCTGCACGTCGGCCGGCTCGGCCAACCATTCCGGCCGGTCGGCTTGTAGCTAAGTTTCGGAATCCCTTGTGCTAACTACGCATTCGGTGCATTCTCAACGTGGATTTCGTAGTTTTGCCAGGCCGAACGGACTTAACATGGACAGGATTTCGGTTTAGTCGCGGGGCTCAACGCCGAACCCTCGCAGGATCCGGATTCCGGCTACCAGAGGGTGACGAAGATGCCCAGTACGCAGTGCGGCAGTGACGGCGAGCACGAGCTACAGCAGCGGTACGGCACACAGGACAGAGCGGCGCGTTTCTACCACGACCAGGTGCTCGAGCAGCTCAATCCCACGATGATCGAGTTCATCGGGCGGATGGACATGGCCTTCATCGCCACCTCGGACAAACACGGCGAGTGCGACTCGACCTTCCGGGCGGGCGAACCCGGCTTTCTGCACGTCATCGACGAACGCACGATTGCGTACCCCGAATACCGCGGCAACGGGGTGCTGGCCAGCCTCGGCAACATCCTGGAGAACCCGCACGTAGGCATCCTGCTAATCGATTTCGTGCGTGACCTGATCGGTCTGCACATCAACGGCTCGGCGCGGATCGTCCCGGACGCGACCTTGCGCACCGCGGTGTCCGGTCTGCCCGAAAATCTCAAGGGGCGCACCGCCGAACGCTGGGTGGTGGTCGACGTCGAAGAGGCCTACATCCACTGCCGCAAGCACATTCCACACCTGGTCCCCGCAGACCGCGAACGCCGCGACTGGGGCACCGACAATGTCCGCGCCAAGGGCGGCGACTACTTCGGCGCCAAAGCGCAGAGCGGCGACCGGGTCGAGGTGGCCGCGCTGGTCACCCGCTGATCGAGCTGACCAACAGGCCTAGTGGATCTTGAAGATCACCAGGCGCTGCACGACGAAGTTGATCACGGTGGCGGTGCCCTGGGCGACGACGAAGGCCAGCAGCTGACGCCAGACGGCGTCGGGCAGGGCTTCGTAGAGCACCGCGTTGATACCCACCTGGACGGCGAAGGTGACCGCGTAGAGGATCACCACCGCGATGAAGCGGGCTCGGCTCGGCGCCGCCTGGAAGGTCCACCGGCGGTTGATCAGGTAGGCCGTGGTGGTGCCCGCGATGAAGCTGAGCGACTTGGCGGCCTCGCGCGGCAGCCCGAGCACGTTGAACAGCAGGCTGTACAGCCCGAAGTCGACGACCGCCGACAGACCGCCGGTCAGCGTGAACCGGACGATCTGGGTCTTCAGGTCGACGTCGGTACCGCCCGGCTCGTCGACCAGCGGCAGCTCGGCCGGGAGCGGCAGGTGGGGTTCGGCATGCACGCGACGAGCGTAGCGGTCGCCAAAACGATATGTAGATCACTACTCCGGAGTAAGAGACCTCGACCGGATGTCCGGTCATACCTGTAGCCTCTATCCCGATGTCCACGAAAGCTCCGACCGCCACCACGACAACCGGTAACGAGAGCGGCACCACCGTCACAAACGATGGGGCCGACGCCGGGAACGCGTTCGCATTGCCGACGCACACCCGCACGTTGACCGGGTGGGGTCGCACCGCACCAACCTCTTCCGAAGTGCTCTCGACCAGCGATCCCGAACTGATCGCCAAGGCCGTCGCCATGGTCGCCGAGGACAACGACACCAAGCCACCGCACCTGCGCCGCGGCATCATCGCGCGCGGGCTCGGGCGCTCCTACGGCGACCACGCGCAGAACGCGGGCGGGCTGGTCGTCGATATGACGGCGCTGAACCACATCCACCGGATCGACCGCGACACGCGGATCGTCGACGTGGACGGTGGCGTCAGCCTGGACCAGCTCATGAAGGCGGCGCTGCCGTTCGGGCTCTGGGTCCCAGTGCTGCCTGGCACCCGTCAGGTAACGATCGGCGGCGCCATCGCCTCCGACATCCACGGTAAGAACCATCACAGCGAGGGCAGCTTCGGCAACCACGTGCGCTCGATCGATCTGCTGACCGCCGACGGGCAGGTGCAGCACATCACCCCGAAGCGCAACGCCAAGCTGTTCTGGGCGACCGTCGGCGGCAACGGGCTCACCGGCATCATCCTGCGCGCGACCATCGAGATGACGCCCACCGAAACGGCGTACTTCCTCAACGACGGTGTGAAGACCACCACGCTCGACGAGACCATCGCGGCACACAGCGACGGCAGCGAGGCGAACTACACGTATTCGAGCGCGTGGTTCGACGTGATGAACCCGCTGCCGAAGCTCGGCCGGGCGAACATCACCCGCGGCCGCCTTGCCAAGGTGGATGAGCTGCCCAAGCGCAAGCGTGCGAATCCACTGAAATTTGATGCGCCCCAGCTGATGACGGTGCCGAACATCTTCCCGAGCTGGGCGGCGAACAAGCTGAGCCTGGGCGCGGTGGGCGAGGCGTATTACGCACTCGGCGGCAACTACACCGGCAAGGTGCAGAACCTGACGCAGTTCTACCACCCGCTCGACATGATCGCCGAGTGGAACCGCGCCTACGGACCTGCCGGTTTCCTGCAGTACCAGTTCGTGGTTCCGACCGAGGCGGTCGAAGAGTTCAAGCGGATCATCATCGACATCCAGGCGTCGGGTCACTACTCGGCCTTGAATGTGTTCAAGCTGTTCGGCGCGGGAAATCCGGCCCCATTGAGCTTCCCGATGCCGGGTTGGAACATCTGTGTCGACTTCCCGATCCGGCCGGGCTTGAACGAGCTGGTCAGCGAGCTGGACCGGCGGGTGCTGGAGTTCGGCGGCAGGCTGTACACCGCGAAGGACTCGCGGACCACCGCGGAGACGTTCCACCAGATGTACCCGCGGATCGACGAGTGGATCAAGATCCGCCGAAGCGTCGATCCCACAGGCGTTTTCATGTCCGATATGGCGAGAAGGCTGGAGCTGCAGTGATCAATGCCGTAGGAAACCCGCAGGCCATCCTGCTGCTCGGCGGGACCTCCGAAATCGGCCTGGCGATCTGCGCGGAATACCTGAAGAAGGGCCCCGCGCGCATCGTGCTCGCCGCGCTGCCCAACGATCCGCTGCGCGACGAGGCGGTCGCGCAGATGAAGGCGGCCGGCGCGAGCCAGGTCGACGTCATCGACTTCGACGCCCTCGACACCGACAGCCACCCGAAGGTGATCGACGCGGCGTGGGACGGCGGCGACGTCGATGTCGCCATCGTCGCGTTCGGGCTGCTCGGCAATGCCGAGGAGCTGTGGCAGGACCAGCGCAAGGCCGTGCAGATCGCTGGAATCAACTACACCGCCGCGGTTTCGGTCGGCGTGCTGATCGGCGAGAAGATGAAGGCGCAGGGCTACGGCCGGATCATCGCCATGTCCTCGGCGGCCGGTGAGCGGGTGCGCCGCTCGAACTTCGTCTACGGCTCGACCAAGGCCGGCCTGGACGGGTTCTACCTCGGCCTCGGCGAGGCGCTGCGGCCGTTCGGCCCGCGCGTGCTGGTCATCCGGCCGGGTCAGGTGCGCACCAAGACCACCATCGACGCGTGGGCCTCGGCGGGCGTCAAGGAGGCTCCGCTCACCGTCGACAAGGAAGACGTTGCGGCACTTGCCGTTTCGGCTTCCCAGCGGGGCAAGGAACTGATCTGGGCACCCGGCGCCTTCCGCTACGTGATGATGATCCTGCGCCACATCCCGCGCCCGATCTTCCGCAAGCTGCCCATCTGAGTTTTGCGTCCGGCCGCACCTCGATCCGATCCCGCATTCGGTACGCGGGTCGGCGAGGTGCGGTTTTCGTTTCGCCACGACCGGCACAGGTCGCCGCATCCGAAGCCGGACCTGGCAGCATGATCGCCGATCCCCCGCACGCTCTCGATCCGAGACCGTGCGGCGCCGACGCGAATGCTCAGCCCGAGTGAACCCGGAGATGCCATGCGAGTAATCCGAGAATGCCGCACCGGCACGGCGTGCCCGGCGCACGTCGAGGCCGCTGGAGTGGGTCGATGACCGCCACGGTCGCCGAGCGGGGCGAAGCACCCGCTCCGGTGCGTGGGCGAGGTGCATTGCTGCTCAGGCACATCGGGTCCGGCGTCGGCGAGGCGCTGCTGGCAACGCTGGTCGCCATCGCGGTGACCGCGGTGGGCCTCGTGGCGTTCTCGATGGTGCAGTGGCCCGCGTTCAACTCCTCCAACGTGACTCGGGCACTGACCACGGTGGGACAGGTCGTCGCCGCGGTCTTCGTGGTCGCGGCGATCGCGCTGGTTCGACGCGGACAGCGCCCAGGTAGGTGGTTCACCCAGCCGTGGGTCGCGAAACTGCTGTCGTGGGTGGGCATTTCGACGTTCGTCACGTTCACCCTCGGCATGCCGTTGGCGGCGACCAAGCTGTATCTGCTCGGTGTCTCGGTGGATCAGGAGTTCCGCACCGAATACCTGACCCGCCTCACCGATTCGGCCGCGCTGCACGACATGACCTATGCGGATCTGCCGCCGTTCTATCCGGCGGGCTGGTTCTGGATCGGCGGGCGCGTCGCGAACGTGCTCGGCATGGACGGCTGGGAGGCGTTCAAGCCGTATGCGATCGGATCGATCGCGGTGGCGGCGGTGATCTCGCTCGTGCTGTGGTCCAAGCTGATTCGCGCGGACTGGGCGATCGCGGTCACGGCGGCGGTCACCGCGCTCGCGGTGGCGTACGCCGCGCCGGAGGCGTACAGCTCGGTGATCGTCATTCTGTTGCCGCCCGCGCTCGTCCTCGCGTGGGGAGCGCTGCACCGGCCGGAGGAACCGACCGCGCGCGGCACCGCCGGTGGCTGGGGCGCGGTGGTCGGCACCGGGCTCTTCCTCGGTGTAGCGGCGAGCTTCTACACGCTGTACTTCGGCGTCGCGGCTTTCGCCGTCGGCCTGATGGGTCTGGTGGCGGCCTGGCTTGCCGTGCGGGAACGGCGACTCGCCGGTCATCCTCGGCGGGTTCGAACCGCCGAGGGCGCGGCTCGTCCGGTGTGGCGGGCAGCCGTCCCGCCGCTGGTGCGGCTGGTGGTGATCGCCGCGATCGCCGCGGTGGTCGCACTGATCGTGTGGCTGCCGATCCTGTTGAAGGCGCTGGACGGGGTGCCGACGAGGTCCGGTTCGGCGTTCCACTACCTGCCGGAGGGCGGTGCCGAGTTGGCGTTCCCGATGGCGGAGTTCTCGTTGCGCGGCGCGCTGTGCCTGGTCGGGTTGATCTGGCTGGTGGTGCGCGCGGCCTCGTCGCGTCGGGCACAGGCGCTCGGCATCGGTGTGGTGGCGATCTACCTGTGGACGCTGCTGTCCATGACCGCCACCGCGGCCGGCACCACACTGCTGTCGTTCCGGCTGGAGCCGGTCCTGCTGGTACTGCTCGCGGCGGCGGGCGCGTTCGGCTTCGTCGAGGGTGCCAGGGCCATCTACCAGGCGATCGGCGAGCCGAGCCGGTTCCGGCTCGCGGCGGTCGCCGTCGCCATCGTCGGCGCGCTCGCCTTCACCCAGAACATCCCGCACGTCTTGGCGCCGGAGATCACCACCGCATACACCGACACCGACGGCAACGGCGAACGTGCCGATCAACGCCCGCCCGCTGCGGTCGCGCACTACCGGGCGGTGGACGCGGCGCTCACCGCGCAGACCGGCCGCCCACGCTCCGACACGGTGGTCCTCACCGCCGACACCAGCTTCCTGTCCTTCTACCCGTACTACGGCTTCCAGGCGCTCACCTCGCACTACGCCAACCCGCTCGCCGACTTCGCCGGCCGGGCCGCGACCATCGAGGGCTGGAGCAAGCTGAAGTCCTCCGGTGCGCTGCTGGACGCCTTGGCCGCCTGCCCGTGGCGCGCTCCGGATGCCTTTTTGTTCCGGCGCAGTGATGACGCCTACACCTTGCGTCTCGCCAAGGACGTCTACCCGAACGATCCCAACGTGGAGCGCTACACCGTCAGCTTTCCCAAGGAACTCTTCGCCGACCCGCGCTTCACCACCACCGACATCGGCCCGTTCGCTCTGGTCACTCTCCGCCGGTAGCGCCGCTCCGCACAGAACATCGCAGAAGCGCGTCCCGACCTGCTCGTCCGCGATGTTCCGTGCGCCCGTCACCCCCCGTTGCCAGGCACAACACAGCGTGTTCGGTTACCGTGGGCGGCTGAGTTAGAGCTAGCTAGTAGGAGAAGTTTGCAGGTGGTACGGGCAGAGCAGGTCGATCTGGGCAATCTGGACGGGTCGGCGGTCGGGGTCGCGAACAGGGAATCCATCGCGACCGGAGTGCTCACCAAGGGCCCATCGGCTCCGGTTCGCCGGCGAAGACTCCCCCGCGTCCGGGTCAACCGGTTCGATCTGTTCGCCGGTCTCGGCTACCTCGCGCTGGCCGTCCTGGTCCTGTCCGGGCAGTGGCGCAATACGCAGAGCGGCTACCTGATCAAGAGCGGTCAGGACCAGACGATGTGGGAGTGGTTCTTCGCGGTCACCGCGCACTCGGTGGCGAATCTGGAGAACCCGCTCGGCACGAACCTGCAGAACTTCCCCGCCGGGGTGAACATGATGGCCAACACGGCCATGTTCGGGGTCGGAGTGCCGTTCACGCCGATCACCCTGCTGTTCGGGCCGACGGTGACATTCGTGCTCGTGCTCACCCTCGGCCTGGCCGCTACCGCGCTCGGCTGGTACTGGCTGTTCTCCAGGGAGCTCGTCGAATCCAAGTTCGCGGCGAGCATCGGCGGCCTGTTCTGCGGCTTCGCGCCCGCGATGATCTCGCATGCCAACGCCCACCCCAATTTTGTTGTGCTGGTACTTCTTCCGGTCATCGCGGGGCACCTCATCCGGATGGCGCGGCGGCCCGGTGCGGCGGGGGCGCGCGCCCGGATCCGGGATGCCGTCGTGCTCGGTTTGCTCGTCGCCATGCAGATCGCGCTCGGCGAGGAGCCGTTGCTGATCTTCGCGCTGTCGTTCGGGCTGTTCGCGGTCGTGTACTACCTGCACGCGCCGCGGCTGGGGCTGCGCGCGCTGCGCCGGATCACCCCGACGGTACTGCTCGCGGCGGTGATCACCCTGGTGCTCACCGTGATACCGCTGTGGTGGCAGTTCTTCGGGCCACAGAGTTACCGCTCGATCGATCACGGGCCGATGGGCAACGACCTGAAGGCGATCGTGCAGTTCCCGTCCGAATCGCTGGGCGGACTGTTCTCGCCGGGTCAGAACGTGGCGATCAACGAGACCGAGCAGAACGCCTACTTCGGCTGGCCGCTATTGCTGCTGGTCGCCGCCACCGCCGCGCTGCTGTGGCGTGATCGTCTGGTGCGTGCGGCAGGCGCGGTGATCGTGGTGTTCGGCGTGCTGTCGCTGGGTGCGGTCGCCATGCTGGGCAAGCGGAGCACCGGCGTCGAATTGCCGTGGCGCTGGGCCGAAAAGGTCCCGCTGCTCAACACGGTGCTGGAGTCCCGGCTCACCATGGCCGCGATTCCCGCCATCGCGGTGATCCTCGCGCTGGCGACCGATCGGGCGGTCCGGGCCTGGCGCGAGTCGCCGGTCGACTGGCGACCGCTGGCCTGGTTCGGCACGCTCGCGTGCGCGTTGCTGCCGCTGGTGCCGACGGTGCTGCCGGTGATCGAGCGCGCGCCGACGCCGGAGTTCTTCGCCGACGGCGCGGTGCGCGAGTATGTCCGCGACGGGTCGGTGGTCATGGTGCCGCCGCCGCGCCCGGCCGACGCGCGGGCGTTGCGCTGGCAGGCCGACGCCGGCTTCGACTTCCCGCTGGCCGGCGGGTACTTCGTCGGACCGACCGGGACGCAGAAGAAAGGCATCTACGGACCGGAGATGCGCCCGACCACCGCGCTGCTCATCCAAGCGCAGGACACCGGGGTGGTGCCGCCGATCGGCGCCGAGGAACGCGCGCAGCTGCTCAACGACCTGAACTTCTGGCAGGCCGACGTGCTGGTGCTGCCCGCGACCGCGAACGGCGACACGCTGTCCGCCACCGTGACGCGCCTGCTCGGCTTCGGGCCGACCCGGGTGGACGACGTGTGGGTTTGGAACGTTCGCGCGCTGCGATGAGCGCCGGTAACAGTGGTGATCACCGGGTCCGGCCGCTCGGGTAGCTAGCATCAACCCCCGTGCGACCGGACCGATCAACTCGAGCGTTCACCCGTTACCGCCTGATCGCCCTCGTCTCCGGGTTCCTGGGATTCGTGCTGGCGCTGCTGACACCGCTGTTGCCGGTGCGGCAGGACCAGGCCACGCTGGACTGGCCACAGGCCGGGGTCGGCAGCGTCGAGGCGCCGCTGGTGTCGTATCAGCCGCTGCAGCTGACCACGACGCTGCCGTGCTCGGTCATCCAGGCGGTGGGCACGGGCACGGTGGTGTCCACCGTGCCGGTCGCCTCGGGCCAGGCCGCGAGCAAGGGGCTGGTCGTCTCGGTCGCCGACGACACGCTGTCGGTGGTGCTGCGCGACGTTCCGCTGCTGTCCGCACCGGTCGCCGAGATCACCGCGGCGGGCTGCACGGCACTCACCGTCGACTCGACCGCCGCCGCGACGACCACCGAGATCACCGGCGCGTCCCGGCAGGACGGAACACCCTTCCGTAACACCGTGACTCGCGACATCCGCCCGCAGGTGGTCGGGGTGTTCACCGATCTGGCGGCCGGTCGGTTGGACGGTGCCCGGTTGCACGCCGACATCGACTCCCGGTTCTCCTCGTCGCCGACGGCGCTGAAGCTGGCCGCGATCATCGCGGCCGTGCTGTGCACCCTCATCGCACTGATCGCGCTGCACCTGCTGGACACCAGCGACCGACGCCGGGCCCGCCGGTTCCTGCCCGCGCACTGGTGGCGGTTCACCGCGACCGACGGCGTGGTGCTCGGCACGCTCGGGCTGTGGCACTTCATCGGCGCCAACACCTCCGACGACGGCTACATCCTCAACATGGCACGGGCCTCCGGGCACGCCGGGTACATGGCGAACTACTACCGCTGGTTCGCGGTGCCCGAGGCGCCATTCGGCTGGTCGTACGAGGTGCTCGCCTGGATGACCCGGATCTCCGATGCCAGCCCGTGGATGCGGCTGCCCGCCGTGCTCGCGGGCGTGGTCTGCTGGCTGGTGATCAGCCGGGAAGTGTTGCCGCGCCTGGGTGCTCGGGTGCGGCGGAACAAGGTCGCGCTGTGGACCGCCGGGCTGGTGTTCCTCGCCTTCTGGCTGCCCTATGACAACGGGCTGCGGCCCGAGCCGCTGATCGCGGCGGGTGCGCTGCTCACCTGGTGCTCGATCGAACGGGCCATTGCCACCGGGCGGCTGCTGCCCGCCGCGGTCGCGGTGCTGATCGCGGGGTTCTCGCTGGCCGCCGGGCCGACCGGGCTCATCTGCATCGCGGCGTTGATCGCGGGATCGCGGCCGGTGTTGCAGATCATCATCAAGCGGGCGCGCGGGGTGGTGCCTGCGTCGGGCGGCGGGGTGGCCGAAAGTCCCACGGGGGCAATGGGGCTCGGTGCCGAAGGCGGCCCCGCTGCGGCTACTGCGGCGGCCGAGAACGCCGGTTCGACAACGAAGTCCGGGGCACACGAGCCAGCGCGCCGTCCTTCATGGGCGACAACGCTTTTCCGCTACCTGGCGCTGCTCGCACCGGGCCTGTCCGCCGGAACCCTCGTGCTGGTGGTGGTTTTCGCCGATCAGACCCTGTCCACCGTGCTGGAAGCCACCCGGGTGCGCACCATCGTCGGCCCGAACGTGGCCTGGTTCGACGAACGCACACGGTGGGATTCGCTGCTGATGCTCTCCCCGGACGGGTCGCTGGCGCGGCGGTTCGGTGTGCTGGTCATGCTGCTGTGCCTGCTGGTCTGCGTGCTGCAGGTGCTGCGCAAGGGCCGCATCCCCGGCACCTCGCGCGGGCCGTCGGTGCGGATCCTCGGCATTGTGTTCGCGTCGCTGGTCCTGATGATGTTCACGCCGACCAAGTGGACGCACCACTTCGGTGTGTACGCCGGCTTGGCCGGATCGCTGGCCGCGCTCGCGGCAGTCGCGGTGGGCAGCGAGGGAATTCGCTCGCCGCGCAACCGGGCGCTGTTCGCGGCGGCGGTGCTCTTCCTGCTCGCGATCACCTTCACCGGGTCCAACGGCTGGTGGTACGTGTCCAGCTACGGGGTGCCGTGGTGGGACAAGGCGCCACTGTTCGCGGGCAAGGGCTTCTCCACGCTGTTCCTCGGGCTCAGCGGGGTCGCGCTGCTGGTCGCCGTCTGGCTGCACTATCGAGAGCCGTACCGCAAGGCGCGTACGGCGCCTAAGCGATTCGATCGATTCGCCACCGCGCCGCTGACCGTCGCCGCGGCCGTCCTGGTGTTGTTCGAGGTGATGTCACTGGCGAAAGCGGCCGTCGCGCAGTACCCCGCATACTCGGTCGCCAAGTCGAATCTCCAGTCGTTGAAGGGTGATCCGTGCGCGCTGGCCAACGAGGTGCTGGTGGAGACGGACACCGCCAACTCGCTGCTGCTCCCCTACTCGGGTTCACCCGCCGACGGATTGGCTGCTGAGACAAAGGGATTCACGCCCAACGGTGTCGCGAGCGACCTGACCGCCGATGCGGACGAAACCGTGGCGGGCGGCGCGAACTCGGTCAACTCCGACGCCAAGAACAAGACAACCAAGACCACCGGCGCGGGCACCGGTGGCGGCACCACCACGCAAACCGGCATCAACGGCAGCACGGTCGCCTTGCCGTTCGGCCTCGACCCGGCGACCACGCCGATCATGGGCAGCTACCAGGAGGACGAGCAGCAGCAGGCCTCGCTGATCTCCCAGTGGTACCGCCTCGACCTGGCCGACAGCATGCGCCACGACCCCGCCTACCAGGTGCTCGCGATCACCGCGGCGGGCCGGATCAGGCATGTCGACGCCGACGGCGTAGTCACCTACGGGCAGGAACTGCATCTCGAGTACGGCGTGCACGAGGCGGACGGCTCGGTGCGCAAGCTCGGTACGGTCGATCCGATCGACATCGGGCCCGCGCCGTCGTGGCGCAACCTGCGGGTGCCGTTGGACCAGCTGCCGGTCGAGGCGAACGCGGTGCGGTTGGTCGCGGTGGACAACGACATCACGCCGAAGCAGTGGCTCGCCGTCACCCCGCCCCGGCTGCCCAAGCTGGCTCCGCTGAACTCCGTTGTCGGCTCAGCTGATCCGGTGCTGCTCGACTGGCACGTCGGACTCGCCTTCCCGTGCCAGCGTCCGTTCAATCACCGCGATGGCGTCGCCGAGGTGCCGAACTGGCGGATCCTGCCCGACCGGGTCGGCTCCGACGCGTCCAACGCCTGGCAGGACGATATCGGCGGCGGGCCGCTCGGCTGGACCGGGCTGCTGCTGAAGTCGGAGACCATCCCCAGCTACCTCGAGCACGACTGGTCGCGCGACTGGGGTTCGCTGGAGAAGTTCACCCCCTACGACCCGCAGGCCGAACCGGCTCGGATCGGCGTCACCGTCGAAACCCGCACCGGTCTGGCCAAGGATGATCCGATCCGGGTTCGCTAGGTCGGTAGCCGCGCGCGACACCGAACCAGCCGGTTCGGTGTTGCGTCGCTGCAAAGATGTCGTAAACAGACCGGTTGGAAGCCTATTTCGCCGCACGATCGCAGGACGAAACCCACATAAATCCGTAATCTGTGCAGTATGACGTCGACCTTCGACCACATGGATCTGCGCGATCTCGTTGGTCTCCTCACCGCAGAAGAACAGCGCGAACTGCGTCCCGCAGTCCTGCGCGTACTAGACCGCCTCCCCGCCCAGGAGGTCCTCCGACGCGAACTCGGTCTGCGTATGACCAAGGTCTGAGCAACCCCCGGCCACTGAACCGGCGCGAAGCGATCCATACCGCGCAATCCACGGTATGTCGATGCCGCGCAACACAATCGGAGTCACGCCTCGCTTCAACGTCCCGGCCCTGACTCGCCGGTGGACTGCGCACTGACCGAATTGCGACAAAGTCTCGAACCGGTCATCCGCACCCTCGAACCGGCTCCACCAACTCACTGTCGGCCGTGCCGTAGGCCGGGGCGGCTACGACAATGAGCAGGCACACCAAGTTGACGAGCGATAGTCTTTCATCATGACCGCGGCATTCGATGACATGGACTTGCCCGCGCTTGTCCGGCTGTTGACCGAGGACGAGCAACGGGACCTTCGACCCGTTGTGCTGCGCTTGGTCGCCAGCCATGGGCGCCCTACTGAACAGCATCCGACCACCCCCGCACGCCGCCTGTCCTTCAGCGGAACAGTCGAAGCCGCACCGGACTTTGCCACCACCGCACAGGAAGTTCTCCGGCGCGAACTCGGCGGCGGCGCGTGATCGTTTGCGATACCGGGCCCCTGCTGGCGATCGCGAACAGCAAGGACAGCGAGCACCAGTCCTGTACGACCGCGCTCATCGATGAACCTGGCCCACTGATCGTTCCAGCGACCATCGTGACCGAGGTCTGCTACATGCTCGCCAAGCATGGACCACAAGCTGAGGCGCAGTTCCTGCGAGCCTTGGCGGCAGAAGAACTTCAGGTCGAACCACTGACCTCGTCGGACTTCGGGCGCATGGCCGAACTGGTGATTCAGTACGGCAGCTTCCCACTCGGAGCAGCTGACGCATCGGTCGTCGCTGTCGCCGAACGTCTCGGGGTATCCACCGTGGCCACCCTCGACCACCGCCACTTCCGGCAGGTCGTTCCGAAACACTGCGCCGCCTTCACTCTCATCCCAGGCGAAGAGCAGTTGGCTCGGCATCAACGACGTTAGTCACCAACGCCGTCCGGCTGCCGGAACACAACGACCACAGGCCCGTCGGGGCCGGCTGGAGTGCCGGTGCGACGGGCCTGTGGTGGTGTCGGGGGTGGTTAGAACACCCGGAGGTTGCCTGGGGACCAGAGGCCGGAGCGGGTGGCGGTGCCGGTTTCCAGGCGGGCGGGGGTGGCGGTGCGGTCGTACTGGTCGTAGCGCTCCAGGGAGCCCCAGTCGCGGGCCCAGTCGTCCTTGAGGTAGGTGGGGACGGTGACGGAGTTCGCGAGCATTTGGGAGAAGCCGAGGAGGCCGCCGAACTCCTGGGCCTGCCAGGTGTTGGTGGAGGTGGTGGCCAGCGGGCGATCAGGGAGGATGCGGTAGCCGGGGACCTCGGCGACGCCGTTCTTGTGGTAGAGCGGGCGCTGGCAGGGGAACTGGAGACCGACGGCCCAGTCCTCGAGCACGGGCTGATCGGGCCCGAGGAAGGTGTTGAGCGACTGCAACTTCGGCATCCGCGGCGGGGTGAACGCCAGCCACTGGTCACCGATCAGGATCGGGTCGTTGGCGACGATCCGCACCGCGTCGGCCTCGGGCGCGATCTCGGCGAGCGGGACGCGCAGGTTACGCCAGGACGGGGCCGGCCCGATATCACGCGGCAGGTAGGTGCCGAGCTTCGCGACGCTGCCGTCCGGCAGCCGCTTGCCGTAGTCGAGGGTGAGCGACTGGCCGTACTCGGTGTCACCGGTGTCGTCGACCGACAGGACGCGGCCGGCTGCGGAGATCACCACGAGCGGGCTGTCCGCCGAGCGCGGGGCGAGCCCGTACCAGCTCGACGTGAGATGCGCGGGCTGCTGCACATTCTCCTGGTAGCTGCCCAGGACCGGCGTGGTGGCCGGGTCCAGCCCGAACGGCAGCGCCACGGTGCTGCCGTTGACGCCGCGCGCGCCCTGACCACCGCCGGTGCCCGCGCTCTGCCCCTCGGCGAACGCGGCGCCGACGGACTGCTTGGAGGTGTTGCCGGTACCCGGCTTCACCTCCACGCTGTCGGCGGACAGGTCGTTGGGCACCCCGTTGGGAGCGAAGCCGACCGCGTCGACGCCGGCCAGCGGATCGTTCGGATCGGTGAGCGGGTTCGCCGGATCGATGATCGGCGCCAGCGCGCCGCCGTTCGGATCCGCTTCCACCAGTACGTCATTGGCGAGACCGCAGCTGTTGCCGCGCAGCGCATCGAAGTTCGAGCGGGCCAGCGAGTACGCCGGGTACTGCGCGACCGCGCCCTTCACCAGCGACATCGCCTCGAGCAACACCATCAGCGCGGCGACGACGGTCAACGGGATCGCGGCGAACTTGCGAATCCGTCTGCCGCGCGCCGACTTCGGTGACGCCTCCGGTTTGGCATACCCCTCGCGCAGCGAGTGCCAGGCGACCAGCGCCAGCGCGAGACCGAACAAACCGAGCATCAGGGTGTTCGACTGGTACCCGTGCAGCGAGATCCGCTTGTCGAACCACGGCACCCCGAAGCTGGACACATACCAGTAGCCGTTGATGCCGGAGAACGCGAGGGCGAGCACGAACAACAGACCCGCCAGGAAGATCGCGCGATTCTTGCGCGCGCGCAACGCCGACGCCGAGACGGCGACCGCGGTCACCGCGGCCAGCGAACCGGCGATACCCGCGTACGCGCCGAAGTGGTGCGTCCACTTGGTCGGGTTGAACATCATGAAGAAGACGGTGCCGAAGACGACGCCCATCAACCGCCAGGTCGGGCCGCTCGCGATGCCGGGAACCTGCCTGCGCCGCAACAACACCAGCATGGTGGTGAACAGGCACAGCAGCATCACCAGGAACGCGAACCGGCGGGCCAGCGAACCGTCGACGGTCTCCACGAACAGGTAGTAGTAGCGCAGGTAGTCCTCGTACCAGGCCAGGTTCGGCCCCTTCACCTGACGCACCCGGTTGGCCTCTTGGATACCCGAGAAGGTCTGGTCGCCGTACACCACGATCAGCACCAGCAACCCGGCCGCGGCGATCGGGGCGAGCAGCGGCAGCGTCGACCACCACTTGGCTCCGGCCGAGCCGAACTGCCTGCGCCTGCGCACCACGATCCGCACCAGCGGGCGAACGCCGGCGAGCAACGCCGCCACACACATCAATCCGGTCGGCGCGGCCGCGAGCGTGAACGCCGCGACCAAAACCGCGACACCGGCGGGCAACAGCCGTCCGGTCGCGATGGCCCGCTCGATCGACACCCAGGTCAGCAGCGCGCCGAGCGCGACGATCGGCTCCGAGCGCAGACCGTTGTCGAACGGCATCCAGAACGCGAGAAACACCAGACCGCCGGTCCACAGCGCGACCTTGCTGTTGCGCACCCCGCGCCCGAGCCGGGGCACCACCTCCCGGCTGATCACCATCCAGCAGAGGATGGCGCAGCCCAGCGCGGGCAAGCGCACCCACGGGCTGGCGGTGGAGATCTCCGAGAAGGCCTGGATCACGTAGTAGTACCAGCCGAACGGCGCCTCCGGCACGCCGTACCAGCGGAAGTAGTTGGCCATATAGCCCGCGTGCGGCGCGACCCGCACCATGCTCAGGATGTAGCCGTCGTCGGAGGTGTTGGCGCCCACGAAATGCCACACCAGCAGCGTGCCGACCACCGCGCCGTCCGCCCAGGTCGGCTTCAGCCAGTTGGACGGCAGGAACCGGCGGTGCCCGCGCCCGTCGCTGCCGTCGAGCCGAGCCAGCGCCGCGAGCGCGACCAGGGTGCACAGCACCGCCGCGATCATCGCGATCAGTTTGATCACGGTCGGGCTGGTGGTGAACCGGGTGTCCACGGTCATGTGGAAGTCGAGTCCGGCGGGCGCCGCGCCCTTCAGATCGGAGAAGACGCCGACCACCTGCGGCCGCAGGTCACCGTTCAGCGCACCCTCGACCGGCACCTCGACCTGCTGCTCGGTCCCGGGCGCCGCGCCCTCGACCGGCTTGGTGACCGTGGTGGTGAGGCCGGTGAACACCGCGTGCGTGCGCTTGTGATCGGAGGTGAGCTCTAGCGCCGAGCACCGCTCCATGTCCGCGCGCGGCGCCGACACCACGACGGCGTTGCGGTCGACCACGTCCACCGAGGTGTCCGACACTCGAATGAACATGGCCTCCAGCGCGGCCTTGTGGCCCTGCGGCGGCGCGGTGGCCAGCAGCATGCCGCCCCGCTCCGGCAGCTGCGCGACCGCGCTACACGGAATGGTGGCGCGTAGGTCGATCGGGACCTGAGACATCAAGGGGGCCTGCACATTGCCGAGCGTCGCGCCCTGCGGCCAGTTCAGTTCCGCGGTGGTCTGGGTGACCGGCAGGAACGGGGTGGCCAAGGCGAACAGCGCGCCGAGCAATCCGGCGACCAGCGCGATTATTCGCGCGGTGCGGAAATCGGCCGTGGAGGCCGCTGGCACGGCGGGCGGTTTCGTCAGGACAGCAGTAGCGGCGTCGGGCACGATTGGCAATGCTAGCTCCCCAGCCCCGCCGCGTCTTCAGGCCCGGCCAGTCCGCCTCTCCGGGTCTTTAGCCCAGACTTAGGTGCGCGGTAAGTTTCGTGGGCGTCCGGCGGATAAGTGCCGAATCACGTTGTGGGCGTGCCCGACGAGTTACCCATGTTCCCGCGAGATCAGTTGTCTGTTTTCTTGATCAATTGAAATGCGAAATGAACTTTGGACCTTCCGACCTGGACAAATGTCACAGCTGATCATGCCGGGATGCCTCCGGCTCACCTGGCGCGCACGGTACTGCCGCACTTCCCCGCGGTGCGGGCCGTCGAGGAAAGTCACGGCACATCCCAAGACCGGCAAAAGGCGTGCGATGGCGGGCTGGCAAGGTGTGGGTATGACCAAGGTGAATCTCTCGACGAATTACGGACCGATCGTCCTGGAACTTGACGACCAGAAGGCGCCGAACACGGTGCAGAACTTCGTGGATTACGTGAACGCGGGCCACTACAACGGCACCATCTTCCACCGTGTCATTCCCGGCTTCATGATTCAGGGCGGCGGCTTCGAGCGCGGCCTGCGGCAGAAGGGCGTGCAGGCGCCGATCCAGAACGAGGCCAACAACGGCCTGAAGAACGACAAGTACACCGTGGCGATGGCGCGCACCAACGACCCGCACTCGGCGACCGCGCAGTTCTTCGTCAACGTCTCCGACAACGCGTTCCTCAACCACTCCGCGCCGACGCCGTCGGGCTGGGGCTACACGGTGTTCGGCAAGGTGATCGAGGGCACCGAGGTGGTCGACAAGATCGCCGGCGTCGCCACCGGTAGCGCGGGCGGGCACCAGGATGTGCCGGTCGACGACGTCGTCATCGAATCCGCCAGCCTCGGCTGAGGTAACCGACCTCGGTGAATCGGGCCGCGCCGCAACGGATGCGGCCCGATTCCGGCGTCAGAGCGGCAGCAGGTGGTGCTTGCGCGGATTGCGCGCGAGCGACTTGTCGCGCAGCAGCTGCAAGGCTTTGCGCAGTTCCAACCGGGTGTTCGCGGGCTCGATCACCGCGTCGATGTAGCCGCGCTCGGCAGCCACCCACGGCGTCGCCATGGTGGCGTTGTAGAAGTCGATCATCTGCTGGCGCACGGCCGCCCGCTGTTCCTCCGGCGCCGCCTCGATCTGCTTACCGCCGATCAGGCTCACCGCGCTCTCCGCGCCCATCACCGCGATGCGCGCGGTCGGCCAGGCCAGGTTCACGTCGGCGCCGAGCTGCTTGGAGCCCATCACCGCGTAGCCGCCGCCGTACGACTTGCGAATCACCACAGTGACTTTCGGCACGGTCGCCTCCACGAAGGAGAACAGGAACCGGCCGCCGCGCTTGATCACGCCGATCTTCTCCTGCTCCACCCCTGGCAGGAAGCCGGGGGTGTCGACGATGAAGACCAGCGGGATCTCGAACGCATCGCACAGCCGCACGAAATGCGCCGCCTTGTCCGACGCCCGTGCGTCCAGCGCGCCCGCGTAGACCATCGGCTGGTTCGCCACCACACCGACCGGACGGCCGTCGACACGGGCGAAGCCGGTGATCATATTGCGGCCCGCGGTGGCGCCGATCTCGTGGAAGCCGCCGTCGTCGAAGATCCGCAGCAGGATGTCGTGCATGTCGTAGGCGGCGTTATCGGAGTCCGGCACAAGGGAATTCAGTTCCCGGTCGCTGTCGGTGAGCTCCGGCTCCAGGCCGGGGTTCACGATCGGCGCCAGTTCCTGACAGCTGGTCGGCAGGAAGCTCAGGTAGTCGCGCACCCACTCGAACGCCGACTTCTCGTCCGGTGCGACGTGATGGATGTTGCCGTACTCGGCCTGGCTCTGCGCGCCGCCGAGCTCCTCGAGGCTGACATCCTCGCCGGTGACCTCGCGGATCACCTTGGGGCCGGTGACGAACATGTACGCCTCTTCGGTCGCCACCACCACGTCGGTATTGATCGGGGCGTACACCGCGCCGCCCGCGCACTTGCCGAGGATCATCGAGATCTGCGGCACCAGACCGGACAGCGGTTCCTGCCTGCGACCCAGCTCGGCGTACCAGGCGAGCGAGGTCACCGCCTCCTGCACACGCGCGCCGCCGGAGTCGTTGATGCCGACCACCGGGCAGCCGACCTTGGCCGCGTACTCCATGATCCCGGCGACCTTGCGGCCGAACATCTCGCCGACCGAACCGCCGTAGACGGTCTGGTCGTGCGAGAACACCGCCACCGGCCGGCCCTCGACGAGGCCGTGCCCGGTGACCACACCGTCGCCGTAGAGCGCGGTGGGGTCACCCGGCTTGCGCACCAGCGCACCGATTTCCACGAAGGTGCCCGGATCGAGCAGCATGTTGATCCGTTCACGGGCGCTGGGAATCCCCTTCTTCGCCCGCTTCGCCACCCCCGCTTCACCCGCCGGTTCCTGCGCTAGATCCATTCTTTTACGCAGGTCGGCGAGCTTCTCGGCAGTAGTGCTCACTTCGTCCCTTTCGTAAGGCGCACCCGCTACGGGGCGATCACCGCAAGCTTGGCGGTGAGGTCGGCTCCGATCTTTCCGATCCGTGGTTCGTCGACGATCTGCAGGTGGTCACCCGGGATGTGAATGACCTCCAGGTTCGGAAGGTATTCGTCCCAACCACCATTGGGGCGTCGATCGGCGAAACGCGGTTCCAGCTCGATCATGCCGTCCTGATAGCGATCCGCGAGGTAAAGCACGACATCGCCGTCGTAGCGAGTCGGCGTGGTCTTGGCCAGGTGCCTGCTCTCGATCCACGAGGTGCGCTGATGTTCGAGCACGCCACCGGGAATCTTGGTGCCGCTCATCTTGACCAGATCGCTGATCATCTTGAACTGCTCTTCATCGGAGGCCGCAGCCAGCGTCTCCAGCTGCTCACGATCCAGCTCGCCCTCGACGCCGTAGGTCTTCTTCGCGAAGACCTGGTAGCGCTCGATCCGGCGCACCCGCTCCTCGGGGCTGTTGTCCTCGTCCTCGACCGGCAACGCCAGGTCGATCAGACCGACAACCCGCACGTCGGCGCCTTCGTCGCGCAGCAGCTGCGCCACCTGCAGCGCGAACACCGCGCCGAGGGACCAGCCGTAGAGCACGTACGGGCCGTTGCCCTGGATTTTGCGCAGCTCGGCGACGTACTGCTGCGACCGCTCCAGGATGTCGCCTTCGACGCGCTCGAAGCCGTACATGGGCGTGCCGGCCGGCAGCCGCTTCAGCAGCGGTTCGTAGACCAGCGTGTTACCGCCCGACGGGTGGAACACGAAGACCGGCACGGCATTCGAGCCCTCTTCGCGAGCCCGCAGCGGGCGGATGAAACCGTCCACGTCGGCGCCGCTGTCCTGCAGATTGCGCACGATATCGGCGAGCTGCTCGATGGTCTCGCAGTCGAGCACGTCATCGACGGTGACCTCGGCCTTGACCCGCTCGGTGAGGCGCTCCGCCAGCTTCTCGGCGACCTCCTCCTCGAGGATGGGCAGGGTGTTGAAGATGCCGCCCGCCGACTTGCCGGTGACGATCGCCCAGGTCGCGTAGGTCAGCCGTTCCGCGGCGTCTCGCGGCGGCACGTCGTCGTCATCGCTGGCCGACGGCTGCGCACCGAAGGTGACCGGAGCCTGCACCGCCTGTGCGGCAACCGATTCGGCGGCACCCACCGCGGTGGTGTCCTGAGCGTCGAGCGCCCGCTCGTTCGCCGCTTCCTTCGCATCCGCCGCTGCGGCCTGCTCCGGCGACACCGGGGTGGGTGCCGCGGTACCGGCGGCGGCACCGGTGATGCCCGCGGCCTTCTCCGCCTGCGCGACGATCTGCTCGGCCTCCGCCTGCACCGAGGTGGTCTCGACATCCAGCGAAACACCTTCGGCGGCAGCCGCTTCGGTGACCGCAGCGGCCGGGTCCGTGCCGGCTTCGACGGCCGCGCGGGCGGCGGCGATGAAGTTGCTGTCGACCACGATCTCTTCACCGGCGGCCTGCCGCTCGGCCACCGCGAGCATTTCCTCGCGATGGTCGATGGCGTAGCGCAGCACCTTGCCGACCTCGGTCAGGTTGGCGTCGCGCACCGCCTGGATCTGCAGCTGCGGGATATCGAATTCGTACTCGACGCGGTTCTTGATGCGCATGGCCATCAGCGAGTCGAGGCCGAGCTCCATCAGCGGGATCTCCATCGGGAGGTCCTCGACCGCGTAACCCATCGACTCGGCGACGATCAGTGCGAGGCGGTCCTCCAGCGACTGGGTGCCGTTGGGATCCCAGCGCTCGCCGAAGGTTTCGACGACCTCGAGATCGGCGTCGCCCGCCGGGGCAGTGACGGTCGCCGGAACAGCCTCGGCCACAACGGATTCGGGCAGCGGCGCACTAGAGGTGACCACCGCGTCGAACAGTAACCGGAAGGCGTTGCCCTCCTTGGCATGCACCTGCACCGAGGCGCCGCCGGGGTGCGGGGTCAGCGTGGTCGTCAGCGTGCCGGTGGCCGGAACGGTGGCGTGCGCGACCGAGGCGCCCAGCGACACGTCGCTGAGTACCTGTGCCGCAGCGGCATTCACCAGCGCGGCGAGATCGGTGACCGCGGACGCCTGGACTTCCCACGCGTGCCTGCCGTCCGGCATGGCCACGTGTGCACCCGGCACCCGGGCGTTGCCGCTACCGCTGGCCAGCGAGACTTTCGGCCAGAACTCCTTGCGCACGAACGCGGTTCGCGGAATATCGGCGTACTCGCCTACCGGCAACAGCGACGGCAAGTCCACCTTGTGCCCGTGCACGTACAGCTGGGCGAGGGCGCCGATCACGCCCGCCGCCTCGTCTTCCTTGCGCTTGAGCGTCGGGATGAGCTGTGCGTCGTGCAAGCCCGCCGCGAAGGTGGTGCCCAGCACCTGCATCAGCGCAACGGAATTCGGTGCGAGCTCGAGGAAGGTGGTGTGCCCGGCGTCGACCGCGAGCTTCACCGCGTTGGTGAAGTACACGCTGCCGCGCATGTTCTTGACCCAGTAGTCCTCGGTGTGAATCGGGTCGTTGCCCGGTCGGTAGAACTCGCCTTTGTGCACCGTCGAGTACAGGCCGGTCTTCAGCTTGGTCGGCTCGATACCGGCGAGCTCCGCGGCCAGTTCACCGAGCAGCGGGTCCATCTGCGAGGTGTGACCCGCGCCGCGGGTCTGCAGGATCCGCGCGAATTTGCCCTCCGCCTCGACCCGCGCCACGATCGCCTCGACCTGCTCGCGCGGGCCGCCGATCACCGTGTTGGTGGGCGCGGCGTATACGCCGACCTCGACGTCTGGGTACTCGGTGAGCAGCTTCTCGATGTCCTCGGCGCTGTACTCGACGAGCGCCATGTTGCGCACGTCGTCGTCGGTGATCATCTGCTCGCCCTCGTGCATCAAGCGCGAGCGGGCGCAGATCACCCGGACCGCGTCCTCGAGCGGCAGGCCACCGGCGATGTAGGCCTCGGCGACCTCGCCCATCGAATGGCCGGCCACCGCGTCGGGTTGCGCACCGTGCGCGCGCAGCAGCGCGGCCAGGCCGATCTGGATGGTGAAGATGCCGACCTGCGAGGTGCCGACGTTGTAGTCCTGGCTGTCGTCCAGGAACATGTCCCGGATCGAGTACCCGGCCTCGTCCTGCACCAACTCGTCGACCTCGTCGACGGCCTTGGCGAAAATCGAGTTCTCCAGGTAAAGCGCCTTGCCCATCTTCCGGTGCTGCGCACCGAAACCGGAGAGCACCCAGACCGCACCCATGGTGGCGGGCGCGTCGGCGGTGAACACACCGTTGCCCGGCTTACCCGCCGCGATGGCACGCAGACCAGCGACGGCTTCCTCGTGCGTCTTTGCGAGCACGACACCGCGCGAACGCCAGTGGCTGCGCTTGGCCAGCGACCGCGCGACGTCCTCCAGCGAAACATCGCGTCCCGCTTCGGATTCCAGCCAATCGGCCAGCTCGGCGGCGGCTCGGCGGCGGCGCGAGGGCAGGTAGCCGGAGACCGGCAGGATCACCGGCAGCGGTTCGGCGCGCTCGGCGGTCCATTCCGCCACGGGCGCAATGGATTCCGCGACCGGCTCGGCTTCGGCGACCGGTGCGGGCGCTTCGGCGGGCTCGTCGGCCACCGCATCCGCTTCCGTGATCACTTCGACCGTCTTGTCATCGAGGTCGGCATCGAGTGCCGAGGCGGCCACCTCGCCCTCCGCAGCGGGCGCGGCAGGCTCGGGCACGACCTCGGCCGAGGCCGGAACGTATTCCTGCACAACGACATGCGCGTTGGTGCCACCGAAGCCGAAACCGGAGATGCCGATGGTCGCCTTGCCGCTGTAGCGGGGGAATTCGGTCGGCTGGTCGACAACCTTCAAATGCGCCTGGTCGAACGGGATGTACGGGTTCGGACCCGCGAAGTTGATGTTCGGCGGAATAACATTGTGCTGCAATGCCATCACGATCTTGGCGAAGCTCGCCGCACCGGCGGCGGACTCCAGGTGACCGAAATTGGACTTTGCCGATCCGAGCAGCGCGGGCTTGTCGTCGGCACGACCACGACCGACCACCCGGCCGAGCGCGTCGGCTTCGATCGGGTCGCCGAGCAGCGTTCCCGTGCCATGCGCCTCGATGTAGTCGACAGTGGACGGCACGATGCCCGCGTCCCGATACGCCCGGCGCAGCACTTCGGCCTGGGCATCAGGGTTCGGCGCGACGAGACCGTTGGATCGTCCGTCGGAGTTGATCGCGGAACCCTTGATAACAGCCAGGATTCGATCGCCGTCGCGTTCCGCGTCGGCGAGCCGCTTGAGAACGATAAGCCCGGCGCCCTCGGAACGAACCATGCCATCAGCATCGGAGGAGAACGCCTTGATCCGGCCGTCCTTCGCGACCGCGCCGACCGAGTCGTAGCCCAAGGTGACCATCGGTGCGAGCAGCATGTTCACACCACCGGCCAGGGCCAGGTCAGCGTCGCCTTCGCGGAGCGCACGCACCGCCTGATGCACCGCCACCAGCGTGGAGGAGCACGCGGTGTCGACGGCGACCGAGGGGCCGCGGAAGTCGTAGAAGTAGGAAACGCGGTTGGAGATGATGCCGGACGACGCCCCGGTGATCCCGTACGCGGCGGCCGAAGCGGGCCGGTTGGGGTCCTGGTCGCCCACCCCGAGCGCCGCGACAAGCATGAAGTCGCTCGTGGAAGTACCGATGAAGACGCCGACCGGCGAGCCCTTGAGGTCGCTCGCGGGAATCCTGGCGTGCTCCAACGCCTCCCAGGTCAGTTCCATCATCAGGCGCTGCTGCGGATCGACACTCTCGACCTCGATCGGCGACATCGCGAAGAATTCCGCGTCGAAGCCCTTGACCACGTCTTGGTCCAGGTATCCGCCGAGGGTGTTGGCGGCGGCGATTGCCGCGGCCGCATTCGGATCCGTGGCGAACTCGCCCCAACGGCCCTCGGGCAGTTCGCGAATCGCGTCGCCGCGATTGATCAGGAACTCCCAGGTCGACTCCGGCGTATCGCCCGCACCGGGCAGCCGGGTCGACAGGCCGACGATGGCGATGTCGTGCGCGTCGTTCGGCTGGTAGCCCGCCGTATAGAAAGAGTCGCCGGAAGCATCTTCCACGCTTTCCGGCTCACCGTTGATGACCACCTCGGCCAGCGAGGCGATCGTCGGATGCTGGTAAACGACCGTTGCCGTCAGCACCACACCGGTCAGTTCCTCGATGTCACCACCGAGGGCGATCGCGTCGCGCGAGGCGAGCCCGAACTCCTCCATCGGACGATCAACGGTGATCTGCTCGATCGGTTGCCCGGTCGCCTCGGCAACCCAGTTGCGCAGCCAGTCCCGCAGCTCGGCGACCGTCATGTCGGTCTGCGCGCCGGACGCCTCGGTGGAGGCAGCGGCCACCTGCGCGGATGCCTGGTCGGCGTCCGCGTCGGCGGGCAGGGATTCGGTCGTCGTGGTGGACGTGCCCTCGTTGTCAGCCATCAATTCCTCAAGCTACCTGTCTGCGTACCGGGCGCACCGCGAATGTCGGCTGTCCGAGGCCACCCCTGGGCAATTACTCTTCCGGTGCATCGGGGAACGCCTGCTGGGTGTAACCACCCCGCAGCGTTCCCTCGAGGTAGGCGGCCTTGCAGGCCCGCCGGGCGATCTTGCCGCTGGAGGTGCGCGGGATGGAACCCGCGGGAACCAGCAGTACGTCTCGAACGGTCACGCCGTGGCGCGACGCCACCGCGGCGCGCACCTCGTCGGCGATGGGTAGTGGATCGGCCTTGCCCGCGCCCGGGCCGCGTTCGGCCACGATGACCAGTTGCTCGGAGGCGTCGTCGGCGTCGAACTTGAGTCCGGAGTGGCTGCCCTGGTCGAAGACGAGCGCGGGTAGCTGGTTCGCGGGCACCGAGAACGCGGCGACGAAGCCGGGGCGCAGCGCCTTGGAGGCTTCCTGCGCGGAGAACTCCAGGTCCTGCGGGTAGTGGTTGCGGCCGTCGACGATCACCAGGTCCTTCACCCGCCCGGTGATGTACAGCTCGCCGTCCAGGTACACGCCGTAGTCGCCGGTGCGCATCCAGTTGGCGTCGCGGTCGGTGCCCTCGGCATGGCTGCCCTCGGGTAGCCGGTGCGAAACCTTGTTCTGGAAGGTCGCGGCGGTCTCGTCCGGCCTGCCCCAATACCCGATGCCCATGTTGTTGCCGTGCAACCAGATCTCACCGACCCGGCCGTCGGGCTGCTCATGCCCGCCGTCGGCCTCGACGGTCTCCGGGTCGACGATCACGGCCCACTGCGACAGCGCGACGTACCCGCAGGAGACCTGCGCGATGGCGTTCTCCGAGCCCGGCTCGACCTTGACCATGCGGCCCGCATTGAGCTCGTGGCGGTCGACGTAGGTGACCTTCGCTTCGTCCTCGGCCTTGGTCGCGGACACGAACAGCGTCGCCTCGGCCATGCCGTAGCAGGGCTTGATCGCGGTCTTGGGCAGGCCGTAGGGCGCGAACGCCTCGTTGAACTTCTTCATCGAGGAGGTGGTCACCGGCTCGCTGCCGTTGATCAGGCCGATCACGTTCGACAGATCCAGCGACTCGCCGTTCTTCGGCAGGCCACGCGCGGCGGCGTGCTCGAACGCGAAATTCGGTGCGGCGGCGAAGGTTCCGGCGCCGTCGGACTGCGCGGCGAGTTCCTTGATCCAGCGGTACGGGCGGCGCACGAACGCGCTCGGCGACATGATGGTGATGTACTTGCCGCCGACCGCGGGCAGGATCACCGTGAGCAGGCCCATGTCGTGGAACAGCGGCAGCCAGGTGACGCCGCGCGAGTTCCAGTCCAGGTTGATCGCGTCGACCATCTGCAGCAGGTTGGTGCCGACCGCGCGGTGGGTGATCTCCACGCCGGCCGGGGTCCGGGTCGAGCCCGAGGTGTACTGCAGGTAGGCGATGTCGTCGATGGCGATATCCGGGCGCACCCAGCCCTCGCCGACACTGTCCGGGATCGCGTCGACCGCGATGATGCGCGGGCGCTGCGCGGCGGGCAGCGACCGGAAGAACTGCCGCACACCGGCCGCCGAGGAGCTGGCGGTCAGGATCGCGGCGGGTTCGCAGTCGCCGAGCACGGCGTGCAGGCGGTCGGTGTGACCAGGCTCGTCCGGGTCGAACAGGGGCACCGAGATGGTGCCCGCGTAGATCGCGGCGAAGAAGGAGATCACGTAATCCAGGCCCTGCGGCGCGAGGATCGCGACCCGGTCACCCGGGTTGGTCACCTGCTGCAGTCGAGCGGCCACCGCGCGCAGCCGAATGCCGAACTCACGCCACGTCAGTTCCTGCGCCTCGCCATCACGCTCACGCGAGTAATCGATGTAGCGGTACGCCAGAGTGTTCGCGTCGTTCCGGGTGTGCTTCTCGACGTGATCGACCAGGGTGTGATCCTCGGGAATTCGGATGTTCCCGGTCTCGTCCAGGTAGTCGTCGAAAGTCTCTTCCATTCCTTCTTCTCCTCCGAGGCACACGCAGCAAGACGGCGACAACGCCGTTGTTACCTGTGAGGCCCCGACTCGCTTTCGCCCGCGGGTGGCTCCAAGTGCTCGAGTCAGCCTGCAGTTATTGGGCGGTCTGCGCGGTGACCGCTATCGGCTAGATGTACTCAAACCAGAGTCATGTTACAGAGAAGACCGGCTCACTCGTCTCGCAGCAGGGGAATAACGGGGGCGAATGCGTCCATCTGGGTGGGAAAGACCCCGACATACGACATCGAGGTGAGTTGGCGCACACGGCGGATCTGGTCGGCGATTTCTTCGAAGCTGCCGATGGCCACGTACGGCGAGTTCAAGATGTCCTCGACCGAAAGCTTCACGTCCACCTCGAGATCCGGGTGCAGACCGCGATCGATCGCGGAAAGCGCCATCTCAGCGGTCTTCTCGCGATCGTCGGTGATGACGATGGCGGTGATGGCCCAGTTCAGCTCGATATCGGCGAACCGGTCGCCCGCGGCCTCGCGGATCAGGTTCACCTTCTCGATGGTCTTCTCCATCGTGATGCCCGACAAGAGGCCTTTACCGTTCTTGGTGGTCACCGGCACGACCGAGATGATGTCGGCGTGCTTGGCGGCCAACCGCAGCATCTTCGGACCGCCGCCGCCGGTGCAGATCGGCGGGCGCGGACCCTGCCGCGGCCTAGGCGTGCCCTTGACGCCCTGTACTTGGTAGTACTTGCCCTCGAAGGTGCACTCCTGGCCGCGCAGCAGCACGTCCAGGATGGTCAGCGCCTCGTCCAGCTTCGCGAGCCGAACGCCGGGCGTCTCGTAGGGCAGACCCGCGGCGAGGAACTCGTCCTGCTTCCAGCCCGCGCCGAGACCGACCTCGAGCCTGCCCTTGGACAGCACATCGATGGTGGCCAGATCCTTGGCCAGCACCACGGGGTGCCGGAAACCGTTGGCCAGCACCGACGTTCCGAGGCGGATCTTCTCGGTGGCCTGGGTCAGCGCGCCGAGGGCGGCGATCGGGCCGATCTGGTCACCCAGGTGATCCGGCACGACGAAGGTGTCGAAGCCGTACTCCTCGGCCTGCTGCGCCGTCTGGATGAACTTGCGGGCGCCACCCTCTTGCTTATTTCCCTCGCCCGCTGCCGCGAAGCGGAAGCTGCGCAGCGGCGTACCCAGCGCGGTCAACTCACCGGCTGGTGCGGCGGCTTCTGTCATGAACTCATGCTCCTGGCTGTAAGGAAACTCGGGCGCGACGGTGCAGGGTGATGTCCCGAACACGGTGTCGGTGCTACCTGCGTCGCGATCACCTGCGGCACTTTACAGCGTGCTGTCCAACGGGAGTCGCGCTTGTCGGGGCAGTACTGGTGTTCTGCGTGCCGACCTCAGCGCTGACTGTGAAATCTCACGACTCCACGCTGTATCACCGGCTCGCGCACTCACGAATGTGGCGGATGCGGTGCCGATTCGATGAGGCCGTTCGCCCAGTTGACGGTCCACTGGGTGGAGGTGGTGCCGTTCTCGTCGACGATGAAACCGTTGTACAGCGCGTGCACCGGGTTGCCCGCCGCGCGCACCAGCGCGCCGACGCTGCCCATGATGTTCCACGGGCTCAATGCTTCGCGCGGTGCGTCGCAGATCAGGTCGCCCTGCGCGCAAATCGTGAAGGTGCGTTCGGCCAGTTCACCGAAACCACCCGGGCGCGGACCCGTCATCGTGATGCCGGGGACGTTGAGACCCTTCAGCGCGACCTCGGCGCCGACGCCCGCGGGCACCGCACCGATCTGGACGGGCTGGCCGGGACCGGTGTCGCCGGTGCGCCTGCCATCGGAAATGAGCGTCACGCCGAGCACCTTGTTCGCAGGCACCGGTCCCTTGCCCTGGCCGATCTGCGAAGCCACATCACCCGCGATCACCGCGCCTTGCGAGAACCCGGCGATCACGTAGGTGGTCAACGGACATTCGCGGTGCCGCTGCTGCATCGCGTCGATCATCCGCTGGGTGCCCTCGGACCGGCTGTTGTTGTAGGACTGCTGGCCGTCCGGCGGGATGGCGATCGGATTGGAGAACTGCGCGACGTACGGGACGGTGTACACGTCCAGCCGTTCCTTCGGGAACTGCTGCCCGACCGGGTTGGAGATGTTGAGCATCAGCGAGATCGGGTTCGCGGTCGGGTTGTGCGGGTCGTCGTTGCTGTTGGACTCCCAGGTGCCCGGCACCGAGATCATCTGCACGTCCGGGCAACTCGCCGGTTGCGAGGTCGGCTCCTCGGGCGGCTTCGGTCCCGGCTTCGGCTGGCGCAGCAGCCCGGCGAGCAGGTACCACAGCAGCAACACCACGATGATGATCAGGATCGGGATCCCGATCAGCAGGAGACATCCCACCGGCCTCGACCGGCGGGATGTGCCGCCACGGCGCGCATTCACAACTGCGCCTCGCTAGCGCTCGGCTCCGTCGTGCCTGCGGTGCAGCTGTGTTCCCGGTTCACTCGCCGCGCTCCTTCACGTTGCTCACGCCTTGCAGTAGGTCTGCTTCGCGGCGCTGATGTAGACCTCTCCGGCCTTCTCGACCGGCATCTTCGCCGGATCGAAGGAGGGATCGGAGCCGGCCATCGCGGTCACGAAGGTCATCAGATCCTGGTCGGAGGCCCCGGACGCGGTGCCCTGGCAGACGTAGTTCGCCACGCTCAGCGCGATATCCGGGGTGGACGGGGTGACGCCCTGCTGCTTGAGCGCGTCGAGGTACTTCTTGTCCTTGTCGGTGAGCTTCGAGGTGTCCGCGGGCGGCGCGGACTCGGCGGGCACCGGCTGCGGACGCTCGGGGGCGACCGTCTCGGCGGGCGGCTGCTCGGGCTGGGGGGTGGGCGCCGGCGCCTGCTGGCCGGTGTCGGCGCCGCTGGTGGACGAGGCGGGCGGCTGCGTCGCCGCCGTGGTGCGGGTCAGCGTCGGCGTGCTCGATGCGGTCGAGTCGTTGCCACCGCAGGCGGCGAGCAGGCCGGTCGCCGCGATCGCCACGACAACGCCGAATACCTTGCCACGGGTCCTCTGCATGAATTCTGTCCTCGATCTGTTCGCAAACGGGGGAGGTCGCCACCCAACATAGCGGCAAGACTTAAGAGATCGGAGCCGGACAACAAACAGACCGGTCAGATTTAAAGCCCGTGAACCTCCGGTTTGCCATCGCGCAGCACGATGAAACCGGTTTGGAAGTTCTGCTGCACACCGCCGGGGACGGGGAACTCGTCGCTGATCGGATAGCCGAGCTTGCCGTTCTCATACCCGAGCACCTGCCAGGCCTCCATGAGCGGACCGTTCTTCACCGCCCACGCACCCGAGAGCGGGCTCCAGTAAATATTGCCGCCCTCGAAACGGCTGTACCGGCCGAGGTCCTTCAGCGGCTGCTCCTCGGCGGCGGGGAAGCCGAGCCAGCTGTTCTCGTAACCCATTTGGGCGTATTTGCCCAGGATCATGCCCTGCACCCGGTGCACACCGGTCTTGGCGCTGTAGTAGAACGGGCCGTTCTCGAACGACTGCACGGCGCCGTCCCGGTTCGGGGTCGCCACCTCGGGTCCGATCGGGTAGCCCGCCGGGCCGGCCTCGTAACCCTGCTTGCCCCACTCGTCGAGGATCGCGCCGCGCACCGCCTGCGCACCGGTCTGCGGGGTCCAGTAGAGCGAGCCGTGCTGGAAGGTCTGCATGCGGCCCTTGCCGTCCGGCAGTCCGCGTTCGTCACCGGTCGGCAGGCCGAGCGGACCGGCGGCGCCCTGTATGGCCTGATAGCCACCGCCGATCATGCCGCCGACCGGGTGCGCGCCGCTGCCCGGGGTGAAGTAGACCCGGCCGGACCGGAAGTCTTGGGCCACACCGCCGCCCGCCACCGGATACTCGGCGGACAGGCAGTCGCCCAGCCAGTTGTTCGCGGCGGCCACGGTGGCGATCTGGCCGCCGACCGTGCAGCCGGTCTGCCCGGGATCGACGCCGAGCGCGGCCGCGGCCTGCGTCCAGGACTGCCGCATCTCGAAGTCCCAGTAGGGCCACGAGTGCGTGCCGGACGGGCGGTAGTTCACCTGGGCCGGGATCGCCAGCTTGCCGAGCTTGGTGACGAAGTTCTGCGAGGTGAGCCGCGACAAGATCTCCAGCCCCATGCCCGCGTAGTTGGTGCTGACGCCGGGAATGCCGGACGCCTGGTCGAACGGGCCGGAGGCGCCGCTGCCGCTGGACACGTACAGCGTGACGCCCTTGAGCTTCTCGGCCAGCGTGTACGGGTCGTGCGCGGCCCATTCCGGGCTGGTCGGCGGGCCCCACATGGCGCCGACGTCGTAGCCGCCCGCGTCGCGCATGGCGAACTGGATGGCCTGCGGCATGCCGATCGTGGTGGTGGTGAGGAAGCCCGAGTACGACGCGGCGTACTTGGCGAAACCGGGGTTGCGCGCGGCCAGGAACATGGCCGCCGTGCCGCCCATCGAAAGCCCTTCCATGCCACGGACATCCGTCGCGCGCCAATCGGCCTCGAGCAGCGGCGGCAGTTCCTTGGTCAGGAAGGTTTCCCACTTGTAGTTCTTGCCGTTGTTCGGCTGGATCCAGTCGGAGTAGAAGCTGGACTGGCCGCCGATCGGCAGCACCACGGTGACGTTCTTGTCGGCGAAGAAATCGACGGCGCCCGCGTCCTTGGTCCAGCCGCTCTCCTCGTCGGTGGCGCGCAGGCCGTCGAGCAGGTAGAGCACCGGGAAGCGCACGTCGGGGCGGGTGTTCCAGTCCTTGGCGAGCAGCAGCTGCACCTGGATCGGGGTGGCCATGGACGGCGAGTTGATCCACAGGGCGACCCGGCGGTCGGTCAGCCAGATCACCTTCTGCACGGTCGCAGGCACGCCTGCCTCCGCGGCCGCAGGGCCGGGTGCCGGGGCGGGAGCGGGTTGCGCGGCGGCCGGTGCGGCGCCCGCGGCCAACGGGATGACCATGGCGGTGGCGAGCAGCACTAACCGCCCGCGAGCCGGACGCGCGCCACGACGCTCGCGTCTCCCCCATCTCCCGCGCCGAATCCCTGCCACAAGAGCTTTCTACTCCCGTACGCGCCGTCTTCCGGGGAGGACACGCACTATAAGAAAACCGCCGTGTTCGTTTTGCAGGCTCGCACAACGCATCCGGCGCCGCCTCTTCCGTGCGAGAAGGTGCGGCGCCGAAGCGGTCTTACCGGGACAAATGATGTGTGAGCACAGAGATACCGCAGCGAACGGCTCGGCAAACCACCTGTGCCGAAACGCAACTCGGGCCGCACCCCGAGGGGGTACGGCCCGAGTGGTTGATCAGGCGATCACCAGGCGCCGGTGGCGTCCAGGATCTGGTTGCGCGAGTTGAAGAGCTGACCCTCCCAGTACTTCCAGGAGTGAGTGCCCTGGGCCGGGAAGTCGAACCGGGCCGGGATACCCAGCGAGGCCAGGCGAGCCTGGAACGCGCGGGTGTTGACCAGCGAGAGGGCCTCGAGCGCCATC